>JAUJOD010000008.1 GCA_030447865.1 Nocardioidaceae bacterium
AACAGTTCCCGAGTCTCGGCTTGGCATGTCCCGCGACCAAACAACGCAACAGAGCCGTACAGGTGTGTGTCTGGCCGGTGTACCGGGCAAGGTAAGACACGGCCGCGAGCTGGGCGGGTGTCATAGCGTCGGGCTGGAACGGCAGCAGCGCGGTGGTTGACGTCATCTAGGGCCTCGCTGGCGATCTGGGGCCAAGCCCCAGCCACGGATCGCCGCACACACGGTGAGGCACCTCCTGGCGACGCTAGCCCGCGCTCTCTGGCGCAGCACCCGGCGTCATTTCCACGCGACCGGCGGGCGGACGCGCCTTCTCAAAACTCGTCGCGGCAAGTCCGACGTTCAGTGGCAACATGTCTGCGCACTTGGACGCGATTGACCCTTGCTGAGTGGCGAGCGAGAGGATGTTGCGGTGAACTTGGAGTGGAGTGGTGTAGGGAGAGGGTTCGAGTACGCGGCAGCCTTCGTCGCCGTGGGTGGCGCGGTACTTCTTGCCATAAGGCTGGCTCGCAAGACTTGGAGATACACCCTCGGCCAACGGCGGGTGCAGCAGGACACGGTCGACCAGCTGGCTTGTGGGAGCAGTCGCGTCTTCGTTGACTCACTCCTCGGCGCACCTCAATTCATGACCGCAGACGATGACCTTGAGACAAGTGCCTACCGACTTGCTGGGTGCTGGGTAAGTGTCGTTTACCGCGGCAATACCGTCGTGTCCTTTAGTGTCACCGTCACTGATAGACGTCTGTGGATTGACGCCACCCGTCTGAGTCACGCTCAGCTGAGCAGCCCGCCCGTGAGGTGGTGGTCATTTTCTGACGCGGTGCAACTGGGTCGCACAGCCATTCAACAGGTCGATGGAGGAGTAGACGAGGCCTCGTGGGTGGGTGCACGACGAACGGGCCACGTGCGTCACTACTACTTCGGAAATCCTGGTGTCTATCAGCACTACTGGCTGTCGTATAACGATGCCGGTGCAGGATCGCTCATCCCCGAAGAACTCGAGGGTGCCGCCGTACTTCGGGGCCGGTTCGGCGATTCTCCGCCTCCGAGCAGGTCAACGGCTAACACCCTGACTGTCGTCGCGGACTTCAAGGTCGTAGACCGCGTCACGCAGGAGTGGCGGTTCGGGGTCGATTTAGACACCGTTCGCCTCCGAGCAGTCGACTGAGCCGCGTGGAGCCCTCGGCATGGGGACTGCGGCTTAATCCCACATTTTGCTAACTTGCTAACTTGCGCTCCGGCCTCCGCGCCAAGGCGGCCCACGAGAGCACCACGCGCGCGAGAGATTTCGCGGCGGTATGACTGTCCGTCCGTGCACGCGCATCGGGGATGTGGTCAGACGCTCCGCCCCGGCGGCAGCATGGTCAAACGCTTTCTGACGCCCGCGGGTGAGGAATGGACAAGGGGATGACCCGAGTCGACGGTCACGCGACGGAGAGGCGTACGTGCGGTCATGGCGGAGGGCCGCAACTACTACTTTGATGTCCAGGCACAGTCGGTCAGGGTGGGTGATCAGTGAGGATTCTTTCGCCATCGGATCGTGATCCCGGCAAACAGTTGAAGTCAGCGCCTGCAGGGGGCCTGCGTGACGAGTCTCATGGCACTCTCTCGAATACTTCAACGAAGGAATAGCTTTGGTCCTTTGTCCCAATGCCTTCGAGTTCCAGTCTGGCCAGACCGACGTCGTGGGCCTCCTTCGATAGGCCGAGTGGATTTACGGGGTTGGTACGCAGAGCAAGCCTTTGGCCATGCACAATCAGGGCGTAGTACGGATTGAGGTGGGTGTACACCGGATTGATGTCGGCAACAATCAGTCGTCCCTTGGGATCAAGCAGTCGTGCTAGCGCACCCAAGTCGGGAGCGGCTGGCATTGACGACAGAACCAGTGACATCAGGACGACGTCGAAGGTTCGTCCATCGAGTCTCTCGTGGACGGCGTGGATGTCTTCAATGATCACGTCCGCATTCTTGCCTAGTGCAGTCCCCCGGAGGTTTTCCTGAAACTGCTTCACCATCGCCGCTGAGAAGTCGATGTAGGTCCAGTGAATGTCGGGCTCGTCGAAGAACTGGGTGGCAATCTGTCGCCCAGTCCCGCCACCAAGGTCAAGAACGCGGAGTGGATCGCCAAGTGAGCGGGCCCCCTTGATGCGGGTGACCACCGCCTGGTGGGTTCTCAGGAGATCTGAGGAGTTCCGAAGGTCGTAATTGGTCGCGATCGCGTCATAGAACGCCATGGAATCGTGCACGCTAAACTCGTGGTCAAAAGTCGGACCGCCGGTTGGCGGCGCCGCCAGCGAGCGACGTGGATCCATGGGAATCTGGGCCTGCGTGACTTGTTCTTGAATGGACGATCCGGCGCGGTTGGGCGGGTCCTCAGCGTTGGATTCAGTCTTGGGGGCCGCGCTGGGTCCAATTCGGGGTGGCCAGAGGGAGACCTCACGTCCCTGATACGCGGCGATAATGCCGGCGATTGAGAACGCAACGAGCAACGCGAGGAGAACCGCGAGACCCACACCTCCAAGCGCGTCTAGCAGGCCTCCGAGAAATTGCTCCACTAGGCGCTCCAATGCTATGTTCCGCAGATGCCAGGGGGCCGCCCGGCCTGCGTTCGATCGACGGTGGGGGACAACTTAGCGGCCTGTCGGCGACGTTGTCTTGGTGCGCGGGCACCAAGGCGGCGTTCTGGAGTAGCGCCTCCGGACGGGTCTTCTGGGACGCCGGGACATCACCACGCCAGTCTGCACCAATTCCGCAGGTTGGTTCCGGCTGCGGGACAGGGAGGACCAGATCGATCGTCGGGCGTTGAGCGGCCCGCGCTGACAGCTCCTGCCCAGTCACACCGGTGAAGCCGCCGGCAAACACCGCCCGGCCATCGACTCACCCAGCCGAGGTCGGGGTGGTCGCGATCACCCTGGACACGTCCGACGACGGATTCGCTTCGGACACCACGCCACAGGACTCGACTGTGCGCGAGTGCACAGGACACAGCGGCGTCCGATGCGGTACAGGTAGGTGCAGCGCGATTCGATGCGGTTCGCCGCAACCCCGCAGAGTCAAGCGATCGACCAGGAGGGAACCATGACTAGCGGCGATCCACGAAAGGAAGAGCTGCAAAGGGCAGTAGCGGGAAAGCGTGCCCTCATCATCGCCGGGGCGGGCGTATCGCTGATGGCAACAGGGGGCGAGACCGCTGCCGGCTGGAACGGGCTGTTACTCAATGGGATCGAGCGCTGTCGCTCTCTCGGTGAACTGTCTCATGTCGATGCCGCGCGCCTTGAAGCCGACGTTAAGAGCAATGACGTGGATTCCATGATTGCCGCCGCTCAGGAACTGCAGAACCACCTGACCGACCTGTCAGGTGGTCACTTTCGCAAGTGGCTAGAGGCCACGGTGGGTTCCCTAAGGGTGAGCCATCCAGGAGTGCTTCGGGTCATCGCAGATCTGGACGTACCAGTCGCGACCACCAACTACGACGACCTCCTCAGCGACCAGATTGGTGGGCGGGCCGCCACTTGGAAGGACACGCCTGCCATCCAGCGCATTGTGCGAGGAGACGCACGAGGCGTGATGCACCTGCACGGCAAATGGGACGCACCCGACAGTGTCGTCCTCGGCGTCGACAGCTACGTGACGGTCATCGGCGACAAGGAGTCGCAGGAGATCATTCGAGCCCTTTTTGCGTCCAACACCGTCATCTTCGTGGGCTTCGGCGCCGGATTGAACGATCCCAACTTCTCCGGCCTCCGCTCATGGTGCCGGGATGTTCTCCACTCTACGGACTACCCCCCAACCCTTCTGGTGCGCAACGATCAGGTTGCGGATGCTCGTCGAGAATTCCGCCCGGACGGCTTTCAGGTTCTCGGCTATGGCGACGCCTACGAGGACCTGGAGTTGTATCTGGCCGACCTTCGGCCTCCGGCTGGGAGGGATGACCATCCAAAGACCTACAGCTGGTCTGAACTGAGTCCGATGCTTGGACGATTGCAGCGCCGGATCCGGAGGAACTTCAGCCCGCAGGCGGTTCTTGCGCTGTCGGGCCCCGGCAGTTTCGCGGCGCAGTACTGCTTGAGTTTGGACCCTGCCGAGATTCCGATCCTCACGGCGGTGACGTTCCCAAAGAGCCCCCCTCGGAGCGCGAGCAACACATGGTTTCGAGAGCTCGCTGCTACCTGCAATTGGCATCACATCGAGTCGCGGAAGTGGGACGTCTTTCTCCCCAACGTCCTTGGCGAGCTACCGCTAGGCACACGCGTACTCATCTTTGATGACCGCACGGTCGGCGGGAACGTCCAGCGCATGGTGGCAGAATGGCTGGAGAGCGCTGGACATGAAGTGCGCAGAGCCGCCCTCATCGTCCACCCAGATGTCGCCGATGACGTGGACTGGTACGAGGAGGAGACCGAGCATGATTTCAACTTCCCATGGGGAACTCGGCGTGGACGATCTTGAGGAGTTGGCAGCGGCCATCCAAAACGGTCTCGAGGCAGTCCAAGGCGCTCAGGCCGAGTACGACGTTGCCATGTGGGACATTGACGACCCCAAGTTTGCCAACCTCCGCCATATTCACGTCCACCTGTCGATCACTGTCGGCAAACTCGCACGACTGATTGAGCCGCGCGACCATGACGCCTTCCACGAGCGACCCATCCCGGACTTACCCTCTGAGGACATCGCACCCATCGTGGCCGACCTGCTGATGCACGCTGCGCAGATCGCAAACGTTTTGGGCCACAATCTGGGCGAGGACTTTCTTGCTAGGTATCGGCAGAACGCCGGTCGCTTCGCACCAGACTCTCGCTTGCGAGGCATGGGCTCTCAACAGGAGTCGGCTCCATCCTGACATGCGCACCGAACGCCACGATCGCGAACCTTTAGGCCGCCGCAAGGGTTCCGATCCGTCGGTTAGTGGACGCTGCGGGTCGGCCCGGCGCAAACCTCGACGATAGTCCGCTTGGCGAAATGATGCAGGGATGCGCAAATGATCTCTGGCGATGAACCTGTTTATGGCTCCTGCCTGACGGTCAACTCGCGCTCTCGCTGGGACTGGAGGTTTGGCTAGGCGCCTCGCTCGGGCCCTCGCCCCCGCCTCCATCGCCCCCACCGATGACCTCGGGCAAGATGGCCAGCGCGAAGCCGCCAATCATCAAGATGACGCCGAGAATGATCAGCTGTTGCTTCGGGCTGTCCCCCTCGATCAATTTGTTGATCCAGCCGATGATGGCGTCAATGATCTTCTCGTACCACTTGCGCTCGGGTACTTCATCAAGTCCGCGATCGGGCGGTTGCCAGATGATGCCAGCGATCACGATGAGTACACCCAAGACGACCAGTAGGGCGCCGGCGACCACATTCCAGTCCATGCCCGGACCTTATGTGCGACGAGGACTACTTGGCTACCGCGCGCATGGAGAACGCTGCCTACTTCGCGGCGCCTCCCGCAGCGCCGCGAGATTCGGTCGAGCGACAACTGAGAGCCAGAAGAGCGTCCGGATGATCAAGCCTCTCTTAGGAACGGGAGACTCAAAGTTCTCGGTCTGGACCCGGCGCCGGGTGAGTGTCTCGCGCCGGTCGGTGAACATCCGCAGCGCCTCGAGCTCACCGTCGACCTTCAAGACCCGCAGGCTGTGGGTGCGAACCGCGGCCACTGCGATCGAGTGCACAGTGTTCATTGACTTGGCTGGCCTGAGCGCCTTCGACAACCACGGTGGCCACGGTCGCTAACGTCGAACGAGCCTGCCTCGACTACCTCCTAGCTAGCAACCGAGTTCGATTGACGCACATGGACCGTCGTAGGTCGACCTGCCCAATGCAGCCGCGACGCCCCAGACGGTGTGAGTTGGACGGCGCATCGAAACTCGCTGGACCGGACTAGATGCCTTGGTCACACCAAATGCGACTTCAACGGAGCGCGGGCCGGACACGGACCGCGCTCAGGCTGGCGCCAGAGGCTTCAATACGTGCGGTGCTAGGAGCAGCGGAGAGCCGTCCTCCTCACCTTCGTCGCCCAGGAGAACGACTCGTACGTGATTCGGGCGATCTGCGGGTCCCCAGATCTCAACGATGACTGCTTCACGATCGGCGTCAAGACCCCAAGGGATCAGCACGTGCATGCCGACTGCCAGTCGAGTGGTCATCTCATCTCCTCCATGGATCCGTACCTAGGGTTCCATGCAAGTGATCCCAGACCAAGTGGTCCATGGATCTGGCCATTCGATTGAGTACGGGAAGTCTCCCGCGCACCCATGTGACGGTATCCAAGGTGCCTGCGGCTCGCAGGTCCCGCAGCTCGCGTTGATTCCCATGGGCAACCGCGTTCCGCAAGCTGAAAAGCAGTGGCAGCTCCGAGCTATCCCGCGACGCCCAGGAGGAGTTGTGTCGGGCAAGGTCCATCGGGCTGAGGCCTAGGCGCGCAAAGTCCGACTTGATGGCCCTTAGGTCGGCGTTGCCACGATCGATCTGTCTTCCTCGTGTTAGCCCCTCGGTTATCAGTGGCACGAGATGTGAAGGGATTCCCGCACCGTTGATGAGGCGCTCAGCCGTGAGGTCGTGCAGGTCTCGCGTAAAACCTTGAAACTCGGCCACTGCAGTGACGACAAACGCGTGAGCCAGCGGCTTGCTCACGTCGAGCGGACGACCCGGCCCAGTCAACTCACCTGCCTCGGCATGCGCGCGGGTGACGACGCCAAGTACCTCGGCACGAGGGCCAAGCCAGCGTTGCAGTGGCTCAGATCGTGAGTAGGCCATGGTCGACGGTAGCGAATGTCGTAGTCACTACCCGTGATGTGTGAATCATTTGCGGCTACTAGACGATTCCGTTAGGACCGACGTCGGGCCAGACTCGGTCTAGGTGCTCGGCGGGTCGCTCTCCTCGCGGCTGCCCACTCAGCCATGGGTGTGGCTCTCTACCGGTTTGCGTACCCGTCGGGTGCCGTGTCGAGGCGTGGCTCCAGAGGGGACTGCCCAGCTCGTAGTAGCAATGCCCGCCTCGCGTTCCCTGGAGGTCCACGACGGAGGGCGGCGAGTGCTTTGGCGAAGGTGTTCATCGGGGTCGATCCCCACAAGTTGTCGGTAACCATCGAGGTCGTCGACCACCGGGAGACGGTGTTGGCGACTGGTCGGTTCGGTACCGACAAGGCCGGCTACGCCGCGATGCGCAAGCACGTCGCGTCGTGGCCAGACCGGATCTGGGCGGTCGAGGGCAGCAACGGCGCCGGCCGCCCATTGGCGCAACGGTTGCTGGCTGACGGCGAGCATGTGGTCGACGTGCCCGCGAAGCTGGCCGCCCGGGCGCGGTTGTTCGACACCGGCCATAACCGCAAGACCGACGCCCACGACGCGCACGCGGTCGCGGTGGTCGCTGCCCGCACCCAGGGGCTGCGGGTGCTGTCCTACGACGTCGAGCTCGAGACGCTGCGGATGCTGGTCGACCGCCGTGAGGAGCTCACCCGGCAACGGATCCAGACCGTCAACCGGCTGCAGCGGCTGCTTGCCGAGCTGACCCCGGGGCAGGCGAAGAAGGACATCACCGCCTTGCAGGCCAAGGCGATCCTCGCCTCGGTGCGGCCCCGGGACCTGGCCGGGAAGACCCGCCGCCGGCTCGCGGTCGAACAGCTCACTGAGCTGGTGGCGGTCGAGAAGAAGATCAAGGCCCTCACCAAAGAGCTCAAGGCGATGGTCCACGCGCGGGGCTCGACGTTGATGACCCTGCCCGGCGTCGGACCGGTCGTCGCCGCAAGGATCCTGGCCGACGTCGGCGACGTGGCCCGATTCGCCGACCGCAACCGGTTCGCGTCCTGGACCGGCACCGCGCCCCTAGACGCCTCGTCTGGGGAGCAGATCCGGCATCGGCTCTCGCGGGCAGGGAACCGGAAGATGAACCACATGCTGCACATCGCCGCCGCCACCCAGATCCGGCTCGACACCGAAGGCCGCGCCTACTACCGACGCAAGCAAGCCGAAGGCAAGACCCGGATGGAGGCCATGCGCTGCCTCAAACGCCGGATCTCCGACGCCGTCTACCACCAACTCATCGCCGACGCCCGCGCCGTGCAACAGGCCTCGGTCCAGGCGGGCCGGGGAGGGCACTGCGGGGCGTCTGAACAATCCTGCGCGGTCGACCTGCCCCCGCACATCGACACTTCGGATCAGCCACTTCCCGGACCCGCAACACCGACGCTACCCCCACCCATCCGGCGTCAGAACCCCCACGCGGCCTCGACAGCCAGCCCTCCGCGCCGGCGCGCCGAAGCCGTCAAGATGGAGCGCCCCACCGGACGAACGACCTTGACGGCGACAAGCGCCGGCGCACCCTCAAAGGCGACGAGACCGCGGCCTTGACACAGAGGGGAGCCGGTATGACTGTGAGGATCGCCAACGCAGCCTGAAGGTGCTGGGCTGTGGTTGGTGACGGCGGGTGTGACCCCCGGAATGACTGGCTTTGTGCCTTGCTGCGACCTGTCCGCTCGTGGTTACCGGCCCCGGCCCGGTTGGAGGAGCTGGCCTGATCAGGAGCTTGACCACCTGGCGTTAGCGGCGCCGGATGTGTCTCATCACAGTCCTGCCGAGCCTCCGTCCCGGACCGGAACCACGTTCCGTCCGGCGAAGGAGAGAACGCATGAACAGTCTGACCGATCTGCGCGAGGTGGTCGATGTCGTCATCGGCGTCGACACTCACGTCCATACCCACTCCGCGGCCGTGGTCGATGCTGCGACTGGTGGTGTCCTCGACGAGATCACCGTCGAGGCGACAGCCGAGGGCTATGCCGAGCTGGTGGAGTTCGCCAACAACCACGCGATGCTGCGGGCGTGGGCGATCGAGGGGACCGGTGGTCACGGCGCCGGTCTGAGTCGTCACCTGCTGGAGATGTCGGAGATCGTCATCGAGCTGGACCGCCCGAAGCGGGCTGCGCGTCGCAACGGCGCGAAGTCAGATCCGCTCGATGCGATCCGCGCTGCACGTGAAGCGATGGCTCGACTGCGGTTGGGAACTCCCCGCACCCAGGGCGAACGCCAAGCCCTGTCAGTGCTTCTGGCTGCTCGCCGCTCCGCGATCAACGCCTCCACCGAGGCCCAGCAGCAGGTCTTCAGCCTGGTCATCGCAGCACCCGAACCCATCCGGGGGCAGGTTCCGCGGCCAGAAGCTTGCCGCGATGCTCAACACCGCCGCCAACCTGCGCCTGCACGCCTCCTGGGACACCGAGACGACCAGCACCGTGGTGGCGCTGCGGACCTTGGCCCGTCGCGCGCACGCGATGCTGAAGGAGGCGCGCGAGTTGCAGAAGGCGATCGCGGTCATCATCCGCAGCTGGCGCCCTGACCTGCTCGAGGAGTTCGGCGTCGGACCGATCGTGGCAGCGACGGTGTTGTGCGCCTGGTCCCACCCTGGCCGTATCCACTCCGAGGCGGCGTTCGCGATGCTCGCCCGGCGTCGCACCAATCCCGGCGAACAGCGGCCAAGTCACCACCCGGTATCGACTCAACCGCTACGGCGACCGCCAGCTCAACAACGCACTGCACACCGTGGTCCAGAGCCGAATCCAGTACCAGCCAGCCACCCGCGACGGCATTGTTGCGCTGTCTGATCGCGGTGGGCGGGAGACTGGTGCGGTGACTTCTTCAAGGTCGGCGACGGCGTTTGCTGGCTTCCGGTTTCCGCCGGAGGTGATCTCGGTGGCGGTGCGATGGTATCTGCGGTACGGGTTGTCGTATCGCGACGTCGAGGAGCTGCTCGCGAAGCGTGGCGTGGAGGTCGACCACGTCACCGTCTATCGGTGGGTGCAGCGGTTCACAACTGAGTTCGTCTCCGCCGCGCGTCCGCTCCGCCACGTTCCCGGCCGCCGGTGGTTCGTCGACGAGACCTACGTCAAGGTCGCCGGCCGATGGACATACCTGTACCGGGCCATCGATCAGTACGGACAGGTCGTCGACGTTTGGTTGTCTTCTCGGCGTGATCGGTCCGCCGCTAGGACGTTCTTCACCCGGGCCCTCGCTACTGGAAGCGTTCCTGTTGAGGTCACCACGGACAGCGCACCGGCCTATCCGCGGGTCCTCGACGAACTGATCCCCACCGCTCTGCATATCACGGGCCAGTACGCGAACAACACCGTCGAAGCCGACCATGGCCGACTGAAAGCACGGCTACGACCGATGCGTGGCCTCAAGCGGTTCCGAACAGCGCGCACGCTGGCCGCCGGTCATGCCTTCATGCAAAACCTCAGACGCGGCCACTACGAGATCGCTACCGACGTGCCAGCACAACACCGACTTCGGGCAGCCTTCGACGATTTAACCCTTGCCATCTGACCAACACCACTTCGCGTGCCAAACCGGAGCAACGCTGCCAAGCCATCGCACAATGCAACAGTGCCGTTGACGGGCATTGGCGGCGCAAAGACGCGCGTCCTGGAACCCGCCGGATCGCTGCAGGAGCGTGCGGTCATCCCGTCAACGTGCGATCTGGCTTTACCGGGTCGTGCAAGCCAAAGAGTGTCACCAGGCCGCCGCTGTCCGTTTCCATCGCTGCGACAGGCACCGCCTGCCTCGTGTTCATGGTAGTAGTCCTCCAAGTCGTTCGGCCAGGAGTCACCGGGGTTCGCGTCCAGGTATCGCACCTCCAAGTCGACTGTCCAGACGTGTCCTTCGGAGTAGTCACCCTCGTGACGCGGTCTCCGACGTTAACGGTTCCCCCGCGGACTCGACAGGCGAGCGCGATCCCTGGCGTGGACACAGCGACCGTCTCGACGACGTAGAGCTCGAACACCCAGGCATCCTGTCACTCGTCGCAGAGCGACGTACAAGCCGCATTCGCACCCATATGTTCCTCGGCGCCGACAGGCGGCGCAAAGGGTTATGTTGACGGATGCCCGAGGTACCGGGGCGAGCCGTCAGCGAGCGGGGGGGATCGCGGTTGGCCTCAAGCCCACGGCGATCGGCGCACGACTGCACTTTCCCTCTGGCGTGTTGACAACCTCGCCTACGACTGTGGGAACGTAGGCGCGAGGGCGCGGTTAGCCGCGTCACAGCGCCGCGTGAGAGGTCTGAGTCCGTGACCCAGTTGCCCGAGCCGACTGCCCCGGCCGCACCGCACCGTCAGTGTTCACAATTGCAAGCGCCAGGTGCCGGCGACGACACCGTCAGCAGATTCATCCTGCATCTCGATGCAGAACCAGTGTTGCTTGACGACGCTGCACTGGCCACTGAGTTGAATGATCATTTGGCGGGACGCCTATTCAGCGCTGGCATTTTTCCGAATACTGCTGGCGAGCTCTTGCAAGCTCTTGAACAGGTTGACCCGTCGGGACCGCTCTCGCAGCACGGCTTCTTCCTCGTTGGCGAGGGTAGCCAGCTGCCGGCCGACGTCGAGGCCGACCGCAATATGCGTTTTTTGGTCACCGTTGGCCGTGGTCCGGAGGGAGCTGAGATGCTGGTCTCGGCCTTTCACCCTGATGAGAGCATCGTCGAGGTGATGGCCTGGGATCATCAGCGCGGCGGCTTCAACTACTACCGCACGATGCAGGGCAGCAACGCCTGGGTGTTCGCCGGCAACTCGGCGCACGCGCTCGTCGCGCCGACTCGCGGTAGCGGTCCCTTCGAGAGTCATGTCAACGGGAACGCTGTTATGAAAGAGCTCAAGGAACCGTGGGTGCACTGGCACTCGCCCCTGGCTGCGGTGCCGGCGTCGAGCTTGGCCGCCCAAGGCCTTGACCGCCATCCGTGGGTGGGTCGACTTGACCCGGGCGGTGCGTACACGCTGGAGAATGTTGCGGTGAAGCCGGCGATTAGGCGGTGGTCCGCCGCTCGGGCCGCGGCTATCGCCGCCGGATCGTCCGTCGAGACGCCAGCGCGCATGCTTGAGCAGTTGACGGAGACCCTTACTGCCAACATCTTCTCCAGTCGTACGACGTTCGACTCGGCGGTCGGTGGCTCGACGCCTCAGATTGATCTCCCATCGACCTTCTTCGTTGACGAGGGCATGCTCGAGCTAGTCGGGTTGCCACGGCCGCCACGCTTTTTGGTGTCAGCCTCGGTCTATGCGCAGACAGTCGAAGCACTTGACGTAACCATCACTGACGGCCGGTTGTTCACCCGCTCAAGCGACACGCACTTCGCCTTCGTCGTACCTGAGCGTGCGTTCGAAGATGTTGCGACCATCCAGGCCGGCTTGACCGCCGGGTTGTTCACGCCACGCCTGATCGCCACACTCCTCATGGTCGACTTCCCGAACCCCATCTTCTCGGTGCGTCGCTCGACGCTTACGCGATATCTCGCGCTCGTCGATTGGACAGGTGCGGCTGAGGCTGACAGCGATGCCGTAGCTGACGCCATCCTGAATGCTTCGGCGGCGGCCAACGATGCGACGGCCGAAGCCGAGTTCGCGCGCAATTGGGCGGAAGGTGACAACTTCCTCGCTGCCTTCGGCGAGCGCCTCGCCGCCTACTACGGCGCGGTCACAGCGGCGTTGGCGAGCCCCGAAAGCTTCGCACAGATTTATCGCCTGGCGGAATCTCGGCGCGGCGCCATGGAACTCATGCCGATCGCCGAATCCCGACTTCTGTTCCCGCGGAGCAACGTTTCGCCTATTCCTCGCGCCATGACGGAGATCGCCACCGTCGAGGAGGTGCCGACCGCATGACCACACCGTTCTTCGGCCCGCCTGGCCAACTTGACGAACTAGACGCTGATGCACTCACCGACTGGTCGAACCTCATGAGCATGCACCTTGACGGGTTTAGCAAGACTCACAGTCGTTTCTTTAACCCGGCTGCTGGCGACGCGCCCGCCAAGCACCAACGTCATTCAGTCGTTTGGGCCGCATCGCCGGCACGCCTGGCGCATGATCACACGGACCCTCAGCGCTGGGCTAAGGCCGACCAGAGTCGCGATGAGCAGGATGAGTACTGCGAGTGGCGGGTGACACGAGATGATGACGGAAAGTTGACCGCCGTCGAGTTCTCGACTGAGACGCCGGACTACTGGGCGCACATCGCAGAGGTGAACACCCCGCTGCTGCTTGACCTCTATCATGAGTTCGTTGACCCGCAGGTGCTTGAGGATGACTTGTTTGTCCCGGATGCCATGTTCGGCCGCCGTTACGCTCCTAATAACAAGTGGAACGACGCGACCAGCGAAGGCATTGCACACCTACGGCAGACGAATAACAACCTCCGCGCTGCTATTGACCTAGTTGCGCAGGCGACCGTACAACGGACCAAAGATGGTCGAAGGGTGAACGATCGACGTGAACTCGTCAGTTGCGGTGGCCTTGGAGACGGACGTCGCAACTCTGATCCTCAGATCGCGCATGTCATCAACGATGCTGTCTTCGCCGGTTCGGCAGTTTCGCTCGCGAATCCGCTTGGTCTATACATGGAGCCGCTTCAGACCCAGAGTTTTGCTACGCCAGACGGGGCCGACCCAGCGATGTTCTGGACTCCGCTACGGGGCGCAAGCGGTCATGTCGTCAGGGCACGCTTTGCTGTACCCGGCGGCCTCGGCTACGTTCTTGGCGATTTGAGGGTTGATGGCAGGCCGCTGCAGTTCGGGACGCAGGTCGCTGACAAGTTGCCGATCCGGGTTGATGCGCTGCTGGCGCCATCAACGAAAGAGATGCAGGTTGTGCCCTGCGTCGCCTGAGCTGAGTGCTTGCGTCATTCAATACTGCCTCGGGCACGTGCGAGGCGTCATCCAATTAGAAGGCTTTGGCGATGCTGGCTTGTGCTGCTGGTCGGGACGGCCTGCACGGCCGGCTATTTTCTTGTACTCGGCGACGGGCGCGGCGTCTCAGTCGTGACCGTCGACGAAGTTCAGTTCGGTTGCTGGACCAATCAGGCAGGTCGCTTCGCGGACGCGAGATGTCGTCGGCATCGTTGCCGGGGGGTGTCCTCGATCAGCCGCGTCATAGTGGGCGGTATGACTGTGAGGATCGCCAACGCAGCCTGAAGGTGCTGGGCTGTGGTTGGTGACGGCGGGTGTGACCCCCGGAATGACTGGCTTTGTGCCTTGCTGCGACCTGTCCGCTCGTGGTTACCGGCCCCGGCCCGGTTGGAGGAGCTGGCCTGATCAGGAGCTTGACCACCTGGCGTTAGCGGCGCCGGATGTGTCTCATCACAGTCCTGCCGAGCCTCCGTCCCGGACCGGAACCACGTTCCGTCCGGCGAAGGAGAGAACGCATGAACAGTCTGACCGATCTGCGCGAGGTGGTCGATGTCGTCATCGGCGTCGACACTCACGTCCATACCCACTCCGCGGCCGTGGTCGATGCTGCGACTGGTGGTGTCCTCGACGAGATCACCGTCGAGGCGACAGCCGAGGGCTATGCCGAGCTGGTGGAGTTCGCCAACAACCACGCGATGCTGCGGGCGTGGGCGATCGAGGGGACCGGTGGTCACGGCGCCGGTCTGAGTCGTCACCTGCTGGAGATGTCGGAGATCGTCATCGAGCTGGACCGCCCGAAGCGGGCTGCGCGTCGCAACGGCGCGAAGTCAGATCCGCTCGATGCGATCCGCGCTGCACGTGAAGCGATGGCTCGACTGCGGTTGGGAACTCCCCGCACCCAGGGCGAACGCCAAGCCCTGTCAGTGCTTCTGGCTGCTCGCCGCTCCGCGATCAACGCCTCCACCGAGGCCCAGCAGCAGGTCTTCAGCCTGGTCATCGCAGCACCCGAACCCATCCGGGGGCAGGTTCCGCGGCCAGAAGCTTGCCGCGATGCTCAACACCGCCGCCAACCTGCGCCTGCACGCCTCCTGGGACACCGAGACGACCAGCACCGTGGTGGCGCTGCGGACCTTGGCCCGTCGCGCGCACGCGATGCTGAAGGAGGCGCGCGAGTTGCAGAAGGCGATCGCGGTCATCATCCGCAGCTGGCGCCCTGACCTGCTCGAGGAGTTCGGCGTCGGACCGATCGTGGCAGCGACGGTGTTGTGCGCCTGGTCCCACCCTGGCCGTATCCACTCCGAGGCGGCGTTCGCGATGCTCGCCGGCGTCGCACCAATCCCGGCGAACAGCGGCCAAGTCACCACCCGGTATCGACTCAACCGCTACGGCGACCGCCAGCTCAACAACGCACTGCACACCGTGGTCCAGAGCCGAATCCAGTACCAGCCAGCCACCCGCGACTACGTCGCCCGCCGCACCGCCGAAGGCAAGACCAGCCGCGAGATCAAACGCTGCCTCGCCCGCTACCTCGCCCGCTACATCGCCCGCGACCTCTACCGCTTACTTGAAAACACGGCCGCAGCTACTTGACGAAGCATAGGAGCGTCGCGGCTGACCTTGGGCGGCTTGGTGCCCTCCGCTCGCCCTGGCTCCGGTTCACAGCATATTTGTCATGTTGACGGGTGAGGGTCAGCGTTGGCCGGGCTACGGGAGCACGCTGGGGTTGATTCTGACGGCCTTGCACATGTTCTCGATGTGGTCTTCGTCTATGGCCCGTAGGAACTCCATGCACCGGCGGATCTGGCCGTGGACGGCGCGAGCGTCGAGCACCTCTACCGTCTCGCTTCCCTCGCCATGGGAGTACCGGTTGCAGAAGTCGTAGACATCTCGGAACGGCTCGTCCGCGTCGGCTTGCACGAGCACTTCCAACTGCTGCATGAAGTCGGAACGGTGGGGTGCCTTGTAAGTCGCGAACACCTCACTCTTGCGAGCTCCACTCAGCTCAAATGAAGAGCCGGAGGGGTCCCCGGGCCGGCAAGATTGACTTACCGTTCGATCTCGCTCACGAGCGCACGGGGGACTCCCTGCGGGAATGGTGACACGGGCCGGCGCAGAGACGTGCCCGCGTCTGAGAGCGGCAGAGCCTGCGCGCACCAATCTACCCACTTGGAAGCAGTTGCGAACTGAGCATTCTCAGCATCAGGGGTTTCCGTGCGATACTGCGTCCTGTCGGCGCGGCGCTCAGGCGTACGGCGAGCACTTCTGCAGTACTAGTTGTTCCCCTTGGCAGACTCGATGCAGTGCACGGAGCACTGCTCGGACCGCTGCCTCGGGATCGCTTGATCGCAACGGACGTGGATGACTCGTCGGCCGCCGCAGCATGACGGTGATTTCGTCGTCGCCAAGCCAGTCGCCTGGCTTGGCTGATTCCATCGCCGCAGCGCTACCGCCAAGAGCCTTCGAGTCCATTAGCACGTGCCACTCGATAAAGAGAAGCTGCAGCACCCATATCGCTTCTTTGGGAAGCTGTCTCATCGAAGCTGGAGCTACGTGTCGCGGTCTTGGCGCCGCTCATTACCTCATCGCGGGTGTGGACCGGAGCCGACAGCGGGGACACGCCCTCTGCCTGGTTACCGTGGAAACGTGTTCAAGAAGCGCAAGAGCAACAGGCGACGTCCAGGAATGCAGCCTGGTCTACCGGGGAACTCGCCGACGTTACGGTCGCAAGGCAGCATGAGCGCCGGCGTCGAAGGGTCGCGCCACATCGGGGTTACGTATGAGATGTTGCTGGCCGAGGTCGGGCCCCGATGGGGACCGGTTGGAGCAGCGCTCCTGGCGAATCATCGTCGGCGGATCGATCAAGTGAGAATGTTGACCACTGACCACGACATCTTGATCAGGGCGATCGGGCAGAGCGTTGGGCGGCTCCAGTGGCTTGCGCGTATTCCTGATCTCCATCCCGAGTTGGTGCATCTTCTCGAGACAGCCACTAAGGACCTAGAACATGGTGTCGAGTCGATCCTGACAGAGCGAGATCCCCGCTCGCTCGATGTGTCTCGACACCTTATGGAGATTGAGTCGCTGTTACGGCTGTTTGCCCGAGAGCCTCGGGAATTGGAGGAATGGGTTGACATTGAGCCGCATCTTCGCCACGGTGCCTACGGGTTCGGCAAACTCACTCAGCGCGAAGGAAGGGCTAGAGGGATTCCGGACGACCAGGTTCTGCCCGAGCGAACGAGTATGCCAGCCACAGTATCGCTGTTCATCCGACGCCTTCCGATGAACATCCCGCGGCAGCGACGATCCTCTCTCCGGTCTATTTGCAGATCTCGGCGACCTTCTTCAACACGGCGTGCGCGTCTACAATGCATGCCTAGACGCCCTGGATGCCTACTTGCACCCCGACGCTCCGATGCCGGATATTCCACATCCAGCGGCGCCGGACGTTGACCGCGCTGGCCGCCTCCTCGTCCGGTTCAATGACCGGGTTGGTTTCTCGAACGAGGCCCCCATGTCGATACCGCGAAAGCATGTGCGGCCACGCGACGGCACAATCGCGGCGCAGCGCCATAGCCAACAGCAGCCTCCCACCGACCCAACAAACCCCACCCATCCCCTTCGCTGAGTGCCGGGATGCGTACCAGTCGGGTGATCAGAGATAGACCGATCGGTACAAGAGCAGTTTTGCTGCGCCTCATCAACGCACATTGTCGTCCACCGCATCAACTGGCCAGAACTCTTGATCTATCCATGATGGGGGTGCCAGTCTGATCATTTGAAAGTAACCGTTTCACGGCCTGACCGAGAGCAACATCGAACCAGTCCTTCTATCGGTGATCGTGTTGGTCGGCTTCGCGCTTGTCTTCGTCGCGCCGCTCGGCGGCACTGACCCCATAGCAGTGATCGAGGCGAGGACAGTGTTCGTCCAATCACTCCTCAGCGTCGTGGCCGGACTGTTCGGAGCAGCGACAGGCTTCTACTTCGGCGCAAGCCAAGCCAAGCCAGTCGCTGACCCAGGAGGTCACGAGGGCCTGCACCCGAAGCCGTCGAGGAGCGGCCTGTCAGGGATGAGTCTAGCCGCCGCCGTAGGGCTGGCGCGCAACCTTCGGGCGTGGTTTCGCCGATGTCGATTAGCCGTGGGGCCGACAGGCGGCCATGGCGCCCGCCGCCCATGCCCGCCCCGACTCCTCGAGGACAACACCGACGGTCTGTCCGAGAAGCGGTGTGAGCGACGGTCCTCATCGCAGTGGTTCTCTGCCTTGGGCGCAATGACGTAGTCTGACGGTCGACTGAGTGATCTGGTCTCGGTAGGTCGCACGACTAGAGCCGACAAGCAGAAGCCGGAAGCGGTCCAAGCGCGAAGTTGGACACTCCTTCGCATTGGTCGCAGCCCGGCCTTGAGCCGGCCGTGGTCGCATTCGACACGGTTGTTCTCGTACTGGCCGGTGTTATGCCTTGATCATCCGCAGGTTGATCAGGGCTCAGCCACGTCGCCGAGCTCCGCGCAGGACGAGGTGAAGATTCGGTCTGTGAGATCTGGAGCCGCGAGCATCAGCGAGTCTGGTGCTTTGGTGCGGTGGTGACAGGGGACTCAGATAGCGCGTCCTTATGCGCGTCCTTATCGTCCCCGTCCAACGTTGTCCGGTGCCCTCCACCGACCCGTCCACACCGCTCACCACCTGCGAAGATGTGGACCTCTCTGGATCTTCCGGGACTCACTGCCGGTACCTGGGGGCTTGGAGCGGGGCGCCTTCTTGGCTTGGGCGAGTGTTTCGAGCTCGCCGGTCAGAGCGAGGATCTGCCGGGAGAGGGCTGCGGGCTTGAGGCGCTTGAAGGCGGCGTTCATGGTGATGATCGACTGCCTGCGGATGTCGTCGTGGGCGATGGCTCGCTGGTGCGGGGTCGCCGCGGTGTCGTGCCGCTTGGTGACCTTGGCGCCGGTGCGTTGCTTGAAGACCAGTTTCTGCTGGGGCAGGAAGTAGTTGGCGAACACGGCGTCGAGGTCCCAGATCTCGTTGAGTTTGGCGAGCTCGGCTGGGGTGTCGTAGCGGTAGTAGCCGACCAGCTCGCGCACCCTCGCCCAGTTCTTCTGTTCCACGTGCGCGCCGTCGTTCTTGTTGCCCGGACGGGACCGGGTGAAGGTGACCTCATGGTCGATGCACCAGCGCAGCAGTTGGTCGTTGATGAATTCGCTGCCGTTGTCCGAGTCGATCCCGAGGATGGGGAATGGGAAGGAGGCAACGACGTGCTCGAGGGCCTCGAATACCCACCTTTGTGCCTTGTTGCGCACCGACCGGTTGACGGTCCAGCCGGTGGCGATGTCGGTGACTGTCAAGGTGAAACAGAACTCCCCGGCGGCGTTGCCGCCCTCGTGGCCGACCAGGTCGATCTCGACGAAGCCGGGCACCGCGTCGTCCCATTCAGCCCAGGTGCGTATCGGGATCTGGGACTTCAGCAGGCTGCCGGGCTTGGTATGGGATCGACCTCGCGGCATCATCCTGGCCCGCTCGCCAGCCAACCGACGGTCGATCGTGGCGGCGCTCATCTGGCACAGCTGAGCCGCCTCCTCATTGGTGAGGATGAGCTCGCCGTCGCGGCGCAGGATCGGTACCAGCACCGGCAGCATCGGCGCCAACCGCTTGCCTGCCGGCGCGCGTAGCACCGCCCAGCATGTGATCAGCGCGGCGATGACCCGCGGCCCGTAGATGGGCCGCCGCGGCGTCCGCGGCCGGGCAACCTTCAGCATCAGCGTCTCCCGCAGCGCCGCTCGCGCGTAGTCACGATGCCAGCCAGTCAACTCCACCAGCTCATCGAGAATCTGAGACTTCCTGGCCCGATCCCCCCGGGCGTAGTACCGCGCCTTCTCCTTGGTAACAGCCTTGCGTTCACTCATCGACAGACCCATCGCTTAGGCGTAAGCCCCAAGATGAGCCGCCCCAGTGATGACACACCGCTACGCGGAGGTTTTCAGGTGAGGCAACGTATCGGGCTACGCGGAGGTTTTGGGTGAGTCAACGCGGGCCGTTGACAAATGGACTGCTGAGTGCATTACTGCTCAGGCGGTCGTCCCTTGCGGGTATCTGTGGCCCGCCTTGGCCACGCACCAAGCACTTGCCGCCGACGTAAACACGGCTTGGGTCATATGCGGCTACCCAAATGGGTTGGGCATCACCGCCGGCCAGCCGGAACGAGGGCGTGGCGTCGACTGCCAGCTGTAATGGCCGCGGCCAAGATTCTGGATGAACGCGCGTCCCCCGGTCATCACACCCGTCGTTCGATGGGTCTTCACTCCGCATTGGTCGGAGCCCGGCCTTGAGCCGGCCGTGGTCGCATTCGACCCGGTTGTTCTCGTACTGGCCGGTGTCATGCATAGCAGCAGGAATGTCACTGACTGCCGGTGCGCGCGTGCAATCCACGGCTCCCGACTAGTTGCAGGTAGCTCCGCCCTTGCTCATCCGCAGGTTGATCCGACGAGGTGAAGATTTGAACCGCCCTGGATCTCCCGGAGGGTGCTGATCCAGCAAGGGAGACTCGGATTATGTCAGCACCGAGGAAGTACGACGAGGAGTTCCGTGACAGGGCGGTGCGTATGTACCGCGACCGGCTGGCCGAGCCGGGTGAGTCGAAGCTTGGGGCCCGCCGGCATGTTGGCTCGCTGTTGGACCTCAATCAGGCCACGCTGCGCAACTGGATCGAGGACCGTTACACCGTCGATGGCACCAGGACCGGATCGACTCGGGGCAGTGAGTCTGAAGAGATCCGGTCGCTGAAGAAGCGGGTGGCCGAGCTTGAACGGGCCAACGAGATCCTCAAGACCAGCGCCGCGTTTTTCGCTCAGGCGGAGCTCGACCGCCGACTCAAGTGATCGTCGACTACATCGAGTCCTACCGGGACCGGTTCGGCGTCGAGCCGATCTGCACCGTGCTGTCCGAGCACGGCTGTCCGATCGCGTCGTCCACCTACTACGAACGCCGCCGGTGCCCGGTCACTGCGGCTGAGCTCGAGGACGCCTACCTGGCCAACGCGCTCTTCACGCTGTGGGACCAGGAGTGGCGGGTCTACGGGGCCCGCAAGCTGTGGCACACCGCCCGCAACGAGGGCCTCGACGTCGGCCGGGACCAGGTCGCGAGGTTGATGCGGCTGGTGGGCATCCAGGGTGTGGTCCGCGGCCGACACCGCACCGTGACCACCCGCTCGGACCGGGGCGCGCCGCGGCACCCGGACCTGGTGGGACGGGCCTGGGACGCCCCGACGGCGACCGACGAACTGTGGGTCGCTGACTTCTCCTACGTGTGGACCCTGGCCGGGTTCGTCTACGTGGCCTTCGTCGTCGACGTCTACTCCCGCCGGATCCTGGGATGGCGGGTCAGCGGCTCGATGCGGACCCAGCTGGTCCTCGACGCGTTCCACCAGGCCCTGCACGTGCGGCACCGCGACGACGGTCATTGGACCAGCCAGGGTCTGATCCACCACTCCGATGCCGGCTCGCAAGGCGGATTCAACTGGTCGTCCCATACCGCACCTCCTGATCGAGGTGTTGCGACGACCAGTTGAATCCGCCCAGTACACCTCCATCCGCTACACCGACCGGCTCATCGCCGCCCGGCGCCAAGGCCTCGGTCGGCAGCATCGGCGACTCCTACGACAACGCCCTCGCCGAGTCGGCAATCGGCCTGTTCAAGACCGAACTCGTCTACTCGCAAGGCCCATGGCGCGGCCTAGACGACCTCGAGCTCGCCACCTTGGAATGGGTCGACTGGTTCAACCACACCCGGCTGCACTCAGCCCTCGGTCACCGGCCACCAGCAGAGATCGAGAACGACTACTACCGTGACCTGCAAGACCCCTTCGAGCAACCGCTCGCGGGAGAACCCATCGTGCACTGAACCCGGGGCGGTTCAATCACGGGTCAAGCTCCACGTGCCAAGCGTCCGCCTTAGCCCCGGTCTTTCATGAGGGTGGCGCGGTCGGCGGGTCGTCGGTTTGATCGTGGCCGGGGCGGCGTGAGATGACGTCGGGTACGACGCTTGGCCGGCTGGCGCTGCCGGGCTGCGGTTCTCCGGGTTCCTCGGGTGGTGGCGGATGGGTGGTCAGGCCGGTTGTGGGATGGCGGCGATGTTGGCGAAGACCGCGACGATCGCGGCCGCCCATGGCCAGGAGTCCGGGATTCTCAGCCGTCGTCGTCGGGCGCTGTGGGTGTGGCGGGCAGGGAGGTGGAGGAACCGGTAGCGCAGCGCTTTCGGCTCACATGCGGCGAGCGCCGCGGCGTCGCCGGTGAGGGCGAGAAGTCGGGTCCAGGCGGTCAGGTCAGCGGCGAGGGCGGTGGCCATCAGCCAGGCCTGGTTGATCGCGAACTCCCGCGAAGGGAACCGGCCGAGGCCGGTGTCCTTGGCGTGCCGGATCCGGTCCTCGACGCGGGCGTGGGCACGGTGTCGGGCTTCGAGGAACGCAAGCTGACCGGTGCTGGTGTTGGTGGCGATGGCCTGGTAGCGCCAGCCGTCGGCCTCCTCGAACAAGCAGAGCTGGGCGCCGGGGTGGGGGCGTTCTCGACGGACGATGACCCGCATCCCTTCGGGCCATGAGGAGAGGTCGAGCAGGCCGGTCAGTTCCGCCACGTCGCCGACCTCACGGATCCCGCCGTCGGCATCGGTGGCGGGTGTCCATACGTGCTTGGGGACCAGCTTGATGGCTTCGCGGACCGTCTCTGTGATCGCGTAGCCGACGCTGTACTCCACCCGGCGGCCGCGGATCTTGCCTTGCTCGGTGAGCCAATCCAGCAGCTTGTGGGAGGCGCCGGCGCCGTCGGCCCGGATCAGCAGGGCCTTGCGATGCACGGCCGGGATCTGGGCGATCGCGTCGGTGAGCACCCTGATGTGGTCCGTGGCGGTGTTGGAGCCGGCCTTCCCGGTGCGCAGCATGCCGCTGAGAAACTCACTCGTGTTGTCACACCACACGCCGAGGGGGTGAAACCCGAGGTGCGCTTGAACGTGGGCGCAGCGTTCTCTTTCTCGCTGTGCGCAATCACGATCGTGGCATCGACATCGAGCACCACCGTCGCGCCGAGGTCGGTGCCGGCGACCTTGCTGGCCGGGATCCCGTCGGGGTTGGCTGCGAGCTGGGACCAGACATGGCGGCGGACCCGGGCACGAGCGGCAGCGATCTTCTTCAACCGCGCTGGCGTGACCTCGTCCAGGGTGCGCCACACCGTCGGCGGCGACGCCACCGCACCGAGCACCGACGATTGGTGCCGAAGAACGTCGATGTCGGCGATCGCCTCACCACCATCAGCGATCATCGTCGCGACGTCGACCAGGACCCGGCCGCGATCATGAACCGGGGTGAACGAGCGCTGCGCCATCGCCTTGGACAACTCGGCCGTGAGGCCGACGCGATCGGCCAGGAGACGGAGCCCGACGCTGCCCGGCGTGAGCCACCACGCCGGTCCCGTCACCGCTTACAGACAAGCCGGCCGACCACGAAGTACGCTTCACCTACGGAGTGCCTTCCACGCTGGAGATCTTGGGACTGTCGCAAGTCCAAGTCTCTCCTGCTGGGCAGGCACTTCCGTGTTTCTACGCGCCAATCACGCCTGCGAACCGTGAACGATCCGGGCTAGAACCATCCCCTAGTTCACATGGGCCTCTTGGCGCGTCCTGCACAACAGTTTCCCAGATGGATTTTCAAAAATTTTACTTTGCAGGTAGGGGTCGACGGACGGGGATGATGACACTCTGGCGCTCGCGCTGTTCCGGCAGGCAAGTTGACCTCGACTCAAATCGCCTTCTCACAACTCCGCGGTAGGCGCTTAGGGCGGTGCCTGACGTCTTCCATCATGGAGTGTGTGCCGTCAGACACGCGCGTCCTTCTGGGCGAAAGGACGCAACGACGCTGAACTCGATACGTCGATCGAAGAGTCGCCGTCGACACGTGTCGGCGGCACTCCAACTCTGTGCAGATCTGGCGCCTGAAAAGTGAACGGTTTCGGGCAGTCTAGTTCTCGGGTTCGGCGGTGGTGGTGCGGATGCTGGGGAGACTGTCGATGCCTCGTCCTCGGAGTCGGTAGCTGGCGCCTTTGAGGGTGAGGACGTCGGCGTGGTGGACGATCCGGTCGATCATCGCGGCGGCGACTGCTTGGTCCCCGAAGACGCCGCCCCAGCCGGAGAAGGGCAGGTTGCTGGTCAAGACGAGCGAGGCGTGTTCGTAGCGTGACGACACCAGCTGGAAGAACAGGTTCGCCGCGTCCTGTTCAAAGGGCAGGTAGCCGACCTCGTCGACGATGATTAGGCCGTAGCGGCGGAGCCGGGTGAGCTCGTTGGGGAGCCGGCCAGCGCGGTGGGCGTCGGTGAGGCGGGTGACCCAGTCGGTGGCGGTGGCGAACAGCACCCGGTGTCCCTGCCGAGCGGCGACGACACCGAGCGCGGTGGCGAGGTGGGTCTTCCCGGTTCCGGGTGGACCGAGCAGCACGATGTTGCGGGCCTCGGCCAGGAACGCTCCGGAGGCAAGGGCGGCGATCTGTTGCCGGATCGCGGGTTGTGCGTCGAAGTCGAAGTCCTCCAGCGTCTTGGGTGCGGAGAATCCGGCGGCACGGATCCGCTGCCGGGCGCCGGAGGCGTTGCGGGCACTGACCTCACGTTCGAGGACCGCGGCTAGGTAGTCCTCAAACGACCAGCCCGTGTCGCGGGCCTGGTCGGCCAACCGGACTGCTGCTTCGGTGATCCTGGGCGCCTTCAACGACGCAGCGAGGTAGTGGATCTGCTTGACCGACTCCGCGGCTGTGGTGGCACCCATCAGCTGTTCACCTCGGTTCCGTCGATGAGTCCAAAGGCGCGGTCGTAGTAAGCCAAGTCCCGAGCCAGATCGTCGCCGGCGACCAGGGCGCGGGGTTGCTGGAACTGCCGTCGTAACGCTGCGGCTGTGTCGACGTGGGCCGGGTCGGTGACCGTGGCACCTCGTGCCCACACCCGTTGATGGTCGGCCACGAGCCGGCCATCCGCGCGGACCCTGACGCTCTCGAGATCAGCAGTGACGTCGACCAAGCGCCCGATCACCGTGGGGTCCACGGAGTAGTCGTTGGTGTCCAGCCGGACGTAGTAGTCCCGGCCGAGACGGATCCGGTTGCGCCAGCCCAGGTGCAGCGGGATCGGTGGCAACGGCAGCATCGCGGCCCGATCGACTTCCAGCCGCTGCAGCGGACAGACACCCAGGGTGCGTACAACCCTGGCGTTCGCCCTGCCCAACCACTCAGTGAACTGGTCGTTGAAGTCGGCCGGGCAGGTGAACGACCGGCCGGGCATGAACGAGGTCTCGAACCAGCCGTTGCGTCGCTCCACGATGCCCTTGGACTGCGGGTCGTTCGGCGGGAGCAACACCAGCCGGGTCGCCAGCGTCCCCATGAACGCCGCCACACCCTCAGCACGCCGCTGGCCACGGCCGATGCCCGGTTCGTTGTCCCAGATCAACCGGCGTGGGACCCGCGAGAGCTGCTTGAGCAGCTCCCAGGTTCCCAGCAGCAGGTTCTCGGTCTTCCGGGTCGGGATCATCCGCCCCATCACGAACCTCGAGTGCGCGGCGGTGATCACCAGCACCGGCAACAACTTGCTGGTCCCGTCCTCCAGCGGAATCTTCCGCGGCGGGAACCACAAGTCGCACTGCGCGACATCTCCGGGCTCCCACACGAGCCGGTCCGCCGGGTCGGGCGGACGATGCTCCGGTCTTAGCCGCTTAACGTTGTCACGGAACCACCCGGATCGATCCCTCCCAACCGACCCGCTCAGCCAGCACCGTCGCGGGCATGTCCGGCGTCTCGGACAACAGCGCCCGCACCCGCGGCTCGAACACCGTGAACGAGGTCGGCCCCGCCGTCCGCTCATACCACGGCGGCGCATCAGAGTTCACCGCCTTGATCACCGTGGTCCGCGAGATTCCGAGCCGCGCAGCGACCCGAGCCTTCGGAACCCCCTCAGCAGCCAGCCTCCTGATCAGCGCCCAGTCCTCCAAAGTGATCACACTCCCATCGTTGAGTGCTCACTTTTCACCGCCGAAACTGTCCAGTTTTCGAGCGCCGTCGACAGCCCGGCGCCCCGATGATGCGTTGACACGGTCAGTCGGCATGGTCATGAACGATGGGAGTGCCGCGCCGACTAACTACGATCGAAGGTTTCACCGTGCTTCCGACGCAACGGCTCGCCAGCTCTGACAGTGACGCCGGAAGAGCGAGGGGAAGAAGGGCACACCTCTTGCATTTGCCGCGCCAGCCTCCCCACTCGGCCCATGAGCAGTTCGTAGTCGAGGTGGCGAGGTCCGTAGCCGAGTTCTCAGGTCTCTCGACCTGTGTCGACGCGGGGTGTCCAGCCGGCTCCTCTCTCACCACAGCACGTAAGGTGTCGATCGCTCCATGGCACGTCCGAGCGTCGGCGGGGCTGAAGTTCAGCGCAGTCAGGGACGAGGTGTTCGCGTGGCACCACACTGATCCCCTTCGCCGGCGGCAGTGACGACCTGGCGAGGGTTCACGAGGTTGCTCGCCGCCCAGACACCGGGGCGCTGGTGCGGCCGGCCCGGTGCAGTCGACGGTGACCCACCCCTTCTCATCGAGGTCACGGCCGAGACCAACCCTCAGGTTGTCGCTCGGGACGAACCGCGGCGGCACGAAGATCTGTCAATGGAGCGGGTCGGTCGGGCAACTGTCGGAGCGACGACCGATACTGCTCGGGTGAAGCCGCCGTATAGCAGCGAACTCGAAGGTTTGAATGCGACATACACTCGCGCTTTGGTTGCCGACATCGATCAGCTACGCGGCGCGATCCTAGATGTGGGCCGGGGCCCGGCGGTCTTCGTCGGATCGGGTGGATCGATGGTTCTGGCCCATCTTGCCGAGCGTTTGCATGAGCACGTCTGCCGACAGCCAGCTCGCGCTTGCACCTCATTAGAGCTGCTGGACTTACCGCAACTCGAGCGGCGCGGTGCAATCCTCTTCTCCTCGAGCGCCAAGCACCCGGACGCCCACGAAGTGTTGGCAGCTTTCCGCAGAGGACGCTTCTCGCCAACGGCGCTAGTTACTCATCGGTCGAGGGTGGACGTCCAACAGTTAGCTAGTCCGGACACCCGGGTTGTCACGCTCGAGGATCTCGCTCAACCGGACGGCTTCTTGGCGACCGGAAGCATCATACAGATCGCCACTCAGCTCTTCCGCGCGTACATGGAAGATCCGCAGCTTCCACGAGCGATCGACGTTGAAGCCGAGACAGACGAGGCGGACCTCCGCAACGAAGTACTAGTACTTACGCCGCCCTCCTTGACATGTGTCGCGGCAGACATCGAGATTCGGCTCATGGAGTCTGGAGTTGCCTGCGTGCAGGTCGCTGACTTACGAAACTTCGCCCATGGGCGGCACACCGGTTACTCAAGGCGGATCGAGGACACGACCGTCATTGTATTAAGCGACGCACGCTCGCAGGCCCTGGCCGAGGGAACGGTGGCTGCGATGCCCGAGGTGGCAGACCTGCGCCGCTGGCGCTGCGACTCCTCATGGGAGACGACAGTCATCAGTCTTCTCGCTCGCTCGATGCGTTTCATCGACAAGGTCGGCCGGCGTCTGAATGTGGATGTAGCTCGCCCCGCGGTACCGGCGTTCGGCCGGCGGCTGTACCGGCTACCGCTTCGGCGGCGAATATCGCAACCGTTGGTCGGAGGGGTGGAGCGGAAGTTGCTTGCCGGTGGCGCAGGCCATGACGCGGCGGGTCGAACTTTCTACAGGGAGGCGGCGTCTGCATGGTTGAACGAGTTCGGCAAGCGACGATTCGCTGGTCTGGTGCTGGATTACGACGGAACCGTCTGCTGGACGCGGCGGCGCTGGGAACTTCCGGACGAGCATGTAAGAAGGGCGTTAGAGATCCTTCTGCGGCAGGGTCTCGTGCTGGGGGTGGCGAGCGGACGAGGCCGGTCCTTGCACGCCGACCTAAGACGATGGGTGCCGGTGCAGCATTGGGCGCAAGTAGTCGTCGGTCTCTACAACGGAGGGGTGCAGCTTCGACTCGACGAGGATCTTCCGCGGCTTCGCGAACCCACGGCTTGGAGTCGGGCAGTAACGTCCGCTGTTGGTGATGCGCCGGCCGCCTGGCGGCTTAAGGTCGATGAGCGGGGCGTGCAGGTGAGCGTCAGCGTGGCAACTGGCGTGCTGCATCACGGCCAGTTGGCAACGTTGTTGCAGGCTCGGTTAGCGGAGGCAGGCGTTGAGGCGCAGGTGGTAGCCTCAGGACACAGCGTCGACATTCTCGAACCGGTAAGCAGCAAGACGTCCGTTGCCGACGCAGTCGAGCGCCGTGCTGGCGGGGTTGTACTCGCGATTGGTGATCAAGGGCAGCTTGGGGGCAACGACCATGCGCTGTTGGCCAGCACCTCGTCGTCTCTCAGCGTGGATCGGTGCTCGGCCGACCCGTTGACCTGCTGGTTCATAGGCAGTGGGGAGTACGTGGGGCCTGACCTCCTTAGGCGATACATCAAGTCACTGCGAAAGCGCCGGGGTGGCTTTGCGATGACTGGGGCGGAGATCTCGTGAAGTCAGAGCTGGCTGAGGAGTTACTCAACCGTTTGATGGGTTGGGACCGCGCGGCGTTCCAGGAAAAGGTCCGCCGGCTGGAGGCGCTGGCGTCATACAAGTTCGATGAGTACGGCAACTTCCGGCCGGGAGTCAAGTTCTTCGAGAGTCTTGCGGCGTGGCTCGACCAGTTCGACCGACCGGGGGAGCGGGCGACAGCCCTCGACTTCGTGCTGGACCGCCTAATTTTCATCTCCGCCGCCGAGATGTCGCACCTAGTCGAACTCGTCTACCCGGACCATATCGAACCGGTGCTTCAACGGCGGGTGGCCGATGAGCTTGAATGCTCCCCATATGCGATCTCGCGCATCGCGAACGACGACGCGTTCTCGATCCTGCGCCGTCGTTCGTTGATCTTAGGGGCCTCCGACGGCGCTCGGCTGGATCGTCTGCGACGCTCAACCCCATTTCTATCGCACGAGCAGTTCTTACAGAGCAGCGAACCACCGATCGACCTAATCGCCCCGATGCGGGACAAACTCGAGGAGGCGCTCGACCAGAGCAAGCTAGAGGCCCAGAAGACGTTCGGACATATCTTCTTGGTAGACGACTTCGCGGGATCGGGCGAGACGATGCTTCGTAAGAAGGACGGCGAGTTCAAGGGAAAGCTCATCAAGCTGAACACTGCGATTGGTCAGCTCATAGACAGCGACTTGGTGGCAGCGGACGTCGAGGTCACGATCGTCATCTACGTCGCGACCGAGCAGGCGCACAAACACCTCGATGACGTGCTCGCGGCGAGCTCCTTACCTGAGTGGGAAGTGCGCATCGTGCAAACGCTGCCGTCGTCGATCCGCGTTGATCGGCAGGATCGAGCAATGGCGGAATTGGCCGAGCGCTACTACGACGAGGTTATGAGCGACGAGCACAAGGGCCGCGCGCCGCTGGGATACGCCGGGTGCGCGCTCCCGGTCGTGCTTTCGCATAACACGCCGAACAATTCCGTCTCCTTGCTGTGGGCGGACACGACCCAGGAGGCCGATAGCTTGAATCGCCGCGCGTTGTTCCCCCGGTACGAGCGCCATCATCGCGACCGCCCATGAGGTCATACGTCAACCCCTTCCGTTCTCGCACGTCCGAGCAGGTGGCTCAGCAAGGGCTAGATCGCTACCTGCGCACGTTTGGCGCCGACGCGCTGGATCTCCTACCAGACGAGTTGTGGGAGCGGCCGCTGATCATCCGCAGCGCTCCCGGTGCCGGAAAAACGTCTCTGTTAAGGGCGGTTAGCGCTGAAGCACTTCGGGGTCTTTCGCGCCGGCGCTCGGGTCATGAGGACCTGATTGGGCGGCTGCAATCAATTGGAGCATTGGACGTGAACGGCCAGCCGGCCGTACTTGGCTTCCGTGTCCCGCTCGTCAGAGACTTTCGCGGCATCATCGACTTGGAGACCGAACCGGCCGCTGCTCAGCGGACGTTCTTGCGCCTGCTCGACGCCCGAATAGTCGCCGAGTTCTGTGATGCCATCGAACGGCTCGTCGATGTCGATGAGGGCTCAGCGTTGGACGCGGTAACGCTCAAGGCCGAGGGCGCGGGTGAAACCTCGCTCGCGCGCCTCGGTGGGGAGCAGGCGCAAGACATGCGTCGATGGGCACGCCAAACGGAGGAGGATATCCTCGATCGGCTTGATTCAGTTCTGCCGCGAAGCGATCACCTGGACGGCCACGCAGCCCTCTACAGCCTTCGGGCGCTGAGCGGCGTGCAATTGATGGTTGGCGGCGAGCCAAGTCCCCTGCGGCCGCTACTGCTGCTTGATGACGGCCAGGAACTCGCCCCCGCCCAGCGGAAACTGCTGCTGGACGCCTTCCATGATCGAGAGTTGCGCCTGGCGCGGTGGTACACCGAGCGCTACTCAGCGATGGAGCCCGAGGATCTTGTTGGCGATGGGGAGCCGCGGCGTAACAGTGTGCCGGTGTGGCTTGAGCGGGAGGCGGCCCGGATGGGCGCGGTTACCCGACGTGGGACCAAGACCCGCCAGTTCGAGAAGTTGCTGGCAGACATCGCCGGCCGTCGCGCCAACCGGCTGTTGCTCGAGTACGACAACGTCGACTTGGAGTTCGTGCAGCTACTTGACGCTGACGGGGGCGACGAGCTCGTGCCCCGGGCCGAGCGGGCGGTGGCGACGATCCGCGACCGGCTGCTCGCCGAGAGTCCTGCTAGCGATCGCTACTCGAGGTGGTTCGCCGACGCGGATGCTCTAGGCGCACTCGATTCTGCCCGTCGGTGGCGCGAACTTGAGATCGTCATCGCCCGAGACCGTGACCGAGTTCAGCTGGGGCTTTTCGAAGTACAGCTCAACGACGATGAACGCAAGACACGCTCGGACGCCGCCATTCGGGAAGCCGCGGACCTGTGGCTGCGACGGGAATTCGGGCTCCCTTTCTACTGGGGCTCCCAGCGCATGGCCAAGCTCTCAGCGGAGAACATCGAGCAGTACCTGAAATTGAGCGCGGACATGTTCGATGAAATGCTCGCGGGCATCACGCTGCGGCGAGGTGCTGCAGTCAGTCGACTGCGCCAGGATGCCGCCTTGACATCAGCGTGCGATCAATTTTGGGCTGACATCCCGGATCGCCGGATCGGGGGACGAGCGATACAGCAGCTGCTGCGCCACGTTGCCAAACTCTGCCGTGCCGAGACATATCGGCCCAAGGCCCCGTATGCCCCTGGTGTAACCGGAACTGCGCTGAGCATGCGGGACCGAGCGAGGCTGCTCGACCCCGACCTTCGTCAACGGATGCCGGGGGCTCCTGAGTTGTTCGCTGCGTTGCATGGAGCTATCGGCCATAATTTGCTGCGATCGCGCAAAGATTATTCCGTGAAGAACGAGCGGTGGATGGTTCTGTACCTCAACCGTCTGACGTGCGTCCGCTATGGCCTGCCGCTTGGCTACGGTGGGTTCCGCGAGAAAGCACTCGAGGAGATGTGTCAGTGGATGCTCAGCGACACCGAGGACGTCACGGAACCTACCGTCCAGGAGTCCCTGTATCTCGTCTGAGCCATTGGGCGCATCCTCTACTCATCAACGACGGCGCTTTCGATGAAGTTTGGGCCCGACCACGCGAAGATTCGGTGCTCTTCGTTGTCGGATCGGGATTCGATCCGCGCGCTGTCACGGTGCTAGAGCGCCTCACCGCAGCGACGACGCGGCGGATCGACGGCTTGCTGATTGAGCTACCCGAGGGAACCACCGACCTGGCCGTTCGATCAATAGCGCGGACTAATCGGGAACGAATCGGGAATCTCGTCGAGCGCGGCGGTGGCGCGCTCCGTTCGCAGGGGTTGCCGGAGTACAACGACTCACGTTCGCTAGGGCGCCTCATCAGCCGCGAATTCCAAGAGGCCGGCATCCTGGACGCATACGGAGAGGTAGTTCTTGAAATCTCGGCGATGCCGAGGTCGGTGTTCTTCCCGCTCATCCGTGGGGTTCTCGAACGCTCTCACCTTTCCGACACCGACTCGCGGCGGTGGTCGGGTGATCTTCATGTGGCGGTATGCGAGAACCCCGAGGCCGACGAGAGTGTCCTTGAGGAGGGCACAACCCCCATGGCGCCGATTGGAGGATTCGCGGGTGGTCGAGGCGAGAAACCTACAACGACCATCTGGGTACCGGTGCTCGGTGAACGCGCCGCGGTGCGAGTCAGGGCGCTATACGAGGAGCTCGAACCTGACGAAACCTGTCCGGTTTTGCCCTGGCCCTCGCGCGACCCTCGTCGCGGCGATCGGCTGATGCTTGAGCACCGTCGGCTCCTGTTCGAGGACATTCGTCTTGAGCCCCGTACGTCATCTACGCTGCGGAGCGCAACCCCTTCGACCTCTACCGAACTTTGGGCGCGCTGCACGAGCGTTATTTGCAATCACTTCGTCCGTTGGGCACCGTCGGCATGGTCCTATCATCTCACTCGTCCAAGCTGCTCTCCGTGGGTGTCCTTCTTACCGCCTACGAGCACAATCTTGTCGTCCAGCACGTCAGTCCCGGCTCGTACGGCCTTCACGAAGGCGCGGTGGACCTGCGCGACCGCGACGAGATTTACGATGTTTGGCTAACTGGGGAACCATACCGATGACTGAACGTCCGTCGATTGTCTGCGCGGGCTACATGCCGCTTGATGTGATCCGCACCAGTAGGGGCATTCTGAGCCGACAAGCGGGTGGCACTGCAGCGAACGTTGCCGCCATCCTTGCCTTCTTCGGCTGGCGTTCAGTTCTCGCCGGTCGTTCCGGTGACGACCCGGCAGGAGATTCTCTCCTGACTGACCTGAGCGATGCGGGCGTGGACGTCGGGCAGATCCGCTGCGCGCCACAGACGCTCACCCCCCGCCTGGTCCATGATGTGCGTCCGGACGGGCACTTCTTCAACTACAGGTGCCCGGATTGCCTGTCTAGTTTCCCGAGCAGCAGACCACTTACCCTTGGCGACGCTGCGAGCTGCGCAGTGGCGCACCCGGCGCCGGGGGTGTTCTTCTTCGACCGCGCTAATCCTGGGACGGTCTATCTCGCAGAGCACTACGCGGGTCAAGGCAGCGTCATCGTCTTCGAGCCGTCCGTGCCCGCTAACGCCGCGCTGCTCGGGCGAGCCGCGGCCGTCGCCCATGTCATCAAGCACAGCGATGACCGCTCGGTCGGTGGGCTGGACGACTTGCACGTCAGTCCGCGTCCCGGACAACTGCGTATCGTCACACACGGAGCCGAAGGACTTGAGTTGCGAGTCGGCGCAAGCCGACGTCGACGGTATCCGGCTATTGCCACACTTGCGGTCGACACTGGCGGCGCCGGCGACTGGACGACGGCAGGCTTCTTGGCGAAGGCCGCGCGTCGCGGTCAACTTGCTCGAGGGGAGCTCGACGACGCGTTGCGCTTTGGACAGGCACTTGCGGCCGTTAGCTGCGCGGCGATTGGGTCTCGCGGGCTGATGAGATTGACGCGGGACTCGGTGATGCGGCGCGCGCGCGCGGTGCTAGCCGACGGCGGGCTGGCCTCCAAACCGAGAATCCCGGACCCGAGCCCACTGATACGTGTGCACGGCGCATGTCCTAGTTGCCTGATGCCGCTTCGCGATGTGGCACAACGAGACGAGCCGGTCACCCCGACCTCTGAGCCTGCTTTCCAGTCGTAGTTTCATTCGGTCCGACGCCATTGAGCAGGTGACGACACAGCAGACGTGCTGATCGAGCTCCGACTGACTGGCACGACTCCTCACTTCGTCCGCCACGGCCACCAGTAGTGGGGCTTCGACGCTTCATCCGCAAGCGACAACGGTGTCCACGGCAAAACCGGCTCTTCCCAGTTCAGCATGGTTGGGGGTCTGGCCGCGGGTAGTGCCGGTAGGGACGTGATCCGTCGGCGGCGAGGAGGATCCGGATTTCGGTAGTTATTGAAGTTGCAGAAGCCGTGGGTTATTGAAGTTGCGGAAGCCGTGGGCCAGGCGCCGGGTCTTCTCGATGACGCCGTTGATGGCTTCGGTCTCGCCGTTGGACACCCCGCCGGTGGTAGGCCAGTATCTCGTTGCGCCACTGGCGCAGGGTCTGTCCGGCCGAGTCGAGCGACCTCCTTGATCTGGCAGGTGTGCAGGGTGTCGAGGAGTTTGGTGGCCAGCTCGACCTCGCCGGCGGGGTCGCCGTCGGGTAGGTGTCCAGGCGTTCGCGTTGACGGTCGGTCAGGTGTTCGATGCCCGTCAGTAGGGTGCGGCGGATCCGGTAGAGCGGGTCGTCCTTGTGGCCACGGCGTCCGAGGGTGGCCTGCTGGACGCGACGGCGGACCTCGTCGAGGCGTTGCCGGCGAGTTTGACGACATGGAACCCGTCGAGCACCGTGACCGCGTCGGGCAGCTCGCCGCGATCGCAACTGGCGTAGCCACGGAACGGATCCAGTGCGGCGTATTCGATGGTGACGGTGACCTCGACACCCTGCTCGGTCAACCAGTCGGCGTTGGCCCTCCCCGAGCGGCCCTGGACCGCGTCGATGAGGCGGCATGCAGGCAGCCATGCTCGTCGCCCTCGATCTCGAGGTGCTCGGCGAACCGGACTCTGGCGTATTGCTTAGGTTCAAGGAGTCGATGCAACACCAGCCTGTGGGGCTGAGCGTAGCTGGTTGAAGGCTTCGGCTGGGTTCTGCCACTCAAGGGTTTTCCTCGGTCTGCTGTTGAGGGTGGCGGCGTGCCAAGCCACGATCTTTTGGGCGAACACGTCGACGATGAAGGTGCATAGACAAACCCTGCCCAGGTCCGGCAGTAGACATCCCACGCCAGTCAGGTGTCAAGCAGCTGCTGCTTCGTCCTCCTGTTTCAGAGCCGGCCAGGCGGCGTGCTCGTCCCAGGGCTGGTCGTTGGTGACGCACCACCACATTCGGCCGATGAGCTTGTTGGCGAGGTTGCGCAGGGCGGCGTTGTGGTGGTCTCCGATGGCTCGCCGATGGTCGTAGTGAGCACGCGCTCCAGGTGACCAGGTGAGGGCCGCGAATGCCCACCAGTGGCACGCGTCGCCGAGACGTTTGTTCCGGACCTTTCGAGCTTTGACGTAGTGCGAGCGGCCGGACGCCTTCGTCACTGGTGCGGTGCCAGCGAAGGCGCGGACACCGTTCAACGAGGTGAAGCGTTCTGGGTCGTCGCCGAGCTCGGCCAGCACGCGGGCAGCCACAACTGGTCCAAGGCCCGGCGCGGAGCGCAGGACGGGCGCGAGTGGATGGGCCTCGAACTCACGTCCCAGTTCGGCTTCGAGCGCGTCGACCGAGGCGCGCATGGCGTCGATGATCCCGACCAGCCCCTGACGGCCAGACCGAGCGCTACCTCGACGCGTTCGGGCTGCCTGAGCGCGGGGGTCTTGAGGTCGGTCAGGATCTGGTCGACTAGTGCTCGGTCATTGCGGCGCCCGCACCTGTGCAGCAGGCTCTCGACGCGTCGCCGGGTCAGCTTCGCGGCCGTGGCAGGCGTCGGTGCTGCCTGGAGCACGGTGGTTGCCGCGTGGTGCTTGAGCTTCGGAAACGCCTCGATTGCTTGGGGCTAAAACTCCAAGAGCACCGACCGGAGCCGGCTGATCGTCTGGTGCAGCGCCCAGATGGCCTCCTGGTGCTGGCGCGCCAAAGCCTTGATCGCCAGCGCGTGCTCGATGCTGGCCGGCAGGGGCCGATGCATATGCAGATCAGTGCGCAGGATGTTGGCCAGCACCACGGCGTCCCCGGGATCCGACTTCCCGCCGGCCTGGCCGTGTCGTTCCCGGTAACGTGCCACCGCTCTCGGATTGATCGGATAGACGGTGAAACCAGCGCCGGCCAGGGCAACGACAAGCAGGTTCTTGTCGGTTTCCATGGCGACCTGTGTGTCCTCAGGGCAGCCGCCATGCTCCGCGATGAGTTCCACCAGGGCGGTGAATCCCGCCACGTCCCCGCCGATGCGCGACCGGGCAAGGACCTTGCCCTCGGCGTCGACGAGCGCAACATCATGATGGGCCTCGGCCCAGTCGATCCCGCAGGTGATCGTCATGTCACTCCTCCTTTGTCTCAGCGGTCGAGCTCTGGGCTGTGGCGGCGACCTAATGGAAGCGCTCGAGGCGCGGCATCTCACAAGCCATTCACGAACCCAGGTGGCCGGCAGGGTCACCGTCTACGTTGAGACCTCGGTCGAGTCGGTGAAGTCATGGGAAGTGATCACCTGCAGGCAGCCTGCGGCAGATCAAAGCCATCGAGGCGATCGCTCGTGGTGTCTGGCGCCGTTGACGGCTGGCACAGACGGAATCGTCGTAGTGCTCAGGCTGGTTGCTCGACGCGATTAGGCTCGTCGTTATGGCCGATGATTTCGAGCCCTGCCGAGTGTGTGGTTCAGCGGTGCAGCTCAAGACAGGCACTAGCCGGCGTCGCTTAAGGAAGGGTGCAGACACGCCCGCACAGGCACGGAAGTGCACTAATCCGGAGTGCCCCACGAACAGTCGACGACCTCGTGGTGCCCCGTAGCGGCGACGAGCGCGATGCGCCCTTTAGGCGCAGCCGCTGGGCGGGTAGTTTCTATGCGATGAGACCCGTTGCCGATGCGCGCGAGGCTCGGTGTCTCTGAGGGTATGGAGACTTGGACGTTAGTCGTTGCGCTGCTTGGACTTGTCGCCGCGCTGTGCTCGCTGGCTTGGCAGGCGTGGACGTTCATGGCCTCCGGAGCGCGAGTCGCTGCTGTCCTGATGGTCGGTGGCGCAAGAGGCCGCACCTGGGGGACTGCGCCATTGAAGGACGGCTGGCAGCGCGGCGTCCGGGACTTTGAGCTGCAGGGTTGCACCCCCGTGCTAGGGGTTACGGCGACGAATACCGGCAGGCAGGCAGCGACGATCAGGGGGTTCGGAACCTGGGCAGACACCCGGACAGATGAGTTCGGGACGCTGGGCGCAACGCTGGGCCAGCGTCTTCGTCATCGGCTCGAAGCGAACGACGAAGAAACTTGGTTCTTACCCTTTACTGAGATCACGGAATTTCTTGATCTTCTCCCCTTTGAGCCAACGCGCATCGGCATGGAAATCTACCTGGGGAACGGTAAGACGGTGCGAGCGCCGGAATCTCTGCTCGTTGCGGAGCTGGCGCCGTGGCGCAACCGACCGGACGGGGAAGCGGGCGGATGACTCACACGTCTGAGGGGTTGAGATTTCTCCCCTAACTGGGCCGGCCCAACGAAAAGTGACCCCGGCATCCTTGCCTAACGGGGGTCGCTTTCTTGTGATTCGCTCAGCCCTGCTGCATCTCCGGCATGAACTGCCACAATGCCTCGCTCAGTTGCCAACGCGAAACCGCGGCGTTGAGCACCACGAGCCGCTCATCCGGCAGCCACAGAACCTTCCACGGCATGTCACGTATCCACGCCACGGTGTCCGTGGCCATGAAAAAGTCCCCACTGGTGGCCGAGTCTGAGTCCCCGGTTTTGGCCAACTGAAAGTCCCGCTCTTCGTTCGTCGTGTCGCACGAACCGTTAGGGCCCTGCGTGGTGACGGTGGCGGTGCCAACCAGCCACACGTCAACCACGCAGGGGACTCCATTGAAGAACGCGAGGGAACGTATGGACGTTATTGCCGCCTATCGAGACGTCGGCAGTTATCGGGGTGCGGCCGTGATCTGCGGGACCACCCACAAGACCGTGAAGCGGATCATCAAGCAGCACGAGGCTGGGTATGTGCTGGCGGAGAGGGTCGCTCGGGTCCGGAACTACGACGAGGTCGCTGATCTGGTCGCTAAGCGGGTCAAGGACACCAGGGGGCGGATCTCGGCCAAGAGGCTGCTGCCGGCGGCGCGAGCAGCCGGTTATGAACCGCTCTGGATCTCCCGGAGGGTGCTGATCCAGCAAGGGAGACTCGGATTATGTCAGCACCGAGGAAGTACGACGAGGAGTTCCGTGACAGGGCGGTGCGTATGTACCGCGACCGGCTGGCCGAGCCGGGTGAGTCGAAGCTTGGGGCCCGCCGGCATGTTGGCTCGCTGTTGGACCTCAATCAGGCCACGCTGCGCAACTGGATCGAGGACCGTTACACCGTCGATGGCACCAGGACCGGATCGACTCGGGGCAGTGAGTCTGAAGAGATCCGGTCGCTGAAGAAGCGGGTGGCCGAGCTTGAACGGGCCAACGAGATCCTCAAGACCAGCGCCGCGTTTTTCGCTCAGGCGGAGCTCGACCGCCGACTCAAGTGATCGTCGACTACATCGAGTCCTACCGGGACCGGTTCGGCGTCGAGCCGATCTGCACCGTGCTGTCCGAGCACGGCTGTCCGATCGCGTCGTCCACCTACTACGAACGCCGCCGGTGCCCGGTCACTGCGGCTGAGCTCGAGGACGCCTACCTGGCCAACGCGCTCTTCACGCTGTGGGACCAGGAGTGGCGGGTCTACGGGGCCCGCAAGCTGTGGCACACCGCCCGCAACGAGGGCCTCGACGTCGGCCGGGACCAGGTCGCGAGGTTGATGCGGCTGGTGGGCATCCAGGGTGTGGTCCGCGGCCGACATCGCACCGTGACCACCCGCCCGGACCGGGGCGCGCCGCGGCACCCGGACCTGGTAGGCCGGGCCTGGGACGCCCCGACGGCGACCGACGACCTGTGGGTCGCTGACTTCTCCTACGTGTGGACCCTGGCCGGGTTCGTCTACGTGGCCTTCGTCGTCGACGTCTACTCCCGCCGGATCCTGGGATGGCGGGTCAGCGGCTCGATGCGGACCCAGCTGGTCCTCGACGCGTTCCACCAGGCCCTGCACGTGCGGCACCGCGACGACGGTCATTGGACCAGCCAGGGTCTGATCCACCACTCCGATGCCGGCTCGCAATTCACCTCCGTGGCGTTCACCGCCGAGCTGCTCCGGGCCGGGATCGCCGGCTCGATCGGCACCGTCGGCGACGCGCTGGACAACGCGCTGTGCGAATCGACCATCGGACTATTCAAAACCGAGGCCATCGACGACGGCGGACCCACCTGGACCGACCGATCCGCCGTCGAGTGGCAGGTCGCCCGCTGGGTCCACTGGTACAACACCCGGCGCCTTCACAGCTCGATCGGCTACCTGTCACCGGTTGAGTTCGAACACCAGCACCGGCAGGCTACAGAAACGACCCCCGACTCGGAGGTCGCCTAACCAACCACCCTCCGCCAATCCCAGGGCGGTTCAGTTATGCCGGGTCGGCACGGAACTTCCGCCGGCTGGTGTCCGATGCGAAGCGGGCCTGGCGGCAAGGACATCCGCGTGGCCGACGGCCCGGTGTGTGGGCGCCGGGAGAGACGTTGATCATCGATTGGGGTGTCCTGGGCGGTGTGCATGTGTTCTGCGCCGTATTGGCCTGGTCGAGGTTCCGGTTCGTCAGGTTCGCCGCCGACGAGAAGGCAAGTACGACGCTCGGGTTTCTGGCCGAATGCTTCGAGGAGCTCGGTGGGGTCCCGAAGGTCGTACTGGCGGATCGGATGGGCTGCCTGAAAGCCGGCGTGGTCGCCAACGTGGTGGTGCCAACCCCGGACTACGTCCGGTTCGCGACCCACTACCGGTTCCGGCCTGACTTCTGCGAGGCCGCCGACCCTGAGTCGAAGGGGATGGTGGAGAACCTGGTCGGCTATGCCAAACATGACCTGATGGTCCCGCGGGCACCGTTCACCGACCTGGTCGCCGCCAATGAGGCTGCTGCTGTGTGGTGCGCCGAGGTCAACGCTGCTACTCATTCGGAGATTAGCGCCATCCCAAGAGAGCGGCTGGCGACCGAACGCGGCCTGCTCGCCGAGCTGCCGTCGCTGCGACCTGAGTTCGGTGCGCGGCCGACGACCAGGAAGGTCGACAAGCTGTCTTGCATCCGGTTCGCCTCGGGCCGCTACTCGGTCCCGAACCGGCTGATCGGCAAGACGGTCACCATTCTGGTCGACGACCGGACGCTGAGGGTCCTCGAGCCGCTCAGCGGGCAGGTGTTCGCCGAACACACTCTGGTCGCACCGGGTGAGACCTCCATCGTTGATGACCATTACGGCGGTCCACGCCCGGACAAGCCTCGCCGCGCAGCACGGCCCAAAACGGCTGCGGAGAAGGCGTTCCTGGGATTGGGGCCGGTTGCAGAGGCGTTCTTGACCGGTGCGGCCGCTGCCGGGGTCACGAAGCTGACCAGCGAGATCAGCGAGATCCTCATCCTGCAAGCAGCCCACGGAACCGAACCCCTGCTGGCCGCCCTGGAGCGGGCGGTGACGTTCGGCCGGTGGCGAGCCGCCGACGTCCGTTCCATCCTCGCCGCAGCAGGGGCCGCACCCACTCCGCGTCCGGCCGGCGACGCATTGGTGCTTACTCTGCCGAGGGTGCCGACCCGGTCGCTGGATGCCTACCGGATCGACCAGGAAGGAGGTGACCCCGCGTGACTGCGACGACGCCACCGCCGTTGGCTGCAGACCTGACCGCGGGGTTGAAGCGGTTGAAGATGGCCGCTATGCGACGGCTCGCACCCGAGCTGTTGGTCACCGCTAAGACTCAACGGTGGAACCCCGAGGAGTTCCTGCGGACCCTGGTCGAGGCCGAGATCTGTGCCCGCGACGCCTCCAACGCCCGCACCCGACTGCGTCAAGCCACCTTCCCGGTCACCAAGACACTCGAGGACTTCGACGTCACCGGCTCCTCGATCCCCAAGGCAACGTTCGACTACCTGAGCTCACTGGAGTGGATCAGGGCTGCGGAGAACGTCTGCATGATCGGACCGGCCGGCACCGGCAAAAGCCACGTCCTCGTCGCCCTCGGCATCGCCGCGGTCGAAGCAGGGCACCGGGTCCGGTACTTCACCGCCGCCGACCTCGTCGAAACCCTCTACCGCGGCCTGGCCGACAACTCCGTCGGACGCGTGATCGACACCCTGCTCCGCAACGACCTCGTCATCATCGACGAGCTCGGCTTCGCACCACTCGACGACACCGGCACCCAACTGCTGTTCCGGTTCGTCGCCGCCGCCTACGAACGCCGATCCCTCGGCATCGGATCGCACTGGCCGTTTGAGTCCTGGGGACGATTCCTACCCGAACACACCACCGCCGTCAGCATGCTCGACCGGCTACTGCACCACTGCCACACCGTCATCACCGACGGCGACTCCTACCGGATGAAACAAGCCCGAGCACGAGGAGGAACCAAGATCAAAACCAGCTGAACAACCACGAAGAGTGGGGACTTTCAGTTGGCCACCAGCGGGGGCCACGAACTGGCCGTTGACACACGCCGACGTCGAGGACGTCGAGTTCCCCCGTATGGCGGACACCTTGATAGCGGGATCGCTGGTCCCGCGGCGAGGATGTCTTCATGTCAGGAGTTCGGAAGCGGAAGAGTTACTCTCCGGCCTATCGGCGGGAGGCTGCTCATCTGGTCATCGATACGGGGCGAACCATCGCGGTGGTGGCGGGAGATCGGTGTCGGTGAGCAGCAGCTGTTGGGCCGGTGGGTCGCGGTCGAGCGGTCACGGTCTGATGACCCGCCGGGGGCGTTGGACGCCGATGAGCGGGCCGAGCTGGAGCGGCTGCGGGCGCCTGAGCTGCGGATGGACCGGGAGTTCCTGAAAAAAGCGGCGGCCTTCTTCGTGACCGAGAACCAGAACCGGTAGACATACCGGGTCATGGACGCGGAGAAGGCCGACTACGAGATCAGCCGGATGGCGCGCTGCTGGACGTGTCGCGGTCGACGACTGGGTCGGGCGACAAGCGGCTGGGCCGTCGCCCGCGCGCGGCGGGATGCGCTGGCGGTCAAGATCAGGCGGTTCCATGCCGACTCCGACCAGGTGTACGGGTCCCCGAGGAGGCCGATCTGCGCGAGGACGGTGAGACGGTCTCAGCCAAGACCGTGGCCAAACTGATGCGTCAGCACCAGATCGTGGGTATCAGCCCTCACCGCGTTCACCCCGGTCACCACACTGGCGAGGCCGACCCGCACCCGGTGCGATCTGGTCAAGCGTCGCTTCGACCGCGGACGGCTCAACGCCGTGGACCTCCGACATCACCTATCTGGGCACCGACCAGGGTGGCTGTACCTGTGCGCCGTCCGCGACGGCTGCTCGCGCCGTGTCATCGGCTGGGCGATCGCCGACCACCTGCGCACCGACCTGGTCGAAGAGGCGCTGCGGATGGCGATCACGTTGCGCGGCACGCTCCCCGACCGCGTCGTCTTTCACGCCGACCGGGGCACCCGTACACCTCGGCCCAGATCGCCGAGGCCGCCACCGAGCTCGAGGTGCTGCGCTCGATGGGCCGCACCGGGGTGTGCTGGGACAACGCCGCCGCCGAGACGTTTTGGTCGACGCTGAAGACCGAGTTCTACGACCGTCAAGGCCGAAGCACGGCGCGCCGTCGGTGCGTGGATTGAGGAACGCTACAACCGGACCCGCCGGCACTCCTCGATCGGCATGATCAGCCCAGTACGGCTGACCACCATCAGACGGCACAAGTCGCCTGACCGCGTGTCCGTCAGACGGGGTGAGCGTCGAGGTCTGGCAGCGGGTCGGTGGTCATCAGTAGACGCTGAGATCGGCATCGTCGGCCAGCGCGATGAGCTGACGCGCCAACACCCGAGCATCGCCTGTGGTGAGACTGATGCACACCGCCTCGCTGTCAGCGTCCCTGACGTCGAGGCCGATCGTGGGACAGTTCTTGTAGCCATGCTTTAGTGAGTCCTGCGACAAATGGAGCGCCCATCCGCCACCGCCAGGTCGCCACACGTGACCCGTGATGGCGTCACGAATCTCGCCAAGCCGTTCCTCGCCACCGCCGCGAAAATGCTGGCGGGCGCTGTCCCAGTCGTGGGTCTCGGTGAATACCGTCGGAGATGGTCAGCGGTGCACCAGGTCGGACAGAAGGGGTGGGCTGTCGGCGTACGACCTCACGTGTCGGCCTGAGTACGACCTGGCCTGTCGGTCTCGGCGGGTGTGACCATGGCATGGGTTCACCTCCGGTGACTAGGTTGAGGCGGTCTTTGAGTCGGTAGCTCGGCCCGTTGATGTTCAAGACGTCGCAGTGGTGCAGGAGTCGGTCGAGGATAGCGGTGGCGAGGACGTCGTCGCCGAGGACGCCGCCCATTCGGTGAAGGATTTGTTGCTGGAAGACCATGTTGGCTTCGGCTCGGTCCAAGTCCCGCCGCTACGAACGCGGCACCATGCCGGTGGCTTCGGCCGCGCGGAGTCGGGCGGACTAGGTCGTCGAGGGTGGTAACCACCAACTCCAGGCCTACCTGAGGCCATCAGTGCTCATCGTCGGCCTGGCCGTCGCCGCCTGCCAAGCCGGGTGCGTCAGGCCGAGTTTGGTGGCGCGTCGCGGATCCGGTCGGTGGTCAGGGTGCTCACTGGTTCTCCTTGCGGTCGTGGGTGTCTGTGTCAGCAGCTGGGCGTAGTGGCTCAGCGGGCGGCAGGCGACGGTGATGTCGTGCCGGCGGACCACCAACGCCGACAGTGGCTCGATCCCGTTGCTGTGTGGGTCAGCGGTCCTCAGGCTTGGACTCGTGGGGCTCGAGGGTGGTGGAGCGGGTGTGCCCGTCCGGAAGCCCGTTCCAGTGGGTCTCGTCGACCACCCAGGAGCCGCGGGTGGCGGCGCGGGCGCGGGTGGCCAGCCAGCCGCCGCCGTCGACGCCGAGCGCCCGGATGGGTGACCCAGACCCGTCGGCGCCATGGTGGAGGGCGACCTGGACGCGTTGTCCGGCCCGTACAGCGCGGGCGGGCACCGAATAGGAACTGGCCTCGAAGCAGACCAGGCAGTCCTTGCCGACCCGGCGCAGGTGCTTGTCGGTGACCAGGTAGGGCTGGTCGGGAAGCGGCAGCAGTGCCGCCCGGTCGGCCTCGGCGCGGATCCCGATCACCTGGCCGTGGGTGCGGTGGACCTGGGCGCGGCGGATCGGCAGCCAGAACGCGAACGCGCCGTCGAGCTCGGCGATCGAGTCGAAACTGCGTCCGGCGATGACGTGGTCGCGGACGATGTTGACCTGTCGCTCGACCCGGCCCTTCCCGGTGGGTCGGTAGGCGGCCGGCCAGTACGTCGATGACGAACCCGTAGTGCTCGGCGAAGGCTACAGCCTCCGGGTGCAGCGGCACCGCCACCCGCGGCGCGATATGCCGGCGGATCACTGTCTTGGTGCGGTCATAGACGATCGAGGCCGGCGTTCCACCGAAGTGCGCGAACGCCCGCCGCTAGCAGTCCCAGAACGTGGCCAGGTCCATGCTGGTGGTGAAGCAGCAGAACGGGTCGCGCGAGTGCGACAACGTCATGTGGAACGAGTACACGTTCGGAATGTCAACGTGGGCGAGCAAGTCGCCCCGTCCCCCCAGTCGACTTGGGCCTGAGCGCCCGGCACCACCTCGAAGCGGCGGTGGCAGCCCGGTCAACGGGTTCTCATCGTGCTCGACCAGCTCCGCCAAGATCCGCGGCCGGACCTCGGCCAGAAACATCTTGACCCGCTGATAGTTGCCGGTGAACCGATGCTCGGAGACCAGCCGTTCCTGGATCACCGTGCCCTTCAACGTCACATCGGCGCGCAACCAGGACTCGATCAGCGGCACAACGGGTGATCAACCGCGGCTGAGTGCCTGTCCGTAAGTATCTGGCCGAGGACTCGCCCTGGGTCCCCCCGACCGCGCCCGCGCCGCGGCGGGCAGAGTGCCCCAGTCACAGCCGCACTCGCGGCCGATCCCGGCATAGGAAGCGCCCGCGGCACGCAGGGGCGCCCGCATCGAAGCCGCGAGGTACTTCCCGCACTGCCCACCCGAGGCCGCCCAGACCCGTTGAAGCACCTTGAGCGCGCCATAGGAATACCTCGGCGCCCGCGGCTTCCGGGGCGTCTTGGCGACCTCTCGCCCCGGCCCGGGCGGCTTGCTCGCGGCCGCGACCAGTCGGCGTCGGGCGTTGTCACGCGACCACCCCGTGACCGCCACGACCTGGTCCCAGACCAGACCCTTGTCCTTCTTCGAACCCCGCGCATACACCCTCGCGTACCTGCTGGTGACCTCGGCACGAGACGCCACCGACAACGCACTCCTCATACCGTGGAGTTCCCCCCGTATGGCGGACACCTTGATAGCGGGATCGCTGGTCCCGCGGCGAGGATGTCTTCATGTCAGGAGTTCGGAAGCGGAAGAGTTACTCTCCGGCCTATCGGCGGGAGGCTGCTCATCTGGTCATCGATACGGGGCGAACCATCGCGGTGGTGGCCCGGGAGATCGGTGTCGGTGAGCAGCTGTTGGGCCGGTGGGTCGCGGTCGAGCGGTCACGGTCTGATGACCCGCCGGGGGCGTTGGACGCCGATGAGCGGGCCGAGCTGGAGCGGCTGCGGGCGGAGAACGCTGAGCTGCGGATGGACCGGGAGTTCCTGAAAAAAGCGGCGGCCTTCTTCGTGACCGAGAACCAGAACCGGTAGAGGCATACCGGGTCATGGACGCGGAGAAGGCCGACTACGAGATCAGCCGGATGGCGCGGCTGCTGGACGTGTCGCGGTCGGGGTACTACGACTGGGTCGGGCGACAAGCGGCTGGGCCGTCGCCCGCGCAGCAGCGGCGGGATGCGCTGGCGGTCAAGATCAGGCGGTTCCATGCCGACTCCGACCAGGTGTACGGGTCCCCGAGGATCTTGGCCGATCTGCGCGAGGACGGTGAGACGGTCTCAGCCAAGACCGTGGCCAAACTGATGCGCCAGCACCAGATCGTGGGTATCAGCCCTCGCGCGTTCACCCCGGTCACCACACTGGCGGGGCCCGACCCGCACCCAGTGCCGGATCTGGTCAAGCGTCGCTTCGACCGCGGACGGCTCAACGCCGTGTGGACCTCCGACATCACCTATCTGGGCACCGACCAGGGGTGGCTGTACCTGTGCGCCGTCCGCGACGGCTGCTCGCGCCGTGTCATCGGCTGGGCGATCGCCGACCACCTGCGCACCGACCTGGTCGAAGAGGCGCTGCGGATGGCGATCACGTTGCGCGGCACGCTCCCCGACCGCGTCGTCTTTCACGCCGACCGGGGCACCCAGTACACCTCGGCCCAGATCGCCGAGGCCGCCACCGAGCTCGAGGTGCTGCGCTCGATGGGCCGCACCGGGGTGTGCTGGGACAACGCCGCCGCCGAGACGTTTTGGTCGACGCTGAAGACCGAGTTCTACGACCGTCACCACTGGGCCACCAAGGCCGAAGCACGGCGCGCCGTCGGTGCGTGGATTGAGGAACGCTACAACCGGACCCGCCGGCACTCCTCGATCGGCATGATCAGCCCAGTACGCTTCGAAGCTGACCACCATCAGACGGCACAAGTCGCCTGACCGCGTGTCCGTCAGACGGGGTGAGCCTCAACCGCACCACGCTCACGGTTCCGCGGGCATTCCTGCGTGAGGCACCGAGAGCGTTTCGCGGGCAGTTTTCGTGAGTCTGGTCGTTCTCTAGACAGGACGGCGGCCCGTGGTTACGGTGTGCGGAACATTCCGGCATCTGATGTATCGGGGGGTCTAGTCATGCGTCGCAGCAAGCGGTGGATTGGCGTGGTGTTGGGGTGGGCGGTGCCGCTCTCTGGGTTGGCGTTCGTCGCGCCGGTGGCGGCTGCGGTGCCCGCGCCATCGGCGGAGCCGGAGTCGGTGGTGGCTCCGGTGGGGTTGGAGCGGCCGGATCCGGTGTCGGCGATGGTCACCGCACAGTCCAGCGATGCGCCGGTGGAGGACTTGTCGCAGCGGACGTCGGACACCCAGGTGTTCGCGAACCCGGACGGTTCCTGGTCGACCGAGATCGCCTCGGGCCCGGTCCGGGTGCAGCGGGAGGACGGGTCGTGGGCGGACCTGGACACCGGGCTGGCGCAGAGCCGTGATGGCAGCTGGTCGCCGCGGGTGTCGCTGGTGGAGGTGGAGTTTTCCAACGGCGGGCAGGACCCGTTCGCGGAGTTGACCGCGAGGGACGGTTCGAGTGTGCGGTTGCGGTGGCCGCAGGCGTTGCCGGCGCCGGTGGTGGCTGGGTCGACGCTGACCTATCCGGGGGTGGTCGCTGGCGCTGACCTGGTGGTGGAGGCGTTGCCCAGCGGGTTCTCGCACTCGATCGTGCTGCACCAGGCGCCGGTCGGTCCGGCGGTGTACCGGGTCGGGGTGGAAACCGACGGCTTGGAGGTGGTGCAGGAGCCTGGCGGTGGGTTGTCGGTGCGCAAGCCGTCGGGGCGGGAGGTGGCTTCGGCGCCGGTGCCGTTGATGTGGGACGACAGCGCCGGCCCGGGTGAAGTGCCGGATCAGGTGTCGCCGCTGGAGGTGGCGGTGCAGACCGACGGCGGCGCCACCGAGTTGGTGCTGGCCGCTGACGAGCAGATGCTGGCCGACCCCGCGACGCAGTTCCCGGTGACGATCGACCCGTCGTTCGTGACCGGCCCGAGCCGGGACACCTGGGTGATGAACGCCGACTACACCACCTCTCAGTACGCCTCCACAGAGTTGCGGGCGGGTTCCTACGATGGCGGTGGGCACCGGGCCCGGTCGTTGATCCGGTTCGACGTGTCGGCGTTGCGGGGCAAGCATGTGCTGTCCGCGGCGATGCGGTTGCGTAACTACTACTCCGGATCCTGCAATTCGGGGGCGATCGGGGTGCGGCGGATCACCGAACCGTGGACCGCGGACAACCTGACCTGGGGCAACCAGCCGCCGGCTGATGGGGTGGTGGACGAGTTCCTCCCCGCCTACGGCTACACCGGTTGCCCGGACGCGGGGACCGCGTCGTGGGACCTGCAGTCGATGGTGCAGGGGTGGGCCGACGGGCGGTTCGGCAACTACGGGGTGCTCGTACGGGCCACCGACGAGACCAGCGTCTACGCGTGGCGGAAGTACCGGTCGAGTGAGTTCACCGACAAGGCGGTGCAACCGAAGCTGGTGGTCACCTACAACTCCTATCCGAACATGGCGGGGACGCCGTCGCTGTCCCCGGTTGTCGGGTCGGCGAGTAGCGGGCTGGTGACCCGCAGTACCACCCCAACCCTGGCTGCGACCGTCTCGGACCCCGACGGCGGGAAGCTGCGCGGACAGTTCCGGATCAAATCGGGTGGGGTGCTGATCTGGTCGAAGGCCTCGGCGTTGGTGTCGTCGGGGTCGACTGCGTCGGTGGCGGTGCCGTCGGGGGTGCTGACCCATGGCGGCTCCTATGTGTTGGAGGTGCTCGGCGACGACGACACCGACGTGTCGCGGCAGTTGGCTTCGACCAGTTTCACCGTGGACACCAAGGCGCCGGCGGCACCTGGAGTCAGCGCGACCGAGTTCGTCGACGGGCAGTGGAAGGACGTCCCGCCGGCGTCGAACACGTTCACGTTCTCCTCCACGGCCGGGGACGTCACCTCGTTCAGCTACGCCAAGGACGGTGGGGCGTGGGCGGGTAAGGCGGCCAGCAGCTCTGGCACGGCGAGCATCGACTGGGCCCCGCAGAACGGCGCGCATTCGTTGAGCGTGAAGGCGGTCGACAAGGCCGGCAACACCAGCGCCACGACCACGTTCCGGTTCGGGGTGGGGGGCGCGGAGTTGCGGCTGCCGCTGGACGGGGACCGTTCCACCTCGACGTTCGACGTCGCCGCCACCGCACCCGGTGGTGCCACCGGGGCTTCGTTGCAGTGGCGGCTGGCCGGTGACAGCGCGGCGGTGTGGACCACGGCTAGCGGGACGGTGTCGACGCAGACCGGTCAGCCGTGGACGGGGGAGGTCAGCGACAGCGGTACGGCGTCGCTGGTGCAGCAGGTGCTGTGGGACTCCACCAAGGAGCCGGGGGTGCCGTCCCTTGGCTTGTTGCAGCTGCGGGTGTGCTTCGACTACTCCAACGCGTTGCGCCGCTGCTCCCCGAAGAAGCAGGTGCACACCGTGCCGCACGCGTTCGGCTCGTCGTTCCCCACCGCCCCGGTGGGCCCGGGTGAGGTGGGGTTGTTCACTGGCGAGCTGCGGGTCCCGGCGGTCGACGTGGAGGAGTGGACCGCTAGCGGGTTGTTGTCGCTTGGCCGCTCCCACCTGTCGTTGGGCGGACCCACGGCGGGGGCGGCACGGGTGTTCGGGCCCGGTTGGGTGGCCGACCTGGGCGGCCCGTCGACGGGTGCCGCCGGGTTGGTGGTGGTCGACCGCACCGCCGAGGATGGGTCGGTGGTGCTGCAGGCGCCGTGGGGGGAGTCGTTTGTCTACCAGCACGCTGACGGGGGCCGGGGGGCGCAGCGCACCGGGAAGTACCTGGGCGTAGGGGAGACCGGCACGTTCGACGACCGGCTCACCCTCAGCAGCGGGGGGTCGGGGGCGGCGACACACACGCTCACCCTGGTCGAGTCCGACGGCACCAGCACCGACTGGGAACGCACGGGCGGTAGCTGGCGGTTGGCCCGGGTCACAGAGCCGGCGCAGATCGGCACCACCCGCTACGCCTACAACGGCGAGGGGTTGGTGTCGTGGATCTTCGCCCCCGCCCCGCCCGGGGTGGCGTGCAGTGCGACCAGCCAAGGCCCGGGCTGCCGGGCGTTGCACCTCGCCTACACGCTCGTGGCCAGCGAGCCGCGGTTGGCGTCGGTGGACCTGATCGGCTACGACCCGAAACCGGACGCCGCGGGCCGCCCAACCAGCGCAGCGGGCATGTCATCGGTGACCGTCGTCCGCTACGCCTACGACACGACTGGCCGGTTGGCGGCGAGTTGGGATCCCCGGTTCGGTGACGGCACGCAGGCGTTGCGGACCAGATACAGCTATGAGGTGGTCGGCGGCAAGACCCGATTGGCGGCACTGACCCCGCCGGGTGAGGCGACCTGGACCTTCGGTTACGACGACACCGGAAGGTTGACCAAGGCCACCCGGCCACAGCCGAGCGGGTCGGGGACCAGCACCTGGTCAATCGGCTACCAGGTGCCGACCGGCGGCATCGGGCTGCCGGACCTGCGACCGACCGCGACCACCGCGTGGGGGCAGAACGAGGGCGACGCACCGTTGGTCGGTGCCGCGGTATGGGCCCCCGATCGGGTGCCGGCTTTCCCGCCGACGAGCGAGGACTACGGGTACGCGTCGCTGTTCTACTTCACCGCCGAGGGGCGCACCACCAACACCGGCGGCTACGGGGCCGGGGCGTGGCAGATCGACACCGGCTGGTACGACGAACACGGCAACCTGGTGCGCGCGCTCAGCGCCGCTAACCGGGCGGCGGCGCTCAGCGACCCCGTCGAGTCGGCCACGGCGGCGGAGGAGCTGTCATCGTTCACCGTCTACGACGCCGACGGCACCCGTATCGAGCAGGAGTGGGGCCCGGGCCGGGAGCTGGTCCTCGACGACGGCTCGACCATCATCGGTCGCGACCACACCAGCTACCGCTACGACGACGAAACCACCGACGCCCAGCTGCTCGCCGGACGACCCGCCGATTCCCCGCCCGGGGGTTTCGACCTGGTGGTGCTGGCCGAACGCTCGACCACCGACACCGCCCGGGAAAATGTCTTCGACACCAAACGGGTGCGCTACGGGTACGCGCCCGTGGTCGCCGGGGACGGCAACGGGTGGGTGCTCGGCACTCCGACCACCACCAGCACCGAGTTGGGCGACGGGTCGTGGTCGGTGCAGACCACCCGTTACGACTCTGAGGGCCGGTTGATCGAGCTGCGCCAACCCGGTGGGAAGGCCGACGCCAGCGGCGCGGGCAACGACCCCAAGTCGCACCGCATCGTCTACTACACCGCCGACTCCTCCGCTGCCGACCCAGCGTGTGCCAACCAGCCCGCGTGGGCCGGGTTGGCATGCCGTAACGGACCCGCCACGCAACCCGCTTCGGGGAAACCGTTGCCGATCGCTTGGACCACTGGTTACGACTACCTGCTCAACCCCGTTCGGGTCGAGGAACGTTCCGGCGACCTCACCCGCACCACGGTCTTGGTCACCGACGCCGCTGGGCGTGTCACCCGGCGCAGCCTGCAGGTCGTGAACGCACCGATGGGTGATCAACCGGTACCCGATGTGAGTTACGCCTACGACGCGGCCACCGGGCAACTGATCTCCCAGGCGGCGGGTGGCGAGAGCGTTGAAGTCAGCTACGACTCCTGGGGACAGGTCACCCGGTACACGACCAACACCACCGGCGGCCCCAGCAACACCGCCACGACCACATACGACCCGGTGGGGCGAATCCAGACCCACCACGACGGCAAGGGCACCTACACCTACACCTATGACGGGGTCGACGCGAGCGGGCGGACCGAACGGCGCGGCCTGGTGACAGCTGTCGACGTGGGCCTGCCCAACACCGCCGTGCTGAGAGTCGCCTACGACGGCGACGCTCGACCAGTGCAACTGGCCTACCCTAACGGGACCACCGCGCAGTGGGTGCACAACAGCGCCAGCGATACCACCGGACTGATCTATACCCAAGCCGCCGAACCGCTGCTGGCGTTCACCGCCGCGGTCGACCGGGACGGGCGGATCCGAAACACCACCAGTCCCACCTCCGAGCAGAGCTATCGCTACGACCCGTTGGGCCGGCTCACCGCGGTCGCCGACACCTACCAAGGCCAGTGCGCGATCCGCGACTACCGCTTCGACGCCGACTCGAACCGCACCGCCGTCACCACGCACCCCGCCGCCGCCGACGGGAGCTGCAGCACAACCACTAGCGGCCAGATCGACAGCTCCACTTTCGACGACGCCGACCGGATCACTGACCCCGGGTACAACTACGACAACCTTGGCCGCACCCGCACCGTCCCGGCAGCCGACACCGACCAGCCCACCGCCGGGCAACTTGAGGTCGCCTACCACGCAAACGACATGGTGGCTGCCCTCACCCAGCCAGGCATTCCCGACGGTGCCGGCGGCACCACCGCCAAGACCAAGACATTCCTCCTCGACGCCGCCGACCGGATTCGGAAAGTCGTGGACACCACCAGCGGCATCGGGGAAACCCGCCGGATCGTTAATCACTACGCCGACACCAGCGACTCACCAGTCTGGACCGCGACCAGCCATGACAGCGGCGCAAGTTGGAGCTGGGAGCGCAACATCACCGCCCCCACCGGCGACCTCGCGCTCATCCAAAGCAGCGACGGCACCAGCCAACTGCAACTGGCCAACCTACACGGTGACATCGCTGCGACCACGGACGCAAACACCACCAGCGGGATCAACACCTACCACGAAAACACGGAATACGGGCAACCCCGAGACGACATCCCTGACCAACGCCGCTATGGCTGGCTCGGCGCCCATCAACGCTCCACCGACACCATCGGCGGCCTCACCCTCATGGGCGCCCGCCTCTACAACCCGGCAACGGGCCGGTTCCTCTCGGTCGACCCGATCGTCGGAGGGACCCCCAACGCCTACGTTTATCCGCCCGATCCAGTGAACAATGTCGACCTCGACGGCCTGAGGTGCCTGTGCGGGCCGGGGGTGTGGGGCTCGCTGGGCGGGAGAATCACCGTTCCACGCTCTGGCTTCAGACCAGTGGACGCCCGTCCCTACCGGTTCCCAAGCAGGACGCGAGCCGAAAGGATGCGGCAGAACAAGGATCGCGGGGATGCATTCGAAAAGGCGATGAGGGCCAGGCTAGAGAGGTCCCATGGGAGGGGGAATGTCTGGAAGCCCAGCTCGATTTGGACGCCGCATGGTTGGCGATCTCCAGACGCTGCAGTGCTTAGCCACGGCCGGATTACGTATTATGAATTCAAGACGGGCGCGTCTCGTTATCGATACAACCAAGCGGAGAAGGATCGCTGGATCGAGCGGAACAAGGGAATAAAGACAATTGTAGTATGGCGGTGGGGGTAATGAGGGCGGCCGACAGTTGCGACGGTCTGGTTAAGAAGGCAGATATCATTTCTGGGCTGGGCCCGTACGTTCGTCGGGCACTGAAGCCGTGGAAACCGAAAGGAACCCGCCGAGGCGCGTGGCTGTTGACGTTAGAAAACGGTGACAAGTTAAAGGTTTTCATCTCTTCGTCGAAGTACGGCCCGAGCGAGGGGATCGGAAACCATTTCAGCATCACCCATGAGTTCGACATACACCACATCGATGACTGGAAATTGCCCGTGGCTCCCGCGAGCATGTTCATGTATCACCTCACTGACGAAGACTGGTCCCGGTGCCTCGAGATCGATCGCGCGGTGGTGCGGAAGATGAACCCTGGAACGAGTGGCCCGACATACGAGGATCGTAAATTCCTAAGCCGTCCTATGACCAAAGACGATTTCCCAACATTGCGCGTCTATGACCGAGAAGACATCGACCGGTGGGGTGAGTTCATCGAGGCCACGCTCGGCCGCGACCTGAGCGGGTGGCTCGACTCCCTCAGGCGCGCCGGCTGGAGCGGCTGAACCCCCCGATCCGACTCATGCGACGTACTAGCAGGCCGACAGATCTCGACCCGCCCATAGGGTCGCAGGGTGACTGAGGTCGAGATCGGTCGCGGCCACGCCCCCGGTTACGTCGAAAGTCAAACGCGATCAGGTGACGTCCGCCGGGCAGGCTCACAAAGGCCACCCAACCCGCTTCCTCGTCGACATCGGCCGGCCGGAGCTCGGAAATCTCATCTACGTCCGCAAGAAGGACGAGCTCTCCGTAACCGATATCGCGGTTCGACCTGATGCTGGCGACCAGCTCGGCCTCGTCGTTTAACAGAATCTCGACCGGCTGGCCGGGGCGCAGCATTGCGAGTGCCTTCCTAACCGGCCCGATAGATTCCGGCCCACCCCGCCGCTGCACCTCGGGACCCAGAAGACATCATGCATATTCTGGAGAACGCTCTCCCCGAACTCGTCGCTTTCCCTTGTCTCAGCAACGAGGTGGCCCTCAGCACGCTCGTCCTCCGGGGCCGCTTCCTCGCCGGAGTTCTCGATCATTGAGCTACAGGTTGTCCTTGAGCCACTTACCGCCGGACTCCGGAATCCCGTACCAGGCGCCCACGCCCGCTGACTGCACGACGAGGACCTGGTCGTTCGAGTCGATGTGATTAAGGATTCCGTCGCGCAACTCAGACGCAGCCAACGACGTGACAACCACCCAAGTGCTGTCCAGGTGGTGCCACCAGTTGTTATGCGACTTCAGATACTCGAACAGTTCCGAGTACTGCTGGCCCGGTGCGTTCAAATCGTAGCTGACGATAAAGGACGCCATGCCCCGACGGCACCCGTTAACCCGGATCGTTCACGGTTCGCAGGCGTGATTGGCGCGTAGAAACACGGAAGTGCC
>JAUJOD010000002.1:0-193780 GCA_030447865.1 Nocardioidaceae bacterium
CATTCGGTGGTTTCCGGTGCCCTCGTGCGGTTATTGCGTTGGCGGTGCGGTGGTACGGGGGGTCGGGCTTGTGTTACGGGGCCGGCTGGGACCGGCTCGCGGTGGGGGGTGTGGAGGTCGACCACGTCACGAGATCCCGGTGTGACAACCGCTTCACACCGGTGTTGGTCGGGGGGCCACACACGGGCCCCCACGTGCCGGGTGATCGCTGGTTCGTCGACGAGACCTACGTCAAGGTCGCAGGGCGGTGGACGTACCTGTACCGGGCAGTCGACCAGCATGGGCAGGTCATCGACGTGTGGCTGTCCGCCAGACGAGATCTGACCGCTGCACGGGCGTTCTTCCACCGGGCACTGACCACCGGCGTGGCGCCGGTCGAGGTGACCACGGACCGGGCGCCGGCCTACCCACGAGTCCTCCACGAGCTCATCCCGGCCGCCCTGCATGACACCGCGCGGTACTCCAACAACAGGGTTGAGGCAGACCATGGCCGGCTCAAGGCCAGGCTTCGACCGATGCGCGGTCTCAAGACCTTCCGATCAGCACGGATCCTTTCTACCGGCCACGCCTTCGTGCAGAACCTCAGACGCGGTCACTACGACATTGCTACTGAAGCATCGGTCCAGCACCGGCTTCCGGCGGCGTTCGATGAGCTGGCACTCGCCATCTGACTGCCCGGCGGGCAAGCGTTCGGCTATGCCACAAGATCGCCCAATGCAACAGAGCCGATCGCGTCGATCAGGGATGCGCAGCACACCCCCGACCAACAAACGCACTTCCCTGTCCGCCTGGCCGCTTGAATACCCCACGGGCACGATGGCGCGTCCTTATGCGCGTCCTTATCGTCGGTGTCCGGGGGTGTCCAGGGCCATCCACCGACCTTGCCACACCGCTCACCACCTGCGAAAACCTGGATCCGTGTGGACCTTCCTGGACCGGCTGCCAATACTGGGGGTCAAGGGGTCGCAGGTTCAAATCCTGTCAGCCCGACCGTTGAAATATTGGGTCTGACCTGGACTTTTACGATCTGGAGCAGGTATCGACACATGCGACCAACTGGCTATACAACACACTCGCAACACATGACGGCATGAGTTCGACCGTATTTTGATGTTTTGTCTGACAGAAACACAGCGGGGCTGAGTGGGAGCCTCGACCAAGGCTGCATGAGTCCTCAGCCTGCCATGAGAGCCGCTGTGCGCCTCTTGACGGCGCTGGCAGCCGGTCGGCTGCCCCATTGTGACCGCAGGCGGGGAGAGTGCCCTGAGGGCTTGCTAGGAGTTCAGATGCCCGGCGAGTGCCAGGCGTCTCTGCTCCAACTCATCTAGTGAGCCTACAAACTCAAGCGACACAAATGGCAGATTTCCCTCATGAACAACTCTCAGAGCCTTCTGAGGGTCAGCCATAATTGACTTATTCAACTCTTGAACGGATGCGGAAACAATCGCTGAGTGTTCGCTCTCATCTACCTTAATAAGAGCCGCTAGTCTCGATGTTGCTGGAACCAAACCATTCTGATGGTCATTTGGCAGCGAATTGACAAGCATCATTAATCTCTCTACCGCTTCATCGTCCAAACTCTTAAGATCATTTTCTACTTTGGATTTTACCGAACGAATTAATCTTGTGGCTAATACATCCAGTGCGGAATTGAGTCCTTGATCTAGTTGGTTCGCTAGTTGCTGATAGTTAATCTGATTAGCACCCTGGCGCAGTGCGAGTGCTTCTGCGCGGACTTTGTACTCATGTTTGATTTCATCGGCAGAGCCGTTTAAATGGATATTTGGAACTTCGTTTAGTTCTTGGCGCGCCGCTTCTAAAGCCTCGCGGGCTGCAATCTTCTTTTCAACAAATTCCGGCATATCACCTAGGTCATACGTTGCCATTAACTGGCGATATTGTTCTAGTCTGCTCATGTTTTCTACCTTTCTAAGTTTAGTGGACTCCGGCTCAACCCTCGGGAGGCGCTTTCCTCAATTTGTCAACCAAGGGGAGCACGGAGTCCCTTCCCTTGGTCCCTCGGGATTGGAAAGACCAGACGGAACCAAGGCACAAGCAGCACTGGAAGAATACCACTTGATACATCTATTATACCCCGAATTTCATTCTAAGGCGACGCATCAGAAACAAATTCATGGTAGAATCAAAGCAGATAGGAAGGATTTAAAACATGACCAATTCGAACAAACTAAAGGAGAATGTAGACCGCCTCTTTGAAGAGAAGGACGTAGTTAGTACGATGGAACTTGTCAATGCCATGGAACTGTGGGGCAGCTCATTCAATAGAGCTAGGAACATTAGGGTAAAGGCACGGCAACTTCAGATACCCATTAGGAATATTGGGTACTCTCGCTGGATTCGCAAGTCCCAGTAAGTAACAGTGTGATATCGGTCACAAAGAGCAACAATAGGCGCCCATAACTACTGCGTGATAGAAGCGTCTATGGTACAATAGATTGTGGCGGGGAAGTGCAGCGAACGTTATTTTCCTCGTTAGGCTTTCCCGCCGCACACGCAAGAATACCTCTTGTGTTGACCGGGAACAGAAGGAGACATTCTTAGTTACTCCATTTCAATGTGATGTTTAGGGATTTCCCCTGCTTTGGCACTCGGTCTGCCAGGCGGGGGTTTTTCTTGCTATCACATCAAAGAAATGGAGAGTAGTATGAACGAAAATAGTGCGGTTAACCGCTTCGATTGGGAAGATGCCATGTTGCAGGCAGCAATTAACAGGGATAGCAAGGTAATCACTTGGGCTTATAGTACCTACGGGTCAGGTAGGGTAGAGGATATCTTCCCTGGGATTAAAGATATTGCTGAGAAGACAGGATTTAGCAAGGACAAGGTGCGGAAAACAAGAGCGGCGCTGATAGAGAATGGCTGGCTCACGCCGTCTGGCAGGTACACGCCTAGCGGCACAGAGAAACTGTTTCTGACTATTGGTAACGCGGCTCCCGAGGGCTACTTGGCTAGCGGCACAAAGAGAGTCAGCCCGAAGAGCCTTGCAAACCTCAAGCCAGGTGCCAGGTACTTGTCTGGAAGATCGAGAGAATCCGATGAGAGGACTTCTCTGGAGAATCGAGAGAATGGACAGGGCGCGGGGGAGACTACTAGCAATGACCTGTCTGGAGAATCGAGAAGGACTTGTCTGGATATTCCAGAGGACTTCTCTGGAGAATCGAGAGACGAAACTCTCGAATATCAGGCTAGAACAACCAAGAACAACCAATTAGAACAACCAGCTAGAACAACCAGTGAAGAAAGAGACACATTTACAAGGTTAGAGGAAGAGTCCTCTATATCTAGGGACTTTGTGCGCGGCCCTGGCGGGCCGCGTGTAAATTCTCTTGAAAATAATGAGAATGAGGAATCTTCTCTAATGGAAAAACAGGTTTTTTCCTTAACAGAAGAAGGAGGGGTTTCACCTAATGAAAAAACAACAATACCCCGCCGTAGCACGTTAGGTGCTATGGCACTGTCCGAGAATGAGAGAACGTGGGCGCGGGAACGAAGACGAGAAGTAGACAAGATCATGCAGCGTGATCCTCTCTTGTCTAGGGAAGATGCAGAGGCAGTGTTGGATGAAATCCTGGATGAATGGTAATGATACAGACATTCGAATGTAAGATATTAAGACAGAAATGTCTTACTGACCGTGTGTCAGCTTATCCTAAATTGGTGTTCTTAATCTTTGTGTAAATGTCATTCGTAAGTGTGAATGGATCGGATTCGTAGAGACTGGCTGCCGGGCAGCCGTGAGACCCTGCTGCACATGCTCAGATGCCTCTGCACGCCGTTGTACGCCGATCTGAGCGCCTAGGAAATCTTCGACGGGTAGTTCTGCCACCTGGCAATAAATGAGCGTCTGAGCGCCTGCTCTCGTCGGTTGGCAGGCAGGCTGGCGGGTCGGCAGGACTGGCCTAGGTTCCGGGGGGAGTGCTGAGCCGCGCAACGCTCTGACCTGGCCTGTCATGGTTTCTAGAATAGCGTTGATAGAGTGGCTGCCCGACTGGCAGTCTGAGCGCATGAAACTGGCTGCCTACATCAGAGTGTCCACAGACAAGCAAGCCGAGAAGGGCTTTGGGCTCGACGTGCAACGTCAGACCGTCAAGGCATGGGCAAAGGCGCACGGTCACCGCATCGTCTTATGGACGTGTGACGAAGGTGTCTCAGGCACTCGTGACGCTGCCGACCGTCCGGGACTCACAGCCGCGTTGCAAGCGCTCCAGGAGGGCGCTGAGGGTTTGGTAGTGCCACGCCTTGACCGCCTCGCAAGGAGCCTGAGCGTTCAAGAGGCGGCGTTGGCGCACGCTTGGAGAAGCGGTGCCGTCGTGTTCAGTTGCGATACCGGCGAGGTACTGGCAGACAGTCCAGATGACCCCATGAGAACCGCTTTAAGACAAATGATGGGGGTGTTTTCGCAGCTGGAACGGTCGATGCTCTCAGCGAGGATGCGAGCAGGTCGGCGGATGAAAGCGGAGCAGGGAGGTTATGCCTTTGGTAGCCCGCCGCTTGGATACCGGGCGCACGATGGCAGCCTTGTGGCTGACGATCAGGAGCAGGCGACCCTAGAGCGCATTAGGCAACTGAGGGCAGAGGGCAACAGCCTACGCCAGATTTGCGCGGCGCTAGAGAATGAAGGGCACAAGCCCAAGCGTTCAACGAAGTGGCATCCACAAAGTCTGGCAGCAATCTTGAAGCGTGCCAGTTAACCCCATGGCGTAGAATGTCTGGCATGGCTGACAAGCCGCATGGCAAACTGTGGCACACTGCCGAATATCTAGGGCTTGTTGAGAGCGACCCTGCTCCCCAACTGACAGGTCGAGCGTGGTGGACTTCACATCTTCTTGTGGGTGCTATTGGGTTCTTGGTTTCTTACGTCCTTTACGACCTTTTGACCGGCGACCCTTGGCCTCAAGTCCTGCCCATCTTTGGTGGCGCTTATGGCGCGATTTTGTGGATTGAGTGGCGTAAGAAGAAGCGGGCAGAGCGCAGTTAAAGTTTATCAGGCTCATTAAAAGCGACGCTAAAGGGAAGCCAAGGCAAAACTCAACTTAGGAGCAACAATGTCTAAGGATTTTCTGGTGATCAATTACGGTAGTGGCACCGGGGTATCATGGTTCTTTCTTATTGCCTGTATTATCGTGGTGGCGTCATGGGCCCTCATGTACCGGAATAAGAAAAGGTGACTTCAAGCCTTCCTTGCCTATAAGGTTGGTACAGAGCAAGAAGAAGTAGCTGCTTAAAGGAAGGGCAGTGTTCTGAGGTCACTCCTGATTGTTTAGAGGCTCAGCGTGGCTTCTAGGGGGCTCCTGGGGCATGTTCTGGACGCGTCCGGGTCTAAGTCTAAGCATGGCAGCCGCTTGGTATCCAGCCCCTCGGAGAACTATCTTTGACACTGTGGGGTATGTGCACACTATTGGAAAACAGAGACAAGTTGAAAAGTCGGTATCATGCATGTTCGACGGGTTATATCATTTGGTCTCTGATTATGTTCGTGTTCAGTGTCTCTAGAATTGCGGCATCGTCAGTTGGGAACATGTGCCCGTAACGGTCGACAGTAAATGTCGAGGATGAGTGCCCCGCCCATGTTCTAATTCGCACAAGGTCTACCCCCGCCCTTATCCACATGCTGACCGCCGTATGGCGTAGGTCATGCACGCGGACCCCTGACAGTCCCGCCTTAGCGAGTGCAGGCTTATAGTAACGCTGCGACCAAGAGCGAGAACGTAAAATCCCACCCTGGGCACCCTCAAAGACATATTCTTTACCGGGATACGTAGCCATGTGACTATTAAGTTCCTGCATGACAAATGCAGGCAGGGGAATCATTCTACGACCAGCCCTAGTCTTTGGTGGGCTGATTTCCATTTGCCCGCCCACTTCTGCCGCTGTGGCAATGATTGTTAGCGTGCTTCTCGTAGTGTCTACTTGGGCAGGTTTCAGACCGGCTGCCTCTCCAATTCTTAACCCGCCATATGCTAGAACTAGGATTAATGCTCTGTAGCGCGGCTCAATCGCCTCTGCCAGTGCCCTAATATCGGCGTGGTCTAGAGTCTTCATTTCTACTTGCTCGACTCTAGGTAGTGAAATGCCTACACACGGGGAATCTCTGAGCATCTTTGCTGTGACAGCGGCACTTATGGCTTGCTGAAAGTCTTTGTAAATAATATGCACGCTGGCGGCAGCCAAGCCACTGCTAGACATTTTGTTGACCCATGTTTGCACTTGGGGTTGCCTAATGCTGTCCAGGCGCTTGCTACTCCATGCGGGCAGAATATGCGTTCGTGCAGTGCTAGCAGATTGAGCGAGGGTCGATGCTCGGAGGTTGACTCTGCTTTTTGTCCAGACCGCCCACCAGTCACCGAAGGTGGTACGACCATGCATGGGGTCTATGGCTCTGCCCGCCGCTGCGTCACCTTCAATCTGTGCCTTGAATGTCAGCGCATCCTTATACGCTTTGAATGTTCGCTGTCTTGAACCCCCCTCGACTCGCCACCGCACTACGTAGTTGCTTGGTCGCCGCTCTAGGCTTGCCATTGGTGCCTGCCCCTCTGGTCGCAACACACGGAGAGTCGCTAGTGTTGCTTGGTATTGTGCACAACCTACACACGGTGCAACACGCTTGCAACACACGACACGGCATCGAAGACAGGCGCCATAGCGGCAGGTCAGGGGTACACAAAATGGTAAAACCCCAGGTCAGATAGCAAATAATGGGTTAATTTCGATTCAAACTACCTGCTCAAACGTGGTGTCGATTGCTCTAGGAAACACTGGGGGTCAAGGGGTCGCAGGTTCAAATCCTGTCAGCCCGACTGATGAAATCGCAGGTCAGGCGGTCGCCACTTGCGCCCCGAGCGCCGTCACCGTGGCGTCAGTCCGCACAGAGTCCGCAATAATCTCGTCGAGGCGGTCGACCAGGCCGTCCAGGTCGTCATCGAACAGCCCTGAGTAGACGTCGAGCGTCATGGCCGCAACCTCATCCCCCGACGCCCGAATGGCCTCCTCCGTATGGCGTGATCCCGCGCGAACTAAACGTGGCTGTGGGAGCGGCCGACGCGATGGACGTGTGAACGATGTGTCTGACACCACTGCAGGGCGGACGGTTCCGCCGGGACATAAGCGCGGATCGAACCGGTCGACTGGTCAGTCCGGTCCTTCGTTGGCGTAGTCGTATCGGATGTTTCGGAACGGTGAGGCCAAAAGCAGCACCACTACTGCGGCGAAGATGACGGCCGCGCAGCCCAGTGCGATGCGGTTGCTCGTCTGGACGGCGAGCAAGCCGCCAAGTGGAGCGGCAACCACCATGACGGCGCGATTGAACGAACGCATGGTGGTGTTCGTACGCGCCTGCAGGTCGTCCGGGGTGAGTGCCTGGCGGTAGGCCATCTCGTGAGAGTTGCTGAAACCGATGCCGAACCCGTGACAGGCCTGTCCGACGCCGAGAACGGCCGCTGCGACCCACGAGCTGGTGCCGAGGCCGGACAGCACCATCAGTACGACACCCGCCGTGGTCATGACGTGCGCGGCGATGATCGCACCGCCCGTGCCGAGCCAACGGCCACCAGCGCCGGATGTGACAGCGCCAACGACGCCACCCAGCCCGGTGAGCGCAGTGGCCAGACCGAACTGGAACGGGGTCAGGCCCAGGGTGATGAGTGCGTAAGGGGCCAGTACCGCACCCAGAACGGCGTTGGCCACGAACCAGATGTGGGTCGCACTGGCCAGCATGGCTAGGCCGGAGCCTAGGTAGACCCAGCGGACTCCCTCACGGATCTCGCGGATCACGTTGGGGATTTGGGTGGGTGTGGCCGGGACCTCGGTTACGCGGAGGGTGAGCACCGTGGCGGCTGAGAAGAGGTAGGTGGCAGCGTCGACGAGAACCGTCAAGGGCGCACCAACGAGTTTCACGAGCAGACCGGCCAGTGCGGGGCCAGCGGTCTGGGCCACAGCATCAGCGCCGTCGATGCGCGCGTGGGCTTGTTGAAGGTGCTGGCGCGGCACGAGTCGTGGGAGGAACGAATAGAAGGCTGCGTCCCCGATGAGCGAAGCCGTGCCGAAACACACAACGACGATGAGCAGGAAGGGCAGGGACAGGAACCCCGCAGCCCAAGAGATGGGGATCGAGAGAAGTAGGGCGGCGCGCAGCAGGTCGGTAGTGACCATGACTGGACGACGGCGATATCTGTCGACGAGGGCACCCACAATCAGGCCCAGCACCAGATAGGGCAGCCATCGCGCCGGCGTTGAGCCATCCGACGTCCTGTGCTGTCCCGCCCAGCGTTAGTACGACTAGGGTCGATAGGGCCAGCAGAGTCACGTGCGAGCCCAGCGTCGACACCGACTCGGCCCACCAGAGACGTATGAAGTCGCGCGTTGGGAACTGTGGCGCAGGCGCAGGCTCGCTCACCTGCGCAAACCTAGTCCGCTGTCTCGACTGAACGGGTCACCGCCGGTCTGCGTACTCACTGGAGACAGTCACCTGACATCTAGGAGAAGCCCCGTGAAGACTTCCGTACGCAACGCCTCCGTCGCTTGCTTGGCCGCCGGCCTGCTGGCTGTCCCCACCAGCAGCTCGGCAGCAGAGGACCCGCAGCGCGTGGCCGGCTTGAACGGCGACTACCCCGGCCTGTTCGAAGCCGAACCGGACGCGACCGGACGCGCCGTCCTGACGCCGTACGCCGGCGCCGCCAAGGTGTGCTACCGGTTCACCTGGGAGAAGATGCAGGTTCGTCTGGTAGACCTCAGGCGGCGCTCCAACAACGTACAGGTGGCCGAGCTTTACGACGAGGCGCCGACCACCAGCGGGAAGCTCGAGGGCTGCTCCACCGGCACCGACTACACCCAACTCACTGCGGCGCGCGTTCGCGAGATCACCGAGCACCCGCGCCGCTTCTACGTCCTCGCATCGTCGTACGTCGGGGAGGAGATCGCCGGCACCCTCCGGCGGCCCGTTCGGTAGGGGTCGACTCGACCGCTACTCGTCGGCGCCGGAGTATATGCGCATAATCGTGATTGCGGACGGCGGCGACGAAGAGGAACGGGGGCACTGATGGAGGAGGTTCTGGCCGCAGAGCGGTTCACGACGTACGGCACTTCCCACCTCGTCGTGATCGGGCTCTTGCTCGTGGGCGCTGTCGCCTTGGTCTGGGTCGGCCGGGCCTACCGGGGCACCGCGACCGCGGAACGTGTCGGCAAAGTGCTCGCAGCGGCGACCTTGATGTTCACGGTGCCGGCGCAGCTGCTCTACTTCACACCCGGTTCTTTCGACCTTGAGCGCACGCTGCCCCTGCAGCTGTGCGACCTGGCGTGGATGGTGTCGGCGTACGGGCTGTGGACGCATCGCCGCTGGGCCGTCGCCCTCACGTACTACTGGGGCCTGACGCTGACGACCCAGGCGGTCGCCACACCTGACCTCGCGGTGAACTTCCCGGACAGGGGCTTCATCGTGTTCTGGGGGATGCATCTGCTGGTCGTCTGGGGCGCGATCTACCTGACCTGGGGCCTAGGCCTGGCGCCGGACTGGCGCAGCTACCGTACGGCGTTCTGCGTGACCGCCGTCTGGGCAGTGGCTGTCTTCAGCTTCAACCTGGTAGCGGACACCAACTACGGATACCTGAACGACAAGCCAGCCGCCGCGTCGGTGCTCGACCTGTTGGGACCCTGGCCGTGGTATGTGCTCGCCGAGGTCGTGATCATCGCCGCCGTGTGGGCGCTGCTGACTTGGCCGTGGGTCGCGCTGGCGGCGAAGCGCCGGCCCAAGTCAGCGAAACCCGGTCGCCTTCGGCCAGCGTGAGGTCTCAATGGACCACCCTGAGTTGTGAAGGTGTTTCGTGACTGTGCGGGATACTTCCGGAATGAGCGAGCGAGTAAGCGTTCCCACCGAGGCCGGCGAGATGCCGGCGTACCTCTGGCTCCCTGACGGCGGCACTGGCCCCGGGCTGCTGTTGTTCCACGAGATCTTCGGGGTGAGCGGTTACATCCAGCGACGCGGTGCCGGCTTGGCGGCTGCCGGGTACGTCGTCCTGGCTCCCGAGCTGTACTGGCGGCTGGACGCCCTCGGGGTTGACGAGTCGGCGCCCTCCGCTATCGACGACGCCATGGGCCTGGCCACCAGGTTGGACTGGCCCGCAGCCGTCCGCGACGCCCGAGCGGGTCTCGAGCACCTTCGTGGGCGCGACGAGATCCGTGGCGGCACCGGCCTGATCGGCTTCTGCCTCGGCGGTGGTCTGGCCTTCAACGTGGCGGCGGAGGACTCTCCCGACGTGCTGGTGAGCTACTACGGATCGGCTCTTCCCGACCTGTTGCACCTTGCGCCGCAGGTGAACGTGCCGAGTCTCCACCACTTTGGGCTCGCCGATGCCTACATCGACCAGGCAACGGTCGAACGGATCCGCGCCACCGTGACCGCAGACGGCCGGCCTGTCGAGTTCGTGGTCTACGAGGGTGCGAACCACGCCTTCGACAACGACGATTTCGAGCTCTACCACCCGGAGGCGTCTGCGCTCGCCTGGCAGCGCACACTGGACTTCCTCGGCCGTACGCTACCCACCTAGCGAAGCAGTACGTCGTACAGTTCGGCCGTCTCGCGGCCCATGCGCTGAGCGGTGAACTCCTGCTCGAACAGCGACCGACCGTTAGCCCCCCAGCGTTTCGCGATGAGGGGGTCCTCGAGGGGCTCGAGGATGGCGGCGGCGAGCGCGGCGGCGTCGCAGGTCTCGACAAGGTCACCTGGTGGCACAAGACGGCCGGTGACGCCGTCGCGGATGACTTCGCTGGTTCCGCACACGCGGGTACCTACGATGGGCAGGCCGGCGGCCATCGCCTCTAGCGCCCCTAGCGGAAGTCCCTCGACCAGCGACGGCATGACGAGCAGGTCGGCAGTCACCAAGAGATCGGGCACATCGCTTCGCGGACCGGTAAAGCAGACCCAGTCGTCCAGTCCGAGTGAGTGGACCCGCTCGCGGAGCTCATGCTCGAGGGGACCCTCGCCTACCCACAGGAAACGTGCGTCCGGCACCTGCTTCACCACGGCCGGGACCGCCTCAAGGAGGTAAGGGTAACCTTTCACGTCCATCAGGCGCCCGATCGTCAAGACGATCCGAGCCTCGGGGTGGAGGCGCAACCGTTCCTTTACTGCGGCGCTGCTCGCTGACGACACACGTGGCTGGATGCCGTTGCGCACAACGTGCAGCTTCTCGGGCGGCACGCCGAGGCGGACGAAAGTCTCCCGAACTCCCTCGGACACGCAGATGACCCCATCCGTGAGATCTACGACGTCCAAGTACTCGCGGTGGTGGAGATCAACCAGCCGGGCCAGTTCCTCGGGACCCATCCGGCCCTCGGGGTTGTGATAGGGCGAGTAGATGAGGTCGTGCAGCTGCTCGCTGCGGAAGACGACCGTAAGCTCAGCCAGGTGCTCCGTGCGGGCAAGCCGCCGTACGCCGGCCGAGTGCGCGGCGCGAATGCCGGCATGTCCCTCCCACGAAACGCCGGCATGGACGTGAAACAGGTCCACGCGCTCCCGGCGCAGCCAGCCGGCCAGCTCCTCGCCAGCTGACGGCTCCCCACGGACCTCAATGGGAAGTGTCGCCGCCCCCAGATCGCTCACTCGGTCGAGCAGCTTCCGCCCCGACGGAGTGGGCGGGCAGACGAAGGAGACGGCAAACCGGTCGAGGAACTCCGCGGCGAGCGTGTACATGTGTTCACCGACACCGGAGGGCGCCAGACTGTCGGTGAACAGGCAGACCTTCGGCTTCACCAGAACTCCGCCCTACCTATGGTCCAGGATTCGGCCCGACACCTCACCGAGGGTGACCCGGCTCTCGTTATGCCCGGCGGCCCAGCCCCGCAGCGTCACGACATCGCCGTCCTCGAGGAAGCCTCGGGTCGACCCGTCGACCAGCTCGATGGGCCGGTCGCCGTTCCACGTGGTTTCCAGCAGCGAGCCGAGCGTCTGCGGGTCCTTACCGCTCACCGTCCCCGAGGCGAACAGGTCGCCCACCCGCAGGCTGGCTCCGTTGACTGTCATGTGGGCCAGCATCTGGGCCGGCGACCAGTACATGTCGCGGAATTCCGGTACGGCGACCAGGTGGCCGTTGATCTCGACCTGCAGGTGCAGGTCGAGGCCGAACAGGTCGCCGTTAGAGCCGGAAAGGTACGGCAGCGGCTCTGGGTCCTGGCCCGGCAGCGCCGTCTCGGCAGCAGCCAGCGCCTCCAACGGCACCACCCATGCCGAGATCGAGGTGGCGAAGGACTTGCCGAGGAACGGACCAAGCGGCACGTACTCCCACGCCTGGATGTCGCGCGCGCTCCAGTCGTTCAGCAGCACGACGCCGAAGATGTGCTCGCGCGCCGCACTCACCGGCACCGGCTGTCCGAGCTCACTGGCCTGACCGACGATGAAGCCCACCTCGCACTCGAAGTCGAGCTTGGTGCTGGGTCCGAACGGTGGAACACCATCAGACCCCGGTCGCCGTTGGCCTTGGGGCCGCACGATGTCGGTGCCGCTCACGACGACCGTGCCCGAGCGGCCGTGGTAGCCGATCGGCAGGTGCTTCCAGTTCGGCGGTAGGGCGGGGGAGTCGGGCCGGAAGATCTTCCCCACATTGGCGGCGTGCCACTCGCTGGCGTAGAAGTCGACGTAGTCGCCGACCTCGACGGGAAGCAGCATCGTGACGTCGGCGAGGTCGACGCTGCAGCGCTCGACCACCTCGGCACGATCACCGTCGACCAGGGACACCACCCAGCGGCGAATCTCTCGCCACGCCGTGGGTCCAAGCGCCATCAGCGGGTTGAGCGAGGCCTGCGCGAAGACTCCGGCGTGCGGGTGCCCGAGAGCCGCCGCTGCGGCGGCAAGGTCGAGCACCGAGTCGTCGATGCGCACGCACACCGTCGGCTCGCCGGCACCGCGTTGGCACACGCCGTACGGCAAGGTGTGAGCCTCGTACGGCGACCCCGGCGGGCTGGGCGGCTGTGTCATCGCCCAGCCCAGTCGAGCAGACCCAGCGCTACCAGATCGGCCACTGGATCCTCCAGGCCGCAGCAGCCGAACGACACGAACGCCTCCCGCGCGTTGCCGACCTCGGCGGACGACCATGACCTGACCTCGCTGGCCACCGTCTCGGCGTCCCGCTCGGCCACCGCCGCCAGCACCGAAGTCAGCCCGGCACCCTGGCGGGCGAGCGCGACAGCTACCAGCAGGTTGAGGAAGCCGTGCTGCTCGAAGCCGGTCTCGGCGTCGGTGAACCGTACGGCGTGGTGCAGCCCGGCGGTGAACTTCAGGGGCACGGCCATCCGAGCTGCCTCAACGATCACGTCGGCGACGTCGTGCTCGCTCGGGACGGCGTCGGCAGACGTTCCGCCGGTGCGGAACTTGGCGATGACGCGCTGGCCGTGCGTACGTCGCTCGGCGATGGCCGTCAAGATCTTCCCCCGGTCTGCGGCCACGGTCACCTCGCACGCCAGCTGAAAAGCCCGGCCCGGGTCGGGCAGTGGCACCTCCGAGACGGGGAGCTCGAAGCCAGTGATCCGCATACCCGCGGGAACATGCGCGGGGAGCGTCGCGGCGCCGATGACGCCAACCTCCAGCACCGGCGAGCCGGCCTCAGCGAGTGCCTGGGCGAACTCGTCCCAACGCCCATGAGCAACCAGCAGCGGGCCGACGAGGTCGGCAAACCAGGCAGTCCGGTAACGCAGGTGACCAGCGATCGCATCAGCCGCGGCGGCGTTGCCAGGTGGGAACATCGCCGCGTCGTCGAGCAGCCCCGCGAACAGCGCTGGACTCGTTGACACGACAGCACCGTACTGTAATCGTGGAACGGCAGATGAGACGGTCGCGTGCGTGACCGTCCCCCCGGAACTCGCGGAGGCAGGCGACCATGGCCTACTACCGGTCGTGCGGTTCAGTCCCTCACAAGCGGCACACCCAGCACCGCCCCGACGGCGGGGCGCTGGCGTTCGAGGAGCTGATGGGTGAGGAGGGGTTCTCGTCCGACTCCTCGCTGCTCTACCACCGCAACCTGCCGTCACGGATCGTCGACGCGCAGATCTGGCAGCCCGGCAACCTCGAGACCACCCCCAACCACCCACTCACCCCGCGCCACCTGCAGCTCCACGACCTCTTCAAGCCCGACGACGTGGCTGACGTCGATGTGGTGACCGGGCGAAGGCTCGTGCTCGCCAATGGTGACGTCCGGATCTCCTACGTGGTGGCGGCTGCACCCTCCCCGCTGTACCGCAACGGCATCGGCGACGAGTGCCTGTACGTCGAGCGCGGCCGCGCGCGGTTGGAGACCGTCTTCGGGGCGTTCGACATCGCCGCCGGCGACTACGTGATCATGCCGCGGGCAACCACCCACCGGTGGATCCCGCTGACTGGTGACGAGCCGTTGCGGGTCTACTGCATCGAGGCGAACTCACACATCACGCCGCCGAAGCGCTACCTCTCCAAGTTCGGGCAGCTGCTCGAGCACTCGCCGTACTCAGAACGCGATCTGCGCGGACCGCAGGGGCCACTGCTCGCTGCCGACACCGGCGCGGCCGCGGATGCGGCGACGGAGGTCTACGTCAAGCACCGGGGCAACGCGCCCAGCGGCGTTGTCGGCACGATCTTCACCTACCCGTTCCATCCCTTTGACGTGATCGGCTGGGACGGCTGCCTGTACCCCTACGTCTTCAACATCTCCGACTTCGAACCGATCACCGGTCGGGTGCACCAACCGCCGCCGGTGCACCAGGTGTTCGAGGCGCACAACTTCGTGGTCTGCAACTTCGTGCCGCGCAAGGTCGACTACCACCCGCTGTCGATCCCGGTGCCGTACTACCACTCCAACGTCGACAGCGACGAGGTGATGTTCTACGTCGACGGGGACTACGAAGCTCGAAAAGGGTCGGGGATCGACAAGGGCTCCATCACCTTGCACCCCGGGGGACATGCGCACGGTCCGCAGACCGGCGCGTACGAGAGGTCCATCGGGGTTGACTACTTCGACGAGCTCGCCGTCATGGTCGACACCTTCCGGCCGTTGGAGCTTGGGGAGGCTGGCCAGGCAGCGGACGACGGCGCATACGCCTGGTCGTGGGCCAGGTCAGCCGAGCGCCGAGCGGATGGGACCGGCTGACCCGCGCGCACGTCCCTTTCCGCGGCGCCTCCGGCCGTCTGCCGCCCAAGGTCGGCGCTGCGTACTAAAGTTCCGGTGTAGCTCAGCGGAGCTCAGTTCGGGGGGTGGAGGGATGCGTGACTGATCAGGCGGTCGTGGTGACCGACCGCATCCTGACCGTGCCCAACCTGTTGAGCATCTCGCGGCTCTTCGGTGTCCCGCTGTTCCTGTGGCTGGTGCTCGTGCCGCACGCCGACGGTTGGGCGCTGGTCGTCTTGATGGTCGCAGGCGTCACCGACTGGCTCGACGGGATGCTCGCGCGCAAGCTCAACCAGGCCTCCAAGCTGGGCCAGATCCTCGACCCGGTCGCTGACCGGCTCTACATCTTGGCCGTCGTGATCGGGCTCGCCGTGCGCGACATCATCCCCTGGTGGCTGGCCGTCCTGTTGCCGCTGCGCGACGTGTTCTTGTTCTCGCTCGTGCCGTTCTTGCGCACCCGCGGCTACAGCGCGCTGCCGGTGCACTTCCTGGGCAAGGCAGCCACCGCGGCTCTGCTGTACGCGTTTCCGCTGCTGCTGCTCGGCGAAGGTGACGGCACGGTTCAGACGTTCGCCGACGTCTTGGGGTGGGCGTTCGCGGTCTGGGGGGCCGGGCTCTACTGGTGGGCAGGAATCCTCTACGCCTATCAGGTCATCCAGCTGCTGCGGCTGCCTCGACCGGCGACCGGCGCAGCGTCGTGACCAACCAGGCCGGGGGCGGCCGCCCACCACCACCGCCGCCGTCGCAGTCGTACGCCGGCCTGCTGAGCGAGCTGATGACCAACACCCTCGACGCGGACTACGAGGTCGTTGCGTCGCGCCGCAGCGCCGCAACCGGTGCCTCGCCCCAGGGCGAGAGCGGCGGTGACCCGCGCAGCGGCTGGTCGAACCGCGCCGGGATCGTCGCGGCGGTCACAGCCTTCGGGGTTCTGGTCGGCGTATCCGCGGTGAAGACCGCCCAGGACCAACCGCAGGCGACGGCGGAGCGTGCGCAGCTGATCGAACAGATCGAGGCCGGTCAGGCGCGGCTGGACGATCTGCATGGCGACCTGAGCGCCCTGCAAGCCGACATCGGCCGCCGCCAACAGGAGCAAGCTGGCGAGGCCAGCGCCGCGTCTCGACGCACCGACGATCTCCAGCACCTCGCTATGAGCGCCGGCACGGCGGCGGTCACCGGCCCAGGGATGGTACTTAACCTCGACAACGCGCGACACGCCGTACCGGGGGCCGGCGGCCTGATCCTCGACAGCGACGTGCAAGCCCTGGTGAACGGGCTGTGGGTGGCTGGCGCGGAAGCCATCGCCATCGACGGTCATCGGCTCACCGCGCTGACATCGATCCGGTTCGCCGGCCAGGCCATCACCGTCGACTACCGGTCGCTGACGCCGCCGTACGTCGTCGAGGCGATCGGAAACCCCGACACGTTGCCGTCCCGGTTGCTCGAGACTCAAGGTGGCCAGCTCTGGCTGGGTTTGCGGGCGAACTACGGCATCACGTTCGAGACGCAGACCGAAAGCACAATCACGCTGGCCGGTGACGCATACAACAACCTGCTCTGGGCGCGGCCGGTCGGCAGCCGATGATCGCCATTATCGGCTTGTTGATCGGGGTGCTCGCCGGCCTCTTCCTGGAACCCACCGTGCCGCTGGCCCTGCAGCCGTACCTGCCCATCGCCGTGGTGGCAGCACTGGACGCCGTCTTCGGTGGCGTGCGAGCGCACTTCGACGGCATCTTCGACGACAAGGTCTTCGTGATCTCGTTCTTCTCCAACGTGCTGATCGCCGCGCTGATCGTCTACCTCGGCGACCAGCTCGGCGTCGGAGGGCAGTTGTCGACGGGGGTCGTTGTGGTCCTCGGCATTCGTATCTTCTCCAACGTCGCGGCGATCCGGCGACACGTCTTCCACGCCTGAGCCATGAGTGACGACGCGAAGCGGCGCAGCGCGCAGCTGGTGGTCGCGGTACTGCTTGCCCTGCTGGGCTTCGCGGCCGCAGCCCAGATCCGACTGACGCACCAAGACGGCAGTTACGCCGGGCAGCGGCGGGAGGACCTCATCGAGCTGCTGGACTCCCTGGCGGCTGCGGCGGAACGCACCCAGAAACAGATCGACGAGCTCGAACGCACCCGGAGTGACCTGTTGTCGAGCTCGGAGCGTCGCGAGGCAGCGGTGGAGGCGGCCAACGAGCAGTTGGCGGTGCTCGGGATCTTGGCGGGGACGCTGCCGGCAGAGGGGCCGGGCGTCACCGTGACGATAACCGACCCGAGCGGGGCGGTTACTGCGGCCAGCATCCTCAACGGAGTCGAGGAGCTACGGGACGCCGGCGCGGAGGCGATCGAGATCAACGACCGCGCGCGCGTGGTCGCGTCCACCGCCTTCGTCGAGCGCGACGGCGTGGTGCTCGTCGACGGGCACGAGCTCAGGCCGCCGTACGTGCTCGACGCGATCGGCTCGTCGCACACCCTCAGTGAAGCCGTCATTTTCCCCGGCGGACTGGCCGACGAAGTCAGTCGGCTCGGTGGCGAGGTGGCGGTGGAGGAGGCCGCTGTCGTCGAGGTCGGCTCGTTGCATCCGGTCGACCCGCCTGAGTACGCTCAGCCGACCGACGAATGACGACGAGGAGAAGCGCGTGTATCCCGACGAGCTGAAGTACACCGCTGACCACGAGTGGGTCAGCAGCCTCAGTGACCAGGGCACGGTTCGTGTTGGCATCACCGAGTACGCCCAGGACGCTCTCGGCGACATCGTCTACGTCCAACTTCCCGAGGTCGGCGAGGAGGTCGAGGCGCAGGACGCGGTTGGGGAACTGGAGTCGACCAAGAGCGTCAGCGACGTGTTCGCCCCCGTGAGCGGGACCATCGTGGCGCGCAACGACGCCCTCGACACCACCCCCGAGCTGTGCAACAGCGACCCCTATGGCGAGGGATGGATCCTCGAGATCTCGGTGCGTGATCCGGCGGCACTGGAGGAGCTCATGAGTTCCGACGACTACGAGGCCACGGTAACCTCCGAGTAAGTTGAGCCAGCCCAGCGAACGGGCGCAGCGGGTGCGCCGGTAGGAGGAACGATGCCGTTCTGCACCGAATGTGGCCACGAGAACCCCGCCGAGGCGAAGTTCTGTAGCCAGTGCGGGCATCGGCTGGTGGCATCTGAGCGGCGTACCGAGTCGACGACCACCATCCGCTTCGGCGGTCCTGACCGGGCCGAGATCGACGCTGACAACGCACTGTCGCCAGGCGACGAGGCTGCCGTCGACGCGCTACCCCACGGCAGCGCGCTTCTCGTCGTGCTCCGCGGACCAAGCGCCGGCAGCCGGTTCCTGCTCGACACGCCGGAGGTGACGGCCGGCCGGCACCCCGACAGCGACATCTTCCTCGATGACGTCACCGTCAGCCGCCGGCACGCGGTGTTCCGGCGGTCTCCTGACGGCTACGTCGTGGCAGACGTCGGAAGCCTCAACGGCACGTACGTCAACCGCGACCGCATCGACGAGATCCTGCTGTCCGGCGGCGATGAGGTCCAGATCGGCAAGTACCGGCTCGTCTACTTCGAGAGTGCCCAAGGAAACCGCTAGTGGCGTCGGCTTTGCCTGCTTCCGGCGGCCGAGGTCGCATGAGCATCGGCGAGTTGATAGCTGCGCTCAAGGCCGACTTTCCCGAGGTCAGCATCTCCAAGATCCGGTTCCTGGAAGCCCAAGGCCTGATCACGCCCGAACGTACGTCGTCGGGGTACCGGAAGTTCTCCGGCGACGACCTTGACCGGCTCCGCTACATCCTTTCCGCTCAGCGCGACCACTACTACCCGCTGCGCGTCATCAAGGTCCACCTGGACGCCTTGGAACGCGGCCTGGAACCGCCGGCAGCTGCCGGGCAGCTCGCGCGCGCCCCTCGGCAGCCACCACCGGTTGACGGCGACGCCAGCACACCCAGCATTGATGCCGCTACCGCCGCGGGGACGGGGGAGCTGCGGCTGTCGCGCGAAGAGCTCGCGGCGAACTCCGATCTCGACGAGGACCAGCTGGCGCAGCTCATCAGCTTCGGCCTCATCGCACCTCGGCCGGGCACCGACTACTTCGACGCAGATGCGCTGCTCGTCTGTCGCACCGCCGCCACGATGGCGTCGTACGGGCTGGAACCGCGCCACCTGCGCCCCTTCAAGACAGCAGCGGACCGGCAGATAGGACTCATCGACCAGGTGGTCACCCCGCTTGCCCGCCAGCGGGACCAGGCAGCTCAGACGCGCGCGAATCGAGTCGCGACCGAGTTGGGCGAGCTGTGCGTCGCGCTGCACGCGGCCCTGGTGCGGGGCGGCGTACGCGCGTCCCGGTGACGCATCGGTGAGCGTTGCGAACAGAGTACGCTGCAATTGTGCGCGAGGTTGACGTAGTTGGAGTCCGGGTCGAGATGCCGTCGAATCAGCCGATCGTGTTGCTCCGGGAATCCTCGGGTGAACGCTATCTGCCCATCTGGGTCGGAGCCGTCGAGGCCACCGCCATTGCTTTCGCCCAGCAAGGGGTGGTTCCACCCCGGCCGCTGACTCACGACTTGCTCAAAGACGTGCTGGCTGCGACCGGTCATGAGCTCACCGAGGTGCAGATCACCGAAGTTCGTGATGGCGTCTTCTACGCGGTGTTGGTGCTCGGTGACGGCGTCGAGGTAAGTGCTCGCCCCTCCGACTCCATCGCACTGGCACTGCGCACCGGCAGCCGGATCGTCTGTAGCGAAGACGTACTGGACGAGGCCGGCCTGGCAGTTCCCGACGACCAGGAAGAAGAGGTCGAGAAGTTTCGCGAGTTCCTCGATCAGATCAGACCAGAGGACTTCGACGCCGAACAACGCTGAACCCTCACCCTCTACCTCAGAGTTGCGACACGGGCCGGTTGCGCCCCTTCGGGGTCGTTGACGTCGCGGCCGAGACGCCGTAGCGTCTCAAGAAAGACCCACGCTGTAATTCACTCGTGCTTCAGCGCTGCGGCCGGCAACGACGATGACCAACGGAGGTCACAGTGTCTCCCGACAACCGCATTCCGGTGTCTGACGGCGGGCAGCAAACAGCCGAACAGGCCAGCGCTGCCGCGGGCGCACAGGGGTTGCTTTTCCACGACGACGTGGCGCCGTTGCCAGACGACGTGGGTTATCGGGGGCCGACAGCGTGCAGCGCGGCCGGGATCAGCTACCGCCAACTCGACTACTGGGCCCGCACGGGTCTCGTCGAGCCGACGGTGCGTACCGCTGGCGGCTCCGGCACCCAGCGGCTGTACTCGTTCCGCGATGTGCTGCTGCTGAAGGTGATCAAGAGCCTGCTCGACGCCGGTGTGTCCTTGCAACAGATCCGCACCGCGGTCCAGCACCTGCGCGAACGCGGCACCGACGACCTGACCCGGGTCACGTTGATGAGCGACGGCGCGAGCGTGTATGAGTGTCGGTCAGCCGATGAGGTCATCGACCTGCTTCAGGGCGGGCAGGGCGTTTTCGGCATCGCCATCGGTGGTGTCTGGCGGGAGATCGAGGGGTCGCTGGCCGACTTGCCATCGGAGCGGGCGGCGCGCGAGGACTCCCACCACCCAGACGATGAGTTGGCGGCTCGACGCCGCGCCCGCCTGACCGGCTGAGACCCCGCTGCGCGGGCGCGCGCTGGTACAGTGGCAGACGCCGTAACTAGCGCGCGGGAGAGTCCGACGTACGTCGGCGCCGAAGGGGCAACTCCTCCCCGGAACCTCTCAGGCCACCGGACCGCGTGTACCCGGCACTCTGAAGTGGCGACACGACAGAGGGGGAGGCCGCCGACCGCGCGTCGTGCAAGGAGCCTCCCATGACCGAGCGACAGTCGCTGGCAGACCTCGAGACGGCCGCCCCGTTCGCGACCCGGCACATCGGCCCCGACCCTGCCGAACAGGCGGCGATGCTGCGCGTTCTCGGCTACTCGTCGCTCGCCGAACTCGTCTCCGCGGCAATCCCTGAATCCATTCGCGCGCAGAAGGGGCTCGACCTGCCCCCAGCGCGCACCGAGACCGCCGTGGCTGCGGCCTTGCGCGAGCTGGCTGACCGGAACTCACCCCAGGTGCCGATGATCGGTCTCGGGTACTCCGGCACGATCACCCCGGCGGTGATTCGGCGCAACGTGCTCGAGAACCCCTCGTGGTACACCGCGTACACGCCGTACCAACCGGAGATCTCCCAAGGCCGGCTGGAGGCGCTGCTCAACTTCCAGACGATGGTGGGGGACCTGACTGGCCTGCCCACCGCCAACGCCTCGTTGCTCGACGAGGCAACAGCCGCAGCCGAGGCGATGACGCTCGTACGCCGAGCCAACCGGTCCAACCGCTCCACCCGGTTCCTGCTCGACAAGGACTGCCTCCCGCAGACTCTCGGCGTGCTGCAGACGCGTGCGAGTGCGCTTGGTATCACCGTCGAAGTTGTCGACGCCTACCGCGACCTGCCGACCGGCGACTTCGCCGGCGTGCTGCTGACCTATCCCGGCGCCAGCGGCCAGGTGCGCGACCCGGCGCCGGTCATCGAAGCAGCGCACCAGGCCGGAGCACTCGCCGTCGTCTCGGCCGACCTACTTGCCCTCACCCTGCTGGAGGCGCCGGGCACGCTCGGGGCCGACGTCGTCGTCGGCAGCACCCAGCGGTTCGGTGTGCCGCTCTTTTACGGCGGGCCGCACGCGGGCTACCTGGCCGTGGCGCCCGGCCTCGAGCGACACCTGCCCGGACGGCTGGTCGGAGTCTCGGTCGACGCGGCTGGGCGCCCCGCCTACCGCCTCGCGCTGCAGACCCGCGAGCAGCACATCCGCCGCGACAAGGCCACCTCGAACATCTGCACGGCCCAGGTGCTGTTGGCGGTGGTGGCCTCGATGTACGCCGTCTACCACGGGGCCGAGGGTCTCACCGGCATCGCCAGCCGGGTCCATCGTCTCGCCAGCGTGTTCAGCCAGGCGCTACGCGAGGCGGGGCTGGAACCCGACAACGACGCGTTCTTCGACACGGTTGCCGTCACCGTGCCGGGGAGGGCCCGGCAGGTGCAGCAGCGGGCTCGTGAGCTCGGCCTGCACATCCGGGCCGACGGCGAGGACGGAGTCGCGGTCTGCTTCTCCGAGGTCTCCACCCGAGAGCACGTGCTCGCCTTGCTTGCCGCTTTCGAGCTGCCCGGTGTCGACCTCGACGCGGTCGACTCACGCGCGCAGGACGCCGTACCGGCGGAGTTGCGTCGCACCACGCCGTTCCTGACCCACCCGGTGTTCCGCACGCACCACTCCGAGACCGAGCTGCTGCGTTACCTGCACCGGCTCGCTGACCGCGACTACGCACTCGACCGCGGCATGATCCCACTCGGCTCGTGCACGATGAAGCTCAACGCGACAACCGAGATGGAGTCCATCAGCCTGTCGGGGTTCGCCGACCTGCACCCGTTGGCGCCGGCAGCCGATGCCGCCGGCTACCTCGAGCTTGTCGACTCGCTGGAGAGCTGGCTCGCTGAGATCACCGGCTACGCCCGCGTCTCGATCCAGCCCAACGCCGGGTCGCAAGGGGAGCTTGCCGGGCTACTCGCGATCCGCGCCTATCACCAAGCCCAGGGGCACGGCGAGCGGGACGTCTGCCTGATCCCCTCCAGCGCGCACGGCACCAACGCAGCATCGGCGGTGCTGGCTGGCATGCGGGTCGTTGTCGTGAAAGCGGGCTCCGACGGCTCCGTCGATCTGGCCGACCTGCGGGCGCACTGCGAGGCGCACAGCCGGGACCTGGCCGCGATCATGGTGACCTACCCGTCGACGCACGGCGCCTACGAGGACGGGATCACCGAGCTGTGCCGAATCGTGCACGAGCACGGCGGGCAGGTCTACATCGACGGTGCGAACCTCAACGCGCTGCTGGGCCTGGCCAAGCCCGGCGAGTTCGGCGGCGACGTGTCGCACCTCAACCTGCACAAGACCTTCTGCATCCCGCACGGTGGCGGGGGACCAGGCGTCGGGCCGGTCGCCGTGGCGGCGCACCTGGCGCCGTACCTGCCGACTCACCCGATGCATCCCGACCCGGCGCGACGCGACGGCCTTGGCCCGGTCAGCGCTGCGCCGTTCGGCTCCGCTGGCATCCTGCCGATCTCGTGGGCCTACATCGCGCTGATGGGCGACGCCGGACTGACCGAGGCGACGGCGGTGGCGGTGCTGTCGGCGAACTACGTGGCCGCTCGGCTGCAGGACCACTACCCGGTGCTGTACAAGGGGCGCGGCGGCCTCGTCGCACACGAGTGCATCCTTGACCTGCGCGCTCTCAGCCGCACCAGCGGCGTCAGTGTCGACGACGTGGCGAAGCGGCTGATCGACTACGGCTTTCACGCCCCGACGATGAGCTTCCCGGTGCCGGGCACGCTGATGGTCGAGCCGACCGAGTCCGAGAGCCTGGCAGAGCTCGACCGCTTCTGCGACGCAATGATCGCGATCCGCCGTGAGATCGCCGCCGTCGAGGACGGCTCCGTTGCGTTGGCCGACAGCCCGCTCGTGCACGCGCCGCACGTCGCCGCTGACCTGGTGGGGCCGTGGGAGCGCAGCTACTCTCGGGCGGTCGGCGCGTTCCCGACAGGGACGGCCACCGACAAGTACTGGCCACCGGTGAGCCGGGTCGACCAGGCGTACGGTGACCGCAACCTGCTCTGCTCCTGCCCGGACGTCTCGGCGTTCGCCGCCGAGTCTTCCTGACCGATGGGTCTGACGCCAGCCACGGAGGCGGCGTGCGCTGCCCTGCTGACCGAGCTGCGCGACGCCGGGCAGCTGCCGGGGGTCGTCGCCGCGGCGTTCGGACCAGCCGGGGCGGCCTGGAAGGGCGAGTGCGGCCAGACCCACACGCAGTACCGCATCGGCTCACTGACCAAGACGCTCACCGCGGTGGCGGTGCTCCAGCTCCGCGAGCTCGGGCTGGTGGACCTGTCGGACGTCATTGGCGACCACGTCACCGACTCGCCGTACCCGCGATCGACGCTTCGCGACCTGCTGACCCACGGCTCGGGCATGACCGCCGAGCCCGCCGGTGCGTGGTGGGAACGCTCGCCAGGGGTGCTGTGGCACCAGCTGGCGGATGCCAACCGCTCCGGCGCTGACATCTTCCCGCCCGGTCAGCGCTACCACTACTCGAACCTTGGCTTCGCGCTGCTGGGAGAGCTGGTGGCCCGGCACCGCAAGATGAGCTGGTACGAGGCCGTCCGGGTGCATATCCTCGAACCGCTGGGCCTCAACGAGACGACGTACCACCCGTCGCCGGGCGCTGCCGAAGGGACTTCCCGCGACCCGACGACGTCGCAGCTGATGCGGGAGCCGGCCTTCGACAGCCTCGCCATGGCACCGGCGGGCCAGCTATGGAGCACCTGGGCCGACCTGATGCGGTGGGGCGCGTTCCTGGTCACCGGAGACGACGCCGTGCTGCCGGGTCACGTGCTGGTCGAAATGCGTACGGCGCAGTCGGCTGATCCGGACGTCCAGCACGTCGGGGCCTACGGGCTGGGGCTGCGGCTGCGCTGGCGCCCCCACAGCACCCTGGTCGGGCACACCGGGTCGATGCCGGGCTTCCTTGCCGCGACGTTCACCGACTCGATCTCAGCTGTCGGTGCCGTCGTGCTCACCAACGCCACCACCGGACTGGCCCCGGAGAAGGCGGCGGCTCGGCTCGTCGACCTCGTCGAACCGGAGCTTGCCGCAGCGGAGCTGGAGCCGGCACCGGCCACCTTGCCCAGCCAGTCGCCCGCGGCCGAACTGGCGGGAGAGTGGTACTGGGGCAACACGGCGATGCAGCTTCGACCCACCGCCACCGGGTTCTGCCTTGGCTCCGGCGGGGAGGAACGGTGTTTTCGCTACCTCGCCGACGATGACTACCTGGGCCTCGACGGCTACTACGCCGGCGAGCGGCTCCACGTCGTACGCCGCGCCGACGGCGTGGTCTCCCACCTCGAGGTGGTGACATTCATCCTCACGCGGGTGCCGTACGACCCGGCGGCTCCTATCCCCGGTGGGCCTCAGGAGGGAGCGCTCAGCTGGCCTGGCTGACGCTCGACATGTTGAAGTCGGGGATGCGCAGCGGCGGGGTCATCGTGCGGGGGAAGTAGTCGCCCCACTCGCGCGAGAACGACCGCACCGACTCACCGGCACCGGAGAACCGGCTCAGCAGGTCGATCGGGCTCTCGTTGAAGCGGAAGTTGTTGACCGCCCCGACCACCTCACCGCCTTCCACCAGGTAGACGCCGTCCCGGGTGAGCCCGGTGAGCAGGAGCGTCTGCGGGTCGACCTCGCGGATGTACCACAGGCAGGTGAGCAGCAGCGCCCGGTCAGCTGAGCCGACCAGGTCGTCGACGGAACCGGCTGCCCCGTCGACGCCGAGCAGGAGGTTGTCGACCAGCGGGGTGAGTCCGAGCCCGGTCAGCTCGGCGGTATGGCGGGAGGTGCCGAGCGCCTGGAGCCGCCCGTCGGCGATCCAGTCTGTCGCGTCAAGGGGGAGCCCGTTGTCAAAGACGCTTTGGGTGGAGTCCGACGACGTCGCGGTGAGAAACGGCGAAGAGGTGAGTCCCGGCCGGTGCGGGTCGGAGTGCAGTCGCACCCCCGGCTTCGCGACCTGCTGGCCAACCCGAGTGCCGCCCTGCGGGTCGCTGAACACCGTCTGGCCTTCATGCGCGTCGCGGCCGCTGGAGACGAAGTACGCGTAGATCGCCAGATCGGCGACCGCCGTCGGCGGCAGGATCGTGTCGTAGCGTCCCGCCGGGAGGTCGACCTTCCGCTGGCCCCAGCGCATCCGGCGTACCAGCTCCGCGTCGAGGTCCCCGACGCTGAAATCGGAGATATCCTCGGCTGCCTGACCGACCCAGGCAGAGGTGGAGAGGTCGGCTGGTTTGCCGGTGATGCCGACGTGGCTGGTTGGTTGCTCGTGCCGCAGCCGCAGGCCACGGGAGGTTGCCAGGTAGGTGGTGCTGATGTCCTGCTCCACGTAGCCGTACAACAGGTGCGCGTCGCTGTTGGCCCGGCCGAAAGCCGCACCGAGGTCGGAGGCGAAGTCGGTGAAGACCTCAATGCTCGTGTGCCCGGGGTCGGCGGCCCAGCCGGGGGCCTGCTCTCCGGCTACCACCTCAGCCGCATCATCAGCCGGCGCGGCGGCGCGGGCTGCCTCGTCGGCCGCAGCCACGAGCGCCTCGACCTGGCTCGAGGTCGTCGCTGCGCGGGTAAGCACCCCGGCCGCCGCACCCGCTGCCCCGTCGACCACCGAGATCACCGTGACGTGGCTGCCGGTCATCGCACCGTTAGTGGTCAAGGTGTTGTTGGCCCAGCGCAGGTTCGCCGTCGAGGACTCCGTCAGCACGACGATGCACTGGTCGGCGCTCGTGCTCTCCAGGGCCACGTCGACAAGTGCCTGTGGCGTGGGCATGTCAGCGACCCGCTTCCGACGTCGTGTTCAGGATCCGGATGTCGCGGAACCGGGCAGCGGGGCAGCCATGGCTGACCGGGGCGACCTGCCCCGGCTGTGCCTTGCCACAGTTGAACGCACCGTGCAACACCCAGGTATCGGGGCCGCCGACGGCGTCCATCGAGCCCCAAAAGTCAGTTGTGGTCGCCTGGTACGCCGCGTCGCGGACCTGCCCGGCGAGCTTCCCGTCGCGGATGGCGAAGAACCGCTGGCCGGTGAACTGGAAGTTGTAGCGCTGCATGTCGATGCTCCACGACTTGTCACCGACGACGTACAGGCCATGATCTACGCCGGCGATCAGGTCGGCGGTCGAGACCGCGCCAGCACTCGGTTGCAGCGACACGTTGGCCATCCGCTGGATCGGGATGTGGCCGGGGGAGTCGGCGAAGGCGCACCCGTTGGAGCGGCCCAAGCCCATCAGGGCAGCCATCCTGCGGTCGGTCTGGTAGCCGACGAGGACGCCGTCCTTGACGATGTCCCACTGCTGGGTGGCGACGCCGTCGTCGTCGTAGCCGACCGTGGCCAGGCCGTGGTCGAAGGTGCGGTCACCGGTCACGTGCATGCCGCCCGAACCGTAATGGAGGGTGCCGAGCCGGTCAGGGGTGGCGAACGACGTACCGGCGTAGTTCGCCTCGTAGCCAAGCGCTCGATCGAGCTCTGTCGCATGCCCGATGCTCTCGTGGATGGTCAGCCACAGGTTTGAGGGGTCGATGACGAGGTCGTAGCTGCCAGCCGAGACTGAGGGGGCCGCCAGCTTCTCGGCGAGGTGCTCTGGGAGTGCTGCCAGCTCGCTGTCCCAGTCGTAGCCCGCGCCGTCGAGGTACTCCCAACCCCGACCGACCGGTGGGGCGGTGGAGCGCATGGAGTCGAAGATGCCGCGCTCCCGGTCGGTGCCGTAGGCCTCCAGCGACGGGTGCAACCTGATGCGCTGCTGCGTGGTCGTGGTGCCGGCGGAGTCGGCGTAGTACTTGTTCTCGCTGACCTGGTTGACCGACGCGGACACGTGGTCGACGGCAGCATGCGCACTCAACCGCTCGCTCCACTGGGCGAGGAGCGCGACCTTGTCGGGGACCGGCACCTCGAACGGGTTGACCTCGTAGGCAGACACCCACGTCTTGTCCCGGTAGACCGGTTCGGTCGCGAGCTCGATGCGCTCGGTCGAGATCGGTTTGGCGACCATCGCCATCCGGACCGCCTGCTCGGTGACGCGCACGACCTCGTCGGTGGTGAGTGCCACCCCGGCAGCGAACCCCCAGGTGCCGTCGATGATCACCCGTACGGCGAACCCGGTCTCGTCGCCTTCGGAGGCGTCGATCAGAGCGCCGTCCCGAAGGGTCAGCCGCTGAGTTCGCAGCCGCTCGAGGCGGAAGTCAGTGTGCTCGGCATGGAAGTCTCGGCCCCGTTGCAGAGCGGTGTCGCCCAGCCTCTTGAGCGGGAGGGCCAAGAACTCCGGATCAACTGCTCGGCTCGTCGGCATGGCGCGAGCCTAACAAGCCATCCGGTCACGCTGACCGGCTAGCGGATCAGCTGACCGAACGCCTCGGGGCGGATGTCGGTGGGCCGATGGGGGGCGATGACCTCACCGTTGGGCAGCAGTTCGCCGGTGTCCTCGAACAGCAGAACGCCATTGCAGAGCAGGCTCCACCCTTGCTCGGGGTAGGTGGCGAGGGTGTGCGCCGCCTCCCGGTCGGAGGCTTCTGCTGGCGGACAGGCGGGGGAGTGGCGGCACGAGGTGCCGGCTGGGGTTGAACTCACGTCCTTAGTGTGCACGGAGTAACGCCATGACCACGAGTCCGCCCCCGCCAGCGACGGAGTTGTTATCGAGGCGTCACAAACTGCCGCCGGCCTCGCTCACCCGCTGAGGCCAGGTGTAGACCACCGACCGCCCAGCGCGCACAAACCCGCACACGGTGATACCGGCCCGGTCGGCGAGGTTAAGCGCCAGGCTGGACGGCCCGCCAACGGCAACGATCATGGCGATCCGGCCGGCGACTGCCTTTGCCACGATGTCGAACCCGATTCGACCGCTGGCGCACAGGATCGAGTCGTCGGGGTACGCCGCGCTGCCCAGCTGCCGCGCCCCCAGCACCTTGTCGACGGCGTTGTGTCGACCGATGTCTTCGCGGGCGATGACCAGCTCTCCGTCGAAGGTGAAGATGCCCGCGGCGTGGATTGCCCCCGTGCGCTCGAAGATCGACTGTTCTCGCCGCAAGGCTTCGGGTGCCTCGGTCACGACAGCGACGTCTGCACGGTCCCGCACCGGAACCGGCTCGCCCAGGGCGGTGAAGACCTCGTCGAGGCTCTGCGTGCCGCACACTCCACAGGCAGACGAGACAGAGGTGGAGCGGCTACTCGGGTGCCGGAGCGGTGGCTCCTCGAGCGTGACCGTGACGACGTTGTACAGCTGCTCCTGGGAGAGGCCCCGGTCGAGACAGTAGGCGATGGTGCGCGGCGCCGTCCCGGGGGCGAGAACGCCTTCCGCGAGCAGGAAACCAGCGGCGAGCTCGAAGTCGTTACCGGGCGTGCGCATGACGACCGCCACTTGAGTAGCCTCATGTCCGGGCCAGCCGAGCCGAATCTCCATCGGCTCTTCGGTGACGACAGTGTCGCGTCGAGCTCGGACCGCACCGGAAGTGATCTCCTGCACCGTGCGGCGGGTCATCGGCCCTGGTCGACTGCGGTCTGCCAACAGCGAGTCCTCACTGGCCACATCTGTGAGAGTAGCCCGCCCTGGCAGGGCGTACGGCCGTTTCGCCGGATAGGTTGAGATGACGATGACACCCCAAATCGAGCCCCGGGTGCGCGATCGTCGGCGCGAGGTCGCGGTGCCGCGACGTACCCACGCTGCGACCAGCGGCTTGGCCGTCGCGCTGGTGCTCGCTGCCCTCTTTGCCGCCTGGACGTGGTTCCTCGCCGGCCCGTTGAACGGCGCCGGAATCGACCAGTCACTCAACCGCGGCTATGAGATCCGCCGGCACATCGATGTGCTGAAGGTGATGGACCGCGTGGGTCAGCGGGCGGTGGCACTGCCGATACTGGGGGCGGTGGCCGGCGTCATCGCCTGGCGCCACCGGTCGATGCGACCGGTGCTCATCTCGGTGAGCGTCGTGGTGGCAGTCAACCTCTGCGTGCTCATCCTCAAGCTGTGGCTGGGGCGAGGAGCGCCCCTTGACCACAAACCCAGCTTCTTCGTCGACGGACAGATGTATCCCAGCGGTCATACCAGCAACATCGTCTCCGTGTACGGGACGGCGGCGTACCTCGTCTCGCACTACACGGCGGCGAGTCGCCGGCTACGGGTAGCCATGGTCGCGGCCGTCGGCCTGCTGGCGGTGATCATGACGACGACGTCCCTGCTGCTCCGTTGGCACTGGTTCGGCGACCTGATCGCCGGTTTCCTCGTCGGCGGCGTCGTTCTCGCAGTTGCCGTCGCCATCGACCGGGCGGTGCCGTTCGAGTCACCTCGCGCGGCCTCAACGCGAGAAGCTGACCCGACTGCGGATGACCCTCCGTAGGTCGTCGGTTCGGTCGCTGACCGAGCGCCGTACTCCTGTGTCCAGCTCTGGCCGGCGCAAACACTCCTCGGCGAGCGTCACGGTGGCGTCGCTAGCCGCGTAACGCGGGTACACCAGCGCGGCTGTGCGCTCCACCATCCAGCCGCTGCGAAACTGCGCTGTGCTCGGAATCTCTGCGAAGTAGCGAGGGACGAACTCGGCCGTGAGGTCTCCCTGGTCGGGATGAAAGAAGCGCTCGGCGAGCGCATACAGCTCGTAGTTGCTGAGGTTCGCGTCAGTGGTCAGCGACTCCCAAACCTGGCCTTTGGCGTCCGTCGTCGGGATGCTCGCTCGACAGCCGAGTGCATGTAGAGCGCCTTGAGATGACCTGTCACGTGCGGTCTCGGCTGCAATGTCGGCCTCGCCTTTCACCCCGTGCGCGCACAGGGCGATGAGCACGCGCCACCGGAAGTCCTCGTCGACGGGCACCCCGGTGGGCGCCCCACCATCAAGCCAACGCTGCAGCCGCTCGACGTCGCGGGTTAGGTCAACGACCGCCCGGACGGCGATCAGCTGCCGATTGCTGCCGGGTGAGGCTGCTACCAGCAGCCCGTCTGCCAGCTCGGCGAGGCGATCACGGTCGGCTGGCGCGGCGAAGTAGGTGCCCAGCGCACCGATGGCGCCGGCGTACGGCGCCGCCCCGAGGATGACGTCGACAGCCAGGTCTGACTCGGCGGGCAGCGCCTGCTCAAGCGTGGCGAGGTACGACCCGGGGTCGAGTGCCCCGTCGTGGAGGCTTTCCCGCAAGGCTCCCCAGACCACGGCCCGAGCCAGCGGGTCGCTGATCTTCTGGAGCATGTGCGGTGCCTGGTGAGTGGAGCGCTCGTCGAGGGCGATCTTGGCCCACGTCTGGTCACCGGAGTCGGGAAGCACGAATCTTAAGGGGCCGTCGGGCGGCAACGGCACGACGGTGGCCGGCTCGGTGATCAGCAGGGGAGTGGAGGCGGACTCACCGTTGGCGTCGTAGCCCGTCACGGTGAGCGCGTGCGGACGCGAGACGTCGCTGGGTGATCCGTTGTGGCGGGTGATAACGGCCTGACCATCTTCGTCGATGTGGCAGGCCAGCGTGTCGACCCCCGAGGTGCGCAGCCAGACGTCGGCCCATCCGCTCACGTCCTTGCCGCTTGCCTGCTCCCAGCACTGGACGAGGTCGGCGAAGGTGGCGTTGCCGTAGGAGTGCTGGTGCAGGTGGTCGACAACACCGGCAAGGAACGCGTCGTCGCCGAGGTAGGCGTTGAGCTGGCGTAACGAGGCGGCACCCTTGGTGTAGGAGATCCCGTCGAAGCTGGTCAGGGCTTCCTTGGCGTCGCGGGCGCCGTTGCCTGCGACGGGATGGGTCGACGTACGCTGGTCTGCTGCCATCCCCCATGCCTTGCGGGAGAGTGCGAACTCCGCCCACACCTCCGTAAAGGGGGTCACTGCGCTGGTGACCCGGTAGCCCATGTACTCCGCGAACGACTCGTTGAGCCACAGGTCGTCCCACCACTGCATGGTGACCAGGTCGCCGAACCACTGGTGGGCCATCTCGTGGGCAACCACCATCGCCCGGGTGGCGCGGAAGTTGTCGGTCGCCGGTGCCTTGAAGACGAGGTCGTCGGAGAACGTCACACAGCCGGGGTTCTCCATCGCGCCGGCGTTGAACTCGGGGACGAACGCCTGGTGGTACTCGCCGAACGGGTAGCGGATTCCGAACAGGCGGTGGTACTCGTCGAAGCAGGCTGCCGTGACCGCGAAGAGCTCCTCGGCGTCCTTGTCGAGGTGCGGCGCAAGCGACTGCCGGCAATGCAGGCCCAACGGGATGCCGTCGTGCTCCGTGCGGAGCGAGTGGTACGGCCCGGCGACCACGGTGACGAAGTACGTCGACAGCGGCTTGGTCTCGGCGAGCGACCAGACGCCTGGCTCCACCTGGGTTGCGGCACCGTTCCCGAGCACCGTCCACTGCTCCGGCGCTCGCACGGTGACGCGGTACGGCGCCTTGAGGTCGGGCTGGTCGAAGCAGGCGAAGATGCGGGGCGCCGCCGGCAGGAACGCCATCGCGTACACGTACGCCTGGTCGTCCTCTGGGTCGACCGCCCGGTGCAATCCCTCTCCGTCGTGGGAGTACGCCATCACGGCTTCGACCTCGACGACGTTCTCGTCACTGAGATCGCGCAGGTGTAGCCGGCCGTCGTGGAGTTCGGTGACGTCCAGCGGGCGCTTGTTGAGCCGGACGCTGTGCAACTCGGCGGGTGCGACGTCGAGGAAGGTGTCCTGGTGATCCCGGCTGCGGAACTCGATGGTGGTGCGGGAGTGGAACGCCTGGTCCCCTCGGGTCAAATCGAGCTGCACGTCGTACGACGTGACAGCGAGGGACGTGGCGCGGATGCGGGCTTCGTTGACACTCAGGGCGGGCATGGCGGCAGCCTAATGGGGCTGCTAGCTGCGCGAGTGGTAAACAGTTCCAGCTCTGTCGGCGCAGGGCTTTAGGGTTGACGTCGTGGTGGGAAACCTGGCTGTGGAAGCCATCTCTTTGGTCAAACGCTTCGGCGACACCGTGGCCGTCGACAATGTGAGCTTCTCCGTTCCCGAGGGCTCGGTGATGGGCTTGCTGGGACCGAACGGCGCGGGTAAGACAACCACGGTCCGCATGCTCACCACCTTGAGCGTGCCAACGTCTGGCACCGGGAAGGTGGCGGGTCACGACGTCGTCAAGGAGCCAGAGCTCGTTCGTCGCAGCATGGGTCTCACCGGGCAGGCAGCAACTGTCGATGAGCTGCTGACCGGGCGTGAGAACATCCGGCTCATCGGCCGGCTCTACGGCCTGCCGCTGGCGTACCTACGCAGGGCCGCCGACGACCTGCTTGAGCAGTTCTCGCTGACCGAGGCCGCCGACCGGATCGCGAAGACCTATTCAGGCGGCATGCGACGTCGCCTCGATCTAGCGGTCAGCCTGGTGGCAGCGCCGCCGGTGCTGTTCCTTGACGAACCGACGACGGGTCTAGACCCTCGCAGCCGGGTTGAGCTGTGGGCGATCCTGCAGGAGCTGGTCCGCAACGGCACCACCCTGCTCCTGACCACCCAATATCTCGACGAGGCCGACACTCTGGCTGATCAGATCGTGGTGGTCGACGCCGGCCGGGTGATTGCGTCGGGGACGCCGACCCAGCTCAAGGACGAGTCGGGTGCCGCCCGCGTGGTTCTCACGGTGTCTGACGACGCAGACCTGCCTCGGGCGGCCGAACTGCTGCGGCGGTGCGCCGACGAGGTCCACGTCGACTCGGCGAGCAGGCGGCTCTCGGCGCCGGCTAGCGGCCTGACCGAGATGACGACGATCGCCCAGGTGTTCGCCGAGAGCGGCATCGCCGTTGACGACCTCGGACTGCAGCGACCGAGCCTCGACGACGTGTTCTTGCATCTCACCGGGCACCGGGCCGAGAGCGACGACGGTGCCCCGGCGGGGGAGCGAGGGGTTGAGGAGGCCCTGCGATGACGACGACCACTCAGACCCGCGTCACCGAGCAGCGACCGCCGCTGGAGAGACGCTCACTGATTCAGCAGTCACTTACTGTCGTGTGGCGCAACCTGCTGCACATCCGTCGGATGCCCGAGATGCTGCTCGACGTCACCATTCAGCCGGTGATGTTCGTCCTGCTCTTCGCTTACGTCTTCGGCGGGTCGATCGACGTACCGAACTCGTCGTACCGCGAGTTCCTGCTGCCGGGCATCATGGCGCAGACGATGATCTTCTCCTCAGCCGTCGTGGCGATCGGCCTGACCAACGACCTGGAGAAGGGCATCGTCGATCGGTTCAAGTCGCTGCCCATTTCGCGGGCGTCCGTGCTGATCGGCCGCAGCGTGTCGAGTCTGATCCACTCGAGCATCGGGATCGTGGTGATGGCGCTTACCGGCCTGGCGATCGGGTGGCGCATTCGCGAGGGCGTGGTCGACGCGGCGCTGGCGTTCCTCCTGCTCCTGCTCTTCGGCTTCGCGATGGTCTGGCTCGGTATCTGGGTGGGTTCGATGATGCGGTCAGTCGAAGCGGTTCAGGGGTTCATGTTCACGGTGATGTTTCCACTGACATTCGTCGCCAACACGTTCGCACGTCCTGAAGACATGCCCTCCTGGTTGCGACTGATCGCGGAGTGGAACCCGGTGTCGGCGCTGACCGCAGCCTGCCGTGAGCTGTGGGGCAACGGGCCCCCTGCTTCCCCTGACGCGGCCCTGCCGCTGCAACATCCCGTGCTCGCCACCGTCTTCTGGTCGATCGCTTTCACCCTGATTTTTGCGCCGCTGGCGATGGCGGCGTTCCGGCGTCGCTCCCAGGACTGAGCAGGCCCGTCGTTGTCCCGCCCGAGCCGCCGGCCCTCGCGGGGACGCTCCGCGACGGCGATGAGCCGACGGTTGTCCTACGTGCTCCGGCACGCTCCCGGCAGCATTGGACTGTCGCTTGGCACCGGTGGCTGGGTCGATGTCGACGAACTCCTGACGGCGCTGGCCCGTACTGGCGTGCGCCTGACCCGGGGCGACCTAGACGCCGTCGTGCGTACGTCGGACAAGCAGCGGTTCGCTTTCGACGCCTCTGGCACGCGCATCCGCGCGAACCAGGGCCACTCGGTGGCTGTCGACCTCGAGCTCGATCCGGTGACGCCGCCCGCTGTGCTCTATCACGGTACTGTCGACCGGGCACTGGGCTCGATCGGCAGCGAGGGTCTCACCAGCCGCGGCCGGCACCATGTGCACCTGTCAGCTGACGTCGAGACGGCCACAGCCGTAGGCGCCCGCCGGGGTGAGCCGGTGGTTCTCGTCGTCGACGCGGCCGCCATGGTTGCGGACGGCACACCGTTCTACCGGTCCGCGAACGGCGTCTGGTTAGTCGAGGCGGTCCCCGCTCGCTACTTGACGCGAAATGGTGCCCGGTGACGGGCTTGACGGGCGTACTGTCGCCCTAGAGAGCTGACCGCCCCAACTAAAGGAGCAGCCATGGCCGACAAGTCTCCTCGACAGCACCTTTCCAAGAAAGCGGGCAAGAGCCTCAAGGAGAAGCGCGCCGAGAAGCACGCAAAAGCGGACGCGAAGAACAAGTCCGGGATCGTGCCGCCGACGAACAAGCACTGAGCATTCATCGCGAACCCCGACCACGCTCCTTGGCACGAGTGCACCTGTCTCTATAAGCCGCTGCCGCCAGCCGCGACGAAGGGCGCGCAACTGGTGTAGAGCGAAAGCCGAGCACGCGGACTTGCTTGCGCGGGAGGGTTCGCCAGCCGGACTAAGTCCGCTAAACTAAGTTCATGGCAGCGACTGTGAACGTGCATGAGGCCAAGAGCAGACTTTCCGAATTGCTTGTCCGGGTGGAACAGGGAGAGGAGATTGTCATCGCTCGGGCCGGCAAACCCATCGCACAGCTCACCGCGGTGAGTCCGCCACGTGACCGGACCTTCGGGGTTATGCAGCTATCGGTGCCGGAGTCCTTCCTTGAAGACTTGCCAGAATCGGAACTTTCCGCGTGGGAGTGAGCTACCTGGTCGACACGCATGTTTTCCTGTGGCTGCTGGGCGAGCCGCACCGGGTGCCAGAGAAGATGCTGCGGGAGTTGGAAAACACCCAGAACCGGCTGCTCGTGTCTGCCGCCTCGGCTATGGAAGTAGCCACCAAGGTCCGCCTCGGCAAACTCGAACCGGCACGGCACCTCATCGAAACCTGGTCGGCCCGGGTTAGCGACATCGGCGGCGATCACCTGCCACTCACTACTTCCCATGCGCTCTTGGCAGGGTCCTTGGCATGGCCGCACCGAGACCCCTTCGACCGGATGCTGGTCGCACAGGCCCTCAGCGACAACCTCACCTTGGCCTCCACGGACGAAGCGATGCAGGGACTTGAGGGACTCACGCTGCGTTGGTGGTGACTCCCTGGGCGGTTTACTGCCCTGCATCAGTCGTCGCGAACGAATCCGAGTTCGTTACCGTCCGGGTCGCTGATGGTGAACTTTCGGGTCCCATAGGGTGTGTCGAAGAGCCTAGGGACCAGTGGCTGCGACAGCGACCGTCACATCGGGCCGAGCACGGTGAGCCGCACCGTGATGGTGTCGCCTTCGTCGAGCCCCTCGGCCCGGCGTACCGCGTCCTTCACCGGCACGACGTACAGCCCGTCTTTGGGGAACAGCGAGGTCTCCCACTCGGTGGCGCCGATCCGCGCCCTGACCGGGATCATCCCCCAGCCGTAGGTCACGGCCCTGGACACGGCGTGCAGGTCAAGGCTGTCCTCGGCCGGCACCGTGACGAAGTAGTACGGCGATGGGCCCCGCCAGTGCCAAAGGTCGCCGGTGAAGTCCAGGTCGATACCCGCGGGGTCACCCATCACGCCCGCCAGGATCACTCATGACACGGTGTAGTAGGTGGTGGTGGCCGCGGTCATGCTCCGCAGACTAGGGTCTGTTCCGGACGTTGTGCTGCCGGATTGGCGGAGAGTGGTGTGAAGCCAGATGCGACCCCCACGGCCCGGGCCCTGGTAACCCTCGAGCTGGTCCAGGGAAGTCCGGGGATCACCGCAGGCCGGCTCGCCGACAAGCTGGGTGTCTCCGAGCGAGCCGCGCGGCGGTACGTCGCTATTCTGCGCGAAGCCGGCATCCTGATCGAGTCCGTGCGGGGGCCGTACGGCGGCTATCGCGTTGGGCGCGGCCTGCGGCTCCCGCCGCTGGTGTTTACCGCCACCGAGGCCCTCGGCCTGGTGATGGCGGTGCTCGACGGCCATCACGACGCCGGCGATCCCACCGACCCGGTTGGCGGCGCGCTCGGCAAGATCGTTCGGGCGCTGCCAGAGCCGGTGGCAGCCCAGGCCGAGGCGGTACGCCGCAGCGCGGCGCCGGCGCCGGACCGCGCCGCAGCCCGTCCCGACCCCGGGACGACGAGCGCGCTGGTGCGGGCCTGCTCCGACCAGCGACGGGTGCGGCTCGGCTATCGCTCCGAGGCCGGGTCGGAGTGGATCGCCGAGGTCGACCCGTGGGCGCTGGTCGTGCGCCACGGCCGTTGGTACCTGCTGTGCCACTCTCACGCGGCGAACGCGCGACGGGCCTACCGGATCGACCGGGTCCTGGGGGTCGACCTGCTCGACCAAACCTTCACCCCACCTACCGACCTCGACCCGGTCGCCCTGCTCGAGGAGCATCTCGCGGTGGGCTGGGAGTACACCGTGGAAGTCGTCATCGACGCGCCCCTCGCTACCGTGGCACCGTGCCTCCCGCGCGCGCTCGGCCGGCTTGAGTGCGTCGATGCCGGCACCACCCGACTGGTCGGCAGCACCAGCAACCCGACCTGGTACGCCGAGCAGCTCGCAGGGCTCCCTGCGTCGTACCGGATCGTGCAGTGCCCGGAGCTCCAGTACGCCGCGCGCGTGATCGGACAGCGGCTGCTCGCGGCGAGCGGGAGTGGCGGTACCTGAGGGCTCAGCCGCCCGACCCGACCGTCCACGGCCTCGCGGAGCAGGTCGGCGTGCTCGGGGTGCCGGCCGTGCTCCTCGATCAGGTCGTAGAGCAGCCGGCGCAGGCTGGCATGGCGACCGTCGGGCGAGGGGAGACGTGGACGGGCTGGTCGAGTCCGCCGTCGGCCAGTGCCGCCTCCAGCCTGGCCGGGACGGTTCGACGGCGCCGTCCCGGAGCGCCGTCGAGCAGTACCGGTACCCGGTCGCCAGCCGGCGCTGGGAGTTCCCCGCCGGAACCGTCGACCAGATGCAACCGGTCTCCGTCGACCGGGATGATCAGAGCGATGTCTGGGCTGTCCACCACGCCGTAAATGCCGGTGGACCCGTCCGAGCAACGGATCGCGTCTTCCCGGACCGCCATCCACGGATTCATGTACACCTGTTTGCTGCCAAGGGTTTCCACGGCGATCATTGTGTCCGGTCGGCGGCCCGCGCGCGGGCGGCCCGACGGACCAGGTGGTCGCGCTCGGCGACGTCCGTGGCCCGACGGGCGGCCTCCGCGTACGCCGTGGCGGCGGCCGGGAGGTCGCCGCTGAGCTCGTGCAGGTGGCCGCGGACGGCGTGCCAGCGGTGCCGCTCGCCGAGCACCTCGCGCAGCCGGTCGGTCTCGCGCAGCCCGGCGGCGGCGCCGAGGACGTGGCCGATCGCGACCGCGCGCCCGAGCACCGCGGCGGGGTCCCGGCGCACCGGGTCGTCGGTGAGGGCGACGAGGTCGTCGTACCATGCGAGGATCTGCGGCCAGTCGGTCTCCTCGGCGCTTGCCGCGTCGTCGTGCAGGGCGGCGATCGCGGCCTCCACCTGGTAGCGGCCCGGGCGCCGTTCCTCGGTCTGCATGGCGAGCGCCGACTGCAGGACCCGCACACCCTCGGCTATCTCGCGAGTGTCCCACAGGCCGCGGTCCTGCCGGTCGAGCGTGACGATCCGGCCCTCGGGGTCGAGCCGCGCCGGGAGGCGGGCGTGGTTGAGGAGCATCAGCGCGAGCAGCCCGCGCGCCTCCGGTTCCTCGGTGGCGAGGGTGAGCTGGCGGGCGAGCCGGATCGCCTCGCCGGCCAGGTCGACCCGGCCCGCGTGGCCGGCCGTGTAGATGAGGTAGAGCACGCGCAGCACGACGGCGAGGTCGCCGGGCTGGTCCAGGCGGCGTCCCCGCAGGGTGCGCTTGGCGCGGCTGATCCGCTGCGCCATCGTCGCCTCCGGCACGTAGAAGGCGTCGGCGATCTCCCGGGTGGTGAGGCCGCCGACGGCGCGCAGGGTCAGCGCCACCTGGGAGGCGGGCGCGAGGTCGGGGTGGCAGCAGCAGAAGAGCAGGAAGAGGGTGTCGTCGCCCTCCTCGGTGGCGGCGGGCCGCGGCTCGGCGTATGTCGCCTCCTCGCGGCGGTGCCGGGCGGCCTCGCTGCGGCGGGCGTCGACGAGCCGCCGGGTCGCGACCGTCGCCAGCCACGCGCGCGGGTCGCGCGGCGGGTGCTCGGGCCACACCCGCAGCGCCTCCAGCAGCGCCTCCTGGAGCGCGTCCTCGGCGGCATCGAAGTCCTCGCCCCGCCGGACCAGGCCCGCGAGCACCCCAGGGACGAGGGTGCGAAGCGCGCCCTCGTCCAGCCGTCCCGGCGGCTCGTCGATCACGCCGGGTCAGTCATTCGGGGCCCCCTCGGACATGACCTCGCGGACGTCGATCCACTCGTACAGGGGCTCGCCGCCGGGGCCGGGCTCGGAAGAGACGTAGGCGGCGAGTTCGAGCGCCCGCTCGTGCGACTCGACGTCGATCATGTACCAGCCCGCCACAAGATCGCTGGTCTCGGGCAGCGGGCCGTCGGTGGTGACTGGCGCAGCGTCCGGGCCGCCATAGCGCACCCACGTGCGCGCCGGCGTGAGCGCCTGCGCGTCGACGTACTCACCGTGCTCCTCGAGCAGCTCGCTGACGTGCCTGAGGAAGGCCATGTGCGCCTCCACATCCTCAGGCGCCCACTGGTCCATCGGAGGAACGGGACGGTGCGGCTCCGGACCGCCGCGATAGTGCTTGAGGAGCAGGTACTTCGGCATGGTGGCCTCCTGGTGTCGTGGGCCGCGTCTGTCGTGGCCCTTCACCTGGTGAGCGGAGCCGGTCAGACCTTCTCGACATGAAATCACTCATCTAGCCCCGAAACCTCTGGGGGGATCCAGCTTCGGGATTGCCGTCTCGAAAACCATCGGGGCAAGGGCAACTCACGACCCCGGCTCATGCACTTGTGGCGATATGCATATAGATTCAACTACCATGCATTTATGGTTTCGCTGCTCCAGGTTCGCGGTGTTCCCGAGGATGCCCGCCGCATACTCAAGGCGCGAGCGGCCAGCCGCGGCCAGTCCCTCAACAGCTACATGCTCGGCGTGATCGAGCGGGAGGTCACCCGCCCGACGGTGGCGGAGGTCCTGGCCCGCGCCGCCGAGCGGACCGAGCGGGCCACCGCCTCGGCGGTGGATGTCCTCGACGCGACACGGCATGAGCGCGATGACCAACTGACCCACCGCGCCAGCCCGTGATCGTCGTCGACTCCGCAGCTATCGTTGACGTGCTCACCGGCGTGCAGGGCTGCGAAAGACTGCGGGAATGCCTCACCGGTGAGGAGTTGCACGCGCCTGCGTTGTTGGACTTCGAGTTCGTTTCTGCGCTACGGGGCCTGACCTTGTCCGGGCAGCTGAGCCCGGCCAGGGCCAGCGATGCTCTCACCGACTACGAGGCCCTCCCCATTCTTCGCTGGGATGCCGGCGACGCCCTGCGCCGACGCGCGTACAGCCTCCGCGAGAACCTAACAGCCTACGACGCTGCATACGTCGCCCTCGCCGAAGCACTCGCCTGCGAGCTGGTGACACGAGACGCCCGCCTCGCCCGATCCAGCGGGCACGCCGTCCCAATCACCGTTCGCTGAGCGAGCGCTAGCGGCGGACCACACGCGTCTCGGTTTGCTAGTCCAGGACCGCGGTGGCGTCGACCTCGACGAGCAAGTCGGGCTCGCCCAGGGCTGCGACGGGGATCAGGGTGATCGGCTTGACCGGACTTCGAGGACGAGTTCGGCAATCGCTCGCTCGCCGTGCGCCGAGGAGCCTGGCTCCGAGACTGTGGAGGCGGTCCATCACCCTGAGGGTTATCGTCACAAGCCCACGGCGGTTGGGCAGGTTCAGGCCGGTCGGATCGTGCGGCGCATGACGGTGTTCTTCATCCCCTTGGAGCGGACGAACTCGAAGCCGGCTTGCTCGTACATCGTGCGTGTTCCGTTGTAGACGAACGAGTTGTTCATCCTCTTCTCACCGATCTCGTGCGGGTAACCCTCGACCACACCGCCACCCTGCGCTGCAATCAGATCGAGCGCACCGGCCAGGGCCACCTTGGCGTAGCCCTGTCCGCGGTGACGCTTGTCGACGAAGATGCATGTGATGCGGTAGTCGGGCACCACGTCGGCCTCGGCGAGGTACTGCTTGCGGTGATGGATGGTCGGCAGCTCATCCGGGGTGCCGTACTCCGCCCACGCGATCGCCTCATCGCCAACCATCACCAGCGCCGCATGAGCCTGTCCGGCCTCGACCAGCCGCTTCTTCAGCGCGCGGTTGCCCTCGTAACCCTGCCCCCGCTCGGCACAGTCGGGGTGGAAGTAGATACACCAGCACCCACCGAAGATCCCGTTGTGCCGCTCCACCAGGCCGGCGAACGCGTTCCACGTTTGAGCAGTCAATGGCTGAATCGAGTATCCGTTTGTCACCATGCCGCCGATCGTAAGCACGCGTCACTCGGACGTTCTACGTCCGCATCGTCAGAGCTCGGCCAGATCGCTGCCAAAAACCGGCGGCAGCCCGGACCCGATCAATCGGAGCAACGCGAGCTCATCCCCACTCACGATCACCATTTCGTTGGCTATTGGGTCCGCCCGCCAGCGATCCTCCGACTCAAGCAGCCGGCGCCGGCTGCGAGGGTCGAAGCGAGGCGCGTCTGCTCAAGGTCCGAGGGCGCAGCGAGCTCGAAGTGGATGCGATTGCGCTGCCAACGATTCTCTGACAGCTGCTGCGGCTGAATCAGAGATAGGCTCCCCGTCTATGGACATGCTGAAGGGCGAACAGATCGCCGCGGCCAACCTGACCGACTGGCGCAAGCTGGCCCAGGGACTGCATGCCCGCTACGTGGTTGACGACTTCGGCACCGGCGCACGGTTCGTCGCCGCGGTGGGCGAGGCGGGCGACGCGCTCGGCCACCACCCGCGCGTGTCGATCGGCAATGGGTACGTCGACCTCAAGTTGATCAGCGACGACGCCATCTACCGCGACGACGAGGGCACCGAACACGTCGTCGAATGGGTGACCCAGCAGGACGTCGACCTCGCGCGACGGATCACCGAGATCGCCGCCGACCACAAGGTCGACGCCGACCCGGCCTCGGTCAGCGTCATCGAGCTCGGCCTCGACACGGCGCACTCCGCGACAATCGCCCCAATGTGGGCCGCCCTGCTGACCGGGAGCGCCGAGGCCCAGGGCCACGGGTCCCCCAGCGACGAAATCCGGGACGCCACGGGACGGGTACCGAACCTGTGGTTCGGGGACGCCGACGAGCACGAGACCCCGCGTCAGCGGTTCCACATCGAGGTCTATGTGGCGCCCGAGGTGGCCGCGCAACGGATCGCCGCCGCCATCGCCGCAGGTGGGGCGGTCGTCGATGACAGCAACGCGCCCTCGCTCACCGTGATCGCCGACGAGGACGGCAACAAAGGAATCGTATGCGTCGACGTGTCCGCTGCGAAGAGGGATTGAACCGCCAACTCGGGTGACCCGCGGCCTGGCCGCGGTCACCTCGCCGGCGTAGCGGGCCCAGGGCTCCGCTGCCTTGTCAACATGGAGGAGTGCCACCTGCGTGCTGTAGCCGAGGGCCTCGGCGACGAGCGATGGCGGGCACTCGAGGACGAGTTATCCGATGGCGCGGTTTCGGGCGCCGAGGAGGCTGACACCGAGATCGCGGAGCCGGTCCATGAAGGTGTTGGGGTGCAGGTGACGGCCAGCCAGTGTGCTGGGAAACATCCAGGGGCTATCGGTCCCCGCGCCGGTACGGAGATTAGGCCGCCGTGAGGCGAGATGCTCTCGGATGCGCGACGCGAACGGTTCGGGAACGTCAGTCGGGTGCGCGCCGACCGTGACGCCCATGCCCGTGTCACCGTCGTCGACGACGCTGGTCGGGCAGGTGACGACCTTGACCAGCGGCTGGGCGTAGAGCAGCAGGAGCATGCCGGCAACAACGCAGTAGGGGAGTTGCTCGCTGGTGCCGGTGAGGAGCGCGTGGATCCAGGCAAGCCGCTGGTCCTGACTCAGCGACGGGCTCGACTTTCGCTGATTGATGCTGGACAGTGACCGCAGTATTGAGGCGCGACTTCTTCGCGACAACGAAGAAGGTCCTGATCGCGCTGCGCGTCGTCGGGCCAGTGGCCAGCCACTCGTCGACATCTTGCTGGGTACACGTAGCGACGGTGCGCTGGTAGGTCTCGTGCAGCCACACGAGGAACTTCACCGTTTCGGTGATCTCCTGCTTCGCCGAGTGGACCGGGCCGTGAGTGGCGTTGGGCGGACCCGGGAGCAGTCGGTCTTGGAGGCATTCGGGGCAGGTGCCACGGGTGTGAACGGCTGCGCAGGCTAGTGGACCCCCTGCGCATCTAGAGTCGGCGTATGCCCAGCCACGCCATGACCACTGCACCGGCCATTCTGAGCCCTGCACGACTGGCGCAGGGTGGGCCACCACCGGGGAGTGCAGGTAGAGCCGACATCGACCGCCTGGGTGTCTCTCGACTAGTTCGAGGAGACCCATGAGCGCACGGATCATCGATGGCAGCGCCGTTGCCGCGAGGTTGCTGGACCATGTCGCGCGAGGTGCGACCGACTTCGTTGAGCAGAAGCACCGCCGTCCTTGTCTGGCGACGATATTGGTCGGGGACGACCCTGCTTCACATACGTACGTCCGGATGAAGCGGAACCGGTCAGCCAGAGTCGGCATGGAGTCGCGGTACGTCCAACTTCCGGCTGACACCACGACATCCCAACTCGTCGCGGAGATAGAGGCTCTGTCAGCGGACCCAGCGGTCGACAGGATCCTGTTGCAGCACCCAGTGCCTGCCCACATCGACGAACGCGCAGCGTTCGAAGCGATCGCGCCGGGCAAGGACGTCGACGGCGTCACCATGCACAGCTTCGCGGCAATGGCCTTCGACGAACCAGGGTTCCACTCCTGCACGCCTGGCGGGATCCTCCGGCTCCTGGATGCCTACGACGTCGAACTGTCAGGAAAGCATGCCGTCGTCATCGGGCGCAGCCCCGTCATGGGCAAGCCCGTCGGAATGCTTCTGCTCAGCAGGGACGCGACCGTCACGTACTGCCACTCCCGCACGGAGGATCTAGCGGCCCAGGTCCGCAGTGCGGACGTCGTCGTTGCGGCCGTCGGGCGTCCGGAGTTGATCCGAGGTGAGTGGATCAAGGACGGCGCGGTCGTCATCGATGCGGGCTACAACCCGGGCAACGTTGGAGACGTCGAGTACGGCACGCGGCCGAGCGAGCCAGCCTGATCACCCCGGTGCCGGGAGGCGTCGGCCCGATGACGATTGCCGTGCTTCTCGAGCAGACGCTTACTGCGGCTCGGGCGTAACTGGTTGTGGACAGCCTGCGTATCAAGACCCGACGTATTGACCCCTAATCAAGGGTGTCAATGGCAGGCCGAGCGGCCGGGTGTGTGGTCGCAAGGGGCACCCGTCCTGGACATAGACCCGGACGGCTCTTGCGGGACGCCACGACGCCGGCCCGGCGAGCCGGTCTGCGGCGTCCCCCTAGGGTTCCCGCAACCCTTCCCTTCCGTATGCAGCATCCGCTTGGCGCGGTGGTCAACCGGCCCGGTGTGGTCTGACCGATGAATTTTCCGCCGTGTTGGTCTGTGCGCCGAATACCGACTCACGGGAACCGCGCCCGGCGACGACCTCGGCTGGAGCGTGCCGAGCGACGAGCTGTTCCTGTGGTGGTCCGACCGGGTGGGGGCGACGGGCTTGGCGCTGTACGGGCGCAAACTGTGGGAGACGATGAGCTCCCACTGGCCGACCGCCGACCAGCAGCCTGGCGCCACACCGGCGCAGATCGAGTTCGCCCGCCGCTGGCGGGACATGCCGAAGGTGGTGTTCTCCTCGACGACCAGCGCGGTCGACTGGAACGCCCGCCTGGTCACCGGCGACGCTGTCACCGAGATTTGCTACGCAGCCACCGGCAGACACGCCAGCGGCGCATACGCTTTGAACCAGCAGGCCACCACGGCCAACTGCGGATGAGCCGGAAGGGGGATGGGCTTATGAGTCAATCCTTCTACTCGCACCCGAGGCTGTATGACCTAATGTTTCCGGGCGGCGGGCTTGCAGTCGACTTCTACCGGGACTACGCCAATCGGCATGGCGGGCGTGTACTAGAACTCGGGTGCGGCACCGGGCAGAAGCTGATCCCCATCGCGTCCGACGGGCATCCGTGTGTCGGCCTGGACTTCTCGTCAGACATGCTGTCTGAGGCTCAGCGTAAGGCGAACGAGCGCGGTGTGGCAGTGGAATGGATGCAGGGCGACATGCGGGCCTTCGATCTGGGCCGCACATTCGACTTCGTGTTCATCACAGCCAATTCCCTACTGCATCTGCATGAGGCTGAGGACCTGGTGAGCTGCTTCCGGTCGGTTCGAAGACACCTGGCACCTGGAGCACGGTTCGTCTTCGATGTGTTCAGCCCGAGCGTGCGCCTACTTGCCGAAGCCGATGGTGTGCGGCGAGCCCGGGAGTCGTTGTCGTTCATGGACCCTGATCGTGGCGACGTTAGCGTCGATGTCGCTGAGATCTACGATGCGCCCGCGCAGGTTACACGCGGGACGTGGTACCTCTCGACTGACTCCGAGCCGGACTTCGTCGTCGCACCACTCGAAATCAGGAGCATCTTCCCGCAGGAGCTGCCGCTGCTCGTCTCGCTCGGCGGCCTTCGGCTCGTCGAGCGCTTCGGCGACTGGTCCGGTCGACCATTTGCCGTGGATACGCCGCTTCAACTCTGTATCTGCGAGTCCGCGTGATTGGAGACACGCCGGCGGCGCACACGCTTGAATCCGCGGCCACCACGGCCAACTGCGGATAGCCGTCAAAGTGCCAGCGTCACGATAAGACCGATCATCCGGACGCGCGGAGGACGGCTACGCCAGTCCGACATTGCCGCGAAGCGCGCGCACGTCCTGCCGAGGGATCGTCTCTTGGGACGCTCAGGGCGACCTGACGGATCGGCCGGCACAGCGGGCCTACGGCTCAGCCCGCAGGTCAACAGCAACTTCTTCGCTGCCGGCGGGGTAGTGGATCAGGCCCAGCCGCATTGATTCATCTAATGCGATACGCAGACTACGGATTGACATAATGTCGCTTATCGGCGCGCAAATGCAACAAGCGCCTCCAGGCCCCTCTCGATGATTGTCACAGGGCCCGGCGAGGCACCTACTGCGTCATCTACCGCATCGACGACGCGGAGCAAACCGTGACGGTCGTCGACATCGCACACCGCAGGGGTGCGTACCGCGTCAACCGCTGACCTCCGGGGGCCAGTCCGCGAGTCAGTGAGGTCGCCGTAAGGGGTTCCCCAATCGGGGATCGGCGCCGTCCACGCTGGGTCTAGGGACCCCTTCGCACCGCTTCACCCACCAGGGTTGCATCTGGTGCAGGCCACGAAACTCAGTGCCCCACTTGTAACGGGCGGGACGGGCTGAGACGCTGCTGCGATGGCTGCTGAGTACACCCAGAGTGACCAGTTCCGTGGTGCCCGCATCCACCTGTGCGACCTTGCCGGCCTCGAGATCCGCGATTGCGAGGTCAGCGGTCTGAAGATCGTCGACTGCTATGGGAGCGACGTCTACCTCGGTGGCGACTTCGAACGTCTCGTCGTGAACGACGTCGATGTGACCGCATACGTCGAGACCGAGCTCGACCGGCAGCACCCCACGCGGGTGCTGGCGCGTGACGCCGCGTCCCCCGACGACTACCGGGCTGCTTGGGGTGCCATCGAGACGCTGTGGGAGGCGACGCTCAACTGCGCCAGGTTGTTGCCCGAGGCCAAGCTGCACGAGCAGGTGAACGGCGAGTGGTCGTTGGTCGAGACCCAACGGCACCTGCTGTTCGCCAGCGATGCCTGGATCGGCAATGCCGTGCTCGAGGAGGAAGCGCCGTATCACCCGTTGGGCTTCCCTTACGGCGGGATGCCGCCCGACGCGACGGCGAAGCTCGGGCTCACCCTCGAAGCCACCCCGACGCTCGACGAGGTGCTCGCGCCACGGCTCGCCCGCATGGCCACGATGCGGAGCGTCGTCGAGGAGCTCACCGAGGCAGGGCTTGATCGGGTATGCGGTCGCAAGCCGGCGGACCCATATCCCGACCAGGAGTACGTCGTGCGTCGCTGCCTCAAGGTGGTGCTCAAGGAAGAAGCCGAGCATCACCGTTACGCGGTGCGCGACCTCGCAGAGCTCGAGGCCGGTGCCTGAACCGGGTGAGTGCGCCCGCGCTTGGCAGCAAGCGAACGAGGGGCTACGTCTCGTACGGGATCCACAGCGGATGAGTGCGCCTACACAGACGCTAAGGGGCCCTCCCGGACTCCCCTACCCGTCCAACCTCAGCACGTCGCGTTGCCAGTTAATTGTCGGAGTTGTTCCAGTACTCAGTTCTAAGCTGGTGGAGGCACTGTGGCCGTCGGCGCTGTGGACCGGCTGCCCGAGTACTCAGAGAAGATCTCGTCGAGGATGCGCATCGCGCTCGCAAACTCCTCGGCCTCCTCAGGATCTCCGTATGTGTACGAACAGGCGGCGAGCGTCTTCCAAAGGGCCCAGCCACGCCCGCGCGCCCAGGACACCGCATCCACCGACAGCCGATCCCGGAACGCCTGCCGACCGTCGGCGGTCAGTAACGTCCAGGCGATGGCCAGATCGCAGGCTGGGTCGCCGACGCCGCATGTCCCGAAGTCAATGACGGCCGCCAACCTCCCGTCGTTGAGCAGCAGATTTCCCTCGGCGACGTCTCCGTGGAACCAGCGGTCCACACCGTCCCAGCGTGCGTCGAGTGCGTTCGCCCAGATGTCGCGAGCGAGCTCGACATCGACTTGACCGTCCAGTTCCTCGACATCGACGTGGCCGTCCAGTTCCTCGAGCGCGCGCTGGGTGGCCTTGTCGTAGGTGCGCAGTGTGGCGCCCCGGAACCAGTTGTGAATTCCCGGCTGGGGACCATCGGCGGCGTCGAGGCTCTGCAAGGCGGCCAAGAAGCCGGCCAGGTCGACGGCGAATCGCACCGGGGCGGAAATGCGATCCGCGGTCGCAGTCACGCCGTCGAGCCACTGGTAGATCGACCACGAGTGCGGGTAATCCGCGCTGGGCTTGCCTTTCGCCAGCGGGACGGGGATTGGCAGCGGGAGTTGGGGAGCGAGCGCCGGAAGCCACCGGTGTTCCTTCTCGACCGCCTGGGCGTACTCGGAGGCGCTGGGTAGGCGGACCACCATGTCGGTGCCGAGGTGGAAGGTCCAGTTGTCCCAGCCACCGTTGGCCACCGGTTCGATGGGAAGACCGGCCCACTGCGGGAACTGCTCCTCGATGAGACGACGTACCTGCTCTGCCTCGACGGTGATGCGCTCCGGCACGGGACCGAGATCCGGCGTGTTACTCAAACGAAGCATCCCCTCTGCCATTGAAATTGAGTCGGTTGCTTGACGCAGCGCTTCGTCTATGGTCAATGTTCATGGGCGAGCACCCTCGCAGGCCGTCGGGCAGCCCACCGTACTGGCCCACCGGTACCCAGATCATGTGGCGGTCCGGTGACGGGCCACTCGCTGCGGGTGCCGCGGCCACCAGGGATGGCAATACCGCTGTGCCGCACTTCGCTGAACCGGTGACCGTCGTACGAGACGACGCCGACGCCCTGGTCGCCTGGCTGGCAGCCGGAACGCCGGTGCTGCGTGTGGCGCGGGCCGATGGGCTGGGCAAGCGTGACGACAAGAGCACGTTGTTCACCGCCGAGACGGTGCAAGACATCGGGACGCACGCCTACTACGACATCCTCAAGATTGCGCCCACTGGTCGCCCGTGGTCGGTGTGGGTCTTCTTCGCCGAGCACACCCGCGAGTTCGCGGGCTGGTATGTGAACCTGGAGGATCCGCACGTCCGTGACGAACACGCGGTGTACACCCGTGACCACGTGCTCGACCTCGAGATCGAGCCGGACCGCACCATGGCCCGCAAAGATGAGGACGAACTCGCGCTCGCTGTCGAGCAAGGCCGATACGACGCCGCCACCGCGGCGGAGATCGAGGCAGAGGCTGCCGAGGTCGAAACCATAGTCGCCGACTGGGGACCGCCGTTCTGCGACGGCTGGGAGCACTTCCGACCCGACCCTGCCTGGCCGATCCCTGGACTGCCAGAACGGTGGGCTCCCTGACATGGCTCACCCCGATCAGTTGTCGCGTGGCGTCCAGGCTGCGCGGCTCGCCGGGGAGGCCGCGGACTGGCTGGTCGAAGGGGCAGCGCTGGATCGCAGGGACTCATCCCTCTACCACGGTCTGGCGGGCGTGGTCCTGGCGCTGCACGAGGCTCATCAACACTTCGGCGATGACCGGTACGGCGAGGCCGTGGTCCGCGGTGCAGATGTACTGAGCGAACAGGTCGACGACCTCGACGATTGCTCGCTGTACTTCGGGCTCGCTGGCCTCGCGGTCGCGTTGCGCGCGCTCGGTCGGGACGCCGCCGCAGACCGGGCGATCAGCCGGGTCCGTGATCGATTCGACGGGCAGCGGTGGAACGCGATGTTCGAGCTGTTCACGGGCAATGCGGGCATCGGGCTCGGCGCGTTGCACGCGGGCGACGTGGATCTTGCCGTCATGGCCGTGACCCCTTACCTCACCACCTTTGACCGCACCCCTGGCGGGGTCAACTGGGCGGTGCGGCCATCGCCGGCCCGGTCGCACCACATCGCGCACGGCACCCTCGGCATCGTCTACGCACTTGCTCGTGTGGGCGACGCGGCCGGCCGTGAGGACATGATCGAGCTGGCTTTGGCGGGGGCCGCGGACGTGGTGAGCCGTAACGAGGCCGGCCCGGACGGCTTCCTGGTCCCACACTCCGACCCTCCTCACCGGCCGGACCTCATCGAACGCTACAGCTATGGCTGGTGCAACGGCCCGGTCGGCGATGCCCAGGTCTTTCGCCTGCTCGCTGAGGTCACCGCGGATGGAGTGTGGACTGAGCTGGGTGACCGTTGCTGGCGAACCGTCCGCGAGTCTGGACTTCCGCATCGGATCCGGCCCGGATTCTGGGACAACAACGCCCGGTGCTGCGGGACTGCCGGGGTTCTGGCCCTCGCGTGCGACCGAATCGTCGAGCGTGCTGACGACTTCGAATTCGCGAACGCGCTGGTCGACGACCTCACGGCACGTGCCACGGTCGACGAAACGGGGGCGCGGTGGTCAAACTACGAGCACCGCGCCGCCGCGCCCGAGTTGGAGCCGCGCACTGGGTGGGCGATGGGCAACGCCGGCATCCTTCGTGAGCTGCTGCGGTACGCGCGGCTGAGCGAAGGTGGTGCCCACGGTTACGCGGTTGCCTGGCCCGATCAGCCAGTCACGGGCAACGCTCCTTTAGCAGCCTCCCCCGCGGTGTGAACGTGCGCAATGCAGCCACCGCGGGTCGGGGGGCCGACGACCTTCAACCGGTTCGGTCAGTCGCCGCCATGGTTGACGTCGAACACAGCGATGCCGAGCTCTTGCCAAGCGGTGAGCAGCCGCGTGTCTCCGGCGGCGGCGACCAATTCAGGGTCGTCAAGCGCCGCTGCCGATGCACAGTGCTCCGCGTCGTAGCCTCGAAGCGCGAGGGTGCGCGCGAGACCGGCGGCACTTGCGGCTAGTTCCGCTGTCATGTCGACGACGTCGACATCGGGCCAGATCTCGACAAGGTTCGACCATGCCTCGGTGTACTCCGCGGACGAGACGCGCCCTTGCCGCTCGGCCATGGCGAGCGCGGCAGCAACCTCGACGTACGTCAGCCTGGAGCTGATACGCCGATCGGCGTCGTCCCAGATCCGTCGGCACGCGTTCGTCGACTGCTCCGCGACCAGGATGGGGACTACCGCAGAGGTGTCGAGATAGACGATCAACGGCGCTGCTCGTCGATGAGATCGCTGACCATGCCCGCCGTCTTAACCGGTGGTGGCAGCGGTCTGCGGCCGCGGCGTGCGGGCGTCACCTTGCCCTCCCCGATCAGCTGCTCCAGCCTCGTTGGTACGGCGACGGGCACGATCCGCGCGACCGGGCGACCGTGATCAGTGACCGTGATGGTGTGACCCTCGCGCACGGACGCCAGGTGGCGACTCAGCCCGTCTCGCAGCTCGCGAATACCGACGTCCATCGGCAACTCTCCTGTGGCCACATCAATAACTTCGAATATGGCTATATTGCCAGGCGGCTCCTCTGGACTGCAACACGTGTCAACTGCTCGAGAGCGTCCCGACCTGCCGCCGCACGGCCGCACGCAGCCACTAGGTCCCCTTAGAGCGCGCACATACCGATCGAGTACAGCCGACCGTCTTTAAAGTGAACGGCATGGTCTCCTTCATCAAGTCCGTCACGTTCGACTGCCGTGAGCCGTTGGTCGTTGCAACCTTCTGGGCAGAGGTGCTGGGGTCGAACGTCGATGAGGACAGCACGCCAGAGCGCGCCTGGGTTGAGCCTGCAGGCTGGGGAGGTCCGAGCCTCTGGTTCGTCCGCGTTCCCGAGCACAAAACCGCCAAGAACCGTCAGCATTTCGATCTGCGGCCCACGACAGCACACGCGGATGAGGTGGCTCGACTGGTCTCACTGGGCGCCGCTGTCGTGCGCGACGACGGTGACTTGGTCGTCATGGTCGACCCCGAGGGAAACGAGTTCTGCGTCGAGGGACAATGACGCGGCCCTTCTGCTAGCCGCAGCCACTGGCGCGGGGTAGACCCTGGATACGCGCAGCGCGGGATGCGCGGTTGCGATCTCGTCGAAGTCGCCATCTTGAGTCACGACCGGCAGCCCATGAACCACTGCGGTCGCCGCGATCGATGCGTCCGTGAGCTTCACGGTCCGGTGCACTCCGGCGTGCTGGCAGTCGATGACGAGCCGCGCCCAGGCGCCCATCACCGCCTCGGTGACCGGAATGGGGTCCGACTCGCGGGCAAGGGCGAGGGCGTCGGCGCGCCGGACGAGTGTCTCTGCGTCGCCAGCGGCGAGGACACCGAGCTCCAACTCGCCGATCGTGACAACCGAGATTGCCACCCGCTCAGGCAGCGCCCCGAGGGGTCGGGCCGTCTCCCGCCCGATGAATACCGACGTATCGAGCGCAGTCCCGAGCTCACAGGTCAGCCAAAGTCTGCCCGGCCAGGTCGTCGAGGTCGTCGGGCAACCGCGGGTCTGCGGCTCGTCGCTCGAGTTGCGCGGCCAGTGCCCGTCCCCCCAGCCAACGAGTGCGACCGTGGTGCGGGACGATATCGGCGACCGGTTCCCCACGAACGGTCAGCACAACCCGCTCCCCCGCCCGGACGGCGTCCACGACCCGAGCTGTCTCATTGCGAAGCTCCCTAACGCCGATCTCCATGTGCGACACAGTAGGACCAGGGAACGGTCCAATGCCACCGTCCGGGTCGATTGTTGTGAGATCCCGGGTGGAAGGCGAATCACACAGGTTGAGAAAGTGGTGTCACCCCGCAAGGTCCGGCGTCAGTCCAGGCAGAACTCGTTGCCCTCGGGATCGGTCATCACGATGAAGCCGGCGCTCATCGGCGGATCGGGCTCGTAGCGACGCACCCGCGTCGCTCCCATCACGATAAGCCGTTCGCATTCGACTTCCAACGCCGCCATCCGTTCCTCTCCCTCGAGTCCGGGAGCCGAACGAACGTCGAGGTGGACGCGGTTCTTGGCGACCTTGTCCTCCGGCACCTGCTGGAAGAACAGCCGCGGGCCGTGCCCGTCCGGGTCCTCGATGGCCGATGCCCTGTTGCGCTGCTCCTCCGGCACGCCGACCCGTGCGAGGAAGTCGTCCCACGCGGTTAGCGGGTCGGCGTCCTTCGGCAGGTCTACGCCGGGCGGTGCGGGGCGAACGTAGCCCAGTACGTCCCGCCAGAAGGACGACAGCGCCCGCGGATCGGAGGCGTCGAACGTGACCTGGATGTGGCGGCTCATCGGGTTGCTCCGTTCTTGGCGGGTCTCGTATGCAGATAGAGGTCTCGCAGCAGGCAGACCTCGGACAGGTGATGAATCAACTCGCGGTGGATGTGCAGCACCAGATCTGCCATGGGCGCCTCGGGAAAGGGTTCCTTCGCGCCGACCGGGACTCGGAGCCGGGCCTCGCCGAGGCCGCGCACACCGGCCAGCCAGACGTCGAGCTGGGCCTCGAGCTGGTCGAGCGCGGTGGCCGCGCTGCCCGCATACGTCCAGGTCTCGTACGACGCCGCCGGTGCGCCGAAGTGAGCCGCGTTGCGCGCGGCAAGCACGCCGACGATCACGTGGCCAAGGCGCCAGGCGATGGTCGTGAAAGGCGCCGGGACCGGCTCGGGAAAGGCGTAGTCAACCGTGAAGTCCCCGGCACCGACCTGCACCGGCGCCTCGGAGCTGCTGCGCGGACGCACGCTCCAGGCGTCCGGCGCCGGCGACCAGAAGTACTCGTCGTCGGTGAGGCCGTTGAGCCGGGCACGGAGGTGATGGTTCCAGTGGAACTCCCACTGCTCGCGCAGGGTTGGGTTCCAGTCGAGTTCGCTTGTAGTCATGGACCCACCGTTTCATCCCTAGGGGACAGAATCGGTCCGCTATCTCTGGGAAGCTGAGCGAATGGGCGTTACCCGGGGTAACGAGCGGGGCACGACGGAGCGGGTGCTCACCCTGCTCGGGCTGCTGCAGCAGCGCCCGGCCTGGACCGGCCCCGACCTCGCCGACCGACTAGGGGTCACGCCGCGCACAGTACGGCGTGATGTCGAGCGGCTGCGCACGCTCGGCTACCCGGTCCACGCTACCCAGGGCGTTGGCGGCGGCTACCAGCTCGGCCCGGGCCATGACCTGCCACCGTTGCTCCTCGACGACGAGGAGGCGATTGCCACCGCCGTCTCCCTGCTTGCTGGCGCCGGCGGCGCCGTCGCCAGCGCCGGCGACGCTGCCGTCCGGGCGCTGTCCAAGCTCGACCGCGTGCTGCCCACCCGGCTGCGGCACGAAGTACGCGCACTCTCCGGCTCGGTGGAGTCCTTCGGCGGAGGCCGCACGCCCGTCGACCCAGAGGCACTCATGACGTTGGCCAGAGCCTGCCGCGACGCGGTCGAGGCCGGCTTCGACTACCCGTCAGGAAGCGAGATGCGGCGGCGGCGGGTCGAGCCCTACCGGCTGGTCGCCTCCGACCGGCGCTGGTACCTGCTCGCCTACGACCTCGATCGCGACGATTGGCGCAGCTTCCGGATTGACCGGATGACCGATGTGTGTGCGCGGACTTGGCGCTTCCGCCCACGCCCGGCGCCTGACGCAGCGACGTACGTGCAAGAAGGGGTGGCGAGCCGGGTCTACCCGCAGCAGGCGCGCTTTCTCGTGCACGCGTCGGCCGACACCGTCCGCGCGCAGATCCCAGCGTCGGCGGCCGTCGTACGACGGCGCCGGAGCGAGCTCTGCGAGGTGCTCAGTGGCGGTGGCAGCCTCGACTTCGTGCTCATGCACGTGCTCCTGCTGGGCCACGAGTCCGAGGTACTCGACCCTCCTGAGCTCCGTTGGCGCTGCCGGACGCTGGCCGAGAGGCTGCTGTTGGCCGGTGGAACGAACTCACCGCTGCCAGACACGGAGAAGTCATGACCCGCGACCACACCGACCGCTTCGCCGGGAGGTTGATGATCCCGTCGCCATGCGCGGCGATACACATCGGCCCTGCGAACGACACCGACGACGATCACGCGACGGTGGGCCTCGTCGATCCGGGAGATCACTCGATAGCTACCGCGTCGGGCGCTGTGTCGATAGGTCACGCATCGACGTAGGTCGCGAGGTGCTCACCGGTGAGGGTCGACTGAGCGGCGACGAGGTCGGCTGGTGTGCCCTCAAAGACGATCCGGCCGCCGTCGTGGCCGGCGCCGGGACCGAGGTCGATGATCCAGTCGGCGTGCGCCATGACCGCCTGGTGGTGCTCAATGACGATGACCGACTTGCCGGAGTCGACGAGCCGGTCGAGCAGGCCGAGCAGGTGCTCGACGTCGGCGAGGTGCAGGCCGGTGGTCGGCTCGTCGAGGACGTAGACCCCACCCTTCTCCCCCATGCGGGTGGCCAGCTTCAGCCGCTGCCGTTCGCCGCCGGACAGCGTAGTGAGCGGTTGGCCCAGGGTGAGGTAGCCGAGCCCGACGTCGTCGAGACGGCCGAGGATCTTGTGCGCGGCCGGAGTGTGAGCCTCATCCGCGCCGAAGAACTCCACGGCCTCGGCGACCGGCATCGCCAAGACCTCGCTGATGTCCTTGCCGCCAAGCTCGTACTCCAGCACCGACGCCTCGAACCGCTTCCCCTCGCAGACCTCGCAGGGGGCGGCCACCCCCGCCATCATGGCCAGGTCGGTGTAGATGACTCCGGCGCCGTTGCAGTTGGGGCAGGCACCTTCGGAGTTTGCGCTGAACAGCGCGGGCTTCACGCCGTTTGCCTTCGCGAACGCTTTGCGGATCGGATCGAGCAGTCCGGTGTACGTCGCCGGGTTGCTCCGGCGAGAGCCGCGGATCGCCCCCTGGTCGACCGTCACCACGCCGTCCCGATCCGACACCGAGCCGTGGATCAGCGAGCTCTTGCCCGAGCCCGCCACCCCAGTGACGACGACGAGCACGCCGAGCGGGATGTCGACGTCGACGTCCCGCAGGTTGTTCGCCGCCGCGCCGCGGACCTCCAGCGTGCCGGTGCGCGTCCGGACCTTCTCCTTGAGTGCTGCGCGGTCGTCCAAGTGCCGCCCGGTAATCGTGTCGCTGCTCCGCAGCCCGTCCAGGTGGCCCTCGTAGCACACCGTGCCGCCTTCGGTACCCGCACCCGGGCCGAGGTCGACGACGTGGTCGGCGATGGCGATCGTCTCGGGCTTGTGCTCGACGACGAGCACTGTGTTGCCCTTGTCTCGGAGCTGGAGCAGCAGGTTGTTCATCCGCTCGATGTCGTGCGGATGGAGGCCGATCGTGGGCTCGTCGAAGACGTAGGTGACGTCGGTCAGCGACGAACCGAGATGCCGGATCATCTTCGTGCGCTGCGCCTCGCCGCCCGACAGCGTGCTCGCCGGACGGTCGAGTGAGAGGTAGCCCAACCCGATCTCGGCGAAGGAGTCGAGGAGATGTCGTAGCCCGGTGAGCAACGGCGCCACCGACGGCTCGTCGAGGTCGCGGGCCCAGTCGGCCAGGTCGCTGATCTGCATCGAGCACAGGTCGGCGATGTTCTTGCCGTTGATCTTCGACGACAGCGCCTCCTTGGTCAGGCGGGTGCCGGCGCACTCGGGGCAGGTCTGAAAGGTCACCGCCCGCTCGACGAAGCGCCGTACGTGCGGCTGCATGGCCTCGGGGTCCTTCGACAGCATCGACTTCTGGATCTTGGGGATGATCCCGTCGAAGGTGAGGTTGATGCCCTCGACCTTGATCTTGGTCGGCTCGGCGTACAACATCGTCTCGAGCTGCTTCTTGGTGAACTTCGCGATCGGCTTGTCCATGGGCAGGCCGACGCCCTCGAACAGCCGGCCGTACCACCCGTCCATCGAGTATCCGGGGATCGTCAGCGCGCCCTCGCTGAGCGACTTGGTTTCGTCGTACAACGCCGTGAGGTCGATGTCGCTGACATTGCCCATGCCCTCGCACCGCGGGCACATACCACCGAGGTAGACGGCGTCCCTGACCACGCTCTTCTCGACGCGGCCACCCTTATCCGTGGACATGACGCCGCTCGCCCTCCGCGTGGGGACGTTGAAGGAGAAGGCCGTCTGCGGCCCGATGTACGGTTCACCGAGCCGGCTGAACAGGATCCTCAGCATCGCGTTGGCGTCGGTCGCGGTGCCGACCGTGGAGCGAGGGTTGGCGCCCAGCCGCTCTTGGTCGACGATGATCGCCGTCGTCAGGCCCTCGAGGAGGTCGACCTCTGGTCGGGCCAGGTTCGGCATGAAGCCCTGCACGAAGGCGCTGTAGGTCTCGTTGATCAGCCGCTGCGACTCGGCGGCGATCGTGTCGAACACGAGGGAGCTCTTGCCGGAGCCGGAGACGCCGGTGAACACCGTGAGCCGGCGCTTCGGGATCTCGATGCTGACGTCCTTGAGGTTGTTCACACGTGCGCCCCGCACCCGGATCAGATCGTGGCTGTCCGGAACGTTCAGGGCCGGCGACCGCGTGTTCGTCTTCGTGGCCGTGCTCATCGGATCTCCTTCTCTGGGGCGGGAACGTGCTTATGGAAAACAGAGGTACAGGGGCGTCTGATACCGGGTCCGGCCGAACCGACGGCGGCGAGTTTGCGGCTGGAGGCGGCGTTCATGGTAGCGCCGTCGGCGACACGCATTAGCCGGTAGAGGTGGTGTGCCGTGGGCGTCAGGCCAACCAGCTGCCCTCGCGCATCAGCTCGCGGTCGGGCAGCTCGTTCACCTCGCGCCAAGCCTGAATTCGGCGCGGGGAGACGCGGAACCAGCGGTACGGCGTAGCCAACGAACGCGGGTCGAAGCCGGTGCGAGCGGCGAACCGGTCACCCCGGTCCCGCGGCAGCGCGTCGATCTCGATGACGTCCACTTCCCCGTCGATCATGGACACGTCGCGGGTGTCACCCAGCCCCAGCCGAACGGCCCTGCTGGCGGCCAGGTTCCTGCCGGTGGGGCTGTCCGTCGGCGTGGCCATGAGCAGCGCCTCGCCGTCCCAGTCGAAGGAAAGCGGCACCAGGTACGGCGCACCGTCCGCTGAGGCAGTCGCCACCCAGACATCGACGTCGGAGCTGAGCCGATGCTCGGTGTCGCGACGACGCTGAGCGAGGGAACGGGGGTCGGCACTCAACGGCTCAGCGCAACTCCTGGACGCGGATCATGTTGCCGGCGGGATCGCGGAAGGCGCAGTCGCGGACGCCGTACGGCTGCTCGGTAGGCTCCTGGACGACCTCGGCGCCGCTGGCCTGCAGCTTCTCGAAGGTGCCGTCGAGATCGCCGGTGGCCAGCAGGATCCAGCCGTAGGTGCCCTTGGCCATCATCTCGACGATGGTGCGGCGCTCTTCGTCGGTGACCCCAGGGTCGGCGGCCGGCGGCGCCAGCAGGATTGAGGTGCCGGGCTGGCTGGCGGGGCCGACCGTGATCCAGCGCATCTTGCCGTTCCCGACGTCGTTGCGGACCTCGAAGCCGAGGATGTCGCGGTAGAAGGCCAGGGAAGTATCCGGGTCGTCGTGCGGGAGGAAGGTTGTATGAATGGTGATGTCCATGGCAGTCACGTTAAGTGCGGCTTGGCGGCCGGCGCTTCTTGATTCCTGATCGGTCTGGTCACTTGCTTGGCCACGCACGGCGGCATCCCCGCCGTCGCCCGCGCCGCCTGGTCGCGATAGACGCTGGGCGGCACGCCCACCAACTCGGTGAAGCGCGTGCTGAAGGTGCCCAGCGACGCGCAGCCGACCGCGAAACAGACCTCGGTCACGCTGAGGTCGCCGCAACGCAGCAGCGCCATCGCGCGCTCGATGCGCCGCGTCATCAGATAGGAGTACGGCGACTCGCCGTACGCGAGCCGGAACTGGCGGCTGAGGTGCCCGGCGGACACGTTCACACCGCGGGCGAGCGCCTCGACGTCCAGCGGCTGCGCGTACTCGCGGTCGATCCGGTCGCGAACGCGGCGCAACAACGCGAGGTCGCGCAAGCGCTGCTCTGCGGCGGGTCTGCTGGTCACCTGCGCGATCGTGCCACGACGCGTCGGAGTTGCCTATCGCCACTCGCGGCGTCGCCGGTAGACACCTAGACGCCCTCGCCACTTGCGGCGGAGTCGATCGACGCCTCAGCCCGCCGAGCGATGATCTCGTCCACTGTCTGCTGCGGTGTTTGGCCGGAGGTGTCGAGCCACAGGCCCATGCGTGGCGTTGTTCCGACAGCTGCGTCGAGTTGCTCGATGGTGTGCTCGCCAGGCCGGTACGCAATCTTCCCCACTGCTCTCTGCCGCTCGGCGTCCCGAGATGTGACGACCGCGATCGACGGCCGCAGTACGACGAGGTGGCGCGGGCGAGTCTTGACCTGGTCAAGCCAGCTGGCCACATCGTTGCCGAAGATGTTGTCCTGTACGACCGTGGTGAACCCTTCGGCGCAGTACTGGTCGGCCGTCATCGCAGACAGTCGATAGCGAAGGTCCAGCAGCCGGCGGGCCTCCGGCTCGTGCACGTCCCCGAGCGGATGAACCCAGCCGCTCACCGCCCAGCGGTAGAACTGACCGCCACGGACATGAACGCCCCGGTCGAACTGCCGCGCCAGCAGGTCGGCGACCGTGGACTTGCCGGCCGCCTGGGCGCCGGTTACCAACCACACTGCCCCCGCGCTCATGGTCGCCAGTCAACCACCTTGAGTTAGCGCTACTTGAGCTGACGCAGTTCCGCGAGCGTATCCAAGTCAGGCACGACTGGCGCTCCGGAGCCTGGCTCTGACAGAACTGGCCAAGGAACTCGCTCACCCTCCACAGGTGTCAAAAACGCACCGTCCCAAAGAACAGGGATAATTGTGGGGTCATACGGCACGACGAAGTCGCCGGTGGCGGTAAATACCACAACCTCTCCCATGCTCGCGAACCCCTCGGACACGACCGTCAACTCCGTTTGGGCATTGAACGTCAAGCCGAGAGCTAGTTCCGTCCCAGCCGTTACGTCGCCCCAATAGACCTCTGCCACCTTCACTCGGACTTCAAAACTGCGCCAGTCCGCACGGGGATCATCAAACGGAACCTCCTGGAGGGGCGTTCTCTCAAAGTTCTCGTCGAAGTTGTTGAAGGCTCGCCCCGCGTCCACGCCCACGACGTCCGCGCGGAACGCGTCCGCAACAACTTTGCTCTGGCCGACGCCGGGGTACATTTCCGCCAAGGTCAACGTGGGGCGGAGCGCTCCCTCCTCCTTTCCGACCATGGCCTGGATGAGCTCAGCTTCAAACGCTGCTGCCGACTCTGACGTCGAACCGTCGCCTGAGCCGGACCTTACGTGACCGCAGGCCCCCACAAGGCAGACGAGTAGGAGCCCTAAAACTGAGGGAAAACGATAAGACATGCATGCTCCCCACCGGGGTCAGTAGTGGCTGTTTATCAGGTATCTGCCGTGGTTCGTCGTAATAGGGCCACCATCTCGCCACATCGTTGCCGGACTGTTGTGCTGTACGACCATGGCGAGCGGTTCTCCAGCTCCGCGCGCCGGCGCAGCGCCGCAGCCTCGGCGTCGCTCAGCCGCAAAGTCACAGCCATGGATCTACGGTGTCGCGGCTGATAGCAATCACGCCGTTGCGAGGAGCGTGACCGGGCGACCGTGGTCGCCGACGCGGGCAAGTGTTACGAGGGCGTCGCCTGGTAGTCCGCTCAGCGTCAGCATCGCGGTGGGATCGTCGTCAGCCGGGTACTCCATTGCGACTTGTGCGACCAGGCGGTCATGGCGCGCCGCGTGGATCGCTGCTCGGACTCGTTCGGTCTCCCCCGGTGGCCAGTACTGTCGGGTGATCGACTGCCACACCACAGTCAGCGTGTCGTCGTCCGTCGGCTTGGTCAGCTCGCGTTCCAGCCACTCCCCTGCTGGGGCCTGGTCGACGACGACGCGATGAGCGGATGCGACCGAGAGCGCAGCGGTCAGCCGCTTGTGTCGCTCGACGTGGAACGGCCAGATGAACGACCGCAGCCGCAGCTGGCCCGCTGGCGTCGACGGATCTACAGGTGCGAGGTCGCATCCCCGCCGGTCCACAATCGCGAACTGCTGGGGATCGGTCTCTCCGACGACTCCATCGCGGAGCACCAAAGCCGAATCCGCCGGCCCGAATTGCCAGGTCCGCTCCACGAAGCGGAACTTGTCTACCAGCAGGTTCAGCCCGGCGCTGGCACCAGGCTCTAGCAACCGGACCCGGCGCCGCCCCGAGCGACGTACGGCCTCGAACAGCCCGACCAGCAGCGCCGTTGATCTGCCGACCTCGTTGGTCTGCGGTGCGGTCTGCAGCGCCTCGTGCAACTCGTCGACGTGTGCCTCGAGTACGCCGCGCACAACCGGCCACGCCGTATCCGGCGGCGCCGTTCCGCCGAGGCACGGGTAGAACGGCACCAACTCAGGAGCCCGGTCGGTGAGCACGATGCGGAACAGTCCCGCCAACAGCCGCAGCTGAACGACAGCGCCATGCGGCGCGTCCTCCCAGCCCGCGCAGATGCGACGGGCCGGCCCGCCGGCCTCCCAGTCGTCAGCCATTGCCCGGATCAGCTCGCCGTACAGGTGCCGCGCATCGCCGGCGTGTGCCCGCATCCGATCGGCCAACGTAGAACCGGTGTCAAAGCCGGGCATCAGCGCTCAACCGTCCTCAGTTATGCGGACGTCGAACGCGATGCCGGCCCGCTGTAACCGGTCAGTGAGTGCGCCGCCCATCGCCTGAGCGGTGGTCAGCTGACCAGACCCCACCGGGACGTCATCGCGTCCGAGACACATAGCCGACTCGGCCAGCATCTTCGCCGTCTCGTCATAGCCGGGGTCACCGCCGCAGACCTCGGTAACGACTTTCCGCTTCCCTGCCGTGGCTACAAAGCGCACCCTGAACCACGACGCCGCGCGTCGCTCCTCCGTCGGGCCTTCTCCTGGCTTCTTCAGCCGCAGCAACGCTGCGCGGGCCGGTGGCAACTGCGACAGCGCCCTAAGGCCGGTCACACCAGCGACGGTTGCCGTGACGGCAGGCAGGCCACCGACCACCGCGAAGTGGCCGTAGCGGAAGTCCGGGCCGTACTCGGTCAGCGCTCTCGCCGATCGGCGTACGACGACCGGATCGATGGTGGGCAGCGGCACGCTCCACCGCCCGGACACCGGCTCACGGTGCGGCCGCAGCGGCAGCGCCGCAGTCAAGCGACCCGGCTCGGTAGGCTCTGACGCGCGCCGTTGGGCAGCCAGCCGGCGGGTATGCCGAGCTCGGCCGACGGCCCGCACCGCCGAGTGGTACGTGCCGCCGGAGAAGGCACCCCTGGCCTGCACGTACGCCCGCATTTCGATCGGTACGTTGTTGGGTAGGTGTTGCAGCGTCCACCACGCGCCCAGGTCGGCCGGCACCGATTCGAAACCGCAGCAGTGCACCAGCCGCGCCCCGGTCTGCTGTGCGCGCTGGTGGTGCTCGAGCCACATGCGGTCGACGAACTCCGGCTCACCGGTGATGTCGACGTAATCGGTCCCGCGGTCGGCGCAGGCCGCCACCAGCGGACCGCCGTACTCGGTGAACGGACCGACCGTGCTGGCCACCAACCGGGTCCTCGCCGCCAGCTCCGACAGCGAACCAGCGTCGTTGACGTCGGCCTGCAGGATCGGCACATCCCGTGCCGACGGCGCGACCTGGGTGAGGGTCTGGCGCAGCGCCTGCAGCTTCGGCAGGTCGCGGCCGGCGATCGCCCAGCGCAGCTCCGGCGGGGCGTGCTCCGCCAGGTAACCAGCCACCAACTGCCCGGTGAAACCGGTCGCTCCGAAGAGTGCGACGTCGAGCTCGCGGTCGTGTGCTGGCATGGCGCCAGCCTGCCAGCCGGGCCGGGCAACCGCACGCCGCAGTCCGGCGTCTGGAGGACATGCAACTGCGGCGCGGCATGCTCGCGGATATACCAGATATGAGATACGGTATGCCGGTGCTAACCACAGACGAGTACCTCAGCCGCATCGGCCGCCTCATTCGCGATGCCCGCCAGCACCGCGGTTACACCCAAGTCCAGCTCGCCGATCTGTTGGGCACCAGCCAGAGCGCCGTCAACCGCATCGAGCGGGGGCACCAGAACCTCACCCTGGAGATGCTGGCCCGCATCGGTGAGGCGCTGGACTCCGAGATCGTCTCACTCGGTGCGCCCGGCCCCCTGCACCTTCGTGTTGCCGGCGGGACGACCTTGTCGGGGTCGATCGAGGTGAAGACCAGCAAGAACGCCGGCGTGGCGTTGCTGTGCGCATCGCTGCTGAACAAGGGCCGCACCACGCTGCGCAAGGTGGCGCGCATCGAGGAGGTCAACCGCATTCTGGAGGTCCTCAACAGCATCGGGGTGAAGTCGACCTGGCTGAACGCCGACAACGACCTCGAGCTAATCGTGCCCGACTCCCTTGACCTCTCCTCGATCGACGAGGACGCCGCACGACGTACCCGCAGCATCATCAACTTCCTCGGCCCGCTGATGCACGACCAGAGCTCGTTTCAGCTGCCGTACGCCGGCGGCTGTGACCTGGGAACCCGCACCGTCGAGCCGCACCTGTCAGCGCTGCGGCCGTTCGGGCTCGAGGTCAGGGCAACCGAGGGCAGCTACCACGCGCGGATCAGCGAGCGGGTCTCCCCTGCCCGCCCCATCGTGCTGACCGAACGTGGAGACACCGTCACCGAGAACGCCCTGCTGGCGGCCGCCCGCAACGCCGGAGTGACGGTGATCCGCAACGCAAGCCCCAACTACATGGTCCAGGATCTTTGCTTCTTCTTGACCAAGCTCGGGGTCGACATCGGCGGCATCGGCACCACCACCTTGGTCGTGCGCGGCGTCCAAGACATCAACGTCGATGTCGACTACGCGCCCTCCGAAGACCCGATCGAGGCGATGAGCCTGCTGGCGGCGGCGATCGTGACGTCGTCGCAGATCACGATCCGGCGGGTGCCCATCGAGTTCCTCGAGATCGAGTTGGCGCTGCTGGAGGAGATGGGCTTCTCCTACGACCTGACTCCCGAGTATCTCGCCGGCAACGGCCGCACCCGGCTGGTCGACCTGACGACGCACCCGTCGGCGCTGCACGCGCCGATCGACAAGATCCACCCGATGCCCTTCCCCGGCCTCAACATCGACAACCTGCCGTTCTTCGCCGTGATCGCGGCGGCAGCCGAGGGTCAGACGATGATCCACGACTGGGTTTATGAGAACCGCGCCATCTACCTGACCGAGCTCACCAAGCTCGGGGCCTCGGTGACGCTGCTCGACCCGCACCGCGTGCTGGTCGAGGGTCCCACCCGCTGGCGGGCCGCCGAGCTGATGTGCCCCCCCGCGCTGCGGCCCGCGGTGGTGATCTTGCTGGCGATGATGGCCAGCAAGGGCACCTCGGTGCTGCGGAACGTCTATGTGATCAACCGCGGCTATGAAGACCTCGCAGAGCGGCTGAACGCTCTTGGAGCGCACATCGAGACGTTCCGCGACATCTGAGCCAGCCAGCGCGGTGGGCCAGGAGCAGCCGAACGCCGGACTCTCCGTCATCGCGCGGCACAAGGAACAGCGGTCCTGGTACTTCTACGACTGGGCCAACTCGGCCTACGTGACGACGATCGCCACGGTGCTGTTCGCGCCGTACCTCACCGCGGTGGCAGAGACGGCTGCCTGTGGCGCCGCCGGCACCGTCGCCGACCCGTGCACCAGCAACCTCAGCGTGCTGGGTCTCAGCGTCTCCCCGGGCTCGCTGGTCTTCTACGTGGTCACCGCGGCGACCATCTTCTCGGCGCTGGTACTGCCGATCGTTGGGGCTTTCGCCGACCGGTCCTCGCGCAAGAAGCATGTGATGGCGACGTTCGCCTGGGTCGGAAGCGTCGCGGCGGGGGGCATGTTCTTCGTCCAAGGCGCCAACTGGCAGCTTGGCGCTGCCCTGCTGTTCGTCGCGAACCTCTGTCTCGGGTCGAGCCTGGTGGTGTACGACGCGATCCTGTGCCAGATCGCCACACCCGACGAGCGGGATCGCGTCTCGTCGCGAGGTTGGGCGTTGGGCTACCTCGGCGGAGGCGTGCTGCTGACCGTCAACCTGGGGGTGGTAACCCTGCACGAGTCGCTCGGGCTCAGCACCGCCATGGCGGTACGGCTGTGCCTGCTCAGCGCGGCCGCGTGGTGGGCCGCCTTCACCGTCATCCCCTTCCTCGGCCTGCGGAACCGTCCGTCCGTCGCCGCCGCCACGACGCAGTCGGGCGGCATGGTCAGGCAGAGCTTCGGGCAACTGTGGGAAACGCTGAAGGACCTGCGCGCCTTTCCCATGACCCTGCTGTTCCTGGTCGCCTACCTGTTCTTCAACGACGGGATCCAGACCGTGATCGTGGCCTCGTCGACGTACGGCGAGAAGGAGCTCGGCTTCAGCACCCAGATCCTGATTGCCACGATCTTGCTGGTCCAGTTCGTGGCGTTCGGCGGTGCGCTGCTGTTCGGTCGCGTCGCCAACGCTGTGGGCGCCAAGTCCACCATCATGTTCGGGCTCGGCGTGTGGATGATCGTGGTTGTCATCGCCTACTTCTTGCCGCGCGAGCAGATCGTGCTGTTCTTGTCGCTCGCGGTGCTCATCGGCTTGGTGCTCGGCGGGACCCAGGCGCTGTCGCGGTCGTTCTTCAGCCAGCTGGTCCCGGCGGGCCGGGAGGCGGAGTACTTCAGCCTGTACCAGGCCGGGGAGCGCGGCACGAGCTGGCTGGGGACGCTGACGTTCGGTCTGGTGCACCAGTGGACCGACTCTTACCGGCCCGCCATCGTGGCGCTGATCGTGTTCTTCGCCATCGGGCTGGTTCTGCTCAGCCGGGTCGATGCCCGGCGCGGGATCGCCGACGCGGGCAACACTGCCCCGGCGGTCGTGTAGAACTCGACGCTCTTAGCCGGCTCACGACAGCGTCTCAGCGTCATCTCAGGTGGCCTGGGAATGCTGTGGAGGGGTAGGGCGTTGACACCTGACGTCGGACCGGCTACCACCTCTTCTCAGCCAGCACTCCTCGGGAGACCCACAATGTCAGAACGAGCCACCCTGCGAGGCTCCCGCCTTGGCGGCACAAGTTTCGAAGACGAGAGCGGCATCGAGTTCGCCCCGCGGCAGCGGGTCAACTATGACTGCGCCAACGGCCACCAGTTCGAAATCCCGATGGCGGCTGAGGCCGACGTACCCTTCATCTGGGAGTGTCCCCGCTGCGGCGCCGAGTCACGGCAGCGCGACGCCGAGGCGCCGGAGTCAAAGCTCGACAAGCCAGCCCGCACCCACTGGGACATGCTGCTCGAACGCCGTTCGATCGCCGAGCTCGAGGACATCTTGTCCGAGCGGCTCGAACTGCTGCGCGCGGGCGCGATCGGTCCCGCCCACCTGCACCGGAGTCGCGGCAGCGGATCCCGCACCGGGTCCAAGAGCAAGACGGCCTGACCCGCCCGCCCGTTCCCCGGGCTAGTTTCTCGGGCACGCCGGCGTACGTCGACCGGAGTTGTCGGTCACATGTCGTAGGATCGAACACATGAGCGATACAGCAAACCCCAGCGCTGCCAACTCCAGCGCTGCCGACTCCAGCGCGGCCAAGCCGACGGACCAGTGGGCAACCGGCGATGAGCCGATGACGGGTCCCCAACGCAGCTACCTCGAGACGCTGGGGCAAGACACCGGTGAAGACATCCCCGAAGATCTGACCAAGGCGCAAGCCTCCGAGCTGATCGACAGGTTGCAGGCCAAGTCGCCTCGCGTTGACGAATGACCGGGGCTCGTTGGCTGATCTAACCGCGGCAGACCGGGGGTTGGCCTGTCACCGGCGGTCCTGGCTATCGCCGCCGCTGTCACCTGGCTGATAGATCTGGTGAGCACCCCCTCGTGCGCGTGCGTAGCGCGCGTCGAACTGTCTGGCCGCCCGACGGGCGATGGCAGCGGTCACTACGCGCCGAGCCAACGGCCGGGTGAAGGGCAGCACGAAGAAGAAGCCGAACACGTCGGTAACGAAACCCGGTGTCAGGAGCAGCGTGCCGCCAACCAAGATCAGGGCAGCGTCCGTGAGCTCCCTGCCGGGCATCCGGCCGGTCGACAAGGCGGTGCGCAGCGCCAGCCAGGCCCGCTTGCCCTCCCGCTTGACCAGCCAGCCCCCGATGAGAGACTCCACGACGAGCAACAGCACCGTGGGCAGCACACCGATCTGCGAACCCACCTGGATGATCACGTAGATTTCCAGGATCGGAAACAGCACGAACAAGCCGATCAGGACCACCGTGAGCACGTCAGCCTCCTCGTCGTCGGGCCGAGCTCAGGGCAGCGTGCAGCTGGTCGCCGCGGTGTCGCAGGCCCCATGTGGTCACCATGACCAGCGACTCGCGCACGATCTCGCGGCTCATCTTCGACTCGCCGTACTCCCTCTCGACGAATGTGATCGGCACCTCGACGACGCGGTAACCGGCGTCGATCACTCGGCGGGCGAGGTCGATCTGGAAGCAGTAACCGTGCGAGGCGACCGACTCCAGGTTGATGCCCTCCAAGGTGGCACGTCGAAACGCCCGGAAGCCGCCCGTCGCGTCGTGCAGCGGCAAGCCGAGCGTGATGCGCGCGTAGAGGTTGCCACCGCGCGACAACAGCTTGCGCCGCCTCGGCCAGTTGACGACGCGGCCCCCCTTGACCCACCGAGACCCGAGCACCAAGTCGGCGGCAGGCAAGGCCTCGAGCAGGCGGGGCAGCTGCTCCGGCAGGTGTGAGCCATCGGCGTCCATCTCGATCAGCACGTCGTAGTCGCGCGCCATCCCCCAGGCAAATCCCGCCAGGTAGGCCACGCCGAGTCCCTGCTTGGCCTCCCGGTGCAGCACATGCACCTGCGAATCGGTGCGGGCGGCCTTGTCCGCGAGGTCACCGGTGCCGTCGGGTGAGTTGTCGTCGACGACGAGGATGTCAAGTGCGGGCGCTGACGCGCGCACCCGGTCGATCACCAGCTCGATGTTGGGCGCCTCGTTGTAGGTCGGCACGACGACGAGGTGCTTGGCTGCTGTCACGACGCCATAGTGCCAACGCGCCGACGCGCACCCAAACGGGCCGCGGCTGCCATCAGGACACCGGCGCCAGCGAGCACCAGCTCGAGCCAGAACCCGACAATGACACCGGGCGTCCGGGCGGTTGCGAGCGACACCTCCGCCTGGAGCACGTCGCGGGTCTTCGGCTGGCTCACGGCTCGTACGGTGCCGTCGGGCGCGACCACGCCGCTGATGCCGTTGGTGGCCGCCACCACCACTGTGCGGCCGGTCTCGATCGCCCGGTAGCGGGAGATGGCGAACTGCTGCTCCAGCTGTCCGGTCCCCGTGTACGTCGCGTTGTTGGTCTGGACGACGAGCAACTGGGCGCCACCATCGACCACATCTCGGATGAGACCGTCGTAGGCGACCTCAAAGCAGATGACGTCCCCGATCCGGACTGCCCCGAGGTCGAGAGTCCCAGCGGACTCCCCGCGCGCGAAGTCGAGCGGGATCTGGTCGAGGCGGTCGACGAACTTGGTTGCGAAGCCTCGAAACGGGATGTACTCACCGAACGGGACGGGGTGTCGCTTCACGTAACGCTGCGTCGGTCCACGCCGTGGGTCCCAGACGATGCCTACGTTCTGAACATGGTCCTGGTCGGGCCCGGCAACGACTGCCCCGACCAGAGTGGGGACTCCCACCGCGCCTACCGCCTGGTCGATGTCGGCGTACGCCGACTGGTCCTGGAAGGGGTCGATGTCGGAGGAGTTCTCGGGCCAGAAGACCACGTCGGGCTGCACGCGCCTGCCGGCGGCCACCTCGTCGGCAAGCTGCTCGGTGGCGTCGACATGGTTCTCCAGCACGGCCCGGCGCTCGTCGAACGCGTCCAAACCCGTGCCGGGGACGTTGCCTTGGACAGCCGCGACAACCACCCGCTCCCCCGGCTCAGCCGTACCAATGGGGATCGCCGCGCCGCCAACCGCCAGCGCTGTCGCCACGCCCAGCCGCGCCAGCCCGGAAACATCGGCCCTCCGTCGGCTGACTGCGTCGACGATCAAGGCGACCGCCACAACGGTGACGAACGACACCAAGGCACTGCCGCCGAGCCACCCGTAGCTCACCAGCGGGGTGTCCAGCAAGCCGAACGCGAGCCGGCCCCAGGGCAGCCCCCCGAACGGAACCAGGGCGCGCAGCAGCTCAGCGGCCACCCACGTGGCAGCGACCCCCACCGGCCACCATGGGTAGGCACGCAGCCATGACCAGGCTGCCCCCATCAGGCCGTAGAACAGTGCTTCCAGCACCGACAGCGCGACCCACGCATCCGGTCCGATCACCGACATCCACCGAAGCAGCGGCAGCATGAAACCGAGACCGAAGAGGAAGCCGATCAAGAACCCGCCCTTGCCGGAACGCGGCGGCACGGCGGCCATCAGCCCGGCAAGGGCGACCGGCAGCAGGACCGGGACGTCGTACGGTGGGAACGCGAGCGCCGCACCTCCACCGCACACCAGCGAGACTGCCGCCCGCCACAGCAACGCCACGCGCGAAGCTGACAGCATGCGGCGAGAGTACCCGCGGCCGGTGGAACGTAGGAGCGACGGTAAGAGCTCGATCCCCTTCGGACCGAACGCCGTGCCACCGGATGCGGCATCGCGCGCACGTTGTCTACTGGGGACCGAGCTCCGTCCGGGTCCGCCCGTCCGAGAGATCAGTAGTCGGCGAAATCCCGCAGCTGGCTGGGCTGGATGGGCAGCCAGCTGACGCGATCCCGCAACGACGGGCCTTTCGAGACGGCCTGCTATGCGGACGTTTTCCGGCACGATGGCAACTGCGCCGTGCCCTTGTCAACCGCCCTGTGAGCAGGGCTTTTGCCACAAATGAGCAGGTCAGAGCGACCGTGGAAAGGAGCCAAGAAGTAGCGTCCTAGCGCCCCGGTCGGCGTGTTCGCAGCCAACACGCGCTGTCAGGCCGCGGGCGGCGGCACCACGACGACCCCACTGGCTGTCGTGGCGACGATCGGCTGGGCCAACACCTCCGCAGCGGACGCCGTCCGATCTGGGCGTCCCCGGCAGATCACCCGGACGGTGAAGTCCATCGCCCGAGAGCGCGCGCCGATACGGGTGAGCACCGCCTCGACCTCGACGACGTCCCCGCCGCGCACCGCGGCGCGAAACTGTACGTCGGTGTAGGAGGCGAACAGGCCCTCGTCGCCGTCGGTGCGGATGCACATCTCCGTCGCGACGTCGCCGAACAGGCCGAGGCTGTAGGCGCCGTCGACGAGGTTGCCGGCGTAGTGCGCGTGTGACGACGGCACATAGCGACGGTGGGTGACGGTGAGACCGACCCGCAGGTCATCGCTCATGTGAGCTCCTCGTATGCGCTCGGTTGCCGACCACCTCGTGCACGAGGTAGCTGGCCACCTCTGCCGGGGTTGTGCCGCGGCTGAAGATCCTGTCGACGCCAAGCTCAGTTGTCTGCTTCTCCTCGAAGCGCGGCCCTCCGACGATGAGCAGCGGACGCTCGGCCTCGGGGTACGCCTCTCGGAAAGCCGCCGACATCTCCTTGGTGTTGAGCAGATGCGCGTCGCGCTGGGTGACCACCTGTGACACGAGTACGGCGTCCGCCCGCTCCTCGCGAGCCCGCGCCACCAGGTCGGGGACCGACACCTGCGCTCCGAGGTTCACCACGCGCAGCTCCCGGTAGTACTCCAGACCCTTCTCGCCCGCGAAGCCCTTGATGTTGAGGATCGCGTCGATGCCGACGGTGTGGGCGTCGGTGCCGATGCATCCTCCGACGACCACGAGCCGGCGACGGAGCCCCTTCTTCACCGCCAGGTTCGCCTCTTTCGCCGACAGCAGTGGGTAGTGCCGTTCGACCACCTCAACGGCCCCGAGGTCGACCAGGTGGTTGCTGCGCCCGTACACCACGAAGAACGTGAAGGCCGGTCCCATCGCCTTGGCGTGCACGACCATGGCGGGATCGATGCCCATCTTGTGCGCGAGCTGCACCGCGGCGCCCTCGGCGCGCTTGTCGTGGGGCACCGGCAACGTGAACGACAGCTGGACCATGCCGTCGCCGGTCGTGTCGCCGTACGGTCGAACGATCGGGCCGCCCTGCGTCGGCACGGAGGCGGAGGTCACCTGGCCGCCAGGATCTCGGTGGCGGGGTTGAAGTAGTCGTCTGCCTTGCGGGCGACCCCTTCCAGACCCTTCCCGCCGTCGGCTGGGCGCTTCATCAGACCGAAGGTACCGTCGGCGATGGCGTCGAGCAGGCCGTTGTCGTGCTCGAGGATCAGCTGCAACAGGTCGATCGACTCGGCCAGCACCTGGGCGGCTCGGGTTGCGATAAAGCCGCCAGGTGCTGGCACGAAGTCCTCGGCCAGTCGTCCGGCGGCGTTGACGACGTACCGAACGTTCTGCAGCGCCAGGTCGCGGTCGGACAGCCACGGGGTGACCACCGCCTCGGTCATCATGCCGACCAGCAAGATGTCCTGGCCGGTCATCGCGCCGGCGAGGTTGAAGAAGCCGTCGAGGAGGTAGCCACGGAAGACGTCTCCGGTCATGTGCCGGGTCGGCGGCATCCACTTGAGCGGGGCGTTCGGGAACAGCTCGCGCGCGAGCAGCGCGTGCGCCAGCTCGAGGCGGAAGCTGTCCGGGACGGCTGGGTCGATCTCGAAGGCGTGGCCGAGGCCCAGCTGCCAGTCCTCGAGCCCTGCCTCCTTGGCGAAGTACTCGTTGAGCAGCTGGCTGACGGTGACGGTGTGCGCTGCGTCGACGGCGTCGCTGGTGGTGAGATAGTTGTCCTCGCCGGTGTTGATGATGATGCCCGCGCGGGCGTGGATCTGCCGGCTGAACCGCTGGTCGACGAAGGTCCGGATCGGGTTGATGTCGCGGAACAAGATGCCGTACATCGAGTCGTTGAGCATCATGTCGAGCCGCTCCAGCCCGGCGAGGGTGGCGATCTCCGGCATGCACAGGCCGGATGCGTAGTTCGTGAGCCGCACGTATCGACCTAGCTCCCGGCTTGTCTCATCGAGCGCCGCCCGCATGAGCCGAAAGTTCTCCTGGGTCGCATACGTGCCGGCGAAACCGTCTCGGGTCGCGCCTTCGGGCACGAAGTCGAGCAGGGACTGGCCGGTGGACCGGATGACCGCGATGATGTCGGCGCCTTCGCGCGCGGCCGCCTGCGCCTGCGGGATGTCCTCGTAGATGTCTCCCGTTGCGACGATCAGGTAGATCCAGGGTTTCCCCGGCGGGTCGCCCCAGCGCTTGATCAGCCTGTCCCGCTCTCGCCGCCGTGAGTCCACTCGACGTACGCCGGCCCGGACCGCTGTGCGCGCGGCGCTGCGAGCTCGGGTGGCGTCGCGCCCGGTCGGCACGCGGAACCGCAGTTGCCCGACGGCGGCCTGCTGGGCCACTGTGGCGAGGTCCGGCGCGTCGCTGCTGAGCAAGGCGTCCCACACCGGGGCGGCAACCCCGGAGGCGAGCCCGACGTCGCCGCGCACCGCGTCGAGCAGCCGATTGACCCACGGGGTCCCATCGGGATCGGCGCCGGACAGGCCGGCGAGCCGCAGGGTGGCGCGCTCCACGGAGACGGTCGTGTGCTGGCTGGCGAGCCGGACGATCGGTTGGCCGGCGCGCTTCGCCAACCGACGGGCCTCCCGGACCGCGGCTGGGTCGAGGCCCAGCTTGGGCTGAACTCGAGCTGTCACCAGTCGCCTTGGGCGGAGAAGACCGGCGTTCCGGCGACAACCGTGTGCACGCATCGGGGCAAGGGCTGGTCGGGTGCGAGGTCGGGGAGACCCGGCGCGGCTCCGTCTGGGACGTCCCAGACCGCGTACGTCGCGGCAGCGCCAGGCGCGAGGACGCCAGCGTCATCGCGGCGGCGTGCTCGGTGGCCACCTCGGGTGGCTGCATCGAACGCCGCCTCGACGCTCAACCGCTCCTCGGCGTTGAAGTGGAACGCGGCCGCCCGCACCCCAGCCCAGGGGTCCAGCGGGGTAACCGGGCTGTCGGAGCCGAAGGCGAGCACGACGCCGGCGTTTCGCATGCTGGCGAACGGGTTCATGGCAGCGGCCCTGGTGCGGCCGAGGCGGCGCTCGTACAGACCGCTGGGGCCGCCCCACGCTGCGTCGAAAGCCGGCTGGACGCTGGCGACCACGCCGAGCTCGGCCAGGGTGTCGATCGCCTCTGGTGTCGGCATCTCGACGTGCTCTAGGCGGTGCCTCGCGGAGATGATCGCCTCGGCACCCACGACCGCTGCGGCACGGCGCAACCCGGTGATCACCTCGTCGAGCGCTCGGTCGCCGATCACGTGGAAGCCCGCCTGCAGGCCAAGCTGCGTGCAGTACACGACATGCTCGGCGACCTCGGTGTTGTCGAGGTAGAGGTGGCCCGCTGTGTCGGCGTCGGCGTACGGCTCGTGCAGGCAGGCGGTGCGTGACCCGATCGCGCCATCAGCGCAGAGGTCGCCGGCAAAGCCCAGCAGCGTGGCGTCCTCGACGTCGCCGCCGCGGAACTCTCCCCAGTAGGGGACGACCTCGGGCAGCGGCTCGGTGTCGGCCAGCCGCCGCAGGACGGCGAAGTCCTCGACGGCAGAGATGTGTGGCGCGTTGAGCTCGTGCACCGATGTGATGCCCCGGCTGGCGGCGCGGCGCAGCGCCCGCAGTAATGCGGCGGAGCGTTCCTCGGGACTCCACAGTCGGGCCGTCACGGTGCGGGCGGCGTGATGCGCGCCGCGCTCGACGACCCCGTCACCGCGCCACCCGTCGAGCTCGGCGATCGACCGGTCCACGGCGAGCAGCGCGGAGGAGACGACGGCGGAGTGACCGTCGACGCGGGAGACGTAGGCCACCCGGTCACCCACCGCTGCGTCCAGCTCGGCGATCGTCGGGGTACGCGCCTCCGGCCACCCGGATTCGTCCCAACCGGAGGCGAACAGCACAGCGTCGCGGTGCGACCCGGCGTACGCCTCGATCTGTTGTAGAACTTCACTCAAGCTCACGGCGCGGGAGAGATCGAGGGTGACCAGCCCTCTCCCGGTCATCGCCAAGTGCGTGTGGGCGTCGACGAAGCCGGGCGTCACCAGCCGTCCGCCGAGGTTGATCACGCGGTCAGCGGTGTCGACGTACCCTTCGGCTGCGTCTTCCGAGCCGATCCATGCGACCTGCTCGCCGACAGTGAGCAGCGCTGTCGCGGCAGGTGCGAACGGGCTGTAGACGCAGCCCTTGCGCGACAGCACTCGCTGGGATTGATCCATGTCTCTCATCTTGCCGCTTCAGAATGCAGGCGCGCCTCGAACAGCTGCCGAACTCCAGGGGTCGTCCGGAGCAGGTCGACCGCATAGTCGGCGTGGTCGGTGACGAAGCCGTTCCCGATCAGCATCGTGACATCGGCCGCTAGGCCCTCTGCGCCGAGGGCCGCGGCGGTGAACGAGGTCGCCATCGAGAAGAAGATGACAGTGCCTCGGTGCGCGGTTGACAAGATCGCGCCACCCTCGCAGCCTGGCACGTCGACGCAGACGACGGTAACGTCGGCGGGTCCACCGGCTGCCACAACGGCCTGTGACAATGCGACCGGGTCGCGGGCGTCGGCCAGCACTGTGACGTCGGCTAGGTCGTTGGCTGCCAGCAGATCCACTTCGGATTGGATGGGTACGACGGCGATCGTGCGGCTGGCGCCGGCTTGCCGGGCAGCCGCCAGCGACAGCGAGCCGCTCTTGCCCGCGCCACCGACGACGCATACGGTCGGCGGGCGGCCGCGCTCGACGTACGACGACACGACCCGCGCGGTCAGCGCCGGCGCCCCGCATACGTCCATCACCGCCAAGCTGAGTGCCCTCGGCAGGTCAGTGGGCAGCCGCGCGGCGATGGATCGGCCGAACAAGATCGCGTAGCCCTCGCACGGCACCTGCTCGCTGCGACCGTCCCAGCCGGCGAGGCCGTCGGTTACCACAAGCGGAGTGAGGGTCAGTGATACCAGCGTGGCGATCTGGTCGCCGACCTGAAGACCCAGCGGTGACTCCGGCCCGACCTCCTCGATGGTGCCGACGAGCATGCCTCCCGAGCCGGTGACCGGGTTATGCATCTTGCCGCGGGTGCCGATGATCTCCCCCACCTCGGCGCGCACCGCCTCGCCGTCGCCGCCGTGCTTGGTCGTCAGCTGTCGAAACGATGCGGCGTCCAGGTTCAGCCGGGACACCCGCACCCGCACCTCGTCGGGCCACAGCTCGGCGCGCACGTCGAGCCGGTCGGCTGCCTGCGGGAGGACCCCGGCGGGGCTCACCACCCGATGCAGCCCCGTCGGATCGCTGTGCACCACTGTCTCCTCGATCCTATGGGCCCCGCCGTAACATTTATGGCGCGGCATTGCTGTCGCCGGACGTTCTCCCGTACTCTGGCATGAGCATTCGTCAGCAACCAAACGACTCGCTCGCCTGCGAGCCGAAGGGACCACCGTGACCCAGGAGCGCTCACTGGAGCAGCCCTACCCCTACTCGCGGGTGGAACTGGTCGAGCCGGACTGGACCCGGTTCCCCGGCTGGCGCGACGTGACCCGCTCGGACTGGGAGTCGGCGCAGTGGCAGCGGGCCCACTGTGTCAAGAACACCAAGCAGCTGCGCTCGGTGCTGGGCGACCTGGTCAGCGACGCCTTCTACGCCGACCTCGAGCGTGACCAGGCGCAGCGCGCCACGATGTCGATGCTGGTGCCGCCGCAGATGGTCAACACGATGATGCCGCGGGTCACTCCGTCGACCGACGCTCTGTACCCCGACCCGGTGCGCCGCTACATGCTGCCGGTCTTCTCCGACCGCCGTACGGACTGGCCGAGCCACCCGCACGCGACCCGCGACAGCCTGCACGAGCACGACATGTGGGTGGCCGAGGGACTGACGCACCGCTACCCCACCAAGGTGCTCGCCGAGATGCTGCCGACGTGCCCGCAGTACTGCGGCCACTGCACCCGCATGGATCTGGTCGGGAACTCCACACCGGTGATCGACAAGCTGAAGTTCGCCCTCAAGCCGGTGGACCGGGTCGAAAGGATGCTGGAGTACCTACGCACGAACCCCGGAGTGCGCGATGTGGTCGTCTCCGGTGGCGATGTGGCGAACATGCCGTGGCCGCGGTTGGAGGCGTTCGTCGACGCGCTGCTCGACATCGACAACATCCGCGACATTCGGCTGGCGACCAAGGCGCTGATGGGCTTGCCGCAGCACTGGCTGCAAGACGACGTGCGGGCCGGCATGGAGCGGCTCGCCGGCAAGGCAACGCAGCGCGGCGGTTCGATCGCGATCCACACCCACGTCAACCACGCCAACTCGGTGACCCCGCTGGTGGCCCGGGCCACCCGGGCGATGCTCGACACCGGCATCAGGGATGTCCGCAACCAGGGCGTGCTGATGGGCGGCATCAACGACGACGCGCACGCCTTGCTCGACCTGTGCTTCAACCTGCTCGACGGTGCCCAGATCATGCCGTACTACTTCTACATGTGCGACATGATCCCGTTCAGCGAGCACTGGCGGGTCTCAGTCGGCCAGGCTCAGGCGCTGCAGCACGCGATCATGGGCTACCTACCCGGATTTGCCACGCCGCGGATCGTCTGCGACGTACCGTTCGTCGGGAAGCGGTGGGTGCACCAGCTCGAGTCGTACGACCGCGACCGCGGCATCTCGTACTGGACGAAGAACTACCGTACGTCGATCGAGCGCGCCGACCCCGACGCGCTCACCCGCACCTACGAGTACTACGACCCGATCCACACTCTCCCCGAGTCCGGGCAGGAATGGTGGCGTCAGCACGCTGGTGACCACCTGGCGGCCGCTGAGGTCGCTGCCAAGGCCTCCCGCGAGGCCGCTGAGTCGCAGAAGTCGCTCCCGGTCCCCTGACTCGTCGTCAGCGCGGCGGTCGAGCTTGTCGAGACGGCGCCGGACCGAAACTCTTCTCCTCTCTGTGGATAAGGAGATGCTGCCCCCGCGGAATGTCGGTGGCCTGCTCTATTGTCGTATGCATGTTCGACATCGATTTCACCGCTCTGGACGCCGACGCCACGTTGGCGACAGCGGGCTCTGCGCGGGCAGTGGCCGAACGGGCTGAGGTGGTGGTGCTGCAGGCCGCGGCACATTGGGCGGATCTGCACGGCGACCTCGACACCGACCCGGACCGCCACGCGTTGCCGGGGATGGAGCAACTGGTCCAGCTGGGCGGCGACGGCACGCCCGAAGTGGCGGAGTTCGCGCCCGCAGAGCTGGGCGCTGAACTGGCGATGTCACCGTTCGCCGCCCGGCAGCTGATCGCTGATGCGTTAGACCTGCGGCACCGCCTCCCCCGGCTGTGGGGCCGGATCCTCGCCGGTGAGGTGAAGCCGTGGATCGGCCGCAAGACCGCCGACGCCACCCGAGCCGTCCCCGCGGACGTCGCCGCAGAAGTGGACCGGCGAGTCGCCAAATGGGCGCACTCCCTGTCCTGGGGGCGGCTGGAGCACATCATCGCCGCCGCCATCATCGCCGCCGACCCCGCCGCCGCGGAGCAAAAGGCACGCCAAGCCGAGACGCAGCAAGGCGTGTGGGTCGGCCAGTCCAGCGACCACGGCATCAAAGACATCTACATCCGCACCGAGGCACCGAACGCCATCTGGTTCGACGCCTCCATCGACCGAGTCGCCGACAGCCTCGCCGCCCTCGGCGACACCGACAACAAAGACATCCGCCGAGCACGCGCGGTCGGAGTGTTGGCGCAGCCGCAGCAGGCACTCGACCTGTTCGCCACCACCAAACGGCGAGCCGCCGGTGGTGCTGACTCCGGCGGCGACGCCGGCTGCGACCAGGTAACCGGAGCGGGCGGTGACCAGCGCGCGACCCCCGCCGTCGGAACAAGCGGGATTGACCCGCGGCCACCGGCGACCCTGTACATTTATCTCGACCAGGACTCCTTCACCCGCGACGCCGACGGGGTGGCCAGGTTCGAAGGGATCGGCCCGGTCACCATCGACCAGGTCAAGACGTGGCTCGGCCACTGCCAGGTCACCGTCAAACCGGTCATCGACCTGGCCAACCAGGCACCCGTGGACGGCTACGAAGTCCCCGACCGGCTCCGCGAAGCGATGCACCTACGCAGCCCGGTCGACGTGTTCCCCTACGCCACCAACACCACCCGCCGTAAACAAGCCGACCATTCCGACCCCTACGTCGACCCCGGTGACGGCGGCCCGCCGGGCCAGACCAGGCTGGACAACCTCGCCCCGATGGTCACGTTCCATCACCGGATCAAGACCCACGGCCGCTGGCAGGTCAGACAAGTGTTCAACGGGGTCTTCGTCTGGCGAGCACCCCACGGCCGACTGTTCCTCGTCGACTCCACCGGCACCCACCGCATCAACACCACCGCCGCCTGACCTGGCGCCTGGAGGTGTCGCCGGTGGTCAAAGACGCGGCGGCCGGTGCTCGTACGGCGTCGACAGCACGATCGTCGTACGCGTTGAAACGTTGGCGCTCGTTCGGATCCGCGCCAGCAGCGTCTCGAGATCGCTCGGCTCTGCGACCCGCACCTTGAGGATGTAGGACTCCTCCCCCGCCACCGAGTGACACGCCTCGATCTCGTCGATGCCCGCGAGCCGCTCCGGCGAGTCGTCGGGTTGGGAGGGGTCGATCGGTCGAATCGAGATGAACGCGGTGAGCGGCAGCCCCACCGCCCGGAAGTCCATGCTGGCGCCGTAACCGCGGATTACGCCCCGCTGCTCAAGCCGCCTGACCCGTTGGTGGACCGCCGAGGTGGACAATCCGGTCCGCTTGCCGAGGTCGGTGTACGACATGCGGCCGTCGCTGGCCAGCAGCTGGCAGATCTGCCGGTCGACATCCTCGAGCATCAGCCCTCCATGACGCTCAGTTCGCGGCTGGTCGTGTTGAGCCGTTCGACCCCTTCCGCGGTGACAACGACGATGTCCTCGATGCGCGCGCCGTGCCGACCGGGAACATAGATCCCCGGTTCGATCGAAAACGCCATGCCGAGTTCCAGCGTCTGAGCGTTTCCCTCGACGATGTAGGGCTCCTCGTGGGTCTCCAAACCGATGCCGTGGCCGGTCCGGTGAATGAAGTATTCGCCGTAACCCTCCTCGGCGATGATGCGCCGGCCTACTCGGTCCACTGTCTCCGCCGTTACCCCGCCCCCGGCGAAGTCGCACTGCGCACGCTGGGCTTGCAGCAGCACCTCGTAGAACTCCAGAAACTCTTGCGGGGGGTCGTCGCCGACGGCGTAGGTGCGCGTGCTGTCGGAGCAGTAGCCGGCGGCAGTGGTGCCGCCGATGTCGACGACCACGCAGTCACCGCTCTGGACCACCCGATCGGAGACGGAGTGATGTGGCGAGGCGCTGTGTGGGCCCGACCCGACGATGACGAAGTCCACTCGCGCATGGCCCTCATCGAGGATCGCCTCGCCGATGGCAGCCGCTGTTGCGCGTTCGGAGCGGCCGACCTTCAGCAGTTCCCCCATCCGCGCGTGCACCTTGTCGATGGCCGCGGCGGCATGGCGCAGGGCTGCCACCTCGTCCGGCCCTTTGCGCATCCGCAGGCTCGACAGCAGCGCCCCGGCGGGAAGAAACGTCGCGGAGGGGAGCACCCGCTGGAACCCGAACAGCTGACGAGCTGGCATCCAGTCGTTGACCGCGATGCGGTGGGAGCCCTGAATCGAAGCGGCGGTTGCCATGTGGGCGTCGTCTGTTTCGGCATGGCTGACTATCTGCATGCCAGCGAGCGCCGCAGGCGAGCGCTCAGCCTCCGCCCGCTCGAGCTCCGGTACGACCAGCACTGGGTCGTCACCCGCCGGTAGAACCAAGGCGGTCAGCCGCTCCAGTGCGGGCGCGTCGTAGCCGGTGAGGTAGCGCAGGTCGGCGCTGGGAGTGACGATCAGCGCGTCGAGACCGGCTGTCTCCATCGCCGTCCGCACTCGCCCGATGCGCGAGGCGAGGTCTACGGTCATGGCGTCACTTTAGTGCGGGCAACCACTCCACCGTGGCCCTTTTGGTCCATCTCCCGCCATTGCGGTTGAAGCGCGGGCAACATCGTCGCCAGGAAGTAGCACGCCCCGATGGCCAGGAGCGCCGGGGTCAGGCCGAAGCCAGTGACCGCGGCACCGCCGATGATGCCGCCGAAGGGGATGCCCGCCCAACACAGCGAGTTCTGTAGCGACGTAACCCGGCCAACCAGGTGCGCAGGGATCCGCTCGTAGATGACTGCGCCGAGAATCGGGTTGATGAACCCGACCGCGAAGTCACCGACCAAGGCGACCCCGAGCACCCCGGCGAGCGGGACGCCCAGAGCGAGGACCAGGAAGCGAGGTGCGCCGCCAAGCGTGAACGCGATCACGTATGTCCAGTAACGCGGCAACCGCTCCGCCACTGACGCCGCCACCACACTGCCCAGCACGGCTGCCCCACTGAACACCGCGAACAGCAGACCGATCGCTGTCGCGCCGCCCCCAGATTCCTGCGCCCAGACCGGCACCAGAACTGCCGCGTAGGCCGCATCCAACAGGTTCGTCGTAGCGACCATTGCGACGATGCCCACCAGGACCTTGTCGCGCCGCAGGAAGTCCCAACCCTGGCGGAGCCGGGCAAAGTAACTTTCCGGGTCGTCAACGTCGGGCGCCGCGGCGCGACGGGGAGCTGTCGCCGCCAAGACGGTGGCAGCGATTCCGAAACTGACCGCGTCGACAATGAGCGCCTGAATCGGGCCGATCGCGGCGACAAGTAGCCCCGCGAACGCTGCTCCAGCCGTGCTGGCCAGGCGTTCGACGGCGCCGCCCAGGCCGGTGGCGCGCTCCATCGTCACCCCTGATGCCTCAACGATCGACGGTACGAGCGCGTGCTTGGCGCCGTCGCTCGGACCCCGAAGCGTTCCGGCCACGGCGACCAGCACGAGTAGTAACGGGAAGTTCAACAGATCAAGGCCGGCAAGCAGCGGGATGACACCGACCGCCAGCATGCTCGCGAGGTCGGCGGTAATACTGACCGCGCGAGCGCCGATCCGGTCCACTACCGGACCGGAGAGCGCCTTCACGACGACGTACGGCGCCATCTCGGCGAAGGCGACCAGCCCGGTCTGGGTCGCGCTGCCGGTCGTGGTGAGCACGAACCAGGGGATCGCGACCATGGACACCCGAGTGCCCGTCAGCGAAACTGCCTCAGCGGTGAGCCACCCCCAAAGTGGCTTGCGATGGCTCATTCGGCCTCGGGCCATTCCAGCCGCCCCGGGCGGGGATAGGTCTGCAGGATCACGACGAAGTCCTCGGCGCCCTCGGTGTCGTCGGAATCCTCCTGCCACCCGTCAACAACGTTGACCAATGCGTCCATCAGTTCCGCGGCTCGGTCGGGGGTGACCCTGAGCCCCCAGTCGCTCAGGGTGGACGCACGCCGCCACGCCGTCGGCAGCAGCGGACGCTCCTCGACAGCCCGCTGCAGCTGCTCGGTATGCACCACGGCAATCGCCTGGCCGAATGCGTCGGCGGCCTCGCGGCCCTCAGGAGAGGAGATAGCCGTCTCGTTGGTACGGGTCGATTGGTGGGCCGCCTTCCACCACCGGTCCCGTCCATTGCCTCGCTCCGCTTCGTCGACGATGAAGCCATGCTGTGCCAGCTGGCGTAGGTGATAGCTCGTCACCCCTGAGTTGAGGCCCAGACGTACCGCCAAAGCGCTGGCGGTGGATGGCCCATCGGCACGAAGCAGGCCGAGGATGCGCAACCGCACTGGGTGGGAAAGCGCTCGCAGGGCCGTCGGATCCGGGGTGATGCTGGACAGTTCCATGCCCGCACAGTACAACCGCAAACAACCGTTTGCAAAGGAATCTCTGCGATAGAGTTGCGAAGAACGGGGCGACGTGCTGTTGACCCACTATGCCCCGGCAAACGACGGCGCTCTGGCATGCTGCGGGGGTGAGTGACACCGGCAGGAGACTGATGCTGCTCGACACGGCTTCGCTGTACTTCCGCGCGTACTTCGGGGTGCCGGATTCAGTCCGAGCGCCAGACGGTACGCCGGTGAACGCCGTACGCGGTCTGTTGGACTTCATCGCACGGCTCACCTCGACGTACCAACCGACCGACCTGGTGTGTTGCTGGGACAACGACTGGCGGCCGCAGTGGCGGGTCGACCTGATCCCCAGCTACAAGGCGCACCGAGTGGTGGCCGAGGTGGACGGCGGCGTGGACGTCGAGGAGACGCCCGACCCGCTCGAGACGCAGGTGCCGATCATCCGTGCGGTGTTGGAGGCGCTCGGCGTCGCGGTGCTGGGTGCTGACGGCTACGAAGCCGACGACGTCATTGGGACTCTGTCCACCCGAGCGCGATGTCCGGTCGACGTGGTGACAGGAGACCGCGACCTCTTCCAGCTCGTTAGCGACGAGCGGTCGGTGCGGGTCCTCTACACCGCACGCGGTGTCGGCAACCTTGAGATCCTCGACGACGCGGCGGTCGTGAGCAAGTACGGCGTGCTACCCGAGCAGTACGCCGACTTCGCCGTGCTTCGCGGCGACGCATCCGATGGGCTGCCCGGCGTCAAGGGAATCGGCGCCAAGACGGCGGCTGACCTGCTTCGCCAGTACGGCGACCTGTCGAGCATCGTGGCCGCCGCAACCGATGACGCCAGCCCTCTGGGGGCGACACTGCGAGGGAAGATCCGCGACTGCGCGCAGTACCTGATCGTTGCTCCGACCGTCGTCGAGGTTGCCAAAGACCTCACGCTGCCCGACGTACCGACCGCACTCCGGCCGCCTACCCCAGCGGCCACGACACGGCTAGAAGCGCTTGCTCAACGGTGGGGGCTGACATCACCGGTGCAACGAGTGCTCGCCACGCTCGCGGCTCAGGAGTCGACCTCTGCGGAGTAGGCAACTACGCCGCGGCGCATGGACCGCACCGCCTCCCGTGCGGTGGAGCGCAGCGGCGAGTCACCAGCGGCATCGGCGATCTGCTCGGCCAGATCGAGCAGCTGCTTCACCCACCGGACGAAGTCGCCGGGCGCGAGGTCCACCTCGTCGAGCACGTCCTCGAGGCTGGCTCCCCCGGCCCACAGGTACGCCGCCTGGGCGAACCCGAGGTCCGGCTCGCGCAGGAAGCTGAGCCGGTGCTCGCGCTCGAGCGCGTCGAGTCGGCCCCAAATGCGGGTCATCTCGGCAAGTACCCGGCTGACTGCTCCACCAGGGACCCGCGGCCGGGCGGCCTCGTCGGGGTTTCGTGACTCAAACACCAACGCCGACAGCACGGCAGCGAGCGCGGGCGCCTCCAGCCCGTCCCAGACCGACTGGCGCAGGCACTCCGCCGCTACTAGGTCGAGCTCGCTGTAGATCCGCGCGAGCGACGCTCCGGCCGGTGTCACCTGCTCGCCCTGCAGGTAGCCCAGCTCGGTCAGCACCTCGTACACCCGGTCAAACTGCCTGGCAATCGTGTTCGTGCGCTGCTCGATTCGGCGCCGCAGCGTCTCGGTCTCCCGCTGCAGCTTGAGGTGCCGCTCTGCCCAGCGGGCGTGGTCCTCCCGGTCGGGGCAGTCATGGCACGGGTGCTCGCGCAGTGCGGCCCGAAGCCGCGAGACGCCAGGGTCGTCGGCGGCGCTGCCGTCCCGACGGCTCGACCGAGGGCCCCTGCTCTCGACAGGCTCGACCAGCGACCGGGTCCGGTCTCGCAGCAACGCGGCCAGGTCACGTCGCTGCCCAGGGTTGCGGGGGTTGAACGTCTTGGCGATGCGCATCCGGGTCAGCGGCTCGACCGGCGTGGGAAAGTCGACCACCGACAACCGGCGCGCCTGCCGGTCGAGGGTGACGACCAACGGTCGAGGGCCCTCTCGTGGCGACCGCATTCCTGGGTCGATCACGACGGCGACGCCCGACGAACGGCCAGCCGGTACGTCGATGACGTCGCCGACGCGGAGCCGCTCCAGCGAGGCGACCGCCTCGTCGCGCCGGTCAGAGCGCCGCCGCTTCGACAGCGACGCCTCCCGATCCGACAGCGCCCGGCGAAGCTGGGCGTACTCCATGAAGTCGCCCCGGTCGCACGCGACCGCGTCGGCGTACCCCTCCAGCGCCTCCTCGGCCTTGCGTACCTGCCGCGCCAGGCCGACAACGGCCCGATCGGCCTGAAACTGGGCAAACGAGGACTCCAGCAGCTCCCGAGCCCGCTCCCGACCAACTTGGCGCACCAGGTTGACGGCCATGTTGTACGACGGCCGGAACGAGGACCGCAGCGGATAGGTACGGGTGGACGCCAGCCCAGCGACGCTCTTTGGCTCAAACCCAGGCGCCCACAGCACCACGGCGTGCCCCTCCACGTCGATGCCGCGTCGCCCTGCCCTCCCGGTCAGCTGGGTGTACTCTCCCGGCGTGATGTCGGCGTGGGTCTCACCGTTCCACTTCGACAGTTTGTCGATGACCACCGACCGCGCCGGCATGTTGATGCCCAACGCCAGCGTCTCGGTGGCGAAGACCACCTTCACCAACCCGGCCGAGAACAGCTCCTCGACGCACTCCTTGAAGACCGGCAGCATCCCGGCATGGTGAGCGGAGACTCCACGTGTCAGCGCCTCCAGCCACTGCTGGTAGCCGAGCACCTCCAGGTCGCTGTCGGCGAGCACGGAGGCCCGCTCCTCGGCGTACGCGCGGATCCGTTGCCGCTCGGCCGGCGTCGTCAGCCGCAGGTTCGCATGCAGGCACTGCTGGACAGCGGCGTCGCAGCCGGCCCGGCTGAAGATGAACATGATCGCCGGCAGCAGCCCCTCCGCGTCGAGCCGGTCCACCACGTCGATACGGCTCGGCACCAGTCCTCGCCCGCTGGGAGCGCGGTGATAGCCGCGGGAGTTCCGCGAGTCCCGGGTTCGCCGCCGCCACCAGTCGTCCCTCGCCACCTGAGCCAGCTGCGGGTTCACCACGACCCGCCCCTCGCCCTGCGTGACCGGCTCGGCGAACAGGTCGTACAACCGCTGACCTACCATCACGTGCTGGAACAGCGGCACCGGCCGGCGCTCCTCGACGACCGTGTCGTTCTCGCCCCGCACGGTGGCGAGCCACTCTCCGAACTCCTCGGCGTTGGAGACCGTCGCCGACAGCGAGACCACCGACACCGACTCCGGCAGGTGGATGATGACCTCCTCCCACACCGCGCCCCGCGAGCGATCCGCCAGGTAGTGCACCTCGTCCATCACGACGAACCGCAGACCGGTCAGGGTGCCCGAGCCGGCGTACAGCATGTTCCGCAGCACCTCGGTGGTCATCACCACGACCGGGGCGTCGCCGTTGATCGAGTTGTCCCCCGTCAGCAGCCCGACCCGCTGCGCGCCGTACCGCACCGTGAAGTCAGCGAACTTCTGGTTCGACAGCGCCTTGATCGGCGTCGTGTAGAAGCATTTGGCGCCCTGCTCAAGCGCCAGGTGTACGGCGAACTCGCCCACCAGCGTCTTGCCCGAACCAGTGGGGGCGGCGACCAGCACCCCGCGGCCGGCAGCCAGTGACTCGCACGCCCGCTTCTGGAAGTCGTCGAGGGAGAAGTCGTAGAGCGCCGCGAAGCGGTCGAACGTGCTCATGTGGCCACTCAGAGCGTGACTGCCACGGTGAAGTTGCTCGCGGGTGCCCCAACCGACTTGGCCACTCGCCGCAGCGCCTCGCACATCACGTTGGCGTCGAAGCGGGTGCCTGGCACGGCAGCCGCCAGCCGGAAGTCGATCTGCACGAGCACCACTTCTCCGTAGTGCCACGCCTGGTGCACAAGGGTCCGCTCGCGCTCTGGGCAGATCGGCTTGGGAAAGGCGGCGTCCACCGCCAGCAGGTCCAGCTGGTACGTGCGGTCGGGACCGCTGGTGAGCTGGCCGGGCACATGCGCGGCCTCGATGAGCGACGTCGTCGCCTGCCAGACGACCTGCTCCGTGCCCAGCCAGTCGGGTAGATCGAAAGCATCCGCGATGGCGATGGTCATGGCTCCCGATCTGGCTGGCGGGCTACAGCGGTGATGCTTCGTCGTCCTCCAGGTCAGCGTAGTCAGGCTCACCGGCCGCCGCCCGGCGACGGTCGACCAAGACGGCGATACCTTCGGAGATCAGGAACAGCGCCACCATCGGCAACGCCAGGAACAGCATCGTGATCGGGTCGGTCGACGGCGTCGCAACGGCGGCGAACACGAAGGTGCCGAACATGATCCACGCCCGCCATTTCCTCAGATGGGCGGCGCGCACCACTCCGGCCAGGTTCAGGAGGATGACGAAGAGCGGGATCTCGAAGGAGACGCCGAACACCAACAGGATGCGCAGCATGAAGTTGAGGTAGTGCTGGGAGTCGATCAGGTTGGAGACGCCCTCGGGGGTGAAACCGAGCAGCACCTCCAGGCCCTTCGGCATCACGGCGTACCCAAGCGCCACCCCGGCTCCGAACAACGGGCCGGCGATGGCGACGAAGATCAGCGTCCACTTCTTCTCGGTGCGGTGCAGACCGGGCATGATGAACGCCCAGAGCTGGTAGAGCCACACCGGGCTGGCGAGCACGATGCCGGCAACCAACGAAATCTTCGTCTGCAGCAGGAAGCCGCCGGCCACGTTGTTGATGACCAGCCGGATGTCCTGGTTGGTCTTCTCGTTGAGCCGGTCCACCGCGACTTGCAGCGGATGCCTCAACAGGTCGTAGATCTGCTGGTAGAAGGCCCAGGCAACGATGAACCCCACCACCACCGAGCACACCGAGACGAACAGCCGGCTCCGGAGCTCGCGCAGGTGCTCCGTCAGCGTCATCTGACCGTCGGGGCTGGGAGCCGGTCGTCCCTTACCCTTGCCCGGTCGTGCGGTGATGGCCATTCAAGAGCGCCGGAGCGCTTACTTCTCGGTGTGCGTTGGCGGGACTGACTGGGGAGCGGTGTAGTCGGTGCTCGTCGGCGGCGGCGCTGCGGTGGCGCCACCGGCGGGGAGCTCGCCACGCGCCTTGGCCGCGGTGGTCTCGTCGTCCTCGTCCATGAGCCCCTTGGTCTCCGCCTTGAAGATCCGCAGGGCGCGACCGGTGCCGCGAGCCATCTCGGGCAGCTTCTTGCCACCGAAGAGCAGCAGCAACACCAACACGATGATGATGAGCTCGGGCACGCCGAGCCCGGCGAAACCTGGGGCAGCTACAGACATGAGGGCCTCTTCGCGAGTGGAGACGGTGCTGGCACCTTCATCGTACGCCGCCGGGCGGCGCTGCGATTGCGCGTCAGCGTCAACTGCCCGAATAGTTGGCCAACGCCTCCTGCGCCCGAGCGCGGACGGCGTCGGCCACTTCGGTCGGCTCCACGACGGTCGCGGCGCCACCGAGCCGGAGCACCAGCCGCTGTAACCACTGCTCGTCCCGGAACCGCAACGCCACCCGCACCCGGCCGTCGGCGAGGTCGGTCCGTTCCTCGATCGGGTAGTACTCGGCCACCCAGCTGGCCGCCGGGTCGAGTTCGAGCACCGCGAGCGGGTCATCGGCGGCCGGTTGGAACAGCCCCCCGGAGAGGTCCTTGCGGCGGGCGTTGGCAGGTGGGGAGGCTGACTCGTCGAGCACCTCGGCGGCTGTCATGCGGTCGAGCCGGAAGAACCTGCCCTCCTGCACCCGGTTGCACCAGGCCTCCAGGTAGGCGTGGCCCTCGGAGAACACCAGCCGCATCGGATCGACGTCCCGCTCGGTCGTCTCGTCGCGTCCCGGTACGTAGTACCGCAGATGCATCCGCCGGTTCTCGCGCAGCGCGAGGTCAACCGCCGCCCGGATCTGGGGGTCCACGGGGTCGATGTGGACGTCGATCACTGCCGCCGAGGCGACCGGCTCACCGGCCGCCTGCTCGAGCTTGGCGAGCGTCCGGTCGACTGCCTCCCGCTCCTGCTCTCCGCTGGCCTCGCGCAGCGCCCGAAGCGCGACGGCCAGCGCCAGCGCCTCGTGCGGCGCCAGCCGCAGCGGACGGTTGAGGTAGTCGGCGTTGCTCAGCCGTACGACGCCGTCGCCGTCCAGGGCGTCCATGTCGATGTCGATCATGTCGCCGGGCATGGCATCGGGGAGCCCGCAGAACCACAAGACGTTGAGGTCCTTCACGATCTGGGCCGGCTTCACCTTGAAGTCCTTGGCCACCTGGTCGAGCGGGATGCCCTCGCGGTCGCGCAGGTACGGGACAAGCGCGAGCATCCGCTCGACCTGGGTCTGCGCATTGGCGGTCACGGGGCCACCTCTGCTGCGACCGCAGCCAACCGGCGTACGACGCCGGCACGGACCTCGTCCGGCGCCGTCACCACGACGTCGGAGCCGAATGACGCCAGCTCGTCGGCCAGCGCGGCTTCGTCGCCGTAGGGAAGCGTGATCTCGGTCCATCCATCGACTGCCTCGCGGCTGGTAGTGGCTCGCCGGCGCAGCAGGTCACCGGCTCCGGAGCGGACCCGGACGGTGGCCGAGCTGTGCGGTTGCGGCGGGGCCAGCGACGAGGCGAGCGCCCGGAGATCGAGGTTGGTAGGAGGTTCGAAGCCGCCCGGCTCACCGGCAGAAACGGTCCCTTCGATACGCGACAGCCGGAACATGCGGGCGGCCTCTCGGTCGCGGTCGTGGCCGATGAGGTACCAGTGGCCGTGCCAGGAGACGATGCCCCACGGCTCGACGTGTCGCCGGGCAGGCTCGCCGGCTCCCCTGGTGCGGTAGTCGAACTCGATCGGCCGCCGCTGTGTTACAGCGTCGAAGACAGGGTCGAAGGCTGGTTCGTTGGCGGCTAGCTGCGGCTCCAGGATGGTCAGCGCCGACTCGTCGACGGGTACTCCTGCGGCCCGGAGCTTGCGCAGACCCTGGGAGGTGGCGGCGGCCAGGCTGGCGTGCTGCCAGACCCGGGCGGCCAACCCCACCACAGCGGCCTCGTCGGCCTCCAACCTGATCTCCGGGAGCTCGAACTTGTCGCGCCGCACCCGGTAGCCGGGCTCGTCCTCGAAGGCCTTGTTGATCGCGCCCAGCTCGATCGGGACACCAAGCAGGCGCAGCTCCTCCTTGTCCCGGTCGAACATGCGGTCGAACGCGTCGTCCGACAGGTCGTGGTAGCCCTCGACCGCCTGCCGGATGCGGTGCTTTGGCACGAAGTGGCGTGCCACCAGCAGACAGATCGTCAGGTTCATCAGACGCTCGGACTTGCGGGCGATCACGAGAGGTGCTCCTCAGGAAGCCTGCAGGATGTCGACGACGAAGATGAGGTCGGCGTTAGGAGGAATGGTGTCACCGCTGCCGCTCGCGCCGTACCCGAGCTCGGACGGGATGACCAGGATCACCCGAGAGCCAACCGGCTGACCCACCAGCCCCTGGTCCCAACCCGCGATCACCTGCCCGACACCGATGGCGAACGAGACAGGCTGGTCGTTCGACCAAGACTCGTCGAACACCTCGCCGTCAGGGTAGAGCTGGCCGACGTACTCGACGGTGATCGTCTGCCCGGACGCCACCTTCGCGCCCTCGCCCTTGATCAGCGGGTAGACGCCGAGTTCCGTCGGAGCCTCGGCGGTCTGCGGCGTGGCCACGAACTTCTCCGGGTTGCCCTGCTTGTCGTAGGTGAGCTCGGGGACGGTCGGCGGCGGTTCGACCTTGGTGCCGGACGCCGCCGTCGGCGGTGGTTCGGCCTTAGGTGGATTGACCACCTTGTGTACGTCGACGACGAAGATGAGGCTGTCGCCGGGGCGGATTGCCGCCCCGTTGCCGGTGGGGTCGTAGCCGTCCTTGGAGGAGACGCCGATCAGCACGCGGTCCCCGGCGTGGGCGCCTTTCAGCCCGGTGGCGAAACCTGTGATGACTTGGTCCAGCGAGAACGTCGCCGGTTTGCCGCCGCCCTGATAGCTGCTGTCGAACTCGGCTCCGTCACTGGCGTTGATGCCGACGTAGTCGACGGTCACCGTAGATGTGGGAGTGATCGCCGCCCCTTTGCCGGCCCCTTCCTGCACCACCTCGCGCTGCGTCTCCGCGAACGACAGCGGCGCCTTGAACTCGATCACCGGCCGGCTACCCACCGGACCGGACACGGTCACTTCGGCCAGCGCGCCAGCCGTTGGCTGCTCATCGGTGGTCGCAGAGTCACCGCAAGCGCTCACCGCGAGCAGGACCGGAAGAACAGCGGTGAAAACTCGACGCACGAAAGAACCTCACGGAGGGCTGCGGTGGTGCTGGTCAGGGACGGACCAGCCTAACAATCACATCGAGTCGATGAGCCGCTCGACCCGTTCGTCGTGAGACCGGAAGGGGTCCTTGCACAACACGGTGCGCTGCGCCTGGTCGTTGAGCTTCAGGTGCACCCAGTCGACGGTGAAGTCACGCCGGCGTTCTTGCGCCTTGCGGATGAACTCACCGCGCAGCCGGGCTCGAGTGGTCTGCGGGGGCACGGACTTGGCCTCGAAGATGCTGAGGTCGCTGGCGACCCGGGCAACCGCGCCGCGCTTTTGCAGCAGGTAGTACAACCCCCGGTCGCGGTGGATGTCGTGGTAGGCGAGGTCAAGCTGCGCCACTCGCGCCGACGTCAGCCCAAGACCGTGCTGAGCACGGTAGCGCTCGATGAGCCGGTACTTGATCACCCAGTCGAGCTCTCTTTCGACGAGGCTCAGGTCGTCGGACTCCACCGCCTTGAGCCCGCGCTCCCAAAGGTCGAGCGCCGCGTCGATCAGCGGTGTCTGCAGCTCGCGTCGGTCGACGAAGTCGCGAGCCTTGGAGAGGTACTCCCCCTGGATGTCCAGTGCCGACGCGTCGCGGCCGTTGGCCAGCCGCACCTTGCGCCTGCCGGTCATGTCGTGGGAGATCTCCCGGATCGCCCGAATCGGGTTCTCCATCGTCATGTCGCGCATGACGACGCCTGCCTCGATCATGCGCAGTACGAGATCGGTGCTGGCGATCTTCAGCATCGTGGTGGTCTCGCTCATGTTCGAGTCACCGACGATGACGTGCAGCCGCCGGAAGCGCTCTGCGTCGGCGTGCGGCTCGTCGCGGGTGTTGATGATCGGCCGCGACCGGGTGGTGGCGCTGGATACGCCCTCCCAGATGTGCTCGGCCCGCTGGCTGACCGAGAACATCGCCCCCCGCGGGGTCTGCAGCACCTTCCCGGCGCCGCAGACGATCTGCCGGCTCACCAGGAACGGGATGAGGACGTCGGCCAGCCGGGAGAACTCACCATGGCGACCGACCAGGTAGTTCTCATGGCAGCCGTAGGAGTTGCCGGCGGAGTCGGTGTTGTTCTTGAAGAGGTAGACGTCGCCGGCGATGCCCTCGTCGCGCAGCCGCCGCTCCGCATCGACGAGCAGTCCCTCGAGCACCCGCTCCCCGGCTTTGTCGTGGGCGACGAGGTCGGTGACCGAGTCGCATTCGGGCGTGGCGTACTCCGGGTGGCTGCCGACGTCGAGATACAGGCGGGCACCGTTGCGCAGGAAAACGTTGCTCGACCGCCCCCACGACACCACCCGGCGGAACAAGTAGCGCGCGACCTCGTCGGGAGACAACCGCCGCGCGCCCCTGAACGTGCACGTGACGCCGTACTCGTTCTCGATCCCGAAGATCCGGCGGTCCACGACTTCAGCCTATGTCACCAGTGCAGCCAAGCCGCCCAGCTGACACTTGCCGACGACCTCTAGCTGCGCGGGTCCGGAAGCAGCTCTACGCATGTAAACTGCATGCATGGTTGCCTTACAGATTCGCGATGTTCCTGATCATGTACGAGACGCCCTGGCCCAACAGGCTCGAGCAAGGGGCCAGTCGCTGCAGGCCTTCCTGCTGTCGCTGGTGCAGGCCGAAGCGCGACGCTCGACAAACCTCGCCCTGCTGGATCGCTTTTCGGCGCGCGACGATGGTTCCCAGCTGTCAGCAGCGGAAGCCGTTGACGCGCTCGACAGCGCTCGCGCTGAGCGAGACGCCCAGCTGGCTGGCACCCTCCCGCCGGCTGGTGCTGTCACTTGATCGTGGTGGATGCGTCCGTACTCGCCAACGCGCTCATCGACGACGGGCCAGTCGGCGACAGGAGTCGAGCCGAACTGATCCGGGATGCGCACTGGGCCGCTCCGGGACATCTCGTTGTCGAGACGTTCTCCGCCGTGCGCGGCCGATACCTTGGCAGGAAGATTGGCCATGGACGCGCCCAGGATGCCCTCGAGGCGCTGACTTCGTCGACCATCGAGTTGCTGAGCACCATGCCCTTGCTGCCGAGAATGTGGCAGCTCCGCGCGAACGTCAGCGGTTACGACGCTGCCTACATTGCTGCCGCCGAGACCTACGAGTGCCCGCTGGTTACTTGCGACGCCCGGCTCACGCATATGAGCCGACTGCGCTGTGAGATCCGGTCAGCCCTGCCCACCAACTGACGACCCCCCAACGCCTGTCGCCACCATGGCGTCGAGGCGTCGAGAATGGGCACCGCGCCAGTAGACGCGGCCGCAGATGTCGCACGCGGCGAACTCGTCGTACGAGCGAACCGTGCCCGGTTCTAGCCGTCCGGCCACATCGGCCTTGTCGACCGGGTGGACCTCGCCGTTGCAGGCCAGACACCGCGTGAATGGGGCGAGGAGAGGGTCGAAGCGGTCGAGGACGTCCGCCAACTGCTCATCGGCACGGTCACCGCGCACGTACGCCGCGTGGCCCCACATCGCCCGGCGGCGCAAGAGCCCGCGGTCCTTGCTGAGCAGCACACGACGCTCGCCGAGGGCTAGCCGGATCAGCGCCTCGTCAGTGGCCGCTGTCGAATAGGCCGCGTCGAGACCAAGAAGCCGCAGCCGTCTAGTCAACGACCCCAGGTGTACGTCGAGCACGAACCGCGGCCAGCCCGCCAATCGCTGCGGCCGTACCGGGGGTCGCACGTCCACCACGTCCCCGTCCATGAGGCGAACTGACGGATCCACGTGGCAGCCGTCCTTGCTCAGCGCGCCGACCTCGGTCAGGGGCGGTCCGACTGACTGCACGACGTGGCCGAGCGACGATGTGCCGTCGTACGCCACTTCCACGTCGCCGTGACGATGGCGCGAGGGAAGGAACAGGTGCAGCGCCTCATCGATCCTGAGGACGACGGCAGAGCCCATCGGCTTCTTCTTCATCCCGAGCAGCCACGCCATGATCCTGCCTCAGGTGGGCGGCACTCGAAAGACCGCGATGGTTGCCGATCACCGGGTAGCCACGGTTCGGCAGTTCATGAGGAACCATTTGAGGAGGCCAAGGGGTTTAGCGGCTAGGACGACGAGACAGGATGACGGATGGGCAGCGACGAGGAGTTCGCGACCTACATGGCCGCGCGCTGGCCAGCCCTGATGCGCTCGCTCATCGTGCTCGGCTGTTCACCGCAGGAAGCGGAGGATGTCGCGCAGGTCGGGCTCGCTCGCTGCTATTCGTCGTGGGACCGGGTGCAGCGGGCCGACGACATGGACGCCTATGTGTACCGCACAATCCTCAACTGCTGGGCCAAGAGCAAGCGTCGGCGCTGGTGGGGTGAGCAACCGGTCGACGTACTGCCCGTCAGGGCGACACCGGACCCGGCCGATGAAACGGTGATCCGGCACGCAGTCGAGCAGGCGCTCGGCCAGCTCAGTGCCGACCATCGAACCGTGCTGGTGCTCCGCTTTGTCGCGGACATGACCGAGCCGCAGGTGGCGCACACGTTGGACATTCCGGTCGGAACTGTGAAGAGCCGCGTGGCGCGTGCCATCGCGCGCATCAAGCTGGACGACCTGCGTGAGGAGACACGATGAACGAGACTCAGACCCGAGAGTTCCTGCACCGCGCCCGCGACGGCATCGCCGTCGGGGTGCCTCCGGTCGCGGAGGTGATGGCGGCAGGAGCGAAGCAGCGGAGAGTACGGCGAGCAGGATGGGTCGGTGCCGGCGTCGCCACCGCCGCGCTCGCAGTGGGAGTTGCAGTCGTGGCGCCCGGTGCGTTTCAGCGCGGCGATGGCCGGCTGCTGGCGCACGCGGCTAACCCCGCGAACATCCCCTGGTGGGCCGACGGTGTCCTGCACCTGGCGAATGTCGAGGTCGAGGCGGCGAACCTCGACACCATGGTGCAGGTCCGCAACGGTGTCGTGTACTGGTCTACAACCGAGACCGGGTCAGCACCGACCCCGGTCGTCCACGTCGACGAGGAAGGGACCGCGACAACGATCGGCGACAAGTCGCAGGACTCCCCCATCGCCTCCGACCCGACCACGGGCTGGGTTGCGTGGGTGAATGACACGGAGACCACCCCGCCCATCTTGATGTCTATGACACCGTCGCCGACAAAGAGGTCGGCCACCGAGAGCTGATGGAGCGCGGGCCGCGATGGAAGTGGTTGGACGTGGGAAGCTACCCGATCGCCATCGACGACGGTCAGGTGTTCTACGCGGCTCAAGACGGCGACTACCGATGGGATCCGGAGGCAGACGAACTGCAGCGCATCTCCAGCGGGGACCACAGCGTCGTTGATGCCCAGAACGGGCGGGTCGCCATCCAGCCCGAGGGAGTCGGCGGAAACGTGACGACGATCGAAACCGACGGGGCGCCCGTCACTCTGGCTGGCGCCGATCCGGTGAGCTTCTCCCCCGACGGCCGGTACGTCATGATCACCCCGGGCTCTATCGGGGGAAAGGCAGCGCTGTACGAGACCCAGAGGGGAACCAGACTGGAAACAGGTCTGCCTGCCCAGAGACCGGTGGCCGACGCCGCGTTCGGACCGAACGGCACCATCACATACGCCCTCAGCACTCGCCCCGACCCCCCCGACCAGCGGGTCGACGGTCCATCAATTTTCCCGTTTCCTGAGCCCCCATTCGACCTCGTCACCTGTGTGATCGCCACCGCCGCCTGCGAGACCGTCGCCAGCGACGTCGCAGAACAACAGCCAGTCATCCTGCCCGACTAGGCGCCTGGCGGTTCGGACTACGCCGGTCTACTGTGCGGGAGCATGGCAGACATCGTGCTTCGTGTCCGGCTCATCAGTGGTGACAGCCTGGATGTGACCTACGAGGAGCCGGGCGCGAGCAGCGAAGACGCGGTCATCGAGCGAGTAGTCGCAACGCTTGCCGAAGATTCCGGCGTCCTGCGCTGCGCTCACGGCGACCGGCTCCTCCTGCTGTGTGCACGAGGTGTTGCGGCCGTTGAGGTCGGTCCGCGCGGCGCGGTGTTGTAAGCCGCCCCATGGGATGCGCCGTTCGCGTTGGCCCCATCGACGGCGATATGCATCCGAGCGGTGTTCGATCGCCACGACGTCGACGCGGTGGTCCGGGTCACTGACTCGGTAGATGACGCGGAAGTCTCCGCGCCGCGCACTGTGCAGTCCGCTGACATCGAACTTCAGGGGCTTGCTTACACGCTGCGGATTCTGAGCCAAAGCCCCGTAACAGAACTCAATGACCGCGGTGCCGACCTTCTCGGGCAGCCGAGCGAGGGAGCGCCTGGCAGACGAGGTCCAAGCGACCTCATACCTGCCTGTCGTCACGCTGGGCGGATCAGTGCCAGTGCCTCGTCCTTGGACAGCACTGTTGCGGGCGCATCTCGGAGTTGATCGAGGCTCTCGCGGATCTGCATGATCAGTGCCGGGCTGGACAACACGTCGACGGTTTCCTCTAGGGATTCGAGGTCATCCACGCTCAAGATGACCGCAGCGGCGCGACCATGCTTAGTGATGACTACCCGACCGTGCTCACGTTCGACCGTGGCCACCACCGTGGACAACTGGTTCTTGACTTCCTTCAGTGCCATCTGCTCAGTGATGTCCATAGCTACAAGTGTAGCCACTTAGTTGCCAAAGACGCCGTGCGGGCTCGGTTCGGTCCGGAGGGTGAGTCACAGTAGGCCGGCGTGGTCCAGGCCGAGGTAGACCAGCTCGTTCCCCGTCATCCGCCCTGCCTTGAGCTCGGCTCGGACGGCCTCCACGTCGAGCACCACTGGCTCGCAGTCCTCGTACTCCTCGAGCCGTTGCATACCAGCCGGCACGCAGCCGCGAGCGATCACCACATGCCGCTGGCCCGTCGAAGAGGCGCTCACGGCGGTGGCCACCTGCTCCAGCTCAGTCGCGAGGTAGCCAGTCTCCTCGGCGAGCTCACGCGCCGCCGCCTCGAGCGGGGTCTCCCCCGGGTCGACGAAGCCACCCGGGATGTTCAGCACGACGCGGTCAGGCCCCGGCCGGAACTGCCGGACGCACACCACCTGCCCCTCGGGTGTCAGCGCGAGGACTCCGACACTGTGGCCGCCGCCGAACATGTCCCACTGGGCCAACCGGCCATCGGGCAGGCGGTAGGTCCGCTGGGTGACCCTGATCCAGCCGTCGTGAACGACGACGTCCTCGCCGACCACCTGCCAGTGCCGGTCGGAGTCCGGATCGGTGCCGTCACTCATCCCGGGCAGGGTCTGGGTCGTCGGGCAGGTCGCCGACGGCGTCGCTCGGGTCGTCGGGCACCTCCCCCACGGCGTCACCCGGGTCGTTACTGGGTTCGTCGGCCGTGCCGCTCGGAGACTCCGGTACGGCGACCGGCTGGGCTACCGTCCTCCCATCTCCCTCAGCGCTGGTGTCGGCGGACGCCGAATCTTCCACGGCCGGCGTGCCGTCGGCGTTCTCGGCACTGCCGATGAGCCTCGTCAGGGTCTGCTTGGGAATGCGCCGGAACTTCCGCGGCAGGCTGCGCGTGCGGTCGAGCACCGCGACCTCCAGTCGGTCACCGGTGATCTCCCGCGGTGGCTGGGTGTCGTGCCGGAGCGCGTCGACCGCCAGCCGCAGGGCCGCCTCGAGGTCGAGGCCGGGCTGGTAGTGGTGCTCGAGGTAGTCGTCGACCTGCTCGACGGTGCCGCCCATAACCGCGTAACCCTGCACGTCGGCGACCGAGCCGTCGTAGGTCAACCGGTACACCTGGTCGTCGTCGGACGAGGCCCCCACCTCGGCGACGAAGATCTCGACCTCGTACGGCTTCTCCCCGCCCGAGGAGAAGATCGTGCCGAGCGTCTGGGCGTACGCGTTCGCCAGCGCCCGACCGGTGACGTCACGCCGGTCGTAGGAGTAGCCGCGCATGTCGGCGAGCCGCACCCCGGCGATGCGGAGGTTCTCGAACTCGTTGTAGCGGCCCACCGCCGCGAACGCGAGCCGGTCATAGAGCTCGGAGATCTTGTGCAGCGACGGCGAGGTGTTCTCGGCCACGAACAGCAGCCCGTCGGCGTACTGCACGACAACCAGCCCCCGACCGCGGGCGATGCCCTTGCGGGCGAAGTCGGCCCGGTCCTTCATCAGCTGCTCGGGCGAGACGTAGAAAGGCATCGACATGAGAGCTCCTGCTACGTCAGGGGGGCGGCGGGGCCGTCTGGGCGGTGCATGCGCGCCGCGACCACCTCGTCGGCCACGGCGGCGACTTCGCTGTCGGGCAGCTTGGCGAATCCCTCGCCGGTGACCTGCACAACAACGGGAAAGATGCGCCGCTGCATGTCGGGCCCGCCGGTCGCGGAGTCGTCGTCGGCGGCGTCGTACAACGCCTGGACGACCGCCGTCACACAGTCCTGGGCGGTGAACCCCTCTCGGTAGAGCTTCTTCAGCGCGCCGCGGGCGAACACCGAACCCGAGCCGACCGAGTGGAAGGCCTGCTCCTCGTAGCGCCCGCCGGTCACGTCGTAGGAGAAGATGCGGCCGAGCCCCGCGTGCAGGTCGAACCCCGCGAACAGCGGCACCACGGCCAGGCCCTGCATCGCCATGCCGAGGTTGCCGCGCAGCAGCGCAGCCAGCCGGTTGGCCTTGCCGTCGAGCGACAGCGTGGTGCCCTCGATCTTCTCGTAGTGCTCGAGCTCGGCCTGGAACAGCCGGACCATCTCGACGGCCAGGCCAGCGGAACCGGCTATACCGACGCACGAGTACTCATCGGCCGGGAACACCTTCTCGATGTCGCGCTGGGCGATGACGTTGCCCATCGTCGCCCGCCGATCCCCCGCCATGACCACGCCGCCGTCGAAGGTTGCCGCCACGATCGTGGTGCCGTGGGGTACGTCGACCGGCCCGGTTGCCGCCGTACGCCGCCCAGGGAGCAGCTCGGGGGCCTGAGCGGCCAGGAAGTCAGCGAACGAGGAGCTTCCCGGCGTGACGTACGCCGGGGGGAGGCGGGACTCCGGCATCGACGTCACTCACCGCCCTTTTGCACAAAGCCGCGGACGAACTCCTCGGCGTTGGACTCCAACACCTCGTCGATGTCGTCGAGGATCGCGTCGACGTCGTCGTCGAGCTTCTCCTTGCGCTCCGACGCGGCCTCGGACGGCGCAGACTCCGGAGGTGAGTCCTCCTCCGATGTCTTTCGGGCGGTCTTGTGCTGCTGGCCACCTTCACGCGCCATCTGCCACCTCCAGCGTCGTCATGGTCGTTACCGGAACCCTACCCGTGCAGAGGAGGTGACTCACGACGTGTTGGACTCACGAAGTGATGGCTTCGAACAGGTCCTCCGCCGTCGAGCACCTGTCGAGCAGCTCGCCCACGTGGTGGCGGGTCCCCCTGGTCGGCTCCATCGTCGGGATCCGCTGCAGCGAGTCCCGCCCCGGCAGGTCGAAGATGACCGAGTCCCACGACGCCGCGGCGATCCGGTCCGGGTACTGCGCCAAGCAGCGGCCCCGGAAATAGGCGCGGGTGTCAACCGGCGGCTCCGACACGGCACGAGTCACCTCGTCATCGGTCAGCAGCCGGTCGATGGAACCGCGCGCCACCAGCCGCTGGTAAAGGCCCTTGTCGGGGCGCAGGTCGGCGTACTGCAGGTCAATCAGCCGCAGCTTGGGGTCGTCCCACTCCAGGCCGTCGCGTTCGCGGTAGGACTCCAGCAGCGCCAGCTTCGCCACCCAGTCGAGTTCGCGACGACAGGAGACCGGGTCTGTGCGCAGCCGCGAGAGCACCGACTCCCAGCGGTCGAGCACATCGCGGGTCTGCTTGTCGGCGTCGGCGCCGAGGTGGGCATCGACGTAGTCACGCGCCTGCTCCAGGTAGCACTCCTGCAGGTCCAGCGCGCTCATCGAGCGGCCATCGCGCAACGAGACGAGGTGTTTCAAGGTCGGGTCGTGTGAGACCTTGTGCAGCTCTGACACGGGATTGTCGATCGCCAGGTCCGCGGTTAGCGCCCGGTCCTCGATCATGGCGAGTACGAGCGACGTGGTACCGACCTTGAGGTACGTCGAGATCTCGGCAAGGTTGGCGTCGCCGATGATGACGTGCAGCCGGCGGTACTTCTCGGGGTCGGCGTGCGGTTCGTCGCGGGTGTTCACGATCGGCCGCTTCAGCGTAGTCTCGAGGCCCACCTCGACCTCGAAGAAGTCGGCGCGTTGGCTGATCTGGAAGCCGGACGTCTGCCCGTCCTGGCCGATGCCCACTCGGCCGGCGCCGCAAATAACCTGGCGGCTGACGAAAAACGGCGTGATGTGCCGCACGATGTCGGGGAACGGCGTCGACCGCTTCATCAGGTAGTTCTCGTGGGCGCCGTAGGACGCGCCCTTGTTGTCGGTGTTGTTCTTGTACAACACGATGGGGTTCTGGTCTGGGATGCGTACGGCGTTCGCGGCCGTGACGATGATCTGCTCCCCTGCCTTGTCCCACCGCACGACGTCTCGGGGATTGGTGCACTCAGGCGTCGAGAACTCGGGGTGGGCGTGGTCGACGTACAACCGAGCCCCGTTGGTCAAGATGAGGTTCGCCAGGCCGACGTCCTCGTCGGTGAGCTGGCTGGGGTCGGCGGCCGAGCGGCTGAGGTCGAAGCCGCGGGCGTCGCGGAGTGGGTTCTCCTCCTCGAAGTCCCAGCGGGCCCGGCGCGACCGGGCGCTGGTGGAGGCGTAGGCGTTGACGACCTGCGAGGAGGCCAGCATCGGGTTCGCGGACGGCGTACCCAGCACCGAGATCCCGAACTCGGTCTCGGTGCCCATGATCCGCCGGACCGTCATGCCTCGAGCCTACGGGGGCACCCGACTTGTCAGGCGGGCACGAGCGTGCAGGTGTCTCCTGCAGGCTGACAACTCCACAGTGGTTGGGTGGCCTCCGTGGACGACTTCGACAACGGATGGGACACGCACGCTGTGCTCATCGACGGTCAGTGGGTGGACCGCACGCCGCGCCGGGCCGAGGTGGATGCGCCCCTGCGCCGGGAGACGGTCCTGCTGCCGTGGCTGGCGCCGCAGCTTTCACTGCCTGTCCCCGAGCCGGTCGTTGTCTCGGAGGCACCGCTGAGGGTGCGGCATCGCCTGGTCGAGGGCCTTCCGTGCCCTGGCGTCGATGCCGAGCAGGGTCATGCGGTCGGGCTGTTCGTCCGCGCCCTGCACGACGTACCCGTCTCCGGCGCCCGCCGGCTGGGGGTGCCTGACTGGGAGCGCGTCGACACGTGGCCGCGGTTCGAGCACGAGGTGCTCCCCATGATCGCCGCCTTGGAGCCCGGCCTGGCCGAACCAGCCGCTCGGCTGCTCGAGCGCTGTGCGCACGCGCCGAAGGCGGCGCTCGTGCACGGCGACCTGGGACCCGGCCACATCCGGGTCCAGGGCGGCGTCGTGACCGGCATCATCGACTGGATCGACGGCTGCATCGGTGACCCCGCGCTCGACCTCGCTTGGGTGCTGTACGGCGCGCGGCCGGCGTTCGCCGAAGCGGTCAAGGCGGCGTACGGAGCGAACCAGAACCTCGTGCGCAGGGCACAGGACTGGCGCCTACTCGGACCGTGGTACGAGGTGACCTATGGGCTCGACCTCGACGACCCCGGCTACGTCCGCAGCGGCCTGGACGGCGTCATCAGTCGGCTGCGCTCGACAAGCTAGCCCGGCTTGTCAGACTCCAGTCGACCAATAGGTCGAGTAGGTTCTGACAACTCCTAGGAGTGCCAACTCCTGGTGGGGGCTACAGGTACTGGCCGGTGTTGGCGACGTTGTCGATCGAGCGGCCGGGCTCGGTGCCCTCCTTGCCGGAGATGAGGGTGCGGATGAACACGATCCGCTCCCCCTTCTTGCCGGAGATGCGGGCCCAGTCGTCAGGGTTGGTGGTGTTCGGCAGGTCCTCGTTCTCCTTGAACTCATCGACGCACGCCTGCAGCATGTGCTGCACCCGGATGCCCCGCTGGTCGTTGTCGAGCAGGTCCTTGATCGCCATCTTCTTGGCCCGATCGACGATGTTTTGGATCATCGCACCGGAGTTGAAGTCCTTGAAGTACAGCACTTCTTTGTCGCCGTTGGCGTAGGTGACCTCGAGGAACCGGTTCTCCTCCAGCTCGGTGTACATCCGCTCGACTGTGCGCTGGATCATGCCCCCCACGCACGCTGCCCGGTTGCCGCCGAACTCCGCCAGGTCGTCGCTGTGCAGAGGCAGGTTCGACGTGAGGTACTTGGAGAAGATGTCGCGCGCCGACTCGGCGTCGGGGCGTTCGATCTTGATCTTTACGTCGAGTCGCCCCGGCCGCAGGATCGCTGGGTCGATCATGTCCTCGCGGTTGGAGGCGCCGATCACGATGACGTTCTCGAGGCCTTCCACACCGTCGATCTCGCTGAGCAACTGAGGGACGATGGTGTTCTCGACGTCGGAGGAGACCCCTGACCCACGGGTGCGGAACAACGAGTCCATCTCGTCGAAGAAGACGATGACCGGCGTGCCCCCGCTGGCCTTCTCCCGGGCCCGCTGGAACACCAGCCGGATGTGCCGCTCGGTCTCGCCGACGTACTTGTTGAGCAGTTCTGGGCCCTTGATGTTCAAGAAGAACGACTTGCCTTCTTCGCCTGTCTTGTCGGCGACCTTCTTCGACAGCGAGTTGGCGACGGCCTTGGCGATCAGCGTCTTGCCGCAGCCAGGGGGCCCGTACAGCAGCACACCCTTTGGTGGCTTGAGCTCATGCTCCAAGAACAGCTCGGGGTGCAGGTAGGGCAGCTCGATCGCGTCGCGGATCTGGTCGATCTGACGCATCAGCCCGCCGATCTTGGCGTAGTCGATGTCAGGGACCTCTTCGAGGACCAGCTCCTCGACCTCGGTCTTCGGGATGCGCTCGTAGATGTAGTTGGAGCGGCCGTCGAGCAGCACCGAGTCGCCGGCTCGCAGCGGTTGGCTGCGCAGGGACGCCGCGATCCGCACCACCCGCTCCTCGTCGGCGTTGGCGATGACCAGGGCGCGGTCACCGTCGGCCAGCACCTCCTTGAGCAGGACGACCTCGCCGACCTCCTCGAAGTCGAGCGCAGCCACGACGTTGAGCGCCTCGTTGAGCATGACCTCCTGACCGCGTTTGAGGTCGTCGACGGCGATGGCCGGGCTGACGTTGACCCGCAGCTTCCGGCCACCGGTGAAGACGTCGATCGTGGATTCGTCGTTCGCGCCGAGGAAAGTGCCGAAACCGGTGGGTGGCTGGGCCAGCCGGTCGACTTCCTCCTTCAGCGTCATGATCTGGTCACGAGCCTCGCGCAAGGTGGCGGCGAGTCGCTCGTTCTGAGACGTGAGAGCCGCCAGCGACGTCTGAGTGTCGGCAAGCCGCTGCTCAAGGTAGCGCGCTGTGGAAGGGGCGTCCGACAACCGGCGGCGAAGATCTGCCACTTCGGCCTCGAGGAAGTCGACCTGGCCGCGCAGCTCGTCGGTCGAGTGGGACCGACGGGACTGTCCGTCGTCTCGTGCGATCAACGCCATCACCTCCACGGAAAGTGGACCTACTACAGCGACCCTACCCAGGCGACCGTGATTCCATCGGCCATTAAGGGTTACGTGTCGGTATCAGTGTGTGTGGAGGCTGATTCGTCAACAAAGCCCGGCGGGCGCGGTCCGCTGTAGTCGGGTCCATAGGCGCCGGGGGCGGGCCGCCGGCTCCGGCGGGGAGCGGTGACCCCTGGTGCCAGGCGCCTAGCGGTGACGAGGAAGCCGGTATGACCGTTCATGCGGTGCTCGGGCCGCACTGCCAGGCCCTCGACCCGCCAGTTGCGCACCAGCGACTCCCAGGCGGTGGGCTCGGTGAAGTCGCCGCGCGCGCGCACGGTCTCGACGAACCGGCTGAGCTGTGTCGTCGTGGCGACGTAGGCGCACACGACCCCGCCAGGAGTCAGCGCGCCAGCCACGGCCGGCAGGCACTCCCATGGGGCCAGCATGTCGAGAACGACGCGGTCGACGTCGCGCTCGGCGAGATCGACAGAGAGGTCCGCCACCGTCAGCGTCCACGCCGGGTGGTCGGCACCGAAGAACCCGACGACGTTGCGGTGAGCAACCGCGGCGAAGTCCGCACGCCGCTCATACGACGTCACCGCGCCGCCGGCGCCGACCGCACGCAGGAGCGCGCACGTCAGCGCCCCGGAGCCCGCGCCAGCCTCCACCACCCGTGCCCCCGGGTAGATGTCAGCCATCGTGATGATCTGCGCTGCGTCCTTCGGGTACACCACCGCGGCTCCCCGCGGCATTGACACCGAGAAGTCAGCCAGCAGCGGCCGCAGTACCAGGTAGTCAACTCCCCCCGACGACGTGACGACGCTGCCGTCGGGGCCGCCGATGAGGTCGTCATGCTCGATCCCGCCCTTGTGCGTGAAGAACGTCGCGCCAGGCGCCAGCAGCACACCGTGGTTTCGACCCTTGGGATCGGTGAGGCGTACCCGCTCCCCGGCCTGCAGCGGTCCGCGCCGAACACCCGACCACGGCGCGTCCGGGTCGGCGGTGGCTGGATCGAGCGCCGGCTGGTGCTCAGATCCGAGCTCGGCTGACATAGCCGATGACACTAGTCGGCGGCTGAGGGACGGACGTCAGGCGGCTTTGAACGCCGCGTCGACGTCGGTTGTGACGAGTACGCCGTAGATCGACCCGTCGGCTTCGGTGAGCAGGTACTCCGTCGACGGGGTGCGGTTCATGGCCTGCAGCAGCGCCTCACCGCTGAGGTCTGCGTCCAGCTGGAGGCTGTCGTCAAGCCGGCGGGCGAGGTCACCGCACGACAGCCAGGGCTGGCGCTCGGGCGGGGTCGAGCGGACGGCCGCCCCGTTGACGATCCCGGTCGGCCGGCCGTCTGCGGTCACGACGACAAGGGAACCGGCGTGCGCCTCCTGCGCCCGACGTACCGCTTCGGCAACCGGAAGATCTGCGGGTACGCCGATCGCCGGCCGAGCCAGCTTGCGCGCCTGCAGGGCGGGCAGCTTGCTCCGCAGCCGAGCCAGCACCAGCGCCTGCGTGGCGCCCGCCCACAAGAAACCGCCGACGATGAACCCGAAGAGGTAGTCGACGATGTCGGGCGAGACGCCGAATGACAGCAACAGAGCCGGGTAGAGCATCGCGGTGACCGCGGCGAGGCGCCCGCCCCAGGCCGCCACCGTCACGCCGAGTGCTCGCCGCCTCGTCACCCCCCACACCACCGCCTGCAGCACCCGCCCACCGTCAAGTGGCAGCCCGGGCACCAGGTTGAGCACCCCAACCAAGAGATTGGCGCCAGCCAGGTAGGAGACCGCGAGATGCAGCAGCCCAGGCTCGAAAAGGTCGATCACCAACCAGGCCGCGCCACCGATGAGCAGCGAGGTGATAGGTCCCACGACGGCGATGACGAACTCCCGCCACGGTGTCGCCGCCTCACCCTCGATCTCGGTCGCGCCACCGAGGAAGTGCAGGTTGATCGACCGCACCGGCATCTGGAAAGCCCGCGCCGCCAGCGCGTGGGAGATCTCGTGCAGGAGCACCGACACATACAGCAGTACGGCGAAAGCTCCCCCCGCCAGGTAGGCCCAGTTCCCCAGGCCAGGGGCGGCGACTTGGATGCGCGGGGCCAGCAGTAGGGCGATAAGGCCGACGATGAGGAACCACGAGTGAGCGACGTTGACGTCGATTCCGGCGACTCGGCCAAGGCGGAAACTTCCGCCTCGCTGCGGCGGTCCCCCACTGGCATCGTCCACAGGAGGGCTCACCAAGTCAACGCTAGCGGCCTTGGCGGCTACCGCCGCGTCGCAGGTACTTTGTCGGAGCGCTGCCCTAGCCTTTCTGGCATGACAACGAGCGTGGAAGCACCGGCGCGCGAGGTGGAGCAGGTAGGGCCGGCGTCGGGTCAGCTGAGCCGGTCGAACTCGCTGTCCCCAAGCCGGGCAAGTGACTTCATGACCTGCCCGTTGCTCTACCGCTTCCGGGTCATCGACAAGCTGCCCGAGGCGCCGAGCGTCGACGCTGTCCGCGGCTCGGTGGTGCACAAGGTGTTGGAGGGCCTGTTCGACCTGCCCGCCGCCGAGCGCACCCACGACCAGGCGAACACGCTGCTTGCGCCGGTGTGGGACAAACTGCTCGGCGACGAGCCAGAGCTCGCCGAGATGTTCGGAGCCGACACGCCCGATTTGGTGACCTGGCTCGAGCAGTGCCGGTCGCTGCTGGGTCGCTACTTCACCCTTGAAGACCCCCGACGGCTCGAACCGGCCGAACGCGAGATCCACGTGGCGACGCAGCTGGCCTCCGGCTTGACCTTGCACGGGTACGTCGATCGCGTCGACGTTGCCCCCACCGGCGAGCTGCGCATCGTCGACTACAAGACCGGCCGGTCACCCGGTGAGCACTTCGAGGCCAAGGCACTCTTCCAGATGAAGTTCTACGCGCTGGTCATCTGGCGCACCCGCGGGGTGCTGCCCCGCATGTTGCAGCTTGTCTATCTCGGCAACGGTGAGATGCTGCGCTACGAGCCGGACGAGCGCGACCTGCTGGCCACCGAGCGCAAGGTCGAGGCATTGTGGAAGGCCATCGAGCGGGCGACCGCGAGCGGTGACTGGCGGGCGCGCAAGTCGCCACTGTGCGGGTGGTGCGACCACCAGGCACTGTGCCCCGAATGGGGCGGCACGCCGCCACCACTGCCCGAGCCAGCTCCGTTCACCTAGCCGCCCCCGAGACAGCTGCTGTCACGCCACACCGGCTCTCAGGGCCTCGTCCGGCTCCCGCGGTGTGATATGCCCGCTGAGGATCTCCTCCGCGTAGTGACACGCGGCCCGGTGGCCGGGCTGGATCTCCCGCAGCGCCGGGCGCTCGTCGTCGCAGCGGGTTTCCTGCCGGAACGGGCACCGGGTGTGGAACCGGCAGCCGTCCGGCGGGTTGGCCGGCGAGGGCAGGTCGCCGGTGAGCAGGATTCGTTGCCGGCTGTCCTCCACGACCGGGTCGGGGACGGGTACTGCCGACATCAGCGAGATCGTGTACGGATGCAGGGGCTGGGCGTACAGCGCGTCTGAAGGGGCCTGTTCGACGATCGAGCCGAGGTACATCACGGCCACCTCGTCCGAGACATGATGCACCACCGCCAGGTCGTGGGCGATGACGAGGTAGGTGAGGCCGAGCCTGTCCTGCAGCTCCTCCAACAAGTTCAGCACTTGGGCCTGGATCGAGACGTCGAGAGCAGAGACCGGCTCGTCTGCGATCACCAAGGCAGGCTCGAGCGCCACCGCTCTGGCGATGCCGATGCGCTGGCGCTGACCCCCGCTGAACTCGTGCGGATAGCGGGATGCGGCCGACGCCGGGAGCCCGACGAGCTCCAGCAGCTCCCTGACGCGGCGGTTGTCGAACGTGATGTCATGAGCGCGCAGCGGCTCGCTGATGATGGTCTCGATGCTCTGCCGCGGGTTCAGGCTCGCCATCGGGTCCTGGAAGACCATCTGCATGGAGCGGCGACGGCGGCGCAGCTCCTCGCCCTTCAACTGGGCGAGGTCAACACCTTCGAACAGCACTTCGCCTTCGGTGATGTCAGTGAGCCGCAGAATGGCCCGCCCGAGCGTGCTCTTGCCGCACCCGGACTCCCCTACGAGGCCGAATGTCGACCCCTTGTGCACGTCGAGGTCGACCCCGTCGACGGCTCTGACGGCGCCCACCTGCCGCTGCAGCACGACGCCCTTCCTGATCGGGAAGTGGACCTTCAGTCCCCGAACCTGCAGCAACGGCTCAGGCATGAGTGGCTCCCACCGACCGGGGGTCCGTGGTGAGCGGGTGGAAGCACCGCAACGCCCGGTTGTCGGCCGGCTCCAGCGCCGGAGTGTGCATCCGGCAGTCGACCTCGGAGTTGGGACAGCGCGGCGCGAAGGCGCAGCCTTGGCTCCACGGCAGAGTGTCGGTGGGCGAACCAGGGATCGGGGTCAACGGGACGCCGCGAGGCTGGTCCAGCCGCGGGATCGACGCCATCAGCCCACCGGTGTACGGGTGCCGGGGCCGGGCGAACAGCTGGCGCCGCTCGGCTGACTCCACGATCCGGCCGGAGTACATCACATGGACGCGGTCACAGAGGCCGGCCACAACGCCGAGGTCGTGAGTGATCATGAGCAGCGCCGTCTGGCTCCCGCTGACCAGTTCCCTGAGCAGCTCGAGGATCTGCGCCTGGATCGTGACGTCCAACGCTGTCGTCGGTTCGTCGGCGATGAGCAGCCGAGGCTGACACGCCAGCGCGATCGCGATCAGCACCCGCTGCCGCATACCGCCTGACAGCTGGTGCGGGTAGTCGCCGACCCGGCGCGCGGGGTCGGGGATCCCCACCTTCGTCAACAGGTCGACGGCCTCAGTGCGAGCATCGGCCTTGTCGAGGTCGCGGTGCCGTTTGAGGACCTCGGTGATCTGTCTGCCGACGGTGATCACCGGGTTGAGGCTGGTCATCGGGTCCTGGAACACCATGGCGAGCTCCTGGCCTCTGAGGTTGCGCATCGTCGCGGTGTCGAGCCCGATCAGCTCCTGACCGTCGAAGTCGACGCTGCCGGCGACCTCGACGCCACCGCGCGGCAGCAGCCCCATGATCGCCAGCGACGTCACGCTCTTGCCGCTCCCTGACTCCCCCACCAGCCCGACGTGCTCACCCGCGCGGATCTGGAAGGAGACGTCGTCAACGGCGTGGACCGGCGCCCGGCCGCGCCGGGTGAAGGTCACGCTCAGGTCCGTGACCGTGAGCAGTGGACGGTCGCCGTGCCCCGCGATCGTCGTCTGCGGCTGGCTCTGCGGCTGACCGGGCACGTACTCAACTGTCATGGTTCACCGCCGCTGCTTGGGGTCGAGGGCCTCGCGCAGGGCCTCACCCAGCAGGGTGAAGCCGAGCGCCGTGATGGCGATGCAAATGCCCGGGTAGAAGGCCAACCACGGAGCGATCTGGAACCGGTCCTGCCCGGACACGATCATCCGCCCCCACTCGGCGACAGCCGGGTCGTCCTCACCGAGACCGAGGAACGACAGCGCCGCGACTTCGATGATCGCGGTGGCGAGGTTCAGCGTCGCCTGCACAATCGTCGGGCCGAGCGAGTTCGGGAGGATGTGGCCCAAGATGATGTTGCGTCGGCGCAGGCCCAGCGCGTTCGCCGCCAACACGTAGTCGGATCTGCTCTGGGAGAGCATTGTACTGCGCAGGAGGCGGGCGAAGATCGGGATCTGCGCCGCGCCGATCGCGACCATGAGAGCAAAGCTGCTCTTACCCATCGCCGCCGCGATGCTGATCGCCAGCAGCAGGCTGGGAATCGAAAGCAAGATGTCGACGAACCGCATGATGACGGTGTCGACCTTGCCGCCGAGGCCACCCGCCAACGTGCCGAGCAGGGCGCCGGCGAAAAGCCCGATCAGGGTCGAGACGACACCGATGATCAGCGACTGGCGGGCCCCGAAGATGAGCTGCGTCAGCATGTCGGAGCCCCACCGGTCGATGCCCAGCAGGTGCTCGGAGTTGCTACCCTGGACGAAGAACGGGGTGGAGAGCTCCGTCCACTCGGTCGAAGCAGGCTCGTACGGCGCGAGCAGCGGAGCGAAGAGGGCCACGAACACGAAAACGGCCATGATGCCGCCGCCGATGAGCGCCATCGGGTTGCGGCGCAGCCGCTGCCAGGCACCCTTCCAGAGGCTTTCGCCTGCCATCGACTCCGCAGTGGGACCGTCCGGGCTGAGCGGGCCCTCTGGGGGCAGTGTGGCGGTCGGAGCGATGGTCATGACACTCGGACTCTCGGGTCGATCAGGCCGTAGGACAGGTCGACGAGCAGGTTGATGATCGAGTACATCAGGGCGATGAACAAGATGAAGCCCTGCAGCACCGGGTAGTCGCGCACGGTGATCGCGTCGTACAGGTAGTTGCCGATGCCGTCGAGGGCGAAGACCGTCTCGGTCAGCACAGCCCCCGACAACAGCAGCCCGAGCTGCAGGCCAATGGTGGTGACCACGGGGAGCAACGCGTTGCGCAGGATGTGGCGCCGGTTGATGGTGCCGGCGTACAGCCCTTTGGCTTCTGCCGTCCGCACGTAGTCTTCGTGCACCACGTCAGAGACCGATGCCCGGGTGATGCGTACGACGATCGCGAGCGGGATCGTGCCAAGAGCGAGTCCCGGCAGGATCAGGTGTTGTAATGCGTCCCAGGCCGCGGCGTACTCGCCGGTTATCAACCCGTCGAGCACGTAGAAGTTGGTCGGATGGTCGACGTCGATGCGAGCGTCCTGCCGCCCTTGGGTGGGCAGGAGGCCGAGCTGGTCGGCGAAGACGTACTTCAACAGGATCGCCAGGAAGAACACCGGAGTTACGACGCCGAGCAGAGAGGTCGACACGATGGCGGTGTCGAGCCAGCCCCCTTGGTGGCGACCGGCGTAGTAGCCGAGGGGAATCCCGACCGCCACCGCCAGCAGCAGGGCGACAAAGGTCACCTCGATCGTTGTCGGCAGCTTGTCGATGAAGGCGTCCAGCACCGGCTCATGCAGGTCGATGGACTGGCCGAAGTCGCCTCTCGCCAACGCGCTGACATAGGTGACGTACTGCTTCCAGATCGGCTGGTCGAAACCGTAGAGCTCGTTGAGCCGCTCGATGCCTTCTGGTGTCGCCCGCTGACCCAGCAGGCTACGGGCCGGGTCGCCCGGCAGGATACGGACCCAGAAGAAGAGCAGCAGCGACAACCCGATGAGAGTGGGCACCATCAGCCCGATCCGACGGACCGCAAATCGCAGCACGCTCGCCGCCTTCCGCGCTTAGTTCCCGAGCATGACAGGGGGCCGGCCCGTTAGTGAGCCGACCCCCTCGTCGTGTGCTACTCGTTGACGACCACGTAGGTGAACGGTTCGTCCTGCACCGGGCTCGGGTAGAACCCTTCGATGTTCTCAGCGAAGGCCAGCGACGGCACCGGGTGCGCGATCGGCACACCAGGCAGGAACTCCATCACCTGCTCGTTGATCGCCTCGTACTTCGGCTGCTGCTCCTCGACGGTGGGCAGCTGTCGGGCTTCGGTCAGCGCCTTGAACAGCTCGGGGTTGTCGAAGCCCCACTCGCTGGACTCCCGTCCGAAGAACACCCCGAGGAAGTTGTCGGTGTCGTTGTAGTCACCGGTCCACCCGAGCAAGTGGATCCCATGGTTCTCGGTGCCCTGGATGAGCTCCAGGTAGTCCGGCGTCCACTGGTCTCCGACCGGCTTGACCTTGATGCCGACGTCCTCCAACTGGGTGCGGATCACGTTGAACGTTTCCACGGGTGAGGGCATGTAGGGCCGGCTGATGTCGACGGGGTAGTTGAACTCCAGCGTCAGGTTCTCCGCCCCGGCCTCGGCCAGCAGTTGCTTGGCCTTCTCGGGGTCGTAGGGGTACTCCTGCACATCCTCGCTGTAGCCGTTGACAATCGGCGGCACGAACTCCTTGGCCACTTCCGAGCCCGGCGGAAGTGTCTGGTTGACCACATCCTCCTTGTTGATGGCATGGGCGATGGCCTGGCGGACCTTGAGGTCGTCCAGCGGCTCCTGCGCCTGGTTGATGCCGAGGTACAAGATGTTGAACGCCGGCCGGTTGATGATCTGCACCCCGGCCTCCTCCAGCGTGCGGATGTCGCCCGGTGCCACCAGGTCGAAGGCGTCGATGTCACCGTTCATGAGGGCATCGCGCTTGGCGCCGGTGTCCTCGATCGTGGTGATGACGATGTTCTGGGTCCTCGGCTGGTCGCCCCAGTAGTCCTCGAACGCGGTCAGCCGGACATTCTCGCCCCGGTTCCACTCCACGAACTTGTACGGACCGGTTCCCGTGGGGTACTTCAGTGCGTACTGGGTGGTGGTGGGGTCCTCCTCGTCGGCCACCTGGCCGTACTTCTCGATCGCCGTCGGACTCTGCATGGCGAAGGCCGGCAGGGACATCGCCGGGACGAAGCCCGCGAACGGCTCTGTCAGGTTGATCGTCACCTCGGTGGGGCTCGTCGCTTCACACGAGTCGTAGATGCTCGGCGTCTCGCTGTCGCGGAAGCCCTTGAAGAGCGAGATCCAGTAGTACGTGACGTCCTCGCTCTGAGCCGGGCCCTTCGGCTGGTTGACCCAGTACTCGAAGTTGGAGCAAACCGCCTCGGCGTTGAACTCGGTGCCGTCGTGGAACGTGACGTCATCACGCAGGGTGAACGTGTAGGACTTGCCGTCCTCGGTGCCGGTCCAGTCCGTCGCCAGCAACGGCGCGGGGTCGGCAGTGCACGGCTGCGTGCCGACGAGCCCCTCGAAGATCTGGCGGGCGACCCGGAACGTCTCGCCGTCGGAGGCGAAGAACGGGTTCAACATGGCGGGGTCGGACGATGCCGCGAAGACGAACGTGTCGCCGCCGCTGTCTGGGGCGTCTGCGCTGGCGTCCAACAGCTCCTGACACTGCTGCTCCGCCGCGCTGGCCGCTTCGCCAGAGTCGCCCGAGGGTGCATCACTGCCGCAGGCCGCGAGGGCGAGGGTTCCGAGCAGACCGATGGTGCTCAGGGCCACGCCGCGGCGCAGTTGCCGAATGTTCATCAAGATTTCCTACCTTCGTGTGGCTGGGTAGGGAGGATGCTAACCATCTCCAGGCTGCCGAGATAGTCAACAGGGCGGTATTCGCGTGTTTTGTTACCGAGTCAAGACCTTCGGCGCCCGATTGGAGTACGACGGAGCGGCTGGGAGGCGGGGACCCGGCAGGGTTGCGCGCGGCGGAGGCGGCCGCCGTACGCTGGAACAGTGATCGATATCGACGTCGACAGCCAGTTGCGCGACGCCACCGTGATCGCCGCCTTCGAGGGTTGGAACGACGCAGGAGAAGCCGCCAGCGACGCCATCTCGCACCTGCTCGTCACCTGGCGGGCCAGCCGGCTGGCCACCATCGACCCCGAGGACTACTACGACTTTCAGGTCAACCGCCCGCACGTCGGGTTCAGCTCCGACGGCCAGCGTGAGCTGTCCTGGCGCAGCACCAGCTTTTGGCACTGCACCGCGGCACCGGCCGGCAAGGACGTCATCTTGGTCACCGGCATCGAGCCGAACCTGCGCTGGCGCGCCTTCTGCGACGAGGTGCTGGGCTATCTCACTGGCATCGGCGCCCGGACCGTGGTCACGCTCGGGGCGCTGCTGGCGGACGTGCCGCACACCCGACCGGTGCCGGTCACCGGCATCTCGTCCGACCCACTGATGGTCGCGCGCCACCGGCTCGTCCCGCCCCGCTACACCGGCCCGACGGGGATCGTCGGAGTCATCCAGGAGGCGTCGCACCGCCGAGGGCTCAAGACGCTGTCCTACTGGGCGGCTGTCCCGCACTACGTCGCCCAACCACCCGCGCCGAAGGCGACGCTGGCGCTGCTTGGCCAGCTCGAGGACTTCGTCGGTGCGTCGATCGACATGCGCGGTCTGCCGGAGGAGGCCAAAGCGTGGGAGCGCGGCGTCGACGAGCTGGCGTCTGACGACTCCGACGTGGCTGACTACGTGCGTTCGCTGGAAGAGGAGCGCGACACCGCCGACCTCCCCGAGGCGAGCGGGGACGCCATCGCCCGGGAGTTCGAGCGCTACCTCAAGCGGCGTACCGACGACTGAAACGTTCCCGGGCGCGTGAGGGGCTCGAGGCGCACGCCGAGCGACGCTTCGACGACCGCCGTCATCAGGTCCGCTGCGTCGTCAACGGCCGGTTCAGACGACTGAGTCGACGACTGGGCCCAGGTGTCGACGGCGGCCAGCGCCCTCGGGGCGTCGAGGTCGTCGGCCAACGCGGCACGTACGGCGTTCGCCGCAGGCCGCGCGTCCGGTCCACCCCGGCGCACCGCCGCCTCCCATCGGTGGAGCCGGTCAGCAGCCACGGACAGCAGCTCGTCTCGCCACTCCCAGTCCACCCGGTAGTGCTGACCGAACAAGGCGAGCCTGATCACCCGCGGGTCCACGCCGTCGGACCGCAGCCGGGAAACCAGCACCAAGTTGCCCCGTGACTTCGACATCTTGTGACCGCCGTACCCCACCATCCCCGTGTGGGCATAGGCCTTCGCGAATGGGCTACCCGGACGAGCGACCTGCGCCTCGGAGGCCGACATCTCGTGATGCGGGAAGACAAGGTCGCTGCCGCCGCCCTGCACGTCGAAGCCAGCACCGAGGTGCTCCAGTGCGATCGCGGCGCACTCGACGTGCCACCCGGGTCGCCCGGTGCCAAGCGGAGTATCCCAGCCGGGATCGGTCCCCCGCTGTTGCTGCCACAGCAGGCAGTCCAGCGGATGTCGCTTGCCGGGCCTATCGGGGTCGCCACCCCGCTCAGCGAAGAGCTTCAGCATCACATCGGATCCGAGCCCTGACAGCGCACCGAAACTCGGGTCGGCGGTGACGGAGAAGTAGAGGTCCCCGTCGACCTCGTAGACAGCTCCTGCAGCCTGGAGGTCCTGCACGAGGTCGACGACCAGCGGGATGGACTCGACGGCCCCGGCGTACACATCCGGAGGGATGACCGCTAGCGCTGCCATGTCGTCGCCGAACAGCTGAGTCTCCCGGGCGGCGAGCTCGGCCCAGTGCTCGCCGGTGCGAGCGGCGCGCTCGAGCAGCGGGTCGTCGACGTCGGTGACGTTCTGCACGTAGCGCACCTCGTGGCCCGCCTCCCGCCACGCCCGGACGGCGAGGTCGAAGGCGACGTAGGTGGCGGCGTGGCCGAGGTGCGTGGCGTCGTAGGGCGTGATCCCACAGACGTAGATGCGGGCCTGCGCTGTCGGTTTGGTGTTCTCGACGCTGCCGGCGCGGGCGTCGTACAACGCCAGCGCGGGCGCCTCACCCAGCACGTCGCGGGCGGTGGTGGGCAGAGCCGGCGGCGCCCATGCGTGCATGCGCGAAGGGTAGCCGCGCCCGCTCAGAACGCCGGCCACGGGATCGCGGGCCAGGATCCGTCAGGGACCGGCATCTTAGCGGTGTTGAGGAGTACGTCGACCCGGCGACGCAGCGCCACCAGCTCGGCGCTCGTGAGCCAGGAGGCCAGCTCATCCTCGAGGCCGTTGCCGAGCGCGTCACCGAGTCCGGACAGCAACTGGACGTCCCGTGGGCGCAGCGGCTCACCCGCCCAGCCCCACAAGACCGTGCGCAGTTTGGTGTCGACGTGGAACGAGACGCCGTGGTCGCATCCGAACAGGCGACCCGCCTGCCGGTCGCTGCCCGCCGCTGCCCCAGGAGCGAGTAGGACGTGGCCACCCTTGCGGTCAGCGTTGTTGATCACCGCGTCGAACAGCGCCATGTCGCGCAGGCGCTCGTCGTCGGCGTGCACGAGCAGCACGTCTCGGCCGCTGGCGTCCTCGGCTTCGAGCACGGCGATCCAGCCCGGCTCCGCCGCGCCCGAGTCCACGATGTCGACCAGCGCGAACTGCGACTCCACGTCGATCCAGCGCTGGCACATGCCCGGTCCGAACCGACCGTCCCGCAGCACGGTTGGCGGTACGACGTGCCAGCCCCCCGCCGTCGACACGAGCCGCGCGGCGCGTTCCCGTCCGGCCAGCGTGCCGTCGGGGAAGTCCCACAGCGGGCGCTCGCCGGCGACCGGCTTGTAGATGCACGGCAACGCGACGCCGTCGAGCTCGACCTGGCCGAAGAACGACGCGTTAGATGCCGTGGCCAGCCGGCCCACGACAGTCAAGGCACCGTTGGACAGCACCTCTTCCACGGCGTCGTCGGTCAGCTCCCGCTCCAACGTGTCGTCAGTCTGCAATGCGCTTGAACCCGTTCGCCCGTGGACAAAGGTGCCCCTCCGGGTCAATCGGCCCACCGCAGAACTGGCACGCGGGACGACCTGCCGACACCACCGACAGCGCTCGCCGTGCGAAGAACCGGGCATAGCCAGGGTCGAGCTTGACCAGCAGCATCTCGTCTGCCTCGATCTCGATCTCCGCTGCCTCGGTCTGCGCTTCGGCCGCTGCCTCGTCCGCGCCCCCGTCGGAGTCGTCTGTCGCGGCTACCTCGGAGACCGGGAAGAGCTCGATGACGACGACCCCGTCCTCGCCATCCCAGCTGAGCGTGATCGTGCCGACTCGGAACTCCTCAACGATCGGCTGATCCAGCGGATCGCCGTCACGAAGGTCCACCGGCGCTACCGCGGGGATCGCGGCGTCGCCACCACTTCGGCGTAACGCTTCGTCAAGCAAGATGTCGAGCCGCTCAGCCAGGATCGCCACCTGTTGCTTCTCCAGCGCGACGCTCGTCACCCGGTCGCCGTCCTTGGCCTGGAGAAAGAACGTGCGCTGGCCGGGCGGACCCACTGTGCCGGCGATGAACCGGTCGGGTTGCTCGTAGTTGTGCACGACGATCGCCATACCGGAAGCCTACGACCCCGCTCCGCCGCCAACGGCGGCATCGCTGCTGGCCGCTCTACGGCGTCGCCGGCGCGGCGGCGCGATGCCGTGCAAGTCCCCGTGCTCGTTGAACCGCACCACGAAGGGGCGCAGCGGCGTGTAGGAGACGACCGACACGGCGGCCGGGTCGACGACAATGCGTTGGAAGTTGTCCAGGTGCGTGCCGAGCGCGTCGGCAAGGATCGACTTGATCACGTCGCCGTGGCTGACCGCGACCCACAGCGCCTGCGCGCCGTGCTCGGCGGAGATCTTCCCGTCCCACTCCCGGGTCGCGGTCAGCGCCCGCCACTGCATGTCGCGGATGGACTCCCCCGCCGGGAACGTGGCAGCGCTCGGGTGGCCCTGCACGACCTTCCACAACGGATCCTTGGCGAGCTTCTTGAGCTCCCCGCCGGTCCAGTCGCCGTACCCACACTCGATGAAGCGGTCGTCGAGTTGCACCTCAACCGGTTTCGCGAGCGACTCGGCGATCGCTTTCGCCGTCTGCTGGCAGCGCTCGAGCGGACTGCTCACCACCGCGGCCACGGGGAGTGCGGACATCCGCTGCGCCGTCGCCTCGGCCTGCTGCTGGCCGACCTCGTCGAGCAGCACGCCGGGGCTGCGCCCGGCCAGCACTCCCCCGCTGTTGGCGGCTGACCGACCATGTCGCACGAGCAAGACGGTCGCCACGCGATCACCTTAAGACACCCGCGCGCCCGATCCGGGCGACAATGGCAGACGTGATCGTCGACTGCGCCGTCTACCGCGACGGGAAGCGAGTGGCGTTGCCGGCCGGCGACGCCGGTATGGCGACCACGCTGGCGGAGGCGAGAAAGGCCAACGACTTCGTCTGGGTCGGACTGCACGACCCGAGTCCGCAGGAGATGAGCCAGGTAGCCGAGGCCTTCGCCCTGCACCCGCTGGCGGTCGAGGACGCCACCCGAGCGCACCAGCGGCCGAAGCTCGAGCGCTACGACACCATGCTGTTCATGGTGCTCAAGACGCTGTGGTATTTCGACGCGCACGACGCAGTCGAGACGGGACAGATCTCGGTCTTCGTCGGCAAGAACTACGTGGTGACCGTGCGCATTGGTGCGGGAGCCGACCTCGGCGTCACCCGCCGCGATCTCGAAGAGCACACCGAGGTGCTCGGCCATGGCCCGTTCGCGGTGCTGTACTCCGTCTGCGACCGGGTGGTCGATGAGTACGAGGCCGTCGCTCGGGAGCTCGAAGATGACGTCGAGAGCATCGAGCAGTCGGTGTTCTCCGACAAGCGCAGCAACGACGCTGACCGGATCTACCGCCTCAAGCGGGAGGTCGCGGAGTTCCGTCGCGCAGCGGCCCCGCTGCGTGAGCCACTGCTGCGCTTCGCCAACGGACAGGTGGCCGGCGTACCCAGGGCTGCGGAGGCGTTCTTTCGGGACGTCTCCGACCACACCATCCGGGTGAGCGAGCAGATCGAGACGATTGACGGGCTGCTGTCCAGCGCTCACGACGCATTGATGGCCCGCACCTCCGTGCAGCAGAACGACGACATGCGCAAGATCTCCGCGTGGGTGGCGATCGTCGCCGTACCCACCATGGTGGCCGGCATCTACGGTATGAACTTCGAGCACATGCCCGAGCTGGAGTGGACCTACGGCTACCCGCTGATCCTGATGGTGATGGCCGTGGCGTGCCTCACCCTCTACCGCCTGTTCAAACGCTCCGGCTGGCTCTGACCCGTGACCGACCAGGCCAGCCGCGAGGAGGAGTTCGAGGACGCTGTCGCTCGGTGGGTGGAGCGCACCGACCCACTCATGGCGTGGCTCGGAGTGCTGTTCGCGCTGCTCGTCGGCTTCCAGCTCGCCGTTTCGGTGCGCCCACCGGTCGGACTGGCGTTGGACATCGCCGGCTGGGTGATCTGGGCGATCTTCGTTGTCGACTTCGCAGCAAAGCTGGTGCTGGCGCCGGCCAAGGGCCGTTTCCTGCGGCGACACTGGCTGCAGGTGCTCGCCCTCATCCTGCCCACGCTCCGGTTGTTCAGCTTTCTGCGGCTGGTCAGGCTCGGCCGCGCCTTTCCGGCGGCCCGGGTGCTCACCACGTCGTACCGAAGCATCGGGACCGCCCGCCGGCTGTTCCGATCCAGGCTCGCCTACCTTGCCGGCCTTTCGGTCATCGCTGTCGTCGCGCTGGCCGAACTTGCCTACGTGTTCGAAGGCGGCAGCGACGGCACCCTGCCCACCTTCACCGACTCGTTGATCTGGTCAGCCAGCGTCGTCATCGGCATGCAGGCTGACCCGGTGCCGGTGACGCGACTGGGGCAGCTGGTCATGATCACCGGGTTCGCTGTCGGTCTGGTTCTCATCGCGACGCTGGCGGGCAGCTTCGGTGCCTTTCTCTTCGAAGGGCGCCAAGAGCGAGAGCAGACCGAACCAGCCAGCTAGCCGACAGCACGCGACCTGTCAGAACGTAGTCGACCTATAGGCCGAATGGCTTCTGACAAGTTGGCAGGAATGGGGCGCCGTGTCACGTGGCGGAGATCGTGCCGGTCGACAACAAGACGATGAGTACGACGCCGAGCGCCACCCGGTAGCCGACGAACCAGGTGATCGGGTGGTGAGCGACGAACTTCAACAACCACGCCACCGAGGCGTACGCCACCAGAAAGCTCACCACCGTTGCCACCGCCGTAGCGGCCACCGGGATGCCGCCATCGAGCGCCTGGGGCAGCTCATAGAGCCCAGCAGCGGTCAACGCGGGAATCGACAAGAAGAACGCCATCCGCGTCGCGGCAACCCGGTCAAGACCCGCCAGCAGCCCGGCTGAGATCGTGGCGCCCGATCGCGAGACCCCTGGGATCAGCGAAATGCACTGCACCACGCCGATGAGAAGCGAGTCTCGGGCTGTGATGTCGGTCTCGTGTCGCTGCTGTCGACCGAAGCGCTCCGCCGCCACCATGACGACGCTCCAGCCGATCAGCGCCCCCGCGACCCACCACAAGTTGCGAAACGCTCCAGTGACGAGATCCTTTCCGAGCAGCGCGGCGATGACCACGGGCACTGAGCCGAGGATGACGTACCAGCCCATCCGGTGGTCGAACGAGCTGCGCAACTCCGGCTTGACCAAGCCACGCGACCAGGCGCTGGCTATCCTCCCGACGTCCTGGCGGAAGTAGACAAGCACCGCAGCGATTGCGCCTACCTGGATCACTGCGGTGAAGGCGGTCACCGTCGGGTCGTCGATCTGCATCCCCAGCAACTTCTCGGTGATGGTGAGGTGACCGGTGCTCGACACCGGAAGGAACTCGGTCAAGCCCTCGACGATGCCGAGCAGGACCGCCTCGAAGAAGTTCACCCGGTCAGTCTGCTAGACCAGCCACGGCGAAAGCCTCGACAACCTGCCGCAACGTCTGAGTTCTTGCCGTGGGATCGAAGAACGTGTCGCGCAATCGGGTCGTCGCGGGCGGCCGAGCGTATCGGCTGCCTCGCTATGCGCTTCTCAGGTCGGCAGCCGCAAGTTGGCCATGCCGCCGTCGACGGTCAGGATGGTCCCGGTGGTCGAGCCCGACAGTGGACTGGCGAGGTAGGCGATGCTGAGCGCGACCTCGTCGGCGGAAACCAACCGGCCGAGCGGCTGCCTGGCCCGGAGCGCGGCCGAGGCCGCATCGGGATCGTCCGCACCTGCGAGCAGCCGCCCCACCCACGGGGTGTCCGTGGTTCCCGGAGCGACACAGTTGACCCGGATACCTTCGCGCACGTGGTCGGCCGCCATGGCGAGGGCCAGCGCTTGGACCGCCCCCTTACTAGCGGCGTAAGCGGCACGCCCTGGCACGCCGAGCGTCGCCACCACCGAGGAGGTCAAGACCATCGCCGCGTGCTCGGACCGGCGCAACGCGGCCATGGCGGCGGCCGCCACCCGGGCCATGCCGACGACGTTGACGTCGAGCAGCCGGCGCCACTCCTGGTCGTCGTTCGCCGTCACATCGCCCACGGCGCCGATGCCGGCGTTGTTGATGACGACGTCCAGGCCGCCGAAGGCGTCGACCGTAGCCGCGACGGCCGCCTCCACCGACGCACGGCTGGTGACGTCGCAGCCGACGCTGAGATGCTGCGGGTCACTGCTCGCGGACAGGTCTGCCACCGCCACCCGCGCACCCCGGTCAGCGAGCAGGGCAGCAGTCGCCGCTCCGATCCCGCTGGCACCTCCGGTCACCAGAGCCGACAACCCGTCGAAGTCGTTCATCGCCGCCTCCTCGTTCGGTTCGGTCATCGACCTGGGTCGACGTGGATCTTCGGTCCAGCTCCCGCACCTGCTGGCCGCCGGCCGGCAAGCACGTCCCCCACCTGCTCAAGACCCACTGTCGCCGCCACCAGCGGCCGAGGGTCGACCGCAGACGAGGCGTACCGTGCGATGGCACCAGCGAGGCCGGGCGAGGCACTGAGGATTCCTACGACGGTAACGTCCTTGAGCACCAGCGTGCGCGTGTCCACGTAGCTCGGTTGGCCGGCGATGCCGATGAGCACCACCCGCCCTCCCGGTTCGACCAGGTCCACCGCCGCGCGTGGGACCTCCGGTCCGTACGTCGCATCGATGACCGCGGCGAACGGCAGCTGCGGAAGCTCCCGGGCGCTCCACACGTGCTGGTAGCCCAGCGACCGTGCGAAGGCCAACGACTCGGGCTCCGTACCCACGAGGTGAACTTCAGCGCCGTCAGCGGCGGCGAACGCAGCCGCGAGGAGGCCGATGGAGCCTGGGCCCCAGATCAGGACCCGGTCCCCCGCCGACAGCTTGGCCGCCTGCACGGTGCGCAGCGCGTTGCCGCCCGGCTCGACCAACGCGCCCGCGACCACGTCGATCTGCTCGGGCAGCGCGTACAGCGCGGTCAGGGGCACGACGAGCTGCTCTGCCAGCGCACCCGCCCACCCACCGCGGATGCCTATCTCCTTGCGGTGCTCGCACACGTGCTGGCGGCCATCCCGGCAACGTTCGCAGCGTCGACAGCCGAGCATCGTGTCACCGGTGACCCGGCGGCCGAGCCAGGACTCCTCGACCCCGGTCCCGACGGACGAGACGGTTCCGCACCACTCATGGCCGAGGCGGAGCGGATACCTGGCGTGACCGTCGTGCAGGTAGGCCATCTCGCCGGTGAAGAACTCCACGTCCGTACCGCACACGCCGACCCGTTCGACGTCGACAACGACCTGGTCTGCCTCCGCTACCGGCGGCGCCACATCCAGCACCGCCGCCTGGCCGGGAGCGCTGACTACGAAGGCCCTCATGGCGCTGCGACGACACGCTGACGCTGGCTCCCCAGGCCGTGAATCCCCAGCTCGACGAGGTCGCCGGCGCGCAGGAAGACCGGCGGGTGGAGGCCCATCCCGACTCCCGGCGGCGTGCCAGTGCTGATGAGGTCGCCCGGCTCCAGCACCATGAATCGACTGAGGTAGTGCACGAGGAACGCGGGGCCGAACAGCATCGTCGCCGTGGAACCCGTTTGGCGGCGTACGCCGTTGACGTCCAGCCACAGGGACAGGTCAGCAACGTCCGGGATTTCGTCGGGTGTCACCAGCAGGGGGCCGCACGGGGTGAACGTCTCCGCGGACTTGCCCTTCACCCACTGTCCGCCCCGCTCCAGCTGAAAGCTGCGCTCGCTGACGTCGTTGACGACCACGTACCCCGCGATGGCCCGGCTGGCCGCTTGCTCGTCCTCGAGGTAGCGGCACCTTGCGCCGATGACGATCCCCAGCTCCACCTCCCAGTCGGTCTTGCTGGAGCCGGGCGGGAGGTGGACGTCGTCGTCGGGTCCGCCAAGTGAGTTCGGCGCCTTGTTGAACACGATCGGCTCGTCCGGGATTGGCATGCCCGCCTCGACGGCGTGGTCTCGGTAGTTCAAGCCGATTCCCACGATCTGGTGCGGCCGACCGATCGGAGCCCCGATGCGGCTGCCCTCCAACGGGAAGGCCAAGCCGTCGTTCACCCGCTGGGCCACAGCGTCGTGGAGCAGGTCGACACCCCCGCGGCCGAAGAATGCTTCGTCGAAGTCGCCCACCTCGTCGAACAGGTCGACGTACTCGTCGTCGCCGACCTTGACGGCCGGCCGTTCGCAGCCGGGTGGACCGAGACGAAGGAGCTGCATCAGGTCTCCCGCTCTTTCTGGGTGATGTGCGCGCAGCGGCCGGACCACGCGACGGTCGGGACACCTCGCCGACCGACGTCGGCGAGGAACAAGCGGCCCGACAGAGGCGAGCTGTCGAGCTGTGCCTCGGTGAGGTCTTCCCGCCCCGTCGTGATCAGCAGCCGGTCGCGCGCCGCACCGACGAACGCGGCGCTGGACGTATGCGGGGCTGCCACCTCGACTGTCGCTACGTGCTCGCCGGCGGCAGAAAAGCAGCGGACCTGACCGGCGCCCCCTACGGCGACCCAGAGGTTTCCGTCGGTGTCGACGTGATAGAGCATCTGCCCGTCAGGCGACCAGCCCAGCCCGTTGGAGAGCGTCAAGCCGTCGTCGACGACCTCCACGTCTCCGAAGCCGTCGAGCCGGTACAGCCGCTCCGCGCCCTCCCGGTCATCGAGCGCCATGCTCCCGACGAGGAAGCGGCCGGTCGGGTCACACGCTCCGTCGTTGAAGCGACTGTCGCCGGTCCCGCTCAGCACCGTGCGTCCCGTTCCCCGCGTCCCGTCAGGATTGACGACGCCGAACCCTCTGCTGCGCGCAACCAGCAGCCCCCCATCGGTGGTCGGCACAACGGCTCCCCCACTGTGCCGGCGAACCGGTGCTCCTCGCTCACCTCGACGCCTCCCGGCCGCAGCCGGCCGCACAGCACCCTGCCCCGGGGAATGTCGACCCACAGCAGCCGCTCGCGGTCGGCGTCCCAGACCGGTCCCTCCGCCAGCTCGTACGACGCGGTGCTGGCCACCTCGGCCCGAAACGTCTTCATCGCCCGCCGCCAGCATGACGACGTACCAGCTCCGGACGGCGGGTACGGTGAGGTCGGTTGCAGAGAGTTGACGGTCGGGTCGCGATCCGAGAGGCAGGGACTGTGACGCAGCAACGCAGCCAGCACTGGTACGGCGGTGATGACCGCAACGCATTCATCCACCGCGCCTGGATGCGTCGGGGGCTGCCCGACGAGGCCTTCGACGGACGCCCCCACATCGCCATCGCCAATACCGCGTCGGACCTCAGCCCGTGCAACAGCCACCTCGACGAGCTTGCCACCAGTGTGAAGCAGGGAGTCTGGGAAGCCGGCGGCATCCCCTTGAACCTTCCGGTGGTCTCACTGGGGGAGAACCAGATGCGCCCGACGGCGATGCTGTGGCGCAATATGGCGGCGATGGCGGCCGAGGAGCTGCTTCGCGCTAACCCCATCGACGCCGTGGTGCTCCTGGGCGGTTGCGACAAGACGATCCCGGCGCTGCTCATGGCAGCGGCCTCCGTTGACCTGCCGGCTGTTGTCGTTCCCGGCGGGCCGATGCTCACCGGCGCGTTCCGTGGCGCACCGCTGGGCTGCGGCACGGATGTCTGGCGGCTGTCGGAGGAGGTGCGAGCCGGAACGCTGGCCCGGGCCGACTTCCTGGCCGCTGAGTCAGCGATGATCCGTAGCCGCGGGCACTGCAACACGATGGGGACGGCGTCCACGATGGCCTGCTTGGCCGAAGTGCTGGGCACGACGCTCCCTGGAATCGCCGGGATCCCGGCGCCCGACAGCCGGCTGCTGGCCATGGCGCAGGAGGGCGGCCGGCTCGTCGTCGACATGGTCTCCGCCGACCGGCGGCCCAGCACGGTGCTGACTCGAGGGTCGTTTCTGAACGCGATTGTCGCCCTGGCCGCTATCGGCGGGTCTACCAACGCGGTCGTGCACCTGCTCGCCATCGCTGGTCGGGTCGGGGTGGACCTGTCGTTGGACGACTTCGACCGGGCGGGCAGGGACGTCCCGCTGCTCGTGGACCTCCACCCGGCGGGGCGCTTCCTCATGGAGGACTTCCACCGCGCCGGCGGGATGCTGGCCGTGCTCGCGCAGGTCGAGGACCTGTTGGACCCCACGGCCCTGACGGTCACCGGACGGACGCTGGTCGAGCACGTCAACGGCGCCCCGACCTGGGACGCCACCGTCATCCGACCACGAGACGAGCCGTTGAAACGGGACTCGGGCATCGCCGTGCTACGTGGCAACCTGGCTCCCGACGGGGCACTGGTGAAACCAGCCGCTGCATCGGCGCACCTGTTGCAGCACCGAGGCAGGGCCGTCGTCTTCGATAGCGTCGAAGACCTCAGGGCTCGACTCGACGACCCCTCTCTGGACGTCGACGAGGACTGCGTTCTCGTGCTGCGCGGCTGCGGCCCGCGCGGCTATCCCGGGATGCCCGAGGTCGCCAACCTGCCGCTGCCTGCCAGGTTGCTGGCCAAGGGGGTGCGCGACATGGTGCGCGTCAGCGACGGGAGGATGAGCGGCACCGCCTACGGCACCGTGGTGCTGCACGCCGCTCCGGAGGCAGCGGTAGGCGGCCCGCTCGCGCTCGTGCGAAACGGGGACCCGATCGTCCTGGACGTGCCGGCTCGGCGCATCGACGTCGACGTGCCGACCGCCGACTGGGCGAAGCGGCAGCCTTCGGCGGCGATGCGATCGTCGCTGGCAGCACCCGCGCGCGGCTGGGAGCGGCTCTACGTCGACTCCGTGATGCAGGCAGACCGTGGCGCCGACCTCGACTTCCTGGTCGGGTCCAGCGGCGACGGCGTCGTCCGCGAGTCGCATTAGCCGCGATCTCCCGCGCGCAGCGACGCCCAGGGCTCCTGGTCGGCGACCTCCTCCAGCCCGTACCCGGTCTCGCCTCCCAGCGAGGGCGAGATGACCACCTGCAGGTAGGCGGTCTGCTCGCTGTCGTTGAAGGAGGCGTGCACGACGCCCTCGGGCACGAAGGCCGAGTCGCCGGCCGTCAGACTTCGTGACTCCTCCCCCACAAACTGGGTGATAGCTCCTAATTTGACGATGATCATCTCCTCCTGGCCCGAGTGGCGGTGGAAATCGTGACCGCCGCCGGGCTGGAGCTCGACGTCCATCACAACCAGGTGGTTGGCGCCGTGCGTGGGAACCAGGCGCCACCCGATCACTCCCCAGTCGAACTGCTCGCGCCGTACGTCGTCCAGCGAAATGAAGGTGCTCATCGGTCTCCTTGCTGTCGGGTCACCGCGGTGATCATCTCGTGCAGGCGGTCTGCCATCGCGACCGCGAACCGCTCGTCGTTGACGTCGAGGTCAAGCTCGTGCACCTCGACGTCGCCCAAGGTCTCCGACAACCCGGAGAACAGGGCCTCATCGGCTGCCGGGTCGTGGAACGGCTGTCCTTCGACGGCGATCATCGACACGCCGCCCCGCGGCACGAACAGCACCGTCGGTCCCGACGCCCCGGACAGCTTGCGCCCCACCTCGCGACCGAGCTCGCGGCACTCCTCCGGTGTCGTGCGCATCAGCGTCACCGTCGGGTTGTGCACGTAGAGGTTGCGCCCTTCGAACTGCGACGGCACCGTCTCGCGCGGTCCGAAGTTCACCATGTCGAGGGCGCCCAGCGAGACCACCTGCGGCACGCCAGCACCACCTGCCGCCTCAAGGCGCTCCGGTCCCGCCGACAGCACTCCGCCGACCAGCTCGTCGGCCAGCTCCGTGGTGGTCACGTCGAGCACGCCGGCCAGGAAGCCGCCGGTCACCAAGGCCTCCATGGACTGGCCGCCCGTGCCGGTGGCGTGGAAGACGAGCACCTCGTAGCCGAGCTCCTCGAGCCGCTCACGCGCGCGGGTGACTCCTGGCGTCGTCACACCGAACATCGATGCGCCGACAAGCGGCTTGTGCTCCATCGGCGGCACCGACGACGAGACCATGCCAGCGATGGCTCCCGCCGCGTTGGTGAGGATCTGGGCCGAGATCGAGTTGATCCCCGCGATGTCGACCACCGAGTACATCATCGTGACGTCGACGGCGCCGACATAAGGCCGGGTGTCGCCAGAGGCCAGCGTCGAAACCATCAACTTCGGTACGCCGACCGGCAACGCGCGCATGGCCGTCGTCACGATCGACGACCCGCCCGATCCACCGATTCCGAGCACACCGTGCAGCCGGCCCTCGTCATGAAGCGTTTGCAGCAACGCAGCAGCGCCTCGACCCATCGCTGCGGTGGCTGCTCCGCGGTCGCCGGCGTAGGCCAGCGCAGCTGCGTCCTCACCAGCGGCTCGAGCGACCTCCTCGCGGGAGATGTCGGGGTCGATCTGCGGCGCGTACACCCCGACGTCGATGAGCAGCACGTCGACACCGTGCTCCCGCACGCGGTCGCGCAGGAAGGCGTACTCGTGCCCCTTCGTGTCGAGGGTTCCGGCTAGGACGACCGTTGGCATCACACGCTCCTCGCTGCATCACAGTAGACGGCCCGCAGACCTGCACCGTCGACCTGGGGATCCGGTTCCACCGAGACGCCGGCGTCGAGCCGCCACGCCGTCGCCATGTCCCGCGGTCCGCGCCCGGAGTGCACTGCGGCGGCCTGCACACAGGCGCCCGTGGCCACCAGCTCGGCGTCGGTGTGGACGGTGATGGGCTCGCCCCACAGGTCAGCGGTGATCTGCCGGTACGCCGCCGAGCGTGCGCCGCCGCCGACCAGGCGGAGCGAGCCGTCCATCTCGACGCCGGCACTCCGCAGCGCGTCGACGCCCGACAAGAGCCCGTTGACCACGCCAGAAAAGGCTGCCCTGGCCAGGTCTTCGCGCGTCGTATCGTTGCGCAGTCCGCGCCACACCCCCGTCGCCTGCGGTCGATCGGGGGTGCGCTCCCCGTCGAAGTAGGGGATGAGGGTGAGGTCCGCCCGGGGCTGCGCCGTAAGCGCCATCTCGGTCAGCCGTCTCACGTCCACGTCGAGCCACCGGGCAACGGTCTCGGTCACCTTCGTCGCGTTCAAGGTGGCAACAAGCGGCAGGAAGCCGTCTGCCGCATCGGCGAAGCCGGCCACGGCGCCCGTCACGTCGCTCGTCGGCGACGTGGCCACCGTGAACGCCGTACCCGACGTCCCCAGCGACAGGGTGACTTCCCGCGGCGCCATGGCCAGGCCCAGCGCCGCCGCCATGTTGTCTCCCGTGCCCGGCCCCACGACGACGTGGTCACGGAGGCCAAGCTCGACCGCAACGTCGCCGAGCACAGTGCCGGCCGGCTGTGTCGGTCCCAGCACCGTGGGCAGCTTCGGTAGCCACGACCCCGGGTCGTCGATGACAAGTCCCAGCAGGTCGGCGCGGTAGCTGCCGTCCACCGGCGACCACCAGCCGGTGCCCGAGGCGTCCCCGCGGTCGGTCACGTGCTCACCGGTCAGCCGCCAGGTCAGCCAGTCGTGCGGCAGCATCACGCGGTCGACGAGGGCCAGGTGCTCCGGCTCCTTGTCCGCCAGCCACGCCAGCTTCGTGATCGTGAAGCTGGCGACCGGCACCAGCCCGCAGCGAGCGGCCCACTCACCGGCTCCCAGCCGTTCGCGCAGCGCCGCCGCCTGAGCCGCGGAGGTCGTGTCGTTCCAGAGCTTGGCTGGACGAATCGTCGTGCCGGCCTTGTCGACCACGACAAGACCGTGCTGCTGGCCGGCGACGGACACGGCGACGACGCGGTCGAGGTGAGCACGCACCTGCGCAAAGGCCTCGACCAGCGCCGACCACCAGGAGTCAGGGTCCTGCTCCGACACCGGTGGCGACGTCGGCGGATGCGGGGAGCGCCCCGTCGCGACCAACGCGCCAGTCTCCAGTTCCCGCACCTCGACCTTGGTGGACTGTGTCGAGGAGTCGACGCCGACGACCAGCGGGGCTTTCACGCGACGGCCCCGGTCCTCAGAAGGTCACGGCCTTGAACGCCTCGGTCTGGGCCTTCAGCGCCTGCTCGGTGGGCAACCGCTCCATACTCGAGGCGCCGTAGAAGCCGTGGACGTCCTTGGCGTGCTGGAGCACGTAGCTGGCGTCTGCGGGCTCGGCGATTGGGCCGCCGTGGCACAGCACGAGCACATCGGACCGAGCCGCACGCGCCGCCGCGCCCCACCGGTCGACGCGAGCCACGCAGTCGTCCAGCGTCAGAGCCGTCTCCGCGCCGATGCTTCCGCCGGTGGTCAGGCCCATGTGGCATACGACGATGTCGGCACCCGCCTCCGCCATGGCCGCGGCGTCGTCCTCGCTGAAAACGTACGGCGTGGTGAGCAGGTCCAGCTCTCTGGCCTGCCGGATCATCGACACCTCGAGCGCGTACCCCATGCCCGTCTCCTCCAGGTTCTGCCGGAAGACACCGTCGAACAACCCAACCGTTGGAAAGTTCTGAACTCCGGAGAACCCCATCCGCTTGAGGTCTGCCAGGAACACGTGCGGCAGATAGAAGGGATCTGTGCCGTTGACGCCGGCCAGCACGGGAGTGTGCCGAACCACCGGCAGCACCTCGCGGGCCATGTCCACCACGATGTCGTTGGCGTTACCGTAGGCGAGGAGGCCCGCAAGGGACCCACGACCAGCCATCCGGTAGCGACCGGAGTTGTAGATGACGATGAGGTCGATGCCGCCGGCCTCTTCCCACTTGGCCGACAGCCCGGTGCCGGCGCCGCCACCGACGATGGGCTCTCTGCGCGCGGCCATGTCCTGAAAGGAGGCGACGAGCTCGCCGCGGCTGCGGGTCATCGGGTGGACCACATGATCCGGTTGACCTCGTTCTCCAGCAGCTCCTGGCGCCCGGAGACCGGCGCCGGGTCCAGGTCTGCCTGGGTCGCCTCGTCGGCGAGCGAAGCGAGGTCGGACTCGGAGGTCAGGATGCGCCGACCGAGCTCGCCGTCCCACCCGGCGTAGCGCTGGCTGCGGGCTCGGTCGAGGACACCGTCGTCGAGCAGCGCCTGGGCGACCAGCAGAGCGTGCGCGAGCGTGTCGATGCCGCCGATGTGGCCGTGAAACAAGTCCGTCCGGTCGAGGCTCTGGCGGCGTAGCTTGGTGTCGAAGTTGAACCCGCCGGTGGTGAAGCCCCCCGATGACAAGATCTCGAAGAGCACGAGGGCGAGCTCCTCGACCGAGTTGGGGAACTGGTCGGTGTCCCACCCGTTCTGCGCGTCGCCGCGGTTGGCATCGATGCTGCCGAAGATCCCGTGGTCAACGGCGTACGCGACCTCGTGGTGGAACGAGTGCCCCGCCAGCGTCGCGTGGTTGCCCTCGATGTTCACCTTGAATTCACCGGTCAGCCCGTAACGGTCGAGGAAGCCGTGCACCGTCGCACAGTCGTAGTCGTACTGATGCTTGGTTGGCTCCTGCGGCTTGGGCTCGATCAGCAGCGTGCCGCCGAAGCCGATCGTCCTCTTGTGCTCGACCACGAGGTGGAGGAAGCGCGCGAGCTGGTCGGCCTCCTGGCGCATCCGCGTGTTCAGCAGTGTCTCGTAGCCCTCCCGGCCACCCCAGAGGACGTAGTTCTCACCGCCTAGCCGATGGGTGGCTTCCAGGGCGTCGCGGACCTGAGCCGCTGCGTGCGCGAAGACTTCCGGATCGGGGTTGGTGGCGGCGCCGGCGGCGTACCGAGGATGCGAGAACAGGTTGGCCGTGCCCCACAGCAGGCGGACACCGGTGTCGGACATCTTCTCGGCGGCTCGGTCGACGAGCCGGTCCAGGTTGGATTTCGACGCCTTGAGCGTGTCCCCCGGCGGCGCCATGTCGGTGTCGTGAAAGCAGTAGAAGGGCGTGCCGAGCTTCGCGAAGAACTCGAACGCCGCATCCTGCTTGGCGAATGCTGCCTCCATCGGGTCGGCGCGGGCATCCAGCCACGGCCGGTCGAACGTTCCGGTCCCGAAGACGTCGCTCCCCGGCCAGTTGAAGCTGTGCCAGTAGCAGACGGCGATGCGCAGGTGGTCCTCCATACGCTTGCCGCCGACCAGCCGGTCGGGGTCGTACACCCGGTAGGCAAGTCCGTCGGATGCAGAACCGCCGGCTGGGTGGACCGGTTCCGGAACATCCGGGAAGAAGTCGCTCATGTGGTCGTCTCGCTCCTCATGGACATCTTTGGACCTGTCAGGCTGTGCGAACGGTCTCTGCGCTCGGCGCGCCCTGACAGGGCGGAGCAGGTGTCAGCTGCGGAATGCCTCTCGGCCGACGCCCTGGACTGGGATCCCCTGTGCCGCCAGGACCTCGTGCTGCAGGGCGTACATCGCCGCCGCGGCACGGTCGATGTGCCGGGTGAAGTCGATCGACCCGGCCAGGATCGGCTGGAGCAGGTCCTTGTTTTGCACGCGCGCCTTCGGATACTCGTGCTCGACGATGAGCGGCATGCTTGCCACGTCGACGTCGAGCAGCTCGCGGGCTGCCAGCTGGTGGTCGAGCCAGTCGACCGTGCGGTTCTGCAGGTAGGCGAGCGGGTCGTGCCGCGCGGTGCCGGGCAGCTCGTGTTCGCACAGCACCGTCTGCTTCTTCCACGCGTTCGCCAGGTCTGCGGGGTTCGAGGAGATCTCGTCGCCGTCCCAGTCGCCGCGCTGCACCGTCTGACCGCCGTACCCCCAGGCCGACACGCCTCTGGCGTCGACGACCTGGCCCTTCACGTGCATGCCAGCGATGATGAAGCCGTAGCCCTCGTCGGCGAGGTACTGGAACATCGACCGCGTGTCCTGGCCCATCAGGATCGAGTGCGACGGGTCGTAGTGGATGCGGAACTGGTCGCCGACGCCGTTCCGCTCGCAGATCTGGTGCAGCGCGATCCACATCGCCGGCGTGTAGGCGAGATTGTTGTGGAAATTGTCGCCGGGCGTCCACCCGGGCATCGGGCACTGCTCGACCCGGTAGGAGAGGCCGCGGTCCTTGGCCGCCTGCAGAAGCGGCACGAACCCCTCCTCGAAGTCGATCAGGTTCTGGTCCATCGAACGCGACTGGTTGCGCCCGACGAAGCCCGTCACGGCCGAGACCCCCAACAACACCGCCGTGTCCATGACCCGCAGCATGAAGTCGTGCTTCTTGCGGCGGATCGCGGGATCCTCATGCAGCATGTCGTCGAAGTAGGCGACGTCGGCGATGTCGACACCCGTCTCGTCAACCGCGGCCAGCACGCGCTTGGCGCGCTGCTCGTCGAACGGGTCACGCAGGTCCAAGGTGTTGGCGACAGGGTCGAGCATCGCTTCGGCAGGCACGTCGGCGAGCGAGGGATGCAGGGCGGCCGACAGCTCGATGCAGTCGGCGCCAAGCTCCTTGGCGAACGCCAGCCACTCCTCCACGGCCAGGTCGGGGTCGGGATCGCGCTGCTCGCGCGGCGTCAGCTCCTGCAGGGCGGCGGTGAGCACGCCCACCGGCATATAGGTCGGTTCGTACGGCGATGGTGTGGTCACAATGCTCTTCTCCTTGGTCAGTGAGTCCGGTCAGATGTCGGCGACGTCGACCGGCGAACGGTTTCGGGCCGACTCGATTGCGGCGTGGAGCACGCGTTGGGTTTGGAGGGCGTCGGCGAAGTCCGGCAGCGCGAACGGCGGTTGGCGCCCGCCGATGTCGGTGAGGATGTCGCTGGCCTGGTTGATGAAGCTGTGCTCATAGCCAAGGCCGTGGCTGTCCGGCCACCAAGCCTCGACGTAGGGGTGACCGCTGCCCGCGCGGGTGACGTCGACCGTGGTCCACCCTTGCACGGCGGGGTCGTTGTCAAGGCTGTAGACGTGCAGCTCGTTCATGCGCTCGAAGTCGAAGCGGAGGGCACCGCGTTCGCCGTGGATCTCGAAGCGGTTCGCGTTGTGGTAGCCGGTCGCCAGCCGAGTCGCTTCAAAGCTGGCGAGCGCACCGCCGCTCATCCTGGCCAAGAACAGCACCGCGTCGTCCACCGTGCTGCGCCCTTTGGCGCCCGCGGTGGCCGCCCCCGCCCCCGCAATCTCGCCGCCGGATGTCCCGGCCAGGATCTCCCTCTCCTCGATGAAGGTGTGCTCGACGGCGCCCTCGACCGTAACGATCTCCTCGCCCGTCACGAAGCAGACCGCGTCAATGATGTGGGCGTTGAGATCACCATGCGCGCCTGAGCCGGCGACGTCACCCTGAAAGCGCCACAGCAGCGGGGTCTCCGGGCCGCCCCAGCTCTGCAGGTAGGCAGCCCGGACATGGTAGATCCGGCCGAGCGCTCCGGCGGCGACCAGGCGATGCGCCAGGGCAACCGCGGGAACCCGTCGGTAGTTGAACCACACGAAGGTCTTGCCCGCTGCCGCCTGCGCCGCCTCAGCCATGCGCTGGGCATCCTCGAGCGTGCCGGCCAGCGGCTTCTCACAGGCAACGTGCTTGCCGGCCTCCAGGGCCGCTATCGCCTGCTCGGCATGTACGTCGTTGGGGGTTCCGATGTCGACCAGTCCGATGTCGTCGGACGAGACCACCGCCTGCCAGTCGGTGGACGAATGCTGCCACCCCCATCGGCGCGCGAACTGGTCGACCTCGCCGGCGTTGCGCGCCACGACTGTGTGCATCACCGGCACCGGATCGACGTCGAAGAACCGACCGACCTTGAGCCAGGCGTTCGAGTGGGCCCGTCCCATGAACTTCGAGCCGAAAAGTGCCACGTTGAGGGAGCCGGTCATGAAACCCTGCCTTTCGCCGGTGATCCGGCAGCGTGCTCGCCGGTCTCGACGGCGCTACCGACGCCGAGGTACCGAGTCTGGAGATCCGGGTTGGCGAGCAGCTCAGCCGCTGTCGACTCGGCCTGGATGCGACCCGAGACCATCAAGAGCTGGCGCTCCGCCATGGCCGTGGCCGCCCGCAGCTTCTGCTCGACCACGAGAACGGCAGTGCCTTCGGAGACGAGGTGGTGCACTGCCTCGACGAGTACGTCGACGATTGTCGGTGCGAGACCCTCCGACGGTTCGTCCATGAGCACCAGCGAACCGTTGAGGAGCAGCGCGCGGCCCACGGCAAGCATCTGCTGCTCGCCTCCCGAGAGGTCCCCTCCGCTGCTTCCCTTGCGCTCGGCCAGCCGGGGAAACAGCTCATAGACTGCCTTGGGCGTCCACCGTTTCCCTTTCGTCCCCTTGGCCAGCATGGCCAGGTGCTCGTCGACGGTCAGTGACGGAAACAGCCGGCGCCCTTGCGGCACGTAGGAGATGCCGCTGCGGGCGATCTGCTCGGGTGACGTGCCGTCGATTCGCCGGCCGTCGAGATGTACCTCGCCAGCGGAGCGACGTACGAGTCCCATGAGGGTCGCGCACAGCGTGGTCTTGCCCATGCCGTTTCGGCCGAGGATGCCAACGGCTTCCACGCCCATCGCGAAGCTGACACCATCGAGGACCTGCGACTCGCCGTAGCCTGACGAGAGGTCACGTACCTCGAGCAGCGTGCCTGTCATGTCAGCGCCTCACTGCCGAGGTAGATCTCATGGACCAAGGCGTTGGCCTGGATTTCTTCCGGTGTGCCGGACGCGACGATCTTGCCGTCGGACATCACCACGATCCGGCGGGCCACCTTGAAGGCGACGTCCATGTCGTGCTCGATGAGCAGCAGCGTCGAGTCCGCCGCCAGCTCGTCAAGCAGGCCGGTCAGGCGTTCCCGCTCACCGCGCGACAGTCCCGACGCCGGCTCGTCCAGGAGCAGTACGTCGGGCTCGGTGACGATCGCCATGCCGATCTCGAGCTGGCGCTTCTGACCGTGACTGAGGTCAGCGACTCTGGTGTCGAGCCGGTCGTACAGCCAGACCGACTCCGCTGCGGCGGCTGCTCGGTCGCGCCACGAGTGGTCTCCGCTTCTCGGGAGCAGCGCCCGCTGGCGCCCGTGCCGCCCGACAACCGCGAGATAGAGGTTGTCTCCCACGGCCAGGCCCGGGAACGAGCGGGCCTTCTGATAGGTCCTGCCCACGCCGAGACGCGGCCGGTGGCGGGACGGTAGGTGCGTGCAGTCGACGCCCTTGAGGACGACCGACCCCTCCGTCGGGACGAGGTCGCCGGCAACCACGTTGAACAACGTGGTCTTGCCCGCACCGTTCGGGCCAAGGATCGCCAGTCGCTCGCCCTGGGCGACGTCGAGATCGACGCCGCCCAGGGCCAGCAGGCCACCGAACGCCACTACGACCGAGCGCAGCTCGACGACGGGGTCGCCGGAGGTGGCTCCGGTGGTGGTGTCCGGTCGCATGGTGCGTTCCTCAGTCACCGGTCATTCCTGCGGCACACCGTTCTCCACTGGAATCTCGTTGCCGACCCAGGGCAGATCCGCCGTCTCACAGGGCGGGAAGTCCCGGCTCGGAGGAGGAGTGTCGGTGCTGAACGTGCCGCCGAAGCTCTGGTCGACCTTGGGGACGATCGCGACAGCCTTCTGCACGATCTTGCCGTCCTCCTCAACCAGCTGGGACAAGCCGACGTCGACGATGCCGCTGCGGTTCTCGTCGAGGCTGATCTCGCCGTACGGAAGGTCCAGCGTCAGGTTCGCGAGCGCCTCCTGCAGGGGCTCTGGCGACGGGTCGCCACCGGTCGCCTCCAGACCCCGGATGAGCGCGACACCGGCCGAGTAGTAGCCGTACATGAAGCCGAAGCCGGCGGCGGTCGACGGAGGGCCGGGCTCGCCACCGGTCAGACCGGTCTTGAGCGTGTCCCACGTCTCGTCGGCGCTGGCCAGGTACTCCTCGATCTCCGGTGTCTTGATGTCACCGGGCAGGACGGCGAAGCCGCCGACGTACGCGCCGGCGATGTCGGTGCCCAACGCCGAGGCGAGGCCAGGGTTGAAGAACAGGTTGCCGGCGTGCTGGTCACCGGTGAGGTCGCCCTTGGCGTTCACGAACGCCTCGAGTGCAGCCTGCGTTCCCGTCCCGCCGACCACCCAGAAGTAGCCGTCGACCTCGTCGGGGTCCGGTAGCTGAGCGATGTAGGAGGAGTAGTCGGTCGTGCCCAGCGGCGGGAACACCCGGTGCGTAACCTCGCCACCCACACCACAGAAGTCCGCGATGAAACCTGCCGCGGAGGTGTGGCCGAAGCTGTAGTCGTCGGCGATGACGGCGACGGTGTCCCAGCCCTCCTTGTTGTGCAGGATGTCGCCCATCCCGGCGTTCCACATGGCACCGTCGCCGTGGAAGCGGAAGTAGTTAGGCGCCTGCACCTGCAGCGTCGGCTCCTGCGAGCCGGCGATGCCGGACAACACGGTGATCTCCGGGTGTGCCTTCGCGTACTCGGCGACCGCGATGCCCTCGTCACCCGACAGCGGCCCGATGATGACGTTGGCACCCTCCTGCTCGACCAGCTGGCTGATCTCATCCCTGATCGTGTCGGGGGTGTCGTCGCCACAGCCGATGCCAACAAGCTCGATCGGGGTGCCGTTGACCTCCGCCCCCGTCCAACCGTCGAGCGCTGTCGTCTTGGAGCTCACCGTCGCGCCGGCGAAGTTCGCCATGGCGAGCGCTACCCCGGCAACGGTGTCCTCGTGGAAACCGCCGAACGGCCCTTCACACTCGCCGAGAATGCCGAGTTTGACGGGCCCACCCTCGGTGGCAGGGTCGACGCCAGAACCACCGTCACCTGTGCCGTCGCCGCCGCCCTCGCTGCACCCGGAGGACAGCAGGGCGATAACCGATAGCAAGGCGGCCGGGACCAACCGCCTCTTACGCAATCGCCTGTTCATTCGGGAGTTCCTTTCGTTGTCAGCGGCGCGTCGGTCGCTCCGCGTACTTGCCTGGCTGGCATCAACCGGATCACGGCTCTCGTCCTGAGCCGGTCTGGACGGGTGTGGGAGATGTCGTCGGCAGCTCGATCGAGTGCTCGCTCGGCGATGCGCCGCCGCGGCCGCGGCGCACTCGTTCGAGAATGCCGACGAGCCCTTCGGGCGACAACACCATGATCAGCAGCACCATCAGGCCGATGACGGTGTTGAAACGGTCAGGCGTAAGTCCGATCCGGTCGATCAGCGGGATCGAGTCGGTATAGGTGTCGAGGAGCACGTACACCAGCGCGCCCAACCAGGCGCCCTCGAAGTATGAGATCCCGCCGATGACCGCGATGATCAAGACGATGAGAGTCGGGCCGATGGAGATCGACGCCGGGTCGATCTGCCCTCGCCACCACACATTGAGCAACCCCGCTACGCCCGCGACGAACCCGCCCAGCGTGAACGCAAGTGTGCGGTGCAGGGGCACGTTGAAGCCGAGTGAGCTCATTCGCACCGGGTCGTCGCGCACGCCCTGTAGGGCAAGCCCGAAGTTGGTGCGGCCGATGGCGCGGAACGCCAGATAGGCCAGGGCGGAGAGCACCACGGCCGCGTAGTACAGGTTCACCCGATCGGTGAACGGCTCGGGAGCGACGATGCTGGTGACGCCGCCGGGGCCCGAGACCGTGACCACCTGGGCGAAGAAGGTGTAGCCGATGACGCCGTACACCAGCGTCAGCATCAAGAAGTAGATGCCGGTCGTGCGGCTTGCCAGCGCGCCGAGCAGGAAGGCCACCGCCGTGGTGACGGCCAGTGCGAAGAGAACAGCCACCCATGGCGGCCACCCGAGGTTCAACCCCCGCGCACCGGACTCGAGCGCCGCATTGCCGAACATGAAACCCGCAATGCCCGCGAACAGCAGCTGGGCCAGCGAGATCATCCCCCCATGCGAGGTAAGGAAGACGATCGTGACCGCGATCAGGCCGTAGATCAGCGCTTGCGTCAGAACGAACGTGACGAAGAAGCCGGAGTTGATCGCGGGCAGCGCCAGCAGCAGCACGACGAGGACAGCGAGGGCCGCGTTCGCCGGGGTGAGCAGCCTGCGTGCGGTCATGCCGGCCGGCCGAACAGGCCGTAGGGCCGGACCGCGAGAACCAGCGCCAGGAGGACGAACGAGAAGATCACGGCGTAGAAGGTGTACTGCGTCGGGAGGTAAACCGGTGCGAACGCCGACACGAGGCCGTAGAGCAGGGAGCCTGCCACGGCGCCCTTGATCGAACCCAGCCCGCCGATGATCACAACGACGAGTGAGTTGAGCAGCCAGGCGCCGTCGGAGCCGGTGGCGGCCCCCGCGAAGGAGGCTCCCATCACGCCACCGACCCCGGCCAGGAAGGCGCCGACGAAGAAGGTGACGGCGAAGATGAGTGTGACGTTGATGCCGAGTGCGCGCACCATCGGCTCATCGTCGACACCTGCCCGGATGACCATGCCCATCCGGGTCTTCGTCAGCCACAGCCACAGGGCGACACCAACCACCACCGCGACCGCGAGCATGAACAACCGGCTCGTCGCGTACCGCTGGCCGAAGATCTCGATGAAGTGCGAAACGGCACCCGGCCACACCATCGTTTTCGCCAGGCCGCCGAACTGTCGCAGCATCTGGTCGGCCAGGACGACGGAGATGGCGATCGTGATCAGCGCCTGCCGCAGCTCCTGGCCCTGGTTCCAGCGGAGGAAGACCTGCTGCAGCAACACACCGAGCAGCGCCGCGAGCGCTGCGGCGACGATGAGCGGCACGATCCACGACATCAGGGTGACGTCCTCGGGCGCGATGTTGGTGGTCTTGCCGACCATCTTCTGCTGAAGGGCGATGGCGGTGAAGCCGGCGAGGAGGAACAGCGAGCCGTGCGCCATGTTGACGGTGCGCATCAGGCCGAAGATCAGCGTGAAGCCGGAGGCGACGACGAAGAGCAAGCCGGCGAAGGTGACCCCGTCCAACAGCGTGACTGCGAACTCCCCGGGATCCCTCACCGCCGGCTGAGCCGTCGTGCCGCGAGCCAAGAAGAGCACCCACACCAAGGCGGCCAGCGAGATGACAGGGACCACAAGTGCCCCGAACCGACGCATGATGTCTCGGCGGGCGGACTGCACTGCGGTGCCGACCACGCCTACCGCCTCTCCGGTCGAGATCGGGTCCGAACGTCCCCGCCAGCCATGGTGACGCGCGCCACAACGTAGCGAATCCAACCCTGCATTGCAAGGTGTATCCACGTTGACATTCAACCCTAAGCGGCCCTAGCGTAGGCGCCTGAACAACCCGTGGGACTGCTGTCATGCACGGGTCTTCGCAACTGTGTTCGCTCCCGGGTGGATTGCGGGACCAAGGCGAGAGGCGGCGCAGCGTGACTCCTCCCTTGGCAAGCACCGGCGCCAGCGCGGCGCGGCCGTATCTTTGGGGGCAGGTGGCGCGCGACCTGAGCGCTGTCGTCGGCCCCGACAACGTGAACACCGAACCCGCCGCACTCGCTGCTCAGGCTGCCGACTGGTCGTGGATGTCGCAGTTCCTTCGCTACCGCGACCTGCCGCTTCCGGTTGCTGACGTCGTCGTTTGGCCCGAGAGCACAGAACAGGTCGAAGGCGTCGTGCGAATCGCGTCGGAGTACCAGGCCCCGGTGGTGCCTCGAGGAGGCGGCTCGGGCACACAAGGAGGAACCTTCGCGCTCTACGGCGGCATCGCGGTCGACCTGACCCGGATGGACCGGATCGTTGAGATCGACGAGTCCAGTCTGACCGTGACGGTGCAGGCGGGGATCGACGGCTCTCGGCTGGAGAAGGAGCTCAACGGGCTCGGGCTGACGCTCCCCCACTATCCCGGATCGCATTTTTTTGGCGCGACAATCGGCGGGTCGCTCGCCGCCCGCGGCTCAGGTGTCGTGTCGACCAAGTACGGCAAGGCGGAGCAGCTTGCTCTGCAGGTGGAGGCGGTGGTGCCGCCAGGACGCCGCATCTCCACCCTGCCCGTGCCCAACCACGCCGCGGGACCTGACCTGCTGCAAACGCTCATCGGGTCAGAAGGCACGCTGGGCATCATCACCGAGGCAACCATGCGACTGGAGCCGCTGCCCGAGGGCAGGCGCTTCCTCTCCTTCCAGTTCGCCTCTGTATCGGCGGGCCTCGAGACGGCTCGCTTGATCATGACCCAGCGCATCCTGCCTGCCGCCATGCGGCTGTACGACGAGGCCGACAGCGCTCGGCTCACCTCGATGCTGGGCCTCGACACCGCAGGAGTGCTGCTCATCCTCGTCCTGGACGGCGACGAGGCGTCGATGGCGCTCGAGGAGGAGCGGATCCACGCGATCCGCGCCGTCAACGATGGTGTCGACATAGGGCGCCGACCGGCGCAAACCTGGTGGGACGGCAAGTACGAGCCGTTCGCAAAGCACAACGCGCCAGCGCCGCCGATGGTGTTCGGTACCACCGACACGTGTGCCCGGTTCGCCGCGCTGCCCGGCTTGTACGAGGCAAAGAAGCGGACGATCGAGGACGGATTCGCCGAGTACGGCGCCCGCTACACCGCGCACTTCTCGCACTGGTTCCCGTGGGGCGGGATGATCTATGACCGGTTCTACGTCGACGAGGCACCCGACGACCCTGATGAGGCGCTGGCCCTGCACGACCGGCTGTGGAACGCCGCGGTCGGCACTTCGCTGGAGCACGGCGGGGTCATCAACGAGCACCACGGCGTCGGCCTGAAGCTGGGCCGGTTCATGCGCCCGCAGTACGGCGCGGCGTTCGACCTGATGCTCGCCCTGAAGAACGCCTGGGATCCCGACGGGATCATGAACCCGGGGAAGCTGGGCTTCGGCGCGCCCCGATCAATTCGCTAACCGCTACGAGCAAGGAGCAACACATGCACCTGTCAATGCACAACTGGATGCGGGCGGAGCCGCTGGAGGTCACCCTTGCCCGGCTGGCCAAGTATGGCTACGAGAGCATCGAGATCAGCGGCGAACCAGAGCAGTACAAGCCCGATGAGGTGCAACCGCTGCTCGAGAAGTACAACCTGCGTTGTTGGGGCTCGGTGACGTTGATGCTGGGCGACCGCAACCTGGTCTCGGGCAGCGAAGACCAGCGGAAGGCGTCGGTGCAGTACACGAAGGACTGCATCGATCTGGTCTCTGCGCTGAACGGCACCGAGATGACGATCGTGCCGGCGACGGTCGGCAAGATCACTCCCGACGGCAAGCCCGAGCAGGAATGGGAGTGGGCTGTGGCTGGCCTCAAGGAGATCTACGCGCACGCGCAGCCACTAGGAATCCGCCTCGCCATCGAGCCGCTCAACCGATTCGAGACCTACTTCATCAACCGCGGCGCCCAAGCTAGGGCTCTGGCCGAGGCGGTCGGCGACGAGTGCGGCGTGTGCCTGGACGCGTTCCACATCAACATCGAGGAGCAGGATCTCTACCAGACCATCGCCGACTGCGGGCCGCGCCTCGCTGACTTCCATGTGGCAGACAACAACCGCATGCCGGCGGGCATGGGGCACTACGACTGGAAGAGAGTTGTCGACAGCCTCAAAGCGGTCGGGTACGACGGTGCGCTGACGGCAGAGTTCGTCGCACCGGTCGACCGCACACCCGCGAACCCATTCCCGAACGCCTTGGAGACTCAGCCAGTCGACATCAGCGATGAGCAGATGAAGTTCATCGAGGATCACGGCTCGAGCACACTCAGCGAGGAGTTCTACGACTGGCTGACGCAGCAAAACGCCGAGCACCTCTTGCCGCTGATCTAGGAGTAGTGCGGGGAGACCCCGGTCGGCCTCACTGGGTGACGCCCCCTCATCATCATGAAATCGACAATCGCGGTGTTGGCGACGCTTGACACCAAGGGCCCCGAAGCGGCCTATCTCCGGGACGGTCTGCGTGACCGGGGACTTGACGCGCTGGTGATCGACTGCGGCATTCTCGACCCGCCGATCGACATCACCCCGGATGTGTCAAGCGACGACGTGGCGCGGCACTCCGGCGCCTCGATCGTCGACCTCCGTACGTCGGGCACCCGCGGGCGCGCGGTCGCGATGATGCGGACGATGCTGGCGGACTACGTCGAGCACCTCTACGCCGACGGCAAAATTGCGGGAGCGATCGGGATCGGCGGCGCCGAAGGCGCCGTCATGACCGCCAGTGCTCTCATGCGCCTGCCCATCGGCGTACCTAAGGTCGTCGTCTCCCCCATCGCCTCTGGCCGTCACGAGTTCGGTCCGCTCGTCGGAACTCGAGACATGATGGTCGTGCACTCGGTCGTCGACATCCTGGGGCTCAACTCGATCTCCCGGGCCATCTTCGACAACGTAACCGCCGCAGTCGCCGGCATGGTCGAGCATGGATCTCGTAACGCCTCCGACCGGTCCGGCGCGGATCGCACCGTCGCCGTCACGATGCTTGGCAACACCACCCGCGCCGTCATGGCGCTGCGGGACGAGCTCGCTAGCGCCGGCTTCACCGCGATGGTGTTCCACTCCAACGGCGTCGGAGGGCCGGCGATGGAGGAGCTCGCTGCTGAAGGCTACTTCCGCGGGGTCATCGACTTCACGACCAACGAGGTCACTGACCCACTCGTCGGCGGGATCCATGACGGTGGCCCCGACCGGCTGCGGGTCGTCGGGGCGCTGGGGCTGCCACAGGTGGTGGTCCCGGGGTGCATCGACTTCGCCGTCTTCGAGCCGTCGCAGATCCCCCCATCCCTGGCCGGCCGCCCCAGCTATGACCACAACCCCGAGTTTCGGCTCGTCCGGACCTCGCCGGAGGACATGCTCACCATCGCGGACCTGTTCGCCGACCGGCTGAGCGCTGCGAAGGGACCGGTTCGGCTGGCCGTTCCCACCGGAGGGCTGTCGATCCCGAACGTGCCCGACGGGCCGTTCTGGGACCCTGAGGCAGACGCCGGCTTCCGCGACCGGTTGGCCGAAAAGCTGCGTCAAGACATCCCGATCAGCATCTTCGAACACCACGTGAACGACCCGGAGTTCGGCCGCTTGGTGGCCAGACTCTTTCTCGACCTGATCCAGGAGGCTCCGGCATGACGTCCAGCATCGTCCGCAACGTCCCCCATCTCACCAGTGGCGACGAGCAGTTCCGAGCGAAGTTCCGGTCGTGGGCGCTCGCCGACCTCTCCTACGTCGACATCCGTGAGTACCTAGAGACGAAAGATCTCGTGCTGGTGCCCATGGCCAGCACGGAGCAGCACGGCCCGCATCTGCCGCTCTACACGGACACGATCACTGCGGTCGAGGTGAGCGCTCGGATCTCCGAGCACATCGGCGTGCTCCACACACCACCGCTGTGGGCGGGGTACTCCCCGCAGCACATGCACGAGCCGGGTCAGGGACGAGGCACCATCACCTTGCGCTCCAGCACCTTGCTCAACCTGATGTACGACGTTGCCCGCAGCCTGATTCACCACGGCTTCGACCGCATCATCTTCGTCAATGGGCACGGCTCCAACACCAAGGTGGTCGACCCCGTCCTACGCCGGCTGAGGTACGAGACGGGTGCCATGATCGGCTTCGTCAAGCCCTACATGGAGCGCTATACGGGAATCCTGGAAGGGCTGATGGAGAACCCACCGGAGGAGACCCCGGGATGGCATTCCAGCGAGCTGGAGACCTCGCAGGACATGGCGTGGAACGCCGATCTCGTGCGCATGGAACGCGCCGAGGACACCCGGGCGCGGATCCCCGACTTCCTCCCGGACTCCTTCCGTAAGTCCGACGGCGCTCCCGACGTCGAGTTCGAGGGCTACCAGTACTTCAGCTTCCCCATGGACCACCACGAGTTCATCGACAGTGGCACCATCGGCAACCCGCTGCGCGCGACGAAGGAGAAGGGTGAGGAAGCCTTCCGTCGCTACTCCGAGCACGTCGCCCGCGGCGTACTGGAGCTCATGGACGTCCCGGTCAAGGTGCACGACCGGGAGTTCGTGGACCGGGTGATGTGATGGTCGGTGACGTGGAAAGCAACGGTCAGCCCGCCTCGATGGTGGACGACGTCTACTCATCGCTGCTGCTGGCCATCGTCGAGGCTCGTCTCGGAGCTGGTACGCCGCTGTCGCAGAACAAGCTGGCGTCTCGCCTGGGAGTGAGCCGCACGCCCGTGCGGGAGGCGTTGCTGCGCCTCGAGCGAGACGGTCTCGTGCAACGGCTGCCGGAGTCGGGTTTCGCGGTCGCCACGATCACTTCAGATGAAGTGCACGAGGCGTGTGACCTGTTAGACGTCCTGGACACCTACGTCTACCGACGCGCAGCCCAGAACTTGTCGAGGGCTGACCTGGGCGACCTCCTCGAGCTGGCGTCAAATCTGGTGGACAGTGCGGAGTCCGGCGATGCCGACGCCTGGCGAGACGCCGATCAGCGCTACCACGCTGTGGTGATGGAGGCGGCGAGGAACCGCTTCGTTGCCCAGTCCCTGCAGCAGACGCGACGCCGCGTTCAGCGGTTCTGGCTACAGAAGCCGCACTTCGACGGACGCCTACGGATCTGCTCTCAAGACCACGTCACGCTCGCTCAGGCGATGCTCGACGACGACGCGGAGTTGCTGGCGCAGACCGTGCACGCCCACATCGAGCGACTGCGGATCAATGTGCTCGACCGATTGGAGAGTGCGGGGTCATTGCTGCCGGTCGCAGACCCGCTCGCCGTCGTTGCTCGGCAGCAGACGCCGGGCGAGACCGCCGACGGGTACTGATCGGGTGCCCCGGCGCCCCCGAGTGGCGTTGTTTGTCACGTGCCTCGTCGACACCCTGTTCCCGGACGTCGGAAGAGCCACCGTCGCCGTGCTCGAGCGGCTCGGCTGCGAGGTGGTCTTCCCGGTGGAGCAAACCTGCTGCGGACAGGCGCACATCAACACCGGCTACCACCGTGACGCCGTGGGACTTGTCCAAAAGTTCGTCACCACGTTCGAGGATTTCGAGGCGATCGTGGCGCCGTCTGGCTCGTGCATCGGCTCGATCCGCCACCAGCACTCCATGATCGCGGAGAAGGCCGGCGATGGGGAACTCGCGGCTCGCGCCCGGGCCGTCGGAGCCCGCGCGTTCGAGCTTTCGGAGTACCTCGTAGACCAACTAGGCATTACCGACGTGGGAGCCGCGTACCCGCATACCGTGGCCTACCACCCCACCTGCCACTCACTGCGAGCGCTTGGCGTCGGCGCCAAGCCGCTCACGCTGCTGCGCTCGGTCCGCGGCCTGCAGCTGATCGAGCTGCCGAACGGCGATCAGTGCTGTGGGTTCGGCGGGACGTTCGCGGTGAAGAGCGCCGACACCTCGGTCGCCATGCTGACCGACAAGATGGCCGACGTCCTCTCGACCGGGGCGGAGGTCTGCGCCGCCTCGGACAGCTCCTGCCTCATGCACATCGGCGGTGGCCTCTCCCGGCTGCAGGCGGGCGTGCGGACAGTGCACCTGGCCGAGATCCTGGCCGCCACCGAGGACGCCGCGCCGTGAGCGATGCGCCGGCGCCGACAGCACCGATCCACGCCCCAGCCGGTGTCGGGATGCTCCGCGGCGCCCGAACCTTTCCCGAAGCAGCCCGTCAGGCGCTGGGAGACCCTCAGCTTCGGCACAACCTCGGACACGCGACCGCGACAATTCGCGAGAAGCGTGCGAACGTCGTGGCCGAGGTTGCCGACTGGGCGGAGCTGCGGAATGCCGGCCAGGCCATCAAGTCTGCGACGATGGCGACGCTCGACGAGCAGCTCGTCCGACTGGAACATCAGGTGACCGCTGCCGGCGGCGTCGTGCACTGGGCCAGCGATGCCGACAGCGCCAACGAGATCGTCGCCCGGCTGGTCCGCGAAACCGGCTCCCGCGAGGTCGTCAAAGTGAAGTCGATGGCCACCCAGGAGATCGGGCTGAACAACGCGCTTGCCCAAGCCGGCATCGACGCCTACGAAACTGATCTTGCGGAGCTCATCGTCCAGCTCGGCGATGACCTCCCATCGCACATCCTCGTACCGGCCATTCATCGCAACCGCGCCGAGATCCGCAACCTGTTCCTGCGCGCCATCCCCGGCATCGATCCCGGGCTCACCGACAATCCGAGCGCGCTCGCTGCGGCTGCCCGGCGCCACCTTCGCCAGCGGTTTCTGTCTGCCAAGGTCGCGGTTTCTGGAGCCAACTTCGCGGTGGCCGAGACAGGCACCCTGTGCGTCGTGGAGTCCGAGGGCAACGGGCGAATGTGCCTCACGCTGCCTGACACGCTCATCACGGTGATGGGCATCGAGAAGGTGGTCCCATCCTGGCGAGATCTGGAGGTGTTCCTGCAACTCCTGCCGCGCTCGTCAACCGGCGAGCGGATGAACCCTTACACGTCGCTGTGGACGGGGGTCCACCGCGGAGACGGTCCGCGGGCGGTCCATCTGGTCCTGCTCGACAATGGGCGTACGTCGGTGCTTGCTGACCAGGTCGGCCGCGACGCATTGAACTGCATCCGCTGCTCGGCATGTCTGAACGTCTGCCCCGTCTACCAGCGCACGGGTGGGCACGCCTACGGCTCGGTCTACCCAGGACCGATTGGGGCTATCTTGTCCCCGCAGCTGACCGGGATCGAGCACAACGCCTCGCTGCCTTACGCCTCGACGTTGTGCGGCGCCTGCTACGACGTCTGTCCGGTCAAGATCGACATCCCGTCGATCCTGGTGCACCTTCGAGCGCAGGACGTCGAGGTGAAGCGCGCGCGCCGCGACGTGCCGACGCCCGAGGCCATCGCGATGGCCGCGGCAGCGTGGACGATGACGGACGACCGCCGGTGGAGCCGGGCACAGCGGTCCAGCCGCCTCGCCCGGCTCGTGGGGCGCCGGCGAAACAAGGCACGAGGATTGATCCGCTCGCTGCCCGGCCCGTTGGCGGCGTGGACAGTGGCACGTGACGCACCCCGACCACCCGCGGAGACCTTTCGGGAGTGGTGGGCGCGGGAGCGAGGCCGTGACGGGCAGCGTCGATGACCGCACGCGAGGCGACGCTGGCCCGCATCCGCGCCGCTATCGGCGACGCCCCTGCCGTCCCTGCCATTCCGCGCAACTACCGAGTCCGCGGCGACCTGGAGGCGGGCGCTGCGGCGGATCTCTTCGCGCAGCGGGTGGCCGAGTACCGCGCCGCAGTCCATCACACTGACCCGGACGGCATTCCCGCGCTGATCGCGACGATCCTCGCGAGCGCCGGCGACACGCGTGCCGTCGTACCGACCGGTCTGCCGGCCGATTGGCTCAGCGAGGTGCCTAGCAGCGTCTCGGTGTGCACCGACGATGGCGGCATGACGACGGAGCACCTCGATGCCGTTGACGTCGTTGTGACCGGATGCGCCGTGGCGATCGCCGAGACGGGGACCGTTGTCCTTGACGCCGCACCTGACCAAGGCAGGCGGATCATCACGCTTCTCCCCGACCATCACATCTGTGTCGTCTCAGTCGATCGCATCGTGGTGACGGTGCCGGAAGGGCTGCACCGACTCGATCCCACTCGCCCCCTGACGATGATCAGCGGACCGTCGGCAACCAGCGACATCGAGCTGACCCGGGTCGAGGGCGTGCACGGGCCCCGCAACCTGGACGTGATCATCGCGACGGCGGGCCGAACCGCCCTTGTGCGGGACCGGTCGTGGCTGGTGCCGTGACCGCAAGGCGTTAGCGCGGATGTGCGGCGGGGCGCGCAAGCGTGGTGCCCGGGCCTTCCAGGGCAGTCGCGAGCAGTTGCTGCACCGGCACACCGCGGATCGACGCGTCGAGCACCTGCACCGTGTGGGCGACCGGAATCCGCTCGCCGCTGCGGGCGAGTGCGCTCGCGACTTGCATCCAGCACCCGGGGTTGGCGGTCACCATGATGTCGGCACCGGTTGCGAGCACTGCCCGCGCCTTGCGTTCGCCGAGCTCGCGGGCCGGCTCTGGGTTGAGGAGGTTGTAAGTCCCGGCGCTGCCGCAGCAGATCTCCGCCTCCACGAGCTCCTTGAGCTCGATACCGGCGATACCGCGCAGCAGCCGGCGCGGCTGGTCGCGGACACCCTGCGCGTGGGCGAGATGGCAGGCGTCCTGGTAGGCCACCTTCATCGGCAGCGGGTGGCGTGCTGCGACAGGTCCGAGCTCGTCGAGCAGCTCGGTGACGTCGCGGACCTTGGCGGCCAGCTGCTCGGCCCGCTCCGGCCAACCTGGCTCGTCGCGCAACTGGTGGCCGTACTCCTTCAGGTTGGAGCCGCAGCCGGCGGCGTTGACGACGACGGTGTCGACGCCAGCTGTCTCGAAGGTGCCGATGACCCGCTTGGCGAAGGCGATCGCCTCCTCCTCGCGCCCACCGTGTGCGGAGAGAGCACCGCAGCAGCCCTGATTCCTCGGGACGATGACCTCACATCGCTCCGCAGCCAGCACTCGCACTGTCGCGGCGTTGACGTCGGGAAAGAACGCGCCCTGGACGCAGCCGCTCAGCAGCCCGACGGTCCGGCGCTTCCTGCCCTGCGCCGGCGTCCGCTCAGCGAGCTTCTCGACCTTGCCGAGCCTGGGAGCCAGCGACTCCATCGCCCGAAGTCCGGCAGGGAGCTTGTCGAGCAGGCCGACCCGCGAGAAGGCCCGGCTGAGGCCACTGGCTTGATAGGCGCGCAGCGGCCCGCGCAGCGCCCGGAGCCGGTTGGGGTAGGGGAACAACCGGTAGATGGCCGCGCGCATCAGCCGCTCGGCGCGCGGCCGCTCGACCCGCCGCTCGAGCTGCGAGCGGGTGGACTCGATCAGCTTGTCGTACTGGACGCCCGACGGGCAGGCAGTCACGCACGCCATGCAGCCCAAGCACTGGTCGAGGTGGCGGATCGCCGCAGGCTCGAGGGGGTCGCCCTCCAGGCCCTGCTGCATCAGGTTGATCCGCCCGCGGGGGCTGTCCATCTCCTGCCCCCACAGCACGTACGTCGGGCAGCTGGGAAGGCAGAAACCGCAGTGCACGCAGTCGGCCACCAGCGCGGCGTCCGGCGGGTGGTGGTCATCGAAGGCGGGCAGCAGTGGCTTGCCGATGCCCGGCAGGCCGAGCGGTACCGTACCCGTCCCGGCAGCAGCACCCACCGTGGCCGCTCCGGCGCTGGCCGCCACCGGGCCGCCCTGGCCGAGGTCGAGCGGGCGCCGTGCGCCGACGACCTCGGCAGCCGCTTGGTCGGTCGAGCGCCGGGCGCCGGTGGCAGCGCCAGCGGCGAGGTCGTCGGCTGATCCCTCCACCGGGACGGTGCCTCGGGACGCCCCAGGGGCGCCGGTCGGGGGCGCGTCCGCGGCTGCCGGGTGGTTGGGCTCGGGAGGTGCCGACATTTACATCCCTCCGACGAAGCGCCCCGGCGCGAGGCGGCCGTCCGGGTCGAAGCTGTGCTTGACGCGCCGCATGAGGCCGAGCGCGTTTCCGGCGGGTCCCCAGTGGTCCAGTTCGCGCCGAAGATCTGTCGGGGCGGAGAGCACGACGGCCGTGCCGTCGTGCGGCGCCAGTGCGGTGCGGATCGCGGGCAGCAGATTGGCGTTCTCGGCGGCCAGTGCGGCGTACGCAACGCCGGTGCAGGCGGACGCCGTAACCCCCGTGCCAGCAGGCAGGGCTTGCAGTACGGCGGGCAGTGCTGCCGGCGCGAACGCCAACCGCAGCACGATGTCGCCGTCGCCGCCGGGACGCTGACCGAACTCGACCGGCAGGTCGTCGCCTTGACGGCCTCCGCCTAGCAGGGCGATTGTCGCGTCGGCCTGCGCGCGCACCGACTCGGGAATGGCTTCGAAGACCACGACAAGGACGGCGGAGCCGCCGGTGGTGGCGTGGACCTCCACCGCCGCGGGGGTAAGGGTCGAGCGGGCCAACGTCAAAGCGAGCGGACCGGCGTCCAGTGGGTCGGCCAGGTCGAGGACGACGACGCGCCGCGTGGCCGGGAGGGGATGCAGCCGCCAGCTGGTCGAAACCACGATGCCGAGACTGCCGTGGGCGCCGGTGTAGAGCTTGCCGAGGTCGTAGCCGGCAACGTTCTTGACGACCTTCCCGCCCGCAGCGGCGACGGTCCCGTCGGCGAGCACGACAGTGATGCCGATCAGCAGGTCGCGCACGGTGCCGTAGCGCAGCCGACGTGGTCCGGAGGCGTTCGCGCTGACGACGCCGCCGAGGGTTGCGCCCGGCTCGGAAGGGTCGAGCGCCAGCCACTGGCCAGCTGCGCGCAGTCGTTGCTGCAGCGCCGACAGCCGCATCCCGGCCTCCGCGACGACAACCAAGTCCCCCGCCGTGTGTTCCACGAGGCGGTCCAGGCCGGTGGTGTCGATGAGTACGTCGACGGAAGCCGGCGGCGGCGCCCACCCTGTCTTCGTACGGCCGCCGGTGGCCAGCACGCTGCGGCCCTCGCGCTGGGTCTCGCGCAGCACTTCGGCGACCTCCTGGACGCTGGCGGGGCGGACCACCTCGCCCGGTACGACGCCCGCAACGGCATCCTCGGCGGTCCCTGGGCGCCGCTCGACGCTGGTGACCACCACTGCTAGAACACCTCGCCCAGGCCGGCCGCCTGAAGAGGATGCTCGCCGGTCCGCGGCCCCGGACGCTCCCCGCACAGGCGGGGCGTGGGGAAGATCTTGCCCGGATTTGCGACGCCGTCGGGGTCGAAGGCACAGCGAACGCGCTGCATGGTGTCGAGGTCGTCCGACGTGAACTGCACCGCCATCTTCATCCGCTTCTCGGCGCCGACGCCGTGCTCGCCGGTGATGGAGCCGCCCAAGGAGACGCACAGTTCCAGGATCTCGCTTGCAAGTTCCTCGGCGTCGTGAGCCTGGCCGTCCACCGCGTCGTCGTACAGCACGAGCGGGTGCAGGTTGCCGTCACCGGCGTGGAAGACGTTCGCCACGCGGAGCCCGACGGCGGCCGCCATCCGGCCGATCTCTGTCAGCACCTGAGGCAGCTGCGTACGCGGGATGACGCCGTCCTGGACGAAGTACGCGGGGCTGATGCGACCCACGGCGGCGAACGCCGACTTGCGTCCCTTCCACATCAGCGCGCGCTCGGCGTCGCTTTGCGCGATCCGTGTCTCGAACGCTGACCGGGCCAGGGCGATCTGCTCGACCTGGGCGAACTGCGCGTCGACCTCAACTTCGGGACCGTCGAGCTCGATCACCAAGACAGCGACCGCCCCCGCCGGGTAGCCGCAGTGCACAGCCGCCTCGGCCGCTTCGATGGCCAGCGCGTCCATCATCTCGATCGCGGCCGGCAGGATGCCCGCGGCGATGATGTCGCCCACCGTCCCGGCGGCGTCCTCGACGCTGCGGAAGCCGACCAGCATGGTCTGCACAGCTTCCGGCGCCCGCACCAGGCGCAGCGTCAGCGACGTGGCCACACCGAGGGTGCCCTCGCTGCCGATGAACGTCCCGAGCAGGTCGTAGCCGGGGTGTTCTGGCGCCGTACCGCCGAGATTGACCACCGATCCGTCCGGCAGCACCACCTCCGCACCGACGACGTGGTTGACGGTGAAGCCGTACTTCAGGCAGTGAGCGCCGCCGGCGTTCTCGGCCACGTTGCCACCGATGGTGCAGACCTGCTGGGAGGACGGGTCAGGGGCGTACGCCAGGTTGTGTGGGCTGGCGTCTCGGGTGACCCACAAGTTGATGACTCCGGGTTCGACCACCACGCGGGCGTTGTCAGGATCGACCGGGCCGATCGCACGCAGCCGCGACAGCACCAACAACACACCCTCCGACACCGGCAGCGCACCCCCGGACAGGCCGGTGCCGGAGCCGCGGGCCACGAAGGGCACCCCTGCCTCGGCGCACAGCCGCACCGTGTCGATCACGTGCTGCCGGCTCTCGGCCAACACGACCACCCCTGGGGTGACCCGGAAGTTGGTCAGGCCGTCGCACTCGTACGTGCGCAGTTGCGCCGGGTCGGTAAGCACCCGCTCGACGCCGACCGCTTCCCGCAAGCGCCTGGTGAGGGCGGCGGTGCGGCCCGCGGCGGGCGTCGGGGCGGTCAGTCGCGCGGTCACTCAGCCAGCCGCTCGTATGCGGGGACGGTGAGGAACTCGACGAAGTCATCAGCGAGGGCGACCTCTTCGAACAGCTTGTGCGCCTCGTCGTACCTTCCCGCGCGGAGGGCCTCCTCCCCCACCGACGCACGGATCTTCTCGAGCTCCTCCTCCGCCACGGAGCGGATCCACCCCGGCGTGACCGGGATACCCTCCGCCGTCGAGACGCCGCCTCGAACCCACTGCCAGATCTGCGAGCGGCTGATCTCCGCGGTGGCGGCGTCCTCCATCAGGTTGAAGATGGCCACGGCGCCGGCCCCGCGCAGCCAAGACTCGAGGTACTGGATGCCGACGCTGACGTTGTTGCGCACACCTGCCTCGGTGACCTGACCCGGCGTCTCCTTGGCGGCAAGCAGCTGAGCACGTGTCACGTGTACGTCGTCGCGCGCGCGGTCGAGCTGGTGCGGTTTGTCGCCTAGCTTGGCGTCGAAGACCTCCAGAGCAACAGGCACCAGATCGGGGTGGGCGACCCAGGAGCCGTCGAAGCCGTCGTCGGCCTCCCGTTGCTTGTCCGCGCGCACTGCCGCCAGGGCCGCGTCATTGACCTCGGCGTCCTTGCGGTTGGGGATGAACGCCGCCATACCGCCGATGGCGTGAGCCCCACGTGCGTGGCAGGTCTTCACGAGCAGCTCGGTGTAGGCACGCATGAACGGGACGGTCATCTTCACGTCCGCCCGGTCGGGCAGCTGGAACTCCGCTCCCCGCGTCCGGAACTTCTTGATCATCGAGAAGATGTAGTCCCACCGGCCGGCGTTCAGGCCGGCCGAGTGCCCGCGCAGCTCGTACAGGATCTCGTCCATCTCGAATGCGGCAAGGATCGTCTCGATGAGGCAGGTCGCCCTGATCGTTCCGGTTGGGATGCCGAGCGCTTCCTGGGCGTAGCAGAAGACGTCGTTCCACAGTCGCGCCTCGAGGTGGCTCTCCAGCTTCGGAAGGTAGAAATACGGCCCGAAGCCTTTCTCGATCGCGATCTTCGCGCTGGTCGTCATGTACATGCAGAAGTCGAACAGGCTGCCGGAGACCGGCTCGCGGTCGACGAGAACGTGGCGCTCCGGCAGATGCCAGCCGCGGGCGCGCACCACCAGGGTGGCGACCTTGTCGACGAGGACGTAAGCCTTGCCCTGCGGCGACGTGAAGCCGATCTGACGAAGCCAGGCATCACGCAGGTTGAGCTGGCCCGTCACCATGTTCGAGAACGTCGGAGTGTTGCTGTCCTCGAAGTCAGCCATGAAGACCTTCGCGCCGCTATTGAGCGCGTTGATGACCATCTTCCGATCGGTGGGCCCGGTGATCTCCACCCGGCGGTCGATCAGACCAGGCGCGGGCGGCGCCACCTGCCAGTCACTCTGACGCACCTGCTCGGTTTCGGGCAGGAAGTCGGGCAGGGCGCCGTGCGCAATCTCGGCATCGCGGACCGCTCGCTGTTGCAGCAGTTCCTTGCGCCTCGAGCCGAACTCCCGCTGGAGCCGCGCCAGCAGGCCAAGCGACTCCTGGGTGAGGATCTCCTCGTAGCCGTCCAGCCATTCCCCGCGGATCTCGACGCCGCTGACCTGCGGGGCGCTGCTCACTGGCGCTCTCCTCCAGTCGGGACGGGTGCGGCTGCTGCCATTGTGCCGTCAGCCGGGACAGCCTCGCCAGCGCCGGACCTAGGACCCTTCGTCAGCACACGTCGCAGTGCGGTCGCACAGCAGCGAGTGGAATGTTCCGAGGAACTGTCACGGGAAGTCGCTACGGTTTGGCTTTCGGTCGAAGAGACGGGTGTCCGAGACGGCCCGCTGTGACAAGCGGGTTCAATCAGTTGGTGGTCCGCCGTGGACTTATCAAATCGGGAGAAAGACGTTTCAGGCGGGTCATGAATCGCGATTGAATTTTTTGGGAAATGCCTTGTGGATAAGGGTTTCCAGGGCGCCTGACACTCCCAAAATTGTCGGTGGGAACATCTAGTCTCTGGGTATGAGTGAAGCTCTCGACCTGCCAATGATCAGCCCTGTTATGCCGGTGTTGGCGGCGGTGGCGAGCCAGCTTGACGAACTGCGCGCGGCAGAGCTGTGGCGCCACGACGACGCCGAGAGCGTGGCCGCGTTGGACGCGGCGTACGCGATCATCGCAAAGTCGCAGGCGGTGGCGATGCGACTGGTCGCCGACGCCGCCCGACGCAACGTCGCCCTCGACGCGGGTGCGCCGTCGATGCAGGCATGGTTGAAGACCAGGTACCGGCTGCGGCCATCCGAAGCGAAGCGCGACCTCGAGCTCGCCGAGCTGCTCGCCCGCAGTGAGCAGGATCCATGTCGTATGGACGCCGATGATCAGGCGCCACGTGAGGGATCTGCGGTCGCTGCCGGTCTGTGGTCGGGGGCCGTGCACCTGGACCAGGCCCGGGTGATCGGCCACGCTCTCGAAGAGCTCCCTGCCGATGCATCAGTGGACAACCGGGTGCTCGCGGAGCAGATCCTGGTCGATCAGGCGGCAGACCATGATCCAGCCACGTTGACCCGTCTCGGGCACCGGATCCTCGAAGCCGTCGATCCCGAGGCCGCCGACCGGCACCTGGCGACGGTACTCGAACGTGAGGCACGTGACGCCGAACGGCTCCGGTCGGCGACGCGCTTCAGCGACGGACACGGCAACGTCTTCTACAAGCTCCGGGTCCCGGTCGCTGACGACGCATACCTGTGGCCCGTGCTCGACACGTTGGCCGCTCCTGTCCCGGAAGCCGACGGAGTCCGCGACGAGCGGGCGCCGCAGCAGCGGTTGGCTGATGCGTTCGTCGAGGCGTTCCGGCGGGTGTCCCTTGACGGCGGGCTGCCACAAGCCGGCGGCGACCGGCCACGGGCGCTCATCAGCATGGAGCTCAACCAGCTCAAGAGCGGCCTCGGCGCTGGGGCGCTGGTCGATACCGGCGACCAACTCGCACCGTCCGCGGTCAGGAGACTGTGCTGCGACGCCGAGCTCATCCCGATGGTCCTCGGCACCGCCGGTTCGGTTCTCGACCTGGGCAGGTCTGCCCGCTGCTTCACCGGGTCAGTTCGGCTCGCTGTCATCGCCCGAGACCAGGGCTGTATCCACCCGGGCTGCGACCGACCGCCGCGGTGGTGCGACGTACATCACGTGATTCCCTGGTGGCGAGGCGGCAGAACCAACCTCGGCAACGGTGTCCTACTCTGCGGCTACCACCACAAGCTCCACGAACGAGCCGAGTGGCAGATCCGATTCGCCGCTGACGGCATTCCCGAATGCATCCCACCGTCCTGGGTCGGTGCCGACGGTAGACCGATCCGACATACTGGCTATCTCACACGTCTCTAGCCTGATGCCCGAAGCCCTGAGTCGGTGATCGCGCGTGCCCACGCCTCATGTGACCAAGCCCGCGAGCACCGCTGTATCCGCTCCTTCACTGCCACATTGGGAAGCCGTGTCGAGTGAACATTGTTGAACTTAGCACGCCAGCCAGACACGCCAGCCAGAAAGGACATCGAATGAAGGCCACCATCGACGGCACGGTCGTTGCCGACGCGTCAGACTCAGACCTCATCACCATCGAGGGCAACTACTACTTCCCGCCCGCGTCCATCGCCGCAGACGCGCTCAGCGACAGTGAGACGCCGTACACCTGCCCGTGGAAGGGCGTCGCGCAGTACCACGACGTCTCAGTGGGCGGTTCGACGTACCACGACGCGGCATGGAGCTACCCCGACCCGTACCCTGCCTCGTTCGACCGGGTGGGCAGCAACTACGCCGGTTACGTCGCCTTCGACAAGAACCAGGTTACGGTTGCCGAGTAGATGACGAGCGGGCTCGAGGTCGTCTCGAGCTCGCGCTAGCGCGGCTTCGATCCGTAGAGCAGGTCGGCAAACTCGCGGTGACGGTTGATCCAGCCTTTGATGAACGGGCAGATGGGGAGGACCGATAGTCCGCTACGCCGGGCGGAGTCGAGCCCGCCCCGAGCTAGCGCGCTGCCGACACCTTTTCCTTCGTAAGCCGGATCCACTTCGGTGTGGGTGAACACGATCACGCCCTCGTGGGTGAGCAGATAGTCAGCAACGCCGGCTCGCTTCCCCTCAATGGTGGCCACGAACTGCTGCTCGTCAGGGACGTCTGAGACGTTGATGTCCACGATGGCTCCTCGGGTGGCTAACCGGTCAGCTCGGTCGGGGTGGCGATCACGTCCACCATGGCACCTTGCCGCATGACGGTGATGGGGAGCGGCTTGCCGATCGCCTCGTCGAACAGGAGCCGCTGCAGGCTTTGGGCGTCGGCGACGGGCGCTCGTCCGGCGGTGAGCACCAGATCTCCGGCTTTCAATCCGGCTTGTGCGGCGGGAGAGCCTTCGACGACGTCGACGACTCGCAAGGCCAGCCGCTGTCCCATGCGTGTGCTCAGGTGGTCCGGGAGCGGGCTCGGTGTACTGACCAGTCCGAGGTAGGCGCGTCGTACCCGGCCGTCTTTGATCAGCGACATGATGATCTTGCGCGTGGTGGTGTTAATCGGCACGGCCAGGCCGAGCCCGACGCCGGCCACTGCGGTGTTGATTCCTACGACGCGACCGTGACTATCAGCCAACGCGCCACCTGAGTTGCCTGGGTTGAGTGCGGCGTCGGTCTGGATGACATCCTCGATGACGCGGCCAGCCTTACCGGCGCGCGTCGGCAGCGACCTACCGAGGCCGCTGACCACCCCGGCCGTCACCGAGCCAGCGAGCCCGAGCGGGGTGCCGACCGCGACGACCAGCTGGCCGACCCGCAGTGTGTCGGCGTCACCTAGCGTCGCCATGGGTGCTGACAAATCGGATCGCGCGCGTACGACGGCGAGATCGGAGAGCGGGTCCGATCCGACGACGTCGATGCCTGCCTCACTACCGTCGGCGAAAGCTGCCATGCCACCCAGCGCTTCGCCGACCACATGGGCATTGGTCAGCAAGAACCCATCGTCAGTGAACAGGACAGCCGATCCGGCGCCCGTCACCGGCTGCCCCCGACGCTGACCGCCGACCACCAGTCCGGCCACATGGGCGGTGACCGTCTGTGCGACCGATGTGACGATTCTGGAGTAAGCGTCGAGCGCCTCGGCGCCAACGTCTGCGCCCATGTGTGCAGCGGTCATGTCAGCGCTCCTCACTAGCCACTCGGGGTAGTGGTACAACGAGTCGCACCGATGAATGATTCCGCTGCGGATCACCACCGCGGCGTCAGGCTCGGGACGGCCGTGATTCGGAGTACCCATCCGGGCCCGGTAGGACATTGATGGGGTCACCGCGGCGGAGCCGTGCAGCTGCTCGACGTCACGGTCTCGCGCGACCGGTCCCCCTCACCACGGCAGCGGCTCGCCGTCGCGGAACAGGCCACCGCTCGGTCCGTCATCGGGGAGAGTGGCGGCCCAGACGACAGAGGCGGCGCCGTCGGCGATGGGGCGGGCGCCCATGTCCTCGGCGCCGGGCCACGTCGCGGTGAGGCCGGGGCAGACGGCGTTGATCAGGATCCTTGTGTCGGACAACTCGGCGGCGAGCGTACTGGTGAGACCGTTCTGCGCGGCCTTGCTGATCCCATAGCTGGCGGCGGCGCCGCCGCGGCGCGTGAGCCCGAACTGTTGGTCGCCGTGTGACCCCGCCCCGCTGGAGACGTTAACGATCCGCGGGTGACGGCTCTCACGTAACAGCGGCAAAAGGGCCTGGCTCACGCGCCACGGCCCGAACAGGTTGGTATCGACTACGGCTCGCGCGGCCGCCAGGTCGGCGGCGCTCGCCATCTCGGTCCAGTCGACGTACGCGGCGGCGTTGTTGACCATGATGTCGAGACGCCCTGGATCGCCGTTGATCGCTTCAGCCGCCGAAGCGACGCTCGCGTCGTCACCCACGTCGAGTCCGACCGACAGCGCGCGGACGTCGCCCGCATCGGTCAGCTCCTTGGCAGCGGCCATCGCCCGTTGCGGATCGCGGGCGCTGATCAAGACGGTCGCTCCCTGCTCGGCTAGCTGTCGGGCGACATCGTGTCCGATCCCCCGCGACGCACCGGTCATCAACGCCACCTTCCCGTCAAGTTGCACCATCGGACACTCCTCTCAATGTAGCGGACCGTTCCGTCTCACGGGGTACACTGTACGCATGGTGGAGGCAGCGCGCCGTACGACCCCGCTTTCCCGCGCGGAGCGCGAGCGGCGCGTGCTCGACGCCGCACAGGAGCTGTTCTACGCACGCGGCGTACATGAGGTGGGCATGGACGAGCTGGTGCGCGAGACCGGGCTGGGCAAGGCCACCGTCTACCGCCTGTTCCCGACCAAGGACGCGCTGGTAGGCGCCTACCTGCGCCGCCTCGAGGCGCAGATCCTTGGGCTGATCGACGCAGACATCGCCCACCATCGCGACAACCCGGCGGCGGCGGTGCGGGCCATCTTCGCCGCTGTCGCTGAGGATCTCGCGCGCCCGACGTTCCGAGGCTGCGCCTTCAACAATGCAAGCATCGAGTTCAACGATCCCGCCCATCCCGCCCGCGCTGCTGCCCGCGACTACCGGGCAGCGCTCTACCAGCGGCTCCAGGCTCTCGCCGAGCAGCTGCGCCCCGGCAGCGGCGCCGTGCTCGGAGCTCAGCTCGCCGTGGTACTCGACGGCATGTACACCAACGCCGCACACCTCGGCGCCGATGGGCCTGCGGCGGCCGTGCCGGAGCTTGTCGACTCGCTGCTCGACGCCCATGTCTGACCGCTACGAACGCGTCACCGTGCGCTCGCGTGCCGATTGGCGCGCCTGGCTGGACGCCAACCACGGCAACTCCCCCGGCGTTTGGCTCGTCACCTTCAAGAAGGGCAAAGGCCCCCACGTCCCGTACGACGACATCGTGCAGGAGGCACTGGCATTCGGCTGGGTCGACAGCCAGCCGCGCAAACTCGACGACAAGCGCTCCCAGCTGCTCGTCACTCCCCGGAAGTCGGGCAGCCGCTGGTCGAAGGCCAACAAGGAGCGCATCGCCCAACTGACCCAGGCCGACCTGATGACGGCCGCCGGCACAGCTGCGGTCAGCCGGGCCAAGACCGACGGGTCATGGACAGCGCTCGACGCGGTCGAGGCGCTCGAGGAGCCGGACGACCTCCGCTCTGAGCTAGATGCCAACCCGGACGCGCGCCGCTACTGGGACTCCTTCCCACCATCAACGCGGCGGGGAATCCTTGAGTGGATCCTCGCCGCGAAACGCGAGGAGACGCGCGCCAAGCGCATTCGGGAAACCGTCGAGCAAGCCAGCGAGAACGTCCGCGCCAACCAGTGGCGCCAACCCAAGGGCCGGGCATAACCCACGCTGAGTCGACCACGTCCGTCGCAAAGCCGTCAGGGTCGGTCCCGCCAGGCGGCAGGGAAGCCATCGTCGCGACGCCCGTCCCGGACACAGATGCTCAGCGAGTTGGGCACCGGAAGGAGATTGTCCGGAGCTGGTTCTAGCCTGGACGTGCATGGCCGAGTTCCAAGACAAGGCCGCACCGATGCACGCTTCGAGCATGCGAATCTTGAGGGCGCCGTCTTCAACGAGGACGTCGGGGGCAGCGGGTCGGCCCCGGGTGCCATCGCTCGCACTTGGCGCCTAGGACGCGCGCTCAGCAGTCAAATACCGACCAGCAGATGTCATTCCTCAATCTCTGGTCATCAAGTACGAGCTCGTGAATCGCCTCCGGTAGTTGATCACGCTGCCATTGGCACTCGAGCCGACCTGCAGCTTCGCTCTCGCCTGCTGGTGCAGCAGCACGGGCGGCCTTGATCGCGTAGGCGGCCGCGCCAAGCTCGTGCGCGGCAACATGGGCGACGGCTCCGGCTTGGCCAGCGGCGTATGCGGCGTGCCGTGCAGGCCCCCGCAGGTCTCTGGCCGCGCCCATCGCGTGACCTCCCGCTGCTCGGGCTTCCATCATCTTGACCTCGCCCCGCACCCAGGCGCGGGCATGCTCGATCGCCTGACGCGGTCGTGGGTCGTGAGGTTGAGCCGACTCGAAGAGGTCCAAGACGTGCTCTGCGCACGTGGCGGCCCAGAGAGCAAGGAGGTGGTGATCCGAATCCGTCAGCATCCCACCACGGCGGATCGTTACGAAGCGAGGGTCCCGCACTTTGGAGAGGATCACGGTTGACGCTCCTTCGCCGCGTGTGCCCGCGAACACCACCTTATGGTTGGGTGCTTCTTGACAACGGCGGAGGCCAGTCGCGTGCCATGTCGACGAAGCGGCAGTAGTGGCCCTGGTGAGCGGAATGATCCCACACCCGGTCACGTGGTGGCGCTGAGGCGCTCGGCTCAAACGACAAGATGCACAACGAGTGCGCGGCCAGGTCCGCGAAGCGCATTTTCACGGCCTTGCGCGGTGGTCATCGCCGTCAGTCCGCAAGGCCGGTGGCGGCGAACGCCTCGACAACCTGCCGCAGCGTCTGAGTTCTTGCCGCGAGATCTTCCCCGAACAGGGCCACGTTGAGCGTGGTCACCCCCGCCGCGGCAAACGCGTGCAGGCGCTCCACGATGCGGCCAGGTGGACCCAGCAGCGACGTCGAGTCGATGAACTCCAGTGGTACGGCGGCCGCTGCCGCCCGGTAGTTGCGGTCGAGGAAGAGGTCCTGCACCTGCTTGGCGCCGGCTTCGAAACCCATCCGGCAGGCCAGCTGGTTGTAGGAGTTCTGCTCGCGGCTGCCCATCCCGCCCAGGTACAAGGCGGCGTAGGAACGAATCGGTTCGGCGCACTTCTCGAGATCGTCTCCGACGACCGTCGGCACGCTGGCCGCCACATCGAAGGCCGTCGAGGAGCGGCCAGCCCGTGCCCGACCGGCGGCGATGCTGGCGAGCGCCTCGTCGGCGTACCCGGGAGAGAAGAAGATGGCGAGCCAGCCGTCGGCTATCTCTCCGGCGAGCTCCAGATTCTTCGGGCCGATGGCCGCGAGGTAGATGGGGATCGCGCTGCGGACCGGGTGCAGGATCAGCTTCAGTGCCTTGCCGGGACCGTCGGGCAGCGGCAACGGGAAGAACTCGCCGTCATGACGCACGGTCTCGCGGCGCAGCGCCTGACGGACCACGTCGACGTACTCGCGGGTGCGCTGCAGTGGTTTGTCGAAGCGGACGCCATGCCAGCCTTCCGACACCTGCGGGCCCGAGACGCCGAGGCCGAGCCGGAACCGTCCCCCACTGAGCAGGTCGATGGTGGCCGCCGTCATCGCGGTCATGGCGGGGGTCCGGGCTGGGATCTGCATAACGGCTGCTCCCACGTCGATCCGCTGCGTCCGGGCGGCGACGTAGCTGAGCATGCTCGGAGCGTCCGAGCCGTACGCCTCCGCCGCCCACGCCACGCTGTAACCGAGCCCGTCAGCCTCGCGGGCGAGCTCGACGTGGTCCTGCACGCGGCTCCCGACGACGTACCCCATGCTCAGGCCGAGTCTCACGGCGCCGACAGTATCGGCCGTGGCGGCGAGACCCTGCCCGGCTGGGGTGAAGCCGGGATTACCTAAGCCATCAGAAGTCGACCCGCATCACGACACGTCGCGGTGTCGGATGGCTGACCTCGGTGAAGCCGGCGCCGGCGAACACGCCTTTGGTGCCGACGTGGAGCTCGTCCGGGATCACGTCGTTCGTGGCCATGGGGTAACCCTCGATGGCGCGGGCGCCGCGCTCGCGGGCGAAGTCCACCGCGGCGCGAGCGAGTGCCCGGCTGACGCCGCGCTTTCGGAAGCCCGCGCGGGTGTAGAAGCAGGTCACGGCCCAGACGCTGTCGTCGGCCTTGTCCTCCGCGCGACCCACCCACGGGACGCGGAAAACGCGCAGCAGGCCCGCGTAGGCGGTCCGCGGCTCGACCGCGCACCAGCCGACGGGCTCGCTGTCGAGGTATGCGACGAGACCGCTGGTCGTGCCCGACTCTGGATGGCCGGAGTCGGTTTGTTGGCGCAGCTGGTCCGCGCGTTCTTCGGCGGGAAACGAGGCAAAGGACTCCCGTGGCCGCAGCTTGAACCGCTGGCACTGACACCTGGACGCCAGGCCGCGCGTGCCGAAGACCCTCTGCAGGTCTTCCCAGCTCGCCTCGTTGGCGGGTACGACGGAGATCGCTGGTTCCGGTGCCGTCATGGGCACGATTCTGCAGGTCGAGCCGGCCCACCGTCCCGCCGGGCACCGGGCGGTGTCAGCTTTCATCCGAGCCGCACGTTTCCCGAGCCGTCCGGGAAGCGACAGGGTTTGACCAGTCGGGTCTGCACTAGGGTCGGCGCCATGAAGCGCCGCTTTCTGGGCACCACCGGTCTGAAGGTGTCCCGGCTCGGTCTTGGCACGCTGACGTGGGGCACCGACACCGATGCGCACGAGGCCCAGGCGCAGCTGCGCGCTTTCGTCGACGCGGGCGGCACGCTGCTTGACACGGCGGCCGGGTACGGCAACGGGGCCAGTGAGTCACTGATCGGCAAGTTCCTGGGTTCGGTCGTCGACCGCGACGACGTGGTGCTGGCCACGAAGGCCGGCATCACCCGTCCGCGGGGTGAGCGGGTGGTCGACGTCTCGCGCGGAGCGTTGCTGCGCAATCTCGACACGTCGCTGGAGCGGTTGGGGGTCGACTACGTCGACCTGTGGCAGGTGCACACCTGGTCTGACGACGTACCGCTCCCCGAGACGCTGACAGCGGTCGACGCGGCAGTGGCGTCTGGACGGGCACGCTACGTCGGGATCTCCAACTACTCCGGCTGGCAGACGGCGATGGCCGCCGCTCATCAACTCGCCGCGGCCGGTCGAACGCGGCTGGCCTCCACGCAGGTCGAGTACTCCCTGGTGCAGCGCGGCATCGAACGCGAGGTAGCACCTGCGGCTGAAGCGCTCGGGCTCGGCATCTTGCCCTGGTCCCCTCTCGGCCGCGGCGTGCTGACCGGCAAGTACCGCACGGGTACGCCTGCCGACTCGCGAGCGGCGTCATCGACGTTCGAGCGGTACGTCGGCGTCCATCTGAACCCGACGGCTGCTCAGGTCGTCGAGGCCGTCTGTCGAGCTGCCGAAGGTTTGGAGCTCTCCCCGGTGCAGGTGGCGCTGGCGTGGGTGCGGGACCAGCCAGGTGTCACCGCTCCGATCGTGGGGGCTCGCACCGCCGCGCAGTTGGAGGAGTCGCTGAGCGTGGAGGGCGTGACGCTGCCGGACGAGATCGTGGACGCCCTTGACGACGTCTCGGCGCCGGAGTTCGGCTACCCCGAGCTCTAGGCTCCCCTAGCCGGCGGTCTGGCCCGGCGCCGTCTTCTCGCCTCGGTCGAGGTGGAAGGCGGCGCCGACCAGCGCGAGGTGTGAGAACGCCTGCGGAAAGTTGCCGACCATCCTGCGCTCGACCGGGTCGTACTCCTCCGACAACAGGCCAACGTCATTCGTGAGCCCGACCAACCGGTCCATCAGTGCCCGGGCGTCGTCAAACCGGCCAGCGAAGGCGTACGCCGACACCAGCCAGAACGAGCAGGCCAGGAACGGGTGCTCGTCGCCCGGCAGCCCATCGACACCGGCCGCGGTGCGGTAGCGCAGCACCAGGCCGTCGCGGAGCAGGTCCTGTTCGACGGCGCGGATGGTGCCCAGAAAGCGCGGATCGTCGCCGGGGAGAAAGCCGACGGCGGGGATCAGCAGCAAGGAGGCGTCGACCTCGCTGGTGTCGTAGTGCTGCACGAACGTCTGCCGCTCGGCGTCGTACCCCTGCTGGAGGATCTCGTCGCGCACCTTGTCGCGGATCTCTCGCCACCTGTCAACCGAGCCCTCGAGCCCGTGGTCCTCGACTGCGCTGATTGCCCGGTCGAACGCGACCCACACCATGATGCGTGAGTGGGTGAAGTGGCGTTGCGGTCCCCTGATCTCCCACAGCCCGTTGTCGGGCTCGTCCCAGTGCTCGGCCAGCTCGTCGACCAAGGCGCGCTGCAGCGCCCACGAGTCGTGGGTCTCCTCGAGCCCCGCCCGCCTGCCGAGCTCCATCGCCGCCATCACCTCGCCCAGTACGTCGGTCTGCCGCTGGCAGACGGCGCCGTTGCCGATCCGGACCGGCCGCGAGTCGGCGTAGCCCGGCAAGTGGTCGAGTTCGCGCTCGGGCAGGTCGCGGGCGCCGTCGACGGCGTACATGATCTGCAGGTCCTTGGGGTCACCGGCGATGGCGCGCAGCAGCCAGTCGCGCCAGAGCAACGTCTCCTCCTCATAGCCTGCGGTGAGCAGCGCCTCCAGCGTGAGCGAGGCGTCGCGGAGCCAGCAGAACCGGTAGTCCCAATTGCGGCTGCCGCCGAACTCCTCGGGCAACGAGGTCGTTGGCGCTGCGGCGATGCCACCGGTGCCACCGTGGGTGAGCAGCCGCAGCACGAGCAGTGACCGCACCAACGCGTCCCGGTACGGCCCGGTGTGGGTGCACCGGCCTGCCCACTCCTCGGTCGCGCGCACGGTTTCGTGCAGGTGCCGGTCCCTGTCGAGCATGGGAGGGATCGGTTGGTGCGACTTGAACCACGTCGTCGAAAACGTCAGTTCGTCGCCCTCGTGTACGTCGAACTCCTCGCAGTGGATGCCCTCGTTGGCCTGCGGCAGCCGAGGCCCGCGAAGCACGAGCATGTCGGGTCCGGCGATGGCGGAGATCAGCTCACGACCCTCGGAGTCGTGGCGCCGCGACACCCAGGGCCGGATCTTGCCGTAGCTCAACCGGACGATCCACTCGTGCCGCACCCGGACGGTTCCAGCGACGCCCTCCACCCGCCGTACGACATCAGCGCGGTCGTCGGCCAGCGGCATCCAGTCGGTGACCCGGATAGTCCCGTCGGCAGTGCGATGGGTGGTCTCCAGGACGAACGTGTCACCGACGTACCGCCGGGTGGTCGTCGCGCCGGCAACCGGCGCCAGCAGCCAGCGCCCGTTGGCCGGCGTACCGAGCAAAGCGGCGAAGCAGGCCGGTGAGTCGTATCGGGGCAGGCACAGCCAGTCGACCGAACCGTTTAGACCCACCAGAGCCGCGGTGCCCAGGTCGCCCAGCACCGCGTAGTCCTCGATCAGAAGCGCCATGTTGTGAGCGTATGCCCACTGACACAGGCACCGACCACGTGCCACGATAGAAGCGGTATGGAGTACGAATTCCAGCGGTTCCAGCTGCCTCGGACACTGTCTCGCTCGGCCGTGCGTCGGCTGTTGACCGACCACGCAGAGTACGGCGGGTGGGAGCTCGCCCGGTTGCGGCTCTATCCCGACGGCACCCGCAAGGTAGAGCTGCGGCGGCGGATCATCCGAGTGCGGTCGACCTTGGCGCGCGAGACCCTCCCCTACGTCTGAGCTCGCGGACGCCCAAGCTGGGCGCCGTACACCGTCACGCGCGGTCGAGGAACTCGTCGAAGACCCGCGCGCTGAACTCCAAGGCGTCCACGGGCACGCGTTCGTCGACGCCGTGGAACAGCGCGGTGAAGTCGAGGTCGGCGGGGAGCCGCAACGGCGAGAAGCCGAAGCAGCGGATGCCGAGCTTGCTCCACGCCTTGGCGTCGGTGCCGCCCGACATGAGGAACGGCAGCACGGTGGCGTCGGCGTCCTCGGTGCGGATCGCGTCGACCATCGCGTCGACGAGAGGGCCGTCGAACGGCGTCTCGAGCGCCTTGTCGTGGACGAGCAGCTCGTAGCTCACGTTGTCGGGCAGCAGGCTGCGCAGCGTCGCGAAGAACTCATCCTCGTACCCGGGCAGAAAGCGGCCGTCGATACCGGCTGTTGCCTCGCCGGGGATCACGTTGTGCTTGTAACCGGAGTCCAGCAGCGTCGGGTTGGCTGTGTTGCGCACGACGGCTGCCAACATGCGGGCAGCCGGACCAAAGTGCTCGATGAGCGCGTCGACGTTGTCTTCGACGCTGTCGTGACCGGTGAGCGCCGCAACTTCCTCGAGCAGCGCGCCCATCGCGGGAGTGAGGCGGATCGGCCACTGATGATGCCCGATCGCGCTCACCGCCTCGGCGATGGCGGTGACAGCGTTGTCAGGGTTCCGCATCGACCCGTGACCCGCCGTGCCGTGCGCACGCAGCCGGAGCCACGCGAGGCCCTTCTCGGCGGTCTCGACGAGGTATAGCCGTTTGCCGTTGACGGTCGTCGAGAAGCCGCCGACCTCGCCGATCGCCTCGGTGCAGCCCTCGAACCAGTCCGCCCGCTGGTCAACGAGCGGGTGGGCACCCTGGATGCTGCCGGCCTCCTCGTCGGCAGTGAACGCCAACGTGATCGGGCGCTTGGGGGGTACGCCGGCGCGGGCGCGAGCGCGAACCACCGAGAGGATCGCCGCGTCGAAGTCCTTCATGTCGACAGCTCCGCGTCCCCAGACGTAGTCGTCGAGCACATCCCCTGAGAACGGGTCGACCTTCCAGTCGGCTTTGGCGGCCGGTACGACGTCGAGGTGGCCGTGGACGAGCAACCGGTCGGTGGCCGACGGGTCGCCCCAGTGCGCGACGACCGACGTACGCCCTCGACTCGGCTCGAAGATCACCGGCTCGATGCCTACGTCGGTCAGAAGTGCAGCCACGTGCTCAGCCGCGACCCGCTCCCCCGGGCCGCTGTCGTCGCCGAAGTTCGAGGTGTCTATCCGGATCAAGTCGCGGCAGATCGAAACGACCTCCGCGTCGGCTTGGTAGGGCTTGCTCATGCGCCCATCTTGCACCCCGGACGCGGCGGCCGAGCGGCGCCCGTTTGGTATCGTGGTCCGTCGCTCGCCGAGGTCGCGGGCACCCAGGTCCGGGTGGCGGAATAGGTAGACGCGCTAGCTTGAGGTGCTAGTGCCCCAAAAGGGCATGGGGGTTCAAGTCCCCCCTCGGACACCGGGAAACCGCAGGTCAGACAGAGCTGCGGTTCATTGTCTCAGAGGCTCTTGCTAACGGGTGGTGAAGCGCGCCGTGACTCTCTCCGCTGCGTCGTCGTGCAGCTCCGGCGTGACATGGCTGGAGAGCTACAGCCAAAAAGGCGCTTGATTTCCTCGCGTGAGAGAGAGCAGCAACTGCTGCGCCGTCATGGCAAACTTGCGTAACGAATAAACTCCATCGTGTGAGGTCACAGTGTCGTCTGCATCGCCAGGCTACGAACCAACACCACCGTCAACGTCAGCTCGGAAGATTCCGTGGTGGCGGAAGGGCTGGGTTGTCGGTCTGATCGCTTTGCTGGTCGGGGTCGCGATCGGGTCAGCAGGCTCAAATGACACCGGCAATGAGCCACTGGCCGCCGATGTACCGGAGGCGACCACCACGGCTACCGCGACAGTCACGGAGACCGCGCCGGGGGCTAGTGAAACGGTGACAGAGCCAGCATCGCCACCAATTACGAAGCGAGTCACTCAGACAGTCACTAAGACCGCGCCAGCCCCACCACCTGTTACAGAGACCGTGCAGTCGACGCCCGAGCCGGAGCCGGAGCCGGACCCGGAGCCCGACCCGGAGCCCGACCTGACTTCTGGTCGGGAGAACGCTATTGAGACGGCTGAGAATTACCTCGACTTTGGGGCGTTCTCGCGCTCTGGCCTCATCGAGCAGTTGAAGTTCGAGGGCTTCTCGACCGAGGACGCCACCTTCGCCGTTGACAGCCTGAACATTGATTTCAACGAGCAGGCAGCCAAGGCAGCGAAGAATTACCTCGACTTCTCCTCCTTCTCGCGCTCTGGCCTCATCGAGCAGCTGATCTTCGAGGGCTACACCCGCGAGCAGGCCGAGTACGGCGTGGACACGACAGGGCTCTGATCCGGGCGCGTGGCTCAACGTTGCGCATCATCGCACGTAGCCGCTGGCATGAGGGCGCGTCCTACCAGTCGGAGCGGTAGCCACCTGGCAGCGTGTCCTCATGCCGGAGGCACGCCGTGAGCGATGGGAGAACGCGGCTGAGTGGCCGCTGACTGTTACGGCGGTACTGTTCCTGGTCGCCTATGGCTGGCCCATACGCGACCCTGACCTAGCCGCGCCGTGGCCCGCTGTCTGCCGCGTCGTCACCTGGGCGGCGTGGGCGGCGTTCCTGCTCGACTACCTAGCCCGGCTGGCACTCAGCGACCAGCGGTGGCGGTTTGTGTGGCAGCACCCCGTAGACCTGGCCGTCGTCGCCCTGCCGCTACTGCGACCGTTGCGACTGCTCCGGCTCGTGGCGCTGCTCGGCATGCTGAACCGGCGCGCCAGCGGGTCGCTGCGAGGACGGGTAGTGGTGTACGCCGTCGGGGCAGCTTCGCTAGTGCTACTGGTCGCTGCGCTCGCGGTGCTCGATGCCGAGCGCGGTCGACCGGGCGCAAACATCGGGAACTTTGGCGATGCGTTGTGGTGGGCGCTAACGACCGTGACGACGGTCGGCTACGGCGACCACTTCCCGGTGACCGCTACTGGACGTTTCGTGGCTGGCGGACTGATGGTCGCCGGTATCGCACTGCTCGGCGTTGTCACTGCCACGTTCGCTTCGTGGCTGATTGAACGGGTGGCCCAGGTCGAGGAGGCTAGCCAGGCAGCGACACGCCGCGATGTTGAGACGCTTGCCCGTGAAGTTGCTGCGCTGCGCGCACAGTTGCCGCGCCCGCCTAACGGTCGGCAGGGGTGATCCGCTCAGCGCCGACCCATTCGACGTGCTGCATCCCAACCCCACGCTGTATCGGACGTACGCCAGCCTGGCCTGGATCGAGAAGAAGCAGCGCTGAGACGGAGGCGTCTCTGCGCGGGAACGTCTGGAGGCCGCCCAACGGGCAACCCATGGACTCGACGACTTGCAGGCACCAGCCCAGCGCTTGACGAGATACTGCCATCAGGCGGCGGCGTGACATCGCTAGCGAAATTTGCGTGCCGCGCGCGAGGGCTTCAGGGACACTCGCTGCATGTCAGAACGTGACCGGGCTGCCATGCGGGACTTCTACGACGACTACGGTCATCGGGAATGGCTCCGATTGGAGCAAGACCTGCGAGGCCGTGTCAGCTTTGAGGTGCATCGCCGGTTTCTGGCAGCGGTCGTAGAACCTGGTATGCGAGTGCTGGAAGTGGGAGCTGGTCCTGGGCGCTTCACGGACGAGCTCGCGAGGCTGGGTGCCCGGGTCGTGGTAACGGACTTTTCGCCGGTCCAGCTGGAACTCAATCGCAGCCGGATGTCGGGCACCGCTGCCGAGCAAGCCGTCGAGACCCGTGAACTTCTCGACGTGTGCGACACCAGTCGCTACCGGGACGGCGAGTTCGATGCAGTTCTGGCGTTCGGCGGCCCACTGTCCTACGCCTTCGAGCACGCGGAAGCCGCTCTGGCTGGCCTGTTTCGAGTCACCAAGCCTGGCGGGCCGATACTTGCCTCCGTGATGTCCCTACTCGGCTCGTGGCGGTACTTCCTACCCGGAGTCGTGGCCGACACCGAACGGGTGGGCGATGACGCCAACGACGCGGTCCTGCGCACTGGAGATCTGCGCCACTTCGGCAACGCCCACGTCTGCCGCATGTTCCGATCACGTGATGTCGCTGAGATGGTGCGCAACTGCGGTGCTGGCGTCGTCGCCATGAGCGCGAGCAACTGGACATCCCTCGCTGACGAGGAGGCGTTGTCGAAGCTTGAAGCCAATCGGGAGCGCTGGCAGCGCTACCTAGATCAAGAAGTCGCTGCCTGCGCCGAACCTGGCGCTCTCGACGGTGGCACGCACCTGATGTTCGCCGCGCGCCTCCCCCAGACGTAGAAGCCACTGCGCTACAGGATCGGCGTGTAGCGAACAGGACGCTCATCTGAGAAGGTATCGATCACGGCAACGCCGGACCCGTGGGACGGGCCGCCCGGAGGCACGTCGGCCATCAAGGACCCTAACCATCCGCATGCGGTGACGACGGCCGTGATCCGCTGACTGACATCAGCGCCGGGTCGGGCCAAGCCGTGCGCCGTTGGTCTACCGGGCCGCTTCGAGACGACCTGCAGAGATGTCTTCGGACACCCGCAATGCGGAGTTCAGGAAGTTGCCTGAAAGGTCTGTCGACAGGCCTCGACACCGCTGAGCGCGACGTCGTCGCGCCGGCGAGGTAGCCATTGTTCTCTGGTGATGCGCCACCGCTGAATCAGCGCGGGCTCTCCACGCCGGGTGTCCCAGTCCGTTCCGTTCCGTTCATAACCGAGCGTCTCGGAGACGCGGTTCGACCCGGCGTTGTCCAGGAAGGCGTCACTGGCGGCTTCGGCGGCGCCGAACCCGTCGAAGGACAGGTGAAGTGCTGCCTCCCGCATCTCGCGCCCGAGTCCGCGGCCGCGAAAGTCGGCGGCCAGCCAGGAGAAGGTGGTGACGGTGCCGTAGGTGTCGAAGTCGGAACCGATGATGTCCTGAATGCCAACGGCTTGCCCATCGATGAGAACCACCAGGTTGAGTCGCCAGAAGTCAGAGGCGACGCGTCCGCGGCCTCGCCAGATCGCTTGCAGCCACTTCTGAACCCGCGTGTCCGGGTCACTTTCGTACAAGGACATCGGGTCATCGAAGGGTGGAGGATCAGCGTCGGCCTGGCCCGCTCGGACGAGGGGCACCAGTTCTTCCAGTAGATCATCGGTCGCCCCTCGCAGCTCGATCCGCGGGGTGGTCACAGTGACGTTCAGAGGGGCGTAGGGATGCACATCCAGAGAGTAGAGGGCGACTTGAGCGGGGGGCACATTGTTTTCGCCCTCGGCAATGTCCTGAGTGGACTACCTGCGCGCTCGACTCTCGGTGTGTGCGGATGGACGTCTTGTGAGGGATCCTCATGTGAGACGGGAACGCTGCCCCCACATCGTGGCCGACAAGGCCGCTTGGGATGCGTCGTGCGGTCGACGAGTTCGTACCGGCGGCCGCCCCCGCACCGGCTGGTAGCCGTCGAACCGTTGCTCGAGCACCCCCTCGCCACCGGTGAGGTCCGGCAGCTGTCGCTGGAGCTCGTGCAGCCGAGCTGCGACGAGCCGCGCTTCGAGCCGGGTCAGGTCCCCTCCGGCAGTTTGGGCCAACAGCTCCGCACCCCACCTGGTGATTACCCGCTGTACGGCGGCGGCGTCATCGGTCGGAACCTCCAGCAGCACCTTCAGCACGGGCTCACACACCAAGGTGCGCGCGCGACCGAGTGCCTGCTGCAGCACGATCGGCGTGAGCTTGCGGTAGTCATACGAGGTGCTGGTCGGTCCACGCCTCGAGGGTGGCCCGTCCGCGACGGAGTAGGCGCACTCGGTCAGCGTCACCACACAGTCGGTGACCTGCCAGCCGTACCGGCCGTGCTCGAGTGCCCGCCGCACGTGCTTCTCGATCGCTCCGGCGAAACCCTCGACGCTCTTGAACAAGTACAGCGGCATGTCCCGCGCCGGCGCCGCGGTGAGGAACGTCAGCCCGGTGCCGGGCTCACCGGGTGCGACACGCAGCCCGATCGTCGCGTGATACGGATTCGCGTCAGTGTTGAGCCGAAGGACCGCATCTGCGACGCCGCGGGGCCGCTCGACATGAAGCACGCTCGCGTCGGCGAACTCGACCTCGATCCCGTATTCCTCGGCCAGGGTCGCGGCGAGCACCTCTTGCTGCACTCGGCCGTACAACGACACCGTGGGGAGTCCGTCGGCGCCGGTGCGCACGCCGATCAACGGGTCCTGGTCGGCCAGCTGAGCCAGCGCCGCGCGCAGGGCGGGGCCCTGCGCGGGGCGTATGGCGGTCACCGACGCCTCCAGGGTTGGCGGGGCGAAGTGGTGCTCGCCGACGCAAGCCGCGTCGCCGAAGCCGTCACCCACCCGGACATCGGTTAGGCCGCTCAACCGGCCGATCTGCCCAGCACCGACCGTCTCGGCCTGGACCCACCGGCCACGGTCGAACAGCTGCACTCCGGTGACCTTGCCGGCGCGGCCTGCACCGAGCTCCAGGTGAGTCCGCACTTCCACCGAGCCGCGCAACATTCGGACGTAGGCGATCTTGTCCCCCGCGGCGCCGCGCTCGACCTTGAACACCCGGCCCGAGGCGGCCCCGCCGCCCTGGTCGGGGGCAGTGGCGGGCAAGAAGGCGGCGATCCCGGCCATCAACTCGGGAACCCCCGCCCCGGTCGTGGCCGACCCGGCGTACACCGGGTGCAGCAGGCCGTCTCGGACCTGGGCCACGAGGCGGCGGCGCAACACAGCCGCAGAACATTGGCGTCCCTCGACATAGGCCTCCAGCAGCGCGTCGTCGTGCTCGGCGAGCGCCGCCGTCTCGCGCTCGCTGAACGCGGCGTCGTCGGGACGGTACGCCGTGAAACCGGCCGCCCGGGTTCCCGCAGCAACTACCTGACCCATCGGCAGCACCGCGGGAGTGAGCCGGCGCCGTACCGCGGCCAGCACGGCATCGACGTCGGCGCCGGTCCGGTCTACCTTGTTGACGAACAACAGAGTGGGGACCCCGAGCCGCTGCAGTGCCCGCATCAGGATGCGGGTCTGGGGTTGGACGCCCTCGACCGCGGAGAGTAGCAGGACGGCGCCGTCGAGCACCCCGAGCACCCGCTCGACCTCCGCGACGAAGTCCGGGTGCCCCGGTGTGTCGATGACGTTGACATTCATGCCGGCCAACGGGAACGCAACCACGGCCGCCTTGATGGTGATGCCGCGCTGGCGCTCCAGCGTCAGGGTGTCCGTCTGGGTGGTCCCGCGATCCACCGAGCCGACCTCGTCGATGACTCCCGCGGCGTGCAGGAGCCGCTCGGTCAGTGTGGTCTTGCCGGCGTCAACATGCGCCAGAATCCCGAGATTGAGTGAACGTGTGAACACGCGCCATCCTCTTCGAGTGGTGGAAACAGATCTCGACGGACGTGCGTGCTGCTCGCATCTGCTTCTCCCTCTCGAGGCGGGTTGTCTCTGCTCACGCTAGAAGAGTTCCGCCACGGCGACCACTACTTTTCGCCGGCGGGCGACCGGCTGCGCCTGATCCGAGGTCCAGGGTCGAAGGCGACGCCCACAGCAGCACAACCGGGTTCAACGGCTACCTTGTGGGTCGCTTGCTGGAGTGTGCGTCCCTCCAGCAGTCTGTTACCCTGGTCCCTAGGTAACAAGAGAGGAGTCTGGAGTGGAACGGATCGTAGAGCGCGTGCAACTCGGCGTGCGGATGGAGAAACGTATGGTTCAGGTGCTGAAGGGTCTGGCCGAGTTCGAGGACATCAGCCTCGGGGAACTGATGGAGAAGATTGTGCTGCACTCCTTCGACCCCGTGCCGGGCGACGAGGGCGAGTCCTGTGCCAGCCCGCACAGTCGGCGAGAGCTGGAGGCAATCGCCCGGCTGCGAGAGGTATTCGGCATGGACTACGAGGTGCACGCCACCCGCAATTTCGTACAGCAAGCGAACGGTTCAGAGGCAGAGCTGGGCGAGCACGACTAGAGCTTGTGCCGACGGGATGAGGTTGCCACCGCAGCCACCTCTGCGGCGGACGCCAATGAACTGGCAGCCCTGCTTACCGAAGCCGGGTTCGGGCACCTCCCAACGAAGTGCTCGAACTCGACCCGCCGGCCGGGTGGGTCCTCAGGAGCGTAGTCGGTCGCGCCCGCCCGTCGCGCGGCCGCGACTCTATCGACACCTTGGTTTGGTGCCCCAGGTCGCACCGCCTCGAGGGTACGGTGGTGCGCGAGGGGAGAGTGTTAAGGCGACGATGCAGGCGTCAGAGGCCTCGCGTGCAGTGGCTGCGGCCATGTCGACCGCCTCATCACTTCACCTGACAGTCGACGACGCGATCGTTCTTCATGACTCGAACAAGCTCACTCTGCGTCTGTTGCCTTGTGATGTCCTGGCCCGAGTGGCACCCGCAACCCACCAGATCGCACAGTTCGAAATCGACCTTGCTCGACGGCTCACCGAATCCGAGAGCCCGGTGGCTGCTCTCGAGCCCCGAGTGGAGCCACGCGTCTACGCGCGTGATGGCTTCGTAATCACCCTGTGGACGTACTACGAACCTGTGACAACTCGAGAGGTCTCACCAGCCGACTACGCCACTGCGCTTGAGCGGCTGCATGCCGGCACGCGCAAGCTCGATGTCCCTACGCCGCACTTCACGGATCGAGTCGAGCAAGCTCAACAACTCGTGGCAAGCCGCGACCACACTCCGGCACTCGCCGACGCGGACCGGGAGCTCCTCTGCAACACGTTAAGACGCCTAAGACGAGTGATCGGCGACCGGGGCGGCGCCGAGCAAATACTGCACGGTGAGCCGCACCCAGGCAACCTGCTCACCACGAAGAACGGGCTGCTCTTCATCGACCTCGAGACGTGCTGCCGTGGGCCCGTCGAATTCGACCTCGCCCATGCGCCCGAAGAAGTCCGCGAGCACTATCCGGGGCTCGATCAAGACTTGCTGCGCGAGTGCCGGATCCTCGTGCTGGCGATGATCACTACGTGGCGCTGGGACCGAGGCGACCAACTCCCAAACGGGCGCCAGCTGGGCACAGAGTGGCTCAGCCAGATCCGAGCAGCGCTCGATCGCGACGGGCTGGATAGCAAGGGCTGATCGCGGGCTGTCAAGGTCGTAGCCGGCTGGCCACGATGACGCTGAGACGGTGTTCGATTCGGTCGATTGCGATGAACTCAAGAAAGGTCGTGTGGTCGACGACCCAGCCCGCGTCCGGGCCACGTCCGTCCGGATGCTGGGGAGGCTGACCTCGGCTACATGTTCCTGCCGGAAGCGTGGGGATGCGGGTTCGCCGCCGAGGATGCGAGGCGGTAGTCGATTGGTTCGCCGGCGAGCTTCCCAGCGAGCCGGTGGTGCTCTGCACCCAGACCGCCAACGACCGCTCGATACGTCTCGCGGCGAAGCTGGTTCACCGAGGTGCAGCGGTTCGAGGAGTACGGCGCCGAGCCGTGGTTCGGCGTGTGGTCCTCGATCACGCCGTCCGGTTGAGCTCACCCTCGACGGCACGAGCTGCACCGGGATCGCCCGCGCTGATCTGTTCAGGCGCCTACCGAAAGTTGCCTCCGGCACTCGGGAAGCGAACACATGCTGCGACGGCCAACCGGCTCGCGGGTGGGTGGTTCTTGCTTCGCTGGTGGCGGATTTTTCATTCGGGGCGATTGTGCTTAGGGTGTGTGCTCACCGCGGCCGTTCGCCCGGTACCACAACTGCATAACCAGGTGCGGCAACGCCGAGTCCTGCCCGCCGCCGCCTGGTCCACATCCTCTACTAACACTCGGGCAGGAGTGGGGGACCCATTTCCTTCGCGGTATCAGCCTTCTAGGACGGCTGAAGCCGCTCGGGGTGAAGTCACCTAGGCCGACAACATCGGCTCACCCGGTGACAGAGCACCTTTCAGCTCTAACCCGACAGCTCACTCCACAGGCGTGGAAAGGGAACTTCGCCATGCCTTTGGTTCTTCGCGTTCGACACGCGGCACAGCAGTCACTCTTCGTCACCGTCCTCGTCGTGGCCCTCTTAGCCGCGATGGCCGGCCCGGTGCAGGCCCACTCCGGCGCGACTCGCTGGGATTGTCTTGCGCACTACGAGTCGACACACCGGTGGCACATCAACACCGGCAACGGCTACTACGGGGGCCTCCAGTTCTCGCTCTCGACGTGGAAGTACTACGGCGGCCCGAGCTACTCCGGAAACTCGTACCCACATCTCGCCAGCAAGGCGGAGCAGATCGTCATAGCCAAGCGCACGGCCTTCAAGGGCTGGGCGGGCCGTGCTCCGCAGGGCGGATCGTCTGCCTGGCCCAACACCTGGTACAAGTGCAACTGAGTCTGGCTGAGTCTGACTGAGGGTTTCCAGGGCAGGCCCGATGAGGAGTCGAGATGACCCACCGCGCCGACAGGCCGCGCTTCCACTTGGCGGTGCCAGTCGACGACCTCGGCGCGGCGAGGGTCTTCTACGGGGAGTTGATCGGCTGCAACCAGGGCCGCAGCTCTGACTCCTGGGTCGACTGGGACCTACGCGGTCATCAGCTCGTCACCCATCTGGCGCCGCGCCGGCCGCGAGCGGTGCACAACCCGGTCGACGGGCACGACGTGCCCGTCCCACACTTCGGCCTCATTCTCAGCATTGTCGACTTCCACGAACTTGCTGGTCGACTGAGGGCGGCCGGGACCACGTTCGTGATCGAGCCGTACCTGCGCTTCGATGGCCAGCCGGGTGAGCAGTGGACGATGTTCCTGTATGACCCGGCGGGCAACGCGTTGGAGTTCAAGGCTTTCGCCGACGACGCGCAGGTGTTCGCGGTATAGCTCGCGGGCGAACCGATCGAGGGACGTACGCGGTCCCAGCCGGGTCAGCGTTCCTGCTGGCTGCTGTCCACCAACCGCCAGGTGGCCGGCAGCAATGCGGCGGCGAGCGCCACCTTTAGCGCGTCTCCCAGCAGGAACGGCGTCAGGCCAAGCGCTACTGCCTTTGTCAGCGACACGTCCAGCGCTGCCGCGAGCCAAGGAACGCCGACCAGGTAGATCACCAGGTTCCCGAGCACCATCAGGGCGCATGTTCGCACTGGATTGCGCGTCCGACCGGAACCGCGTGCGGCCAGCCAGCCGACGACAGCCGCAGCCACCACGAACCCGACCACGTAGCCGAAAGACGGAGCAGCGACGCCACTGGCGCCCTCAGCGAACCAGGGCACGCCAGCCGCACCCGCGACCAAGTACAGCAGCATCGACGGCAGCGCCCGCTGCCAGCCAACGGACAGCCCGACGAGGAGTACGGCGAACGTCTGGCCGGTCACCGGCACGGGCGTGAAGGGAAGAGGAAAGGCGAACTGCGCGGCCAAGCCGACGAAAGCGGCGCCACCGACGACCAACCCCGCATCCCGGGCCAGCCCACCGGGCAGCACGTCGGCCAAGATCATCGGTCGAGTTGTCGAGGAGAACGTAGGACTGCTCATGGCGATGGCATTCTTCCATGACGGCGTGGATGGCTAGCGAGGTGTGACCACGACCAGCCGGTCAACCGTTCGACGTGGCCAGCCAGCCTCGCCGCAGGGTGCGGAAAGTGATCGAGTAACGCGTAGCCGCGACGGCGGGGATGCTGTGCTGCCACTGGGTGCGAACTGGTCCAGTCAAGACGTACGCCGACCGCGGTTCGAGGCGTTGCTCGAAGACCCGCCGTTGTGAGCCGGCCCCGTGCTGGAACCGCAACCCACACGCCGACGCCAGCGACACGCCCACCACGTCGCCGAAAGCCGGCGCGTCCCGATGCCACCCGATGGTGGCGCCGGACGGGTATCGGGTGACCAGCGCCTCGACCAGTGCTCCGACGGGAACTCCCAACAGGTCAGCGCACTTGACGTGCACCCCGCTCAGCCAGACAGGAACCGGCTCGCCGGGAGTGACGGTGGCCGATTCGAAGGCGTAGTTGACGCCGTAGTGCCGAACGACTCGTCGAGCGACCTGCCCGTGCATCCGAACCTCGCCATACTCGAGACTCGTTAGGCGATCGAGCAGATCGCCCTCCTCGTCAACATCAAGCAGGTCAGGGAGATATCGCAGACCTTCCGGTCGCTCGACGATGCCGCGCATCTGCCCCATGCCTGCAGACTAGTGAGGCGCGAGTTTGCTGGCGGGTGCGTCGGGTAAGTTCAAAGGCACAGCGCGCTGCGCTGCTGACAGGAAGGAAACACTCATGGGAATCATGGCAAACCTGGCCAAGCTCGGCATCGCCAAGAAGGCCTACGAAGAGATCCGCAAGCCCGAGAACCAGGCAAAGATCAAGAGCGCGGTTTCCAAGGCCAAGGACCGCCGCAAGGGAACCGGTACCGCCTGATCTAGCGTCTGCGTCGCTTCAGTTCGCGGGCTGGACGACTGAGGCGGGGTGCGCGCGGTGTACCGGCCAACCACGCCTGTGGTTGCCGGTCGCCAGCGCGCCTATCCACGCCGCAGCAGCTCCGAGAACGACACCGCCGAGCGCGTCGACAGCGTAGTGCCAGCCCAGATACACGGTTGACACGACGGTCAGGGCCAAGAAGACCCACAGCCCCCGTCTCACCCACCGGTGCACACCGAGCAGCTCGGCGATGAGGCACGCCGTCACCGTAATGGCGACGTGCAGCGAGGCGAACGCCGCAATGGTCTGGACCGCGTTGGTTGCGAACGGGTCGCGTAGCACCTCCAGTCTGTCTGTCCACATCGAACCCTGCAGGCGCGAGACGTCGGTGATCGGAAGGCTGTCGAACAGTTGCGGACGTGCATAGATTGGTCCAACCGAAGGCACGGCGAAGTATGTCGCCACCCCCAGCACCCAGTCGACAGCCACGGCCGTCACGTACCACGCTCCCCCTGAGACGTTGCGCGACCACACCAGTGCCGCCGCCAACGACGCCGGAACGAACCCGATCCAGACGATGTAGACAGCCGACATCACATGCGCTGCCCAGCCGGTGCCCAGTACGTCGTGCAGCACCGCCGCGGGGTCGTGTCCGAGCATCAGGGTCCGGTCCAACCGCGCGAGCTCCGCGTCCATCAACCCCTGGTGGACGAACGGCACGAAGCTCTTCAGGTTGCGGAAGGCGACGTAGGTGAGGTACCAGCTGCCCAACCCGAGCAGCGCAAACCTCACATGGGCCAGCGGCCAACGCTCCTTGGTCACCGCGAGGAACACGGACCCGAACTCGCTGAGCCGGCGAGCACGGCGTACCGCTCGAGGCACGACGTCGGTAAGGAAGGCGAGCAACAGAATCGCCGGCAACCGAACGTACGTCGGTCCGACGGCCACATCGTCGGGGTCACGAAGCGGCAGGTCGAACACCGCAGCGACAATCGCGGCGGTGATCGCCAGCCCCACCGCGAGCACCGTTGCGAAGCCGAACTTCTCCCTCCACACGACGGGGAAGCGTATCCCAGCCCGGCTCGACGACACGTCGTACGCGCTGGTCGCCCCTACTCGTCGTACCGTTGGGCAGCTGCTGTTCGGCCACTGACCGCACAGCTCGGGAGGAGCGCTACTGCTCCTGGACCGACACATCCACAATGCTGATCGGCTGCGCTGGTTGGCCGTCGGGCGCGCCTCCGCGCACCCCCTCCTTGGCGATCGCATCCACGATCTCCATGCCGTCGGTGACCCGCCCGAAGATGGAGTAGCCGCCGCCTTCTGTCGGCAACGTCGTGTTCTTGTAGACGATGAAGAACTGGCTGCCGTTGCTGTTCGGGTCCTGGGTCCGGGCCATGGCGAGGGTGCCGACGGGGAAGCGGCCATTGGCCGGAGCGTTCTCGACGCCGAAGCCATAACCAGGTCCTCCGGTGCCGGAGCCGGTCGGGTCTCCACACTGCAGCACGAAAATGCCTGCGGTGGTGAGGCGGTGACACGGGCTGCCCGCCCAAAAGTCCTCCCGCGCCAAGAACAGGAACGACGCGACGGTCTGCGGCGCCTTGTCGCCGAACAGCTCAAGGGTGATGTCGCCGCAGTTCGTCTCCAGCGTGGCCGTCCAGACGGCTGCTTCGGCCAGTGCGGGGTCGGGTGCCGCGTTGTACGTCTGCGGCGGTTGCGATGCTGCCGGGGGCGGCGCGGTGCAGCTCACCGGACCTACTTGAGTATTGGGGAGATCTGGCTCGTCGCTCTCGCCACCACCGTTGTCGCGCCGCGCCAGATACACGATCGCGGCGATGCAGAGCAGCACGATGATCGCGACCAGCAGCGGCGTGCCCGGCGCGGATCGCTCGGTCGGCGAGCGGGGCCCGTCTTGGGGTGACTGCGACATGGCGACAACCCTAGGAGATGCGCGCCGGCAACGTCCGGGTGTCACCGCCACGGCGCGGATCGGCACCGGGGCCGCTTCGGTCGACCACCGCGACGCCGCCGAAGTAGGTGTCGAGAGCCGGCCACTCCACGACCTCGCCACCGGCTCGCAGCGCGGTCAAGACATCGGGTGAAAAGCCTGGCTCGACATGCACTCGGTGCGGCACAGGGTTCAGCCGTGGCGCCTCCACCGCCGCTTGGACCGGCATCCTGTGTACGACGAGGTTCACCAGCACCTGCAGCAGCGCCGACCTGATCCGGCTGCCGCCGGCTGCACCGGCCACGATCGCCGGCCCGTCGGCGGCCATGGCGATGAGCGGCGACATCATCGAGCTCATCCGGTCGCCCGGCACCAGCTCGTGCCGCAGCAGCTCACTCTCCCCCAGCATCGAGTTGAGGTGGATGCCGTAGTCAGACAGCCACACACCGGAGGCAAGCCCGAGGCTGGTCGTCACCGCGCACGCGTTGCCGGCCGGATCGCACACCGCGACGCTGGTCGTGTCGCCGCGCCGCGGGGGCGCACGCAGCGCCTCGACGATCAGCACCGCCATCTCCACCGGGTCGGAGCTGAGCTGGAGACGATCGAGGGTGCTGAGCAGGTCGTCGAGGTCGTCTCCGCGCGCCAGCACCTCCAGGTCGGCGAGCGCAGCCCGCCGCGGCTTCGTCTCGAGCACCCGGTAGGCCGCAAGATCCGTGGCACTGAGGTCACCCTGCTCACCGACCGCTGCCACCATCGCCTGGGCGACCGGTCCGGTGTAGAACGCTTCGGGTCCCGCAGCGGATAGCAACTCCAAGGCCCCGTCCAACCCGGGATGGAAGATCCGCGAGCCACCGGGCAGCAGCGTCCCACCCCTGGCGTAGGCCCGCATCCCGTCGCCGATCAGCATCGCGGGAGCGACGACCGCAAGCACCTTGGCGTGCGGCGGCGCAAGCGCGACACCCTGCCTGGCGTGCACGATCGCGGGCTCGACCAGGTCGGTCCAGGGCAGCCGACCCCAGCGTTCATGCAACGCGGCGACGCCCGCAGGTACGCCGGGAACGGCAACGGTCGCCGGCCCCACGGCGTACGGGACCAGCTGTCCGCCGAAGTCGATGGAGATCTGCTGCGCTGTGGCTGACCGCTTGCCACCGAGGCCAGGGATCGCTGCGAAGAAGTCAAGGCAGGTCGTTGTCTTCGTGGCCGCGTCAAAGTAGGTGGCGAACCCGCCACCGGCGAGACCGGTGAACACCGTCTCGGCCACGCACGCGGTCAGCACCATTGCCACGGCCGCGTCAGCCGCCGTGCCGCCCTGACGAAGGGTTTCCGCGCCTACCTCGGCCGTCACCGAGTTCCCGGCGGCAATCGACACGGGCAGGACGGAACGAGCGGCCGGCGGGGTGGATGCGGTCGCCATGGCTGCGACCTTACTTGCCCCACTTGCCCCAATCCTGGATGCCGGTCTGCGGTAGCGTCACAGCACGTGAGCGAGCTTCCTGCCGGCGGAGCGCCGAGGGCGATGACGCGCTGGGGTGACCCGGTGTTGCACCGCTCCTGTCGACGGGTCACCGACTTCGGTGCCTCACTCACCGCGTTGGTGGCCGACATGGTGGCGACGATGCGCGCGGCTGAGGGGGTCGGGTTGGCTGCCAACCAGGTCGGCGTCGACCTGCAGGTGTTCGTCTTCGACTGCTCCGACGACGACGGGGTGCAACACAGCGGCGTGGTGTGCAACCCGACACTGGAGGTCCCTGGCGGTCGTGACCGGGTGCTCGACGAGTCCGACGAGGGCTGCCTGTCGCTGCCAGGTGCCTTCGTGTCGTGCGCCCGCCCCGACGTCGCCGCCGTAACGGGGGTTGGCATCACGGGCCAGCCGGTCACCTTCTCCGGCAGCGGTCTGGTTGCCCGGTGCCTGCAGCACGAGTTCGACCACCTGCAGGGCGTCGTGTTTGGTGACCGGCTGTCAGCGCGACTGCGAAAGCGCCTGTACCGGGAGGCGAGCAAGGTCGCCGAGGACTTCCCGCCCGGCTGGCCAGCGACACGGTAGCCATGGAACCTCTACCGGGTGGCGTAGAAGGCGATGGCGGCCGCTGCTGCGACGTTGAGCGAGTCGACCCCGTTGGCCATCGGGATCGCCGCTCGCAGGTCCGCACTTGCCAACCATCGACCGGACAACCCCGCACCCTCGGAGCCGACGACGAGGCACAGCTTCGCTCCGGCGAGGCGGCCAACCAGCTCGTCGAGGGGTACGGCGTCCGGTGCGGGTGTCAGCGCCACGGTCGTGAACCCGGTGTCCGCGAGGGCCGGGAGGGCGTCGTACCACGTCGGCAGCCGCGTCCACGGCACCTCGAAGACCGCGCCCATCGCCACCTTGATCGACCGCCGGTACAGCGGGTCGGCGCACCGCGGCGACAACAGCACCGCGTCGACACCGAGTGCGGCGGCACTGCGGAAGATCGCGCCGACGTTGGTGGAGTCGACGATGTCTTCGAGTACGACGATGCGACCCGCCCCCGCAATTACCTCCTCGACCCCACGTGGTGGCGGCCTGTGTATGGCGGCCAACGCGCCGCGGTGCACGTGGAAGCCGGTCACCTGCTGGGCTACCGCCTCGTCGACGACGTAGCACGGCGCCTCCGCCGCCCGCTCGAGCTCGTCGCGCAGACCTGCGAGCCACCGCCTGGCCATCAGGAACGACCGCACGGAGTAGCCGGCCGCCACTGCCCGACGTACGACCTTCTCGCCCTCTGCGACGAAGAAGCCGTGCTCGGCCTCGAGCGACGTGCGCAGCTCGACGTCACGCAGCGCCACGTAGTCGGCGAGCCGCTCGTCGTGAGGGTCGTCGACCTCGATCAGGCGCGCCATGTCGACAGTATGAGCGCCGCGAAGCGGCCTTGCTTCGGCGTTACCCGTCAGGGCCGGACGCTTGACGGTGAGTGGCGCTGCGCCAAGATGGAGCCCATGAGCCTTGACCGACCAATTGCCGAGGATCCCTACCAGAAACTGCCGGCGGTGCCGACCTTCGACGTGTCGAGCCCCGACGTCAGCGATGGCGCCACCTTGTCCGAGGCGCAGGTCGCCGACGGTGGAAACACCTCGCCGGCGTTGTCGTGGAGCGGCTTCCCTGATCAGACGAAGGGCTTCGTGGTGACGTGTTTCGACCCAGACGCGCCCACGCCATCCGGCTTCTGGCACTGGGTGGTTGTCGACGTCCCCGCCGACGTGACCGAGCTTGCGGCCGGAGCCGGGGAGTCGGACGAGTCGCTGCCGGGCGGCGCGTTCCACGTCCGCAACGACGGCGGTGCGCCCGCCTACTACGGCGCGGCGCCTCCCGAGGGCGACCACACCCACCGGTACTACTTTGTCGTCCACGCAGTCGGCGAAGAGAAGCTCGGAGTCGACGCCGACGCCACACCAGCCGTCGTATCGTTCAACCTGGCGTTCAAGACGCTCGCAAGAGCCCAACTGGTCGGCACCTACCAGCGTTGACCGACGTAGGTGAGGAGCTCGCTACGCCGCCTGGGCAGATCGTCATCCTGAACGGGACGCCGCGCGCCGGAAAGACGAGCATCGCGCATGCTATCCAAGACATGGCTCCGGGGTTGTGGCTGAATCTTGGACTTGAGATGTTCAAGTCCGCGACGCCGCAGCCCTACCAACCCGGAATCGGTCTGCGACCTGGTGGTGAACGGCCCGACCTGGAACCTTGGGTCGAGACTTTGTACCTCGCGATGTACGACTCGATTGCCGCGCACAGCCGGCGCGGCATCAACGTGGTCGCCGACACGACTCACCACGATCACTACTCGGCGCCGCGTCGGGTCCTGGGCAAGTGCGCGCGACTCGTGAAGGAACTTCCGGTCCTGGTCGTTGGCGTGCGCTGCCCGCTCGATGTCATCATGCAACGACGGCTCGCGACCTGGGGACAGGGTTACAACGACGACGGGTCCGTCCCCGAGCCGATCCTTCGCTGGCAACAGGACGCACATGTGCCCGGCATCTACGACGTGGAGATAGACACCTCGGTGACCACCCCCGAGGCAGCGGCACGCCTGATCCAAGGCCGTCTGGCGGAGGAGCGACCCGCCCTAGCGATCAAGCAACTTGCCGCGCTGCGTGGCTAGTGAGACCTCCAGGGTTTCACAGTGAGCGACGCCCGGCGTCGAACTGCCGAACTGGTTAGCGCGCGTCCCCCTGATCGGGCACACTAGCCTGTTGTGCGTTCGACGGTTTCGCTCTGGTTCGCCGTCGCACATCGAAGCTTCCGGCGGTACTCGACGTACCGCGCGGCGACGTTCGCCGGCATCTTCACCAACTCTGTGTTCGGGCTCATCATCTCGTTCACCTACATCGCCGTGTGGAAGCAGAACCCGACCGCCGGGGGGTACGACGTCGCCGACGCCGTGACCTACGCCTGGCTGGGTCAGGCCATGATCATGACCGTCGCGGTGTGGAGCGGCGGCGCCACCGACGACCTCGCCGCCCGCATCAAGACAGGCGACGTCGCGATCGACCTCTACCGCCCCGTCAGCCTGCTCGGTTGGTATCTCGCCAGCGACCTCGGCCGGGCCGGTTACCACCTGCTGACCCGGGGGCTGGCGCCCATGATCTTCGGGGCACTGGTGTTCGACCTGCACTATCCGGCCAACGCCCTCGTCTGGGTGCACTTCGCGGTGTCCGTCGTGCTGGCGGTCACCGTCAGCTTTGGGGTTCGGATGCTGGTGTCCGCGAGCGCGTTCTGGCTGCTCGACGACACCGGCGTCAAGCATCTCGCAGCAGTCTTCGCGATGTTCTTCTCCGGCCTGGCCGTTCCGCTCGTCCTCTTCCCCGGCTGGACCAGCGACGTGGCGCAGGCGCTCCCCTGGGCGTCGTACCTGCAGGTGCCGGCCGACATCTGGCTGGGCAAGGACCAAGGGGCCGACGTCCTCGCAGCGGTCGGCTTCCAGGTGCTGTGGACCGTCGTGCTGCTGCTGGCGTGCCACCTTGTGCTGGCGCGGGCGAACCGCAAGGTCGTGGTGCAGGGTGGTTGACCGGGTCGCCGCCAACGTCTGCGGCTACGCGCTGCTGGCCTGGATGTGGATCCGGGTCTCGATGAGCTACCGCACGTCGTTCGCGCTGCTGACTCTCGGCCAGTTCCTCATTACCGGGCTCGACTTCGTCGCGATCCTGGTGATGTTCTCCAACGTCGACGCGCTCGGCGGCTTCTCGCTGACCGAGATCGCCTTCCTGTACGGCGGCTCCGCGCTCTGCCTGGGACTGGCCGATCTGCTGCTGGGCAACATCGAGCGGCTGGGCCAGCGCATCCGGCTCGGCACGGTCGACCAGATGATGGTGCGGCCGCTGTCGTTGTATGTGCAGGTGTGCGCTGACGAGTTCGCGCTGCGCCGGCTCGGGCGGATCGCCCAGGGCGGACTGGTGTTCGGCTGGTCGATCTACGCCCTCGACCTCGACTGGACCGCGGCTCGGGTCGCGATGGTGCCCTACCTGCTGGTGTTCGGCACCGTGATCTTCCTCGCCATCTTCACGATCGGCGCCGCGGTGCAGTTCTGGACGGCAGAGTCGTCCGAGCTCGCCAACGCGTTCACCTACGGCGGCAGCACGCTCGCCCAGTTCCCCTTGACGATCTACCCCACCGAGGCGATCAAGGCCCTCACCTTCGTCGTTCCGATCGCGTTCGTGAACTGGTACCCGAGCCTGTTCATCCTCGACAAGCCCGACCCGCTGCACCTGCCCACCGCCACGCAGTTCGCCGCCCCAGTGGCCGCCGCGCTGCTCAGCTTCGTTGCCGCCGCCGTCTGGCGCACCGGGGTGCGTCGCTACCGGTCGACGGGGAGCTGACCTCGCGATGTCGGTGATCGAGGTCCGCGACGTCGACCGGTCGTTCGTGGTCCGCCACAGGAGCGGTCGGCTCCGGCGTACGTCGACAATCGTGCGGGCGGTTCGTGACCTCAGCTTTAGCGTCGAGGCCGGCGAGATGGTCGGCTACATCGGTCCCAACGGGGCCGGCAAGTCCACCACGATCAAGATGCTGACCGGCATCCTGGTGCCGACGGCCGGCTCGTTACGCGTCGCCGGCCACACGCCGTACGCCGAGCGGGCAGCGCTGGCGCAGCGCATCGGGGTCGTCTTCGGCCAGCGCACGACGCTGTGGTGGGACCTGCCGCTGCGTGACTCGTACGACCTGCTGCGGCGCATCTACCGCATCCCCGCTGACCGCTACCGCGAGAACCTCGCCACGTTCACCGACCTGCTCGACCTCGGCCCGCTGCTCGAGACCCCGGTCCGCCAGCTGTCGCTGGGGCAGCGGATGCGCGGCGACATCGCGGCTGCCCTGCTGCACGACCCCGACGTCGTCTACCTCGACGAGCCAACGATCGGACTCGACGTGGTGAGCAAGTCGAACCTGCGCGACTTCCTGCGCGAGACCAACCGCGAGCGCGGCGTCACGGTCCTGCTCACCACCCACGACCTCGTCGACATCGAGCGGCTGTGCTCGCGGGTCATGGTGATCGACGCCGGGCGGCTGGTGTTCGACGGCAGTCTGGAAGGGCTGCACGGTCTCGGCGAGGCGCGCCGCACGCTGGTGGTGGACCTGATGGAGCCAGCCCCGCCGCTCGACGTACCCACCGCGCAGACGCTGCGGGTCGACGGGCCGCGACAGTGGCTGGCCTTCCCGGCCGAGGCGAGTGCCGCACCTCTCCTCGCCGCCATCGCTGCCACGCACGAGGTCGCCGACCTCGCCATCTTGGAGCCCAACATCGAGGACGTGATCAAGCGCATCTACTCCACCGGACCGGCACCCTCGGACTAGCTCCTGCTCGCCAGGCAGACTGTCCGGATGCACGAGACGGACGTCCTGGGACCGCCGTACACCCGCGAGACGATCGAGCTGCCCGACGACTACGAGGGGCCGGTCATCGCCACGCTGGTACGTCGACCGCCGCCGGCGGGCGCCGATCGTGGCGCGGTGCTGCACCTGCACGGGTACTGCGACTACTTCTTCCAGACCACCACAGCGGAGTTCTTCACCGACCTGGGCTACGACTTCTACGCGCTCGACCTGCGCAAGCACGGCCGCTCCCTCCTCCCCCACCAGACGCCGAACTTCTGCCTCGACCTGGACGAGTACTTCGCCGAGCTCGACGAGGCGGTCGACCGCATCCGCAACCGGGACGGTCACCAACGGCTGGTGATCAGCGGCCACTCAACGGGAGGACTGATCGCCTGCCTGTGGGCTGCGGCTCGGTTGGCGGACGGTGAACCTGTCCCCGATGCGTTCGTGCTCAACAGCCCGTGGCTCGACCTGCAGGGGTCGTTCCTGCTGCGGACCGCCGGTACGGAGGCGATCAACCGGCTCGGACAGCGGCGACCGTACGCGGTGGTGCCGCGCACGGTCAGCAGCGTTTACGGCGAGACGCTGCACGCGGACTTCAACGGCGAGTGGGACTTCGACTGGTCCTGGAAACCGCGCGAGAGTTATCCCATCCGGGCGGGCTGGTTGCGCGCGATGCGCAAGGGCCATCGGACCGTCCACCGCGGCATCGATGTCGGCGTTCCCGTGCTGACGCTGTGCTCGACGGCGAGCATGTCCGCCCAGGAATGGAGTGAGGAGGCGGCAAGCAAGGACACCGTGCTCGACGTCAAGCAGATCGCCAAGTGGTCACACCAGCTAAGCCGAGACGTCACGGTCGTTCGGGTCGAGGGGGCCATCCACGACGTGCTCTGCTCGCGCGAAGACGTCCGCAAGACCGCCTTCACGCACATCCGACGCTGGCTCGAGTACGCCATGCCATCGCCGTAATAATGCGCCCTCCGACTCGCCTGGCGATATGACGGACTGGAAACCCATGGCCCGCGACTCCGCGACACTTCCGCGCGACCGAGACGAGCTATCTTCGTTGGACAGCCGGGCATTCTCCGACGGTTCAGGCACACTGGCATGACAGCGTGAACGCGCCGTCCACAATCTCCCCCGGTGCATTCGCCTTTGGGTGGCTTTCCCGGCATCGGAAAACGAAAACCCACGGGTTGGAGCAACGATTCACCCTCTAAGCCAGCCCACCTCTTCCAGGTCTCCTGTGAAGGTCACGCTCTCCCAATACTCACGGTTTCCGCTGGAGAAATCAGACGAGCAAATGGTCACGACCACATCGCCGACACGACGCTGGACGAATGGCTGGCCTACATTGGGGCCGCACGGCTCCTGCCTCGCGTCGTCAGTGGGCCGCTGAAAGATCCGAAAGGAGCCGCCCAGCACATCACTGTCGTAGTACGAGACCCATGAACGTCGGGATGGATGGCGCACCGGGTCCGTCACCACGTTGCTGAGGTTAAATCCCAACCCACCATCCATCTCTTCGGCACCCGCGGGGAGACGTGCCGGCACCAGGATGGGGAAACGTTTTGCGCCGTGCCAATTGCTGCGCAGTTCCTCACGGGTGAAGGCACTGTACCGGCCTGGGTCCACATCATCATTGCCGTACTCGAAGGACACCGAGCCGGCGGACACGCTCAGTGCGATGGCTGCGATGGCTGCGATGGCAAGCCATCGCCTGGCTGACACGACTCGAATCGTCATGAGCTGAACCCCATTTCCGACAAGAGGACGCATGAGCCGTGGATGATGACGCCGACACGGCGTCCCTTGAGGTTCAACTCTTGCATTGAAGTGCAAGCCCGCGCTTCGTGCAGGTTGTCCATGCCCTCGTCGACACCGCGGAGCGGCGGCTCAATCGGGTGAGTACGGTGGCAACTGGCATCGCCCGATGACCGCACGTTTCACACGACGCGCAAGGAGCAGCCATGACAAGTCCGCTAGAGCCTCTGAACGACGACGACATCCAGACGACCAGCAGCGATTCCGCGAGCATGCCAGCCACCTACGCGGACGGCACCGACGGCGACGCGACGGACATGACTGACGGCGACTCATCCGACGGAACCGACGCTGACGGCACGGACGGCACCGACGCTGACGGCACTGACGCCGACGGCACCGACGCAGACGCCACCGACGCAGACGCCACCGACGCCTGAGCTTGGACGCCCTCACCCTGCTGACCGGCGAGGCCCAGTCGTTCCTCGACACCGACTGGGCGTCCCGTCCGCGCGTCCACAAGGCCGACCCAGACCTCCTGACCGGCTTGCTATCCCTCGACGACGTCGACCGGTTGCTCACGAGTACGGCGCTGCGGACGCCGGCGCTGCGCATCGCCCGAGACGGCAACGTGCTGCCCAGCTCAGCCTTCACCCGGTCGGCCACGTTGGCCGGCGTACCCCTCACCGGCCTCGTCGATGCTCGTAAGGTCATCGAGCTCTTCGACGGTGGTGCGACGCTCGTCCTGCAAGGTCTGCATCGCTACTGGGAACCGCTCAGCCAGCTCGTTCGAGAGCTCGAGTCCGCGCTCGGCCACCCGTGCCAGGCCAACGCCTACCTCACGCCGCCTGGCTCGCAAGGGTTCGCGCTGCACAGCGACACCCACGACGTGTTCGTGTTCCAGACCTACGGCGCGAAGCAGTGGGAGGTCCATGACGCCGACACAGTGCTCGATGTGCTCATGGAACGCGGCACGAGCATGTACCTCCCGGTCGGCACCCCCCACGCCGCCCGCACCCAGAACACGGCCTCGCTGCACGTCACGGTCGGGATCAACCAGGCGACGTGGCGACAGCTCATCCAGCGGGTCGTCACCGACGTACTCGCTGACGATCGGTACGCCGACCGGCTCCCTGCCGGCTACCCCGACGACCCGGACCGACTGGCGAGCGGACTGCGCGACAGGCTTGCGGAGGTCGCCGACTCGCTAACCAGGCTCGACGTCGACGAGCTGGCCGACCGCGAGAGCAGCCGCTTCCTCACGACTCGCAACCCGATGCTCCGTGGGGGCCTCACCGACCGACTCCTAGTCCCGGCACTCGACGACGACACGCTGCTCAGCCGCCGGCTGGGTTCCATCTGTGTCGTCAGGCCCGCCGGTGACGGTGACGGTGACGGTGACAAGGTGCGGCTGCTGCTCGGCGACCGCGAGCTCACCATGCCTGCCCGGCTCACCGAGGTGCTCGAGCACATCCGGATGCGCGACACGCTGCGCCCCCGCGACCTCGCGACCTGGCTGGATCTGCAGAGTCGGCTCGTCCTCGCCCGCCGGCTCGTGCGGGAAGGCTTGCTGCAGGTGTCTGCTTGACCCGGTTTCGGTGCGCGACCGCCAGCCTCGACCGGGACGAACCCATTCTCGGCACCGCCTCCACCGTCCGGGCGTTCCTGCTGATCGAGTTCGCGGGTGCGTGGGGGGGCGACGCCCTCACCGACTCCCGACTGCCCGACGCCGTCAAGGCCCACCTCCGCCAGGAGGCACGCAGCTCTGGCGTCAAGGTCCTCTTGATCCGGCGACACGGTCGCCAGTCGAGGGCAGGCCTGCGCGTCTTTGCGGCGTACGCTGACCCAGACCGGCCACGCATGGAAACCACCGTTCTCGACAGCACCCGTGACCTCCTGGGTCTTTCACTCGCGCGGCTTGGCCGCGGTGCGAGCCTGGGAATGACTGGGCATGACGAACCGGTGTTCTTGGCCTGCACGCACGGACGCCATGACACGTGCTGCGCCGAGCGAGGGCGCCCGGTGGCGGCGGCCCTGTCCCTGACGCATCCTGAGCTCAGCTGGGAGGTGTCGCACATCGGCGGCGACCGCTTCGCGGGCAACGTCTTGGTGCTCCCCGATGGGTTGTACTACGGCCGCGTCTCTCCCGACACCGCGTCGGCTCTGGTCCAGAGCCACCTGTCCGGACACCTCACCCTCGACCTGCTACGCGGCCGTTCCGGCTACCCGTTCGCAGCACAGGCGGCGGAGATCTTCCTGCGCCGAGTGACCGGCTTGACGGGTTCCCGAGCCCTTCGCCTGGTCTCGCGCGAGCGGCAAGGCGGCCGGTGGGCCGTGCACTTCAGCGACGACGCTGGTCGCGACTGGCTGGTCCGGCTGTCGGCAGGACGCCGACCCGAGGAACTGCTTACCTGCACCGCCCGGCATCGTGACGCCGCGCCGGCGTACGAGCTCGTCGACGTCAGCTCTTTTCCGGTCTCGACCGGTGACGGTGCCGACGACCGCCCGGAACCCACGACGACTGTTCGTTCCTGCGAGCCATCACCTGACTGTTAGCATCCGACGATGGGCTCGACGGCAGCCTGGGCGGATGATCTGGTCGAACGGTTGCACGCTGCTGGCTACCGCGAAGTGCCGGCCAATCGGGGGCTCGACGGAGTGCGCGCGTTCCGACGGTCTGAGTTCCGCATCTCCTGGGTCTTCACCCGCCTGCATACCTTCGTCACCGTCCGGGCGGCTGGTCACGTGACGGCCTACGACCTTGTCGCGTTCTCGCGCGCGAGCCGGACCTGGGCCAAGAAGAACAAGGGCGGTCTGCCCATTGGCTTCCAGACCGGCGTGGCGGCAATCGCGGTGACAGTCTGTGACAGCGCAGACCCCGACGCTGTCGATGAGGCGGCGCGCGGCCGGTCAAGCACCTCGGCGCGATTGAGCTACCCGTCCTCGTCCTCCCTGACAACGGCGACGCGTCGACGTACTCCGGTGAAATCGTCTGGGGCGCCGTCTATCAACAGCATCTGCGCGATCAACAGAGACTGGTCCTCGGCGGCTTGCGCGGCGCCACGATGCGGGAGCCAAGCGGTGCATGGCGGCTCACCAGGATTGCGTCAGCGGCCTGGGTCGTCTGCGTTGTGCTCGTACTCAGCGCCATGGTCGCCACCGATCTCTTCTGACGATCTTCGCTGAAGAACTTCTCCACAGGGCTGGAACGGTTGTTCGAAGTCTGTCGGTGGGTGGTTCTAGTGTCCTTGGTATGGCGATAGCGACGGTGGAGCGGTCCGGCGGTGGTGGTGGCACTCCGTCGGTGGAGCCGTACGACCGCTGCCTGACCACCATCTCTGCGGCGTTGGCGCAGGTGGTCGACACCCCTGCCTGGTCGTTGACCGATGAGGCGCTTGTTGACCGGATCAGCGCCACGCTGGCGGTCAGCGCCGGGGTGGATGAGCTGCTGGCCCGGCTGGTGGGGTCGGCGTTGGAGCGGGAGCTGGCCCGGTTAGCCGGTGCGTCGTCACCGACCGCCTGGCTCGCGTCCACTCATGGCCTGTCTCGGGGTGCCGCGGCGGGGATCGTGGCCCGCGCCCGCGCCGTGAACGACACGGTGGAGACCACCAGGCAGGCGTGGGCAGCCGGGCGGTTGAGTACTGAGCAGGCGGTGCTGATCGCCGAGACGGTCACCGGGTTGGGCGGCACCGTTGACCTGGCCGCCCAGGAGCAGGCGGAGGTCTACCTGATCGAACAAGCGCCCCGGTTCAGCTACCCCGAGTTGCGGCACCTGGCCAACCATGTCATCGAGGTGGTCGACCCCGACGGCGCTGCTGTGCTCCTGGCACCACCGCCTCCTCGACACCGGCGAATGGGCCATCGTCATGGCCGCCGACGGCATCCCAGAGGTCATCCCACCGCAACGCATCGACCCAATGCGAAGACCCATCCGCCACGAACGCCTCAAACCCCGAGCGGGGTGAAGATGTCGGCGGGTACGGTGTCACATGCCCGTGGTCTCGACGCATGAGTTGACGTTCCGCGGGGATACCGTGACGAAGACCTACTGCGCGTGGGCACGAAGCGAGCCGCAGCGGGAGTGGGCTGCCCTCCGGTTGCTGCAGCGGCATGCGCCTGGACTCGCTCCCGCACCGGTGTCTGCGGAACAGAAAGCCGAGCCACCGAGCATCGTGATGACCCGACTGCCCGGCACGTCGCTGGCAGACTCCGCAGTGACAGGTGGCTCCGTCACAGGGGGCCCCGTCACAACTGGCCCCGTCACAACTGGCCGTCTCTCAGTCGACCAGACCGAAGCGATGGCCGAGGCTCTGCACCGGCTCCATACCGCCATCCCGGTTACCGACCTAAGCGACCAGCCACTGCGAAATTGGCACCCAGCCGAGGCGGTCGCGAACCTGTGCGCCTGGCGGGCGGAGGTCCATGAGCTAGGCGAGGATCCCCAGACCGCCGCCGCCTTCGATTGCGCCAGCCGGTGGCTTCAGTCCGGCGACCCTGACCGCCTGGCCGCGGCCGACGTACCACCGGTCTTCACCCAAGGCGACGGCAACCTGTCGAACTTCATCTGGGACGACGGCGAGGTCCGCCTTGTGGACTTCGAGGACTCCGGGCGCAGCGACCGCGCGTTCGAGATTGCCGACACGGTCGAGCACATCTCGATGTGGGTTACCGATGCGGTGGACACCGACCAGCTCACCGACGCACTTGCCCTCGACGGGGCGGAACGGGTCCGTTTCAACGTTAGCCGCAGGCTCTGGGCCGTGTTCTGGCTGCTGATGCTCCTGCCGAGCGGCCCCGCACACGCACGCAACCCGGTGGGCACCCTCGATCGGCAGGTGCAGCGGGTGCTCCGGTTGTTGTGACCGCGCTGATTCACGATGGCTGTCGCTGTCCGTCCGCTCATGGCACCCCTTTGTGTCAAGACACCGCTGGGAGGGCCGGTTTATGGTAGTTGTTGGCGGGTCCGGGAAGTGGCTTGTCCGAAGAGTCGATGTCCGGGGTCAGGTCGGTCACGCTGGTTTGCAGAGTCGTCCCCGAGTGCTCTCCCGGGCCTGTCGCTTCTCGTCGGTTTTGGTCCTCCACCATGCGTGCGTAGACGATGTTGGACAGCCGTCGTTTCAGGGCTCGCATGGATTCCATCGAGGTCTTGCCGGCGGCCTTCTTCGCGTTGAAGTAGGCCCTGCCTTTGGTGGAGTTGCGCAGCTGGACCACCGCCATGATGTGCAGTGCCCGGTTAATCCTGCGGTTGCCGGCGCGGGATAGCCGGTGGCGTTTTTGGTCCCCGGAGGAGGCGTCGAGTGGTGCATTGCCGTTCCAGGAGGCGAACCGGTCCCGGTCGGCAAACCGACGAATGTCGCCGACGTCGGACAGCAGGCGTGCAGCTCCGGAGGGGCCGATGCCGTGCCGGTCCATCAGCGTGGAACCGCGGGCGATCACGAGCTCCTTCAGATCCTTCTCCGCGGTCTTGATCTTCTTGTCGATGCCCTCAAGCTCACCGATCAGCTCGACCGCGAGCCGACGCCGCGTCTTGCCGACGATGTCTCTTGGCTTGATCGTCGCGATCAGTGCGCGAGCCTGCTGGGATGAGAGGAACTGCTTCGCCCCGCCCGGGAAAAGCTCCAACAGCACCCGGTGCAGCCGGTTGATCGTCTGCGTGCGGGCCCGGCCGAGTTCGTCGCGACGATCGACCAGCATCCCCATAACAACCAGCTCCGGGTCGACTTGGACCCGGACCAGGTCCGGGGTGCGCAGCGCGACCATCGCGACCGAGTGCGCATCGACCGGGTCGGTCTTACGGCCGTTGCCCGTGGCGAACACCCGCACCTGTGCCGAGAGCTTCGGTGGCACATCGACGACCGTCTCGCCGTCGTGTACCAGACGGTGCGCGATGTGCTTGCCGATGCCGTTGCATCCCTCGACCGCCCAGACCCGATCGGGGTGCTCGCGGCCGGCGGCGAGCATCTCGCCGTACCCGGCCTTGTCGGTGCCGTACCTGCCCGCGGCGCGTACCTGGCCCCGTTCGTCGACGACCTCGATGGTGGCCGAACGCTTGTGTGGATCCATCCCGATGATCACGGCCATCGGTGCCTCCTCAGTGCTGATCCGGATGAGTTGTTGTCAGCAAGGAGGGCACCGCTACTTCGAGCAGAACAAACCCCTTTTGAGCCTCTCCTCGCACGGTGCCCGGCGAGAACGCAGGCCATGAGAGAGCCACACCAATGACACCGGTGGGCAGCCGCAATGTGGGAGCGTCTCGCCGGACACCTGGAGCGAGTCTGGCCGGACACCGATCCTGCGTGAAGTCTCTAAGTAGCCGATGTGCGGTCGTTCGGAACCACCAGCAAGGGAGACTGCGTCCTATGGGAATGACGGCGTCTGTGCGGATGGTCCTCGCCATACTCGCCTGCGGGATTCTCACTGCGTGCGCAGGCAGCCCTGGGAGCAGCGGCGGCGACTGCGTGAGCCAGTACGACTCCGTCGCAAGTGCTTCCACTTGGGATGGCTTGAAGGACGCGATGCTGGGCTACAAGGAGAGGGGTCGTGTCGCATCGCTGCGGACCCAAGCGCGAGGGGACGACGTCGGTGCGGGCGACCAGGATGCCGTGCGCGTGGTGGACCTACTCAACCGGAACGGCCGACGCCTGGTTCAAGTCGATGTCTGGCGTACCGACGCGGGGGCTTGGCGTGCTGGCGTCTGGAGCCAATGCATCGACTGACCGCCACCACCGTGGCATGCGCCCAGGTGCCGAGCCGGGCGCTCCACGACAGAAGTGGTGGTGACCAGCCAGCTGCCGCGTTGTGGCGGCTACCCACGCCCCGTGCCGATCACCTCGCCCAAGTCCCAGGCGATCTCAATGGCCCACTGATCAACCGACTCACACACCTCGCCGGTGCATGGCCCGACTGGCAATTTGGCCAGGGAGTGTAGCGGACCGCATGGGGTCGGTGCTCGTCCCCCACTTCCCCGAGCACGACTTGGATGTCTTGGTCCACGATGTCGACTCGCTCAATCAGTTCCCGATGGTCGAAGTACCGCGTCGATAGGTGGCGCCGCACCGCCTCGACCACTTTTCTTGCGGAGTCCAGTCCGTGTCCATGCCCGCAGTGTGGCAGCGGCTGGGGACTCGCGGCCGGTCGAGATGCCGCTGACGTGTGACTCCAAGCGCACGCTCACGCGCGCTGCGGTCGATCATGCCGATGTGCGGGCCAGGTGGGCGGCAAGAGCGCCGAGGAGCCACACTGATCGCCCTGGAATCTCTCGCCAGGAAACAGGTGTACGCCCCAGTCGCAGCGTCGAGGGTGGTGCCACCGGTCGTCGGACCGTGATTGCGCCCGCGATGACTTCGGCAACACATTCCTACGGCTGAAGGTGCGAATTGGATTGGCGTCGGCAGTCACGCGGCCCGCCGCGCATACGCTTGACATGTGCAGGATCCCGACGATGGCGCAGCGCAGCAGCCGACAGAGACGCTGCAGGTTGGCCACTCTCGACCACCGTGGTTCGAGAAGGTCGTCCCTGCCAAGTGGCGACAACCCGCCGTGACCTTCCTTGCCTTCTTGCTCGGCGTTGGCGCCAGCGGGGGTGCGGTGCTGTCGTGGCAGGACCGACCGGCGCCGCCCGCTTTTCATGCTGATGAACACGACGTCGAGCTGGTGCTTTTCGAAACCGTACCGCCCCGGACGCATCCAACCGGGCGGGAATCCGAAATCAGCCCGCTGCAAGTCGACGGCGCTCTCCTCCTGTCCGGTGGGCTAACTTCCACCGTCTTGCGAATCGGCGCCTTAGACCGAAGTCTCGACGTCCGCGCGCCTTCCCTGCCCGTGACAGTCTCGCCAACTGGTCGATTCCAGTCGGTCAATCTCAAGATCATCGTCCGAGACTGCAAGGCCGCTACCCGATGGGCACCAGCCGATCGGCCCTTCACCATCAGGTGGCGAGACGAGTACGGCAAGGCCCACGTGGACAGGGCTGGCGACTTCGGCAGATCCATGGCCATCTCGCTGATCGGCTACATCGATGCCGTGTGTGACAACCCACCCAACAGGTGAGTGCTCTCAAGCGATCTCACATGACGGAGACGGAAATCTGATCTCTGCCTTAGGGCGAGCGATCAGTCGAGGAACACGAGGTCGATTATGGCGGCGATGCCGACAAGCG
>JAUJOD010000002.1:193880-477601 GCA_030447865.1 Nocardioidaceae bacterium
GCGAGCGATCAGTCGAGGAACACGAGGTCGATTATGGCGGCGATGCCGACAAGCGCGACGAAACCCCGGAGCGCTGCGGCGGGCAGACGCCGACCCACCCGAGCCCCGAGCTGCCCGCCGATGACGGAGCCTGCAGCGATGAGACCGGCGGCCGACCACGACACCTGTGCGACAGTCAGGAAGACTAGTGCGGCGACGCCGTTGACGATCAGAGCCAAGACGTTCTTCGCCGCATTGATGCGTTGCAGCGTCTCGTTCAGGCCAAGCCCGAGGACCGCAATCAGCAGCACTCCTTGTGCGGCGCCAAAGTAGCCGCCGTACACACCCGTGGCGAGGACCAACAGCCACACCGTGGCTGAGCCGTGCGTCGGCGCTTGAGCGCGTGGCTGCAGGTGTGTGGAGATCCACGGTTGGGCCACCACCAACACACAACCGACAGCGATCAGGACAGGAACAACTGCGTTGAACGCGGAAGCGGGAAGTTGTAGCAGCAGAGTGGCCCCCGCGAGGCCACCGAGCAGAGAGGCAGCGCCCAAGCGCAGCAGCCGTTCGCGCTGGCCACGCAGCTCTTCCCGGTAGCCGATCGCTCCGGACAACGTACCCGGCACCAGCCCGACCGTGTTCGAGACGTTCGCCAGCACTGGCGGGTAGCCGACGGCCAGCAGGGTGGGAAACGTGATGAGGGTCCCGGACCCCACGACGGTGTTGATGGTGCCAGCGGCGATGCCTGCGACGAAGACCGCGAGGCCTTCGAGCAGCGTCAACGAGGCGGTGGCTCCGAAGCCGGCGGGCTACCTGTCGGCGGCATTGGTGGCTGGGTTGGCGGCGCCGAAGGCGGCGGCGGCGCGGAAGCCGGAGCCGGTCCCGTTGGCTCCGCCGGGGGGGCGGTCCCCGAAGCCGCTGCATTGCCGTCGGTCTCCGCTGATGGCGGCGGTACGCCGGGTGGAAGCGGTGTGGCGGAAACGTCGCGGTCGCCGGCGGGTAACGGGGCAATGCCGGGCCGCTGGCCACCCCGAACGGCCGACCCGGTCCGGGGAGCCGCCTCAGCGGCTGATGCGATCGCCTGCGCCACCTCTTCGTGGGCCCGGGACAGCGTCGCGTCGGCACCGCCCGCACCTGCAGACTCGTCAGCGTAGTGACCGGCCGGCGGCCCGTAGTCCACCCGGGTGCGCGGACCCGACCCGTCGCTCGACGAGCCGTTACTCGAGATGCCGGACAGCGAGCCGACAGTGCTGCCCAGCCCTTCGAGCGCCTTCCCGATCTCACTGGGCACGATCCACACCTTGTTGGCGTCGCCTTCGGCGATCTTCGGCAGCATCTGCAGGTACTGGTAGGCCAGCAGCGCCTGGTCGGGTGAACCGTCGTGGATCGACTGGAATACGGTCAAGATCGCTTGCCCCTCGCCTTGCGCCCGCAGGATGCGCGACTCTCGGTCGGCCTGGGCGCGCAGGATCACCGCTTCGCGGTCACCCTCGGCGGTCAGGATCGCCGACTGCTTTTGGCCCTCGGCGGTGAGGATCGACGACTGCCGCATCCCCTCGGCGGTCAAGATGGCGGCCCGCTTGTCGCGGTCGGCCCGCATCTGCTTCTCCATCGAGTCCTTGATCGACGCGGGCGGGTCGATGCCCTTCAGCTCCACCCGGTTCACCCGGATGCCCCAGCGCCCGGTCGCCTCGTCAAGCACTCCTCGCAGCGCGGTGTTGATCTGGTCCCGGCTGGTGAGCGCCTGCTCCAGCGTCATCCCGCCGATGATGTTGCGCAGGGTCGTCATCGTCAGCTGCTCGATGGCCTGGATGTAGTTGGCAATCTCGTACGTCGCCGCCACCGAGTTCGTGACCTGGAAGTAGATGACGGTGTCGATCGAAACGACGAGGTTGTCCTCGGTGATAACTGGCTGCGGCGGGAACGAAACCACCTGCTCACGCAGGTCGATGAGGTACCGGACCTTGTCGACGAACGGCGTGACGATGTTCAGCCCGGCCGAAAGCGTGGTGCGGTACTTTCCGAACCGCTCGACGATGCCGGCCCGCGCCTGTGGCACGATCTGCACCGCCTTGGCCAACACGATGATGACCAAGACCACCACCACGCCAAGGATGATCAGGGCTTCCATGACTCCCCCTCGGGGACTAGCGACGGGCCGTCGGCCCATCTCGATGTGACAACACCGGAACGGATCACGTCGCCTACCAGTCCGTCGGAAAGACGACCGCGGTGGCGCCGTCGATCTCCGCCACCGACACCTTGGCGCCCGGTTCGATTTCGACATCTTCGTCGAGGCTCCGTGCCGACCACACCTCGCCGCTGAGCTTGACCCTCCCAGCGTGCTCGGTTACCCGCTCGAGGACCACACCAGTGCCCCCAATGAGCGCCTGGGGGCCAGTACGGATCGTCGGGCCGCGGTGCAGCCGGCGGGCCATCGTCGGCCGGACGAAGCCCAGCAACGAGACCGACACCACCGCTGCCACCAGCACCTGCAGGTAGATGTTCAAGCCTCCGGCGGCCGCTGCAGAGCCAGCAAGTGCGCCGGCGGCGAGCATCAACAGCGTGAAGTCCAGGGTGGCTACCTCGGCACCAGCCAGCACCAGGCTCACCACAAGCCAAGCCTGCCAACTGTGCTCCTGGAGCCAGTCCATGTACTAAACCCTAGCCGACAGTTATGCCTGCTGAAGGCGATGCGAACGCAGCCGGCGCCGCGCGCTGTAGCGGCCGTCCGCGCGCTGCAAGGTCAACGGCAGTCCGAACGTCGCCGAGAGGGCCTCCTGCGTCAACGCCGACTCGATCGGACCGGACGCGACCACCTCGCCGGCGCGCAACATCAGCACATGGGTGAAGCCTGGGGGGATCTCCTCGACATGATGACTGACGAGAACCGTCGCGGGAGACGTCTCGTCGTACGCCAGGACCGACAACGTGCTGACCAGGTCCTCACGGCCCCCGAGGTCAAGACCCGCGGCCGGCTCGTCGAGGAGCAGCAACTCAGGGTCGGTCATCAGCGCACGGGCGATCTGGACCCGTTTGCGTTCGCCTTCGCTGAGGGTGCCGAAGGTCCGATCAGACAGCCGGCTGACGCCGAGCTCTTGGAGCAGCTGTCCGGCACGCTGGTGATCCTGCTCGTCGTAGCTCTCCCGCCATCGCCCGAGGACGGCGTACGACGCCGAGACCACGACGTCACTCACCCGCTCGGTCCGGGGAATGCGGTCCGCGAGTGCCGCGCTGGTGAGGCCGATGCGTGGGCGCAGCTCGAAGACGTCGACAGTGCCGACCACCTCACCGAGGATGCCGACCACCCCGTCGGTGGGGTGCAGGTGAGTGCTCAGCACCTGGAGAAGGGTTGTCTTGCCGGCGCCGTTGGGGCCTATCACGACCCAGCGTTCGTTGTCCTCGACCCGCCAGGAGACGGAGCTGAGGAGCCGGTTCCCGCCCTTGACGACGGAGACGTCGGCCAGCTCTATGACCGCAGTCATCGCGCTCCTCGCCATGAGTCGGGGCCGTGGAACCGGTGGGAATGCTGTGTACGGCGAAGTCTGTAGGCAGATCGTACGACGCTGCGGCTCGTAGGCTCGTGCCGTGCCCACTGTCCCGTCCTGCGCCCGCGTGGCGTGCTGGCTCAACGCCTGGCTGGCGCGGCGCACGAGCGCCGACGCCGTGATCGGCGGCCTGCTGAACGGTCAGGCCAGCGTGACGTTTGCCGAGCCCATCGACCGGGAGCCGCTCTCCCCCGCGATGGTGCTCGGAGCGCTGTCGCGTCTCGACGTACGTCGGGTGAGCGCCAGCCTGCCCACGCCCGGCAACCTGCTGGGGCTGGGCGGGCCGGCCACGTTCAACGCTGATGCCGTAGAGGCCGGTGAGGCCGTTCTCTGGCTGGGGGCAGCCATCGGCTTCGTACCGATCTCGGTCGGCCGATCGACGACCTGGCGGGGCTCACCGGCCACGCCCCCGACGTACCTGCCAGATGTCGCAACAGCCGACCGCGACCTGCGGCAGGCCCTAACGGATACGGCGCAGACGCTGGCGGACCTCGACGTGGCGAGCTGGAACCCGGAGGTGGCCGATGCGCTGCTGAACCTGCGGGCCTCCGGCACCGACGACGGCGGACTGCCGTTCGCGTCCCCCCTCGCCGCCCGCACGGCGATGACCGGGCTCAGATGCGGGCAGATTGCCGACCTTGCCATGGACAGCGACGGCGGCGCCCTGTCGTCGCGGCAAGCCGAGCAGCGTCGGCACGCGCTCGTGGCGCTGCGCCGGTCGTCGCGGGCGGCGGTTGTCGCAGCCTGCTCGTCCGTCGACGGTCGCTAACGTGGTGCCCGACATGAGCGATGCTCCGACCCATCTGATCACGGTGACGGGTAGAGACCGGCCAGGTGTGACAGCGGCGATGTTCGAGTCGCTGTCCCGCTTCGCGGTCGACGTCCTCGACATCGAGCAGATCGTGCTGCGGGGCCGGCTGGTACTCGGCATCCTGGTGACCGCGCCGCGCGACGTGACCCGGCTGGAGAGAGGCGTCCAGCAGACCGCAACCGATCTCGAGATGGACGTCGAGTTCGCCCGTGGCAGCGGCGACAACGCCCCGCGCCGCGACGGCCGGGTCCACGTCACAGTTCTCGGCCGGCCGCTGAAGCCCCGGGCGGTGGCAGCACTGGCTGGCCGCGTCGCCGACACCGGCGCCAACATCGACCGGATCGTGCGGATGGCCCGCTACCCGGTCACCGCCATCGAGTTCGACGTGTCCGGCGGGGACGTCGAGCGGCTGCGCAGCGTGCTCGCCGCGGAGGCCGCGAGTCAGCGCGTCGATGTCGCCGTACAGCGGGTCGGGTTGCTCCGCCACGGCCGTCGGTTGGTGGTCATGGACGTTGACTCAACGCTCGTGCAGGGCGAGGCGATCGACCTGCTCGCGGCCCGAGCCGGAGTCGGGGCTGAGGTGGCAACGATCACCGAGCAGGCGATGCGCGGCGAGCTGGACTTCGAGGCGGCCCTGCGACAGCGGGTGGCCCTGCTCGCCGGACTTGACTCGGGCGCTCTCAACGAGGTTTATGCCCAGCTGGAGCTGGCGCCCGGGGCCCGCACGCTTGTCCGGACTCTGAAGCGGCTCGGCTACCGATTCGGGATCGTGAGCGGCGGCTTCACCGCCCTGACCGACCGGTTGGTGGCGGACCTCGGCATCGACTATGCCGCGGCCAACGAACTCGAAGTGGTCGACGGGCGGGTCACCGGCCGGGTCGTCGGACCGGTGGTCGATCGGGCGGGGAAGGCGGCGGCGCTGCGCCAGTTCGCCCACCAGGCGGGGTTCGCCTTGGACCACACGGTCGCGATCGGTGACGGCGCCAACGACGTCGACATGTTGTCGATCGCCGGGCTCGGCGTGGCGTTCAATGCCAAGCCGATGGTGCAGGAGGCAGCGCATGCGGCGGTGAACGTCCCGTTCCTCGATGCGATCCTGTACCTGCTCGGGATCAGCCGCGAGGACGTCGAGGCGGCCGACGCCGAGCACGGCATCACCACGCCACGCCCGGCCGTGCCGTAGTCGCTCCGCTCAGGCGCCCATGGCGTGGTAGCCCCCATCGACGTGAACTATCTCCCCTGTCGTCTTGGGGAAGAAGTCGCTCAACAGCGCGACGACGGTGCGCGCGGTGGGCTCGAGGTCGTCGAGGTCCCAGCCCAGCGGCGCCCGTTTGGCCCACTCGTGCTCGAAGAGCTCGAACCCAGGGATGGCCTTGGCGGCGAGCGTCTTCAGCGCCCCTGCGCTGACCAGGTTGCAGCGAATGCCCTGCGGTCCGAGGTCGCGGGCCAGGTAGCGGTTGCACGCCTCGAGGGCCCCCTTGGCGAAGCCCATCCAGTCGTAGCCGGGCCAGGCGACCGACGCGTCGAACGTCATACCGACGATGCTGCCGCCGGGTTTCATCAGGGGCAGACACGCGGTGGTGAGCGACTTCAGCGAGTACGCCGACACGTGCACGGCCTGCGCCACGTCGGGCCATGGTCCCGTGAGGAACTTGCCACCGAGCAACGTCTCTGGGTTGCCGTACGCGATGGAGTGGACCACACCGTCGAGCCCGTCGACATGTTCGCGTACGGCGTCCGCGAGCCGCGCCAGATGGTCGTCGTCGGTGACGTCGAGCTCGAGGACCGGAGGCTCCTCCGGCAGCCGCTTTGCGATGCGCCTGGTGATGCTCAGCGCCCGACCAAAGTTGGAGATCAGCACCGTCGCGCCTTGCTCCTGGGCCACCTTTGCCGTGGCGAAACCGATCGAGGAGTCGAGCGTGACCCCGGCGACCAGGACCCGCTTGCCGTCAAGAATGCCCATCGCTGTCGAGCCCTTTCGTCAATGCCCCATGCCGAGGCCGCCGTCGACGGGGATCACCGCGCCGGTGATGTACCCAGCCTCGTCCGAAGCCAGCCAGCGCACCACGGCTGCCACCTCGTCCGCTGTCGTGAACCGGCCGAGCGGTATCGCCTTCACGTAGTCCGCCCGCGCTTGCTCGGGCAGCTCGGCCGTCATGTCGGTCTCCACGAACCCAGGCGCCACGACGTTGGCCGTGATGCTACGGCTGCCCAGTTCGCGGGCCAGCGAGCGCGCCATCCCGACCAGGCCTGCCTTGCTGGCGGCGTAGTTCACCTGCCCGGCCGAGCCCAACAGCCCGACCACCGAGGACACCAGCACGATGCGGCCCCGCTTCAGCCGCAGCATCCCCTTGGCTGCCCGCTTCACTACCCGAAACGACCCGGTCAAGTTGGTTTCGACCACCGACGACCAGTCGTCCTCCGACATCCGCAGCAGCAACGTGTCGCGGGTGATGCCGGCGTTGGCGACCAGCACCTCAACCGGGCCCTGTTCCGCCTCGATTGTGTTGAAGGCGGCGTCGACCTCCGCTGACACGGTGACGTCGCAGCGTACGGCGAGAAACCCCGCGGGTGGCTCGCCACTGCGGTACGTGATGGCGACGGCGTCCCCTGTCGCAGCGAACGCCTCGGCGATCGCCCGGCCGATGCCTCGGTTGCCGCCAGTCACGAGCACCGACCTGCCCACGCCGCTGCCTCCTCTGCCCCGTCTGGTCGGTTGACGTTATCGGCTACCGGCGGGTATCGGCGAACCGGTTCGCTGGCCGGGCTGGTCGCGACGAGCCGGCCGACCCGACGTACGCTGGCAGGACAAGGAGCCTTCCGTGAAAGAGCAACCAGGCGCTGCGGCGGTCATCACCTCCGCACGCACCAGTCGCAGCGACGACATCCGGCGACGACAACAGCGCTACCTCGTCTCGATGGGCGTCCGGACGGTGTGCTTCGTACTTGCCGTTGTGTCGTCCGGCCCGCTGCGGTGGGGATTCTTCACCGCAGCGGTGGTGCTGCCCTACGTCGCTGTCGTGGTGGCGAACACCAGCACCCGACGCGAGACGTTGAGCTCGGCGCCGTACTTCACCGATGATGCGAGGGCACTAGAGGGGCCACCCGACACGCGCACGTGACTTGTCAGAACGTAGTCGACCTATCGGTGGAATAGGTTCTGACAACTCCCATGGAGGGAGGACCGCGTCAGCCGCCGATGGCGCTCATCGGACGGGTTGGCTGCAGGAAGGACTCGTCGTCGATGCCGTGCCCCGCGCGTTTGGTCCACATGGCGCGACGCCATCGCGCGGCGATCTCGGCGTCATCGGCTCCTGAGCGCAGCGCGGTCCGCAAATCGGACTCCTCGCGGGCGAACAGGCAGTTGCGCACCTGGCCGTCGGCAGTGAGCCGCACCCGGTCACAGTCGCCGCAGAAGGGGCGCGTGACCGAGCCGATCACTCCCACCGTGCCGGGGCCACCGTTGACGAGGAACAGCTCAGCGGGGGCGCTGCCGCGCTCGGCCGGATGCGGGGTCAGGTCGTACGTCGACCGCAGCGCCGTCAAGATCTCGTCGGCGGTGATCATGGCCTCGCGGCTCCAGCCGTGCTGGGCGTCCAGCGGCATTTGCTCGATGAAGCGCAACTCGTACCCGTGAGCGAGGCACCACCCAAGCAGCTCAGCCGCCTGGTCGTCATTGGAGCCGCGCAGCAGCACAGCGTTGACCTTCACCGGACTCAGGCCGGCGGCAGCCGCGGCAGCCAGCCCCCTGACGACGTCGTCGAACCGGTCGCGCCGGGTGATCGCGCGAAAAGTGTCTGGACGCACGGTGTCGAGGCTCACGTTGACCCGGTCGAGCCCGGCTGCGGCTAGTGCCGGGGCGACGCGCTCCAGGCCGATGCCGTTGGTGGTGACGGAGATGTGGGGGCGCGGCTCGAGCCGCGCCGTTCGCGCGACGATATCGGTCAGGCCACGACGGATCAGCGGTTCACCGCCGGTGAACCGGACCTCCAGCACACCGAGCCTCTGCACCGCGATCGTGATGAGCCGCACCACCTCGTCGTCGGTCAGCACGTCGGCGTTGGGCAGCCAATCCAGGCCCTCGGCGGGCATGCAGTACGAGCAGCGCAGGTTGCAGCGGTCGGTCAGGGAGACCCGCAGGTCGGTGCCGGCTCGACCGTAGGAGTCGAGCAATGCCGACGTGGGCCGGGCCAACGCAGGTGTCGCGACAAGCTGCACCGGTCCAGGGTACGTCGTACGCCACCGCAGCAGCCCCAGGCGCCGCCCAGTGCGACCCAACCGTGCGCTGCCTGCATCTCGTGCGCACCACCAGTACTCCGACCCGCGCTGCCGAGAGCGGGTTAGGTTGGAGGCGCCGTGTTCCGCTTCCTGTTCACTCGCCGCTGGCTGGGGCTGCTGCTCGCCGTCATGGTCATGGGACTCGTCTGCGTCGAGCTGGGCCAGTGGCAGCTGCGGAGGTACGCCGAACGGCAGCAGACCAACGCCCAGATCAGCGCGAACCTGCGCGCAGACCCAGCGCCTATCGACGAGGTGATGAGTCCGGGCGCCCCGCCCGCAACGGAGGACGAGTGGCGGGCGGTGACCACCACCGGACGCTACGACGCCGACGCACAGATCACCGTGCTCTACCGGACCCGTGACGGCGCACCAGGAGTCGACGTCGTGGTGCCGCTGGTGACAACTTCAGGAACCGCGGTGCTGGTCGACCGCGGCTGGGTGGCGACCAGTGGGAACGGCAACGACGTCGGGCCACTGCCTGCGCCGCCGGCCGGAACAGTAACCGTCACGGGCTGGGTGCGCCGCGGTGCCGAGGGTGGCTCGAACGAGACGACCCCGGCTGACGGAACGGTGCGGGCAATCTCCTCCGACGCCATCGCGGCGGCTCTTCCTTACGGCGTCTATGACGGCTTCCTCCAACTGACCGCGGAGCAGCCGACCGTCCAGCCGCGTCCGCTCCAGGTGCCGGCGCCCGATCTTGGGTCCGGCCCGCACTTCTTCTACGGTCTGCAGTGGTTCTTCTTCGCCGTCCTCGCGTTCGGTTTTTGGTGCTACTTCGCCTGGACGGAGTACCAGCAAAGCCGAGCAGGGCACCAGCAGCCGGCCTCAGAGCGCCCGAGTGCTACCCCCGTCGACAGCAAGCATCACGCCGGTGATGTAGCTGGCCGCAGGTGACAGCAGGAAGGCCGCTGCCCTGCCGAACTCGACAGGCTCGCCGTAACGCCGAAGCGGGATGGCGGCAACCGCCGCTCGCTTGACCGCGTCCGCGTCGCCGCCGGCGGCGTCGAGCTCCCGCACCCGCTCGGTCTCGACCCGACCGGGCAGCAGGCCGTTCACCCGGATCCCGCGCGGCCCCAGCTCGTCGGCCAGCGTCTTGGCGACCATGGCCAGGCCCGGTCGCAGCCCGTTCGAGACGGCTAGCCCGGCGATCGGCTGCTTCACCGAGGTCGAAAGAACGAACGCGATCGACGCGCCGGGTGACAACGCGCCAGCCAGTTCCCGCACCAGCCGGACCGCGCCGACGAACACCGCACGGAAGGCGGTCTCCCACTGGTCGTCGGTCACGTCGAGCACCGACCCGGCCGCCGGTCCGCCAACGCTGATCAGAGCGCCGTCGATGCGCCCGTAGGTCGACGTGGCGGCGTCGATCAGCAGCTGAGGTGTCGCCGGGTCGGCGTTGTCAGCAGCTACGCCGACAGCCGACGCCTCGCCGAGTGAGTCAACCGCTGCCTGCACCGACGAAGCGCTGCGCGAGGACACCACAACCTTGGCGCCCTCGTCGACCAACGTCTCCGCTGTTGCGCGACCCAGGCCGCGGCTAGCACCGGTGACGACGTACACGCGATCTCGAAGGCCCAGGTCCATCGCGCCATTGTGCCCCTGGCCGCGCAGTGCTCACCGGGCCGGTTACAGTCCCGGCGCGCCGGCTGCCGCGAGCGCCGGAGTCAGACCGTGGTCAGCGCGTCACCGGGGTCGGTGGCGAACTGGGTCCGGTGCAGATCGCTGTACAGGCCACCGGATGCCAACAGCTCCGCGTGGGTGCCGCGCTCGACGATGCGCCCGGAGTCGACGACCAGGATCTGGTCGGCGTTGCGCACTGTCGACAACCGGTGCGCGATGACGAGCGACGTGCGGCCATGCAGTGCGCTGTCGAGCGCTCGTTGTACGGCGACCTCGGACTCGCTGTCGAGATGAGCGGTGGCCTCGTCGAGCACGATCACGCTCGGCGCCTTGAGCAACAGTCGGGCAATGGCCAGTCGCTGACGCTCCCCGCCGCTCAGCCGGTAACCGCGGTCACCGACGACGGTGTCGAGCCCGGCAGGCAGCGACGCCACGAGATCCCAGACCTGGGCGGCCCGCAGCGCTGCTACCAGGTCAGCCTCGGTGGCGTCCGGAGCGGCGTACAGCAGGTTGGCACGGATCGTGTCGTGGAACATGTGGGCGTCTTGGGTGACGTAGCCGACGGTGTCGTGCAGCGAGGCCAACGTGACGTCGCGGACGTCGTGCCCGCCGACCAGAACCGCTCCCCCGGTGACGTCGTACAACCGCGCCACCAGATTGGTGATCGTGGTCTTGCCGGCTCCGGACGGCCCGACCAGGGCCACCATCTGGCCAGCGCCCACCGAGAAGCTGACGCGGTTGAGAATCTCGGTGCTGACTCCACCGTCCGAGCTCGCGACCGTCTCGAGGCTCGCCAGCGACACCTCCTCAGCGCTGGGGTAGCGAAACGAGACATCGCGAAACTCCACCGTGGCTGGACATCCAGTGAGGTCGACGGCGTCCAGCTTCTCGCGGATCATGGGTTGCAGATCGAGCACCTCGAAGACGCGCTCGAACGACACCAGCGCCGTCATTACGTCGATGCGGACGTTCGACAGCGACGTGAGCGGCCCGTAGAGCCGCCCCATCAGCGCAGCCAGGGCGAGCAGGGTCCCGACGGACAGCCGGTCACTGATCACGAACTGGCCGCCGACGCCGTACACCAGCGCGGTTGCCAACGCCGCCACGAGCGTCAGCGCGCTGTAGAAGATGCGCCCGGTCATCGCGATCGAGACCCCGAGGTCTCGAACCTTGGCAGACGTTTCTGAGAAGCTGCGCTGCTCCTGCGCCGGTCGGCCGAAGAGCTTGACCAGCATCGCCCCACCGATGTTGAAGCGCTCGGTCGTCATCGCCGACAACGAGGCGTTGGTCTGCATCTGGTCGCGCGTCAGCCCGGACAGCCGGCGACCCGCCCACTTGGCGGGAAGCAAGAAGAGCGGCAGCAGCACCAGGGCCAGCAGGACGATCACCGGGGACAGCACGATCATGACCACCAGCACCAGCACGACGCTGATCAGGTTGCTGACCACGCCGGACAACACCGACGTGAACGCGCGCTGGGCGCCGATGACGTCGTTGTTGAGCCGGGACACCAGCGAGCCGGTGTTGGTCCGGGAGAAGAAGGCCAGCGGCATCCGCTGCACGTGCCCGAACACCTGGGTGCGCAGGTCGTAGATCAGTCCTTCACCGATGCGCGCGGAGTACCACCGCTGTACCAGCGTCAGCACCGCCTCGGCGACGGCCAGACCGGCGATCACCAGGGCCAACGTGGTCACTACCGAACGGTCGCCCTTGATCACGCCGTCGTCGATGATCTGCTTGAACAGCAGCGGAGTCGCCACCACCAAGACGGCGTCGATCACGACCAGGACCAGGAAGGCGATGATCTGCCGGGTGTAGGGCTGAGCGAACTCCAGCACCCGCCGGGTGGTTCCCGGGGTCAGTCCGTCGCGTCCGGCGGTGGGGTCCTCCCGGCTGAAGGAGTGCATCATCCGGTAGGGGTTGGTTCGATTGCTCATGGCGCTGATGCCAACACGGCGCTATGCACCCTTGTTCCCAACCGCCTCGCGCAGCAGCGCCTTGGCAGCCGTCACGGCCGCGTGGGGAGGGGCGGTCAACGCCGCGATGAGGTCGCCGACCGCCTGATCGAGCTCGGCCAGCGGTACGACGACGGTCGCCAGGCCCAGCTGCAGCGCCTCCCAGGCGTCGATCTCTCGACCGGTGACACAGATCTCCAGTGCCCGCGAGTAGCCGACCGCCTCGACCAGCGGCTGGGTGCCGCCGAGGCCAGGGACCAGACCCAGCGAGGTGTCGCGCATCGCGAACCGGGCGTTGTCAGCGACGACCCGCAGGTCGCACGCCAGGGCTAGCTGGAACCCGGCGCCGACGGCATGTCCGTGAACTGCTGCGACCGTGACGAGATCGGGCCGCTGTTGCCAGCTGAAGTCCTGCGGGAAGGAGTCGACCGCGTCCGCCCAGGCGGCACTGAACGACGAACCCTCGGCTTGGATGACGACCACCCGGACCGACCCTGGCAGCGACGCACCGATGTCGCGCAGCGCGGCCTCTGGCCCAGGCGACTGGGCGTTTCCGGCCTCCGACCGGCACAGCGTGATCGTGGCCACCGGTCCGTCGATCTGGTGGCGCAGCCCTGCGTCGTCAGCGGAGTCGGTCATGGCTCGAGCCTATTGCGGCGTGCCGACGGACTCGGCCTGGCTCGCGCTAGCGGGCCAGCTGGATCAGGCCAGGGCGACCAGGTCGGCGTACTCGTCGTTCCAGAGGTCCTCCACGCCGTCAGGAAGGATCAGCACCCGGTCCGGCTGCAACGCGGTGACCGCGCCCTCGTCGTGCGTCACAAGGACGATGGCCCCTTCGTACCGTCGGATCGCGGCCAGCACCTCTTCGCGGCTGGCTGGGTCGAGGTTGTTGGTGGGCTCGTCCAGCAGTAAGACGTTCGCCGCCGAGACGACCAAGGTGGCGAGGGCAAGCCGGGTCTTCTCGCCTCCCGACAACACCGAGGCAGGTTTGTCGGCGTCGTCGCCGGAGAACAGGAAGGAGCCCAGCACGCTGCGCGCCTGGGTCTGCGTCAGCGCCGGTGCGGCCGACTGCAGGTTCTCGAGCACGGTCCTGGTCAAATCGAGGGTCTCGTGCTCCTGCGCGTAGTACCCCAGCTTGAGCCCGTGGCCGGGCACCACTTGTCCGGTGTCGGGCTCGTCGAGCTCGGCGAGAATGCGCAGCAACGTTGTCTTGCCGGCGCCGTTGAGGCCGAGTACGACGACTCGGCTGCCCTTGTCGACGGCGAGGTCGACGTCGGTGAAGACCTCCAGCGATCCGTACGTCTTCGACAGCTCGGCCGCAGTGAGCGGGGTCTTTCCGCACGGAGCTGGCGACGGGAAGGAGATGCGGGCGACCTTGTCGCCTCGGCGCTCGCCCTCCAGGCCGCTCAGCAACCGCTCCGCGCGGCGGGCCATGTTCTGCGCCGCCACCGCCTTGGTCGCCTTGGCGCGCATCTTGTCAGCTTGGGCAAACAACGTGGTTGCCTTTTTCTCGGCGTTGGCCCGCTCGCGCTTGCGTCGACGCTCGTCGGTCTCGCGCTGCTGGAGGTAGGTGCGCCACCCCACGTTGTAGACGTCCACCTCGGCTCGGTTGGCGTCGAGGTGGAACACCCGGGTGACAGTCTCGTCGAGGAGGCTGACGTCATGGCTGATCACGACAAGGCCGCCCTTGTGCGACACCAAGAACTCGCGCAGCCACCCGATCGAGTCCGCGTCGAGGTGGTTCGTCGGCTCATCCAAGAGCAGCGTCTCGGCCCCAGAGAACAAGATCCGAGCCAGCTCGACCCGTCGGCGCTGCCCACCTGACAACGTCCTTAGCGGCTGCCCGAGCACCCGGTCGGGGAGTCCGAGGCTGGCAGCGATCGACGCCGCCTGCGACTCCGCAGCGAAGCCACCGGCAGCGTGTAGCTCGGCGTCGGCAGTCGCGTAGCGTCGCATCGCCTTGTGCTGAGTCGCCGGGTCGGTGCTGCCCATCTCGTGCTCGGCCCGCCGGAGCCGACCGACTATCGCGTCGAGCCCGCGCGCGGACAAGATGCGATCGCGGGCGAGCACTCCGAGGTCACCGGTACGCGGGTCCTGCGGCAGGTACCCCACCGCGCCGACGCGGATGACGCTACCTGCTGCCGGCTCCGCCTCGCCGGCCAGTACCCGCGTCATTGTCGTCTTCCCGGCGCCGTTGCGCCCGACCAGGCCGACCTTGTCGCCCGGGGCGATTCGAAAGGTTGCGTCGTCAACGAGGACTCGGGCGCCCGCACGCAGGTGCAGGTTCCGTGCGGTGATCATGGTCGAGCAGTGAGCACTTTCCGGGGCAGGATGCCCGTCGGAGGGTGGTCAGGGCTGGTTCCCCTAGGCTACAGGCCAGCCGCCAGGCCCTGGCAACGGCGCTGGACGTGCAGACCGCTGGTTCGAAAGGGAGCTCCCCCGTGAAGTTCAACCGGAAGGCGCGGTTGGACCGCAGCCAGATCGATGATCGGCGCGGACAGCGCGGCAGTCGAGGGTTCCCGACGCCTGGTGGCGGTGCCGGGGGCTTCCCCGTTGGGCTCCCCGTCGGTGGCGGCATCGGCGGGGTGCTGCTCCTAATCGTCTTGCTCGTCGTGGCCGCACAGTGTTCCGGGGCTGGGTTTCCCGGGGGAAGTGGCGCGGACACTACGAGCAGCTCATCCCTTGACGACTGCGCCACCCAGCCAGAGCTCAGCCAGGATTGCAAGATCACCTACAGCGTCAACTCGATCCAGGCCTTCTGGGAGGAGACGTTGCCCGAGCAGACCGGCACCGACTACACCTTGGCCGCCACCACGCTGTTCTCCGGAAGCACGTCAAGCGGCTGCGGACAAGCCTCGTCGGCCATGGGTCCGTTCTACTGTCCGAGCGACAAGCGCGTCTACCTCGACCTCACGTTCTTCGACGACATGCTCGAGGGTCAGCTCGGTGCCGAGGGCGGCGACTTCGCCGAAGCGTACGTCGTTGCGCATGAGTACGGCCACCACGTGCAGGACATCCTCGGCACCCTTGCCAGCGCCCAGAGTAGTCAGACCGGGCCGACCAGCGCCTCGGTGCGGGTCGAGCTGCAGGCAGACTGCTTCGCCGGCGTGTGGGCGCACCACGCCACCACCGTTGAGGACGCCAACGGGGAGGTGTTCATCTCCGACCTCACCGAGGAGGACATCGAGGTGGCGATCGACGCGGCGTCGGCAGTGGGTGACGACCGGATCCAGCAGCAGACCCAAGGCCGCGTCAACGAGGAGCAGTGGACTCACGGTTCGGCCGAGCAACGGGTGAGCTGGTTCATGACCGGCTACGAGCAGGGCCAGGTCGCCTCCTGCGACACGTTTGCCGCCTCCGCCCGTTAGCGTCGACCTGGCTGGCTGCCGGGACCCACGTCGGGGTCCCAGATCTCGATCTGCACCGATCGGGCCGCGCCGATCGCAGCCGTCAACACGTCGCGTCGCGGGTCACCGAACGCGCCCAGCCACCGCTGCTGGACCGCTGACAGCGTCGCCAGCTCAGGATGCGCCAACACAGCACGCACCGCTTTGCGATCGCCCCCTGCGGCCAGCAAGTGGAGCGAGCCGGCGTGTGGCCCAAGGATGCGGTGCACGGAGGCGGCTGCGGCGTCGTACGCCGCTTGGGCCTGGTTCTCTCGACGCCGAGCAAAGCGCTGCTGTGACCAGCCGCCCGCCTTCGACCGGCCCTGGACGTGGCGCTGGCCGACTTTGGACTCCACGACCTGAGGGCCAACGACCCGAGCCACCGCGAAGCCGCCGCGGCGTACGAGCACGACACCCAGGCGCCAGGGTTGCCCTAGATGCGCCACCACGCTGGCAACCGACAGCTCGCTGACCGGACCAAGGGGTATCCCGAACGCAAGCCGGGTGCCATCGCCGCTCGTCGCGGTCACCAGATGCGGTGAGACAGCCCACACCGTGTCGGCGTGACGTGACTCGTAGCGCCCGACCCAGCCGGCGAGCCGGTCCCAGGGAACGCGGACGACACGCGGTGCTGCCGTCGCCTGGTCAGGCGAATCAGCAGGCAACGAAGCGGCGCGAATGCTGGTACTCCTCATAGGGATATGCATCGCTTATTCTCATCTTCATGGGCGGTGAACGATCTCTGATATTGCCGCCAGGCTACGGTGTCTCTCGCTCGCTTGATCGCACAAGGAATCGATCTTCACACGGATGCCGGCAGGTCGCATGACAACTTCGCTCGCTCTGCTGCTGGGCAGTCACCGTCGCCTGTGACCGCAACAGCGCCGCACCCGACCCACCTCCGTACCGACGACTGTCCGCCACGGCATGGGCGTGAGCCCGAACAACGTCTGCGGAGTTGTGGACGGCGCTTCGTAGTGCCGCCATCTTTGTCGGTGGTCGGGTCTATCGTCGTATGCATGTTCGACATCGACTTCACCGCTCTGGACCCCGACGCCACGTTGGCGACAGCGGGCTCTGCGCGGGCGGTGGCCGAACGGGCTGAGGTGGTGGTGCTGCAAGCTGCAGCGCATTGGGCTGATCTGCACGGCATCCTCGACGTCGACCCCGACGACCCGGACGGCCGGGCGTTGCCGGGGATGGAGCAACTTGTTCAGCTGGGCGGTGACGGCACGCCGGAGGTGGCGGAGTTCGCGCCGGCGGAGCTGGGTGCGGAGTTGGCGATGTCACCGTTCGCGGCCCGGCAGCTGATCGCGGATGCGTTGGATCTGCGGCACCGCCTCCCCCGGCTGTGGGGCCGGGTGCTGGCCGGTGAAGTGAAGCCGTGGATTGGCCGCAAGACCGCCGACGCCACCCGAGCCGTCCCGGCGGACGTCGCCGCCGTGGTGGACCGGCGGGTGACGAAGTGGGCGCACTCCCTGTCGTGGGGGCGGTTGGAGAACATCATCGCCGCCGCGATCATCGCCGCCGACCCGGTCGCGGCGGAGCAGAAGGCCCGCCAAGCGCAGCAGCAAGCAGGGCGTGTGGGTTGGTCAGTCCAGCGACCACGGCATCAAGGACATCTTCATCCGCACCGAGGCACCGAACGCGATCTGGTTCGACGCCAGCATCGACCGAGTCGCCGACAGCCTCGCCGCCCTGGGCGACACCGACAACAAAGACATCCGCCGCGCACGCGCGGTCGGGGTGTTGGCGCAGCCGCAGCAGGCACTCGACCTGTTCGCCACCACCACCCGGCTGGCCGCCGGCGGCAACGCTAACCCAGACCCGCAGACTACGACCCCCGCAGTTGGCGGCCGCGGTGTTGACGCGCGGCCACCGGCGACGCTGTACATCCATCTCAGCGCAGACTCCTTCACCCGTGACGGTGACGGGGTGGCCAGGTTCGAAGGGGTCGGCCCGGTCACCATCGACCAGGTCAAGACGTGGCTCAGGCACTGCCACGTCACCGTCAAACCAGTGATCGACCTGGCCAACCAGGCACCCGTCAACGGCTACGAAGTCCCCGACCGGCTCCGCGAAGCGATGCACCTACGCAGCCCGGTCGACGTGTTCCCCTACGCCACCAACACCACCCGCACCAAACAAGCCGACCACTCCGACCCCTACGTCGACCCCGGCCAAGGCGGGCCACCAGGCCAAACCCGGCTCGACAACCTCGCCCCCATGGTCACCTTCCACCACCGGATCAAGACCCACAGCAGATGGCAGGTCAGACAAGTGTTCAACGGGGTCTTCGTCTGGCGATCACCCCACGGCCGACTATTCCTCGTCGACTCCACCGGCACCCACCGCGCCACAACCGCAGCCTGACTGCGCGCCTCCGCTGGTCAAGGAGCGAGCTGTTCACCGCAGCCGCTGGTGCTGGGGAAACGGGCCTCATGCGCATCCTGGATGCAGCTGCAGCTCGACACCGACTCCTGCACCACTGCCACACCGTCGACATCATGCATTGGTGGGGAGCCCAACCAGGGGCTCGCCGGACGAGTTCACGTGGACGAACGCCGCTGCCGGCACCAGCGTGTTGCGAAGCCAGGATTGAGTGGCGGTCCACCCGACGGTTCGCAAGTGACGGTGACTGGGTGTCGATGGCGTTTTTCGACCGCTCCGACAGGCCACGTGGCCGAAGCCGACCGTGACCCATTCTCGAGGCAGCGCTCAATGAAGTCCGACATCGTGACGGTGTGCTGGCACGTGAACCGCTCGCTCCTTGACCAGCGGATTGGATTCTCTTCGACATGATGCCATCCTTCCCAACTCAAAAGGAAGCGGCATGGAACCCGGTCAGGTTCACGGTCAAACATTCTGAGTGGCCATCAGCATTATCCCGCCCGCCACCATTATGGCCAGAAGCAGGAGCCCAAGGATCCGCTCTCTACCGCTTGGAGGCTTCCATCCACGGTTGCGTATGAGGATCCCCATTCCAACCAATGAAATAGCAAACAAACCCATCCCGCCAGCCGCTAAGTCCTGCCCAGGAAAGATCGCTAAAAGAAAGCCAAGACATCCCGCCATCAAACCAACTGCAATCCAGAAGACACCAACGAGCTTACACTGCTGCCGTGACCAAGTAGTCTTTAACATTCCTTTTCTCCAGCAGAAGAACGGTTACATATGCTGAGCAAAACGAGGCCATGATGTCTTCCCAACCGGACTGACGGTCCGGAAGGAGGAAAGTGGGCGTTGAGCCATACCGCAACACCACCCCCAAACGACCCTCACGTAAATCTCTCGTTTCCGCTCACAAGCACCTGACGGTCCGTACCTCTGTTGACGTTGTCCGGGCTGCTGCCCGGTCAGACGTTGAAGCCCAGGGCTCGCAGCATCTCGCGGCCGTCTTCGGTGATCTTGTCGGGACCCCATGGCGGCATCCACACCCAATTGATGCGGAAGTCGTTGACGAGCCCTTCCAGCGCGGTTCGCGTCTGGTCCTCGATCACGTCGGTCAACGGGCAGGCCGCCGAGGTCAGCGTCATGTCAATGGTGGCGATCCGCTCGGCGTCCAGCGCCACGTCGTAGATCAGGCCGAGGTCGACGACGTTGATCCCGAGCTCGGGGTCGACGACGTCCTTCAACGCCTCCACAACATCGTCTCGGGTCACGCCAGCGCCCGACGGCGAAAGGTCGACGTCGGGCAAATCGGTGGTGTCAGGAGTTGTCATCCTCAGCCTCTCGCATCCACAACAGCTTGTGCTGTCGCGTCCTTCCACGCCATCCATCCCAGCAGCGCGCACTTGACCCGCGCCGGGAACTTCGCCACTCCCGCAAAGGCCACCCCGTCCTCGAGCACGTCCTCGTCGGGCTCGACTTGGCCACGCCCTTGCATCAATTCTACGAACGTCTCGTGCACCGTCATCGCCTCATCTACCGGCTTGCCGATGAGCAGCTCGGCGAGCACCGATGTCGAGGCCTGCGAGATCGAGCAGCCCTCGGCGTCGTAGGAGATGTCAGACACCGTGCCGTCGACCAGGTGAACCCGCAACGTCACCTCGTCACCGCACGTCGGGTTGACGTGGTGCACCTCGGCTTCGTACGGCTCCCGCAGCCCGGCGTGATGAGGGTCGCGGTAGTGGTCCAAGATGATCGCCTGGTAGAGGCTCTGCAGATCCATTCAGCCAACCTGAAAGAAGCGCTTCGCCTGATCCAACCCGTCGACAAGAGCATCGACGTCAGCGGTTGTCGTGTAGACGTAGAACGACGCACGCGTCGACGACTGTACGCCGAAGCGCCGGTGCGCGGGCTTGGCGCAGTGGTGACCGGCCCGCACCGCAACCCCCAACGAGTCGAGTACCTGACTGACGTCGTGCGGGTGCACGCCCGCGATCTCGAAGCTGATAGCGCCGCCGCGGTCGACCGGCTCGCTCGGACCCAAGATCGTCAGACCGTCGATGTCACCAAGCCGTTCCAGTGCGTACGCCGTGATCGCCTGCTCGTGCGCAGCCACCCTGTCCATGCCGATGGCGGACAGGTAGTCGACGGCGGCACCGAGTCCGATGGCCTCCGCGATCGGCGGCGTGCCGGCCTCGAACTTCGCCGGCAGCGGGGCCCAGGTCGAACCCGCCATCGCAACCGTCTCGATCATCGAGCCGCCACCGAGGAACGGGGGCAGCGCGTTGAGCACCTCCGTGCGCCCCCAGAGCGCACCTATGCCGGTGGGGCCGACCATCTTGTGGCCGGTGAACGCCACCAGGTCAGCGCCGAGTGACGCGACGTCGACGGGCAGCTGCGGCACGGCCTGGGAGGCGTCCACGACCACCAGGGCGCCTACCTCATGGGCGCGGCGGGCGATCTCGGCGACCGGGTTCACCGTGCCGAGCATGTTGGAGACCCAGACCACCGAGACGACCTTGGTGCGCTCGTTGATCAGGGAGTCGATCTGCGACAGATCGAGCCGTCCCTCATCGGTGATGCCGAACCAGCGCAGCGTCGCTCCGGTGCGCTCGGTGAGGAGCTGCCACGGCACGATGTTTGAGTGGTGCTCCATCTCGGTGATGACGACCTGGTCACCAGCGCGCACCGCGTAGTCGCCGCTCCCCCAGGCCAGGGTGTTGGCCACCAGGTTCAGCGCTTCCGAGGCGTTCTTGGTGAAGATGACCTCTGCCGGATCGGCCGCCCCGATGAAGTCGGCAACCTTGACCCGAGCGCGCTCGTACGCCGCGGTGGACGCGTCGCCGAGCTGGTGCACAGCACGCCCAACGTTGGCGTTGAACTGCTCGTAGTGAGTGGTCATCGCGTCGATGACCTGGCGGGGCTTCTGCGACGTGTTGGCGCTGTCGAGGTAGACCAGCGGGTGCCCCCCAGCCATGACTCGGTCGAGGATCGGGAAGTCCGCCCGGATCTTCTCGATGTCGATGTCCACGCGGGCAGCAGGCGCCTGGAGCGACACACCGGTCATTGCCCGACCGCTGCCTTTACGTACCGGTCGTAGCCTTCGGCTTCGAGTTGCTCAGCCAGCTCCGGTCCGCCCTGTTCGGCGATGCGACCACCGACGAAGACGTGCACGAAGTCGGGCTGGATGTAACGCAGGATCCGCGTGTAGTGGGTGATGAGCAGGACTCCTCGGTCACCTTGGCCGCGAAACCGGTTGACTCCGGCCGCGACCACTTTCAGCGCATCGATGTCGAGTCCGGAGTCTGTCTCGTCAAGAATCGCGAATTGCGGATTGAGCAGTTCCAGCTGGACGATCTCGTGCCGCTTCTTCTCCCCACCGGAGAAGCCTTCGTTGACGTTGCGGGTGGCGAACTCTCGGTCCATCGCCACCTTGTCCATGGCGTCGTTGACGTCTTTGACCCAGGTACGCAGCTTGGGGGCTTGCCCGTCGAGCGCCGTCTTCGCCGTACGCAGGAAGTTCGAGACGGAGACTCCCGGCACCTCGACGGGGTACTGCATCGCCAGGAACAAGCCAGCTCTGGCGCGCTCGTCGACGGTCATCGAGAGTACGTCGACCCCATCGAGGGTGACCGACCCTTCGGTGATCGAGTACCTGGGGTGGCCGGCGATCGAGTAGGCCAGGGTGGACTTGCCGGAGCCGTTGGGGCCCATGATCGCGTGCGTCTGCCCTGACTGCACTGTCAGGTCGACGCCGCGCAGGATCGGCTTCGGACCGTCCTCGGTGTTGACCGCGACATGCAGGTCGTGGATCTCCAGGGTGGCCATCGAGTTACATCTCCGTATCGGTGTTGAGTGGGTTGTCTACGTCGACGAGGATCACGTCGCCGTCGACCTTGCACGGGTAGACCGGCACCGCTTCATAGGCCGGGAGACCGGTGGGTTTGCCGCTGCGGAGGTCGAACCGGGAGCCGTGCAACCAGCACTCGATCTCGCAGCCCACCGGGTCGACATCGCCCTCGCTCAGCGCGATAGCGGCGTGCGAGCACTCGTCCTGGATCGCGAACACCTCGTCGTCGGTGCGGACGATAGCGACGTCGATGCCATCGACGCCCACCGCCCGGACGCCGCCGACAGGCACCTCCGCAAGCGTGCAGGCGGGCTGGAAGTTGCTCATGCGAGCACCGGCGAACTCGGGTTGGCGCCAACGGTCTGCGCAAGCTCCGCCTCGACTGCGGCGAGCAGGCGCGCCTCGACCTCCGCCACCTTGATCTTCTTGATGATGTCGGCGAAGAAGCCGTGCACCACCAACCGGCGAGCTTCGTCCTCGGTGACCCCGCGAGACTGCAAGTAGAACAGCTGCTCGTCGTCGAAGCGACCGGTCGCTGACGCGTGGCCGGCACCGACGATCTCGCCGGTCTCGATCTCCAGGTTCGGCACCGAGTCGGCGCGGCACCCATCGGTCAGCACCAGGTTACGGTTGGTCTCGAACGTTTCGATTCCCTCGGCCGCCTGGCGGATCAGCACGTCGCCGACCCACACCGAGTGCGCCCCTTCCCCTTGCAGACCACCCTTGTAGACGGCGTTGCTCTTGGTGTGCGGCTGGTTGTGGTCGATGAACAGCCGGTGCTCGATGTGCTGTCCTGCGTCGACGAAGTACAGCCCGAAGGCCTCCAGCTCGCCACCCGGACCGGCGTACTCGAAGTTCTCGATGATCCGGACGAGGTCGCCACCGAGTGTTGCCTGGAAGCTGCGCACGTGCGCGTCGCGGCCAACCCGGACACCGACCTGCCCGAGGTGTACGGCGTCGTCGTCCCACAGCTGCAGCGAGACCAGGTCGAGCTTGGCGTTGTCGCCAACCAGGACCGACGTCGTCGCGCTGTAGCGAGCGCTGCCTGAGTGCTCGAAGACGACCGTCGCCTTGGCGTGCCGGCCGAGGCGGACGACGATGTGGCCCCAAACGAGGTCGTCGGCCGCTGCGCCACTGAGCCGAACCACGAGAGCTTCGGTCAGCTCGGTCTCAGCCGGTACGTCGATCAACACCGCGCCGCCCGCGTTGGCCACGGCGAGGGCAGAGGGACGGTCGGCTGGCAGCGTCTCGCCGAGCTCGGCCGCCGTCACGGTGGAGATCTCGCCCACAGTGACCCCGGAGGGGACGTGGGCGTCCCACTTCAGGTGACCGTCGGAAGGCTCGCCGTCGAGCATCCCGCGCAGCCGCTTGAGTGGGGTGAAGCGCCAGACCTCCTCTCGACCGGTGGGGACGGGGTGGTCGGTGAGGTCATAGGACGGCACCGGATGGAGGTGGCTCTGGACCGTCTCCACCGCACCAGCAACAAGACTGTCCGTCAACCGACAGCCCCCTCCATCTGCAGCTCGATGAGGCGGTTCAGCTCCAGTGCGTACTCCATCGGCAGCTCCCGAGCGATCGGCTCGATGAACCCGCGCACGATCATCGCCATCGCCTCGTCCTCGGCCATGCCGCGGCTCATGAGGTAGAACAGCTGGTCGTCGCTGACCTTCGAGACCGTCGCCTCGTGACCCATCGACACGTCGTCCTCACGCACGTCGACGTACGGGTAGGTGTCGCTGCGGCTGATCTGGTCGACGAGCAACGCGTCACAGCGCACCGTGCTGGCGCTGTGGTGGGCGCCGTCGGCGACCTGGACGAGCCCTCGGTACGACGTCCGGCCGCCGCCGCGGGCGACAGACTTGGAGATGATCGAACTCATCGTGTGGGGGGCGGCGTGGACCATCTTCGCGCCGGCGTCTTGGTGCTGGCCCTCGCCAGCGAACGCGATCGACAGCGTCTCGCCCTTGGCGTGCTCACCGAGGAGGTAGACGGCGGGGTACTTCATGGTGACCTTGGAGCCGATGTTGCCATCGACCCACTCCATCGTTGCGCCGGCCTCGCAGGTCGCCCGCTTGGTCACCAGGTTGTAGACGTTGTTGGACCAGTTCTGGATCGTCGTGTAGCGGCACCGGCCGCCCTTCTTGACGATGATCTCGACGACAGCGGAGTGCAGCGAGTCGGAGCTGTAGATCGGCGCCGTGCAGCCCTCGACGTAGTGCACGTAGGCGTCCTCGTCGACGATGATCAGCGTCCGCTCGAACTGGCCCATGTTCTCGGTGTTGATGCGGAAGTACGCCTGCAGCGGGATGTCGACGTGCACGCCCTTCGGCACGTAGATGAACGAGCCGCCGGACCAGACCGCCGTGTTGAGCGCCGCGAACTTGTTGTCGCCCACCGGGATGACCGAGCCGAAGTACTCCTTGAAGAGGTCCTCGTGCTCACGCAGGCCGGTGTCGGTGTCGAGGAAGAGGACGCCCTGCTCCTCGAGGTCCTCCCGGATCTTGTGGTAGACCACTTCGCTTTCATACTGAGCCGCCACACCGGCGACCAGGCGCTGCTTCTCGGCCTCGGGGATGCCGAGCCTGTCGTAGGTGTTCTTGATGTCCTCGGGCAGTTCCTCCCAGGAGGTTGCCTGCTGCTCCGTCGACCGGACGAAGTACTTGATGTTGTCGAAGTCGATAGCGCTCAGGTCGGAGCCCCACGTCGGCATCGGCTTGCGGCCGAAGAGCTTGAGCCCCTTCAACCGCAGCTCGAGCATCCACTCCGGCTCGCTCTTGAGGGCGGAGATGCTGCGGACGACCGACTCGTTCAGGCCCCGTTGCGCGGTTGCCCCGGCCAGGTCGGAGTCGGCCCAGCCGTACTGGTAGCGGCCGATGCCCTCAAGCTCCGGGTTCAGCTGCTCGATGGATGTCATGAGGTGGTCCTCCCAGTAGGGCTGGATGCGGTGGCTGGTTCAGCGGTCGCTGCACCCGCGCCGACGAGGGCGCCGGCCCGCGGGATGTTCGTGGTGCAGACGCCGTCGCCGTGGGCGATGGTGGCCAGTCGTTGTACGTGACTCCCGAGCAGCCGGGCGAACACTTCGGTCTCCGCTTCGCACAGCTGTGGGAACTCGGCGGCCACGTGAGCGACCGGGCAGTGGTGTTGGCAGAGCTGGTCGCCGATCGGTGCCTCGTGCACGGACGCGGCGTAGCCGTCCTCGGTGAGGGCGCCGGCGAGCACCTGCGGGCGGTCGTCCGGAACAGCCGCCTCGACGGCTGGGCGATAGCGCTCCTCGAGCTCGGACGTGCGGCGCCGGGCAAACTCCGTTACCGCGTCAGGTCCGCCGGTGTCCCGCAGGAACCCTAACGCGCCGATGGCCAGGTCGTCGTAGGCCTGGGTAAAGGTGTCGCGGCCGGAGTCGGTGAGCACGAAGACCTTGGCGGGCCGGCCCCGGCCACGGGTGCCGGTGACCCGGGGCTCGCGAGCGACCGCAGCGCCCGCTGCGACGAGGTGGTCCAGATGGCGCCGGACCGCAGCCGGGGTGAGCGCGAGCCGCTCGGCAAGCGCGGCGGCCGTCGACGGACCGTTCTCGAGGATCGACGCGGCGACCCGCTGCCGCGTGGGGGCGTCATCAGCTACACCGGCTGCGGCCGGGCCTAACGCTGCGGCGGCCGGTGCGGTCACCGCAACCTCCGCACCCAGCGTCGACGACACTCCCGACAAAGTTTTCACAACACCATTGTGTCGTAATTCTGCAAGCGCCTCAACCGGGCTGGCCGTAACGCCCGACCGAATGGCTCACACCTCCACGCCCGCCCCCACCCGGCGGTGGGTTCTTGGCAGTGATCTGCTTGACCAGTGACCGCCAGCATCATTGAAACGGGACGCACGGCGCTGCGGCCGCTCTCGGCCAGCGACGTAGATCTCATGGTCGACCTCGTCGGCGATCCGCAAGTGATGCGTTACCTGACCAACGGCAAGCAGGAAGGCAAGAGAATGAGCCACACGACCAAGGCTCCCTGTAGTGCTCAAGGATGTGACCGTTTCCTAGTCACGTCGTCCGACTACCTGAACCCCTGTGACCGCAAATTTGCCACTTGGCACCATGGGTGCTGCGCGGCTAGCGTCGACATCAATCGACTGAGAGGAACTGGCATGAGCATTGCAAGGGTCCGCGCAGGCAACGTTCGAAAAGCAACAACGAAAAGTCGGGTGGCAATTTGCGTTCTTTATCGATATCACACTGACACCTGCGGGCGCCACCAGCGCGTCAATTGAGAGCACGGATGCAACGCCTTCGGACTGGACATTTCCTCAGCAGCAGGCAATCACTTCGTCCGAGACGGGTCAGAGCGCTGCCGCTGTAGCTTGTTGGGGGGAGTTCACAGACCCGCGCAAGGTAAACAACATTCTCGCCTGGGGCGGCTGGACGCAATGTAATGCTCCGGCGCAATTGTCCCTGCGAATCGTGCTACCGCGCTACAACAAGGGATGGGGGGATGTTGCGGCAGGTTATGAGTCGCGTTTTGGCCACATAGTCAATGTCTTCCGCGAGAACTCATGTGTTAGCACCGCCTCGAGAAGGTATCGCTTACGCGCTTACCCGTTGGCAAACGGTGTGCAGCCCTACAATTCGCCTGTGATCAGCGATCCTGTTACTCTGCCCTGCAACGTCGGCAGCCTCGATTGACGCAAGCTACCTCGATCGTCTCGATCGCATCCCTTGACGCGGTAGTCGTACGACACGTGACGGATGCCAAGCAGGTGTCCGACTCCGCCGCGCCTGAGGCAGCGCCTGTAGCTGTGCTCGAGCAATTGCCGACTCTGAGGACTTCTGGACTTGAACATCATGCATTTACAGTGACCTCCTACTGGTACCGGTCTAAGGACGCGGTCAAGGCCCTCAATGAGGTGAGTTCAAGCGACACTGGTGAGGCCTTCGAGGTGACCGCGGCCGCCGAATTCTCCATCTTTGACGATTACCTTGCCCTCGAGCTGCCACAAATGTCTCTCGGTCTATGGGTTGTTCGGCATGTAGTCTTACAGGCATCAAACGTGGCCGAGAATACCGACCCGTCCTCCTGGTTCAAACGGGAGTGGTGGTCAGACTTTCTGGAAAAGGTGCCGTATGACGCTGGCATCACCCGCGTAGATGAACGCGCTCTTTTGGTGGCAGACGACATGGCCGAAGGATTCGTGGTGGTGGCGACGGAGGCAATCTGAGGTGCGAAGTCGTGTACCCGCCGCGCCTGCGACCGGTGCCATAGCTTGAGCACCTGCATTGTTGATGCAATTCAACTGCGCTGATCGCCGGGAACTCCGCGTTTCGCGGTATCCATTACTTTCAGTTGATCGTCGGCGTAGCCAAGGAACTCTTGACGGGCGTAAGAAATGCCGGTGGCGTCGACGCCGAGCAGGAACGCGCTCGCTCTCTACGTTCGAGCCTCGGGTAGTCGGTTTCCGCCGAGCCGCTATGGCGCGGTGGTCATCGCGGGGTGAGCGGCGAGCCACCACTCGACCTCTACGGCATCCCACAACGAGTTGGCGTACTGCCGCTTCCCCGACGCTGACACGACCGGGAGAGGGAAGTCGGCTGGAGCCCGCCCCATCGTGAGGTTGAGCGCGACGATGCTACCTCGCAGAGTTCCGAGCGATGCCATGAGTTCTGCGGGGCCGACTGAGGGATCCTGGCGGACGACGACAACGGTACGCGACCTTAGACTCCTGTCGTGACAGCCCCCGCAGTGAAGGTTCGCGACCTCGTGATGCGGTACGGCGCGACAACCGCCGTCGACGGGCTTTCGCTCACCGTCGAGACAGGCACCATCACCGCCATTCTCGGGCCGAACGGCGCCGGGAAGACCACCACGATGGAGACCTGCGAGGGCTACCGCCGGCCGCACTCCGGCACGGTCCGTGTCCTCGGGCTCGACCCGCTCGCCCAGCACCGGGAGCTGTCGCCGCGGGTCGGCGTCATGCTGCAGTCCGGCGGCGCCTGGTCCGCCGTACGCGCTGAGGAGATGCTGCGGTACGTCGCGTCGTTGCACGCGTCGCCGCTCCCCTTCGCTCCCCTGGTCGAACGGCTGGGTCTCGGCTCCTGCGGCCGGACGCCGTACCGTCGGCTCAGCGGTGGTCAGCAGAAGCGGCTCGGCTTGGCGATGGCCGTGGTGGGGCGTCCGGAGCTCGTCATCCTCGACGAGCCGACAGCGGGGCTGGACCCGCAGGCACGCCGCGCGGCGTGGGACCTGATCGAACAGCTCGCTGCGTCCGGTGTCACCGTCCTGCTGACCACCCACCACATGGAGGAAGCGGAGCGGCTTGCCGCCTTCATCTATGTCGTCGACCGCGGCCGGGTAGTGAGCTCGGGATCGCCTGCTGAACTGACGTCGAGCGGCGCGCGGAACACGATCCGGTTCCGCGCTGCCCCTGGCCTCGACACCGCCAGTCTGGCCGCCGCGCTGCCAGCGGGCTGCACCGCTCACGAGTACGCGCCCGGCGCATACCAGGTCGACGGCCCGGTGACCCCCCAGACGCTGGCTACCGTGACGTCGTGGTGCGCCGCCCAGGGTGTGATGCCCGAGAGCTTGGCGGTCGAACGGCACACGCTCGAGGACGTCTTCTTGCAGCTCACCGGCCGGGAGCTGCGGTCATGACCTCGCTCGACCTCTCCCCCGCACCAGGCGCCCAGCCGCTCCCGCACATGGTGGCCGCCCACGCGCTGATGGAGACCAGGCTGCTGTTGCGCAACGGTGAGCAGCTGCTGCTTGCCATCGCCATCCCGCTGCTGTTGCTGGTCGGCGGCGCCGAAGCAGGCGGGCTGATCGACCTGGGCCCTGGTCGCCGGATCGACGTGTTGACGCCGGGAGTGCTCGCGTTGGCGGTGCTGTCGACAAGCTTCACCTCGCTGGCGATCGCGACGGCCTTCGAGCGTCGGTACGGCGTGCTGAAGCGGCTGGGTGCCTCTCCGCTTCCCCGCAGCGGTCTGCTGCTGGGAAAGGTGGCCTCGCTGCTGGTCATCGAGGCGGTCCAGCTGTCGCTGATTGCCGCGCTCGCCCTGGCGCTCGGGTGGCGGCCGTCCGGCGGGGTGTACGCCGTCGCGGCCGTCGGGTTGCTCGTTACCCTCGGGACGTCGGCGTTCGCCGCGCTCGGCTTGCTGATGGCCGGCACGCTTCGCGCCGAGGCGACGCTGGCGGCGGCGAACCTGGTGTACGTCGTGCTGCTCGCGGCGGGTGCGGTCGTCGTACCGCTGGCCAAGTATCCGGAGTGGATGCAGCCGGTCGTTGCTGCGCTGCCCTCCGGCGCGCTCGCCGAGGGGTTGCGGGAGGTGACGGCTGGAGCCCCGCTCGGCTGGCAACGGTTGGCCGTGCTGGCCTGCTGGTCGGCCGGTGCTGCTGCGGTGGCGGTCAGGACGTTCCGGTGGGAGTAGCACCGTCGTCGTCCGCACGGTCGTCGGCACCCTCGTCGTCGACGTCCTCCTCCTCGAAACCGTCGCCGGCACCGACGTCGTGGGCGCTGCGCTCTTGGGCGCCCTCGCAGCGCGCCATGCAGCGGCTCGCCGTCGCGTTACTGATCTCGAACGTGGTCATCGTCGTGACGGGCGGCGCGGTCCGACTCACGGCCTCGGGGCTCGGGTGTCCTGCTTGGCCGCGATGCAGCGGCGAGTCGTTCGTTCCGCATGAAGCCCTCGGAGTGCATGGCGCCATCGAGTTCGGCAACCGGATGCTCACCTTCGTGCTCGCGGCCATCGCGCTTGCCACCTGGCTGGCGGCGATCCGGATGCGGCCGCGCCGCTCCTCGCTGGTGAGGTTGAGCACCCTGCTGGCGCTCGGTATTCCGGCACAGGCCGTGCTCGGCGGCGTCACCGTGCTGACCGACCTCAACCCGTGGATCGTCGCGGGCCACCTGCTGCTGTCGTTGGCGATGGTCGCAGGGGCCGTCGTACTGGTTCGAAGGGTCGATGAACAGGACCGCCCACCTCAGCCCACGGTGCCGGCGCCGGTGGCACTGTTGGCCAGGGCGACGTTCGGGGTCACGTGGATCGTCTTCTACCTCGGCACGGTGGTTACCGGCTCGGGTCCACACGCCGGGGATGCTGAGTCCCCGCGCACTGGGCTGGACCCGGCTATGGTCAGCCAACTGCACGCCGACTTCGTGTTCCTGCTGCTCGGGCTGACTGTCGGCACGTTGCTCGCCTTGCGCACGGTGAATGCTCCGCAGCGCGCTCAGCGAGCCGCCTGCTGGCTGCTGGCGATTGAGCTGGGTCAGGGCGTCGTGGGCTTCGCGCAGTACGTCACGGATCTGCCGATCGTGCTGGTCGGGTTGCATGTCCTTGGCGCTGCCCTGGTGAGCGCTGCCGCTGCGTGGTTGCTGGTCGGTCTGCGCGATCGCGGTCTGCACCCCTCCTCTCCTGCAAACGATCCGACGCTGAACACGCCATAACAAACGTGGCGTCGGATCTTTAGCTCATCCCCAGGGACTGGCGCACGTAAGGGCGTTTTCGTCCACAGCGGCGGTTCTATCCACAGTCGACAACAATCAGCCGGGAAACCACCCAGCGGCGTTCTTGACTGAGGGCATGACCATGTCAATTGAGCGCGCTGGCCCTTCACCGACCTCTGCGCACGACTGGGGTGGTATGTCTGGCGCGGCCGAGGCGGCTCGGCAGGTCGGGGTCATGACCCGCCAGGCTGCTGCTGGGACGTTCGGGCGCTCGCGTGTGTGCGCCCAACTGGCCGCGCACCGGTGGCAGGCACCAACACCCCGAGTGATTGTCCTGCACAACGGCCCGTTGACGCAGGACCAGCTGATGTGGTCGGCGTTGATGTCCGGTCCACCCGGCGCGCTGCTGCACGGACTTTCAGGCGCCCAGTACGACGGCCTGCGCGGAATGACTCCCGACCAGCTCACCGTGGTTGTCCCCGGGCATTCGCGAAACTGCAGCGGTCGGCTGAGGGAGTTCGCAGACCAGTGCGGCATCGGCCTTCGTTGGTCTACGATGCTGGGCCCCGAAGATGTCAACCCACTGAGCGTTCCACCGCGCACCAGGCTGCCTCGGAGCTTGGTCGACGCAGCCAGCGACCGAGTCGCGAAGCGACGCGCCAGGGTCATCGTGCTGGCAGGAGTGCAGCAACGCTTACTACGGCCAGTCGCCCTGTCGGAAGCCATGAGTCGCAGAGGACGCTGTCGAAACCGGGCGATCATCGCTGAGTCGATCCTCGACGCCGCCGGGGGAATCGAGTCGTTGCCTGAAGGCGACTTCAACGCCATCCGCCGCCGTCTCCGCATACCCGAGCCGCGGCGCCAGCAGATACTCCAACGGCCAGACGGCCGCTACTTCTTGGACAACGACTGGCCGGAGTTCGGCGTACGGGCTGAGATTCACGGGATACCGCACTACGAGATCCAAGACTGGGACAATGACCTACTCAGGCAGAACGACATATCGATCGAGGGCGGTGGGCTGCTGCTGTTCTCGTCGTACGCCACGCGGCACTTGCCGGACCAGGTAGGTGACCAGCTCGTCCGGATGCTGCGGCGCCGCGGCTGGTCAGGCTGAGCGGGAACGATCCGACGTTCAACACGCCATAACACGCTCAGCGTCGGATCTCTGGCCGGCTCCGGGCATCTGGGGGCTCAGCAGTCCATGATGGTCGTGAACCGGCAGGGCGAGTTGGCGAGAAAGGCTGACCCTATGACGTTTTCCATCGTGGCCCGCAGCGAGGACGGCAGCAGCCTAGGGGTCGCTGTCGCCTCCAAGTTCCTGGCCGTGGGATCAGCCGTACCTGCGGCACGCATGGGCGACGGCGCCATCGCCACCCAGTCATTCTGTAACACGCTCTATAAGCGAGACGGCTTGGCCATGATGTCGGCGGGCAGGTCAGCCCCTGCAACCCTGGAGGCACTGCTGGTCGATGATGACCAGCGAGAGTCCCGACAAGTCGGCATCGTGGATGCCGCTGGGAAGGCGGCTACGTTCAGCGGAGCTGACTGTCTCGATTGGGCTGGCGGTGTCAACGGACCCGGCTACGCAATCCAGGGCAACATCCTGGCCGGCCCCGACGTGGTCGAGGCGATGCAGACGGCGTTTGTCGAGTCCCATGGAAGCCAACTGCCCGAGCGGTTGGTGGAGTCACTGAAGGCCGGTGACGCTGCCGGTGGCGACCGACGAGGCAGGCAGAGCGCGGCACTCCTCGTCGTTTCTGAGACCGGTAGCTACACCCCGGGTGATGACGTGGCGTATGACCTGCGGGTCGACGACCATGCTGACCCTGTCGGCGAGCTGGGCCGGCTGCTGGCCCTGCATCACGTTTACTTCGACCGACCGAGTGCTGATGATCTGTTGCCGCTCGAAGGCGAGCTGGCCGCCGAAGTCGGCGCCCACCTCGAGCACCTGGGTTTCCCTGATCTTGACACCTGGGCCGGTGTCGAGAACTACGAGCTGCGCCTCTTTCCAGGAAGCATCGACAGGTTCGTCTTGACCCAGCTGCGCGAGCAGTCGGCGAGGCAGCGCCGGTGACAGCAGCAAAGGGGCCGGTGTGAGCTACCCAGCTCCCAACTGGTACGACGATCCCCAGCATCCCGCCTACTACCGGTACTGGGACGGGACCTCGTGGACCGGCCACGTCAGCCCGAAGTACCGACCGTCGCAGCCGAGCACACCTGACGGCGTACCCCTTGCATCGTGGGGAGAACGGCTGGGCGCTCGCCTCCTCGACGGCCTGATCCTCAGCCTGGCCGGGCTTCCCTTTACCGGCTACTTCCTCTACCACTACGTGCAAGAGGCCAACCAGTGGTCCCGGCAGATCGGCGAGTCAGCCGCCCGCGGAGACAACCCCGACATCGCCCCGCCGGCCGAGCTCTGGGGCTGGCTCGCGGCGACGATTCTGATCTCGGTCCTTGTCGGCGTCGTGTACGAGGCTGTTTTCCTTCGGCGCGGCGGTGCGACCCCTGGCAAGCGGATCGTCGGCATCAGAGTGCGGCAACGGGACCGCGAGGGGCAGTTGAGCTACTCGGTCATAGCTCGTCGGGTGCTCAGCATGCAGGCGTTGCAGCTGCTGCCGCTCATCGGCTTGCTCAACGGCCTGTCGCCACTGTGGGACGCCAAGAAGCAGGCGTGGCACGACAAGGCGGCGGGCACTAACGTCGTCCGCGCCAACCGGAGCTGACCCGTCCCGCCGGCCCCCAGAGTCCCGAAGCTACTGCGCGATCAGCGGGTCGATCGCCACGGCGAGGAACAACAACGCCAGGTAGGCGTTCGACCCGTGGAAGAGTCGCATCGCTCCAGCCACAACGGCGAACTGCTCGCGCCTGGTGAGCCGCTCCAGGGCATGCGCCTCGCGCAGGAACGCGCCGCCGAGCACCAGGGCGGCCGCCGGATAGAGCCACCCTGTTCCGGCCACCGGCCACAGCACCAGCGACGTTGCCACGGTGAGCCAGCTGTAGGCCACGATCTGCCGGCCCACCTCGGCCGACGTCGCGACGACTGGCAGCATCGGCACCCCCGCCGCGGCGTAGTCGTCCCGGTAGCGGATAGCCAGCGACCAAAAGTGCGGCGGCGTCCAGAAGAACACCACCAGGAACAGCACGACCGGCGGCCACGCCAACGAGCCGGTGACCGCCGTCCAGCCGATCAAGGCGGGGAAACAGCCCGCAGCGCCGCCCCAGACGATGTTGTGAGTCGTACGCCGCTTCAGCAGGACCGTGTAACCGAGCACGTAGAAGACGTTTGCGCCCAACGCCAACAGCGACGAGAGCCAGTTGACGGCCAGGCCGAGCAGCAGCGTGGCGGCCACCCCCAAGGCGATACCGAACCACAAGGCCGCTCGGGGGGAGATCTGGTGGCGCGGTAACGGACGACGCCGGGTGCGGATCATCTTCTCGTCGATGTCGCGGTCAACGACGCAGTTCAGCGCGTTCGCGCTACCGGCCGCAAGCGTGCCGCCGGCAACCGTGCTGAGCACCAGCGCCAGCGACGGCACACCCCGCTCGGCGAGGAACATCACCGGCACCGTGGTGAGCAGCAGCAGCTCGACGATCCGCGGTTTGGTCAGTGCGACGTAGGCGCCGGCGACCGCGATCGCCGTACGCGTGGGTGCAGTGACTACCCGCTCCCGGGCAAGCAGGGAAGGTTGGGGCTCGACAGCCGTCACGAACACCTCAGGGTTGACGCATGCGTTGCTCTTCAGACCGCACATCCGTCGGCGCCCGCCGACCACCAGCCATCGAGCCTGACTGCGCCACTCTAGGTGCTGCGAGGGTTCGGCAGGCCGTTGGGGTTGGGCGCGGCTCGGCGCGCTGCTGGGCGCGGGCCGCACCGTTTGGCGGGAGGCGGGGGCGGGTACGCAATGAGCCGCGGCAGTAGGCTCGAAATGCAGGTCGCTCGTCCCGCCAGAGCGCCGCTCAGACAGCACGACGTCTCCCTGAGGAAGGACACCGTCCAGTGACCAGCGCCCCCGCAGACCCGTACGCCGCACTCGACTGGTCCGAGCTGGACGACCGGGCTGTCGACACTGCCCGGGTGCTGGCGATGGACGCCGTACAAGAGGTGGGCAACGGTCACCCGGGTACGGCGATGAGCCTGGCACCGGCGGCGTACCTGATCTTCCAGAAGCTGATGCGCCACAACCCGACCGACCCCGACTGGACCGGCCGCGACCGGTTCGTCCTCTCCTGCGGCCACACCAGCCTGACCCTGTACGTCCAGCTCTACCTCGCCGGCTACGGCTTGGAGATCGCCGACCTCAAGCAGTACCGCGTCTGGGGCAGCCTCACACCGGGCCACCCCGAGCACGGCCATACCAATGGCGTCGAGACGACCACTGGCCCCCTTGGGCAAGGCGTGGGCAACGCCGTCGGGATGGCCATGGCGGCCCGACGCGAGCGGGGGTTGTTCGACCCGGAGCCGGCGGTCGGCGAGAGCGTCTTCGACCACGACATCTTCGTGATCGCCAGCGACGGAGACCTCCAGGAGGGCGTGAGCGGGGAGGCGTCGTCGATCGCCGGCACGCAGCAGCTGGGAAACCTCGTGCTGCTCTACGACAACAACCACATCTCGATCGAGGACAACACCGCCGTCGCGTTCAACGAGGACGTCACCAAGCGGTACGAGGCGTACGGCTGGCACGTGCAGGAGGTCGACTGGACGCACGGCGGCGAAAGCTACGAGGAGGACATCGAGGCGTTGTTCGAGGCGTTCCGGGCCGCCAAGGCGGAGACCGGGCGGCCGAGCTTCATCTCGCTGCGAACGATCATCGCCTGGCCCGCACCGTCGAAGCAGAACACCGGGAAAGCCCACGGCAACGCGCTGGGTGAGGAGGAGGTGGCGGCCACCAAGAAGGTGCTCGGCTTCGACCCCGACAAGACGTTCGAGGTCAGCGACGAGGTGATCACCTCCACCCGGCAGGCGATCGACCGCGGCAAGGCGATGCAAGCCGACTGGCAGGAGCGGTACGACGCCTGGGCCGCTGCCGCGGGCGACCGCCTCGACCTGTTCGAGCGGATGAGCACGCGCACCCTGCCCGACGGCTGGGCGGACGCCCTCCCCGAGTTCGACGCAGACCCCAAGGGCATGGCCACCCGGAAGGCGTCCGGAGCTGTGCTCAGCGCGATCGCACCGCAGCTACCGGAGCTGTGGGGCGGATCGGCCGACCTCGCCGAGTCCAACCTGACCACCCCCAAGGGCGAGCCCAGCTTCCTGCCACCCGAGAATGCCACCAAGGAGTGGAGCGGCGACTGGTACGGCCGGGTGCTGCACTTCGGCATCCGCGAGCACGCGATGGGCTCGATCCTCAACGGCATCGCCCTGCACGGCGGCACCCGCCCGTACGGCGGCACGTTCTTGGTGTTCTCCGACTACATGCGCCCGGCGGTGCGCCTCGCCGCGATCATGCAGCTGCCGGTCATCTACGTCTGGACCCACGACTCCATCGGGCTCGGCGAGGACGGCCCCACCCACCAGCCGATCGAGCAGTTGGCAGCCCTGCGCGCGATGCCGGGGCTCGACGTCGTGCGCCCGGCAGACGCCAACGAGACCGCCGCCGCCTGGCGGACGATCCTCGACCACCCCGATCGGCCAGCCGGTTTGGCCCTGACCCGGCAGAACGTGCCGGTCTTCCCGCGGGGGACCGACGGGTACGCCGACACCTCCGGCGTTGCGCTTGGGGGCTATGTGTTGCTCGACGTCGACGGAGGCGTCCCCGACGTCGTCCTCATCGGCACCGGCTCAGAGCTGCAGATCGCCGTCGCGGCGCGCGACCAGCTGGCGCAGCGGGACGTCCGCGCCCGCGTCGTCTCGATGCCGTGCCGGGAGTGGTTCGACGAGCAGGACCGCACCTACCGCGACTCGGTCATCCCGCCGATGGTCAAGGCCAGGGTGTCGGTCGAAGCAGGGGTCGCCCAGGGGTGGCGGGAGCTGGTGGGCGACTCCGGCCGGATCGTTTCGATCGACCACTTCGGGGCGTCGGCCGACTACCAGCGGCTCTATCTGGAGTTCGGCATGACCGCCGAGGTCGTCACCCAGGCAGCGCTTGACAGCATCGCGGCCGCACACGCGGTCACACCGTGAACCCTTCCTAGACGGGACTAGCTCATGACCGACCGACTCAAGACCCTCTCCGACGCCGGTGTATCCATCTGGCTCGACGATATCTCCAGGGAGCGGCTGCGCACCGGCAACCTCGCCGACCTGGTTGCTCACCAGCACGTCGTCGGAGTCACCTCCAACCCCACGATCTTTGCCAAAGCCGTCGCCGAGGCCGACGAGTACGCCGACCAGGTCACCGACCTCGCCACCCGCGGCGTCGACCTCGAGGAGGCGGTGCGGGCGATCACGACGTACGACGTGCGGTGGGCCTGTGACGTCATGCGTGACGTCTACGACAGCACCGATGGCAAGGACGGCCGGGTGAGCCTGGAGGTCGACCCACGGCTCGCGCACGACGAGGCGGCGACGGTAGCCGAGGCACGGGCGCTGTGGTGGATGGTGGACCGGCCCAACCTGCTGATCAAGATCCCCGCCACCCAGGAGGGCCTTGCTGCCATCGCCGACGCCACCGCCGAGGGGATCAGCGTCAACGTCACGTTGATCTTCAGCCTGCAGCGCTACCGCGACGTGATGGACGCCTACCTCACGGGGCTCGAGCGGGCGCAGTCGAACGGCGTCGACCTCTCCTCGATCCGCTCGGTCGCCTCGTTCTTCGTCAGCCGGGTCGACACCGAGGTGGACAAGCGGCTCGACAAGATCGGCACCGACGAAGCGAAGGCGATCAGGAGCAAGGCCGCGATCGCCAACGCCCGGCTGGCCTACCAGGCGTTCGAGGAGGTCGTGGCTTCCGCGCGCTGGAGGGCCCTGGAGGAGGCGGGCGCGCACCGCCAGCGGCCACTGTGGGCTTCGACGTCCGTCAAGGACCCGGCCCTTCCCGACACGATGTACGTCACCGAACTGGTCGCCCCGGACACCGTCAACACCATGCCGGAGAACACCCTGCTGGCGACAGCCGACCATGCGGAGATAGCAGGCGACACCGTGACGGGCAACTACGACGACGCCCAGCGGGTCATCGATGAGATGGAGCGGCTCGGCATCTCCTACGACGAGGTCGTGCAGGTGATCGAGGACGAGGGCGTCGACAAGTTCGAGAAGTCGTGGGAGGAACTGCTCGACACGGTCAAGGAGGCGCTGAAAGGGAACCCCGAGGTCGAGGGCTCCGCGAAGTGACATCGGTGCGGGTCACCACGTCCGCGTCGTACGACGATGTGCTCGAGCGGCTGGTGCAGGACTCGGTAGCGAGCAAGCTGGCGGCCCAGGACGCGACGCTGTGGGGCCCGAAGGCCCAGGCGGAAGCCGGGCAGCGACTCTCCTGGGTGAGCCTGCCGGTTTCGTCGCGCCCGCTGCTGGCCGAGATCGACGCGCTGCGGGCACAGTTGCGTGCCGAGGGCCTCGACCGGGTGGTGCTGTGCGGCATGGGCGGCTCGTCGCTGGCGCCGGAGGTGATCACCCGCAGCTACGGCGTACCGCTGGAGATCCTTGACTCGACCAACCCGAGCGTGGTGGCGCGCGCGCTGTCCGCGGATCTGCACCGCACCGTCGTCGTGGTGTCGAGCAAGTCCGGTGGCACCCTCGAGACCGACAGCCAGCGGCGCACGTTCACCGCAGCGTTCGAAGCGGCGGGCATCGACGCGCCGTCGAGGTTCGTCGTGGTGACCGACGCCGGCTCCGACCTGGAGAAGCTGGCCACCGAGGCCGGGTACCGCAAGGTGTTCCTCGCCGACTCCTCGGTCGGTGGCCGCTACAGCGCGCTCACCGCGTTCGGTCTGGTGCCCAGCGCGCTCGCCGGTGTTGAGGTGGCGGAACTTCTCGACGCCGCCGAGGGGGTGATGGCTGAGCTGGCCGCCGACACCCCCGATAACCCTGGGCTGGTGCTGGCCGCTGCGCTCGCCGGCGATTCAGGCCGTGACAAGGTCGTCATCGCAAACGCCGGCGCCGGCATCGTGGGTTTCGCCGACTGGGCGGAGCAGCTGATCGCAGAATCGACCGGCAAGGACGGCCGCGGCGTGCTCCCGGTCGCCGTGGAGGACCTCGAAGCACCCGAGGTTGGCCGCCCCGCTGGCGACGTCACCGTCAGCCTGCTGGCCGCTGGCGAGGGTGCGGCGGTCGACGCCGACACCGCCGGGAAGCCGTGTGCTGTCGTCTCCGGCCCGCTGGGCGCGCAGTTCCTCGCCTGGGAGACCGCCACGGCTGTTGCCGGTCGGCTGATCGGCATCAACCCCTTCGACCAGCCTGACGTCGAGAGCGCCAAGAAGGCCGCCCGAGGTCTGCTGGAGGCTCAGCCGGAAGCAGAACCCCCCGCACTCGTCGACAACGGCATCGAGGTTCGGGGAGCTGCCTCCTTGCTCGACGGCGTCGACACCGCAGCCGGTGCCGTCGAGGCGCTGCTGAGAGAGCTTGGCGACGACGGGTACGTCGCGGTGATGGCCTACCTCGACTCCAAACGGGATGGGCGACTCCGCGACGTGCGGGCGTCGCTGTCTCGCCGTACCGGTCGGCCGGTCACCTTCGGGTGGGGGCCGCGGTTCCTGCACTCGACCGGTCAGTACCACAAGGGCGGCCCAGCGCAGGGCGTCTTCCTGCAGCTCACCAGCAGCGAGTCCGACGACGTGGAAATCCCCGACCGGCCGTTCACTTTCGGCTCCCTGATCGCCGCGCAGGCGGCAGGAGACGCGGCGGTGCTCGCCGACTCCGGACGGCCGGTGCTGCGGCTGCACCTGCAGGATCCCACGACGGGCGTCGCCGCCGTACAGGAGCTGCTGGCATGATCCAGGTCCCGCAAGCTGACCCGAACCCGCTGCGCGACCCGCAGGACCGACGGCTGCCGCGCATCGCCGGTCCGTGCGGACTGGTGATCTTCGGCGTCACCGGCGACTTGTCGCGCAAGAAGCTGATGCCCGCGGTGTACGACCTCGCAAACCGCGGCCTGCTGCCGCCCGGGTTCTCCCTGGTCGGGTTCGCCCGCCGGGACTGGGCAGACCAGGACTTCGAGCAGATCGTGCACGACGCGATCCGCGAGCATTCCCGCACCGGGTTTCGCGAGGAGGTCTGGCGCCAGCTCGCGAAGGGCTTCCGGTTCGTGCCGGGCGACTTCGCCGACGACGTGGCCTTCTCGCAGCTGCGTGACACCATCGAGGAGCTCGACCGGGAGCGCGGCACCGCCGGCAACCACGCCTTCTACCTCTCGATACCGCCACGGTTCTTCCCCGACGTCGTCGCCCAGCTCAAGGAGCACGGTCTGGCCGATGAACACATCGGGTCGTGGCGCCGGGTGGTCGTCGAGAAGCCGTTCGGCCACGACTTGAAGAGCGCGCAGGAGCTCAACGCGATCGTCTCGGAGGTCTTCCCGCCCGAGGCCGTCTTCCGGATCGACCACTATCTCGGAAAGGAGACGGTGCAGAACATCTTGGCGCTGCGGTTCGCCAACCAGCTGTTCGAGCCGATCTGGAACGCCAACTACGTCGACCACGTGCAGATCACGATGGCCGAAGACATCGGCATCGGCGGACGAGCCGGTTACTACGACGGCATCGGCGCCGCCCGCGACGTCATCCAGAACCACTTGCTGCAGCTGATGGCGCTCGTCGCCATGGAGGAGCCCACCTCGTTCGACGCGTACAGCCTGCGCATCGAGAAGCAGAAGATCCTGCGCTCGGTCGAGCTGCCCTCCAGGCTCGACCTGCACACCGCACGCGGTCAGTACGTCGACGGGTGGGCCGGCGGTGAGAAGGTCAAGGGTTTCCTGCAGGAGGAAGACATCCCTAAGGACTCGCGCACCGAGACCTACGCCGCGATCAAGCTGGGCATCGACACCCGCCGGTGGGCGGGCGTGCCCTTTTACCTGCGGCACGGCAAGCGGCTGGGGCGGCGGGTCACCGAGGTCGCGGTGGTGTTCAAGAAGGCGCCCCACCTGCCATTCACCGAGACCGCGACCGAGGAGCTGGGGCAGAACGCCCTGGTGATCAGGGTGCAGCCCGATGAGGGGGTGACCGTGCGGTTCGGCTCGAAGGTGCCCGGCACCGCCATGGAGATCCGTGACGTCAACATGGACTTCGCCTACGGAGGCGCCTTCGTCGAGTCAAGCCCGGAGGCGTACGAGCGACTGATCCTTGACGTCCTGCTCGGTGACCCGCCGCTGTTCCCGCAGCATGAGGAGGTGGAGTTGTCGTGGCAGATCCTCGACCCGATCATCGCCTACTGGGGCAACCACGGCCACCCCGAGCCCTATCCAGCGGGCACCTGGGGCCCCAAGTCGGCCAGCGACATGCTGGCCCGCGACGGCCGGGTGTGGCGCCGCCCGTGAGGAGGACCGATGAGCACTGAGCTGTCGAACACCAACGCGAGCGAGATCGGCCAAGCCCTGCTGGCGGCCCGTCGCAAAGCAGGATCGCCGTCGATGGGCATGGTGCTGACCCTTGTCGTCGTCACCGACGAGCGGGACCACTACGACGCCCTCAAGGTGGCCCACGCTGTCTCGCGGGAGCACCCCTCCCGCATCCTCGGGGTGATCCGCCGCTCCCCCCGCGGTGCGGCCAATGTCGACGCGGAGATTCGGATCGGCGAGGGGGGTGGTTCAGGTGAGTCGGTCCTGCTCCGGCTTTCCGGTGAGGTCGCCAACCACGCCGAGAGCGTCGTACTGCCGTTGCTGCTTCCTGACTCCCCTGTCGTCGCGTGGTGGCCGACCAAGCCGCCCGACGACCCTGCTGCAGACCCCCTGGGCGCGCTGGCGCAGCGCCGCATCACCGACACGGTCACCAACCCTCGTAGCAAGATTCCCGCTCTGGTCACCCAGTGCCGCAACTACACACCAGGCAACACCGACCTGTCCTGGACCCGGCTGACGCCATGGCGGGCGTTGCTCGCGGCCGCCCTCGACCAGTACCCCGCCCGGATCCGCGGCGGGCGGGTCACCGCCGAGCGAGCCAACCCCAGTGCCGACCTGCTGGCTGCGTGGCTCAGCGACCGGCTACACGTCCCGATCGAGCGGGCCAGCTCCAAGGGGCCGGGCATCACCGACGTGGCGCTGTTCACCGGCGGCGGGGAGATCGAGATCACCCGGCCGGATGGCCGACTGGCGTCGTTTTCCGTGCCCAACACGAACGACCGCCCGGTTGCATTGAAGCGGCGCGACACCGCTGAGCTACTCGCGGAGGAACTCCGTCGGCTCGACCCCGACGACATCTACGAAGCGACGGTTCAGGCCGTCTGTCGCCTCAGCGACGCTGACGGCAACGCGAAGCCACCCAAGGGTGAAACCAACAAGCCGGCGAAGCAGTCCGAGGAACGTGGTTCCGGCAGCGTCTCCAAGCCAGTGAAGAAGCCCGCCGCCGCCAAGGCGACCAGCCGACGCGCCTTGTCGTGACGTCGCCGACCGTCGTCGTCCACCGAAACGCAGAGCTGCTGGCGGAGTCGGTGTGCGCCCGGCTGATGACCGCACTCATCGACGTACAGGCGTCCGGGCGGGTGCCGTCGTGGGTGCTGACCGGGGGGACCATCGCCGACCGGGTGCACCGGGCGGTTGCCGCGTCGCCCGCCCGCGACGCGGTCGACTGGTCGCGGGTGGACCTGTGGTGGGGCGACGAGCGATTCCTGCCCAGCGGTGCCGAGGAGCGCAACGAGACCCAGGCCCGAGCGGCGCTGCTCGACCAGCTACCCCTTGACCCGGGCCGGGTGCACCCGATGCCCGCGGCTGACCACGGCGTCGACGACCTGGAGGGCGCTGCCGCCCGCTACGCCGACGAACTCCGCGCAGCGGGTGGCGATGGCGGTGGGAGTGGCCCGCTCTTCGACGTGCTGATGCTCGGCGTGGGGCCGGACGGGCATGTGGCGTCGCTGTTCCCCGGCCTGCCGGCGCTGTACGACGATCGACCGGTGGCAGCTGTCAGAGACGCGCCGAAGCCACCGCCCACCCGGCTGACGCTGACGCTCGGGACCCTGGGAAGGGCGCGTGAGGTGTGGTTCATCGCGTCGGGTGAGGAGAAGGCGGCGGCCGTTCATCGCGCGTTGAGCGGGTCCGACGTTGTCGACACACCGGCCGCCGGCCCCCGCGGCCTGCACCGCACCCGCTGGCTGCTCGACGAGGCCGCTGCCTCCGTCGACGGGAGCGCCAGGTGAAACAGATCGGGAAGCGCCTGCTGAGTTGGGCGTCGATTCTCGACCCCCAGACGAGAGCACAGGCGGAGCGGGCTGCACAGATGCCATTCATCTACCCTCACCTCGCACTGATGCCCGACGCGCATCTCGGCAAGGGCGCCACTGTCGGCTCTGTCATCCCAACACTGGGCGCGATCATCCCCGCCGCCGTGAGTGTCGACATCGGTTACGGGATGATCGCCGTGCGAACGCAGTTCACAGCTGCTGAGCTTCCATCCGAACGTCGGGTGCTGCGCGAGGCCATCGAGGCGGCCGTGCCGCTCTCGGCCGGCAAGTACAACCGCGACGTCGCACGTCAGCACACGGACGACCGGATCGCCCGTCTCGACGATGCTGCGACCGATGCAGGATTCGACCCGGCTAGTTATGCGGCGAACTGGCCACTTCAGTTGGGAACGCTGGGTTCCGGTAACCACTTCATCGAGGTGAGCCTCGACGAGATGGACCGCGTCTGGCTCTTCCTCCACTCCGGCTCTCGAGGTGTCGGAAACAAGATCGCCCAACGTCACATCAAGGTCGCCCAAGCGCTCTGCCAGAGGTGGTGGATCGACCTGCCGGACCGCGACCTCGCGTACCTGGTCGAAGGCACCGACGAGTTCTGGAGCTACATCCGCGAGCTTCGATGGGCGCAGGAGTTCGCACTTCTCAACCGGGAGGAGATGATGGACCGCGTCGTTACCTGCTTTGAACAGTGGGTGGGCGCGGCCGTGCACCGCACCGAGTCGGTCAACTGCCACCACAACTACACCGCGCAGGAGCGGCACTTCGGCAAGGACGTGTGGCTTTCGCGCAAAGGCGCGATCAACGCCAGCGAAGGTGTCGCTGGGCTGATTCCAGGGTCGATGGGTACGCGCTCGTACGTGGTGACTGGCAAGGGGAACCGGCCCTCACTCAACTCCTCCCCCCCCATGGCGCTGGCCGCGAGTATTCCCGGTCGGCTGCCCGTAAGACGTTCACCTCCGATGACTTGCGAGCCGCGATGGGCGACATCGAGTACCGCGACACTGACGCGTTCATCGACGAGATCCCCGCGGCGTACAAGGACATTGACGTCGTCATGGACGATGCCGCCGACCTTGTCGAGGTCAAGCACACGCTCCGGCAGATCGTCAATGTAAAGGGCGACTGAGGTTCGAGACCTCCCGCGCCGATGCAGACCGGTGAGTCGTCCCCCCGGCTAGTAGAGGATCTCGCCGGACTTGCGCTTGGCACGCAGGGTCTGCAGGGCCTCGTCGAGGATCTCCTTGGCCTCGGCGTCGGAGCGGCGCTCCTTCACGTAGGCAAGGTGGGTCTTGTAGGGCTCGACCTTCGGGGGCGGCGGCGGGTTCTCGGAGTCGCGGTTTGCCGGCAACCCGCACTTGGGGCAGTCCCAGGTGAACGGCACCTGGGCGTCGACGGCGAACATCGGCGCCGTCTCGTGCCCGTTGGCGCAGAAGTACACGATCCGCTGCCGAGGCGCGGTGTCACCGCGTTCGGCCTCACCCATGGGCCCGGCACCGACTCGACTGCCACGAATCGCGTTGCCACCAGCCACTACGGGTCTCCTTGCTGAGGTTGCGTCGCCACCTGAGCGGCAGGTTGGGGCGATTGTACGTCGCGGTCAGGCGGACTTCATCAGCAAGCCGAGGGCAACGATGCAGGCAAACCAGATCAGCGCGATGCCGATCGTGATGCGGTCAAGGTTCTTCTCGGCCACCGACGAGCCCCCGAGACCACTCGAGACGCCGCCGCCGAACATGTCGGACAGACCACCGCCGCGGCCCTTGTGGAGCAGGATCATCACGATGAGCAGGGCGCTGGTGAGCACCAGCAGAATGCTGAGAACCTCAATCACAGTCGGAATCCTACCGGCTGGCGGCCGCTCACAAGACCGGCATGTCGTAGAACCGGCAGATGCCGCCGAACTCGTCGGCCAGCAGGCTGGCGCCGCCGACCAGGCAGCCGTCAACGTCGGCTTCGGCCATGATCCCGGCGACGTTGGCCGCCTTGACCGAACCGCCGTAGAGCACGCGGACCGCAGCTCCGGCGGCTTGCCCGTACACGGTCGTCACGCGGTCACGGATGGCCCCGCACACCTCCTGGGCGTCGTCCGGAGTCGCCACCTCCCCTGTCCCGATCGCCCACACCGGCTCGTAGGCCACCACGGCGCCCGCCACCTCCTCGGCCGTCAGACCCGCCATTGAGCCGTCGAGCTGACCAATGGTGTGCGCGATCTGGTCGCCGGCCTGGCGTACCTCCAGTCCCTCCCCGACACACGCGATCGGGGTGATCCCCGCGTCGAGGGCCTTGCGGGCCTTCGCGCTCACTACGGCGTCGTGCTCGCCGTGGTACTGACGCCGCTCGGAGTGCCCCACCACGACGTAGGAGCAGCCGAGCTTGGCCAGCATGCGGGCGCTGATCTCGCCGGTGTAGGCCCCGTCGTCGTGCACCGACAGGTCCTGGGCGCCGTACCGAATCCCCAACCGGTCGCCGTCGACGAGCGTCTGGACGCTGCGCAGGTCGGTGTACGGCGGCAGCACGACGACCTCGGCGCGGGCGAAGTCGTGCTTCTTGTCGGCGAGGATCCAGGCGAGCTTCTGCACCAAGACGACGGCCTCTTGGTGGGTGAGGTTCATCTTCCAGTTCCCCGCCATCAGCGGGACGCGGGCGGGCTGCGCATCGTGCTTGGACATGGCGGCGTCAGCCATCCAGTACGTCGAGCCCTGGCAGCCGCTTGCCCTCGAGGTACTCGAGGCTGGCTCCGCCGCCGGTGGAGATGTGCCCGAACTCGTCGTCGCGGAAGCGGAGCTGGCGCACCGCCGCTGCAGAGTCTCCCCCGCCGACCACCGAGAGCCCGTCGATGCGCGTCAGCGCTCGGGCGACGGCGGATGTCCCGACCGCGAACTGCTCGACCTCGAAGACCCCCATCGGTCCGTTCCAGAAGGCGGTGTGGGCGTCGGCGAGCTTCGCGGCGAACGTCGCGCTCGACTCTGGCCCGATGTCGAGGCCGAGCTGATCCGTCGGCATGGACTCCGCCGGGACCACGGTGGCCGGCGCGTCCGGCGACACCTCCGGCGCCACCACGACGTCGGTCGGCAGCACGATCTCCACCCCGGCTGCCTCCGCCTGCTGCAGATACCGTCGTACGGCGTCGAGATGGTCGGCCTCCAGCAGGCTCTTGCCGACCTCGAGCCCCTTGGCCGCCAGGAAGGTGAACACCATGCCGCCGCCGATGAGCAGGCGGTCGGCCTTGGCGAGCAGGTTGTCGATCACCCCGAGCTTGTCGGACACCTTCGACCCGCCGAGCACCACGGCGTACGGCCGCTGCGGGTTGTCGGTGAGCCGGCGGAGCACCTCGACCTCCTTGAGCACCAACCCGCCGGCGGCATTCGGAAGTCGCTCGGCGATGTCGTACACGCTGGCCTGTTTGCGGTGCACGACGCCGAAACCGTCGCTGACGAAGGCGTCGGCGAGGACGGCTAGCTCGTCGGCGAAGGCGCCCCGCGCCGCAGCGTCCTTGCTCGTCTCGCCGGTGTTGAAGCGCACGTTCTCCAAGACCACGACGTCGCCGTCGGCCATGGCTTCCACGGCCTCGTGCGCCCCGGCGCCAACTGTGTCGCTCGCTTGCACCACAGCGGAACCCAGCAACTCCCCGAGCCGCGTCGACACCGGGCGCAGCGAGTACGCCGGGTTGGGCCGCCCGGCCGGACGGCCGAGGTGCGCGGTGACGACAACCTTCGCCCCGCGGGACCTCAGGTCGGCAAGCGTCGGCACGCTGGCCCTGACCCGGCCGTCGTCGGTGATCCGGCTGCCCTCCAGCGGCACGTTGAGGTCGGAGCGCACCAGCACCCGTTTGCCGCTCAGGCCGTCGAGCTCGGTCTCCAGGTCGGCAACCGTCTTCACCGCCGGCTACAGCGAGTCGCCGACGTAGCCGACGAGGTCGACGAGCCGGTTGGAGTAACCCCACTCGTTGTCGTACCAGCCGACGATCTTCACCTGGTTGCCGATCACCTTCGTGAGACCTGAGTCGAGGACGCACGAGTGCGGATCGGTGACGATGTCGGTCGAGACGATGGGGTCCTCGGTGTACTTGAGGTAGCCCTTCAGCGGTCCGTCGGCCGCTGCCTGGAAGAAGCCGTTGACCTCGGCGACGCTCGTGTCCCGTCCGACCTCAACAGTGAGGTCGGTCGCCGACCCGGTGGGGACGGGAACCCGCAGGGCGTAGCCGTCGAGCCTGCCCTTGAGCTCGGGCAGCACCAAGCCGATCGCCTTGGCGGCGCCGGTTGAGGTCGGGACGACGTTGAGCGCGGCTGCCCGGGCGCGGCGGAGGTCCTTGTGTGGGCCGTCCTGCAGGTTCTGGTCCTGGGTGTAGGCATGAATGGTGGTCATCAGGCCCTTGACGATGCCGAGCTCGTCGTTGAGGACCTTCGCCATCGGAGCGAGGCAGTTGGTTGTGCATGAGGCGTTGGAGATGATCGAGTGCGAGCCGGGGTCGTAGTCGGTGTGGTTGACACCCATCACCACTGTGACGTCATCGTTCTTGGCGGGGGCGGAGATGATCACCTTCTTTGCCCCGGCGTCGAGGTGCGCCTTGGCCGTGGTGCCGTCGGTGTAGAAGCCGGTCGACTCGATGATGATGTCGGCGCCCAAGTCGTCCCAGGGCAGCTTGGCCGGATCACGCTCCTCCAGCGCTGCCATTTGCTGACCGCCCACGCTGATCGTGTCGCCGGACGCCTCGACGTTGGCGTCGAGCCGTCCGAGGATCGAGTCGTACTTCAGCAGGTGAGCCAGGCTCTTGTTGTCGGTGAGGTCGTTGACGCCGACCACTTCGATGTCAGCCCCCGAGGCCAGCACGGCCCGGAAGAAGTTGCGGCCGATGCGGCCAAAACCGTTGATGCCTACCCGGACGGTCACGCGATCTCCCTCGACTCGTTGTGCTGGGGCCAGCGTGTCGACCCTATCAACGCCCGTCAGGGCGTGTCGGCGAGCATCTCCGGAGTGAGGGAGGCCTCGGTGTCGGGAATCCCCAGCTCCTGGGCTCGCCGGTCGGCCATGGCGAGCAGCCTGCGGATCCGCCCCGCGATGGCGTCCTTCGTCAGCGGCGGTTGGTGCAGCTGGCCCAGCTCCTCCAGGCTCGCCTGGCGGTGCTCCACCCGCAACGACCCGGCCATCTTCAGGTGATCAGGCACCTCGTCGCCGAGGATCTCCAGGGCCCGCTCGACGCGGGCGCCGGCTGCTACGGCGGCGCGTGCGGATCGCCGTAGGTTGGCGTCGTCGAAGTTCGCCAGCCGGTTGGCTGTCGCGCGTACCTCCCGCCGCAGCCGCCGCTCCTCCCAGGCCAGCAGCGACTCGTGCGCCCCCAGCCGGCTGAGCAGCGCGCTGATCGCGTCGCCGTCGCGGATCACGACCCGGTCGATACCGCGCACCTCCCGCGCCTTGGCCGGGATGCCCAGTCGGCGCGCCGCCCCGACGAGGGCGAGGGCAGCTTCCGGGCCGGGACAGGTGACCTCCAGCGCCGACGACCGACCCGGTTCGGTGAGAGAGCCGTGCGCCAGAAACGCCCCCCGCCATGCCGCCACCGAGTCACAGCCGGCGCCGCTGACCACCTGCGGGGGCAGGCCGCGAACGGGTCTGCCGCGGGTGTCCAGCAGCCCCGTCTGTCGGGCCAGTGCCTCGCCGTCCTTGACCACACGCACGACGTACCTGCTGCCCTTGCGCAGGCCGCCGCTGCTGATCACGACCACGTCGCTTTGGTGACCATAGACCTCGAGGATGTCGCGCCGGATGCGGCGAGCCGACGACCCTGTGTCAAGCTCCGCCTCGACGACGATGCGACCGCTCTGGATGTGGAGACCACCGGCGAACCGCAGCATCGACGACACCTCGGCCTTGCGGCAGCACGACTTCGTGACGGCGGTGTTGGCGAGCTCCGCCTTCACCTGTGCGGTCATTGCCATGAGACCGATCCTCCCACGCAGCAAACCGGGGTTACCACTGTCGGCGACGCTGAAAACGGTCATCGCATGATTCTTTGGTACGCCGCCGCCAGCCTGTCGATGTCGTGCCGAGCGGAACCGTCCGACGCGGCGACATCGGCAAGAACCAACTCCGCGCCGAGTCCGTGAACCGTCTCTTCGAGCATGCGCATATCTATCACACCCGCTGAGTCGGAGAGCACCACGTCCACCGCCAGATCAGGGGCGTGCAGCGCCAGCACCTCGAGATAGGTGCTCGGTGAGAACCCGTCGGTTTCGCCCTGTTGCGGCGCGAGGTTGAGCGTGACGCAGCGCCGGCCAGGTGCCGCGGTGATGGCGTCGCGCAGGTCGGGCACCAGCAGGTGCGGAAGCACGCTGGTGTACCAGGAGCCGGGGCCGAGAACCACCCAGTCGGCCGCCCGGATCGCTTCGAGCGCCTCACCGCACGCGGGCGGGCGGTCGGGCACGAGGTGCACCGACTCGACGAGGCCGGTCGTCGTCGCTACCTCCGTCTGGCCTCGCACAGTCGTCACCTGGTCCGGGCCGCTGCCGTCCGCTCCGCGCACGCGGGCCTCGATGTCGAGCGGCACCGCCGCCATCGGCAACACCCGACCGGAGGCGCCCAGCAGCCGAGCGACCCAGTCAAGTCCCTCGACATGCCCGTCGAGCAGCTCCCACAGCGCCACGATCAGCAGGTTGCCGACTGCGTGGTCGTGCAGCGACCCCGCTGTCTGGAACCGGTGCTGCAGGAGCCGGGCCCAGGTGCGGCCCCACTCGTCGTCGCGGCACAGCGCAGCGAGTGCCTGCCTGAGGTCGCCGGGGGGGAGCACCCCGAGCTCTTGGCGCAACCGGCCCGAGGAGCCGCCGTTGTCGGCGACCGTCACGACGGCGGTCAGCTGCGTGCAGAACCTCCGTAACGCGGTGAGGGTCGCCGCCAGACCATGACCGCCGCCGAGCGCCACGACCTTGAGGTCAGCAGCTACCTCATCGGTCGCCTCGGCCCAGGCGGCAGGCCGGTGGTCGGCGGTCACTCGCGGCCCAGGTCGCGGTGAACGACGAGGGCCTCCACCCCGCGTTGGCTCATCCGGGCTCCGACCTCCTCAGCGATCGCAACGCTCCGGTGCTTCCCGCCGGTGCATCCCACTGCCAGCGTGATGAACTGCTTGCGCTCCTGCAAGAAGCCGGCGTACACCACGTCGAGCAGACCCTCGAGACGGTCGAGGAACTGCCTGGCTGCCGGCTGAGCCAGCACGTACGTCAAGACGTTGTCGTCAAGACCCGTCAGTGGTCGCAGCTCGGGTATCCAGTGCGGGTTGGGAAGGAAGCGCATGTCGACCACCATGTCGGCGTCGACCGGGATGCCGTACTTGAAGCCGAACGACATCACCGTCGCCCGAACCACGGGTGCGTCGGCGTCGGCGAAGGCGACTTCGATCTTGGTGGCCAACTGGTGCACGTTCAGCGTCGACGTGTCGATGAGTACGTCGGCGTCGCCACGCAGGTCGCGCACAATGTCGCGTTCTCTTGCGATGCCGTCGAGCAACCGCGAGCCCGCCTGCAACGGGTGCGGTCGACGGACGGCCTCTTGGCGGCGCACCAGCACATCGTCGGAGGCCTCGAGAAACAGGATCCGCGGCCGCAGTCCCTGGTCGGCCAGGCTCGCCAGGGCGCCACGCAGGTCGGCGAAGAAAGCGCCCGAGCGTACGTCGACGACGACCGCGATCTGCACCGACTCGCCCTGCTCGGCCTCGATCAGCCGGACGACCGTCGGGAGCATCTGTGGAGGGAGGTTGTCGATGACGAACCAGCCGAGGTCCTCCAGCGCCTTGGCCGCAGTGCTCCGGCCCGCGCCGCTCATCCCCGTGACGATGATGAGATCACTGGTGGCCCCGCTCACGACTGCTCCTGCAGGATTTCACCGGTGGCGGTGTTGATGGCCGCAGCCGGAGACGCCGACGTCTGCAGAGCTGCCACGATCGCACCTGCACTGCGGGGACCGAAACCAGGAAGGGCTGCGATCTCCTCCACCGAGGCGGCTCGCAGCTTCTTCAGCGAGCCGAAATGCCGCAGCAGCACTCTCCTCCTCACCTCACCGAGGCCAGGCACTTCGTCGAGCACGCTCTCGACCATCGTCTTCGAGCGCCGGCCACGGTGGTGGGCGATCGCGAACCGGTGGGCCTCGTCGCGCACTCGCTGCAGCAGGTAGAGACCTTCGCTCGTGCGGGGCAGGATCACCGGGTCGGTCTGGCCGGGAAGCCACACCTCCTCGAGACGTTTCGCGAGCCCGACGACCGGGACGTCGTCGATACCAAGCTCGTCAAGCGCTCGTTGGGCGGCCGCGACCTGCGGTGGTCCGCCGTCGACGACCACCAGGCCCGGCGCGTAGGCGAACTTCCGCGGGCGCCCGGTGTCGGGATCGATCAGCACCGGCGCGCTGTCGTCGACGGTCACGCCGAGATCGACCGCACTGGAGTCGGCACGCTCATCGAGGAGCCGCTTGAAGCGCCGTGACACCGTCTCGTGCATCGCGGCCACGTCGTTCTGCCCGTCGACCCCTCGGATGACGAAGCGCCGGTAGTCGCTCTTGCGGGCCAGTCCGTCCTCGAACACCACCATCGAGGCGACGATCTCGGTGCCCTGCAGGTTGGACACGTCGAAGCACTCGATACGCAGCGGCGCCTCGGGCAGACCGAGCGACTGCTGTAGCTCCTCCAGCGCTCGACCGCGGGTGGTCAGGTCGCTGGCGCGCTTGGTCTTGTGCAGCGCCAACGACTGCTTGGCGTTGCGCGCCACGGTCTCCATCAGCGCCCGCTTGTCGCCACGCTGCGGCACCCGCACCGCGACCTTGCTCCCCCGCTTCTCGGTCAGCCAGGTCGTCAGCGTGGCAGTGTCGTCGGGCTGGCGAGGGATCAGCACCTCGCGGGGGATCGCATTACCCGCCTCAGCGTCATACACCTGGATCAAGAAGCGCCTCAGCAGCTCGGGCAGCTCGGCGTCGTCGACGCGGTCGGCGACCCAGCCGCGTTGACCGCGGACGCGGCCGGCGCGCACGTAGAACACCTGGACGGCGATCTCGAGCGGATCCTCGGCTACGGCGATCACGTCGGCGTCGGTGCCGTCGGGAAGCACGACGGCCGCCCGCTCCATCGCCCGCTTGAGTGCGCCGATGTCGTCACGCAGTCGAGCCGCCCGCTCGAACTCCGTCGCGGCGGAGGCCGCCTGCATCTCCCGCTCCAGCCGGCGCAGGTGCTGGGCGGTCTGACCGGAGATGAACGTGCAGAAGTCCTCGGCGATCGCTCGATGCTCCTCGGGTGAGACCCGGCCGACACAGGGCGCGGCGCACTTGCCGATGTAGCCGAGCAGGCACGGCCGCCCGATCTGCGCGCTGCGGTTGAACACTCCCTGCGAGCACGACCGCATCGGGAACACGCGCAGCAGCAGGTCGACCGTCTCCCGGATCGCCCAGGCGTGCGAGTACGGCCCGAAGTAGCGCACCCCCTTCTTCTTCGGCCCGCTGCCCACCATCACTCGGGGAAACTCCTCGTTCAACGTGACCGCCAACCAGGGGTACGACTTGTCGTCGCGGTACTTGACGTTGAACCGGGGGTCGAACTCCTTGATCCAGGAGTACTCCAGCTGCAGTGCCTCGACCTCGGTCTGCACGACGGTCCACTCCACCGAGGCGGCGGTCGTCACCATGCTGGCCGTGCGGGAGTGCAGGTTGGCGGGGTCCTGGAAGTACGACGACACCCGGGAGCGCAGCGATTTCGCCTTGCCGACATAGATGACGCGGCCCCGTGCATCGCGGAAGCGGTAGACGCCCGGAGCGTCGGGGATGGAGCCCGAAGTGGGCCGGTACGTTGACGGGTCGGGCACGCCTCCCACCTTACGAGCCGCGTCCGACGACACCCCTGACGTGGACGCCCGGATCTCGGGAGCATGACCCCTCGACACGCTAGCTTCTTGTCTGCCCGAGTGCGGACAGGGAGTGCACCCTGTCCCCCCATCGTCAGCAAGGGTCACAGGGGGACCATTGACCAACTATCCAGCGCCACCGCCGTCCGAAGGTTACGGCCAGAACACGCCGGCCGAGCCACCACCTGCCATCAAGACGTCTGTCAACATCGTCTGGGCGTCCGTCGCACTTGCTGTCATCAGCACCATTCTCACCTTCGTCTATCTCGACGACATCGTCGAGGCGGCCGAGGTCAGCCTCAACAGCCCCGAGGCAGACGCCGCCCGCACCGGAGCCATCGTCGCGTCCGTCATCGCCTTGTTGATCTTCGGAGCATTGTGGATCTTGCTCGGCATCTTCTTGCGCAAGGGCGCCAACTGGGCCCGCATCGTGCTGACGGTGCTGGCGGCACTCGGCCTGCTTGGCGGTCTCTACAACTCGTCCCAGGATCTGCCTGCTGTCCTGCAGGTGCTCAACGTCATACAGATGGCGCTGTATGTGGCGCTGCTCGTCTTCATGTGGAAGCGGGAGTCTTCGGACTACATCGCAGCCCAACGGGCCGGCTAGGCCGACGTCACCCGAGGGAGATCTCGGAGCCTGCGACGATAAGCGGCTTCTCCGGCAGCGGGGCCTGAGCGGGGCCTGTTACCGGCGAGCCATCCGCGATGGAGAACTGGCTGCCGTGGCAGATGCAGTTGATCGTGCCGTCGCTGACGTTGTCGACGGGGCAGCCGGCATGCGTACAGCTCGAGGAGAAGGCGTTGAACATCCCCGGTTTCGGCTGGGTGATCACGACCCCCTGGTCGGCGAGGACGAGCCCCCCGCCTTCGGGGACCTCGCTGGTCTGGGCCAGCACGGTGCCCGAGCCACCGGATCCGTTCGCCCCTGCACCGGTTTCTCCCCTGCCACCTGACGGCCCGGCCGAGCCAGGCCCCGTCGGCGTCTCCGAGCCTTCCGTGGACGAGCCCGAACCGCAGGCGGTGACGAACGGCACAGTGACACCGGCAACGACCGCACCGCGCAGCATGGTGCGGCGGCTTGGTGTAGCCGGGCGTCCGTTGGCCGCAGCGGCTGGTTCGGGCGTCGGTTCGGCTGCGTCTTGCCGTGCTGGGGAGGCTGCACTGCCCATGATGCTCCTTCGTCGGGTTAGTCCAGCGTACGGAGACCGGTCTCCTGCCCCCCAGCGACTTGTCAGAAGCCATTCGACCTATAGGTCGACTACGTTCTGACAACTCCGAGGGAGGGGACGGGGGCGACGGGGACGGCCCGGCCGGCGAGCACCGGCGCGAGGAAGCGGCCGGTGTGACTTTCCGGCACCGCGGTCACCTGTTCGGGCGTACCCTCGGCCACCAGCAAACCACCCTTGTTTCCGCCCTCGGGACCGAGGTCGATCACCCAGTCGGCGGTCTTGATGACGTCGAGGTTGTGCTCGATGACGATGACGGTGTTGCCCTGGTCGGCCAGCCGCTGAAGCACGCCGAGGAGCTTGCGGATGTCCTCGAAGTGCAGCCCGGTGGTCGGCTCGTCGAGGACGTACACCGTGCGGCCCGTCGAGCGCTTCTGCAGCTCGGAGGCCAGCTTGACCCGTTGAGCCTCTCCGCCCGACAGCGTGGGCGCCGGCTGGCCCAGCCGCACGTAGCCCAGCCCGACGTCGCACAGCGTGCGCAGATGCCGGGCGATCGCCGGGATCGCGGCGAAGAAGTCGACAGCCTCCTCGATCGGCATGTCGAGCACCTCGGCGATGGTCTTGCCCTTGTAGTGCACCTCCAGCGTCTCGCGGTTGTAGCGGGCGCCGTGGCACACCTCGCAGGGCACGTACACGTCGGGCAGGAAGTTCATCTCGATCTTGATCGTGCCGTCGCCTGAGCAGGCCTCACACCGACCGCCCTTGACGTTGAACGAGAAGCGGCCCTGCAGGTAGCCTCGGACCTTCGCCTCCGGTGTGGTGGCGAACAGCCGGCGGACGTGGTCGAAGACGCCGGTGTACGTCGCCGGGTTCGACCGCGGCGTCCGGCCGATGGGCGACTGGTCGACGTGGATCACCTTGTCGACATGCTCCACCCCGGTGATGTCGCGGTGGCGGCCAGGGACCTCCCTGGAGTTGTAGATGCGCTTGGCCAGCGCGGCGTACAGGATGGCGTTGACCAGCGTCGACTTGCCGGACCCGGAGACACCGGTGACGGCGATGAAGCACCCGAGCGGGAACCCCACGGTGACGTCTTGCAGGTTGTGCTCACGGGCGTCGCGCACGACGAGCTCGCGCCCCGGGGTCGGCGGTCGGCGTACGTCGGGCAAGGGGATCTCGGCCCGGCCGGACAGGTAGGCGCCGGTCAGCGAGTCGCGCGACGACAGCAGCTCCTCGACGGGTCCGGACACGACGACCTGACCGCCGTGCTCGCCGGCGCCCGGTCCGATGTCGACAGCCCAGTCGGCGGTGCGGATCGTGTCTTCGTCGTGCTCGACGACGATCAGCGTGTTGCCGAGATCGCGAAGGCGCACCAGCGTCTCGATCAGCCGGTGGTTGTCCCGCTGGTGCAGACCGATGGACGGCTCGTCGAGGACGTAGAGCACGCCGACGAGGCCGGCTCCGATCTGGGTGGCGAGCCGAATGCGCTGGGCCTCACCGCCGGACAGCGAGCCGGTCGGTCGGTTGAGCGTCAGGTAGTCGAGGCCGACGTCGAGCAGGAACCGCAGCCGTTCGCTGATCTCCTTCAGGACCCGTTCGGCGATCTGCCGCTCCCGCGGTGACAGGTCGAGGTCGTGACTGAGAAACGCCGACGCCTCGTCGACGGGCATCGCGCTGATCTCCGCGATGTTCTTGCCGCCGATGGTCACTGCCAGCGAGACGGGCTTGAGCCGCGCCCCTTGACACCCGAGGCATGGCACCTCGCGCATGAACCCCGCGAACCGCTCCCGGCTCGTGTCGCTCTCGGCCTCGCCGTGGCGCCGCTCGATGTAGGGGATGACCCCCTCGAACTCCGCGTAGTAGGAGCGCTCGCGGCCGTAGCGGTTCTTGTAGCGCACGTGCAGCTTGCCGGGATGACCACCGAGGATCGACTCCCGCGCCTGGATCGGAAGCCGACCCCACGGCGTCGAGGTGGAGAACCCGAGCTCGTCAGCCAGCGCGTCCAGCAGGCGGGTGAAGTACTCCGACACGTGCGCCGCCGACCAGGGTGCGACTGCGCCCTCACTGAGCGACCTGGTCTCGTCGGGGACGACCAGCTCAGGGTCGACGATCATCCGAGTGCCGAGGCCGTGGCAGTCGGTGCAAGCCCCGAACGGTGAGTTGAAGGAGAACGACCGCGGCTCGAGCTCCTCGAACGACAGGTCGTCGTAGGTGCAGGCGAGGTGCTCGGAGAAGACCCGCTCCCGGTGGGGGTCGTCGGGCGAGAGATCGACGAAGTCCAGCGTCACCAGGCCGCCGGAGAGGCCAAGTGCTGTCTCGACAGAGTCGGTCAGCCGACGCTTGGCCGACTCCTTGACCGCCAGCCGGTCGACGACGACTTCGATTGTGTGCTTCTTCTGCTTGTCGAGCTTCGGCGGCGCGGTGAGCGTGTGCACCTCCCCGTCGACGCGGGCCCGGGAGAACCCTTGGATCTGCAGCTGGCGGAACAGGTCGACGTACTCGCCCTTTCTGCCGCGGATGACCGGCGCGAGGACCTGGAAGCGGGCGCCCTCGTCGAGCTCGAGCACCCGGTCGACGATCTGCTGCGGCGTCTGGCGGGCGATCGGTCTGCCGCAGACGGGGCAGTGCGGCCGGCCGGCGCGGGCGTAGAGCAGCCGGAGGTAGTCGTAGACCTCGGTGATCGTGCCGACCGTCGACCTGGGGTTCCGCGACGTCGACTTCTGGTCGATCGAGACGGCCGGCGACAGGCCCTCGATGAAGTCGACGTCGGGCTTGTCCATCTGCCCGAGGAACTGCCGTGCGTATGCCGACAGCGACTCGACGTACCGGCGTTGGCCCTCGGCGAAGATCGTGTCGAAGGCCAGGCTGGACTTGCCCGAGCCGGACAGCCCGGTGAAGACGATGAGCGAGTCGCGGGGCAGGTCGAGCGAGATGTCCTTGAGGTTGTGCTCGCGGGCCCCACGAATGATCAGCCGGTCGGTCACTCGTCACCTTCCACCCACGAGACGGTGCTGCGGCAACGCCTCGCGGCGCGCGGCAGCGGGAGCCGTTCGAACACCTGTTCGCCATCGTAGGCGACATCGACCGGGAAAGGCGACAGAGTGTCGCGGCAAGTCGGCATCGCCGATCCATTGTGCGGCACGGATCAAGCCGAGGTCGAACGCGGTAGGTTCGCCTCATGTCTGACGCGGTCACGACCTCTATCGAAGCGCTTGCTGCCTCCACCGGGGCCTTGCAGCACAGCATCGCCGACCTGACTGACGAGCAGGCCAGCGCCGCCTCTGGGTTGCCCGTTTGGACCCGAGCGCACGTGCTCACCCATATCGCGCGCAACGCTGACGCGATGGTGAATCTGGTGACGTCCGCGCGAACCCGTCGGCACATCCCCATGTATCCCAGCCGCGCGGAGCGTGACGCTGACATCGAGCGTGGCGCCGGGCGGTCCGCCGAGGAGCTCGTCGGCGACGTACACGCGTCGCACGAGCGGTTGATGGCGGAACTCGCCGGGATGGGGCCTGCCGACTGGGCTGCACCTATCCGGTACGGCGCCGACGACCGTGCGGGCGACGCCAGCTTGATCCCGGCGCTGCGCCGCAGTGAGGTGGAGGTTCACCATCTCGACCTCGACCTCGCTACACACTGGCGCACTGGCCCCCCGACTTCGTCGAGCCGATGCTCGAGCGGGTCGCAGCGGACTTCAGTGCCCGTGACGACACCCCACCGCTGACGCTGGTCGGTAACGACGAGCGCCGCTGGCTCATCAGGGGTGGTGGACAGGAGGTGTCGGGGCCCGCGCCCGGCGCTCCTAGGCTGGCTGCTCGGGCGTACGGACAGCACAGGGCTCACAACCGAGGGCGACCTGCCGAAACTTGGAGCATGGCGATGACCTACACCGGCAAGGTGAGACCCGGCGGTCCGCCCGCCGTCCGGGATCTCGCCGACCTAGCCATCACGAAGATGTCGGTCGGTCATATGGACAACAACGCCTATCTGTTGCGGTGCCAGCACACCGGTGAGCAGCTTCTCATCGACGCGGCCAACGAGCCGGACCGACTGCTTAAGCTGATCGGCCCGGACGGACTGGCAAGGGTCGTCACCACCCACCGGCACGGAGACCACTGGCAGGGCTTGCAGGCGGTCGTCGACGCGACGGGGGCGGAGACCGTCGCGGGTGCTGATGACGCGGCGGGGATTCCTGTCGAGACCGCCCGACCGGTACGGGACGGCGAGCGGGTCGCCGTCGGCGACTGCGAGCTCCAGGTCATCCACCTCGTTGGCCACACCCCTGGGTCGATCGCGCTGCTGTACGACGACCCGACCGGCCCGCCTCATCTGTGGACCGGCGACTCTCTGTTCCCCGGTGGTCCTGGCAGGACAACAACTCCTGAGGACTTCAACAGCCTGATGTCAGACCTGCAGGCGAAGATCTTCGACCGGCTACCGGACGAGACGTGGTTCTACCCGGGCCACGGGAACGACTCAACCCTCGGCGCCGAACGCGGCTCCATCCCGGAGTGGCGAGCCCGCGGCTGGTAAGCGGGCTGCCGGGAATGAAACCGAAACCTGACCGAAGTGCCGTCCCGAGCCGTTTTTCGGGTGTCAGCGAAGACTTCGGTCAGGCTTTCGGCGGCCAGAGGTAACGAGGGACAACCTAGGCTGAGCCGGTGCCCCCTGCTCTGCAGACTTTTCTGGCTCGGCTACCGGCCGCCGGAGTGTTCTCGGTGTGGGTAGCGCCCGTGCAGGCAGAACCGTGGGCCGTCCACGAGGAACACCGGCAGCACTATGCCGCGAGCACGATGAAGCTGGCGGTCGTCATTGCCGCCTACCGGTTGGCAGACGCAGGCAAACTCGACCTCGACCAGGCGGTCAAGATCCGCAACGAGTTCGTCTCCGCCGCGCGCACCGGCACCGGCATCGCAAGCTTCTCCATGGATCACGCCGACGACAGCGATCCTGAGCCGTGGCGACGGATGGGATGCGAAGTCGCGTTGCGCTGGCTGTGCTACCGCACGATCGTGCGGTCAAGCAACCTGGCAACCAATCTCGTCCTGGACCATGTCGGCGTCGACGCAGTGACCGAGACGCTGATCCACCTGGGCGCTACGAACTCCGTGGTGTCGCGCGGCATCGAGGACGCACCGGCTCGGGCGGCGGGCCTCGACAACCTCGTGACGGCTGCCGACCTTGGGCTGACCTTTCAGGCGCTGGCGGCTGATCGCGCAGCCTCCCCGCCCGCCTGTCGGGAGATCCTGTCCGTCCTCGGCGCGCAGCAGATCAACGACGCTCTTCCGGCCGGGCTTCCCCCGGGCACCCGGGTGGCACACAAGTCCGGCTGGATCGAGGGGGTGTCTCATGACGCGGGCATCGTCTGGCCCTCCGACGCCGCACCGTTCGTCTTTGCCATGTGTACGACATCGGACCTCGAGGAGCAGGAAGGCTTGGACCTCATCGCGGCGGGCGCGGCTGCGGCCTGGAGGGACCGTAAGGTGCTGGGGTGACGACGATCACCGAGGTGCGCTGTCATCGGTTGGAGGCGGCGCTGCACACGCCGTTCGTCACCGCCCTTCGTTCGACGCGCACGTTGGAGACGCTCGTGGTCGAGCTCGGCACGGAGGACGGGCTGCGTGGCTTCGGCGAGGCGCCGCAGGTATGGCGGGTGACCGGCGAATCGCTGGCGGGCGCCGAGGCTTGTCTCAGTGGTCCGCTGAAGGACGTGGTGCTCGACCGAGCACCGGCTGATCTGCATGACCTCCTGGTGGCCACGTCATCGGCTGTTGCTGGCAACTTCGGCGCGAAGGCAGCGGTCGACGTCGCCCTACACGACCTGGCCGCCCGCCTGGCCGGGGTTTCTCTACCCCGGTTCCTCGGGAGCACGCGACATGAGGTTTCGACCGACGTGACGATCGCCGCCGGCGACGTCGACGAGCTCGCATCGAGCGCCGCGGAGCGGGTGAAGGCGGGCTTTGGGGTTCTCAAACTCAAGGTCGGCACCGACGCGGCAACCGACTGCAGCAGAGTGCAGGCCGTTCGCGAGTCGGTCGGTGCCGACGTGGTGATCAGGCTGGACGCAAACCAGGGTTGGTCTGCTCGCCAGGCTGTCGCAGTGATCAGGTCGCTCGAGGACGCAGGGGTGGGTGTCGAGTTCGTCGAGCAGCCGGTGCCGGCAGCCGACATCGAGGGGCTGGCAGCCGTGACTGCCGCCGTGGATACCCCGGTCCTCGCCGACGAGTCGTGCTTCGGACTGCGCGATCTCAGCCGCATCATCGAGAGCCGCGCCGCTGACCTGGTGAACGTCAAGCTCGCCAAGTGCGGCGGACTGCGGGTAGCCCGGGCCATGCTCGAGCTCGCCGCAGCGCACGGCGTCGGCACCCTCGTCGGGTCGATGATGGAGGGCCCGATCGGTGTGGGCGCGGCGGCCAGCCTGGTGGCGGCGTACGGGACAACCGCGATCAGCGATCTCGACGCAGCCTGGTGGCTCGCCTCCTCCCCCGTTGTCGGCGGGCTGATGTACGACGGTGCAACGATCACGCTGCCGGAAACCCCAGGCCTTGGTATCGAGGCGCTGGCATGACGACGTTCGAGGTGGTGGTCGATGTAGCGACCGGCTGGACCTCGCCGACCGCACCCCGGGAGCTTGACGCTCCTGCGATTGCGGACCAGCCTGACCTCGCCGCCTGGACGCAGTCGCTCGACGGTGCGGCGCGGCTAGGGCTGCACGGTCGCACACTGACCCAGCTGGTCCGAGGCGAGCCTGTCCTGCTCATCGAGCAAGCGGGTGAGTGGGTCAAGGTGGCAGCCCCCTGGCAGCCTGCTCCCGAGGACGTTCGCGGCTATCCCTGCTGGGTACGCCGCTCCCACCTCGCGGAAGCGGACCTCCCACGTCCGCCTGCGCCGGCCAATCAGATCGACGTCGACAAGGGGCAGATCACGCGGTTCGCCGGTCAGTTCATTGGGTTGCCCTATCTGTGGGGAGGCACCTCGCGATGGGGCCTGGACTGCTCCGGCTTGGTGCACCTGGCGCACCGGGCAGCCGGTGCCGTCGTACCCCGGGATGCCTCGGCTCAACAAGCCACCGCCATACCGGTGGAACTCGGGGAGGAGCAGCCAGGCGACCTCTACTTCTTCGCCCGTGACCACGGCGTTTTCCATGTCGGGTTCGTCACTGGACCGCGGCGCATGCTGCATGCTCCCGAGGACGCCCCGGACGGGCTGCCAGGTGCCGGCTGCATCGAGGACGCGCCGCTGTCAGTTGAGCGCCGGGGGACTCTCTACGCCGCTGGCCGGTTTCTCTGACCGCCCTTGTCGACGCTGATTTGTCGATGCGGCTTACTCGCCCGTGTTGTCGCCGTTGTCGTCACTGTCCCAGTCACGCCGAGGGCCGGTGCGCACGTCCTGCTCTTCCTCGGTCAACCCGCCAGCCGACACCAGGCTGGCTACCGTCGTGACCGTCAACGTGCCCACGATGACGAGAAGCGAAAGCCAGATGGGGATCTCCGGTGCCCACGACACGTGCTCACCGCCGTTGATGAACGGCAGCTCGTTCTCGTGGAGCGCATGCAGAAACAGCTTGACACCGATGAAGCCGAGCAGGAAGGCCAGGCCGTAGGACAGGTACACCAGTCGCTGCAGCAGACCCCCGATAAGGAAGTACAGCTGACGCAGACCCATCAGCGCGAAGACGTTAGCGGTGAGGACAAGGTAGGGCTCCTGGGTGAGCCCGTAGATCGCCGGGATCGAGTCCAGGGCGAACAGCAGGTCGGTGGTCCCGAGGGCCAGCACAACGATGAACATCGGCGTGATCAGCCGCTTGCCATTCTGGTTGACGAAGAGTTTCGCGCGGTCGTACTCCTTCGTCGCCGGGAAACGCTTCTCGACCCATCGGATCAGCCGGTTCTCCTCGAAGTCGTCCTCGTCCTTGCTTCCCTCCTGGGCCAGCTTCACCGCCGTGTAGACCAAGAACGCGCCGAACAGATAGAAGATCCAGCTGAACTGCTCAATCGCTGCGGCTCCGACGGCGATGAAGATGCCGCGCATCACCAGCGCCAGCACGATGCCTATCATCAGCGCGGTCTGCTGATACTGGCGCGGCACGGCGAACTTGTTCAAGATGATGATGAAGATGAAGAGGTTGTCGACCGACAGCGAGTACTCCGTCAGCCAACCGGCGAAGAACTCGGCGCCGTACTGCCCCCCGGCGAAGAAGAAGACGCCCAGGCCGAACAAAACCGCAGCGCCGATGTAGACGGCGAGGTGCCGACTCACCTCCGCCATGGAGGGCTCGTGCGGACGCCGTCCGATGATCAAGACGTCGACCAGCAGGACCGCGGTCGTGATGGTGATGGTGGCCCACCAGACCCAGGGGGCAACTTCCATGTGCGCGCATCCTCCGGAGAGTTCACGGGCGCGCCAAGGACGCGCCCTGATAGGACTAGCTCCGGAGGTCTCTTCCGCTCAGCGATCCGGCTGAGCCAGCGGTGCCGGGAGTGGTCGACGTACGCCGACCAAGAGCCGTGATGACGACACTGCTGCGAAGGAATACTCCCCTCCACCTGGCTGGGATTCTCGCAGAACGGCGGCTTCCAACCAAACAGCCGCAGGCAGCGGGGCTACGCTCCTCGGGTGTCTGCTGCTCATGTTGTGTACCGATCCTCGGACGAAGACAGCCGCAGGTGGCAGGACTTCCCGCTTCGGTCCGGCGACATTGTGATCAGCACCAGATCCAAGTGCGGTACAACGTGGATGCAGATGATCTGTGCCCTGCTGATCTTCCAGACCCCTCGGCTGCCGGCACCGCTGTCGCGCTTGTCACCGTGGCTTGACTGGCTGGTCATCCCCAAAGACGAGGTGTACGGCGCCCTAGCGGCCCAGGCGCACCGTCGCTTCATCAAGACCCACACTCCGCTGGACGGGATTCCGCTGGACTCGCGGGTCACGTACGTCGTGGTGGCGAGGGACCCGCTTGACATGGCGGTGTCGCTGTACCACCACTCTGACAACCTCGACCGGGAAGTAATTCGCCGTCTCACCGGTCAACCGATGTCGAGAGCGCCAGCGACTGCTCCGCGCCCGCCCTTGCGTGAGTGGTTGTTGTCATGGATCGACCGGGACGTCGATCCGCAGGAAGAGCTGGACTCCCTGCCTGGCGTGCTGTGGCATCTCTCGGACGCCTGGGGCCGCCGGGGTGAGTCGAACATCGTGCTCGTTCACTACGACGACCTATCAACCGACCTCGAGCACGAGATGCGCCAGCTGGCCGCCCGGCTGCGTATCACCGTGCCCGAGCAAGCGTGGCCTCAACTCGTCGCGGCAGCCGGGTTCGAGCAGATGCGGAGACGAGCTGACCAGGTGGTCCCGGCTCCCCCTGGAGTTCTGAAGAGCTCGAGTGGCTTCTTCCGGCAGGGAACGTCCGGATCAGGGCGACGGCTCCTCACCGACGCGGAGCTCGCCCGCTATCGCGCCCGCACGACACAGCTGGCCCCATCCGACCTGCTGAGCTGGCTCCACCGCGAGGGCGACGCAACCCCATGAACGAGACGGGAGGGCGGAGGTGGTGACCCCCGCGGAAGCGCCCCCCGATGTCCGCGGCGGTCGAGCAGATTGGGTCTCCACCTCGCCGCCAGTCAGTCGCCACCAGCAAGCCAAGGTGCCCGACCTTCGCGTCAGCTGCGCTCGGCCCCAACTGCACGGAACTCCTCAACGGCGCTGGTGACGTCGGCCTGTGCGACGTCGCGCACCTGCGTCGCGATCATCCAGCGCACGCCGAACGGGTCGACCAGGGTGCCTAGCCTGCTGCCGTAGAACTGCTCCTCCACTGGCCGCTGCATAACAGCGCCTGCCCGCTCGGCGGCGGCCATCGTGGCATCCGCATCTGGCTCGTAGAGGTTCAATGCGAACGTCGCGGTGGTGTTGCCCGCCGCTGGCGCGACCGCGCCGAAGTCCGGATAGGCGTCCGAGACCATGATCTCGGCACCGTCGATCTCGAGCTGAGCGTGTCCCACCCTGCCGTCGGGGTCGACGAAGCGCTCCGTTGTCTCGGTGGCGCCGAAGATGTCGGCGTACCACTCGATGGCCCGCGCCGCCTCTCGCGGACAGATGTACGGCGTCAGCACCTGTCCCCGTGGCGGCACGTAAGTTCGGCCGGCGGCTGGTGACTGTTCAACTTCGTCAGGCATGACGTCATGCTCTTCCGGTCGGTGCTGCTTGGGTAGTTTCGACATCTTGTCTCCGACGGTGACGACCACGTCACCTTCCCACGGCTCGTCGCGCCAAGCTCCCGGCTCGCCGAGGCAGTGCGCGAGAACGTCGCTGGCGTTCACCCGTTGGCCCCGTCGTCGAGCCTGAACAACGATGCCGCGTTGTCATGCGTGATCTGGCGTACTTCGACTGGCGAGAAGCCCAGACGATCGACTGCGCGGAGCGCAGAACCGACACCAAAGAAGGGGTAGTCGCTGCCGAAGAGGACCCTGTCGACGCCGAGCTCCCGACACAGCCACGTCAGCTGCGCCGCCAGTGGAGAATCGGCGTACAACGGCGCGATTCCGGACAGCTCGAACCATGCATTGCGTGCGTACGAGGGGTATTCGGCAAGCACCCGATAGACCAGCAGTTCAAGGAACGACGGTCCAAGCATGTGCGCCAGGATTACCTGGGTCTCGGGACAGCCCGTGATCAGGTTGACGAACTTGCCAGGCTGGGCAGGATCGGTCACCGACCAGGAGTCGAAGAGCACCGGAAGTCCTCGTTCGCCCGCCCGGCGAACGATCTTCGCCACCCCATCGTCAGCCACGTCGAACTCTTGAGTGTTGGGATGAAGCTTGAGCCCCCTAGCACCCGCTGCGGCGACGCGGTCGACCTCGGCGAGGGCCTTCGCATCATCTGCCGGGTGCACTGAGCACATGGCGTAGAGCCGCGTGTCCTCTTCTGCGGCCGCCAGCGCGAGGTTGTTGAGCTCCCGGGTCCGAGGTAGGTCGTTGCGCGGTGCCATTACGAGCACCCCGGCGGCGATGAGGCGAAGGTCGCCCAGAGTCCCCTCATAGTCGGCTAGTCGATGGCTGCGACCAGCCATCTGAGAGTCGTCATCGAGCTGCAGATGCACATGGACGTCAACGACAGGTCCGTTCGCCACCTATCACCTCCGCATGGATACGCTTCACCGCACGCCGGCTGACACCATCTGTCGAAGCTCCTTCTTCAGCTCGGCGATCTCGTCGCGCAGCCGGGCCGCGACCTCGAACTGCAGCTCGGCGGCGGCGGCGTGCATCTGGTCGGTGAGCTGTTGCACAAGGTCGGCAAGGTCGCTCGACGGCAGCCCGGCCAGGTCGCGGGCATGTCGGCCGGCGTCGCGGCTCGACAGGCCGGGAACCGGCGCCTTGCCCCGCGACTGCTGCCGGCCTCCGCCGCCGATTAGCTCCGCGGTGTCAGCGTCCTCACGGGCCAGCATGTCGGTGATGTCAGCGATCTTCTTACGCAGCGGCCGCGGATCGACGCCGCAGGCCTGGTTGTAGGCAACCTGCTTGGCACGCCGTCGGTTGGTCTCGTCGATGGCCTTGGCCATGGAGTCAGTGATCCGGTCGGCGTACATGATCACCTGACCGGACACATTGCGCGCCGCCCGGCCGATCGTCTGGATCAGCGAGGTGCCCGAGCGCAGAAAGCCCTCCTTGTCGGCGTCGAGGATCGCCACCAAGGAGACCTCAGGCAGGTCAAGCCCCTCACGCAGCAGGTTGATGCCGACCAGCACGTCGAACTGCCCAAGCCGCAGCTCGCGCAGCAGTTCGATGCGACGCAACGTGTCGACTTCGCTGTGCAGGTAGCGCGTGCGGATGCCGTTCTCGAGAAGATAGTCGGTGAGATCCTCGGACATCTTCTTGGTCAGCGTGGTGACCAGCACCCGCTCGTTGCGCTCGGTGCGCTGGTGAATCTCGGCCATCAGATCGTCGATCTGGCCCTTTGTCGGCTTCACGATGACCTCCGGGTCGACCAGCCCGGTGGGCCGGATGATCTGCTCGACAGTATTGTCGACGCGCGACATCTCATAAGGCCCCGGCGTCGCCGACAGGTAAACCGTCTGACCGATCCGGTCGAGGAACTCCTCCCAGCGCAGCGGGCGGTTGTCCATCGCGCTGGGCAACCGGAACCCGTGCTCGACGAGGGTGCGCTTGCGGGACATGTCGCCTTCGTACATCCCGCCGATCTGCGGCACGGTGACGTGCGACTCGTCGATGACCAGCAGGAAGTCCTCGGGGAAGTAGTCGAGCAGGCAGTTGGGCGCACTGCCCGCCGCGCGGCCGTCGATGTGCCTCGAGTAGTTCTCGATGCCGGCGCAGGAACCAACCTGCCGCATCATCTCGATGTCGTACGTCGTCCGCATCCGCAGCCGCTGGGCCTCGAGCAGGTGGCCACTCCGCTCGAGTTCGGCCAGCCGCTGCTCGAGCTCGGCCTCGATGCCGTCGATGGCGCGCTCCATGCGCTGCGGTCCGGCCACGTAGTGCGAGGCCGGGAAGATGTAGAGCTGGGAGTCCTCGGTGACGACCTCGCCGGTCACCGGGTGCAGGGTCATGAGCCGCTCGATCTCGTCACCGAAGAACTCGATGCGGACGGCGTGCTCCTCGTAGACGGGGAACACCTCCAGCGTGTCGCCGCGCACCCGGAAGGTGCCGCGGCTGAAGGCGAGGTCGTTCCGGGCGTACTGGATGCCGACGAGCTGCCGCAGCAGGGAGTCGCGATCGACCTCGGCGCCCACCTTGAGCGAGATCATCCGGTCGACGTACTCCTGAGGAGTGCCGAGGCCGTAGATGCACGAAACGGACGACACGACGACGACGTCTCGTCGGGTGAGCAGGGAATTGGTGGCCGAGTGGCGGAGACGCTCGACCTCCTCGTTGATCGAGGAGTCCTTCTCGATGTAGGTGTCGGTCTGGGGGACGTAGGCCTCGGGCTGGTAGTAGTCGTAGTAGGAGACGAAGTACTCGACGGCGTTCTCGGGGAAAAGCTCGCGCAGCTCGTTGGCGAACTGGGCGGCAAGGGTCTTGTTGGGAAGCATCACCAAGGTCGGCCGCTGCACCCGCTCGACCAGCCAGGCAACCGTGGCCGTCTTGCCGGTGCCGGTGGCGCCCAGCAGCACCATGTTCTTCTCACCGGCCTGAACCCGCTGCTCGAGGTCGTCGATCGCTGTCGGTTGGTCACCTGACGGCGAGTAGTCGGACAGCACCTTGAAGGGGGCGACTCTCCGCTCCAGATCGGTGACGGGTCTCATAGCGACGAGACTACGGCCTGACACCGACAGTCAGCCTGAGTGATTGTGGTCGGCGTCACTGCCGCTCACCATCTCGCACCGCGCTCGCCGCAGCCGAGGTGACGTGCGCCCGAGCCAGTCCAAAGCCCACGATCAGCACGATCGCCGCCAAGGCGAGCCCGCCGAGCGCGTCGCTGGCCCAATGAAAGTCGCCCAGCACGGTCCGAACGGCGGCGACCAGCCCGACGACCGAACCAGCAACGAGAGCCGCCGTGGCCGCCCTGTCCAGCTGCGCGTCTCCCCACCGCATCGCCAGCCCGAGAAAGACCACGGTGGCCGCACTCACGGCGGCGGTGGCGGTGTGACCCGACGGGAAGTATCCGGGGTAGTCGATGGGATCCGCCAACACCCCCGGGCCCGGTCTGCCGACCGCCAGCTTCACGACGTACACCACCGCTTCGACGGTCAGGAAGTTTCCCGCCGCCAACACCACTGGCCAGAGTTGCCAGCGGACGTGGGCCGCTACCAGCCCGGCGATCGCCATCACAGCGGCAGCGACACCGAGATCTCCGAAGGCACCCAGGGCGTCCATCCACACGGGGATGGCCGTTGACCGTGGCTGCACAGCGTCGCGGACCCGTCCATCGAGGTGGGTGAGGAGCCCGCCGGCGACAACGTCCGCGGTGACGAGAGTGAGAAGAAGGACACAGCCCACGAGAAGCCGTACGTCGACCGGTCGGAGGCTGACCCGGGGCAGGGTCATCTCGGCAGGTGCTGCCGGGGAGCCATCCGCGGTCCGTGCCGCGGCCGCCCGCGCAACCGGGTGGTCACGATGTGCTGGATGCGGTACCGGTGCGGCCGATCGGGTTGCAGAACGACCTCCAGCTCCGCGTCGGTCATCTCCCTCCCCCGCAGCGCCCAGCCCATGTGGCGGGCGACGTTGTAGTCGCCGAAGCTGACTGCGTCGGCATCACCGTGTGCGCGCTGGCGCACCTCCGCCGCGGTCCAGGTGCCGACGCCAGGTAATGAGCAGAGCCGACGCTCCACCTCATGCGCTGGCAGGCTGACGGTTCGCTCAAGCGCGGCAGCTGCCTGTGCCGCCCGCACGATCGTCGAAGAACGCGCGCCGTCGATGGAGCAGCGCAGCCACTCCCAGGAAGGAATCCGCGCCAGATCGCAAGCCGTGGGTAGGCACCGCATCCCCCTGCTCGCGCCCGGTCCGGGGGCTGGCACGCCGAACCGGGTCAACAACCGCCGCCAACCCAGCCACGCCTCGCGTCCCGTCACCTTCTGCTCGATCACAGCAGCGACCAGCGCCTCGAGCACGAGACCGGTCTGCGGGACCCGCCAATGCGGATTCCGCCGCCAAGCGGCGCGGACGATCGAATCGCTCGCAACAAAATCGCTGACGTCGTCTGCGGCTCCCAGCATGGCGGGGGCTTGCTGCAGCATCCAGTCGGCTCCGTCACCCCACGTCTGCAACGTGACCTCGCCCGCCGTGGGGTCAGCGTGGATGCGCACGGTGACGGCTCCGAGCGGCGTCATCGCCGCCCGCCACAGCGTGCCGTCCGCGTCGCGCCGAAAGGACGGGTCACCAGCCCCTCGGCGTACCGATCGCAGCACGTCGTACGGGTCACACGGCCACGACGGGCGCCAGGTACGCACCTGCATCGCGGCCGCCGTGGCGGCGCCAGGATCTCCCCTCATGGAGCCTGGAACCGGGTTCGATTGGTGTCGTCGACTGCACACCGGATGCGTTCTTCATAGATCGGAGCCATCAACGGCAACGCTCTTAGCGGGAACCAGGCGACAGCCACCGATTCGTCGTCGGCGACATGGGCTGTGCCGGATAGGTAGCTGCACCGGAACAGGTGGTCGAGGTAATGGGCCTTGTCTCCATTGGTGTGCACTACCAGCGGGGTGGAGTTCACCCACGCGAGGCGTTCGACCCGGACCTGCACGCCGGTCTCTTCCAGGACCTCGCGGACAACGGCCACCGCCGGCTGCTCGCCCGGATCAACGATTCCGGTGATGGGGGTCCAAGCCAGGTTATCGCTGCGCTGAACAAGCAAGACCTCGTCACCGCGCAGCACGACCGCCGTAACACCGGGGAGCCACAGCGGAGCGTGACCGATGTGTTGGCGGAGGTCAAGCACGTACTTGGGGACAGGCATTGAGTGTCAAGGTAGCAACCGAGTAGCACGGCTGACCTGGTTTGCGCAGTGTTGAGGGGCACCAGGAGCCCGCGGGCCTCACAAATTTCGCCGCTGGCACTTCGCGGCCTCGCCACCTTGGGTGACTTGGACACGTCAAGTATCTCCTCGGTGGTGCGGAACGCGAGAATGTCGGGCATGCTGCTTCGCGACCTCGTCGCCACGTCTCAAGCCGTTGCCGCCACTAGCTCGCGTCTCGCGAAGCGGTCAGCCCTCGTCGAGCTGCTGGGCAGGCTGACGTCCGCCGCCGATATGGAGATCGCCACCGCATACCTCGCCGGAGAGCTCCGCCAACGCAGGACCGGTGTCGGCTGGGCAACCGTCTCAACAGTGCCCGCACCAGCCGCTGAGCCGTCGCTCACCCTGACCGAGGTCGACGCGGAGCTCGACCGCATCTCAAGGTTGTCAGGCCCCGGGTCGGCGGTACTCCGAGCCGACGCTGTCTCCCAGCTGCTCGCGCGTGCCACCGCTGATGAGCAGGCCTTTCTGCGCAGCCTCCTGATCGGTGACGTCCGGCAAGGGGCCCTCGACTCGTCGATGCTCGACGCGATCGCCACCGCAGCCGGCATCCCGCTGGCAGTGATCAGGAGGGCGGTGATGCTCCGTGGGGCCACCGGTCCGGTCGCGGTGGCTGCGCTCACCGCTGGCCAGCCGGCTGTCGAGTCGTTCGGGCTCACCGTCGGCCGGCCGGTCCGGCCCATGCTCGCGTCGTCGGCACCCGACGTGCCGGCTGCGTTCGCCAAGCTCCAACTCCAGCCGAACAGCGAAGCCGTGATCGACACGAAGCTCGACGGCATCCGTATCCAGGTCCACAAGGCTGGCGCTGACGTCCGAGTCTTCACCCGGAGCCTCGAGGACATCACCGCCCGGCTACCCGAAGTCGTCGCTGTGGTCCAGACGATGCACGCCTCAGCGGTCATCCTCGACGGCGAGGCGATCGCGCTCGACGAGGCCGGGCGCCCACGCCCCTTCCAGGAGACCGCGTCGCGCACGGCACGCATGCTCGACGAAGCTCCTACTGCTGCGAATGCCTCCATCACACCGTTCTTCTTTGACTGCCTGTACGTCGATGGCGACGAGCTCATCGACCTGCCGCTGGGTGACCGGTTGGCGCGGCTCGACGCCGTCGTTCCGGCTGGCTCGGTGGCCTCTCGCCTAGTCACCGGCGACGTCGAGGCGGGCAGTGCCTTCTTCGCCGAGGTGGTGGCCGCCGGCCAAGAGGGAGTGATTGTCAAGGCGCTCGATGCGCCGTACGACGCTGGACGCCGGGGCGCTGGCTGGATCAAGGTCAAGCCCCGTAACACGCTCGATCTGGTCGTTCTCGCCGTCGAGTGGGGCAGCGGCCGACGGGCTGGCACCTTGTCCAACATCCACCTCGGGGCACGTGACCCTCGGGATGGCACCTTCGTGATGCTCGGCAAGACATTCAAGGGCATGACCGACAAGATGCTGGATTGGCAGACCCAGCGGTTTCTCGAGCTTGAGACTTCGCGCACCGGTCAGGTCGTGCACGTCCGGCCCGAGCAGGTGGTTGAGATCGCCTTCGACGGGTTGCAGCGGTCCTCGCGCTATCCGGGCGGGCTAGCCCTGCGGTTTGCCCGGGTGCTGCGCTACCGCGACGACAAGACCGCCGCCGAGGCCGACACCATCGAAACGGTGCAGCAGATTGCCCGCAAGTCCGACCGGCAATGACCACGGGTGACCATGGGCCAAGGCGGCGAATATCCACAGGGCTGGAACGGTTGTTCGAGGTTGTCGGTGGGTGGTTCTAGTGTTCGGGTGTGGCGACAGCGACGGTGGAGCGGTCCGGCGGTGGTGGTGGCACCTCGTCGGTGGAGCCGTACGCCCGCTGCCTGGACATCATCTCTGCGGCGTTGGCGCAGGTGGTCGACACCCCTGCTTGGTCGTTGACCGATGAGGCGTTGACCGACCGGATCAGCGCGGCTTTGGGGGTGTCGGCTGGGCTGGATGAGCTGCTGGCCCGGCTGGTGGGGTCGGCGTTGGAGCGGGAGCTGGCCCGGTTAGCCGGGGCGTCGTCCCCGACCGCCTGGCTGAGTGCCACCCAGGGTCTGTCGCGGGGTGCGGCGGCGGGGATCGTCGCCCGCGCTAAGGCGGTCAACGACACGGTGAACACCACCCGGCAGGCGTGGGCAGCCGGCCAGCTGAGCACGGAGCAGGCGGTGCTGATCGCCGAGACCGTCACCGGGTTGAGCGGCACGGTGGACCTGGTCGCCCGGGAGGAGGCGGAGGTCTACCTGATCGACCAAGCGCCCCGGTTCAGCTACCCCGAGTTGCGGCACCTGGCCAACCATGTGGTCGAGGTGGTCGACCCCGACGGCGCCGACACCAAACTGGCTGCGCTGCTGGCGGCTGAGGAGGCCCGGGCGTTGCAGGAGACGACGTTCTCGGCCCGCAAGGGCTTCGACGGGATCGGTAGGTTCTCCGGCAAACTGCCCAACCAGGCGTTGGACATGCTCACCACCGCCCTGGACGCACTGGCCGCCCCGCGCCGCACCCCGACCAACCCACCCGGCACCGGCCTGGCCGAGACCGTCCACGGGCCGGGCACATCCGATCTGCTGGACGCCGATGGTGTGCACTGTGACACCGAGATCGGGACCTTGACCTACGGGCAGCGGCGGGGGCGGGCGTTCCTGGAGTTGATCGAACACCTCCCGGTGGACAAGCTCCCCCAACACGGGGTGGTCAACGCCCAGATCGTGGTCACCATCGACGCCAAGACGTTGGCCACCGGCATCGGCGAAGCCACCCTGCACACCGGCGGTGTCATCTCCGCCGGCCAGGCCCGCCGGTTGGCCTGCAACGCCGGACTCCTCCCGGTAGTTCTGGACGGGCCGTCGAAGATTTTGGACCTCGGCATGTCCCAACGGTTCTTTGACCGCTACCAACGCATCGCCCTCGCCGTCCGCGACAAGGGCTGCGTGTGGCCCGGCTGCGACCGGCCACCCGCCTGGTGCGAAGCCCACCACATCGAAGCGTGGCACCTCGGCGGACCCACCGACCTGTCCAACGGGTGCCTGCTGTGCGCCTGGCACCACCGCCTCCTCGACACCGGCGAATGGGCGGTGATCATGGCCGCCGACGGCATCCCCGAGGTCATCCCACCCCAACGCATCGACCCTCACCGAAGACCCATCCGACACGAACGCCTCAAACCCCGACCAAGGTAGGAGCACCAACGTGAGTGGCTTCCGTGCAATCCGGGAGGCCCAATGCATTTTGCAATCCGGGACGCCCAATGCAGCATCGTGAGGTGCCGGCTCCCGCCCCACCACCGAAGCACCGGACGTGCGCCGTGAGAAGGCCGTGCGAAGGCCTTGCCTTGCCTTGCCTTGCCTTGCCTTGCCTTGCCTTGCCTTGCCTGGCTCGGCTCTTGGCTTGCCGTGGCTTGGGATGGCTTCCTTACCGAATGCTGCCGAAGCGGATTCGCTCCGTGCGCTGAGCTGTGAGCCGCTTAGAGAAGACGCCGGTCGACATGTCCCACACGCCGAGGTCGCTGACACCGTCGGTGTTCCATGAGCCCACCACAGGTAGCGACGTACTCGTGCCGTAGACGACGGTCTTCGTCGTACCGTCGGGCATGGCCAAACTGAAGGTCGTGGTGTCCGGGTCATAGACGCCCACGTTGCTGCGCCCGTCGCCGTCCCAGTCGCCGGTGATCGGCAAGCTCGACACCGCTCCGAACACCTTGGTCGTCAGGTTGCCCCGGGCGTCACGCAAGAAGAACGTCGCGGTGCCCGGGTTGAAGGTCCCGACGTCCCAGCGGCCGTCTCCGTTCCAGTCACCGGTTACCGGCACATCGTTGCGGTCGCCGAACGAGAACACCTGAAGGCTGCCGTTGGACTTCTTTAGCGCGAAGGTGGCCGTTGGCTGGCTCCACACGCCGAGGTCCGACCGGCCGTCGGCGTCCCAGTCCCCGACAAGCGGCGTGTCGGTCGGCAACCCGTAGATCACCCGCTTCACGTTGCCGGTGGGGAACCGCTTGCGGAAGGCCGCGGCACCGGCGCGGCGGCCGAACACCCCGACGTCGCTGAACCTGTCGCCGTTCCAGTCGCCCACGATCGGGACGTCGCCGCAGTTAAGCGACGTCAGCCAGCTGTCATAGACGAAGGCGGTTCCGTCGAACATCGCCGGCTGGTCCGTCTTGTCAAGCCGCTGCTCGTAGTGCAGGTGCGCCCCCGATGATCCGCCTGAGTCGCCGAGGAGCCCCAGCGTCTGCCCCTGGTCGACGCGCTGGCCGGCGACGACCAACGCCTTCTGCAAATGGGCGTACAGGCTCGTCCATCCGCTGCCGTGGTTGATCACGACGTACAGACCGTAACTGGCGTCACCGAGGTCGACCACCGAGCTGACAACTCCGGGTGCACTGGCCGACACGATGTGGCCGAGGTCGTAGCGGTCTCGATTCCAGTCGATGGAGTACGGGCTCGGATGGTGAGTCGCCCGGGTGGAACCCTCCCACGACTCACCACAGGCGAACGGCATCTGCCAGTCGGGGACCTCGCTGGCCACCGCGGGCAGCGCCGGCCAGAACAGAGTGGCGGAGACGCCCGTCGCGACGGTCGCCAGCAGACGAGACGAGTCCGGCGTCAGGCGCACGCCAACTCCTTCCCGAGCTGTGAGTGGCCCGTCGACTCCACCGAACGCGGCGCCTGCCGTATACCACAAAGGTCACAAGAAACTCAGCAGCCGCAACAGTAACGCGTGTCGACGCATTTGTCGCTATTCGTAAAGAAGGGAGTACGCCACGTGACGGCGGCTACAGTGCCTGCATGCGAATCCTGTTCATCGGTGGCACCCGGTTCGTCGGCCGCGCGATGGCCGAAGCCGCGCTGCAACGCGATCATGCCGTCACGCTGTTGCACCGGGGACAGACCGACAGCCCCGTCCTTACCGCGGCCGAGCACCTGCGTGCCGACCGCGACAAGGACCTGTCGGTGCTGGCCGGCCGCGCGTTCGACGCGACGATCGACGTCTGCGCGTACGTGCCACGGCAGGTGCGCGCACTGGCCGACGCCCTCAACGGTCGCGGCGGTCATCATGTGTTCGTTTCAACCATGTCGGTGTACGCCGACACCGACGCGCCGGGGCTGACCGAGAGCGCTCCGTTCATCGAGCTCGACGACCCCGCGACGGAGGAGGTCACCGGCGACACGTACGGCGGGCTCAAGGTGCTGTGCGAGCGCCAGGCGCAGGTGTCGTACGGCGACGACGGACTGACGATCGTTCGGCCCACCTATGTAATTGGTCCGCACGACCACACCGGGAGGTTCACCTGGTGGGTGCGGCGGATCGCGCGCGGCGGGGAGGTGCTCGCGCCTGCCCCCTACGACGCGCCGATCCAGATCATCGACGCGCGGGACCTGGCGGAGTGGACCCTGGACCTGGCGGAGGAACGCGTAAGCGGCGCGTACAACGCCATCTCGCCGGCGCCGCCGTTCGGGTTCGGCGACCTGCTCGACGCCGCTGTGCGGGCCGTCGGGCCGTCCGACACCCGACTCAGCTGGGTCGAGCCGCGCTGGCTGACCGACCGGGGCGAGACATACCAGTCGCTGCCGCTGTGGACCGAGGGTCAGCGCGAGTGGACGTTGGCCGCTGACCCGACCAAGGCAAGCGCCTCCGGGCTGTCACAGCGACCACTGGCGCAAACGATCTGCGACACCTGGGACTGGATCAAGGCAGAGCAACCGCCGATGGTCTCCGGCTGGGGAATCGCTGCAGCCCGCGAAGCGGAGCTGCTCGCCGCCTGGCACACCCGGACCCGATGAAGCGACAGATCGACCGGCAGAGCGGCATTAGCCGGACTGCAGTCGCTCCCGCACCGATCCCACAGGGCGGATCAGGCCTTCTTGCGCCACCGAGGCGATCAACGCGCCTTCGTGGCTGAACACCCGACCAAGCGCGAACCCGCGAGCCCCCGAGGCAGAGGGTGAGTGCTGGTCGTACAGCATCCATTCGTCGGCGCGAAACGGCCGGTGGAACCACATCGAGTGGTCGAGGGAGGCGGGCTGAATGCTGCGGGACCCGATGATCAGGCCGTGCGGTACGAGGGAAACTCCTAGCAGGGTGAGGTCGCTGGCGTAGGTGAGAACGCAGGTGTTCAGCACGGGATCAGGCGGGACCGCTCCGGCCGCCTTCAGCCAGATCTGTGTGCGCGCTGGATGCGCCGCTGCCGCCAAGGAGCCGCCGGCGCGAGAGTCGCCGGCATAGCGTACGTCGAGGGCTGCCCATTCGTGCTCCCACGAGCGGTCGTTAGCGCGACCGGTCACCTTCCGGTACACGTCACCCATGCTCGGGCACTCATCGGGAGCGGGCACCTGCGGCATGGCGTCTTGGTGGTCGAAGCCCACTTCGTCGATGTGAAAGGACGCCGTCAGGTAGAAGATGGACCTCCCGTGTTGCCGCGCCACCACCCGGCGGGTCGAGAACGACCGTCCGTCGCGGATGCGTTGCACGTCGTACAGGATCGGCACGTCGGTGTCGCCCGGCAGCAGGAAGTACGAATGCAGCGAGTGGACGGAGACGTCGTCGTCCACCGTCTGAGAGGCCGCCCAGAGCGCCTGCGCGGCCACCTGTCCACCGAAGACTCGTTGCAGTGCCGTCTCGAGTTGTCGGCCGCGGTACAGGTCGAGATCGAGCCGCTCAAGCACGAGAAGGTCCAGAAGTTCGGGCACTGAGTGGGGCACGCGCCGATTCTCGCATCAGCCTTCGAGCGGGCAGCGACCCAACCTTTTGCCGACGCCGGTCGTCCTCGTAGGTGCGGGGCAATCCGCCAGCCGTCGGTCGAGAGGGCAGTCATGGCAGCACAGCGAAGCCGCGAGAAGTTCGCGGAGTTCGCCCAGGCGAGGTCACCAGCGCTCTTCCGAGCGGCGTTCCTGATGGTCGGTGACCGTGGCCTGGCGGAGGACCTCCTGCAAGAGGCGCTTACCAAGACGTACGTCGCCTGGCCGCGGTTGCGCGAGATGGCCAACGCCGAGGCGTACACCCGAAAGGCCATCACCACCACAGCGATCTCGTGGTGGCGGCGCAAGTCGTGGCAACGCGAGGTCCCACGAGACGACCTGCCTGACCAACGGGTGGAAGAGCAGGGTGCTCACGTGGACGAGCGCGACTGGCTCTGGACGGAACTGCAGATGCTCGCGCCGCGGCAGCGCGCGGCCATCGTCTTGCGCTACTACGAGGACCTCACCGAGGCGCAGACAGCCGAGGCGATGGGGTGCTCAGTCGGCACCGTCAAGAGCCAGGTCTCCGACGGTCTCAACCGGCTGCGAACCCGAGTCGGGCCGGGCGTGATTCCCCACTCCAACGAAATGACGGTGAACTGATGACGGGAACGCTCAAGGACCTGATGACAGAGCGGGCAGACGCTGAGGCGTCCCCGCAGGTCGACGTCGACGCGATTGTCCGCGCTGGCGACTCCCGCGTCAGGCGCCGTCGGGTCGTTGCCGGCGCAGGCGCGGCAGCGGTTGCCGCCTCGGTGGCGTTCGTGGTGCCAGCGGTGGTGGACTCCTCGTCACCCCCGTCGCCGGATCGGAGCCGCAGCGTGCAGCCGGCTACCGCGGAGTTCGCGCAGAGCCGGGTCAGCTACGCCGTGGGCTCATCGATCCACTACGGCGATCGGTTGATTGATGTGTCCCCGCACGACGTCGCAACCTATGTGCAGACCGACGACGGCTTCGTCTTCATCGATCGCCAAGGCACGATCTACTTCGCCGATGGCGCCGATGTCGTGGAGATCGGCCGCAGCCAGCAGCCTTACGGCCCATTGTTGGCGGCCGACGACTCGGGGTCGTACGTCGGCTGGGTGGACACCACGCCAGCCGTCGCGGAGTTCGTCGTCTACGACACCTCCAGCCGCTCCGAAGTGGTGCGCACGTCGGAAGGCAACCAACCTACGACCAAGCAGACAGGTGAGTTCGACCTACCGATGATCAGGTCGATCGACGGGCAGCACGCCTACTGGCACAGCACTGCGGGCATCACCGCCTGGGATCTCACGGCGGGGACTGGTGAACTTATCGCCCCGGATGCCACCTATGAATGGCTGAAAGACGTGGCGGCCGGACAACTAGCCCGGACCTCTGACAACGGTGATCGGATCGTGGTCAGCGGCAACCCAGCTGGCAACGCGCCCGCCTTCGACGGCTGGTTCGCGGACCTGTCGCCCAACGCGATGTATCTCTACACCGACAAAGCCGACGAGGTGCGGATCTTCGACGTGCAAACGGGCGACCAGGTGACCCCTGGCCATTCCGGGTACCCGTTCATCTTCCTCAGCCAGTGGCTCGACGACGACAGCTTCGTCGTGGTCGGCATCAAAGCCGGCAACAGGGAAACCGACCCGCTCGACCTGCTGACGTGCACCATCTCAGCTGGCGAGTGTACGGTCGCCGCGACCGAGGTGGGCCAAGTCAACGAGCTGGCGCTGCCGATCGGTGACGTGCTGGACTGACGCTCGCGTCGCCACTCAGGCGATGTCGGTGGCGGGGCTGTCGGAGGTAGTCGTGGCGGCACCGTCTATGGCGGCTACTCGGGCCGTGATCTCGCGAGCCAGGCTCTGCGCCGTCAACCCGATCTCTTCGAGGAGCACAGCACGCTTCGCATGCGGCAGGAACCGTTGCGAAATCCCGAACACGGCCGTGGGGAGGTCGACTCCCGCGTCGGCCAGCACCTGTGCCAAGGCGCTGCCGCACCCGCCCACCCGGCCGCTGTCCTCCACGCTCACCACCAGCCGGTGCTCTCGCGCTAGCGAGACGAGGTCGGGGCTGACCGGCTTGACCCAGCGCGGATCAACCACGGTGACGCCGATTCCCTGAGCTTGCAGGCGCGCTGCCACGTCCATGCAGGTGGCCACCATCGAGCCCACAGCAACGATCAAAACATCTGGTTCCCCCGAGCGGACCATCACGTCGACGCTGCCGGCACTGTCGAGGGCGGGCAGGTCTGGCTGCACCGCGCCCTTCGGCACCCGGACGACGGTGGGCGCGTCGTTTACGTCGACAGCCTCCCGTAGCAGCTCCCGCAGCCGCTCACCGTCGCGGGGGGCGGCAATCCGCAGGCCGGGGACCACCTGCAGGATCGACAGGTCCCACATCCCGTTGTGCGAGGGCCCGTCGTCGCCCGTCACACCCGCGCGGTCGAGGACGAGGGTGATTCCGCAGCGGTGAAGTGCGGCGTCCATCAAGACCTGATCGAACGCCCGGTTCAGGAACGTGGCGTAGATCGCTACGACCGGGTGCAGTCCGGCCATCGCCATGCCGGCAGCTGAGGTGACGGCGTGCTGCTCGGCGATCCCCACGTCGAACGTGCGGTCAGGGAAGCAGGCCGCGAAGCCGTCGAGGCCAGTCGGATGCAACATCGCTGCGGTGACGGCGACGACATCGGGGCGGTCGACCCCGATGGCGACGAGCTCGTCGCGGAACACGTCGGTCCAGATTCGCCCCGCACTAGCCAGCAGCTCGCCGGTCTCGGGGTCGAACGCGCCGCTTGGCGAGTGCAGGTTGTCGGCCTCGTGGCGTTCGGCCGGCGGGTAGCCGTTGCCTTTCCGCGTGATCGCGTGCACGATGACCGGCCCGCCGAAGCTGCGGGCCTGCGTCAGCGCCTGCTCCATGGCCACCCGGTCGTGGCCGTCGACAGGGCCGACGTACTTCAGGCCGAGGTCCTCGAACATGCCCTGGGGTGCGAGCGCGTCCTTGAGCCCCTTCTTCACCGCATGCAGCGTGTCGTAGAGCGGGGGGCCGACCAGCTTGGTGCGGGTCAGCTTGGCCTTGATGAGGTCAAGCACCTGCTCGTAGCGGGGATCGGTGCGCAACGACGCCAGGTGGTTGGCCAGGCCGCCCACAGTCGGGGTGTACGAGCGGCCGTTGTCGTTGACGACGATGACGAGCTTGCTGTCGGGCGAAGTGGCGATGTTGTTCAGCGCCTCCCAGCACATCCCTCCCGTCAGGGCACCGTCGCCGACCACCGCCACGACGTACCTGTCCTCGCCGCGGACGACATAGGCCTTGGCGAGCCCATCGGCGTACGACAGTGACGTGGAGGCGTGCGAGTTCTCGACGATGTCGTGCTCGGACTCCGCCTGGCTGGGGTAGCCGGAGAGGCCACCTTGCTGCCGCAACGAGTCGAAGCTGGCGGCTCGACCGGTGAGGATCTTGTGGACGTATGCCTGGTGCCCGGTGTCGAAGACGATGCGGTCGTGTGGTGAGTCGAACACCCGGTGCACGGCCACCGTCAGCTCGATCACGCCGAGGTTAGGCCCGAGGTGACCGCCGGTCCGAGACACCTTGGCCACCAAGAACGCCCGGATCTCGGCGGCAAGGTCGCTGAGCTGCTGATCGTCGAGGTCGCGCAGGTCGCGCGGACCGGTGATCTGGTCGAGCAAGCCCATCGAGCACCTTTCGTCGTACGTGGCCGAGTTGCTGCCAGCACCGGTCTGCTCATTCTAGGTGGTCGGCGGACGACAGGACCTACCGCCGCAGCCGGTCGAGGACTTCGGCGATGTCGACCGGCTGCGACGTGTCGACCTCGATGCAGGTGCCGAGGCCGATGGGCTTGAGGACGTCGCTGGCATCCCGAATCCGCTTCAGAGTGGGCTCGTCGGGCGGTAGATGCGGACCGCTTCGCGAGCGATGTGCATACCGCGCGACCGCAAGGTCGGCGGGGACGCGGCAGAGCAGCTCGACGATTTCTCTGTCCTGCTGCGCCAATAACCCAGTGATTCGGTCGGTGTCGCGTCCAGGCGCGATCCACAGGTCCACCACCACGGCGCCGTCTGCGGCAGCCAGTTGAACGGCGAGTTCCCGCTCGGCCGCGAGACGCAGTCCATACGGGTCGGGAGTCTGCACGCCGGCGACGTAAAGGCTCGCTTTGATCTCGTCGAGGGAGAGGAACGTCGCGCCGAGTGCGACGGCTAGCGCTGAGCCCAGGGTTGTCTTACCAGCGCCCGGGACGCCGGTAACAACCAGTAACGGTGCTGGAATGTCTACCACCCAAAGACTCTCGAGTCCCCGTCGTCCAAGGCTCCCACGCAGGCATCACAGTCGGGCGCGGAACTGGCGGCCGCGGAAGGCGTCCTCGATCAGGCCGACCGCTCGCCGTACCCCGAGCAGCCGAGCACCTTCGCGCTCCCACATGGCAATCGCCCCCTCGACCGACTCGGTAGGCAGGAAGTCGCGCAGGCTCGTCCTGGCCTCGGAGATGCCGCGCTCCGCAGCCTGGATGCTGGCCTCGGTGTGCAGAGCCGCGAACCGTGCAAGGACTACCGGATGGCGTTTGAGGCCGGCGTACATGCGGTAGTCCGGTGGGCACTGGTCGAGCAGCCATCCGACCGCGCTGTCTTCCCACCACGGCACCCCGGGCGGTCGAACCTGCTCCGGCCAGCCCGCAGGAACCACCACCGCAGTCATAAGGCTGAGGATAGCACCTCTTCGAACATGTGTTCGAGACGTTAGGATGCGCGGGCGGCGGAGACGAGATGGTGCACGCGGGTGTACCCCAGGCGCGAGTACAACGCCAACGCCGCAGCATTGTCGGTATAGACGCCAAGCGCCACCTCGGGTGACACCTCGCGCAGCCCGCGCACAGTGAGGGCGGCGCTGACAGCCCAGGCAAGGCCTTGGCGGCGAACGCGCGGAGCGGTGGTGATGCCACGCAGGTGGGCTCCACCGTTCTCCGTGACGGTGAGCGCTCCCACACAGGCCAGCCCCTCGTCGTCGCTCACCCCGAGCCAACTGTGGATGCGCGGCTCTCCGGGCCGTACGTGCGCGTCGCTGTTCCCAGCGTCGAGAAGCTCGTTGATCGCTGCCGGATCATCGACCTCCCTCACCCGCACGTCCTCGGACGTGGCTGGCGCCGACGACGTCACCCTGTAGTCCCACCGCCCTCGAACCCGGAGACCCCATTGATCTGCCGGGACCAGCGGGTAGGCCGACGCCGACACCGTCACTCCACCCGGCACGGCACCCAGCTGCTGAGGCAGCTCATCGATGAGGGCTGATACATCGGTCGGCTCCCCCAGCATCAACACCCAGGGCGCCGGCATCGCGACCCGAAGGCCGCGGGTACGGGCGACTGCAAAGCTGTCACCCACGCGCCAGGCGCCAAGCAGGCCGGTGTCGGGGACGCTCCACCGCAGGAACGGGTCGCTCGTCTGCTCCCGCAGCGTCTCGAGCGACACCGCCTCCAGCCGGCTCGCGTTGTCTACAGTTTCGCGCATGGGCTGCCTGTTCTGTCGCATCGTGGAGGGAAAGGAGCCGGCGTACGTCGTGGAGGAAACGGCCGACACCGTGAGCTTCCTTGATACCCGACCGGTGTTCAAAGGACACGTCCTGATCGTCCCAAGACGCCATGTGGAGACCCTGGCTGACCTGTCGCCGGAGCTGGTCGGGCCGGTCTTCACTGCGGCTCAGCGCCATGCGGCTGCCATGACGACGGCGTTGAGCGCAGACGGGTCGTTTGTCGCGATGAACAACACGGTCTCGCAGTCGGTCCCCCACCTGCACGTGCATGTCGTGCCGCGCCGCAGGAAGGACGGCTTGCGCGGGTTCTTCTGGCCGCGCCATACGTACGCCGATCCCGCCGAAGCCGAGCAGTACGCCGCGCTGCTCAGTGCCGGCCTGGCGTCCGGCTAGTTCCATCCCCGCGACTAGGCGAGCCGCTCCATCGCTCGTCCGAGCGTGCGCAGGTCGCCCAACCGCTTCTCCCACGTCATGCCCAGGAACAACAGAGCGGCTCCCACGCCGGCGAAGAGGACCCAACGAGGCAGGGCGAACGCGTACGGCGCCAGGTTGAGGGCCGCCAGCACGCCCACCACGACGGCGCCGGTGACAAGTGGAGCGCTCAACCGGCGGTAGGCCCCGAGAAGCAACGCGCCGAGGGCGCTGCCGCCAAGGATCAACGCCCGCCAGGAGACAGGGTCCTCGAGCGAGCGCAGCAGGCTGGGCAGGAATGTCAGCGTGAGCCCGGGCAGTAGCGCCTTGACCGATCCAAGCTCAGGTTGCCGCCAGAGCTTCCACGCGCCGACTCCCAGCACAACCAGCGCGCTTGGCAGGGTGTAGGCCTCGACTACGTCTACGTTGGTGTCCGCGAGTCGAACCCAGGTGGAAGCGGCAAGCAGCACGCCCCCTGGAATGCTCAACCTCCGCCGGTCCGCTGACACGAGGGAGACGACGACAGCGGCAACACCGGCTACTAGCAACGCCACCTGCAAGATCAGCGGGTCAGGTCTTGCCAAGATCAGGCCGGTCGCCGTCGCCACCGCGGCGGCGGCTTCGACGCCGATGCGCGAACCCTCGCGCGTCCTCATCAGCCGCGCCTGCGCCAGGACGACGACGAGGGCGCCGGCCGAGACGACGGAGAGACCCCGCACGGGTGCGTCCGCACCCGCCACCGTGGCCCAAGCGGCGACCGACAGCGCCAGCAGCAGTCCGGACATGAACGCCAAACCGCCGCTGTCGGCACGCCGGCGCGACACCGCTGAGAAGCCCCCGAGGACGACACACAGCGCGAGGCTCGCGAGCGCCGTGAGCCGCACGGAGCCGAGCGATGCCGACAGCGCCGCGAGACCGGACAGGGCGAAGCTCAGCGCGGCGGGCCGGTTGCGGCGCCACCACGCCGCAAGAGCCGAGAGGACCGCCAGCGAGAGCAGAACGCCCACGACCACGGCCAAGGACACCCGAGAGGTCAACAGGCCCACTACCGCGGCTCCAGCCGCGATCACCGCCGCGGAGATGACCGACGGGAGTCGCCGGAGCAGCAACAGCCAGCCGACTACCCCGAGAGCCACGAGAACACCGGAGGTGGCCACCGGCGACACTTCGGAAACTACACCGAACGTCGCCGGGTACGCCTGCACGGACTTCGTCCATGGCGGCCGTGCCGGTGAGATCGACTTCACGGCCACCACCGCGAGCGACGGCGCGACCAGGAACGAGGTGACCAGCGCCGGCAGCAGAGCGGCAAGGCGCGCGCCCTGGCCCCAGATGCCCCGGCCAAGCACCACCCACAGCACCGCAAGGGCGACGGCCGCGGCGGCGAACGCGCCGATCACCGTCTCGGCGCTGGAGTCCCAGACCGGCCTGACCAGCACCGCCGTAACGCCGGCCAACGCGAACGCCGCCGCCACAGTGCGAAGCACCGGCGCCACAACGGTCAGTGATGCCGCAGCGGCGAAAATGCCGGAGCAGATCAGCACGCCGTAGGCGCCGTTGTCGAGCCACAGCTCGTTGACCGTGTCCGCGCCAGCCAACCGGTACAGCGACACCAGTCCGGCGACAACGAAGCAGACAGCGCCGATGGTCACCGTGCCGACCGTGAGGGACCACAGTGCCTGGGCGCGGGCCCCCACCGCGGCCAGCGCTAGCAGCGGCAGACAGAGAAATGCGACGTACTCGTCCGCTAGCGGCCAGTGCTGGAAAGCCAGCAGGAGGAGCCCGCCGATCCCGAGCACCGCCACCAGTTGAGCGCCGACAAGCGACCCGAGGGCGCTGTGCGCTCCGACCAGCGCCCACGCGACACCGGCAGTGACCAGCAGCACCGCCAGCGTCCAACCGGCGGCAGGCGAGGAAAGGGCATCGAGTCCGGCGAACCCGCCGTAGTAGGCCGACAGGAAATCGACAGCCACCAGGGTCGCGAACAGCAGGACAAACGCCTCCGCGGAGCCGCGTAAACCCTTGCGGACCGCCAGACCGGCCACGGCCCCCACAACGGTCGTGACTGCCAGCAGGATCGCCGCCTTGGCTGCCAGCGACAGGTCCGACCACGTCACCGAGACGAAAACGACGGCCGCCACCACAACGCACAAGACCCCTAGCCCCAGCAGCACCGCGGAGGCCGACATCGCCGGGAGGCGGAGCCGTGCTGTATTCCGCTTCGCTGGCCGAATCGGTTCTACCGGCTGGAACGGTCGGATGTCTGGGTCGAGCACCGCCGCGGCTGACGGGGACGGCTCCTGTAGGCCCATCCGGATCAGGTGCAGGCTGTAGTCGGCGGTGGCCAGCGCCCTGCGCAGCATGTCGGCCTCGGGACCTGTCTGCGGCAGCCCGCACTGCGGGCATACGTCGAGACCACCCAACGCGAAGCCGCAATCCAGGCAAGCCCCCGAGCGCAGGTATCGGCTCACCTACGAAGTGTCGCAGGTAACCGGCCGAAATGGCCCAATCACAGCCGAAGCGCCGTCAGCGGTCGAGCAGGCTCCGCAGCACGTACTGCATGATTCCGCCGTTGCGGTAGTAGCTCGCCTCGCCGGGAGTGTCGATGCGCACCAGCGCGTCGAACTCCACATCACCGGCACGTACCTTGACCGTCGCGGGGACGCCGCCCTCGTTCAGCTCGGTCACGCCCGTAATGTCGAACGACTCCTCTCCGGTCAACCCGAGCGACTCCGCGGACTCACCTGCCGGGAACTGCAGCGGCAAGACGCCCATCCCGATGAGGTTGGAGCGATGGATCCGCTCGTACGTCTCCGCAATCACCGCCTTGACGCCTAGCAGCGCCGTACCCTTGGCCGCCCAGTCCCGCGACGACCCCGAGCCGTACTCCTTGCCGGCCAGGATCACCAACGGCGTCTCGGCGGCGGCGTAGTCGGCAGACGCGTCGTAGATGGTCGTCACCTCGCCGCCGCGGGCGAAGTTCCGGGTGAATCCGCCCACCGTGCCGGGCGCCAGCTGGTTGCGCAGCCGGATGTTGGCAAACGTGCCCCGGATCATCACCTCATGGTTGCCGCGCCGTGACCCGTAGGAGTTGAAGTCGCGCGGCTGCACCCCGTGCTCGGCCAAGTAGGTGCCGGCGGGCGAGTCCTTCTTGATCGACCCGGCCGGGGAGATGTGGTCGGTCGTGACCGAGTCGCCGAGCTTGGCGAGCACCCGGGCGCCGGAGATGTCGGTGACTGGCGCCGGCTCGCGAGACATCCCGTCGAAGTACGGCGGCTTGCGAACGTACGTCGACTCCGGCGCCCACGCGAACGTGTCGCCCTCCGGTGTCGGCAGCGACTGCCAGAGCTCATCACCGGCGAACACGTCGGCGTAGTCGGTGGTGAACATGTCCGACGTGATGGCCGACGCGATCACCTCCTCCACCTCGGCGCTCGTCGGCCAGATGTCGGCGAGGAACACGTCGTTGCCGCTGGTGTCCTGCCCGAGCGGCTCGGTGAGCAGGTCGACGTCCATGGAACCTGCCAGGGCGTAGGCCACGACGAGCGGCGGTGAAGCAAGATAGTTCATCTTCACGTCGGGGTTGATCCGCCCCTCGAAGTTGCGGTTGCCCGACAACACCGACGTCGCCGCGAGATCGGCGTCGTTCACAGCGGCGCTGACCTCGGGGATAAGCGGCCCCGAGTTGCCGATGCAGGTGGTGCAGCCGTAGCCGACGAGGTTGAAACCCAACTTGTCCAGGTACGGCGTCAACCCCGCGCGCTCGTAGTAGTCCATCACCACCTTCGAGCCCGGCGCAAGAGTCGTCTTCACCCACGGCTTGCGCACCAGGCCCCTGTCGACGGCGTTCTTGGCGAGCAGCGCCGCTCCGATCATCACCGACGGGTTAGAGGTGTTGGTGCAGGAGGTGATCGCTGCGATCGTCACCGCGCCGTGGTCGATCTCGAAACCGGAACCGTCAGCGAGGCGGACCGGGGTGGGGCGCGACGGTCGTCCGCTGGCGTGCCCCGTCTCCCGTGGCGCGCCGTCACCATCGCCCTCGGTGCCCACGGCCGGGGGGTCGGAGGCCGGGAACGAGTTGGCGGAGCCCTCGTCTACCACCGAGGCGACGCCGTGCTGCGGCTGGTGCCCAGCCTCCACCTCGCTGTCGTCGTCGACGTAGTCGACGAGCGCCGCGCGGAAGGCGGCCTTCGCCTCCGACAGCGCCACCCGGTCCTGCGGCCGCTTCGGCCCCGCGATCGACGGCACCACCGTCGACAGATCGAGCTCCAGGTACTCCGAGTAGCGGGGCTCGCTGTGCGGGTCGTGCCACATGCCTTGCTCCTTGGCGTAGGCCTCGACCAGGCGGATCTGCTGCTCGTCGCGGCCAGTCAGCTGCAGGTACCGCAGTGTCTCGTCGTCGATCGGGAAGACGGCGATCGTCGAGCCGTACTCCGGCGACATGTTGCCGATCGTGGCACGATTCGCCAGCGGCACCGCTGCCACACCGGTGCCGTAGAACTCCACGAACTTGCCCACGACGCCGTGGTGGCGCAGCATCTCGGTGATCGTCAGCACCAGGTCAGTGGCGGTGGTCCCGGGGGGCAGCTCACCAGTCAGCTTGAAACCAACCACCCGGGGGATCAACATCGACACCGGCTGGCCCAACATGGCGGCCTCGGCCTCGATACCGCCGACTCCCCAGCCGACAACGCCGAGACCGTTCACCATCGTGGTGTGCGAGTCGGTGCCGACACAGGTGTCGGGGTAGGCCAGGCGTGGTCGCGGGCTGGCTGCCGAGCCGGCTGCGGTTCCCTCGGCATCGGTTTCTCGCGTGAACACCACCCGGGCCAGATGTTCGATGTTGACCTGGTGGACGATGCCGGTCCCCGGCGGAACGACCTTGAAGTCGGCAAAGCTGCTCTGGCCCCAGCGAAGGAACTGGTAGCGCTCGTGGTTGCGTTCGTACTCGTACTCGACGTTGCGGCCGAACGCCGCTGCAGTTCCGAAGACGTCGGCGATCACGGAGTGGTCGATGACCAGCTCGGCGGGTGCCAGCGGGTTGATCCTGGCGGGGTCGCCGCCGAGCTCGGCCATCGCCTCTCGCATGGTCGCGAGGTCGACCACGCACGGCACCCCCGTGAAGTCCTGCATGATCACCCGAGCAGGAGTGAACTGGATCTCCCGAGCCGGCTCGCTGTCGGGGTCCCACCCAGCCAACGCGCGCACGTCGTCGGCAGTGATGTTGGCGCCGTCCTCCGTGCGCAGCAGGTTCTCCAGCAGCACCTTGAGGCTGTACGGAAGGCTGGCGACATCGAGTCCGTCTCCGGAGACGGCGGCCAGCCGGTACATCCGATACGTCTGCTCCCCCACTGCAAGCTCACCGTGCGCACCAAAGCTGTCAACGCTCGTCATGGCATCTCCTTCGGTCTGTCGTCAGCCTCATCTTCGTCTACCCAGCCGCCCGAGAGCCACCGGACTACGTCGGAAGTATCTTGACATCAAGATACACAATATCGAGGAAGCTGCCTAGGTCTTAGGTGGACTCACCGCGCGTGCGGCGTAGCTCGTCGTAGCTGATCTGGACCTCTGCCAGCTCCTGCGTCACCCCAAGGAGCCCGTCCAGTGCGGTGGCGAGGAGCTCGGCGTCCGAGGCCGTCCCGGGGTCGATGCCTTGCCCTTCGGTGTACGGCGCTGGCAGCAGCTCGTCGAGGTCGCCGACGACCGTGATACCCGAGGCGCGCAGCTCCTCGATCATCGCCTCGGCCCGTTTCACGGCCCACGCGTGCTCGGATGCCGACAGCGCGATGCGCGGCTCCCGGGCCGCACGTTGGGCGAGGACGGACCGGCACAGTGCCTTGTGGAACCCGGTCCGGTAGCGCAACACGTCGATGTCGCCCAGCTCGGCGTTGAGCCGCCGCACCAGCTCAGCGGAGTACGCCCCGAGACTGCTGTGGCTGCGCGCTGGTTCTTCGAAGTCGGAGAAGTCGACCCCCAGGGAGATACCGCATCGCTCGGCGAGCACCCCCGGAGCTCCAGCCGCAGGCACCGTGACCAGCGTGGTTCGCTCCTTCGGCACCGACTCGAGCCATCGGCTCAGGAACGCGGGGATGTCGTGCCGCCGCCAGAAGCGGTTGGCGATCTCGGGGTCGGGTGGCTGATCGGTGCACACCGACTCGGCGTACTGCGCCCAGGTCCACGTCTGCCGGTTAGCGGTTCCTTCCTGCCACTGTGACGGGATCACCCGTGCCAGGTCCCGCGCCGTCACCATGACGTGCACCTGAGCCGGAGCCAGCGCCGCCACCAGCTGAGCGATCTTGCCGCGCGACCGCAGGGAGAGAATCTCGTTGGAGAGGAAGACATCGCCGTCGTGCTCGCGGATCTGGTCGGCGAGCGTCGTCCACGCCCGCTCGTTCCACGGCCGGATGTATGAGCTGCCGAGCAGCACGTTGATCGCGGCGAAATTGACGCCCGGTGGTGGGCACAGCACCCCTTGCGCGGCCAGCCGCTTGCTGTTGATCGTGCAGAGAGCCTGAATGTACGTCGTGGCGGACTTCATCGTGCCGATGTGCAGAAAGACCCGCCTCGCCATAGCGGTCAGGCTAACGCCGACGTCTGGGAGTCGACGTCATAGCGTTGCCGCTCTTGCTCGACCCGCAGGTCAGCGACGATCTTGGCCATTCCGCCGAGACTGACCAGCGCCGTCTCGAGCAGATCGGCGTCGGAGGTGTCGGCAGGATCGATCGCCTGGGTCCGCGCTTCTCGCGCCGGCCGGAGGTCCGCAAGGTCGCCGACGACCCGCACCGGTGACGCCTTGATCTGTTCGATCATCCGCTCCGCTCGTGCGCACACCCAGTCCAGCTGCGGCTGCGTGAGCCCGAAGGACGGCTCCAATTGGGCCCTGCCTGCCAAGGCAAGCCTGGCGAGGGCGTCCTTGATCCCCCATCGGTAGTGGTGACGTTCAAGGTTGGGCGACACACCGTTCAGCCGCCGTAACAGCTCTGCTGAGTAGGCTCCTACAGAGGAGTTGCCGTGGTCCGGCTGCTCGAACCCGCTGGCGTCGACTCCGATCGCCGACGCGAACCTCTCGCCCACCACCTGCGCGCTGTTGCCCGGTGGTGGGACGGTGACGACGGTGATTCGCTCCGCTGGCACGAACTGCTGCCATCTGGCCAAGATCGCCACCACGTCGTGCCGCCGCCAGAACCAGCTACCTTCGTCCTCGCTCCGCCGAACGTGGCCGGCCTGTGCCGGCTCGGCGCAGACAGCCGCCGCGAAGTCGGACCATCTCGTCGTGCTTCCGTTCTTGAGCGTCGTCTGCCAGTGCGAGGGGATGACCCGGCCGAGATCGCGAGCGGTCACCACCACCTCGACCTCGCCAGGTTCCATCGCGGCGACCACCCGCTTGATCTTCCCTGTTCCTAGGGGGGCGAGCAGCTCATTCGACCACACCGCGTCGCCGGGGTGCTGCTGGATGGACTGGACCAGATCAGGCCAGGCGCCCTGGCGACCAGGTCGTTCGGTGTCTCGGCCGACCAAGTCGGCGAGGGCGAGGAAGGGCAGGTCCCCCGGTGGCCAGAGCAGGCCCTGGTCTGCCAGCCGCTGCGCGTTGAACGAGCAGAGTTCCTGCAGGTACGTCGTGGCCGACTTCATCGTGCCAATGTGCAGATGCACGCGTCGAGCCATGCCGATCAGGCTAACCGTTGGACGTCAACGCACGCCCCTCATAACGCGACAGGCACAGTTCACAGCACCTGGCGGAAACGTTCCGGCAGCTGTCGCAGCGGCCACTTCTCCATCGCTTCCAGTTGAGTGCCCCAGCTGCGAAAGTAACCGGCGTTGCTACGGCCAACTACGTGGGTCAGGTCCGGCTCGTTCGGGTCGAATTCGGGGACGGTCTGGTCAGTCGGGGTCTCCACCCACGACAGCAGCCGGGACGTCAGCTCTTCAGCGCCCCACTTCCACGTACTGGCGCCCCCCCTTCCCTCCTGCTCGCTGATGACGCGTCGCTGCTGCGACACCGTGGCGAGGAAGGAGACGTCATAGAACTTCAAATGCAGCAGCAGCAACTCACGGTCGATCTCGAACGGCTTCTTGATCCCGTGAAAGCCGGCTGACCAGTCCGAGGCGACCCGCTTGATGAGCGGCTTGCACATCACTGGGGCGAACTTGACGAACCGACGCTGTGCCAGCACCGGTCGCGCTTGGACGAGCGGCGGCTCGAGTCGTGGGTTGTGCAGGAGGTTCACGGCTAGTGGAGCGATCACCTCGCGTTGACGGTGGCTGCTGAGGTAGTCGAGGAGTCCGCTGTAGCGCGCTGGATCAGGCACCAGAAACTCATCAACGTCGGTGAAGATGACGACGTCGTAGCAAGCGAGCAGGCCCCGAGCGAATCCGTTGACCAACGTCTTGCGCATGGTCGGCCAGGAAAACTTCAAGGGACCAGGGGGAACGCGGAAACGTGCGCACGGCAGGTTGCTCGTGGAGCCGTCAACACTGTTGTCGTCGATGACCATCACGTTGTCCGAGCCGAACTGACCACCGTAGTAGTCCAGCCAGCGCGGCAGCATCTCGGCCTCGTCGCGGGCCATGGTCAACGCCGCGACCCGCAGTCCCTGTGTCGGCTCGCCGCCTGATCGGGCAGTCGTCGATTGCACCATGATCCCCCCACGACGCTCCTGCAGAACGCGCCTTGCACCCAGGCTAGCCGCAGCAGCAAGCCGCCTCAGCGCTGCTCGAGGACCGTCGCGGTGAGCAGCCGCTCGCGATTCTCGAGCAGGTCGTCATGGTCGCGGCGCAGCTGTTCGTACTCGATTCGCACGTCGGTGTGGACCCGGGCCATGCCGGCCAGGCCGAACACGGCGGCCTCCAGCAGGTCGGCTTCACTGGCCACTGCTGGATCGATGCCACCGTCACTCGGCTCGGCGTTCGGGACCAGATCGTCGAGCTCCCCGACAACCCATACCCCCAACTGGTCGAGCTCGGCCACCATCACCAGCGCCCGGCGTCGGACCCAGGCCAACTGCTCCGCGCCTAGACCGCAACGAGGCTCAGTGGATGCCCGCTCCGCCAGCACCAACCGAGCTAAGGCGTTCCGCACGCCCATCCGCTGGTATTCACTGCCCAGGCCCGCTGTCTGGCTGTTGACCCTCCTGATGAGTTCCGCCGAGTAGGCCCCAACTGACGAGTTCGCGTACGCGGGTGGAGCGAACGCGTGACCGCCGACGTCGATGACCGAGGCGAACCGCGCCTCGACAATCTGCGGGGGGCTGCCGGCCGGTGGCACCGTGACCACGGTGAGCCGGTCACCAACTGCCTGCTGCCACTTCCGCAGGATCGCCGGTAGATCTTGCCTGCGCCAGAACCACTCGCTGGGGTCGTCGGCGCCCGGCTCCGACTGGGCGGGCTTGACCGGGTCAGAACAGATGGCCGTCGCGAACTGCGCCCAGGTGAGCGTGCTGCCGTTCTTCAGCGTCGTCTGCCACTGGGAGGGGATCACTCGGGCCAGGTCACGTGCGGTCAGCACGACGTGGACCTCTGCGGGGGCGAAGGCACCGACCAGGCGGGAGATCCGCCGCGGCCCCAGCATTGCCAGCAGCTCGTTGGAGACGACCGCGTCGCCGGCATGCTGCCGAAGCTGGGCGTCCAGCCCGGCCCAGGCACCCTCGCTCGGCCGTCGCGCGCCGGTCTTGCCGAGCAGGTCGTTCACCGCAGCGAACGGCAGCCCCCGCTCCGGCCACAGCACGCCGGCCTCGGCCAGGGCCTCCCGGTTCAGGTCGCCCCACTGCTGCAGGTACGTGGTCGCCGACTTCATGGTGCCGATGTGGAGGTACACCCGCCGGGCCATGCGGCTCAGGCTAACGAACCACCGACTGGTGAGCGGCCGTGACGATCACTCATGACCGCGGCGTACGCCACCGGCGATGAAGCTCTCCCGGTCGGCCCGCTCCTCAGCGGCTGCCGAAGAGCGGAGCTGGAACGGCACGGAGGTCACCATCACCCCGGGGGTGAACAGCAGCCTGCCCTTCAGGCGCAGCGCGCTCTGGTTGTGCAGCAGCTGCTCCCACCACCGCCCGACGACGTACTCGGGGATGTAGACGGTGACCACGTCGCGTGGGCTCCGGCGCCTGATGTCCCTGACGTAGTCGAGGATCGGCCGGGTGATCTCACGGTACGGCGACTCGAGCACCCGCAGCGGGATCGGCAGCCCCGCCTCGTCCCAGGCGGCCAGCAGGTTGGCAGTGGCGTCGTCGTCTACGTCAACGGTGATCGCCTCCAGGGTGTCGGGGCGCGACGCCCGTGCGTAGGCCACCGCGCGCAAGGTCGGCTTGTGCACCTTCGAGACGAGTACGACCGCGTGGATCCGGGATGGAAGCGACGCATCTTCGTCCGCCGCTGTGAGTTCACGCGACACGATGTCGTAGTGGTGCCGGATGGCCTTCATCACGAAGAAGATGACGGCCATGGCCAGTATCGCGATCCATGCGCCGGCCAGGAACTTGGTCACCAGAACGACAACGAGGACCGTCGCTGTGATGCTCAGCCCGAACCCGTTGATCAACCTGCTGCGCAGCATGCGGCGACGTTCGGTCGGGTCTGTTTCGGTGCGCAAGAGCCGGGTCCAGTGCAAGACCATGCCGGTCTGGCTGCACGTGAAGGAGACGAAGACCCCGACGATGTAGAGCTGGATAAGGCGCGTTACTTCGGCGTCGAACGCGATGATCAAGAGCACGGCGAAGGCAGCCAGCAAGATGATCCCGTTGCTGAAGGCAAGTCGGTCTCCGCGGGTGTGCAGCTGGCGCGGCAGGTAGCCGTCGCGGGCGAGGATTGACCCCAGCACGGGAAAACCGTTGTACGCCGTGTTGGCCGCGAGGACGAGGATGACCCCGGTGGCGGCGGTGACAAAGAAGAAGCCGGGCGGGAAGCCTTCGAAGACCGACCGCGCGATCTGCCCGATCACGGGCTCTTGGTGGTACGCCGCGCCAACCGGCGTGCCGTCTGGCCGGAGCAACGCGCTGGCCGGGTGGAGAGCCAACTTCACGTCGACGATATTTGCGAGCGTGATGATGCTCAAGGCCATGGTGACCGCGATCATGCCGAGCACCAGCAGGGTGGTTGCGGCGTTACGGCCCTTGGGCTTCCGGAACGCCGGTACACCGTTCGCTATCGCCTCAACACCGGTCAGCGTGGCGCAGCCCGAGGCGAACGCACGCAGCAGCAGGAAGCCGAATGCGAGGCCGGTGAGACCGTCGGCGAACGTCTCATCGGGGACGATGCGAAGGTCCGCGCTCTCGGCCAACGGCAACCCGCCGGCGAAGAAGTACTGGAAGAAGCCCCAGCCGACGAGGCCATAGATGGCGACCATGAACAGGTAGGCCGGCACGGCGAAAGCGGTTCCCGACTCGCGCACGCCTCGCAGGTTCATCGCCATCAGTGCCAGGACGGCCAGCACGGCGACCGTGACCTGGTGTCCCTGCAGCGGTTCTATCGCGGTGGCTGCATACTGCGCGGCCGAGGAGATAGAGACCGCCACCGTCAAGACGTAGTCGACCAGCAGCGCGCTGCCCACCGACAGTCCAACCGTTGAGCCCAGATTGACGGTAGCCACCTCGTAGTCACCACCGCCGCTTTGGTAAGCCTGCACGTTCTGCCGGTACGACGCCACCACCGCAAGCAGCACGATCGCTATGCAGATGCCGATCTTCCAGGAGTAGGTGTAGGCGCCAGCGCCCGCCGCAGCGAGGACGATGAAGATCTCATCCGGCGAGTAAGCCACGCTCGAAAGGGGGTCACTGGCGAAAACGGGAAGCGCGACCCTCTTCGGCAGCAGAGTCTCGCTGATCTGTCCGCTCCGGAGCTTGCGGCCAAGCAAGACCCGCTTGCCCAGATCGGCGATTCCCACGCTCGGATGCTAAACCACGGTCACCAGGTGCCTCAGACGGCGCGTGCGACCGGATCGCCGAGGACGCCTCGCGTTGTCGGTGTAGCGTCGAACCTGGCAGAGCCGACTGACCGCCAGCGGCCTCGAGCCGCCAGAACCGTCGAAAGGCCGCCGTGCACGTCGTCATCATGGGGTGTGGTCGGGTGGGCTCGACGCTGGCCCGCAACCTCGAGGAGCGCAAGCACTCGGTCTCCGTCATCGACTACAACCCCGATGCCTTTCGCCGGCTGGGTGCCGCCTACTCCGGCGACAAGGTCACCGGGTACGGCTTCGACCAGGCCGTGCTCGAATCGGCGGGCATCGCCCGCGCCGGCGCGTTCGCGGCAGTGAGCAGCGGTGACAACTCCAACATCATCTCGGCCCGGGTGGCGCGCGAGACGTTCGGCATCGACAACGTGGTAGCCCGCATCTACGATCCCCGCCGGGCCGCCGTCTACCAGCGGCTCGGCATTCCGACCGTCGCAACGGTCCGCTGGACGGCTGACCAGATCCTGCGCCGGCTGCTGCCGGACGGTTCGGAGCCGGACTGGAGAGACCCCTCGGGAGCGATCCGCATCAGCAACATCGAGGCACCCGTTGCCTGGATCGGCCGGCCGCTGACCGAGCTCGAGCGGACCGGGGCGCGGGTCGCCTTCCTGACCCGTCTCGGCGAGGGGATGTTGCCAGGTCCCGGCACAGTGCTGCAGGACAAGGACATGCTGCACCTGGTGCTGGCTGAAGCCGACGCCAACAGGGTTACCGCCGCCATCGCGGCCGGGCCTGAGGACCGCTGATGCGGGTAGCCATCGCTGGTGCGGGGGCTGTCGGTCGTTCCGTCGCGGCTGAGCTGCTCGAGAACGGCCATGAGGTCCTGCTCATCGACAAGAACCCCAAGGCGATCAAGGCCGACAGCGTGCCGCGCGCCGAGTGGCTGCTTGCTGACGCGTGCGAGCTGTCGTCGCTCGACGAGGCGGCGCTGCAGCGTTGCGACGTTGTCATCGCGTGCACCGGTGACGACAAGGCCAACCTGGTGATCTCACTTCTCGCCAAGACCGAGTTCGCAGTGCCGCGGACGGTTGGCCGGGTGAACCATCCCGCGAACGAGTGGCTGTTCAGCGACGCGTGGGGCGTCGATGTCTCGGTCTCCACACCGCGGATCATGTCGGCCCTGGTCGAGGAGGCCGTCACGGTCGGTGACGTCGTGCGCCTCTTCACCTTCCGGCAAGGAGAAGCGAACATGGTGGAGCTCACCTTGCCCGACGACTCGCCGTACGTCGGGTCACGGGTGAAAGAGGTGCCGTGGCCGGCCGACACGACGTTGCTCGCGCTGCTTCGCGAAGGCCACGTGCATACCCCCGACCCCGACGCCACCCTCGAGGGGCACGACGAGCTGTTGCTGCTTGCGACGACCGCTGCCGAGACTGACATCGAGCGGCTGCTGTCGCCGCACACCCACCACTGAGGAAACACCAGCGGGGCGCGTGCCGGTGGCCCGCCTGGCGCCCGCAGGTCAGGAAGGGGCGGGGGTCTGCTGTGCCGTTGGGTGCTGTGCCGTCGGGCGCTCTGCCGTTTGGTCGAGGGGCGTCTCGTCCCTGTTCAGCAGCCACACCATCGCGGCGAGCACGCCAAGCTGCAGCGGCCAGCCCATCGCGATCTTTGCTATCCCCAGCCAACCGGCCTGGCCGGACGCCCACAGCGGGTACTGCACGATGACCCGCAGGATGCACGGAACAGCAAGCACCCAGGTCAGCTTGGCGCACAGGCGCACCAGCCGCGGGTTGTTGTGCCAGGCTGTGAGCTCGCCGGTGACGCCACCGATCATGAACCCGACAAGGGGCCACCTGATCAAAGCGGAGCCGGTGAGCACCACGGCGTAGACGGCGTTGTAGATCAGCCCCGGCAAGAACGCGTCCTCGGCGCGGCCCGAGCGCAGCGCGAAGAAAGCGGCGATCGCAATGCCGATCATCGAGTTGACCACGAACTGCACCGTCGAACGCTGGAGCAGCCGCAGCACCAGCAACGCCACCGCGAGGGAGCCGGAGACGGTCAGGGAGAGCCGCAGGTCATGAGTGGAGATCCAGCTGAGGGTGAAGCCGAGCGTGGGGATAGCTCCCTCGAGCATGCCGCGCTTTCCACCAAGGGCCTTGGACAGCTGGGCCCGCACGAGCGCCTCGACCGTCGTGACCTCGGCTGGGCGGACCTCAGCCTTGACCTCGCTGGCTGATGACTGCGGCGTCGCCTCGCTCACCCGGTCAGACCCGCAGCTCGTACCGAGGGTTGTACATCACCCGGCGACCGTCGTGGCACGAGACGCGCCCCCACGCCACCAGATCGGCGCCGGCCTTGATGCCAGGAATGGTGCGCCTGCCGAGCCAGACCAACGTGATCACACCGGAGCCGTCGTACAGGGTGGCTTCGACGGTCGGGGTGCCGGCTCGAGGCGCCAGCGCAACGTTCTTCAGGTGACCGAAGACCCGGACGACTTCCCGATCGCTGACCGCGTCGATCTGCTGGCACCCATGCACCTCACGGGCGTGCCCCAGGGCGTGCGCGTCGAGCTCCTCGGGCGTGGCGGCCAACTTCTTCAAGGCACGCCGCAGACGCCCGGGGGCGGGGTCGATCCTCATGGTTTCAGCCTAGCTCTCGTCCGCCTGGTCGGCAGGCAGCCGGGCGTTGGCCGGCATCTGCAAGGCGATCATCTCCCGCGGCGCCATCGGCCCTTCGCCGCGTACGACGATCACGGACCGAAACGCTGTCTCGATCGGCCCGTCAGGGTCTGGGTCGGCGGCGCTCTTGCCCAAGAAGGTGCCGCGCAGCAGCCAGCGCGGACCCTCCACCCCGACGATGCGGCTGGGCTGGGTAGCCGACCGACCATCGGGCGTGCGGACCGGGACCACCACCTTGACCTCGGTGCCGAACTCGCCGAGCGACTCCGACGACGTCCCGCCCCGCCGCTCCGCCTCGGCAGCGATGTCGGCGCGGACGTCGTCCCAGATGCCACTGTTCCGCGGCGCCGCGAACGCCCGCAGCTCCAGCCCGGAGTCCGGCCCGGCGAGCATGACGGCCGCCACCGCTGACGTCCGTTGGTCGACCTGAAGCCGCAGCTCGAGGCCCGGCGCGCCTTTGACGACCAGGCCGCCGAGGTCGATATAGCTGTCGTCCTCGGCATCTGCGGTGGTCTCGGAACGATCCCATGGGCCGCGGGGGCGGTCGGCAGGCGGTTGGTCCTCGCTCGCCGCCGGCTCAGCAGGTACGTCGTCGGAGCCGGTGGGGCGTCGGCGGAAGATCACGGCGCATCCTCGGATGGCAGCTGGACTTGTCGGGGTGCGGCGGAGCGCGACGCGAAACCGCCGGTGGAGCCGTACCCCCCAGCGGCCCGGTGCGAGCCCGGAAGCCGGTCGACCTCAACGAACCTCGCCGGCTCGAACCGTTGGAACACCAGCTGGGCGATGCGGTCACCCCTGCAGACATGCACCGGCTCGGTCCGATCGAGGTTGATCAGCACGACCTTGACCTCTCCCCGGTAACCGGCGTCGATGGTGCCTGGGGCATTGACGATCGACACCCCCGACTGCGCAGCCAGGCCGGAGCGGGGATGCACGAGGGCGACGTAACCGGCCGGCAGCGCGATGCCGATGCCAGTTGGCACCACGGCCCGGTCGCCCGGCGACAGTGTGACGTCAACGGTGCTGACGAGGTCAGCGCCGGCGTCTCCCGGATGGGCGTACGTCGGCAAGGGGACGTCGGGGTCGATCCGGCGGATCAGCACCTCGAGCATGTGCGATGTCACTCTCCCTGGCAGAGCTCGGACGCTCAGCGGCTGACCAGGCTACCTGGCGACGAGGGTGGCAGGCTTGGCCTGTGCACAGACCCGCCCAGCCCTACACCGAGACCCTACGGGTGCCCCCAACCTGGTGGGTGGCGGGTCTGCTGGTGGTCGTCGCCGTCTGGTGGGCGTTCTTCGTGGCCGGGCCGGGCAGCGTTGCGTTGGCGGCCGCCGCGGTAGCGCTCGCGATCGTGGTGACGGGGTTGGTGCGGTACGGCGACGCGACGGTCAGCATCGATGCAGGCGGGCTGCGGGCCGGGCGCGCACACCTGCCGTGGCGATACGTGGGCGCGGCGATCGCGTTGGACGCCGCGACGACCCGGCGGGCACTGGGTGTGGACGCCGACGCTCGGGCGTACTTGCTGACGAGGCCCTACGTCGGGTGCGCGGTGAAGGTCGGCGTTGTCGACGACCGCGACCCGACGCCGTACTGGCTGATCTCGAGTCGCAAGCCGGCAGAACTCGCCGCCTGTCTCAACGCCCGCGTCATGCAAGACTAGGCAGCGCCAGCTAGTCAGGCCGACACACCATCCGCAGGAGCAGCTTGTGGCCAAGAAGTCCGACAAGTCCGAGAAGAAGTCTGACAAGGGCAAGACGGCCTGGAGGATGCTCGGCACCGGCTCGGCGCTAGTCGCCGGGGTCGCGGCGGCTCGGGTGCTCGATGCGCTGTGGCACACGGCGACGGGACGCAAGCCGCCGAGCACACCCGAGAGCCCCGACATCGCCCATCGCGAGGCGCTGGTGTGGGCAGCGGTGAGCGGTATGGCGATCGGTGTGGCGAAGACGTACGCGACCCGCCGAGCTGCCCGCTACTGGGTTCGCTCCACCGGTGAGCTGCCGCCGGGCATGGCGGAGGACGCGTCGCTCCGCGACAAGCAGGAGATCTCGTCCTGATCAGCTAGGCGGCGCAGTCGGTGCAGATGAGCTGGCCGCTCTTGTCCGAAGCGAGCTGGCTGCGGTGGTGGACGAGGAAACAGCTCGAGCAGGTGAACTCGTCCTCTTGGCGCGGCAGCACCTGTACGGAGAGCTCCTCGTGGGAGAGGTCCGCCCCTGGCAGCTCGAACGTCTCAGCCGCCTCTACCTCGTCCTCGTCGACTTTGCCGGAGTTCTTGTCGAGGCGCCGCGCCTTCAGCTCCTCGAGTGAGTCCTCGTTGAGCTCTTCCTCGGTCTTGCGCGGTGCGTCGTAGTCAGTAGCCATCTGTGCTCACTTCTTGGTTGTCGAGTTGTGCGGCTTCGCATGGTGCACGGTCTGCAACGTCTAGGCACTGCATTTTGTGCCCGACCGGCGGCGAGATTGTGCCTGATTTCTCGGCCCGGCGCCACGTGAGGCCCCAGCCGCTTCACGGAGTGGGGAACTGCGACCTGATAACGGCGTCGAACAGCCGGTCAGGCAGCAGTCGTCGACTGGTCACAGCAGCGTGGGAGACCGGTCCGACGACGTACCGAGCGCGGGGACGGGCGGCCTCGGCTGACCTGACGACCACCCTTGCCACGACGTCGGCGGAGGAGGCGAGACTACGGCGCCGACCGTCGTACGCGCTGGCGTAGCGGGCAGCCAGCCGCTGCTTGAAATCGTCGTACGGCCCCTCTCCCCCGGCCGCTCCAGATTCGTCGATCGTGCTGATCGCCGTCGCGCCGAACTCGGTAAGCACAGGCCCCGGCTCGATCAGGCTGACACCGACGCCGAACGGCGCCACCTCGAGGCGCAGGGCGTCGCTGATGGCTTCGACGGCGTGTTTCGTCGCGTGGTAGAAGCCCCCGCCCGGCAGCGAGAACCGGCCGCCCATCGACGACAGGTTGATGACGCGGCCGAATCGTTGGCGGCGCATCGCCGGCAGCACGAGTTGGGTCATCCGGACGAGGCCGAAGACGTTGGTCTCGAACTGACGGCGCACGTCGGCGAGGTCGGCCTCCTCGACTGGAGCTTGCAGGCCGTAGCCGGCGTTGTTCACCAACACGTCGACCGCGTCGTGCCGCGACTGCACGGCGTCGACGGCGGCGCGCATGCTGTCGTCGTCGACGACGTCGAGAGTCAGCGTGGAGATGCCGTCAGTTGCCAGGCCGGCGAGAGAGTCGGGGCGTCGGGCGGTCGCATAGACGGTGTGGCCGCGGGCGTGGAAGGCACGCGCGGTCGCCGCTCCGATGCCTGCGGAGCAGCCAGTGATGAGAACGGCACGGGACGGCACGCCCGTCAGGCTAGGTGACCGGTTGACGTGACACAGCCCCGGCCGGCTCCACCTCACCCAGAGCCGGGCGCAAGCCTCGGGGGTTCGGACAGCAGTTCGCGGGGCAGCGGTCCCAGCTGGGACCCAACTCCCCCATCGCAACCCGCTCAACCGCGTCGCCACGTTCGGCGGCTGCGCGCTCAACCAGCAGGTCACGAACCATCGCCACGTACGCCGGGTGCACTCCCGGAGTGGCGGCCCGCGCGAACGGCAGCTGCAGCGCGGCGGCGGTGGCTGCTGCCTCGGTGTCGAGGTCGTGCACCACCTCCATGTGGTCGGACACGAAGCCGATCGGCACGGCTACCACAGCGCTGCAGCGTTCCCCTCTCGCCAGCGTGTCAAGTGCGTCGTTGACGTCGGGCTCCAGCCACGGCACGGCGGGTGGGCCGGACCTGCTGCAGTACGCCAGCTGCCAGTCGTGAGCGGTGCCGGTACGGCGTTGCACGCCCTCGGCGACCAGGCTCGCCACTGACCGGTGCTGGGAGATGTACGCCCCGCCCGATGGGCCTGACGACTCCGCCATGGCGACTGGGACCGAGTGGGTGACGAACACCAGCTGAGCAGCGCCGCGCACGTCACCGGGCAGGTCCGCCAGGGCGGCGCAGGTCGCGTCGACAAACGGCTCCACGAAGCCGGGATGATTGAAGTAGTGGCGCAGCCTGTCGACGCGCAACGAGGCCATCGGCACCACCGCGTCATGCAGGTTCTCCCTGTACTGCCGACAGCCTGAGTACGACGAGTAAGCACTGGTGACGAATGCCGCCGCCCGGACGACCCCGTCAGCCTGCATCTGCGCCGTGGTCTGGCTGAGGTAGGGCTCCCAGTTGCGGTTGCCCCAGTACACCGGGAGATCGATGCCGCTCTCGGCGAGGTCGCGCTGAACGGCCTCCCGCAACGCCCGGCACTGGTCGTTGATCGGGCTGCGCCCGCCCCGCTCGAGGTAGTGCGAAGCCACTGCGGTGAGCCTGTCGAGCGGGATGTCGCGGCCCGCCGTGACGTTGCGCAGGAAGGGCATGACGTCGGCCGGCTGCTCCGGGCCGCCGAACGAGACGATCAGCAACGCGTCGTACGGCGCGACCGAGGCAGCATCGGACATGCAGGAATCCTCCCACCTGTGGTGCGCCCACCGGGGTGGCGCCCCAGCCGCTCCGAGCCGGCTGCCCCCGCGCGGCTGTTCCGAGAGCGCGGCTGCCGCCGCGCGGGGGGCACCGGCTGAGGTGTTGAATAGCGGGAACAGCGCGGTGTGCCTGACCGCGGCAATCCGAACGCCGCGACACACGTGGCCACACCTCGCCAGGAGCCGGAAGGACCACATGCGCCAGCTCAAGCTCGTGGGGTTGACTGATGATGGCCGACAGGTCATCTTCGTCGATGACGCGGGTGTGCAGTTCGGGGCGCCTGCAGACGACAAGTTGCGTGCGGCGCTTCGCGGCGACCGGCCGCGGCTCGGCCAGTTGGAGATCGAGATGGACAGCGCCTTGCGCCCCCGTGACATCCAAGCCCGTATCCGTGCCGGGGAGACCCCAGACGCGGTGGCGGCGGTGGCCCAGGTCTCCGTCGACAAGATTTTGCCGTTCTGCATCCCAGTGCTGGCCGAACGCCACCACATCGCGGAGTTGGCCCGGCGCAGCCACGTGCGCCGCAAGAACGTCGAGGGGCCGGCTCGCCGCCTCGCGGAGGTGGTGACCGAACGGTTGCGCAGTCGGGGGGTCAACCCCGACTCGGTCGAGTGGGACGCCTGGCGCCGCGATGACGGCCGCTGGGCGGTGCAGGGCACCTATCTCTCCGGCGAGCGGGAGCGGACCGCGTTGTTCGCCTTCGACGTGATGGGGCGCTACAGCGTTGCTGAGGACGACGAGGCCAGGTGGCTGACCGGTGAGCGTCAGTCCACCCGCAAAGGCCCTCAGCCGCGCGAAGGCGGCCGCGGTGGCGAACGTCGCCTGGCAGCCGTACCGAGTGGCAGTGACCTCCTCAGTCTGGCCGACGACGGCGACGGCGACGACGACGCGAATGACGACCTCACGGCGGTGGTGCGGGCGATATCGGAGTCCGGTGAAACACAGCCACAACCCCCGATCACCGTGGACACCGACGGCTACCCCCGACCAGACACTGGAGATGACGCCGCCGAGCTGCCTGCGGAGGCCAACGAACCCGCCGAAATGGCTTCGGTCCCGGACTCAACGGTGGTGGACGACGACGATCCCGCCGCGCTCACCTCGGCAGACGAGCACGCTGGTCCGTCCACCGAGCCGGCCAGCGAGCCGGTCACTGAGTCGGTGACGGGTCGCAAACGCCGACCGGGCAAGCGACCCAGCGTGCCCAGCTGGGACGAGATCATGCTGGGTGGCGCCGGCGGTGGCGGCGCCGGCGGCGACAGTGGTGCTGGTGGCGGTGAGGACAGTGGCAGGGGTAAGGACCCGGGCCACTGAGTGCGATGACATACGTGGTGACAGGTGCCACCGGGATCGTCGGTCGGCACCTCGTCGAAGAACTGCTCAGCAACCGCGACGGCACGATCTTCGCCGTGGTGCGGGAGGACGCGGCACCGCGGTTTGACCGCTTGCACCGCAGTCGGTGGAACTTTTCCGACCGGATCCAACCGGTGATCGGTGACCTCAACGCGACGTCGCTTGAGGTTGCCGCTGACTGGCTGCAGCAGCACCGGGGGTCGGTCTCCCACTTCTTCCACCTGGCCACGGTGTACGACATGACCGCCCCACCTGAGCGCAACGCTGCTCTCAACGTCGCCGGCACGCGCGCGGCCGTCGCCTTGGCGGACGAGCTGGGGGCTGGTGTTTTCCATCACCTCTCGTCGGTCGCCGTCGCTGGCGACTACCGCGGCGGGTTCGACGAGACGATGTTCGACGAAGGCCAGCGGCTCCCGTCGCCGTACCACCAGACGAAGTTTGCGGCGGAGCGCATCGTGCGCGAGGAGTGCCCCGTTCCGTGGCGCATCTACCGTCCCGCCATCGTGGTCGGTCACTCCGAGACCGGGGTGATGGACACGATCGACGGACCGTACTACTTCTTCCCCCTCCTGAAGAAGCTGCGCGACACGCTGCCGCAGCGGGCACCGCTGATGAGCGTCGACCTCGGCGACACCAACGTCGTACCGGTCGACTTCGTCGCGACGGCGTTGGACCACCTGGCCCACACCGACGGCCTTGACGGGCAGGCTTTCCACCTGGTCGACCCCGCGCCGCAAGCCGTTGTCGAGGTCGTCAACACGTTCGCGGTGGCGGCGAGGGCGCCCCGGCTCATGGTCCCGGTTGACCGTCGGGTCACGGCTGCGCTGCCTCGCTCGTGGGAGCCGGTCAACGTCTTGACGTCGGTGCTGCGCACCGCACCTGCGCAGCGCGCCTTGGCTGAGACGGTGGGTCGCCTTGGCGTTCCACCCGAGGTGCTCAGCCAGGTGGTGCTGCCGGCCACGTTCTCCGCCCGGGCGACCGAGAAGGCGTTGTCCAGGTACGGCATTTCGTGCCCGCCGGTGGAAACGTACGCCGCCGCGTTGTGGGACTACTGGGAGCAGCACCTGGACCCCTCGACCGCATCGGACGTTGCCTTGCGGGACGCGCTGCACGGCCGCACCGTGGTGATCACCGGCGTCAGCTCCGGGGTCGGCAGGGCCACCGCGCTGAAGGTGGCTCAGGCGGGTGTGACCCCTCTGTTGTTGGCATGCGACGAGCAGGACCTGCTCGAGACCCAGGGCGAGATCGAGGAGGGCGGCGGTTCGGCCGCCGGCTACCCGGGCGACCTCGCCGACCTCGACGACATCGACGCGTTGACCGAGCAGATCACCGCCAAGCACCACACCGTCGACCTCGTCATCAATGCCGCCGGATGCTCGCTCGGGGGCTCGACGCAGTTGTCACGAGACAGGTTCCACGACTTCGAGCGCGCGATGCAGTTGACGTACTTCGGTGCGGCCCGCCTCGTGCTGGGCCTGCTGCCAGCCTTGCGCGAGTCCGGCACCGGGCACGTCATCACGATCAACTCGATCGACGCGCAAGCCGATCCACCGGCGGCGTACGTCGCAAGCAACGCAGCACGTGCCGCCTGGAGCGGAGGGGTGAGCGCGGAGCTGTCCGGAGAAGGCATCCGGTTCACCACCATCGACACGCCGCCGGTGCGTACGCCGATGGTCGCCCCGGTGACTTTCGAGGCCGACCCGACAATCACCCCAGCCCAAGCCGCCGACCTGGTCATGGCCGCGATCAAGGAGCAGCCGCACGAGATCAACTCCCCGCTCGACGCCGTCCGCGAGCTCGCCCGAGCGTTGCTTCCGGAGAGCGCTTTCCGCGTCCTGCCCATTGGCCCGCTGACCGGCCGGCCGACCCGGGGCTCCCGTTAGTCAGGGGCGTCGACCAGGAGCGGCACGAGCATCTCCTCGGGCGTGAGTGAGCCGTGCAGACCGATCAGCGACGCCTCGTGCGGGAAGCGGCTCGACGAGACGACGGCCATGCCGCTGCCGCTGGCCACCAGCACGTCGCCCAGGCGCGGTCGGACGTGGGTGTCGACCGACCCGAACCACCCTTCGTCGATGGCCTCGTCCCGGGTGACCACCCAGGCCGCGGTGCCGCAGCGCTCACGCCAGCGCAGGGCGACGTCGTCCACCGCGCCGGCCGCGCAGTACAGGTGACGAAAGCGCGCCTCACCACCGAAGACGGTGACCCCGTCGATGAGCTCCATCTCATCGTCGACGTCGATCCGCGCCTCCAGCTCGATGTCGACCATGCCGTGGTCGGCGGTGATCAGCAGCGCGGTCGTCGGCGGCAGCGCCTCCCGCAGCCGGGCTGCGAACATGTCGATGACCGCCAACTGGTGCCGCCAGGCCCACGACGACGACCCGCGCCGGTGCCCTGTCGCGTCCAGCTCGCCGTCGTACACGTAGGTGAGCGAGGGGGAACCGGCGGCAGACCGAACGGCGGCGGAGATCCGCTCACCTGAAGTGTCTGCGGGCACGAACTCGGCCCCGCGCTGGCTGACGTCGGTCAGTCCCGACCCAGCGAACGCTCGACGGCTGACCGCGGTTGCGGCCACGCCCGCAGTCGCGGCCCGGCCGAAAACGGTGTCATGGACCTGCCACTCGCGTGGGTCGACTGTCTTGTCCCACCGGAGCGCGTCGAGCAGCCGGTCGGTGCCGGGTATGCGGGACGTGAACCCCACCACCCCATGGGCCCCCGGCGGGAGCCCGGTGCCGAGCGTGGTCAGGCTCGTCGCTGTCGTTGACGGCACGCCGCAGGTGATCGGGCTGGTCGCCGCGGCCAGGGTCGACAGATAGGGAGCGTCCACGGCGTTGTCACGGAGAAGCTGCCATCCGAGCCCGTCGACCAGCAGCACGACGTAGGAGTCCCTCGGCGGCAGGCTGAAGGTGTTCGTCCATCCCGGCACTCCCAGCGCCGCAACAGCCGAGGGCAAAACCTCTGCTAGTGACCCCCCGAAGTAGCGCGGCAGGACGCCCTCGGTCTGGGCGCCGTCGGTCTGGGCGCCCTCCATCCGGACGCCCTCGGTCGAGACGCCCTCCGTTTGGGCGCTGGTCAAGAGGCCACTGTCGCAGCGCTCAGGGCGCGCGCAAACTCCAGCAGCTGGTCTACCGCCTCGGCTCCGTCAGCGCTGGAACTGATCCGCAGCGCGAAGTCCTCCGCCGACAGCATGCCGCTGTAGCCGTGGTCGCCGACGCACTCCGGGTCGTTGCAGCTGGCGGGCTCGAGGTCGACCCGCTTCACCGCGCCCCAGCCGACGGTCAGCACTGCCTCGGTAACACCCGGCGTGCTGCCCGAGTTCGGCTCGATCGCGGGGTTAGCCACCATGCGGGTGACGGCGACGCTGCCGACGCGATGAAGCGGCACCGCCTCGGTCGAGGTCGAGGCGTACGGCGCCGGGAGCAGGTCGTCGGGAGGGTGCTCGTCGGTGTGGGCGACGAGCAGCCGCGACGGGGTCAGGGCCAAGACCGTGACGTGCCTGCGCACCTCGTCCCGGTCGAACGTCGGTTCGTGGTGCAGCACGTACGCCAGCACGGGTTCCGCAGCAAGAGCGGACTCGATCGCCTCCGCTACGACGCTCGGGTAGTAGCCGCACCGGTCAATGGCGTCGCGCAGGTCGGTGGTCTGGTCCGCGGAGCTGGACTTGAGCATGGGTGCATCCTCCCACGACGCTGCGCTCACTGGCGCCGGGCGCTCAGTTGGCGAGGGTGTCCGTCGAGCTCGACGGCCCCGCCAGTCGGCGGGTGAACCAGTCGCTGCGGGCGTCCCCCACGGGAGCCACCCGCCCCGCCGCTCGCAGTACGGCAGCACTCCGCGCCCCCACGAGAACGAGGTCGAGGTTGAGCTCCTGCACCTCGGGCAGGTCGTCCTTCAGCTGGGCGAGCCGCAGGATGAGGTCCTCCACCAGACCGACGTCGACCACCTCCGCGCCCCGGTAGCCGAAGAACAGCGGCGCCGCCCGCACCTCGCGGACCAGGTTGGCGGCGTCGGCCTGGGTCAGCGGCGGGATGCGGTAGGACACGTCCCCCAGCAGCTCCGACGGCGCTCCGGCCACTCCGAACGAGACGATGGGCCCGAACAGCGCGTCTTCGAAGCTGGCGATGGTGACCGGTACGCCAGGGGCCGCCATCGGCTGCACCACGAAACCAGCCTCGGCCGGGTCGTCGATCAACTGCGTCAGGCTCCGCCAGGCGGCGGTCATGTCGTCGGCGTCGTCGACACTGCGCCAGACATGCGCGAGGTCGGGTCGGTGTCTGAGCCGTTCCGCGGTCGCCTTCAACACAACGTCCCACGAGAACGCCTCACCTGCAGTGATCGCTTCTGCCAGCGAACTCACCCGTGCCGTCGGGGTCAAGGCGATGCCGTAGCTCGCTAGTAACTCACGTAGGGCGTCGTCGCCAAGCTCGGCGCCATTCGCCGACCCGGCGAGCGCCTGGTCCACCAGCGACCGGCCGCGCCGAGGGTCGATGTCGTCGAACACGCGCGGGAGGCCCGGTGGGCGGCTGGCCCACTCGGCATGGCCGACCGCCCGCGCCAACGCCCGCACGGCAGCCTCCGGAGTGGGGTACGACGGGACCGAGCGGCGGCCGGCCGCTGCGGCAAACCCAGTGGCTGGTGAATCAGCGGGGACCCGCAGCAGCTCCGGCACCCCTGGGGCGCCAAGGAACGTGGATACGACCGGTTTGTCGGACCGCTCCCCCACCGCCGCCACGATGCCTGCGACCGCCGTGCCGGTGGTGTTCGGCGGCGGCGTGAAGCCGGCGATGACCGCGTCGACGGTGGGGGCGCCGATCGCGTCGTCAAGGGCCTGCTCGAACTCCTCCGCGGCGGACTCGGCGCCCAGCGCCACCGATCTCGCCACGGTCAAGTCGGCCGCTGCCGCGGCGTCGGCGACGAGTAACCCCAGCGCTTCGGAGTTCCCCACGACAGCGACCCGGCGCCCCTGCGGCAGCGGCTGGTGGGCGAGCAGTTGGGCGACGTCCATCATCTCGTCCAAGGTGTCGACCCGGATCACCCCGGCCTGCCGGAACATCGCGTCGACCGCCGACTGCGGCACGACAGTGGAGCGCACGGTATGGCCGACCGGCACACCCTGCGTCGTACGACCTGACTTGACCGCCACTACCGGCTTACGGCGGCCCACGCGCCGGGCGATCCGGGAGAACTTGCGCGGGTTCCCGATCGACTCCAGGTACAGCAGCACGACGTCGGTGGCGTCGTCGTCCTCCCAGTACTGCAGCACGTCGTTGCCGGACACGTCGGCCCGATTACCTGCGGAGACGAAGGTCGAAAGCCCGAGGCCGCGCCGTGTCATGGTCTCGAGGATGGCCACCCCCAGCGCTGCGGACTGGGAGAACAGGCCGACCCGACCGGGTGGTGGCATGACTGGTGACAGCGACGCGTTGAGCGAGACCTCCGCGGCCGTGTTGATGATGCCGAGGCAGTTCGGGCCCACCAGCCGCAGGCCGTACGACCTGGCGAGCCCGACGAGCCGCCGCTGCCGCACCCGGCCCTCCTCGCCGGTCTCGGCGAAGCCGCTGGACACGACGACCAGCCCGTGCACGCCCTTGGCGGCGCAGTCGAGGACGACGTCGTGGGCGGCCTGGGCTGGGACCGCGACGATGGCGACCTCGACGCGGTCGGGGATGTCCCGCACGTTCGGGTACGCCGGCACGCCGGCGATGGCATCGGCGGCGGGGTTGACGACGTACAGCCGACCCCGGTAGCCGCCCAGCACGAGGTTGCGCACCAGCGCGCGCCCAACACTGTCCTCCCGACGGCTCACGCCGATGACGGCGACGCTCGCCGCTGTCAAGATGCGCTCCATCGATCGTTTCTCCGCGCGATGCTCCCGCGACAGCATTACTCCCGCCGCCGTCTCGGTGTGGTCGATCGGGAACACCAGACGCAGCACACCGTCGGCTAGGTCGTCGGCGACGGAGTAGCCGGCGTCACGCAACGTGTGTGTCATGCGGGTGTTGTCGGGCAGCACCTCCGCGACGAACCGTGCCACGCCGCGCTCCCGGCCCGCCTGAGCCAGGTGCTCGAGCAGCACCTGGGCGACCCCCCTGCCCTGCTGGGAGTCCTCGACCAGGAACGCCACCTCCGCCTCAGCCTCGTCCACCTTGTCGTACCGGCCGACCCCCACGATGTCGGGACCCAAGGTGACGACGAAGGCGACCCGGTTGCGGTGGTCGACGGTGGTGAAACGTTCGAGGTCCCGCTCGGACAACGACGGGTAGGGGGCGAAGAAGCGTTTGTACTTCGACTCTGGTGAGACTCGTGAGTAGAACGCGACCAACCGGTCGGCGTCGTCCGGACGGATTGGACGCAACCGCGCCGCTCCCCCGTCGAGCAGCAGGACGTCGGCCTCCCAGTGCGCGGGATACTGCGTCTGTCGTGCCGCATCCACCCGCACGAATCTACTCGCCGACGCTGCCGTCGGTGAGCTCGCGGGCGATGTCGAGGTGGCCAGCGTGGCGGGCGTACTCCTGGAGGACGTGGAAGAGTATCCACACCAGTGCCGGCGCCTCTTGCGCCGACTGAAAGCGCCCACCGACGGCGCTGCTGGCCCCCAGCTCGGCGCGCTCAACGATCTGCCTCATCCGGCGACCGCCTTCGGTCAAGGCAGCCAGCAGTTCCTGGGCAGACTCGTCCGGACCGACGTACCAGCGTCCCTGTGCATCGTTGTCGCCCCATGGGTCGGAGACCGGTTCGGCTGTGAAGCCCCACCGCAACCACCGTCGCTCCATGAACACGAGGTGCTTGATCAGCTCGAGCGGAGTCCACCCGGACGGCAGCCGGCTGGTGCGCAGCTCCGTTTCGCTCAAGCCTTCGAGCTTCGCAGCGACGGTCGCTCGGTAGTAGTCGAGGTAGTCGAGGAACAACGCCTTGGTGTCCGACGTGTGCTTCCCAGGCTCAGGCAGCTTCGGAGTCATGGTCAGCGAGTATGCCGTTGCCACCGACCGTCTCCCGCGATAACCCGGTAGACGTACGCCGCAGAGCCAAATCACCGACCGTCCCCCGCGATAACCCGGTAGACGTACGCCGCAGAGCCGCTTGGGGCCGTCTTCCCCCGCGTGTCGGCAGACGTACGTCGGGCCCGGTCCTAGCGAGTAAGCCGCTGCGCGGGTCGGTGCGGGGGGTTGTCGGCTGGCAGCGCGACAATGGCTGCGACCCTGCCAGCGTCTCGACCGGCACAGCTGAGGACACCGACCCATGGCCCGCCGTACCACTGCCCCTGACGAGGACTTCGAAGAGCACATCGTCGACATCGACGTACGCGACGAGATGCGCTCGAGCTATCTCGAGTACGCATACTCCGTCATCTACTCGCGTGCGTTGCCCGACGCTCGCGACGGGCTGAAGCCCGTCCAGCGCCGCATTCTCTACACGATGAACGACATGGGCGTGCGGCCTGACCGTGGGCACGTCAAGAGCGCCCGGGTCGTGGGTGAGGTGATGGGCCGGCTGCACCCCCACGGCGACGGGGCCATCTACGACGCGCTGGTGCGGATGGTGCAGCCATGGGCCCTTCGGCTGCCGCTCGTCGACGGCCACGGCAACTTCGGCTCACCTGACGACCCCCCGGCCGCCATGAGGTACTCCGAGTGCCGGATGGCGCCTGCGGCGCTGCCGATGACAGCCGGCATCGACGAGGACACCGTCGACTTCAAGCCCAACTACGACAGCCGCGAGCTGGAGCCAGCGGTGCTGCCCGCAGCGTTTCCCAACCTGCTCGTCAACGGCGCCAGCGGTATCGCGGTCGGCATGGCGACGAACATGGCGCCGCACAACCTGGTCGAGGTGGTCCAGGCGCTGCGCCATCTCGTCGCGTCACCGCAGGCGAGTCTCGACGACCTGATGCGGTTCATCCCCGGCCCTGACCTGCCCACCGGCGGCAAGATCATCGGCCTCGACGGCATCCGCGACGCCTACCAGACCGGGCGCGGGTCCTTCCGCATGCGGGCGAGCGCCCGGATCGAGAACGTCACCCCCCGGCGCAAGGGCATCGTGGTCACCGAACTCCCCTACAACGTCGGTCCCGAGCGCGTCATCGAGCGCATCAAGTCCCTCGTGCAGGCCAAGAAGCTCCAGGGCATCGCCGACGTCAAGGACCTGACCGACCGCACCAAGGGCCTGCAGCTCGTCATCGAGATCAAGAACGGCTTCCACCCCGAGGCGCTGCTCGAGCAGCTCTACCGGCAGACGCCGATCGAGGAGGTGTTCGGCATCAACGCGGTCGCCCTAGTCGACGGTCAGCCACGCACGCTCGGGCTCAAGCCGCTGCTCGAGGTCTATCTGCAGCATCGGTACGACGTCGTCCGCCGCCGCTCCGCCTTCCGGCGCACCAAGGCTGCCGATCGACTCCACCTCGTCGACGGGCTACTGATCGCCATTCTCGACATCGACGAGGTGATCCAGCTGATCCGCTCCAGCGACAACGCCGACCAGGCCCGCAACCGCCTGATCACCGTCTTCGACCTCAGCCAGACGCAAGCCACCTACATCCTCGACATGCCACTGCGCCGGCTGACGAAGTTCTCCAAGCTCGAGCTGGAAAGTGAGAAGGCGCAGCTCGAGTGCACCATCGGGGAGCTCACTGCAGTCCTCGACGACGAGTCGCGGTTGCGCCAGATGGTCGCCGACGAGCTGGGTGAAGTCGCCACGCAGCACGGTACGCCGCGCCGTACCGTGCTGCTTGAGTCAGCCGCACAGCCGGTGTCGGCAGCTGTGCCGCTCGAGGTCGCCAACGACCCCTGTTTCGTCCTGCTGTCCTCGGCCGGTCTGTTGGCGCGCACCAGCAACGACACCCCACTACCGGCGGGCGGGGCGCGGGCCAAGCACGACGTGGTGGTCAGTGTCGCCGCGGCAACCGCACGGGGCAGTGTCGGCGTGCTCACCTCGGCTGGCCGGCTCGTACGGCTGGGGGTCCTCGACCTGCCCACGCTGCCCACGACCGCCGCCGCGCCGCACCTGCAGGGCGGCGCGCCGGTCACCGAGTTCGTGGCGTTGGAACCAGGTGAACGCGTGGTCGCGGTGACCTCCCTGACCGCTGACTCCCTCGGCGTGATGGTCGGCACCGCGGGCGGAGTCGTCAAGCGCGTCCAGCCGGAGGTGCTGACCAACAAGGACTCGTGGCCGGTGATCCGGCTCGAGCCGCAGGACGAGGTGGTGGGTGCCGTGGAGCTGATGGCGGGGCACGACGAGCTCGTGTTCGTCACCAGCGACGCCCAACTGCTGCGCTTTCCGGTCGCTGCGGTGCGCGCACAGGGTCGCGCCGGAGGCGGCATCGCGGGGGTCCGGTTGGCCAGAGACGCTCGAGTGCGCTTCTTCGGCGCCCTCCGGCTCGCTGACGACAACGTTGTCGTCACCGTGTCCGGCTCCAGTTCGGCGCTACCAGGCACCGAGGCGGGCAGCGTCAAGGTGACGCCGCTGTCGGAGTACCCAACAAAGGGGCGCGCCACCGGCGGTGTCCGCTGTCATCGGTTCTTGCGTGGTGAAGACATCCTGCTGACGGCGTACGTCGGCCCTGCACCGGTCCGGGCCGCTGCTGCCAGCGGGGCGCCAGTCGACCTGCCCGAGCAGGTCGGGCGCCGGGACGGCTCCGGAACGCCGGCTCCACAGCCGATCGCCGCCTTCAGCGGTCCTCGCGGCGGGTAAGGCGACGCGGCAGTCGGCCGGCATGGCAGGCTGACGTTGTGCGCAAACTCGTGCCGTTCTTGGTGACCATGATCGTGGCGCTGACCGGCTGCTCGGGCGGCTCCTCACCTGCTGACGACCAATCCCCCGAGGAGCGACTGGCAGAAGCCAAGCAGAACTTCGATGCCGCTGACTACATCGGTTTCACGCTCAACGCCGCAGAGCTTCCCGCCGACCTGGAGGGTTTGCTGAGCGCGGAAGGTACCGGCACCCATGACCCGGCATTCACCGGTGAGGTGAAGGTGCAGGCCCCTGTCGACTTGATCGCGCCGCTCATCGCCGTTGACGGCGCAGTGTATGCAGAGCTGCCCTTCGTGGGGTGGAGCGAGCTCGACCCGACCGCCTACGGCGCTCCGAACCCCGCGGAGCTCATGGCCCGTGATGGCGGCATCTCGTCGTTGTTCACCGCAACGACGAATCTCAAAACGGGTGACTCCCAACGAAGCGGCCAGCAGATTCTCACCACGATCAGCGGCACGCTGCCAGGCGAGGCAGTGCAGGACCTCTTCCCTTCAGCCGGGTCCGCCGACTTCACGGTCAACTACACCTTGACCGACGACAACGACGTGTCCGGTGCGACGATCACCGGCCCGTTCTACGAGGGCTTCGGCGACCAGACCTACACGATCGACCTGGAGCTCGACGCTGACCCCGTCGACATCCAGGCACCGATCTGACGTCTCGCCTCGTGACAGCCGGGCAGCAACGCGCAGACGGGGCTGCCCGGGCGCTGCTCGTGCTCGCCGCCGTCGCCGTGGGGTTCGCGGCGGCAGACACCTACGTCGTCGTGCTGGCCCTGCCCGAAATGATGGCCTCAGTCGGCCTCAACCTCGACGAGCTGCAACGCGCAGCCCCTGTCGTGTCGGGGTTCCTGTTGGGGTACATCGCGATGCTTCCGCTCATCGGGCGCATCGCCGATATCCGCGGCCGCATCCCGGTGCTCGTCGGATCACTTGTCGTCTTCTCGGTGGGTTCACTGGTCACCGCAGCGTCGTACGACCTCGTCACGATGGTGGCCGGGCGGTTCCTCCAAGGCGTCGGAGGCGGTGGACTGGTGCCGGCCACGCTGGCGTTGGTCGCCGACATCTGGACGGCCGAGCAGCGTGGGGTGCCGCTCGGCGTTGTCGGCGCGGTTCAGGAGGTCGGCAGTGTGCTCGGCCCGCTGTACGGCGCGGTGGTGCTGTCGTTCTCGACGTGGCACACGATCTTCTGGCTCAACCTCGCGGTCGGGCTGGTGCTGGCGGCCGGACTGCTCGCCGTCCGTCCCGCGGCCAGCCCAGCCGGGCACAACGCCACTGAGTCGCGCGCCGCTGTGGACTGGCTGGGTGCCCTGCTGGCGGTGTTGGCAGTCGTCGCCCTCGCCTTGGTGCTCCTTGCTCCCGAGCGGCTCACCAGCGGGCTCACGACCGGACTTGCCTACATCCCCTATGCCGGCGACAGCCGCTGGACGACGCCGATGGCGCTGACCTGCTACGTCCTGGCGGCGCTCTTTGTCGGCCGCGAGCTGTCGGCTAAGCGCCCATTGATCGACCTGCGCAGCACCGCTGACATCAGGTCGTCGGCGGACCTGATTGGGGCTGGGCTGCTGGGTCTTGCCCTGGCCGGGGTCGTGTTGGCGTTCGCCACCGCCGATCCCGAGGTGCAGGTCTTCTCACCGCTGGGTCCGTGGTTCCTTGCTGGTAGCGCGGTGGCTGCGCTGCTGTTCGTCTGGCGGCAACGAGTTGCGACCTACCCGCTTATCCCCCAGCGCGCACTGGCGGACCGGCCCGCCTGGGGCGCGGTGCTCGTCAGCTTCCTGATCGGGTCCTCGCTCATCGCCGCCCTTGTCGACATCCCGATCTTCGCCCGGGTCACCGTGTTCCCGAACTCCCAGTTGGGCGCCGCCCTGGTCCTGGTGCGGCTGCTTGCGGCGCTGCCGGTCGGCGCGCTGGCCGGTGGATACCTGTTGCGCCGGGTCCCCGCCGCAGTGCTGGCGTCCGTGGGCATGGTGGCGGCGGCCGCCGGCTTCGTCTGGATGGCTCAGTGGGACCGGTCCGCGCTCGACTCCCCCGTGGCCACCGTGCCGCTGGTGCTGTGCGGGCTCGGGTTCGGGCTGGCGATCGCCCCCGTCAACGCAGCACTGTTGGCAGCGACCCGGTCAGAGGTGCACGGCATCGCATCGGCGCTGCTGATCGTCGCCCGCATGGTCGGGATGCTGGTGGGGATCTCCGCGCTCACCACGATCGGGTTACGGCGCTTCTACGCCGTCGCGGCCGACGTACCGTCGATTCAACAGGTGTGCGGGGCAGACCGGATCTGCGACGCTTACGTCGATGCGCTTCGGGAGGCCGGGATCGCCCAGATCCATGCGATCTTTTGGGGAGCAGCGGTCGCTGCTCTGCTGGCGGCCGTCGCATCCGCTGTGCTGCTCCGCACCGTGGACCCGACCGGACCAAGGGGACGACGTGGACTCGGCCTTTGACGACCTGCTGGCGGCCAACGCCAGGTACGCCGAGTCGTTCACGTTGGCCGGCTTCGACGGCGTCGCTCACGCCGGCGTCGCCGTGGTGACCTGCATGGACTCGCGCATTGACCCACTGGGCATGCTCGGGCTGGCTCCAGGTGACGCCAAGATCTTCCGCAACCCCGGTGGTCGAGTGACAGACGCTGCGTTGGAGGCGCTGGTTCTCGGCGTGCACCTGCTCGGAGTCGACCGGGTGCTCGTGGTGCCGCACACCCGGTGTGCGATGGCGTCGAGCACCGAGGCCGAGCTGCGTAACCGGGTCGCTGCGGCCAGCGGTCAGGACGCCTCGTGGACTCGGTGGAGCGTGGTGCCCGACCAGGTGGCGGCGCTGCGCGACGACGTCGCCCGAGTCAGGTCCCACCCGCTGGTTCCCGACCGGGTCGCTGTTGGCGGCTTCCTGTACGACGTGGATACCGGCCGCCTCACCCAGCTCGTCTGAGTCAGTTGTCGAGGCCGATGTCGCGGCGAAGCGCCGGCAGTCCCTCAACCTCCAGCGGGTACTGCGAGCGGACCAGCTGCGCGGGCAGGAGGGTGAGGCGCTCAGCGATGGCCAATTCTCCGTCGCGACGCTTCTCGCGCGTCTGCCCGTTGGGTGAATATCCCACCTTGCGGCTCACGGCACCCGAGGCGGGGTTGTCGACGAAGGCGACTGAGGTGATCTCTTCGGCCTCAAGGTGGTCGAAAAGAAATCTGCACATGGTCTGGCGCATGAGCGTGCCGGTTCCTCGTCCTTGGTGCTCGAGCCCCAACCACGAACCGGTCTCGCCGGTGCGGGTGACGAGATAGTTCTCGGCGGCGAAGGCCTGAATGCCGACGACCTGGCCATCGCGTCGTACGACGAGCTCCAACGACCAGCGCTCCGGGGTGTTCCGGGCACGGCTCTCCCAATAGTGCACGGCCATCTTTCGGGCGAGCTCTGTCTTGGGGGCGTCGGTCCAGGGGAACGTGAACGGCATCCGGTCGGGCGGGTGGATCCCGCGCTCGGCCAGGTCGACAAGCGCCGGAATGTCGTCGTCGCGGACCGCTGCGAGCTCCAGCGGCCCGGACCTGATGCGGAGGGCGAACTGCGGCCAGAATTCCTCGATGCTCTTCATCGTGCATTCTCGGCACGCCGGCCCCCTCGAGCCAACCGGTTTTGCCCCGCCTCACCGGATGAGCGGTAGCCTTCCGACCGCTTCGCCGAGCTCATCGCGCTCCCCGGCGCCGAGGGCGCGCCGTCCGGTCAGCCCCCGAGCCAGCGCCACATCGGCCCAGTGACCGGGGGCTGGCCGTCCCAACAGGCCCTCAAGCGTGCGACGCGTGAGCTGCAGCCCGGTCGCCGGTGGTGGCAGGCCGTCAGAGAGAGCGACGACAAGGTCGAGGTGGTGCAGGGTCGCCTCGACGACGAGGGTCTCGAAGAAGTCCGTGGCCGTGAGGACATGGCCTTGAGTGGCCACCCGGGCGGTCGGGTCGAAGCGCCGGGCGGCAGCGACGGCTGCGCACGCGGTGTGGGTCCAGTGCCGCACAAGGGCGGAGGGTTGTTCGTAGGCTTGCGCGCTTCGCCGGACGAACGCCGCGCTGGCCTCCCGCGCACGCTCATCGTCCCCGTCTTCGGCGGCGTACGCCCGCCAGTACGAGACGGCGTTGGTGTCGGCATCCTGCTTGACGGGGTCGGCGAGGGCGATCAGGCAGCGCTGGGCGTCGAGCATGATGTGGAAGAGCAGTGCGTCAACCGGCCACGCCTCGCACCCCGTCGGGCGGGCAAAGTCCTCGGGGACGAGTTCCGCGGCGACGTCAGTGATCGCCCTGTAAGACTCCCCAAGCGCGGCAGCGGTGTACTGCGAGCAAGGCACAGCTAGATCCTGCCAAATGCGGCTCCCTTCTCCTCCACGCCGCCTGGGTCGGCTTCCGCACCGCAGCAGGCTGGGAACGTTGCCAAGCAGACACGATCTCTGCGGACGGTACAGATGGACGCGGAGTCGCCCCTAGGTGGCCAGCCAGCGGATTGCCCCGATTCCCGGGTGAGCCGCCAGTGATCCGGCAACTTACTCCGAGCCAGACCTAACCTCTACGCCAATCCGCTGACTCTCGCCGCTAGCTAATTGAACGGCATCAGCATTGGAACCGTCCGGCGCGCGGATCACCGTTACGTAACGCTCTCGCCGAGCATCGACCACTGCTGCGGGTGGGTCGGTACAGTCTTGCTGGCCCGATCACGTGCGCGGGGAAGGGGGCCCAGCGTGTTGCAGGGACTCGCCTTCACTTGGGCCCGGTTGCGGCATCAGTGGGGCAGAAGTGCGGCGGTTGTCTTGAGCTTGGCGATCGCGGTCACTGCATTTGTGGTGCTCACGTCGACGGCCCGTGAGTCAAGACTAGTGACCGTCCGCACGGTGAACGAGAACTATCGATCAGCCTATGACATCCTCGTCCGGCCAAAGAACAGTCAAACGGATTTGGAACGATCTGCCGGGCTGGTTCGGCCAAACTACCTCTCGGGGATCTTCGGTGGGATCACCTGGCAGCAGCTACGGGAGATACGCCAGATTCCTGGGACGTCCGTGGTGGCACCGATCGCTATGATCGGGCAGGTCCTGCAGACGACTGACGTTCCGGTAGACGTTAGTTCGAGTTTGGGCGGTGGACGGGACGCGGTCGGCTTCACCTCCTCGTTCGTCAGTGCGCGTGGACAAGCGCGGGCAGCAGGCCCCGCAGGTTATGTCTATGTGACACCCAACAGGCTCACGTGGGGCCCGCTGACGGCTCCTTCGCAGTCCTTCGGAGCCGTGGAGCGGCAGGGCCACCGAAGTGTCACCACCTGCCGGCATGCTGCGCCAGCGCGGCGTTACGGTTCGCCGTTTGAAGCTGCTCGGCTCTGGCAAGTCAGCTGCTGGTCCCGCGTCAGCGGTGATCCGAATGGGGAATGGTCGCCCCTGGGAAGCTACCGCTACCCCGCATACATCACCGTGTCGATCCCGGTCACTGTTGCCGCAGTGGACCCGGCCGCTGAGGCCGCGCTCGCTGGGCTCGACGGAGCGGTCGTGGCTGGTCGATACCTCCGTCAGTCAGATCGGCCCGAGCGATTGCCGGCACCAGCCAACGACAGTGTCGCAGTCCCGGTGATCGCGAGTTCCCGCCCGGTGGTCAACGAGAGGTTGATCGTCAAGGTGCACGAGCTGCCGCGACGAGTGGTCGAGGCGATACACCGAGGGCGGGGCCCTAGCTCGATCCGCCACCGGATGGCAAGGTTGACCGATCGTCCCGTCCGCATCATCCAGGTGCGTGCGGGCGAGATCGTCAACTCATGGCTGGACGCCGCACGTCTCAACGCTCCAGCTGTGGACGGTTACTGGGTCCCGGGGCAGGTGGACTACGCCGGCGCAGCCGGTGGAGTGCTGCACCCTCAGCCCACCCGGAATGGCGAACGGACGTGGGCCTCGAACCTGGGCCGTGGCAGCGGTGGATTTGTCGCGGTCCCTCCGGACGCCCAGGGCACCGCCTATCGAGAACTGTCACCGCATCGGCTGATCAACTCAACGACGCGCAAGCACGGCGGCTTGTCGATCCCGGTGCTGGACATCGTTGGCACCTTCGACCCGTACCGAATCCGTGGGTTCTCGGCCCTGTCGCAGGTACCCCTGGAGACGTACCGTGCCCCAACCGCGACACCGGCCAACCGCGCCACCGAGCGCGCTTTAGGTGGTCAGCCACTGCTGCCGAACATGAATCCGGCAGGATACCTTCAGTCACCGCCCCTGCTGCTGACCACGTTGCGCGGATTGAGGGCATTCCATAACCCCGCTGCATTCACAAGACAGAACACGCCGAAGGCTCCTATCAGTGTGGTCCGGGTCCGGGTCGCTGGAGTGACTGGAGCGGACCCGGTGAGCCGTGAACGCATCAGGTTGGTCGCACAACGCATTCAGGAGTCGACCGGACTGCACGTCGACATCACCATCGGTTCCTCCCCGGCGCCTCAAGAAGTTCGGCTGCGGGATAGGCCCCTGGGCACACCGCCGTTCACCGTCGTGGAGAACTGGGTGAAAAAGGGCGTTGCCACGCAGGTAATCGCCGCCATCGACCGCAAGAGCCTTGCCCTTTTCATATTGATCCTGGTTTCGAGCGGGCTGGCCGTGGCCAACGCCACCAACGCGTCCGTTCGGGCGCGCCGTCGGGAACTAGGTGTGCTTGCGTGTCTGGGCTGGCGCAGACGGACCTTGATTCAGGCAGTGTGCAGCGAACTACTGATCCTTGGGCTGACCGCTGGCATTATCGGGAGCCTGGCCTCGATCCCGGTGTCCCACGTCTTGGGCTCACCGGTGGGGGCTCCTCGCGCCCTGTTGGCGGTCCCGGTCGCCCTGCTCGTCGTCTTCATCTCCGGTGTGGCTCCGGCGCTGTGGGTCGGCAGCATCGAGCCAATCTTCGCCGTCCGCCCACCGGGCTCTCCCCGATTGCCGAAGATTCCGCTGAGGGGAGTCGTCGCCGTAGCGATTTCTGCGTTGATCCGCACTCCCGGACGCTTCATCGCTGCGGCGCTCAGCGTGTCCCTAGGGATAGCCAGCCTGATTGTCCTGCTGTCGATCGCCCTGGCTTTCCAGGGCGATGTGGTGGGAACCCTGCTCGGAGATGCAGTCGCGCTCCAGGTCCGCACCCCAGACATCGTGGCGGGCGCATTCATTGCTTTGCTCGGCATCGTCACCGTCCTTGACCTCATTTACCTGGATCTGCGGGAACAGGCACCGAAGTACGCCTCCTTGCAGGCCACCGGGTGGACCGACGCCCGGCTCATGGGGCTGCTGGTGTGGCAGGCCGCCCTGACTGGTTTCTGTGGCGCTCTTGTAGGTGCTGCCGGTGGCATCGCGGCCGTCAACTGGCTCGTCTCGCTGAACCAAGACGTCATCAAAGTCGCCGCTGCCGTCGCAGTAGCCGCCGTCATCACGTCTGCTGTCGCCGCGCTCATACCGGCGCTAGCCATCCGCCGACTACCCACCGCGCGGCTGCTGGCAGAGGAGTAGGACATGGGCGCCCACACTGACCGGTCGATGGCCGAGGGAACCGTCGTCCTAGAAGACGTGACCAAGCGCTACCGGCTCGGCGACGGCTCCTGGCTGACCGCGATCGACTGTCCCAACTTTGTCGCCGAATCTGGGTCCTCCACCGCGTTGGTCGGTCCATCAGGTTCAGGTAAATCGACACTGCTTCATCTAGTCGGCGCGATCGACAAGCCTGACCGGGGCAGGATTACCGTGGGTGGGCTCGACCTCACGGCACTCAACCGCAGGCAACTCGCCGACTACCGGTCAACGATCGGATTCGTGTTCCAGCAATACCACTTGCTGCCCGCGATGTCCGCCCTCGACAACGTTATGGCACCCCTCGTCGGACGAAAGGTTTCCTACGACCGCAAACAGCGGGCACTCGAGCTACTCACTTCGGTGGGACTAGCTGACCGAGCGCACGCCGTGCCAAGCCAGATGTCCGGCGGCCAACAACAACGCGTGGCTATCGCCAGGGCATTGATCAACAACCCAAGACTCTTGCTTGCCGACGAGCCCACCGGCAACCTGGACGCCACAACTGCCGCAGGGATCATCGAACTGCTACGTGGTCTCCAAGCCGAGCGGGGCATGACCATGATCGTCGGCACCCACGATGAGGCAATTGCCAAGAGGTGCGACACCGTGGTGCCGATTGAACAGGGCGCGCTCGATGCCGACCCGGGTCGCCGGCTTTCTTCGGGTTAATCAGCGGCCATCCAACGAGAGGGCGTCGCGCGGCGGCGGTGTACTTCGGGCAAGGCATGGCTAATCCTGCGAATGCGACTGCCTCAGGCGTCGATCGCGTCGGGGTCGAGTTCGTACGCGCCTTGCACGATGAACCTGTTGCACCGGGTTGTGCTACCCCGACGCGGACCACCGACGCGCCGGATGCCGCTCGGACAGCAGCATTATGCCGGTGATCCGTGCGCGGCTTGGTCATGATGCTTCGTCTTCCGTGAGACCGGTGAGGAGTTTGTCGAAGAGGTTGGCTCGGTGGTGTTGGCCCTTGGCTTCAGCGTCGTCGTGCTGGGCTTGCAGGGTGGGCCGGAACTCGATGCTGGTCTGGAAGAAGGTGCAGGTTTCGCAGATCGCCTCGAAAGCGCAGTCGAGCTCGGCTGGTCGGGTGCAGTGGCCGTTGCCGAGTAGGCGGTGGTGCTCGCGGCGCAGTCGGGCCATCTTCGGTCCGATGGTGTCGGCGGGCAGAGGCTCGGCTTGCGCGTAGAGGGCGTCGACCTGGTCGGTGACGGCGAAGTACTCATCTGCGACGGTGCGGTTGGCGATCTTGGCGTAGCGCAGGGTCATGTCCATGCTGCGGTGGCCGAGCATCGCCGCGATCGCTTCCAGGCTCATTCCGCGGTTGATGGCCTGGGTGGCCAGGGTGTGCCGCAGCTGGTGGGGGTGGATGTGCGGCAGTCCGGCGGCGGCGCCAGCCTTGTTCAAGAACCGGGTGACTGTGTGCCGGTCCAACGGCCGGCCGTTCTCTCCCGGGAGCAGCAGCGGATGATCTGCTGGGACGTGGGCGGCGCGGTAGTCGTCGATCAGCTGCACCAGGTGTGGGTGCAGCGGCAGGTAGCGGTCCTCGCGGAGCTTGCCGACCGGGACGTGCAGCCAGGGCGCGGCGCCGATCTGGACCACGGCGTCAGCGGGGAGCGCAGTGAACTCGCTGACCCGCAGCCCGGTGCGCAGGAGAACCTCGACGGTGACCCTCACCAGCAGCCGCTTGTCGTTCGCAGCGGTGCGCAGCAGCTTCGCGGCCGCGGCGTCGTCGAGTGCCTTGGGCAGCGGATGGTCCTGTCGGGGCAGGTCGCCGGGGAACATCGGCACCCGTAGTGGCGCCTCGTCCCAGCCCCATTCGTCGATGCGGACGAAGAACATCCGCAAGGTGCCGAGCCGGTGCGCCAGGGTGGCGGTGGTGACCCGGGCCTTGTTCTGTCCGGGTCGTTTGGCCAACCAGGGCTTGTAGTCCTCGACGTGCCGCCGGGTCACCTGCGCGATGGAGGTGACCTCGGGGGCGGTCTCGACGAGGAACCCAGCGAACGCTCGCAGTGCCTGGTCGGTGTTGTTCACGCTGCCCGGTCTGAGCACGCAGGCGATCTGCTCGAGGTAGCGACGCATCGGCTCGGTGATCTGCGGGCGCGCCGCCAGTTCCGGCCAGGTGGGCAGCAGCAGCGGCCCGCTCACCGGGCGCTCCCACCGATAGTGTTCGGCTGGCCGGCGTAGAGCTGGGCGTCGAGCACCTCGGCGGCCTTCCGATACTGAGAGGCCAGCCAGTCATCGGCCAGATGCAGGTAGATCCGGGTGGACTCGATCGAGGCATGCCCGGCCTGGGCCTGAACCGCCTCCAGCGCCATGCCGGCCTCCCGGAGACGGGTCAGGCAGGTGTGCCGCAGCTCGTGACAGGTCGCATGCGCGAGGCCGGCGCGGCGTCGGGCGCCGGTGAGTACCTCGTCCAAGCCCTTGGCGGACAAGGGTCTCCCACGGTTGGGTCCCTTGAGCACCACGAACACCCGGTCGGTGTCCGCGCCGGCTGGCCGCTCGGTCTCCAAGTAGGCCGCGACCGCGGTGAAGAACCGCGTCGAGACCGGGACCAGTCGCTGATGTCCGCCCTTGCCGTCGGCGATGAACACTCGCCGTTCGGCGACCCGTAGGTCCTCCAGCCGCAAGCCCAGCACCTCACAGCGGCGCAGCCCACCGAACACCATCGCGGCCACCATCGACTGGTCCCGGTGCCTGCGCAGTGCGGCGGTCAACGCATCCACCTCGGCCGGGGTGAGGATCCGCGGCAGCCTGCGGGTCCGTCGAGTCAGTGGCACCCCCTGCCCCGGCCGGGACCGCTCCCGTCGTGTCGGCAGACCCCGGAGCACCGGGTTCGCGGTGACGTCTCCACGAGCCTGCAGGTAGCCGAAGAAGCCGGAGATAATCGACAACCGTCGCGCCACCGTGCTGATCGCCACCCCGCTGTGCTCCTCGCCCCCATCCACCGGCTGCACGATCGCTCCGTCCCTGCGGCCGGTGCGCTGGGCAGTAATGAACCCGAGCACGTCGGCCGACCGCACCTCCCTTGGTGGCTTACCGACGACGGTAAAGAACACCCGCAGGTCATACGCGGCGGCCAGCACCGTGTTCGGTCGACACCGGCCCTCCAAGAACTCCAGGTAGTCGTCGACCAACGGCATCGAGAGCCGCACCACCGGTTCGCCGGACGGTCCTCGAGAACGGACAGGCACGGATCGGACAACGACATCTCTAGGCCTCCAGCTCCATCGACAGGCAGCCACACGGCTCATCGAAATGTCCTGAAAGATCACCGGCATAACGAGCAGATCCGGATGGGCCACGATTCTTGATGGGTGCCGTTAGTAGTGCCTCGCAGCGCCTGACCGACGCCACCATGTCGCCAGCAATCCAGCCGCAATCAGGGCAAGCGCCGCGGTCACCACGCCTAAGACTCGTGCGTCATCTGCGTCTTCCTGGTGGCCGCTTGTCGCGGCCGCGAGCCATATGAGGCCAGCGACGGCGGCGAGGAGAGCAGCGCCAGTTCCGCACTTCATGAGGCCACGATTGCGTTGGCGGCGCTCGGCGAGCAAGGGCCGTCGCCACAGGACTTCTGCCGCTTGGTTCCTGGCCGCTAGTCCCAAGACGTCCAGGACGACGTACCCAAGGAGGAAAAGAACTGCGAGTCCGACGGTTCCGAGCACCCCGACGGGCTCCATGAGCCCACTTTAGGTCAGACGCGCGGGCATGGATCCGAGGCCACCGTGTGCCCGCTCATCGGAGCGGACGGGTCAAACGTCGAGATCCTCAACGCTCAAGTGTCCTCCGTTACTAATGACGAAGTCCTTGCGCGGTGCGACGTCGTTGCCCATGAGCAGCTCGAAGACGCGTTCGGCGTCGTCGGCGTCGTCGATCGTGATGCGCCGCAACGTGCGGTGGCGGGGGTCCATGGTGGTCTCAGCGAGCTGATCCGCATCCATCTCGCCGAGGCCCTTGTAGCGCTGAACTGGGTCCTTCCAGCGGACTCCCTTCTTCGAGAGCTCGGCGAGCCGTCGCTGCAGCTCGTCGTCGGAGTACGTGTACACGTATTTCGGCATCCCCTTCTTCGGGTTGGAGAGCTCGATGCGATGCAGTGGCGGTACGGCGGAGTAGACGCGCCCCTTCTCGAGCAGCGGATGCATGTGCTTGTGGAACAACGTCGCCAGCAGGCACCTGATATGGCTCCCGTCAGTGTCGGCGTCGGCCATGAACACGATCTTGCCGTAGCGGACCGCGTCAAGGTCGAACGTGCGGCCGCTGCCGGCGCCGACCACCTGAATGATGGCCGCGCACTCGGCGTTCTGGAGCATCTCGCCGGGAGACTTCTTCTGGGTGTTGAGGATCTTGCCCCGGACCGGCAATAGCGCTTGGTACTCGGAGTTGCGAGCAAGCTTCGCGGTGCCCAGCGCGGAGTCACCCTCGACGATGAACAACTCGCTGCGATCGACGTCGTTGCTACGACAGTCGGCAAGCTTGGCCGGCAGCGCGCTGGACTCGAGAGCGTTCTTGCGCCGCTGGGTGTCGCGCTGCTGACGTGCCGCCACGCGGGTGCGCGCGGCGTTGACGACTTTCTCCATCACCGCCCGCGCCTGCGGCTTCTCTGCTTTCTTGGTCGAGGTGAGGAAAGCCTTCAGCTGCGCCGACACCACCTTGGTCACAATCCGGGCGGCGGCGGGCGTACCGAGCACCTCCTTGGTCTGGCCCTCGAACTGAGGCTCGGCCAGCCGCACGGCGACCACGGCGGTCAGACCCTCCAGGACGTCGTCCTTGATCACGTCAGCTTCGCCCGCCTTCAGCAGCCGGGTGGACCGGATGACGTCGTTGAAGGTCTTGGTGAGGGCCCGCTCGAACCCCACGACGTGGGTGCCGCCCTTCGGAGTGGCAATGACATTGACGAACGACCGCAGCTCGGTGTCGTACCCGCTTCCCCAGCGCAACGCTACGTCGACGGCGAGTTCACGGTCTACGTCCTGCGGGCTCATCTGGCCGGCGGCGTCGAGCAGGGGGACGGTCTCGGTGAAGGACTCCGAGCCCTGAAGCCGCAGAACACTCGTGACCGGTTCATCGACTGCCAGGTATTCGCAGAACTCGGCGATGCCGCCGTCATGGCGGAACCGCTCCTCGACCACCTCGTGGCCGCGCTCGTCGCGGACGGTGATGTCGAGTCCCGGCACGATGAACGAGGTTTGCCGCGCCCGGGTCACGAGCTCGTCGTAGGCAAAGACTGCGTCACGGGTGAACACCTGTCGGTCGGGCCAGAACCGCACCCGGGTGCCGCTTACGCCCTTCTTCACCCGACCGCTCTTGGCCATGCCCGACTGCGGCCTGAACTCAGCGGTTGGGCCAACGCCGGCGAAGACACCCGGAACGCCGCGCCGGAACGACATCGTCCAGGTGGCAGGACTCCGGTCGACCGCAACGTCGACGCGAGCGGAGAGCGCGTTGACCACCGATGCGCCGACACCGTGCAGGCCGCCGGTGGCGACGTAGGACCCGCCACCGAACTTCCCCCCTGCGTGCAGCCTGGTGTAGACAACCTCGACACCGGACAGCCCTGTCTTCGGCTCGGTGTCGACGGGGATGCCGCGCCCGTCGTCTCGCACCTCTGCTGAGCCATCGGAGTGCAAGATCACGACGATGTTGCGGCATTGTCCGGCCAACGCCTCGTCGACACTGTTGTCGATGATCTCCCACAGGCAGTGCATGAGCCCGCGGGTGTCGGTCGAGCCGATGTACATGCCGGGGCGCTTGCGGACCGCGTCGAGGCCTTCGAGCACCAGCAGGTGACGGGCGTTGTACGACGCATCGACGGCGGATCCGCGCGCTACCACCCGATGCCTCCTGACCTGCGGCTACGGCTCTCGTGCCCGGCCGTCCGTCTTTCGGCGAACGATACCTACCGCCGCCGACATGACCGCGGTGCCCACGCCGAGATGTTCGACACGCGCGATGCATTTGGATCGACGTCCAATGGATGGCACGGTGGAAGGACCACCATGCGTCGGAGGTGGCAGGAGCCGCAGCTCACGCGACTCCGCGCCCAGGCCGGGAATGTCGGTTCCCGGTTGGAGGTTGTATCAGCCGAGACGACGTTCGACACGTACGGGAAAGAGGTTCAGGTGACCACAGCAGTCGCACCTTCTCCGCAGTTCACCGCCCTGGACCGTTGTGACCGGTGCGGAGCCCAGGCCTACGTGCGCGTCGAGCTCGCCCGAGGCGGTGAGCTGCTCTTTTGTGCACACCACGCGCGGGAGCACGCTGACAAGCTGCAGCAGGTAGCCGCCGCCATCCAAGATGAGACCGGACGCCTCACGGCAACCCGCGCAACTGCGGGCAACGACGAGCCCTGAGGTCTCGGCTGCGCTTCACCGTCTAGCTTTCTTACCCGTGGCGGTCACCATGACGGTGGCCGCCATCGGCATCTCTACCCGGAGCGGTCGTGCCCCCGGCTGGTGAGGTGCTGGTTGGTGCCCTGATCGTCGTCGGGCTGTTTGGCATCCTCATCCCGGCCGTACCCGGCGCTTTGCTGGTGCTGGCGGCCATCTTCGTCTGGGCCTCTGAGGTCGCCTCCGCGACGAGCTGGTGGGTGTTCGGAGTAGCCGCTGGGTGCATCGCGGTGTCGCAGATCATCAAGTTCACCATCCCGGGGCGTCGGCTGGTGGACGCCGGAGTACCCCGCTGGTCGCTGCTTGCGGGCGCGCTGCTGGGTATCGTCGGCTTCTTTGTCATCCCGGTCGCTGGCCTGATCGTCGGTTTCGTGCTGGGGGTGTACGCCGCAGAGCGCCGTCGGCTGGGAAGCCGCCAGTCGGCCAGGTCGGCGACGCGGGCGGCCGTGCGCGCCGTCGGCCTGTCGATCCTCATCGAGCTGGGCGGCGCCTTGCTGGCCGCTACGGCGTGGCTGGTCGGGGTTCTATTCCTCGTCTGAGTCGGCAATTGCTGATCGCTCGATGCAGCCGCCGATTTCGAGCGGCCCGCTCAATCTGATCTAGTAGTTTAGGCTCAAGGGATGCAATGGGGCATCGGATGAGAGCCTCGAGGTCGAGCCGATTCTTCGACCTGAGCGTCACGTTAGCCGGGGCGGCGCTAGGCGCGGGGGCTTTGTTTGCGCTGGCGCGCAATCCGCAGACCTTTGAGCCGGAGTACCTCCTCGGCATTCCCGTCATCATGGTGATGGGCTGGTTCCCGATGCTGGTCGGCCGCACCGGCGGTGGCATCGAGATCGCTTTCGATGCGTGCGTACTGATCTTCCTCGGCATCGAGGCCGACCCTTTCCAGGCGCTCATAGTGTGGTCGGCCGGCCTGACGCTAGGGCAGATCCTCACCGGCAAGCGGCGAAGCGTGAAGGCTTTCAACAGTGGGCTGGGTGTGGTCGCCGGCGCCCTGGCGTTGTTCGTCATCCACACGATGCGCGGCTCGCAGGACGGCGCACTTCGAGAGATGGTCGCTGTCGGGCTCGGTGCAGCTGTGTACTTCCTTGTCGACTTCATCGTGTCGGCTGTGTCGCTCAGCCTGGAGGAACGCACAAGTATCCGCGAGGAGCTGGCCCCGACCGGTGTCTTGCCGTCGATTGTCGCCTACGTGGCAACGGTCTCTCTTGGGTATCTCGGTGCGCTGGTCGTCCGTGAACTGTCCGAATGGTCGGCTGCCTTGCTCGCCGTACCGGTGGCGACGATCCTTGTCGCGTCGCGGGCGCAGTCTCGCGGCAGCGAGTACGCCCGCCGGCTGCGGGTCCTGCTCACCACGGCTATCCGCGTACAGACGGTCAGCACGACCCCGGAGATGTTGGAGGAGCTGCGGTCCGGCGCGAGCGACCTGCTGCGCGATCCGCGGGTCCGGTTGAGCACCGAGCCACCCGGAGCGCACGAGATCGGTGTTGTCGTCAAAGGCGGCGGAGAGCGACTGTGGCTCGTCTCCCCGGCCCTCAATCGGGCCCGCTCGACGGCCAAGGACGACCAGCAAGGACTGGCCGCCTTGGTAGCACTGGCCGAGGATGCATTCGCCCGGCTGCGCCTCAGCGACGCCATGGCGCACCTGGCCTGGCACGACCCACTTACCGGGCTCGCGAACCGCTCAGTGTTCCTCGACCGGGTGGAGCACGCGCTGGAGATGCAGACGCGTCGAGGTGGGCGGTTGGCTGTGCTGTTCTGCGACCTCGATGGCTTCAAGCGCGTCAACGACCTGTTCGGTCACGCGGCTGGGGACGAGCTGCTGATCGAGGTCGGCAGCCGTATCAAGTCAAGTGTGCGGCAGACCGACACCGTCGCCCGGCTCGGTGGTGATGAGTTCGCCGTCCTGCTCGAGGACGTCCACGACACGACGGAGGTCGACGCAGCCTGCCAGCGGATCCTTACGGCGTTGCAGGCCCGTTCATCGGTCCGCGGCGAGGACGTCTCCATCACCACGACCATCGGTGTCGCGATGTCGGGCACCGGTGCGTCAGCCGATGCGCTGCTCAGCCAGGCCGACATGGCGATGTACTACGGCAAAGCGCACGGCAAGAACCGCTACGAGATCTATCGCCTGTCCTTCGGCGACGAGCGCCTGCAGCGCATCGAGCTGGTCGAAACGCTACGTCGTGCGGTGGAGACCAAGGATCTGGAGGTCTACTACCAGCCGGTGGTCGATCTGCGCACTCAGGACATCTTCGGCGTCGAGGCGTTGGTGCGCTGGCGGCGGCAGGGCGTACTGGTCCCTCCGGACCTCTTCATTCCCACGGCCGAAGAAAGCGGCCTGATTGTCGGCCTCGGCGATATCGTCCTGGAACAGGTGGCGTCACACGCTGATCGCCTGAGAACCGCAGCTGGGCGCACTTTGACTATCGGCGTCAACGTGTCGGCCCAACAGCTGCAAAGCGAGAACTTCGCGTCCCAGGTGCGCGCCGCGCGCTCGGTGATGGGGGACGTCCACCTCGTTCTCGAGGTCACCGAGCGCGACTTCGTGAACAACGACCCGCAGACGCTGGCTGCGATGACGGCGTTGAACGCCGCCGACGTGCGCTTCGCGATCGACGACTTCGGTGTCGGCTTCTCCTCGATCGGCTACCTGCAACGACTACCGGTGCGAATCCTCAAGATCGACAAGTCGTTCATCACCCGTATCGAGGATGACTCCCGCGCCTGCTCGCTGGTCCGCTCGATGGTCGTGATGGGACAGGCTTTGGGTCTTGACGTCGTCATCGAAGGGGTCGAGCGGGCTGGCCAGGTCGACCACCTGATCGACCACTGTGGCGCCACGACGGGCCAGGGGTACCTGTTCAGCCACCCGGTCCCCCTCGACGACATGGTCCACCTGCTAGCTCGACGAGCGCCGTACCTCGGGCCACCGACAGCTGATGCCGCTGCCAATGGTGCCGCGGCGTCCGAGGTTAACGCCGGTCTTCCAGCCGCGCGTTGACTCCTGCGGCCCTTGCAGGCGTATGCTGCGAGGCCAGCATCAGGGTGATGCGGTGATCCGGTCAGAGCATGGAGAAGAACATGAGGGTGAAGGAACTGATGATCGCCGCGGTCCTCGGCGGCGCAATCGTTACCGGCGTCACCGGGCCAGCGATGGCCGAGCGCGGTGGGAATGAATCTTTACAGTTCTGCCGTAGTATCGCCCGGCACTATTCTCATCCACAGCAAGTCATCGGGCCGTGCACCAGTTACTTCCAGAGCCACAACTCTCGTGCGGTGGCCACGACCGCCTTCGCCTGCAAGCACTTCTTCGTGCCAGCGGGCGAATTCTCTTCCCGCGGAAAGTGTGTAAGCACGCTGCTCCACTCGCTGTGAGACCACGGTGAGGCAAACCCCACGGCGGCAGGCTGTTGACCGCCGTGGGGTTTGCGACGCTCAGCTGGCTCGGTAGGCATCCCACGCCATGCGCATCCGCTCGTTCTGGCCGGGGGTGAAGTGGTTCATACACGAGTCGTACGTGTAGTCCATGAAGTTGTGGATGGGGTCGAGTCCGGGCGCCGCACAGCTGTCTCGTCCTTCGGGACAGCCAAACGCGGGCGCCGCCTCGTATGGTGTGTCCGCGACACGGTCGCCGGGCTCCTGGCAGCCGTTTGAGAAGGTGTGGTACAACGCCAGCCAGTGGCCGACCTCGTGGGTCGCGGTGTCGCCCTCGTTGTAGACGCTGAACGAGCCGCCGGGAAGGCTTCGGTAGTCAAGCACCACACCGTCATAGAACCTTGGTAGCGCGTCGTCGCCGGTGAAGCTGGTGGGGTAGTAGGCCCAACCGAGAAGGAACTTCCCCAGCGCCGCAGTGTAGATATTCAGAGTCTGCGCATCGCCTTGGTGCAGCGCCTTCTTCATCTGGATCTCTTTGTGGCTGCCGCGGTAGAACCGCGGGTCCCCACCCTGGGCGTAGAACATCTTGAACCAGCGCGGCGAGTCCGTCCGGGTCACGTTCACCAGGTCGAACTGGAAACCGGAGCCGTCGAATCCAGCGTTGAGGACGTCCATTTGCGCGTCGATCTGCGACCGCGGGACGTTCCCCTGAACGCCCTTGTGGATCACGTGGAAAGCGACAGGAATGGTCACAATCGCATCACCTTGAGCCGCCGCGCGCGCCTGCCGAGGATTATTGGCGATCCAACGCTTCAGTGGGTCCTTCCGGACCTGGTGCAGGTCGTCACGCGGAATGGCACCCTTCGGAGCCTGCGCCACCGGTCCGTACTCGATGCACGCCCCTCGTTCTACCGGCGTCATCGCGGCGGCCGAAGGCGCGGCCAGCGCCCCTGTGGCTGCCAAGGCGGTCGCTGCACAGCCCGCCACCCACCTGAGATCCTTCAGTCGTCGCATGTCACTCCTCGGTTCGCCGCCGGTTGGTTTACGGGGGAACACTACTGCGCACGACCCCGTTGCGCGAGTGGCACACCGGTCGGCTCGGCCAGACTGTCGCCGCAGAAGTCACCAACAGCGCCTCTGACCAGCGCAGATGCCCTTGGTAGAGCGAAACCCTCAGTCGAGGTAGTCGCGCAGGACCTGTGAACGGGAGGGGTGGCGCAGCTTGGACATCGTCTTGGACTCGATCTGACGGATCCGCTCGCGGGTCACGCCGTACACCTTGCCGATCTCGTCGAGCGTCTTGGGTTGACCGTCAGTCAGGCCGAACCGCATCGACACTACGCCGGCCTCGCGCTCCGACAGCGTATCGAGCACTGCATGAAGCTGCTCCTGCAGCAACGTGAACGACACGGCGTCGGCCGGGACGATCGCCTCGGAGTCCTCGATCAGATCTCCGAACTCCGAGTCGCCGTCCTCGCCGAGCGGCGTGTGCAGCGAGATCGGCTCGCGACCGTACTTCTGCACCTCCACGACCTTCTCAGGGGTCATGTCGAGCTCCTTGGCGAGCTCCTCTGGTGTGGGCTCGCGCCCGAGGTCTTGCAACATCTGCCGCTGCACGCGGGCCAGCTTGTTGATGACCTCGACCATGTGCACCGGGATGCGGATCGTGCGGGCCTGGTCGGCCATCGCGCGGGTTATCGCCTGCCGGATCCACCAGGTGGCATACGTCGAGAACTTGTAGCCCTTGGTGTAGTCAAACTTCTCTACCGCCCGAATGAGCCCAAGGTTGCCTTCTTGAATCAGGTCGAGGAACAACATTCCGCGGCCGGTGTAGCGCTTCGCCAGCGACACCACCAACCGTAGGTTCGCCTCTAGCAGATGGTTCTTAGCCCGACGCCCGTCCTCAGCGATCCACTCCAGCTCGTCGAGCAGTTTGACGGACACCTTGCTCTCGCGGGCGAGCTTCTCTTCGGAGAACAACCCAGCCTCAATGCGCTTGGCGAGCTCGACCTCCATCTCGGCGTTCAGCAGCGGCACTTTGCCGATCTGCTTGAGGTAGTCCTTGACTGGGTCGGCCGTGGCACCAGCCACCGTGACCGTCTGTTCCGGCTCGTCTGCCTCGTCGGCCTCGGAGAGGACGAACCCCTCCTTCTCCTCCTCCTTCAGCGTCGGGTCGGTGGCCAGGTCCTTCTCGAACACCGCGTCATCAATGTCCTCGAGCTTCTTCTTCGCAACCTCAGCGGTGTCGGGCACCAGGATTGCCGAGTCTGGCTCGAGCAACGGCTCGCTCAGCGGAGCCGCGACAGTTGCCTTCTTTGCTGCGGGCTTTGCCACCCGCCCGCTGGGGGGCTTCTCTGCGGCAACACGATTCGCGGCCGTCGGGTCAGGAGCGGGCTTGACCCGCGCCGACTTCGCCGCCGGGTTTGTGGTCGACCTAGCTGCCGGCTTCTCGGCCGGGGTGTTTTGGGAACGCGGCCTTGGTGACCTCTTCGCCGGAGCCTTGCCCGAGGGGGCGGGGGCAGACTGCCCGCTCCCCGTGTCATCGGTTACAACCACCGTGGATGCTCTGGGGGACGTGCTCGGCGACACGAAGAACCTCTCGTCGTCAGTTCGGGGCGCGGCGACACCCGGTCACGTCAAGACGCCGCGGCTCCATTGTGACACGCGCGCAGAGCCCCTCAAGCCACCAGCGGACGTGACTCAGCAAAACTGTGTGCATGGAGACCTCGATCAACGCGGCGCCAGAACCGACTGGCGCTGACCCAGCCACCGGCCGGCTTTCTCCCACGTCGCGCACCGAACTCGGTCGGCACCGCGAACGGGCGGCGGCCGACCGGGCCGCGTTGTTCGCGGTGCTCGACTCGGCGCTCATCTGCCACCTCGGTGTCAACGTCGAGGGCCACACACTCGTCGTCCCTACCGTCTTCGCGACCGACGCCGCCGGTCCCGACGAGGGCGGCACGCTCTACGTCCACGGATCGGTCGCCGCCACCTCCCTACGGGCGGCTCCCGACCAAGACGTCTGCGTCACCTGCACGCACCTCGACGGCCTAGTGCTAGCTCGCTCCGCGTTCCATCACTCGATGAACTACCGCTCCGCCGTCGTCATCGGCCGCGGGCGGCTGGTGAGCGAGAATGCCGAGAAGCAGCACGCCCTGAACCTCATCGTCGACCATGTCGTACCAGGACGCGCCAGCACCCTACGCGCGTCTACTCGCAAGGAACTGGCCGCCACCGCGGTGATAGCTGTCCCCTTGCATGAGGCATCTGTGAAGACTCGATCTGGCGACCCGGTAGACGACGAGGCTGACATTGCAGCCGGCGTTTGGGCTGGTGTGCTGCCGCTCCAGTTGCGGGCTGAGTCCGTCCGGCTCGGCGCCAGATGGCGCCAACACGCCAGTGCCGGCTCATGTGCGGAGGCGAGCAGAAGCGCTGGGATGGCGAGGTAGCTAGGTCTTGGCTGATGCCTTCTGCGCCTTCTTGAACGCCCTGACCTTCGCCAGCGACTGTCGGTCCTGGACGTCAGCCACCGAACGGAATGTGCCTTCCTCGGCGTAGCCGCCGGCGGCAGCCTCCCACCCCGGCGGCCTGACCCGGAGCTGCTTGGCCAGCAGCGCCACGAAGATCTGCGACTTCTGCTTCCCGAAACCGGGCAGTGCCGCTATCCGGTCCAGCAGATCTGCACCGCCCCATCTGGCGCGGCTGCCCGGTGGTTCTCGGGGTGATACACGATGGGACGGCCTACCCGCGTCCGTAGGTGGGCAGCGGTTGTCCTGTGACGGCGACCCACAAGAAGAGAAGTCCAATGAATATCCAGCCGCACCCGATCACAGTCACCATCGGAACGCGGCCACTCAAGCCAGGCTTGAACGCCCACAGTCGCCCGACTGGTCCTGACGGACGGGGCACTGCCTTGACGAACTGTCGGTTGAAGATGACCAGCGCCACACCTATCAGCGCCACCCCGACACCCAGCACGCCGAACCAGAAGTGCGTCATGCGAGTCACTGTAGAGCGGCGTCGCTGCTGCACACCGAGATGTCAGCGGCCCGTGCCGCACACGCCGAGATCCCGCACGTACGCGTGCGGCTGTAGCTACTGCCTGCCGCAGTCCAACTCGCCCGGCTAGCGTTCGGACGTGTTCGTCTACGTCAGGCGGAAACGAGCGACAGCGCTTTACGCCGCCCGACCAAGCGAGGAGAACACCATGCACGTCATCGGATACCGACGCGTGAGCACCGAGGAGCAGGCGGGAACGGCCAAGGGCTCGACGCCCAGCGGCAGGCGATAGCCGAGTACGCCGACCCCAAGGGTGGACGGTGGAGTGGAAGGAGACGAGGGACAGACCGGCAGCCGCATCAACCCCGGCCCGCGGAAGCTCTGGGCCTCCTCCGCACCAAGCAGGCCGACGCCCTCGTAGTGACGAAGGTGGACCGCCTGGCCCTTCGCCACCATCGACCGCGACCTGACTGACGACGGCATCCTGACTCCGACCGGTCGGCCGACGTGGGATGAGTCGGTGGTCTGTCGCGCGTACAAGGCTGCGGTCGCCTGAGGCTGGTCGCGAACGCACTCTCATGCCGAGTGCGAAAGAAACCCCATCGGGAGTAACGTGGGCCCGTGAAACGGTGGGAACGGCTGCCTGAACCGTCTTCGTTTCAACGCTGGGTTGCGCGGCACGCCGGTCGGATACAGGCGTCCTGCCTAGCCGTGGCGGCCGTTTCGGCGGTCATGTTCGTCTACGTCTGGATGAGCGAGGGGTTCCTTCCGGCGTTTCCGAGCATGCCTCCTGTCCTAGTCTTCGGACTTATGGCCGTACAGGTTGCTGAGATCTGCCGCTATGTCGCGAGGTACGAAGAGCAGCAGAGGAAGAGCACGATCCTTCTCTGACTCAGACGCCAAGCAATGAGCTGTGCGCGAACTCGGCCGAACTCAACCTTTTCGCCTTTGTCTCCAGTGGATGTAGTCCATGACTCGTGCCGCGATGAAGCCTGTGAAGAATCCGGCGAAGAACATGTCCCTTGGTGCGCCAAGACTCAACACATCGGCTGCTGTGGCGAGCACCAACACAGGCACAATCAGAAGACGGCTCGCCAAAGGCGGTGTCAGTGGCCATGGGTACTTCGATCGCACCCATCCCATGTACTGCTCAAGGAGTTGCACGACGGCGAATCCGGCCATGGCGCCTAGCAGCCCTAGGGCGAACAGGTAGAGCGGGTCACCCACGTGTGCGCTCCGGCATCACGCGGAGCATAGTCGTAGCCATTCGGTACGGTGCCTCGCGTGAGCGAGGACTGGGTGCTTGCCCAGCAACGCCACGGAGATCTGCGGAGCACCGCCGGTCGCGGGCTTCAGCCCTGGGCTGCGGCCGCCTTCTTCTGCTTCTTGTAGTCGCGGACTTTCTGTAGCGAGCCGGCATCGACTACGTCGGCGACCGACCGGTAGCCCTCCCGTGCGTAGTCGCCGGCGACCGCTTCCCATCCGTCCGGACGAACGTCCATCTGCTTGGCGAGTAAGGCGACGAAGATCTGTGCCTTCTGCTTGCCGAAGCCGGGCAGCTGCTGGACCCGCTTGAACAGCTCCTGGCCCGTGGTTGCCTCAGTCCACAAGCGGGTCACGTCGCCTTCGTACTTCGACTCGACCAGAGCCGCGAGCTCCTGAAGTCGTGCCGCCATCGATCCCGGGAAGCGGTGGATTGCCGGTGGCTGGCTGCACAGTTCCTTGAACGCCTGGGGATCGGCGGCCGCGATCGCGGCCGGGTCCAGGGTGCCGAATCGGCTGAGGACCTTCCAGCCGCCCCGGAAGGCGTGTTCCATCCCGTACTGCTGGTCCAGCATCATCCCGACCACGACCGCGAAGGGATACTGGTCAAGGACTTCATCGGCTTCTGGCTGGCCAGTCATCTGGAACGACATGACCTCATCCTCCCTCATCAAGGCGTCCCTGCTGATAGCCCGATGACCGACGTCACTACGCGTGGGTTGAGCGGGTGAACGTCGGCCATCCCGTACCGATCCTCAAGATCCGTCACGCTAAGCAGCAAGGCGGCTCGGCGTTGGCCACTAGGTTGGCGTGGTGGTGAGTGAGTCGGAGCAGGGCAGTCGCTGGTACCGCGGTGACTGTCACGTCCACTCGTCGTACTCGAACGGCGGGGAGATGAGCCCACAGCAACTCGCCGCCGAGGCTAGAGAACTCGGACTCGACTTCTTGGCGGCCACCGAGCACAACACCGCCGATGCGCACGATGAATGGAAGGCGCTCGCTGACAACGACCTCTTGATCATTCTGGGTCAAGAAGTAACGACCCTCTCTGGTCACTGGCTGGCGCTCGGCCTCACCCCAGGGAGGGTTGTGGAGTGGCGGTACGACGCCAATGACGACGCCTACCGCGAGTGCGTCGAGTCCGTGCGAAGCGCGGGCGGGCTGTCCGTTGCGGCTCACCCTTTCGCCCCCTACCCGACCGGAAGGTTCGACTACCCGTACGAGGGCTTCGATCTTGTCGAGGTCTGGAATGGGCCGTGGGCGGGAGACCAGTCGTGGAACGCCGACAACGAAGCGGCTTTGCGAGAGTGGCGCCAGACGCTAGCTTCGGACGTCCCTGGCAAGTCATGGGGACCCGCAATCGGTAGTAGCGACGTCCATCTGAAAGGTCAGCTCGGTGTGCCGCACAGTGTCGTGCGAGCTGACGAGCTCACCGCCGAAGCTGTCCTCGCCGCTCTCCGTGTCGGGCACAGTTCGATGACATCGTCGGCAGGCATCGAGCTGGACTTCGTGGTTAGTGCCGGGAACAAAGCTGCCGGCATGGGCGACCGCTTGAGGTGTGCTGGTCAGCCGATCACGGTCTTGGCTGAGATCCGTGGAACACAGTCAGGGAGGGTCGCTCTCGTTACCCCACGTGGCGAGGTGCATCGGGCACCGCTGAGCTCTCAGGGAAGTACCCGTATCGAGTGGACGACAACCGCCGATGATTCAACGTACATATGTCTTGAGGTCCGTGACGCACAGGGGTTTATGTTGGCGCTCTCGAACCCAGTTTTCATAGACCGAGGGTCACCCCGACCTTCATAGACGGAGGCTCACCCGATTGGATCAAGCAGGTCATCCGGGCTCCCCAATGCTCCCCCTGCGAGACTTCACATGTCTGCGGATCGCCGCTTCTCGTACTCAATCAGCACCGGATGCGGCGGGTACGAGGTGCGCGACTCGCGCCCGGTGGATGACCATCCGAGCTTCTCCCAGAACCGCCGCCCCCGGTGGTTCTCCGCGAACACCCGCAACCAGATCCGGTCCACGCCGACTGGGTACGTCGCTACGAGTGCGTCGTACAGCTCCGCTGCCAATCCGGTCCCCCAGGTCTCGACTGCGGTCCCGAAGTGAAGTAACTCGTCTGCTCGCCGAGCCGCGAAGCCCGTGAGGGCCCCGTCTTTCTCGGTTGCTACGTACGCTGCGATTGCGGGATCCGCCAACTCGTCCCGCCATCTGGCTCGGATGGCTTCCCGAGGGAATGGATACGTCTCCTGCGGGAAGACCTTGGCCAGGCCCGCCACCGCGCTGCGCTCCTGGACAGTCAGCAGGTCGGGCAGGTCGGCCACCACCATCGGCCGGAACGACCACTCCATGGTCAGCGAATGATCTGCGGCGTCAATCGGCGGCCTTGACCGCCAATACCGGGCACGGCGCATCAAGCAGAATTCGCTGCGCGTTGCTGCCCAAGATGAGCTTGCCGACCGGGGTACGCCGCCGCAGACCGATGACGATGAAGTCCGCAGCGACCTCAGCAGCGACGTTGATGAGGTCCTCAGCCGGGTCCAGGCCACGCACGAGCTGGCGGATTTCGTGTGGCACCCCTGCCGACGTGAGCTGCGACCGCACCTCGTCGAGCTGTTGCTCAGTGTCGACCGCGTCGCCGGTGTCGAACTCACGCCCCCCTCGGTGCGAATTGACGACGACCAGGCTTGCGTCCCGAAGCTTGGCCTCTTCTGCCGCCAGGCGCAATGCGGCGCGCCCTTCGGGCTTGGGCACGTAGCCGACAACGATCACGCTCACGATGGGTCCTCCTCTGCCTTACGTCGTGCCGAACGCTACCCGACGCAGCCCGGCGGCACCTGCGCAGCGGGCTAGCCCACCGGCCACTCATGGACCGGAAGATTGGCATGCATGTGCTCGGAGTACCGTCGCACCACCTCACGCAGGGCATCGAAGCGGTCAGTGGAGCCGGCGTCGAAGAGCTTATGGAACGTCTCGGTCTGCCAGACGGCGCCATTGCGCCCCGTCAAGCAACGTTGTTCGATGATCCCCAGCAGCCGGTCGCGCTGGCTCGGCTCCATCCCCCACTTGTCGAGCCCTTCGTAGGCGCGCGGCAACAACCGCCGCAGCACCAGTTCGGCAGCTGGCACGGTGCCTAGGCCGGGCCAGTAGACCTGCCCTTCGATGCCGTCGCGCGCGCCGGCGTGGAAGTTCTCTTGGGCGGCGCTGAAGGACATCTGCGACCAGAGCGGGCGCTCGTCGTCGGCCAGCGCCCGGACCAGGCCGAAGTAGAAGGCCGCGTTAGCCATCATGTCGACCACAGTGGGACCGGCCGGAAGCACCCGGTTCTCCACCCGCAGGTGAGGAACGCCCCGCACGACGTCGTACACCGGACGGTTCCAGCGGTAGATCGTGCCGTTGTGGAGTCGAAGCTCCGCCAGGGAGGGCGTATCACCGCCTTCGAGGACCTCAAGGGGGTTCTCTTCCTCGGTGATCGGCAGCAGCGCGGGGAAGTAGCGGACGTTCTCTTCGAACAGGTCGAAGATCGAGGTGATCCACCGCTCCCCGAACCACACCCGCGGCCTGACCCCCTGCGCCTTGAGCTCCTCGCTTCGGGTGTCGGTGGCCTGCTCGAACAAGACGATGCGGGTCTCTGCCCAGAGCTCCTTGCCGAAGAGGAACGGTGAGTTCGAGCAGACGGCCAGCTGGATACCGGCGATCGCCTGGGATGCGTTCCAGTACCTCGAGAAGTTCTCCGGGCTGACCTGCAAGTGCAGCTGCATCGAGGTGCACGCCGCCTCCGGCATGATGCTGTCGGCGGTCACCCGCAACCGCTCCACGCCACGGATGGAGATGTCGAGGTCCTCACCGCGGGCAGCGAAGATCTGGTCGTTGAGCAGGCGGTAGCGGGGGTTCGCTGAAAGCGTGTCCGGATGCATGTGGACGGTTTGCAGCGTCGGCAGGATGCCCACCATGACCATGTGCGCGCCGACCTGGCGCGCCTTTTCCTCTGCGGCGTTCAGGCTGTTGCGCACATCTTGTTCGAACGACGTGATGCCGCCGTCGGACAGCCGTCGTGGCGGCACGTTGATCTCGAGGTTGAACTGGCCGAGCTCGGTGACGAAGTCCGGGTCAGCGATGGCGTCGAGGACTTCGGCGTTCTTCATGGCAGGATCGCAGTTGCCGTCGACGAGGTTGAGCTCGACCTCGAGGCCCGTCATTGGTCGTTCGACGTCGAACCGTGACTCGCGAAGCATCCGGGCGAAGACGTCAAGGCACTGGCGAACCTTCTCGCGGTAGCGGGTGCGGTCCTCGCGGGTGAACTCGCGCCGGTCAACGTCTTGACCCATGCTCAACCTCCAGGCGGTTTGACAGCGCTAAGAGGACAGCCTGCCTTGCCCAGCCCCACGCCGCCACCCCGAGTCCTGCGCGGTCACTTTTCACTCTAAGTGCGCCGGGCCGCTCGACCCGCAGTGAGTAACGGCCGCGCTGGCTCAGAACCCTCGCTACCGGGCGGCGGATGCGGCGGAGCCAGCATGAAAGGCGTCCCACGTGCTCGGGTTGAGGCTGGCGCGCAGGGCGTCGACAACCAGCCGCGCCAGGGGGTAGTCGGAGTCGACAGTCAGGACGCGCTCGGCGGCGTGCGAGGCCAGGACGCCGTTGCCCGACAGCCAGGCGGCAAAGGCCGCCAAGCCTCCCACTGGCGGCAGCAGCGCATCGGGGACTGACTGCATCACCGCCCGCCACAGCTCGAGGTGGCGTGCTGCGTTGGACCGCGTCATCATCGACCACGCTGCATCACGGCCCACCACCCGTTGCACCGAAACCGCCAGCTCCGCGACCTCGTCGACGGTCAGAGCGTGCGGAGTCGCAAGGGCCGCCTCGACCAACGGCACCGGGTAGATGCCGCGCGGCACCTTTGACGCCGCCGCGGCGACTGCTGCGATGCGCGCACCGTCGAGCGGCGCGAATTGGGCCCGTAACGACTCCCGGTCAGGAGCTCGCTGCATCCCCGCCAACACTGCCTCGGCGGCCACCCGCGATGTCTCGATGTCGTAGGGGGTGCCGGCCGGGTCGCAGCACAGCGGATTACGACACGTTGCCGACCACCACCGGAAGCCGTCGGCGCGGATGACGTCCAGGATGCCGACGCCCGCTTCGGAGAGTTTCGCCCGCACCGCGCTCAGTGCTGCGTCCGCCGCTTCAACGCGTGCGCTGAACGCGAAGACCATGACCGGGTCGAACCCATGGTGTTGGACCAGTGCCAGCACATAGTCAGCCTGATCTAAGACGGCTTCTGCGCCGCTGCCCAAGTCCATGCGGAAACAGGGACCGAAGCGTCGGCGCGGTCCTCGCAGGGCGATCACTACCAGGCTCTCGCTCGGTGTGAAGCCCAGCAGGTAGGGGATGATGGCGATCGCGTCGCCGGGCCCGTTGAGCTTTGTGACGGGACGTGCGTCGGCGGTCAGCTCGGTGCGCGCGGCGCGCAGAATGCGGCTCTTCTTCGACATGCGACCAGCGTGGCCTTGCCACCTGAAGCGTGGGGTCCGCGCGGCACATCTGTGGACAAGCCGTCGGCCAGAATGGACCTGTGCGCAACCAGGCGTCGATCCTGCACGTCGACCTCGACGCGTTCTATGCGGCCGTCGAACAGCGAGACAAGCCGTCCCTGCGCGGAAAGCCAGTTGTGGTTGGCGGAACCGGCGGGCGCGGTGTCGTGGCAACCGCGTCCTACGAGGCCCGTCGGTTCGGTGTCCGCTCAGCGATGTCGACGGCGGAGGCTCGGGCACGCTGCCCACATGCTGCGTTCCTCGTCGGCCGATTCGACGCCTACCGGGCCACCAGCGCTGCCATCATGACCACCCTCCGCAGTTTGTCGCTGCTGGTTGAACCGCTGTCGCTCGACGAGGCGTACGTCGACCTCAGCGCTGGTCGAGAGAAATCAGACCTCACCTCGACAGAGCTTGTGGGCATTGGCCAAGAGTTGAAGCGTTCTGTGGAGCAGGTGACGGGAGGGCTCACCGCCTCTGTCGGTATCGGCAGCTCGAAGCTTGTCGCGAAGATCGCCAGTGAACTGCGCAAGCCCGACGGCCTGGTCGTCGTCGCGCCGGGTCAGGAGCAGGACCTGCTGCGGCCGATGCCGGTCGGCGTCCTGCCAGGAGTTGGGCCAGCCACCGCTGAGCGGCTGCGTCGCATCGGCGTGCATACGGTTGCACAGCTCGAGCAGGTCAGCGAGAAGGAGCTCATCCGCACGGTTGGACAGGTCCATGGCGCCAGCCTGTACTCGCTGGCGCGGGCGCACGACCCCCGCCCGGTGGTCGCGGAACGGGAAGCCAAGTCGATCTCGGTGGAGGACACCTTCGAGCACGATCTCGTCGACCCCGTCCTGCTCGCCTCGATCGTCGACCGCCACGCCCGTAGCGTCTGCCAACGCCTCGCCAAGGCGAGGCTCTCCGGTCGGACAGTGACACTCAAGGTCCGCCAGCACGACTTCACTACGTCGACCAGGTCGGCTTCGCTTATCGGGCCAACCGACAAGGCAGCTGTCGTGAGTCGGATCGCCCGCGGGCTGCTCGAGGACATCGACACCTCCGGCGGGGTCCGGCTGCTCGGAGTGGGCGTCTCCGGCCTCGCCGACTGGATCCAGGACGACCTCTTCAGCGACGACGAGCAGGACTATGCCGCCAGCCTCGAGGCCGCCGTACAGCACATCGCCGTGTCGCATCAGCACACCGGATCACACCGGACCCGATGGGCGCCGGGGATGGATGTGGAGCATCGTGATTTCGGACCCGGCTGGGTATGGGGCTCCGGCGTCGGCCGGGTGACGGTTCGGTTCGAGACCGCAGCGACTGGCCCGGGTCCGGTCCGCACCTTTGCCGCTGACGATCCCGATCTTGCCCGTCGGCCGACCGTCGGCGAGGAAGAGCCGGTGGTCACCGAGGGGATTCCGGGCGCCAGCGGCGGAACCGTACCCGGTCACCTGGCCGAGCCTGGGCACAAGTTGCCAGCCCCGCCGGGTCCATAACCGCGATCACGGGGTAACCCCCAGTAACAGGATGGTCCACCAGGAAGACGAGCGGTCGCCCGTTGTTGGCCACCTGGATGGAACCGGTCACCAGGCCCTCGCTCAACAGCTCCTCGTGACGTCTCCGGTCCAGCGTGACATCGCTGTCCAGGCGCACAGCCGTCCGGTTGGACGACGGGGAGACGACGTACTCGGTGCTGAAGAACGCCGTCAGAGCACGATCGGTGAACCAGTCGTCCCGCGGTCCGGTCACGACCTCCAATGTGACGACGTCCCGAGCGACAGAGGCCGTGGCTTCACCCGGAGGCTCCGCGGTCGATGCGTCCCCCGTTCGGAGGCGGTCACCCGCGCGGACCACCGGCGGGCCGAGCCCGGTGAGGGTGTCCGTCGACCTGCTGCCCAGGGTCTGCGGGGCTTCGATGCCGCCGCCGACGGCAAGCCACGCGCGCAGTCCCGCGCCGGGGAGCACCTCGAGAAGGTCGCCAGCACGGACCGATTGGGCAGTGCCCCACGGCCTAGCACGGCTGCCGATGCGCAAGTCGAGCAGGCCACCGGTCAGCGCCACCCGCATCGAGCGGTGCGCCCGCAGTCGCACCCCGCCGAGCAGCACCTCCAGCCCGGCCGCCGACTCCGGGTTGCCGACCAGCCTGTTGGCCAGCGCGAGAGCCGCTGGGTCCAGGGCTCCTGACGGAGGTACCCCGAGGTGAGCATGGCCAGGCCGACCCAGGTCCTGCACGAGTAGCAGCGTCCCGGAGTCCTCCACCAGCAGCGTCACGACAGCGCCTCGAAACGCACGCGGAGGCCCGGGCGCAGCAGCGCAGCCGGCTCACGGTCGCCGTCGAACAACACCAATGAGGTGGACCCGATCAGCTGCCAGCCACCCGGCATCGCCCGGGGGTAGACGCCGCTGTAGGCGCCGGCGAGCCCCACTGACCCTGCCGCCACCTCCGGGCGGGGGTCGTCCCGGCGCGGCACCTGCGGCTGCGGTGGATCGCTCACGCAGTACGCGAAGCCGGGTGCGAAGCCACAGAACGCGACGGTGTAGACAGCCGCCGAGTGCCGAGCGGCCACCTCTTCGACGCCGCACTTCCACGCGTCCGCTACCTCGGCAAGGTCTGGTCCGTCGTAGTGCACGGGGATCGTCACCTCGACCGCCGAGGCCGGCGGACCGCTGTCGCTGCGACGTTCGCTCGAGCTCTGCCTGGCTGCCGTCTCCAGGCGCGCCAGCCAACGGGCCGGCTCCGGTACGCCGTCCACCAGGATGGTCCGCGCAGCCGGTACGACGTCACGCGGCCGAGGCAGCAGACCTCGCTCGACAAGGACACCGACGAGCTCGTACGTCGCCGCGACGTCGCTGTCGCTGTCGAGTTCGATGAGCAGGGCCCGTCGCCCCACCGGACGCCACCTCACCGCAGCGCCGGCCCGAGGGACCGTCGGACGACGTGCGCCAGCGTCAGTGCGTCCGGAGTGTCACCGTGAACGCAGACGCTGTCCACGTCCACCTCCAACACGGACCCGTCAATCGTGGTCACCGTGCCGTCGTCCACCAACTGGCGGACCCTGTCGGCGACGGCAACGGCGTCCGTGATCACGGCGCCCTCCTGTCCACGGGGCACAAGACCGCCGCGGGCGTCGTACGCACGATCGGCGAAGAACTCGCGCACGACCGTGCCACCGGCCGAGCTCAGGCGCCGCATTGCCACCGCTCCGGGCAGGCACATCAGCGGCAGTCGGTGGCTCAGGCAAACCTCCACAACGCCTGCCGCCTGCTGGGCGTCCCACCCGATCCGGTTGTACAGCGCGCCGTGCGGCTTGAGGTAGCCGACGCTCACCCCGGCGGCGCTCGCGGCTTCGCGCAGCGCCTCGACCTGCTGGGTCAGGTCCGACACCAGCGTTTTGTGGTCCACCTCGAGGTCTCGACGGCCGAAACCCTCCCGGTCCGCGTACGACACTTGGGCGCCCACCGCCACTCCCCGATCGGCCGCGAGCCGGCAGATCCACCGCATCGTGGGTGCGTCGCCGGCGTGGAAGCCGCAAGCGACGTTCGCCTGGGTGACAACCTCCATCAGCGCTGCGTCGTAGGGAAAGCCTTCGCCGACGTCGGCGTTGAGGTCGAGCCGCCCAGCCATCACGCCATTGTCATCGGTGTTGTGTCGTCACGCAGCCGGTAACGTCGCGGTGGTGACGGACCCCTCCCACTCCCCCACCTCCACCGACCTCTCCCAGCCCGCTCCGCCGGTGGCCGACAGGCGACCCCGTGAGCGCTCGCACCACGGCGACGTGTTTCTCGACGACTACGAGTGGCTGCGCGACAAGGACGATCCGCGAACGCTCGCCTATCTCGAGGCGGAGAACACCTACACCGCAGCGCAGACCGCCCATCTTGCCGAGTTGCGCGAGACCATCTACGGCGAAATCAAGACCCGGACCCAGGAAACCGACCTGTCCGTGCCGAGCCGGACCGGGTGCTACTGGTACTACCGCCGGACCGCCGAGGGCCAGCAGTACCCGATTGTGTGCCGCTGCCCGGCGGCCTCCGCCGACGACTGGACGCCCCCGGATCTCCGGCCGGGTCACGCGGTCGACGGTGAGCAGGTGCTGCTTGACTGCAACGCTCTCGCGGAAGGTCACGACTTCTTCGCCCTCGGTGCCTTCTCAGTGTCATTGGATGAGCGGCTGCTGGCCTACTCCACCGACCTCACCGGTGCTGAGCGCTACCGAGTCCAAGTCAAGGATCTGAGCACCGGAGACCTGCTGTCGGACTCGATCGACAACACCTTGCACGGCGTCACCTGGTCGACCGACGGGTCGTACCTGTTCTACTCGACAGTCAACGAGGCGTGGCGCCCCAACAAGATCTGGCGCCACGCGCTCGGCAGCGACGGTTCGACCGACGTACTGGTCCACGAAGAGACCGACGAACGGTTCTGGACCTCGGTGACCCGGACGACGTCGGATCGTTTCCTGCTGATCTCGTCGGGCTCGAAGGTCACCAGCGAACACCGGCTGCTCGACGCCGCCGACCCCACCGGGGAGTTCCGTGTCGTCGTGCCCCGTGCCAACGGTGTGGAGTACGACGTCGACCACGCCGTCGTCGATGGCGAGGACTGCCTGGTCGTGTTGCACAATCGCGACGCCGTCAACTTCACCCTCGGCATCGGTCCGGTGACGATGACGTCTCTTGCCGAGCTGCGGGCAGTCATCGCCCCGAGTGACACGGTGCGGCTCAGTGACGTGTCGGTCTCGGCGACCACCCTCGCGGTGAACCTCCGCGAGGGTGGTTTACCGCAGGTACGCACCTTCGCCCTGACCGGTGACGGTATCGGCGCCGGCACCAACATCGGCTTCGACGAGCCGATGTTCGATGCCTCCGCCATCGGGTTCTCCGACTGGCACGAGCCGTTCGTACGGCTGTCCTACTCGTCCTGGCTGACCCCCTCCACCGTTGTGGACTACGACCCGCGCACCGGCGAGCGACACGTCCGCAAACAGCAACCGGTGCTGGGCGGGTACGACCCGGCCGACTATGTGCAGACCCGCGACTGGGTGACCGCACGGGACGGCGCCCAGGTGCCGATCTCGATCGTCCACCACGCGCAGGTGGCGCCGCGAAGCAACGCCCCCCTGCTCGTCTACGGCTACGGGTCTTACGAGACCTCGATCGACCCCTACCTGAGCATCGCCCGGCTGTCGCTGCTCGACCGCGGCATTGTCTTCGTACTCGCCCACGTCCGCGGTGGCGGTGAGATGGGGCGCCGATGGTATGAGCAAGGCAAGCTTCTCCAGAAGAAGAACACGTTCACGGACTTCATCGACACCGCCGAACACCTGCTGCGGACCGGTTGGACAAGTCCCGACCGGATGCTCGCGTTGGGTGGCAGCGCTGGTGGGCTGCTCATGGGCGCAGTGGCCAACGCTGCGCCTGACCTGTTCGCCGGCATCGTGGCACAAGTGCCGTTCGTCGACGCGCTGACGAGCATCCTCGACCCGTCGCTACCGCTGACGGTGATCGAATGGGATGAGTGGGGCGACCCGCTGCACGACCCGGAGACCTACGCCTACATCAAGTCCTACACGCCGTACGAGAACGTCGAGGCGAAGGCGTACCCCGCCATCTACTCCCTGACCTCGATCCACGACACCCGGGTCCTCTACGTTGAACCAGCAAAGTGGACCGCCAAGCTGCGCGCCACCGCCACCGGAGACCGACCGATCCTGCTCAAGTGTGAGATGAGCGCCGGTCACGGTGGCATGAGCGGGCGGTACGACGCCTGGCGGGAGACGGCCGATTACCACGCCTGGATCATTGACACCTGCGGCGCACCGCAAAAGCCACGATGGCGGGAAGATCTGATCACTTCTGGGTAACGCCGCGGTAAGAACATGCTGAGAAGGGCAACGCAGCGGCAAGGATTCAGCGTCAATCCTTGTACGTCCATTTCGTGGACAGTACAACCCCATGACAGATACGGCAGGAATGCCTGGCTCGCCCCCCGCGTTGCACAAGGTGTCGGGTGAGCACCGCTACAAGGAGAAGGACCCCGTGACGACACGCCGTACAACCCCATCGCACTCTCGCGACGGGTCCATCGAGGGCCGCGACAGTGTGGGCCTCTACCTGGACGAAATCGCCCGCACTCCGCTGCTTGACGCTGCAACCGAGGTAGAGCTCTCCAAGGCCATCGAAGCAGGCCTTTTTGCGAGGTACCTGCTCGACACGGGCAAGGTGGGCAACCGCGGGAACGGGGCATCGCGCGGAGCTCGGCGCGAAGAGCTTGAGTGGCTGGCCGAAGACGGTGAGCGGGCCACCCGCCAGTTCATCCAGGCCAACCTGCGACTTGTCGTCTCGATCGCTCGCAAGTACGGCCGCTCCGCCATGCCGATGCTCGACCTGGTGCAGGAGGGCAACACCGGCCTGATCCGCGCCGTCGAGAAGTTCGACTACGCCAAGGGCTTCAAGTTCTCGACCTACGCCACCTGGTGGGTCCGCCAGGCCATCACTCGCGGCATCGCCCAGCAGGCCCGCGTCGTGCGGCTTCCCGTCCACGTGGTCGAGGAGCTCAACCAGATCGGCTCCGCTCGCCGTACCTTGGAGCGCCAGCTCGGCCACGATCCGGAGCCGGAGGAGATCGCCGCCGAGCTCGGAATGACCGTCGAGCGGGTGCTCGACCTGATGAGCTGGGGACGCGACCACGTCAGTCTCGACACGCCGGTAGACGACGACGGAGACACCTCGCTCGGCGACCTGGTGGCTCGGGAGACCACCCCAGGGCCTGACTCGGCGTTTCTCGACGTGGAGTCGCGGCAGCGTCTTGACGACTTGGTGGAGCTGCTCGACGAGCGCTCCGCCGACGTGATCAGGTCGCGGTACGGACTCGTCGACGGCCGGCAGGAGAAGCTGGCCGATATCGGCGCCCGGCACGGCGTATCAGCGGAGCGGGTCCGCCAGCTCGAGCGGGAGGCACTCGCCCAGCTGCGCAAGCTTGCCGACCCCGACCTCGCCGCCTGACGCACACCCCTACCGGCGAACGGTCACCCCCGTACCCCCGAATGGTCGTTGAGGGCCGTCCACAACTGGTCGACCACAGTTCGTAACTGTTCGAGCGAGCCGGAGTTGTCGACGACATGGTCCGCGAGGGCAAGGCGGTCCTCTCGGGAAGCCTGAGCGGCTATCCGAGCCTCCGCCGCTGAACGGCTCATGCCGCGCTGCCTGGTCAGCCGCTCCACCTGTACGTCGGGGGGGCAGTCGACCACGACGACCGCGTCAAAGCGATCGCCCTGCCCGGTCTCGACAAGCAGCGGGATGTCGTGTACGACCACGGCGTCGGCCGCCGCCTGCGACTCGATCTCGGCAGCCCGGGCGCGCACCCGCGGATGGATGATCGCCTCCAGCTGCTGCCGGGCGGCGGGATCGTCGAAGACCCGCTGCGCCATGGCGGCGCGGTCGAGGCTACCGTCGTCGCCGATGACTCCTGGACCGAAGGCAACCAGGATGTCTGCAAGGCCGGGCGTTCCTGGTGCAACAACTTTGCGGGCCAGCCCGTCGGCGTCGATAACCAAGGCGCCGCGGTCGGCCAGGATCGCACTCACGCTGGACTTTCCTGACCCGATCCCGCCAGTGAGGCCGACCCGAAGCATGGGGACACCCTGGCACACGATCGGACCCGGCCGGTCTCAAGCGGGCGAGCTACGGTCGCTGGGTCGGTGGAAGTTGCGGCGATAACGCTGTGGGCTGGTCCCCCTCAACCGGGCGAAGTGATGCCGGAAGGCCGTGGCGTTGCCAAAGCCGGAGCGCGAAGCGATTCTTTCGATCGTCTCGTCTGTCTCCTCGAGCATCCGCTCAGCCAGCATGACCCGCTGGTTCGTTATCCAGTGGTACGGCGTTGTGCCGGTCTCTGCTTTGAATCGCCTTGCGAAGGTGCGAGGTGACATCAAGGCCCTCGCTGCCAGGTCTTCAACGCTGAGGTCCTGACTGACGTGGGCGCCCATCCACTCAAGAACTGGCTGCAAGGTGTCAGCCGTGGTCTCCGCGATCGGTGAGTCAATGAACTGTGCCTGTCCGCCGTCTCGGTGCGGCGCGACCACCATCCGGCGAGCCACCGTGGCAGCGATCCCGGCTCCGAACTCTTTGCGGAGAAGGTGCAGACACGCGTCAAGCCCCGCCGCGGATCCTGCAGACGTCACGATCGGACCGTCCTCGACATACAGAACGTCACATGTGACCTGTGCCTTCGGGAATCGCTGCTGCAACACGTCGACGTGGCACCAGTGGGTGGTGCATGCCCGTCCGTCCAGCAGCCCAGCCTCGCCTAGCACGAAGGCCCCAGAGCAGACGGACAACAACCGCGCACCACGATCGTGGGCGGCCCGCAGCGCCATGAGGACCTTGGCCGGCACTGGCTGGTCCAATGGCATTGCTGGCAGACACACCAGGTCAGCCTGGGCGGCAGCGCTGAGGTCCGCGCTTACGTCGAGGTCGACGCCCCCCAGGGAGGTTGAGACCCGACCAGGCACGGGAGTGCAGATCGTGAAGTCGATCGAGGGAACTCCGGAGTCTCGGCGGTCCACGCCCCACGCCTCACACAGCACCCCAAGCTCGAATGGCTCGACGCCGTCGTACACGACAACTGCCACTGTCTTCAGCACGGCGCCAAGTATGACATGCCAGTGGCAGAAAAACGATCATAGTTGGCTTCCCTGCCACTGGTGACACGATTCCACGCATCGCAGGATTACTGCCATGAGCATTCTTGTTGTGGTTATCTCTTGGCTAGCCGTGGCAGCGCTGATGGCGTGGGTCGGCCAACGGCTGGCTAACGCGGTCAAGGCCGATGGCTACGGATCGCGCACTGCCGCTGACCCACTTAGGGACTGGGCGTCTTCGCAGCTACCCAGTAGGCCTTACTCGATGACACCGCCGCGGTGACCCTGCGGTCCGCACACAGGTCTTCTAGTGTGCCCCGGGTCGCAGTTTCGGATTCGCCAACGAGCCCCGGTGCCGCTGACCAGCAGGCACCGGGGCTCGGACGGGTGTGTCAGTAGCGCACCGCGGCGGCCGCGTCGACGATGCCGTAACCGTACGCCGGCGTGTAGACCCCACGCAGGCCGCTGACGGGCTGGCGGGACGTCTTCAGCAGCGACGCCTCGACGCCTGCCACCGAGCGGCCTTGGCCGAACAGCAGCGCGGCGACGCCCGCGACGTGCGGGGTTGCCATCGACGTACCCGCGTAGGCGTCGTAGTTGGCCAGGCGGCAGCCGGCGGAGCCAGTGCCTGACGGCACCGTCGACCAGATGTCGTCGTCGCAGCCGACCAGTCCAGCACCACCCGGCGCGGCCACCGCCTTCAGGTCGGGCTTGACCGGAAGCTCTGAGTACCAGCTCTTGACCTCTCGGCGGTCAGTTGCGGCCACGCAGATCACGTTCTTGCTGGTGAACGCCGGGTCACTGCACAGTGGAGTCGCACTGTTGCCGGCAGCTGCGACTGCGAGGACACCCTTCGAGCGGGCATAGGCCAGCGCGTTCGTGACTCTCGACTCGAGGCCGGTGATGGCGAGCGCCTGGGTGCCGGGCAGGCCACCAAGGCTGAGGTTAACAACGTCGGCACCGTGATCAGCAGCCCACCGGATGCCGTCGGCGATGTCGCCGTAGCTGCCGGAGCCGTTCTCGAGGACCTTGATCGGCATCAGCTTGGCGCCGGGGGCCACGCCGGCGATGCCGACACCGTTGTTGGTCGCGGCGGCAACGATTCCCGCCACGTGGGTGCCATGCTCGTCACCGTTGTTCTGCCCGTCGGGTCCACGGAAGTCACCGTTGCCACACGGGCGCGCTACCTTGCCACACCCGGTGAAGGTCGCGCCCGACACCAGTTGCCCGGCGAGGTCGGGGTGCTGAAGGTCGACACCGGTGTCGACGATCGCGACCACGGCGCCCACGCCGGTCGAGGTCGACCACGCCTGCTCAGCGCGTACCTGGTCGAGACCCCACTGCTTGGTGCGCAGCGGGTCGTTGGTGCCGGCGGAGGCTGGGAGGGTGCCGGCTAGCAGCAGGGCGGTCGCGCTGATCGCGGCAACTGCTGATGCACGCGGGGCATGGAAGCGCATAGACGGGGCCTTTCGGTGGCGGGCTTCGCGGTTCAACGTCCGCACGGGTCAAAAGTCACGGTCTGTCCGACATTGTTGCTAGCAGTGCAGACAATTGCAACTACGCGCCATGCTCGTTGCCGGACTGGCGACGTAGACAAGGGCGACCGCCGTGGTGGACTCCCCAGCGCCGAGGAGTAGCCTGCTAAGAGCGAGGTGAACTCATGGACCTGTTACAGATGCTCATCCTTTTCCTCATCGTCTCTGCTGTCAGTTCCTGGTTCAGCTGGCGGCTCACGATGATGATCAAGGCCGACGGCTACGGTTTCCGGTCATCGTCCGGGCTGCCCCGAGACTGGTCCCCCGCAGAGCTGCCGAGCACGCCGTACTCGGTCAAACCTCATCAGTGAAGCGCGCGTCAGCGCAGCGACATGACCGGTTCACCGCCACGCAGCCCGGCGCCGGCGATCACACAGCGGCTGACCCGGCGGCTCGCCGCGCGGAGCGCCTGGCGGACGCATGACCGCTCGGCCAGCATTCCGAAGTAGCCCGGGTGCACGGACCCCTGCACCTGCCACGGAAACCAGCCGGTGGTGAGTTTGCTGACCCATTCCAGCCGGTTGACTGCGGCCGGGTCACGCCATGACGAAAGGCCCACCTCCTCCAGCTGCCCTACGCCACGTTCGCAGAGCCGGTGCCCGTCGAACGCCCGGCTCATGTCCAAGAGGCTGGCGTTGGGCGCGCCGCTTCGACGTACTCCGCGGCTCACCGCCGCGTTGATCGCCTGGAGTGCGGTGCCGGCCCAGGTTGCGTCGGCGTCGAAGAGGGGGCACCCGCCGAGGACGTAGCGGGCGTGGAGGGTCTCTGGGTAGCGGATCTCCGGTCCAGGAGGCACCGGGGCCGGATAGGTCAACACGATGAGGCGGTAGACCTGGTGGCGGTAGCCGGCTTGCGACATGGCGGTGGACACCCGGTCGAGAGCCGCGGCGATCTCGGCGGCCACCGCCTGCACTCGGTCACTGGTGAAGCGGCTCGTCACGTCGAGCTCATCGGAGCAGTACTGCGGCTGGGAACCCGCGGTCAGCACGAAGCTGCTCACGCACCTGGCCAGTACCGGCCCGAACCCGAAGTCGTTGCCACCGATGGAGACCACGACAGCTGTCACGTCATGGGACTGCGCGAACCGCCGTAGCTCGGCCACCTGTCCGCGATGCCCGTTGCCGTCGGAGTAGCTGTCCAACCCGGGCTTGAACACCCCGTCGTGCCACTGCGACCGGGTGGTCGCCCCAGAGCAGGCCAGGTTCTTGCCGCGTACGGCTGCGTAGTCAAGCTCAGCGATCGACTCCTCGGCCCGGTGGCATCCGGGCTCGCGTTCCTTCTCGTCCCGTACGTCGAGATAGGCGTCGGCACCGAGTGCGTCGACCCGCTTCCACGCTTTGCTGGTGTTCCCCGCCCAGCGCGCACCCTCACCGGAGATGTAGCTGTCGCCGAGGGTGACCACCCACTGGGTTGGCGCCGGCGCACCCTGCCCCGCGGTGGTGGACGCTGTGACCGGCCCCTGCTCGGCGGACGTCTCGCTGCGCTGCCCTGCGGTGCAACCCGCCAGCAGCGCAGCGACAACGAGCAGCGGCAGAAATGATGCGTACGGCGACCTGATCGGCACTGCGCCACCCAACCGGCAGCTACGGCGACTACTGGCCGCCGGTGAGCTTCTCGCGAAGAGCCTGCAGCGCCTCATCAGAGGCCAGCGCTCCCTCGGCAGGGGTCGCCGTAGCCGGTGTCGGAGCCGCCACGGTGGTCAGCGGGTCTGTGTCATCGGATGAGTAGTCCGACACCTCACCCGCATCGACATCATCCTTCTGGGCGTCCTCGATCTGCTTCTTGTGAGCTTCCCAACGGCTGTGCGCCTCGGCGTACTGCCGTTCCCACGTGGCCTTCTGTGTGTCGTACCCCTCGAGCCACTCGCCGCTCTCCGCGTCGAAGCCCTCCGGATAGAGGTAGTTGCCGGCCTCGTCGTAGTTGGCCGCCATGCCGTAAAGCGCCGGGTCGAAGTCGTCCGACGTCGCGTCGACGCCCTCGTTCGCCTGCTTCAGCGACAAGGAGATGCGGCGCCGGTCAAGGTCGATGTCGATGATCTTGACCATCGCATCGTCGCCGACCTGGACGACCTGCTCGGGGATCTCGACGTGCCGCTCGGCGAGCTCGGAGATGTGCACGAGGCCCTCGATGCCCTCCTCGACGCGGACGAACGCGCCGAACGGCACCAGCTTGGTGACCTTGCCCGGCACGATCTGGCCCATCTGGTGCATCCGGGCGAACTGCTGCCAGGGGTCTTCCTGCGTCGCCTTCAGTGACAGCGAGACCCGCTCGCGGTCCATGTCGACGTCGAGCACCTCGACGGTGACCTCCTGGCCCACCTCGACGACCTCGCTCGGATGGTCGATGTGCTTCCACGACAGCTCCGACACGTGCACGAGGCCGTCGACGCCACCAAGGTCGACGAACGCACCGAAGTTGACGATCGACGACACCACACCGGGCCGGACCTGCCCCTTCTGCAGCTGCGTGAGGAAGTTCTGCCGGACCTCGGACTGGGTCTGTTCGAGCCACGCCCGCCTCGACAGCACGACGTTGTTGCGGTTCTTGTCGAGCTCGATGATCTTCGCCTCGAGCTCGCGGCCGACGTAGGGCTGCAGGTCGCGCACGCGGCGCATCTCGACAAGCGACGCGGGCAAGAAGCCGCGCAAGCCGATGTCGATGATCAGACCGCCCTTGACCACCTCGATGACGGTGCCCGTGACGATGCCGTCCTCTTCCTTGACCTTCTCGATCGTGCCCCAGGCGCGCTCGTACTGGGCGCGCTTCTTGGACAGGATCAGTCGCCCCTCTTTGTCTTCCTTCTGCAGCACCAGCGCTTCGACCTTGTCGCCGACCGACACGACGTCACTGGGGTCGACGTCGTGCTTGATCGACAGCTCACGAGACGGGATGACGCCCTCGGTCTTGTAGCCGATGTCGAGGAGGACCTCGTCGCGGTCGACCTTGACGATCGTGCCCTCGACGATGTCGCCGTCGTTGAAGTACTTGATGGTCGCGTCGATCGCGGCGAGGAAGTCCTCCGCCGTGCCGATGTCGTTGATCGCGATCTGGGGGTTCTCCGGAGGGGCTGGAGGGGCCTGGACGCTACTCGTCATAGGGGTGTGGAACTCCGTTGGATGGATGGTGGTCGTGCGTGCACGCCGAAGGCCCTCTGATCGCGGTCCCACCGAGTGTTCCGGGCCGCAGCAGGCCTGGGATGAGAAGTACGAGCACGAGCCTGCTCGGTCTGAGGTCGCACAAGCCCAAAGCGCACCCACTAGGGTACGGCGTCCGCTCCCGCGGGGTCAACGCGAGCAGCGTCCCACGGCCACGCCCACAGGCTTTGCTCGCGCGCCTGCGCAAGCAGCAGCTGCGCCGCCAGTTCCCGTACGGCGTTGGAGGGAGTGCCGCCAGCCAGCTCGATTAGGGCCCAGAGATCCATCGCCCGCCCGTGCTCAAATGGCCCTCTGATGTGTCCAGGTGCCCAGTCGACGAAGCCCTCGATCATGGGGTCGACCAACCGGTCGTCGCGCTCGAACCGGGTGAAGTTGCCGAAGTCGGTGTGGATGGAGCCGGCGTGGGCGAACTCCCAGTCGAGCACTCCGACGATGCCGCAGTCGGTCGGGTCGATCAAGATGTTCTTCGGGTTGAAGTCGCTGTGCGCGAGCACGACGCGGGCATCGTTGTGGCGATCGTCCAAGGTGCGCTCCGCGATGTCGATCAAGGCCTGCAAGTCCTGCCAGTCCTGCTCCGCCCAGGCGGCGAGGCGGCCGGTATCGCGGAAGTGCTGTGCCCACGCCGCGAGGTCGGTGGGCGCGCCGTCTCTGGCGATGGTCAGATCGGCGTCAGCGAACATGCCGAAGCGCAGGAATGGGATGCTCGACAGCGAACCCAGCACCCAGCCCAAGTTGTAGCCAAGGGTCTCCCAGTCCAGGCCCGGCGGGTCGGCACGCAGCACCTGGTCGAGCGGAGTGCCGTCGAGGTGCTCAGTGACCAAGACCGCCGGCAGGTCGGCTGTCGCCGGACGCACCTCGAGGACGGCTGGAACGGGAAGGATCGCGCGCACCAACCGCATCAGGCTGGCGTCGATCGCGGCACGCTGAGGGAGGCGGCGGTAGATCCGGACGACCACCCGGTCCCCACCGGCTTCCGCGAGGAACGTCTCGCCGCTGTAGCCGCCGGCGAGCGGCGTCATCGCCGTACCGTGCCAGTCCATTCTGCTCCTCGAGTTGGTACGTTCTTGCTGTCGTACTGCCTTCCGCAGTGCAACGGCGCTCCGCTTTGGGTTGTGTGCCGGCTGCTCCCCATCAAGGCTCGAGGCGCTGGTAGCGGCCACGCCGGTGGATAAGCGGCGCTGACTCCTCGCCGATCTCGATGTGCTCGACCACCGTGTCGACGAGGACCGACCAGCCCACGGTGGGTGGCTGCCCCTCGGTCAGCCGTACGCCGACCCAGGCGCTGACGCCGAGAAGCACCGGCCCCCAGGCAGAGTCGGTCCACTCCCCCAGCCGGAATGCCCCGCCAGGCGCCGGAGCGAGCCCGGCGAAGGCCTCCGCGAGGTTGCGGTGCTGCCACTGCAGCAGCTGTACGACGGCGACCCGGGCCTGCAGCAGCCGCTCCGCCAGCCCTGAGTCCGGGTCGAGCAGCGCCACGACATGCGCCGGCTCCCCGGGCGAAACGAGTAGCGACGAGACGGGCAGCCCGGCGCGTGCGCCGGGCTCGTCGCCAGCGCCGCTTGTCCACAACGACACTGCGCCACCCAGCCGCCCGCGGAAGCGACGTACGGGCTCCCGTTCGGACTCCGGGGGGAGAAAGGGATGCCCGGAATGGATGGTCACCGAATCAGCGTAAAGTCACCACGCCGACATCGCCCTCGCCGGTCACGACCACCGCGCCGGGTCGCAACTGCCGGTGAGCAGACGCCCCCCGACCTAGGTAGGACACCTAGGCTGTCGGTGTGCCGGCACCGGACGACTTCCTCCACTTCGCCGCAGGCCATGCTCACGAGCTGGTGCGGGTTGGTCACGCAGCGACGGGTGAGCTGGCTGTCGGGGAGCGGCTGGCCGAAGACGCTCTCGTGGAGGTCTTCCGCTCGTGGCCGCTGTTGCCCGCCGATGACCGGCTGCCGGCCGCCCGTCGAGCGCTCGCGACGGCCGCACGTCAGGGCAGGCGGCTGGCGGCCGCGCCCAGGTTCAGCGGCGGCCTGGAACTTCGAGACTTCCGCGCGGTTGACAACGAGGAGGTGCCGCCTAGTGGTGACCTCGATAACGGTGCGGTCCTCTGGGAGGCGCTGGACAACCTCAGCGCGCCGCAGCGGCTGACCGTTGCCCTGCTCTACGCCGGCGACCTCACCGTCGACGAGGCGGCGCGGGTCCTTCGGCGGCCGGTCGCGGCGGTACGCCGCACGCAATGTCGGGCGCTGAACGAGCTCCGGCTGGCTGCAGACCTCGAGCCGGCCGTGGTTACGGAGCGAGGGGGTGAGACTGGGGGCGAGGACTATCTCGAGCGGAGGGTCCGAGAGGCACTGCACTCGCACATCGACGTACCTCTCGACGTCGCTCCGCTGCTACACCGGGTGGCGGACCGCACCGCCGATGCCCGTCAGCGGTCTCATCGTAGTTTCGCGCTCGCGGGTGCGGCCGGAGTGCTGGTCGTCGGTACTGTGTGCGCTCTGGTCTGGAGCCTGCTCGGCAGTGCTGCGCCTCAGCGCCCAGACGCGCTGACCCCACCGCCGTTACCGCCGGGAACCCAGCTGGTCGGCTATCGCACGATCGCGGCCGTCGTACCGGCGGACTGGACGCTCGCCGAGTTGCGCTGCGGCCGCATCGTCGCGGATGGCACGGCCTACCGGGACTGGGCGACGAGCGGCCAGTGCACCGCCGCCGGTCGAGCGCCGAGCGTCACCTTCGCCGACGCGCCGATCAACTTCGCACCGATGTCCGCACCGCCCGAGCGGACGAGCCACGTTGCCGGCTACGTATCGATGCGCTCGTTGCTGACGCGGATCAAGGGCGTCTATCAACAGACGGTGTTCGTCTTCGCGGCTAGGTTCATGATGACGGTGCGCTCACCCGACCTGAAGGTCGTAGACGCCATCATCTCCTCGATTCGCGCGGTACCCGACGGGTTCACCGTCGTTCCGGCATGTGAGCGGCTCCCGATGCGAAAGGCCGTCGCCGCGTTGTCCGACGCTGGCCTGACCGCAAACCTCTTGTTCACGACGTCACTGGCGATCGGGCCAGCCTTACCGCCGAGCCGGTACGGCGGCCCACTGGTGACGCTTCAGGACCGGGCGTCGGGCTCGGTCGTCCGTGCCGGAACCGCTGTGGCGCTGACCATTCCCGGTTATTGACGCTGTCGACGCCTGGGGTAAGCACCCGGCGGATTGTCGGTGGTCTGCTCTATTGTCGTATGCATGTTCGACATCGACTTTACCGCTCTGGACGCCGATGCCACGTTGGCGACAGCGGGCAGTGCGCGGGCGGTGGCGGAGCGGGCCGAGGTGGTTGTGCTGCAAGCCGCGGCGCATTGGGCTGATCTGCACGGCAATCTCGGCGTCGACCCGGACAGCCACGCGTTGCCGGGGATGGAGCAACTTGTTCAGCTGGGCGGTGACGGCACACCGGAGGTGGCGGAGTTCGCGCCGGCTGAGCTGGGTGCTGAGCTGGCCATGTCACCATTCGCGGCCCGGCAGCTGATCGCGGATGCGTTGGATCTGCGACACCGCCTCCCCCGGCTGTGGGGCCGGGTGCTGGCCGGTGAGGTGAAGCCGTGGATCGGCCGCAAGACCGCCGACGCGACCCGGGCCGTCCCCGCCGAGGTCGCCGCAGAAGTGGACCGGCGGGTGACGAAGTGGGCGCACGCACTGTCGTGGGGCCGGTTGGAGCACATCATCGCCGCTACCGTCATCGCCGCCGACCCCGCCGCCGCGCAGCAGCAGGCACGCCAAGCGCAGCAGCAGCAGGGCGTATGGGTTGGTCAGTCCAGCGACCACGGCATCAAGGACATCTTCATCCGCACCGAGACACCGAACGCGATCTGGTTCGACGCCTCCATCGACCGCATCGCCGACAGCCTCAGCTTGCTCGGCGACACCGACAGCAAAGACAACCGCCGCGCACGCGCGGTCGGAGTGCTAGCCCAACCACAACAAGCACTCGACCTCTTCGCCACCACCGCCCGGCTGGCCGCCGGTGGCGCCACCGCGACCCCCGCCGTCGGAACAAGCGGGATTGACCCGCGGCCACCGGCGACCCTGTACATCCACCTCGACCAGGACTCCTTAACCCGCGACAGCGACGGGGTGGCCCGGTTCGAAGGGTCGGCCCGGTCACCATCGACCAGGTTAAGACGTGGCTCAGGCACTGCCAGGTGACGGTCAAACCGGTGATCGACCTGGCCAACCAGGCACCCGTCGACGGCTACGAAGTCCCCGACCGGCTACGGGAAGCGATGCACCTGCGCAGCCCGGTCGACGTGTTCCCCTACGCCACCAACACCACCCGCACCAAACAAGCCGACCATTCCGACCCGTACATGGACCCCGGTGACGGCGGGCCACCAGGCCAAACCCGGCTGGACAACCTCGCCCCCATGGTCACGTTCCATCACCGGATCAAGACCCACGGCCGATGGCAGGTCAGACACGTGTTCAACGGGGTCTTCGTCTGGCGATCACCCCACGGGCGACTATTCCTCGTCGACTCCACCGGCACCCACCGCATCACCACCACCGCCGCCTGAGAGCCTTGCCGGCTCAACTGGTGAGAGCGGGCAGCACCTCGCGCCCGAACACGTCCATCCACTCGACCTGGTTGCGACCGACGTTGTGCAGGTAGATCTGCGTGATGCCGAGGTCGAGAAACTTCTGGATCTCGGCCCGGTGCGCATCAGGGTCTGAGGAGATCACCATGCGGCCGGTGAAGTCCTCGGGCCGCACCAGTGCAGCCATCGCGGCGAAGTCGTGAGGTGACCGCACGTCCTGCTTCGCGAACTTCATGCCCCCGTTGGGCCACTCGGTCATTGCGTTGGCGAGGGCCTCCTCGTCGGTGGGTGCCCACGACAGGTGCAGCTGTAACAGCTTCGGCATCGCGGCGGGATCCTTGCCGGCCGAACGTGCGCCCTCCGCAAACTTGGCCAGCACCCCCGCCACCTTGTCGACCGTCGCGCCCGGCGTGATGATGCCGTCGCAGCGGGCACCGGTCTTCTTGGCGGTCACCGGACCGGCGGTGGCGACCAGGATGGCTGGCGGCAGCTGCGGCATCGTCCAGAGCCGAGTCGCGTGGAGCTTGAAGTAGTCGCCGGAATGCTTGACGTCCTTGCCGGAGAACAGCTTCTGGATCACCTCGATCGCCTCGAACATCATCGTGATGCGCTCCGGCGCCTCAGGCCAGTAGCGGGCAACGACGTGCTCGTTCAGCGCCTCCCCCGACCCCAGCCCCAGCCAGGTCCGGCCGGGGTAGAGCTCCTCCAGCGTCGCCGCGGCCTGCGCCACGATGGCGGGGTGGTACCGGAAGCTCGGACAGGTCACGCCCGGTCCGAGGTCGCCTGTCGTCCGCTGACCCACCGCACTCAAGACGTTCCAGACGTACGCCGCGTGGCCCTGCTGTGGCACCCACGGTTGGAAGTGGTCGGCCGCCATCACGCCCGTGAAGCCGTGCCGCTCTGCTGTCTCGCACAGGTCGACGATCTCTCGGGGCCCGAACTGCTCCAGCGCTGCGGCGTACCCGACCTTGGCTTGGCTCATCGGCCCTCTCCTCTCCTGCCGACAGCCGCCGGCTCACTGCGTTGTCGCCTGCCCCGAGAGCGTACCTATCACATGGGCGTGGACCTGACCGGGAAGAAAGTTGCGGATCGGCCGCAGCGTCTGAGGCCCTACCGGCATCTTGGGTTGTAGAGGAGTGACGCTGCATGACGGAGACTGAGAGCCGTGGCTGACGACCCGGTGAGCGACTTCGACGCGTTCGCCGTGTCGTTCGCCGGCAACTTATACAACCTCGCCTACCTGCTGACCGGCCATCGGCAGGCAGCCGAAGACCTGACCCAGGACGCGTTATTGGCGATCTACCGGCACTGGTCGAGGGTCCGCGCCGTCGACCGCCCCGATGCCTACGCCAAACGGGTGCTCACCAACTGCCATCTCGGCCGGCACAGACGTCGACGAGTCACCGAAGTGGGTGGAATCGACCTCGTCGACGTGGAAGCGAGGGGTCTTGACCATGACCCCATCGCAGCATTCGCCGAACGCGACGAGATGTGGGAAGCGCTGTCGACGCTGTCAGACCGCCAGCGAGCCGTACTGGTCTTGCGCTACTACGAGGGCATGACCGACCGAGAGATCGCCGCCACGTTGCGGTGGCGGGCAGCAAGCGTGCGCAGTACGGCGGCGCGAGCCCTCTCCCGATTGCGGACGGCGTCTGGCCTCGTCGCCTCCCCGCCCGGTACTGCAAGCGTCGACACCGCCGCTCGTCGCGCCGCCGATCGCACTTCGGTCACCGAATCCAACCCGAGGAAGCCATGACGTCAACCGAGGATCTTCTCCGCGAGACCCTGCACCGCCACGAGGCCGACGACTACGACGTCACAGACCTGCTCACAAGGGTCCGTCAAGAGATCGGCCAGGCAGACGCAAACACCAGTGCGCGGCCATCACGGCTGACCGCTGCCGCACTGGCTCTAACAGCAGTCGTCGTGGCGGTGGCCGCAGTGGGCTGGTGGGTGCAGTCCCTGCCGGGCACCGACCATCCCGAGCGGGACAACGCTGCGGTGGGCACAACTCCCCTACCGACGAAGAGCGGCGCTGCGAGTGCGGCGGTACCGCCGCCCGGGATGAAGTTCGTCGGCTTCCGCGGCCTCATGCTCACCGTCCCCGAGTCGTGGGGCCAGACGACGTCGTGTCATCTGTTCCAGTCCGGCGCAGTCCACTATGCCGACTTCGGCCCAGACGAACTCTGCCCGGGGCCGCTGCCAGCGGGTCTGGTGGCGTTCAACGAGTCGATCGTGGGCCCGCCGTCGCTGCTGGGCCGGACGATTCCTTGGGGCAAGATCGGCGGCCGACAACTCCTGATCACGGCTCTGCGGGAGCAAGGCGATCACTACAGCCAGGCGCTCGCGCTCCCAACCGAGCAGTTCTACGTCCGGGTGCTGGCAAGCCACCGCCCAACGGTCGCGCAGATCGTGCAGTCGGCTGCGCCGATACCCCGTGGATACACGGTGGTGCCGACCGTTGAGTCAATGACGCCCGGCGTCGCCAAGTCTGCTCTGACCGATGCTGGCCTGCGCACGACGCGACGTCCCGTCAATATGGGGTTCGACCCACAGCGCGTCGTGCGAGTGCGCACACAACTGCCGGCCGTGGGCAGCGTCGTACCGGCCGGCTCGCGAGTGCAGATCGTCACCTACTGACGACCTCGGCCCGCCGGGTCTCTGACCTGAGCGCAAACTTCGCCAGCCGACCGCGTGATCCGAAACCCGCCGGTATTGTCGATGGCCATGAGCGTGACGCAGTCGCACGGTCGGTCGCTCGCCACCCGGGTCTCGGCGATCCACCCTGCCAGCGCGTACGTCGACCTCGAGCCCGCCAGTTTGGACGACCTTCGAGGCTTCGTCGACCGCTCAGCGCGGTTGTTCGTCGTGACGGGGGCCGGTTGCAGCACCGAGTCGGGGATCCCCGACTACCGCGGCGTCGACGGAGAGTGGAAGCGCAAGAAGCCGGTCGAGTACCAACCGTTCATGCGCGACGAGCTGACCCGCGCTCGCTATTGGGCTCGAAGCCTCATTGGGTGGCGGAGCTTCCGTGGTGCGGTCCCCAATGCCGCGCACGACGCGCTGGCGAGGCTGGAGACACTCGGCCGGATCGGCCTGCTGGTGACCCAGAACGTCGACGGGTTGCACCAGGCAGCCGGCTCCCGCCGCGTCATCGACCTGCACGGGCGCCTCGACCGCGTCATTTGCATGTCGTGCCGCAACACCGGTTCGCGAACCGGTTGGCAGGCCCGGCTCGAGGCGGTCAACGCGTCATGGCGCGGCCTCGACGCACCGATCGCTCCTGACGGCGACGCCGACCTGGACGGCTTGGACTTCGCGACGTTCCAGGTGCCCGGCTGCCCAGCGTGCGGCGGCGTCGTGAAGCCCGACGTGGTGTTCTTCGGCGAGAGCATCCCGCCATGGCGGCATGCCCAGGCAACCGCCGCGCTGGCGAAGTCCGATGCGGTGCTGGTCGTGGGGTCGTCGTTGATGGTGCACTCCGGTTACCGGTACGCGCTCGCCGCCGCGCGCCTCGGCAAGCCGGTCGCTGCCGTGAACCTCGGTCGGACCCGCGCTGATCATCTGCTCACGCTCAAGCTCACCGCACCCGCCGGGCCAACGCTGCAGGCCCTTGTCGCCTGAAGCGGTTATCGTCGCGGGCATGACGAGCGGCGACCCAGCAGCGCCGCAGCCAGCCGATGCCGGCTTTCGCCCCGTCACGGCCATCGAGACCCAGCGCGCGAACCGCCGCGACTGGGACGCCGAGGCCGACCATTACCAGCGAGAGCACGGGGAGTTCCTCGGCGACGTCGGGTTCGTCTGGTGTCCCGAGGGGCTCACCGAGGCCGACGCGAGGTTGCTAGGCGACGTCCGGGGCAAGCGGGTGCTCGAGGTGGGGTGCGGGGCAGGCCAGTGCGCTCGGTGGCTGCGCTCGGGCGGCGCCGAGGTCGTCGGAGTCGACCTGTCGCTGCGGCAGCTGCAGCACAGCCGCCGGATCGACGCGGCGACTCAGGTCGCCGTACCCGTCGCCTGCGCGACAGCAACCGCGCTACCGCTGCGAGACGCGTGCGTTGACGTGGCGTGCTCCGCGTTCGGCGCGTTGCCGTTCCTGCTCGACATCGAGACCGCGCTAGCCGAGGTGCGCCGGGTGCTGCGACCCGGTGGCGCGTTCGTGTTCTCGGTGGTGCACCCCGTACGTCGGATGCTTCCCGACGATCCCAGCCTGGAAGGGTTGACCGTGGTGAGGTCGTACTTCGACCGCACGCCGTACGTCGAGGTCGCAGCCGAAGGCCAACCGTCGTACGTCGAACCGCACCACACGCTGGCCGACTGGGTGAGCGCGATCATCGGTGTCGGAATGGTCCTGGAGCGGCTGGTGGAGCCGGAGTGGCCCGCCGGACACACCCGCACCTGGGGCGGCTGGGGACCGGCGCGTGGGGCGCTGGTGCCGGGAACCGCGATCTTCGTCACTCGCCGCGGCTAGCGTCCCGCCAGTCCACCGGAGGAAACTGGGGCCTAACGTCTAGTGGCCAGCCTCATGCCAGCTGCGCCCGACGCCGACCGAGACGTCGAGTGGCACAGCCAGCTCCTCAGCTGCCGCCATCTCAGCGCGCACCAGCGACTCCAGCGGGTCGAGCTCACCCGGGGCCACTTCAAACACCAGCTCGTCGTGGACCTGCAGCAGCATCCGCGAGGATAGATCGGCCTCCTGCAGCGCTCGGTCGACGCGGAGCATGGCTACCTTGATGATGTCGGCCGCGGATCCTTGGATCGGCGCGTTCAGCGCCATCCGCTCCGCCATTTCGCGCCGCTGCCGGTTGTCGCTGGTGAGGTCGGCGAGGTAGCGGCGCCGGCCGAGCAGAGTCTCGGTGAAGCCGGTGCGCCGGGCCTCGGCGACCACACCACGCAGGTAGTCGCGCACCCCGCCGAACCGTTCGAAGTACTCGTCCATCAGCGACCGGGCCTCGCTGGGTTCGATCCCGAGCTGTTGGCCGAGGCCGTACGCCGACAGGCCGTACGCAAGCCCGTAGTTCATCGCCTTGATCTTCGACCGCTGCGCCGGTGTCACGCCGGCAGGGTCGACCTCGAAGACCCTCGCGGCCATGACCGAGTGGAAGTCCTCGCCGGAGTTGAAGGCAGCTATCAGCCCCGCGTCGTCGGAGACGTGCGCCATGATCCGCATCTCGATCTGGCTGTAGTCGGCGGTCAGCAGCAGCTCAAAGCCGCTGCCCACCATGAACGCCTGCCGGATGCGCCGACCGTCTTCGGTGCGGATCGGGATGTTCTGCAGGTTCGGCTCGGTCGAGCTGAGCCTGCCAGTAGCGGCGATGAGCTGGTTGAAGCTGGTGTGGATACGCCCGTCGTCGGCAACGGACTTCAGCAAGCCTTCGACCGTCTGCCGAAGCCGGGTCGCGTCGCGGTGCCGGAGCAGGTGCTGCAGGAACGGGTGCCCGGTCTTCTCATACAGCCCGGCCAGCGCGTCAGCGTCGGTGGTGTACCCGGTCTTGGTGCGCTTGGTCTTGGGCATGCCCAGCTCGTCGAACAGCACCGTCTGCAGCTGCTTTGGCGACCCGAGGTTGATCTGCTTGCCGATCACCTCGTACGCCTCATCGGCTGCCCGCTTGACCTGTCCGGCGAACTGCGCCTCGAGTGACGTCAAGTGGTCGACGTCGACGCCGATGCCGGCTCGCTCCATCCGGGCGAGCACCCCGACCAGCGGCAGCTCGACCTCCGCCAACAGCTGAGACCCGCCGCGAGTGGTGAGCTCGGTCTGCAGTGCCTCGGCCAGGTCGACGACCGCGTGGGCGCGCAGCATCGCCTCAGACGACGCGGCAGAGTCACCGTCGAGCTGGAAGCTGAGTTGGTCGGTCGCTGCCTCCTCGCCCGTCAGCTCGCGGTGCAGGTAGCGCAAGGCCAGATCGGCCAGGTCGTAGGACCGCTGGTCCGGATGGGAGAGGTACGCCGACAGCGCGGTGTCGGCGACCAGCCCCCCAAGCGGCCACCCCCGCGCCTCCAGAGCAAGCAGCGGGCCCTTCGCGTCGTGCAGCGCCTTACGGCGGTCGGGGTCGCCGAGCCACCGGACGAGCGCGGTTTCGTCGACTGGGTCGATGTCGACAGCGTCAATCCACGCCGCCGCCCCACTGCACACCGCCAGCGCGACCGCGGCGAGCTGTCCAGTGCCGCTTCCCCACTGTCCCTGGACGTGGACGCCGGTCAGCGTGTCGCCAGCAGTGTGCTCGGCAAGCCAACCTGCTACCTCTCCAGCGCCCAAGCGGTGGCCGTCGATCTGCGCGCTGGGCGCGATCTCCGGCTCGTCAACCGACAGCGTGGAGAACAGCCGGTCACGCAGTACCCGGAACTCCAGGCCGTCGAAGATGCGATGCACCTCGGTGCGGTCCCACGGCCGAACCACGACATCAGCAGGCCCAAGGGGTAGGTCAAGGTCTCGCACCAACTCGTTGATGCGTCGGTTGCGAATCACGTCGGCGAGGTGGTTCCGCAGCGAGTCCCCGGCCTTTCCGGGGATCTCGTCGACGCGAGCCACCACCTCGTCGAGCGACCCGAACTGCAAAATCCACTTGGCCGCAGTCTTTGGTCCCACGCCTGGCACCCCGGGCAGGTTGTCGCTGCTCTCGCCGACCAGCGCCGCCACGTCGGGGTAGTGATGCGGTGGCACGCCGTACCTGTCCTCGACTGCCGGCGGGGTCATCCGCGCCAGGTCGGAGACGCCTTTGCGGGGGTACAGCACGGTGACGGAGTCGGAGACCAGCTGGAACGCGTCGCGGTCACCGGTGCAGATCAGCACGTCGTACCCAGCGGCCTGCGCCTGCGTTGCCAACGTGGCGATCACGTCGTCGGCCTCGTAGCCCTCCTTCTCGACCATCGGCACCCGTAGTGCCGTGAGAACCTCTTTGACCAGCGACACCTGACCGTTGAACTCGGTCGGGCTCGCGGAGCGGTTGGCCTTGTAAGCGGCGTACTCCGCAGCCCGGAAGGTCTGCCGGGACACGTCGAAGGCGACGGCCAGATGGGTCGGTGCCTCGTCGCGCAGGACGTTGATGAGCATCGAGGTGAAGCCATAGACCGCGTTGGTCGGCTGGCCGGTGGTGGTGGAGAAGTTCTCGACGGGAAGCGCGAAGAACGCCCGGTAGGCCAGCGAATGACCGTCGAGCAGCAACAACCGGGGACGTTGCCCGGCAGCCGCGCCAGCGGAGACGTCCGTCGTCGTGACCACAGGCGAACTTTAGCCGCGGGTTCCGACAAGGTCAGTGCCGGACAGCCGAGCCGGCTATGAGGCGCTGCGTGCCCGCCGCATCAGCCGTCGAGCCGCCACCACGTTGCTCGATCCTGGTTTGACCGCGAGCGCGGTGCCGAGCTTCGCCTGCAGGCTCGCCACCGTGGTAGCGCGCACCACGGCGACCTGAGTCAGACCCAACCGCGCCAAGAACCGGTTGGAGTCTCGGGCGTTGGCGGCGACCGTCGCCATGATGTGCTTGGTGTCCTTCTCGTCGGCCCAATCGGCTGCCGTTTCGAGCAAGGACTTCCCGACCCCGCGGCGCCGGTGCCCGGTGAGGACGTGCAGGTACCCGACGTGGACGGCGTCCTCGTCGTGGATGGGCGATATAGCGGCACGCCGCAGATGAGCGACTCCGACCGGCACTTCGTCGACGATCGCCACGACGAGCCGCTCGCACGGGTCGGTCTGCAGGCGGCGGACCGCCCGCCGTACGTGCTCTTTCGGAACCGCCTGGCGGGTACGTCGATCGACATCCGACGTGAAATCGCTCCAGATGGCGCGCAAGGCGTCGGCGTCCTCGGGAACGGCGTCCCGGACGACCACGGCGGCTCGGCTCATGTGCCCTCCACAACTCTGCGAATACAGCAAGCGGCAACGAACGCCTCGGCCGGTGCGGTTAGGCTCCGAACCGAGGTTCACCGTCACCATACGACTGTCGTTTCACCGAAGACCAGCCCAGGCGCGAATCTCACGGTGCGTAGCGCATTGCTCACATCGGAACGGAGTGCGAGCGCAAATGTTTCGTGGAGCCGGAACGGTGGTGAACGTCGCGACGGTGCTCGTCGGTTCCGGCCTCGGTGTGCTGCTTAGTCAGCGGCTGCCGCAGCGCACGCGCGACGTCGTCACCGACGCACTCGGCCTAGTGACGCTGCTGGTCGCCGCCTTATCTGCTCTTACGGTCACCGACCCCTCGCTGGCAGCGGCGGTCGGGTCTTCAGCGCCGGTGCTCATCGTCCTCGGCTCGCTGCTGGTCGGAGGTATCGCCGGATCAATGCTGCGCATCGAAGCTCGGCTGGAGGGCCTCGGCGGTAGGCTGCAGCGGCGAATGGCCAGCTCCACCGACTCTGTCGAACGACGACGCTTCATCGAAGGTTTTCTGGCCGCCTCGCTGCTGTTCTGCGTGGGTCCGCTGACCGTATTGGGATCGCTGTCCGACGGGCTCGGCAACGGCGCTGACCTGTTGATCTTGAAAGCCACCCTCGATGGGTTCGCGGCGATCGCGTTCGCCTCGTCGTTCGGTTGGGGGGTTGCCGCCTCAGCTCTGACGGTCGCTTCGGTGCAGGGATCGCTGACGCTGCTTGGTGGCCTGCTCGGAGAGTTGCTGCCCGAGCCGCATCTCATCGCGTTGACGGCAACCGGAGGCCTGTTGCTGGTCGGGGTCGCGCTGCGGCTGCTGCAGCTCAAGCCCGTGCCGGTCGGTGACTTGCTTCCCGCTCTGCTGGCCGCTCCGATACTGACCCAAGTTGCGACGATGTTGCGCTGACCCCGGTGCTCGCGCGACCTCAGCAGGGCATCATGGGTATGCTCCGGCGTACGGTGCGCCCGGCGTGAGTGCGTCGTACGCTTCTGCACACCGGCAGTCACGGTTGACCAAGGAGTGACCTCGTGCGAAGACGCATGGCTAGTGTCGTGGCGTTTCTGTGGACGACGTTGCTGCTCTGCTGCCTCGCGGACTCCGCTTCGGCGACGACGCATTCGCCACGCCCTCCCCTCAACGAGGCGGCGCTCAACGGCGACAGCATCAGCATCAAGGGCAAGCTGGTCGACACTCGAGACAGCCCGCCTACGCCAGTCGAAGGCGTCCAGATCACTGTCTTGGACGAGTCTGGCAAAGTCGTCGGTGAAGACGTCAGTGACGCCAAGGGAACGTTCGCGATCAGGCTTCCCGGAGCCACGATCGATGTCCTGGGCCAGACCTTCACCACCCGGATAGATGTCGAGACACTGCCCGAGGGCACCGTGCTACGGAACCCGAACCAGGTAGAGCTCACCAAAGAGATCCAGACCGACCAGGACCAGTTCGTCACCTTCCCGATCGGTCCCAACCCCAACCCGCCGGTCTCAACGGGAACGCAGGCTCTGCAGTTGCTCGTCGGCGGGATCGTGTTCTCCCTGCTGCTCGCAATGGCGTCGCTTGGCCTCTCGATGATCTTCGGCACCACCGGGTTGACGAACTTCGCCCATGGCGAACTGATCACGTTTGGTGCTCTGGCGGCGTACGGGATCGACACCCTTCCCGGTGACATCGAGATCGGTGGGCGCAACGTCACGTTGGCGGCTGCGGTGCTGGCGGCGTTACTGCTGTCGGCGTTGTTCGGCTGGTTGCAGGACCGCGGACTGTGGCGACCACTGCGTGACCGCGGTACTGGCCTCATCGCCATGATGATCGTGAGCATCGGCCTGTCGATCTTCTTGCGCAACCTCTACCAGTACCTCGCGGGCGCCGACAACCACAACTACTCGCAGTACGCGACACCCGAGCCGTGGTCGATCGGACCGATCCTGATCACGCCCAAGGAGATCGTGGTGGCGATCATCGCCGCCTTGGTGCTGGTCGGGGTCTCGATCGCTCTGCAACGCACCCGGCTCGGCAAGGCAACCCGGGCGGTCGCGGATAACCCTGCGTTGGCCGCCTCGTCCGGCATCAACGTCGACCGGGTGATCTCGGTTGTCTGGATCGGAGGGGCGGCCCTGGCTGGCTTGTCCGGTGTACTGCTAGGGGTGACTCAGGGCTTCGACTACCAGGTGGGCTTCAAGATCTTGCTGCTCGTCTTCGCGGCGGTGGTGTTAGGCGGTCTTGGCACGATCTGGGGCGCGATGCTCGGAGCCTTCATCCTCGGCACTTTCATCGAGATCTCCACTTTGGTGGTGCCTGCTGAACTGAAGTTCGTGGGAGCGCTCGCCGTGCTGATCGTCGTCATGCTCTTTCGACCACAAGGACTGCTCGGCCGCGCCGAGCGGGTCGGCTAAGGCGAGGAGAACGCCATGGAATGGGGAGGCATCCTCGAGGGGGCCCTGCAACAGGGGCTTGGTCCGGCCGCGATCGTGTACTGTCTTGCCGCTATCGGGCTGAACGTCCACTTCGGCTACACCGGCCTGCTGAACTTCGGACAGGCGGGGTTCATGGCGGTCGCGGGTTACGCCTTGGCGTCGATCGTCGCGACGTGGGGGCTGTCGTTCTGGTTGGGGCTCGTCGTGGGACTCGCCTTGAGCGTCGTCCTTGCCTTGCTCCTCGGTGTGCCGACGCTGCGCCTGCGGGCCGACTACCTCGCGATCGTCACGATCGCAGCCGCTGAGATCATCCGCCAGACGGTCGGATCGGTGAGCTTGCTTGAATACTTCGGCGGCCAGGACGGTCTCCAGCAGTTCGTCGACACGTTCGCCGGCCTGAACCCCTTCACCACCCCGATGGGTCTCGGCCCGGTCAGTTGGCGCCCGTATGACTTCTTCCTGCTCTGTGTGGGGTGGACGGTGGTTGCGCTGTGCTGCCTGATCGTCTATCTGCTCATGCGCAGTCCGTGGGGCAGAGTCTTGAAGGGAATCCGAGAGGACGAGGACGCCGTACGTAGCCTCGGCAAGAATGTCTATGCGTACAAGATGCAGTCACTGATCATCGGCGGGCTCTTCGGTGCCCTGGCCGGTTTCATGACCGCCCTGCAGCACGCGGCCATCAACCCGTCCTTCTTCGCTACTGACACGACGTTCTTTGCCTACACCGTGCTGTTGCTCGGGGGCGCCGCCAGGGTGCTCGGGCCTGTCGTCGGAGCGATCACGTTCTGGTTCTTGATCAACGTGCTCGACCTTTTCTTTGACCAGGCCACAGTGGGCCCAAACCCGCTGATCTCGGCCTCGATTATGACCCACCAGCAGGCGAGCCTGATGCGGTTGATCTTCTTGGGGCTCGCCCTCATGCTGCTGATGATCTTCCGACCGCAGGGAATCTTCGGCGACCGAAGGGAGCTGGCGATCGATGGTCGCTGACAGAATCGAGACTCGTGACGTCGATCCACCGCTTCGCGACGATCAGTCAGAAGCCGCTCGTGCCTCGCTGAGCGGAGTGCCACACGAGCCCGGCGCTCCCAAGCCCGACCCCATCGTCGTCGCCGACAACATCGTGCGCAAATTCGGCGGGCTCACCGCGGTCGACGTAGAGCACCTTGAGATCCAGCGCAATGTGATCACCGCGCTGATCGGACCGAACGGTGCTGGCAAGACCACGTTCTTCAACCTGCTCACCGGGTTCGACAAGCCGGATGAGGGGCGCTGGTCCTTCGAGGGTCACAACCTGAACGGTATGTCGGCGTACCGAGTTGCCCGGTTGGGCATGGTGCGGACGTTCCAGCTGACGAAGGTGCTGTCGCGACTCAGCGTGATGGAGAACATGCGCCTAGGGGCAACCGGGCAATCCGGTGAGAACCTCTGGCAGGCGATGTTCGCGCCGTTCTGGAGGAGCCAGGAGAAGGCGAACTCAAGCCGTGCCGTGGCCCTGCTGGAGCGGTTCAGTCTCGAGCCGAAGAAGGACGACTTCGCCGGCTCGCTGTCAGGCGGGCAGCGCAAGCTGCTTGAGATGGCCCGCGCGTTGATGGTGGAACCAGCCCTGGTGATGCTCGACGAGCCCATGGCCGGGGTGAACCCAGCGCTGAAGCAGTCATTGCTCGGCCATGTGAAGTCGCTCCGCGAGGACGGCATGACCGTGCTCTTCGTCGAGCACGACATGGACATGGTTCGTGACATCTCCGACTGGGTCATCGTGATGGCCCAAGGACGCATCATCGCTGAGGGACCGCCTGAGGCGGTGATGTCGGACCCCAAGGTGATCGACGCCTATCTCGGCGCCCACCACGACGCGGAACTCGATCTGGACGAGAGTCAGAGCGGAGACCGCAATGGCTGAGTCGACCACCACGGCAGAGCGCGATGTGCACCTGGCTGCTGCCGAGGGAGCGGTACTGCGAGCGGACAACGTTGTCGCCGGCTACCTGCCTGGTGTGAACATCCTCAACGGAACCGACCTGTACTGCCAGGCTGGTGAGTTGGTCGGCATCATCGGCCCGAACGGCGCCGGCAAGTCTACCCTGCTCAAAGCACTTTTCGGGCTCGTGAAGATCCGCTCTGGCAGCGTGCAGCTCAACGGCAAGGACGTCACCAACCAACGGGCCGACCTCTTGGTATGCGCCGGCATCGGTTTCGTCCCGCAGAGCAACAACGTCTTCCCCACCCTGACGATCCAAGAGAACCTCGAGATGGGCCTATATCAGGCACCCAAGCGCTTCACCGAGCGCTTCGACTTCGTCGCGTCGCTGTTCCCGACGCTGCGGGACCGCCGCAGCCAGCGCGCCGGGTCGCTGTCAGGCGGTGAGCGTCAGATGGTCGCGATGGGCCGTGCGCTGATGATGGAACCGTCTGTGCTGCTGCTCGACGAGCCGTCCGCCGGCCTCTCCCCGGTGATGCAGGACGAGGTCTTCGTGCAAACCCGGAAGATCAACCGGGCGGGTGTGTCGGTAGTCATGGTGGAGCAGAACGCCCGGCGCTGCCTGCAGATCTGCGATCGTGGCTATGTGCTTGACCAGGGACGCAACGCCTACACCGCCAGTGGACGAGAGCTGAGCAACGATCCCAAGGTCATCGAGCTCTACCTCGGGACGCTCGCCAAGGCGTGAGACGCGCTCGCTAGCGGAGTCAAAAAGGAAAGGGGCCCGGCCAATTGGCCGAGCCCCTTCCGATGAGAGCCACTATCAAGCAGTGATCAGATCACGCCGATGACGTACTCCAGCGGCTCGTAGGTGTTGTCCGGGCCGTACTGGAAGATACCGATCGTCGCCTTTGAGGGGCTGCCTGTCTCGTTGAGGTCAACCGGACCCGAGACCCCGTCGTAGTCGATGTCCTCACCGTCCTCGAGCAGACCGACGCACTCGGAGTACTCCGTGCACTTGGTGCCGCCCTCGGAGATCTCGACCAGCTTGGACGCAATCGCCTCGCCCGAGTCGTCCCCCGAAGCGGTCGCAGCCAGCGCCGACATGATCGTTGCGTCGTACGACTCGGGACCATAGGTGAAGTCCTTGAGCTTTGGGTCTGTCTCCAGCATCCGCTCACGGAAGTCACCGGTCAGCTCCGCACCGGGGAACGTCGCCTTGACGCCGTCGAGAGTGCCGGGATCGAAATCGGCGGAGTAGTCAGCGGTGTTGCCGTCGACGAAGTACGTCTGCACGTCCTGCGGCCCGACTCCATTGGCGATGAGCTCCGGGATGATCTTCGTCGTCTCGTTGAACGCGATGAGCACGATGGCGTCGGGGCGGGTAGCGGCGACAGCGTTGGCCTCGGCCGTGAAGTTGGTGGCGTCGGCGGAGTACAGCTTCTTGGTGGCGACGGTGGCGCCGGCCTTCTCGATGCCCTTGGCGACCTGGTTCGCGAGCGCCACGCCGTAGGAGTCCTGACGGGCCAGGATCGCGATGTTGGAGTAGCCGTCCTCGACAACTGTGTTGGCCATCACGGCGCCCTGCAGAACGTCAGAGGGAGCAGTGCGGAAGTACAGCCCCTTGTCGTCATAGGTGTCGAAGGCGGTAGAGGTGTTGGCTGGGGAGAACTGAACCACACCGGCGTTGACGATCTTGTCGATGACGCTGAGGGAGACGCTCGAGGACGCCGCACCGATGATCACGTCAGCATTTGCGTCGAGCAGCTTGTCGACGCCCGCACCAGCGATGTCTGGCGTGCCATCACCGGAGTCGGCCTGCTTCTCGACGACATCCTCGCCAAGCACGCCGCCAGCTTCGTTGATGTCGTTGACAGCCAGTTCGACACCAGCGAACTCTGGGGGACCGAGGAAGCCTAGGTCACCGGTCACCGGGAGCAGTGAGCCGACAACCAACTGGCCATCACCTTTGCCCTCGGGGGCCGGGGTCGACTCGGTCTCGTCGGTGGGGCTGGCTTCGGTGGTCGTTTCAGTAGTCGTTTCGGTCTCTTCGGTGGCGCCAGCGTTGTTGCCGCCGGTGTCTTGGGCGCACGAGGCGAGTACAAGGGCCGCTGTGGCGGACACCGTCGCCAGTCGCGCTGTACGTGTGAGGCGGATCATGGACCCTCCGTTGTCAAAGGTGGTGGGGCGGCCGCGTTGCGCGGCCACGAATGCTGTTGGAGTGCAACCTAGCGCGATAATCCAGCCTCGTCACACCTCGCAGGGCCATCGCTGCCGCGTCGTTGCCATTTCGTGACATCGACGCCGTTTCGGACGGCCCCTCGGGCGACCCCTGCCTATGGGCCTAGGCAGGGCTATGCGACTGTCAGCGACCTGCGGGGGAACGAGAGAGGTTTGTCTCGGTCCCTCGGGCCGATACCGTATGAGCCGGGCGCCCTGGTATTCCAACCGGCAGAGAAAGCGGATTCAAAACCCGTACAGTGTGGGTTCGACTCCCACCCAGGGCACTCATGCGGAAAGTGTCGGCTCTCTGGCGGGCCATTCGCGAGCAAGTGAGGACGCGAGGCCGAGGTAGCGGCGGCCCTTCGATCCATACATCGTGTTGTTTGGCCAAACTGGTACGTTCTTGCGCCCTTATCCCCGTTTTGAGTGCAAGAACGTGCCAGTTTGCGACGGCCTGTCTGTACGGCGGCCCCACCGCGTGTGTGGGAACTAAGGCGTGAAGCGGCCGGCGACCCACCTCGCCAGTGGTGATGCGAGCTAACTGGCCGGGTTCGGGGGGTCGGTACGCGAGCCCTCAGTGACCCGCTCGGCGTCGGACAGGGAGCTTGGCCCGTCGTCGTCAGGACGTCGGCTGGCGATCGCCTCGGCGTCTTCTGCGTCCATGCCGTCAGTCTGACGGTCGTCGTATCCGCCTTCGGCGTAGGAACTGGGGTTCTCGACGGGTTCCGGTGGGTTGCTAGTCATGGGTGCGCTGTACCCCCTCGGGACCGCAGTGATGCGTCGCACTGCGAGCAGTGGCCGTCAGCAGGTCGGCAGGCTGGCATCGGCGGCGTACAGGCCGAGCCGCTGCTTGAGGCGCAGGATGCGCTCTACCGAGCGGTTGATCCGCGCCTCGGTGATGCGGCCGTTGCGCACGGCGGCCAAGACCCCACGAACCGCCTCACCGGGCTGGGGCGGCATCAGCAGCACGTCCACCCCCGCGCCAATCGCCCGCACAGCGATCTGGCGGACACTGCCCCATGAGGTGATGCCGCCCATGTTGAGCGCGTCGGTGATCACCACGCCGTCGAACCCCAGCCGCTGGCGCAGCAGCCCCCGGGTGAGCGGCCCCGAGATCGTGGCCGGCCGACCCGTCCGGTCGACGGCCGGGAAGGCGAGGTGTCCGAGCATGACCACGTCGACGTGGTTGCGCACTGCCGCCTCGAACGGCGGCCGGTCGCGGCGTCGCCAGGTCGAGGCGTTGTCGGCGATCACGGCAGTTGAGGCGTGGCTGTCGGTCGTCGTCGACCCGTGGCCGGGAAAGTGCTTGGCCGTGGGAGCGACCCCGCCGGCGTGGTATCCGCACACCTGCGCCCGCACCAGGTGCGCAGCCACATCAGGGTCGGCGGAGAACGAGCGCGATCCGATCACTCCACCGCTGCCGGCGGTGTTGACGTCGGCGACCGGAGCAAGGTCGACGTTGACACCCAGCCGGTGCAGCAGCTCGCCGGTGCTGCGCGCCGTACGGCGTGCCCACCTCGCGTCCCCCCCGAAGTCTGCTCCAGCCGGCACCTCCTCGGTGCCCGGTATCCGGGTGACGACCCCGCCCTCCTGGTCGGTCATGACCAGCAGCGGCTCCCCGACTCGCCGCGACAAGCGCTGCGCCTGCTGCGACATGGCCCGGATCTGGTCCCTCGACTGCACATTCCCACTGAAGTAGATCAGCCCGCCCGGGTGCAGGTTGCGGATCGTCTCGGTGGGCGCCGACGTACCCGAGAAGGCGACGACGACAAGCTGGCGTACCTTGTCGCGCAGCGACATCGACCTGATCCGGAGCAGGACCGGGTCGACATGGGGGGCGGCGGTGGGCTCAGCTGACCCGACCGTGGGCTCCGGTGACTCGTCGAAGCCGGTCGAAGGCGACCGAAGCTCCGCGGTGACCGAGGTCACCGCAGCCAGGGGGGTACGACGATCCGCCTGCGGGTCGTCGGACGACCGTTGCGGCGAGCCGCCGCAGGATGGCAGCACGACGGCTAGCGCCAGCCAGGTTGCGCCAACGGCGCGTCGACGCCGAAAGCCCCCGTCGGTCACGGGGTGGCCAGCGCCGAAGAACGGTAGGCGGGAGCCACGCCGTTCCTCGCATCACCCATGCGGTGCACGCGCATGGCGTTGGTGGAACCCGGGATACCCGGGGGGCTGCCGGCGACGATGACCACCGTGTCGCCCTCGTGCAGACGCACGATGTCGAGCAGCGCCTTGTCGACCTGCATCGCCATCTCGTCAGTGTGCTCGACCTTGGCGACGAGGAACGTCTCGATCCCCCACGTCAGCGCGAGCTGTGAGCGCACCGCCGGCTCCGGGGTGAAGGCGAGCACCGGCACGTCCGAACGGTAACGAGCCAACCGCCGGGCCGTGTCGCCTGATTGGGTGAACGCGATCAGGTACCTGGCTCGCAGCTCCTGCGCCACCTGAACAGCCGCCTTGGCGATGACGCCGCCGCGGGTGCGGGTCGGCATCGAGGTTGCGGCCATCCGGTACAGGCCGTGGTCCTCGGTGGACTCGATGATCCGGGCCATCGTCTCCACGGACTCGACCGGGTACCTGCCGATACTCGTCTCTCCCGACAGCATGACCGCATCGGCACCGTCGAGAACGGCGTTGGCGACGTCGGAGGCCTCGGCGCGCGTGGGCCGAGCAGCTGAGATCATCGACTCGAGCATCTGGGTCGCAACGACGACCGGCTTAGCAGAACGCCGAGCCAGCTCGGTGACGTGCTTTTGCAGCAGCGGCACCTCCTCCAGCGGCATCTCGACACCGAGGTCGCCCCGCGCCACCATTACGCCGTCGAACTCCTCGAGGATCTCCTCTATCGCCTCGATGGCCTGCGGCTTCTCGATCTTGGCTATCACCGGCAGCCACACGCCCTCCTCGTCCATGATCTTGCGGACGTCGGCTGCGTCGGCGGCGGATCGGACGAACGACAGCGCCACCATGTCGGCCCGCAGGTGCAGCGCCCACCGGAGATCCTCGATGTCCTTGTCGCTCAGCGCCGGCACGCTGACCCGCACCCCAGGCAGGTTGATGCCCTTGTTGTCGCTCAGCACCCCGCCTACCTCGACAGTGGTCGCCACGTCGGTGGCCGACACACCCGTGACCCGGAGCCTGACCCGACCGTCGTCGACCAGGATGGTGGCGCCGGTGTGCACGTCGGTCGGCAGCCCGGCGTACGTCGTCGAGCAGATCTCGCGGGTGCCCTCGACGTCCCTGGTCGTGATCGTGAACCTGTCGCCCGCCGCCACCGTCACCGGCCCGGCGGCGAACCGGCCGAGCCGGATCTTCGGGCCCTGTAGGTCGACCAGGACGCCGACGGCTCGACCGGCCGCGTCGGAGGCTTCCCTGACCCTGCGGTAGTACGTCTCGTGGTGGCGGTAATCGCCATGGCTGAGGTTGAGCCGGGCAACGTTCATGCCGGCGTCGACGAGCTGCCCGATCTTCTCCGGGGTGGAGGTTGCCGGCCCGAGCGTGCAGACGATCTTTGCGCTTCGCACTCACCGAGCGTACCCGCGCTCAGCCGCCGGCTCCCGCAACCGGACGCAGGGCAGGACCGACAACGTTGCGGGTCGAGGAGCCTCAGCCCGCCAGCGCCAGCAGGGCACGGGCGTAGGCCCGCTCGGCGTCCACGTCGATGTGCCGTTGCTGCTCCCCGTGCTGTGACACGACGGCGATGAAGCCCCCCGGCGTCGCCTCCAGCCGGACGAACCGGTCACCGAGCAGGTGACGGAGTTGGTCTTCGCGCGGAAGCCAGACCACCTCGCGCTCCTCGACGCTGTCCAGCGCCCACTCGGTCGTGCCGTTGAAACGCAGGATCCGGCCGGTCGGCACGTCGTGTGCCTCGACCACCATGTCGCTGATCAGGAAGACGTCGGAGTCCATGCCCCGGTCGGGCACCATGAACCGGTCCCCCACCACTGGCTCCCACTCGACTCCGGCGGCACGCAACCGCTGGGCGAGGTCGAGAGTGATCATCGTCCTAGTGTGCCTGCCCAGCGGAAACTCTGCCGTCGTAGTCTGACGTCATGTGCCGCAGTATCAAGACCCTGCGTCCGCCGTACGAGGAGGACGTGACAGACGACGACGTGCGCGCCGCGGCGCTGCAGTACGTCCGGAAGGTGAGCGGCTTCCGGTCACCGGCCGCCCGCAACGCCGCGGCCTTCGACGACGCGGTCGACGCCATCACCGCCACCACGCGCAACCTGCTCGACAGGCTGGAGGTCAAGGCTCCTCGAGCCACTGCGCGCTGACCCACCGCCGCGGGCAGCTCGGCTAGCCGATCGCGGTACCGACCAGGTCGCCGATGAGGAAGGTCAGGCCGGCCGCCGCTGCACCGAGGATCAGCTGGCGCAGGCCGCCGTACCACCACGATCGAGTGGTGATCGACGTGACGACAGCGCCGCAGGCGAAGAGTGCCGTCAGGCTCACGACCAGCGCTGGAAGCACGTTGGTGGCGCCGAGGAGGTACGGCAGGACGGGGAGGAAGGCGCCTAGCGCGAACGACACGAACGACGAGACGGCGGCAACGACCGGAGATGGCAGGTTCTCCGGGTCGACGCCCAGCTCCTCGCGCACGTGTACGGCGACCGCCAGGTCGGGATCCTCGTGCACCTGTTCGGCGATCGCGGCGGCGAGACCAGGGTCGATGCCCCGACCGACGTACATGGCGGCGAGCTCGTCCTGCTCGGCTCGCGCGTTGTCACGGATCTCGCGCCGTTCGACCTCGATCTCCTTGTGCGTGTGCTCCGCCTGGCTGGCGACCGAGGTGTACTCCCCCGCCGCCATCGAGAAGGCACCGGCCGCGAGCCCGGCGAGACCCGCCAACACGACCTCGGACGAGTGGTCACCCTTCGTCCCACCGACGACCCCGGCGATCAGGGCGAAGTTGGACACCAGCCCGTCCATCGCGCCGAACACGGCCGGCCGCAGCCAGCCACTCGTCACGTTGGCGTGCTCATGACCGATGCCAATGTCGGCCGGCAGACCCGCCGGGTCGGGGCCGCTCGGGCGCTGCGCTGTCGGGTCAGTCATGTGCGCAGCGGTTCAGGTCGGTCCGGCTTCGCGTCGGTCTCTTCGTCGTCAGGTGCATCGTCCGCTTCGTCGTCACCCGCCGGGTCCCGTTCGTCGTCGGGCTCGTGGTCAGGTGCACTGTCGTCGACGGGCGCGGGTTGCACGTCGGTCTCGCGGCCGGGGTGCCGCTTGGCCGACACGACGAAATACGCCGCAGCCGCCAAGAACACCACGATCGACGTCCACACGTTGAGTCGGACCCCGAAGATGTCGTTCACCGGGTCGACCCGCAGGTACTCGATCCACACCCGGCCCGAGGTGTACGCCATGACGTACAGCGCGAACGCCCGGCCGTAGCCGAGCCGGAACCGCCGGTCCGCCCAGATGACGAGCCCGGCGGTTCCGAGGTTCCACAGCGACTCGTAGAGGAACGTGGGGTGGAAGGTCTCGTACTGCTGCAGGTCGCCTCGGTGCTCCGGGTCGATCTCCAGCGCCCAGGGCAGCGTGGTCGGCTTGCCGTACAGCTCCTGGTTGAACCAGTTGCCCCACCGACCGATCGCTTGGGCGAGCACGATGGCCGGCGCAACGGCGTCGGCGAACGCCCGGAACTTCATGCCGCGCCGCCGGCAGCCGATGTAGGCGCCAACCGCTCCGAGGGCGACCGCGCCCCAGATGCCGAGTCCGCCCCGCCAGATGTAAAGCGCTGTGATCGGGTCCTCACCCGCGGCGAAGTAGTACTGGGGATCGGTGATCACGTGGTAGAGCCGGCCCCCGACCAAGCCGAACGGCACCGCCCAGACGGCGACGTCCCCGACCGCCCCCGGCTGACCGCCGCGCGCCACCCAGCGCCGCTCACCGAGCCAGACCGCGGCGATGACGCCGAGGATGATGCACAGCGCGTAGCCGCGGATCGGCAGCGGCCCCAGGTACCAAACGCCCTGTTCGGGGCTGGGGATGGTGGCGAGGGTCATGGCGGCACCAAACTTACCCGCAGCGCAGGGGGCGGTGTCTCACAACTCCGCGAGCGTCGTGATGTCAGCGGCCAGGTCGTCCACCGGCGTGCCCTGGGTCCAGACCACGGGCGCCTTGTCACCGCGAAACCCGATGACCTGGGCGCCGTGGCTCACGTCGTACCCTCCGCTGGGGAGCCGGGTAGTGCCGGCGATGGGGACGCCCATGGCCTTGGCAGCCGTCACGATCTCGGCGCGGTCGCCGGTCAGGCCAACGAAGTCGTCGCTGTAGCGGTCGAGGTAGCGGCGCAGCGCCTGGGGTGTGTCGCGGGCGGGGTCGGTCGTGACGAAGAGGAGCTGGGTTTGGTCGCGGACGTCCGCCGGCAGCCGCAGCACCGCCGCGGTGAGGTCGCTCATCACCAACGGGCACACGTCGGGGCAGTGCGTGTAGCCGAAGAACACCACGGTCACCGGCTTGGTGGTGTCGGCCACCAGGTCGAACGGTCGCCCATCGGTGGCGGTGAGGGTGATATCGGGCATGGCGTACGGCGACGAGAGCTCCGCCCCACGGTAGGGCGAGCTGGGGTCGGGCTCCGACACCACAACGCCGGCGGGTCCTGTGGAAACGGCTTCTTGGGTCGGCGGCGCGAACCCGCACCCGGCCAGCACGGCAACCAGCCCGGCCAGCACCAGGCACCTCCTGACCCGGCTTCGGGACAGAGAGAACGACGTCACGACGGTGCGCTCCTCAGGCCGGCTCGGACACCGTGCGCCAGGTCGGCCGTCAGCTCAGCGACCGCCGACAGGGCGGCGGACTCATCGCCTGCCTCGAGCACACTGCGGACGAACGCGCTGCCGACGATGACGGCGTCGGCGTACGCCGCGACCTCCGCGGCCTGCCTGCCGTTGGACACGCCCAACCCGACGCCGACCGGCTTGTCGGTGACGGCACGCACCCGCTTGACCAGGTCGGGCGCCACGAGACTTGTCTGTTCGCGAGCACCGGTTACCCCCATCACGGCCGCGGCGTAGATGAACCCGCGGCACGCATCGCTGGCCAGCCCCAACCGCTGCTCGGTTGACGATGGAGCGACGAGGAACACCTTGTCGAGACCGTGTCGGTCGGCCGCCGACACCCACTCGGCCGCCTCGTCGGGGATGAGGTCGGGGGTGATCAAGCCTGCGCCGCCTGCCGAGGCGAGGTCTGCGGCGAACCGGTCGACGCCGTACCGCTCGACGGGGTTCCAGTAGGTCATCACCAGCGTCGGCGCCAGCTCAGCGGCAGCCGCCACGACGGCGAAGACGTCGGCGGTGCGGGTGCCCGCTGCCAGCGCCTGCTGGGCGGCGGCCTGGATCGTCGGGCCGTCCATGACGGGGTCGGAGTACGGAAGCCCGACCTCGAGGACGTCGGCACCTGACCGCACCATCTCGCGGAGCAGACCGATGGAGGCGTCCACGGTAGGGAAGCCGGCGGGGAGGTAGCCGACCAGCGCGCTCCGCCCCGCTTCGCGGGCCGCCTCCAGCGTCGGCCGGACTGTCCGCCCGGCTCGGCTCACTGTGGGGCTCCCACTCACTGTGCGCCCTCACTCTGGGCGCCCTCACTCTGTGCGCCCTCATCGATTGCGTCCTCGAGGACGTCCTCGACCACGTCTTCGACGCCGACCAGGTCGAACCAGGTGGCCGCGGTCACCATGTCCTTGTCTCCTCGACCGGACAAGCACACCACGAGTGCGGCTTGCGGCCCGAGCTCGCGGGCAACGTCGAGGGCGCCGGCGAGCGCGTGCGCGCTCTCGATGGCGGGGATGATGCCCTCGGTCTTGGCCAGGAGCACCATGGCGTCCATGGCCTGGGCGTCGGTGATGGGCCGGTACGACGCCCGGCCGGTCTCGGCGAGCCAGGCGTGCTCGGGGCCCACCCCCGGGTAGTCCAGCCCCGCTGAGATCGAGTGCGACTCGATCGTCTGTCCATCGGCGTCTTGGAGCAGGAACGAGCGGGTCCCATGCAGCACGCCGACGTCGCCGCCGGTGATCGTCGCCGCGTGCCGCCCGGTGTCGACGCCGTCGCCGCCGGCCTCGAACCCGTACAGCCGCACCGACTCGTCGGCGAGGAAGCCGGTGAACAGGCCGATCGCGTTGGACCCACCGCCGACACAAGCGAGCGCGGCGTCGGGCAGCCGGCCGAGCAGCTCCAGGGACTGGGCGCGCGCCTCGTCACCGATGCCGCGGGTGAAGTCGCGGACCAGCGCGGGAAACGGGTGGGCCCCGGCCGCCGTACCGAGCAGGTAGTGCGTGGAGTCGACGTTGGCGACCCAGTCACGCAGCGCCTCGTTGATGGCGTCCTTCAAGGTCCGGCTGCCGCTGCTGACCGGCACGACCTCGGCACCCAGCATCCTCATCCGCGCCACGTTGAGCGCCTGCCGCTCGGTGTCGAGCTCCCCCATGTAGACAACACAGTCGAGCCCGAAGTACGCGCAGGCGGTGGCGGTGGCGACGCCGTGCTGCCCGGCTCCGGTTTCGGCGATGACCCGCTGCTTGCCCATCCGCCGGGTGAGCAGCGCCTGCCCGAGGACGTTGCGGATCTTGTGGGCGCCGGTGTGGTTGAGGTCCTCGCGCTTGAGCAGCACTCTGGCGCCGGCCGCCTCCGAGAACCGTTCGGCGTCATACAGCAGGCTTGGGAGGCCGCCGTACTCGTGCAGGAGACGGTGGAACTCAGCGGTGAAGTCAGCGTCCGCCATGGCGGCGCGCCAGTGCTTCTCCAGCTCGTCGAGCGGCGCGATGAGCGCCTCGGGCATGAACCGACCACCGAACCGGCCGAAGTGCCCATCGGCGTCGGGCAGCGGAGATGTCATCACGTCAGGGTCGCTGCCGGGCCGCAGGGTGCGCCCCGGCCGCAACCATGTCGGACACGGCAGTGCGTGGGTCCTTCCCCGTCACCAGCGTCTCACCCACGAGCACGACGTCGGCGCCCTTGCGGGCGTACTCGAGCACGTCGCGCGGACCGCGTACACCGGACTCCGCCACCCGCACCACCGTGTCGGGGATCCGGGGAGCAAGCCGGGCGAACGTGTCGCGGTCGACCTCGAGCGTCGTGAGGTCGCGCGCGTTGATCCCGATGAGGTCGGCGCCGGCGTCCAGCGCCCGTGTCACCTCGTCCTCGGTGTGCACCTCGACCAGCGGTGTGAGCCCGATCGAGCGAGCCCGGTCGACCAGCCCTTCGAGCTCGTTGTCGGTGAGCGCCGCCACGATCAGCAGCACCAGGTCGGCGCCGGCTGCTCGTGCCTCCCACAACTGGTAGGCCGTCACGATGAAGTCCTTGCGTAGCACCGGCACGCTCACCGCCACGCGGACCGCGCGCAGGTCGGCGAGGGTGCCACCGAAGCGACGCTGCTCGGTCAGCACGCTGATCGTCGCCGCTCCCCCGGCCTCGTACTCCGCCGCGAGAGCCGCTGGGTCGTCGATGTCGGCCAGCGTGCCCTTGCTCGGGCTCGACCGCTTGACCTCCGCGATCACGCATATCCCTGGCGCCCGGTACGTCGGCATGGGGTCGATCGCGGGATCTTGGCGCGCAGCCACCTGCTTGAGCGAGTCGATGCTGACGCACGCCTGGCGGTCAGCGAGATCGACGCGGACGTCGGCGATGATCTCATCGAGGACAGACATCGTCAGCGCGTGCCCAGGCCCATGAGCGAAAGCACCTTGCCGGCAACCGGCGAGACGACGAGGAGCCCGGCACCCACCCAGAAGACCACCCAGTTGTCCATGATCAGCCCGGCCCCTCCGACAAGGAAGGCCACCAGGGCGAGGATGACGGCGGTCCACGCGGCCGGGGTTGACCCATGGGCTGGCATGGCTGCGGTCTCCTCTCAGTGCGCCGAGCTGCTTGCGGCGCCCAGCTGCTTGGGGCGCCAGCTGGTTGGGGCGAGCGTCCATTGTGTCGTGCGGCACTCAGGTGCGTTCCGTGGGGTCGCGTCCTTGGTCAAGGGCCCGCCAAAGGTCTTCGGATGACGCGCTGCCGTCGGCTTCTGCGCCACGGTCGTCGCCGCCTGCTGTCGAGCCCGGGACAGGGTCGGGGGCGTCGTACCGTTGGCCCATCGTCGGCCACCGCGCACCGAACCACGCGACGGCGGCGCCCGCGGTGATGCACCCCACGGCCCCGAACAGCGACAGCCAGCGCCAGGCCGTCACGGCCGTCTCGTAGTGCCCACCCGACCAGCCCCGGGCGGACAACCGCTCACGCAGTAGCTGGCCGGTGTCACCGGGATCGACCACAGCGACAAGTACGGCGACCGCGGCTGCCACGATCAGCAGCCCCAGCCCGCGCCGCAGCCAGCCACGGGTCGCGAGCACCGCCCCGAACGCCGCCAGCAGCACCACCCCGAGCGCCCCGGCCAGCGGCACCAGGTCGGCACCGGTCGCGACGGCCGCCAGCTCTGGCAGCACCGTCGACGTCGCGCTGGCTTCGTACCACGGCCGGGCGACGCCCAGCGTGACCGCGGCGGCGGACAGCAGCCCCGTGAGCAAGGCGGCAGCGTATCCGCGGCGGCTGGCGCCTCGACTCGGCGGCACGGTGGACCCGCCGGTCATCGTGGTAGCTGCTCTCCCGCGCTCGGCTGCTGGTCGAAACAGGTGGAGGCACCGGTGTGGCAGGCCGGACCCTGCTGGTCGACCAGCAACAGCAACGTGTCGCCGTCGCAGTCTGAGCGCACCTCGCGGACCGCCTGGGTGTTCCCGGACGTCTCGCCCTTGACCCAGTACGCCCGGCGGCTGCGGCTCCAGTACGTCGCTCGCCGGCTCGTCACCGTCCGCCGCAACGCCTCGTCGTCCATCCAGGCCAGCATCAGCACCGACCTGCTGCTCGCCTCCTGCACGATCACGGGAACCAGGCCCTGCTCGTTCGGCCGCAGGCGTCCCCACACGTCATCGGCGGTCTCGTGCTGCACGACCTCATTGTCCGTCACCGTCGACCGGCTGCCGCACCACCCGACGTACGATCGCTGAGTGAGCTCCGGTGCGGCCCCCGAGGACGAGCCAGCCGAGTCGACTGCGGCGACGGTGGCGCAAGCCGAGCGCGCCGAGCTGTGCGACCTGCTCGACGATGTCGGCCCGCACGCGCCTACCTTGTCAGGGGACTGGGACACCCATCACCTGGCGGCTCACCTCTCGCTGCGCGAGAGCAACCCCGTCCAGCTCGTCAGGTTCCTGCTACCAGGCGGGGCGAAGCAGGCCGTCGACGACCTTGTCGCCGCTTCGGACTACCACCAGCTGGTCGAGCAGGTGCGCAGCGGGCCGCCATCGGGTTCGCTGTTCAGCGTCCCGCAGATCGACAGCAACGCCAACGTCTTGGAGTTCTTCGTGCACCACGAAGACGTGCGAAGAGCTCAGCCCGACTGGGCGGCGCGGAAGCTGTCGCCAGCGGTCGAGGACGAGCTGTGGGCCCGGATCCGCCTGGTCGCCAGGGTGCTGGCGCGCCGGTCGCCGGTGGGCGTCGAGCTCGCCCGCACGGACGCGACGGACTCCGCGCGGGTGTCGAAGAAGTCCGACCTGGTCGTGGTTCGTGGCCTGCCGAGCGAGCTGACGTTGTTCGCGTTCGGCCGCTCAGCGGTGGCCGCGGTCGAGCTCGCCGGGTCGCCGCGCGCCGTCTCGGCAGTCCAGGCTGCCAACTTCGGGATGTAACCGCCGCCGCGGCCCGCGCCGCCGCGGCCAGCGCCGCCGCGGGCGCTGCCGGGCGGGCAGCCGCACGGGCAGCCACTCAGCGGACCGGATGACCGGCCGCGCCGAGCGCCTGCTTGACCGCCCGGATCGTCACGGTGTCGAAGTGGAACACGCTGGCCGCCAGTACGGCGTCTGCGCCCGACTCCACAGCTGGCGCGAAGTGCTCGACGGCGCCAGCGCCCCCGCTCGCGACCACCGGAACCGACACTGCTTGGCGCACTGCCCGGATCAGCTCGGTGTCGAAGCCGGCTCGGGTTCCGTCGGCATCCATCGCGTTCAGCAAGATCTCCCCCGCGCCGAGGCCGACCGCCGTACGCGCCCATTCGACCGCGTCGCGGTTCGTGCCCTGGTGACCGCCGTGGGTGGTCACCTCGAATCCTGACGACAACCCGGGCGCCCGTCGGGCGTCGAGGCTGAGCACCAGCACCTGGCGGCCGAAGCGGTTGGCGATCACCGACACGACGTCCGGGCGGTCGACCGCCGCGGTGTTGATCGACACCTTGTCAGCCCCGGCCCGGAGCAGTACGTCGACGTCTGTCGCGGTGCGCACCCCGCCCCCGACTGTCAGCGGGATGAACACCTGCTCTGCGGTACGCCGCACGACGTCGAGCACGGTGTCGCGTCGGTCCCGCGACGCGGTGATGTCGAGGAAGGTCAGCTCGTCAGCGCCCTCGGCGTCGTAGCGGCGGGCCATCGCGACCGGATCACCCACATCGCGCAGGCCTGCAAAGTTGACCCCCTTCACGACCCGACCGTCGTCGACGTCGAGGCACGGGATCACCCTGATCGCTACGGTCATCGGGGTAGGTCGGTCTGGCCGTTGCGCTGGGTCGCCCCGACGGCGTGCAGGGCGTCGGTGAGGGAGAAGGCGCCGGTGTAGAGCGCGGTGCCGATGATCGCCCCCTCCACCCCCCGCGGCACAAGGCGGGCGAGGGTGACGATGTCGTCAAGAGTGGACACGCCGCCGGAGGCCACCACCGCAGCGTTGGTGCGGGCGCAGACGTCTTGTAGCAGTGAGACGTTGGGCCCCTGCAGCATGCCGTCCTTGTTGACGTCGGTGACGACGTAGCGTGCACACCCCTCGCGGTCGAGCCTGCTCAACACCTCCCAGAGATCGCCTCCGTCGCGGGTCCACCCACGGGCAGCCAGCGTCGTACCCCGCACATCGAGACCGACCGCGATGCGGTCACCGTGCCGGGCCACCACCGAGGCACACCACGCCGGGTCCTCCAGGGCAGCGGTGCCGATCACCACCCGTCGGCAGCCGCTAGCCAGCGCCGCGGAGAGGCTATCGTCGTCGCGGATGCCGCCGGACATCTCGACGTCGATGTCGAGGGAGGCGACGACCTCGCGCAACACCTCGCGGTTGGAGCCGCTGCCGAAGGCCGCGTCGAGGTCGACGAGGTGAACCCACTCCGCTCCCGCGGCCTGCCAGCGCAGCGCTGCCTCGACCGGGTCACCGAAGACCCGGGCAGATTCCGCCACCCCTTGCACGAGCTGTACGGCGCGGCCCCCGGACACGTCCACAGCTGGCAGCAGTTGGAGGAGCCCTGAGGTCATGGGAGGCGGTCGAGCAGCCGGTCGAAGGCGGGCGGCTGGTCGTCCCCGGAGAAAGCCTTGTAGGTGCGCGAGGTGCCGTCGGCCCAGCTGATCGTCACGGCATAGAGGTAGAAGTCGCAGCACTGGTCCTCCGGTAGCGGCGGCATCGCCACGGTGCGGAGGGCCGGGTCAGACGCCGCCAGCAGGGCTGCCTTGGCGTCGAACCGGCTGTAACCCGCAGGCGGCGGCTTGCCCCGTGCGAAGCGGTACCTCTTGTCGAGGGACTCCTCGCCGCCCGTCTGCCGGTATGTCACCGCGACAGCGCGCGAGCTGGTCGGGTTGGCGGTCGCCGGCTGCGCCGAAGGTGGCGGCTCGCCCCCTGTGCCAACGACAGAGGCGGCCGAGGCACAGCCGGTTACCGGCATCAGCAACAGGCCAGTCAGCACAAGTCTCGTCATAGTTGTTTGACCCAGTTACTCAGCAGAACCGCTCCCGCGTCGCCGGATTTTTCTGGGTGGAACTGGGTCGCCCACAGCGGCCCGTTCTCAACGGCGGCGACGAACCTATCGGTCTCATGTGTCGCCCAGCTCACCAGCGGCGGCCTGGTGCGTCCGTTGGTGACCAGCTCCCATCGACGTACGCCGTAGGAGTGCACGAAGTAGAAGCGCTCGTGCTCGACGCCGGCGAACATCTGCGAGCGGGGGGCTGGCTCGACGGTGTTCCACCCGTTGTGCGGTAGCACACCGGCCGACAGCTGCTCCACCGTGCCCGGCCATTCTGCGCAGCCGGCCGTCTCGGTGCCGTGCTCCAAGCCGCGCTCGAAGAGCACCTGGTGCCCGACGCAGATGCCCAGAACCGGTCGCCCACCGGCCAGCCGGCGACCGATGATCTCGGGTCCGCGGACGCGGTGCAGTCCGTCCATGCACGCCGCGAAAGCGCCGACGCCGGGGACGACGAGGCCGTCGGCGGCGAGCGCCTGCTCGGGCGCAGCGGTCACGGTGACGTCGGCGCCGGCGCGGGTGAGAGCGCGCTCAGCAGACCGGAGGTTGCCCGACCCGTAGTCGAGCAGCACCACCCGAGAGCTCACAGGCTGCCTTTGGTGCTGGGCACACCGGCTTCGCGGGCGTCGATGGCCACGGCGTCTCGCAGCGCCCGAGCAACCGCCTTGAACTGCGCCTCGACCAGGTGGTGCGGGTCGCGGCCGGCCAGCACCCGCACGTGCAGAGCGACCGAGGCGGCGGCGCTGATCGACTCGAAGACATGCCGGGTGAGCGATCCGACGTAGGTGCCGCCGATGACGACGTACGCCTGACCGTCGGGCTCACCGGAATGCACACAGTACGGCCGCCCGGAGACGTCGACAGCACACTGGACGAGGGCTTCGTCGAGCGGTACCAGTGAGTCGCCGAAGCGCCGGATGCCGACCTTGTCGCCTAGGGCTTCGCGCAGCGCCTGACCAAGGACGATGGCGACGTCCTCGACGGTGTGGTGCGCGTCGACGTGCACGTCACCGGCTGCATGCACGGTGAGGTCGAACAGTGCGTGTCGCGCCAACGAGGCGAGCATGTGGTCGTAGAAGCCGACACCGGTGTGGACATCTGCGCGGCCGGTGCCGTCGAGGCCGAGCTCCACCAGCACCTTGGCCTCGTTCGTCGCCCGCTCGATGCGGGCCGTTCGGGGCGTCATCGTCGGATCTCCTGGAGCACCTCGGTCAGCGCCTGCCGGAACAGGCTCATCTCGGCCGGCGTGCCCACCGACACGCGCAGCCAGCCCGGCGGCCCGGTCTCTCGGATCAGCACGCCGCGCTCGAGCAGACCCTGCCAGACCAGCTCCCGGTCGGCGAACCGGCCGAACAGTACGAAGTTGGCGTCGGAGTCGGCCGCCCGCAATCCCATCGCACGCAGCCACGACACCGTGGCGTCCCGCTCCCGCCGCAGCTCGTCGACCCGGCTGAGGAGCTCGAGGGCGTGCGAGAGCGCCACCCTGGCGACGACCTGCGTGAGCGTCGAGAGGTGGTAGGGCAGCCGTACCAACCGCAGGGCGTCGATCACCTCGGCGGTGGCCGCGAGGTAACCGAGCCGCCCGCCGGCGAACCCGAAGGCCTTCGACATGGTCCGGGTCACGACCAGGCGCGGGTGGGCGTCCAGCAAGGTCAACGCGGTCGCCGTACCCGCTCGCCGGAACTCGGCGTACGCCTCGTCGACGACGACGATCCCCGGCGCAAGCGCGAGCAGTCGCTCCACGACGGGCGGCGGCAACGCGGTGCCGGTGGGGTTGTTCGGCGACGCGGCAAAGACCACGCTCGGCTGCTCGGCTGCGATCAGCTCGGCGGCCTCGTCCAGGTTGACCTGGAAGCTGTCGGTACGCCGACCCGTCACCCACCGCGTTGAGGTCACCCGGGCGTACTCGGGATACATCGAGTACGTCGGCGCGAACGAGAGCGCGGTACGACCGGGCCCGGCGAAAGCCTGCAGCAGCTGCACCATGACCTCGTTGGAGCCGTTGGCCGCCCAGACTCGGTCAGCTGTCAGCCCATGGCCGAGATAGGCCGCGAGGTCGGTGCGCAGCGCCGTTGCCTCCCGGTCGGGATAGCGGTTCAGCTCAGCGCTCACCTCGGCCACCGCAGCCGCGATCGCGGCAGTGAGCTGCGGTGACGGGCCGTAGGGGTTCTCGTTGACGTTCAACCGCACCGGCGCGTCGAGCTGGGGAGCGCCGTACGGCTCAACGCCGCGCAGCTCCGGCCGCAGCGGCAACATCGCAGCCGTCATGCGTCGAGCCTGATTCGCACGGCGTCAGCGTGCGCCGGCAGGTCCTCTGCCTCGGCCAGCGAGAGGACGTGCGGGGCAGCGGCGGCTAACGCCCCTGCTGAGTAGTCGACGACCTGAACCGTCTTGAGGAATGTGCGGACCGAAAGACCGGAGGAGTGGCAGGCGCACCCAGCGGTCGGCAGCACGTGGTTGGATCCGGCGCAGTAGTCGCCAAGCGAGACCGGGGTGTGCGGGCCGACGAAGATCGCCCCGGCGTTGCGGATTCGACCGGCGCGCTCGGCGGCATCACGGGTGTGGATCTGCAGGTGCTCAGGGGCGTAGCCGTTCACGACCTCCTCCCCCTGGGCGAGGTCGTCGACGAGGAACACCCCCGACTGCTGACCGGTCAGCGCCGCCTCCACCCGTTCGCCGTGCTTGGTGCGGGCCACCTGCCGGGACAGCTCCAGCGCCACGGCGCGGCTCAGGTCCTCGCTGTCGGTGACCACGACGCTGGCCGCCAAGGGGTCGTGCTCGGCCTGGCTGATCAGGTCGGCGGCGACGAACGCGGCGTCGGCGTCGGCATCGGCGAGGATCGCGATCTCGGTAGGCCCCGCCTCGGAGTCGATGCCTACCACCCCCCGCAGCAGCCGCTTGGCGGCGACGCCGTACACGTTGGCCGGTCCGGTGACCAGGTCGACCGGCCGGCAGCCGCCGTCGGCCGCGTCGTATCCATACGCGAACATCGCGATCGCCCCGGCGCCCCCCGCGGCGTACACCTCATCGACGCCGAGCAGCGCGCAGGCGGCCAGGATCGACGGGTGGGGGAGCCCGTCGCAGTCGCGCTGCGCCGGGCTGGCGAGCGCGAGCGAGGCCACGCCGGCCACCTGCGCAGGGACGACGTTCATCACCACCGACGAGATGAGCGGCGCCTTGGCGGCTGGAACGTACAGCCCCACCCGGTCGACCGGCACGTGCCGCATCGTCACCATTCCTCCGGGCGACACCTCGGTCACCACGTCGCCTGGCCGTTCGGCGCTACATGTGGTACGCAACCGGGAGATAGCCTCCTCCAGGCTGGCACGCAGGTCCGCGTCCAGTGCGTCCAGGGCAGCGGTGAGGCGCCGCGGCGGAACCTTGACCGAATCCAGTTCGACACCGTCGAAGGTCGCGGCCTGGTCAAGCAGGGCCCGCTGACCGTCGCGACGCACCGCCTCGCACAGGGGACGGACGACGTCGATGGCCGCCTCGACGTCGAACGCCGCACGGGGAACAAGCGTTCGGTAGTCGAGCTGCTCGCCGGCGCCGCGCCGTCCTCGCACGTCGACCAGCCGCATCATGGGTGTCAGTCTAGGACGCCCAAGCCAGCTCCCCCCGCCTTCGTGACTCCCGGATCGCTGCGCTTTGCGGTGTTAGGTTCGACGCGTGAGCGACGGGCTGCCACTCTTTCCGCTGAACACCGTGTTGTTTCCGGGAATCGTGCTGCCGCTGCACGTCTTCGAGGACCGGTACCGCGCGATGGTCCGTGACCTGTTGGCACTGCCCCCGGCCGCCGACCGTCAGTTCGGTGTGGTCGCCATCAAGGTCGGCTACGAGGTCGGTGCTCGAGGCGTCCACACGCTTCAGCGCACCGGCTGCGCCGCGCTGGTCACCGACGTCAACGCTAACCCCAACGGCACGTATGAACTGCGGGTGGTTGGGCGGCGCCGCTTTCGGGTTCAGCGCCTGGACCCCAGCCGTGAGTACCTGCGGGCGGACGTCCAGTGGCTGGGTGACCCGACCGGGAACGACTCAGCCACTGTGCTCGATGTCACCGCAACCGCCCGGAACGTCTTCGAGGAGTACCGCGACACGGTCGAACAGCTTCGCGGTGAGGACGTCCTCAACGGCGCCACGCCTAGCGATCCCGTGGAGCTGTCCTACACGTTGGCAGCGGCGTTGGTGATCAACCTCGCGGAGCGACAGCAGTTGCTCGAGGCGCCCGACGTCGTCACTCGACTGCGGCTGGGAACCGCGCTGATGCGAGCCGAACTGCGCGCGATCGCGGCTCTGCCGTCGCTGCCGGCCACCTCAATGGCCAGGACTCAGTGGTCGCCCAACTAGTCGTTGACTGACAGCCGGTAGGTGCTGATCCAGTAGTCACCCTCCACGTCTGCGGTGATGCCGAAGGCTCGCAGCGGTTCCAGGTTCTCGATCACATCCGGCGGGGCACCGGTGTTCTCTGCGGCTTGGAGAATTTGCTCCTCGACGCTGTCCCAGTTGAAGAACATGACGAACTCCTTGCCGGCGGCGTCGTCGGTCACCGACTGAAACTCACCGGAGTCACCTAAACCACCGTCTAGGTCAGCCAGGCGCTCGGCGTAGCCGTCGTTGGTGGCGATGACGATCCCGTCATCGGCGTCGCGCTTCACGAACGGCAGGCTCTGCTGGGCATCCGCGTCGACCAGCGCCAGCACCTTGTCGTAGATCGCGTTGAGGGCAGCGGGGTCGGTGGTGAAACGCACTCCCGCGTTGAACAAGCTGGGGTCCTCGGCCTCGATCGCCGCAGCGGTCAAACCCTCGCTGTCGATCGCGAACATGATGTTGTCTCCCAGCACCGTGCTCAGGTCCTCGGGCAACGCCAGTCCTGTCTCAGCCTCGAACTGGGAGATCTGGGTTTCGATGTCGACGCCCGCCTCCTCCTTGGCCGCGCTCATGATGTCGTCCCAGGAAGCGTCGAGTCGCTCACCGCCGCCTGCCTCGGACATGGCGAAGACTGTTGACTCGGGGAGGTCGACGATCTGGTTGTCACCGTGGTCGATCGACGGGGTGTCGCCGTAGATGGCCGTGACCACCTCGACGGAGTCGCTGGAGAAACGGATGGTCGCGGCGCCCCGCTGGTAGGCAGTCTTGAGGAAATCCATCTCATCGCTGCCAGGTGCTACCGGTCCCAAGGCGTCGATCGAGCCCTCGATGTCCACCCACATCGTGGCTACGCCGAGGTCTCCGAGCGACTCCATGTCGGCGGTGAAGTCGTCATCGTCTGCCAGCGACGCATCGTCCGCGGAAGCGGCGAACTCGTCCGCGAGAGCCTGCGTCTCAGCCAGTACGGCGTAGTCACCGGAGAAGGCCAAGCCGTACTCGTCGTCGGACTCATCGGAACAACTTCGGAGCTTGTCCAGTCCCACGACGGCAGCGTCGCGGTCGGTCACCTCTAGCGCGAGCATCACATCGGGCTCAGTGCCTCCCCGCGGTCCGGGCACACCGGCGACGCCAAACTTGCCGCCTATCCATGGGGCGATGTCGGCGTCATAGCTGATCGCTGCGCAGGCTGGATCTTCAGCGTCTTCGGCGGCTTCCTCGAACACGCGGCGCCGCACGTCAGCGTTCTCGTCGTCGATCTTCACCTCTTCCCGGAAGGCCGGGAAGTGGTTCAGGAAGCGCAGCGCGGCCACCTTCTGCTCCGCCGACGGCTCGAGGTCTACCCCGACGTAGAAGATCGCGTTGGCAGGCAGCGCCTCGGCAGCTTGCGGGCCGGCCGTGAACAGGTTGAACGGGTCAAGCTTGTAGAACGCGAAGGCACCGCCGCCCACGATGAGAGTCAGCACCGTCGCGATAATGGCAGCCTTGACGCCGCGGCTTTTCGCCGACGGCTCCCGGTACGGCGGCTGGCCACCGGGCCCGCCGACCACGTAGTCGGGAGGACCACCGGGTCCACCAGGCCCGTAGCCGCCAGGACCACCCGGCGGGTAACCACCCGGCCCATAACCGCCGGGGCCGCCGGGACCAGCTGGACCGTAACCCCCTGGCGCAGCGGGTCCGTAACCGCCCGGGCCGCTAGGACCACCACCGCCCGGAGCACCGGGCGGATAGCCACCCGCTCCCGCTGGTCCGCTCGGTCCACCGGGGCCGTAACCTCCCGGCTGGTATGCCCCCGGCTGAGGTTGACCCCACGGGCCACCTCCAGTGCCTGGCGGCGGAGCGCTGCTTGACATGTGTTACCCCCTCAGATCGCCAGCGACCATGACCAGCGGCGTTTCGCTACTGGTCTCGGTGCGTGATCACGCTACTAGATGTCGCAGCCGACGGCAGGAATGACCGTTGCCTCGGCCAGCTGAAGATTGCGGTGAGTCCCCCGAGCAGGCCGCCGATGGGCCACCCGAGGTAGGCGATGCGGGTGCCTAGCTCCACTTCGAGGGTGATCTCAGAACCTACGTGCGCGGTGGCAAGCTGCGCCTGCTCGTCCGGTCCGAAGACGTCGGCACCCATCCATTCGCTGACCCAGGCCGCGGCCGCACACAGGGCGAGTACGGCGGCGACAGTCGCAAGCCCATGGCGCTGGCCGAACCAGCCAACGACAAGACCTGCTACCAGACCGACAACGATGCCGACGACGAAGAACCACAACGTGACGCCGACCTGCTGGTTTCGCTCGACCTCGCCGAAGTAAGCCCCCGTCGATGTCATCGCAATCGACGGCGGGTCAGCCACCTGCAGCCACAGCAAGCCGCCCGGCACCCCGAGGACGCTGCCAGCAACCGCGCAGGCACCGACGTAGACCAGCTTCTGAAGCGGGGTGCTGTCCGACGGTGGTGCCGCGGCGACTGCGGCAGGGAGGTCGGCGTACGGCACAGGCGAAATCCTAGGCAGACAGACACGCCGGACCCAGCAACGCCTTCAGGTCTGCCATCAGGGCAGGAGTCGGCGTCACCCGCAGGCGCTCATCGAGCTTCATCACCATCGTGCGGCCGGCCGACTGGAGCTTCAGGTGCACCTCGGCTGCGCCGGGGTGGGTCGCCAACACCTCCTTGAGCTGGTCGACAACGGGCGGTGTGACCCGCAGCGTGGGCATCGAGATCACCACCGGACCGGTTGCGGCGCCTCGGCTGAGGTCAGGCACAGTCACCTCGATGGCCATCAGCTGCACCCCGTCCTCGCCTTCGCGGCGCACCCGGCCCTTGACAAGCACGACCGAGTCCTCGATCAACACGGTGGCGGCCGCCTGGTATGTCCCTGGGAACACCCACACCGGCAGGGCGCCCTCGAGGTCCTCGACGGTGACGACGGCATATGGCTCGCTTCTCTTCGTCGTCTTGCGGACCACGGAGGTGAGCAACCCGGCCACGGTGACTACCGCACCTTCTGCATGCTGGTCGTCGGTCAGCAGCTGGCCCACGGAGACGTCGCTGGACGAGGCCAGCACATGCTCGAGGCCGTTGAGTGGGTGGTCTGAGACGTACAAGCCCAGCATGTCGCGCTCGTGTGCGAGCAGGCTGGCTTTGTCCCACTCCTGCACGGCCGGCACCTGCACGGAGACCGAGGAGAAGCTGTCGTCGTCCAGCCCCCCGAACAGGGAGTCCTGACCCATCGCCTCATTGCGTTTGAGGTCGAGGTACTGGTCGGCGGCCTCCTCGTGGACTGCCACCAAGGCACGCCGGGAGTACCCGAGGGAGTCGAAGGCACCGGCTTTGCACAGCGAGTCCAGCACCCGTTTGTTGCAGACCGGAACCGGCACCTTGGCCATGAAGTCACCGAAGTCGCTGAACCGACCTTGGGCCTCCCGGGCAGCGACCAGGCCGGCCACGACGTTGGCGCCGACGTTGCGGATGGCCGACAGTCCGAACCGGATGTCGGTGCCGACCGGGGTGAAGGTGGCGTCGGACTCGTTGACGTCGGGCGGCAGCACCTTGATGCCCATGCGTCGGCACTCGTTGAGGTAGACGGCCGACTTGTCTTTGTCGTCGCGCACGCTGGTGAGCAGAGCGGCCATGTACTCAGCGGGGTAGTTCGCCTTGAGGTAGGCGGTCCAGTACGACACAACGGCGTACCCCGCGCCGTGGCTCTTGTTGAAGCCGTAGTCGCAGAACGGCAGCAACGTGTCCCACAGCGCCTTGACCGCGCTGGTTGAGTAACCGCGCTCGAGCATTCCGCTGGAGAAGGACTCGTACTGCTGCTCCAGCTCCTTTTTCTTCTTCTTGCCCATCGCCCGGCGAAGCAGGTCAGCACTAGCCAGGGAGTAGCCGGCGACTCGCTGGGCAATCGCCATCACCTGCTCCTGATAGACGACGAGGCCGTGAGTCTCGCCCAGGATGTCGGTCAACGGCTCGGCCAGCTCGGGGTGGATGGGCACCACCGGCTGGCGGCCGTTCTTGCGGTCGGCGTAGTCGTTGTGTGCGTTGGTGCCCATCGGGCCTGGCCGGTACAGCGCCAGGACAGCGGTGATGTCGTCGAAGCGGTCAGGCTTCATCGACCGCAGCAGTGACCGCATCGGGCCACCGTCGAGCTGGAAGACGCCGAGGGTCTCGCCGCGGCCGAGCAGTTCGTACGTCGCTGGGTCGTCGAACCGCAAGGACTCAACCACCACCTGCTGATGTCGGTTGGTCACGATGTTGGCCAGGGTGTCGTCGACGACAGTGAGGTTGCGCAGGCCGAGGAAGTCCATCTTCAACAGCCCGAGGGACTCACACGTCGGGTAGTCGAACTGGGTGATGATGGCGCCGTCTTGCTCGCGCCGCATGATCGGAATGTTGTCGAGCAGTGGCTCGCTGGACATGATCATCGCGCAGGCGTGGACGCCCCACTGGCGCTTGAGGCCCTCGAGCCCGCGCGCGGTGTCGACGATCTCGCGTACCTGCGGCTCGCTGTTGTAGAGCGACCGGAACTCGCCCGCCTCGGCGTACCGCGGGTGCTCGGGATTGAAGATCTCGTTGACAGGGATGTCCTTGCCCATCACCGAGGCTGGCATTGCCTTGGTGATGCGCTCCCCCATCGCGAATGGATGACCGAGCACCCGGGCGGAGTCCTTGACCGCCTGCTTGGCCTTGATCGTGCCGAAGGTGACGACCTGGGCGACGCGGTCCTCACCGTACTTGTCGTTGACGTACCGGATCACCTCACCGCGGCGCCGCTCGTCGAAGTCAATGTCGATGTCAGGCATCGAGATGCGCTCGGGGTTGAGGAACCGCTCGAAGAGCAGGCCATGCTCGAGGGGGTCGAGCTCGGTGATGCCCAGGGCGTAGGAGACCATGGACCCGGCAGCGGACCCGCGGCCCGGGCCGACCCGGATGCCTTGTTGCTTGGCCCAGGTGATGCAGTCGGCGGTGACGAGGAAGTAGCTGGGAAAACCCATCTGCAAGATCACGCCGACCTCGTAGTCGATGCGCTGGCGTGTCTCAGCCGTAACGCCATCTGGGTAGCGTGCCGCCAGGCCCAGCTCGACCTGCTGGACGAGCCAGGACTCCTCTGTCTCACCAGCGGGCACCGCGAATCGCGGCATCAGGTTGCGGCCCTCAGCAAACTGGACCTGACAGCGTTCGGCGATCAGCAGCGTGTTGTCACACGCGTCGGGGAAGTCTCGCCAGACGTGCCGCATCTCCGCCGGCGACTTGAGGTAGTAGTCGTCGCCGTCGAGCTGGAACCGGCCCTCGTCGTGCATGGTGGAGCCGGTCTGCACACACAGCAGCGCGGCGTGGCTCTGCGCGTCGTCTTGCCTCGTGTAGTGCAGGTCATTGGTGGCGACCAGCGGCAGGTCGAGTTGCTTTGCCAGGCGCAGCAGGTCGTCGCGGACCCGGCTCTCAATCGCCAGCCCGTGGTCCATCAGCTCGACGAAGTAGTTGCCGGCGCCGAACAGATCGCGGTAGTCGGCCGCTGCCTGTACGGCGTCGGCGTACCGACCGAGCCGGATCAGCGTCTGCACCTCACCCCCGGGACACCCGGTGGTGGCGATAATGCCCTTGCCGTAGCGCTCGAGCAGCTCGCGGTCCATCCGGGGCTTGTAGAACTGGCCCTCCATGGAAGCCAGTGAGGAGAGGCGGAACAAGTTGTGCATGCCTTCGGTGCTCTCGGCCAACAGCGTCAGGTGGGTGTAGGCGCCGCCCCCGGAGACGTCGTCGCCGCCACCGTTGCCCCACCGCACCCGACGGCGCTCGAAGCGGCTGGTGCCGGGTGTCAGGTAGGCCTCGATGCCGATTATCGGGTTGATGTCGCGTGCCTTCGCGGCCTGGTAGAACTCGTAGGCGCCGAACATGTTGCCGTGGTCGGTGATCGCCAACGCGGGCATGCCGAGCCGGGACGTCTCGTCCAACAGCTGACCGCTCCTGGCCGCGCCGTCGAGCATCGAGTACTCCGTGTGCACGTGCAGATGCACGAACGAGGACTCACTCGACCCAGCGGCAGACCGGAGCGGGCTCGACATCTGTGCGGTGACTCCTTCTCGCCGAACGACAACGCCGCTGCCGCCAACGGAACGCGGCCGCGACATGACAATCAGACCGCGATTTGCGGGCGCGGCCCCGCTGTGGGGAAGACCTCAGAGACTACGCCGACACATCTTCGCCGCCGGCACCGACACTCTCGCGCACACATCAACAGCCGAGCTTGTTCAGCAGCCAAACCGTGGCCGATGAGCGGCGCTTGCTGCACCATGTTGCGATGCGCGGCCCGACCGCGGCACGGTGGAAGGTGGGAAACGTGGAACTGGCGCACGTAGTGCTACAGGTCGCCGGGTTGCTGGCGCTGGCGGTTCTGTTGGGCTTGTTGGCTCGACGGGTGCACCTGCCACTGACCGTCGTCTTGGTGGTGGTGGCCTTTCTCGCCTCCGCCGTTGGGTTGGTCCCTACGGTGGGTCAGCTGCAAGGCGAGGTGTTCCAGGAGGTCGTGGTCATCGGGTTCCTGCCGGTGCTGATCTTCGCCGCAGCTCTCGACATCAACCTGAGGGCGTTCACGCGCAATCTCGGAGCGATCGTCGCCCTCGCTGTGGTGGGCTTCGCTGTGTCAGCGGTGTTGGTGGGCCTCACTTTGCACGTGGTCCTCGGTACCGGACTGGCGGTGGCGTTCCTCTTCGGTGCGTTGATCTCCGCCACCGACCCGGTCGCGGTGGTCGCGATCTTTCGTGAGCTCGGCGTGCCGCGGCGGCTGCTCACCCTGGTTGAGGGCGAAAGCCTGCTGAACGATGGCGTGGCGATCGTGATGTTCGCGATCCTGCTCGAGGCAGCTACCGGCGGTTCGATCAACGTGGCGGCCGGATTCGTCGACTTCGTCGCCGTCTTCGCCGGTGGCGCCATGATCGGTGCCTTGCTCGGGTTCGCTGCGGCCGCCGTACTCCCGTGGCTGGATCGGCTGCCTGCGGTTGCGCTGTCGCTGGCGGTTGCTTACGGCAGTTTCGTCCTCGCGGAAGAGGTGCTGGGGTTTTCCGGAGTGATGTCCACCGCTGTCGCCGGCATGGTGCTCGCGGGCCTCGCCCCGAGCAGGGGCTCCGCTGAGTTGCGGGAGGCGTGGGAGCAGACGTGGGGGGCGCTTGACTACATCGCCAACGCGCTGCTGTTCCTGCTCATCGGTCTCGCCCTTGAACCGGCTGCGCTGGCCAGCGAGATCGGGCCCATCCTGCTCGCAGTGGTGGCCGTCCTGGTCGCTCGGGCCGCCGCCGTGATCCCGGTGGTGTGGCTGCTGGAGAAGGTGGCCGGGATCGCGAGGGTGGGTTGGCGCAACGAGGCGGTCCTGGTATGGGGTGGGCTGCGTGGCGGCGTGGCACTGGCGCTGGCATTGGCGCTGCCCGAGGAGCTCCCCGAGCGCGACATGCTGGTGGCGCTGACCGGCGGTGTGGTTCTGGCCACGTTGCTGCTCAACGCGACCACCATCCAGTGGCTGGTCCACCGGCTGCGACTCGACGAACCGAGCCCGGTCGACCTGTTCTTGACAGCGGTCGCGCGGCTGTCCGGGGTCCAGGCAGCCAGGCGGCAAGTTGCCGAGCTGGGTTTGGCGGACGCTGACGGGGTGGCGGCACGCCTGGACACCGCCGAAGAGGAGGCGCACGAGGAGCTGCATCGCCTTGAGCTGGATCCAGCCGGGGAGACTCGTGTCGTCCTTGGCCGGGGACTGCACATCGAACGCCGGACCTATCAAGACCTCAGTGACGAGGGTTTGCTCCCTCCGGCAGTCACCCGCACGCTCCTTCACCAGGTCGACGACGAGGTTGACGACCTCGCGATGTGCGTTCAAAGGGAACCCGGCCGCCGACGGAGGGAACCCCCACGGTTGGACCGGCTCAGCAGGCGAATCGTCGGTTGGTTGCCCGAACCGGCCGGCGAGGACGCGGAGGAGCTGACGTACGCCGAAGCGTCCGCCCGGCGCCTGGCTGCCCGGCGCACCGGCGAGGCGCTCGACCTCTTCGACCAACTGCCCACTATTCGCTCAGAGACTGTCCGGGAGGCCCGTCAGGCGTTCCAGCAATGGGAACGGGAAGCCGTCGACGAGCTCGACAAGCTCGACTCCGACGGCTCCCGTCGGGAACTGCATGAACGGCAAGCGGTGCTCCTCGCTCGAGCCGCGACGAGTCGCCAGCTCAGCGAACTCGTCCACAGCGGACTGCTACCCGAACGTCTCCAAGATCCTCCGAAGCTCTAGCAGCCCGAAGCTCTGACAGTTGTGCCCATCTAGCAGTTCCGATTCGCGGTGGGTCAGGGCGGTGAACTCATAGGCTCAACGGCTGCCGGCAGGCGCGAGGTACAACCTGGCGCACAGCAGGGTCCGCTGGACAAAGTCAGTGGAGACTGATCACGGCGTACCGCTCGTCGTCGGTGGCACGGCCCCAGAAGGAAGCCTCCCTCAGCGGCCGAATCGCGGCCGACAAGCGGTGCTGCAGCACCAGTGCTGCGCAGTCCGCAGCGGTGAGGCCGGCACCGGTGGACCAACTGCCTTCGATCAGCACTAGGCGCCCGTCGGGGCGCAGAAGACGGACCCAGTGCCCCAGTGCGCTGGATGGGTCTGGAAGCGCCCAGAGAACATGGCGCGCGAGGACGACATCGCAGGTAGCCGGTTGGTAGGGAAGGTCGGTGACGTCCCCTTGCTGGAAGGTTGCCGCAACGCCGGCCGCCTGAGCCTTCAGCTTCGCGGCTTCTACCATCGCGTCCGACACATCGATCCCACGGACGGTGTAGCCAGCCTCGGCGAGCAACACCGCCAGGGAGCCCGTCCCGCAACCAAGGTCGACAACGTCTGCTGGCGCCGGCGGCAAGTGTTCTAGAAGAAGCGTCCTCCAAGCGGTACGCACGACTGGATCTCGAAGGCCGTGGTCGGCTTCCTCGTCGAAGGTTGCGGCTTGCGCGTCCCAGTAGTCCCGTGTGGTGTCACGCATGTGGAGATTGTGCCGTACCTCTGGCTGCCTTCTGTTCCAAGGCGGCAGCGACAGATCGCCGCGCCATAACTAAGGCGCGCCATCACTAAGGATGGCGTTGTGGCCCGCAGTGGCAGCTGGTGACGACGCCCAATCCCGTGAGCGCCCACCGCACGCGCTAGCCGATCCACAAGCTCGAAATCTTGTTCGAACACTGTCGGTGCGGTGGTCTAGGTTGATGGCATGTACGACAGCAGCTTCGGGTACGGTCCGCCGCTTGGTCTCACCGGGGCCGATAACCCAGCCGGCGACACACCAGGTGCCGAGGTGTCGGGCGCATCCGGTGCCGAGGTCCCCGACACAGCGGCGCTGGACCCGATCGGGACGGTGCTCAGCGCGGTCACCGGCCAGCTCGGCCGAGCGGTGGACGTGCCGGTGTGGACCCTTGACGATGACCGGCTGCAGGCCCGCCTCACGCAGGCGCTGCAAGCCAAGGCCGGTGTCGATGAGCTGATCGCCCGACTGGTCGGCGAGATCGACGACCGCGACCTTGCCACCAAGACCGGGGCATCCTCAACTAGGTCCTACCTTGCCGCCACCCACCGGATGTCCACCGGTCAGGCCGCCGGCATCGTCGCCCAAGCCCGCGCCATGACCCCGCGCACCGACATCACCCGGGGCGCCTGGGCCACCGGCCGGATCTCCGGTGAACAAGCAGTGGTGATCGGCAAAGCCCTCGCCATGCTCGACGCCGACATCGACGCATCCACGATGGGGTTGGCGCAGCTGCACCTGATCGAATCCGCCGAACAGCTGAACTACCTCCAGCTGCGGCACGTCGCCAACCACCTCGTCGAGGTCGTCGACCCCGCCGCCGCCGAGGCGAAACTCGGTGAGCAACTGCGGGCCGAAGAAGACCGCGCGCTACAAGCCACCGTGTTCCGAGGCCGGCCCGGGCTGGACGGGATCGCCCGATTCTCCGGCCGGCTCCCCAACTCCACCTTCGCCATGCTCAGCAAAGCCATCGAGGCCTGCGCGGCGCCGCGCCGCAAACCTGCCAACCCACCCGGCACCCCACTCGGTGCCACGGCGCACGGGCCGGGGACCTCCGACGTGATCGACGTCGACGGCGCCCACTGCGACACCGAGACCGGGGTGTTGACGTATGGGCAGCGGCTCGGGCGGGCCTTCGCCGAGTTGATCGAACACCTCCCCGTCGACAAGCTCCCCCAGCACGGAGTCGCCAACGCCCAGATCGTGGTCACCATCGACGCCAAGACGTTGGCCACCGGCATCGGCGAAGCGACCCTCGACACCGGCGGTGTCATCTCCGCGTCTGAGGCGCGCCGGCTCGCGTGCAACGCCGGGCTGCTGCCCGTCGTCCTGGACGGGCCGTCGAAGATCCTCGATCTCGGCATGTCCCAACGGCTGTTCGACCGCTACCAACGCACCGCGCTGGCCGTACGCGACAAAGGGTGCGTGTGGCCCGCCTGCGACCGGCCACCCGCCTGGTGCGAAGCACACCACATCAACCCCTGGCACCTCGGCGGACCCACCGACATCACCAACGGGTGCCTGCTTTGCCCCTTCCACCACCGGCTCCTCGACACCGGCGAATGGGCGGTGGTGATGGCCCCCGACGGCATCCCAGAACTCATCCCACCCGAACGCATCGACCCCCACCGAAGACCCATCCGCCACCAACGCCTCAAACCCAGAGCGGGATAAGCGGCTCAAGCAGCCGGTCCCGGGACGCCATCGTGGGGGGTTGGCCGCCATACACACGTCAGGGGCGGCGCTATCCCCTCGGGGACGTTCTGGACGTCAGTCACCAGGCAGCGGCCTGACGTGGCGTCGGCGAGTGCTGCCACCAGCGTGGCGTCGTACAGTTGACGACGGCGAGTTCGGGAAGTGACTTGTCCGAAGAGCTGGTGGTCGGGGTTGAGCCAGCCGCGCAGGAATATGAGTCGCCCCCGAGTGTCCTCCCGGGCTCGCCGCTTGTCCGTGTTCGGTGGTTGCCGCCCGCCGCCCAATCAGCCGGCACTCGCGCAACGACCTACACTCCTGCTGTGCCACCTCGGCTCCTTCGCCGCCACCTGCCAGCCGCTTTGGTGGCGGCCTTCTTCCTGTTGCCCCTGCTCGTCATGGTGCCTCGAGCGCGGAATGCACGACGGCGATCGCATCCTCAGCGCCGACTGGGTCGAGCAGTCGTGGGCACCGTGCCCGGTCAAGCCCGAGTACGGGTATCTCTGGTGGCTCAACGACGACGAGGTGCCATGGCCGGGGGCGCCGAGCAGCGGGCGCAGTGCCCGGGGCAACGCCGGACGTCACCTGCTCTGGGTCGACCCCGCCCGCGACCTCGTCCTCGCGTCGCACTGGACCGAAGACCCGCTCGGGCTGATCAAGGACGTCACGAGGGTTACGCCATCACCACCAAGCACGTGATGCTTGAGGAGCTCCACGACACCTATCCCCGCCATCACACGCCCACCGGCGCGCCGCTCAACCCCACCGAACTCGGCAGAGCCCGTTTACCGCTTCCGAGCGAGGGAACTGATGAGTGCTAGCCAACCTCAGAGGATGCTATGAGCCCCGTACAGATCCGCCCGCTGGGTGGCGGTCCCGGCTGCCTGATCATGATCTTGGTGTCGATAGTCCTGTCTGTCGGCCTGACAATCCTGTTGAACGTGCTCGCGCGCTGAGCGTGAGCCCGTGTGCTGAGCCTAAGCGCTGACTGAGCGCGAAACCGCCGCCGCCCGCTGTCGGGGGCGGCGGCGGTTCGGTGCGGCGTCGGGTCGACTGACTATCTACCCCAGCCGATGTTCGGCCCGCCCACCTGCTTGACGCACAGGCCCCGCATGTCCCTCGCGGCGTTGTCCGCGTCCTCGAACAAGCCCGCGTCCTCGTCGAAGCCGATCGCATCCGGGTTGGAGTTGCAGTTCCTCAGCCCGGTGCAGGTGTCGACGACGGTTGCCCAGATCGAGTGGTCGGGTGCCGGTGACACGAGCACGTCGAGGAAGTCGAGCATGTTGCCGCACCGACCTGGGCAGTCTCCCCGGTGAACCGGGTCGGTGGCCGGGTTGGAGATGTTCGACACGAACGTCGGGTTCTTGCTGAGAGCGTTCACCGACGCGACCACGTAGTAGTTCCACGGCCTGGTGAGGTCGCCTTGGTCCTTCTCGGTGGTGCCGGGGAAGCTGATCGCGATCCGACCTTTTCTGCCGGCAGCAATCGTCGGCCACTGCACCTCGCGCACCGGGAGGCGCGATCATGATCGGGTCGATGGCAGGGCGACGTCACAGCGACCAGCAGATCCTGCGCTGGCAGATGGGCGAATCGTACCCTTGTGGGACATTTAAAGCGACCTTTCGCTAGCAGAAGGCGGGACCGCGGTGACCGAGCGTTGTAGTGCACCGGAGTTCGTCGTCGGCTGGCGGCTGCGGTGGCGTCCGGCGCGGTCGGACTAGGTGTTCTCGTTGGCTGTAGCGCGGAACCAGCAGCGGATCCTCCGATCTCCGCCGATGGCACGAACACCGGCGGCAGCGCGTCCACGGCTGCCGCAACTGCTACCACTACCGCTCCGGCCACCGCCGGAGCCGACCAACCGATCGAGCAGGGGGGGCCGCTGGTGGCGTTGCCGGCGTGCGATGCTGCTCCGGAAGGCGTCGAGGCCGACGTCGCCGGATTGCTCCTTCCGGAAGGTGCCGTGGTGACAGAGGTCGAGGATCTCGGTCAGCTGATCAGCGTCCGCGCATACATCGAGCAGACACCCATCCAGGTCAAGGACTTCTACGCCAAGCAGCCCGGACTGGAGCTGTTCGAGATCGAGGACGAGATCTACGAGGCGGAGGTGCTCTTCGGTGGTGGAAAGTACCGCAGTTACGTCAAGGCCCAGGCGCAGTGCCAGCAAGGGTCCCTCCTGCTCGCGTTCGTAGGCCCTGGCAACAGCGGCGAACTGCCGTCGGTCGGAGGTCAGTGAGTCGTCGCCACCCGTGGGCTCGTGAGACCGTGCTCGCGACTCAGTCGGCGGCGCGGATCACAGCCAGCGCTGCGGTGAGGTCCGCGGGATATGGCGACGAGAACTCCACCCACTCCGCGCTGGCTGGGTGGGCGAACCCCAGCCGTACGGCGTGCAGCCACTGCCGAGCCAACCCGACTCTTCGCGCGAGGACCGGGTCGGCGCCGTACGTGAGGTCGCCGACGCACGGATGGTGCAACGCGCTCATGTGCACGCGGATCTGATGCGTGCGCCCGGTCTCGAGCTTGATCTCCAGCAGCGAGGCGAACCGGTGCGCCTCGAGAGTGTCGTAGTGGGTGACGCTGGAGCGCCCGCCTTCGCCGACGGTGTACTTGTAGTCGTGCTTGCGGTGCCGAACGATCGGCGCGTCGACGCTCCCGCGCAGCGGGTCCAGATGTCCCTGCACCAGGGCGTGGTAGGTCTTGTCGACCTGACGCTGCCGGAAGGCGGATTTGAGCCGCGAGTAGCCGTGCTCGGACTTGGCAACCACCATCAGGCCGCTCGTACCGACATCGAGCCGTTGCACGATGCCCTGCCGCTCGGGAACACCTGAGGTGGCGACGCCGAAACCAGCACCGGCCAGGTGACCCAGCACCGTGGGGCCGGTCCAGCCGACGCTCGGGTGCGCCGCGACTCCAGCTGGCTTGTCGATCACCACCAGCGCGTCGTCGTCGTGGACGATACGCAAACCCTCCACCGTCGTCGGTACCACGGACATCGGTTCGGCTGGGGCGGGGAGCAAGACCTCGAGAAAGGCGCCTTCCTCGACCCGCTCGGACTTCGCCGGCGTCGCCCCATCCAGCTGCACGTCACCGGCGGCGACGAGGTCGGCGGCCTTGGTGCGCGACACCCCGAACATCCGGGCGATCGCCGCGTCGACGCGCTCTCCGGCCAGGCCACCCGGCACGTGCACCACCCGGCGGTCAGCTGGCGGTGTCACTGCGTTGCGGAGTCGTCATGACCACTGGGCTTGCCATGAGCACTGGGCTGGCGGCGCTCGACAGTTCCGTCGAGACGTACGCCGCGAAAGCTGAGCAGAACGAAAAGCGCGGTCGCCGCACAGATAGCTGAGTCAGCCACATTGAACACCGGCCAGTGCGGCAGCTGGAGAAAGTCGACCACGTGCCCGCGCAGCGGCCCCGGCTCGCGAAAGATCCGGTCGGTGACGTTCCCGAGCGCACCCCCGAGCAGCAGCCCCAGCGCCACCGCCCACGCTGGGCTGCGGATGCGACGCGACATCGTGACGCACACCGCGATGACCGCAAGAGCGACGACCGACAAGACGACGGTGTATCCGGTGCCGAGACTGAACGCCGCACCAGGGTTGTGGGTGAGCCGAAGCTGCAGCCAGTCGCCGAGAACCTGTCGGGGTACGCCGTCGGCCAACGCACGCTCGGCCCACCACTTGCTGGCTTGGTCAACCGTGAGCACCACCAGCGTCACGACAGCCGACAGCGCCGGGGCTCGACCGCCAGGTCTCGCCTCCGGTAGCGACGACACGTCGTCTGTTAGCGGCGTTCCTGGCGTTGTTTGCATTCCATGCACAGTGTCGCACGCGGAAATGCCTGCAGGCGCATCTTTCCGATGGGCTCCCCACATGACTCGCACACGCCGTACTCGCCCTGATCGATGCGCGTCAACGCGGCCTGGACAAGGATCAGGTTCTCCTTGGCGTTGCGCGCCATCGTCATCTCCTGGTCGCGCTCAAAGGTGTTCGATCCGACATCGGCCTGGTCATGGCCGGCGCCTTCGCCGCCTTGTCGCAGCAACTGGCTGATCTCCTCCTCGGCCGCCGCAATCTCGACCTGCAGGCGCTCCTCGTCGGCCTCCAACGTCGCCCGCACGTCGGCGACCTCGCGGTCGGTCCACGGCTTCTCGCCCGGGCGTACGGCGAGTTCGACCGCCCTGCCCTGCTGAGCCGCGCTGTCGGCCTTGCTGGCCTTGCCGTCGGCTGCCTTCCGCGTTGGCTTCTTGGCCGGTGCCTTCTTCGCCGCCCGGGTCTCCGCGGCCGCGACAGGCGCCGTGTTCTTCGCAGCCATCATCGACCCTTTCTGCGGTGGAGGCCCCGCTGCGTGCGGTGGGGAGAGGATAGGCGCTCAGCCGGCACGCTTCAAACGTCCACGCACACTCCCCACGCGGCAATCGGCTGGCAGCGCTGCCGCCGCCTCGCCTAGGATGACCGTTGCCGCACAGCGTTGATGAGGCCATCACCTCGGAGTTGCCGGAAGAACAGTCCGCATCTGGACCTACTAGAACCGGCGGCGGCGCCCCACGACCAAGTGGGCAAAGGAAGTGGGCAGCCGAAGGCCGGCTTTGACGGCTCGACTGCCAAGAAGGGTGGTACCGCGGGACCTGGCCGACCTGGCCCGTTCTCGTCCCTTCGGCACCGTGCGGCCCAGCCGCTGCCGTGACGAGCCGAGGATGAAGGACACCCACCCCCGATGACCACCCAGTACTCTCCCGTCCCCGCGCACGTGGACTTGCCGACGCTGGAGCACCAGGTGTTGGAGTTCTGGCGAAACAGCGCAACCTTCGCCGCATCGCTGCAGCAGACTGCTGACGCTCCTCGATGGACGTTCTACGAGGGCCCACCGACAGCCAACGGCAAGCCCGGTGTGCACAGCATCGAGGCCCGGGTCTTCAAGGACGTGTTTCCCCGCTTCAAGACCATGCAGGGGTTTCGCGTGGACCGCAAAGCCGGCTGGGACTGCCAGGGTCTGCACGTCGAGGTGGGCGTGGAGAAGGAGCTAGGCCTTTCCGGCAAGCAGGACATCGAGAAGTTCGGGATCGCCGAGTTCAACGCCAAGTGCCGGGAGTCGGTCGAGCGCGCCACCAACGACTGGGAACAGATGACGGAGCGGTTGGCCTACTGGGTCGACATGTCCCAGGCCTACCGCACGATGGACTCGTCCTACATCCAGAGCGTGTGGTGGTCGCTGCAGCAGATCTTCGACGCCGGGTTGCTGTACGAGGCGCACCGCATCTCGCCGTACTGCCCCCGCTGTGAGACCGCGCTGTCGGATCATGAGCTGGGCCAGCCGGGCGGGTACGAGACGGTCGTCGACCCGTCGGTGTATGTCAGGTTCCCGCTCACCACCGGACCGCTGGCCGGGACGGCGGCGCTGCTCGTGTGGACCACGACGCCGTGGACGCTGGTGTCCAACACCGCTGTCGCGGTGCACCCCGACGTCGAGTACGTCGTCGCGTCCGACGGAGCCGAAACTTTGGTGGTCGCCGAGCCGCTGTTCGCGCCGGTGCTGGGCGACGGCTGGACGGTGCAGTCCCGCTTCACCGGTCGGGAGATGGAGCGGTGGTGCTACACCCGGCCGCTGGACCTTGTCGACTTTCCTCCGCCCGACGGCGGCGAGGCCGGCGACGGCCGGTGCGACGCGCACTTCGTCGTCCTGGGCGACTACGTCACCACCGAGGACGGAACCGGCCTGGTACACCAGTCCCCCGCGTTCGGCGCCGACGACATGGCGGTCTGTCTGGCTTACGGCCTTCCGGTGATCAACCCGGTCCAGCGCGACGGACACTTCGCCGACGACGTACGGCTGGTGGGAGGGCAGTTCTTCAAGCACGCCGACGCCGACCTCGTGCGCGAGCTGGACAGCCGTGGTCTGCTCTTCCGGCACGTCGCCTACGAGCACTCGTACCCACACTGCTGGCGCTGCCACACACCGCTGCTGTACTACGCGCTCCCCGCCTGGTACATCCGCACCACGGCCGCCAAGGAGGCGTTGCTGCGCGAGAACGCGAAGACGAACTGGTACCCGGAGACGATCAAATGGGGCCGGTACGGCGACTGGCTGCGCAACAACGTCGACTGGTCGCTGTCGCGCACCCGCTACTGGGGCACCCCGCTGCCGATCTGGCGGTGCGCCGACGGCCACCTCACCTGCGTGGGGTCGCTCGCCGAGCTCGGAGAACTGGAGGGGACTGACCTCAGCGCCCTTGACCCGCACCGCCCGTACGTCGACGACATCGCGCTGCCGTGCCCGGAGTGCGGTGCCGAGGCGCGCCGGGTGAGTGAGGTCATCGACGCCTGGTACGACTCCGGGTCGATGCCGTTCGCGCAGTGGGGCTACCCGTACGCCGAGGGGTCGAAGGAGGAGTTCGACAACGCCTACCCGGCGCAGTTCATCTGTGAGGCGATCGACCAGACCCGCGGCTGGTTCTACTCGCTGATGGCGATCGGCACCCTGCTGTTCGACGAGTCGTCGTACCAGAACGTCGTCTGCCTGGGGCTGCTGCTCGCCGAGGACGGCCGCAAGATGTCGAAGCACCTCGGCAACATCCTCGCGCCGATGCCGCTCATGGACGAACACGGCGCCGACGCCGTGCGCTGGTTCATGGCCGCCTCCGGCTCACCGTGGGCCGCCCGCCGGGTGGGGCACGCGACCCTGCAGGAGATCGTGCGCAAGGTGCTGCTGACGTACTGGAACACGGTGGCCTTCCACGTGCTGTACGCCCGCACGAACGGCTGGACACCGGAGCAGGGCGCACCTGTCCCCGCCGAGCGCCCGGTCCTCGACCGGTGGCTGCTGTCGCAGCTCAACCGGCTGACCCGCGACGTCACGGCCGCGTTGGAGGCCTTCGACACCCAACGCGCCGGCACCCGGCTCGCGGAGTTCGTCGACGACCTGTCGAACTGGTACGTGCGCCGCTCCCGCCGGCGGTTCTGGGACGGCGACCCCGCGGCGCTTGGCACCCTGCACGAGACGCTCGAGGTCCTCACTCGCCTGCTGGCGCCGATCACCCCGTTCGTCACCGAGCGCGTCTGGCAGGACCTGGTGCGCAGCGTCGACCCCGCTGCCCCGCAGTCCGTCCACCTCGCCAGCTGGCCGACGTACGACGAGAGGCTGGTCGACGAGGAGGTGGACGCCGGGATGGCGGTGACACGCCGGCTCGTCGAACTCGGGCGGTCGGCTCGCGGGGAGGCAAGAGTCCGCACCCGGCAGCCCCTGCGGCGGGCGCTGATCCCGTCCGCCGCTTTCACGGCACTGAGCGATGACCTCCAGGCAGAGATCGCCGCGGAGCTCAACGTCGAATCGCTGGAGCCGTTCGGCTCGGCCGGCGACCTCGTCGAGGTGGCCGCAAAGGCCAACTTCCGCAACCTGGGCAAGCGGTTCGGTGCAAGGACGCCAGCTGTCGCCGCGGCCATCGCGGCCGCCGACGCCGCTCGGTTATCTGCAGACCTCGCCCAGCACGGGTCCGCGACGGTGGACTGCGACGGCCCGATGGCGGTCAGGCCCGACGAGGTCATCGTCACCGAGCGCCCGCGCGAGGGGTGGTCTGTCGTGAACGAGCACGGGGAGACGGTGGCGTTGGACCTGACGATGACACCGGAGCTGCTGCGAGCTGGGGTGGCCCGGGAGGCCGTTCGACTGATTCAAGAGGCGCGCAAGGCGGCGGGCCTCGACGTCGTCGACCGGATCCGACTGACCTGGAGCGCCGACGGAGCGACCGGAGCCGCACTGCGCGAGCACCAGGGACTCGTCGCGGCTGAGGTGTTGGCGGTGCAGGTGGCAGCCCAGGCGGAGCCGGGACCGAACTGGCACTGCAGCCGCGAGCTCGGGCTGTGCTTCACGCTCGAGAAGGCCTGAGCTCTCGGGCTAGGAGGGCTCCTCGCCGAGCAGCTCGCGCAGCCGGCGCGGGGTGTCACCGTCGGCTGACGGTGTCAGCACGACTTCGTCCTTGGCTTCGCCGTTGAGTGCGCGCAGCTGGCTCTCGAAGTAGGTCCGCAGCCGGCTGCGGTACTCACGCTCGAACGATCGCAGCTCCTCGAGCTCACGCGCCAGGCTGTCCCTGTCACGCTCCAGGTCACTGACCAGCTGCTTGCGTCGGGCCGCGGTTTCGATGTCCAGCTGCTCGGCGCGGGACCGGGCAGCCGACTCCGCCTGCTCGGCCTTCCCCTTCGCTTCGGTCGCGAGCCGCTCTGCCGTGGTACGTGCGGAACCGATGATCCCGTCGGCCTCGTTCCGCGCCTCGCTGACCAGTTGGTCGGCGTTGTTCGTGGCGAGCTCCAACAGCCGAGCAGCCGCGCTCGATGCCTCGGGAATCGTCTTCACCGCCGGCAGCACCGCTGGCTCCGATGTGCGGGCAGGCCCCGCCGTGGGCGACGGCTTGCCTTGCGCGGCTTGCGGTGTCTCCTTGCCCGGTACGGCGGCGGGCGCGGTCGCGAGCTTCGTCCGCAGGCCCTCGTTGTCCTTCTGTAACCGGGAGAGCTCTACCTCGACCTCGTCGAGGAACTGGTCGACCTCCCCCATGTCGTACCCCTCGCGCAGGCGGACAGGTGTGAACGTCTTCTTGCGGACGTCCTCAGGCGTCAACGGCATCAGTCACCTCAGTTGTCGGTTTCCAGCGATGTGGCAGCGATGTGTGCAGCGCCACGCTACTCTGCTGGCGCGCGGCGGAGGCAACTGGAGTTGCCCTCAGCGGCTAGCCGGAGAACAGCAGGATGCGCCGGTTCATGATCAAGAGCACGTAGCAGATCAGCAGCACGAAAAGGATCGACAAGTCGAGCGCCGCTCCCCCCAACCGCAACGGCGGCACGAACCGCCGAAACAACCTGATCGGGGGGTCGGTGGCGGAGTAGATGAGTTCCAGCAGCACGAGCAGGTAGCCGCTCGGGTGCCATGAGCGGGCGAACATCTGCACCCAGTCGGCGACGATGCGGGCGAGCAGCAGCAGGATGTAGAACCACAGGACGAGCTCTATGACGACGCCGACGAGAACCACACCGGAAGCCTAGCCCGGCCAGCCCCGCTAGCTCTGGTTGAAGAAGCCGCCCTCGGCGATGCGCTGCTTGTCTTCGGCGGCGACCGACACGTTGGGTGGCGACAGCAGGAACACCTTGTTCGTCACCCGCTCGATCGTGCCGCGGACCGCGAACACCAGTCCCGCCGAGAAGTCCACCAGCCGCTTGGCGTCGCTGTCGTCCATCTCCGACAGGTTCATGATGACCGGGATGCCCTCACGGAAGCGCTCCCCGATCGTGCGCGCCTCGTTGTAGGTGCGCGGGTGCAAGGTGGTGATCCTGGACAGTTCCGTGACCACCGGGCTGGGCCGGCGGCGCTCCGAGAGCGACGCGACAGGAGCTGGCCGGTCGTCGCGAACGGCCTGCACCGGTCGACCGACCGCCGTGGCGCCGGTGCCTCCGGTAGCACCGGTGGAGCCGGTCGACGCCTCCTGGTCGGCGTAGTAGTCATCTTCGTAGCGGTCAGTGTCTTCGAGCAGCCCGAGGTAGACCCCGACCTTGCGCATCGCGCCCGCCATGACCTGGTTGCCTCCGGTTCGCAAAAGTGATGTGCAACAACCGCTGGGCGGCAGTCGCCTCTGACCCTACCGGAGCGCCGGCCGCTCGCCGAGGATCGCGCTGCCGACACGCACGTGTGTCGCGCCCGCCGAAATCGCTGCCGCGAAGTCGCCGCTCATGCCCGCTGACACCCAGCTGGCGTGGCCGTGCACAGCTTGGATCTGCTTGCCGATAGCGGCCAGCTTCTCGTACGCCGGGTGGGGGTCCGCCCCCAGTGGAGCGACGCCCATCACGCCGACAAGCCGCAGGAGTCCGGCGCCCGCGATGGCGTCCGCGACCTCCGCGACATCTGCCGCCGCTACCCCACCGCGGCCATCCTGGTGCACTCCGGGGTCAAGGCTCACCTGGACCAGGCAGTCCAGCGAACGGTCGTGACGATGGGCGCCGGAGTTGAGCCGCTGGGCCACCCGCACCGAGTCCACCGAGTGGACGACGTCGGCGTACGCCGCGATGCGGACCGCTTTGTTGGACTGCACCTGTCCGACGAAGTGCCACGTGATGCCGAGATCCGCTAGCTCAGCTGCCTTTCTCTCGGCTTCTTGGTGCCGGTTCTCGGCGATGTCGACGACGCCGAGGTCTAACAGCCGCCGGATATCGCTGGTCGGCCAGGTCTTGGTGACGACCACGAGCGTCACGTCGGTCGGGTCACGCCCCGCTGCCTCAGCGGCGGCCGCGATCCCGGCCCGGACGGCGGCCAGACGTGAGCGCAGCTCCTGCGTACGCGCCCGGCTCACCGTCGGCTCAGTCACGACCCGCCCGAGCGGCGTACGACGATGCCGGCGCAGCGGCCCGACGCAGCCCCGTCCCGGCGGTAGGAGAAGAAGTCGGCGGACTCGACAGTGCAGGCGCTGCGGTCGTTCACCGAGCAGCCGTCGGCCTGCAGTTGCGCGGTGACGCCGGCCCCGATGTCGAGCGACGGAGTGCCCCAGGTGGTGCAGGCGTACGCCGCCGGCACGGCCGCTGCCGCCTCGTCGCGCAGCGGCGCCGGAACCTCGTAGCAGCCACCACACACGTGCGGACCGAGCCATGCCTCGATGTCGACAGCGCCGGAGGCGCGCATGGCTGCCACCGTCTTGGGAACCACGCCGGTGACCATGCCCCGCCGACCAGCGTGAGCCACCGCGGTGACGCCGGCATCGACGTCGGCGAGAACCACAGGGACGCAGTCACCGACTCGCACGCACAAGGCCAGGCCAGCCACCGAGGTGACAACCGCGTCGCAGACGGGTTGTGGCTCGTCCGCGGACCGCACAATCGCCACGTCGGCACCTTGGACCTGGCGCATTGTGACGAAGCCGTCAACGTCGAAGGCCGCGGCCAGCAGCTCAAGGTTCGCCCGCAGGTCGGGTCCGGCGTCTGGCCTGGAGCGGCTCAGGTCGAGGGTGTCGAAAGGCGCAGCGCTGACCCCACCATGACGGTCGGTGAAGGCGACGTCGATAACTCCTGCCGCGCCGGCGCGCTGCTCGCGGGAGGCGAACATGCGCTACTTCAGGAAGTCGGGAACGTCAAGGTCCTCGTTGTCGTCGAACGGGATCGCGCGGGGTTGACGCTGCGGGCTCATCGGCTGCTGCTGCTGCGGCGGCGGCGGCTGCGGATGAGCTGTCGCGTGCGCCGGGCCTGGCTGCCCCGCAGGAACCGGCTGCGGCGTAGGGCGCGGCTGGGGGGCCTGTTGCGCCTGGTGTTGGTGCTGTTGCGGTGGCGGTTGCTGGCCGCCACCGGGCGGCGGTGGGGGTGGTTGCTGGCCAGCTTCTCGGCGCAGGGCCGGTCGGCTCTGGTCGCGTCGCTTGGGCATGCCCCCGTCGAAGCCGGCGGCGATCACCGTGACTCGAACCTCGTCGCCGAGGGCGTCGTCGATGACCGCCCCGAAGATGATGTTCGCCTCGGCGTGTGCGGCTTGGGAGACCAGCGCAGCTGCCTCGTTGATCTCGAACAGACCAAGGTCAGATCCACCGGAGATCGACAGCAGCACGCCGTGGGCGCCGTCAATCGACGCCTCGAGCAGCGGACTTGAGACGGCCATCTCAGCAGCGACAACGGCACGGTCGTCGCCGTTGGCGCGGCCGATGCCCATCAGTGCCGACCCGGCGTTCGCCATCACCGACTTGACGTCGGCGAAGTCGAGGTTGATCAGCCCGGGAGTGGTGATCAGGTCGGTGATTCCCGAGACACCTTGCAGGAGGACCTGATCGGCCTGCTTGAAGGCGTCGAGCACGCTGACGTTGCGGTCAGAGATCGACAACAGCCGGTCGTTGGGAATGACGATGAGGGTGTCGACTTCCTCGCGTAGCGCGGAGATGCCCTCCTCCGCCTGGTTGGCGCGTCGGCGGCCCTCGAACGAGAACGGTCTGGTCACCACGCCGATCGTCAGCGCGCCCAAGGACCGGGCGATCCGGGCAACGACCGGCGCGCCTCCGGTGCCGGTGCCACCGCCTTCACCGGCGGTTACGAAGACCATGTCGGCGCCCTTGATGACCTCTTCGATCTCCTCGGCGTGGTCACCAGCTGCCTGGCCGCCCACCGTCGGGTCGGCGCCAGCACCGAGACCTCGGGTGAGGTCACGGCCGATGTCAAGCTTGACGTCGGCGTCGCTCATCAACAGCGCTTGAGCGTCGGTGTTGATGGCGATGAACTCCACGCCTCGAAGACCGACCTCGATCATCCGGTTGACGGCGTTGACCCCGCCGCCGCCGATTCCTACAACCTTGATGACCGCCAGATAGTTCTGCGGTGCTGCCACGACGCGTGCCTCTCGAGTGAAACGGCGGGCTGGTCCTTGCAAGAGCCAGCTCCCAGACATGACCACGGCTGCTGGGGAAGTGACCGTGTGGCTCTCGACCCTCACTCTCGGGTTGAGAGTTACAGCGGGTGAACCTCGTGTCGAAGAACAACCTAGGTCACGGCGACGCTCGTGGGCAACCGCACACGCCACACTTTTCCCCGAGATCGCCACCTCACCTGGTCGTGGTCGGTTGGGCCGGCACGCTGACGTCGTACACCCGCGCCGGCTGCTGGAGCAGCACGCTCAACACCTCGACTTTTTGGGCGGTCTCGGCAGCGCTACCCCACCGCACCTCGCGTCCGTCCCTCAGGGCGAGGGTGATCGAGTCCATCGACGAGGCGGAGAGGCGCTGCACCCGATAAAGCAACCCAGGGGGAAGTGCCGCGACCACCGATGCTGCCTCCACCACCGCTGCCTGGTCGCCGGTTGGCCCCTTGACCTCGACCACCGGCAAGGTGGCGACAGGTCCGTCCGTTTGCCGAAAGAGCACGCCCTCGTCGTCCATCACCCACCAGGATCCGGAGCGGTGAATCGCCGCGACGGGTTGGCGTTCGACGACGATGATGGCCACCGTGTGTGGCCAGGTGCGGTGCACCGACGCCGTTGCCACCGGACGCAGCCCCGACACGCGCCGATCGATGGCGTCGAGGTCGAGCCGTACCAACGCGGTGCCCAGATCGACGTCAGCGGCAGCCAGAACCTGAGCGTCCGACAACGTCTGTGCACCTTCGACGGTGACCTGCTGAACCGCCAACCACGAGGAGGCGAGCAGGACCCAGCCGGCGAAGGCACCGGCTCCGAGAACCGCCAACGTCAGCAGGACCGGTCTGGCTCGTCGGAGCCGTCGCTGCCACTGCAGTCGGGACAGCCTTGCCGCCGGTTGCGTTGACCGTGCCATCAGTGCGTCATCTCCTCGCGGACTCGCAGCCGCTGCAGGATCTGCGGAGCGATGTCGGTCACATCCCCTGCGCCGAGAGTCAGTACGACGTCACCACGGCTGCAGCGCCGCACCGTTTGCTCGGCGGCTCGCGACCACTCAGCCTCGAAGACGACGCTGGACTGGGGCAGCGGCACTGCAGCGGCGACCAGTGCTCCACTGACTCCCGGTTCGGGGTCCTCTCGGGCGGCGTAGACGTCCATCACGACGACTTCGTCCGCCGCACCGAGCGCTGCTCCCATCTGCGCACCGAAGACACGTGTCCTGCTGTACATGTGCGGCTGGAAGCACACGACAAGCCGTCCGTCACCGGCGATCGCCGCAGCCGCCTGCAAGTCAGCGGCGATCTCAGCGGGGTGGTGAGCGTAGCTGTCGTACACTGCCACCCCCGCCGAACTGCCCTTGAACTCCATCCGCCGGCCACTGCCACGAAAACTCGCCAGCCCCACCGCCAGCTCCTGGAAGCCAAACCCCAGCTCCAACCCCGCCCCGAGAGCCGCCAGCGCATCCAGCACGTAGTGCGCTCCCGGCACCTGCAAGGTGACGGCGCCGAGGCGGCTACCACCGCGCCACACTTCGAACATCGACGTCTGCCGGGCGAACGCCACCGCGCGCGCCTGGAGATCGACGTCGACGCCCTGCCCGACCCGGACGACGCGCAGCGGCAACTCACCGGCGCGGTCGGCGAGGCGTCGACCGCCGGGGTCGTCCACGCCGATGATGACGAACCCCCCGGGCTCGATCCGATCGAGGAACCCGTCGAAAACCGCTGCGTAGGCCGCTGCGGTGCCGAAGTGGTCGAGGTGGTCGACGTCGACGTTGGTGACGACAGCTCCGCTCGGTGTGTAGACGAGAATGGCTTCGTCGCTCTCGTCGCCTTCGGCGACGAAGATCGGGCCGGTCCCGTCGGCCGCGTTCAGTCCGGAGGCGTTGAGCGTCGACCCGATGGCGTACGACGGCTCGGCGCCACAGGTCAGCAAGGCAGTGACCAGCATCGAGGTGGTGGTGGTCTTACCGTGGGTGCCCGTCACCACCACCGCGGTGCGGCCAAGGAGCACCGACTGCACGGCGGCGGACCGCGGCCACACCGCGAGGCCGCGCTGGCGGGCGGCGACGACCTCAGGGTTGTCGCCGCGGATCGCGGTGGAGACCACCACGGTGTCTGCGTTGTCGACATGGTGTGCATCGTGGCCAACCCAGCAGGTCACGCCGATCTCACGTAGCGACTCGAGCACCGCAGAGTCCTTTGCGTCACTGCCGGACACCGTGACACCACGGGCCGACATGATGCGCGCCAGCCCCGACAGCGCTGCGCCGCCAACCCCTACGAAATGAACCCGGCGCAACGACTCCGCCGGCGGAATCTGCGCCGGTACCGGCACCCTCACGAGACCGCCGCCAGAATCATGTCGGCCAGCAGCTCGTCCGCGTCGCGAGGGATCAGGCCAGCCGCGGCTCGGCTCATCGCGGTCAGCCGGTCGGCGTCGCGCAGCAGCGATGGAAGCTCGGTGCGCGCCCAGTCGGGGGTGAAGGCGGCGTCATCGACAAGCACCGCGCCGCCCGCAGCAACGACAGCAGCAGCATTCACCGCCTGTTCGCCGTTGCCGATCGGCAGCGGGACGAAGACCGCCGGCAGCCCTAACGCCGCTGCCTCGGTGACAGAGTTGGCGCCAGCGCGGCCCACCATCGCGTCCGCGGCGGCGTACGCCAGCTCCATCCGCTCGACGTAGGGGACGACAACGTACGGCGGGAAGTCGTCGCCGAGGTGGGGGATCTCCACCCGCCCGTTTGGCCCGGCGACGTGCAGCACCTGGACCCCTGCGGCGGCTAGCTCGGCAGCGGCCGCGCTGACCGACTCGTTGATGCGTCGGGCCCCTTGGGAGCCGCCGGTGACCAGCAGCGTCGGCAGCTCCTGACGGAGGCCGAAGTGCTCCCGGGCGAGCGGTCGCAGCTCGGCTCGCTCCAACGTGGAGATCGCCCGGCGGATCGGCAGACCGATGAAGCGCGCATGCGGCAACCGGGTGTCGGGGAACGACGTCGCCACCTGGTCGGTGCAGAACCTCGCGCCCAACCGGTTCGCGACTCCGGGCAGCGCGTTGCCCTCGTGGATCACCAATGGCACCTTTCGGCTGCGGGCAGTTAGGTACGCCGGCACCGAGACGTAGCCGCCGAAGCCGGCGACCACGTCGGGCTCGACCCGCCGGAACACCTCGCCGGTCGCCGCCGTGGCAGCGCGCAACCGCACCGGAACGAGCAGCAGGTCACGACCGGGCCGGCGCGGTAGCGGGACCGGTGGGATGAGCTCCAGCGGGTAGCCCGCTGCGGGGATCACCGTGACCTCCAGGCCGCGGGCGGTGCCGAGGCAGGTGATCTCGACATCTGGCCGCTTGCGGCGCAGTGCGTCCGCTGTCGCAATCAGCGGCGACGTGTGCCCGGCCGAACCTCCACCGGCCAGCAGTACTCGCACCAGGCGCTCCTATCGGCTGCTGGTCTGCTGCGCTCGACCGGCGCGCTGCCGCCGGGCCCGCAGCGCGGCAGCTGCCCCGGGCTCGGTACGGGCAAACGACAGCAGTAGACCCAGCGCCACCAGCGTCGGGACCAGGGCGGAACCGCCGTAGGAGATCAGCGGGAGCGGAATCCCGATGACGGGCAGCAGCCCGAGCACCATGCCGATGTTGATCAGGGCCTGGCCGAGCAGCCAGACAACGATGCCAGCGCTGGCGTAGCGCACGAACGGCTCCTTGGTACGGACCGCGATCCGGATGCCGGCGTACGCCAGGGTGGCGAACAGCCCCAGCACGACAAGCGTCCCGAACAAGCCGAACTCCTCACCGATGATGGCAAAGATGTAGTCGGTGTGAGCCTCCGGCAGGGCACCCCATTTCTGGTTGCTCGCCCCGATCCCCCGCCCCCAAAGGCCCCCGGTGGCGAGCGCGAAGAACCCGTGACTGGCTTGCCAGCCGTTTCCGGAGTACTCCGCCACGGGGTCGAGGAAGCTGGTCAGTCGGGAGACGCGCTCCCGTTCGGTGGTGGCCAAAGCGAAGGCCAGCGCACAAAACGCCAGGAACGTGCCGGCGAACAGCCGAGCCGGGGCGCCAACCACCCACAACATGCCGAGCACGATCGCGAACAGCACCAACGCCGTACCGAGATCGCCTTGACCGACGACAAGACCGACCACGACCAACGACATCGGTAGTAACGGCACGGCCAGATGGCGCCACTGGTGCAGCAGCTTGGCCTTGCGCGCGTAGACGTCGGCGAACCACAGCACCAAGGCGAGCTTGGCGAGCTCCGACGGCTGCAGCTGAAACGGGCCGCCGAACGTGATCCAGTTGCGGTTGCCGTTGATCGAGACGCCGACGCCGGGCACGTAGGTCAGCCCGATCAGGACGACCGAGACCAGCAGCCCCGGCCACGCCAGCGCCCGAACCAGCCGCAGCGGCAGCCGCGAGGCGATCCACGCGACGGGAAGGCCTGCGGCGACCCACATCGCCTGCTTGGTGAAGATCGCGTAGGAGTTGTCGTACTGCCGCAGCGAGTAGACGCTTGACGCGCTCAGCACCATCAGCAGGCCCAGGACGAGCAGCAGGCCAGCGACCCCGAGCACCAGGTGGTACGACGCGGTTGGCCGGTCGAGCGCCCGCTTGAGCGTGGCAAGGAAGCTGTCGGCATGGGGGTGGGCGGCTGCCTCGGCCGAGCGCCGCTCCGTCGCCGTCGCCACGTCTGCTCACCCCTGGTCGGTTGGAGCCGACGCAGCGCCGGCCCTTCTCGGTCAGTGTTTGCGCAGCTGCTCGACGGCGGCGACGAAGGCGTCACCGCGCGCCGAGTAGTCGGCGAACAGGTCCTGGGAGGCACACGCCGGAGCCAACAGCACGGTGTCGCCAGGTCGAGCCAGCGACGCTGCGGCGGTGACGACGCGCTCCATGACCTCAGTCTCTGTGTCGCCCACCTCGATCACCGGCACATCCGGCGCGTGTCGCGAAAGCGCCGCGATGATGTGCGCTCGATCGGCCCCGAGCACGACCACTCCGCGCAGCCGGCGGCGGGTGCTGTCGACAAGCTCGTCGAAGGTGGCGCCCTTCGCCAGGCCGCCGGCGATCCAGACCACCGAGTCGAAGGAGCGCAACGAGGCTAGCGCGGCGTGCGGGTTGGTGGCCTTGGAGTCGTCGACGTAGCGGACGTCGGCCACGACGGCGACCTCGGCGATCCGGTGCTTGTCGAGGTGGAAGCTGCGCAGGCCGCGGCGTACGGCTCCCCCCGACACTCCGTGGGAGCGGGCCAGCGCAGCCGCCGCCAAAGCGTTCGCGACATTGTGTGGTGCGCCGGTCGGTACGTCGCTGACTGCCGCCAGCTCGGCGGCGTTGCGGTCCCGGCCCTCGATGAACGCCCGGTCGGCCAGCACGTCGTCGACGATGCCGAGCATTCCGATCGACGGGATACCCAACGTGAACCCGATCGCCCGGCAGCCCTCGACGACCTCGGCGTCCTCGACCATCCGTCGGGTCTGCGGGTCCTGCACGTTGTAGACGCAGGCCACCTGGCAGTTGGTGTAGATCGACGCCTTCGCCGCGCTGTAGCGGTCGAGGTCGCCGTGCCAGCTGATGTGGTCGGGCGCGACGTTGAGGACCGCCGCCGACTCAGCCGACAGTGACTGCATCCAGTGCAGCTGGTGCGACGACAGCTCGACGGCGAGCACGTCGTACGGGTCGGGATTCATCACGACCTCACACATCGGCACTCCAACGTTTCCCGCCGCGACGGCGCGCAGGCCGTCGGCACGCAGCATGCTCTCGAGCATCTGGACCGTCGTGGTCTTGCCGTTGGTACCGGTCAGGCAGAGCCACGGGGTGGGGGCGGCCGGGTCGCGCAGCCGCCAGGCCAGCTCGACGTCCCCCCAGACCGGAACCTGCCGGGCGGCAGCGGCGGCGAACAGCGGCGCCGCCGGCGGCCAGCCGGGCGAGGTCACGACGACGTCGACGTCATCGGGCAGTGCCGCACCGGCACCAGGGCCAAGCCGGGTGCGAACGCCAAGGATCTCGAGCAACGTTGCCTTGTCACGGGCGTCGCCGTTGTCGCGGTCATCAAGGATCGTGACCGACGCCCCCAGGTGCTGCAGCGCGTCAGCGGCGGCGAAACCCGCAACCCCGATGCCCGCCACGACCGCATGCACCTGCTCCCAGGGCGACGTACGGTCGGCGCCGGACAGCCACGGGACCCGCGATGTAGTGCTCACTGTCAGACTCCCAGCACCCATTCGGCGTAGAAGATCCCAAGGCCGGTGGCCACACAGATACCGCTGATGATCCAGAACCTGATGACGATCGTGACCTCGGCCCACCCCAGCAGCTCGAAGTGGTGGTGCAGCGGCGCCATCCGGAACAGCCGCTTTCCGTTCGTCGCCTTGAAGTAGCCCACCTGTGCGATCACCGACAACGTGATGACCGCGAACAGGCCGCCGAAGACGATCAGCAAGAGCTCGGTTCGCGTCATCACCGCGAGCCCGGCCATGACGCCACCCAGCGACAGTGATCCGGTGTCTCCCAGGATGATCTTTGCCGGGGTCGCGTTCCACCACAGGAAGCCGAAGCAAGCTCCGGTCAGCGCGGCAGTGACGACTGCCAGGTCAAGCGGGTCGCGGATCTCGTTGTAGCACTGTGGCCCTGGGGTGATCGCGCAGAACTGGTTGTTCTGCCAGATGCCGACGAGCGTGTAGGCGCCGAAGACCATCATCGCGCTACCCGTTGCCAGGCCGTCGAGGCCGTCGCTGAGGTTCACCGCGTTGCTCGTACCGGCGACCATGATCAGCACCCAGACGATGACGAGGATCGTCGGGAGCTCCCAGTTGACCACCCGGATGAACGAGATGGCGGCGGAGGCCGGGGGGTTCCCCCGCTCGTCAGGGAACTGCAGCGACGCCCAGCCGAAGAGGGTCGCGACTATTGTCTGGCCCCCGAACTTCGTCTTGCTCCGCAAACCCAAGCTGCGCTGCTTGACGATCTTGATGTAGTCGTCGATGAAGCCCACCACGCCAAGCCCGACGAGCAGGAACAGCAGCAGCAGCGCCGACATCGACGGCCCCTCCTGCGTCAGCAGCTTCGCCCCGAAGTAACCGAAAACCACTGCCAGGATGACTACCAGCCCACCCATCGTCGGGGTGCCCCGCTTGGTGTGGTGTGTGGTCGGGCCGTCATCGCGGATGAGCTGGCCGTAGCCCTTCTTGGTCAAGATGGTGATCGCCCACCGCGTGCCGAGCAGCGTGCCGATGAGTCCCAGCCCACCTGACAGCAGGAGCGCCCTCATGTCTCGGCCTCCGTCGCGTTCCCCACCAGTGCAGCGGCGACCTTCTCGAGCCCCGCTGCTCGCGATGCTTTCACAAGCACCACGTCACCTGGCCGCACCGCGCCACGGAGAAAGTCGATCGCGGCCTCGGCGTCGCCGACGCACACCGATCGGGGCTGCCTAGCAGACTCCGACGTGGCGCCGGTATGGACGGGAAGCGCGGCCTCCCCCACCACCACGAGCTGCGAGATGTCGAGCTGTGCAGTGAGTCGGCCGACCGCCTCGTGTTCGGCCGCGGCTGCTGCGCCCAATTCGCGCATCTCCCCAAGCACCGCGAAGGTGCGTGCCGGCGGCTGACGTCGGGAGCTGATCGCGACAAGTGTCGTCAGGGCGGCCCGCATGCTGTCGGGATTGGCGTTGTAGGCGTCGTTGATGACAGTGACACCACCCGGCGTCGTCGTGACCTCCATCCGCCAGGGAGATCGGGAGCGCACGCCGTTCAGAGCTGCTGCGGCTGCCTCGACGGGCATGCCGGCTGCCCAGGCCGCCGCCGCGGCAGCGGCGGCGTTGCTTGCCTGGTGCTCACCGACGAGCGGCAGGCTTACCTCGGTAGTCGTGTCCCCGACCGTTAGCGCGAAGTGCGGTCTGCCGTTCTCGTCGAGACGTACGTCGCTCAACCGGACGTCGGCCCGCGGGCTCTGTCCGAACGTGACGACCGATGCCGCCGTACGGCCGCGCATCTGGCTCACCAGCGGGTCGTCGGCGTTGAGTACGGCGTGCCCGTCGGTTGGCAGTGATTCGACCAGCTCTCCCTTGGCGGCGGCGATGTCCGCCCTGGACCCGAACTCCCCCAGGTGCGCGACACCCACGTTGAGGATGACGCCGATGCGTGGCTGCACCAGTGAGGTGAGGTAACGAATGTGGCCGCGGCCGCGCGCACCCATCTCGAGGATCAGGTGCTTGGTGTCCTGCGTGGCCCGGAGCGCCGTCAGCGGTACCCCGATCTCGGTGTTGAACGACCCGACTGGCGCAACGGTCGGGCTGTGCCGCTCGAGCAGTTGGGCGAGGATGTCCTTGGTCCCCGTCTTGCCTTGCGAGCCCGTGATGCCGACGACCTGCAAGCCGGGGAGCCGATCCACGACATGCCTTGACAGCAGGCCGAGCGCCGGCACGGTGTCGGGCACCAACACCGCTGGAAGTTCAACTCGACGCTCGACCAGCGCTGCCGCCGCGCCCTGCGAAACCGCAGCCGCCGCGTAGTCATGGCCGTCAACGACCTCGCCAACCACCGCGACGAACAGCCCGCCCGCCACCACCTGGCGCGAGTCGTGGAAGGCCGGTCCACTGACAATCCGATGTTCGTCGGCAGGGTCGATGACGTCGCCACCTACCGCTGCCGCGATCTCGCCCAGCGTCATCGCGATCACGGCTGGGCTCCGGCGTGGAGCCAGTCGAGCACCTCGGCGGCCACCACGCGGTCGTCGAACGGCAGCAGCTGGTCGCCCACCTGCTGGCCCGTCTCGTGCCCCTTGCCGGCGATGACGACGGTGTCGCCCGCCGTTGCCCCGCGCAGCGCGGTGGCGATCGCCGTGTGCCGGTCACCGATCTCGACGATCTTGGTCCGCTCGCTGGGATCGGCGGCACCGGCGATGATGTCGGCCCGGATCGCGGCCGGGTCCTCTGTCCTGGGGTTGTCGTCGGTGACGACAACCCGGTCAGCGAGCGCCGCCGCTACCTCGCCCATCAGTGGGCGCTTGCCCTTGTCTCGCTCCCCGCCGGCTCCCAGCACGAGGGTGACCTCACCTCGCGTGACCCGCCGCACTGCCCGCAGGGTCGCCGCGATCGCGTCTGGCTTGTGCGCGTAGTCCACCAGCACGAGAAAGTCCTGCCCCCGGTCGACCCGTTGCATGCGACCGGGCACAGCGGCAACCCGGCCGATGCCCGCAGCTGCGGCCGCTACCTCGGCTCGGTCGTCGGCGACCTCGCCCAGGCAGGCCACCGCGCACAACGCGTTGGCGACGTTGAAGTCGCCCGGGAGCTGAAGTGTCATCGGGAGGGTGAGGCCAGGACCCTCGATGGTGAACCTGGACTCAAGGCTCGTGGGCTCGACGTCAACGGCCCGCCAGGTGGCCGGCGCTCCGCTTGGTGAGAATGTGGTGGTGACCACGGCCGGCTGCTGGAGCAGGGTGGCGACGCGGTCGTCGTCGACATTGAGCAAGGCGCGTCGAGCCCGCGCGGGGGTGAACAGGTCGGCCTTTGCCGCGAAGTAGTCGTCCATGGTCGGGTGGAAGTCCAGATGGTCGCGCCCGAAGTTCGTGAAGGCGGCGACGTCGAACACCACCCCGTCGACGCGTCCCATCACCACCGCATGGCTCGAGACCTCCATGGCGCACACGCCGACATCCTCTTCACGCATCACCGCCAGCAGTGCATGCAGATCGGTGGCCTCGGGAGTGGTCAGCGCACTGGAGACCTTCCGGTCGCCGACCCAGGTGCCGTTGGTGCCGATCACAGCTGTTCGCCGACCGGCTGCGGTGAGCCCGGCGTACAGCAGCTGAGTGGTGGTGGTCTTGCCCTGGGTGCCCGTGACTCCGATCAGGGTCACCGCGCTGGCCGGGTCGCCGTACACAATGGCTGCTGCCCGACCCAGCACCCGCCGCGGTTCGTCGACAACGAGCACCGGGACGTCGATGTCGCCGACCAGTTCGGCGCCGGTCGAATCGCTCAGTACGGCGACCGCACCCGAGCGCACAGCCTCAGCAGCAAACCGGGCACCATGGGTCTTGGCGCCGGGCAGCGCGGCGTACACGTCGCCGGGTTGCACCGACTGCGATGACAGCGTGATGCCGGTCAGAGCGGGGTTCTCGGCTGGCCGCGAGACGACCGCTGACCCGCTCAGCCGCGCGGCCAGCTCTGCCAACGCGACAGGCGTGACATTGCGGGGACGCGACGACAGCGTCATCCCGGAGCTATCAAGCGGCACACGGCGAGGTTAGCGACGCTCACCAGTAAATCGGCAGTCTGGGCGAACGCGCGCCGGTCGGAGGCACCCCGAACTTCTGCAGGGTCGCCGCCATCAGGTCGTGGAACACCGGTCCGCCGGTTGCCCCTCCGCCGTTGCCGTCACGCGGCTCGTGAACGGCGACGTACACCACGAAGCGGGGGTCGTCGGCCGGTGCGAAACCCGCGAAAGAGACGGTGAACGAGCCGTCGTAGCAACCGCACGACTCGTCAACGCGCTGGGCGGTGCCCGTCTTCCCGGCGACGCGGTAGCCGGCGATGTTGGCGTCCGGCGCGGTGCCCTCATCGCCGACCACCTGCTCCATCATCGCCGCGACCTGGTCGGCGGCGCGCTCGCTCACCACCCGGTGCTCGGCGGGTGGTGGCGCCGGGGAGTAGCCACCGTCGCTGTCGACGTACCCCTGGACCAGCGACGGTTGGACGTATCTGCCGCCGTTGGCCACGGCCGCGACCGCTGCGGTCATCTGGACGGCGTTGACACTGACCCCCTGGCCGAACGCGATGGTGTCGCGAGTGATCGGCAACCAGTCTTTCGGCGCCGGCAGCAGTCCGGCGGACTCACCATCGAGCCCCACGTCGGTGGCGCTGCCGAGGCCGAAGCTGCGCAGATAGCCGTGCAGCTGGCTGATCGGCATCTGCTCGGCGGCGAGTACCGTGCCGATGTTGGATGACTTCGCCACCACGCCTGCTGCCGTCAACCGCAAGGTGCCGTGGCTGAAGTAGTCGTTGATGGTCGTGTCACTACGAGGCAGCGCCGACGGCACCGAGATCTTGGTCCGGGGACCGACGTACCCGGAGTCGATCAGCGCCGCGAACGTGAGAACCTTCTGCACGCTGCCCGGCTCGTACACGTCCTGCAGCGCCCGCGACCCATAGTTGGCGGGACGGGTCTGCGTGCGCGTGTTGGGGTCGAACGTCGGGTAGTCGGCGAGCGCGAGGAGCTGTCCGGTGCGGACGTCCATGACCACCGCGACGCCGGAGCTGCCGCGCGCCTGTGTCACCGCTTGCGCGAGCCGTCGCTGCGCGAGGAACTGCAGGTCTTGGTCGATCGTCAACCGCACACCGGTTCCCTCGACCGGCTCGATCACGGTGCTGTCGGCCAGCGGTAGCTGCTGGCCGTCGGCTACTTCGAACGTCGCCGACCCGGCTGTGCCTGCCAGCGAGGACTCCAGCGCCGACTCGAAGCCGGCCAGCCCAGTGCCTTCCTCGCCGACGAAGCCGACCAGGTTGGCGGCGACATCGCCACCCGGGTACACCCGGGACGTGTCCTCGTCGGCGTACACCCCTGGCAGCCGCGCGTCGCTGAGCATGGAGACGACCGCCGCTGCGCGCTCGGGTTGCACGTGCCGGGCCAGCTCGACGTACCGGGTGTTCGGCTTGCGGAGCAGCGCCACCGTCTCGATGTAGTCGGTGCCGATCTGGTCGTGGAGCAGGGTCGCGATCTTGGTCGCGTACCTCCGGGTGTACGTCGGGTCGGCCACCAGCTTGGCGGCGGCGACCGTCTCAGCGAGCGCGACCCCGTTGCGGTCGTAGATCGGTGCTCGGGGCGCGTCGATCGTGATGGTCTTGGCGCCCTTGGCGACCGCCATCGCGGCGTAGTCGTTCTCGTCGATGCCTTGAAGCTGAATGAGCCGGGCGGCGAACAGCGATAGCACGAAGGCGACGACACAGAAGGCGCTCCACAGCCGAAACGTCCCGGTGGCGAGTCGCAGGGTCCGCCGTCGGTTGCGCCGGCCCTGGCTCGACACGGCGGTAGCGCCGTGGGCCACCTGCGGCCGCTGCCGCTTGGCCCCAACAACCGCGCTCGGTCGGGTCACCGGGCCAGGCCGAGCAGCGGTACGGCGCTTGGTTGCCGCAGTCGCGCCGGTGCCCGTGCTTGCGCGGGCGGCGGGACGCTTGGCGTTGCGCGCAGCCGTCGTCCCCGCCGACGTACGGCCGCCGGGTCGGGCTCCACCGGGCTGCCGAGCCGAGGTCACCGGCCGTCCTGTCCCGAGCGCCGGTCCGGGTGCCGGTCCGGGCGGTCGGTCGTCGCGTCGACTGAGTCCGCGGGTCGGTTGCGGTCGGCCGCCGGCGCCCGCTCGACTCCGGTGCTGCCGCTGTTCCGGGTGCCCGCCGCCAGCGGCGTCGCCTTGCCGACGGAGCTCAATGTCGTTGCCGAGCCGCCGAGCACGGGTTGGTTGCCTGGCTGCCCAGCCGTTGGGACCCCGATGACCTCGCCGGTGGTGAGGGACAAGAATGCGGGGCTGTCGCCTTGCACCATGCCGATCGCAAGCGCCTCTTCAGCTACCCGCTGCGGAGCCTGTAGCCGGCCCACCGCCAGCTCCAGGTTCTGCTGTCGCAGCCGCAGGTCGGCTGCTTGATCACGCAAATGGGTGATGGTGTACGCCCCCTGTTGCAGGGACGTGTTGAGCACCAGCAGGCCGATCAGACCGGCTACGAGCACAGCGACCACCAGCGCGACGAACGGGATCCGAGAGGCGCTCGGGGTGCCGACGGGCACCACGCTCAGTTGCGCGCGGGATGCACTCTGCGTTCGCAGCGACGGCGCACCGGACGTCCGCAGCGACTGCGCAGTCGGCGCCCTCAGCGGGCGGGCCCGGCCAGAGGCGAGGAACGAGCTCACGCGGCCTCCCTGATCCGTTCGGCTGCCCGCATCCGGACAGATGCCGCGCGGGGGTTGCGCTGGACCTCCTGGTCGTCGGCGGTCTCCGCCCCCCGGGTCAGCAACCGCAGCTCCGGGTCATGACCGGCCGGCACCACCGGCAAACCGATCGGTGCGGAGGACGACGCGCGCGCGACAAGAGCCTGCTTGGTGAGCCGGTCCTCCAGCGAGTGGTACGACAAGACGACGATTCGCCCTCCCACGGCAAGCGCGTCGATCGCGGCGGGGAGCGCCCGGCGTAGCGTCGAGAGCTCGTCGTTGACCTCGATCCGGAGAGCTTGGAAGGTCCGCTTGGCGGGGTTGCCGCCGGTACGTCGGGCAGCGGCAGGAATCGCGTCTCGAACGACGGCGACGAGCTGGCCGCTGGTCACGAAGGGTGTCGTCGCTCGCTCGCGAACGATCGCCGCGGCGATCCGCCGGGCAAACCGTTCCTCGCCGTAGCGGGAGAAGATCCTCGACAAGTCGTCGACGGAGTAGGTGTTAACGACCTCAGCAGCCGTCGTGCCCGAAGAGGTGTCCATCCGCATGTCGAGCGGTGCGTCCTGGGAGTAGGCGAAACCACGCTCGACCTGGTCCAGTTGCATCGACGACACGCCTAGGTCGAACAACACACCGTGCACGCGGGCAAGCCCCAGCTCACCCAGCGTCGCCGGTAGCTGGTCGTACACCGCGTGCACCAGCGTCATCCGCGAGGAGAACCCCGCCAGCCGTCCCGCCACCCGGTCCAGGGCGTGGTGGTCCCGGTCGACCCCCACCAGGCAGGCGTCGGGGCAGTGGGCGAGCACGGCCTCGGCATGGCCGCCGAGGCCAACAGTGGCGTCAACGAAGACAGTTCCCCGGCGTTGCAAGGCCGGTGCCAGCAACGAGACCACCCGGTCGACCAGCACCGGGACGTGAAGGGCAGCAGCCATCTCGGCAGTCAGCCAGCGAGCTTCATGAGCACCGTGAGCGCGACCGCCGCCAAGGTGGAGATCAGCGCCGACGTCGCCGCCACAGCCAGACCGTCCTTGACCTCGTCGCGCACTCGGCGTACCGGTGGCTTGGTTGGAAGCGCCTCTGCTCCACTGCTCGACATGTTCGACCCTTTGCATTCGCAGCTGATGGGATTCGTACGGCCCAGGTCCCCGCCCGCTCCTCCAGCTGTGATCCGGCTGGCACCGGGGAAGGTGTGCCAGCAGGCGTTGAAGGGGCGGTTCGGAGACCTCGGCGTACGACGTCCGAGATCGGCGGTCAGGACTGGCCTGAGCCGGGCAGCACCTCCTCCGACCAGTCCGCAAAGGCGGGTTCTTGCTCGTTGCTGTAGGAGCTCCAGGACTCGGCGTCCCAGATCTCGACCCGGTTGAAGGCGCCGATCACGACGCAGTCTCGTTCCAGGCCGGCGTAGTCGCGGAGCAGCTGCGGCAGCGTCACCCGTCCTTGCCTGTCGGCCATCTCTGCTGACGCGCCAGCAGACAACATCCGCATGAAGTCGCGCGCCCGCTTGTTGGTCACCGGTGCCTTCCTGAGCTGCTCGGTGAACGTGTTGAACTCAGCGGTTGGCCAGACGTAAAGGCATCGCTCCTGGCCTCTGGTCACGACCAACCCCTCTGCCAACTCCTCGCGGAACTTCGCCGGAAGGAACAACCTGCCCTTCTCGTCGAGGCGGGGGGTATGGGTGCCCAAGAACATCGGCATACCTCCCTTCCTCCACCGCGCGCCACTTTACCCCACTTCCCCCCACCGTCAACCCCAGCGCTCGTGTGTCGGTGCTCGGCCACGCTCCCAAGAACTGTGCTGCCGTCACCACATCGTTATCCTTGCGACATCGCGCGATTCCGGCGAAGTGCCAAGATCGGGTGTGCGACGGCCCGCGCCGAGCGGGGCATGCACGCAGCCGCTAGGGAGACAGATGAGCAGCTTCGACACCCTCGCCGGGGTGACCCAGCGGGTCAGCGACAACGTCGAGAAGGTCATCGAAGGAAAACCCGACGTGGTGCGCACCGCGATGACGGTTCTGCTGGCCGAGGGTCACCTGCTCATCGAGGACGTGCCGGGAGTCGGCAAGACGATGCTCGCGAAGGCCCTGGCACGGTCGATCGACTGCTCGGTCAAGCGGATCCAGTTCACTCCCGACCTCTTGCCCTCCGACGTCACCGGGGTCTCGATCTACAACCGCGAGACGCGGGAGTTCGAGTTCCGCCCCGGCGGCGTCTTTGCCAACATCGTCGTGGGCGACGAGATCAACCGCGCGTCTCCCAAGACCCAGTCGGCGCTGCTCGAGTGCATGGAAGAGCGGCAGGTCACCGTCGACACCACGACGTACGAGCTGCAGGCACCGTTCATGGTGATCGCCACCCAGAACCCCATCGAGATGGAGGGGACCTACCCGCTGCCTGAAGCGCAGCGCGACCGCTTCATGGCCCGGGTGTCGATGGGCTACCCGGTGATGCGATCAGAGCTCGCCATGCTCGACTCGCACTCCGCGGCCAATCCCCTCGACGACCTCGAACCTGTCACCGACGGAGCCGAGATCGCCAAGCTTGTCGACATCGTCCGCAGCGTGCACGTCTCCGACGCGGTCAAGAGGTACGCCGTCGACATCACCGCCGCAACCCGGCACTCCCCCGACCTTCGGCTCGGTGCCTCGCCGCGAGCGTCGTTGCACATCATCCGCGCCGCCCGAGCCCATGCAGCGCTGGAAGCCCGCGACTACGTCATACCCGACGACCTGCAGCTGTTGGCGGCTCCAGTACTTGCGCACCGGCTGATCACCGGGCTGGACGCGCAGATGGGCGGCCGGGGCGCCGAGGCGGTCGTCGCGTCGCTGCTGCGTGCGCTGCCGGTCCCCGAGCCGGCGGCTACCGGGCGCGGCGGGTAGGGACGCCGCGTGCGCTCAGCGCTTACCACCCTGACCATCCGGGGCCGCGCCTTCTTGTCGGCAGGCGTGACCAGTGCTGGCTGTGCGGTGCTGCTCGGGCAGCGCGACCTGTTGCGGGTGGGTGTGCTCCTCGTGCTGCTCCCCCTGATCACGGCGCTGCTCACCAACCGGTCTCGCTACCTGTTGGCGAGCTCACGAGACATCACCCCCGCGCGCATCCAGGTGGGTCAGACGGCGACTGTCACCATCCGGCTCGACAACCCCGGCCGCGTCCCCACCGGCCTGATGTTGCTCGAAGACTCAGTCCCCTACGTCTTGGGGAGCCGGCCGCGCTTCGTACTCGACCAGCTGCGGCCACGATGGCATCGGGAGATGTCCTACAGCATCCGCTCGGAGGTGCGCGGGCGCTATCACGTCGGCCCGCTCACCGTCCGGCTCAGCGACCCGTTCGGCCTGGTCGAGCTCACCCGGGCGTTCACCTCTGAGACCGGGCTCGTGGTCACGCCGATCGTCGTACCACTGCCGCGGGTTCGGCTGTCGGGCGACTGGTCGGGCACCGGTGAGAACCGGCCGCGTGCGTTCGCCGCGGCCGGCACTGAGGACGTTACGGTTCGGGAGTATCGCCTCGGTGATGACCTTCGGCGCATCCACTGGGCCTCCACAGCGCGTGCCGACGAGCTGATGGTGCGGCGGGAGGAGCAACCGCACCAAAGCCGCGCCACCGTGGTGATCGACACCCGAGCCAGTGCACACCGGGGCACCGGTCCTGCGTCGTCGTTCGAGTACGCCGTCTCCGCCACGGCCTCGATCGGGTCCCACCTGGCAGAGCACGGTTTCACCGTCCGCATGCTCACCGACGACACCCGGTCAGCCGACACCGCGTGGCACGACCGCGGGATCAGTGGGCCGGCCGAAGTCGAGACGTTGCTTGACGCGCTTGCCGTCGTCCAACCCAGCTCCCGGACGAGCTTCGCTCCCTCGTCGGTCGACCGTAACTCGACCGGCCTGGTAGTTGCTGTTGTCGGCCAGTTGACGCGCAACGACGTTGCGACCCTGTCGAGCCTGCGTGCCGGAGCTACCCGTGCGCTCGCAATCGTCGTCGACACGGCGGCGTGGGGCCGGTCGTCCGCCGCAGGGGCGGGGAGCCGGTCATCCGCCGCAGGGGCGGGGAGCCGGTCGTCCACCGCAGGGGCGGGGAGCCGGTCGTCCACCGCAGGGGCGGGGAGCCGGTCGTCCGCAGCGGGAGCTGCCCCTTCGGCAGCGGAGCAGGCCGACGCACTACGGCGGCGAGGTTGGTCGGCGGTCGTCGTGAACCCGCGCACCTCATTGGAGGCCGCCTGGCGGGAGGTTGCCGGTAGCGTCGACGCCCGTCGGGTCCGTCCAGCCACGGCTATCCTCGAGCGGGAAGGCCCAGCGGCATGAGGAGGCCCGTGGCGTGAAGAAGTCTGCGGCTGAGCAGCATCGGCTGACGTTCCTCGTGTGGCTCGCGACCGTGGCCACGTCGCTGGCGTTCTTGCCGGCTCTCAGCCAACAGCGCTACGCCCTGGTAGGGGCCCTCGTGGCGGCAGCGGTCGCGGTGACCGGCACCCTGCTCCGACTGGTGCGGATCCCTGCGGTCGTCGTACTCACTGCACAGCTGGTCGTGATCGTCGAGCTGCTGTTCTTCGGTTACGGACGCCATCTGCGCTTTGGCTTCGTGCCCACCAAGGCGTCGTTCGAGACCCTTTCTCGCCAGCTCGAGAAGGGAATGCAGGTGGCCCAGGAGTACGCCGCGCCCGCCCCGGCGAGCGTGGGTCTGCTCCTCATGGTGGTGTTCTTCATCGCTGCAATGGCAGCGGTGGCCGACTTCCTCGCCGTAGGACTGCGCCGAGTGCCCCTCGCCGGACTGCCGCTCCTCGCGCTCTACACAGTTCCCGTTGCAGCGGTGGTTGACGGGGTGCCGTTCTACGGGTTCCTGCCGGGTGCCGTCGGCTACCTGGTGCTCCTGATGGCTGACGAGCGGGACCGGCTGACCCACTGGGGCAAACAGGTGACCCGCACCGCCGCACCTGAGGGTGCCCGCGCCAGCATGGATACCTCAGGGCTGACCGCCGCGGGACGCCGGATCTCGTTCCTCGCGTTGTCAGCGGCCGTCGCGCTGCCAATCGTCGTCCCTGGCTTCTCGAGTACGTTGCTCGGGCACCCGGCGAGTAAGGGTCCCGGAGACGGTGGCGTCGCCGAGTTGACGTTCAACGACCCGATGATCAGCCTGGCGAACAGTTTGCGCCGTCCCAACCCGGTCGACCTGCTCACAGTGACGGGCGACACCCAGCCGCAGTACTTGCGCCTGACGGTCCTCGACCTACCCGGACCGGACGCCTGGACCGCCCGACCGGTTGACCTGGGCAGCACGGTGCCGCTGGCGAGTACGCTCCCTCTCCCCACCGGGATGGCACGAGACGTCCCGACGCAGCCCCATGAGATGAGCATCTCGCTCGAGGACGCCTTCCCAGACGATAGTGCCTGGCTACCGGTCCCCTTCCTGCTCCGCTCCGTCGACGTCAGCGACAGCTGGTCGTACGTGGCTGCGGACCAGACGGTCGTCGCCCAGTCGACGGCTGCCGCCGTTGGCCTGCCGAGGTACAACGTTGCCTACTCGAAGATGAGCCTTCCCGAGTCGCGGCTGGAGGCGGCGGGGGAACCGCCGGCCGACATCGTAGAGCAGTACGGCCAGGTGCCGGGCGGCATTCCCGGTGTGGTGATCGGGACGGCGCAAGCGGTGACCGTGGAGGGTACCAACGACTATGAGCGCGCGAAGCTGTTGCAGAGCTTCTTCCGTGACCGTGGCGAGTTCAACTACGACGTCAATGTCGGCTACGGCTACGGCTACGAGGCGATGGCTGCCTTTCTGGACGAGCGCCGCGGCTTCTGCCAGCAGTTCGCGGCCACGATGGCGATGATGGCCCGCATCATCGGCATCCCGTCCCGTGTGGTGGTCGGCTTCTTGGAACCCGAGCGGAGCAGCGCCGACGGATACGTTTTCACCTCAGACAACCTGCATTCCTGGCCAGAGCTGTACTTCGAGGGGGTGGGCTGGGTGCGGTTCGAGCCGACCCAAGGCGTCGGGGCGCCGTTCCCGCAATGGGCCGAGCGCACCACTCCCCCGTCCCCGTCACTTGCCACCCAGGACCCCCTCCAAGGGCCCGACAGGGACCCTGAGCTGCAACCCAGCCCTGAGCCCGCACCCGCTGACAACGCGGCAGGAGGCGGCGGATCCGGCGGAGGCGTCCCGCTGTCGCCGGGTTGGCTGGTGTCGCTCGGTGCGTTGGCGTTCTTGTTCCTGCCGGCTGCACTGCGCACCGCCGTACGCCGAGGCCGGATGACGCGACCGATCGACGACGCTGATGCCGCTGAGTCGGCCTGGCTCGAGCTACGGGACTTCATCCGCGACCTGCGGCTCCCGTGGAGCGGCTCCATGACGCCACGAGCGAGGGAGCGGTCGGTCGCTCCGTTGCTGAGCGGCGACGACGAAGCGCTAGGAGCGCTGAAGAGGCTGGCCATCAGCGTCGAGCGCGCACGTTACGCCCGTTCGCTACCTCCCGGGGTGTCCCCGGCGTCCGATGCCAAGACCGTCATGGCCTCGTTGTCCAGGAGCGCCCGCAAAGGTGAGCGGGTGCGAGCGCTGCTATGGCCTGCGTCGCTGCTGGCGGAGCTCAGGGCCACCTGGAGGCGGCTGCGCCCGTCGCCTCGTCGACGGCTCCGCGGGGAGCTCCGCGGGGAACCCGCCGCCCCCTAACGCCCCCTACTACGGAGTTGTCAGAACCCAGTCGGCCTATAGGCCGAGCACGTTCTGACAGGTCCCGGAGGGGCGGGTGGATCAGTAGTCCTCGCGGCGACGGCGCCAGCGGTCTTCCATCCGGTTCATGAACCCCGACGACTTGGGTACGGCGGAGCGTCCCTTGGCCTTCCCGATCGAGTGCACGTTGTCGGGTAGGTCCGGCTCCCGCAACCGCCGCCAATGGGTGAGCGCGACGTACGCAGATGCGAGCATCACGACGAATCCACCGACCGCAACTAGCGTCATCATGAGCACCGCGCCGGTCATCAGCAGAGCTACACCGACGAAGAAGGCGACCGTGGCGAGAATCGCCATTCGCTTGGCCTGCGAGCGAGACGTGGCACCGCGCAGGGCGGAGACGAACTTCGGGTCTTCGGCCGCGAGCGCTTCTTCCATCTGCTCAAGCAGACGCTGCTCTTCTTCGGAGAGCGGCACCGTGTCCTCCCAGCCGACGCGACAAGTTGATGGTGGGTCCGTCGTGCTTACAGTCTAAGCGCGCATCGCAGAGGGGCAAGACCAGGCAACCAAATAGGTGGACGCCGCGTCGTTAGGTCGACACCGATTGCCGGGTGACGATGGAAGGATGGGCTCGTGAGGAAACTGTCGGCAGCCGCCACCGCCGTAAGCGCGGTCGTCGCCCTCGTTGCCAGTGCCGCTCCCGCCGGAGCTACACCGTCGGCGCCCCAATCCGCTTCAGCAGCAGCCGCCACGAACGCCGCTGCGGCTGCCCCATTCACCATGAAGAACCGCTGGGCCAGGGAGGTCACACGCTACGGTGACGCCGACACCTCCGTCCGCGACATCGACCACGTCACCGAGCTGCAGTACCGGCTCAGGTGGGCAGGGGTCTACAACGGCCCGGTCACCGGGTACTTCGGATCGATGACCCGAGACGGCGTGAAGCGGTTCCAGAAGCGGGAGGGGCTGCGCCGGACCGGGGTGGCTGGGCACCGGACCTGGGCGCACCTGCTGCACGACACCGTCCGCCATCGTGGCCAGATCCCCAAGATCTGCAAGACCGCCGGGTGGCACGCGTGCTACGACCGGTCGATGCACCAGGTGACGCTGTGGCGCAGCGGGGTCATCCGCAACACCTGGCTCGTCAGAGGTGGCGACTCCGACACCCCGACCCGCACCGGCAACACCCGGGTCTACTACCGCGACAAGGACCACGTCTCCGGTCTGTACGGCAGCCCGATGCCCTACTCGCAGTTCTTCGACGGCGGCCAGGCGCTGCATGGGTCGGGGCTGATGATGGACCCGTTCGTCGGCCACAGCCACGGCTGCATCAACATGTACATCGAGGACGCCCGCCAGCTGTGGAACCTGACCTCCAACAAGCGGTTGTACGTCAGCGTCTACGGCGCCTGGGACTGACCCGACGGCGCCACCGACGGCTCCAGCAAGGTCGCTGGCCGGACGGCGTACCGGCCGAATCGGTGAACCGCCCGGTCGACGGCCCTTTCGGCGTCCTCCCACCCGAAGGGCCGCTCGTCCAACCGCAGCTGCCGTGTCGCGACGACTGCGTCGCGAAGCCCCTCGACTCGCACGCCGACGAGTCGGATGCGGGCCCGTTGCAGGCCAAGGCCGGTGAACAGGTCAGCTGCGGTGGCGTAGATCTCCGGCGTCACCGCGGTGAAGTTGCCCAGCGTGCGGGACCGGGTGAGAGTCGTGAAGTCGCTGAACCGCACCCGCACGGTGATGGTGCGCCCGCTGACGTGGGCAGCTCGCATCCGGGCGGCGACCTTCGTCGAGAGCCGCAACAGCTCGCGCAGCACGACATCGGGATCGTCGGTGTCGCGCCCGAACGTCTCGTCGGCCCCGATGCTGTGCTCGGGTTCGTCGGCTCCCCGCTTGGCGACGATGCGGCGGTCGTCATCGCCCCAGGCCAGCGCATGCAGCCGGGCGCCGACACGAGGTCCCATCGCCCGCTGCAGCACCTCGACTGGGGTGTGCGCGACATCGGCGATCGTGCGCAGGCCGAGCCGGTGCAGCGCTGCGGCGGTCTTCTCGCCAACCCCCCACAGCTCTTCGACCCCTTGTGGGTGCAGGAACGCGGTCACCTCGGTGACAGGTACGACAACGAGCCCGTCGGGCTTGGCCTGCCGCGAGGCCATCTTGGCCAGCTGAGGGGTGGAAGCCACCCCCACCGAACAGGTGATCCGTTGCTCGTCGGCGATCCGGGCCCGTAGGTGCTCACCGATCGCCGTGGGCGAGGAGAACCGGCGAAGGGACCCTGACACGTCGAGGAACGCCTCATCCATCGACAGCGGCTCGACGATCGGCGTCACGCTGCGGAAGGTCTCCATGACCGCCGCTGAGACGGCGCTGAGGCACGCGAAGTCCGGGGCGATCACCACCGCCTGCGGGCACAGCCGGCGGGCCCTGGTCATCGACATGGCCGAGCGGACGCCGTACACGCGGGCGGCGTACGTCGCCGACAGCACGACGCCGCGGTGTCCCCCGCCGACGATGACCGGTGCGTCCCGCAGCTCGGGGCGGTCACGGATCGCCACCGAGGCGTAGAAGGCATCCATGTCGACATGCACGACGGTGCACCCGGCATCGTCGGCCGCGGCGGTCTCGCTGCGCGGCCGACTCCTGCGCGACCAACTCATCCTGCACTGCCCGGGCTGCGGTGCCACAAGCTGCGCGGCACGGACTTGGTGTCGTCGCCAGCGGGGCGGATATCGGCGTACGGCGACTGCTTGAACCCGCTGGTGTGCACCAGCACCCGCCGCCGACCCATACCCCCAGCTGTCGGCGCGGCTTCTTCTTCGCCGGAGGTGGGTGGAGAGGCCATCACCGGCCGAGTCGAGCGGCTCTCGGCCGCGCCGCGCACCGTCTGCTCGCTGGCGAGCTCCCCTTCAGTGAAACCAGGGGGGAGCTGGCTCATGAACGCGTCGACCCCGGCCAGGCCCTCCCGCTGCCAGACGTCGTGCAGGGCCGGGAGCTCCCAGCATCCGGTGGCGCGCAGCGACACCCCGCGGGGGCCGGTACGCCGCAGCTCTCCGCGCACCACCAGCAACCAGGAGTGGAACAAGGTGGCGGCGTAGGGGCCTTGGGCGTCTTCGAAGAACGTCGCATCGACTGGTCCGGTGCCGTCGTCGAGGGTCAAGAAGATGACCCGACGGCCGGAGCGGATCGGCGGGGTCTGGGTGGCGACCTTGACTCCCGCCACGAGCAGCTCGGACTTGCTCCGCCGGCCCAACAGGTCGCGGGACCGAGTCACCGAGAGCGCGTCAAGCAGCGGTGCGTAGAAGTCGACGACATGAGCGCTGACGTCGAGGCCGAGGATCTCCAGCTCGGCCCGCACCCGTTCGGCCCGTGACATCTCCGGCAGCCCCGACGTCTCGGTGAGCTCGGGGATGTCGGCAAGGTCGAGGGCCAGCTGACCGGCAGCAGCCGGTCGGTCGGTGGCGCGGCTCCACCTGTCGAGCTCGGCCACCTGCAGCAGCAGGTCTCTGCGGGTGACGGTGCTGCGCCGGCGTACGGGCACCGGTGAGCCGATGCCGTAGACGGAGTCGAGCCCACCAGCGAGCACCAGCCGTTCAGCTGTCAGCCGGGACGGCCGGGCGCGCTGCCACAGGTCGGTGAGAGAGGAATACGGCCGCACAGCCACGATGCGGGTGATCTCGGCCGCGCTGATGCCCTTCACGTCGGCGAGCGACAACCTGATGCCGTAGCCGCCCCCAAGATCCGCGGACACCTTCTCGACCCGGTAGACCGCGTCGGAGGCGTTGACGTCGAGCGGCAGCACAGTGATGCCGAACTGCCGGGCGTCGTCGAGGATCAGCCGTTTGGGGTACATGCCGGGGTCGTGGGTCAGCACTCCAGCGAGGAAAGCCGCAGGGTGGTGGGCCTTCAGCCACGCCGACTGGTAGGTCGGCAGCGCAAAAGCTGCCGCGTGGGCCTTGCAGAAGCCGAACGACGCGAACGCCTCGAGCACCTCCCAGCACCGCTGGGCGAGGAACGTGGAGTAGCCGCGAGCCAGCACCCGCGGGAAGAACCAGATCTTCATCGACTCCTTGCCCTCGCGGTCACCGAGGGCTCGGCGCGCCTCGTCGGCCTCGGCGAGGGTGCATCCGGTCAGCACAGCGATCATCTCGATCACCTGCTCGTGGAACACCACGACGCCACAGGTCTGCGCCAGCACCGGCTCGAGGTCGGGATGCAGGTACTCCGGCGCTGACCAGCCCTGCCGGGCGCGCAGGAACGGAGTGACCATGTCGCTCTTGACCGGGCCCGGCCGAAACAGCGAGATGTCAGTGATGAGGTCGTCGAAGGTCTCCGGGCCGAACTTGCCGACAAGCTCACGCTGGCCCGGCGACTCGATCTGGAAGCACCCGAGCGTCTTGGTGCTCGAGATCAGGGCGTACGTCGCGGGGTCGTCTCGCGGCACCTGCTGCTCATCGTCGATGTCGACCTCGGCCCCGTCGACGCGGCGTACCTCATCGATAGCGTGCGCCATCGCCGACTGCATCCGGATGCCGAGCACGTCGAGCTTCAGCAGCCCGAGGTCTTCGACGTCGTCCTTGTCGAACTGGCTCATCGGGAACCCGAGATAGCTGGACTCCACCGGCGTGCGGTCGAGCAAGGTAGCGTCGGACAGCAACACCCCACAGGGGTGCAGCGCGATGTGACGGGGCAGCCCGTCGAGCTTCTCGACCAGCCGGAACAACACGTCGAGTCGCTCGCTGCCGAGGCCGGAGGCGCGCAGCTCGGGGAGCTCGCGCAACGCCGTACGCGCGTCCCTTGCCCGGATGTGCGGGAACGCCTTGGCGATGGAGTCGATCTCACCCGGTGGCATGCCGAGCGCGGCACCGACGTCGCGGACCGCGTGCCGGACCCGGTAGGTGTCCATCATCGACACGCACACGCACCGGTCGCCGGTGTAGCGCTCGAGGATGCGCTCATAGACCTCGGTACGCCGCGCCGACTCCACGTCGATATCGATGTCGGGCAACGCCTGCCGCAGCGGGGACAAGAACCGCTCCATCAGCAGGCCGTAGCGCAGCGGGTCGACACCGGAGATGCCCAGCAGATAGTTGACCAGGCTGCCCGCACCGGACCCGCGGGCGGCTGCCCGAACCCCCAGATCGCGGATCAGGTCGACGACGTCGGCGACGGTGAGGAAGTACGACGAGTAGCCGAGCTCGCCGATGATCGCGAGCTCGTCAGCGAGCCGGGCGCTGACAGCTGCGTGCTGGTCGGCGGGATAGCGGCGTCCGATGCCGGCGTCACAGCGAGCCTTGAGCACGGCATCACCTGCGGTGACAGAGCGGGCCGCGAGCTCGGGCAGGTGCACTTCACCCAGGCCGAGGTCGGCGCGCGGGTCGAGGGCACAGCGGTCGGCAACTGTCCTGGTGTGCGCAACCAGCCGGTCAGCCGCCCGCTCCCCCAGCCCCGCCAACCGGCAGATCTCGTCGGCGATGTCGGCCATCTCCTTGCCGGACTTCAAGAAGCCCTCGGCGTTGGTGCGGTCGACATGGCGCCGGTCAAGCGGCACCAGCCGGCGTACGGCGTCCAAGACGTCGACGGTGGCTGCATCGGACCGGTCGGCGTAGCGGACGGCGTTGGTGAGGACCATGCCGTGACCGGTGGTGTGCGCCACCCCGGCCATCCGGGCAGCGTGCGGGCTCGAGCCGGGGCCGGCACCGGCGGCGCGATGAGATACGACCTCGACCAGCAGGTTGGTCGGGTCGGTGCCGACACGCCAGCTCTGCAGCACCGCCCGGGCGAGGTCGTCTCGGCGGAGCGTTGCTGCCCAACCCAGTTCGGAAGTGGGCCCTAGGAGAACCAGCAGATCGGAGCCGGAGGTGAGCCCGCTCAGCGAGTCGGCGACGAGCTGTTGGGTGACGACGGGGTTGCCGCGCTCACCGCGCAGATGGGTGGCCGACACCAGCCGGCACAGCGCCGCCCACCCCACCTTGCTCCCGGCGAGCAGGGTCACCCTGGGCAGCATCGGGTCGCGGTAGGTGCCCCCGCGTGCCGGCGTGCCGCGCGCGGTGGGTGCTCCGCGCGGGGCGGGTGCTCCGCCCGCCGGTGAGCCGCCGGAGTCGGCCGGGCTGGAGCCGGCTGTGTCGCTGGAGCCGGCGAAGTCGGCTGTGTCGCTGGAGCCGGCGAAGCCGGCAGGCGGCCGCACCAACCCGGTCGGCTCGATCGCCAGGTCGACCCCGAGCAGCGGCCGGATCCCGCTCGCCATACAGGCCTTGACGAACCGAATCGCGCCGTACATGCCGTCGCGGTCGGTGAGCGCGAGCGTGTCCATGTCGGCGTCAGCGGCGCGTTCGACGAGACGGGCGGGAGATGACCCGCCGTACTTCAGCGAGTAGCCCGACGCGACGTGCAGGTGGACGAACGGGTCCATCAGGCACAGCCTGGAGAGCTCAGCCGGCCAGAACGCGGTGAGCCCAAGAGCGTCAGTCGAGGCTGCACAGGAGACGCCATGGCTCCCCTCCCCACGAGAAAGCCAGGTCGAACACTCCGCTGCTGCGCCGGTCGCGGGCCGCCTCGACCCGCCATACCTCGCGCTCCTCGAGCAGCTCCGCAGTGGCGCGGGTCGCCGCTGCCTCGTCGGAGACGCCTAGCAGTGCACTCACCCCTGCCTGCTCCCACCATGCGCCGGTCTCGACCCAGTGGCCGAGAATCGTGCGCACCACCCACAACCGATCGCGCCATACGAACTGCTCAGGAGCCTCACCGCCAGCTACGAGCCCCTTCCGTACGTCGATGGGCTCGCCATAGCGGCGCACAGGACCTCCTCTCGACTGTCGAACACGTGTTCGAACAGTCAGTAAACCCCGTGTCTGCTCGTTGCGTCAACCCCTTCCCTCCCCTCCTGCCGACTTGTCAGACTCCAGTCGACCTATGGGTCGACTACGTTCTGACAACGTTGCTGGGGGACCATCTGAGACGATGGATACTTACGCCTGAGCCAACTGCCTACACCGTCATCCTGCGAAATGGACGTGAGCCGTGCCTGACGAGGACAGCCCCTGGTACGTCCAGCTGCTCATCAGTACGGCGGTGCTGATCTGCGTGGCGATCCTCGTCGGCGGCATCGCGGCCGTGGCCAGCCTCAAGGTCGCCGATTACGCCGGCATCACCACACCGCAGACCCCTGAGCCGGAGTCCGTGGTGATCCCCACGCTCCCAACCACCTCAGCGACTTCACCGTCGGGTGGTCAGCGCTCCCCCACTGACGGCCCGTCCACCCGCCCAACCAAGACGCGGAGTCCCAAGCCTCCACAGAACAAAGCCATCACGTTGACTGCGAGCCCGCTCCAGGTTCCGGTCTATGGGCAGATAACCCTCACCGGCACCTATTCCGCCACAGACGGTACAACGCTCCAGGTGCAGCGCCAGGAGAGCAACGGGACGTGGGCGGACTTCCCGGTCGACGCCACCGTCACCGGCGGCACGTTCTCGACGTACATCGAGACCGGCCGGACGGGCACCAACAACATCCGGATGATCGACCCGGCCACCAGCGCGACGTCCAACGTCGTCACCGTCGACGTCGGCTGACCTACCGACGCAAGACCAACCCGGCGGCTGCTAGTTGACCGTCACGTCGGCGGCGCGCACGTATGCCATCCGGTGACCGAACCAGATCAGGTAGTACTTGTCCTGCCCCACGACCTGGGTGTGGTCGTCGGGGATGGAGTCGTCGTAGGTCTTGGCGTAGTAGTAGTCGGTCTCGATCGTGGCGTCGGCGAGCACGTACTGCTGGCCCGGCTTGATCGTGTATTGCAACGGCGTCACGGTCTGGTATGGGATGGCCGTGCCCGCGTACGCCGCCTGCTCGGGGTAGGCGCGTCCGTAGACCGGTGCGGAGGTGGCCCCAGGCTTGACCGACACGGTCCGGCCGCCAGAGGGTACGACGGCGTGCGGCGCATAGAGCCAGCCGATGTCGCCGAGGTACCACACGCCCAGCCACGGGCCGGAGCGCTTCGCCACCACAAGCTTGTGCCCGGCCGCCACCCGGGCGCCGATGTCCCAGACCTTGGTGGTGGAGTAACTGCCGTCGGGGTGCAGGCCGATGTCCTTGACCAGCGGCGCCGACGCGCTTGGGGCGGTGTGCAGGTAGACGAAGTTCGTGCCCTGCTCCGGGCAGGGGCCGGTGCCGGCGCCGTCGCAGTCGGTGACGAGTTGCTCGTTCTTCTCAAATCCTGGCGCCACCGTGACGACGTCGGACTTGCCGCGGCGATCGGGCTTGATCGGCGCTCCGATCAGCTCCATGTAGTGCTCCCAGTCCCAGTACGGACCGGGGTCCCAGTGCATCCCGCGGACGTGGGCGGGTGTGACGCCGGGGATCTGGTCGTGGCCGATGATGTGCGCCCGGTCCAGCGGGATGCCGTACTTGTCCGCCAGATAGGCGACGAGCTGCGCGGAGGTCTCGTACATCGCCTCGGTGTACCAGCTCGCGCCCTCGGCAGCGACGCCCTCGTGCTCGAGGCCGATCGAGTGCATGTTCACGTACCAGTTGCCGGCGTGCCACGCCACGTCTTCCATGTCGACGTGTTGGGCGATGTGCCCGTCGCTGGAGCGGAGCGTGTACTGCCACGAGACGTATCGCGGATTGGTGACCAGCTTGATCGTGTTGTCGTAGCTCGTCTCGGTGTCATGGACGATGATGTAGTCGATTTCCATGTCAGCTTCGCGGTTGGCCTGGTCGTGGTTGCCGTACGCGTACGGGTTCGGGTAGCCGTACCACTCGTACGGCGCGGGGATCCACTCACAACCAAGCGTCGGCGGGCAGTCGGTGCGTGGGTCCGATGTCGCCGACGGGCTCGCACCCCGCTTCACCTTGAGACCGGGGTGGGCTGCCAGCTTGACGCGCTGCCCATCGTTGGTGACTCGCTCGGCACCCTGCTTGATCGTGGTGAACACGCGGCTCGCGAACGCCGCTGAGTCAGTGGTCGAGGCAGCCCCGCTGTAGCGGCGAACCGCGTCGTACCAGGCCGACGCTGGGGTGCGAGCGCCGGTTGGCTGGCCGAGTTGGCGCTGGTATGACGCCAGCACCGCCGCGCCGCCGCAGATGTTCGCCGCGTCGTCTGCCTTCAGCTGCTGGGGGTCGAGTTTGGTGAGCCGCGCGGCTGCGTCGACGGTGCGTAGTGCGGCTGAACGTGGCGCGGTGACGACCGACCCGTCGCCCTTGGCCGTGCTCCTGTCCGGCACCTTCACGTCGGTGAGGTGGAGGGGCCCGTAGCCACCGGAGGTGCTGGGTGAGGCGGCGTGGTCGTCCCACCGTGACTCCAGGTAGGACACACCGAGCAGCACTGCGACGGGGACGTCGTACGTCTTGGCGGCCGCGACGAAGACTCGCTGCCGGGCCGCGCTCGGAGTGCCGGCCGACACAGCCTGCAGACAGCTCTGCCCGCTGGATGTGGCAGCCGTGGGTTGCGCCGCAGGTTGAGCGCCGACGGCGAGTCCGGAGGCGGTGAGAGCTAGCGCGCTGGATCCGGCAAGTGCGGCGAGCAGCCGGCGAGAGGCGTGTGACATGAATCCCCCTTAGAAACAATCGAGGCGTCTTCGCCTCGTCACGTCACGTCACGTCACTCAAGCACAACCGAAAGTCGCAACGCAATGACCCGCGCGGAACCGACTCCGGCTAACCCGCAGTCGTTGGGGGATTCGTCGCCCGTTATCCCGAGGCGGAGTATCCCCCGAGACATAGTCAGTGCTGGGCGTCGGTGGCGGTCTGCCGGTCGTGAGATCGCCGCCGGGCCATCGCCACCGCCACCGCCAGGAAGATCAGGAACCGGACGATCGTCACCGCCACCGCCAGGAAGATCAGGAAGATGAGAAGGAACTCCCAGATTCCGATTCCTCCACTCGACAGGGCGGCGAGGACGGCGACGGTGAGCCAGGTGGCCAAGACAGCGGCGATGAACGCCACGAGGTACTGCATGGCTGCCTCTCCGTTGATCATGGACGGTCGCTGATTCTACCGCCGCGTGGCGCCGTACAGCGGTCGCTGCGCGGGCGCAATACAGTGGCGTCCGTGGAGCTGCTGCCTCTCGTGCTGACCTCGGGGTGGGCCAGCGGGATCAACGCCTACGCCGTGATCGTCGTGATGGGTCTGCTCGGTCGGTACGCCGGCCTCGACGGCGTACCGACTTCGGTGCAGCACACCGAGGTCTTGCTGCTGGCTGGCGGGATGTACCTGGTGGAGTTCGTGACCGACAAGATCCCGTACGTCGACTCGATGTGGGACAGCGTCTCCACGCTGATCCGCCCGACGATCGGCGCCATGCTCGGCTACCTCATCGCCGGGGACGCCGAGTCGGTCAACTCTGCGTTGTACGCGGCGCTGGGCGGCGGGTCGGCGCTGGTGTCCCACGGAGTCAAGGCCGGGAACAGGTTGGCGATCAACGCATCCCCCGAGCCGGTCACCAACGTCACCGTCTCCCTCGGCGAGGACCTGACCGTCGCCGGAGTCGTCGCGCTCGCCTGGTACCACCCGTGGTGGGCGCTCGGGATCGCGTCGGTGCTGTTCGTCATCGGGGCGATCTTGCTGGTGGTCCTGTTCCGGTTCGTACGCCGCGGCTGGCAACGCTGGAAGGGTCGAGGGACTCCGGCCCGTGCCTGAGGTGGCCGACGACGTTGGCGACTGGGAGCGGCACCTGTGCTCGCCCGTCACCGGCCGCAAGATCATCTGCTCCTTCGAGCTGCTCGCCGGCATGACGAGGCTGGTTGCCAGCCTGCGCCGCTGGGGCGCCGAACGCCCGCTGCTGATCGCCGAAGGGAGGGGTGCCGGCCCGATCCCGTCGGAGGACGAGGCTGAGATCGTCGCGGTCGAGCCTCCCCGCTTCGAGTCTTTGACCGACCAGGTGCGGGCGCGGATGCGGCCGGCCGACCGGCTGACGCCGCAGGTCGTCGCCAGCGTCGAGGCCTACGACTCCGACAAGCAAGCCGCCTGGTGGACGAGCCCGATCGGGCCCAACACAGCGCTGCTCGACCGGCCGGTGCTCGGTGGCCGCCCACCGCAGCACATCGCGCTCGAAGACAAGATGATCGTCGACGACCTGCTCGACGCAGTCGGCGCTGCGACGTCCGGCGCGGTGGTCGTGCCCGCACGCGATGACGACCTGCTCGCCGCCTCCGATGCCGTCCGAGTCGCCGCGGCGGTCGACTCTGTCGTGTGGGCCGGCGACGCCCGCGATGGCATCAACGGCGGCGGCGACTTCGTGCGCTGGGTGCGCAACCGCCGGCAGGCACAAGCGGCTGCCGACTTCTTCGCTGCGCACTGTGACAAAGTGCGGGTCGCACCGTTCCTCGAGGGTGTGCCGTGCAGCGTGCACGGCATCGTCTTGCCCGACGGGGTCGTCGTACTCCGCCCGATGGAGCTGGCCACGCTCCGCGATCCGGACAACGGCCGCTTCCTGTACGCCGGCATGGGTACGTCGTGGGAGCCGCCACCCGCTGACGCCGCTGCCATGCGCCAACTCGCGCGGGACATGGGTGAGCACCTGCGGCAGTTGGTGGGATACCGCGGCGGGTTCGGTCTCGACGGCGTACTCACCGCAGCCGGCTTCCGGGTCACCGAGCTCAACCCACGCTTCAGCGGCGGCCTGACCCGGCTCGGCCGGGCAGCGCCAGCGGCGCACCTGGAGCTCGTGCACATCAACGCCCTGCTTGGGCGTGCCGTCGGCAGACCAGCCGAGCAGATCGAGGCCGACGCGCTGGCCCTGCTCGACGACAACCGCTTCGTCGACGTGATGGGGGTCTCGACTGCCGTCACGGCGACGGAGTCCGTCGAGGTGCGCGTTGCCGTGGGCCAGCCGTTGGCGGGTTTGGGTAGTTCCTCCGGCACCAGGAGCCGGGGATCCTCCACGAACCGCGCCGACGGGCTGACCAGTGCCGCTGAACCGCTGCGGCTGGAGGCGGCAGCGGACGACGCGCAGCTGGTGGGCACCGTGCTGTGCGGGCCCTCTCCGCTGGGGACCTTCGTCCGGCTCGTCGCAGCCCCCGATGTGCTGCGGGTGGGCGACCGCGCAGCACCCCTGGGCGTGCTGCTGCTGGACTTCGCCGACCGCACCTGGGGCACCGGCTTCGGGCCGGTGCGGATGGCTGCGGCGGTGCGGCGGTGACAGGCCGGCCGACGATGGCTGCGGCGGTGCGTCGGTGACTGACCAGCTGCGGAGCGGTTCGGTGCGTGGCTGACGTCGTCGTGGTCGGTGCCGGCCTGGGCGGCCTGACAGCGGCGGCTCGACTGGCGAAGCTCGGGCACCGGGTGACCGTGTGCGAGCGCAACGGCTACGCCGGCGGGTGCCTGCGCTCGATCGAGGAGTCGGGGTTCCGATGGGACGCCGGCCCGACGTCGACGACGCTGCCGGCCGCCGTACGCGACTTGTTCCGCAAGTCCGGCCGCCCGATCGAGCGGTACGTCGACCTGCAGCTGCGCACGCCGGCCCGCCGGCACGTGTTCGAGGACGGGTCGTTCGTCGACCTGCCGACCGGCAGCCGCGCGCGGCAGGTGGAGGCGGTCGACGCTGGTCTCGGTGCGGGCAGCGGTCAGCGTTGGGCGAGCTTCGTCGACGGTCAGGCCACCGTCTGGGAGGTGCTGCGTCGAGAGGTGCTCGACAGACCTGCCGGTGGAGCTCGGTTCGCTGACCGGGGCGTGGCCCGTGCGCTCGGCTCCCGCGCGTCTCTGGGCAGGGTGCTGACGAAGGCGTTGAAGGACGATCGGCTGCAGGTGATGGCGGCGCACCCTTTCGTCGTGGCGGGGTCTGCGCCGAGGGATGTGCCGGCCTTTGCCGCTGTCGAGCCTTACGTCGAGCGCAGCTTCGGCGTGTGGAGCATCCCGTCGGGGATGGCGGCGCTGGGTGCCGCGCTCGTCGTCCGCCTCAACGAGCGCGGCGTCGATGTGCGCTACAACGCGGCAGTCACGTCGATCCTTACCTCCGACGACCGCGTCGTCGGGGTGGAGACCGAGTTCGGCCAGCGCGTCTCGGCCGACGTCGTGGTGACCGACATCGACCCCCGGGTGGTCGTCGGCGACCTGATGGACCACCCCGCTCTGCGGCGCCCACGGCAGACGTTCGCCGCGGCGACGCCAGCGATCCCACCCGCGATCACCCATCTCGGGCTCAGCGGCGACCTGCCGACGCTCCCCGAGGAGGTCGTGCTGCACGGTGAGCCGCTGCTTGTGCTCACGACGTCGGGTTCCGCGCCGGCGGGCCACGCCGCCTGGACGGTGTGGCGGCGCGGCCCCGCCGAGGAGGACGTGCTCGTCACGTTGGCCCGGCGCGGCATCGACGTGAGGAAGAAGGTTGTCACTCGGGTCGACCGCAGCCCCGTTGACGTTGTCGCCGAGACCGGGGGGTCGCCGTACGGGCTGGCCTGGTCGGGCTGGCGGGCGCATGCCCACCGGGCCGCGCTCGGCAACCCGCTGCTCGGACTGCACCTGATAGGCGCCAGCATGCACCCAGGTGCCTCGATCCCGTACGTCGTCTGGGGCGCTGCCCACGTCGCTGAGCGCGTCGGCAAGGCCTGACCCCGCCCCCCTTCCCGATGCGTCCCACCTGGACACCACGTAAACCCTCCGCGCTCAGCCGGACGAATCCGCTTAGTGCAGCCCCCGGCAGTGCTTCCCCCGGCCGTCCTTCCTCCTCCCGACTAGGCTCGCCAGCGTGACTGAGACGACTGCGGAGGTCCGGTCCGCCAGTGCCGACCTGACCGGCGCCGACCCGACCAGGGCCGACCCCATCAGCGCCGACCTACAGGCGAGCATCTCGGCCACGCTCGACGAGTTCATCGGCGACAAGCAGGCGCAGCTCGCCGCGCTGGGCACCGATCTCGCTCCGCTCTTCGACACGGCCAGGCAGGCGGTCGCCGGCGGGAAGCGACTCCGGCCGGCGTTCGCGTACTGGGGGTGGCGCGCCGCCGGTGGGTCGGCCGACAAGACGCAAGCGATTCTCACCGCAGCCGCCGCCGTGGAGTTGGTGCACGCCAGCGCCTTGGTCCACGACGACGTCATGGACGGCTCAGCCACCCGCCGCGGCCATCCCGCTGCCCAACGCAACTTCAGCGCTCTGCTCGGCGCCGACGCATCGCCACTGCAGGCGGACCGGTTCGGGGTCAGCGCGGCGATCCTGCTCGGCGACCTGCTGCTCTCGTGGTCCGATGAGCTGCTCGGACGCAGCGGGTTCAAACCCAAGGCGATTAAGCGCGGCCGCGTCTACTTCGACCGGATGCGCTGTGAGGTGGTGGCCGGGCAGTACCTCGACGTGCTGGCGCAGACAACAACCCGCAGCAGCGCCGCCGCCGCGATGCGCGTCGTCCGCTACAAGGCCGCGAAGTACACGGTCGAGAGGCCGCTGCAGTTCGGCGCGGCCCTGGCCAAAGCCGAGAAGCCGCTGCTGGCGGCGTTGTCGTCGTACGGCGTCCCGCTGGGCGAGGCCTTCCAGCTCCGCGACGACGTCCTGGGCGTCTTCGGTGAGTCAAGCCGGACAGGAAAGCCGAGCGGCGACGACATCCGGGAGGGCAAGCGCACCTTGCTGATCGCGCGCGCCTTCGACAAGGGCTCCAGCGCTCAGCGCAAGCTACTCGACAAGCACTTCGGTAAGCCGGGGCTCGACGCGGCCGGGGTCGGCGCCGTACAAGAGGTGCTGCGAGCAACCGGCGCGTTGACCGACGTCGAGACCGTCATTACGGAACTGAAGGCCGCTGCGCTGGCAGCGCTGGATTCGGCACCCGTGTCGGACGCCGATGTCGTCTCGGCTCTTCGGTCGCTCGCGGGTCAAGCCACCGACCGTTCGATGTGACCTACCGCTCCGACCTGCCCGGCTCCGTGCGTGGTGCGAATCGGCTGTTCACGGCGGCGGCTCCGAAGCGTCCTCGACTGCCGGCTGCTCGGCCTGGTTCTGGAGCGGTCTTCCTCGTCCGCGTTGTCTGGTCCATCGGTCCCGCACCCCCGCTCCAAGCCGCGCGGACCAGGCCGTGCCCCAGCCCTGCGGCCGGGTCGCGGCTCTCGGTTGGGTGGTTGGCACGGCTCGGAGCGCGGCGGCGGTTGGGGTTCCCCAGGGTTCCATCACCAGGTGTCGCCGCAGGTAGAGCGCGGTTTCCCGGGCGATCGCGGCCAGCGGCAGTGCGAGCAGCGCGCCCGGAATGCCCTGCAGGTGACCGCCAAGCAACAGCGCGAAGATCACCAGCAGCGGGTTGATGCGCAGGCTGTGCGCGAACACCAACGGCGCCACCACGTGGCCCTCCAGCTGCTGCAAGGCCACGAACAGCAACACCAGCCAGAGCGCGGTCAGCGGCTCTCCCTGAAACAACGCCACAAGAATCGGTGGCGTTGCGCCAAGGACCGGCCCGACATAGGGAATCAGCTCCATCAGCCCGAAGAACACACCGAAGAACACCGCATAGGTCCGCCCTGGCGGAAAGATCCCGAGCACGCCGAACAACCAGAGGGCCACGCCAGCACTCAGCCCCATGATGAAGCTGAACAGAAGCTGCCCGCGCACATACCCAAACACCGCGCGCTGCACCCGCACCGGGTAATCATCATCACTGGTGCCGTCCCCCGGCGGCATCAGCTGCCTGGCCAAGGCACCGATCCTCTCCCCGTACAGGAGCATGTAAATCGAGATGACCAGGACCAACACCAGCACGAAGCCTGCCTCGGCGACCAAGGTCACCAGGTCACGGGTGAACGCCACGACGTCCCCGGAACCACGCAGTACCGAAGCCTGCAGGGTCTCCAGGGCAGTCTCGCCCGGCCGTTTGATCTGGATGCCGACGCCCCGCTCGTCGATCCAGTCTTGGACCCGGGCGAGGGAGGTGTTCGCCGTGTCGATCAACCGGGGTAGGTCAGCCTGGAACGCCGCCACCTGCCTTGCCACCGGCCGCACCAGCAGCGCCACGACCCCGGCCAGCGCGGCGAAGAATCCCGCGAACACCATCCCGATCGCGAGCCCGCGGGGCACTCCACCACCCTGAAGCAGCGTGACGAGCGGGTTGATGATCAAGGCGACCACGGCGGCGACGAGGAACAGCAGCACCACTGGTGCCGCTGCCCGCGCCAAGCCGGCCATTGCGAACAGCGCCACTGCGACCACCACGACCTGGAGCCATCGGGGCACCACCACCGGCTCCACCCGCGGGGCATCCGGCGCCTCGCCGCCCTCAGTGAGGGTCTCCGGCTCCTGTCCAGGTTCCGCGACGGCGCGCTCGTCCATCAACGGCTCGTACGTCGCCTCCGCCGTGGTCTCTTCGGGCTGGCTGGTCATCGACCCGCCCCCAATCGACTCCAACTACCCAGCAGGTCAACCCCGGCCAACCGAGGTGTATCGATGAATGCGGACATCGCATGGCGAGGTTAGCAACGGTCACCTGGCCGCGCAGGCAGGAGCATCGCAAGACCGGGCAAGAAGGGGCCTGCCGCGTTGGCCGGACCTGTCGTCCTAGGGGATCTTCGGGCCCCTCTGCACGTTACGTTGGACAAGTGCCCTAGACCGTTCAGTTTCGCGACCCTGGCCATGTTCCCGCACCGGATGGCCAACGGTGGTGAGCTCTGACAGGCTGATACGAGGAGTGGTCGACCGACGACATACGTCACTGACCTACCAGAACGGACGCAACAGAAGGGACGCATCGCCATGGCGACAGAGCCGCGAGACGTGGAACGCATCTACTCAACGCACGAGGTGGTGGCCAAGCTTCGCCGCCTTGCGGACGCCTTGGAGGAGGAAAAGCCTTTCCGAATCCAGATCGCTGGCGAGCGGGTTCGGGTTCCGCAGCGTGCCCAGTTCTCCGTCGAGCATGAGCGCGGCGACGAAGAGGAGGAGATCGAGTTTCAGCTGAAATGGCCGCTGGAGTCCCAGGCCGACGGCGGGTCAGACGAAGAGTCGCTCGTTTAGGCGTTGCCGGTCAGGCCACCGACCGCTCGGTGTGAGGCTCCACCCGCTGCGGTCAGGCCGCTCTCCCGAGCCGGGCAAGAAGCCGGACTTCTCGGTCAGCGTCTGCGGGTGCTTCGACGCCTGGCTTGCAGACGCCGTCCATGTACAGCGCTTCTCCGAAACTGCCCGCACCTTCATCGATCCGGTCAAGCTCGGCTTCCGAGAGTTGAGCGTCCACTCCGACCGACTGGGCAATGTCCCAACGGTGCACGAGCATGTCCCAGACGTAGAACTGCTCGAGGGTGGCGCCGACCGTGGTGCGGCCGAAGTGACCGTCGTACTCGATCGCGGCAACGTCGTCGTCGGCGATCGCCTCGCTGACCCGACTCGCGTGGTCACGCCACGCAGCGACCGGATCCGCGTCGATGTCGGGCGTCTCGCCGAGATCGATGCCGTGTCCGGTGAGGAGCTCGCGCTGCGTCTCGATCAGGTGCCTGAGGACGTCGCGGGCCGACCAACCGTCACAGGGAGACCGGTTCGTCCAACTGTCTGCAGGTGCGGCTTCGAGCACGGCAGTCAACGGTCGGTTGGCCGTCTCATACTGAGTAACTGTGGTGTTCATGGTCTGAACGTAGGTGTGTGCGGCACCCTGGTATTGATGAAACCCGACAGCAACCCGGTGGATGCTCTTCCGACCCCGCTGGACAAGATCGAGCGGGCACACCTGAGGGACCCGAGCGACGCGTCGCACATCATCTACCGGTACGAGCCGAGCGCCGAGTTCGCCGGTCTGCTGCAGCGGTTCTGGATCCCGGTGTGGGCTGTTCCGCCCGGGCAGGAGGCCCCGCAGAAGGTCTTGCAGTACCCCGTGTGTCTGATCGTGGTCTCTGCCGAGTACGCGCGCTTCTACGGTGTCAGCTCAGGCTTGTCGACGACCACCCTGACCGGTGACGGCTGGGCGGCCGGGGTGATGTGCGCGCCCGCCGCCGGCTTTCTCATCGCGAAGACCTCGGTGGCGGCGTACACCGACAGGTTCGTTGACCTGACAGACGTCCTCGGTGTCCACGGCGAGCGACTTGTCGCCGCGGTTCGGGCTGCCATGGCCGCCGACCCGGGCTCCAGCGAAGCGCATCGTGTGGCCATGCAGGCGTACGGCGACGCGCTGCGGCCGTTTCTCCCCGTCGACCCCGAGGGAGAGCTGGTCAACAGGATCGTGGCGTTCGTGGAGGAAAGCAGCCACGTCACCCGGGTGGCGCAGGTCTGTGACAAGTTTGGGTTGTCCGAGCGGGCGTTACAGCGGCTAGTGCACCGCCGGCTTGGGCTGACTCCGAAGTGGCTCATCCAGCGTCGACGGTTGCAGGAGGCGGCCGAACGCCTCCGCGAGCGCTCGGCGACCCTCACCGAGGTGGCGGGGGTGCTCGGATATGCCGACCAGCCGCACTTCATCCGCGACTTCTCGAAGGTCACGTCCATGACGCCGGGTGAGTTCGCTGGGCTCCATGCCCGGCCGCGTTAATGCTGCCTCGCCTGGCGAGCTATTGGCCACTCACCGATGGTTGAGCCAGGGTCGGTCACGTGGCGCTAGTCTCCGTCGGTGAACATCGGAACCCTGCCCCACCACCTCTACGACGATGCAGTGGACTTATGGCGCGTCACGGGGCTAACCCGCCCTTGGAACGACCCGGAGGCAGACCTCCGCAGAGCGCTGGAGGGAAGCGCGTCGACCGTGCTGGCCGGCACCGACCAAGGCGTTCTCCTCGCAACGGCGATGGTGGGGCACGACGGGCATCGAGCCTGGGTTTACTACCTGTCGGTGGCGCCGGCGGAGCAACGACGCGGCCGAGGGCGCAAGATGATGACGGCTTGCGAGGAGTGGGCACGAGCCCGCGGAGTCCCGAAGATCCAGCTGATGGTCCGTAGCGGCAACAGTGGGGTCATCGCGTTCTACGAAAGCCTCGGTTACGCCGACGCGCAGGTGGCAGTGCTGGGGCGTCGGCTCGACGACCAGGTGCCGTCGTAGCTTTACGGGATCTCGGTACCGACTCCAGCCTCGATCATCTGTGGCCGAGGTATTCGACGTGGGACGAGCGGTCAGTCAAAGGTCGTCGTGACGGGTGGGGGCGGCGGTGGCAGTTCCAACTTGGCCGCAGCCGCTGCGTAGAGCTCGCAGCAAGCTTGGCGAACCAGCTCCCGCTCGCCGGTCACCAGGAACTCCTGCACGGGAAGGTGCAGAGTGAAGCGGTGCTGCTGCTGTTTCTTGGAGAACGAGTACACCAGCTTCCGTCGAGGCCTGTCGTTCACTTGCAGCATGAGGAAGATGTCATGATCGCGGCTCAAGTATTCTGTGAGCCAGGCGTGCCAGTGGGGATTCCGGATGATGTCCTCGCGAGCAAGCCATGAGTCGTCCTCCCAAACGCTGGGCGGTTCCGCCGAACCCACCTGGATGCCCATCTCGGGATCGTCGCCGAACCCGTCGTCAACGAACTCTGCCCTACCGCCCGATTGGTACAGCGAACTAATCCAAGCGATAGAGACCCCCCATGCCTTCGGGCGGCGCTGCGGTTCTCCGCTCACTACACGCACTTTGGCATACCGGGCACATGAACGCTTGCTCAGGTTGCAAAGATGCATGCGCCGGTGCATGTCTGCATGTTAAACTCTGTGGATGCCCAAGACCGTACAGATCCGCGACCTGGACGATGAGGTCTACGCTGGCTTGGTCCGGCGGGCCGCCGAAGCAGGTATGAGCGTTCCCGAGTTGCTCCGTGCCGAGGCAGCGCGCCTGGCGGCACGCCCCAGCGTGGAGGAATGGCTCAAGCGCACTCGTCGGCGCTCCTCGTCGGTCGGGCGCCTTGAAATCCGCGATGCGCTCGACGAACAGCGCGGCGCGTGGCCCAGTGCTGGTCGTTGACGCCTCCTGTCTTTGCGAGGTCGTGATCGGAGGACCGAGCGCCGAGGCGATCCGCGAAAAGCTGGCGACCGACCCCGATCATGCTGCACCGCATGTTGTGGACGTCGAGGTCTTTGGCGTGATCCGGCGTGAGCATCTGCGTGGCCGGCTGGACCGCACCGAAGCCGCCCAAGCCGTTGAGGATCTCGAGGCGTGGCCGGGTGAACGCTTCGGGCACCGGCTGCTATTGGACCGGGCCTGGCAGCTGCGCGACACCGTCCGTGGATGGGACGCCATGTATGTCGCGCTCGCCGAGGCCCTGGACGCGGTCCTCCTCACCAGCGACATGCGTCTGGTGGCTGCTACCGGACCGACGTGCCGGATCGAGACGGTCGATCCCCGCCAGTAGAACTCGGCCGGTCGGTACCCGTATGCATGGGTGACGACTCATGCAGCACGGCATTGGCTTCAGAGCCTGGTCGAGGCGCAATCGGCCTACCGCATCTCCGGACCGACTCCAGCTTCGGTCATTCTGTGGCTGAGCTCTTCGACCCAGCTGGACGCATTCCCACCGCCAGGCAGCGCGACGCCCGCTTCGCTGCGCCAAAGGGCGTCACCGAGCACGGTCCGAATGTGCCATGCCATGACGCGCTCCAGGTCCAAGATGCGCCCCGAGTCGCGCTGGTAGTGGATGACGGTTGATGCGAAGAGGCCAGAGGCAAATGACTGGCTAGGCAGGTACCGGAAATCGAACTCGGCGTCGGTCGGACCGCTCATGTCGAAGTCCACGACCGCACGCAAAGCGGGAACGGCCATGTCCCACACTTCGTTGTCGCCATGCAGATCACCGTGAACCAGAACCTGTGGCGGGCTGGGGCGGCCGAGGACGGTGTCAGCCCAGTCGCACCAGCCGAGCACGGTGTCGCGCTGCTGTGCGCTGACCCATCTTCCAAACCCCTGGCGGAGAGAGTCGGTGTCGGCCTGCGGTTCAGGAACCGCCATCGGAGCAACTGGTCGGACCTGCGCAAGCACCGCGGAGTCGTGAAGAGCGGCAAGGAAACCTGCACGATCCGCGGCGATTCGATCCAGACCTGCCCTGTCCAGCTGAGCGATCAGGCTCGCGGTGAGCGGGGCACCCGACACCAGCCGGGTCACCACCAGTGCTGGGCGGCTGCTGGTCGCAACCACCTCAGGCAGCCGAAGATGGGGAGCGACCGAATGCAGACCGAGCAGAATTTGGCCCTCACGGTAGATGCGGGCGGCCGCGATCTGCGACCAGGCGAACTTGACCACAAAGGCATCGCCGATTACTGCGCTTCCGGAATGCCAGCGGGGGTCGGTCTGCCCGTCCTTGGGGTGCAACACGATTGACTCGGTGTCGAGCCCCGGCACGGCATGACGCAGCGCCGAGCGAAGCTCCGCTTCGGACTGACCGGCCAACCAGGTCAACGGCTCCACCGGCACATACTCACCGACCACCTTCACGACCGACAACCGACCGTTGTGGCAGAACGGAGCGTTCACTCGCCCCTGACGCCGTCGATGGACTCTCGGAGCAGATCGAGGTGGCCGCAGTGCCGGGCCGTCTCCTCGATCATGTGAGCGAGCGCGTAACGGAGTGTGAAGCTCATGCCCTCGGATCGCGCAGTTTCATCCAGCTCGTGACCAGCGATCGCTCGCCGCGAACGTTCGCACTCGGCTTCGTAGTCCGCTAAGAGACCCGGCAAGGTGTCCGTCTTCTCCAGCTTGAAGTTGCCGTGTGGGTCCTCATCCGTCCACGGCCACGGCACATCGATACCTGCGAAGTCGATGCTGAGCCAGAACCGCTCGGTGCCGGTGAGGTGCTTGACGAGCCCGGCGACGGTCAACTCAGACGCCGGGACCGGATGCGCGACGGCCTGATCCTCGCCGACTCCCGTCGCCTTCGTCACGACTGTCGCGCGCAGGAAGTCGAGCAGTTGCGTCAGAGTCTCACGCTCTGATCCCGACTCGGTTGGGCGGACCCGCTGAGCCATGATGCTGCGAGTGCCGTCCCACCCCTTCTCGTCCACACCGCCATCTTCTCGGCTCACACCAGGCCCTACCAGTCTCCATTGACGCCCACGCCAAAGCCGCCGGCGTGAGATTGCCGGCACGTGCTGACACTGCCCCCGGACACGGACGCACCGGGTCTAGGCCCGGCCATGGCGCGTTGGGCTGTGCTCTCTACCACTGCTTGCCTCGCAGCAAACGGTTGACAGTGAGAGCGACGGCGTAAGTCAGCACGATGACTGGTGCTGCAACGAAGGCGGTGGCCGCCAGGGATGCGATCGCACCGCCGTCGGGATCACCGTCGGGGTGCTTTGGGTGGTACCACGTTTCGCTGTCTGCTGTCGCGGACAGCAGCAGGAAGGCGAACAGGATCAGCCCGATAACGGCGAAGAGGTGCGCCGCCGCCGCGCCGCGGGGAGCCGGTGCCGAGCTGTCCGATGTCGCGGGCATGCTGGCGATCATTCCAGATACTCGTGGATGCTGCCTTCGCCGGCGCGACTGAGCCGACCCGCCGCATCAGGTCGCGTGCGGGTCGAGCTCGGGCAGCCCGATATCCGCTTTCTCACGGCTTTGCAGGAGTACGGCGAACCGACCAGCGGGCCTGAACTCGACCCGGCTTTGGAAGACGTTGAGCGCCATATGGAAGGTGCGTGGATGCTCCTCGGCGAGAGGAGACCACCCCTGCCACAGGACCACCACTCCGCTGGAATCGGGCGCGCGGGCGCGGATGTCGCTGAGCGCGTCGGCCAGCGCGTCGAAATTCGAGCCGAACCAGTCGGGGAAGTCGAAGCTGCGCCGGCACGCGGCCATGAACTCTGCCTTGTCGCCCACCGCCCACGTGTCGAGGCCGACGAACCGCCAGCCGGCGTGCTCCACCGCGTGTCTCACATCGGTTGCGGCGGCGGCCGAGGTCCAGTGGTAGACGCCGGGCTCTCGTTGGCCAGCGAGCAGCCGGGCAAGCCCGCTCACCGGGCGATCCTGGCGAACGAGTCGTAGTGGTCGTCGGTGTAGTACCACTCGCCGCCGCCTCCGACCACGATGCGCCGGGCTCCCCGGTCGTCAGACCCAGGGGTCTCGACCGTGAACTCCCGGTAGTAACCGACTGGGTGTGCAGGCAGCAGTCCTTCCCTGTTCTCGAACGTGACACCGTCACGGTCGTACGGGTATGGCCCGCCCGACTCGATGAGCTGAAGCGTCTGCAGCGCCTCGCTCGGCAGCTCCGCTTGGCTGATCCAGCGCAGCCCCGACTCGGGGTCGACGGCTGATTGCGTGGAGGTCGACGTGCTCGCCGACGACGACACCGACGGCGACCCAGCCCTCGTGTCCCCAGCGGTCGACGCGGAGCAACCCACCAGTCCGGCGAATAACAGCACCAGCGCAGTCGCAGCCGAGGCGAAAGCCGCGCCGCAGGCCTTCGCTGGCCTCAAACGATCACCTGGGCGCGTCGACGTACCTCTTTGCCCCTGTCCTCGCGCAGCGCGTCGATCGGCCGCCCGGGCAGCGAGTCGTCGGCCGTGAAGAGCCACTCGACCACCTCGACCTCGGTCAAGCCGTGGTCGAACAGCAACGTGAGGGTGCCGGGCAACCCCTTCACGATCTCGCCGTCGAGGAGGAACTCGGCAGGCACCGACAGCTCGCGCGTCTCGGCCCGGCGTACGGCGGTCAGCTGGTGCTCGCGAACGAGCTGACGCACCCGGTTGGGGCTGGTCCCGAGCTCGCGGGCCACGTCGGAGAGCGTCAGCCACGCCTCAACCAGGGTCGGATTCGAGTCGGCCACCCGCCTAGCGTGCCATGGTGCGGGGACGGCGAGGCTAACCAGGCGACCGCCGACCCGTCCGTAAACTCCGCAGGGTGGGACGCTCCGCCGTCTTTGACCCACTCGTCGGCCAGCTGCTCGACGGGCGGTACCGCGTGGAGTCCCGGATCGCCCGCGGTGGCATGGCGACCGTGTATGAGGCGACCGACCTGCGGCTCGACCGTGCCGTCGCGGTGAAGGTGATGCCGAACGCGCTTGCAGACGACGAGACCTTCACTCGCCGGTTCGTGCGCGAGGCGCGGGCAGCAGCCCGGTTGGCGCACCCCAACGTGGTGGCGGTGTACGACCAGGGCGAGGACAACGGCGTCGTGTTCTTGGCGATGGAGTACGTCGCCGGCCGCCGCACGTTGCGTGACCTGATGCGCGACGAGGCGCCGGTCGCGCCGAGGCGGGCTCTCGGACTGTTCGAGGAGGTCCTCAAGGCCATCGCCGCTGCGCACGAGTCCGGCATCGTGCACCGTGACATCAAGCCGGAGAACGTCCTGATCACACCGCGCGGCCAGGTCAAGGTCGCCGACTTCGGCCTCGCCCGCGCCATCAGCGCCGCTACCGCCACCGCGACCGGCGGCGTCTTGATGGGCACGGTGTCGTACCTGCCGCCGGAGCTGGTGACCGACGGCATCGCCGACACCCGCTCTGACGTCTACGCGCTGGGAGTCCTACTGTTCGAGCTGCTCACCGGCAGCAAGCCGCACGCCGGGGACAGCCCGATCGAGGTCGCCTACAAGCACGTGCACGACGACGTGCCGGCGCCGTCCACGGTCGTGCGGGGCGTGCCGCCGTACCTCGACGCCTTCGTCGCCAGGGCCACCGCGCGAGACCGCGGCCAGCGACCCGCCGACGCGCAGGTGCTGCTGCGTCAGCTCCGTCGGGTCCGGCACGCGCTCGACAGCGGAGTGAGCGACGACGAGGAGCTGACCGCCGACCTGACGCCGACCCGCTCGGTTGCGTTGGCGCCACCGCTGGCTGGCAGGCCTGCGAGGGACACCCCAACGGCCGATGGCGCCGACGAGGTGTTCGACTTCGCGGCGTACGACGACTTCGGCACGCCGCCGCCGGCCGAGCACACCCTGGTCGTCAGTGACGACCTCCGGAGCGACGGGCCAGTCGGTCCCCGGGTGCCAGCGCAGCTTCCGGCTGCAGGCGGAGCCTCCCGAGCCGCCCTCTTCTCGGCCAACCGACGGAAGCGAAGAGGCAGGGGTTGGCTCGCGCTGTTCCTCGTGCTGCTGCTGGCGGCGGGGGCTGCCGCCGCTGGCTGGTACTACGGACTCACCCGCTTCCAGCAGGGTCTGAGCGTTATCGGGTTCGGCGAAGCGCAGCCCCCGGCGGCGGCTGAGTCTGCCGGCCCGAGTCTGCCCGTGGGCGCGTCGACGTACTCGGTGACTCTGCCGCCGGGGCGCGGTCTGACCGCCTCCTAAGGTTGCCGGGTGACGAACCGACGTGGCGGCACCCTGCCCACGCTGGCGCTGCTGGCGGTGACAGCGGCCTGGGGCTCGACGTTCTTCCTCATCAAGGACCTGCTCACCGAGATCTCGGTGCTGGACTTCTTGTCGGTGCGGTTCGCCATCGCAGCCGCCGCGCTGTTCCTGGTGGCGCCCCGCAGCATCCGGCGGCTGTCCCGCGCAGACCTGCGCGCCGGCGTACTCCTCGGCCTGGTCTACGGCGTCGCGCAGGTGCTGCAGACATACGGCCTCGAGCGCACCTCAGCCAGCGTCTCCGGTTTCGTCACCGGCATGTACGTCGTCGCGACGCCGTTGTTCGCCGCCCTGCTGCTGCGGGAGCGGATCGGTCGCAGCGTCTGGGTGGCGGTGGGCATAGCGACGCTCGGGCTTGCGGTGTTGTCGCTGCAGGGGTTCTCCGTGTCGTCAGGCGTGGCGATCATCTTCGCCTCCGCGCTGCTCTACGCGCTGCACATCGTCGGGTTGAGCCAGTGGTCGGACCCCGCCAACGCGGTCGGGCTCTCCGTCGTCCAGATGGCGGTGATCGCCACGGTCTGCACGCTGGTGAGCGCCCCGAACGGGATCGACACCCCGGAGACCGGCGGCGGCTGGGTGTCGCTGCTCTACATGGCGCTGGTGGCCGGGGCGCTGGCGCTGCTCGCCCAGACCTGGGCGCAGGCGCATCTGTCGTCAACGAGGGCGGCGATCATCATGACGATGGAGCCGGTCTGGGCCGCCTTCTTCGCCGTATTGTTCGGCGGCGAGACATTGACCGGTCGGATGCTCGTCGGCGGCGCACTGGTGCTCACCGCCATGTACCTCGTCGAGCTGTCCCCACGCCGTAAAGTCGAGGGAGAAGTCACCCACCTCACCGTCTAGCACGTCCGACCGGGTGCTTCGGAGGCCGGGGACAGACCGACGAGGACTCGAAGCGCCGGAAACGAGCGAAGCGAAGGCGCGAGAGCCCGGCGGGCTGGACGCGGCCGGCTCAGTTGGAAAGAGATCGCGCGATGACGTCCGCGGCTTGCTTGGCGTCGTCGGTGCTGACGTCGAGATGGGTCACCGCGCGTACGACGCCCGCCCCCACCGCCGACACCAACACCCCCTCGGCGCGGCAACGGGCCACCAAGCCGGCCGCGTCACTGGTGGGGATCACCACGATGTTGGTCTCGACCGTTGACTCGTCGACACCGGCCGACCGCGCGATCAGCCGCGCGTTGTCATGGTCTTCGGCGAGCCGCTCGACGTTATGGTCGAGCGCGTAGAGACCAGCCGCGGCCAGCACGCCCGCCTGGCGCCAGCCGCCGCCGAGGCGCTTACGCCAAACCCGTGCGTCGGCCACTTGTTCGGCTGTCGCCAGCAGCAGCGATCCCACCGGTGCGCCCAACCCCTTCGACAGCGCCACTGCGGCGGTGTCGGCGAACGCCGTCAGCTCGCGCAGCGGCGCTCCCGTCGCGACGTGAGCGTTCCACAGCCGGGCCCCGTCGAGGTGCAGGCCGATCCCGAAGCGGTCCGCCAGCCGGCGCAGCTCGCCCAACGCGGGCAACGGCTGCACTCGGCCCCCAGCGAAGTTGTGGGTGTTCTCCACCGACACACAGGTGGTCCGCACCAGGAAGGGGCCGAGGTCGGGTGCGATGACCCGCTCGATCGCCGCCAGGTCGACGTGGCCGCAGGGGTCGGTCCAGGTGCGCATCGTCACGCCGTTGACCGCCCCGTGGGCGCCTAGCTCGGCCCGGGCAAGGTGGGCGCCGGAATCGCACAAGACCTCGGTGCCGACACCGGCCAGCGGCCGGATCGCCAGCAGGTTCGCCAGTGATCCGGTGACGGTGAACAGCGCGGCCTCGAAACCCAGCAGGTCGGCGGCGCGCTCTTCCAGGATCCGCACCGTCGGGTCCTCGCCGTACACGTCGTCCCCGACTTCCGCCGAGGCCATCGCGCGGCGCATGTCAGCAGACGGCTTTGTGACGGTGTCGCTGCGCAGGTCGATCATGAGTGGAAGCCCCGCCCGTCAGTCCTTGCGGGCGCGCAGCATCTCGGCGACGAGGAACGCCAGCTCCAGCGACTGGGTGCGGTTGAGACGCGGGTCGCACACCGACTCGTACCGGTGCCGCAGCCCCGCCTCGTCGAGCGCCTCTCCACCACCGATGCATTCGGTCACGTCGCCCCCGGTGAGCTCGACGTGCAGGCCACCCGGCCAGGTGCCGAGGCTGCGGTGCACCTCGAAGAACCCCCTGACCTCGTCGATGACGTCGTCGAACCGGCGCGTCTTATACCCCGTCGACGTCTCGTAGCCGTTGCCGTGCATCGGATCGCTCACCCACGCCACGTCGAGCCCGGCGGCCTGCAGCTTTTCGATCAGGTTCGGCAGCACGTCGCGGATGCGGGCAGCGCCCATCCGGGTGATGAACGTGAGCCGGCCCGGCTCGTTGCCGGGGTTGAGCTTGTCGGCCAGCGCGACAGCCTCGTCAGGCGACGCCGTCGGGCCGAGCTTCACCCCGATCGGGTTGCGTACGCGGGAGAGGAACTCCACATGTGCCCCGTCGAGCTGGCGGGTGCGTTCCCCGATCCACAGGAAGTGTCCTGAGACGTCGTACGGCGTCCCCGTCCGCGAGTCGATCCGAGTCAGGGCGTGCTCGTACTCCAGCACCAGCGCCTCGTGGCTGCTGTGGAAGTTGACCCGGTGCAGCTCCTCGGACTCCGCCCCGATCGCCTTCATGAAGTCCAGCGCGCGGTCGATGTCACTGGCCATCCGCTCGTAGACCGCGCCGACGGGGCTGGTCCGCACGAAGTCGGTGTTCCAGGCGTGCATCTGGCGCAGGTCGGCGTACCCGCCCTGCAGGAACGCCCGGCACAGGTTGAGGGTCGCGGCTGAGGAGTTGTAGACCTGCACGAGCCGCTGCGGGTCGGGGGTGCGGCTCTGCGGCGTGAAGTCGAACCCGTTGACGGCGTCGCCGCGGTACGCCGGCAGCTCGACGCCGTCGCGGGTCTCGACGTGGCTCGTACGGGGCTTGGCGTACTGGCCGGCGATGCGGCCGATCTTGACCACCGGAACCGACGCGCCGTACGTCAGCACCACCGCCATCTGCAACAGCACCTGCAGCTTGGCGCGGACGTTGTCGGCGGTGACGCTGGCGAAGGTCTCGGCGCAGTCGCCGCCTTGCAGTACGAACGCGCGGCCGGCCGCCACCTCGGCCAGGCTGGACTTCAGGTCGTCACACTCACCGGCGAACACCAGCGGCGGCATCCGGCGCAAGGTTTCGACCGCGTCGTCGACCTGGTAACGGTCGGGCCAGACCGGCTGCTGGGCGGCGCCGAGAGCGTGCAGCTCCTGCAGGGTGGGGATGGTCACCTGACAAGGGTAGGTCTAGCCGAACAGCACTTCGGCTTCGGAGTACAACGACGGGTCGACCGTCTTCAGTGCCCCGGTGCCTTCGATCAGGTCGACGCGGACGATGTCGGTGCCGCGCAGGGCCACCATCTTGCCGAAGTCGCCGTCGTGGACTGCCGCGATCGCGTGCAGGCCGAACCGGGTCGCCAGCCACCGGTCGAAGGCGGTGGGCGTGCCGCCGCGTTGGGTGTGCCCGAGCACCACGGCGCGTGCCTCTTTGCCGGTGCGCGCCTCGATCTCCGTCGCCAGCCGGTCGCCGATCCCGCCGAGCCGCACGTGGCCGAACGCGTCGATCTGACCGGTGACGGTGGCCATCGTGCCCTCGGCGGGAACCGCTCCTTCGGCGACCACGATGATCGGTGAGTACTGCAGCCGGAACCGCTGCTCGACCAGCGTGCAGATCCTCTCGATGTCGAACGGCTGCTCCGGGATCAAGATGATGTTCGCCCCCCCGGCCAGCCCTGAGTGCAGCGCGATCCAGCCGGCGTGCCTGCCCATCACCTCGACGACCAGCACCCGGTGGTGGGACTCCGCTGTCGTGTGCAGCCGGTCGATCGCCTCGGTCGCGATGTTGACGGCAGTGTCGAAGCCGAAGGTGAAGTCAGTCCCGCTCAGGTCGTTGTCGATGGTCTTCGGTACGCCGACCACGTTGACGCCGAGGTCAGCCAGCTTCGTCGCCACCCCGAGGGTGTCCTCGCCCCCGATCGCGACGAGGGCCTCCACCCCCAGGGCGGCCAGGTTCTCGGTAATGCGCTCCACGCCCCGGTCTTCTTTGAACGGGTTGGTTCGAGACGACCCCAAGATCGTGCCGCCACGTGGCAGGATGCCGCGCACCTGCGGGATGCCGAGCTCGCGGGTGACGTTCTCCAGCGGCCCTCGCCAACCGTCGCGGAAGCCGACGAAGTCGTAGCCGTACTCCTGCACCCCCCGGCGTACGACGGCCCGGATGACGGCGTTGAGCCCCGGGCAGTCCCCGCCACCGGTCAACACTCCAACGCGCATGCGTGGACTCCCTCAGATCACGCGGGTTGCCTGGTCGGCGTCGAGCCTATCGACGCCGACCAGGTACACCGCTCGGAGGCGCCGGTCCCAGCCCGCTGCGGCTCAGGCACGAGCGCCCCTCGACGGCGGTTGTAGCGCCTGCCGCGACCGAAACCCTGACCAAAGTCCTCGCTTCGGGCCGAAACTGCCCCCGATCACCGACTTTGGTCAGGGGTTCCACGGTGCCGAGGGCAGGGGTTCCACGGTGCCGAGGGCAGGGGTTCCACGGTGCCGAGGTCAGGGGTTCCACGGTGCCGAGGGCAGGCGCTCGACGGGACCCGGTGCCGGCGCGCTAGGCGCTGAGCCTCTTGGCTTCCTTGGCCTCGATCTTGGCCGCGGCTGCTGCCGCCTTGGCCTGCCGCTGCGCGTCCTCCTTGGCTCGGGAGGCGTACACGTCGACGTACTCCTGGCCGGACAGCAGCATGATCTCGTACATGATCTCGTCGGTTATCGACCGCAAGATGAACCTGTCACTTTCCATGCCCTCATAGCGCGAGAAGTCCAAGGGCTTGCCGAAGCGCACGCAGGGGCGGGTGTACGTGCCGAAGAGCTTGCCCGGCGGAGCCACCACGTCGGTGCCGATCACCGCCACGGGGATGACCGGGACCTTCGCCTCCAGCGCCATCCGGGCGATGCCCGTCTTGCCGCGGTACAGCCGGCCGTCGTGCGAGCGGGTGCCCTCGGGGTAGATCCCGAAGAGCTCGCCGTTGGCCAGGATCTTCAGCCCCGTGGTGATCGCGCCTTCCGACGCCCGCCCGCCGGAGCGGTCGATCGGGACCTGGCCGGCACCGGAGAAGAACGTCTTCTGCAGCCAGCCTTTCAGCCCCGGGCTGGTGAAGTACTCGGCCTTCGCCACGAACGTCACCCGCCGCGGGATCGTCAGCGGCATGAAGAGCCAGTCGGAGTACGACAAGTGGTTGCTCGCCAAGATCGCGGCGCCCTCCAGGGGCACGTTCTCGGTGCCCTCGGCGTCGGGCCGGAAGATCATCTTGAGCAGCGGGCCGACAAGCACCCACTTGAGCAACCAGTAGAACAACGCGCAGACCTCCTTCGGCTGAGCACACCCTAGTCCGCTGGTGGTACGTGTCGAAAAGCACCGACGGCCGTGACACCATGAAGTCGAACAGGTCGCCTCTCGTTCGCTGCCAGGAGCATCCCCCGTGTCGGTACTGCCTCACGCCTCGCCGTTCCATGCCGACGGGGGTCCGGTCGGGGTGCTCCTGACCCACGGCTTGACGGGTTCGCCGGCGTCCATGCGCCCCTGGGCTGAGAGCCTGCGGGCGGAAGGATTCACCGTGTCGGTGCCACGTCTGCCCGGCCATGGCACCACCTGGCAGGAGCTCAACGCCACCTCCTGGCAGGACTGGTACGCCGAGGCGTCCCGCGGTCTTGACACCGTGCGCCAGACCTGCGACGAGGTGTTCGTCGCCGGCCTGTCGATGGGCGGGTGTCTCGCGCTGCGGCTGGCCGAGGAGCGGAGCGACGACGTCGCGGGGCTCGTCTTGGTGAACCCCTCGATCGTCAGCACCGACAAGCGGCTCGTCGCGCTGCCGCTGCTCAAACGCTTCGTCCCCGCCCTGAAGGGCATTGGCAATGACATCAAGAAGCCGGGCGTCGACGAGCACTGCTACGACCGCACGCCGCTCAAGGCGCTGGACTCGCTGCGCGACATGTGGAAGGTCACCCGAGACGACCTGGCGAAGGTCACCGCACCGCTGCTGGTGTTCCGCTCCGTGGAGGACCACGTCGTCGAACCGCTGTCGGCGCAGATCATCACCCAGCGGGTCTCCTCCCGCGACGTCACCGAGCGGGTGCTCGACAACAGCTACCACGTCGCCACCCTCGACAACGACGCCGAGAGCATCTTCACCGAGTCGGCGGAGTTCATCCGCAAACGCACGTCGGTGTCCGGAGGCTGACGATGCGGTCCAACGGCCTTACCGCCCCGGCGTACACGCCCGTCGCCGACCTCGAGCCACAGGTCGCCGACGCCATGCTTGCCGACCTTCGCGTGCAGGGCGTCGCGGCGTACACCAAGCCGGTGGAGTCGTCGAGCACCCTCGGTTTCGACCGTCCGGAGTTCCGGACGAGCGTCAAGGACCGGTTGTACGTCGACTCGGCGGCCTCCCAGCAGGTCCGCCAGCTGATCGCCCTGCAGAGCGCCGATCTCGACGCCCGTAACGACGACCTCACCTGGGCGCAGATCGTGGCGACGTTCGACCAGCCGGTCGACCCGGCCCGCGCCGTGTGGCCGGCGCAAGAGGACGTCGACACCTCACCGGAGCCCGCTCCCACCGACGCCGGCACCCCAGCCAGGGCGCCGACAACCGACGGGTCCGCCGAGTGGGACCGGTTGGGGGCGGCCGCACGTGAGGACGGCGACGGGCACGGCGACCCCCTGGAGGCGAAGGAGCACTTCGTGCCCCCCGCGCCGCCTCCGCTGCCTCGGCTCGACCCGGCCAAGCAGGTGGCGTGGCTCGGCCTGATCGGGGGGCCGCTGCTGCTGTTGGTCGCTGCGCTGTTCACCGTGGCGTTGCCCACCTGGCTGTCGCTGCTGGCGGTGGGCGGCTTTGTTGGCGGATTCATCGCACTGGTTGCCGCCATGGACGACCGCAGCGACGACGACCGAGACTCTGACGACGGGGCGGTGGTCTAGCCTTTCGGCCATGAGTGCGAGCGAAACGGTCGAGATCTCGGGCCACCTGATGGACAGCGGCATCTTGTCGCGGGTGCTGAGAGACATCCGTGAGTACTCCGGTGATCACCAGATCGAGAAGATCGACGTGGGTCTCGACTCCGACGAAACGTCGTACGCACGAATCCGGGTGATCGCCGACGACGACGAGACCCTGCAGCGGCTGCTGATGCGGCTGCAGACCCGTGGCGTCAACATGTCCGACCCCGGCACCGCTTCTGTGCTTTCCGCCGAGCGCGACGGCGTGTTCCCGGACGGGTTCTACTCGACCACAAACCTGGCCACGCAGGTCCGCATCGACGGCGCCTGGCATGTCGTCGAGAATCCCGAGATGGACTGCGGCCTCATCGTCGACAGCAGCGGCGAGCGGCCACGGGTCTACACGTTGCCGATGTCGGATGTCCGAGCGGGCATGCAGGTGGTGTGCGGCGCCGCCGGCATCAGGGTTACGACGCCAGCACCCGCCGGCGGCACCGAGCAGGAGGTCTTCGGGTTCATGGAGTCCGACGTCTCCAGCGAGAAGCCGCAGACGTTGCTCGTCCGGCAGGTCGCCGACGGCATCCGCGAGGCCAAGAACGCCGACAAGCGGGTGCTGTGGGTGGCCGGCCCAGGGGTCGTCCACACCGGAGCAGCGCCAGCGATGGTCGCCATGGTCCACGCCGGGTACGTCGACGTGGTGTTCGCCGGCAACGCGCTGGCCACCCACGACGTCGAAGCCGCGCTCTACGGCACGTCGCTGGGTGTCGATCTAGCCCTCGGTCGTGGGGTCGAGCACGGGCACGAGCACCACATCCGCGCGCTCAACACGATCCGCAAGGCGGGCTCGATCGCCGCGGCCGTCGACCAGGGCGTGCTGACCGGCGGCATCATGCACGCGCTGGTGACCCACGGAAAGGAGTTCGTACTGGTCGGCTCCGTCCGCGACGACGGGCCGCTTCCCGACGTCTACACCGACGTCATCGAGGGCCAGCGGGCGATGCGCCAGCAGCTCGCCGGGGTGGGGTTCTGCCTGATGGTGGCGACCATGCTCCACTCGGTCGCCACCGGGAACATCCTGCCCGCGTCGGTGCCGCTGGTCTGCGTCGACATCAACCCGGCGACAGTCACCAAGCTGGCCGATCGTGGGTCTTCACAGGCCCGCGGCATCGTCACCGACGTCGGGCTCTTCCTCGAGCAGCTCGCCTTCGAGCTCGTGCCGGACTATCGGCGCGACCGCTTAGCCGAATCGTCGACGGACGGCCACGGCTAACGCGAGGTCGTCGCGCCGGTCCTCCCAGGCCCGCCGCAGCACGGTCGGGACCTCGCCCGACAGCGCTCGGTCCAGCATGGCCAACGCGTCTGCTCCCAGCGGGATCGTCGGGAACGCATGTCCAACGACGAGCGAGAAGGACTGGCCACGTCGGGCCGCCAGCGCAGGGGCCTCGGCGAGATAGCACTCGACGTACGGCGCGAGCAGGTCGTGCTGCTCAGCGGACCAGAACCCCTGCGCCGTCTCGGCGAACAGTCGGTTGGACGGCTCGCCGCTGAACATCGCGTTCCACGCCGACGCCTTGGCCGCCGGGTCCGGCAACGCGGCTGACGCCCGCGCCGTCCCGAGTTCCCCGGCGATCGAGGGGTCGCGGCGCCGCTCAGCCTCGACCAGCGCTGGCGCGGCCGGGTCACCGATCTCGGCCAGCCGTCGTAGGACGTCCCAGCGCAGGCGCGGGTCGAGGGCGATGCCGGTGTCGGTGCGGTCCTCGGCCAACCAGGCGCCTAGAAGGGCGGCGTCTCGACTGGTGGACGCGAGACCTCGCACGGCTGCCAGGGCAACGGCAGGGGCGGGAGCGGCGTTCAGGGCGTCGCGGCAGGCTACGGCGAGGATGTCGAGCGCGGAAGCCACCCGGTCAGCAGCGAGGTACCGGGCCACCACTCGCCGCGCCCGCTCCAGCGCGGCTTCGAAGATGGCGCTGTGTCCCTCGCCGGGCAGGTGCCTACTGACCAGGTCGAGGTAGTCGCAGGGGTCCAGCTCCGCACGCCGTACCAGGTCACCGAGCGCGGTCCACAGCACGGCTCGAGTCTTGGGGTCGGGTATCGCGGAGAGGTGGGCAGTGACCGCCGTGAACGAATGCCGGTCCAGCCGCAGGCGGGCGAAGGTGTCGGCGTGGCTGTTGGGCACGACCACGCGGTCGCGACCCTCCGGCAGCCACACCGGGTCGTCGCCGACGTCGACCGTGCGGGTGCTTGCCGGCCGCAGCGCGCCGTCCGTCACGTCGTACGACGTCACCCGCAGGCGGTGCGGCCGGCACCCGGTGCGGGAGAGCACGGGGATGTCAGCGTCGCGGGTCACCGTCAGCGTGTCGAAGCCGGTGGTGCGCAGCCACGCATCGACCCAGCCGGCGACGTCGCGCCCGGACGCGTCGCTTAGAGCAGAGACGAAGTCAGTGAGGGACGCCGTCCCGAACCGGTGGCGGGTGAGATAGCCGTTCACACCAGCCAGGAAGTCCTCCTCGCCCAACCAGGTGACGAGCTGGCGCACGACCGCGTTGCCCTTGGCGTAGGAGAGGCTGTCGAAGTTTCCGTACGCCGCGTCGACGTCGGTGACTGCGGCTGGCTCGGGGGCGACAGGGTGCGTTGAGCGGCGCTCGTCTGCGGCATAGGCCATCGGGAGAAACGCGGCGTCGAAGTCGACCCAGGTCTCGCTGAAGCCGGCGGCCCGGTCGGCCACGAGGAACCCCATGTAGTCGGCGAAGGACTCGCTGAGCCAGGCGTCGTCGAACCAGCGCATCGTCACGAGGTTCCCGAACCACATGTGTGCCATCTCGTGTGCGATGACCGTGGCTCGACGTTGGCGTTCCTGGTCGGAGATCCGCCCGGCCGGCAGCATCTCGTCGCGGTAGGTCACGCACCCGGGTGTCTCCAGAGCGCCCCAGTTGAGCCCCGGAACAAAGACCTGGTGGTAGTCGTCGAAGGCGTACGGCTCCCGGAAGACGCTGGCGTAGTGGTCCCAGCAGGCGATTGTGACCCTTCGCAGCTCCTCGGAGTCCCGGGTGAGCTCCTTAGCGAGCGATTGCCGCGCGTGCCAGCCGAACCTGCGGCCGCTGTGCTCGAACCCCGTGGAGTGCCAGGGCCCGAGACACACGACAAACAGGGCGGTCGGGATCGGTGGCGTCGGCGCGAAGCGCCACCGACCGGGGATGTGCGGTTCGACGCGCCGCCCGCTTGCTAGCACCGTCCAGCATTCATCGGCAGAGACGTCCAGAGTGATCGGTGCCTTGAGGTCGGGCTGGTCGAAGCAGGCGAAGACCCGCTGCGCGTTGTCCATTCCGCAGTAGGCGGACACATACGTCTCACCGTCAACGGGGTCGACGAACCGGTGCATTCCGTCGCCGTTGGTCACGTAGGGCAACCGCGCGCAGACGAGTGCCACGTTGTCGCCCGTGAGGTCTGGCAGGGTGATCCGGCGCCCGTCGTACGACGTGGGCGGGAGCTGCTTACCGTTGAGCGTCACCGTCACGTCGGCGCCATCGGCGAGCTCGAGGAAGGACGACGTGCCCGGTCGCGAACAGCTGAACCGGACGATGCTCGTGGATTCGAACGTGTCCGCGTCGTCCGCCAGGGTTAGGGAGACCTGGTAGTCGACGTCCGCGATCAGGGCAGCGCGGCCCCGAGACTCGGACAAGGTGAGGGACACCCCGCGACACTACGGCAGCTCTTGCTATCCGGGTGTCGATACGTCCACGCGGATCTCGGCGCCTAGGCGAGCGCCGCCGACCAACTGCAGGGCGTCCCCGGACCAGAACTTGCCGGGGTCGTAGTAGTTCGTCGGGCGGTCCCCGGCGAGCAGCCCCATCGCCTGGTAGGCGCCGGCGACCACTTCCGCGCAGTACGTCGCCTCCACCGGCGCCGGTCGACGTAACCGCCCAAGGAGCCAGCGGCTCGCCAAGGTCGCGGCTGTCGGGAACGGGGTGCCGTTGGTCCGCGCGATGGTACGCAGCACGGCATCCTCCATCTCCCGAGTAACGGCGGAGTCCAGCTGCCGTAGCCAGGTGTGCTGGTTGTACCGGCGGCTCCACTGTTCGACCGCAGCCAGCAGGTCATGCAGTTGTGCGCCGCGGTGACGGGTGCCGGTCCAGACGTCGACTGGCCCGCGACCGAGTTCGGCGTGCCACATCAGCGGCGGCAGATCGTCAAGGACGACCGCCATTCCGACGTGGTTGACGGGGGCGTTGGTGACGGCACGGATAGCGCGGTCTGCGGCCGACCTGCCTCGGAACAACCAGAGGTCGCCGGTGCGGGTCAGGTCGACAGCCGCGTCTAGGCTGAGTACCGCGTCAGTCACGGAAGGGCCCCTGTTCGTGAACCTCTGGAAGGTGCTCGGTCTCGCCGGCGTCGCTGGTGTCGCGGCAGCCGGTGTCATCATCGCCCGTGAGCAGCGGCACCGGACACAGCTGGCGCCCGAGGAGATCCGTGCCCGGCTTCACGAGCGCCTCCAACAGGCTCCCACGGCACCGACGTGGGGCACGGTCCCGGAAACTGCTGCCACCCCAACGACGCGCCGGCGGTGGCGCCCACGACGGCTCAGCACACTGGTGCAGTGCAACGGGTAGTCATCACCGTCGTGGTCGTCGCTGTGCTCATGTTGAGTTTGCTCTGGGTCTTTCAGCGGCGGCTGATCTACCTGCCGTCAACAACATCCGTTCCATCTGCTGATGCGGTCATTCCCGGCGCCCAGGACGTGGTCATCCACACCAGTGACGGCGTCGATCTGGGGGCATGGTTCATCCCCGCCAAGCAACCGGACCGTGGTTTCACCGTGTTGGTGGCCAGTGGCAACGCCGGCGATAGGGCCGCTCGCGCACCTCTCGCCCGCGCACTGGCCAAGGAGGGGATGTCGGTGTTGCTGTTCGACTACCGTGGCTACGGCGGCAACGCGGGCAGTCCTACCGAGGACGGGCTCGCCCAAGACGTCCGTGCGGCGCGCTCGTTCCTGGTCGAAGAGGCTGATGTCCCGAGCACCCGTCTCCTCTACTTCGGTGAGAGCCTCGGCGCCGCGGTGGTGACCGAGCTCGCTGCGGAACATCCGCCGGCGGGTCTCGTGCTGCGCTCGCCCTTCGTCGACCTCACGACGGTCGGCGAGGAGCACTACCGGTTCCTGCCCGTCGCCCCGTTGCTCCGCGACAAGTACCCGCTGGTTCGGCAGCTTGCAGACGTAGAGGTGCCGGTCACTGTCGTGTACGGCTCTGCAGACTCCGTTGTGCCGCCCGATCAGAGTCGCGCGGTGGCCGCAGCAGCGCCGGAGCTGTTTCAGGCCGTTGAGCTCGCCGGCGCCGACCACAACGACCCGGAGCTGGTTCACGGTCACCGTCTCATCGCCGCGGTCGTCGAGCTCGCCGAGCACATCCACCGGTCACGCTGAAAGCTTGGGTCGCCCGTGAACCAGCCGCGGAGTGCTGGTGTCCGCTTGGCGACGCTAAGCGCGGCCGGAGGTCGGGCTGCTCCGGTCATCCCGGCGATGAGGGACACTGGGTCCATGAGGACTGCCATGGTGATCGGTGCGGTGCTCGGGCTAGCTGCGGTGCTCGCCCTACCGACTCTCACTGCGATGGGAGCGCGCCGCCGGGGACAAGGTTGACCGGCGCAGTGGTAGCGGGTCTCTGCTTCCCGATCACGTGGACTGTCTGGTACCTGCGCGATGAGCGTCCGTACCGGCGAGCAACTCATCACGGTTGAGCATCAGGCGGCTCCCGATGTTTAGTCCAGCCCTGCGTCAATCGGGCAGGTCGATCACGGCTTGCACGGGATAGTGGTCACTGGCGGCTCGCAGGAGCTCGGCGTCAGCGTCGGGTACGCCGTACGAGCTGACCGCTGCGTCCCGAACGAGGACAGCGTCGATGCGCTTGACCGGATTCGTCGAGCTGAACGTCAGCTCCCCGTCGGTGCCGAAGTCAACGAAACCAGCCGCGTGCAGCACCCGCCACGCCGGCCGACCCGGCGGCTCGTTGAGGTCGCCGCACACGACCACCGGTCCGCGCAACGCGTCAGCCGCTAGCACCGCTTGCTGAGCCTCGGCCGGTCTCCGCCCGCCGGACAGCGACAGGTGAACTCCCACCACCCCGAACTGCACGTCGTCCACTGCGCACTGGGCGCTGACGATGCCCCGGCGCGGAGCCAACAGCGGCTGGCTGAGTCGACGCACGGAGGTGGCGAGCACGCGCACCCGCGGGGAGACGCAGATCATGTTGCTACCGGCGTCTCGCCCGCCAGCTGCCCGCGTCAGGCCCCACTCAGCGGCGAGCCGGGCGCACTGCCATCGCCACACGAGCGGCAGCTTCGGCGTCTCATTGACGACGAGTACGTCGGGTACGACCGCCCGGACAACGTCTCCCAGCGGCGACCGGAGCCGCGCACCGGCGATGTTGTAGGTCACCACGCGAACCGAAGGCATCTGACGGCGCTGGGAGTCAGTGCCTGGCTAGGTCCGCGACGCCGATCATCCCCGCGGTGTTCGCCAGCTGCGCCAGCCGCAGCTGTGGCTCGGGACGGTGGCCGCGCCCCGCCAGCTGGCGGCCGAACGCCGCGCGCGCCGGGCCGAGAAGCAGCTCACCGGCTTCCGAGACGCCGCCACCGATCACGATGACGCCCGGATCGAACGCGGACACGAGGTCGGCAAGTCCCTCGCCGAGCCAACGGCCGAGGTCCTCGAAGGACTCGACCGCGAGCCGGTCCCCTGCTGCCGCGGCTGTGGTGATCATCTGTCCGGTGATCGCTGCCGGATCCCCGCCGGCCAGGTTCAAGATCCCTTCCGCAAGCGGAGACCCCTTGGCGGCCACCTCGCGCACCGACCTGACCAGCGCCGTACCGCTGGCGTACTGCTCCCAGCACCCGTAGTTCCCGCAACCGCAGACGTGACCGCCCGGCACCGCCCGCATGTGTCCGAACTCCGCGGCGACGCCGAAGTGGCCACGAAACAGCTGACCGTCGAGCACAACCCCGCCGCCAATCCCCGTGCCGACCGCAACCATGAGCAAGTCGTCGACGTCGGCAGCCGCTCCGAACCGGAACTCTCCCCAGGCGGCCGCGTTCGCGTCGTTCTCCACCACGACTCGCACTCCGACCGCTGCCTCGACGACCGCCCGCAGCGGCTCGTCGCGCCAGGCGAGGTTGGGGGCGAACAAGACGGTGGACCGGTCGGCGTCGACGTACCCTGCGGCACCGACACCGACGGCCGCCACGTCGTGGCGCGACAGCAGGTCGTGCACGAGCGCAACGATCACCTCACACGTGGCTCGCGGATCGCGGGCGGGTGTGACCCGGCGCTGCCGTTCGAGGATCTCGCCGGTTTCTGACACGACGCCGGCAGCGATCTTGGTACCGCCGACGTCGACTCCAACAGTCAAGGCCATGTCAGTCCTCGCAGATCGATCTTCTTGCAGGTGGCTGGACGAGCGCCGGGTCAGGCTCGGGACTCGACGCGCGCCTTGAGACCCTTCAGCGCGCTGTCGATCACCACCTTCTCGGCCTTGTGCTTGAGCATTCCGATCATCGGGATGCTCAAGTCGGCAGACAGCTGGTAGGTCACATCGGTCGAATCGCCCCTGGAGGACAAGTAGTACGCCCCTTCGAGGGCTTTCAGCATCTTCGCCTCGACCAGCGACCAGGTGACCGAGGTGTCGCCGTCCCAGTCGTAGCGAAGCGTGTATTCGTCCTTTATCGGCGCGGCGTCGAGGACGAAGGCGACTTCGTAGGCGCGGCCGTCCTCACCTGTGGCGACCACGTCAGCCGACTTCACGCCTTTCGCCCAGACCGGGTAGCTCTCGAAGTCGGCGATGACGGACATGACGGCGGCCGGGTCAGCGGCGATCCGGATGCTGGAGGTCGTCTGGTCGGCCATGGCCCTTCCTGATTGCCGAGAGGTCTGCGAATTGTCGGGGCGACACTACCCGCTGCGTCAGCACCTCCTCGGTGCACCCACGCCTGATGGCGCACCTGCTCAGCCCAGGAGGTGTCGCAGCCTGTCGACGGCCCGTGCGGCCGACCACTGCGCAACCACCCGAGCTCGGCCGGCAGCGCCCATCCGCTCAGCAGTGCCGGGTGAGCCAAGCAGCGCCGCGATGCGCTCCGCGACCTGGTCGGGATCCCTCGGGTCGACGACGTACCCCGTCGCGGCGTCAACCACCGTCTCGGGTGCCCCACCGGACGCCCCAACGACGACGGGCAGGCCCGACGCAGCCGCCTCCAGGAACACGATGCCCAGCGCCTCGGGTTCGAGGCCACCAAGCCGGGTGCGGCACGGTAGCGCGAAGACATCGGCGGCGGCGTAGACGGCCGGCATCTGCTCCCAGGCGGCCCCGGGCACGAAGGTCACCGATCCCTCGACACCGAGCTGTGACGCCAGCCGGCGGAGCCGCCGCTCAGCCGGACCGTCGCCCACGATCAACAGCGCCGCCTCGGGCGCCTGCCGTAGCACGTGTGGCCAGGCGCGCAGCAGCATGTCCTGCCCCTTGCGGGCCACCAGCCGAGATGCCGACAGTACGACGGGTCGCGCCGCTGCGAACCCGGCTGACCGGCGCACGGGGGTGCCGTCCAAGCCGGGCCGAAACCGCGCGACATCGACGCCCGGTGACAACCGAACCATCCGCTGCGCCGCCGCAGCGCTCAGCGCGTCCGCGATCTCACGGCGGCAGTAGTCACTCACATAGGTCAGCACGTCGACGTCGTCGCCGATCCGGCGCAGCAGCTGCCGGGTCGCCAGAGTCTTCGACCACCAGACCTCGTGACCGTGAGTGAGGCCGACCATCCGACGTACGCCGCTGCCGCGGAGGGTGCGCGCCAGCAGTCCCAGTGGCGCCGCCGCCCCGAACACCGCCCGGTCACACCCGTGCTGCTTGGCGACCTCGCGGACAGCATCGGCCACCCGAGGGGTTGGCAGCAGCGTCCGGCTACGGTCGCGAACCACCGGATAGTTCAGCGTCGCGTCGACGGCGGGAGCACCCGGCATCGTCGCGGTGTAGACGACCAGCCGCTCACTAGGCAGGCCCGCGCACAGTGATGCGACGAACGACTCGATGCCGCCTCGGCGCGGCGGGAAGTCGTTGGTGACGACCAGCACTTTGCCGGTCACGGCGGCCCGTCGTACCGGCGCTGCCATTGCTCGGCCAGACCGATCCGGTCCAGCGGCGCGGGGTGGGTGGTGAACCAGAAGGCGAGCACGTCGTTCGGCTCCAGATGGGTCAGGTTGGTGACCGACAGGCGTTGCTGGGCGGCGATGAACGTCGGCAGGTCACGGGTCAGGTCGAGTGCGTGCACGTCGGCGCGGGCCTCGACGTGCCGGCTGACCGTGTTCTGCAGCGGCAGCGACAAGAAGCTGCCGACCGTCACCAGGGCAAGTACGACCGGCACCACGGCGGGGTTGCCGGCATCGTCGGTGCCGGCCAGCCGGCGTACGGCGGGTCGGCGAAGCAGCAAGAACAGCCCGGTGGCCCCGAACGCGGCGCCGACGGCCCCCTGCAGGGTGCCGACGAGCACGTCGTCCTCAGCGGCGTGCCCGAGTTCGTGGGCCACCACCAAGGCGACCTCGTCGGCAGCGGCCGAGGCGAGCAACGTGTCGTAGACGACGATGCGCTTGGACGCGCCGAAGCCGGAGACGTAGGCGTTCACCGCGGTGGTACGTCGCGACGCATCGGCGACCAAGACCTCGGTCACCTCGACGTGGTCGCGGGCGGCCAGCGCCAGCAGCCTCGTCTGCAGGGCACTGTTTCTCTCGTGCAGAGGGGTGAACCGGCTGAACAGCGGCTCGAACACAACCGGATAGGCGAACGACGACACCACCACCAGCCCCGCGGCAGCCAGACCAGCAGGCGCGAACCAGGTCGCTGGGAAGCGGCGCGCGAACCCCACCAACAGCACGAGTGCAAGAGCGGTGAGCACAACCGCCACCGCCAGCGACTTGCCCGCATCGGCCAGCCAGCCAGCCCACGACTGGGTCGACAATCCGTACGACGTCGACACCGCGTGCCCCCAAGCGCGGAGCGGAAGCGTCGCCAACGACTGTGCGACCAGCACGATCGTGGTAATCGCCGTCACCTGCACCGGCCACCGGTTGGCCCTTCCCCGCACTGCGGCCGCGAGGCGTCGGCCGAGCGGGGTGAACCCGATCACAACAGGTACGGCGATCCCGACCGCGAGCGCCAGCCACGACGGCCACTTGATCGCGTCGTGGAACGCCTCCGAGCGCGCGACTTGCTCGGGGGTGAAGTACCGCTGCACCGGCGCCGGCTCGATGGTCGCGTCGGGCAGCGGCTGCCAGGGGGTGAGGGTCCACACCAGGGCCAGGAGGATCGCCGCCAGTGCCGCCGCGGCGACATAGGCAGCCAGCAGCGATCCTGGCCTACGCCGCACTGGCGATGGCTTTGAGGTAGCGGCGCCATTGGCCGGTGAGCTCCGCGCGGGTGGTGCCCAACTCCGCACGAAGCGCGGTGCCGACCTGGTCGGGCGCGGCGACGGCGCGTTCGTAGAACGCGAGCAACCGGGCTTCGCCGTACCTCTTGGCGATCAGGTCGACCGCCAGCCAGGCCTGTTCGTAGTACACCTCGAGTTTGCCGTGGGCCGACATGAAGGCGGCGTCGGACGGCAAGCCACGCGGCAGCCCGTTCCGCCGGATGTCGCGGATCACCGCCCAGGCCGACACCGACCGCGGTACGTCGACAGACCCGACGCCTACATAGTCCGCGAACCCCTCGGCCACCCAGAGCGGAACGTGCCTGGCGACGACGTCAGTTGCCACGTGCGTCGACTCGTGCGTGATGACCACCTGGGCGCCTACCGGCCGGAGCTTGCCGAAGACAGCCGGGTTGACCGCGATGGCCTCCGGCGCGTCGACCCGTGGCGAGCCATCAACCGTGGTGGTGACCGCGGCGATGCCGTCGTAGGCGCCTGGGGTCACGGCCAGCACGGACTCAAACTGCTCAACGGAGGCCGGGACGTAGGCCACCAGCCCTCCACGCCAGTCGGAGACAACCGACGCCACGTCGTCCGTGGCCTCCCGAAGCAACCGGTCGAAGCGAACGGCTTGCGCAAGCGTGGTCGCCGCCACCAGCGTGCGCTCGCTTCGACGTACGACGAGTGGGCCGAGCAGCCACACCGGACGCCTGGCCCCGGTGGCGGGTTCGATGTCGACGACGTACGCCGTCTCCCCGCGCCGAACGAACGTGTACGTCAGCGTGGTGAGGGCGTCGTGCTCGTCGAAGTCGGGCAGCCGCCAGAACAGCTCGACATCAGCCGTCCACGACGCACCGCCGAGCAGCCGCTGCTGCTGCCGTGGCAGTCCCCCGATCTCGGCTTCGTAATAGCGGGTGCTGTGCACGGCAGCACCGAGGGCTTGCAGATTGGCGTAGACAGTGGCGGCGCGGCGCTGCGACGCCGTCAGCGTGGAGTCCCACGTGCGCAGGTACGCGCGTTGGCGGCCGGCACGCAGCGCCTGCTCTTGCTGTCGCAGCACAGCGCGAGCCAAGGCGTGCCGGGCGGCGCTGGCTCGGTCGGTGTCGACGACAACGTCCGTGCGCCCGCTGGCGACGGGCTCGTGCTGCTCAGCGGCGGGAGTCTCGCCCAGCAACGAGCCGATGAGCGCGCCAACAACGAGCGCGATGAGCGTCACGGCCACCAGCCGCCTGACCCCAGCGCCGCCGGCCCGCGAGTTGTCAGAACCTGGTCGACCTGGGGACCGAATCGAGTCTGACAACTCTGTCAGCGTTCAGCGTCAGCCGACGCGGACAGCCATGCTGATCGGCATGGAGTCCACCGGTGCAACATGGACGGGCATGCTGGGGTTCGCCGCGTGGACCAGCTGGCCGTTGCCGATGTACATGCCGACGTGGGAGATCGGTGAGTAGTAGAACACCAGGTCGCCCGGTGCGAGCGCGTCGATGGACACCGGAGTTCCGATCCCTGTCTGCATGCTCGAGGCGTGCGGGATGGAGACGCCCGCGGCGGCCCAAGCGGCCATCGTCAACCCTGAGCAGTCGTACGCGTCCGGCCCGGCAGCGCCGTACACGTAGGCATCGCCGACCTGAGCCAGGGCGAAGTCAACGGCAACGGCTGCCCTGCCGGAGCCGGCGGCGCTGCTGACCGGTGCCGGGGTGGGAGCCGGAGCCGGGGCAGGAGACGGCGCGGGGGCTGGAGCCGGCTGAGGGGCAGGAGCGGGGGCCGGGGACGGTGCCGGCGCAGGAGCGGGGGCCGGGGACGGTGCCGGCGCAGGAGCGGGAGCCGGGGACGGTGACGGTGCCGGCACCGGGGCAGGAGCCGGGGACGGAGACGGCGCCGGAGCCGGCGCCGGAGCCGGAGCCGGAGCCGGAGTGTCGTCGGTGCTGACCCGTTCCTCGGCCCGACTGGCCCGCGCTAGCCGTGCTGCTTCTTCTCGGGCCTCGATAAGGGCTTCCAGGCGGGCTTGGGCGCGAGCTTCTCTGCGTGCCTCTGCACGAGCTTCCTTGCGGGCCTGGATGCGAGCCAGGCGTTCACGCAGTTTCACTTGCAACTGGTGGAGGACCTCTTCTGCCTGCTCGGTCTTGCGGTCGAGCTGAGCCTCGTGCCGGGCGAGCGCAGACTTGTGCCGCGCGATAGCGGCAAGCTCCCGCTGCGCCTGCCGTTCCTGCACCCCGAGCTGGCGCTTCTCCTCGCTGAGCTGGCTCAGCAGGCCGTTCTGCTGGTGTTCGGCGACTGCTTGAGTGGCCACGTCGGCGATGAACTCTTGGGGGTCGTCCGCGACGAGGAACGAGGTGGTTGTCGACAGTCCCGCCGCACTCTGGTAGTCAGCAAGCGCGGAACTGACGACCTCAGTGCGCAACTCCTCGACTCGCGTGCGCTGACGGTTGAGGTCTGCCTGCAGCGTCTGCAACCGCTCTCTCGCGCCCTGCAGGCGAACCCGCGACGCGTTGAGCCGTTCCGATGCGATCTCGGCCTCATGGTTGAGCAGGTCGATGCGCCGCTCCGCCTCGCGAATCGACATTCGGAGGTTGTCTAGGTCGGGATCGGCGGAGCTCGGCGCTGGCACCAGTACCGCGCCGGATAGCAGCGATACGGCGATCAGCGGGAGAGCTCGCTTGGCGAACGTGGGCAGGTGGGATGTACGGCCGTACGACACGAGTCGACGGTCTCCTTCTCACTAGCGGACAAAACACAACTCCGGCCGTGGCCGGAGCCTCGGGAGCCAGGGGGACACGTTACAAGCCCGTGACCTATCGACCAAACCCTTCCCTGAAGTTATCCCCATACCAATCCCCCTCAACAACGCGTCATCGGCTTCTTACGGACAGTCGTGGCCAGGCCGGGAATCGAGCGGTTGGACCATGCGCAGCGGCGGCACCAGCCCAGCGTCAGCGAGTACGTCGATCGCCCGTCGCTCATCATCGCCCAACACCACCCCCGACGGTGGAGAGCCCAACAAGAACGTGACGACGCAGTCACTGCAGCCGGCGCCGCGGACGCTGCAACTGTCGCAGTCAATCAGCACCGGATCGCCGGTGGCAGTCAGCGGGGTGGGCTCGCTTTGCGTCGATGACGGCAGGGCGAGCGGTGCGGCCACCGCGTCGGGTGCCTCGTGCGCCATGGCGCTCTCCAATTCCTAGGGCCGATTCATAGCCAGTTCGTACGGCCAACCTCGTGGGCAAGATCAGTCGGCACCGACGTTAGATGGCCCCACCGACACTCTTCCGGCCCGAAAAACGCAACACCGGGTCAGACCGGCGTTAGCGGCTCCTCGACGTCGGCGACCGGCCGCTGGACGACGATAGGGTCACCGCGTCGCACCTCACCGTCGGCGATGACCACTGCCATGATTCCCGCCTTGCGGACTAGGCGGTTGGAGGCGTCGCGCTCGAGCACGGCAGCCATCAGACCCGGCCGGAACGCGTCGAGCTGCCGGCAGGGGTTGCGCAGACCGGTCACTTCCAGGATGGCGGACGAACCGATCAGCAGCCGGGTAGCTCGCGTCAAGCCCAGCAGGTCGAGGTGGCGAGTGGTGATGTTCTCACCCAGCTGACCCGGCCGTACGTCGAATCCCCGCGCGCGCAGCTCATCGTGCAGCTCGCCCGAGACCAGGTGCACCTGCCGCAGGTTCGGCTGGTTCGGGTCGCGGCGAACGCGGGACCGATGCTGAACGGTGACTCCTCCGTGAGCGTCACCGGCGACGCCGTATCCCGCGACCAGCCGGATACTGACGTGCGCCTGCTTGCTGAAGCGGTGGTGCGGGCTTTGGCTCACTCCAACCACGCACGGGCCTGTTTGTTCAGCTGGCCCGGTCTGCTCGGCTGGCACAATCTGCTCGGCTGGCATAACGCGATGATGCCAGCCCGGCTCGACAGCCGCCTCCACCTCGAAGCGGGTGCGGGGGTCGGCTCAGCGACCAAGCGCCCCGATGAGGGCGCTGGACGCGACGGCGCGGGCACCCCGGTCGGCAACGGACTGGGCAAGCTCGCGGTCACTCGACACGACGACGACTGGCCTCCCGGCGGGTTCGTTCGCCACCAGGTCACGGATCAGGTCGTCCGCGATCACACCGGCGGGGCTGAACCGCACGCGGATGCCGCGAGGCGCCGTAACGCTGGGAGGATCAAGCAGTTCGGCGCCGTCGAACACCAGGGTCGTCTCGACCCGCTTGCCCGCGACGAGGGCAGCGACCCGGCTGGTGAGGCGGGCCCGCTGCTGGTCGAGCGGCGTCGACGGCCACGCCGACTTGGAGACGTTGTAGCCGTCGACGATCAGGTGAACTCGAGGAAGCTCCAGCAGATGCCGGAGCAACGTCGGGTCGTCATCGAGCAGCCCCCGGCCGACATTGCCCGTGGCGGTCGCCGTGGCCGGCTCCACCGCCGCCACGGTGTCGGCCGGCAAGACATCAGCCGGGGCGAGAGCCAACTCGCGGCGCAGACCCGCGGCAGCGCCGACGAGAGTGTCGAGCAGCAGGCGTAGCCGCATCGTCTCGCTGTCCCGGGCATCTCGGTTGGCCCGCCGAGACGCCGCCAGCTGCCCCTCCAGCTCGGTGATGCGGCTCCGCAGGCGTCTGGTCTCGGCCTCCGCGGCGCGGGTGGCTGCCATCGCGTCGCGGCGGGCGTCCTGGACCAACTGGTCGGCGTTGGCAGCGGCTGCCTCCACGCTGCGAAGCTGCTGACGGACCGTGCCGAGGGTGCGACGCAATTGGGCGTTGTCGGCCTTCACCGAATCCAGCTGGTGACGCAGCCGTTCCCGTACCACCTTGACCTCGGTGCGGGCGTTCGACAGGGCAGCGGTGAGCCGCTGCACCTTGTCGCTGGACTCCTCGGCGGGATCGCGCCGGCCCCTGTCGGCGTTCCGCACCGACTCCACAACGCCTTCCCAGCCGGCCGGTCGCACCAGATAGGCAGCGGCCGCGGTGTCGACGGCACCCACCGACGGCACCGGGGGACCTTGTTCGACCGCGCTCACCAGCTGCGGGACGAGCGCTTTGACGTGTACGGCGAGGCGCGTGCGGAACTCCTCGTCGGACTCCAGGGCGGCTGCGAGCTGGGACCCGGCGAGCTTCGCCCGGCGTGCTGGGGCGAAGGCGGCTGCCCTGCGCAGCGCCGGAGGTACCTGCTCCGGTGGCATCATCCCCAGCGCCTGCGCCGCCAGCGCCACCATCTTCTTGTGTACGTCGGGTGGCAGGGCGCCGCCGACAGCAGCGTCGGTCACGCGGTCACGACGACCCCACCGCAGGGTGGTCCGCTGGTTGGGTCATGGCGGCTCCTGTCGGTGTCCGGCGAAGGGTCCACCCTAGTGCGGTCACGGCGAGGCTCAGCAGTTTCGTCGGAGCCTCCCCCTACAGTCCGGCGCATGAGCACAGTGCTCGACTCCGCATCGCCAGCGGCAGCACCGGCGGTGCAGCAGACCTTCGACGAGCTCGGCACGCCGCTTCGCGATGTCACGTTCGTCGTCGTCGACCTGGAGACCACCGGGGGCTCAGCTGCTGCCGGCTCGTCGATCACCGAGATCGGCGCGGTCAAGGTCCGCTGCGGCGAGGTGCTCGGTGAGTTCCATACGCTCGTGCAGCCGAGCCAACCCATCCCAGCGTTCATCTCGGTGCTGACCGGCATCACCGACACGATGGTCGCGGGCGCCCCCCGCATCGAGTCGGCGCTGCCCGCCTTCTTGGAGTTCGCCCGAGGCGCGGTGCTCGTCGCCCACAACGCACCCTTCGACGTGGGTTTCCTGCGTCACTACGCCGCCCTGCAAGCGGTGCCGTGGCCGCGGTTCGACGTGCTCGACACCGCGAAGCTGGCGCGTCGGGTCCTCACTCGTGACGACGCCCCCGACTGCAAGCTGGCGACGCTGGCGAGGGTGTTCCACGCCACCACCACACCCAACCACCGCGCGCTGTCCGACGCCCGCGCCACCGTCGACGTACTCCACGGGCTGGTCGAGCGGCTCGGCAACCTCGGCGTCCACACGCTCGAGGAGCTGCAGACCTTCTCCGCCCGCGTCTCCACCGCTCAACGCAGGAAGCGCCATCTCGCTGAGCAACTCCCCCACCTGCCGGGTGTCTACCTCTTTCGTGACGGCCGCGACAAGGTGCTTTACGTCGGTACGTCGAAGGACCTGCGGGCTCGGGTCCGCACCTACTTCACCGCCAGCGAGACCCGGTCCCGGATCGGTGAGATGGTCGGGCTCGCCGCCTCGGTGCAGGGCATCGCCTGCGCCACCGCGTTGGAGGCAGCGGTGCGTGAGCTGCGGCTGATCGCCGAACACAAGCCGCGCTACAACCGGCGCTCGAAGTTCCCCGAGCGGGTGAGCTGGGTGAAGCTCACCGTCGAGGCGTGGCCGCGGCTCTCGCTGGTCAAACAGGTTCTCGACGACGACGCTGACTACCTCGGGCCGTTCGGGTCGCGCCAGGCCGCCGAGGCGGCGATGGCCGCCCTGCACGAGACCTTCCCCATCCGGCAGTGCTCCGGACGCCTGCCCGTGCACCCCCACGGCAGTCCCTGCGCGCTGGCCGAGATGGGGCGGTGTCTTTCCCCGTGCGACGGTACTGCGTCCGCAGCCGACTACGCCGTCACCGTGGCCAAGCTGCGTGCGTCGCTGCAGGAAAGTCCAGCAGCAGTCACCGCCGCGATCCGGGTCCGGATGGAGGCGCTTGCTGCCACCGAACGCTATGAGGAAGCCGGAGTCCACCGCGACCGGCTGACAAGCTTCATCCGCACCGCGGCCCGCGGCCAGCGTCTGCGCGCGCTGACCGGCTGCCCAGAGATCGTCGCCGCTCTCCGCACGCCGTCGGGGTGGGAGGTCCACGTGATCCGGTTCGGACGGCTCTGCGGCGCCGGAGTCATCCCGCCCGGAAGCAACGCACGGGAGTGGACCGAGGCGCTGCGACGCAGCGCCGAAACCGTCGCTCCGCGACCCGGCCCCGCGCCGGCAGCTACGCCGGAGGAGTCCGAAAAGATCCTGAAGTGGCTGGAGCAGCCGGGCGTACGCCTGGTGCACCTCGACGGCGTCTGGGCGTGTCCCGTCAACGGAGCGGAATCGCACCGCGAGCTCCTCGAGTCGATTACGGCGTCGCGGTCCGCACTGTCGCCGTTCGACACGCCGCGGGAGTCCCGCACCTACACCCAGCCGGCGCGCTGACCACTCACGACAGCCGGGCGCGCAGGCCGCACCGCGCTGGTTGCGGTTAGGCTCGCCGTACCGGCCGAGAAGGAGCGCCCCTCGTGATCACCGCCATCGTCTTCATCAAGGCCGACGTGTCGCAGATTCCCGAGGTGGCCCAGCAGCTCGCCGCTCTCGACGGAGTCAGCGAGGTGTACTCCGTGACCGGCGACATCGACCTGATCGCACTGCTGCGCGTCCGCCACCACGATCAGGTCGCCACCCTGGTCCCCGACCAGGTCAACAAGGTGGCTGGCGTGTTGGCGACCGAGACGCACATCGCCTTCCGCACCTACTCCAGCCACGACCTCGAGGCGGCGTTCTCACTCGGCGCCGACTGAGCAGCGGCCGCAGCACCGGCTGCCCTCCACGGTTGGCGATGCGGCTTCAGTGCCGCTGGACCGCCGCAACCCACTGGTCGAGCTTTGCCCTCACCGCTCCGGAGTCCACCGCCTCCGCGGCCCGCGCCAGCGCCGCACCCAGCCGCTCGACCAAAGGCCCCGGTCCGACGTCGTACGCCGCGATCCCTGCTGCCGCGTTCAGCAGTACGGCGTCCCGCACCGGTCCATTGGCACCGGAAAGCAGCCGATGCACCGCCGCCACGTTGACCGCGACGTCGCCGCCGGTCAGGTCAGCGGCAGCCGCTCGGGGTATTCCCAGCTCGGTCGGGTCGAGCTTGTGCTCGCTGACGTCCCCGTCGACGATGGCCCACACCTGCGAGGTTGCTGTGGTGGTCAGCTCGTCGAGGCCGTCGTCGCCGCGGAAGACGAACCCGTCGACCCCGCGCCGGGCCAGCACGCCAGCGAGCAGGCCGGCCATCCGCGCGTCGGCCACGCCAACCGCTTGGGCAGCCGGGCGGGCCGGGTTGGCCAGCGGGCCGAGGAAGTTGAAGGTGGTCGCAACCCCGAGCTCGCGCCGAGGGACGGCGGAGTGGCGCAGCGCCGCGTGGAACACCGGGGCGAAGCAGAAGGTGAT
>JAUJOD010000002.1:477701-520372 GCA_030447865.1 Nocardioidaceae bacterium
GGACGGCGGAGTGGCGCAGCGCCGCGTGGAACACCGGGGCGAAGCAGAAGGTGATGCCCACTTCGGCAGCGACCTCCTCGACGGCCGCGACCGGCAGGTCGAGCCGGATTCCCAATCCCTCGAGTACGTCGGCAGAGCCACACGCTGACGACGCGGCCCGGTTGCCGTGCTTGACAACCGGGACACCAGCCGCTGCTGTCACCAGCGCCGCCATCGTGGAGATGTTGACAGTCTGGGCGCGGTCGCCGCCGGTGCCGACGATGTCGACAGCACGACCCGGATAGCTCAACGGGACGGCAAACTCATACATCGTGTCGACGAGCCCTTCCACCTCCTCGACCGTCTCACCCTTGGCTCGCAGAGCGACAGCAAAGCCGGCGATCTGGGCAGCCGTCGCATCGCCGGCGAGCACCTGGCGCATCGCCCAGCCGGTCTGGGTTGAGGTCAGGTCATCGCCGGCCATCAGCGTCGACAGCACCGACGGCCAGGAGAACAGGTCAGTCATGGCGCGGCTGGCAGGGTCAACCGGCTCAGCGCGGCTCTAGGTCAGCGCGAGGCCGTAGCAGACCGATCACGGTCTCGGCGACCACGAGCGGGTCGAGCGGGTGCGGCACGACGGCGTCGGCGCGCGACCAGGTCGCCAACCACCCGTCCTCCCGCCGCCCGATGAGCACCAGCACTGGCGGACATTGGTAGATCTCGTCCTTCAGCTGACGGCAGATGCCCATGCCGCCAGCCGGAACGGCCTCGCCGTCGAGGATCGCCAGGTCGATGCCGCCGGCGTCCAAGGTCGAGATGACGACGGGTTCGGTGGCGCACTCGACGTACTCAACCGCGGGCAGGTCGGGGTGCGGACGCTTGCCGAGCGCGAGCATGACCTGCGCTCGCGTGTTGGAGTCGTGGCTGTAAACCAAAACCCTCATGGGTGCGTGACCTGCCTTGTGTCGCCTCGGGGGTGCCCTGGGTGCCGCCTCGCGGTGCTCTGGCGGCATGCTACCGGGTGGCCGCCCGACCGCTGCGGTGTGCAGCCGCCTCTTCCCGGTCGAGCCGGCGGTCCTCCCGGACCGCTTCGCCGGTGCTCTGGCGCACCCACTGCACGAACAGCACAGCAAAGATCAACAACCCGACGGCGTCGCCGGATCCCCACAAGATCTGGCCGGCGAGGTGCTGGTCGTCAACAGGAGTCGGCGGCCACGTCCTGCCCAGCGAGCGGTACCAGTCGCCGGCCAGCAACTGCTGCGTCGACATGATCGTCACACCGAGGAACGCGTGAAAGGGCAGCGTGGCGAAAACCGTGAGCAGCCGGAGCGGATACGCCACCCGCCCCGGCACCGGGTCCAGCCCAAGGAGCGGCCAGAAGAACAGGCAGCCGACGATCACAAAGTGCAGGTGCAGCAGGTCGTGCAGCACAACCGAGCGCAAGGTGGCGTCGTACCAGCCGGAGAAGTAGAGCACCCACGGACTAGTGACGAAGAAGACGAACGCGACAGGCGGGAAAGCCAGCACGGCGGCCAACCGGCTGTGCAGCACGCTCACCAGCCGACGCCGAGGGCTGGGCGGCAGTGTGCGCAGCGCCAAGGTGACCGGCGCGCCGAGAGCCAAGAACACCGGCGCAACCATCGTCAAGACCATGTGCTGCGCCATGTGCATGCTGAGCAGCACCTCGTCGTAGGTCGCCAGCGACGAGCAGGTGGCAACGAGCAGGCTGCCAAGGCCGCCGAAAGTAAAGCTCAGCGTCCGCCAGAACGACCAGCGGTCCCCCCGCCGCTGCAGCATCCGGACGCCCAGGAGATAACCAGCCCCGGTGACGGCGATCAGCGCGAGCGGCAACGGCTCGAAGGTCCAGGCCGTGAAGACGCGCTCGGCGCTGATGGCGGGCACCAACTGGGCATCGTCGGCGTGGCCGGAGAATGTCGCGGCGAACGTCACCTGATCAGCGTAGGTAAGTCACGGGGGTCGCCGTACCGCTGGGCGCCTCGGTAGACATAATGGTGCCGTGGCGACATCGACCGCGATCCCCGCCTCTCGGGCACACGGCCAGCACGACCGGCCGAGCATGGTGAGTGTCGGCACGATTGTCTGGCTGGCCAGTGAGTTGATGTTCTTCGCGGCGCTGTTCGCCGCCTACTTCACGATTCGCGGCGTCGCCACCGGCCTGTGGGAACAGGAGACCGCCAAGCTCAACATCCCGTTCGCCTTTGCGAACACGACGGTGCTGGTGCTCAGCTCCGTGACCTGTCAGCTCGGTGTCTTCGCGGCTGAGCGGGGCCAAGTCGGCCGCTCGGGCAGCGTGCTGAACGTGGCCGGGTGGGGTCTGCGGGAGTGGTTCGTGCTCACCTACGCGATGGGCGCCTTCTTCATCGGCGGCCAGGTGTTTGAGTACGCCGCCCTCATCGGCGAGAACGTCACCCTCCAGTCGTCGTCGTACGGCTCGATGTTCTACCTCACCACCGGTTTCCACGGGCTGCACGTGACCGGCGGCCTCATCGCTTTCCTGTTCGTGCTCGGCCGAACCTTCATGGCGCGCACCTTCACCCATGAGCAGGCTGTCACCGCGATCGTCGTGTCCTACTACTGGCACTTCGTCGACGTGGTGTGGATCGCCCTGTTCGCGACCATCTACCTGCTCAAGTGAGCCAGCGAGAGGAGGGGCCGTCGTGGTGAGGAAGCTGTCGACCCGTCGCCGGCATCCGCTCGCGGGGTTCGTCGTGCTGCTGTTCGCGCTGGTGGTGGCGGGCGGCCTCTACTCGGCGTTTCGGCCAGCGGTCGCCGACGAGTCCGGCAAGTCCGACGCCCAGCTGATCGCCGAGGGCCGGCAGCTGTACGAGGTGGGCTGCGCGTCCTGCCACGGCCTCAACGCCGAAGGCATCATCACCGAGCGCGGCAAGAACATCGGGCCGCCGCTGATCGGCGTCGGCGCCGCGGCCGTCGACTTCCAAGTCAGCACCGGGCGGATGCCGATGGCTCGGCCCGACACCCAGGCCCCCGACAAGCCACGCACGTACGACGAAGGCGAGGTGGACAAACTCGCGGCGTACATCGCCTCGCTCGGCCCTGGACCGGCGATCCCCGACCCGGAGTACTACGACGTCTCCGAGGCCACGGACGAGCAGATCGCCCGCGGCGGCGAGTTCTTCCGCACGAACTGCACCGCCTGCCACAACTTCGCCGGGGTCGGGGGGGCACTCCCCGAAGGCCGGTACGCACCGAGCCTGCACGGCGTCGAGCCCATCCACATCTACGAGGCCATGCTGACGGGGCCGCAGCAGATGCCGGTGTTCTCCGACGAGGTCTTGACGCCCCTTCAGAAGCGCGACGTGATCGCCTACATCAAGACGCTTGAGGACCAGACGGCGTACGGCGGGCTTGAGCTCGGCAGCCGCGGCCCGGTCGGCGAGGGCTTGTGGGGCTGGACGTTCGGCATCGGCGCCTTGGTGCTTGCCGCCGTGTGGATCGCCAACAACGGCGTGCGGGCAGAAAGGAAGAAGCCGTGAGCGACGACGGCCAGCACGACACGCCGGGCACGGGCTCGAACGGCGCCGGCGACAACTCGCTGCTCCCGATCGGCCCGCAGGAGCCGCTGGACAACCCTGGTGTGCCGGAGCACCAGCCGCGACCCACCGATGTCGATCCCGCGCTGGAGCGCCGAGCCGAGCGCCAGGTGGCGGCGATGTTCGTCGTCGGTGCTGTGATGGCGCTGGCCTTCTGCGTCGCCTACTTCCTCTTCGACCCGCATCCCGAGACCGGGGAGACCGCGCTGGGTGTCGGGGCGTCGAACCTGGCGCTCGGGGTCACCCTCGGCCTGTCACTGCTTCTCATCGGCCTCGGCGCCATCCAGTGGGCCCGGAAGTTGATGGCCGACCACGAGATGATCGAGTACCGGCACTCCGCCGCGTCGACCGTCGAGGATCGCCAGGAGGCCATCGCTGCCTTCCAGGCAGGGTCGGAGGAGTCCGGCCTCGGGCGGCGCAAACTCATCCGCAACAGCCTGCTCGCGTCGATGGCGATGTTGGGTCTGCCCGCGGTGGTGTTGTTGCGCGACCTGGGTCCGCTTCCGGGGGTGAAGCTCGAGCAGACCGTGTGGCGCCGCGGTATGCGAGTTGTCAGCGACGTTTCCGGCCGAGCCATCCGACCGTCCGAGGTCCCGATCGGACAGCTCATCAACGCCGAGCCGGCGGTGTTCTTCGAGCACGCGGAGGAGTTCGAAGGCAACGAGCTGCTGAACGAGAAGGCCAAGGCGGCTGTCATCGTGGTGCGGATGCCGCCGGAGGAGTACACGCCGTACCCTGCGCGCAGGGACTGGGACGTCGAAGGGATCTTGTGCTACTCCAAGATCTGCCCTCATGTCGGTTGCCCGATCAGCCTGTATGAGCAGCAGACCCACCACGTCTTGTGTCCCTGCCACCAGTCGACCTTCGACCTCGCCAACAACGGCGTGGTGCTCTTCGGCCCCGCTTCGCGCAACCTTCCGCAGCTGCCGCTGGGCGTCGACGGCGAGGGCTACCTGATTGCGATGAGCGGGTTCCAGGAGCCCGTCGGGGCAAGTTTCTGGGAACGAGGATGATGCCACGATGAGCTCCTCCACCGCTGCCCGGTCCAAAGCCGGGGCGGCCTCCCGCTCCACGGCCGGCGTCGTCACCTGGCTCGACGAGCGTCTCGGCATCGGCGCGCTGACGAAGAAGCAGCTGCGCAAGGTCTTCCCCGACCACTGGTCGTTCATGCTGGGCGAGATCGCGCTGTGGAGCTTCGTGATCCTGCTGCTCACCGGGACCTTCTTGTCGTTCTGGTTCAAGCCGAGCATGGCCGAAGTCGAGTACATGGGCTCATACGCGAACCTGCGTGGCCTGCACATGTCAGAGGCCTACGCGTCCACCCTCGACCTGTCGTTCGACGTCCGCGGCGGCCTGCTGATGCGGCAGATGCACCACTGGTCGGCGAACCTGTTCTTGGCGTCGATGACCATCCACATGCTGCGGGTGTTCTTCACCGGCGCGTTCCGCAAGCCGCGGGAGCTCAACTGGATGATCGGGCTCGCCCTGCTCATGCTCGGCATCATCGAGGGCTTCGCGGGGTACTCGCTGCCTGACGACCTGCTGTCCGGCACCGGCTTGCGCATCGCCCAGGGGCTGATGTTGTCGATCCCGGTGGTCGGCAGCTACATCTCATTCTTCGTCTTCGGCGGTGAGTTCCCCGGCGACGACTTCATCCCCCGGCTCTACACCGTGCACGTGCTGCTCGTGCCCGGCATCCTGCTCGCGCTCATCACCGCACACATGCTGCTGCTCGTCTACCACAAGCACACGCAGTTCCCCGGCCCCGGACGCACCAACAACAACGTCGTCGGCTTCCCGCTGATGCCTGTCTACATGGCCAAGGCCGGTGGCTTCTTCTTCATCGTGTTCGGCGTCACGGCGCTGATGGGCGGCTTGTTGCAGATCAACCCGATCTGGATGTACGGCCCGTACAACCCTGCTGAGGTGACGGCCGGTTCCCAGCCCGACTGGTACATGGGCTGGCTGGAGGGTGGGCTGCGGATCATGCCCAACTGGGAGACGAACCTGTGGGGCTACACGCTCTCGTGGAACGTCTTGATCCCCGGGGTGCTGTTGCTCGGTGTGCTCTTCGCCCTGTTGGCCTTCTACCCGTTCATCGAGCGGTGGATCACCGGAGACGACCGCGAGCACCACCTGCTGGAGCGGCCGCGCAACGCGCCGACGCGTACGGCGTTCGGTGTGGCGGGCATGACGGCGTACGCCTTGTTGTGGATCGCGGGCGGCAACGACATCCTGGCCTACGAGTTCGGTCTGTCGCTCAACGCCATCACGTACTTCATGCGGGTAGCGATCTTCGTCGTCCCCGTGCTGGCGTTCATCATCACGCGGCGGTGGTGCCTGTCACTGCAGCGCCACGACCGCGAGGTGGTGCTGCACGGTTACGAGACCGGCGTCATCGTGCGCTCTCCAGACGGCTCGTACGCCGAGATCCACCGCCCGATCAACCCGGTTCGCGCCTACGAGCTCACGATGCACGAGCAGCACACTCCCGTCGAGGCGCCGGCGGCCTCCGACGCCAACGGTGTGCCTGCGCCGGCGCAGGGCAAGGAGCGGTTGCGGTCGCGGCTGTCGCACTTCTGGTACGCCGACGACGTCAGCAAGCCGACCAAGGAGGAACTCGAGGCGGCTGCGCACCACGCGACGAACGGCTCCCATGCGCTAGAGGACGGGCATGGTCCCGCCAGCGGGAACGGTGCTCACCTCGGCATCGAGACCAGCGGCATCGTCGGCGGCCAAGACTTCGGCCTAGAGCAAAAGCCCAAGGCGCCCTAGCGCCGGCGCCGCCCGGTCGAGCCGCTGGCCAGCTTGTCGACACCAAGACTCCGTCAGCGTGCCAGCGGTCGGCGCTCTCGAGATGCGCAGGGATGTTGCAGCAAGCAGGCTCAGACAGCATTCCTGCGCATCTCGCGGCTGGGTTGGACGAATAGCGGGCCGAGCCGCCCGCCAGCGCCGACGGGTTGGCCGCGGTTGCTCTAGTGCGCGTGCTCCCCGCGGTAGTACTCGAAGACCCACCCGATCAGCGCCACCGATCCGGCGCCCACGCCAACCAGTGCGAGCCACCACCCGAAAACCACGCCAAGCACGCACAGGGTAAGCGCGCAGGCGCACCACAGCGGCCACCACGAGTACGGCGGGAAGAAGCCCAGCTCGCCTGCCCCGTCGACGATCTCGGCTTCCTTCCGGTCCTCGGGGCGGGGATCCATCTTCTTGGCGTGAAATCCCAGGTAGAACGCCACGAGCACGGCCAAGAAGAACGACATCACCAGCGCCGCGGTGCCGGTGGGGTCGGAACTGAGGAACCAGTAGCTTGGCGCCACCACGAGAAAAAAAACCGCCAGGAACCCGAAAACCCACGCTTCAGCCTTCACGGCCGGTCCTCCCCGTTGTCGGTGCGACCCTGCGGCGGTGCTCCATCGACCTGCTCCTTGAGGTGGCCGGCCCGGCCGTGCATCTCGGGAGAATCAGCCGTCTCGCCCTCGACGTTGACGTTCTCGTTGTCCTCGAACTCGCTGAGCGCCACCTCGGGGTGGTGCAGGTCGAACGCCGGGCTTTCGGAGCGGATCCTCGGCAGTTGGTGGAAGTTGTGGCGAGGCGGCGGGCAGGAGGTCGCCCATTCCAGGGACCGTCCCCATCCCCAGGGGTCGTCTGAGGTGACCCTGGGGCTGTTGCGCGACTTCCACACGTTGTAGAGGAACGGCAGCGTCGAAGCGCCCAAGATGAACGCCCCGATGCTGGAGATCTCATTCAACGTGGTGAAGCCGTCGTTGGGCTGGTAGTCGGCGTAGCGCCGGGGGAACCCTTCGCTGCCCAGCCAGTGTTGGACGAGGAACGTCGTGTGGAAGCCGATGAACAGCAGCCAGAAGTGGATCTTGCCTAGCCGCTCATCGAGCATGCGGCCAGTCAGCTTCGGCCACCAGAAGTAGAAGCCGGCGAACATCGCGAACACCACGGTGCCGAACACCACGTAGTGGAAATGCGCCACGACGAAGTAGGAGTCGTTGAGCTGGAAATCCAGCGGAGGCGAAGCCAAGATGATGCCGGTAAGGCCGCCGAGCAAGAACGTCACCAAGAAGCCGATGGACCACAGCATCGGGGTGTCGAGCGACACCGACCCGCCCCACATGGTGCCGATCCAGTTGAAGAACTTCACCCCGGTCGGCACCGCGATCAAGAACGTCATGAACGAGAAGAAAGCCAGGTCGACCGCGCCGACGACGAACATGTGGTGCGCCCACACGGCCACCGACAGCGCCGCGATGGTCAAGGTGGCACCGACCAGACCGATGTAGCCGAAGATCGGCTTGCGGGAGAAAACAGGCAAAACCTCGGTGATGATCCCGAAGAAGGGCAGCGCGATGATGTAGACCTCGGGGTGGCCGAAGAACCAGAACAGGTGCTGCCAGAGGACGGGTCCACCCGTCGCGGGGTCGAAGACATGAGCGCCGAGCATGCGGTCGGCGCCGAGCGCCAGTAGGGCGCCGGCGAAGATCGGGAACGCGATAAGCACCAGCAGCGACGTCACCAAGATGTTCCAGGTGAAGATCGGCATCCGGAACATGGTCATGCCGGGGGCCCGCATGCAGATGATCGTGGTGACGAAGTTGACGGCGCCGAGGATCGTGCCGAGACCGGCCATCCATAGCCCCATGACCCACAGGTCGCCGCCGAGGCCCGGCGAGCGCACCGCGTCCGACAGCGGAGTGTAGGCGTACCACCCGAAATCTGCGGCGCCGCCGGGGACGAGAAAACCCCCCATGACGGTGAGACCACCGAACAGGAACAGCCAGTAGCTGAACATGTTCAGCCGGGGGAACGCCACGTCGGGGGCGCCGATCTGCAGCGGCATGACGGCGTTGGCGAACCCGACGAACAGCGGTGTAGCGAACAACAGCAGCATGATCGTGCCGTGCATCGTGAACAGCTGGTTGTAGACCTCCTCGTCGACCAGCTGCAGGCCCGACTGCGCCAGTTCGGCACGGATGAGCATCGCCATCAGGCCGGCGATCAGGAAGAACACGAACGACGTGACGAGGTAGAGGTTGCCGATCACCTTGTGGTCGGTGGTCGTGAGGTACTTGACGAGGACCTGACCCTTGGTACGTCGCCTCGGCTGGACGATCGGGGTGGTGCGAGCGTCGATCGCGGTCATTCTCCGGTGACCTCCCCTTTCCCGACGGTGGTGCGGGTGTACTCGCCGCCCTTGGGCGCGCCGACCTGACCGGCGGCTCTCAGGTCTTGGAGGTGGGCGTCGAACGCAGCCCGGTCGACCACCTTCACCGTGAACAGCATCCGGGCGTGCAGCCAGCCGCACAACTCGGCGCAGCGCCCGGCGTACTCGCCCGCGCGCGTCGGTGTCACCGAGAACGAGTTCTCCCGCCCCGGTATGACGTCAAGCTTCATGATGAAGGACGGCGCCCAGAACGAGTGAATGACGTCGGGGGACAGCAGCGTGAAGGTGACGGTCTCACCTTCGACGAGCCACAGCTCCGGCAGTTGGGCAGGTGTGCCGACGTCGTAGACGTCTTGCCCCCCGACGGCTTCCTCGCCCAGGTAGCTGAACGTCCAGGACCACTGCTGCCCAACCACCTGCACCTCGTGGGCAGGGTCCTCGACCGTCTCGAGCACCTTGTTCTGCGTCTCGAGCGTGAAGAAGAACAGCACCGCGACGATGATGAGCGGGGCGATCGTGTAGAGCACCTCGATCGGGAGGTTGTAGCGCACCTGCGCCGGGATCTCGTCGTCGTCGCGCCGGCGGAAGCGGATCGCGGCGTACAGAATCAGTCCCCAGACGAAGACGCCGACCAGACCAGCAGCGATCCACGAGCCGACCCAGAGCTCGTAGATCTGACTGCCCTGGTCGGTCGCGATCACTGGCAGTCCGAGCCGTTTCAGCGAGTCAACGGTGTCTTCGGAGCACCCGGTCAGCGCCAACAACAACGCGGGCAGACAAACGGCCGTCACAGCGAGCCGGCGCGCTCGTAATAGCCGCTTTTTGCGCTCGGTGAGAGTCCAGCTCACGTGGCGCCTTCCTCGTGGTGGGGTCCGCATTCTCCACCGGAACCCTACTCCAGAAGCGCTGGCGGCCACGGGCCAGGTGGGGTGCCGAGTTCGGCCAAACTACCGATCGGTACCTCTAGCGGGACTGGCGTTTCCCTCCTACCGTGAGCTGCGTGCGCGAGACGCGGGGGACAGGCAACCCTCTCGAGCAGCACGTCGACGGTGGGTCGATGCAGCAGCTGTACGCCGATGCGCGGGCGACGGCGCGGAGCTATCTAGCTCCTCGGTCGCTGCAGCCGCCGAGGACTGATCGCCTCACTGCCGAGTCGCATTGGCACGCCATCTGCGCCGAACTGATCGCGGCGCATTCGCTGCCTCGGCCGTTTCCCGACTAGGAGCCCGCGCGCTCAGTGGAACGAGTCGCCGCAGGCGCACGACCCGGTCGCCGTCGGGTTGTCGATGGTGAAGCCCTGCTTCTCGATCGTGTCGACGAAGTCGATCGTGGCCCCATGCAGGTACGGCGTGCTCATGCGGTCGACCACCACGGCGACGCCGCCGAAGTCGCGCACCGTGTCGCCGTCGAGGTTGCGCTCGTCGAAGAACAGCTGGTAACGCAGACCCGAGCAGCCGCCGGGCTGCACGGAGATGCGCAGCTGAAGATCGTCACGACCTTCCTGGTCGAGCAGCGCCTTGACCTTCTGTGCGGCATTGTCGGTCAACAGAACCCCCTCGGCAGGCGGCGCTGTCTCGGCTGGCGAAGGCTGGGTCACCGTGCTGGCCTGGTCGGTCATGTCGCTTGCTCCCAAGGATGTCTGTGTCATGCGCCCGGTGTCATCCGCAGCGGGCGCCTGCTTCTTTGACGGACAACAGCGGCGGTATCCGCTGCATTCCCATCGTGGCACACCTTACCGAGACCACGTCCGCGCGACGCGTTCCGCCAAGGCGCTGAGAGTGCCATGAGGGTCCGCAAATGCCGCTGCCTCCCCTACCAGGTCGACAACGGAGTACGCCGACTCGATTCCCAGCGTCCGCATCTCCCTCGAGCCGACCAAGACCTGACCGGCCAGCGCGATACAAGGCCGGATCGCCTCGCCGGCGATCTGCGCAACGCCGTACGGCACCTTGCCCGACCGTGACGAGAAGTCGAAAGCGCCCTCGCCGGTGATCACCAGGTCGGCGTCGCTCACCAGCTTGGCCAGCCCGAGGGCCGCGGAGACGACCTGTACCCCACCCACCCGCTCGCCGCCCGCGAGCATGAGTGCGAAGCCGAGACCGCCGGCGGCACCGGCACCCTTGCGGTTGGCGACGCTGCGGTCGGTGAGCTGGGCCAGCCGCGTCAACTGGCCGTCGACCTCCTGCTTGCGCTCCTCCGGGATGCCCTTCTGCGGGCCGTAGACGTTGGTCGCGCCGCGCAGGCCGAGCAGCGGGTTGTCCACGTCGGTCGCGACCACCAGCTCGACGCCGGCTAACCGCTGGTGCACCGGCTGCAGATCGACGCTGGACAGCTCCGCCAGCGCCGGTGGCCCACCAACGAGCGCTGCCTGCGGCTCGGTCGTCGCCCCGAGGGCGGCCAGGCAGCCGGCTCCTGCGTCGTTGGTGCCGCTCCCACCGAGGCCCACCACCACGCGGCGCGCGCCTTCCTCGACTGCGTCGCGGATCAGCTGGCCCACCCCGTACGTCGACGCCCGCTCGGGCTCCCGCCGCCTCGACAGGTGGAGGCCGCACGCCTGAGCCGCCTCGACGTACGCCGTCTGCCCGACCAGCAAAACGGTGGCTGGCACCGGGTCGCCGTACTGGTTCTGCACAGTCACCGCGAGCAGCTCCCCGCCGAGTGACGCGTGGAGCGTGTCGACGAATCCGGGTCCGCCGTCGGACATGGGCGCCAGTACCATGTGGTCGTGCGGCGCGCGCCGCCGCCATCCATCGGCCATCGCCTGCGCCGCCTCGACCGCCGTCAGGGTCCCCCCGAAGGAGTCCGGAGCAAACAGCACGCGCACTCCCCCATCCTGCCGTCAGCTCGTCGCAGACTGCCCATAAGGTGCTGGAGTGCTGATCCGTCCGATGACGCTCAACGACGTGTCCGCTGTCGAGCGGGTGACGGCGGAGGCCTTCTACGCGCTGGACGTAGCGACCCGGCCGGCTGACTGGCCGAAGCCGGAGCGACGGCCAGCCCACCGGACCGAGCCGTGGAAGGTGCGCCTGCGGCACCTGGTGAACCACGACGCCGACGGCTGCTGGGTCGCCGAAGACGACGACGGCGAGGTCGTCGGCGCTGCGGCCGCGCTGCGGCGGGAAGGGCTTTGGGCGCTGTCGACGTACGCCGTGCGGCCGGGCTTGCAAGCCCGTGGGGTAGGTCGGCGGCTGCTCGACGCCGCGCTGGCTTACGGTCCCCCCGACTCGCCGGGCATCATCAGCTCGTCGCACGACCCGCGGGCCGTGCGCCGCTACCGGCTCGCCGGGTTCGACATCCATCCGGCCATGCTGATGTGGGGGACGGTACGGCGCTCAGCGATCCCGGCACTGCCCGACGTGCGCGAGGGTAGCGCTGACGACATCGAGCTACTTGACGAGATCGACCGGGCCAGTCGAGGCCACGGCCACGGCGTAGATCATGAGGTGCTGGTGAGCCAGTGGCCGTTGCGGATCTACGAGCGGGGCACCAGCCGGGCCTATGCCTACCTCTACCCCGCCGGCGGTCCGCACCTGCTGGCCGCGACCGATCCTGACAGCGCCAGCAGCGTCTTGTGGGCGGCGCTGGAGACCGCCCAGCCGGACAAGCCGGTCGACTTCCACAACGTCACTGGCGAGCAGTCCTGGGCTCTCGATGTCGCCCTAGCCGCGGGCATGGAGGTCCACAACCGCGGCTTCTTGGCGCTGCGCGCGATGCCGGTCCCCGCGCCGTACATCCCCTCCGGCCACTTCCTCTAGCGAGATCCCTGCACGAACTAGGTCCGGCAGGTGAGCACCTCAACCGCTGCCTCCGGCGGCCGCAGCACCGGCGGCAGTGCTGGCGGTGGCCGTCTCGACTGCCTTGCGCACGGCCGCTGCTGCCCAACTCTGCTCCTCGACGGCCTTAGCACGCCGTTTCAGTTCCCGCCTCTCGATGCCGTGGGCCTTCGGGTCGACGACCTTTGTGGCCTTGTCGATGGCGGACAACAAGGAGATGAGGCCGCCGATGTGTGGCTCAGCCTGGCGCGCGTGGCGAAGCGCGTCGGCGATGGCTGCGTGGACACGTTGCTCGTGCGCCTGGTCGGCGGCTGGCCAGGAGGTTCGCGGGAACAACCCCAAAATCTTGTCCCGTTCCCTGCGCAGGATTCCCCGCTCGGCGAGCCGCTCGTACAGCGAGTCACGCAGGCCCTTCTGTATCTTGCCGAGGACGTCTTGCGGTTTCTTGCCCTCTCGATCACGGATCGTGGCCAGCGCCGCGTCCAAGACCGCGTCACCCGTCGGGCTCGCGTCGGTGACAATCAGTCGGCCTGCCTTGACTCGGGCGTTGCGCTCAGCGACGTCGACCTTCCCGACCAGTGCCAGCTCGAGCAGGACGGCCCCGGCCAGCGCATGGGTTAGCTTGACCGAGTCGGCCTGCGGCCTGCCGGTCTCGTCGTCGGTGAGAAGCAGCAGCAGGTCTTCGGCAATCAGCACGCCTCGATGGTAAGGCGGGTGAGGACGCGCAAGTCGGGAGTCTCGGCTGCTCCTCCTCGGGGGACCGGCGGGTGACAGACTCCCGCGGGTGAGCGTCGTACTTGCACTGGCGTCCGCCCTCGCGTACGGCGTGGCGGATTTCCTCGGAGGGTTGTTCTCGCGCCGCGCCAGCGCGTGGGCCATTGCGCTGCTGGCCCAAATTTCCAGCGTCGTGGCCATCGCAGCGGCCGCAACCAAGCTGGGCGGCTCGCCTACCGCCGCTGACCTCGGCTGGGGTGCTGCCTCGGGAGCTGGCAGTGGACTGGGCACATACTTTCTCTACCGCGGACTCGGCGGTGCTCAGATGAACCTCGTCGCACCCCTGTCGGCCATCGGCGCGGCCACCGTGCCCGTGCTGGTCGGGATTGCGCTCGGTGAGCGACCAACGACGTTGGCTTGGATCGGCATCGGCCTCGCCCTCCCAGCGATCTGGCTCGTGTCCCGAGGGGGCAGTGCAGCAGCTGCAGTGGCTGGGCGCCCCGAGTCGGGTGTTCGCCAGGGCTTGCTCGCTGGTGCCGGGTTTGGCTTGCTGTTTGTCGCGCTGGGCCAGGTTCATCCGGCGGCCGGACTATGGCCGCTGGCGGTCGGTCAGGGTGTAGCAACCCTCGTGCTCGCTGCTGGCGCGGCGTTGGCCAGAGCGTCGCTCAGGAACCTTCCGCGCCGCCTCGCGGCGGGAGCTTCCGCTGTGGGGTTGTGTTCCGCCGGTGCAACTGTGCTCTACCAGCTCGCCGTTCGCGGCGAGCTGGTCTCGGTCACGGCGGTTCTCGCCTCGCTCTACCCTGCCCTCACGGTCCTACTCGCGACCTGGCTCCTGCACGAGCGCATGAATCGCGTCCAAGCCGTCGGTCTCGCCTTGGCCGCGGGTGCGGTCGTCTTTGTCGCGCTCGGGTGATCGACGTACGCCGGAGGCGGCCAGAAGGAGCTTGCCTCCGTTGTCGACCCGTCCGGCCAACTTCTGGTAAGTGATCGCCGACGGCACACTGGGCTCGTGGCAGAGACAGTCGTCCGGCGGGTGGACTTCGGCTACTTCGTCCGGCCAGCCGAGGAGACGGGCACCGGGGCTCCGCGGGTCGAGCCGTGCTTCGGCTACCTCGTCGACCATGCCGACGCGCTCTTGCTGCTGGATACCGGGATGGGCAGCCATCCCGAGGTGGATGCTCACTACCGTCCGCGGCACACGTCTTTGGACGCGGCCCTTGGCGCCGCCGGTATCGGTAAGGGAGACGTCGACATGGTGGTCAACTGCCACCTGCACTTCGACCACTGCGGCGGCAACCCGCAGCTTTCCGGCGTGCCGATCTTCACTCAACGCGTCGAGCTTGCCAGCGCGAGAGGAACCGCTGACTACACGTTGCCCGAGCTCGTCTCGCCGGGCCTGCGGTACGAGGAGCTGGACGGCGAAGCCGAGGTGCTGCCCGGAGTGCTTGTGGTGCCGACCCCTGGGCACACCGCCGGGCACCAGTCGCTCGTCGTACGTCGCGGCGACGGCATGGTCGTGGTCGCGGGGCAGAGTCACGACACAGCGACCGCCTACAGCGCCGACGTTCTTGCGTGGCGTGCCCAGCGAGACGGCCACGCGCCACCGCTGCCCTTGACTCCGGACTGGATCGACCGGCTCCAACAGCTAGACCCTTCTCGGGTCGTCTTCGCCCACGACAACGCGGTCTGGGAGCCCTGAGGACGCGAGAACTGGTGATTCGTCATTCGCTCGAGGGAGCAGAGTGACTCCGGCTGAGTCGCCGCACAATCCATGAGCTGAACCAGAGGATGAGCCCGGCAGAGGCCAAGAGAACGATCGGAACTCCCACGGCGACCCACATGGGTATCTGGTGCTTGCCCTCGCTGTTTGCCCTGCCCATAGCGAGCCCAGCGGCGGCAAACACAGCACTTATCGCCACGACCAGCGCGGAAGCTCGCTGACGCCGAAGGAAATCGCTGCCATCGACTCCGGGACGACTTCTCCCCAACCGAAAGGCGATCAGCATCCGCCATATGAACAGCACGACGCATACAAGCCCGAAACCCACCGTCAACCAGATAGACACCGGGCGTAGCATGAGCGCCGCAAAAATGAAGACTCCGCCCGCAACCGACAGCGACGCGGGGTAACGCTCGATGAACCCGGGCCTACGCACGCTCAAGACCTATCACAATGACAAGAGCGATTCCGTCCGTAAAAACTTCATCAAGGGACACCAGGCACGCCCGTACGTCGAGCCGCGATCCGGCCGGCGCCGCCTGAAAAGCATCAGCCGCTGCGCAACTCGCGGAACGCGCCTATCCCTCGGTCGATCCAAAAAGCGCGATGATCAGAAATGAGGTCAGCACCCATCCGACGAATCCGGTCAAAACGCGGACGGCCGTTGGTGGCCCCAGCACGGCGCCCACCAACCAACCGATAGGAGGCACCGCCAACAGGGCGACCATATAGATCTGGAGCCCGCGAAGTTCCGCGCGGGAGATCCGGCCGCTCGGACCGCCGTACACCTCTGGTCCGGGAGCGGGCCCATCAACCTCCAGGTCGGGCGCACCTTCGCGCGCGAACCGCAACCGAACGCGATCGTCGTCGTGTGTGTAGGTGGCGGTGCCGGGACCCTGGATGGGGCTTTCCGGGCCGATCGTCTTCGACGGGTCCCAGACGTTGGACTTGCTTCCTACCGTCAAGGTGTACGCACCGTTGGTGCGCAGACCTTCCATGACCACATGCACCATGGCACTACGTGCCTTCAACCAGGCAACCGCGAAGAGAATGGCGTAGAGGCCGCAGACGACCGTCCCCACTGCTAGGGAAGCGAGCATGCTGTTGTCCATGCGCCCTCCTGCGACTCCGACTCTGCATCAACCAGCTTGCATACGTACGGGTCTCCGCCTCACAGCCCGGGGGCGCCCCAGACCGCCATCCAGCGACCGAGTTCCGGCTCGATCGTCAGGTCGTCGCCGAGCACGCCTCTGATCTGCAGCTCGAGAGCGTTGTCGCGTTGCTTTTCACCCTTGGGCGCAAAGGGATAGAACGTGCCCTGCTTGTAGAGGTAGACAAGGCCCAACCGCCGCCCGGACTCGTCCTCGAAGGCGACCAACGAGCACAGCAGCGACGGCCCGAAGCCGGCGTTCTCCAGCGCGCTGTTGACCGCGTGGACTTCCGTGACGAGCTCCGAGAGCTCGTTGGGGTCGCGGCGGCAAACCAACCAGGTGAACCCGAAGTCGTCGGTCGACCGCTCCACCTTCGGTCCGGCGTCCGCGTCAAGCAGTGCCTGTACGTCGCTCTGCGTGGTGGCAAACGCGCCGCCCTCAGCGGCCCGGTAGCAGGCCGACGCCACACCGGTGGGTTTGAAACCGGCAGCGACCTCCAGCGTGATAGCCGCAGACGGCACGGCGAACAGGTTGTCGAGGTTGGCCTTCGGGGGGTCGCTGCGGCCGAAGACGTTCTTCAAGAAACCCATGCGGCGATCCTTGCACGCCTGGTGCAGCCGTCGTACGCGCTGCGCCCACTGACTTCGAGATGCGCGAGAATGCTGTAGCAAGGGGGCTCGGGCAGCATTCTCACGCATCTCGCGGGGATCTCGACCTGCCCGGGCTGCCTCCGCGGTAGGCGCTTAGCCCCTAGTAGCCGCTTTACGCAGAGGGGCGGGACAGGTCGGCAGAGATCTGAGACAGCTGCTCGAGCCGGCGGTCAAGCGGCGGGTGGGTGGCGAACAGCGCGCTGATCGACTGGCCGTTGAAGGCGGGGGCGAAGAAGAACGCGTTGAACGGCTGGGCCTCGCGCAGATCGCGCGTCGGGATGCGGGCCATGTCGCCGGAGATCTTCACCAGCGCTGACGCCAGCGCCGACGGCCGACCGGTGAGGTAGGCACCCGAACGGTCAGCGCAGAGCTCGCGGTAGCGGCTCAGCACCCTGGTCAGCAGGAACGAGATGATGAACACCACGACGCTGCCGAGCCAGATCACGATGAAGGCAGGGCCGCCGTTGCTGTCCCTGCGGCCGCCGCCGAAGTACAGCCCCCACCGCATGACCAGCCCAGCCACAATGCCGAGGAACCCTGCGATCGTCATCACCATCACGTCGCGGTGCGCGACATGGGAGAGCTCGTGCGACAGCACGCCCTCGAGCTCGTCTGTGTCAAGCCGACGCAGGATGCCCGTGGTCACGCAGACGACGGAGTGCTCGGGGCTGCGCCCAGTGGCGAAAGCGTTGGGAATGTCGGAGTCGGCGATCGCCACTCGCGGCTTCGGCATGTCAGCCAGCGCGGACAACCGGTCGATCATGCCGTGCAGCTCGGGGGCCTGATTCGGCGTGACCTCATGAGCCCGCATCGCGGTCAGCGCCAGCTTGTCGGAGAAGTACCACTGCGCCAGCCCGCCGACGGCGGCAAGGATCAAGACGGTCACCGCTGACACGCCGTACCAGATGAGCGCGGCGCCAACCGACACGTACAAAACGCCCAGCAGCACCATGACGACGGTCATCCGGACTGTCAGACCTGCGTCACTGCGAAAGCGGGTACTTGCCATCGTTCACCTCGGCTCTCAATCCGTGCTCAAAACCTACCCAGTACGACGCTCTGACCCCTCGCCTTGTTCCCGCCAAGCGAGCGCAGCGGGGCGTCGCCGCCGTACGACGGTCAGCCGGGGATCAGCCCGTCGCCGCTGAGCAGGTCACGAACCTCCGGCAGGCTTGCGTCGGCCGACGGGAGCAGCAGGTTCGACGGGACCAGCGCGTCCATCGCCACCGGGGTGCCGATGCTGCGGACTGAGTCGAGCAACGCCGCCAGGCTTGCCGAGAAGGCCTCCTCGTCGCCCTCCTCGATCGCACTCTCGAGTTGCCCGTCGAGTTCGTTCAGCCCGTCGACCTGCTCGTCAGGCACGTCGTACTGGCCCTCACTGAGGATGCGGATGATCATGCCTGCTCCTTCTGGTTGGCCTGGCCCTCGATCTGGGCTGGGGCCGTCCCGCCTTCCAGCTGCGCCTTCATCCGCGCCAGTTCGAGCTCGACCTCGCTGCCGGCCGACATCTGCTCGAGCTCAGCGGTGATGTCGTCCTTGCCACCGCCGACGGCGAGCGGGTCGTTGAGCGCACCAGCGGCGATCAGCTCGTCGACAGCGCTGGCGCGAGCCTGCATCTGGGCCGTCTTGTCCTCGGCCCGTTCGACGGCTAGGCCGACGTCGCCCATCTCCTCGGAGATGCCGGAGAACGCCTCGTTGATCTTGCTCTGGGCCTCGGCAGCGGTGTAGGTGGCCTTGAGGCTCTCCTTCTTGGTGCGGAAGGCCTCGATCTTGGCCTGCAGCCGCTGCGAGGCGGTGGTGAGCTTCTCCTCCTCCGCTTGCAGGTTTGCGTGTTGGGCCTGCAGGTCGCCGGCCTGTTGCTGCAGCGCCGAACGCCGGCTCAGCGCCTCGCGGGCGAGGTCTTCTCGGCCCGCCGCCAACGCCTGCTGCGCCTGCTGCTGGAGCTTTTCGGACTGCTGCTCGAGCTGCTGCATCTGCAGGTCGAGCCGCTTGCGGCTGGTCGCGACGTCGGCGAGCCCCCGGCGGACCTTCTGCAACAGCTCGCGTTGCTTGGCGTAGCTGTAGTCGAGCGTCTCCCGCGGGTCCTCCGCGGCGTCGAGCCGCTGGTTTGCCTTGGACCGAAAGATCAGCGCGATGCGCTGCATGATGCTGGCCATCGAGGTCGACCTCACCCTCTAGTTGCACCGGCTCGTACGGCGATCGCCGTACGCTCGCAACCCTACGTGCCGCGGTTGGCAGATGCCACGTGGCCAGCAGTCGGCCGGTAGGCTGCGGCCGTTGGCAAGCGCCGTACACAGCGGCCGCGGCGCGGCCCGAGACACCCAACCGGCCGCGGCGTAGCCAGCGATCCGTCGGCAGTGAGGGCACATCTCGGTGTTTGGTCGTCGTAGCAGCCCACCGCCGCCTGACCCGGCCGAGGAGGTGGTGGTCCCGGCCACCGGCAAGGGCCGTCCGACCCCAAGCCGCAAAGAGGCGGAGGCCGCTCGCAAGAAGCGAATGGCGCCGCCGCGCAACCGCAAGGAAGCCGCGGCTCGCCGCAGGGAGGCGATTCGGGAGTCCCGCGCCAAGACGCGCGCGGCGATGGAGACCGGGGAGGAAAGGTACCTGCCGGTCCGCGACCAAGGCCCGGTGAAGCGCTACATCCGGGACTACGTTGACTCCCACCGCACCATCGGCCAGTTCATGATTCCGATCTTCTTCGTGATCTTCGTGCTCGTGTACGTCAACACCAGCTGGGCCGCGACGCTCGGAAGCATGGCCTGGCTCATCGTGATCGTGCTGCTGGCGTTGGACTCGGTCCGGATCCTGCGTGGCGTGAAGGCGGGTATCCGATCCCGTTTCGGCGACGACGCCACCAAGGGCATCACGCTGTACACGCTGCTGCGCTCGTGGCAGATGCGAAGGCTGCGGCTCCCGAAACCGCTCGTGAAACCTGGGGATCCGATCTAAGCCTTGCCCACAGGTACGCCGTCCAACGTCGGCGGCGGCCTGCGTCTTGGCTCCTCGGGCGCTCCTCGTAGGGTCAACGCCATGGAGTTTCGAAACCTCGGCAAGTCCGGCCTCAAGATCAGCGAGATCAGCTACGGCAACTGGCTGACGCATGGCTCTCAGATCGAGGAGGAGCAGGCAACGGCCTGCGTGCGCCGCGCCCTGGACGAGGGGATCACCACGTTCGACACCGCCGATGTGTACGCCAACACGGTCGGCGAGTCCGTGCTCGGTCGTGCCTTGGAGGGTGCCCGCCGGGAGTCGCTGGAGATCTTCACCAAGGTCTACTGGCCGACCGGTCCGGGCGGACCGAACGACTCCGGCCTGTCGCGCAAGCACATCCACGAGTCGATCGACGCCAGCCTTACCCGACTCAAGACCGACTACATCGACCTCTACCAGGCGCACCGTTACGACTACGAGACGCCGCTCGAGGAAACGATGGAAGCGTTCGCCGACGTCGTCAGGCAGGGGAAGGCGCTCTACATCGGCGTCTCGGAGTGGACCGCCGACCAGATTCGGGCTGGGCACTCGCTGGCCCGGGAGCTGAGGATCCCGTTCATCTCGAACCAACCGCAGTACAACATGCTGTGGCGAGTCATCGAGGCCGAGGTCATCCCCGCCTCTGTCGAGCTAGGGATCGGCCAGATCGTCTGGTCGCCGATCGCACAAGGGATCCTCACCGGCAAGTACCAGCCTGGCGAGCCGCCACCGGAGGGATCGCGTGCTGCTCACGAGGAGGCAGGCTCGTTCGTCAAGCGGCGGTTGACCGACGACGTACTGCGTCGGGTGCAGGAACTGAAGCCGGTCGCCGACGACGAGGGCCTGTCACTGGCCCAGCTAGCGATCGCCTGGGTGCTGGCCAACCCGGCTGTCTCCTCGGCGATCATCGGAGCCTCGCGACCAGAGCAGGTGAGCGAGAACGTGAAGGCGTCCGGTCACTCCCTCAGCGACGAGACTCTGAAGCGAGTTGACGAGATCCTCGGTGATGCCGTCGAGCGTGATCCGAGTCAGACCAAGTCGCCCGAGAGCCGCTCGTTCGACTGATCGCCGCGCACGCCGCACGTTCGACTGATCGCCACGCTCGCCGCACGTTCGACTGAGCGCCGCGCACGCGTCTTCACTAGGTGAGTGGACGCGGAAAACCGGCAAATCCCCTCCGAAGACGACCACCCACATAGTGAACATCCCCTCGGATAGTCAAGGCATCGTTGGCGTCACGGGCATCGTTGGCGTCACGGCCGGTTCCCTGCTGATGACCGATCGCGAACGCGCCACGGCAGGCTCTTGAAGGGAGGCGTCCCGTCCGGGTCACCCCTCCTCGAGCGACATCGGGCCGTAGACGACGTGGTCGTCGTCGAGCAGTGTCACCTGGCCGGCGCCGAGCTCGGCAAGCTCGCGCCATACCTCCCCGATCCACGTCTCGGCGTCGCTTTGTGAGCTGAAGGTCGGTACGGCGAAGTCCAGTGCCACGGGGTCGCCCGAACCGGTCTCCACCCGCCATGTCCATGCCATCGCTGCCTCCAACCGCCTGTCGAACCGCCTGGACTCCGGCGCCGGCCGCGAGCCTAATCGCGCCACCCGCTGGGCGTGATGGCGCCTGGTTCGTGGAGTATCTCCGGCGTGAGGTGCCGGACAGACTCCACAAACCTCGCACGCGGGCGGTGCGGCCGGCTGTCCGCGGGCGGCCGGGGCAGGTTCAGCGGCTGCGCGCACCCTCAGCGCGCGGGCGCACCGGGGGTGACGAACGGGGGCTTTGTGACCGTGAACGGATCACGCCGCCCCCGCACGTCGACGTACACCTCGTCGCCGTCGCTGACGCCCGGACTTAGCAGGGCCAAGGCGATGCCTTTGCGCAAGGAGGGCGAGAAAGTTCCCGACGTCACGGAGCCGACCTCGGCGCCGTCACCACCGAGCACCTGCATCGCCGGTCGCGGGATCCCACGCCCGACCGCGACCAGGCCGTGCAGCGCGCGCGCCGGGCCGGCGGCTCGCTCGGCGCGCAACGCGTCGGCTCCCCAGAACGTGTCCTTGTGCCAGCCGACAGCCCAACCGAGTCGCGCCTGCACCGGTGTGATGTCGCGGCTGAGGTCCTGGCCGTGCAGCGGATAGCCCATCTCCGTGCGCAGCGTGTCGCGGGCGCCCAACCCGGCTGGAACGATGCCGTACGCCGCTGCGGCGTCGAGGACCGCGTCCCAGACCCGCGACGCCGCCTCAGCCGGCACCACCAGCTCATAGCCGCGCTCTCCCGTGTAACCGGTGCGGCACACCACCACAGCCACCCCGCCATAAGGCGCCTCGACGAACGACATGTAGTCGTGACCCACCGGGAGACCAGCCGCCTGCAGGGTGGCGTCGCTGTGCCGCCCCTGGACCGCCAGGACGGCGTACTCATGACTCTGGTCGAGCACCTCGACGCCGCCCGGCGCGTCGGCGGCGAGCAGGCGAGCCACCTCCGCCGTGTTGGCGGCGTTGGGGACGAGGAACACCTCGTCGGGGCTGCGCAGATAGGCGATCAGGTCGTCGACCACTCCCCCGTCGCGCGTGCAGCACAACGTGTACTGCGCCTGGCCCGGTGCGATTCGCTCGAGGTCGTTGGTCAGGCACGAGTTGACGTACTCCGCAGCGCCGGGCCCCCGGACCAGCGCCTTGCCCAGGTGACTGACGTCGAACAGCCCGACAGCCTCCCGCACTGTGGTGTGCTCCTTGACCGTGCTCGAGTACTCCAGCGGCATGGTCCAGCCGCCGAACGCGGCGAACTTCGCGCCGAGGGCAACGTGCCGGTCGTGCAGAGGCGACGGACGGAGCTGGACGGGGTCCTCGGCCATGGCTGGCGAACCTACCGCACCGGGGTAGAGTCGCCGCGAACCACTGACTCCACCCAAAGGGGCTCCCATCTCCGTGACCACAGCACGACTGCGCGACGTACCGGCACTTTCCGCTCAGGCCGACGCCTTGGTGATCGGGATCACGGGCAACGACTCGTCGTTGGTGCCCGCGCCAGGAGCGCAGGAGGTCCTCGAGGCACTGGGCACTGACTTCACGCAGACGCTGCAAGACCTTGGCGCGTCGGCCAAGCTCGGCGAGACCTGCAAGGTCCCAACCGCGGGTGCCGCCAGGGCTCCCGTCGTCGTGGTGGTCGGGCTGGGAGCGGACGAGGAGATCAGCGCCGAGTCACTTCGCCGCGCCAGCGGGGCGGCCGCGCGGGCGCTGGCGGGCAAGGACGTCGTGGCGTTCGCCCTGCCGGCTACTAGTGACGAGCAGATCCGGGCGATCAGCGAGGGCGCCTTGCTGGGGGCGTATGCCTTCGACCGCTACCTCACCAAGAAGCACGCCCCGATCGGTGAGCTCGTCGTCCTCACCCCCCGGGCGGGGGACCGCACCGCCAAGCAGACAGTGGAGCGGGCTGGCCTCGTGGCCGCTGCCGTCAACTTCGCCCGTGACTTGGTCAACACGGCGCCCAACGACCTCTATCCCGAGTCGATGGCGACGCAGCTCGCGGCCCGCGCGAAGGGCACGAAGGTGAAGGTCTCTGTCACCGACGAACGCGGGCTGGCGGAGCAGGGGTACGGCGGCATCCTTGGCGTCGGCAAGGGGTCGGCCAGGCCGCCGCGGCTGGTGAAGCTGGCCTACGCACCGCGCAAGGCGGCCGCGCACCTCGCGTTCGTCGGCAAGGGGATCACCTTCGACTCCGGCGGACTCAACATCAAGCCCGCCAGCGGCATGGGGACGATGAAGTGCGACATGTCCGGGGCCGCGGCCGTGGCTGCCGCCGTGTTCGCGGTGGCGGAGCTCGGGTTGCCGGTCCGCGTCACGGCGTACGCCTGCCTCGCGGAGAACATGCCGTCAGGAAATGCGACTCGTCCTGGAGACGTCCTGACCATGTACGGCGGCAAGACCGTCGAGGTGCTCAACACCGACGCCGAGGGTCGCCTGGTCCTCGCTGACGGCATCGCCACCGCCAACGGCGACCAGCCGGACCTCATCGTCGACGTAGCTACGCTGACCGGCGCCTGCGTCGTCGCGTTGGGGAACAAGATCTCCGGAGTCCTCAGCAACGACGAGGACCTGCTCGAGGAGCTACCACAGATCGCCGAGCGCGCCGGTGAGCTGATGTGGCCGCTGCCGATCCCAGCCGAGATGAACGACAAGCTGCGCACGACGAAGGTCGCCGACCTCAGCCAGCACAACCCCGACAAGTGGGGCGGCGCACTGTTCGCGGCGGCGTTCCTGCGCGAGTTCGTCGGCGACGGCATCGCCTGGGCGCACCTCGACATCGCCGGACCGGCCTTCAACGAGGGGAGCCCCGAGGGTTACACCCCCAAGGGCGGCACCGGCGCCGCCGTACGCACGCTCATCCAGCTAGCCGCTGAGAGAAGCGGCGGGTGACGTCTGCCGACTGAACCGAGCCGTCGACGCCGATCAAAGACGTCGCAGCGATGTGCGACCTTGGGACAGGCGATTGGCTATCGATCGTAGATGTCCCGGCGGTGACCGACGGTTACGACAACTACGAGGAGCACATCGTCGGCGACGGTGTAGATGATGCGATAGTCACCGACCCTGACCCGCAGAGCGGGTCGACCCCTCAGGGGCCGAGCCGCAGGGGGCCGCGGATCCTGCGCCAGCAGAGCAATCGCCCCTTGAAGGCGGCGACGAACCGGGGGGTCGAGCTTGTGGAGAGCGCGAGCGGCGGCGGGCCGCAACTCGATGCGGTACGCGCTCACATCCAGCCGAGATCGGCCTTGGCCTGCTCCCAGGGGATGTTGGGACCCTCCTCGTCCATTGCTGCGTCGAAAGCGGCGACGTCCTCGCTTTCCTCGAGCGCGGCCATGAGCTCGTCATAACGCCGAGGACTCAGCAGCACTGCCGCCGGACGCCCGTAGCGCTCCAAGAACACCGCCTCCGTTTGAGCCATGGCAACGGCTTCGGGGAGGTTGTCGCGCGCTGCGCTCATGCTGACGGCCACCATCTCAGAAGCGTACGTTTCTCTTTGCATGTTGTGCAAGTCTGGCCTGGGGAAGTTTCATCGACCCTTGCCGCGCTAGCCCCGGTCTTTCATGAGGGCGGCGGCGGCGTGGCCGGCTGAGCGGGGTGGAGACGCTGAGTGGGTGTGCGCTGATTGCGGGTACGACGTTGGGCCGGCTGACGCTGCCGGGCTGCGGTTCTCCGGTTCCTCTGGTGGTGGGTGGACGGGGTTGGTCAGGCGGCTTGGGGGATTGCGGCGATGTTGGCGAAGACCGCGACGATCGCGGCGGCCCATGGCCACGTCTGGGGGATCCGGAGCCGGCGTTGGCGTGCGCTGTTGGTGAGTCGGGCGGGCACGTGCAGGAACCGGTAGCGCAGCGCCTTCGGCTCACACGCGGCGAGGACCTTCGCGTCGCCGGTCAGGGCGAGCAGCCGGGCCCAGGCGACGAGGTCGGCGGCGATCGCGGTCAGCATCAGCCAGGTCTGGTTGATCGCGAACTCCCGCGACGGGAAGCGCCCGAGTCCGGTGTCTTTGGCATGGCGGATGCGGTCCTCGACGCCCGCGTGAGCACGGTGCCGGGCTTCGAGGAACGCGAGTTGCCCGACCGTCGTGTTGGTGACGAACGCCTGGTAGCGCCACCCGTCGCGCTCCTCGAACAGCGACAACTGCGCGCCGGGATGGGGGCGTTCGCGGCGCACGATGACTCGCATCCCAACCGGCCACCTCGCCAGCACGGCCGGGTCGATGAGTCCGGTGATCTCGGCGACGTCACCACCTTCCCGGACACCGCCGTCAGCATCGAGTGCCGGGACCCAGACCTTGCTCGGGACCAGCTGGATGGTCTCGCGGATCTGCTCGGTGATCGCGAACCCTATCGAGTAGTCGACGCTTCGGCCGCGGACCTGGTCTTGGGCGTGGAGCCAGTCCAGAAGCTGGTGGGAGGCACCGGCGCCGTCGGAGCGGATCAGCAGCTTCTTGCGGTGGACGGCGGGGACCTGGGCGATCGCCTCGGTGAGCACGGTGATGTGGTCAGCAGCGGTGTTCGATCCCGCCCGGCCGGTCCGCAACTGCGCGGCGAGGAACTCCTCGGTGTTGTCACACCACACCCCGAGCGGGTGGAACCCGAAGGTTCGCTTGTAGGTCGGCGACGCCTGTTCCTTCTCGCTATGCGCGACCACGATCGTGGCATCCACGTCGAGCACGACCAGCTCGCGGAGGTCGGTGCCGGCGACCCGCGAAGCGGGCAGCCCGCCCGGGAACACGGACCACACGTGACGGCGCACGCGCGCTCGGGCGGTCTGAATCTTCCCCAGTCGCGCCGGGGTGACCTCGTCCAGGGTGCGCCACACCGTCGGCGCCGAAGCGACCGGTCCGAGCACGCTGACCTGGTGACGCAGCACGTCGATGTCGGCGATCGCCTCCCCGCCGTCTGCGAGCATCACCGCGACGTCGGTCAGCACCCGGCCACGGTCGTGAACCGGGTTGAACGAGCGGCGCTTCATCGCCTTCGCCAGCTCCGAACTGAGTCCGGTCCGGTCAGCCAAGAGCCCCAACCCGACGCTGCCCGCGTGGGCCACCACGCCGACACCACCGCTAGACACAGACAGGCCAGCCGACCACGAAGTACGCTTCACCTACGGAGTGCCTTCCAGTTCGAGAATTCTTGAGACGTCGCAATCCCAAGTTTCCCTTGCTGGGCAGGCACTTCCGTGCTTCTACGCGCCGATCACACCGACAAGCCGTGAACGATCCGGGCTAGGACGCGGCGGCCCACGTGCGGCGAAGGCTTAGCACTTGCTACGGCTTCTGGCGGCGGTTCCACGCCCGCATCCGGTCCGGGTACCCGACCACGGCGGCGTCGTAGCTGGGAATGCCCAGCTCGTTGGCGAAGCGGTGCGCCCACTCGACTGAGGGAACTCGGCGCCGGGTCCACTCGCCGTCCTTCGCCACCAGCAGCATCGTGGTGTCGGTCACGGCCGTGCGCGGCTCGACGAACCCCTCGATCCCGGAGCGGGTCTTGACCCATTCCTTCAGGTACTGCGCGTCGCCGGACTCGGCGGCCCGCAAGGTGCCGGGCCGGCTTCTCCGTCTCAGGAAACGCAATGCAGGGTCCTCTCGCTCGAGCCTGAGGCCAGTATCGCCGATGCGCTCCCCGCCTTCGCGATTCGTCCGACTGCGCCACGCTCGGACCTTCCGCGCTGGGTCGGGCGAATCGGTGGGGAGCCGTCGCGCGGCGGATGGGAAGATGGCTGCGCTGGTCGAGGTACGCCGACCCTGAGCTCTCGGAGGAACCGTGTTAGATACCCAGTTCGACGTCGTCATCCTTGGCGGCGGCAGCGGAGGGTATGCCTGCGCGCTGCGTGCCGCCCAGCTCGGCCTGAGTGTGGCGCTGGTCGAGAAGGACAAGGTCGGTGGCACCTGCCTGCACCGCGGCTGCATCCCCACCAAGGCGCTGCTGCACGCCGGGGAGGTCGCCGACGCCGTACGCGAGTCTGAGCAGGTGGGAGTGCTCGCGACGCTCCAGGAAGTCGACCTGGAGAAGGTGAACGCGTACAAGGACGTCGTGGTGAGTCGGCTCTACAAGGGCCTGCAGGGGCTGATCTCTGGCCGCGGGATCACCGTCATCAGCGGGAGTGGGAAGCTGGTCGGCCCGCGCACCGTGGAGGTGGCGGGCACCCGGTACGAGGGTCGCCACCTCGTGCTGGCGTCCGGCTCGTACGCCAAGTCGCTGCCCGGGCTCGAGATCGACGGCGAGCGGGTGCTCACCAGCGAGGAGGCGTTGCAGCTCACGGCGGTGCCGGAGCGCGCGGTGATCCTGGGCGGTGGCGTGATCGGGGTCGAGTTCGCCTCGGCCTGGCGGTCGTTCGGAGCCGACGTGACGATCGTCGAGGCGCTGCCGCGGCTCGTCGCGGCCGAGGACCCGGCCAGCTCGAAGGCGGTGGAGCGGGCCTTCCGCAAACGCGGCATCCGCTTCCTCACCGGTACGTCGTTCAGCAGCGTCGAGCACACCGACAAAGGGGTGCGGGTCAGCGTCGAGCCGGGCGACGACTACGAAGCCGACCTGCTGCTGGTCGCGGTAGGTCGAGGCCCATTCACCGACGGCCTGGGATATGACGACCAGGGCATCGCCATGGAGCGCGGCCTCGTGGTTACGGACGATCGGTTGCGCACCAACCTCGACGGCGTCTTCGCCGTCGGCGACATCGTGCCCGGCATGCAGCTCGCGCACCGCGGCTTCCAACACGGCATCTTCGTCGCCGAGGAGATCGCGGGTCTCGCGCCGTCGGTGATCAACGAGGCCGGTATTCCGCGGGTGACCTACTGTGACCCCGAAGTGGCCTCGGTGGGCCTGAGCGAACCGGTCGCAACCGAGCGGTACGGCGCAGACGCCATCGAGACGCTGACCTATGACCTCGGCGGCAACGGCCGAAGCCAGATCCTCAAGACGCAGGGGTTCGTCAAACTGGTCCGGGAGAAGGACGGGCCGGTCGTCGGTGTGCACATGGTCGGCGCCCGGGTGGGTGAACTCATCGGTGAGGCGCAGCTCATCTACAACTGGGAGGCGTTCCCGTCCGACGTCGCCTCACTGGTGCACATGCACCCCACCCAGAACGAGGCGCTGGGCGAGGCTCACCTGGCGTTGGCCGGCAAACCATTGCACGCGCACACCTGAGCATCCGTCGTAGGCTGAGCCCACCGGCCCACGACGTAAGCGATCGCTCCCGACGACAAGAGGACCTCGACCGACATGGCGACTGAAGTTACCCTCCCGGCGCTCGGGGAAAGCGTCACCGAAGGCACCGTCACCTCGTGGCTGAAGTCGGTGGGCGACGAGGTCGCCGTGGATGAGCCGCTGCTGGAGGTGTCGACCGACAAGGTTGACACCGAGATCCCCTCCCCGGCGGCCGGCACGCTGCTGGAGATCAAGGCTCAGGAAGACGACACGGTCGAGGTCGGCGCCGTACTGGCTGTCATCGGGGCGGCCGACGACTCCACGGGTACGTCGTCCGACGGCGCAGGTGCCTCCGCGGAGGGCAGCGCCGACGAAACCGAGGAAGCATCGGCGCCCGCGACCGACGAGGCCAGTGACGGAGGTGACGACTCGGCCGAGTCGGGCGGGGGTGACGACTCGGCTGAGTCGGACGGAGGTGACGACTCGGCTGAGTCGGACGGAGGTGACGACTCGGCTGAGTCGGACGGGGATGATGCCCCTGCCTCAGCCGGTGACGCGACCCAGGAGTCATCGCCCGGTGCAGCCCCGAGTACTCCTGAGACCGACGAGGGCGCAACGGACGCGGCTCCCTCAGAGCAGGCACCGGCAGCGCGGGCCGACGCTCAGCCCGCCGACACCGGCGATGGCCCCGGGAGTGGCGACGGTGGAGGCGACGCCAGCGAGGTCACCCTTCCGGCGCTCGGCGAGAGCGTCACCGAAGGCACGGTGACGTCGTGGCTGAAGTCGGTGGGCGACGACGTGTCCGTTGACGAGCCGCTTCTCGAGGTGTCAACCGACAAGGTCGACACCGAGATCCCCTCTCCGGTTGCCGGGAAGCTGCTGGAGATCCGGGTGGGCGAAGACGAGACAGTCGAAGTAGGCGCGGTGCTGGCACTGATCGGCGCCGGCTCAGCAACCAAGGCCGACTCCGGTGACGCCGAGCGCTCGACGGGCGGAGACGGCGCGCACGACGCTAGCGAGCCGGAAGCCCGGTTGACAGCGGACGCCGAGGCCGGCGACGACCAGCCCGGGGACCTGGCTGGCGTGGCTGCCGGAGCACCCCCGTCACCCGACGACCGCCAGCAGGAAGCTGAAGACGCACCGGCCTCGCCGCCAGCCGAGCCAGCGTCGCCTCCGGAGTCCGAAGACATCCAAGCGGAGCCGCAGCCGCAAGCCGAGGCGCTCCCATCACCGCAGACGACTCCGGAGGCCAACGGCCCAGCCACCCAGGAGGCACCGTGGCAACCGGCCGCCTCGACTGACGGGGCCGGCGCAGGCGACGGGAAGAGCTACGTCACCCCGCTGGTGCGCAAGTTGGCGGCCCAGCACAACGTCGACCTGGCCGGTCTCAGCGGTAGCGGCGTCGGTGGCCGGATTCGCAAGCAGGACGTGCTCGCAGCCGCAGAGAAAGCCAAGGAACCAGTCTCGACGCCCGCCGCCGCGACGCCGTCTGACTCCTCGGCGCCGTCCACCCCCGCGGCTGCGCCGAGTCCGCTTCGAGGCACCACCGAGAAGCTGAGCCGACTGCGGAAGGTCATTGCCGCCCGGATGGTCGAGTCCCTGCAGACCTCCGCCCAGCTCACCACGGTGGTCGAGGTCGACGTGACGGCGATCTCGAGGCTACGGGAGCGGGTCAAGAGCGGCTTCGAACAGCGGGAGGGCGTCAAGCTTTCCTTCTTGCCGTTCTTCGCCAAGGCTGCTGTGGACGCGCTCAAGACTTACCCACAGGTCAACGCCTCCATCGACACCGAGGCCGGTGAGGTCACCTACCACGACGGTGAGCACCTCGGTATCGCCGTCGACACCGAACGCGGGCTCCTTGTCCCGGTGATCAAGGACGCGGGCGACCTCTCGATCGCGGGGCTGGCGCGCAAGATCGCCGACCTTGCCGCCCGGACCCGCGACAACAAGGTGACGCCCGACGAACTGTCCGGCGGCACCTTCACGCTGACCAACACCGGCAGCCGCGGAGCCCTGTTCGACACTCCGATCATCAACCAACCGCAGGTGGGCATCCTCGGCACGGGAACGGTGGTGAAGCGTCCTGTCGTGATCGACGACCCCAACCTCGGCGAGACGATCGCGGTGCGGCAGATGGTCTACCTGGCGCTCACCTACGACCACCGGCTCGTCGACGGCGCCGACGCTGCCCGCTTCCTGACTGCCATCAAGCAACGTCTGGAAGAGGCGAACTTCGAGTCCGAGCTGGGGGTCTAGCGAGGCGGTTATGCGCCGAGCCGGTCGAGGAAGGTTGCCTGGCCGCCGGCCAACTCGATGGTGAGCGGGAGCGGTTCCCACCAGCAGGCGAACGTCATACCGGCGTCTTCCCCGTCGCCGCCGACGGTGTGCTTCCAGGTTGCGACCCCCTCGCTGGATTCCGCGGACCCTGCAGGCTCGCTCGACATGGGGGCGACCACGTGGACGAAGTTCGACATCGACGGCCCGCCCTCGTCGTACAGGCCGAGCTCGACGAAGCCGACCTGCTCGACGTACGTCAGCCCGCTGAGGCCGGTCTCTTCCTTGACCTCTCGAAGCGCGGCGTCCTCCAGTGACTCGTACGGCAGCATGCCGCCGGCGGGCACCTGAACACCTGACGGATCCTGCGGGTCGTCGTCAGCGTGCTCGAAGACCAAGAGCTCGCGACCGCGCTCCGTCGTCCTCGTCACGTAGCAGACCACCCGGTGGTGGAAACCGTAGATCGACATGGCACGACCGTAGCCAGCCGAGGCCCCGAGCAAGGAGTGCCCCCACTGGAGGCAGGATGGCCTCGTGGAGATCCTTGTCGCTGGTGGGTCCGGTTTCCTCGGTACGGCGTTGCGTGGGCAGCTTGGACGGGCCGGCCACTCCGTGACCCAGCTGGTGCGTTCGGAACCGTCGATGCCGGCCCAGGTGCGGTGGAACCCCTACGCCGGCGACCTGGACCCGTCCGTCGTCGACCGAGCTGACGCGGTGATCAACCTGGCAGGCGCGCCGTTGGCCCACTGGCCGTTGACGACGGCGTACAAGCAGCAGATCGTCGACAGCCGCGTCGCCACGACGCGCACCCTGGCTGAGACGATCGCCTCCACCGGTGGCGGCACCGCCTTGATCAACGCCAGCGGCATCAACTACTACGGCAGCGACCGCGGCGACGAGCCGCTCGATGAGAGCTCAAGTCCCGGCGTGGACTTCATGGCCGAGGTGACGAAGCAGTGGGAGGACGCAACCTCAGCCGCTGCTGACACCGGCGCGCGGATCGCCGTGCTGCGGACCAGCGTGGTGCTGGACCAGTCCGGAGGTGCGCTGAAGCCGCTGCTGCTGCCGTTCCGGCTGGGAGTTGGCGGACGGCTGGGCTCCGGCCGGCAGTGGTTCGCCAGCGTGTCCCTCGCTGACTACGTGGCTGCAGTGAGCCGGATCGTCACCGACGAGTCGATGAGCGGTCCCTACAACATCGTCGCCCCAGTGCCGGCGACGAACGCGGAGTTCACCGCTGCGCTGGGGCAGCGGTTGCACCGGCCGACCCGCTTAGCCGTGCCGGCCGTGGCGCTGAGCGCCGCGCTGCCCGAACTGTCGCGGGCACTGCTGGGCGGGGTTAAGGCAGCGCCTCGCCGGCTGCTGGAGGCGGGCTTCGAGTTCTCTCACCCCACAATCGGCGCCCAGCTCGACGCCGCTCTCGCCTGACCTCGGCCGCTGACCTGGTCGTTGATCGCCGAGAGCGACCATGATCAGTCGACCTCGAACTTCGCCGCGGGTTATCGCAGCCTGGGGACAACTCTGTGGATGCCCTGTTTGGTTTCATCGCTTGCCTGTCCGTACATCAGCGATACGCCAGCCGCCGCGAAAGCGGCGCAGCTCGATGACATGGCGGGTGGGACGGTCCCGCGGCAGGTCCAGGCGGCGGCCCCGCTTGTCGACGGCGGTGGCCGCCTGCAACTGGTCGACAACGCGCAGCGTCACCACACCGGGTGAGCGGCGAGCCACCCGGACCGAGCCAAAGGCAAGGCTGACCCCCCGAACACTCAGCCCCCGAGCGGCGTACTTGCGAAGCATCGAGCGGTCCTTGCTGCCCTCCGCAGCCGAGGGAAGGTAGACCTGCCGCAGCAAATCTGGACGGGCCTGCCGCCAAGCCCTCGCACGGACCCGGTCGAGTGAGTCGAGCACTCGCTGCCAGTGCCGCGCTTGCGGCGAGGGCACGCGTGGCGGCGTCGGTGAGGAGGCTGGCGGCAGCACCCCGGACGAGGTTGACGAGGCGGTTGGCCGCCGTGGCGGTGACAACACACGCTGGCCTCCGTTGGACGCCAACGTCGTCGTCGCGGTGACTGCTGCTGGGACTGCGTCTGCGGTCGAGTCCGGGGTGTCGATTCGCTCTGACACTCCCATCGCGAGGCGTCCCGCCACGAACAGGAGCGCGGCTGCGACCAACCCGACGAGGATCCTTCGGCTGGTCGGGGTGGTGTTGGGACGTCGGGCGGCGTGAGCGGGCGGCACGTGTTCAAGCCTTGCGCAAGACGCCGACAGACGGCTGCGGTTATCCACAGCCCGCCGGCGCGCCGACGTACGCTGGATGGTCGTGACAACGATCCAGGTGCGTCCGGCCGGGAGCGACGCTGCGAAGCCGGCGTTCCTGTACGCCGGGTTCGGCGAGCATGCCGTGGATTATGAGCGCGCCTGGGCGATGCAGCGCGAGCTGCACCGTCAGCGCGTGGACGACCAGATCGATGACGTGGTCATACTCCTCGAGCATCCGCCCGTCTACACAGCCGGCAAGCGCACCGAACTGAAGGACCGTCCGGTCGACGGAACTCCGGTTGTCGAGGTAGACCGAGGCGGAAAGATCACCTGGCACGGCCCCGGCCAGCTGGTTGGCTATCCCATCGTCAAGCTCCCCAGCCATGTCTACGTCGTGGACTACGTCCGCCGCCTCGAGGAGGCGCTGATCCGCACCTGCGCTGATCTCGGCGTCACCACTCACCGGGTCCCCGGCCGCAGCGGCGTGTGGATGCCGGCTGGTCCACTCGGCCGTACGGGGCTGGAGCGCAAGGTGGCCGCCATTGGCGTGCGGGTGTCCCGAGGCGTCACGATGCACGGCCTAGCGCTCAACTGCGACTGCGACCTGGGCAGTTTCGAGGCGATCGTCCCGTGTGGCATCCCCGATGCCGAGGTGACCTCGGTGAGCCGCGAGCTCGGCCGCGACGTTTCGGTGCAAGAAGCCGCTCCGCTGGTCGAAAGGCACCTCGGTCAGCTGCTCAGCTGGGCGCCGTACGACCGGTCCTGACCGGTGGCTGGGCACGGACGACCCCCCGCCCATCTGCTCCGATGGGTCGGGCTGGCGCCGGTTCCGGCGCGTCGGTGACGTCAGTAGGCGACCCGGGCTACCCTGTGCATCACCTCGGGCACCTACCAGCCATGGCGCCAGCCGCCCGAGGCGAGGAGCGGGGGGACACGTGAGCGCACCGGTTGTCGAGACGACGAACCTGCGCAAGGAGTACCGCACGCGGCAGAGCAGTGTTGTAGCGGTGAAGTCACTATCGCTGCGCATCCCGAGCGGCGGCGTGCACGGCTTCCTCGGGCCCAACGGGTCGGGCAAGACCACCACGATCCGCATGCTGCTCGGCCTGGCCCGGGCGTCGAGTGGGAGCATGCAGCTGTTCGGCCAGGATGTGCCCGCGCACCTGCCCGATGTGATGGGCAAGGTTGGCGCGATCGTCGAGCAGCCGAAGTTCTTCGGCAACTTCAGCGGGCGCAAGAACCTGGAGCTGCTCGCCGATGCCATCGGCGTGCCGCATTCCCGCATCGACACGGTTCTCGACGAGGTGGGACTGCGGGACCGTTCCGGCGACCGGTTCAAGTCCTACTCGTTGGGCATGAAGCAACGGTTGGCGATCGCGGCGACGCTGCTCAAGCAGCCGCAGCTGCTGATCCTCGACGAGCCCACCAACGGTCTCGATCCGGCTGGTATCCGCGAGATCCGCGACATGATCCGACAACTGGGTGACTCCGGTGTGACTGTCATGCTCAGCTCACACATCCTCGCGGAGGTCCAGCAGGTCTGTGACCACGTGTCGATCATCGGCCGCGGCGAGCTGCTGGCCAGCGGCAGCGTCGACGAGGTGATCGGCGAGTCCGGCAGCGGGGTGAAGGTCGGTCTCCCCGACCTTGAGTCGGGCGCGGCAGTACTGACTAGCCACGGTTACGCCGTACGGCGCGAACCCGGCTACCTGGTCGTCGACGGCGTCAACGACAACGCCGCCATCACCAAGCTGCTCGCCGATTCCGGCCAGTACGTCAGCGAGCTCACCTCGGTCCGGGCTGACCTTGAGTCGGTGTTCCTTGAACTGACCGGGACCACCCCCGACGGCGCTCTCGCTGCCGACGCCACCCGCGGAGGTGCCGCGCCGTGAGGCTGTTCAGGGTGGAGGTACGGCGCCTCTTCAGCCGGCGCGCCGTCATCGTCATGATGGTCCTGGGTGCCTTGGCGGTCGGCGCGATTGCAGCCGGTGTGCTGTACGAGAACCGGCCGGCATCTGCAGCGGAGCTCGCGCGGGCGGACCGTCAGGTCGACCAGTACAACCAGGAGCCGTGGGTCCAACGGCCGCTTGCCCGGTGCGTGGAGAAGACGGGTGACGTTGAGCGCTGCGAGGCCCGCTGGCTGCTGACGCCCGACAACTTTTACGGCCGCGGCCAGCTCCAGCCGGCGCAGTACAAGCCGTGGTTGATCTCGATGACCGGCGTTGTGGCTGCGCTCGGGCTGCTGATCGGGGCGACGTTCGTCGGTGCCGACTACATCTCCGGGTCGATGGGCACCCAGCTGCTTTTCGAGCCGAACCGGCGCAAGGTCTGGTTGGCAAAGGCAGGTGCGGCCGTCGTCGGCGTCGGTCTCTTCTCGGCGGTGGTGCTGTTGCTCGGCAACGGTGCCATGTGGGTCTTCGCGAAGTCGTGGGACAGACCGATCCGCCCCGGGCTGCTCGGCGACTATGTCGCCGCCGGCGGACGCGCTGTGCTGCTCGCCGCCGTGGCGGGTCTGGCCGGGTACGCCCTGGTGATGGTCGCGCGGCACACCGCGGCCGTCCTCGGCCTACTCGCCGTCTACGGCATCGCCGGTGAGGCCGTGCTGCGCAACGTGTGGGCAGGCAGCGAGAAGTGGCTGTTCTCCAACCACGCGTTCGCGTGGATCGGCGGCGACTTCAAACGCCGGATCTATCCCTCGGACTGCTACGACGGATGCCGTCCAGAGATCGTCCACTTCACCCAGCAGTTCGCCGCCACATACGTCGGTGTCGGCCTGCTAGCGGTGGCTCTTGCTTCCCTGCTGGTGTTCTTCCGCCGCGACGTCGCCTGAGCGCCACCACGTAGGCTGGCTGCATGACGATCGCCGCGGAGGGACGACGGATGCTGCGCCTGGAGGTGCGCAACTCCGAAACACCGATCGAGAAGAAGCCGGCCTGGATCAAGACCCGCGCGAAGATGGGCCCGGAGTACCAGCAGCTGCAGAAGCTGGTGAAGACCGAGGGCCTGCACACGGTCTGCCAGGAGGCTGGCTGTCCCAACATCTTCGAGTGCTGGGAGGACCGGGAGGCGACATTCCTCATCGGTGGAGACCAGTGCACCCGGAGGTGTGACTTCTGCCAGATCGACACGGGCAAGCCGGCGGATCTTGACGTCGGCGAGCCGCGGCGCGTCGCCGAGAGCGTGCAGGCGATGCAGCTGCGATACGCGACAGTGACCGGCGTCTGCCGCGACGACCTGCCCGACGAGGGAGCCTGGTTGTACGCCGAGACGATCCGGCAGATCCATCAGCTCAACCCTGGCGTGGGCGTGGAGATGCTCGCACCCGACTTCAGCGGAAACCCAGACTTCCTGGGGCAGCTCTTCGACGCTGCGCCAGAGGTCTTCGCCCATAACATCGAGACAGTGCCGCGCATTTTCCGCCGCATCCGGCCCGGCTTTCGCTACGAGCGCTCCCTGGAGGTCATCGGGGCCGCTCACAGCGTTGGCCTGGTGACGAAGTCCAACCTCATCTTGGGCATGGGCGAGACCAGATCAGAGATCACCGGAGCCCTGGAAGACCTCCGCGCCGTCGGAACCGACCTGGTCACGATCACGCAGTACTTGCGACCCTCGCTGCGTCATCACCCGATCGAGCGATGGGTGAGGCCTGAGGAGTTCGTCGAGCTTCGCGACGAGGCCACCTCCCTCGGCTTCGCCGGGGTCATGAGCGGACCCCTGGTGCGGTCGTCGTACCGCGCCGGTCGGTTGTACCAGCAGGCGCTAGAGTCACGCCGGCCAGCCGACCTGAGCCACTGACCGCAGCACTGACGCCCCACCCGACCGCGAAAGAGTAGATCTCAGCCGATGGCCCGCAACGCATCCAAGCCGAAGAAGCAGGGCGGCCTCAGCAAGCTCCGCGCCGCCTACCGGATGACCAAGGAGCACGACAAACACATCGGGTTGATCTGCTTGGCTTGGTTCCTGGGCGTCGGCTTGCTCGTGGGTCTCCCCGTCGGCTGGTTCTTCCACTGGGCCGCCGGTGTCGTGCTCGGCCTTCCGTCAGGCTGGCTGGCCGCTTTGGTGGTCTTCGGACGCCGCGCTCAGAACTCGGCGTACGCCCAGGTCGAGGGACGGCCGGGCGCCGCCGCCGCCGCGCTGAGCGTGCTCAAGCGAGGCTGGCAGGTGCAGCCGGCGGTGTCGGTGACCAAGAACCAGGACCTGGTGCACAGAGTGGTCGGACGACCGGGTGTCATCTTGGTCGGGGAGGGCAATCCCGGTCGGGTGCGCAACCTGCTGGCCGTGGAGAAGAAGAAGCACGCACGCGTCGTCGGAGAGGTGCCGATCTACGACCTAGTGGTGGGCGAGGACGGTGACGGCGCTCTCCCCGTCAAGCGGGTCGCCAAGCACATCATGAAGCTGCCGCGCAACATCGCTCCCGCCGACGTCACCGACCTGCTGCAACGGCTGAAGGCACTCGACGCGATGCGTCCGCAGGTGCCGATCCCGAAGGGCCCGATGCCCACCAGCATGAAGCAGGCCAGATCCGCGATGCGCGGCCCCACCCCCCGCGGCCGCTGACCCACGTCACCGCTGGAGCACGATGGAGTCAACGGCGAGGTCGTGCAAGCCCTGCCGGTCGCGGTTGTAGACGATCGGCGGGATCACCGCGCAGATCAGCGCGGTCCGGGCCAGCGCCCTGAGCAGGTCGAGCGGTCGTCCAGACGTACGCCGTACGGTCACGCGGCAGATCAACTGACCCGCCGAGCCCCCGAGGAACGTCGTGAGCACCCAGGTCTCCAGCGCGAAAACGGCCAACGGTACCCATTGCCCGCCGCCTGGCGCGGTCCACACGCCCTGGCCGAGAAGAGCGCTGGACGCAAGCAACGACAGCAGCCAATCGATGCCCAACGCGAGGACCCGGCGTCCCCAGCTCGCCACTGCTCCCGGACCCGACTCGGGCAGGCCCCGCCGCTGGCCGGGATAGCCCTGCTCGTCCGGCCCTGGCTCCACGCGGCGCAACGTAACACGCAGGAAACACAGCAGACATGGCGGGGAAACCGCCGCTCCATAGCATGTAGTCCACCAGCTCGGCGCTCTTCAGACGCCGCCAGCACCGAAGGAGGAAAGATGTTCGCCGACCGAGACGAGTTGCTGAAGTTCATCCAGGACGAGCGCGTGGAGTTCGTCGACGTCCGCTTCTGCGACCTGCCCGGAGTCATGCAGCACTTCACCGTTCCGGTGTCGTCTTTCGGGCCGCCCGTCTTCGAGGAGGGCCTCAACTTCGACGGCTCGTCGATCCGCGGCTTCCAGGCGATCCACGAGTCAGACATGGCGCTGTTCCCCGACCCGACCACGGCGTACCTCGACGCGTTCCGGGCCGACAAGACGCTGGTGGTGAACTTCTTCATCCACGACCCGCTCACCGGTGAGGCCTACAGCCGCGACCCCCGCAACATTGCCCGCAAGGCGCAGACATTCCTCAAAAGCACGGGCATCGGAGACACCGCGTACTTCGCGCCGGAGGCGGAGTTCTACGTCTTCGACGACGTGCGGTTCGAGACCAAGCAGAACACCGGCTTCTACTCCATCGACTCCGTCGCGGGCGCGTGGAACACCGGTCGCGAGGAGGTTGGAGGCAACCGCGGCTACAAGGTGAAGTACAAGGGTGGCTACTTCCCGGTGCCGCCCGTCGACCACTTCGCCGATCTGCGAGCGGAGATCTCCCGCGAGCTGGAAGCCGCCGGGCTTCTGGTCGAGCGGCAGCACCACGAGGTCGGCACGGCCGGTCAGGCCGAGATCAACTTCCGGTTCAGCGACCTGATGACCTCCGCCGACAACGTGATGAAGTTCAAGTACATCGTCAAGAACGTCGCCTGGCGCAACGGCAAGACGGCAACGTTCATGCCGAAGCCGATCTTCGGCGACAACGGCTCCGGCATGCACTGCCACCAGTCGCTGTGGGCCGACGGTGAGCCGCTGTTCTACGACGAGGCGGGGTACGCCGGCCTGTCCGACACCGCGCGGTACTACATCGGCGGGCTGCTGGCGCACGCCCCCTCTCTGCTCGCCTTCACCAACCCCACCGTGAACTCCTACCACCGGCTCGTGCCCGGGTTCGAGGCGCCGGTCAACCTCGTCTACAGCCAGCGGAACCGGTCAGCGTGCATCCGCATCCCGATCACCGGCGCCAGCCCCAAGGCCAAGCGCATCGAGTTCCGCTGCCCGGACCCTTCCGCCAACCCCTATCTGGCATTCTCCGCGATGTTGCTGGCGGGCATCGACGGCATCAAGAACAAGATCGAGCCGCCACAGCCGATCGACAAGGACCTCTACGAGCTTCCGCCAGACGAGCACGCCGACGTACAGACCGTGCCAGCGACGCTGACCAAGGTGCTCGACACCTTAGAGGCCGACCACGACTTTCTGCTCGAGGGTGGTGTCTTCACACCCGACCTGATCGAGACCTGGATCGACTACAAGCGCCAAAACGAGGTGCTTCCGATCTCCTTGCGCCCGCATCCACACGAGTTCGAGCTCTACTACGACATCTGACGTCGTCGCAAACCCAAAGGGGCCTCTGACCTGCATGTTTGCAGGCTCAGGGGTCCTTTCCGTTGGACTGAAATCGGCCGGATTCCGCAGGGATTCCGCAGGAGATCCGTTCCAGCTTGTACCGGGCGCGAATCGACCGGCATTCCGGTAGAGATCGATCAGCTTGAAGTCTTGAGGGGTAATCGTCTTCATGACGTCACGGACGATCTCGAGAACACCCCCTGTCACCGCGTACTCCAGCCCTTGGAGTTGACGTATGTCAGGGACGCTCGCAACCTCATGAAGAACCTCGCTGGGAATCTGTCGATTCGCTGGCTCGGGTCCTGGCCCAGTCGCCGACGTACGGCTCGCTGGCGGAGGTGGCCAAAACTGATCGGGAATGTTGATGCCTTCGTCGGCACTACGACCAAAGCCGACGTGTCGGGTCGCCGATACGATGGAGGCATGACCGATATCGCAGCGCCTGCCCGGAAGCCGTTCAGCGGCCCCACTGGCAAACGTGTGGCCGCCCGCCGAGGCGAGCTGCTCGAGGTGCTGCGCCGCCACGGCGTCACGAACCCAGAGATCTTCGGCAGCGCCGCACGGGGCGACGATCGCGAAGACAGCGACGTCGACCTGCTTGTCGACTTCGCACCCGGGACCGACATCATCGACATCATCGGCATCAAGCGCGAACTGGAAGACGTGCTGGGTGTGCCCGTCGACTTGGTGCCGCGCAGCGGCCTCAAGGAGCGTGCGCGCTCTCGGGCAGCAAGGGACCTACTGCCACTGTGAGCCGACCCGGCGCCGACCGACTCGATGACATCGCCGCAGCCATCACGTCGATCCGCTCCCACCTCCAGCATGGCCCCATCTCCGTCGAGATCGTCATGGACGCCGTCGCCATGCGACTGCTGGAGATCGGCGAAGCGGTCAAGGGAATCAGTCCCGAGCTGACAGCGACGGAGCCCGACATCCAGTGGAGCGACATCGCGGGCATGCGACTTCCTCGCTCACCACTACTTCGCAACGAAGCCCGAGATCATCCAGCTCACCATCGACAAGCGCCTGGCGCCTCTCGCCGAAGCCGTCGAGCGCATGAAGGACCTCCTGCCGCCCGAGGGCTGATGGCTCACATCGCCAGGCGCCCGTGCTCGGCCTCCTCCCGAATCGCCTTGATGGCGCCGGCTGCGCGGCGACGGATCGAGCGGGAAGACATTGCCTGGGCTTCCTTTACCAGTTGCGTGACCGACGGCGTCATCAGCCCACCTCGGCCGCGACGCCCCGGAGCATCGATCTGCTCAGCCGCGTGGGCGAGGTCGAGCAGAAGGTCACGAACGCTCTCGACCAGCTTGCCGGAATCGATCCCGCGCTGGAGGAGATCGGCGAGCACCTCCCTATCCGCCACCTCGTCATCCAGGGGTCCGGCAGGGATGGACTCAGCGAAGGCGTCGACCAGCACGGTCATCGCCCACGCCTCATCACGACGCTTGGCGAGGTCGCCGACGCCGAGCTCGGCCATCGACTCCCGGTAAGACGAGGTCGACGACCTTCTTGGCGACGTACCTGTCGTCTGCGGGGTCGTGTTCGCAGATCGGGACCGACAAGGCGTGATCGTGGCTCACCCACCGCGACCGTGGGGCACGGCGCCGGCGTCGAACGCACGACGCAGCAGTGGGGAGTTCGAGCTCTACTGCGACCTGTAAGGGTCTTCTCGGCGGCGGCGTGTTGTACGTCCTACTGGCACCCAATTGGCCTAACTTGGACGAAACTTCCCCGGCGTCCCGGAAAAGGGATGCCACTTGCGATGGAGGCACATCGTGGCCACTGCATCGAGAATTGTCGCGGCGACTTGTGGTCTGACTTTCGCTTTCGCTGGTCTGTCTACCGGGCCAGCACTGGCAGATCACGAGGACGACCCGGCCGGTAACAACGGCGTCATCAAGGTCGATCAGATCCCCTTCGATTCAACACCGGGCAATGAGCCCCATACAGGCTGCACGTTCCAGATCGACTTCTTCAACTACGACGAGGGCGACTACTTCGCCGACGTTACGTTCGAGCTGCGGCCACCTACCAGTGGCGCCGGTTACAGCCTCACAGTGGACGGCGACACCCGTCCCTTCATCGGTGAGGATTCCGCCGGTGGCGGTACCGACGTCGACGCTCAAGAGACCTACACGTTGTCGTTCACCGGCACTCCGCAACCGCAACGGGGCTATCACGTGAGGCTGACCGTCGAGGCTCCCCGCTCCTTGGGGGCAGACACCAAACAGAAGACCTACTACGTGATGTGCGATGCAACGGCGACGACGTTGCCGCCGACGGCGATCGTGGGCGGCGTAGCGGGCGAAGCCCCCACGAACGAAGCCAGCACCGGGTCTACCTCCGCCCCGCCGTCGCGCATCATCTTGGCTCAGGTGGTGGCGGGCGCCGGTTTGCTACTGGTGCTCATGTGGGGCTTAGTGCGTTGGCGGTCTCACGGGCAGGTGTGACCGGGTCACCACTTCGCTGGATCGCGGTCTGGGCCTGCATCACTATCACGGCGGTCTCGATCCACGGGTGGACCGCTAGATCAGGCGAGGAGTCCGCAGCCCAGTCAACGCCCCAAACCCGGGTCACGTCGGTCCGGCCGGGTGTGCCGACGAAGCTACGGCTCCCCTCCCTCGGGGTCGAGGCGCCGGTCACCCAGATTGGCACCAACCGCAGCAACACGCTGGTTCCGCCAACCGACTACACAACCGTGGGCTGGTGGGGCTCCGGGCGGCGGCCAGGCGCAAAGCACGGCACCGCCATCCTGGCCGGCCACACGGTCGCAACCGGTGGAGGAGCACTGGACGACCTCGAACACCTGCAGGCGGGTGATCAGGTCATCGTTGAACGCTCGGGCCACCCTCTCAGCTACGAGGTGGCCTCGGTGCAGACGTACCTCAAGTCTGAGCTTGCCCACCGAGCGGGTCGACTGTTTGCGCAGTCCGGTCCGAGCCGAGTGGCCATTGTCACCTGTGAAGACTGGAACGGTCAGACCTATCTCAGCAATGTGGTGGTCATTGCCACTGACCCCCGACCCATTAGTGATTACCGCTGATCGGTTGCCTTCGGGGGCGGTCGTGGCAATCCGTGCACGCGAACGGGTCCACCTGCGGCCCAGCGTTGACAACAACTATGTAACGGCCAGGGACCAATGCAGCACAAAGTATCGACTTGGTCGCTGACGGCTCGTAAAGTCCCGAGTCGCGGCACATACTAGGAGATTCTGCTCAGCCGGCGCA
>JAUJOD010000002.1:520472-770549 GCA_030447865.1 Nocardioidaceae bacterium
GCTCGTAAAGTCCCGAGTCGCGGCACATACTAGGAGATTCTGCTCAGCCGGCGCAGCCGACGCTTCACTGGAAATTAGTCGTCGACGTTTGCTGATCGTGAAGGGACGCCAAATGGCCAACTTGACTCGGCTGCCGATGCCGGTCGTCAAACACTGGGAATGGCAGTACGACGGAATCTGCCGCAGCGTCGACCCCGAAGTCTTCTTTCCGCCCGACTCCGAGCGCGGCCCCATCCGTCAACACCGGGAAATGCAGGCCAAGCAGTACTGCGAGCGGTGCCCGGTGCTCCGCCAGTGCCGCGAGCACGCACTCTTGGTTCAAGAGCCGTACGGCGTGTGGGGCGGACTGACGGCCCGCGAGCGAGAGCACATCCTGCACGGCGCTCCACTGGTCAGCCCCTGTTGAGTCGTTGGGGGGCGCGACAGCGTGGTTGTCACCCAGCGCTAGGACCAGAACCTCTTCTGCACGACAGTGCTCGCCCGGCGCGCCGTTCGCCGGTAGTCGTCGACGAGCCGCTCTGTCTCGTCGCTGCGATAGCCGCATAGGAACGCCACCCCCCGCCGGTCCCGCGACCCGGCAGGCAGCGAATCAGATGGTCGTCCCCGCACCAGCATCGACGCGTCCCTGATCCGGCTGGCGGACCGCCACGACGCAGCGAGCGCGGCTGCCTCAACATCGGTGACGAGGCCAGCCTCCGCGCAGGCGGTCAGCGCCTGCAGGGTGGAGGTCTTCCGCAGCCTCTCGTCAGCGCCGGCGTGCTGAAGTTGCAGCAGTTGCACCGTCCACTCGACGTCGGCAAGGCCGCCTCGGCCCAGCTTGAGGTGGGTGGCCCGGTCGGCACCCCGGGGCAGCCGCTCGGTGTCGACGCGCGCCTTGATGCGTCGGATCTCGACCACCTGCGCCGCGGTCAGCCCTTCCTTGCGATAGCGCACCGGGTCGATCAGCGCGGTGAACGCCTCGCCGAGACCAGGGTCGCCAGCCACCGGCCGGGCCCGTAGCAGCGCTTGTGACTCCCACAGGCTCGCCCACCGGTCGTAGTACGACTGGTACGACGGGAGGGTGCGCACCAACGGCCCCTGCCGTCCTTCCGGCCGAAGGTCCGCGTCCACGACCAGCGCCGGGTCCGGTCCGGGTAGATCGAGCAGGCGCCGCAACTCGGTAGCGACAGCCGTAGCCGCCTGCTGCGCATCTTGCTCGTCGGCGCCGGGGTGCGGGGAGTGCACGAACAGCACATCGGCGTCACTGGTGTACGACATCTCGCCGCCACCAAGGCGCCCCATCGCGATCACCGCTAGATCGGTGGCGGCGGAGCCGCCGCGTTGCGTCTCGACCGCACACTGAGCGACCCGCAACCCGGCCTCCAGTGTCGCGCCGGCCAGCGCCGTCAGCGCCGCACCCACCTGCTCGACGTCAAGAAGTCCGAAGATGTCGGCGGCGGCGATCCTGAACAGCTCCCGCCGACGTACGGCGCGAACAACGGCGACCGCGTCGACCGGGTCGCCATGGCGCAACGCCCCGCTGCACATCTCATGGGTCAAGGCCTCGCCTGAGCGGGGCTGCAGGTCTGCGTCGTGCGCCAACAAGGCGCACGCCTCGGGCGCCCGCATCAGCAGGTCGACGGCGTACCGGCTGGTGGCGAGCAGAACAGCAAGCCGCTGCGCGACGACTCCCTCGTCGCGCAGCATCCCCAGGTACCAGTGCGTCGTCCCGAGCGCGTCACTGAGCCGACGGAAGGCCAGCAGCCCCGCGTCGGGATCAGGGGCATCGGCGAACCACCCCAGCAGCGCCGGTAGCAGGGTGCGCTGAATGGCGGCGCGCCGGGACACCCCGGCGGTGAGTGCCTCCAGATGCCGCAACGCAGCCGCCGGATCGGCGTAGCCCAACGCCTCCAGCCGGTCGCGTGCGGCGTCGGCGCTCAGCCTCGCTTCGTCGCCCGGAAGAGCAGCCACCGCCGCCAGCAGCGGACGGTAGAAGAGCTTCTCGTGCAGCCGTCGCACCTCCTGGGTGTGCTGGCGCCAGGTGGCGACCAGCTCGGTGTCTGGCGCGGAGCTGAACCCCAGCGAGCGGCCCAACCACCGCAGTGCCGCCGGGTCGGTTGGGACCACATGGGTACGCCGAAGGTGCCGCAACTGCAGGCGGTGCTCCAGAGTCCGCAGGAACCGGTAGGCCTCCGCCAGCCGCGCACCGTCGGCTCGCCCGACGTACCCGCCCGCGGTCAACGCCGCCAGGGCCGACAAGGTGTCGGCCGCTCGGAGCGACACGTCGGTCCGCCCGTGGACGAGCTGCAGCAACTGGACGGCGAACTCGATGTCGCGAAGACCCCCGGGCCCAAGTTTCACTTCCCGCTCAGCCACTCCGTGGGCCAGGTGATTCATGACGCGCCGCCGCATCGCCTGGACGTCGCTGACGAAGTCGGGGCGGTCCGCAGCTGACCAGATCATCGGGGTGATGGTCTCCAGGTAGCGGCGCCCCAGATCGGCGTCGCCGGCGATCGGGCGCGCCTTCAGCAGCGCCTGGAACTCCCACGTCTTGGCCCACCGTGCGTAGTACGCCGCATGGCTGCTCACCGTCCGGACCAGCGGACCGGACCGTCCCTCCGGTCGCAATCCGGCGTCGACCGGCCATAGCGTGCCTTCGGCCGTATGGTCAGAGCAGTTGCGCATCAGCGCGGCCGCTACCGCCGTCGCCGCCCGCAGCGCCGACGTTTCGTCGGCGTCACCAACGGGCTCAGCAACGAAGACGACGTCGACATCACTGACGTAGTTGAGTTCTCGGGCCCCGCCCTTGCCCATGCCGATCACGCTCAACCGGCACAGCTGCGCCGGTTCCCCGACCTCCTCAACCGCGAGCTTCAGCGCCGCCGCGAGTGCCCCGGCAGCGAGGTCGGCCAGCTCTGCGGCTGCGTCGCCAACGTCGAGCTGCTGGGCGAGGTCACGAGCCGCTACTCCCAGCAGCAGCCGGCGGTAGGTCCGACGCAGGTCGTCCCGGTCGACGGCACCGGTCAGCGTCTCGCGTAGCGCAGCTGCGGTCGGCCGGATCGAGTTGAGTTGGTCACCGCTGAGCTCACGCCAATCGCCGGGGTGCCTGACCAGGTGGTCACCCAGCGCGCCGCTGGCGCCCAGCACCAGGCACAGCCGGTGCGCGACTGCCGGGTCGTCGCGCAGAACCGCTCGTAGCTCCGGCGCGTCGTCTGCGGCAGCGACGAGCAACCGGGTCAGCGACCGCAGGGCCAGATCGGGGTCGGCGGCAGCAGACAGGCTCGCGAGGAGATGCTCGGCGTGACAGGACAGGGCAGCCCAGCTGCGAACGGCCGCGGTGACGTCGGCGAAGCCTCGACGAGCGAACTGCCCAGCCTCCGTGACGCGGACGTCGGTCACGACACCGGCAGCTGCTCGCGCACCAGCCCAGCGAACCGGTGCGCCAGCGGGGCCCACGTCCGCCGCAGCTCGGCCTCCGCGTCGGCGACCGTCTTGGCCACGTCGGCGAGCTCGAATCCGGGCGGCACGTACGCCGACCGCTTGTCGACCGTCCAGCCGTTGAAGACCGCCGGCGACGCCTCTGGGTGGAACTGCACTCCCCAGGCCCGGTCGCCGTAGCGGGCGGCCTGGACGGTGCCGTCCGGAGCCGTCGCCAGGGCAGCGGCCCCCACTGGCAGCCGCGACACGATGTCGTGGTTCCACTGCACGGCCCGCGCAGTTGGGCCGACCGAGCGCAGCAACGGGTCGACCCGACCAGCCGGCGTCAGGGTCACCTGGGTAAGGCCCGTGGCGTGACCGCGCGGGTTCTTGATCACTTCACCGCCCAACGCCACCGCTGCCAGCTGGTGCCCAAGACAGATGCCGAGGAAGCACTGCCCGGCTCTGACGACGGTCGCGATCAGCGTTTTCGTGGGGGTCAGCCAGGGGTGCTCTGCGTCGTCGTTGGCACCCATCTCACCACCGAGCACGACCAGTCCGGCGTACGGCCCGAGATCGGTCGGGATGCGCTCACCGCGGTGGCCCCGAACGACGTCATGGCCGACTCCTGACTCGCGGAACCACGTCCCGAACCAGGCCGGTGGGCAGTCGTCTGCATGCTGGACGACCAGCAGTCGCGGCTCGCTCACTCCATCGAGGCTACCGAATGGGCGCGTCTGCGGAGGTCGGGGACAGACCGACGAGGACTCGAAGCGCCGTCAAAGTGTCACTAAAGGGGCGCAGCGAAGGCGCGAGAGCCCGGCGGGCTGGACGCGGCCAGCCCCCCGACCCGACGGGCGTCACATGACGGGCAGCATGCGAGCGCGCTCGTACTCCGTCACCTGCTGGCGGTACTCCTCCCACTCGGCGCGCTTGTTGCGCAAGAAGAAGTCGAAGACGTGCTCGCCGAGCGTCTCGGCCACCAGCTCGGAGCGTTCCATGAGACCGATCGCCTCGTGCAGGTTCTGCGGCAGCGGTGCGATCCCCATCGCCCGTCGCTCTGCCTCGCTCAGCGACCACACGTCGTCCTCTGCTCCGGCGGGGAGCTCATAGCTCTCCTCGATGCCCTTCATGCCGGCTGCGAGCATCACCGCGAATGCGAGGTAGGGGTTGGCGGAGCTGTCGACCGAACGCAGCTCGACGCGGGTGGATTGGCCCTTGGTCGGCTTGTACATCGGGACGCGCACCAGCGCTGACCGGTTGTTGTGCCCCCAGCAGACGTAGGCGGGCGCCTCGCCGCCGCCGGCCAACCGCTTGTACGAGTTCACCCACTGGTTGGTGACAGCAGTGATCTCCGCCGCGTGCTCCAGCAGTCCGGCAATGAACGCGCGCCCCGTCTTCGACAGGTGGTACTCGGCACCGGCCTCGAAGAAGGCGTTGCGGTCCCCCTCGAACAGCGACAGGTGGGTGTGCATGCCGGAGCCAGGGAACTCGGTGAACGGCTTCGGCATGAATGACGCGTACACCCCCTGGCTCAGCGCCACCTCCTTCACCACCACTCGGAACGTCATGATGTTGTCGGCCGTGCTCAGCGCGTCGGCGTACCGCAGGTCTATCTCCTGCTGCCCGGGGCCGCCTTCGTGGTGGCTGAACTCGACCGAGATGCCCATCGACTCGAGCATCGTGATCGCCTCGCGACGAAAGTCGTGACCCACCCCTTGCGAGGTGTGGTCGAAGTAGCCGCTGCGGTCGGCCGGCTCCGGCGGCTTCCCGTCGGCCGTGCGGTCGCGGAACAGGTAGAACTCGATCTCGGGGTGGGTGTAGAAGGTGAAGCCCTGGTCGGCCGCTTTGCCGAGCGTGCGCTTGAGCACGAACCGCGGATCGGCGTACGACGCGGAGCCGTCGGGCATCACGATGTCGCAGAACATCCGGGCTGTCGCTGCACCGTCTCCGCGCCACGGCAGGATCTGGAACGTCGACGCGTCGGGCTTGGCCAGCATGTCGGCCTCGTAGACGCGAGCGAATCCTTCGATGGCCGAGCCGTCGAATCCGATGCCTTCGCTGAACGCCCCCTCGAGTTCGGCGGGCGCCACCGCCACCGACTTGAGGTAGCCGAGCACGTCGGTGAACCACAGCCGAACGAACCGCACGTCGCGTTCCTCGAGCGCCCGCAGCACGAAGTCTTCCTGCTTGCCCATGGCCACATCCTCTCCCGCCGATGTTTCACCCGCGTTAACAGCCGGAGCGCAACGATCCGAGTGGTACGTCGTCGGGGCGTCGTCAAACTCAGACCCTGCCGCAAGCGGCGCCGGACGCAGCGCCCACCGCGCCCCGAGCTCTAGACTCAAGGTCGTGCCTCAACTGCGGATCGCGCTGGCTCAGGTGAACCCGACGGTCGGTGCCATCGCAGCCAACACGGCCCTCGCCCTCGCCGCCGTGAAGGACGCGGCAGCCCGCGGGGCGCATCTGGTCGTGCTGCCCGAGATGATGGTCACCGGCTACCCCATCGAGGACCTCTCGTCGCGGGCCTCCTTCATCGACGCATCGCGCGCGGCAGTCGAGGGTATGGCGACCGACCTGGCCGACGCGGGGCTGTCGGACGTGGCAGTGGTCGTCGGCTACCTCGAGCGGGCCGACCGAAGCGAAAGGCCGCGACCCGGCGAACCCCGTGGCCTGCCCCAGAACGCCGCCGCAGTGCTGCACGGCGGGGCGGTGAAGGCACGGCAGGCCAAGCACCACCTGTGGAACTACGGGGTCGGCGACGAGATCCGCAACTTTGTCCCCGGCGACACCGTGCACATCATCGGAGTCCGCGGCGTCGACGTGGCGATAGCCATCTGCGAGGACCTGTGGCAAGACGGCCCCTCGGCTGCGGCGGCGGCCGCGCAGGCGGGGCTGCTCGTCGTACCGAACGGGTCGCCGTACGAAGCCAACAAGGACGACGTGCGGCTGGAGCTGTGCGCACGGCGCGCCCGCGACGCCGACTGCGCCCTCGCCTACGTCAACCTGGTTGGCGGGCAGGACGAGTTGGTCTTCGACGGCGACTCCCTGGTCGTCGACGCGGCCGGCGACCTGGTGGCGCGGGCGCCGCAGTTCGAGCCGCATCTGCTCGTGGTCGACCTCGAGCTGCCGGCCGCGACCGAGCCGATGCCCGACACCGACACGCGGTTCTTCGGCTTGCGAGTCGAGCGCACGGTGCTCAGCACCGACCCGGTGGCGTCGTACGAGCCGTTGCCACGACCTCAGGCGCCGCGGCTCGGGGACTGCGAAGAGGTCTACACCGCCCTGGTCACCGGCCTGCGCGACTATGTGCGGAAGAACGGCTTCACCACGGTGCTGCTCGGCCTGTCGGGGGGCATCGACTCGACGCTTACCGGCGCCCTGGCTGTCGACGCGCTGGGCGCCGAGAACGTGTTCGGGGTTTCCAACCCGAGCGCTTGGTCGAGTGAGCACTCCCGCACCGACGCCGCGGAGCTCGCCCGGCGAACCGGTCTGCAGCTCGACACCGTGCCGATCGCGCCGCTGGTCGACGCCTTCCAGGAGGCGGTGAAGGTGGACGGGCTGGCCGAGGAGAACCTGCAGGCACGGGTGCGCGCGGTCGTGTGGATGGCGCTGTCGAACCAGCACGGCCACCTCGTCCTGGCCTGCGGCAACAAGAGCGAGCTCGCCACCGGCTACACGACGATCTACGGCGACGCGGTCGGGGGTTTCGCGCCGCTGAAGGACGTGCCGAAGACGCTCGTCTGGAGGCTTGCCCGCTGGCGCAATGATGAGGCGGTACGGCGTGGGGAGCCGCCGCCGATCCCCGAGGACACGCTCACCAAGCCGCCTTCTGCTGAGTTGCGTCCGGGTCAGCTCGACTCTGACTCCCTTCCCGACTACACGGTGCTCGACGACATCCTTGACGACTACGTCGAGCAGGACCGCAGCGCGCGCGACCTGGTGGGCCAGGGCTTCGACCCGGTCGTGGTCGAGCGGGTCATCGCGATGGTCGACCGGGCGGAGTACAAGCGTCGCCAGTACCCGCCCGGCCCGAAGATCTCGGCGCGCAACTTCGGTCGGGACCGTCGGCTGCCGATCACGAATCGCTGGCGAGAGGACGTCTCGGATCTTCCGGTCGACCAGGAATCGACGGCTCGAGGGTGAGGAGAACGATGCAGCCATGAGCGAGACAGCAGCGCCGTACGGCACCGGACCTCAGAGCAGCGGAAAGAAGACCGCCCACGGATCTGGGACTTCGGCGTCGGCCATTGGTCGCAACCGGATCCGCATCCACCACCTGCGCGAGATGAAGCAGCGCGGCGAGAAGTGGGCGATGCTCACCGCCTACGAGCAGTACGCGGCGGCGACGTTCGACGAGGCGGGTATCCCGGTGCTGCTCGTCGGTGACTCCGCCAGCAACAACGTGTACGGAAACGAGACGTCATTGCCGGTGACCGTCGATGAGCTGGTTCCGCTCGTGCGTGCGGTGACGCGGTCGGTGCAGCGCGCCCTGGTCGTGGCTGACCTGCCGTTCGGCTCCTACCAGGCGTCGCCGGAGCAGGCGTTTCATACGGCGGTGCGGTTCATGAAGGAGGCCGGTGCTGCCGCCGTGAAGCTCGAAGGCGGCCTAGCGATGGTGCGGCATGTCGAGCTGCTCACAACCAGCGGGATACCCGTGATGGCGCACATCGGGTTCACGCCGCAGTCGGAGCACAACCTCGGGGGCTACCGGGTGCAGGGCCGAGGAGACGCCGCCCAGCGCATCGTCGACGAGGCGCTGGCGCTCGAGGCCGCTGGCGCGTTCGCGCTCGTGATGGAGATGGTGCCTGGTGATGTCGCCGCCCAGGTCACCAAGGAGCTCGCCATCCCCACCATCGGCATCGGCGCCGGCGTGCACTGCGACGCCCAGGTGCTCGTCTGGCAAGACATGGCGGGCCTGCGCACCGGCCGGATGCCTCGGTTCGTCAAGCAGTACGCCGACGTGCACGGCGTACTGCTTGAAGCCGCGTCGGCATTCGCCGCTGACGTGGCGGCCGGGACGTTCCCCGGCGACGAGCACACCTTTTGAGAAACTGTCGGCGGCGTCCGGCACAGTTGCCAACATGACTGAAGTCCCCGACGAGAACTACTCACCGATGTGGGTCGACGACCGTCGCACGCCACCACCGCGGCTCGGCGACGAGCGGGCAATCCTCACGGCGTTCCTCGACTACCACCGCCTGACCTTCGAGCAGAAGTGCGCCGGACTCGCCGCCGACAAGCTATCGGCGGCCAGCATCGAGCCGTCAGCCATGACTCTGCATGGCCTCCTCCGGCACCTGGCGGGGGTGGAGCGCTGGTGGTTCCGGGTGCAGTTCGCGGGTGAAGACGTGCCACTGCTGTACTACTCCGACGACGACCCCAACCAGGACTTCGAGTCGCTCGACGGCGACGTCGATGACGCGTTCGCGGTGTGGCACCAGGAGTGCGCCCGGTCCCGCGAGATCGTTGCGGCAGCGTCACTCGATGACACCGGGGTCGTTCAACGAAACGGGGAGCCGTTCTCGTTGCGTTGGCTGCTGGTCAACCACATCGCCGAGTACGCGCGGCACAACGGTCATGCCGATCTGCTGCGGGAGCGACTCGACGGCGCCACCGGCGCCTAGCCCGCCAGACCGGCGCGGGTCACCGCCACAGCTGCCCCGCGAGCACCGCTCGTGCCTCGGCAAGCGACGGGCCGTACCAGGTGAGGTGCCGCCCCGAGACGAGCCGTGCGGGCGCGGCGAACGCCTCGGGCCCATCGCTCGCGCTGAACGCGTACGGCTCGTCGGGCAGGACGACGATGTCGTGCTCTGGCACCCCGTTGAGGTCGATCCGCGGATACCGGTCGGGCGACGCAGCGAGCACGTTGTCGACGCCGAGGCGCTGCAACACGTCGCCGGCGAACGTGTCACGGCCCAGCGCCATCCACGGTCGCCGCCAAATTGGCACCAGCGCAGCACACCGCTCTGCGACCCACGGCTCTCGCCATGCCTCGTCGGCGTCGCGCAGCCACTGGGGGCGGCCGAGCCCCAGCATGGCGAGCATCTGCGCCAGTCCGGCCAGGGCCGCCGGCACCGATTCGTAGTCGGTCATCCAGACGTCCAGCCCGGCTGACCGCAGCGCCTCCATGTCTGCAGCGCGGTTCTCCTCGTCGTTGGCGAGTACGACGTCTGGCCGCAGCGCGACGACGTCGTCGACGCGCGGGTTCTTGGTGCCGCCGACTCGAGCCGCTGGCAGGTCCGCTGGGTGTGTGCACCAGTCCGTGACGCCCACCAGCAGCTCGGGGGCAGTTGCGGCGACGCTCTCGGTCAGCGACGGCACCAGCGAGACGACCCGTCGCGAGCGCCCGACAGGCTCACCGGCTGTCGCCACTACTCGACGTCGTTCCAGGCCGGGTCGTTGTCCCAGGCCTCGTTGCGCTGCTGCACCTTCTCGAGCGCACGCTCGGCCTCTGCGCGAGTCGGGTATGGACCCAGCCGGTCGCGAGCCGGGCAGCCGCGCGCGCCTTCCACTGCCTTGTGCTTGAGGCAGTAATAGAACCGCTCAGCCATGGCTACCTCCTGCAGGTGTCGTCGCGTTCGGCCATGTGTCGAGGTGACGCGTTCGTCGATCGTGCCCCTCGAGTCGAGAAACTACACTCGCCACGTGACAGCTTTGACCGCTGGAGTGATCTCGGCACGGCGCGCCGTACCCCCAAGCATCCCCCGGCCGGAGTACGTCGACAAGCCGGCGCCGCGGCCACACACCGGAAGCCACGTGCAGGACGCCGAGACCATCGAGAGGATGCGAAAGGCTGGGCGGTTGGCGGCTCAAGCGCTGCGGGAGGCGGCCGCCGTGATCGCCCCTGGCGTCACGACAGACGAGATCGACCGAGTGGGACATGAGTACCTCTGTGACCACGGCGCTTACCCCTCGACGCTCGGCTACAAGGGGTTCCCGAAGTCGCTGTGCACCTCGGTCAACGAGTGCATCTGCCACGGCATCCCCGACTCTCGTCGCCTGGAGGACGGCGACATCTGCAACATTGACATCACCGCCTACCTCGACGGCGTGCACGGCGACACCAACGCCACGTTCCTGGTCGGTGACGTCGACGCGGAAAGCCGGTTGTTGGTCGAGCGCACCGAGGAGTCGCTGCGGCGGGCGATCAAGGCCGTCAGGCCGGGTCGCCGCATCAACGTCATCGGTCGGGTGATCGAGTCCTACGCGAAGCGCTTTGGCTACGGCGTCGTCACCGATTTCACCGGGCATGGAATCAACTCCTCGTTCCATTCCGGTCTGGTCATCCCGCACTACGACGACCCGCGGTTCGACACCATGCTGGAGGCGGGGATGACCTTCACGATCGAGCCGATGCTCACGCTCGGCACGATCGAGTGGGAGATGTGGGACGACGGGTGGACAGTCGTCACCAAGGACCAGCAGCGCAGTGCCCAGTTCGAGCACACGCTGGTGGTCACCGATACCGGCGCCGAGATCCTCACGTTGCCGTAAGGCGCTGCGAGGCCTAAGCGGAGCTGACCTGCGCCGCAGCGCTTTGCTCGGTGTGCGCCCCCTCAGTGGCGAGGTCCCCCGAGGACGTCTCGAGATGCGCGCGGATGAACCAGTGGAACTGTTCGAGCGCTGCGGTCTGGCCGACGAGCAGGTCCTCGGTCACCGGGTCGATGTCGCCGACCTCCGCAATGACCTTTCGGTGGTCGGCGGTCACTCCGGCGTACACCAGATCGAGTGCGGCGAGGTGTTCCTGTGTCGTGGCCCGGCCGAGCGAGTAGTCGTCCCACGTCCGGTCGGCGACGATCGCGCCCGGCGTACCAACGGGTGCCACCCCCATCGTGGCCATCCGTTCCGCGGTGGCGTCGACCATCAGCCGTACGGCTGCGACCTGCGGGTCGAGCATCTCGTGCACGCCGATGAAGTCACGGCCCACGACGTTCCAGTGCACGTGCTTGAGGGTGAGCTGGAGGTCGTTGAGGGCGTTGAGCCGGTCCTGCAGGGCGCGGCCGACCTGGTGGCCGTCCTCCTGCGACAAGCCGGCAACGGTGTAGGAAGCTTCGTCGGGTTTCATGGTGTCCATCCCCTCACGTTAGCCCCCGCCGCTCGCAACGCCGGCGTCAGGAGGCGAGACGCGAACGCGCCGACCGCTGGGCGGACTGCGGCGCCCGGGACAGCATGCGCAACACCGCCTTCTCGAGGTGCTCCTGGCGGCGCTCCGGATCCTTCGGGGCGCGCTGCAGGGCGGCCGCGACCGTCGTACCGTCCTCGTACAGGTCGATGACGCGCGGGTCGATGTAGGAGCTCTTGGCGATGGCCGGGGTGTTGCCGAGGTACTCCGACACCTCGACGACCGCCTGCCTTATCACCTTCTTGCGCGCCGTCTTGGTGTCGCCGCGGCTGGCGTTGTCTGCGAGGGAGGTCGCCGCGATGACCGTCGCGTGCCAGGTGCGGAAGTCCTTGGCGGTGACCTCGCAGTCGTCGAAGATGTCGCGCAGGTAGGCGTTGACGTCGCTCGCCACCACCGTGCACCAGCGTCGTCCCGACTTGTAGGCGAGGAGGCGGTCGCCACCGTCCGTGCGACGGCGCACCCGCTGCACGACGGCGACGACAGCTGGGTCGCCGACCTCGATGTCGTGCTCGATGCCCGACTTGCCGACGAAGGAGAACAGCAGTACGTCGCCCCGCTTGCGCACGTGCCGACGCTCCAGCGTGGTGAGCCCGTAGCTGCCGTGCTCGTCGGCGTACACATCGCTGCCGATGCGGAAGTAGCCAACGTCGATCAACCGGACCGCCGCCGCCAGCACTCTGTCCTTTGGTAGTCCCGCCAACTCGAGGTCAGCACCTATGCGCAGCCGGGCGCGGGGCAGTCGCCTGGCCATCTCGAGGATTCGGTCGAACTTGGCCTTGTCGCGCTGGGCCCGCCACACCGGGTGGTACAGGTATTGCCGCCGGCCGGCAGCGTCGGTGCCGCATGCCTGGATGTGCCCGTTCGCTCGAGAACAGATCCAGACGTCCTTCCACGCCGGCGGGATCACGAGCGACTTGATCCGAGCCACCTCGTCGGCGGGGAGCCGGTCACCGCCGGCGTCGAGGTAGGTGAACCCGCTCCCAGCCCGGCGCCGAGTCCACCCGGGCTCGTTCGGCGACACCATCCGGAGTCTCATGACGAGCGCTACCCCTGCCGCCACGGCTTGTCGAGGCGAGCCGGATCTGCCAGCAGCTCGCGCATTACCGCGGCGATCCGACCGGCGTGCGCCCCATCGATGAGCCGGTGGTCCGCAGTGGCGCCGAGGACGATCTGTGGACGTACGACGACGGCCCCGTCGACTACCACAGCCGCGTCTCGCACGGCACCGATCGACAGGTAGAGCGGCGCCCGAGCGAAGGGCACGGGTGCAGCGAACGCCTCGTCGAGCCCGAGCGTGCCCACGTTGGTGATGAATGCCGCCCCCAACGGGAGCCCGGGCTGGCCGAGCGCGGGGACGCCCAGCCCGCCAATCAGAAAACCGACGGCAGCGAGCGCGGGTCTGTCCGCCCACCACGGCAGCCGCCGGAGGATCGAGGTGCTCCGCATGTACTCCTGCCCCTCGCCCACGCGGAGATCGCGGCTGCCGGGTGCCAGCTCCCCCGCGATGTCGAGCGGGCTTTTCTGGTCGGCGTTCCTGACCTTGACCGGCGCCAGGTCGTCGCCGTCGGCGATGTCGACGGCGAACGACACGTCACAGGTGTCGAGCTCCCTGATCCGGCCGAGCAGAACCCGCCCGCGGGCCTCCGGCACCGCGCAGATGGCTCGACCGACCGCCGCTCCGACGACGTGAGTGATGGTGACGCGTACGCCGGTGCGCTCGCGGGTCTCCTCGACGTACCGCAGCATCGGGCTGGCGTCGATCTCGACCGGGTGAAGATGCGCCCGTCCTTCGGCGGGCGCCAGGTCGCGACAGCAATCCGTCGCCGTACCGATGGGGGCCGACTGGAGCGCTGCGCGGGGTCAACTTCGGGCCGGGACTTCACGGTCGCGACTGGTGGTCGACGCCGGTGAGCAACCACTCCGTGGCACGGCGCGGGGCCTCTGCAACGGACGCGGCGAGCCCGGCTCGCTTAGGCAGCCTGACGTGCCGACGGTTGCGGCGTACGGCGTCCACGATCTCTCGCGCGACGACCTCGGCGTCGAGTTCGGTGAGCACATGGAGCTGGTAGGCGCGGGCGAAGCTGTCGTCGACCGGTCGGTAGGACTTGGCACGGTTGAGCAGTTCGGTGCCTACCGGGCCGAGCTCGACGACGGTGGTCTTGACTGGACGGCCACGCAGGTCAGCGCGCAGGGCCGCGGTGAAGTGGGTGAGTCCAGCCTTGGACGACGAGTAGGCAGCAATACCTGGAAACGCGGTAACACCCGCGAGCGACGACATGTTGACGAGGTGCCCCGACCGGCGCGCCAGCATGCCTGGCAGCACCTGGTGGCACAGCTCGGCCGGAGTCAGCAGGTTCAGCCGGTACAGCGACTCGATGTCGGCCCATCTCTGCTTGACGAACTCACCTGCTGTCTCCACACCGGCGTTGTTGACAAGGACGTCGACCGGGGCGCCGTCGGCCTCGACGCGGCCGATGAGGCCGTGGACCTGGTCAGGGTCGGCGAGGTCGGCTGCGTACGACGATGCGTCCAGCCTGTCTGTGATGTCGCGCAGCCGCTCGCTCTCGCGGGCCACGAGCGCCAGCCGCGCGCCCGCGTGCGCGAACTCCTCGGCGAGTGCTGCCCCTATCCCCCGCGAAGCCCCCGTGACCAGGACACGCTTGCCCTCGAGCTCCATCCCACTAAGTATGCAGATCTCGCCCCTCCCCTTGCGCCGAGACGTCACCAAGGGCCCAATCTCGTCGGCGTGTCGGTCCCTTATTGACGGCTCGCTTGACCCTGCCTAGGGCGATCGGTCGGGCCTGGTGAACCACGACTCGCGCGGAGCAAACTGGTCGCGATAGTAGACGTCGAACCTTGCGCCCAACTCGTGTTGCAGATCGGCCGCCAGCCGAAAGCCTTCGACGCGGAAGGCGACGATCTCATCCGGCGAGACCACCCGTGACAGTTCGGCCTCTGACTCGATCTGGTCGAGGTACTGCTCAGCCCAAGCCGCGAGCCGTGCACGCAGCTGGGCAGATGCCCAGGCTGGCTGGATCAACGTCGAGGAGCATGCGCCCATCCGACGACTCTTCGTGAAGCGTCTGCTCCATCGTCGTGACCCAAAGCCAGATCGGCCGTCCCGTGCCGGTTGGCGTCATGAATCAAGCATCTGGGAACAGACCTCCCGTTTGCACGCCATAGGGGTTTGTCCCGGACGGTACGTCGCGTAGGCGACGTGCCACTGGGTCCCCATCGTTGACGCGCGTGCCATTTTCATCTTGCCCAGGCTTATCCTTCACGTTGCCCTTGACCGGGTTGTACCTCTCGCTGCATACATGCCCCGTGATTGGAAGACAGACTGCCTGCGGGATTACCAGACGTCCAGCGACAGGACAATCCCTAGGGCTAGGACTCCGACGACGGTCGCCAGCACCAGCACAGTTGCGCCGTTGGCAACCTGCGCGTTGGCGCCATGGACGATCTGCCGCCGGCCGACTCCCAGCAGGGCGAGGAAGGCAACTCCGACTACCAGCGCGAGGATCTCAACGGCCACGCCGTCAGGCTATCGGACCATGCAAGTCCCTCTGGGAGTGCGCCCATCGGCATGAAAAGTGCGTTGCAGGCCGAGTTCAAGCAGTCCTGACACGGTACCCGTGGCACAGCAGCAACAGTTCCCACTGAGCGAAAGGGTTGGCTGACAGCGACGAGAACACTCGTGTGTGGTTGGGTGCCGCATGGAAGCGTCATGTGTCATATGTCACCAGAGGGCCCTGTAACCATATGACCGCAGGAAGAGTGGGATAAGGGGCGGGCGAGCCGACTCATAGGCCGGATTCTGTTGGGGCGATTCCTCACGGATATCGCCCGGTGCAGCCATCCATCTGCGCGCACCGTCACCGGCGCGCTGGTGCGACCTACCCGCAGACTCAGGCGGGCAACCTGTCGGATGCCGTTGCCAGCACCCGGCGTCTGCGCGGTGACCGAGCCTTGGCCCGATCCCCTTCTTGGTCTTGCTCCAGGTGGGGTTTACCCAGCCGCCCCGGTCACCCGAGGCGCTGGTGGTCTCTTACACCACCGTTTCACCCTTACCCGCACTCCGACGTATGCCGGAGCCGTTGGCGGTTTGGTCTCTGTGGCACTGTCCCGCGAGTCACCTCGGGTGGGCGTTACCCACCACCTTGCCCTGCGGAGTCCGGACCTTCCTCGACTCGATGGTACGGCGTTCACCGCCCGCCTCGCCGCGGCCGCCCGGTCGGCTCGCCCGCATCACCAGTTTAGCGCCGACGCCCCCGTTCGGTCCCGTTGGTGGGGATTCCACGTCGGCGTGGAAGAAAGGCCCGGCTCACTGGCCAGTAAAGAAAGTTCCACCAGGTGACACCTTGTTTACACAAGCCAGACGCCACCAACGCCCCGTCCACAGATAAGGCCGTCGGCGTACGATCACGGGCCCTACCTCTGCACCGTGTTGAGCATGTGTAACAAACCGACAGACTGGTGGCTGAGTCGCGTGCGGCACGACGATCTCGACCAGGTCATTCACAACCAGGACTGCGTCGTCAGCCGTCAGCAGTGGCTGATGTCCGGAGGATCCGTCGCAGAGATTCGTCGGCACCTCCGCGGGGACTGGCTAACTCTGTACCCCGGCGTCTACGCCACGCGCCCGGCGCGCCCCTCGAGAATCGGGCGCTCCATCGCCGCCTTGCTGTACGCCGGACCCGGGGCCATGTGGAGTCATGCCACCGCCGCCGAGCAGCGGGGTTTGCTCCGGCCTTACGACGGCGACTGGATCGACGTCCTCATACCCGGAAATCGCCGCGTACGTCGCCAACCCGGCTTGCGGTTGCATTACAGCTATGACGCGGCGTCGCGGCGAGCACCCGGCGTCGTACCGCCCCGGGTGACCGGCGCGCATGCAGTGCTCGACTTGGTTCACCAGTGCCGGTCGTTCGACTCCGCGCTAGCGGTCGTAGCGGACAGCTGCCAGAGCGGCCGGGTGAGCCTCGACGACGTACTCGCGACGCTGCGCTGCCGGCAGATCCGCTGGGGTCGGGAGCTGACTGCGGCTACCAGCTACCTGCGAGGCTCGGACTCTTTGCTCGAGGTCCGTTACGTGCGAGACGTTGAACGAGCGCACGGTCTGCCGCGCAGCACCCGGCAGCGCGTTGCGGGAAACGACGTCGCCGACTGCTCCTACGACGACTTCGATGTGCTCGTCGAGCTTGACGGCCGGATTCACCTGGCGACCACTCGCCGCTGGCGAGACATGCGGCGGGACAACAGGTCCGCACTCAGGGGAGAAGCGACCCTGCGCTATGGCTTTCTGGACGTCTCGGAGGAGCCGTGCGCAGTCACCATGCAGGTGCTCACGGTGTTGCGGTCCCGCGGCTTTATCGGCGTTGTCCACCGTTGCCGCCCCGGCTGCCCGGTGCAGTGAGGAGGTCTGCAGGACACTCGTGCCCCCAGAGGTAAAGAAGGTGCCACCAGATGACATTTTGTTTACCTCACACATTGGCTGAGGCCGCAACGAAACTGTGGTCTGCTGCGTACTAGGGATGTGAGAGCGAAAGCTCAGGAGGTGCAGCCGGTGGCCGGACGAGGGCCACGAGGCGCCGCGCCGGTCGAGCCGGCAGCTACCGCGTTGAGCTTCGACGAGTGGGTGGCGGCTCGCGGTCCGGCACTCGTGCGGTTCGCGCACCTGGTCACCGGTCACCTGGGCGACGCGCAGGACGCCGTACAGGACGTCTTGATCTCCGTCTACCCGAAGTGGGCACGGCTGCAGGCGGCCGGCACCGAGGAGGCCTACGTACGCCGGGCGATCGTCAACCGGAACATCTCCATGTGGCGGTCCTCCCGTCGACGGGAGACACCGACGGCGGATGTGCAGGCGCTAGCGGCCGAACGCTCCGCCAGCGCGTCACTGGCGACGGTGCAGGACCCCGCCGACGCCCTCGACGACGCAGCACTCGCCTGGCGGCTCTGCCAGGAGCTGCCTCGGGTGCAGCGGGCGGCGGTGGTGCTGCGGTACTACGAAGACCAGTCGTTCGGTGAGATCGCACGGGTCCTGGGGTGCACGGAGAGCACCGCCCGCTCACATGTACGTCGCGCGCTCGCGGTCCTGCGCGAGCATCTGGAGGAGGCAGCTGAGCACGATGAATGACGGCATGGAACGAGACAGCAGCGACAGCCGAGCCGAGAACGCTTTGCGCGCCGCCTTCGAGCGGGTCGCCGCCGAGGACGGCACACCCGGCGCGCTCGATGGTCCAGCCATCCGGCGTAGGGCGCGAACCCGGTCAGCGGGCATGATCGCGGGCGCGGCGGCCGCGACGCTCCTCCTTGTCGGCGGCGTGGTTGGCGCCGTGCAGCTGACCCGCGATGCGGCAGCCCCAGCCAATGACCCCGCGAATCCGACCGAGAACACCGCTATCGAACCGCCGGCCAACGGATGGCGCTACGAGTACTACCGCGACGTGCGACTGCAGGTGCCAAACACTTGGGGTTATGACCAAGAACCTGGCTCGGACTGGTGTGCAGACGTGCCTGGCGGCATGGTGCCGGAACGGCCGTACGTCGCCCGGTCAGGACCCGCGAAACTTGTGTTCGACATCCTTTGCCGTCCCGGTCGGACCCCCGTGAGCACCTGGGTCGATCACGTCACCCTCAGCAGCGGCCAAGGCCAGTCGACTGTGCGTACAGTCGGACCCTTTCGGGTGATACAAGAACCGGTGGGACACGTCACGATCAAGGTTGTCTCCACTGACCGGCGGCTTGCCGACCGCATTTTGGCCTCGGCCGAGATCGTCGAGCCAGACGACCCAAGCTGTGACCCCAGCAGCGAGATCCAGGCCCGCGGTTTCCAGCGACCGTCGCCAGCGTTCGACATCACCGCGCTCGACGATGTGGACGCGATGCTTGTTTGCCAATACACGCTCAGTACTCCGCCGGACGCACCCGCGCTGATAGCCCAGTACGAACTGGTCGAATCCGCGGCCGAAGCCGAACTGCGCGCGCTGCAAGCCGCCCCTATCGGCGGGGGTCCTGACCATCCGGAAACCTGCGGCCGCGGCGAATACGGAGATTCGGCGATCGTTCTGCATCTGATGCATGGCGACGCATCGGACCAGATGTACGTCTACTACAGCAGCTGCCGAGGCAATGGCTTCGACGACGGTACGGCGATCAGAGCGTTGACCCGCGAGGCATGCCCGCCGCTCATCCAGCCGCCAGTCGCCCTGTACTCCGGCTCGTCCGCGCCCTTCGGCAAGTGCGCACCCGACTGAGGGCTGGTTTCGCCGTCAGACCAGCTCGAAGCGGACTGAGCGCTTCTCGGTGTCGGCCTCGACCAGTTTGACCTGCACCTCGTCACCAAGCGGCAGCTGACCGGACTTCGACTCGACCGGCGCCTCCACGGCGGGCTCGCTGAGCATGACGGAACCCTTGTCGGGGTCCTTCTCGCCGATCTCGGTGATGACCCCAGCGAACACCTGCCCAACGGACTTGCCTAGCACACCCGCCTCGACGAGGTCGAGCACCGCGCGTTCGAACTGGTGCGCCCGCCGGTCGGAGTCGCGCATCTCCTGCGGCAGGTCGCGCAACCGCGCCCGCACCCAGTCGGGGATGTCACGGTCACCGCACACCGCCACCGCGACCTCACCGGCGTACCGGTCAGCGAGGCGCCGCAGCGGGGCGGTGACATGGGCGTACTCAGCCGCTATTGCCGCATGCTCGATGTGCTCAGGCACACCACCGTCGAAGGCGACGTACCCAGCGCCCCGCAGCAGCGACGTGCACGCGTTGAGCATGGCCGCGCCCTCGCCGGTGTTGGGGTCGAGTGAGCGGACGAAGTCGGGATAGTCGACGTCCGGGTTCCACTCGAGGCGAAGGGCAGCAGCGGTACGCCGCAGCTTGGCGACCGCGTGCTCCGGCGAAGGCGGCAAGGTCCGGACGAGGCCGACCTCGCCGTACAGCATGATCTCGGCCGCGCCCATGCCGGTGAGCAGCGAGATCTGCGCGTTCCACTCCTCAACCGGCAGCAGCTCACGGAACCGCAGCGACCACCCGTCGTCGCCAACCACGACCTCTTGCTCGGGCAAGGGCAGGCTGACGCCGCCGCGCTCCCGCTCGCGCTCGAGGCGTAGTCCACCCACCTCGCGCAGCAGGGTCACGACATCGTCGGCTCCCCCTGAGTCGAGTTGTTGCTGCACCTGGGCGTAGTCGAGCTGCGCCCGGCTCCGCACACGTGCGCGCTCAACCACTACCTTCGTCGCCTCACCCCTTTCATCGAGGTCGATGGTCCACAACAGCGCCGGTCGCACCTGGTCAGGGAGCAGACTCGCAGCCGCCTCCGACAGAACCGGCGGATGCAGCGGGATCCGCCGGTCGGGGGCGTACAGCGTCTGACCGCGCCGATGCGCCTCAGCGTCGATCGCGCCACCCGGCTCGACGAACGCCGCCACGTCGGCGATGGCGTACAGCACGCGGTAACCGGCGGACGCCCGCTCGATGTGCATCGCCTGGTCGAGGTCCTTCGCGCCCTCGGGGTCGATGGTGATGAAGGGGACGTCGGTTCGGTCGAGGTCGGGAAGCCGCGGATGAGCGGCGGCCCGCTCGGCCTCGGCGAGCACGTCGGCGGGGAACTCGGTCGGTACGTCGAGCTCCTGGTCGATCGCCCGCAGCCCGGCGGTCAGGTCCGTGCCGTCGTGACCTTGCAGCTTGACAGTTCGTCGCGGCACGACGGGCTCCTTACCTGCGGGCTCTGGTGGCGCTCCACCCTAACGGGCGGCAAAGGTCAAGGCGTTGCCGAGAACTGGTGCAGCGCCGCGGCGCCAGACTCGTAGAACGACACGGTCGTGAACGACGCCGGAGCCACCAGCATCCGATGGGTCGAGTGCAGCGGGGCGTCGAGAGACAACCGGACGACGAGCTTGATCGGGTTCACGTGGCTCACCACCACGACGGTCTGGCCGGCGTACGTCGTCAGCACCCGGCCCAGCGCCTCCTCGACCCGCCGTTGCACCTCGACAAGCGACTCACCCCCAGGCGGGCATGCCTCGTGCGACGTCAGCCATGCCTCGGCCTCGGCCGGCCACCGCTCTTGCACGTCTTGCAGCGAGTAGCCGTCCCAGTCGCCGAAGCTGCACTCACGGAAGCCGTCGACTACCTCCACCGAAAGGCCGAGCGCCGCCCCCACCACATCGGCCGTCTCCCGAGTGCGGCGCATCGGGGAGCTGAGCAGCACATCGACGTCGACCTCGGCCGCCAACGCCTCCGCCGCACGCAGCGCCTGCTCGCGGCCGAGATCGTTCAGTCCCGGGTCGGCACCGCCCGGGCCGCAGAACAGCCGGGCGACGGTGCGATCGGTCTCGCCGTGCCGGAGCAAGATGACGGTCGTCTCGGTGCCGAGCGTCTCACTCCAACCGGGCATGGGGTTCTGTGCGGCCGGCTGCCCGCCAACGCCAGGTGGGGGCGGCTCAGCGGCGTCCGGAACCGGATCGACGGGTACGGCGGCCGCCGCGGTTCCGACCAGCTCGGCCGGACCGGCCGGGTCAGCCGAGTCGGCCGCGTCAGCTAGCCCGATCGCTGGGCTCTCGGGCGGGTCGCCGACGACGTACACCTCGCCACGGGCAGCGGCGTCCATGGCGAGGTTGGCGAGCCGGTCGGCATGCGTGTTCTGCAGCCGCGGCACCCAGATCCAGGTGACCTCAGCGGGGGCCAGTCGCCGGGCGGTCAGCGCCAGCGGACGCATGTCGGGGTGCTTGACCTTCCACCGGCCGGCCATCTGCTCCACGACCAGCTTGGAGTCCATCCGCACCTCGAGCGCAGCGCCCGGCGCGTGCTCGGCGTACAGCTGCAGCCCGGCGATCAGGCCGCGATACTCGGCCACGTTGTTGGTCGCCCGCCCGATGGATTCCGCCGCCTCTGCAATCAGCGCGCCAGTCACTGCGTCCTTCAGCACCGCGCCGTACCCGGCCGGACCAGGGTTGCCGCGAGAGCCCCCGTCGGCCTCGATGACAACGCGGCTGTACTCCCCCATGTCAGCCCGCGGGCGCCGTTTCGATCGTGCAGCCAGCCACGTCAGGACTTCGCCAGTCCGGACTCCGGGGTGCGGACCAGGATCCGGTTGCACTCCTCGCAGCGCAGCACCTCATCGGGCGGCGCCGCCGTCATCCGGGCCAGGTCGGCAGCACCCACCTCCAGCTGGCAGGCGCCGCAGCGCTTGTGGTGCAACGCGCCGACCCCCACGCCACCAGACTGGTCGCGCAGCCGGTCGTACACAGCCAGCAGATTCGCCGGAATGTCGGCGGCGAGCTTCTCGCGCTCGGCCAGCGCGTCGGTCTGTTTTTCGGCGATGTCTTGGGCTACCTCGTCGCGCTCCTTCTCTTTCGCGACCAGTTGCTCGTCGAGATCGGCCAGCTCCTGAGTAAGCCGGTCAAGCTCATTTTGTGCCGTCTCGAGCCGCTCCATCACCTCGAGCTCGGCGTCCTCGAGGTCGCTGATGCGACGGGCGAGCGTCTCGGTCTCGTGCTGCATCGCCTGCAACTGCTTTGGATCGCCGACGACCCCAGCGGCGATGCGTTGCTGGTTCCGCTCCCGCCGCGTCTTGACCTGTTCGACGTCGGCGTCGGCCTTGCGCTGCTCGCGGGCCAGGTCGGCCACCTCGGTCTGCAGGTGTCCGTGCCGGGCGCTGACATCGGTACGGCGTTCGGCCAGCGCATCGAGTGCCACCTGCTCCGGCATGGTCTTGAGCCAGTGAGCGAGCTTGTCGAGCGTCGAGTCGACCTGCTGCAGGTCAAGCAGTCTCAGCTGGGCAGTCTCGTCGGCTTTCAGCGTCGGCTCCTAGGCAGAATTGGCAGCACCGGCACGATAGTTCCACGGATCGGTACAGACCCGCGACACCATCATCTCGACATGGCTCCCCCGCCCCTCCAGCATGCCCGCCAACGCCTCGCTGGCGACCGGCAACCAGGTCCATTCCGCCGCCCAGTGGGGTACGTCGACAAGAGCCGGCGCGCCGTCGTACTCACGGAACTCCGACGCCGGGTGGTGGCGCAGGTCGGAGGTGACGTAGACGTCGACGCCAGCGGCGCGGGCGTCGTCGAGCAGGAAGTCGCCGGCCCCGCCGGTTACGGCCACGGTGCGGACCTGGCTGTCCAGGTCCCCTGAGACGCGGGCTCCCACCGCTGTCGGTGGCAGTGCGGCGACGACGGAGTCGGCGAACCGCCGCAGCGTGGTCGGCTCGGGCAACGTGCCGACGCGGCCGGCGCCGCGGTCGGCGGACCAGCCAGCTAGTTCCAGGACATCGAACGCAGGCTCCTCGTACGGGTGTGCCGCCCGCAGCGCCGTCACCACGTCGTCGCGATGGCGTCGGGGCAGGACCATCTCGACCCGAACCTCGTCGACAACCTCGATCTCGCCCCTCGAACCGATCGCGGGATTCGCCCCGTCCCCCGGCCGGAACGTGCCCTGCCCCTGGGCGAGGAACGCACAGCGGTCGTAGTCGCCGATGCGACCGGCTCCCGCCGCAGCCAACGCATCCACCACCGCATTGGCCGTTTCGCGAGGGACGAACGTCACGATCTTGTCGAGCGGGTCGACCGGGTGCGGTCGAAGCGGTCGGACGTCCTCGAGCCCCCCGGCCCGAGCGAGCGACTCCGAGACGCCGCGAGGCGGTGAGTCGGCGTTGGTGTGGGCGACGTACAACCCGATGCCGTGCGAGATCAGGTCGTGGATCACGCGGCCCTTGGGCGATGAGGCGGCGACCGTGGAGACGGGGCGGTACAGCAGCGGGTGATGCGCGACGACCGGGTCGGCGCGCACGGAGTTCGCCTCGTCGGCGACGGCCTGCACCGGGTCGACGGCGAACAGCACTCGGCGTACGTCGGCGGCCGGGTCGCCCACCACCAGCCCGACGGCGTCATCGTCGGCTGCCCAGCGCGGCGGATACAGCTCCTCGATGGCCGCGACGACGGCAGCCAGCGGTGCATCGGTCGTCACGCCGCTCAGCGTATCTGCCCGGCCGCGAGTGGTTGAATAGCGAGTTCGGACGGCTGCGAGCTGCGCGTTCAGACGCGGTAGCCGACTTGACGCTGCGATGCGACGTACGACAATCTGCCCATGATATCGTTCGATATCGAAGGAGCTGATCTTGATGTCCAACCTCTTAATTCGAGATCTCCCGGACCCGATCATTGCGGCCTTGGACGCCCACGCCGCCAGGCTGGGGCTGTCCCGTAGCGAGTTCGTTCGCCGCCGGCTGACCAACGAGGCCCAGCGAACCAGTGGCCGGGTCACCATCGAGGATCTCGATCGGTTCGCGCGGACCTTCGACGGCTTGGCTGATGCCGATCTCATGCGACGGGCTTGGAGCTGATGGAGTGGCTCATCGACAAGTCGGCGCTGGTCAGGCTCCACCAATGCGCGGACGTGGCAGAGTGGGTTGCGCGTATCGAGCGTGGGCTGGTGCGCATCTCTAACATCACCCGCCTGGAAGTGGGCTATTCCGCCCGCTCCGGGAACGACCTGCGGCGAGGCCTCCGGACTCCTCCACTTTCCAGCATGTCGGTGGAGTATCTCTCCCCGGCGATAGAGGACCGAGCGATTGAAGTCCTCACTCTGTTAGCCGACTGCGGCCAACATCGGGCCCCCTCCATCCCTGACTTGCTCATCGCCGCGACCGCGGAGCTGAACAGCCTGACGGTGTTGCATCTCGACAAGGACTTCGACCTCATCGCCGAGATCACTCAGCAGGACGTCGAGCGGGTATCCGTCAGCGGCGCGTGAGATACGGTCGAGAACCACGCTCAGCGCCGGGAGGGGATAGCCATGGCCAAGACTTCCCGCACCCTGCCCGGTGTCTACAGCGAACCGGTGGTGTCTTCTTCTGACGATGACACCCGGCCCGAGCTGGCCGACGTCGGCCGGTTGGTACGTCGTGGGGTGCGCGGCGTGGTGGGAGCGGCCAGGGCCGGAGAGCGAGTAACGCTCTCGTCGCTGCTTCGCGACCATCTCGGCGCGGACAGCGGTGACCGGGCTGTCGTCGAGGAGGTGTGGCCGCAGTACGAGCAGGTAAACCTGCAGGCGGGCGTCGATGCTTGGCTGCGCGCGGCTCCGGGGACTCACGAATTGATCGGCGTGGTCGGCTTCCAACACCGCGAGTTTGGACTGGCGGAGTTACTGCTCGGCAGCGGCCACCACGGCCTGCGACCTGGCAACGTGGCCCGTATCAACCTCGCCAGCGGACCGGACGGAGAGATGAGCGCGTGTGTCCGCTGCGGCCTCTACCTGATCAGCGAAGGCGAGCGGCGCTCGGCGGCTCTGCTGCGTGGCGGTGAGCGTCACGAGCCGCTGACCGTGCAGGTCGTCAGCACCGACGATGCCTACGCTCTGCGGATTGCCGCCGAGATCAGAGAGTTGGCCGTCGTCCACAACGTCTTCCGCAAGCAGGTGCTGTCGTTCGGTGGTGAGGTTTTCGGCCACGGCGAGACCCTGCTGCACTTCCATCGTCGACCCGCCATGGACACGGATCAACTCATCTTGCCGACCGAGACCCTGAACGCGGTGCAGCACCAGGTCGTCGAGGTGGCCCGGCACAAGCACCGGCTGCTGGCGGCCGGTCAGCATCTCAAGCGGGGGTTGCTGTTGTACGGGCCGCCGGGTGTCGGTAAGACGCACACGGTTCGCTACCTAATTGGCAGTCTCACCGACACAACGGTGATCCAACTGACCGGCGGGGCTTTGCACCTGATCGCAGAGGCGTGCTCGGTGGCGAGAACCCTGGCACCCGCGATGCTTGTCGTTGAAGACGTTGACCTGATTGCGGAAGACCGCGGCATGCATCCGGGGCACCATCCGATGCTGTTTCAGTTGCTCAACGAGATGGACGGGCTGGCCGAGGACGCCGACGTCGTCTTCGTGCTCACAACGAACCGAGCGGACCTGCTCGAACCTGCGTTGGCCGCTCGACCCGGACGGGTCGACCAGGCGGTAGAGCTAACCCTGCCCGATATCGACTCCCGCCGACGGCTGTTTGACCTGTACCGCGGGGGGCTCGACGTCGATGTGAGCCGGCTCGACAGCGTGCTGGAGCGGACCGAGGGCGTCACAGCATCCTTCCTCAAGGAGCTGATGCGGCGCGCTGCCCTGCTTGCTGCCGCTCGCGACGGCACCGCAGACGGGCCGCTCGCGGTCTCAGCCGCTGACCTTGATGCAGCCCTCGACGAACTGCTGGACACGCGCAACGCGATGACGCGGGTGCTGCTCGGCGCTGGGGAGAACGCAACCCCCATCGAACGCGTCGGCCTTGCCTGACAGCGGCGTCAGCCAAACCGCTTCCCGGAATGTCGCTGGTGCTGTGGCAGCGCCAGTACGCCGGTCCGACAGCCGATTCCTCCTCGTCGCGGTCGCCGTATGTCTTCTGCTGCGCTTCCCCGGTCTGCTCTGGCCGCTGACTCCGGACGAGTCGGGGTTCTTGCTCGTCGCCCGGAACTGGAATCCTGAGCCGCTCAACCCGTTCGGCTATTACTGGGTGGACCGCTCACCGATTCTTATCGGGTTGTACAGGGCTGCCGACGTGCTCGGGGGGGCCTATATGCCGCGGGTTGTCGCCGCTGCCCTCGCCGCCTTGTTGGTCGTGGCGGCGCATCGATCTGGGTATCTCATTGGCGGCCGGACCGCCGCGCGTTGGGCGACAGTCACTGCGGTTGCGTTGGTGAGCAATCCGGAACTTTATGCCTGGACGGCCAAGGGTGAGATGCTCGGCATTCCCTTTGTCATGATGAGCTGCTGGCTGATCTTGGAGGCTCTGCAGCGACCACACAATTGGCGATGCCTAGCCTTTGCCAGCGGGGCCGGAATCGCTGCCGTCGTAGCGCTTGGCATGAAGCAAAACCTGGCAGGTGGGATGGTGTTCGGCGCAGTGATTTTGGCCAGTTTATGCCTCCGCCGAGACTCCCGACACGAGGGCTTGGCTCTTGCCGGATCAGCGCTCGCCGGCGCCGCGCTTCCCGTTGTTGCCATCATCTGTTGGGCCGGCTGGAACGATGTGCACCTGTCCACGTTTTGGGAGATGATGTACGGCTTCCGGGCGGATGCCTTCTCAGCGATCACGCGGACGGGCATGGAAGCGGAGTTGGCAAGAGCTGACACGTTGGCTTTGCTGTTTATCCAGACGGGACTCGTGGCCATCTTCGCATGGTTCCTCGTCTCCTTACCTAAGGCAGCGTCGAGCCACGCAACGGTTACGCTCGCGGTACTTGTGATGCTGTTGATGGACGGCATCGGTGTTGTGCTAGGCGGCAGCTATTGGACGGCGTACCTTTTGCCGTTGATCCCACCCGCAGCAATCGCGGTTGCCATCCTCGCCGGTGGCAAGGACTATGTCGGTCGATGGACGCGTGGGATCGTCGTACTCACGTCGCTCCTCACCGCATATTGGGTGGTGGACTTCACGATCTCGCGCACCACCGGTGACATTGATCCGACCGCCTACCACGTAGGGCTGGCCATCAACGACGTCGCTGAACCTCACGACACGATCCTGCCGTTGTATGGTCGCGCCGACATCGTGCACGCGTCTGGCCTGGAGAATCCGTATCGCTACCCCTGGAGCCTGCCTGCCCGCGTTCTCGATCCCGAACTGGCAGAGATGAGGTCGCTTCTGGCGAGCCCAACGCGTCCGACGTGGGTCGTCGAGTGGGACCCAGTAAACATCTGGGGCATTGACACGGCGGGCCGTGTGCAGTCTCTGCTGGACAGGCACTATGTCGACGTCGCAGAACTTTGTGGGCGGACGATCTGGCGCAGCCGGAACCACCACCGGCCGCCCCCGCCGGCGATCAACTGCAATGAATCCTGGCTAGAGATCCAGTTCGGATGAAAGAGGCCAGGGCCATATCGGTATCAGTGTGTTGAGCGTGCCGGTAACGCTTCAGACACGAAACGGTGCCAGGTGCTCGACCGGCTGTAGCGTTCTAGCAGGAGGTACGCATGGGCCGTTCGAGGGTTGCGCTGGCCGTAGCGGCGAGTCTAGTGACTGTGGCGGGCTGTGCTAGTGGTCAGAGTGGGGATGCCAGTGTGGAGGGGAACTCCAAGACACCGGGAGCGGTTCAGCGCCACTGCAACAGTTCACTGCAGTCGATCGGTTTCTGGGATCATGCGGCAGGAGCCAAGGGCTTCCCGACTCCGAGGCAAGCGGTCAAGCCCTTGATGACAGCGAAAGCTGCTGACCACTACGACCAGCTACGGATGATCCATCGTGATCGTCGCCCTGCACTTGCTTTCATCTCCCATGACGACGGAACGCTGCGTGCAAAGCTGACAATAGTGCGCACTTCGTCCGGTGGGTGGTTGGTGAGCTCCGGTGTCTACTGTCACTGACCAGGTTAGCGACAGCACCCACTTTTGGAACTCAATTTGGCAGGCGTCAAAGAACCACGCCGACATTTGCACGCCACTCGAACAGGCAATCAACGGCGATTTCTATCAGTGGGCGCAGCAGGGATCGAACCTGCGACCACCTCCTTGTAAGGGAGGTGCTCTACCGCTGAGCTATACGCCCTCGAGACCGCGCCAGCCTAGTGCGCAGGAGCTACGACCGACCACCAAAGCGGGGACCAGCGTCAGTCGAGGGAGGCGAGCACCTTGCGGTAGTCGTCGAGGTTGCGAGCCTGGGGCAGCTCGTTCTCGACGTACCAGCGAAGAATGCCCTCGCGGTCGATGATGAACGTCGCCCGTCCCGAGCAGCCGCGCGTCTCGTTGAAGACGCCGTACGCCGTCGACACCTCGCCGTGCGGCCAGAAGTCGCTGAGCAGCGCGAAGCCGATCCCCTCACGATCAGCGAACACGCGCAGCGCGTACATCGGGTCGCACGACACCGCCAGGATCGTGGCGCCCTCGTCGGTGAAGTCCGTGATCGAGTCACGCAGCTCGCACAACTCCCCCGTGCAGACCCCGCTGAAGGCGAACGGGTAGAACACCAGCGCCACATGCTGCTTGCCCGCAAAGTCGGCGAGCCAGACGGCCTCCCCGTGCTGGTTCTTCAAGGTGAAGTCAGGTGCCGGTTGGCCGATCTCCAACGCCATGCTTGTCTCCCTTAACGCCTGTCTCTGATCAGACCGGCTGCAAGGGTACGTCGTCGGCGCGGGCGGGGGATCAGCGCTTACCCGATCGGGCGGCCTTAGGGGCGACAAGCTTGGTGGCTGACCACTCCGGCCCGGCCGCGATGCTGGTGGTTGTCGACAGCCCGGCTGTCGGGGCGGCCTCGGAGATGTCGCTGGCGTCGACGTAGTTGTCGCGGCCGACTTTCGGCGTGAGCAGCCAGATCATGCCGCCGTCGGCGAGGTCGGTCAGCGAGTCGACGAGCCCGTCGACAAGGTCACCGTCGTCCTCGCGCCACCACAGCAGTACGGCGTCGACCACGTCGCCGTACTGGTCGTCAACAAGCGGGGTGCCCAGCGCTGCCTCGATGTCGGCTCGCAGGTCGTCGTCGACGTCGTCATCCCAGCCCAACTCCTGAACCACCATGCCGGGCTGAAAGCCGAACCGACTCGCCGGTCCGTGCTCCGCGCCACCATCGGTCGCGCTCACGCCTGCCTCCTCGTCTGTCGTGCACGCCGACGCCTGCACCATTTGACGGAGGGTAGTCCACCGTGAACCGGCCCGCTGTGCAAGCCCCTTCGGAAAAGTGGGGACCATTACTAGGCTGAACGGCAGGGCACGTCAGCGCCACCGCGCACCGCCCACCTAACCCCTGCCTGTCGACGCCCGAAGAGGACACCCATGGCCGCCCGCGACGACCGCCCCCCAGTCATCCACGAGGGCCTGCCGACCCAGCTGCCCGACATCGACCCGGACGAGACCCAGGACTGGCTGGACTCCCTCGACGCGCTGATCGGCGAGCGAGGCAAGCAGCGCGCCCGGTATGTGATGCTCAAGCTTCTCGAGCGGGCTAGGGAGAGTCAGGTGGGCGTCCCGGCGCTGCGCAGCACCGACTACATCAACACGATCCCGCCCGAGCGCGAGCCGTGGTTCCCCGGCGACGAGATGATCGAGCGCCGGATCCGCGCGTTCATCCGCTGGAACGCCGCCGTGATGGTGTCGCGCGCCAACCGCAAGGGCTTGGAGGTCGGCGGTCACATCGCGACGTACCAGTCGGCGGCGAGCCTGTACGAGGTCGGTTTCAACCACTTCTTCCGCGGCAAGGACCATCCGGGCGGCGGCGACCAGGTGTTCATCCAGGGCCACGGGTCGCCGGGCATCTACTCCCGCGCCTTCCTCGAGGGGCGGCTCACCGAGGAGCAGCTCGACGGCTTCCGGCAGGAGGTCTCCCGCGGGCCGGGCAACGGCCTCTCGTCGTACCCCCACCCGCGGTTGATGCCGGACTTCTGGGAGTTCCCGACCGTCTCGATGGGGCTAACCGCGCTTAGCGCGATTTACCAGGCGCGGTTCAACCGCTACCTCGACAACCGAGGGGTCAAGGACACCAGCGAGCAGCACGTCTGGGCGTTCCTCGGCGACGGCGAGATGGGCGAGCCCGAGTCGCTCGGCGCGATCGGGCTGGCGGCGCGCGAGGAGCTCGACAACCTCACGTTCGTGGTCAACTGCAACCTGCAGCAGCTCGACGGCCCGGTGCGCGGCAACGGCAAGATCATCCAGGAGCTCGAGTCGATCTTCCGCGGCGCCGGGTGGAACGTCATCAAGGTCGTGTGGGGACGTGAGTGGGACGAGCTGCTCGCCCGCGACGGCGACGGCGTACTCGTCAACCAGATGAACGCGACCCCCGACGGGCAGTTCCAGACGTACACCGTCGAGACCGGCGCCTATATCCGCGAGAAGTTCTTCGGCCCCGACCCGCGGCTGCGGAAAATGGTCGAGCACCTCTCCGACGACGACCTGCGCAAGCTGCCGCGCGGGGGGCACGACTACCGCAAGGTGTACGCCGCGTTCAAGGCCGCCACCGAGCATGTCGGCCAGCCGACCGTCATCTTGGCCAAGACGATCAAGGGCTGGACCATCGACGCGCTCGAGGGCCGCAACGCCACGCACCAGATGAAGAAGCTCACTAAGGACGACCTCAAGAAGTTCCGCGACCGGCTCTACCTGCCGATCACCGACGAGCACATCGACCAGGGCGAGGTCGCGCCGTTCTACCACCCCGGCGAGGACTCACCGGAGGTGCAGTACATGCTCGAGCGCCGCCGTCAGCTCGGGGGTCCGCTGCCGCAGCGGCGCGTCAACCCCTCCCCGGTCAAGCTGCCCGGAGACGAGATGTACGCCGAGCTGAAACAGGGCTCCGGCAAGCAGGCAATCGCCACCACGATGGCCTTTGTGCGCCTGCTGCGCGACCTGGTCAAGGACCCCGAGATCGGCCACCGGATCGTGCCGATCGCGCCCGACGAGTTCCGCACCTTCGGCATGGACTCGATGTTCCCGACGTCGAAGATCTACTCCCCGCACGGTCAGCGTTACGAAGGCGTCGACCGCAAGATGCTGCTCACCTACAAGGAGTCAGAGCAGGGCCAGATGCTGCACGAGGGCATCAGCGAGGCGGGAGCGATGGCGTCGACCACCGCGGCCGGTACGGCGTACGCCACCCACGGCGAGCACATGATCCCCGTCTACATCTTCTACTCGATGTTCGGCTTCCAGCGCACCGGCGACTCGATCTGGGCGTACGCCGACCAGCTGGGCCGCGGCTTCCTCATCGGCGCGACAGCCGGTCGTACGACGCTGACCGGCGAGGGCCTGCAGCACGCCGACGGACACTCACCGCTGCTGGCGGCGACCAACCCGGCGTGCGTGTACTACGACCCCGCGTTCGCCTACGAGATCAGCCACATCGTGCAGGACGGGCTGCGCCGGATGTACGGCTCTACCGACGAGCACCCGCACGGCGAGAACGTCTTCTTCTATCTCACCGTCTACAACGAGCCGACCGTGCAGCTGCCGGAGCCGGCTGAGGTGGACGTCGACGGCATCTTGCGCGGGATCCACCTGGCCGCGCCTGCTTCCGCCAACGAGGGGGATTCCCGCCCGCACCTTCAGCTGCTCGCCTCCGGCGTGGCAGTGCCGTGGGCGTTGAAGGCCCAGCAACTGCTCGCTGATGAGTGGCAGGTGCGGGCTGACGTGTGGTCGGTGACGTCATGGAACGAACTGAGCCGAGAGGCGTTGGCGGTCGACGAGTGGAACCTGCTGCATCCGGACGGCGAGCAGCGGACGCCGTACCTCACCTCGAAGCTCGCTGAGGCTTCCGGGCCGGTGCTCGCGGTGAGCGACTTCATGCGGGCAGTGCCCGACCAGATCGCGCAGTGGGTGCCGACCGACTGGCACTCGCTCGGCACCGACGGTTTCGGCTTCGCCGACACCCGGGCCGCGGCGCGGCGCTTCTTCCACGTCGACGCCGAGTCGATCGTGGTGGGCGCCCTACAGGCGCTGGCTCAGCGCGGGGAGGTCGACGGCTCGCGGGCGGTCGAGGCCGTCGCGAAGTACCGCATCGACGACCCCACTGCCGTCGCCGGGGTCAAGCAAGAGGGCGCCGGCGCCTGACCTCCCTGCCCGTCGCAGCAAGATCCGAGCCTGACGTTGCCTCAACAGCGTGAAGCTCGGATCGTTGCCCACGAACGCGGTCAAGATCCGAGCCTCGCGTTGCTCGGACGGCGCGAGACTCGGATCTAGGCGCACTAGGGGCGATAACCACGGGTGGCAAACATCCGTAGGAGTTGCGCTTCGACGCGGTCTTGAACGTGCCTTACAGCGTATGACGAAAAGACCAACAGGCCGCCTCCTTGGATGCTCAGGTCGTTCTGGCGCAGGAGGTCGCTGTCCCAATTCTGGACCTCCAAGTGTGGGATGCCGTGGATCTCGACCCGCACGCCGAATTGGGGCCAGTCATTATCGAGGAAGTACCGGCCGTCCGTGCGCCGCAGCACCTGCTGCCTGGTGGGCCTAGGCAGCCGTAGCCGAAGCCGGATTGCCTCGAACTCAAGTTCGGGCAGCGACTCGATTCCGCCGGTCGCATCGAGGATCGACTCGACGATGATTCGTCGGTTCCGGCAGCGCCCACGGCGACTCAGCGCATCCCAGAGGTCGGCCGGTCGCGTAAACCTCTGCTGCACCGCCGCGAGCACGAGCACTCGCGCCCGACGTTCTGAAATTCGTTCACTGGCGGCATCAACGACACTGCGCGCACGCCGAGTCTTTGGCGGTGCGGGGTTCACGTTGACGTCCGCCCTGCCCAACACGCGGGACCAGCGGACATGGACATTCCAGTCGTTCGGGAGTCGGCGAAGATTGCCTTGAGGGGTGTACGACGACCCGGGTATTACAAGCCAGATTCCTTCCGGGTCAAAGCCCGTTAACCCGTCAGACTCAGCAGCTGATAGTCCGCCCAGCACGGTGCCCGGAGGCGCCGCGGACATTGTGATCCACATGCGCTGTTGGGCGGTGACCGGGCCGTTGTGCGTAACGATGACGGCGGGCACCGGAGCCACCCATCGCCCTGCAGCGACTTGAGCCCTGACGTGGCTCTCGCCGTACCGGCGACAGGCGTCGCGCCTTGTCCACACCCAGCCTCAGCCGCAGCGGCTGGTGCTGCGCTCAAGGGGCGAGGACCGACTGGCGGGTAATGAGCTGTCATGGTCGAACTCAATCCCCGGATGGGCGCCGCCCGCGACCTCGACGCCAATCTGGGGAACCGTCCGGCAACCGATGCAATCTGTGGACAATCCGCCGCCGCGGGCGGGCCTCTCGGCGTAAGGATCCGAGTTGGACGTCGCCTCAACGACGCCAGATTCGGATCCCTCGGCGTGGGTCGGTACGACGGTTACGCGACACCGCATCCTCGGTGCCCGGTAAGTCCCCGTCCGCCGTCAGTTGCGGTTCCCACCTAGTCCGCTGCACCTGAGTAGGTCCTCGATCGCCCGGATGGTCGCCGGTGTGCTCGTGTGGTGAATCGCGTGAATTCCGATCCCCGCGGCTGAAGCCACATTCGCAGGTATGTCATCGACGAAGACCATTTCGCCGGGCTTGATCCCGGTCAGCTCACAAGCCAGTGCGTAGATGCGCGGATCGGGCTTGGCGACGCCGACCTCGTGCGAGTAGATGATCGGGTCGAACAGACGGGACAACCCGAACCGCTTTTCTTCCTCGCGCCGCGCTCCGTCGCCGGAGTTGCTCAGGATCGCCAGCCGGTACGACGGCGCGAGCCCGTCGACGTACGCCATCAGCTCGGTGTCGAGGCGGCCGCAGTACCGGTCCCATAGGTCGTCGAACATGACCGCTACCTCAGCGTCGGACAGCCCGAGCCCGGCCTTGTACGCCGACCGGGTCATCGCCTCGCTGACTCCGGCGAGGTCGTAAGCCGCCATCCGATCGGTCCACTCCTCTACGGTCATGCCCAGCTCACCCGCCCAGCGATGAGTCCAGGCGAGCGGCCACACCGCGTCGTCCACGATCTCCAGCACGCCGCCGAGGTCGAACACCACCGCTTCGATCGCCACCCGGCCACTGTGCCATCGATGCCGGCTCTCCAACGATCCGAGTCGCGCGCTGCCCAGCGAGTGAGGCTCGGACCTTGTGCACCGGGTACTGGGGGCGCGCGGCGACGGGTCAGACGGCTACGGCGTCAGCGGTTGGCGTGGGTCCACTCGAGGAGGCGGTCGAGCGGCCAGGTGTTGACGATCCGCTCAGCTGGTACGTCGTTCGCGACGGCCCGGGCGCACCCATAGTCCTGGAACGCGAGCTGGCCCGGTGCGTGCGCGTCGGTGTCGATCGAGAACAGGCACCCTGCCTCCAGCGCCAGCTGGATCAGCCGGGACGGCGGGTCACGCCGCTCGGGCCGGGAGTTGATCTCGACCGCCACGTCGAACTGGGCACACGCGGCAAACACGACCTCGGCGTCGAACTGCGACTCCGGCCGCTGCCCCCGGCTGCCTTCGACGAGGCGACCGGTGCAGTGCGCGAGGACGTTGGTGAACCGGTTGGAGATGCCGCCGACCATCCGCTCGGTCATGGTCTCGGCGTCCGCCCGCAGCTTGGAATGCACGCTGGCTACCACCACGTCGAGCTGCTGCAGCATAGTGCCGGATTGGTCGAGCTTGCCGTCCTCGAGGATGTCGACCTCGATGCCAGGAAGCAGCCTGAATCGGTCGCCCTCGGCGGCGACCTGCTGGTTGATGTCGGCGACCACCTCGAGCTGTTGGGCGAGCCGCTCGGCACTCAGGCCGTTGGCGACCGTGAGCCGCGGCGAGTGGTCGGTCAGCGCCTGGTACTCATGACCGATACCGCGTGCTGCCTTGACCATCTCCTCGATCGGTGATCCGCCGTCGGACCAGTTGGAGTGTGCGTGCAGGTCGCCCCTGATCACGGCACGTAGCGCCTCACCACCCTCGGCGAGCGGTCGCTGGCCCTGTTTGCGCAACTCGGCGAGCTTCTTCGGGACGACCCCAGTCGCGGCCTCCATCACCACAGCCGAGGTCGACGGCCCGACGTTCGGGATGTCGGTCAGCGTCTGGTCGGCAATGCGGCGTTCGACCTCGCCTTCGGGCAGTTCGGCCAGCGCCCAGGCTGCCTTGCGGTACGCCTCGACGCGCCGGGTCTGTTCGCGTCCGCGTTCCTTCCAGTAGGCGATCTCTGACAGCGCCTCGATCCCGTCCACGCGCCCATCCTGCCGCACGGGAACGGCTCTCCTCACGTTTCGCAGCAAGACCGCGTTCGATGGCGCAACGCCCACAGTGCCTCGGTTTGTGGAGGATTTCCGGCCTCTGGTGCCGGAGAAACTCCCCAAACCCGCGCGGTGAGACGGTCGTCGTCGCAGTCTGGCCGCGGCTACCAAGTAGCGTCTCGGGATCGTGCCGCAGCTCGCCATGGTTTGTGCGGACGCCACAAGTCGCCGCAGGGCGGTCACGTAGGCTCAGCGCCATGACCCGTGGTGCGGCAGAGCCGACGCGCCGCCTAGAGGGCGCAGTCGGCACACTGACCCAGGCAGCGATGGCCCGCATGCACGAGGAGCTGCCGTGGTTCCGGGCCCTGAGCGCAGAGCACCGCTCCTGGATCGGCCTTATCGCCGCGGCTGGCATCTCCTCCTTCGTCGACTGGTTCAAGAACCCTCAGTCGAACGGCACCGTCACCGCAGACGTCTTCGGTACGGCGCCCCGCGAGCTCACCGGAGTAGTGAGCCTGCAGCAGACGGTGGAGATGGTCCGTACGACGATCGGGGTCGTCGAGGAGCACGTCCCAGCAGTGGTCAGCGGCAACGACGTCGCGACGGTCCGCGAGTCCGTGATGCTGTACTCCCGCGAGATCGCGTTCGCCGCCGCCGAGGTCTACGCGCGCGCCGCCGAGCAGCGCGGAGCGTGGGACGCCCGGCTCGAGGCGCTCATCGTCGACTCGGTACTGCGTGGCGAGGCCGACGACGCCGTACGCTCGCGTGCCACCGCGCTGGGGTGGGCGTCGACCAGCGGAGTGTGCGTGGTGCTCGGGTACACCCCTGCCGGTGACTCCGCCGCGGCGGTGGACGCGATCAAGCGGACCGCCCGGGCCGGCCACCTCGACGCGCTGTGCGCGGTTCAAGGAGAGCGCCTCGTCGTCGTGCTGGGCGGTGTGGACGACCCCGACAAGGCGGGGAGCCGCATCGCCGACCACTTCGGCGACGGCGCCATCGTGACCGGTCCGGTCGTCGACGACCTGCTGGCCGCCAACCGGTCGGCGCGGGCGGCGATCGCGGGGTTGCGAGCCGCCGTGGCGTGGCCGGAGGCACCGCGTCCGGTGTCGAGCGACGACCTGCTGCCCGAGCGCGCGCTGGCCGGCGACGGCCACGCCCGCCGACAATTGGTCACCTCCGTGCACCAACCCCTTGTCGAAGCCGGCTCCGGGCTGCTCGAGACGCTGACGGCGTACCTCGACACCAGCGGCTCGATCGAGGCTACGGGCCGCCGTCTGTTCGTCCATCCGAACACGGTGCGGTACCGGCTGCGCCGGATCGCCGACGTGACCGGCCTGTCGCCGAGTGACGCGCGCGACGCGTACACGTTGCGCCTCGCACTGACCCTCGGCCGGTTACTGCCGCCGTAGAGAACCCTGCCCGGTTGTAGGAATCCTCCAAGGACACGTCAAGAGATTTCGTGTCCGCACCACCCGCGGAGCGCCCTCTTCGACGGCATGATGGCGGGATGCTCGTCATCGTCGCACCCGGCCAGGGGGCCCAGACCCCCGGGTTCCTCACGCCGTGGCTGGAGGATCCGCACTTCGCCGACCGGCTGAACTGGCTGTCGGCGGTGAGCGGCATCGACCTCGCCCACTACGGCACCGAGGCCGACGCCGACACCATCCGTGACACCGCGATCGCACAACCGCTGCTGGTCGCCTCGAGCCTGGTGGCGGCCCTGTCGCTGTTTCCCCACCCCGCCGACGCGTTCCGGCGGATCGGTGCTGTCGCCGGGCACAGCGTCGGCGAGATCGCCGCAGCCACCGGCGCCGGCGTCATCACCGCCGAGCAGGCCATGGTCTTCGTCCGCGAGCGCGGCCGGGCGATGGCAGCGGCGTCGGCGGCCACACCAACCGGGATGACCGCGGTGCTCGGCGGCGAGCGAACAGAGGTGCTCGACGCGCTGGAGCGGCACGGTCTCACCCCCGCCAACGACAACGGTGCCGGTCAGCTCGTGGCGGCTGGCACGCTCGAACAGCTACAGGCGCTGGCGAACAACCCGCCGGCCAAGGCGCGGCTGATGCCGCTCAGCGTCGCCGGGGCGTTCCACACCTCGCACATGCGGCCAGCGGTCGACGTACTCGCCCGGCTGGCTCGGGCCATCTACACCCATGACACCCGCACCCGGCTGATCTCCAACCGGGACGGGCAGGTCGTGCACAGCGGCCGGGACGTGCTTGCCCGCATGGTCAGCCAGGTGAGCAGCCCCGTGCGCTGGGACCTCTGCCTACAGACGATGCGCGACCTCGACGTCACCGGCATCTTGGAGATGCCCCCAGCCGGCACCTTGACCAGCATCGCCAAGCGACAGCTCAAGGGTGTCGACACGTTCGCGCTCAAGACCCCCGACCAGCTCGACGACGCACGGGCCTTCGCCGACAAGCACGGCGAGACCACGCCGATGGACTCCTCCCCGACCTGGCGCATGCTCGTGTCCCCGGCGAAGGGCACGTTCCGGCAGACGGCCGAACTCCCCCAAGGCGCCCGACTCACCGCTGGTGTCGCGGTGGGCGAGGTCGCGAACCTGCGGGGTACGACGGCCGTGCTCGCCCCGCATGGCGGCACCATCGTGGAGTGGATCGTCGAAGACCGCGACCTCGTCTCCCCCGGCCAACCACTGGTGCGCCTGCACCCGGAAGGCGAATGACATGACCGCAAAGATCGCGACCGCCACCGGCGCGCAGCACGCCGCTCTCCTTGGCCTCGGCAGTTACCGCCCGAGCCGGGTCGTCACCAACGCCGAGATCTGCGAGCACATCGACTCAACCGACGAGTGGATCCGGACCCGGTCGGGCATCATCGAGCGCAGGTTCTCCGAGCCGCACGAGACAGTGCAGATGATGAGTGTGGCGGCTTCCCGTACGGCGCTCGAGCGGGCCGACATCCACCCTGCGCAGATCGACTGCGTCCTGGTGGCCACGGTCTCCCACCTGTGGCAGACGCCTGCCATCGCCCCCCTCATCTCCGCCGAGCTGGGCTCAACTCCCGCCGCCGCGTTCGACATCTCCGCAGCCTGCGCCGGCTTCTGTTACGGCGTCACGATGGGCGCCGACATGGTGCGCTCCGGCACCGCCAAGTACGTGCTGGTCATCGGCGTCGAACGGCTCTCTGACATCACCGACCCCACTGACCGTGGCACCGCTTTCATCTTCGCTGACGGCGCTGGCGCGGCGGTCATCGGTCCATCCGACGTCGAAGGAATCGGCCCGGTCGTGTGGGGGGCCGACGGTGAGAAGTTCGACTTCATCCGGCAGAAGCAGTCCTGGATCGACGTACTCGCGCTGGAACGGGCGGTGATGCCGCACCTGCAGATGGAAGGCAACCCCGTCTTCCGCTGGGCGTCGTTCGAGATGGCGAAGGTTGCCCAGGAGGCCCTCGACCGCGCGGGCCTGACTGTCGACGATCTGGACGTTTTCGTCCCCCACCAGGCCAACATGCGCATCACCGATGCGATGGCCCGGGCCCTGAAGCTGCCCGAGCGGGTGGTGATCGCCCGCGACATCGCCTACCAAGGCAACACCTCCGCTGCCTCCGTTCCGCTCGCGGCCACCGCGCTGCTGGAGTCGGGTGAGGCGAAAAGCGGGCAGACGGCGCTGTTCATCGCGTTTGGCGCCGGGCTCGCGTACGCCGCCCAGGTGGTCACGCTGCCGTGACCCTCACCGCCCAGTCCCGCCAGGCTTTCGCCTGGTCATGGTTTTCGCAGCACCCGTTGCGAGCATCCGCGCCTTAGGCGCCGATGAGCACCCGTAGCCAACTAGCCGACTAGCACCCGAAAGAGGAGCCACCCACATGGCCAGCACCGAAGAAATCCGGTCCGGACTCGCCGACATCGTCAACGAGGTCGCGGGCATCCCCGCCGACGACGTACAGCTCGACAAGTCGTTCACCGACGACCTCGACGTCGACTCGCTGTCAATGGTGGAGGTCGTGGTTGCCGCCGAGGAGCAGTTCGGCGTGAAGATCCCCGACGACGAGGTGAAGAACCTCAAGACGGTCGGCGACGCCGTTGCCTTCATCGAGAACGCGTCAGCCGCCTGACCAGCCAGCCCTCCGCCTGCTGGCCTCCGTTGACCGTCGGCCTTGACCGGCTGCCTGGACCGGGACTCCACCACCACAGCCCGGCACTTCCTATGCAACCTGAGGTGAACTTTCCATGATTCTCAAGCGTGTCGTCGTCACCGGACTCGGTGCGACGTCTCCCGTGGGCGGTGACGTCCCTTCGACGTGGGCCGCTCTGCTGGCCGGCATCTCCGGCGTACGACGGCTCACCGAGGACTGGGCTGATGAGCTGCCGGCCCGGATCGCCGGCCGGGTTGCCGTCGAGCCCACCGAGGTGATCGAGCGCGTGAAGGCGCGGCGGCTCGACCGGTCGGCGCAGTTCGCGCTGGTCGCTGCGTTGGAGGCGTGGGGCGACTGTGGGCTCGCCGAGGAGGCTCCCGACGCTGAGCGGGTCGGTGTCGCCATCGCCTCCGGCATCGGCGGCGTTACCACACTGTTGTCGAACTACGACAGCCTGCTCGAGAAGGGTCCCCGCCGGGTCTCGCCACTCGCCGTACCCATGCTCATGCCGAACAGCCCCGCAGCTCACGTCGGGCTCACGGTCGGCGCGAAGGCGGGAGTGCACACGCCGGTGTCTGCGTGCGCGTCGGGTAACGAGGCCATCGCGCACGGGATCGACATGATCCGCCTCGGCCGGGCCGACGTTGTCGTGGTGGGCGGCACCGAGGCAGCGATCCACCCGCTGCCGATGGCGGCGTTCGCCAACATGATGGCGCTGTCGCGCCGCAACGAGGAGCCGGAGCGAGCCTCTCGGCCCTGGGACCGTGACCGTGACGGGTTCGTTCTTGGCGAGGGCGCGGCGGCACTCGTGATCGAAAGCGCAGACTCCGCTCGGGCCAGAGGAGCCCGGGTGTACGCCGAGGTCGCCGGCGCCGGCATCACCGCCGACTCCCATGACATTGCCCAGCCCGAGCCGGAGGGGCGCGGAGCTACCCGGGCGATGCAGCGAGCATTGCGCGAGGCCGATCTCGCTGCGGCTGACATCGTCCACATCAACGCCCACGCCACCTCGACCCCGCAAGGGGACGTCGCCGAGTGCCTGGCGATCACGCAGGCGCTGGGCGGCGAGACCGACCATGTCGTCGTCACGTCAACCAAGTCGATGACCGGACACCTGCTCGGCGCGGCCGGGGCGTTGGAGTCGGTCGCGACCGTGTTGGCGCTGCAGAACCGGGTGGCTCCTCCGACGATCAACCTGGAGACGCCCGACGCAGAGCTCACGCTCGATGTCGCCACCGAGCAGCGCAAGCTGCCCGATGGTGACATCGCGGCGCTCAACAACTCGTTCGGCTTCGGTGGCCACAACGTCGCGATCGCGTTCCGGTCGGCCTGACCGATGACTGCCACGGCAGCTAAGCCGGCGAAGCTGCCGCGCGAGCAGGACCCGCGGAACCCGACCAAGCGGCTCGCCGCGTTCTTCGACCCGGGCAGCCTCCAGCTGATCTCGGCCGACGACGATAGCGGCATGCTTGCGGCCGTGGGCACCGTCGACGGCGTGCACACCGTCGCGTTCTGCTCCGACGCCACCGTGATGGGCGGAGCGATGGGACACGAGGGATGCAAGGTGGTCGTAGCGGCGTACGACCGAGCGCTGGCCGACGACGCGCCCATCGTCGGGCTGTGGCACTCCGGCGGCGCACGGCTGGCCGAAGGCGTGCTGTCGTTGCACGCGGTCGGGCTGATCTTCGCGGCGATGACGCGGGTATCGGGAAAGGTTCCGCAAATCTCGGTGGTGCTCGGTCCAGCAGCGGGCGGGGCCGCTTACGGGCCGGCGTTGACCGATGTGGTCATCCTCGGCCCCGAGGGCCGGATCTTCGTGACCGGCCCCGACGTGGTCCGCTCCGTCACCGGCGAGGACGTCGACATGCTGCGCCTAGGCGGGCCTGAGCCGCACGGCCGGCGCTCGGGCGTCGTACACGTGCTGACCGACTCGGAGGCCGACGCGCTTGCGCAAGCCCGCCGGCTTGTCGCGCTGCTCGGCGATCAGCGCGTGATCGAGCCGGGCGAGGTGCACGACGTCAACCTCGCGCAGCAGTTGCCTGAGTCGAAGCGGCGCGCGTACGACGTACACCCGCTGGTGGCGACGCTGCTCGACGGCGACAGCATGCTGGAGCTGCACCAGCGCTGGGCGCCCAACATCGTCACCGCGCTGGGGCGGTTCGGCGGCCGGACCGTCGGGGTGATCGCAAACAACCCGCTGCGCCTTGGTGGCTGCCTGGACTCTCCGTCGGCGGAGAAAGCCGCGCGGTTCGTGCGGATGTGTGACGCGTTCGGGGTCCCGCTGATCGTCGTGGTCGACGTACCGGGCTATCTGCCCGGCGTCGGTCAGGAGTGGGACGGCGTCGTACGCCGAGGGGCCAAGCTGCTGCACGCGTTTGCCGAGGCGGGGGTTCCGCGGGTCACGCTGGTGACCCGGAAGGCGTACGGCGGGGCGTACATCGCGATGAACGCCCGCGCGCTCGGCGCGACCCGCGTCTTCGCCTGGCCGGGCGCCGAGGTAGCCGTGATGGGCGCCATCGCGGCGATCCGGATTCTGCATCGCCGCAAGATCGCTGAAGTAGCGCCTGACCTGCGCCCGACCGTCGAGGCGGAGCTCGCGGCTGAGCACGAGGTACTTGCCGGTGGTGTCGACCGGGCGGTCGAGATCGGTGTGGTCGACGAGGTGGTCGAGCCGACCGCGACGCGGTCAGCGCTGGCGGCCGCGCTGGCCGCCGCAGACACCGGCGCCCGAGGCCAGCACGGAAACATTCCCCTCTGACCCCGCGCACGCACCCCGCCGGGACCACACCGCGGAAAGATCCGAGTGGGCGTCGCTATGACGACGTAGAACTCGGACCTTGCGATGACAGACCCGGACCGGAGCGACCACTTGGCGGTATGGGGGACCATTCAGCGGTTCGGTGAGTGGGCTTAGACGACGTGGTGGAGCCAGCGGACGGGGGCGCCGTCACCGGCGTGCCGGAAGGGCTCGAGCGCCTCGTCCCAGTCCTTGCCCAACAGCTTGTCGATCTCAGCCAGCAGGGACAGGTCGCCTAGCGCCGCCTTGACGACAGCGGCCCTCAGCCGGTCCTCGGGGATCATGATGTCGCCGTGCAGGCCGGTTACGGCATGGAAGACACCCAGCTCAGGGGTGCACGAGAAGCGCGCGCCCTCGCTTGTCGACGTCGGGTCCTCGGTGACCTCGAACAGCAGGTGCGCCCAGCCCCGCAGCGCCGACACCAGAGCGGCGCCGGTCCCGACGGCCCCCGACCAGGAAAGCTCCGCCCGGTAGCACCCGGTCTTGGCAGGTTGCGGCGTCCAGGACAGATCGACGGGTACGCCGAGGACGCCTGCGACGGCCCATTCGACGTGCGGGCACAGTGCCGAGGGGGCGCTGTGCACAAACAGCACTCCGCGGGTGGTCGCCGTGGAGTGCTCGCTGCAGATGCGGTTCACCGGTCCTCCTCCTCAAGGCTCGAGAGTCGCCTTCCCCAGCGGTCTGCTCGCCTTGAGAGCAGGAGTGAACTACGACTTATTGTGCCCCATGAGTCCCACCAGCACCAGCGCTACGGCCAACGAGAGGCGACGAAGAGCCCCGCCGCCGTCGAAAGCAGCGAGAGCACGACGAGATACCCCATGTACTGGGAGGTGGCGTCTTGGCGTTCCTTGCTGTAGATCAGGCGCCCGTCGACGTCCTCATAGGCGTTCAGCAGGTCGTCGGGGCTCTGCGCGATGTAGGCCTTACCCCCAGAGATGTCGGCGATCTCCTGCAGCTGACCGATCTCGACGGGGACGGCGACGGTCTCGCCTTGGTTGGTGATCGTGCCGGCCTCGGTGCCGAGCGCCACCGTGTAGATCGGGACGCCCTGCTCCTTGGCCGCGTGCGCTGCCGAGACCTGCGAGCGCCCCACCGTCCGCGCGCCGTCGCTGATCAGCACGATCATCGCTGGGAGCTTTCCGGTGGGAGCGACCGCCGCTGTGCCCAGCGACTGCTTGACCACGTCGAGCGCTGAGTAGATGCCCTCGCCGGTCGCGGTGTATTCCGCGAGCTGCAGGTCGTCGATTGCTCTCGTCACCTGGGCGCGGTCGACTGTCGGCGGCACCACCACCTCGGCGTACCTGGCGAAGGTCACCAGCGAGACCTTGAACGCCGGCGGCAGCTCGGTGAGGAACTCCTTCGCGGTCTCCTTGGCGGCGGTGATCCGGTTTGGGGGGACGTCGGCGGAGTCCATCGACAGCGACACGTCCATCGTGAGTACGACGGTCACTCCGGTCCTGCGTGGCACCTCGACGATGTCGGTCGGCCGGGCGAACAACACGATGGCGAAGCCGAGCGTCAGCAGCGCCAGGGCCACCGCGACGTGCTGGCGCCAGTTGACCCGGCGGGGCGCCACGGTGTCGAGCAACGCCATGTTGGTGAACCGCACCGCGTAGTGGCTCTTGCGGTACTGCAGCGCGACGTACAGCAGCACCAGCGCCGGCACTACCAGCAGCAGCCACAGCCGCTGCGGTTCCAGGAAGCTCACCGGGTCACTCCCGCCGGCGGCGAGTGCAACCGGGCGGCGACCCGCCGGTGTTTGAGCGCGAATCGCGCGGTGTCGGCGACCCAGTCGCGGTCGGTGCGCAGGATCAAATGAGCAACCCCGGCCCGCCGAAGTGCCCGCGCCGTGCGCTCGCGTTGGATGCGGGCGGCGGCGGCGTAGCGCTGCCGGACCTTCCTGCTGCCGGTGTTCAGCTCCCGGATCTCCCCCGTCTCAGGGTCCTCGAGCAGCACCGTGCCGACATTGGGTATGTCGAGTTCCCGGGGGTCGATGATCTCCACGGCGATCGTCTGATGGCGGGCGGCGAGCTCCCGCATCGCCTTCTCCCACGACGGCGGCGTGTTGGGATCGGTGCTGGCGTCGGCGAGGTCGATGAAGTCCGACACGACCACCCGCAGCCCCCGCTTACGCTGCGCCCGAGCCACCCCGGTGATGGCGTCGGAGAGCGACATCGGCGCGGCGCCGCGCCCGTCGTCCGAGTCGCGCAGCAAGGACCGCAGCAAGCCGAACAGCGCGAGCCGGCCGGACCTGGCCGGCCACCGCTTCAGCGTGCCGTGCCGCAACACATAACCGCCGAACCGGTCCCCCACCCGGAACGTTAGCAGCCCCATCGTGGCGACGGCCGCTACCGCCAGGTCACGCTTCTCCATGGCGGCGGTGCCGAAGTGCATCGAAGGCGACAGGTCGACGAGCACCCACGTCTCGAGCTCTCGGTCGGCGATGACGTCGCGCACGTGCGGGATCGTCGTACGGGCTGAGACCGCCCAGTCCATGCGGCGTACGTCGTCCTCACCCGCCAGGTAGTAGCGGGCCTCGGCGAGGTCGGTGCCGGGGCCGGGCAACAGACCGAGGTGCTCACCGTGGAGGAAGCCCTCGAGTCGGCGGACGATCTGCAGCTCGAGCCTGCGGAGGGCGTGCTCAGGAGCCAGTGCCGACAGCGGCGCCTGGTCGGCGCGGAAGCGGTCGACCACCTCAGCGGAACTCCGGCTGGTCGGGTGGACCGGCGCTTGGGTAGACCGGCTGCGGCTGTGGGATCGCGGAAACGACCCGGTCGACGACGACTCGGGGGTCGACCCCGTCGGCGACCGCGTCGAAGGTCAGCACGAGCCGGTGGGCCATCACGTCGCGAGCGATGGCGGCGATGTCTTGGGGCAGGACGTAGTTGCGGCCATGGATGACGGCGACGGCGCGAGCAGCGGCAGCCAACCCGAGGGTGGCGCGCGGGCTCGCCCCGATCTCGATGACTCCGGTGAGGTCGTGGAGGTGGAACTCTGCAGGCGAGCGGGTGGCCAGCACGACCCGAACGATGTACTCGGCCACCAGGTTGTGCAGGAACACCTGGTCGGCGGCCCCCTGCAGCTCGCGGAGCTGCACCGGGGTCAACACTTGCCGGGCCGACGGGGGGTCGACGCTCATCCGCCGGAGGATCTCGAACTCCTCCTGACCGCGCGGGTGGCCCACGTCGACCTTGAGTAAGAATCTGTCGCGCTGCGCCTCAGGCAGCGGGTAGACGCCCTCAGACTCGATCGGGTTCTGCGTCGCGATGACGATGAACGGGTTGGGCAGCGGGAACGTCTGGCCGCCAATCGACACCTGACGCTCGGCCATCAGCTCCAGCATCGCCGACTGCACCTTGGCGGGTGCCCGGTTGACCTCGTCGGCGAGCACGAAGTTCACGAACACCGGCCCCAACTCGACGTCGAAGCTCTCCTTGCTGGGCCGGTAGATGCGGGTACCGACGATGTCGGACGGCACCAGGTCGGGGGTGAACTGAATGCGCGCGAAGTCGCCACCGACCACGTCGGCGAGAGTGTGCACCGCGAGAGTCTTGGCCACCCCAGGCACCCCCTCGACGAGGCAGTGCCCGCGAGCAATGAGCGCCACCATCAGCTGTTCGACCATGTGCTCTTGGCCAACGATCACCCGCTTGACCTCCAGCAGCGCCCGCTGCGCGAGCTCCGCCATCGGCCCGGTGCCAGCCACGGCCGCCGTCGAGCGCGGCGGGCTGATCGTCATGCGGGGTTCCCTTCGCGGGCGGCGGTCGTACGCATCGGTAAGTGTTACAGACCCGCCAAGCCTGCCCCCTCTGAGCGCGGGCAGCTGCTCGGGCCAGCAGCAGCGAGAAGGTGTTCCTCCGGGTGCGACGACGTACGCACCCCGCCTAGCAACCGCCTGGTCATCACACGGGTTTGTGCTGTCGCCGGGTTACGGCGAGGAAACCATGCGGGAGATGTTCTCTCCGAGTCAGTAACCGCTGTCGACGCCGCCGTCGTACGCTCAGGTAAGTGGTACAGACCCGCCGACCCCGCACCTGCCGACAGTGGGCGGCTGATGACAGCGCGAGCGGAGGGGTATGAGCGACGACCAGCGCGACGTCCCGCTCCTGCCGCTGGAGCGCCGTGACCCGCCCGCGCTGGGTGGGATCGAGCTCACCGGACGGTTGGCGTCCACTGACTCCGGTGTGGTGTACGCCGGCCGGGCCGGCGGGCAACCCGTCGCCGTGGTGGTGCTGACCGAGGGGGCGGAGCGGGATTCCTACGCACGGGCCCGGTTCCAGCAGGCGGCCGGCGTACCGGTTGGCAACTCCGTGGTGGCCGCTGACGCTGACGTGGACATCGCGCCCTGGGTGGCGGTACGAGCTGACAACTGGAGCGAGGGGCTCGGTGCGGCGCGGGCGCTGCTCGCGCCCGTCACGTTGGAGCATCTGCCCGACGTTGGCAAGCCGGCGGGACCGGTGTTTCGCCCGCATTGGGCTGAGCGGACCCGGGTGGGCCGATGGCGCATGTGGCCGCTGCCATGGCCGGCCACCCTCACCGCGGCCAGCCGTTGGACGCACCTGGCAGCATTCGCCCTCGTGCTGGCGATCGCCGCGATCGCGTTGTGGATCGCGGTCAAGATCTTCGAGGACCAGCCGCCCGTACCGCCAGGCCCTGGTCCCGGTCCGATCCCGTTCCCAACTCCGACGAGCCCGCCGACGTCGGGCCCCGGCTCGCCGTCACCGACCCCGACGTCCCCCCCGACCACAGGGCCCGGGGGAACCGAGGGTACCGGTGGGACCACCCCGGCTCCGCCGATCGTCTGACTGGAGGCTGCCACTCCAGCTCCGCCGATCGGCTGACTGGAGGCTGCCCCCCGACCCGATCGGTACGTTGGCGTATGGAGAATTAGATACAGCGAAGTATGCTAATGTGCATGCAGCGTCCATTTCCGTTCGAGACTCCAATCACCGGCGACTCGCTCATCGACCGTCGCGCTGAGTTGCATCAGCTCCACCTGGCGGCGGTCGACGGGGCGCACGTCCGGGTCGCCGGGCCGCGCCGATACGGCAAGACGTCCCTGCTGCTTGCGCACGAGCGTTCCCTCAGCGACACCGGCTGGCGGACAGTTCACGTCGACTTCTACGGCGTCACGTCGCTCGCTGAGGTGTGCGCGCGGATCGCGACGGCGTACACGCGGCTGAAGGAGCACCGGGTGCGTTCGTACGTCGATGCGCTCGGCTCGCGACTCGGTTTCTCGCTGACGACGGCCGGCGTCGGCGTTACCTTTGGGCCGCAGCAGGCGCAACCCTCGCAGGACGCGACTCTCACCGCGGCGGCTGAACTGCTCGACCTGCCGTTGCGGCTGTTCGAACGCGACAGGCGGCATACCCTGGTGGTCTTCGACGAGTTCCAGGACCTGGTGAGTGCCGGGTCGACGTTGGACGGCCTGCTGCGCTCGCACGTGCAGTACCACGGCGACGCTGCGACGTACATCTACGCGGGGTCTCAACCGTCGCTGATGCGCAAGCTGTTCACCGACCGCGAGCGCCCGCTGTACGGACAGGCCGAACCGCTCGAGCTGGGGCCACTGCCGCTGGACGAAGTACTGGTTGACCTGTCCGAGCGGTTCGTGGCACTCGACGCTGACCCAGGCGACGCGCTGAACCCGCTCGTGACGATAGCCGCCGGGCACCCCCAACGCACCATGTTGCTGGCGCACCTGCTGCACCGCGAGTTGACCATGCGCCAGTCGGGCTGGACGACGCTGCCCGAGCAGCAGGCCGACGCCGACGGGTTGGTGCTTGCCGACGCGATCGTCGACCTCGCCCTCAACCAGACCAGGGAGGCTCATCAGGGGATCTGGGACTCCCTGAGTTCGGGGAAGAAGGCAGTGCTCGCGGCGCTGGCCGACGGGATCCGCCCCACCGGCACGCGCGCGACCGAGCGAGCGGGCATTACGCGGGCGGCGCTGCAGTCCGCGCTGCGCGAACTGGCGCGGGAGGGCCAGCACGTCAGCCGGATCACCACCGGGACCACCGCATCCGGGTACTGGCGTTTCACCGACCCGCTGTTCGCACTGTGGGTGACGCGCCGCGGGCGGGCCTGACCATATTTCTCAACCATCTGGTTGACAACGGGGTCGCTGCCGCCTACGTTTGTGCTCAACCATAAGGTTAAATACAGGAGGAACACACTGTGGCGGCTGATTCGCTCTCCCGGGCTTTCTCGGCGCTAGCCGACCCGACCCGGCGCGACATGGTCGCGAGGCTCGCCGTGGCCGACGCCACGGTGAACGAGCTCGCCGAGCCGTACGACGTAACGCTGCAGGCCGTATCCAAGCACCTCAAAGTGCTGGAGGACGCTGGCCTGGTGACCCGCAGCCGCGACGCCCAACGCCGACCGGTGCATTTGGAAGCAGAGGTCTTCGACCTGATGACCAAATGGATCGAGCGCTACCGGCGCCAGGCCTAGGAGCGCTACCGCCGGCTCGACGAGGTCCTCCGGTCGATGCCGGACGACGCTGAGCCCACCAGGGGCACACCCCACCCATCCAGATAGGAGCACCATCGTGACCACCGCCAGCACCCACGAGACCCAGATCACGGTCGACCCCGACGTCCCGCTAGTCAGGATCACCCGGGAGTTCGACGCTCCGCGCGAGAAGGTTTTCCGCGCCCGCACCGATCCCGAGCTCCTCCCCCAGTGGCTCGGACCGCGCAGCCACGAGATGCGGATCGACCACTACGACTGCCGCACCGGTGGGTCGTACCGCTACCTGCACATCAGCGACGGTGCCGAGTTCGGCTTCCGTGGCTGCTTCCACGAGGTGCGGTCCGCGGAGCTTATCGTGCAGACCTTCACCTTCGAGGGTGTCCGCGACAGCGTCGCGCTTGAGCGGCTCGTCTTGGACGACCTGGGCGGCGGCCGCACTCGGTTGACCGCGACGTCACTTGTCGAGTCGTTCGAGGCCCGCGACGCGTTTGTGGCCAGCGGCATGGAGTACGGCGTCCGCGAAGGCTACGAACGTCTGGACGAACTCCTCGCCAGCTGACCTCTTGGCGGCCAACGCCGCACCGAGCTGACGGGTGGGGGGTGGCGCGGCCGCGGTGGCCCGAGCCACTCCCCCACGTACGTTTACCGCGGTATCGCGGTAGACGGCGACCACATCGCCGGGACGACGTACGTTTACCGCCGTCGCGGTAGACGGCGACCAGGTCGGGACGACGGCGTACTTCTCCCGCAATACGCGGCAGACGGCGATGAGTTGAACGCCTGGGCGGCGCGCGTGACATGATCCGCGTTGACGTCGAGGGGCGGTAGCTCAGCTGGTTAGAGCAGAGGACTCATAATCCTTGGGTCGCGGGTTCGAGTCCCGCCCGCCCCACCCACCTTCGGCCTGATCAACGGCCGGTAACACCGTTGTGATCCCGTCAATGCTGCGGGCGCCTGCTACGTTTCTGCTAACGCGCAGCATCTGGGTCACCTCCAAGGGCAAGCAGCACAAGCTGGAACAAGTAGTCGCTCCGGCCCCACACGGGGTCCACAAGCTGCACTGTCCAACTGGCGTCGACCAGCGAGTTCAGTTCAGGACTGATGGGCTCGTACAGGTGCGAATAGCCGGCGGGACGATGGATGCCGCACCAGGTGTTCTCACTCCATCCGTCTAGCGTGACCACAATTTGGCCGCTGCCCCCCTCACCCGGTGGGAAGCCGATGACAACTATGTCGAGCCCGTGGAGAGCGCCGGAGAGCTGCCAGGCGGTCTGCTCGTCACACATGCCGTCCAAGTACGCACGTTGCCCGTAGCCAGACTCGTTAAGCGGCACACCCGGTTGTGAGTCGTCGGTCACGAATCCAAGCTCGTTTATCCCCGCCAGCAGGGCGACCAAGGGTCCGGTCTCATCATCCGGCCCTGACCCGTGGTAGGTCGGGTGGAAGTCGTGCTCTCCACGGAGCCATGCGGCTGTTACTCGACCGAAGTCCAGGTGGGATCGGATGCTGCGCCAAGGCGCGAGTTGCTCAACCGTCATGCGCCCCACACCGCCCTGGCGAACACGTCGACAGCGCCGGCGTCGTCGTCAGGAATGACGTCGGCGTACACGTTCAGCGTGATGCTGGGGTCCTTGTTCCCGAGCCGCTTGGCCATGATGTGCACCGGCACACCGTCCCGCAGCAGCAGAGTCGCGTGGGTGTGCCGGAGACCGTGGAACACCAGCCGCGGGGCCCTGAGCCCCTCCTGGGCCTTCCCGAACGCCTTGGTGACGTAGTCAGGAAGCACGGGCGCGCCGTTCTCCCAGGTGAACACCAGTCCCCCGGTGTCGACGTACGCCGACCCCCACTCAAGCCGCTCAGCGGCCTGCCTGACCCGCCAAGCCTTCAGCGCGCCGACCGTGCGCGGGTCGATGGCCACCTGGCGCCGCTCGTGGTTCTTCGGCGTAGACGTGACGCGCTCTCTGCCGAGCTGCGTCGTCGACCTGTCGATCGACACGACCCCGGCCTCGAGGTCGACGTCGGCCCACGTGAGCCCCATCAGCTCGCCGCGGCGCATCCCGTTGGCAGCTGCCAGTGTCCACAGCGGCGCCCAGCGGTCCTCGTCGACCTGCTCCAGGAACGCCTGCAGCTGCCCCCCGGTCCAGGTCGAGTGACTCGCCACGTTGAAGATTAGCAGGAGCCGCAGTAGAAAGCTCCGTGTTCTTGACTAAGCAGGTGTACGCCTGGGTATAGTGGAGCCAATCCTCCCCGTCGTCCGAGCGCCCAGCGCTCGCACTGACGGGGTTTTTACTGTGTCCCTCGGTTGTAGTCGGTGCTGTCATGAACCGATTGGTAGGCGACCTCGTCAAGCCAGTGACACCAGATCTTGTGTCCCCCCGTAGCCCCGATCCGTCGAGGCATTGTGTTCGGTCCCTTCCACGCTGCCACCTCAGCCTCCGCGTTGGAACCCTGCCCCTTAAGCAAGCAGACCGCGTCCAGCGCCGGCTTTAGGTCTGTGTCTGTCGAGAAGAGAATGCCGACGTCGTATTCGCCAAGCACCGCCATGGTGGTGAAGTCGATAGCAATCTGAACATCAATGCCCTTCTCCCGTGGGTCGAAGCCGGGGATGTACTGAAGGGGGCGCAGATACACGTGCGGTTGCGGACGCAGGGCCACCCACGCCGCTGTGTGGCGTCTGTTGGCAGCGTACCCCGCAGGGTTCTTCTCGTTAGTCGGAATGCCTCGATAGATGCGGACTTGCTTGAGCACTCGACCGGGCTTGCGCGACACCAGCAGCTTAGACAGGGTGACCGGGTTCACCTGTCCGTCAGTGTTTGGATGCGCATCGGAGAAAAACGCTCCTCGGGCGCGCCGATAAACGTTCTGCCAGTCGAGAAAGACGACGACACGCTCAGCCACCCAGCAAGCACCTTGAGGTTGCCGGCGAGTTCTACCGCCTGGACAACATCGCCCAGCTGTTCTCAGGCACCCGCACCGACAACCCAACCGGTGTTGAGCTTCAAGAGCAGGCGATGCTGGTCCCTGACCCGGGTAATCCCTACGACCGCAACGCTGTGGCCGTGTTCGTCCGAGGCCTTCATGTCGGCTATCTCGAGCGCGCCGACGCGGCCCAGTACCACCAGCCGATCGCCGAGGTAACCCGTCGCCGTGGTGGCGCTCTGCTTGTGAGCAGTCAACAGTGGGCACGGGGGCGTCTTGGAGATATGGGAGCCCGGGTGACCCTCCGCCTGCCGCCGCCCTACGGTTTCCTGCCAGCTAACGAGCTCCCCCCTGGTGAATTCACCCTGCCACCCGGCGCCACAGTGCAGGTGACGCAGGAGGACCAGCACATGGACGTGCTCTGCGGGCTTCTCGAGCGGTTCGGTCATGAGGTGCCGCTGGCGGCCACGCTGCACTGCATCACGGTGGAGCGGCCCCGGTCGACGATCAACGTGGTCGAGGTCCGGGTTGAAGACCAGCGGATCGGGATCCTTTCCCCCGTTCACTCCAGCAACTTCCAGGCACTGGTTCGCTATGTCACTGAGCGAGGCCGGGTACCGGTCGCGCGAGCTGTTTTGCGGGGCAACCCAGTGAAGGCCGAGGTGACCCTGTACGTGAAGAAAGCACAAGACCTCGACCCGGCGTCGCTGGCGTCGCTCTGACCCACCGAGTAAAGAGAGCCCCGTCGACCTCGTTACCGGAGGGGACGGGGCCCTTCTGTGTCGGTTTCTAGCTGGCCTGGAGCCACTCCTCCCCCCACACCAGCACCGGGGGCAACCCGAGCACGTGGCAGGACAGCAGATCCGCCGCCCAGATCGTCACCCAGCCGTCACGCTTGGCCCGCTCGTACGCCTTCTCCTCAGCGAAGTGCTGGCAGATACCGCAAGCAGCGAGTCCCCCGCGGCCGTCGACGAGCACCAGCAACGGGTCCGCCGGCAGATGAGGCAGCGGCCGCCCGCCCTTCACGACCAATCCCTGGCGACGATGTCGGCACACGCTTCGCACCAACGCCGCGATTCACCCGGCGCCAGAGGTGTCAGCGGCTTCGGGGTCGACCAGCGACCGCACAAGGCCGGCACCGCCAGTCCGGTCTCTCGGGAGAACCCGGCGTCCACCGACAGGAGCCAGTGGGCGGTTCGACCAGAGCCCGCCGACTTGCTCGGCGCACCCAACGACGAGGTAGGGATCTCCGTAGTGCTCATGATGGCCGCCTTGTCTCCAAGAACAGCTGGAGTTCCCTCTGCTGCTCAGGCGACAGCCCGGCCACTCGCTCGAGCAGTCCCCATACCTCCTCTAGGCCGGTCTTGAGCTCGGCCCACTGGTCATCCGTGATGTTGATCGGCCGCCGGACGCGGATGGTGTTGTCGTCGGCGACGATGATGCTCTCCGTGATCAGGTTGCGCTTCTTTCCCTCAGGCGAAGCGTCGGTCACCTGTCGCTTGGTGGTTCTACTGTGTCCCATGGATCTGATGCCTTTCTCTGGAAGGTGTCTGGTCAAGGCCTCGCCCGGTGCTCCTACACCGCGGCGGGGCCGTCTTGCACGTGCGGACTGGCGTCCGGCTACCTCCTCTCAGGGATCGTGTGCTCGCAAGGTTTCTTGCTGAGCCAGGCGTCGAGGCACTCACGCCGGATCACCCATCGGCCTCCCTTCATGCGTTGCTCACCATGCAACTCGCCGGCGTTCAGCGCCTTGAGCAAGGTGATCGGGTGATGGCTTGCGTACTCAGCGGCTTGTCCCGTGTTGAACCACAGTCGACCGCTGTGGTGCCCGGTCTGGTCTGATGGGGCAACCGGCCGGGGTGGTGGCGATTGACCGGACTCTGGTGGTGACCAAGGAAGCTCACGCTCAAGCGCGTCAACGATGATCCCGGCCGCTGCTAGAACGGCCTCGGCGAGGGTCTGTGGGCGCTGGTCATTCATGGTTGAATCCCCCTCGGGTTGCTAACGGCTTGCTACGCCACCCGTCAGCATCGGCGCCGACAGGACCGGACATGGGATGCGGCGGACGCCCCCATTGAGCGTAAACACGCACGGTTGGCGACTGGCCAGGATGAGTCAGGTGGGACTCATAATCCTTGGGTCGCGGGTTCGAGTCCCGCCCGCCCTACCGTCAGTCACAGCCGGTGCTCAGAGCACAGAGACAGCGGCAGTGCAGCAGGGTCCATTGACTACGGGTGCTGTAAGGATGGTGGCGTGCCCGAGACATTCACGAAGCGACGGGATCGCGCTGCGCCCGGGTCGATTCCGGATCGTCTTCAGATGTTCGTCCGGGAGGTCCGCTTCTACCGTGAGATAGCACCCTCTGCGGGGGTCCGCGTCCCGGCTTGCTTGCGCGCCGAGGACCAAGACGGCTCAACGCTGTTGGAGTTGGAGGATCTTTCGTCCTGGCAGCCGGGTGCTGATCCCGTCGCTGCTGCGGGGGCGTTGGCGGCACTTCACTCACGCTGGGAAGGCAAGGCGCTGCACGAGTGGCCATGGTTGGCAAGAACCGACGTGTCGGACCTCGTGGAGCGCCTGTTCGGCGAGACGTGGGCTAAAACGCGAGACCGGTCGGATATGACTCCCCTGGTACGCACCTTGGGGGACGGACTCGTCGGGCAGGTAAGGGCAGTGGAGCGACGTGCAGAGGCGAGCGGAGCACCCACTCTTGTTCACGGCGATGCGTCCGAAAGGAACATGAGGACCTCGCCGACCGGCGAGATCGCCCTGCTCGACTGGGAAGACGTGGGTGCTGGGTCAGGTGTTTGTGACCTGGCATGGTTTCTCGTCTCTTCCGTCGAGCCGAGTCACTGGGACCGCACAATCGCGGCCTACGGCAACGCCTCCAGGCTCAACGAAGCCCTCCCCGCCGTGGTGGTCCAGGGGTTGCTCTCGCTGGCTCACGAGGATGAAGGAAGCGCCGACGCTCGGGAGTGGATCGCCTGCCTTCAAGAAGCTTCTCGACGTATGTAACACGGGTCCAACCACCTGTTGGCGTACACCCTCCGAGCGTGCGCTCGATCTACGCAGCATGGGTTGGTCAACCGACTTGGGTGGCCGGTGCGAACACTCGCGTGGGGTGTCCCGCCCGCGAGGTCCTCAGAGGTCCTCGACCTCCTCGTAGGTCAGGCCCGCACCGGTGCTAGTGACCTCGACGCCGGCTGGGAGACAACCACTGAATGGTGCCCCCGCGGTACGTCTGCCGACGCGTGACGGCAGACGGCGACCCCAGCGCTGCTCCGGCGTACGTTTTCCGACGCGTGACCGTAGAGGGCGAACCCAGCGCTGCTCCGGCGTACGTTTGCCGACGCGTGACGGCAAATGGCGAACCCAGCGCTTGAACCACACCTCCATTTCGAACAAATGAGGCAGTCGTGGGAGTCGTGCAACCGCGGCTTTACAAGGCCGGGGAGCGAATCATCATCCGTACGCCGCTGGTAGCAGGTCAGCGAGCGTGCCTTCGGTAGTCGTCCCACGCGAAGGCGAGTCTTTCCATCCCGACATGCAAGCCAGTGGGGTCGCAAGCGAAGGACAATCGGATCCGGTTGTGATGTGCGTCCCGTGCCGAGCACAGCTGGCCTGGGAGAACGGCTACCCCGTCCCGGAGGGCGACATGGGCGAACTCGCCGGCGTCGCCGGCCGGAATGCCGACCCAAAGACAGGCTCCTCCGTCCGGTCGCCTCACTTCGAAGTCGGGTAAGAGTTCTTCCAGAAGCCCTATGGCCTGGTTACAGCGGGCGGAAAGCTCCCGGTTGCGATGCTGCCCCAACTCAGGAAGCCGCTCCATCAGCCGCGTCGCCACGAACTGGGAAAGTAGCGACGTGCCGAGATCAACAACCGCCTTGGCCTCCCCCAGGCTGGCGATCAGGTGTTCCGGAGCCCTGATCCAGCCAATACGTAGACCGCTCCACACCAGCGGACTCAGTGAGCCGATGACGACCATCGACTCCGCCCCGCCGATAGCTGCGACCGGCGCGGGGAGCGGGTAGTCGTTGAGTGGCAAGTCGGCGGACGCGTACATCTCGACGACCACGGCAGACCTGACGCCGGCGAGAGCGGCTATCCGAGCACGACCGTCGGCATTGACCAGCGTGCCGGTCGGATTGTGATGCGTCGGCGCAACGACAATGAGACGCGGGGACTCTCGAGCCACGGTCTGAGTAAGCGCCTCAGTATCCAAGCCGTCGGCGTCGAGGGGTACCGTCCGCAGGTGGGCTCCAGCCTCCCGCAACACTGGGAGCTGCCCGGGGTAGAGGGGGTCTTCGACGACCACGACGTCACCGGGCTGAAGCAGCGCTGCAGCAACTAATGACAGGCCTTGCTGGGCTCCGGACGTGATCAAGATCTGTTGCGCAGAAGTAGGCAGGCCCCTCTTGGAGCACTCGGCCGCAACCGCCTGGCGAAGCGGCGGCCATCCCAGAGGAAGGTACTTTGGTTCGTCGATGGCCGAGCTCCAGTCCGCTGCCGTCACCGACGACAGCACCTCGTGGAGAACGGGGGACGCAGATATGGCGATGGCCGAGAGGTCCACGATGCTGGGCGGATATCCCAAGGCACTCTCGGGTGGAGCTAGCCGATGTTGCCACGGAAACAACGCCGTTACTCCAAGACCGGCGCGCCCCGCGGCTTCACGGGCGATCCAGTGGCCACTACCCGGTCTGCTGTCGAGCAGCCCTGCGCCGTGCAGGAGTTCATATCCCGAAACCACTGTGGCCCGACTGATCACCAGTGCCGAGGCCAGCGCGCGCTCGGACGGCAGTCGGGTTCCGGGAGCTAACTCTCCTAGCTCCACGAGCTGACGCAGGGCACGGGCGAGCCGTTCAGGCAACCTGCCCCGGTTCTCCGCCCACCCTCCTAGCAGACGCGCCAGCTGTTGAGCACTCAGCACAGAAGGGCGGCTTCGGTCCACTTCACCCTCCTTTGGCCTGTGCAATCACGTCCGTTCGGGCCAACGCTAGTTGCTATCTGAAGTCCAGTGTCGGCACCCAGGAGGTCCCCGTGGCACGAAAAGTAAACGAACGCTCGATGGCTGCGGCCGCGATCGTGACGGTGTTGGCGTTGGGCGGGGCTACATCGGCCTCGGGCTCCGCTGATACAGCCCCCAGGCGAGCAGGATCTGATCAGAGTGCACCGACCGGTATCACGCTCGCGAAGAGCCGGCAGACGATCACCAGCGCGCTGCGAGTCGATCTCACCCGCGACTTCGCGACACTGCCGCTGCACAAGGGAGAAGCCAACGGAGAGACGGTGTGGTTCGTCATCACCGACACGTCCGACGCGAACATGGCCAGCCAGCTCGGCATCAACCACTCACCCAAGCTGGCCAATGCACCCCGCGACTGCCCGGCCTGCGTACAGGAGGTCCTGACTGACGACCCCGTGCTCGGCCAGGCATCGGTCCAGTTCCAGGGCGTCCCCGACTTCAGCCTCACGCGCACCCTGACTCCGGCTCCTAAGCCCACGACGTTCCCGCCGCTGTCGTTCACCGTCGGGGCGCAGGCCGGGGCGGGCTACAGCCCCTATGTACGAGTCGACGGCACCGACATCGTCTTCAACGCGCCAATCGTCGCCATCGGAGACGGCCCCTTCGATGTCACCAGGCACACGAACACTCATGACCGCCTGCTCGGGATCGACACCGAGAAGATGACCGCAGATCTTCTCTTCGTCCGCGGATTCTCCAACGGTAGGGCCATCGCATACCTGAGCTTCGACTCCTCCGACGCCTTCACCGCCACGATCGAGCGCAGCACCTTCACACCGGCACTGGCCGACCTGCAGTTCCAGAACGGCGGGGATGGACCGGGCCGCGACGACCGGGCTGACTCCGCGCGCGCGTCGATCTTCACGTTCGTCAACGCGCAGGTGGGGCTGGAAGATTCTCCGCCCGCCCGGGGTGCAACCCAAGGTCCCGGGCGGTCGCAGGGCTTGACCCACGCGCTCAGCCTTGCCATCGTCGGTCGAGACGCCGCGGTGGCGAATCCCAAGGTCCTGGATGCGTTGCGCCGCGGCGCCGACGTCAGCAACATCTTCAGCGACATGCCCAGCGCATTCGGTAACAGCGACCCACTCGAGTACAGCCCCGCTTGGGATCTTCAGGTCGGTGTCTTCAGCGACGCCGCCGTTGCCGCAGGCAAGAACGGGCTCCAGACCGACGCCGAGCAGGTGATTCAACTAGCCGCTGCCGGGGTCGTCACTGCACCGGGCGGACTACCCCTGGGGTCTGCCAACATCATCATCAACTGCCCCGCCCTGGCGTTCCTCGACGGCCCAGCCGGTGCCCCCACATCGGGCACTGACGCGGGCGGCGGCGGTACGGCGGCGCAGGCCGCACCCAAGTCAGGAGCACCGAACGCCGCTGTCGCGGCCCCATCCCGCCAGCCGGGAGCCAGCACCTTGTCGGTGTTGGCAGGCTGGGGCGGGATCCTCGGCGTAGCGCTGGCCATCCTCGGGCTGACCCTGGTGCGCAGCGGCCGAACTGTCCCCGCTGGCAAGAGCTAGCGGTGGCTGCCGGTGGAGGGGCAGGTAGGCCCGCGCCCACAGCTCCTCCACCGGTCAATACTTCCGGCGGCACCGCCCGAGGGCTGCGAGTGTTGGCAGGCGCGGCGCTGCTTTTCGTCGCAATGGTTCTGCTGACCGGCGCTCTCGTGGTCCTGACCCAGGCGGCTGACCCGCTTCCGGGTCTCCCCTCACCTGCTCCCCCCGCCGCCGCACCTGCTCCCCCCGCCGCGCCAACGTCCCGGCCGAGAGGCCCGACTCCCGGCGTCGAGACCGCGGACCCCGCAGTACTGCGACCGCGCGTTCCGGCTACCAAGGCCCGACGCGGGAATCCCGTGGCCGCCCCGCACGTACCGGGCCCCGCTGAAGCCCAGCGCGACCCACGACCGACGCGCATCCGAATCCCTACCCTGGGCATCGACCGCCGACTCGTCCCTCTGCGTGTGCTCGAGGACGGCAGCCTGGAGGCTCCCGATCGTTACCGCGACGTTGGGTGGTGGAAGGGCGGGCCGCTGCCCGGCTCCCCGGGCAACGCGGTGGTCGTTGGACACGTGGACTCCAAGACCGGGCCGGCGGTGTTCTATGGCCTGGCCAGTCTGCAGCGTGGCGATCGGGTGGCGGTGACCCGGCGCAATCACTCCGCAGCACATTTCCGGGTGCGCAGTGTCGAGCGGTTCCCCGTCAAGGACTTTCCGGCTGACCGGGTCTACCGTCGTGGCGGGCGCTCCGGCCTGGTGCTTATCACCTGTGGCGGGAGGTACGACCACGCTGCGGGCCGCTACCTGGACAACGTGGTCGTCTTCGCCGAACCAAAGCTGCCAACTGGGCCGGACCGCTGACCTGCCTAAGACGGTGCGGCCCGTCGAGTCCTCGGCGACGGTCAGGGTCGCTAGTCCCGGGAGACGGCGAGCATGGTCACGCGCTCGCCTCGCTCGTACTGCCTGGCCTTGGTGACTCCGGGATGCTCACGCCGGATCCTCGCCCAATCGGGCTGACTGGCGACATCGAACCCGTAGGTGTCGAGCATGTGCACCACTGCCGAGACGCTCGGAGTGCCGACGAGCGTCTTCCCCTCGTAGGAGAACCGGTCCTCGACGGCCATGGAGTCGATCTCTTTAGGGTTCTTGATCAGCCTCACCACCCGTGCGCCGCCGGCGAAGACGCGGGTGTCAATCACGACGTGCCGGGCACCGGTAGCCCGGATGCCAGCGAAGAGCTCGGGATAGCGCAGCGTGTGGTAGAGAAACCCCAGACACATCACGACGTCGAACGTGCCAAGCCCGGCCGTCAGCGTGTCGTGGGCGTCCCCATGGATGAAACGGAACCGCGACGGGTCGATGCCCTTGCTGGCGAAGGTCTGGTTGGCCAGCGCGACCAGGTGACCGCGCCCCTCAATGCCGGTGACGTGGGTGGCGCCGGCCTGCAGCGCCGCGAACGACCAGCGACCGTCATGGCTGGCGATGTCAAGGACGCGTGACCCGCTGAGAATCTTGCAATGCTCCTCGATGATCGCCACGTGGCGGAGGTTCAGGCGGTCCTTGCCGGCGGCGGTGCTGCTGGTCTCCAAGAACTCCGGATGATCGTCGAAGAACATGCAGGGAGTATTACACTTCAGCGCCGAGCCGCAGTCGAAGTGAAGCGCAGCCACACGGCGCCTGACAAATCTGGTCGCTGAGACCCGCGCGGAGTCGGACGACCGACACGGCCAGAACAAATCGTGACGGACAGGACGGGGACGTGACGCCGCTATCCCTTGGCGTGGCTTATAACGTGTAGCCGCTCAGCGATGCCTTGTACGTCGATGACGCCTTGCGCTGCCTCCATGACCAGGTCGAAGGCAGCTTCGTCTGTTACATCCGGCTCCGTGCCGTTCAGGTCGAGAAAGACGACGGCAGCAAGCCAGGCGATCCGCTTGTTGCCGTCGACAAGGGCGTGGTTGCGAACGAGGGAGTGCAGCAACGCGGCCGCCTTGAGCGAAAGCGTCGGGTAGGGGTGTTCGCCGAAGGCGCTCGACCGCGGGCGAGCTACCGCCGCGTCGAGCAGACCCACATCTCGCACCGGTCCGGCTCGCAGGTCCCGCACGAGCCCGAGCAAATCCTCAAGTTCAAGGTACTCAACGGTGCTCAAACTCTTCCGAGTCGCTCCAACACGTCGCCCCACCTGTCGATCATTCGGCTGGAGCTGGCGTTGACGCGAGCAGCGTGGCCGCTTCTTTCATAGCGCTCAAGTACGGCACGGCGAACGATCTCCTGCCGCGAGGCGCCCTCCTCAGCTGCCAAAGCTGCCAGCGCGTGATCCAGTTCTTCGTCGGTGCGCAATGTCATCGCCATAGCTGGCATGGTACCGCTGTGATACCGGTCGGGCCAGGCGGTCACTTGGCTAGCAGCTCCTGCATGGTGGTGATCTCGCGCTCCTGGCCGGTGATGATGTCCTGCGCGAGGTTCTTGGCAGCCACGTTCTCGCCGTCATCGAGTTCGCTCCGGGCCATCTCAATGGCGCCTTCGTGATGCTCGATCATCATGGTCAGGAACATCTGCTCGAACTCGGGGCCGGTTGCCTTCTGCAGGGCAGTCATGTCGTCCATGCTCGCCATCCCCGGCATGTCCGTGGCGCCGCCCATGTCGTGGCCCGCGTGGTCGCGGCTTGTGTCCGGGATCGGCTTTCCCCACTTCTCCAGCCAGGCGGCCATCTCCTCGATCTCCGGGGCCTGTGCGATACGGATCTCTTCGGCCAGCGCCTCCACCTCGGGGCTCAGGTCTTGGCCCACCGTCAGATCGACCATGGACAACGCCTGAGCGTGGTGCGGGATCATGTCGGTCGCGAACTGCACGTCGGCGGCGTTGAAGCCTTGTCCTCCGCCTGCGCCGTGAGCCGCGTGCTCATCGCTGCTCTCGCCGCCACCACAAGCCGTCAGCAGCGCGAGTACGGCGACAACTACGGTCAGCATGCCCAGCGTGCGTTTCATCGAGGTCCTCCTGGGAAGTCGTTGTCGTTGCGCTTGGTGGTTCGCTGATCTAACACTGGATCCCCCGGCTCAGTGATGGAGGCCGCTTCAGGGGCCGGGTGGTTGATCCGCCTAGCGGACAGAGAAGACGTGTGTCACGATCATGCGCTAGCGAACCGGAGCTGCCAGGGTGTGCAGCTCGAGGAGGTGCTCGAGCGAGGGGCTGTCACCACCACGCTCGTCGATCCGCGACATGCCGCACTCGGTCGCAACCGCGAACGTCCGATCGGTACCGTCAAGCGCGGTGGAGGCCGCACCGATCAGCTCCTCTGTCCGCTCGCGGGAACCTTCGTAGTCGACGACGCCAAGCGCCAGATTCTCGACTTGCAGGCCACGGAGCGGCTCGTAGTAGGCCGGGCGGGTGCCCGTCTCACGGTCCGCAGGCATATGCACGAAGTCGATGCTGTCTGCGTGGCGGTTGGCCATGTCAACACAGAGCGACAAGTCCGCTGGCACCGTGAAGTGGCGATGCTTGTAGTCGCCGTAGCACAGGTGCAAGCCGACCTCGACGCCCGAGGCCGCAGCGATCGCCTCGTCTAGTGCGCCTGCGATGAAGTCCTCAGCGGCCAGCTCACCCGCCGCTGCCATCGCTCCCTTCAGTACGCCGACCTCGACGGCCACGTCCCACTGGATCCGAAGATCGGAGGCCGGGATGGCCCCGACTATGGCCTCGACCTCTCGGTACATCGCTGCGGCGTAAACGGGAAAGAACCGCTCCTGGTCGCGCTCACTTACCCACGCCACGACAGAGGCGTAAGGGGTAGGCACGGACACTTGGAACTTCAGGTCCGAGGGCAGCGCGCCCTCGTCACGGAGACGGCGGAACACGGCGTAAGACGCTTCAGCGGCATCGGCGTAACCGAGCAGACGGTCCGGGAGCTCCGTCACGTCGGGGTCCACCTCGATCGCTGGGAAGCTCGAGTACTCGGGATTGTCTGGGGCGACAGTGCTCTTGACCCCCGCAATCTCGATGCCGGGAACGCTGGTCAACTTGGCCACCTGCCAGCCGATCCATTGGTCCCGCTCGCCCGTCTCCCCGTCGGTGACCGCCCCCAGGTGCTCACCCAGGATCTCCCGCGCCACGCGCATCGCCGACTCAGCGTCAGGAGCCTTCAAACCACCTACCAGGTGTGCGCCAACGACCCGGTCCATCCGGTCCTCCCACGGTGTCTGGGGCATTGAGTGCCTAAGCAAGGCAGCCTAGTCCTCAGCGGAGGAGGTAAGCTATATCTCACCCCGTCGAGACCAGACGGACCTCCATGCCGCGCCGCGACGGGAAACCTAACGCCGGTTTGGCGGCGGACCGACGCCCTCGTGTCGGCCAGGCCGCAGACGTGCGTGCTGTGCGCCGGCACCAGGCCCACGCCGGGCGGCGAGCCGGTCGGCCACCAGGCCGGTGACGACGCCGTACACGGTCTTGTGCGCGATGTCGATGACGAGTTCCTTGCGCGGCCAGGTCCACGGTGGCGCACCGACGCCGGTGTAGTTCTCCAGCGTCTGGTCGTTGGCCAACCGCACCGACGTGAAGAGTGCAGAGGCCCGCATCCCCCGGAGCCCACCCTCAGCCATCACGCTCCGCCACATGCCCAGCAGAGCAGCCTGGCCGAAGTGCATACCGAGGTTCATCGCCGCTGACCGCTCGGCCCGGTTGTCGGGTACGCCGACCAACCGGCCCAGCGTGACGGCCGGGACGTAGGAGTTCGGCCGGCCCGTGAACCGCTGCTCAAGCTTTTCGGTCAAGGTCATGGCGGCGCCACCAACGGTTCCGGCGACCAGGCCCTCCCACCACAGGTTGCTCACGCCAACGCCTCCTTCGACGAATCCTTCATCCACTCGCGCAACGACGCGACGATGAGCAGCCCCTCCAGCGCCGCCTCCGCCAAATAGACCGCTCGCAGCGCTGGCCGGTGTCTCAGATCAAGACCGGCGCTCGCGCCGCCGGCGAGCACCGCTAGCGTCCGCAGGTGGAGTGGTGGCCGCTTCCCACCCGCTAGCAGCGCCGCGCCAATGGCGACGTACAACGCCGAGGCCACCTCGGTGACGAAGCGGTCCGGTTTCCGGCCCGTCACCTTTTCGAAGGACCGGAAGTGGACAAGCGGCCACAGTCCGCCGATGAGGTAGTACCCACCCTGGACTCGCATCATGACGCTCATTGGCGCAATCTACCTGGCCGGCAGACTGCCGCCCCTCTCTCGGGGGCCGCGTCGTAGCAGCAGCGCGCCGGGGCTCTGCTGACGGACCCTCGACGAACGACAAGCCGCTTGTCGAGGGCGCGAGGCGCCGGCGCCGGCGGGTCGTAGCGGGCCCACTTCGACCAGCACTCTAGGTCCTCTGGAAGGACAAGCCCATTGTCGAGTAGCCGAGGCGGCCCTAGATGGTGTCGTGACGCAGCTTGAGGAAGTCTTCCACCCTCGACTCCAGCCGTCGGCTGCGCGCCTGCTGCCCAGGCTCAAGCAGCCCAGCACTTTGCAGCGACCGCTTGAGGTCGTCGCTCAGCTGGCCGGTTCGGGTGTACGCCGCAGCGTCGGCTCGCTGTGAATCGCTGAGGCCCTGCCACCATTCCAGCAGTGGGTCGTCCGTTGCCATCAGTCCTCCTGTGTTAGGTGGGTCCGGATCATCACTCGCCTCGAGAACTGGCCTTCGACGCGGCTGACAGAGCTGGCCGAGCCGCCATTCCCTCGGCGACCGCCGCGTCGATGCTCAACGTTCGGCCTCGTGTGTAGGCACGATCCCACTCTTGGTGGCCAACCGAACTCTTCGCCGGGACGATGAAGCGGCTGAGGTCCTCGACGTCAACGGGCGGTCTCGGCATGCCCGCAAGCTCACGCTGGTGGTCGCTCCCCCCTACCAGGGTCGCCGCCCGCTCGGCATGCCCGAAGCCAGCCCACACCGCGGCGAAGGAGTCGATGATCTCTACCGTCAGCTCGGTGTCGCCGAGGGCGACAGCGTCGGCTGCCACCTCAATCAGGTGCTCGTACGCCCGTTCCGGCCCCTGCGAGTGCAGCAGAGCCGTCGCGAGGTTGCATTGGCTGATCGCGACTCCCCAAGGGTCGTCGAGGGCACGGTCAGCCGCTATCGATCGTTGCGCCGCATCGACAGCCGCCCGGTAGTCGCCGGTGTCGATGAGGAACTGGGCGATGTTCGCCAACGCCGTCGCCTCTCGCCGCGGATTCCCAATCTGTTGAGCGAGTCTGAGGCTGTTCTCGATCAGCACGAACCCACCCGCCGAGTCACCGGCCATCCGACGGGCGATCCCGAGGCTGTTGCTCTGCCGCGCCTCCCTGTCGACGTCGCCGAGCCGACGGGCCATCTCCAGCGCCCGCTCGAGCGCTTGCGTCCCAGGGCCGATATCGCCCTGCTGAACGGCGAGAATGCCCGTGCCGTGCAAAGCGTCGACGAGACGACCGCTGTCGGCGTTGTCGTCGCTCTCCACGAGCTTCAGCGCCCGGTCATGCCAGCCGCGGCCCTCAGCGGCGTACCCAAAGCGGTACCAGTACATGTTCATCGGATCCAGCAGCGCGTAGCCACATTCGCGCCGCTCCGCGGACGCCTCGTCCGCCGGTCGCAGGCACCAGTCCAGCGCCGACCTGATGTCTTCCCCCACCAGGTCCATTCGGTCGAGAGCTGTCATCCGGTTCGGTCCCTGTAGCAGTGCGTGAATCTCGTTGGCTTTCTCCAGGCACCAGCGGGCATGTCGCATCCGCACCTCGTCGCATTCGCCGGAGGCTTGCAGGCGGTCACGGGCAAACTGTCGGATCGTCTCCAGCATCGAGATCATCGGCTCGCCGTCTGGCGCCTCCACGACCTGCACGAGACTGACATCGACGAGGTGGGCGACGACGTCGAGGGGGTCGCGATCGTCGGAGCCGGCGACGTACGCGATCGCCGCCAGGTCCGCCTTGCTGGAGAAGGCTCCGAGCCGGCGGAAGATCTCCTTGTCCTGCTCCTCCAACAGGTCATAGCTCCAGGCGATGGTGGCGCCAAGGGTGCGCTGGCGCTGAGCCCGGTCGGTGGCGGTGACCCCCTCGCCCAGTCGGTCGTCGATGCGGCTCAGCAAGGCTCGCGCACTGAGGAGGCGGACCCGCGCGGCAGCCAGCTCGATAGCGAGAGGGAGCCCGTCAAGCCGTCGGCACAGCTCGGCGACGTCGGCCGCGTTGTCGGCCGACAGCCGGAAGTTCGGCCGCACCATGGCAGCCCGGCGGGCGAACAAGCGGACAGCTCCACTGTGCTCCGCGGTCGTCTGGTCAACCTTGCCAGCCGCAGGCACGTCCAGCGGGGCGACGGGGAACTCGTGTTCGTCGACGAGGTGGAGTGGCCGCCGCGACGTCGCCAGTAGCTGTACCTGCGGCGCATGGTTGAGCAGTTGGCTAACGACGACGTCGGCGTCGGGGATCTGCTCGAGGTTGTCGAGGATCAGCAGCGACGCTCGATCGGATAGGAAGCGAAGCGCGCGCTCGTGCGGAAGCTCCTCAGCGTCGGCAGGCGTGCCAACCGCCTCCGCTATGGCCGACCACATCAACGTAGCCCGATCAACGGCGTGCAGCTCGACGAAGAACGTGTCACACGGGAACTGCTCGTGCAGTTCGGCGGCTACTGCCACCGCCAGCCTCGTCTTTCCGGTCCCACCGGGGCCGGTCAACGTCACCAGCCGAGCGCCCTGCTGTCGGACCGCATGTTGGATGGCGGCAACCTGCTCCGACCTCCCAATGAGCTCGGTGGCGTACGTCGGGAGGTTGGCGCGGGTGCCCAGACTGCGCAGCGGCGGGAAGGTATCGAGCAGACCAGGGGCCACGACGTCATACAGGTGCTCCGCCTCGGGGAGGTCCTTCAGCCGGTGTCGGGCCAGGTCGCGCACCCGCACCCCGGGTACGTCACCGACGAGCGCTCGGGTTGACTCCGACATCACGGTCTGCCCACCGTTCGCGGTGGCGGCGATCCGAGCCGCCCGGTGCACGTCGATCCCGATGTACCCGTCCTCGTGCCTCGACGGCTCTCCGGTGTGCAGCCCCATTCGCACCCGCAGGGGTACGTTGTCCGGCCAGCTGTGCTGCTGGAGCTGCCGCTGCCCGTTGAGGGCGGAAAGCAAGGCCTGTTGGGCGGACTCGAACACGACGAAGAAGCTGTCGCCCTCGGTGCCCATCTCATGGCCACCGTGCTCTTCGAACACGTCTCGCAGGATCGAGCGCTGGTCCGACAACGCCTCGCCCCAGCGGTCGCCCAAGCGGTTCAGCATCAAGGTGGAGCCCTCGATGTCGCTGAACAGCAGGGTCACGGTCCCTGTTGGAAGCGGACGCATCTGCCCAGTATGGCGGCATCGGGCGCCGTTGTCTCCGACTCCTGTGCCGCCGGCGGCAGGCGGTATATGGTGACAAACCGTCGTTGCGCTTCTTCAGGAGGCGACATGCGTCGCGAAAGTTCCGTCACAGCCGTCTCGTGGATACCGAGTGAGTCGGTGACAGGCGCGGTGTTCCGCGTCCCGTTCGAGGTCGGGTTCTCCCATTACGACGAGCCGCCGCCCGACCTCCTCACCGATATCGACGCCCTCCTCGCGACTGACAGGGCAAGGTTTGTGAACAACTTGCGGGCCTGGATCGAGATTCAGGGCGGTGTCATCGTCGACCACGGTCACGCGGGGACGGGACGCATCGGGGCCACCACGCTGCGTCTTGGCCGCCAAGACATGACGTTCGCGGCGGTTCCCTTGCCGGACCGCCGTAAGGCCGAACCCATCAGCGCCGAGGCAGTACGGTTCGAGCAGACCGCGGGCGGGCGCACCGGTGTCCCTGCTCCCCGGCGCGTGAGCCGGCCGCCGTACGTGCAACTCGCCGCGCCGCTGGCCTGGACGAGCTTGCGGTTGACGCTGCACGCCGACGGCCGCGAAGACTTCGAGCTGATCGGCGCCAGCCCGTTCCCCCGTCACTGGGTCTACGACCACAAGGGCCGGCTGGCGGCCAAGTCGGCGACGATCGACTACCAGCGTTGGAGCACGGAGGCGTTCGGCCGCCACACCCCCTGGGGCGACACCGACTCACCGGCGTTCGTCAGCGCTGTCGAGTCGGCGCTCGAACGTGAGCTGTCGCGGCAGATCATGCGGTCGGGCGCGAAGCCCCAGATCCGACGATTGCGCGAAGGCCAGTCGTTGACCCGACAGGGGGAGGAAGCCGACGAGTTGTTCCTCCTGCTTGACGGCGTTCTCAGCGTTGACGTGGACGGCAACGTTCTCGCGGAGGTCGGACCTGGGGCGGTGCTTGGCGAGCGTTCGATCCTCGAGTCTGGTCGGCGTACGGCGTCGCTGACGGCGGTGACTCCGTGCACTGTCGCTGTCGCAGACCGCGACTCGGTTGATCCGGGTGCGTTGCAGCAACTCTCCGCAGGTCACCGTCGAGAGGAAAGCACCACCTGAGGTGAGGTACCACTGGCTCCCGCGATAGGACTCGAACCTATAACCTGCCGGTTAACAGCCGGACGCTCTGCCGATTGAGCTACGCGGGACTGAGCCCGACGCGGCCGGGCAACCTGGATAGGTTAGCAACCGGCTGCAGTACGGCGAAACGCTCGCGCGCGGGACGCCGGCGCGCCAGCCAATGCGGGCGAGACCGCCGCGGCTACCGCCTCCTAGAGATCGGCGAGCTCTGCGGACGCTTGACGCAGTGTGCGCTCGGCCACCTCGCTGACCTCTGGGTCGTCAGGGTCGAGCCCCGCTGCCAGCACATAGGACCACACGACTGGACCGGCCCCGACCGGCGAGCGGCGCGCCACCACACTGAGGCCGGAACAGCCGCGCACCCGCGCGAACACCGTCGTCAGCACACTCTTCGTCACCCGCTCCCGCAGCAGCTCGAGCAGCTGGCCAGGGTCGGACACCGTGATCTCATCGCGCCGCTCCGGCTCACCCCACTCGGTCACCTCGACCAGCGCCAGTCGCTCGTCGTCATGGTGCCAGTCCGCCCGTTCGATCTGCTCCCAGCCAAGCCTGCGGAAGCCGTCGCCGTCGGGAAGGTGCAAGGCGCGGTCGGTGCCGACGTACCAGCGCCCGGCGGTGTCGACAGCCCAGGCCAGCGGCCGCTCACCACGGTCGAGCTGCAAGCCGTCGTGCACCGCAGCGGGCAGCCGGGTACGACGCGGGGGCTTGCGCAGCCGCATCAGATCCCGCTCCCGATCGCCTCTTCGCGCAGCGCCCGACGATGGCTCTCCAGGGCGACCAGCTCACCGAACAACCGGTTGTAGTCAACAGTCTCCGTCACCGGGTTCATCCGTTGGAGGCGCGACTTCACCTGGGCGATGCGGCGCAGCGCGGTCAGCTCGCGCAGCCGCACGACGTACGCGCCGACCAGGCGGGCGTCTGGCTCCCCGGACACCTCCAGCGGCTCCACCGACAGCGCCGACACCGTGCTGCGGGCATCGCCGGGAACGGCGGCGGTCACCGCTTCCACCGTCGCCTCCGCTGGGCCGCCGCTGGCGGCGATCGCCGCGAACACGTCACGGTAGTAAGGGTGAGTGAAGTCCTCGAACTCGAGTTCGGCGAAGTGTTCCGCTGTCGGCTTGGGATGCTGCAGAGCGAGCTTCAGCACGTCGCGTTCGATCGAGAACCGCCGCTCCCGCGGATCGGGTACGTCGCGCGCTACCGGCGCCTCCCCCGACCCCGTCGGCGACGGGCCGCGAGTCGTGGCTGGGGAGACTCCCCGGCGGCCTGCTCGGCGGACCTCCGCGCGTACGTCGTCGACGTCGGCACCGACCATCCCGGCGAGCTCGCGGGCGAAGGCGTCGACCTTGGACTTATCGCGGACGCTTGCAACTAACCGGGCGGCCTCGCGAACGGCGTCGACCCGAGCATCGGCACGGTCGAGGTCGTAACGAGACACGACACTGCTCAGCACGAACCGGTAGAGCGGCACGCGGCGGGCGATCAGCTCACGCACGGCCGCATCGCCCTCAGCCAGCCGCAGATCGCAGGGGTCTCGCCCGTCAGGCTCCACGGCCACATAGGTCTGGCCCACGAACTGCTGATCGCCGGCGAACGCGCGCAGCGCCGCCTTCTGCCCCGCCTCGTCGCCGTCGAAGGTGAAGATGACCTCGCCACGGAACTCGTCGTGATCGAGCAGCAGCCGCCGCAGGACGCGGCCATGGTCGTCGCCGAACGCCGTGCCGCACGTCGCGACGGCCGTCTTCACCCCTGCCAGGTGGCAGGCCATCACGTCGGTGTAGCCCTCGACCACCACCGCTTGGGAGCTGCGGGCGATCTCCTTGCGCGCCAGGTCAACGCCGTACAGCAGGTGGCTCTTCTTGTACAGCGGTGTCTCGGGGGTGTTCAGGTACTTCGCGTCGACCCGGTCGTCGTCGAACAGCCGGCGGGCACCGAACCCCACCACGTCGCCGGAAAGCTCGCGGATCGGCCACAGCAGCCGGCCCCGGAACCTGTCGTAGGGTCCGCGGTTGCTCTGCCCAACCAGCCCAGCGGTGACCGCGTCTCCGTCCTTGACTCCACGCTCGCGCAGATGGCGGAGCAACGCCTCACCGGTGCGCGGGGCGAAGCCGACGCCGAATATCGCTGCGGCGTCGCGGTCGAAGCCGCGCGAGCTGAGGAACTGCCGGCCTGGCTCAGCATCGGGGGAGTCGAGCTCGCGCTGGTAGAACTGTGCCGCGATGCGGTTCGCCTCGACCAGCCGGGTGCGCTGGCCGGGGTCGCGCCGAGGGCCCCGGGAGTCGTCGTCGACGTATCGCAGTTGCACGCCGAAGCGACCCGCCAGCCGCTCGACCGCCTCGGTGAAGCCAACCCCCTCCACCTTCTGCACGAACGTGATGACGTCGCCGCCCTCCTGGCAGCCGAAGCAGTGGAAGAACCCGCGCGCCGGAGTGACGTGGAAGGAGGGGCTCTTCTCGTCGTGGAAGGGGCACAGACCCTTCAGTGAGCCGCTGCCGGCGGAGCGCAAGGTGACGTGGTCGGACACGACTTCGTCGATCCGCGCCCGCTCCCGCACCAAGGCGACGTCGTCGTCCTTGATGCGCCCAACCACCCGGCTGAGTCTACGCAGTGGAGAGCAGCGCCCGATGCCTGTCCACAGCGGAGACATCAGTCAGCGACGCGACCTGGTCGACCACTACCCGAAGCCGCGCCGCCTCATCCGCGGCCGCCTCCACGTCGGGCCGAAACGCAGGGTCGAACGCCTCAGCGGGGCCGTTGCGGAGCGCGTCGACGAGCTCGGCGAGCAGCTCCCGCTGCCAGCTCAGCAGCGCAACCCGATCGTCGGCCTTCATCACCAGATGCGCCGCGATGCCCTTCAGCACTGCGATCTCCGCGGCGATCTCGGGCGGCACCCGCAGGCACGCGTCGTACCGCACCGGCCGACCGGACGACTCACCCGTCGGTGGTGTCGGCGTGACGGCCGAGCAGAAGCGGTTGATCAGCGCGCTGGTGAGGTTCTTCAGGCCGGCGAGGTGCCGGCGGCTTGCGTCGTACGTCGTCTGCGGCCACCCGTCGAGGATCATCAACCGCTCGAACGCCGATTCGAGCTCGGCGGCGGCGCTCCACGGCGCGTACCAGTCCCGGGCGGTTTCCCAAACCTCCCCGCGGAGCTCGGCGTCTCGTAGGTCGGTGAGGTCAATGCGCCCGGCGACGACGCCGTCCTCCACGTCGTGCACGCTGTAGGCGACGTCGTCGGCGAAGTCCATCACCTGCGCCTCCATGCAGGTGCGACCGGGCGGCGCGCCGGACCGCATCCAGTCGAATATGCCCTTGTCGTCGGCGTACACACCGAACTTGCGCACGGCACGCGGCAGCCCGTCCAGGTGCCTTCCTGCGGTATCGGGCGCGTCCTTGAGAGTCCACGGGTACTTGGTGGCGGCGTCGAGTGAGGCGCGGGTCAGGTTGAGGCCGAGGCTGCGGCCGTCGGGTGCGAACCGCTTTGGCTCCAACCGGGTCAGCAGCCGCAGTGTCTGGGCGTTCCCCTCGAAGCCGCCAATGGTGGCGGCTGCCTCGTTGAGCGCCCGTTCGCCGTTGTGGCCGAAGGGCGGGTGCCCGAGGTCGTGGGCCAAGCAGGCCGTCTCCACCAGGTCGGCGTTGCAGCCGAGTGAGACGGCGAGGTCGCGCCCCACCTGGGCGACCTCCAGGGTGTGGGTCAGTCGGTTGCGGACGAAGTCGGAGCTGGAGGGGCCGACGACCTGGGTCTTGGCGGCCAGTCGGCGCAGCGCTCCGGAGTGGACGATGCGGGCCCGGTCACGCTCGAAGGGTGAGCGGCGCGAGCCACTCAGCTCATTGACGACCCGCTCAACATCCGCACTGCCGTACCCCGACGCAGATGGCGAGACCGCGCTCAACGTTGCGTCCTAACCGCCGGTGCCATCAGGAAGTTTCCAGCACAGCGATACCCACGTCGCGTGCGGCACCCGCCAGTGCACTGTCGAAGGTGGCAAGCCGGGTTCGGTTGCTCAGCGCGGTGTCCAAGACACAGCAGTCTGGGAGCTTGAGTCCCGTGGAGACCCGGAGCCGCGCCAAGCGCAACGATTGATCGCTCCCGCCGTCGGCTGCGGTCAAACCCATCGCGTCGAGCTCTGCCAGCATCGCATGCTCTCGGCCGACATTCACGCCGCCGACGAGGACCTCTGCAAGCGTCAGAGGATGCACGAGAAGCGCCGCCCCAGCTGTCTGCCGCAGGATGCTTCTTGCGGCGCCAGAATGTCTATCGTTCCCAGCCAAATGGGCGATGAGGACGCTCGCGTCGAGGGTGATCAATCGGGCCAGTCTCGGCGCAACTCGGCAAGGTATCCCGGCGGAAAGGCGTCGGTGTACTTGCCACTCGTTTCTTTTATCGCGGCTAGCCGCCGCTCAATCTCAGCATCATGGGTGTCTTCGAGCGTCGCAGCGCCTGTCGTGACCAACCGCAGTAGCAACTTACTCCGCGGCTCTCCTGGCCAGCGCTGCGCCGCGAGGTCAATAGCGCGCGCAACGGCCGGCGTCTCGGTGATCTGGTGGCGCGGCCGGGTTGTGGGCATGCGGCAAGTGTACCACCGTAGGGAGGGGTGTCACACCCACTCCGATAGGCACTGACTCCCCGGCAACCGGTTGCTTACCCGTCAACCGCCTGAGACAGCGGCTACTGCTGACAATGGCGTCCGCCGCACGACCGATACTGCTCATAAAGGCGCTCAAGTCGGTCCTGCTCAGCTCGATAGCCCGGGAGTCCCGCGAGGTTCTGCTCCTCGTAGGGGTCCATGTTGAGGTCGTACATCTCCACTTCGTCCGTCTGTGGGTAGTGGGTGTACTTCCATCCGTCGCTGGTAACGATGCCCTGCATAGTCCACGAGACACCCGAAAGGCGTTGCGCCTCGGTCCGAGAGAGCGTTGCCCCCCGTTCGATCTGGGTGTCGGTCAGCTCAGAGGCTTGCGCCGTTTCGATCACCTGGACGCGGTCGGTGCTCAGCGACCCGCGGATGAGTTTGAGCAGGCTTACGCCGTCGATCTGCGCCTCCTCCTGGTCGCGCCACTGCCGGGTCATGCTCAAAATAGTCGGAGTCACGTCTTGCAGACCGGTCACGTTGTCATACGTCGCACCAGCCGGAAATCCCGGTCCGCGAATGATCAGTGGAACCCGACTGGCCGGCTCGTACGCGACCCCCTTGCCGTAGGAGATGCGGTGCTGCCCCTGCATTTGGCCGTTGTCTGAGACAAAGATGAAGTACGTGTTTCGGAGTTCTCCCGACCTCCTCACTTCACGAACGATGCGGGCAACCTCGTCGTCCACCGAGCGCAAAGACTCTCGACGCTGGGCCAACTTCTCCTGCATCGCAGCGATCTGCGCGACGGTCAGCGGTGGTAGCGACTGCATGGCTTGCCGCTTGTCGGTCATGTCCGCCTCATTGAACGACGGGTCAACTGGCAACCGTGGCCCGACGTACGTGTCGCGGTACTGTTCCTCGACGTACGGCGACACCGGGTCATCAGATGTTTCGCGGGGAGTCCCGGTGTGTGGGGCGACCCACGACACGTAGGCGAAGTACGGCTGGTCAGCTTTACTGATGAAGCCGCGGACCTGCCTGCCGTACTGGTTTGTCATGTGTGTGTCGAACGTCTTGACTCTGCCGTTCAGATTCATGATCTGGTGCATGTAGTTGTACGTCGACCGTTCAATCGGCACCTTCCACGTGTCCCAGCCCGGCGGGATGTACTCGTAGGTGTCGAAGTCGTTCAGGTACTTCCCGATGATTGCCGTGTCGTAGTCGTCGGTGAGATAAGTGGCGATTGTCGCCGAGTCGTCGAAGACGGATGCTCCCCCAAGCGGCGCCATGTTGTCCAACACCCCGTGGTTATGGGCGTACTGGCCGGTCAGCACGGTAGCTCTCGCCGGGCAGCACACCGGGTACGGCGAGTAGCTTCGCGTGAACGACGTCCCCTGCTCCACCAGCAGAGCTTGGACGTTCGGCATGTACTCGATGTCTTCGACCGTCGCGTCGTCCACCATGAGCAGTACGACGTTCGGCGGCTGCGCCGGGTGTGCGGATGCGGGTGCTGACTGGGGTGCGGGTACCGGTGACAACGAGGCGACACTTGGCGTCCCCAACGCAGCGACACCCACCACTGCGGCAGCGGCTGGCAACAGATTCCGGATCATGGGTCCCCCTTGGCGGCGATGGGCGTGCCCCGAGGGCACGAGGAAACGTTGACGAGTACTGCCCGAAATGTCAACTTTTGCGCCCTCTTCTCTCGAACCAAGTCCCATGAGGACAGACGGCCAGCTCAGCCGCCAGAGATCCCGAGCTCGGCCCGAGAGTCGACGCACACGTCGTCGCAGTCGGCCAGCCAGCGGTCGGGCAGCGCCACCCGACGCGGGCTCCCCTGGCGGCCGCGTGGCGTGCCGAGCTCGGCTGTCGGGTAAGGCTCGGTCGGGTCAAGGCGGGCCAGCAGCGTGTCAAGAGAGCGAAGGTTGTCGACCAATCCGAGCGACTGGCGTAGCTCGCCGCCGGCGGCGAACCCCTTGAGGTACCAGGCGATGTGCTTGCGGAACTCCTTGCACCCGCGCTCCTCCCCCAGGTAGCGCACCAGCAGCTCGGCGTGCCTCCGCATCATCGCCGCCACCTCACCAAGCGTGGGAAGCGGGGCAGGCGACGCCGCCCGGAATGCCGCCGCCAAATCCCTGAACAGCCATGGTCTTCCTAGACAACCGCGACCAACCACCACGCCTGCACACCCTGTCTTGTCCATCATCTGCACGGCGTCGGCGGCCTCCCAGATGTCGCCGTTGCCGAGCACCGGGATGTCGACGTACTCGACGAGCTCGGCGATCGCGTCCCAGTCGGCGGAGCCGGAGTAGTGCTCGGCGGCGGTGCGCGCGTGCAGCGCGATGGCGGCGCAGCCCGCCTCCTGGGCGATGCGCCCGGCATCGAGGAACGTCAGGTGGGCGTCGTCGATCCCCTTGCGGGTCTTCAGCGTGACCGGCACGTCGTACGGCGCCGCGGCCGTAACCGTCGCCTCCAGGATCGCCCCGAGCAGCCGCCGCTTCCAAGGGAGGGCGGCTCCGCCACCTTTTCGGGTCACCTTCGGGACGGGACAGCCGAAATTGAGGTCGATGTGCCCGACGGCGTACTCCTCGCACAAGATCTGAGCCGCCCGAGCCATGTACGCCGGGTCGACGCCGTACAACTGCACCGACCGCACAGTCTCGCCAGGGTCGAAGACGAGCATGTCGAGCGTTGTGGAGTCACGCTCAGCTAGGCCGCGGCTGGTGATCATCTCGCAGACGTACAGGCCCGCGCCCTGCTCGCGGCACAGCGTGCGGAACGCGGCATTGGTGACACCCGCCATCGGCGCCAGCACGACCGGCGGGTCGACGACGACACGGCCAAGCCGCAAAGCGCCAGCGGACCGAGTCAGCGCACTGCCCATGTGATCGGGTCGGAGTTGTCGGCCGGCCGCCATTGGACGCTGAGAACCTTGCCGTGGCGCGGCGCCAGGAACACGATGCAGACGTCAGCCCGCTCCCCCCGGCCGAACTTCTCGGGCAGCGGTTGGTAGTCGCATCGTTGGAAGGTCGATTTCAAGACGACCGGCTGCACGACTAGGTCGGCGGAGACCTGGCCGTACAGCAAGAGCGGTTGGCCCCCGAGGTCACCCTTGCCGATGTTTTTCACTGTCGCCGAGACGTAGTAGACGCTCGACCGTTTGGTCTGGTCGTCGAGCCGAAACTGCGCGAGGTCCCTGATCTCTCCCTGCTCGACCCTCGTCACTGCGAGCTTGATCAGCGAGTCCTGCTCGGGGTTGGCCGTGAACCGGACCACCGCCGGGTCACCCAGCCTCAGCCTGGTTCCGGAGGGCGTGACAGCCTCGTCGACCTGCGCGGTGGAGGCCCGCGTGGACGCGGCGGGCGAGTCCGACGACGCTCCGCTGAGGGTGGGCGCCGCTTCCGCTCCGCCCCCGGCCAGGTCGGAGCAGCCGGTCAACGCGATAGCGCACAACGTCGCCGCGGCCACCGCTCGGCTGACGACCCGGGGGCGCACTCGGCGTTCGCCGTCGTGCACCGGCACGCTCAGGACAGACACACCGCCAATTGTGCCGCCTCGGTGACTCAGCACCCGACAAGGCGTTCGGCGAAGTAGGACGCGACCGAGTCGAGGCCGATGCGCTCCTGCTTCATCGTGTCGCGCTCCCTGACCGTGGCGGCGTTGTCGTCGAGGGTGTCGAAGTCGACGGTCACGCAGTACGGCGTACCGATCTCGTCCTGCCTGCGGTAGCGCCGACCGATCGCACCGGCGTCGTCGAAGTCGACGTTCCACGCCGTGCGCAGATCGCTCGCCACCTGCTTCGCCTTCGGCGACAGCTCGGCGTTGCGCGACAGCGGGAGCACCGCCACCTTGACCGGCGACAGTCGCGGGTCGAGGCGCAGCACGGTGCGCTTGTCGACGCCGCCCTTGGCGTTTGGCGCCTCGTCCTCGGCGTACGCGTCGATGAGGAAGGCCATCAGCGAGCGGGTGAGGCCGGCCGCAGGTTCGATGACGTACGGCGTCCAGCGCTCGCCCTTGGCTTGGTCGAAGTACGTGAGGTCCTGCCCCGACGCCGCGCTGTGCGCCTTGAGGTCGAAATCGGTGCGGTTGGCGATCCCCTCCAACTCGTCGAACTCCCGGCTTGGCAGGTTGAACCGGTACTCGATGTCAACGGTGCGCTTGGAGTAGTGCGACCGCTTCTCTTGAGGGTGCTCGAGGTGGCGCAGGTTGCCGCGGTCGATGCCGAGGTCGACGTACCAGTCGGTGCGCAGGTCGATCCAGGTCTGGTGCCACTCGGCGTCGGTGCCCGGCTCGACGAAGAACTCCATCTCCATCTGCTCGAACTCGCGGGTGCGGAAGATGAAGTTGCCGGGCGTGATCTCGTTGCGGAAGGCCTTGCCGGTCTGGGCGATGCCGAACGGCGGCTTCTTGCGCGTCGAGTTCATGACGTTGACGAAGTTGAGGAAGATGCCCTGGGCGGTCTCTGGGCGCAGGTAGTGGAGCCCCGAGTCGTCCTCGATGACCCCGAGGAAGGTCTTGAGCATGCCGTTGAAGGGGCGCGGCTCGGTCCAGGCGCCGCGGGTGCCGCAGTTGGGGCAGGCGATCTCGGCGAGGCCGCCGGTTGGCGGGCGGCCCTTGCGCGTCTCGAACTCCTCCTCGAGGTGGTCGGCGCGGAACCGCTTGTGGCAGCTCTGACACTCCGTCAACGGGTCGGTGAACGTGGCGAGGTGACCCGACGCCTCCCAGGTCTTGGTCGGCAGGATCACCGAGGAGTCGAGGCCGACGATGTCGTCGCGGGAGGTGACCATGGCGCGCCACCACTGGCGCTTGATGTTCTCCTTGAGCTCGACGCCGAGCGGGCCGTAGTCCCAGGCCGACCGGGTGCCCCCGTAGATCTCGCCGCAGGGGAACACGAATCCCCGGCGCTTGCACAAGCTGACGACGTTGTCGATGGCTGGGGCGGCCTGCTGGGCCATGAGCGTTCTCCATCCGGCTGGCGGTCGGCGGGTGACTCCTGCGGCAAAGGCGGGAAGCGCACAGGCTACCCCGCCGCTGACTCGGCCCGCGCCGTTACCTCCCAGCCCGTGGGCGCCTTCACCTGCCGCGGGACCTGGCCTCGTTTGGCGACGTGGCGCCTTCGCCGACGATGATCTCGTACGCCGAGGGCTCGTCGACGGCGTACGACAGCAGCGGCACGACCGCGAGCCTGATCTCGTACGACGAGAGCGCCCGACGGTAGGAGCCGACGTTCTCCCAGCGGGTCTGCAACACCCACAACGTCGGGTCGTCGAGCGCTCGACCGACCGTGCCTGCGAGGTAGCCGGACTGTTCGGAGAGGCGGTCAAGGCAACCGGCCAACTCGGAGGTGGCGCGCTCGGCCAGGGCCTCGTCGTACCGAAACCTCGAGATGACCAGCACCTCCCCATCTTGCCCCGTCGCATCCTCCGGCGGGCGCGGCCCCGGTGGACACGGCCCGACCGGCTGAGCCAGCCCCGGCTAGGGTGGCTTGCGTGTCAGCCTCGAACCCAGGATCAAAGCGGAGCCGGTCCGGTAACCCCGCTACCCGCGCGACGGCTGGTCAGTCCGCGCCAAACTCCGCTCCTTCCAACGCGCCGCCGCGAACGGCGCTGGACGAACGCAGCCGACGGCTGCTCCTTACGCTATCCAGACTGCCGCGGATCGTGATCCCAGCTGCGGTGTTGGTCCTGATGCTGATCGGGCTGGGTGCGCCCCTGCCGTTCGCGCTGCCCGCCTTCGGTCTCATTGCGGCCTTCGTGGCCTGGCTGGCGTACCTGTCTTGGCCGGTCCTGGACACCAGGAGCCGCCTCATGCGCGTCCTGATGCTTGGGATCGTGGTCGGTTCAGCGGTCGCCCGTACCCAAGGTTGGCTCTAACCGCCTAAGCGGGGCTCGATGCAACCGTGCCTGACCGGCCAGCTCCCCGACCAGCGCAGCCGCCTCGGCCATGTCGCGATGCTGTGCCTGCCACCGCTGGACCCCAGAGGGCATGTCAAGGTACACCGTCGCCAGCCCGAGGCGCCGCTGCACCGGCCCTTGCCTCGCGCTGACACTCTGCACCCGTGCGTACGGCACGAAGAACTGTGTTCGCCGCCAGCGTCCCCACCGGGTCACCGCGCCGCGGTCCAGCAGCTCCACCCCCAGATGCCGAGCGACCCACGGGTCGAGCCACCTCGCCTGCGCACCGGCAGGCACCACCGCCGCCTCGTCGAGCCGCGCTCCGGTTACCTCGGCGATCAACGCCACCGCATCTCGTCGGTCTGCAACTGGCATTAGCGAAGCGCCGTGGTGGCTCTGATCGCTCGCGCCGGCGATGTCGACACCAACCCGCGCCCAGCCCAGCCGCCGCCAGAGGTAGGGCTCCTCCAGCCGCACGCCCTGGATCCGGTCCAGGTCGATGGTCCGGTTGATTGTCGACGTGAGCCCCGAGCTGGTCTGGATCCCCGTCGGCGTACGCCGCAGCCGGAAATTGGCGTCTCGCATCATCGACGCGACCTGTCGTCTCAGCTGTACGGCGATCCCAACGGTCACCGGGACGATCCCTGGCGCCACCGTGACCAGCCCTCGCCAGCCGAAGACCACGCCACCAACAACCAGAGCGACAACCCAGACCACGAGCACAACCCACGCGACCACCCCGTCGAGCAGGTTCGCCTGCACCATTCGAGCGGTCGAGATCTCCGCGATCAGCTCACCGCCGGCTCCTTCGGTCGAGTCTGTCGCAGCCGTCGGCCGACTCCGCGCGACCGCAGTGTGGCGCAGAATCTCCGCCCGCAGCGCCCAGGCGTCCTGACGGCGGAGGTAGGCAAGGTTTACCGACGCTCCCTCGCCTGCCGCCATGTCGAGGCGTACGGCGGCCAGTCCGCACAGCCGGGGAAGAAACGGCTGGTTGACGTCGACCGACTGCACCCGATTGAGCCGTACCTGGCTGCGTTGCCGCACGATCAGGCCGCGGTGATACAGCAGCGTCCCTGACGGTGAGGCGTCGGTGATGATGGCGAACCCGGTGACCCGCCACGACAGCCAGGACACGAAGACGAGGGCGAGAGCCACGAGCAGCAGCACACCGACCGCCCGCATCAGCAGCGACACCTCGACGTCGCCGTGAAGCGCCCGCCAGATCCACTTGAGCTTGTCGAGATCGTCGCGGAACACCCCGAAACCGCTGGCCGCCAGCGCACCAACCAGTTGCCAGGACCGGAAGAAGGGCGTCAGCGGGTGCAGCCTGCGCAGGGTCGACGCTGACGCTGACGCCTGCGTCGCAGCTGCTGGGGCAGCGTCGGTGGCGCTCACAAGCCCGCCGTCAACGCTTCCCCTTTGGCAGCCAGCCGGTCACGCAGTTCCTGCGCCACGTCAACCGGCACCCCGGGGATGCGCGCGTCCGTGGACGCCGAGGCAGTGACCAACGTGACAGTGGCGATGCCCAATCGCGCCGACACGGGGTTCGCTGACACCTCGATCACCTGCATCCGGCCATACGGTATGACCGTTAGCCGGCGCACCAGCCGGCCACGGCTCACCAGCAGGTCCTGCTCGCGCTCGGCGTACCGCCACGCACTCACCACCCGCGGTACGACGAAGAACCACCCCACCACGGCTCCCACCAGCGCGGCGGCAGCCAGGCCGGAGAAGAGCGCGCCAGTGAGGTCCGCGCCGGCCGCTTCAGACTGCTCGGCGACGAAGCGCCCAAAGGCCAGGAGCGCCAGTCCGAACAGGAGTAGACCAAGCAGCGGCAACCGGCGCTCGATCGTCAGCTTGGGTGACACCGACCGCCACTCCAGCCCAGGCTCCGCAAAGAGCCGCTGGACGGGTGAGTCACTCACACCGCCGAGCCTAATCGCGCCGCGGCGCTGGGGCCCAGTGTTTTGACAATGGTTTTCATTGCCGGTGATAATCGCTTCATGAGACGCACAGCGGCCGTCCTTGCCTGCTTATTGCCCTCGCTCGCCGCATGCGGTGGAGCAACGAGCGGCAACGGCGGCGGAGACGACGACGGCATCAACGTCGTTGCCGCCTTCTATCCCTACGCCTACGTCGCCCAGCGTGTCGCAGGTGACGCCGCCACGGTCCACAACCTCACCCCGCCAGGAGTCGAGCCACACGACCTCGAGCTCACCCCGCAGCAGGTCGCCGAGCTCGCCGACGCCGACCTCGTCATCTACGAAGCCGGCTTCCAACCAGCCATCGACTTAGCCATCGAGCAGAATCCACCAGGTGAGGCTCTTGACGTCACCGACGTCGTACCGCTTCGCGACACCGGCGCCCCAGTCGAGACCGGCGCAGTCGAGACCGGCGCAGACCACGCCGAGGCAGGCCATCCGGACGGAGCTCACACCGACACCGAGTTGTCCGCCGATCCCCACCTCTGGCTCGACCCCACCCTGCTCATCCCCATCACCCAGCAGGTGGCCGACACGCTCTCAGACCTCGACCCCACCAACGCCAACCACTTCGCCGCCAACGCCCGCCGGCTCAGCGCCGACCTCACCCGACTCGACGAACAGTTCCAGGCGGGACTGGCCGACTGCGACCGCACTGAAGTCGTGACCAGCCACGCGGCATTCGGTTACCTCACCAGCCGCTACGGGCTCACGATGGTCCCCATCGCCGGTCTCTCCCCCGACGCCGACCCCAGCCCACAGCACCTAGCCGAGCTGCACAGCTTGATCAACGCGCACGACATCACCACGGTGTTCTCCGAGACGCTCGGGACAAAGGCGTACGCCGACACGCTGGCGTCCGACCTCGGCGTGCAGGCCGCGGTGCTCGACCCGATCGAGGGGCTAGCCGACGAGGAGTCCGACGAGGACTACCTTTCACTGATGCGCTCCAACTTGGCCGCCCTCCGCGAGGCGAACGGCTGCCGATGACGCCCGCAACCGACGGCCAGGCCCCCGGTCAAGCTGGTGGTCGAGTCGGCACTGTCATCCAGATCACCGACGGCAACTTGACCCTGGGCAGTCGCCCCGTGCTGCGCGGGATCAACCTGACCGTGCGGCGCGGCGAGGTGGTGGCCATCTTGGGTAGCAACGGCTCAGGCAAGTCGACTCTCATCCGGGGGGCTCTCGGGTTGATCCCGTGGGGGGCCGGCGACGTACGCCTCTTCGACACCCCGCTGAAGGACTTTCGCGACTGGCAGCGGGTCGGGTACGTCCCCCAACTCATGACGGCAACGTCCGGTGTCCCCGCAACCGTGGCAGAGGTGGTGGGCGCGGGCCGGCTGTCGCGGCGGCGGCTGCTGCTCCCGATGCGGCACGCCGACCGCCAGGCCGTGCGCCGGGCCCTCGAGTCGGTTGACCTGCTCGACCGCCGGTCCGACGCACTCAGCCAGTTGTCCGGCGGACAGCAGCACCGGGTGCTGATTGCCCGCGCGCTTGCTGTCGAACCCGACCTCTTCGTGCTTGACGAACCGAACGCCGGCATCGACCACGCCAGCCAGCTTGGGCTCGTCACGACGCTCAGGCCGCTCGTGGCGGCCGGCGCCACCGTCGTTATCGTGCTGCATGACCTCGGCCCGTTCGAGGAACTGATCGACCGGGCGGTCGTGCTTCGCGACGGGCGAATGGTGTACGACGGAGCGCCGCCCCAGGATGGCTCGCTCCATGAGTTCCATACCCACCACCACCCGCGCCGTGTGGTCGACACCGTGCCGATGCGAAGTGGGTGGGACCTGTGAGCTTCCTGGACTACGAGTTCATGGTCCGGGCCCTGCGGGCCGCCTTGTTCACCGGGATCGCCGCGCCGGCCGTCGGCACCTACCTTGTGCAGCGCCGGCTGGCGCTGATGGGCGACGGGATCGGCCACATCGCGGTGACGGGGGTCGGCCTCGGCCTGCTGACCGGCCAGTCCCCCGTCTGGACCGCCGTGGCGGTCGCCATCGTCGGGGGGCTGCTCATCGAGTTCGTGCGTGAGCGGGGCCGCACCAGCGGCGATGTGGCGTTAGCACTCATCTTCTACGGCGGCATCGCGGGCGGCGTACTGGTGACCGGGCTTGCCGGTGGCAGCGCCCAGACGCTGCACAACTACCTCTTCGGCTCGATCGCCACTGTCGACTCGACCGACGTCTGGACGGTTATCGCGCTCGCCGCCGCCGTGATCTTCCTCGCCGGCGGGCTCGCCCCTCAGCTGTTCGCGGTGTGTCAAGACGAGGAGTTCGCCCGCGTCACTGGTGTCCGGGTCCGGGCCTACAACGTCTTGACGTCCGTCATGGCGGCCGTCACCGTCACGGTGGCCATGCGCACCGTCGGCCTGCTGCTCGTCAGCGCGCTGATGGTCGTGCCGGTTGCCACTGCACAGCAGCTCACCCGGGGCTTCAAGGTGACGCTGGTAACGGCGATGGCGCTGGGAGGGGTCGCGGCGGTGGCTGGGGTGGTGACGAGCTTCTACATCAATGTGGCTCCAGGAGCGACCATCGTGGTGCTCGCGTTGGCCGGTTTCGTCGCCGCGTGGCCGGTTGGGAGCCTGGTGCGGTACCGGCGACGGGTGCGGGCGCCGTTCCAGGCCGGCGATGACGCGTTGCCGCACACCGTCGTGCCCGAGCTGCACGGGCACACCCACGGCGACGACTGTGGCCATCCGGCCGTGCCGCACGGTGACCACGTCGACTATGTGCACGGCGGCCACCGGCACGCCACGCACGGCGACCACTACGACGAGCACTGAGCAAGGAGCAAGCGATGCCCGCCAACGCACCGATCGGCGTACGACCGACCCGTCAGCGCAAAGCCGTGGCGGCGGCGTTGAGCGGCGTCGAGGTGTTCGCCAGCGCCCAGGAGATCCATGCGCTGCTCCGCTCTCGGGGCGAGGACGTCGGCCTGACGACGGTGTACCGGACGCTGCAGGCGCTGGCCGACTCCGGCGAGATCGACGTGTTGCGTACCCCTGAGGGTGAGTCGGTCTACCGACGCTGCAGCACTGGCCACCATCACCACCTGGTCTGCCGTTCCTGTGGGCTCACCGTCGAGATCGAGGGGCCAGCTGTCGAGTCGTGGGCAGACACGATGGCCGCCAAGCACGGGTTCGCGGAGGTCGAGCACACGCTGGAGATCTTCGGCACCTGCACTGCCTGCGCGGGCCGCCTCCCCCAAGCACCCCCACCGCACAAAGATCCGGCGCTATGACCGCCCTAGCGTGCTAACCGTCGGATCCTGCGCGCGAGAGGCGCGCGCGAGAGGCCCCGCGCCCCCGTCAGCGCAGCGCCAGCTGGGGTATCACCTCGGCACGCGGGAGTTCAGGCAGCAGTGACCCGGGCAGCAGCAGCTTTGAGCGACGTACGCCGCTTCCGATGATCGCCACGTCGATGTCGGCCGCCTCGGCCGAGACCAGCAACCGCCACGATTCGGGCAGCCCCAGTGGCGTGATGCCGCCGTACTCCATGCCGGTCTCGTCGACGGCGCGCTCTGTGGACAGGAACGATGCCTTGCGTACGTCGAGCGCGCGCTTTACGACGTTGTTGACGTCGGCTCTGGTGTCAGCCCGTACGACGCACGCCGCGATCCGCTCCTCGCCGCCTCGCCGCCCCGCCACGACCACGCAGTTCGCCGACGCGGTGATCGGCAGCGAGTACGCCTCGGTCAGCGCCGCCGTGTCGGCAAGCGCTGGGTCGATCTCGACGACCGCCACCGAGCGCTCGTGCTCCCAGCCCGCCAAGGCGACCGCCACCGACTCGGCAAGCAGGTCGGACCGATCGACCGCGGGCAGCGAACGCAGGATGCCCAACGTCGGCAGCGTCATACTCCTCCTCGGCCGCTTCATCCGGCCGCACAACTCGCGCCGGTCTGGGCCCGAGATGCGCAAGAATGCGCGGTCAGCCCAGCCTCAGCAGCATTCGCACGCATCTCGCCGCGCTCACACCGAGCGTCGGGCGCCTTTCAGGCCCGACCGTACCGCCTGTCCCGGCGGGCGTAGATGTCGAGGGCTTCGAACAACGTGCGCCGGTCGACGTCCGGCCAGAGCACGTCCATGAACACCATCTCGGCGTACGCCGACTGCCACAGCATGAAGTTGCTGACCCGCTGCTCACCCGATGTGCGCAGCACCATGTCGACGCCCGGCAGCTCCGGGACGTATAGCGCCCGAGCCAGCGCATGCTCGTCGATCTGTTCGGGCTTCAGGCGGCCGGCCGCGACGCGCTTCGCTAGCAGCTGGGCCGCGTCGGCGAGCTCTGCCCGGCCGCCGTAATTGACGCACATGGTCAGTGTGAGTACGTCGTTGTGCTGGGTCATCTCCTCGGCAACCTCTAGCTCGCGGATCACCGACGCCCACAACCGGGGCCGGCGACCGGCCCACCGCACCCGCACGCCCAGCGCATGCATCTCGTCGCGGCGACGGCGGATCACGTCCCGGTTGAAGCCCATCAGGAACCTCACCTCGTCGGGCGAGCGGCTCCAGTTCTCGGTCGAGAAGGCGTAGGCGGAGATGCACTTCACGCCGGCCTCGATGGCACCCTCGACGACGTCGAAAAGCGCCGCCTCGCCGCGCTCGTGGCCGGCTGTCCGCGGCAGCCCATGCTTGCTGGCCCAGCGGCCGTTGCCGTCCATGATCACCGCGATGTGCCGCGGGATGAGCTCAGCCGGCACGTCCGGGGGCCGGTCGAAAGTCACGGGTTCCCCGCCCCACATCCGCAAACTGGAACGTTCTTGCACTCCCCTGGCCCCTCGGGCTGCAAGATTGTTCCAGTATGCGTAGTCAGCAGAGCCGGACGGCGCACGAGGCGCTGGGCGGTCACGGGCGCGTCACCGCTCGACGTGGACGAGCGAGCGGAGGCTGCGTTCCAGATGCCACTGCAGGTACGCCGCCACGACGCCACTTGCGGCCTTCCGGAACCGCGGGTCAACCGCCTCCGCTGTCGGCCAGTCCCCCGCCAGCAGCGCGCCAAGCAGTACGACGGTCTCGGCCGCCGGAGTAGCAGCGCCGGGGACCCGGCATGAGCCGCACAGCATCCCTCCCGCGCCGGCGCTGAAGCTGCGGTGCGGCCCCGGCGCCCCACAGCGGGCGCACCCGCCGAAGGTCGGCGCATACCCCGCCACCGCCAGCGACCGCAGCAGGAACGAGTCGAGCACCAATGAACCGTCCCGCTCGCCACCGGCAAGCACCCGCAGCGCGCCGACCAGCAGCAGATACTGCTGCAACGCCGGCTCCAACTCCTCGACAACGAGCCGCTCGGCCGTCTCGAGCATGGCGGTGCCGGCGGTGTAGCGGGCGTAGTCGCCGCTGATCGCCTCTCCGAACGGCGACAGCGTCTCAGCCTGGGTGACGATGTCAAGGGTGCGCCCGCGGGCGAACTGCACGTCCACGTGCATGAACGGTTCGAGCCGGGCCCCGAACTTCGACTTCGTACGGCGCACCCCCTTGCCCACCGCGCGGACCCGCCCGGTGTTGCGGGTCAGAAACGTGATGATCCGGTCAGCCTCGCCCAGTTTCTGAGTCCGTAGGACGACCGCCTCGTCCCGGTAGAGGTTCACCCAGCCATTGTGCCCGCGGCAGCGCCTACGCAGCGCCGGACAGCACCGGAAGCCAAGAGGCGGTTGTGAAGGCGGTCCGCCAACTTGAGCCAGCTGGTTGACAGGCTCAGCCAGCCTGACAGCGAGGTGAGCGTTGGACAGCCAATATCCGGCTGACACCGAAGGCAGTGACTGCAATGCTCGCGCCGTGACTGCATCAGCCCAACTGCTTGCGCTCGAGAACTACTACGACTCCGCACCCCGTGACCGTTCGCTGGTCGAGGAGATCGGTCCGTTCACATTGTTCGTCGCCACGTCTGGGTGGCCTTACTACGCGCGCCCCCGCCTCGAGTGGTCTCTAGCTCGATTTCCGGAAGGCGGGGCTCGACACCCGGCGACGGCGACGGTTGACGACGTACGGTCGGTGCTGTCGCGGCAACGTGAGCTTGGCGTGCCACGAGCGCTTGAGTGGGTGGACGAGGTGACGCCTGAGTTGGTCGAGGTGGTGCGCTCGGCCGGTGCCAGAGTTGAGGAGTGCCCACTTCTCGTGCTCGACGGCCCGCCAGTCGGCGCTGCTGGCGCTGCTCGGATGCTCGGCCCCGATGACCGAGCTGACATCACCACCGCGCAGGCGGCGATCGCGGTGAGCTTCGCGCACGGCGGTACGTCGACCGGCCCGGCCGGCTTAGAAGCGCGGGATCAGCAGGCACGGTCGCGTGATCTCGAACCGCTCGACCACCTTCAACCGCTCCTCGAGCGTCTCGCTGAGGGGAAGCTGCGAATGGCGGCCGTGTCGGCGCCCGGCGCGCCGGACGCCGGTCCTGTCGGTGGCGGCAGCCATATCCCCGTTGGCAACGTGACCGAGATCGTTGGCGTCGGTGTGCTGCCGGCGTACCGTCGCCGCGGCCTCGCTGCCAACCTCACCTACGTACTTGCCCAAGACGCGCTGCAGCGCGGCGCGACCACCGTCTTTTGCTCGGCCCAGTCCGACGCCGTAGCCCGCGGCTATGCGGCGGTCGGCTTTCGGCGAGTCGGTACCGCCTGCATCGCGTCAATGGAGGCGCATCACTGAAGCCAGGCGGCTCAGCACGCAAACTGGCACGTTTTTGCACCCTCAGCGCCTTCTTGACTGCAAGTCTGTTCCAGTTTGAGAGCCAAGAGTGGCCTGTACGTCGTCCCCCACCCCACCCGTCAACCTCCTGTGGATAAGCGCCTCGCCAAGTTTGCCGTGCGGGTCACAGTTCTTCCATGCACCGATGGAGCAGCCGGCTCAACCCACCTCCGAACGGCGTCGCGCCAATCGCATGGGGCACTGCCGCAGAACACGGCGTGACCACCGGCCGGTTGCGCGGGCCTGCATGGCGGAGGGCTAGCCACGGCTTGTACGTGCCATCCCACCTTCCGCTCGACCCACACCAGCGCATAGTCGAAGCAGCAGCGCTCCTCCCCTCGGGCGGTGCGTTGGGGGGATGGGCATCGGCGTACTGGCGGGGCGTCCGGCTCCTGGATGGGCAGGGCGCCTACGGCACACAGCCTGAGAACGTGCTGCTGTGCCTGGGGTACGGCGGCAGGGTCCGACCGCGCCCAGGGATTGACCTGTCTCGCGAGCGGCTGACGGCGAGCGACGTGGAAGTGATCCGATGCGTGCCATGCACCACCGCTCCACGGACCGCCTTCGACGGTGCACGTAAGGCCCGCTCACTGTACGACGCGGTGGTCTTCCTCGACATGATGCTGACCGCCTCGGCAGTCACCATGCCAGAACTTCACGCGTACTTCGGCGACGCGCGTGGGTGCCGCGGACTGTCGCTCGCCAAGCGTGCACTCTCGCTGGCGCAATGCGGCTCGCGTAGCCCACCGGAGACTCGGCTGCGGCTGATGTGGGTCGACGAACTCGGGTTCCCGACCCCTTTGCTGAACCGGTCAGTCTTCAGCCTTGATGGTCGGCTGCTAGGAATCCCGGACATCCTCGACGACGAGGCCGGCACGGTTTTGGAGTACGACGGCGATGAACACCGCGACATCAGCCAGCACACGGCCGACAACGCGCGGGAGGAACTCTTCGAAGACCATGGGCTGATTGTTTGCAGGGCCGGTCGCCTCGATCTGGGGCCTCGCAGGCCGCAAACGCTTCACCGGATGAGGAGGGCGCGGGCGCGCGGACTAGCCCGCGACCGGAACCTCGACCGTTGGATCCTGGAGCCTCCGTCGTGATGGCAGTCGGCTCGCTTCAGAGGCCGCCGTACGCCAGCCCGGTCACAAACTGGCACGTTCTTACACTCAAAACGGCGATGGGGGTGCAAGAACGTACCAGTTCGGCGGTCGTACGCGTGGTTGACGGCGTTGCAAAGATGGGGAAATGAGGTGGCGGCCGTAAGTGTGCAACGGGTCCGGATGGAGCGGGTCGATCCGCTTGCGCTGGACAACGAGACAGCCGAGCGGCTCGCCGCCAATGCCAACGCTTTGATGGCGGCGGACAACCCGCGAGGAACGCCGGCAACCGCTGCCACGATCACCGTCCACGCTCGCTACTCGACGGAGAACCGCCCGTACGACGGGATGTGGTTGGCCCGTGACCGCGACGATGTCATCGGGCACTCCTCGCTGGAGCTGTCCACCTGGAGCAACACCCACATGGGCATGGTCTTCTGCGTCGTGCACCCGGCGCACCGTGGCCGAGGAGTCGGGCGCCAACTGCTCGACGTACAGGCAGCGGCGGCAAGCGACGCCGACAGGTCGATGTTGATGACCTTCGCGATGAGGGACACCCCGACGGAGCGGTTCCTGGCCGCCAACGGCTTCGAGGTGGGCCAGCTCAACACCCAGCGGCGGATCGAACCCCCTCGCCTCGACTACGCGGCAATCGAGGCGTTGGCCGGTGAGGCGGCCGCGGTGGCCACCGACTACGAGCTGGTACGGCTAGACGGGCCTGCACCGGAGGAGTGGCTGCCCGAGCTGCGCACGCTCACCGAGGCCATCAACGACGCACCGCTCGACGACGCGGACCTCGAGCCCGACGTGTTCCCGCTCGAGCGGCTGCGCGCCTACGACGACGCCCTGGCAGCGCGGGGGCAGCATGTGTACCGACTCATGGCCCGACACCGTACGACGGGTGACTGGGCCGGGCGCACCACCCTCTGCGTGGACAAGTTGCGGCCGGGGGTCGCGTTCCAGGAGGACACCAGCGTGCTCCGCGCCCACCGCGGCAACCGGCTGGGCCTGCTGCTGAAAGCCACCATGCTGCTATGGATGCAGGAGCAGGAACCTGGGCTCACGTCGATCGACACCTGGAACGCCGACACCAACAGCCACATGATCGCCGTAAACGAGCGGCTCGGCGCGTTCGTGCTGAACCGTGGATATCTGCTGCAGCGCCGTCTCCCGGCCTGACCCCCTCCCCACCCCCGCGACTTGTCAGTCTCCTGTCGGTCTATGGGTCGTCTACGTTCTGACAAGTCGGGGAGGGCACGGAGTTGTCAGTCTCCAGTCGGTCGATAGGTCGACTACGTTCTGACAAGTCGCCGAGGGCGGGGGGAGAGTCTCCCGAGCCGGCGCGTAACGCTCACTTAGAGTGGGCCGCAATGCCTCGCCACGTGACCCGGCCTATCGACGTTCTCGTCTCGGCAGTGGCCGTCGTGACGCTGACCGTCGCGTGCAGCCCCTCCGGCCCGCAAGCGGGAGACGGTGAGACCCGGTCGCCGCGCTCGGCCGCAGCGGGTGCCGGCTCAACGATTGAGACTGCCGGCCAGTCCGCGCCTCCGCAACCCCGAGTCGGGGAGTGCCGCAATCTCGGGTACGCCGAGATCTCGCTGTTCTCCGATACGACCCGCACGACCCCCTGCGCGAAGAAGCACACCGCCTACACCTTCGCCGTGAAGAAGCTCCCGCGCGACATCGCCTTCACCGGGGTGGCGATCGAGAACGACGCGGTGCAGAACTTCGCCGGTGAGTCTTGCCGTACGGCGTTCGCCCGCTTCATCGGCGGCGACGCCGCCGAGCGAGCGCTGTCTCGCCTCACCGTCACCTACTTCGTGCCCAACCAGCGCCACTTCGACCTCGGAGCGCGGTGGGTGCGATGCGACGTAGTTGCGCTGCAGTCCGCCAACGTCCTGGCTGACCTCCCCCGCCAGAAGCTGCGCGGCATCCTCAACGACCATGGCGCCCTGGACCGCTTCGGTGTCTGCTCAACGACCGAACCGGGCTCGGCTGGGTTCAAGCTCGTCATGTGCAGCCAGGACCACGCCTACCGCGCGCTGGCGGCGCTGCGGTTGGGTGGCAGCGACGCGCCGTACCCCGGTGAGCAGGTGACGAGGATCGACGGCCGGCAACGGTGCAAGCACGTGGTCGACGACGTCTTGCGGCCCGGCGGTGGCTACACGTTCGGCTGGACCTACCCTTCACCCTCCGACTGGCAAGCGGGACAGCGGTTCGGCTACTGCTGGCATAAGACGACCGGGTGACCCGACGGGCCAGCACTCGCTTCCTGAGCTGCTGGCGGCCTCCGACCTGACTAGACAAGCGGCTTGTCCTTTGCTCCGGCACCATGCCCCGCAGCACTGGGCTTCCTTCCGTCGCGAGGCCGTGGCCCGACCAGCGGGCATAATGCTCGGGTGACGAGGTTGGCCGGTGCACTGGCCGTGTTAGTGCTCGGTGCCACCGTGTCGGGCTGCGGGAGCGCCGCAGATGTCGCGGGCACGTCCACCCGACCAACGGTGACGCCGCAGTCGTCAACCAGTGCCCCGCCCAGCACCCCCACCAGCACCGCGCCGACGTCCTCAGCCACCTCGACAGCATCCTCGCCGGCGGAGCCGAGCCCGACGACACCTACGCCGGCCACCTCCACCGCCACTTCACCAACACAAGATGTCGCCGCCCGGCCCAAGGTCGGAAACTGCTACGACACCGGCAAGGCGGCCTTCCAGCGGCAACGCGACGACAGCGAGCCGGTCAGCTGCAAGCGCCGCCACACCGCAGAAACGTTCGCGGTCTTCACCCTCAAGTCCGTCCCGAGCACGGCGAAGATCAATGCGGTTGGGCGAGCCTGCAATGCCCGGTTCAAGCAGTACGTCGGCGGGTCTCCCACGATCTCCAAGCTCGGCCTGACGGTCATCTTGCCGGGCAGCGAACAGACTGCTGTCGGCCAGAACTGGATCCGCTGCGACGTCATCGAGTTGGCGAACTACAACGGCAAGGGCGGTGTGCCTCGGACCGGCAGTGTCAAGGGCGCCCTCGACGACCGCGTGCCCCGGACTTTGCGCGGCTGCGTGCGACACTGGCCCAAGGTCGACCAGCCGGTGCACTTCACCTCCTGCCAGCGCCGTCACCAGGCCGAGCTCATCCCCGAGTCGCTCAACCTGGGCGGCCCCCGCGCCGACTATCCGGGGCGGGCTTCGGTGGTAGCCGACAGCAAGCTCTTCTGCAGGAACACCGTCTTGGACTACGTGCCGGAGGCGCGGAACTATTACTACTACTATCCCAAGCTGTCGGGCTGGCGGTCCGGCACCCGGGACACCACCTGCTGGGCGCTCGAGAGGGAAGGCAACGGCCTCCCCCCGCTCTGACCGGCTTCTTCAGAAGCCGAGGCGGCGGAGCTGCCGAGGGTCGCGTTGCCAGTCCTTGGCCACCTTGACGCGCAGGTCGAGGTACACCGGCGTGCCCAGCAGGGCCTCGATCTGACGCCGCGCAGCGGCACCGACCGTCTTCAGCCGGCTCCCTTGGTGTCCGATCACGATCCCTTTCTGGCTGGACCGCTCGACGTACAGCACAGCCGACACGTCGAGCAGCGGCTTGTCGGCCGGCCGGTCGTCACGCGCCCGTAACTCCTCCACGACGACTGCGATCGAGTGCGGAAGCTCGTCGCGCACCCCTTCGAGCGCGGCTTCTCGGATCAGTTCGGCGACCAGCGTGGTCTCCGGCTCGTCGGTGAGCTCCCCGTCGGGGTACAGCGGCGGACCCTCCAGCAGCCGCGTCATGAGCAGATCAGCCAACAGTCCCACCTGCTGCCCGTGCAGCGCCGACACCGGGACGATCTCGGCCCACTCGACCCCCGTCTCGGCACCAAGCTGTGCCACCGACGACAGGTGCTCGGCCATTCGGTCGGGCGTCACGAGGTCGCTCTTGGTGGCCACCGCGATCTTCGGGGTCTGCTTGACGGAGCTGACCGCCTTGACCAGAAACCTGTCACCCGGTCCGATCGGGTCACTGGCCGGCAGACATACGACGACCACGTCGACTTCGGCCCAGGTGGCGCGCACCAGGTCGTTGAGGCGCTCGCCGAGCAGTGTCCGCGGCTTGTGCAGACCGGGTGTGTCCACCAGCACGAGCTGGCCGTCGGCGCGGGACACGATGCCGCGTACCGCATGCCGAGTCGTCTGCGGACGCGACGAGGTGATCGCCACCTTGGTTCCGACAAGCGCGTTGGTAAGCGTCGACTTGCCGGCGTTCGGCCGCCCGACCAGGCACGCGAACCCACTGCGGTATGTCGCGCCCGAACCCTCGGCAGCGTTCTCACGCACCTCGACTCGGCGGTCCTCGCCAGCCTGCTCACGCATCTGGACTCGACTCGTCCTCGGCGCGCCGCGTCGTACGGACCATCACGGCGAGCGCGACCAGCACCACGCCAGCACCGACCCAGCTGACCGGCGACAGCACCTCGTGCAGTACGACGACCCCGAGCAACGCCGCGACCAGCGGCTCGGTCAGGCCCAGGGTTGCCGCCGACCCAGGAGGGACACTGCGCAGGCCCCGGTTGAACAGGCTGTAGGCAACGACAGTCGCCGCGACCGCCATGTAGACCACCATCGCGAGGCCCGACGGCGTACGGCTCCAGTCCAGCGGCCACAGCAGCAGCGCCGGCGCCAGCGCAGCAGCGGCCACTGTGAAGATCCCGGCCAGCTTGGCTGTCATGTGCACGTCGGAGGAGGCGAGAGCGGTGCTGGAGAGGATGAACGTCGCGTACGACGCCGACGCGCCCAGCGCGAACAGGATGCCCGACACCGTGACTCCGGAGCGCAGCCCTTCGCTCAGCAGCGCGGTCAGGCCGACAAGGGCGAGCCCGGTGGCAAGCAACCAGGATCGGCTGAAGCGTCGGGCCGCCAAACCGGTGAGGATCGGCGTGCACCCGATCGCCACCAACGTGCCAACGGCGACGCCGGTGCGGGTGACGGCCCCGAGGAAGGTGATGTTGAACGCGGCCTGGGCTAGCCCCGCGAGCCACACTGCGCGCAGCCGCCAGGCGGCGACCAGCGGCGCCCAACCGCGCGGGGCTGCCAGCAGCACCAGCAGGCCCGCGGCAATCGCCAACCGCACCGCGCCGACCGACGCCGAGGGCGCCTCCGGTCCGAGCACCCGCGCGGTGCCGATCGTGCCGAACAGCGCTGCAGCCGAGATGACCAGCAAGGCGCCAACGCGCGGCGTGGGCACGGGTGGCCCGGTCCGGTCTGGCACGGCCTGCGGCTCGGGTGGGGATGGCGGGGACTCGCCGGGCCGTAAAGAGGAGCGAAGCGATGGCCCAAGAGTCCCGTCAGCCCCGGACGGGCCGCCAAACTGACTGCTAGGGCTCACGTGGCCACGGCGTCGGTGACGGTGCCAGCGGTGTCGGCGCGGTAGATCGGCACGCCGGCGCCGGCGAACTCCCGCACCACCGTAACGTCCGCCGGCTCGATGCCGTGGTCACCAACCAGTAGGGCGGCCTCGAGGCCGGAGCCCCCGCTGCTCACGGCAAGCGCGACGGCCAGCTCGAGCGCCGACAACCGCAGCGACGGCAGCACGACGTCGGCTGCGCTGTAGGTGCGGCCGTCGGTGTCGCGTACGGCGGCCGCCGCGGCGCTGCCGGCCCGAGCCCGATGCGCCCGCGCGAGCACGAGCAGCTTGGCGTCCTCCTGGTCAGCCAGCTCAGGTGCCATGCGCCACCCCGGACGCGCGGGAGTCCATCGAGTGCCCGTCGTCGCTCCCGTTGGCTGCCGTCGATCCGAGCGACTCGACAGCCGGCCTGACCACGACAGTCACCACCTTGTTGCGGCGTCCGGCCAGCGACTCGGCCTGCAGGTGCAGGCCCTCGCAGACCACCTCAGCGCCGGGGATCGGCACTCGCCCGAGGTGCTTGGCCATCAGACCGCCGACTGTCTCGATGTCCTCGTCGTCGATCTGCACGCCGAACAGCTCCCCCAACTCGTCGACGGGCAGCCGGGAACTGACCCGGGCAGCGCCGCTGGGCAACCGCTCCACGGCGACCGGCTCGACGTCGTACTCGTCGGTGATCTCACCGACGATCTCCTCGAGGATGTCTTCGATGGTGACCAGCCCGGCGGTGCCGCCGTACTCGTCGATGACGATCGCTACATGCATGCGCTTGGCCTGCATCTCGCGCATCAGCTCAGCCGCCGGCTTGGAGTCGGGCACGAAGAACGACGGACGCATGACCGTCTCGACGCGCTCGGTGGTCTCGGCCTCGTGCCGGTCGTAGACCCGTTTGGTCACGTCCTTGAGATAGGCGACGCCGATGATGTCGTCGAGGCCTTCGCCGACGACAGGTATCCGGGAGAATCCGCTGCGCAACGCCAGCGACATCAGCTGCCGCAACGTCTTGTGCCGCTCGATGAACACCATGTCGGTGCGCGGCACCATCACCTCACGCACCAGGGTGTCACCGAGCTCGAACACCGAGTGAATCATCTGGCTCTCGACCGACTCGATGACCCGGCTCTGCTCGGCCAGGTCGACCAGGTGGCGCAGCTCAGCCTCGGTGGCGAACGGCCCCTCCCGAAAACCTCGGCCGGGCGTCAGCGCGTTGCCGATCAGGATCAGCAGCTGCGGCAACGGTCCTAGTACGGCGGTCAGCGCGCCAACCGGCCGGGCCGTCACCAACGCGACCCGTTCGGCGTGCTGGCGACCGATCGTGCGCGCCCCGACCCCAACCGCGATGTAGGAGACCACCACCATGCTGCCGGCGGCGGTGAGCACCCGCAGCCACACCGGCTCGAGGACGTGCGTCACCACCAAGGTGACGAGCACGGTCGCGGTGATCTCGCAGACGACCCGCACCAGCAGCACGGTGTTGAGGTAGCGGGGTGCGTCGGCGAGGATCGACGTAAGCCTGGCGGCGCCGGAGCGCCCCTCCCGCTGCAACTGCTCGGCACGGACCCGCGAGACCGCTGACAGCGCGGTCTCCGCGCTGGCCAGTAGCGCAGCGACGAGGATCAGGACGCCCGCGAGGGCGAGCCAGGTGACGTCATCTGAGGTCATTCGACGTCCTCACCGCTCTTGACGCCCTGCCACTCCGCCAGCAGCCGGGCCTGCAGCGTGAACATCTCCCGCTCCTCGGCAGGCTCGCCGTGGTCGTACCCCAGCAGGTGCAAGATGCCGTGGATCGTCAGCAGGTGCATCTCGTCGTCGGCGGTCCGAGAGTACGTCGGCGCCTGGGCGGCGGCGTACTGCGGGCACAGCAGCAGGTCGCCGAGGATGCCCTCGTCGGAGGGCTCGCCGTCATGGCCAGGACGCAGCTCGTCCATGGGGAACGACAACACATCGGTAGGGCCGTCGGCGCCCATCCAGCGCCGGTTGAACTCGGTGATGGTCGCCTCATCGACCAGCTTGAGGCAGAGCTCTGCCTGCGGATGCACCCGCAGCCGGCTCAGCGTGAAACGGGCCAACTTGGCGAAGTCCGCGACGTTGACCTCGACACCCGACTCGTTGAGGACCTCAACGCTCATCTGGTCCCGACTACTCCCTCGACGCTCACCGGCACTCGGCAATGCGCTCGACGCTCATCCACCTTCGACCCTGCCATCGATGCCCCGGCTTTGGGTGCTCAGCCCCTCGGCGAACGAGGTACGACCGGGCCGCGCGGCTGCCTCGTAGGTGTCGTAGGCCGCGACGATCTTGCCGACAAGCTTGTGCCGGACGACGTCGGAGCTGGTCAGCCAGCAGAAGTTCACATCCTTGATGCCGTCGAGGATCTCCTGCACCACCCGCAGGCCGCTCTTCGTGCCGGTGGGCAGGTCGACCTGGGTGACGTCACCGGTGACCACCATCTTTGACCCGAAGCCGAGCCGAGTCAGGAACATCTTCATCTGCTCCGGTGAGGTGTTCTGCGCCTCGTCGAGGATGATGAACGAGTCATTGAGCGTCCTACCGCGCATAAAGGCCAGCGGGGCCACCTCGATGGTGCCGGCGGTAAGCAGCTTCGGGATCGTCTCGGGGTCGAGCATGTCGTGCAACGCGTCGTACAGCGGGCGCAGGTAGGGGTCGATCTTCTCGCTGAGCGTGCCGGGCAGATAGCCGAGGCGCTCGCCCGCCTCGACGGCCGGGCGGGTCAAGATGATGCGGTTGACCTGCTTCGCCTGCAGCGCCTGCACGGCCTTCGCCATGGCGAGGTAGGTCTTGCCGGTGCCGGCCGGCCCGATGCCGAACACGACGGTGTGCTTGTCGATCGCGTCGACGTACCGTTTCTGGTTGAGCGTCTTGGGCCGGATCGTACGGCCGCGGTTGCTCAAGATGTTCAGCGTCAGTACGTCGGCCGGCCGCTCCTGCGTCTCGGCGCGCAGCATGCCGATGACCCGTTCGACGGTCTCGCCGGTGAGGCCTTGGCCGGTGCGGACCATCGCGACGAGCTCGTCGAGGAGCCGCTCGATCAGCGCAACTTCGCCGCGGTCGCCGCTGAGGTTGACCTCGTTGCCGCGCACGTGGACTTCGGCGGTGAACTCACGCTCGATGAGGTTCAGAAACTCGTCGCCCGGCCCAAGGACGGCGACGACGGGAATGCTGTTGGGGATGACGACCGTATGTCGTGGCAGTTGGGTATCTGTCATCGTGCGCCCAATGCTACGGCTTCTCCACGCAACCAGCCTGGTACGGCGGCCGGTCGGCCGACTCAGCCCGCCGGTGGCTCTCGCGCCTTCGCTGCGCTCTTTGACGGCGCTTCGAGTCCCCCGTCGGTCCTCCCCGGCCTCAGGCCTTCGGTGGTTGAGCCCGTCGAGCACACCGTGTGATGTCAGCCGGGCGGCCAGGTGAACTCGCGGCCGCCGAGCACATGCACGTGGGCGTGGAACACGGACTGCTGGGCGCCGGCGCCGTTGTTGGCCACCAGCCGGTAGCCGGCGCCGACGCCCTCCTGCTCCGCCACTTCCCGCGCCAGTCGCAGTACCTCTAGAGCCGCCTCAGGATCGGCCTCGGCGAGCTCGGCCAGCGTCGGCTGGTGCGTCTTGGGGATGACCAGCACGTGCATCGGCGCCTGCGGGCTGATATCGCGGAACGCGAGCGCGGCGTTCGTCTCGGCCACTCGGTCGGTGGGGAGCTCCCCGGCGATGATCCGGCAGAACAAGCATGAGTCGTCAGCCATGCTCGTTCCTTACCCACGACGGCCAAAAGATGACGGCCCAGCGCAAGAGAGTGCGCGATCATGTAAACCGCTGGGCGGAGCCAGGCGTGGTTTGGGTATGACCGCCGTGCTGAAGGGTTCCACGCGGAGAGGGACGGCGATGACGTCAGGGTGGGACGCCGACGAGGCGGTCACCGCGCTGTACGCCGCTCACTACGCCGAGCTGGTCAGGCTCGCGGCGCTGCTGGTCCGGTCCAGTGGCGAGGCGGAAGAGATCGTGCAGGACTCGTTCGTAGCGATGCACGACAAGTGGCGGCGACTGCGCGAGCCGGAGAAGGCGGTCGGATACCTGCGCCGTACGGTCGTCAACCGGGCCCGCTCGTCCCAACGGCACCACCGGGTCGCCGACAAGCACAGCTCGACCGAGGTGGCGGTGTCGCCGAGCGCCGAGCAACACGCGCTGGCCGCCGAGTCGCGTGCCGCCGTCATCGACGCTCTGCACCGCCTGCCGACCCGGCAACGCGAGGTGCTGGTGCTCCGCTACTACGGCAACCTGCCCGAAGCCGACATCGCCGCCACCCTCGGCATCAGCCGCGGAGCCGTCAAGAGCCACGCATCCCGCGGCATGACCGCCCTCCGCTCCAGCCTCGAGGACTCGCCATGACACCGAGCAACCCGCCGTACGATCCTGACTCAGAGGCCACCGCCGAACTGCTGCGTCAGGCGCTGTCGGCCGAGGCCGCCGAGGTCCAGCCCGATCCGGACGCGCTGCGCTCGATCCAGCAGCGCACCGCCGCTGTCCCCTCTCCCCTCAGCGATTCGTCCGACCCAGCGCGGAGGTTTTACGCGGGGTCCACCCGGACGAATCTCAACGGCAGGCGGTCGTGGATGCTCGGCGCGGTTGGTGCGGCCGCCGCGACCGCCGCTGTGATCACGGCTGTTGTGGTAGTCGGCGACCAGGGCGCAGACCCAAGTCGTACGCCGGCCGCAAGCCCCGACACGACTGCCGGCCAGACCGACGTCACGACGGAACCGACCGTCGACGCACCGACGCCGACGACCCAGCCCAGCGCAACGACCCAGCCCAGCGTGACGAATGCCCCGGCTGGCGAACAGGTCACGATCTACTACGTCGGACCAACGCCGAGCAACCCCAGACTGGCGCCCCGGTTGTACCCCGAACTGCACACCGTCTCGTTGAATGGCGACTCGCGCGCGGTTGCGGCGGTCCGCGAGTTCTTCACCCTGGCCCCGCTCGACCCCGACTACTCATCCGGCTGGCCAACAGGAGTGGAAGTCAAGAGCATTTCTGAGCGGCGGAACGGCATGACGATTATCAGTTTGGACGACACGGGAGCGTTTCTGGCATCACCCTCGGGTCGCGTCGACATAGACGACGAACTCCTCTGGGCGGTTCGGGCCTTGCTCGCAACTGCCGGCGTAGAGGACCAGGCGATGCTCAGGTTCGACAACAACGCGCGCGTGGGCCCCTTTGCGCGGCCAACTGACTACGATGCCCGCGCCCTGGTGTCCATCACGGCACCGGTCGAGGGTCAGACCGTTGACAGTCCCGTGACCGTTGAAGGCACGGCCAATGTCTACGAGGGCAACCTCAACTGGGAGTTGCTCGATGTCGACGGCCAGGTGATCGACAGCGGGCACACGATGGCCGGGGCATATGAGTGGGCGCCGTTCACGATCGAGCTCGGATCGCTCGACCCCGGCACGTACACGATCCGAGCTTTCGAGTCCAGCGCCAAGGACGGCAGCCTGACGTTCATTGACGACAAGACCTTCTCCGTCCGCTGAGCCCCAAGCGCATTGTCGATGGATCCGAGCCCTCCGTCGTCCAAGCAACGCCAAACTCGGATCGTTGGAGTATGGCGGGCGGTGCTGCGCCCGTCATGCAGCTGAGGCCCATGGCCGAGCCCGCGGCGGTGCTAACGCCAGCGGTCGGTGCGGCTGAGCAGCACACCCGCGGCCACTGCTCCAGCTGCCGAGGCGCGCAGCACCGTCGGCCCGAGCCGCACGGCCTGAGCGTCAACCGCCGCGAACTCGGCCAGCTCCTCGTCCGTTACTCCCCCTTCGGGGCCGACTACCAACACGACGTCACCCGATGCAGGCACCTGAACGCCTGAGAGCGGCGCAGGGGCGCCCTCGTGCAACACGAAGGCAGCGGCGCCACCCAGCAGGGTAGCGACCTCGTGGGTCGAGTGCAGCGGCTCCACGACCGGGAACCGCAGCCGACGCGACTGCTTCGCCGCTTCCCGCGCCGTCGACCGCCACCTGCCCAGCGCCTTGTCGCCACGCTCACCGCGCCACGTTGCCACGCTGCGCGAAGCGGCCCACGGCAGGATCGCGTCGACACCCACCTGGGTCAACAGGTCGACGACCAGCTCAGCCGCCTCCCCTTTCACGAGCGCCTGGACGACGACCAGCCGGGGTGACGGCAACGGTTCGGACCGACGTACCAGCACATCAGCAACCAGGCTGTGCTTGCCGAGCGATGTCACGACGCACTCAGCGCCGTGTCCGGCGCCGTCGGTGAGCAGGACATGCTCCCCGACCCTGATCCGGCGCACCACCACGGCATGCCGGCCCTCGTCGCCGGCCAGCTCGACGGAGCGGGCAGCCAGTGCGCCAGCGCCGACGGCGAACACCGCCAACGTCATGCCGATCTCCCCAGACCTGTCAGAACGCCAGCCGCCTGAGCATGTCCGCTACAGACTGACACGTCGTCACCGGCCACCACCGAAGGCGTCCCTGAACCGGTCAAACACCCCCTTGGGCCGGCCGTCGACCGTCGGAACCGGCTCCTCCTCCTCACGTAACGCCGCGAGCTGCCGCAGCAACTCTGTCTGCTGCTTGTCGAGCCGGGTGGGGGTCTCGACGACGACTGTCGCGACGACGTCGCCGCGGCCGGTTCGGCGCAGGCGGGGTACGCCGCGTCCGCGGGCCACGAGCTGCTCACCGGACTGGATGCCCGGTCGGATCTCCAGCGGCAGCGACCGCTCGATGTCGGAGTTGTCGGTCGACGCGACGTCGGCCTCAAGCGTCGGCAGCTCGACCGTGGTGCCGAGCGCCGCCGCTGTCATCGGGACCGTGATCGTGCAGAGCAGGTCATCGCCGTGCCGAGTGAAGACAGGGTGCGAGGCGACGTTGATCTCGACGAAGAGGTCACCGGCTGGTCCTCCGCCTGGGCCGACCTCGCCTTCTCCGGTGAGCTGGATCCGGGTCCCGGTGTCGACGCCGCCAGGAACCGACACGTGAACGGCTCGGCGGGCTCGCACCCGACCGTCTCCTGAGCACTCGCTGCACGGGTCGGGGATGACGGTGCCGAACCCCCGGCAGGTAGGGCAGGGCCGCATGGTGCGAACCTCGCCGAGGAACGACCGCTGCACGTGGCTGATCTCCCCGCGGCCGCTGCAGGTGCTGCACGGGGCCAACGACGTACCAGGACTTGTGCCGGCCCCACTGCACCGGGAGCAGGTGACGGCCGTGTCGACCTTCAGCTCCTTCTCGGCGCCGAATGCCGCTTCGGCGAGGTCGAGCGACACCCGGATCAGGGCGTCCTGACCGCGGCGGGTACGCGGGCGCGGACCCCGCCCGGTGCCGGCGCCCTGACCGAAGAACGCGTCCATGATGTCGGTGAACGAGAACCCCGCCCCGAAGCCGGCCCCCGCCCCGCTGGCCGACAGCGGATCGCCACCTAGGTCGTACATTTCACGCTTCTGGGGGTCGCTCAGCACGTGGTAGGCGCGGGTGACCTCCTTGAAGCGCTCCTGGATGGCCTCGTCAGGGTTGACGTCGGGGTGCAGCTGGCGGGCCAGCTTGCGGTAGGCCTTCTTGATCTCCTCGGGGCTCGCGTTGCGCGAGACACCGAGGGTCGCGTAGAGGTCTTGCGTCATACTCCAGCATTTCTTGGGAACGGTTGCATGAGTCGGCGATCAGGCTTCGGAGAGGATCTGGCTGACGTAGCGGGCGACGGCATGTACGGCGGCCATCGATCCCGGGTAGTCCATCCGGGTCGGCCCCACCACACCGAGGGTGGCCAGCGGCTGCTCCTCGGGCCCGTAGCCGGTGGCAACGACCGACGTCGAGGCAAGCTGCTTGTAGGGCACCTCGTGACCGATGCGCACGGTCACCAGGCTCGGGCTGGTTGCTTCCCCCAGCAGCTTGAGCAGTACGACGTGCTCCTCGAGCGCTTCGAGGAGCGGCTTGATCGACCGGTCGAAGTCGTCGCCGAACCGGGTCAGGTTGGCCGTGCCGCCGATCGCGACTTTCTCGTCGGTGCGGTCGTCGGCCACCGCCTCGGCGAACACCGCCACGATCTGGGTGACCGCCGCCTTGTCGGCGGCGTGGGCCTGGTCCGGCAGCGACGTCACCCGAACGGCTGCCTCCGAAAGCCGCTGACCGACGGCGCTGGTGTTGAGCCTGGCGCGCACATCGGCGACGACGTCGTCGGGTAGCGGCTTGGGCAGCTCGACGACGCGCTGTTCGACCCGGCCGGCGCTGGTGATCAAGACGAGCAGCAGCCGCGAGCTCGACAGCGTGACGAGCTCAACGTGCCGCACGGTCGAGCGAGCGAGTGTCGGATATTGCACGATCGCCACCTGCTGCGTCAGCTGTGCCAGCAGGCGCACGCTGCGGTGTACGACGTCATCGAGGTCGACCGCACCCTGCAGGAAGGTGGCGATGGCCCGCTTCTCAGCACCGCTCAGCGGCTTGATGCTGGTCAGCTTGTCGACGAAGAGCCGGTAGCCCTTGTCGGTAGGGATGCGTCCGGCGCTGGTATGCGGCTGGGTGATGAACCCCTCCTCCTCCAGTGCCGCCATGTCGTTGCGCACGGTGGCTGGCGACACCTCCAGGTGGTGCCGCTCGACCAGGGCCTTCGACCCCACCGGTTCCTGGGTGTGCACATAGTCCTCGACGATGGCACGCAGCACGTCGAGCTTGCGATCGTCCAGCATGCGGCCTCCTCGTCCTGGCTAGCACTCCGGCGTACTGAGTGCCAACTCTACTAGGCGAGTCGCCCCTGCGGCGTTGTCGACGATCCGGCTTCCGTTGCGCGGCAGCGGGACATTCGCGGGCACCGTCCGGCGGAGAATCACCGGTTCCCTACCGTTGTCGAAGTCGCCGACACAGCGGCGACAATGGCTCAGAGGCGGAGACCTCTTCCGCAGCCGCCGTACGTCAGCGAGGATGGACCATGGCTCAGCCCACACTGCCCGACCCGCCCGGCAGCGGCGCCCTCGCGCCGAACGAGGAGCGGAACTGGGCGATGGCGGCGCACATCGGGTCGCTGGTCGCAGCGTCATCGCAATGGGCTTCCTCGCGCCGCTTGCAGTGCTGCTGTATATGGGCGGCCGTTCGGATTTCGTGCGGCGCCACGCCATCGAGTCACTCAACTTTCAGATCACGCTGCTGCTCTACTTCGCCGTTGCGATGGCTTTCATCTTCGTCACGATCGGGCTGGGCACGGTCGTCATACTCCCGGTGCTCGGCGTCGCCGCAATCGTGGCGTTGATCGTGATCTTGCTGGCCACGATGGCCGCCTCCCGGGGCGGGGACTACCGCTACCCCTTGACGTTCCGCTTCATCAAGTAGCCCCCCTTTGCGACTTGTCAGAACGTGTTCGACCTACAGACCGACTACGTTCTGACAACTCTCGGGGTCGGCAAACCTGTCAGTCTCTACTCGACCCATAGGTCGACTACGTTCTGACAACTTTCGGGGTCGGCAAACCTGTCAGTCCCTACTCGAGCCATAGGTCGACTACGTTCTGACAGGTCGTGGGCGGAGTGGGTCACGGCAGCAGGGTCCGGACCACCGCGTCGGCGAGCAGCCGTCCACGCCGCGTCAACACGAGACGCTTCGCAGCTCGCCCTGCGTCGGCCGGCCGGACTTCGGCTAGGCCGTCGGCAAGCAGCGCTCGTACGGCGCCCAGCCCTTCGTCGTCGAGTACGTCGAGGGGCAGGCCGGTAGCGAGTCGGGTCTCCAACAGCACCCGCTCGACCCGTTGGATGCCGGCGTCCAAGACCTCGCGTCCCGCGGCGGGACTCTCGCCCGCCGCCACCCGGGCCGCATAAGCGGCTGGGTGCTTGACGTTCCACCAGCGCACGCCGCCGACGTGAGAGTGCGCACCCGGTCCTACGCCCCACCAGTCCGAGCCCTGCCAGTAGCCGAGGTTGTGCCGGCAGGCGTAGTTCCCGCCGCGTGCCCAGTTGGAGACCTCGTACCACTCGTATCCGGCAGCGACCAGAGCGTCGTCGACGAGCTCGTACTTGTCGGCGACGTCGTCGTCGTCAGGCGCCGGAAGATCGCCTCGGGCAATGCGCCGAGCAAGCGCCGTACCCTGCTCGACGATCAGCGCGTAGGCGCTCACATGGTCGGGTTCGAGAGCAACCGCGGCGTTGACGCTTGCGTGCCAGTCGTCCAGGGACTCACCGGGCGTGCCGTAGATTAGGTCGACGCTGACCTGGTCGAAGCCGGCGCTGCGCGCCCACCGCACCACAGACGGGACTCGCGCCGGGTCGTGGGTGCGGTCGAGCGTGGCGAGCACCGACGGGACCGCCGACTGCATCCCGAAGGAGATCCGGTTGACGCCACCGGCACGCAGCGTCTCGAGCTCTGCCGGGGTGACGCTGTCGGGGTTGGCCTCGGTGGTGACCTCGGCGTCCGGGCTGAGGCCGAATTCGCACCGAAGCGCCGCAACGATCGACACCAGGTCTGCGGCTGGTAGCAGGGTCGGCGTACCGCCCCCGAAGAAGACCGTGTCCAGAGGCACCGCCCGCTCGCCCAACACCTCCCGGGCGAGGGCGATCTCAGCGACCGCCGCCTCAGCGTAAGTGTCCCGCGACGCTCCAGGGGGGTTGCCAAGCTCGAGGGCCGTGTAGGTGTTGAAGTCGCAGTAGCCGCACCGGACGGCGCAAAACGGCACATGGACATAGCAACCGAAGGACCGGGTGCCCAGGGCTGCAACGGCACCGGGTGGCAGCGCGCCATCCCGCGGAGCGGCTTGCCCCTCGGGCAGCGTCGACGGCATTGCCCTATTGTCCCCCGGCGGCAAGGTACCGCACGCGCGGACAGCGACCGTCTACCGCGACAACCCGGTAGACGTACGCCGGGGGCCGCTCGCAGCGACCGTCTACCGCGACAACCCGGTAAACGTACGCCGGGGGCCGCTCGCAGCGACCGTCTACCGCGACAACCCGGTAGACGTACGCCGGGGGCCCAGACAGGTGGGAGCCCAGCCCACAACGTTCAGGTGTAGAGGGCGTCGAGCTGCTCGCGGTAGTGGTCTTCGACGACCTTGCGCTTGATCTTCATGCTCGGGGTGATCTCGCCGTCCTCTATCGACAGGTCGCGGTCCAGCACCACGAACCGCTTGATCGTCTCCCACCGGTTGAGCTGCGAGTTGAGCTGATCGACGTACCCCTGCACCATCGCGAGGGCCTGCTCAGACGTCACGATCTCGCCGTACGACGTGCCTCCCAGCCCATGCTGGCGGGCCCAGGGCTCGATCGCGTCGGGGTCGAGGGTAACGAGCGCTGAACAGAATGGACGCTCACCGCCGTGCACGACGACCTGGCTGACGTAGGGGCACACCGCCTTGAACTTGCCCTCGATGCTCTGCGGAGCGACGTACTTGCCACCGGACGTCTTGAACAGGTCCTTCTTTCGGTCGGTGACGCGCACGAAGCCCTCGTCGTCGATCTCACCGATGTCTCCGGTGTAGAGCCAGCCGTCCTTGAGTATCTGTTGAGTGGCCTCGTCGACATTGTGGTAGCCGTCCATCACCCCCGGCCCCTTGACCAGCAGTTCACCATCGGGCGCGGTCTTCAGCTCAGTGCCAGGCAATGGCGGGCCGACCGTGCCGAGCTTGAAGTGCTGCGGGCGGTTGACGCAAGTACCCGCCGAGGTCTCGGTGAGGCCATAGCCCTCGAGGATCAAGATGCCGGCGGCGTAGAACCACTCGGCGATGTCGCTGTTGAGCGCCGCCGCCCCGGAGATGAAGAACCGCAGCCGGCCGCCGAAGCGGTCACGGACCTTGGCAAACACCAGCCGGTCGAACACCTTATGCTGGGCCGCTAGGTGAGGAGGCACCTTCTCGCCAGCGAGCCGGCGCCGGGCAACTTCGCGGCCAACCTTGAACGCCTGGTCGAAGATCTTCTTCTTCGCCCCACCCTCGGAGGCCGCCATGGTGGTGACCCGCGCATGGGCCTTCTCGAAGATCCGCGGCGCAGCCCCCATGAAGGTCGGCCGCACGACAGCCAGATTGTCAATGATCTTGTCGACCCGTCCGTCGACGGCCGTCGGGAAGCCGATCTGCAGCTGGGCGGTCAGGAGAACCTTGCCGAACGAGTGCGCCAACGGCAGCCACAGGAACTGGACGTCGTCGGCAAACAGCAGGTCCATCGCCTCGATGGCAGCGCCCTCGTAGGTCCAGGCCGAGTGCCGCAGCCGCACCCCCTTGGGACGCCCGGTCGTGCCGGACGTGTAGATCAACGTGGCGAGGTCGTCGGGCCCGCTGGCCGCTACTCGCTGCTCGACCACGTCGGGCTGTTCCGCGAGCAGCTTGGCCCCCTGCTGCTCCAAGTCGTCGAGCGATATCACCCAGTCGTCGTCGGGTGTGCCGTCAAACACCACAACCTTCGTCAAAGCTGGTACGTCGGCCCGTCGCTCCCGCAGCTTCGCTACCTGGTTCTCGTCCTCGGCGAAGACCACCCGGGAGTCAGAGTCACCGATGATGTAGGCGACCTCCTCGGGCACTGTCGAGGGGTAGACCGTCGTGGTGGCCGCTCCTGCCGACATGATCGCCAAGTCGGCGAGGATCCACTCGTAGCGGGTACCGGAGGCGATAGCGACACGTTGCTCGGGCTCGACGCCCAGCGCGATCAGACCCGCCGCGATCCTGGTGACGCGCTCACCGGCCTGCTGCCAGGTGACCGACGTCCAATTGTCGTCAACGGGATAGCTGAACGCATCCCTGTCGGGGGAAGCGACCACCCGATCGAAGAACATCCGCCCAACTGAGGGCGGCCGACCGTCGATGATCGCCTGAGCTTCTGCGGAGTCCACCATAGGCACGACCGTAGAGCAGACGCCTACCTTGCGGTAGGTGTGTGCTCCCTCTGCCGCTCTCTGGTCGCAGAGCTGTACGCCGCCTTCTCGGCCGCGGCCCGCGGCTTCGGCGCCAACGACTCGCCGACCTCCAGCAGCCGCGGCAGCAACGACCTGTCGGTCGTGAAGGCGCGGAACATCGTCGCGACGGTGATGTCATGGGCGGGGCGGTGTACGACGCTCACCTCGTCGCCTGCCGTCAACGTGCCCGGCTCGAGCACCCGCAGGTAGGGCCCGGGCCGCTCCTCGGCGGTGAACCGCTTCACCCACGCGGTGTTGTCGACACCCAAAGTGCCCAGCCAGTTCTTGAAGGTGTTGCAGGGGATGCGCACCTCAGCCACCTCGAACAGCGCAGAGCCGATCCGCCACCGCTCGCCCAGCAGCGCCTGGTTGACGTCGATGCCCAGCGTGGTCAGGTTCTCGCCGAACTGGCCGTTCTCGATTGGCTGGCCGATGCGCTCGCTCCACAGGTCGAGGTCCTCGCGGGCGTACACGTACACCGCCTGGTCAATGCCGCCGTGGTGCTTGGTGTCGGAGACCTCGTCACCCACCAGGCCGAGCTGCTCGGCCGGCACCGGTCCGGCGACGGCGCGTTTGTTGATCGACGTACGCCCCACGGGCGCTGCCCAGGGCACGTCGACGGGACGGCCGACGTTGATCGACAGGACTGTGGCGGGCATAGCGCTCATTGTCGCAAACCGAGACGTACGGCGACCACGCAATAGCCGTCAGCGCTTGCCGGTTCGGCCGCGTCCCCGGGCGGCGGCGGAGAAGGCTGCCGCCGACGGCACAGTCCCTGCCGCAGCGCCGGTTCTCGCCGCTCCTCGCCGGCCACCGGCTCCCGGACGTGCGGTGCGGGCAGCGTTCCCGTTCGGCGCCGCGGCAGTGCGCCGCCGATCGCCTCGCCGCGACCCGCCTCCGCTGCCGGCACGCCGCCGCGAGCTGGCGTCGCTCGGCACGGCCGCGCGGCGGGGTGGCTCGACGTACGTGCGCTCGCCCGGCGCGATCTGGGCCAGCAGCGGGTCGCCGGCGGTCAGCCGGGTGATCATGGGCTTGATGCCTGCCTTGCGAGTGAGGCTTCGTACGTCGCTGACCTGCGCGTCGGTCATCAACGTGACAACGGTTCCCGAGGCGCCGGCGCGGGCGGTGCGGCCGGACCGGTGTAGGTAGGCCTTGTGCTCGACCGGTGGGTCGGCGTGCACCACCAGGGCGATGTCGTCGACATGGATCCCGCGGGCGGCGATGTCGGTGGCCACGAGCGTCTCGGCTCGACCTTGGGAGAACGAGCTGAGGTTGCGGGTGCGCGCCGACTGGGACAAGTTCCCGTGCAGCTCGATGGCCGGAACTCCGGAGGCGACGAGCTGACGAGTGAGAGCCTTGGCGCCGTGCTTCGTGCGGGTGAAGACGAGCGCGCGGCCCGGAGCCGACACGAGGTCGACGAGCACCGGCACCCGGCAGCCGTGTCTGACGTGCAGCACGTGATGGGTCATGGCGGCGACCGGGGAGCGCTCCGAGTCGACGCTGTGCGTCACCGGGTTGGTGAGATAGCGCTTCACCAACACGTCGACGCCGCGGTCGAGGGTGGCTGAGAACAGCATCCGCTGCCCGGAGGACGGCGTCTTGTCGAGCAATCGGCGTACGACGGGCAGGAAGCCCAGGTCAGCCATGTGGTCGGCCTCGTCGAGAACGGTGATCTCGACCGCGTCGAGGCGGGCGTGACCCGACTGGACGTGGTCGGTCAGGCGGCCCGGACAGGCGACGACGATGTCGACGCCGGCTCGCAGGCCGGCGATCTGCGGGGCCGCGCCCACTCCACCGAAAACGGTGAGGGTGCGTAGGCCCAGTCGCTTGGCCAGCGGGGCGATCACCGCGTCGATCTGCGACGCGAGCTCCCGGGTGGGTGCCAAGACAAGCGCACGGGGGCAGCCCGGACGGCGCTGGGACGGGCTCGCGGCCAGCCGGGCCAGGATGGGAAGGGCAAACGCATAGGTCTTGCCCGAGCCGGTGCGGCCCCGGCCGAGCACGTCACGCCCGGCAAGTGCATCCGGCAGCGTCGCTGCCTGAATCGGGAATGGGGCGGTGATGCCCTGCGCTGCAAGCCCGGCTACCAGGGCGGTGGGCACGCCGAGCGATGCGAAGGTGGTTGCCGCCTCGCGAGGCGGGACTGTGGACGAAGGGGAAGTCAAGCTGAGAGGGCGGCGGGCCGCCATAGATACTCCGAAACGTTGAAGGGTCGTCCTGCCCGGGCGGCTCTAGGGCCGCAGCGCGTGGGGATCGACAGAGAAAACCGGCCCGAGGCAGAACTGTGCGGGCCGACACCTCAACTGTAGCTGGAGACACGCCCCCTTCTTGCATTAATGAGGGTTACGTCGGTCACGGAGCGTTCTCGCAATGCGGAGGTCAGTCCTGCACCGCCTTGGCTATCGCGATGCACTGCGTGATCCAGTCACGCTCGTCCTCCCGCAGGGAGCGCTCGGCTCGCTGCGCGTCCTCAATCGACCAGTTGGCGTTGAGCACCATCCGCACGACGACCCAGTCGCGTGCGCGCTCCTCGTCGAGACCCGCGACGTCCACCAGCGTGTGGAAGCGCCGGCGCACCGCGTCACGGACGTTGCCGGTCTCCACCAGGTCATCCCACCGGTTCCACAGCATCGGCGCGGGTTCGTAATGCGGGTCTCCCGACATCGCCTTCGGGTCGATCACCAGCCACGGCTCCCGATCACCGGCAAGCACGTTCTCGTAGTGCAGGTCACCGTGCACTATCACGCCGACGCTCCCCCGATCGGCCACGAACTCCCGACCCAGCGACGTCGCCTGCTCGACGAGCCGCCTCGGGATCGGCGCGTTCCGTGGCAGTCTGGTCAGCGCGTCGACCCACCGGTCGACGTACGACGTCACCGTGCGCAGCTGCGGCAGCGCGGGCACATGCAGCCGCCGGTAGAACCCAGCCACCACCTCGCATGCGGCGAGGTCGTCGATGGCGGAAAGGTCTCGGACGTGGAGCCGCTCGAGCAACAGCGCCCGCCGGTGGGGGTCGGCTCGCAGCAGCTTCACCGTGCCACGGCCGTTCCAGTGCTGGAGGGCGACCGCCTCGTGCAGCGACTCATCGTCACCGTCGAAGGTCACCTTGAGCACCGCAGGCTCGCCAGACCGCGTTCGCACGGGCGCGACGAGAGAGCAGTACCCATGCCTCGGTGGTCCGTCGTAGGCCAGCGCCCAATCGGCCATCACGGAGTGAAACAGCGCGGGCAGCCGGTCAAGCCAGTCCGCCCAGTCGGGGCCAAGCTCCGCCTGCTCCAGCAGACCCGGCGGCACGTCGTACGGCAGCGTCAAGACTCCCCCTCTGGGTCATTGGCCGCCACGGTTGAAGGGAGTGGCGGGTGTGGACTCGAAGCGCCGTAAAGGAGCGAAGCGACAGGCGCGAGAGCCATACCCGCCGCGACCGTAAGCAGCGGAGGTCAGCGCCGGGACTTCTCGGCCGGCTCGGACGTGTTGAGCGCGGCTATGAACGCCTCTTGGGGCACCTCGACCCGGCCGACCATCTTCATCCGCTTCTTGCCCTCCTTCTGCTTCTCGAGCAGCTTGCGCTTGCGGGTGATGTCGCCGCCGTAGCACTTGGCGAGCACGTCCTTGCGAATCGCGCGGATCGTCTCGCGGGCGATGACGCGCGCCCCGATCGCCGCCTGGATCGGCACCTCGAACTGCTGCCTCGGGATGAGGTCCTTGAGCTTCTGCGCGAGCCCCACGCCGTACGAGTAGGCGGTGTCGCGGTGCACGATCGCCGAGAACGCGTCGACAGGGTCGCCATGCAGCAGAACGTCGACCTTCACCAGGTCGCTGGCCTGCTCGCCGATGGGTTCGTAGTCCAGCGACGCGTAGCCCTTGGTGCGTGACTTCAGCGCGTCGAAGAAGTCGAAGACGATCTCGGCCAGCGGCACGACGTAGCGCAGCTCGACGCGGTCCGCCGACAGGTACTCCATACCCTGCAGGGAGCCGCGGCGGGTCTGGCAGAGGTCCATGATGACCCCGATGAAGTCGGACGGCGAGAGGATCGTCGCCCGCACGACCGGCTCATACACCTCGGCGATCTTGCCGCCGGGGTACTCGCTCGGGTTGGTCACGGTCACTTCTGAGCCGTCCTCCATCACGACGCGGTAGACGACGTTCGGAGCTGTCGAGATCAGGTCGAGGTTGAACTCGCGCTCCAGCCGCTCGCGGACGATCTCCATGTGCAGCAGTCCGAGGAAGCCGCAGCGGAAGCCGAACCCGAGGGCGCCCGACGTCTCCGGCTCGTACGTCAGCGCGGCGTCGTTGAGCTGCAGCTTGTCGAGGGCGTCGCGCAGGGTTGGGTAGTCGTCGCCGTCCATCGGGTAGAGGCCGGCGTACACCATCGGGTTGGGGTGCCGGTAACCGCCGAGCGCCTCGGTCGCGCCGCGCACCGCCGATGTCACGGTGTCGCCGACGCGGGACTGCCGCACCTCCTTGACGCCGGTGATGAGGTAGCCCACCTCCCCCACGGCGATTTCGGTGGCCTTCGTCGGCTCCGGGGCGATCACGCCAACCTCGAGCATCTCGTGCACCGCCCCGGTCGACATCATCTTGATGCGGTCGCGGTGGCTGAGCCGGCCGTCGATGACCCGCACATAGGTGACGACGCCGCGGTAGGTGTCGTAGATGGAGTCGAAGATGAGCGCCCTCGGCGCAGCGTCCGGGTCACCCTTGGGGGCGGGAACTTCCGCCACGATGCGGTTGAGCAGCGCCTCGACGCCCTCGCCGGTCTTCGCCGACACACGCAGTACGTCGTCGGCGTCACAGCCGATGATGTGGGCGATCTCGGCGGCGTACTTCTCCGGCTGGGCGCTCGGCAGGTCGATCTTGTTGAGCACGGGGATGATGTGCAGGTCGGCCTCGAGCGCCAGGTAGAGGTTCGCGAGGGTCTGGGCCTCGATACCCTGGGCCGAGTCGACGAGCAGCACGGCGCCCTCGCACGCCTCCAGCGACCGGCTGACCTCATAGGTGAAGTCGACGTGGCCGGGCGTGTCGATCATGTTCAGCACGAACGTCGTACCCGTGCTGTCGCCGCTGGTTGCGGTCCATGGCAGCCGGACCGCCTGGCTCTTGATCGTGATGCCGCGCTCGCGCTCGATGTCCATCCGGTCGAGGTACTGCGCCCGCATGGCGCGCCCCTCGACGACACCGGTCAGCTGCAGCATCCGGTCAGCGAGCGTGGACTTGCCGTGGTCGATGTGGGCGATGATGCAGAAGTTCCGCAGGATCGACGGGTCGGTCCGCCCGGGTGGCGGCGCCGTTACGGGGAACTGAGGCACTGCCTCATCCTCCCACGGCGCCTTCTTCGCAGGCGAAAAGGAGGTGCTGGGGCCGACTGCACCTGACAAGATCGCGTGGCATGTCCGACCTGGGGTGGCAGCTCGACTCCGTCACCACCCGCACCGGGGTGACGATCCCGGTGCGGGCAACCGCTCGGCGGCCGACCTGGAACCAGCTCCCATCGGCGGTGCGGCAGGTCATTGAAGGCCTGGCCGGCGCTGCCGCAATTGGCTCAGAGTCAGCGGGGACCGGCTTCACCCCTGGCTTCGCTTCCAGGCTTGACCTCGCCGACGGTCGGCGGATCTTCGTCAAGGCGGCGTCCAGCGCCGACGACACCCTGCACGGCTGGCCGCTGAGCGACGCCTACCGCGAGGAGGTCCGCAAGCTCACCGCGCTGCCTCCGGGCATCGGCGCACCGCCCCTGCTTTGGCACCGTGACGTCCACATCGACGGGTTGCGGTGGGTCATCGTCGGCTTCCAGTACGTCGACGCGACCCCACCGCGTCGCCCGTGGCGTCCCGCCCAACTGCGCCTGGTGCTCGACAAGCTGGCTGAGACGGCCGCCGCGCTGACCGCCGTACCGGCGGAGCTCGGCCTGGAGCCGGTCGCCGCTGAGCTGGTTGGTGGCGCCGTTGAGCGACTGGCGGAAGTCCGGCAGCTTCAGGGAGACAACCCATGGCTGGCCACCATCCAGGCCTTGTGCGAGGAGGCCCGAGGGCGCACCGCTGGCAGCAGCGTCGTGCATCTGGACCTGCGCGACGACAACATCTTGATCGGCTCCGACGGCGAGGTGTGGTTCGTCGACTGGAACTGGCCGGCCGTCGGCGCGCCCTGGATCGACCTGGTCTGTGTGCTGCTGTCGGCGCGTGGTGACGGGATCGGCGTCGATGCGCTGCTCGCTGAGCATCCGCTGACCCGAGAAGTCGACCATCGTTCGATTGACTCACTGCTCGCAGTTCTATGGTCGTTCTGGGCGGTCGCGAAGACCCGGCCGGTCCCTGAGCACTCCCCGCACTTGCGCGACCACCAGCAGTGGTACCTCGACGTCACTGAAGAGTGGTTACGTGACCGGCTGGGCGAGCGGTGACCAGTGCATCGCCGCTGCGGGCGGTGGGTGTGCGCGCCCCGTACGAGAGCCTTCCCCCGAATGTGCGCGGGTGGGTGGAGCGGACGCTCGGTTCGCCCGTCACCGACGCGGAAACTCAACCCGGAGGTATGTCGCTGGCTGCGCTGCCCGGCTGCGCCTGGGTGACGGCTCCCGGGCGTTCGTCAAGAGCGTGGGATCCAGCCTGAACCCCAACACGCCGGACCTCTTCCGCACCGAGATCGCTGTCTTGTCTGTGCTGGAGCAAGTGCCGTGGCGGACGGGCCTGCGAGCGACGTACGACGACGGCGACTGGGTGGCGATGATCCTCGACGACGTCGACGGGCGCCACCCGAACTGGGCCGACCCGGCCGACGTCGACCGCGTGCTCACGGCTGTCGAGGTGCAGACGCGCGAACTCACCCCAGCGCCGACCGGTGCCGAGACCACAGCCGCCGCGGAGCAGGCGATGCGATGGACCGCGACGCTGGCGAACGCCGCGCCCGAGGAGCTCGCTGCGTTGCCGGACTGGTTAGACCCGGAAGCCGAAAGCCTCCGCCAGCTGCTCGCCCGGCTGCCTGCCTGGCTGAGCGGCGGCACGCTGTGCCACTGGGATGTGCGCAACGACAACCTGCTGATCCGGCCCGACGGCTCGGTGGTGATCGTCGACTGGGGCATGGCGCGCGAAGGGCCGACGTGGGCAGACACAGCTGTGTTCGCGCTGGAATGGGCGGAGACGCCGAGATTCGACGAGATCATGGGCGGCTCGCCGTTCATGGCGGGCGTCGACGACGAGGTGTTGACCGCGTTCCTGCTCGGGATAGGCATCCACCTGACGCTCATGAGCACGCGGCCGCCGCCACCGGGACTGCCGACTATGCCGGCGTTCCGACGAGTCGAGGGCGCCCGCTTCCTCCAAGGCGCACGTCGCCGACTCGGGGTCGCCTGAACCTCGCCGCGACTCAGGCGACGGCCCACGACCCTTCGGTACGTTCGCGCAAGTCGGCGACGACGGCCTGGAGTTCACCGGTCGCCTCGGCGACCGCTCGTTGCCGGCTCGCCCCGGCGCCTCGCGCCAGCAACCGCTCGAACAACTCGTGTACGGCGTCGGTGTCCCCCGCCTCGTCGAGCGCGTCGCGCGTATGGGCGACGAACGAGCCGAACACCTCACGCACCTGCAGGAGCTCGCGGCTGACTGGGTCGATGAGGCCCGACGACAGACCGAACTGGGCGGCTCGCCAGTGCGCAACCCGGAGCAGATCGGTCCGCCAGCTCGCGGGCGGCACACCCGCCGACCACTCGCGCGCGGCCGTCTCGACTAACCCGCGCCCCAGTGCGGCCACCAGCACAGTGTCGTCTACCTCGGTGCAGACATCGGCGATGCGGATCTCAACGGTCGGGTACGCCGCTGCCAGCCGCGCGTCGAAGTACAGCATGCCTCGATCGATGGCGGCCCCGGACGCTAGGAGAGAGGCCACCACATCCTCGTAGCCCGCCCGGTCGCCGTACGGCTCCGCTGGACCTACGGTGGGCCAGCGGCCCCATACCTGGGAGCGCCAGCTGGCATATCCCGTGTCGGTTCCGCGCCAGAACGGGGAGTTCGCCGACACTGCCAGCAAGAACGGCAGCCACGGCCGGATCCGGTCGAGTACGCCGACCCGCTGGTCGTCGTCGTCGACCTCGACGTGCAGGTGCATCCCGCAGGCCGCCGCCTGCCGCCCGACCTCACCGAACGAGCTGACGATGCGCTGATACCTCGGCTTCGGCGTCGCCGTGAGCTCCGTTTGGCCGAGAACCGGTCCGCCGACGGCTACCGCAGCCGCACCGGCGGCCCGCGCCGCCTCGCCGGCAGAGCGCCGACAACGCCGCACCTCGTCTGTCAGCTCGTCAAGATCCGCACACGGCGCGCTCGCGGTTTCGATCTGCTGGAGGAACAGCTCCTGCTCGATGTCAGACGGCCGCTTGACGGCATCGCCGGGTTGGCCGGTGGGGTCGTCAACGTCGCCGCCACCCGCGGCCGCCCGGTGAGCGGTTAGCGCGCGGTGCGACACCTGGGCGAGCTCCCCGGTCGCCGGATCTACCAGCAACAGCTCTTCCTCGACACCGACCTTGCGCACCGCCACGCCGACAAGTGTGCAGCACAGGTTGCGGAGGCCGGGGAGAGACCGACGAGGACTCGAAGCGCCGTAAAGAGCGAAGCGAAGGCGCGAGAGCCCGGCGGGCTCGACCGGGCCGGTCTCGAACAGCAGCGGTTTCGACGAGCTCGATCGCCGCGTGCGGCAATAGGCTGCGGCCGTGGCAGCGGTGCGGATCGGCATCTCCGGCTGGCGATACGCCGGGTGGCGGGGCAGCTTCTATCCGCCAGGGCTGGCGCAACGGCGCGAGTTGGCCTACGCCGGTGAGCGGTTCAACTCCATCGAGATCAACGGCTCGTTCTACTCGCTGCAACGCCCGTCGAGCTACGCGTCGTGGCGGGCGGAGACGCCCGACGGCCTCGTGTTCGCGGTCAAGGGCGGCCGGTTCATCACACACATGAAGAAGCTGGCTGGCGTCGAGACAGCGCTGGCGAACTTTTTCGCCTCGGGACTGCTGGCGCTCGGTCCGAAGCTCGGACCTCTCCTGTGGCAGCTGCCGCCGATGCTTCGATTCGACGCCGGCCGGTTGACTGGGTTCTTCGAACTGCTCCCGCGGACGACCGGCGAGGCCGCGGCGTTGGCGGCGCAGCACGACGAGAAGATCCCCACCGACCGGGCATTGGTGACGACTGAGGCCGATGTACCGCTCCGCCACGCGCTCGAGGTGCGGCATGACTCCTTTGTCACCTCCGACGCGGTGGCTCTGCTGCGTGACCACGACATCGCGCTGGTCGTTGCCGACACCGCGGGCAAGTGGCCGCTCGTCGAGGAGGTAACGTCGGACTTCATGTACGTGCGGCTGCACGGGGCCGAGGAGCTCTACGTCAGCGGCTACACCGAGGAGGCGCTCGACAGCTGGGCCGACAAGGTCAGGCAGTGGAGCGACAACGGGCTCGACACCTACGTGTACTTCGACAACGACGCCAAGGTGCACGCGCCGTACGACGCGATGAGCCTGATGAAGCGCCTGGGGCTCGGCTCTTAAGAACCTGCGCTGCCCGAGGATGGGCGGCAAGATATGGGAGGTGAGCGCGATCCAGTCCCCCGTCCCAGTCCCGAGATCCGGCGCCCCTGCGCCGCAGGTAACCCGGGCGATTTACGGCATGCCGATGTTCGCCACCTTCGAGGTGGCCGACCTCGACGCGACCGTTGCTTGGTACGTCGACGCCTTGGGATTCATCGACTTGTTCACCGTGCCGGGCCCCAGCGGCCCAGCTCTGGTGCATTTGCGGCGCTGGCAGTTTCAGGACCTCGTGGTGCGCCCGGCAACCGGATCGGTCTCCCCGGGAACCGGCTGTACGATCAGCTTCGCCGCGGTGTACGAGGACATCGACGCCGTTGCCGAACGCGCACGTAGTCACGGCGGTGGCCGTGTCGACGGACCGGTTGACACCCCCTGGAACACCCAAGACGTCACCACCACCGACCCCGACGGGCACGTCGTGATCTTCACCGCCGCCCGGCCCGAGCACCTGGCGGACCCGGCGTTCTCGGAGCAGATGCAGCGCTGGAACGAGAAGCACGGCCTGGCCAGCCACTGAGCCAGATCGGTGTTGCGAGCGCTTCAGGCACCCGCCGCATCGACCGAGTGGTTGCAGGCCGCCGGCCAGGTGCAGTGAGCATGCCAGCCGTGGATGTCCTCGCCGTCAGACGAACTGCGGGTAGGTCGGCTCGGGCAGCGGCCCGTCCTCGGCGTCGCGGGCCGCCTCATAGCCGGCCGCGATCTCGATCAGCGCGGCCTCACTGCCCGCCGTACCCCAGAAGGAGACGGCGACGGGCAGGCCGTGCGCCAGCGCCGCCGGCACCGTGACGAGTGGGTAGCCCGCCATGGCGGCAGGTTGCGTGCAGCTCCCCCAGTGGTGCTCGGCGTTCACGAGGTCGACGGGGATCGCCGGGGCGTAGGACGGGGTCACCAGCGCGTCGAGCTCATGCTCGCGGAGCACCTTGTCGATGCCTTCATCTCGGCCGCGCCGCACGCACTCGGCGCGGGCCTGTTCATACTCGGGAGACCCAACGTCCGGACCGTCAACGGCCATCTCGAAGAGTCCTTGGCCGAAGTGCGCGAGCTCCTCGTCACTGTGCTGGTTGTTGAACTCCACCAGGTCGGCCAGCGTCTTCAGCCCGCTGGCCGGTCGGGTGGCGAGGTAGCGAGCCATGCCGTCCTTGAGCTCGGCCAGCAGCACCAGCAGCTCGTCGTCGAACCCGTAGTCCACCATCGACTCCAGGTTCGTGTCGTCGACGATCACGGCGCCGGCGGCCGCCAGCAGCTGGACTGCCCGTTCGGCGGGTACGTCGGCAAGTGCGCTGTAGCCCCAAAACACCTCGCGCGGGACCCCGATCCGCTTGCCCGCCAGCCGCCCGGCCGCCGCGTGAACGCCATAGTCGGCGCCGTTGCCGGCCAGCACCGTGAGCAGTGCAGCCGCGTCGCTCACCGTCGTGGCCATCGGCCCCGCCGTGTCCTGCGACGCGGAGATGGGGACGATCCCATCCGCGGGCAGCAGTCCGACGGTCGGCTTGATGCCCACACACCCGTTGAACGCGGCCGGACAGGTGATCGACCCGTCGGTCTCGGTGCCGATCGCGTACGGCGCGAGCCGCGCGGCGACTGCGGCGCCGCTGCCCGAACTGGACCCGCCCGATGAGCGGTTCAGCCCGTACGGGTTGCGGGTGAGGCCGCCGTACGCGCTCCAGCCCGACGTCGAGTGGGGGTCGCGGATGTTGGCCCACTCGCTGAGGTTGGTCTTGCCGAGGACCACCATGCCGGCCGCGCGCAACCGGGTGACCAACGGAGCGTCGGCCGTCGGCGGCTTGTCGGCAAGCGCCAGCGAGCCGGCCGTCGTGAGCAGATCCGCGGTGTCGATGTTGTCCTTGACCAGGACCGGCTGCCCATGCAGGGCGCTGCGAAGGCGCCCAGTGCGCGCTTCGGCGTCCAGGGCCGCGGCCTGGCTGACCGCCTCGACGTTCAGCGTGCAGACCGCGTTGGTCAGGGGGTCGATCGTCTGGAGGCGGTCGAGGCAAGCCTCGGTGGCGGCTACGGCGCTGGTGTCAGTCACGCGCCCGATCTTGCCACTGTCGGCGTCCTGGCCCGCAGGCGTCAGTCGCGGCGTCGGTGCCTGATGATGACAGTGGCCGGGTGACCGTTGATCAGGACACCGAGGTCTTGTCCGTCGGCCATGCCCACGGATGCGAATGCTCGCTGCCAGGACTGTTCGACGCGACGGCCCGACAGGAGGACCAGGCGTCCATGGTGCGGGTGGAGCACTCTGGCGAGCTCCGTGGCGACGTCCCGAGCAAAGGTGTCGTAGTCCTCGATGGCTTCGTGTTCCCCCCAGGGTGGGTCGGTGACGAACACGTCGACGGAGCCGTCGTCAAGGGTCAGGCGACGGGCATCGTCAGTCCGGAAGTCCACCCGTGCGTTTCTGGACAGGTCACGAGGTAGTGCGGGTCGATCGAGGTCGCGGTCGGAGCAGACGATCCGCTTGACCGGGTAGGCGAGACGGGCGACGGCTAGAACTCCGCTTCCGGTGAATGGATCACCGAAGACGTCGTGCGGGTGCGGCCTGGAGGCTGCGACCAACATCGCGCACAACTCAGCCGACAGGGCGCCCTTCGCCTTGGGCCGCTTGCTGCGCGGAAGTCGCTCACCTAGGACGAGGTCAGTCGACCCGGATCGCCCGATGACCCAGAACTCCTGCACGGACCCGCGGCTGACGACCCTTGAACCGGTACGACGAGTGATGACCGTCTCCAGGGACGACTTGGCCCTAGATTCCATCGCGACCAAGGCGCCGTCAATGTGCGCCATCACCCGGAAGCCTTGGCGCACCGGAGGAAACCTGGCCGACCATGCGCGCTCGGCCAAGCGGCGTACCGACGCGGGAAGGTCTGTCCTGGGGACGCGAGAGATAACCCGGAACACGTTGTTAGCGAACGGAAGTGCCTCGGCCGTGGTCAGCGCAGGTGAGACCTCGAAGGTCAACGCGCTCTCATCAGCCCAATTGATCTCGGCGTGCGGGCATGCCTGGAGCAAGGACGCCTCGGCGAGCTGACGCGTTCCCGCCACAAACTGAACGAGATAGGTCTCTCGACCGGCCATGCACTGACCCTTACGCATCGTCGTCCGCAACCCAAGTGTCCGCGGCGGCGCTCGCCTACACTCGCGGGTGGTGGAGAGCCTTGTACTACACGGTGCTCCTCGGTCCCCATTCTCGTTCTACAGCATCAAGGGTGATGGTTGGCTATGGAATCGCTCTACTGTTCCACCGTTGTGTAGGCGGCCATGACTGGTTCTCAGGTCATCTTTCTGAATGGCGTATCAAGCTCCGGTAAGACGAGCATTGCGCTCTCGTTACAGAGCAGAGCGACAGCGAGGCGACCGCTACGTTGGGACAGCAGCTCGACAATTCCCACTCGTTCATCGTTATGCGACCTATGACGTTGAGGTCGATACCTCCGCAGCGAGCGCCGACCAGTGCGCCCAACAGATACTTGCCCACGTTGCCACGCATGAGCCGGTGGCATTTTCCACCCTGCGGGCCAACACCTGACAATGGCTTGACCGCCGGACGAGCTTCCGACCAATGGGGTAAACGGTCGACGGGCCGGAGGAGAGCGCTGTGGTCGGTGTTCGATATTTTGTCGGGTCGGTGGCCCGCTGGTAACGTGATCCGTCGCGTCCGGCTTGGTCCGGCGTCGACAACCACTCATCAGATCGAAGAAGCCGAGGCTTGCCCCGTGGCAAACATCAAGTCGCAGATCAAGCGCAACAAGCAGAACGACGCTGCGCACGAGCGCAACAAGTCGGTCCGCTCCGCGCTGAAGACGTCGATCCGGCGCTTCCGCGAGGCGGCCGACGCAGGTGAGACCGAGCAGGCCCGCGAGTACGCGAAGGCCGCTGGCCGCAAGCTCGACAAGGCCGCCTCGGCCGGCGTCATCCACAAGAATCAGGCCGCCAACAAGAAGTCGGCCATCAGCAAGCGCGCCGCCACCCTCTGACGTCCGGCCGGCCGGACGAGGTCGCCTAGCGCAGGCCGCGGGCCTCAACCACAGAGATCACCAACCGTTCGCACGCCCACAACCGGTCACCAGCTGCTCCCTTGACGTCGGCGTCGGCCTGAGCGGCAGCTTGAATCGCCGTCGCCAGCCCGCGCGGTGACCACCCCCGAGACTGGGCGGCCAACGACCTCAGCTTCCAGGCTGGTACGCCGACCTCGCGGGCCAGGTCCGCCTCGCGCAGACCACGCGGCGCGGAGGCGTACCGGGCCACCGACCGCAGCCCGTTGGCCACCGCGCTGGTAATGAGTACCGAGTCGACCCGGCTGCCGAACGCCCAGCGCAGCTGCTCGAGCGCCTCGCCTTGGTTACCGTCGATCGCGGCGTCGGCGATGGCGAAGCCCTTCACCTCGGCGCGACCCCCGAAGTACCGGCGTACAAGCTCGGCAGTGACCGGCTCGTCCGCCGCGTCGGCGACCAGCTGGTCGACGGCAGCGGCCAGCGCCCGCATGTCTTCGCCCACCGCATCGACTAGCGCCGCGGCCACCGAGTCACCGACCTTCGCACCCGACGAGGCGAACTCCGCGACCACCCACCTGGGCAGCTCCCATTTCTTCAGGGCCAACGCCTTGACCTCGACCGTTCCAGCTTTGCGGAGACTGTCGAGGAGCGCCTTGCCCTTGGCCCCGCCGGTGTGGTGCAAGACCAGGTGTACGTCGGGCGCCGGCGACTCGACGTACGACAGGAGCGCCGGCGCCGTGTCGGCGGGGACGTCCTCGATGGCGCGTACGACGACCGAGCGGCGGGTCGCGAACAGCGAGGGGCTGCTGATCTCCGCCAGCGCTCCCGGACCGAGTTCGGCAGCGGCCATCTCTGATATGTCGGCGTCGGCGTCGACGGCTCGGATTGCTGCCCGGGCCGAGGTGATGGTGCGCTCAGCCAGGAACTCGTTGCCGCCGGTGATCAACGTGGTGGTGCCCAAGAGGTCGCTCGCGCGCGGTGTTGCCATGGTGCGGTCAGCATGTCACGGTGCACCGACACTCGCCGTCGATGTTGCCAGTCAGCGCGCGGTGACCACGGCGAGCTGACCGGCGCGAGACACGACGGCAATGTCGCCGTCGAGGTCGGTGCGGTAGACGTGCGCACCCAGCTGGGTGAACAGTCCGAGCGTCTCAGGCGCGGGATGGCCATAGTCGTTGTCTGCACCAACGGAGATCAGCGCCACCGCCGCGGCGGTGTCGAGCACGAAGTCGGGATCCTGGTCGGCCGAGCCGTGGTGGGCGGCCTTGAGCACGTCGACGCGCAGGTCCGCGCCACTGTCGAGGATGTCGTCCTCCTCCTCCGGCTCGGCGTCGCCGGTGAGCAGGAACCGGTACCCCTGCACTTCCACGAGCATGACGACACTGGCGTTGTTTGGCGCAGACCCCTCCTCGTGGGTGTCGCTCGACACCGTCTCGACGTCGTCGGCCGGCTCATCGAGCGGCCCGAGCACCTGCCAGTGCAGCTGGCCGACAGTACGCCGCTCCCCGGCCACGGCGACCGTCACCGGAACGCCCGCCTGCGCAGCCCAGGTGGCGACCGCCGCCGCGCCTTGGGGTGGGTCCGGCAGCGGCGAGGTCTCGATTTCGGTCACCTGCCGCCCGTTGAGGACACCCGGCAGCCCGTTCACGTGATCGGCATGAAAGTGCGTGAGGACGACCAGAGCCACGTCGTCGATGTGCAATCTGGTCAGGCACGAGTCGATCAGCTCAGGGTTGGGGCCGGTGTCGACTACCACTGCCACCTGGTGGCCGGCGTTGAGTACGAGCCCGTCGCCTTGGCCCACGTCACACGCCACCAGCAGCCAACCGTCCGGAGGCCATCCCAGCCGTCCGATCGGCCTGACGACAGCGACCACCAGCACCGCCGCGACGAGCAGGCAGGCGTAGCGCCGGGCCAGCAGCGGCCGCATGACGCTGATCAGAACTGCGCACAGGAACGCCAAGGCGGTGATCGCGAGGCCGCCTACGGGCCAGGTGACGCTCGCCCCCGCGAGCTGGGCACCCCGCGTGGCGACGCTGACGATCCACCACGCGGACACGCCGGCGACGTGGCCCAGCAGGTGGCCCACCGGCTCGGACAGGACGGCGGCGAGGCCGGCAACCAGACCGACGACAGTCGTCGGGCCGACCGCCGGTGCCGCCGCGAGGTTGGCCAACACTGCCACCAGGCTCACCTGCCCGGAGATGGCGGCGACAACCGGGGTGCAGACGACCTGCGCAGCCAACGGCACAGCGACCGCCTCAGCCAGTATCCGAGGCATCCACTGCGCCATCGCGTCCCGCCACGGCGGCGCAAGCAGCAAGATGCCGGCGGTGGCAAGTGAGGACAGCAGGAACCCCACTGACCGGGCCAGCCATGGATCGAAGAGCACCAGCACAATCACCGCGACGCTCAGCGCGCGCATCCCTCGCCGTCGACCGCCCGCCGACAGACCTGCCAGCGCGACCACGCCCATCGCCGCCGCGCGCAGCACGCTCGGTTCTGGTCGGGCGAGTAGGACGAAGAAGACCACCGTGACCAGCCCGAGCCACGTCAGACCTTGCGCCCGCACACCACACCAGCGCGCGATGAACAAGGCGAAGGCCAGCACCAAGGTCAGATTCGCGCCGCTCACTGCCAATAGGTGGGTCAGTCCCGTTGTCCGGAAGTCGTCCGCGACCTCTGGCGGCATCAAGGAGTCGTCACCGTCAACGAGCGCCGGCACAAGCGCACGCTCAGCCGGCGGCAGCACCGAGGCAGCCTCGACCAACCCGGCCCGCACCGTGGAGATGCCGCGGTACAGCCACCCTGCGCGCTCGACGACCTCCGGTGCGCCGGTGGTGATGAGCACGCCGGCCAGGTCGGGTCCCTGGGCGGCCTGCAGCCTGCCCGCCGCCGCCACCGAGTCGCCGAAGCGCACGTCGAGCCATCCCTCGTCTCCGATGACGAGCACCGGGGAGCGCACCTTGGTGGCCACCCCTCGACCCAGCACGGTCTGCACGTTGAGTCGCGCGATGACGTACGGCGCGAACTCGCCCTCGCGTCGAACCGGGTCCGTCGTGGCCACCCCGGTCACCTCGACGTACGCCCGTTGCCGAGCCAGGTCAGGTATGGGTCCCGCTTGAACGGCTCCAGCGCGGAGCCCGGCAATGGCGAACGCTCCGGCGGCAACGAGGACCGCCGCCCCAATAGTGCGCCGAAGTAGCCCCGCCCCAGCAGCGGGTGGCCCGCTTGACCCGCTGCGCCCGGGCATAGCCGTGGCGGGGGAAGGCACGAAGCGCGGCACGTTCTGCCGGCGCTGGAGCGCTGAGGGCAGCCACAGGAGGCCCCCGCCCAGGGTGAGCATGGCCGCAGCGGCAGCCAGCGCCTGTCCGGGTGTCCACCCGAGTCCGAGCGCAGCAGCTCCCCAGCTCGCTAGGGCCGCGGGCGCGAGACGCAGGTCGAGCGGCTCGCGCGTCATACATGTACATAGGCTTCGATGTCCGCCAGCGTCACCTCGCCGATCCCTGACACCTCAAGCAGCTCATCGACGCTGGTGAAGGCGCCGTTCTCAGCGCGCCAGGCCAAGATGGATGCGGCCGTCACGGGTCCGATGCCAGGCAACGTCTCGAGCTCTGCCTGGCTGGCGATGTTGAGGTCGACCGAGGTGATCGCGCCCGTGGTCGTGCTTCCTGCGATTCCCGGTGACGGCACCAGGTCAACCGCCGGCACCTTCAGCCCAACCACGATCTGCTCACCGTCGACCAGGGGACGTGCCAGGTTGAGGGAGGTGGTGCTGACACCCGGGCGTGCACCTCCGGCGGCCCGCAGAGCGTCGACCACGCGGGACCCAGCCGGGAGCTCTACGATCCCCGGCCGACGTACCTTTCCGGCCACGTCGACGACGACCGGAGCGCCCACGCTTGCGGGGGCGGCGAGCGCGCCACCGGTGGGGGCCGCAACCGATGGCGCGCTCGGGCTCGAAGGGACCGTCGAGGCGGTGGACGGCAGGGTGCGCTCGTTGGCCAGTTGCACCGGCGCGGGCTGCGGAAGCGACCGCAGGACCCACCAGGCAGCGACCGCGACGACCGCGGCCACAATCACGGCGACGACCGCCAGCTGGTGTGCCGTGAGGTTCCACCTGCCGTACTCGTCAGCGCGCGGCCGGGCAGCGTGTCGACCTGCTTCGGAGCCCCGGCCAGCGGTGGGTCCGGGATCCGACAAGTCTGCATCGGGCAACTCTCGCTCCAGCTCATGCGAGGTGGAGTCGGCTGCTCGGGAGCCGAGCGACGCGGCCTGCGCTGAGCCGATTGTCGGTGCTGGCCCGCCTGCTCGAGTCGCTGGAGTCGCAGCGGGTCGTGCGCCGGCGACCTCGAACTGCGCTGCCAACGCGGCCAGCCGCCGCCGCGCGATAGCGCTTGCGTCACTTTCGGGAGAGGGACGTCGACCGAACATGGCTGCGACGCTAGGTGGCGATCGGCCCGCCTAACCAGCCCAGATCTGCGATCTGTGGATGACCGCTCGCCGGGGCCGCCACGGTGGATAGCGATGGTGGCGCCAGCACCTCACCTCCCTCGAAATCCTGCCGACGCGACGTCAGTACGGCCCGACACGCCGGGAAAGCCGGGCCTTCGTTGACGTGTCGGCCTAGAGGTGGCCTAGAGGTGCGGGGAGACGACGACGGCCAGCATGCCCGGGCCGACGTGGGCGCCGATGACGGCGCCGACCTGGTTGACGACGAGCTCGTCAAGCTTCAGCACTCTGCTTCGCAGCCGCTCGGCGAGGGTCTCCGCCCGGTCGGGGTTGGCCAGATGCGACACGGCGATGTCGACAGGTTCGTCGCCGGCTGCCACCACCGCCAGCTCTTCGAGCCGGCTCAGGGCGCGACCCGACGTACGGACCTTCTCTAGGGGGACGATCCGACCATCCTCGACCTTGAGTAGGGGCTTGACCGCCAGCGCGGACCCGACCAACGCTGCAGCGGCCCCCACTCGGCCGCCGCGCCGCAGGTACTCCAGCGTGTCGACGTAGAACAACGCGCTGGTCCCTACCGCTCGACGGCGCGCCACCTCTGCCGCGTCGTCGACGCCAGCACCGGCGTCCAGCGCTTCAACTGCGGCCCGCACCGCAAAACCAGTGCCCATGCCGATCTGCCGGCTGTCGACAACCCGCACCGGCACCGACGCCCCCTTGGCGGCGAGCTCGGCCGACTCGTAAGTGCCTGACACCTCGCCGGACAGGTGCACCGACAGCACGGCCTCGGCGCCATTCTCGGCCGCCGCTTCGTACGCCCGGAGGAACACCTCGGGCGCGGGACGGCTGGTACTGACCGGTGACCACTCCTTCAGCGCCGCCGCGACAGTCTCGGGGCTTGCGGCGGAGCCTTCGTCGTACGACCGCGCGCCGATGACCACCTGCAGCGGCACCACCACGACGTCGAGCGCGTCAGCCATTGCGCGGTCCACCGACGTGGAGTCGGTGACGAGGGCGACGCGGCGAGCCATAGCGTGACACTACAGCGCAGCTGGAAGCCGTTCGTTCAGCCGGGGTTCTGTCAGAGTTCACCCATCGTTCAGCCGACGACGACGTTGACCACCTTGGGCGGCCGAGTGACCACCTTGCGCACGGGCGACGTCCCGATCGCGTGCACCACCGACGGCTCAGCCAGCGCGAGACGTTCCAGGTCAGCCGCTGAGACCGACGGGCTGACTTGCAGCTTGCCGCGCACCTTTCCCTGCACCTGCACGATGCAGGTCACCTCGTCCTCAACCAACAGCGTGTCCTCGGCGCGTGGCCAGCCGGCTTTGGCGACGGTCGGGGAATGCCCCAGTCGCTCCCACATCTCCTCGGCGGTGTAGGGCGCCACCAGGCTCAAGATCACCGCCACCGTCTCGGCCGCCTCCCGCACCGCCGGGTCGGCCGGCCCGCAGCCGGTGTCGATGGCCTTGCGCGTCGCGTTGACCAGCTCCATCACCCGGGCGACGACCACGTTGAAGCGGTGTACCTCCAGCAGGGCCGTAGCCTCCGCAATCGTCTTGTGCGTCGTCTTGCGCAGCGACACATCACCAGCGGTGACGTCGACGCCCCGCTCGCTGGTCACGTCGCCGCTCAGCCGCCACGCCCGTTGCAGGAACCGCAGTGAGCCACTGGGGGACATGTCGGCCCAGTCGATGTCGTCCTCGGGCGGACCCGCGAACACCATGGTCAGCCGCACGGCGTCGACGCCGTACTCGGTGATCTGCTCGCCCAGGTCGACGCCGTTGCCCAGCGACTTGCTCATGCCGCGGCCCTGGTTGATGACCTCCCCCTGGTTCAGCAGCGCCGTGAACGGCTCGACGAAGTCCAGGTAACCCATGTCGTGCAGCGCCTTGGTGACGAACCGGGAGTACAGCAGGTGCAGGATCGCGTGCTCGACCCCGCCGACGTACTGGTCGACCGGCGCCCAGCGGCGCAGCGCCTCCACGTCGAACGGCTGCGTGTCGTCGTTCGGGGTCGGGTAGCGCAGGAAGTACCACGAGGAGTCCACGAACGTGTCCATGGTGTCGGTGTCGCGCTGCGCCGCGCCGCCGCACTTCGGGCACTCGACGTTGACCCACTCGGTGGCCGCACCCAGCGGCGATGTGCCCTTGGGCAGCAGGTCAGCACCCCGCATGTCGGGCAGTACGACGGGCAGGGCGTCCTCCGGGACCGGCACCTCACCGCAGTTCTCGCAGTGGATGATCGGGATCGGCGCTCCCCAGAAGCGTTGCCGCGACACCAGCCAGTCGCGCAGCCGGTAGTTGACGGTTCCGCGGCCGTCGCCCCTGCGTTCCAGGTACTGGATGATCGCCGCCTTCGCCTCGACGACGTCCATCCCGTTCAGGTCAACCTCGTCGTTGGCGGAGTTGATGGCCGGCCCCTCGCCGGTGTACGCCTCGCCGTCGAAGTCCTCTGGCGGCTGCACCGTCCGCACGATCGGTAGCCCGAACTTCGTCGCGAAGTCCCAGTCGCGCTGGTCCTGCCCTGGGACCGCCATGATGGCGCCGGTGCCGTAGTCGGCCAGCACGTAGTCGGCGGCGTACACGGCGATGTGCTCGCCGTTGACCGGATTGACCGCGTGGACGCCCAAGAAGACACCGGTCTTCTCCCGGCCCTCGGTCAGCCGCTCGATCTCCGTGGTCCTGCGCACCTGCTCCAGGTAGTCGTCCAGGGCCGGCCGCTGCTCCGGCGCGCACAGCTCGGCGGCCAGCGGGGCGTCGGCTGCGACCACGAAGAACGTCGCACCGAACAACGTGTCGGGGCGCGTGGTGAACACCGTGACCTTCTCGCGCGTGGGTCGCCCTTCTCGAGACGACGCCTCGTCGGCTTCCCCTGAACCGACGATCCGGAAGTCGACGTGCGCACCCTCCGACCGGCCGATCCAGTTGCGCTGCATGGTCAACACGCGGTCGGGCCAGTTGCCCTTGAGCGCCTCCATGTCGTCCAGCAACCGGTCGACGAAGTCGGTGACCTTGAAGTGCCACTGAGTCAGCTCACGCTTGGTCACCTCGGTGCCGCAGCGTTCACATCTGCCGCCGATGACCTGTTCGTTGGCCAGCACGGTCTGGTCCTGTGGGCACCAGTTGACCGCCGAGGCCTTGCGGTAGGCCAGCCCGTTCGCGAACAGCCGCAGGAACAGCCACTGGGTCCACTTGTAGTACTCCGGATCGGAGGTGTGCAGCCGCGTCGACCAGTCGAACGAGATGCCGTACCGGCGGAACGACTCCGCCTGCTTCTCGATGTTCTTGTACGTCCACTCCGCCGGATGCTCGTTGCGCCTTATCGCGGCGTTCTCCGCGTTCAACCCGAAGGAGTCCCAGCCGATGGGGTGCAGGACGTCGTACCCCTGCTGGAACCAGTACCGCGCGATCACGTCCGCCAGCGCGAAGACCTCGGCGTGTCCCATGTGCAGGTCGCCTGAGGGGTACGGGAACATGTCGAGCAGGTAGCGACGCTCGCGGCTGCCGTCATCGACCGCCTTGAACGGGTCGAGGTCGGTCCACACCTTCAACCACTTGTCCTGAACGGCGTGCACGTCGTACGTCGCGCGCGGTTCTCGTTGCTGTTGCTCAGTCATCTGGGTTTCTCCTGGCTCTCCTGCTGCGGTGACCGACGGTTGGGGAACGGTTGGGGATCGCTTGCTGTTGTGGCCGCGTGCTCCGCAGCAACTCGCGGGCACAAAAAAGCCCCTCAGGCATGAGGGGCAGCCGCGCTGATGATGACCGTGGTCAGCGCGGCTAACTAAGAAGCAGGACCTGCCGCATGACACCAGGGTAGCGCAGCGGAGGCGCGTCGCGCCACGCTTGAGTCGGTGGCACCGCCCCGACTGCGATTCGTCCGATCCACCGACCGCCCCCCCCCCGCTCAGTAGGACGAATCGCGAGGGGCGGCGCGGCGAGAGACTCCGAGCACCACCGCTGACATGTGCGACCGTATGCGCATGCCTCTCCTCACTGACGTCGCGCGCTGGTGGCCGGGAGCGGTGCGATGACCCGGTACGGCGCGCAGTACGGCCCCGACGTCACGTTCCTCGGGATCGACAGCTGCAACCTGGACGAGCCGGCGTCGTACGCCGATGCCGACGTGGTGATCGTCGGGGCGCCGTTCGACGGCGGTACGTCGCACCGGCCGGGCACCCGCTTCGGCCCGCAGGCGATCCGGATCACCGACTACCTGCCGCACGACGGCTCGCGGCCGAGCCTCGCGCTGCGCACCGATGGTCTGCGCGACCTGCGGGTCGTCGACGCCGGCGACGTGGAGATGTACTCGGGTGACATCCAGACGGCCCTGCCGCGACTGGAGGCAGCGGTGCAGGCAGTGGCAGCGGCGGGGGCGATCCCCGTCGTGCTGGGGGGTGACCACTCGATCACGTACCCCGACGCGAAGGGAGTCGCGAACGTGCTCGGCCACGGCCGGGTGTCGCTCCTTCACTTCGACGCCCACGCCGACACCGGCGATCTCGAGTTTGGTTCGCTGTGGGGACACGGGCAGCCGATGCGGCGCTTGATCGAGTCCGGTGCCGTGCGTGGCGACAGGTTCCTCCAGGTCGGTCTGCGCGGCTACTGGCCGGGTCCGGCGACGCTGAACTGGATGGCGAGCCAGCGGATGCGGTCCTATGAGATGACCGAGATCGTCGCCAGGGGTCTGACCGATTGTCTGACCGAGGCGTTCGCCGTGGCTGTCGACGACTGTGACGGTGTGTTCTTGTCGGTCGACATCGACGTCTGCGACCCCGCCCACGCACCCGGCACCGGCACTCCAGAGCCCGGCGGCCTGAGCGCACGAGAGCTGCTCGACGCCGTCCGCCGCGCCTGCCTCGAGCTGCCGATCGTGGGAGTCGACGTTGTCGAGGTCAGCCCGCCCTACGACTCCGCCGACATCACCGCCGCACTGGCCAACCGGGTGGTGCTGGAGTCGCTGTCGGCGATCGCGCGGCGTCGCCGGGACGAGCGCGAGGGTACGTCGCTGGACCCGGCACGTCCGCTCCTGGAGGGACTCGGTGGCGGGCCGACGTAGGAGCGCGAGGTGCAAGCGCACGGCGCTGCTACAGCTCGCCTAGCCTGGCTGCACACACGATGAGCAGCAGGAGACGAGGTCGGCATGAGTGCAGAGGAGCAGGACGCCAAAGGGTCCTACGTCGAGACCGGCAGGGAGTTCAAGCGCGACACCAACTACATCACCACCCGGATCACCGAGGACGGCCAGGACGGCTACCCGGTCGAGCCGGGGCGCTACCGGCTGGTCGCCGCCCGGGCTTGCCCGTGGGCGAACCGGGCGATCATCGTCAGGCGGTTGCTCGGCCTGCAAGACGTGATCTCGATGGGGCTGTGCGGCCCGACGCACGACAAACGCAGTTGGACATTCGACCTCGACCCGGGGGGCGTCGATCCGGTGCTCGGCATCGAGCGCCTGCAGCAGGCCTACTTCAAGCGCTTCCCTGACTATGAGCGCGGCATTACGGTGCCGGCCATCGTCGACGTTCCAAGCGGTGAGGTGGTCACCAACAACTTCCCGCAGATCACGCTGGACTTCTCCACCGAGTGGCGCAAGTACCACCGGGAGGGCGCTCCCGACTTGTACCCAGAGGCGCTGCGGGAGGAGATCGACGAAGTGGCCGAGCGCGTGTTCCGCGAGGTCAACAACGGGGTCTACCGGTGCGGGTTCGCTGGGTCACAGCGGGCCTATGACAAGGGGTACGACCGGCTGTTCACCGCGTTGGACTGGCTAAGCGATCGACTGACGACCCAGCGTTACCTGGTGGGCGATACCATCACGGAGGCCGACGTGCGGCTGTTCACGACGTTGGCGCGTTTCGACCCGGTCTACCACGGTCACTTCAAGTGCAACCGGCACAAACTCACCGAGCTGCCGGTGCTGTGGGCGTACGCGCGAGACCTGTTCCAGACCCCCGGTTTCGGGGACACGACCGACTTCGTGCAGATCAAGCAGCACTACTACGTCGTCCACACCGACATCAATCCGACGCAGATCGTGCCTAAGGGTCCCGACCTTTCCAACTGGCTCGAACCGCACGGGCGCGAGTCCTTGGGTGGCCGCCCGTTCGGTGACGGAACTCCCCCCGGCCCGCCGCCGGTTGGTGAGGCCGTGCCCGCGGAGCACACGCCGCTACTGAGCGCCGCAGAGTAGAGGAAGCCCCGGGTCAGCTCGCGCTGCCCGGGGCCTTCTCTTTGCTGCGAGTTAGTTACCGCACACGCAGGTGCAGGTGCTTGTAGCCCGAGACCACGTCGCCGGCGGCCTCGCTGTCGCTGGTGCGGCTGCTGCCACGACCATCCTTGCCAGCCCGCACGGTGGCGGTCACCGTGTCGTTGGTTGGCGCGCTCTCGAGCTTGTCGAGGAACTCGTCGAACGACCCAGCGCGGGTGCGACCCTCGTCGCCACCGCCATTGACGTACAAGGTCGCCGAGTGACCCCGTGCGGACTTCGGGATCCGGACGTTGAGTCGCACGACCTTGGACTCTGCGGTGTCCCTGCTCGGAGCCAGGGTCACGCGCACGGGCAGGTCGGTGCCGGCGTACACGGTCCTGGTCGGGCGGTGACTCGTGATCGTGATCCACCGGTCAGCCGGCTTGATCTCGTACTGCTTGATCTGGAAGGCGTTGAACCGCGGGCTGTACTGCGCCCGGTAGTGGACGTCGGTGATCCGCACCCGCTCGTACTTGTTGTGCATGATCTGCGACATCTGCCGGTAGGAGTCCCAGATCGACGCGAACGTGATGTCGCGGCGGCTGGCGAACCGGTCGAAGCGAGAGAACGTCCACGTGCTGCCGTCGGCCCGCGTGCCGTCGAAGGTCCATCTGACTGTCGCGGTCCCGGCACCGAGCTTGTCGAGCACCCGGTCGGCGTTGGAGAGCAGGTGCAGTGACGACAGGTACGGCGTCGCCGGACGGTAGGTGATCACCGTCTTGCCGCGGCGGGAGTTGCCGTTGGTGACCTTCTCCACGTAGGAGGTCACCTCGGTGGACTTGGGGGTCTGGCCGAGGATTCCGTGGATAGCGGCCAGGTGGTCACCGATGACCTGCCCCACCGGTGCAGACGGGTTGGCAACCTTGAACGACCCGAAGACGGTGTCCTTTTGGATGTAGATGGCGTCGCCGCCGTGCATCGACAAGGTGCTGTGACCCGACCAGAGCAGCGGGTGACCGAAGGCGAGCACCTCGTTACCGCAGACTGCGGTGGCGGTGCCCATTCCGGCGTAGGTGATGTCGCCGTACGACAGTGAGCCGGCGAGGTTGCCGCCGGGCACGATGGCGGTGGGTTCGGCGGCCGCGGAGGTGCGTCCTCCGACAACGACCGGGCCCTTGGCGTTGAACCGGTTAGCGGCCTTCTGCAGGTGGCTGTTGGACAGACCCGACACGCTGAATGGCATCGGCAGCCGCTGGAACCCGCTGTCGGCCTGCACTGTGCTCATGTCGCCCGACGCGACCATACGGTCGGCCGTAGCGTCAGGGATTGCGATCTTCTTGGTGCTGGCTGCTGCGTTGATCGCGGTGCTGTCCTGGCTGTCGAGGAGTTCCCGCATCGCCGCGCCTGGTGTAACGCCGGCGACATCGCTTGGCGACCACGACAACCCGTAGGCGACAGCCCCAAGCAGGCGGCCCCGGTTGTCGTAGACAGGTGAGCCGGACATGCCGGCCCAGATGCCCTTGTCGACGCTGCCATCATCGTGGGTGATCTCAGACCCCTCGAGTCTGACCATGATCATGTCGAGACCAGGCGCGATGCCGTCCTGGAGCACACCGAGCACCTCTCCCTGGAACGCGTCCGGGGTGGTGCCGCTGCTGACGGTGAGGCCGTGAACACGCATGCCCTTGTCGATCGCGCGAGCGGGCGTCGCCACGGGGCAGCTTGCTTCGTCGACTGACTGGGCCGGCAACGCCGGCACGGTGGTAGCGACCAAAGCGGCCGCCGACATGCCGAGTACCGTCGCGCGCGGCCGGATCCAGCTGCGCCGCGCTAGTGAACGTTGTGCCATGTACTTTGCCCTTCGATGAGGTTGCGGCCACCCCCCAATGGCGCGACCTGTGCTCATTAGACTCTCTCGCGGCGTAACTCGTTGGCCTCCGAAGATCACGGTTCGGTCACGAGTTGGCGACTTTTCTTGAGATTGTGCAGTCCGCGCTTTAGTCCCCGACTCGGCGGCACGTTCCGGTCTCGCACCGCCTTGACTAGGTGGCGGCACCTTCACTGTTCCAAGGGTGGCTCTCCGGCCCGAATTGCCCGATTCGGCCATGCTTCCACCCAGTGAAGGCGGCCGGGCACGCGCTCTGACCTCCGCATCTCCAGCAGCGGTAGGTTGCCGCCGTGCGGATCGCCACCTGGAACGTCAACTCCATCCGGGCCCGGCTCGACCGCGTGGTCGCTTGGCTGGAACGCAGTGAGGTCGACGTACTCGCGATGCAGGAGACCAAGTGCCGCGACGATCAGTTCCCGTACGACGTGTTCGGGCGGCTGGGCTACCAAGCGGCGCATTGCGGCGTCTCCGGGTGGAACGGCGTCGCCGTGCTCTCCCGCGTCGGGCTTGCCGACGTCCAGGTTGGGTTCCCCGGCCAGCCGTGCTGGGGCGACGAACCCGTCGCGGAGGCGCGGGCGCTGGCTGCCATCTGCGACGGCGTACGGGTGTGGAGCCTGTACGTGCCCAACGGCCGCACGCTGAGCGACCCGCACTACCTCTACAAGCTGGAGTGGTTGGCCCGGCTGCGTGCTGCGGCAGCAACCTGGCTGGCGCAGGATCCCCAGGCGCAGATCTCGCTCAGCGGCGACTGGAACATCGCACCCCAAGACGACGACGTGTGGGACATGCGCGTCTTCGCCCACTCCACGCACGTGTCGGCGCCGGAGCGGGCGGCGTTCGCGGCGATCGTCGACGCGGGGTACGCCGACGTGGTCCGTCCGTACGCGCCCGGCCCTGGCGTCTACACCTACTGGGACTACACCCGGCTGCGGTTCCCCCGCCGCGAGGGGATGCGCCTCGACTTCCTCCTCGCCAGTCCCGCCTTGGCCGACCGGGTCACCGCCGCCGTGATCGACCGGCAGGAGCGCAAAGGCAACGGCGCCAGCGACCACGCCCCGGTGATAGTCGACCTCGACTGACCGCTCACCGCACGCGTGGATCGGGTTCGCTCGCCGTAAATTGTCGGTGGTGAAGATGCAGCGGCCCGAGGCGCTCGACGTGCCTGCTTCAGCACGCTCATCGATCCGTAGGGCGTCAGAACGCGCTGCGCCAGCACTCGGCGCTTTCGTTGCGGTCAAACTGCTCGGACTTGCGGCGTTGACCGCCTTCACAACGGTCGCTGACCGACATGCGCATCACCTGCTGACCTCCTGGGACGCCCAGTGGTACGCAGGAATCGCTCGAGACGGGTACGGCTTCGTCCGGGTTCATGACGACGGCCGGCTGCTGTCTGACTATGCCTTCTTCCCGCTCTACCCGTTCCTGGAGCGGATGGTCGCCCAGGTCACGGGGCTGCCGTACGTCGATGCCGGTCTGGCTGTCAGCTGGCTGGCTTCGGTGGCCGCTGCCTGGGGAATCTTCGCCGTCGCCGACCGGCTGTACGGCCGTCGGGTCGGCGTGCTCGCCACCGTTTTGTGGGCCGCACTGCCGGTCGGCATCGTCTCGTCGATGGCTTACAGCGAGTCGCTGTTCACCGCGCTTGCCGCCTGGTCGCTCTATGCGGTTCGTACCGAGCGGTGGGTGTGGGCCGGACTGCTGGCCTGCCTAGCCGGCCTGACCCGCCCGGTCGGCGCGGCGGTGGTTGCGGCGGTCGTCGTCCCTGCCCTGCTGAGGTGGGTTCAGGCTGTCCGTGCCGGCCGGCCCGGCTCGACGAGTCGCTCCCAGGTGCCACGTCTCGCGTTGGCCGCTGTCCTCGCGCCGTTGGGTTGGTTCGGGTACGTCGGCTGGGTCGGATTGCAAACCGGCACCCCCACCGGCTACTTCACGGTGACCAGCAACTGGGGCAATACCGTCGATGGTGGCAGCGCCTTCGCCCGGTGGATCTGGGCGTTTCTGGTCAGCTCAGACTTCTTGCTGGGCGTGGCGATCTGCGCAGGACTTGGGCTTCTCGGGTGGCTCTTTGCGCTGTGCGTTCGAGACCGCCAACCGCTGCCGCTCCTGATTTTCTCCGGACTTCTGATGCTGGTGGCGCTGACGACTTCGGGCTACTTCGGCTCCAAGCCACGCTATCTGCTGCCCGCCTTTCCGCTGCTCTTTCCGATCGCTGTGCGGCTGGCCCGACGGAGTATGCCCGTTGTGGTGTCGGCGCTTGGCCTGCTGGCGACAGCCGCAGCGGTCTACGGCGGCGTCTGGCTGCTCGGCCCAGGCCCACCCTGACCCGCGCCAAGGGGCACCGAACAGGCCTGAAAGGGCGCCGGTGTTAAAGGTGACAGACTTGCGCCGATGACAACTGAACTCCTGGAGCGTGAGGACAAGTACGACGTCCCCGAGGACTTCGACGTACCGGACTTGGCCCATGCCGTTCCGAACGGCGACGTCACCGCTCGCACCTACCAGCTCGAGGCGACGTACTACGACACGGTCAGCGACCACCTACGGGGGCAGGGGATCACCTTGCGGAGGCGGCGGGGTGGGGACGACGCCGGCTGGCACCTCAAGCTCCCAGCCGAGAAGGGCCGCCTCGAGGTCACGGTCGACTCCGAGGCCGGCTCCCCTCCCGCGGAGCTCACGTCTGTGTTGTTGGGTGCGCGCCGTGGCCAACGGCTGGTGCGCAAGGCGACGCTGTCGACCACCCGCCACAGCTACGTCTTGAGCGATGGCGACGGACGGATGCTCGCCGAGGTGGTTGACGACCACGTTCGCGCCGTACCGCTCGATGATCACCCAACAACGCCGAGCGAATGGCGGGAGATCGAGGTCGAGCTCGCGCCAGGCGCCGACGACGACGGGCTGCTAGGCACGATCGGCGAGCTGCTGACGAGAGCGGGTGCCGAGCCGGCGGCCAGTGGGTCGAAGTTCGCCCGGGCAATGGGTCCGGCGCCAGAGCGTCGCAGGCCGGGCGGGCTGGCCGGAGTGGTGGACGATTACTTGCAGGCGCAGTACGACGCGATCCTGGCCGGTGACCTCGGGCTTCGACGCGAGGAGAACCTGATCCACGCCACCCGCGTCGCGATCCGGCGGCTGCGGAGCACGCTTCGGGTGTTCGGGTCGCTTTTCGACCCAGCGGAGGCTGAACGCCTCCAGAACGAGTTGGCCTGGTACGCCGGCCGGCTGGGCGCCGTGCGGGATCTCGACGTACAAGCGAGGCGGCTGGGCAAGCAGGTGGCGGAGTTGCCCAAGGAGTTTGTGCTCGGCCCGGTCGCCGCCGAGCTTGAGTCGACGCTGGCGGCCGAACGCGCCGACGCCTGGCGCAAGCTGCGCTCAACCATGAACGGCAAGCGCTATCTCGCGCTGCTGAGCGAGTTGGAGCAGTGGCGCACCGACCCTCCACTGACGGCAGCGGGCGACAAGAAGCCCGCGCGGGTGGCCAAGTACGTGGCGGCGGCAGAGAAGCAGCTGCACAAGCGGCTGCGTGCAGCGGCAACGCAGGACACCGACGACGAGCTGTTCCATCGAGCGCGCAAGGCGGCGAAGCGGTACCGGTACGCGAACGAGCTCGCAGAGCCGGTGCTTGGCGAGACAGCGGCTGCCGTCGTTGAGCAGACAAAGGAACTGCAGGCGTTGCTCGGCGAGCACCAAGACAGCGTGGTGAGCGTGGAGATCCTGCGTCGACTCGGCGTTAGCGCGGGGTCGGAGCCCGGCACCAACGGTTTCACTTACGGCGTCCTGCTCGCCCAGCAACTCCACGGCTCAGCTGAGTCTCGCGCCGAGGTGGTCCGCCTTGGGACAGCGCCTGGGTAACGAGTCGCCGCGGTCAGACAACTCGCTCCACGGCATTGCCGTTAGGCGTGTTCGCGAACCAACTCCTTCGATGATGCTCGCGATAGCCCCACTCTTGCCGCTTACCACCCACTTGCCGCCGCCACAATCAGTCGAACAACACCCAGGCAGTGAAACTACAGCCCAACGCCTCGAACCCGATCAACTTGGTGACCTTGCCGACTGCTGTGAAACTGGCGACCACAGAGCCGGCACAGAACGCTACAGTCCCAACCTTCTTGATTGTCTCTTTAGGAAAGCCGTTCCAAGGCGTAGAACCGGTGCACATTCCGGCGTAGACGTTGTAGGGGTAGATGTAGTTGGGGTCGCCGCCGCAATTGGCATACCTCTCCAGGCGCCGAACGTAGGAGCGGGCCGTTGCGTCAATCTGCTCCTGAGCATCCGGAGCAGTAGTGTCAATGCCCTGCTGCTTAGCGAGAACAGAGTTGTTAGCCAGCCGATTGGCGATCTGGACCCTGAGCATCTTGCGAGCCTGCCTAGGGTTGGCGAACTTAGAAAACGAGAAGTCGTATCTCCCCATCTTCTTCTGCTCGTCGTACCGATTCTTGAACCACCGTCCAGCCTTCACCGGGTAGCACGGGTCACCGTTGTCCTCGACGCAATACTCAATCACGGCATGGTCATCGGCCAGCCGAGGGGAGACCGAACCCTCCGCAACCACAGCCGAAAGGAACAGATTGGCCACCAACGCAACGACCACCCCCGTCGCGGTGAATGTCACCACCTTGGCAACCTTCTTGCTCCGCTCACCGCTGATGCGTGCGAACAACGGCTCCATCTTCCCGGTGTCCCAATCTCGTTCCGTCATAAATCTCATGGCACTCACCCTGCCGCTCTGCACGCTGCGGCTTGGGCTTGGAACCTAGAAACCTCAGTTTCCACCCGGTCATTCATGGCCTTGACCTCGGCGGTGATTGCCCTTTATGTCGGCGGTGATTGCAGTGACCGTCCGAGTCAGCGCTGCCGGGTCGGCAGACCCGGCAACAGTCGAGCCACTCATCGACTTGTCCCCCCTTCAGATGCATCGAGACTACTCCGTGGGAGTCAGTTGTCAACGTTTCACACCACGACTTCAAACCGCATGGTGCCGCGCACTACACCGTCCTTAGTAGGGCACTACACCGTCCTTAGTAGGTACGTCAGTGATCGAGAGAAGCGAGGACTGCACAGATGAGACGATGCGCAACCCCACTCCCATTGATGCACCTGGTTGGCTGCATCGTGAAAGACTCGACGCAGCCGTGACGTTGCTAGTACCCCGGTTGCCAGTGGTGGAGCTGAGGGGACTCGAACCCCTGACCCCCTCCATGCCATGGAGGTGCGCTACCAGCTGCGCCACAGCCCCGCGAAAGCGGACGCCCAAGCGGGTCTTGGCCCGGCCGAGCCCCTGAAGTTTAGCCATCCACCGAAGCTCGAGCGAATTTCCGTCGCAGCGAGCTCAGGCTGTCGGGCAACTCCACGGTGACGTTGCAGTCCCTCCGCTCCATCCAACCACCGCCGCTGGTGGAGCCGCTCGTGTGCAGCGGCTGGAGGAGAACGGCAGTCAGGTGGCAGCAATCAACGGAAGATGTTCGCGATCCGGATCTGTCCCTATGTGTCTGGAGGAGCTACGACTCAGACACCGGCGTCCTTCACGCCGCCTACCATCCACCGAGTCCGCATCGGCATGGGAGCGGAGTGCCATGACCGCGCCACTCTGGAGATACGCCACGACGACGTAGACCCGTCGGCCCCCCTCGTCGAGCGCGTCGCCGCCCGTGCGGTCATCCGACGCGCGACCACCTCCTGCTGATGCGGTCGCGGCACGGCGACTTCAAGTTCCCCGGCGGAGGTGTGAATGACGGCGAGACTGTCGCCCACGCTCTAGCGGCTGAGCTTCGCGAGGAAAGCGGCTTGCGCGAGGTCGCGGTGGGAAAGCTGTTGTGCACCGCACTGGAACTGTCACGAGCACGTGAGCCCGGCGCGGTGGTCAAGATGACGTCGCACTACTTGGAGTGCAGCACTGATGCTGACACACCCTGCCGTGGCTCCTGCGCGAGCTACGAGTGCTGGAGACGTTGGCAGGCACAGCGTCTGAGCCCAGCAGCGGGCACCAGCCGGCTGAATGAGAGCTCACCGCATCCGGAAGCAGGCAACTCGCGGCCTGACGTTTCAGAGCAGGAGGAGTCAGGGGCTAGCGAGGTCGTCGGCGAGCTCGAGCGGCTCGGGCAGCGTCTGGGCGTTGTAGTCGATGATCTGCCACCCGCGATGATGATGCTGCTCCAACACCGCCCAGGCGCAGTTCGACATGCCCGCGATCATCTCGCGCAGCTCGGGTGGTGCACCGAAGAACGCCAGCAGACCAGCTCGCAGCGACGCTCCATGCCCCACGAGCACCCCAGTGTGCCCCTCCTCAAGTGCCTGAGCAGCGGCAGTCAGCACCGCCAGCATCCGTTCGCGCACCTGGTCGGGGTCCTCTGCCCCGGGCACGCGACGTACCGGCGCCTGCTCGTTGTCGCTGTGAGAGTCGAGGAACAGCTCCGGAAAGGCCTCCTTGAACTGCGCGAAGGTCATCCCCTGGCGGGCGCCGACGCCGAACTCCCGCAGCCGCGGGTCGAGCACGACCTGCTGGCCAGTCAAGGCCGCGAGGCGCTCCGCCGTCTGCCGGGCCCGGGCAAGGTCGCTCGACCAGATGAACGCCGGCTCGTACGACGCGAGGAACGGCGCCGCCCGCTCCGCTTGTGCCACGCCCACCTCGTCGAGCGGGACGTTCGCATGCCCCTGGGCGATGCCAAGCCGGTTCCACTCTGTGCGACCGTGCCGCCATAGCACCAGCCGCCGCGGCAGCCGGGACGGCTGCACCATCTCCGGCGGGATCACCCCGGCGTACGAGAAGAGTCCGGGACGTCGCCGAGCACAGCGCTGGGCCCGGTCCCCCGGCCGGAGCTGACGGTCTCAGGCAGCGAGATGGTGGGACAGTCGCGCCAGATGCGCTCGAGTGAGTAGTAGACCCGCTCCTCGGCGTGTTGCACGTGGACCACGATGTCGCCGTAGTCAAGCAGGACCCACCTGCCGTCGCGCTCGCCCTCTCGGCGTACGGGCTTGGCGCCGATGTCGCGAAGCTTCTCTTCGATCTCGTCGACGATGGCCCGCACCTGCCGGTCGTTCGGCGCCGAGCACAGCACGAAGGCGTCGGTGATCACCAGCTGGTCGGACACGTCGAAGGCGATGATGTCGTCAGCGAGCTTGTCGGAGGCCGCTTGGGCCGCGGTGGTGACGAGCTCGACGGCCCGATCAGTTGCTGTCACGTAGCTTCGGCTTCCTTCTGTGGGGTGTAGAGCCCACGCTTGGCAATGTACTGGACCACACCGTCAGGAACGAGATACCAGACCGGCTCGCCAGCCTCGGCGCGCTGCCGGCACTCCGACGACGAGATGGCGAGCGCCGGAACCTCGATGATCGTCACCCGGTCGGGAGGCAGCCCGTCGAGGGTTGCGGAGTCGATCCTGGTGCCGGGCCGGGTGCACCCCACGAAGTGGGCGAGCTCGAAGACCTTCTCTGCGTCGTGCCAGGTGAGAATCTGCGCGAGCGCGTCGGCGCCGGTGATGAAGAAGAACTCGCTGCCCGGCCGCTCGGTGTGGAGGTCGCGCAAGGTGTCGATCGTGTACGTCGGCTTGCCGCGGTCGACGTCGACCCTCGACACCGAGAACCGGGGGTTGGAGGCGGTGGCGATCACCGTCATCAGGTAGCGGTCCTCGGCGGGTGAGACTGCACGGTCGGCTTTCTGCCACGGCTGGCCGGTCGGCACGAAGATGACCTCGTCGAGGTTGTACCAGGCCTGCACCTCAGACGCCGCCACCAGGTGGCCGTGGTGGATCGGATCGAACGTGCCGCCCATCAGACCGATCCGCTGCACCGGGTCTGCCATCAGCTGTGCGGCCGCCCCTTGCCGAACATGAGCAGGGCCCACAGCATCATCATCAGCAACCCGAACGCCAACGTCCCGTAGACCAGCGGGTCGGCCGGGAGCTCGCGATGAACTTCCTCAGCGGCGACGAGCAACGACGAGGCCATGGCTCAAGGCTAATGGATCGTCGGACTCTGCCCTGCACGTGTCGTACCGGCGAAGCCCCGGAGGCACCTCAGAGCGGTAGACCGGTGCGGCTCAACGCAGTACCGTCTCAGCCAACAGCGACTGCCGCATCCACCACTGGCTGCCGCCCCGTAAGGAGGAACCGTGCGAGTCTTCCCGTCGACGCTTCGAAGCACAGCTGTGCTGCTGGGCGCCTGCGCGTTGAGTATCTCGGCGCCCCCGGCGAGCGCGCGGAACGTCGAGTATGGGACGAACGGGCCAGACGTCATCGTCGGGACCGACGGCCGGGACGAGATCCATTCGCTAGCCGGCAACGACGACGTGCGAGCCCGTCGCGGCGGGGACCAGGTCCTCGCTGGGTCCGGCGATGACGTCGTGGCTGGCGGGCGAGGCTTCGACTTTCTCGAGGGCCGTGGCGGGTCCGATCTTCTCGTGGGCGGCCTTCGGCAGGACGTCATCCGGGGCGGGCTCGACAACGACGTCATCCGCGGCGGCGCGGGACGGGACTTCATCGGCGGCAGCCGTGATGACGACATACTGCGTGGCGGACTCGAAAGCGACCACATCACCGGCAGCGTGGGCCGGGACACCTTGCGCGGCGGCCCGAACGCAACTCGGCGCGATCAACTGGTCCCTGGCCCGGGCCGCGACGTCGTCCGTGGCGGCGCGGGTAATGACGTGATCAGACTCCGCAACGACGGTTCCCGCGATGTCATCGACTGCGGGTCGGGTGAGGATGTCATCGACTACCGGACCGGCCCCGACCCACAAGACGTCGTGCTGGGCTGCGAAGCCACCCAAGCCAAGGCCCAGCCCTGACGGCCGGAACCCTGACCTAAGTCGCTCATCGAGCCGCTCACCCGGCGGCCGAAGCATACTTCCGTCAGCACTTCGGCGGTGACGGCAGAATGACCCATCACAGCGGCCCTGGGTTAGAGCCCGGTGGCACACTGATCGCGTAGCGTCGGAGCAATGGTGCGAGGGCGGGTCGCCGTAGCGGCGGTGGTTGTCTGCGTGGCCTGCGCGTGTACGTCGTCCGAGCAGCCGGAGCTGACGAAGCCGACCCCGACCCAGACCACCCCGACCCAGACCACCCCGACCCAGACCACTCAGACGACGCCCTCGTCGCTGCAACCGAGCCAGCCTTCGCCGACCACCCCGAGCAGCCCGACGACCTCCCCGGCTGCCCATACCCAACCGCTCGCTCTGGCCGTGAGCGTGCACCGGCCGCCGCTTGAGCTGACCACTGCCGAGGCTCGAGCCGTGATCGCCGGTGAGCTCACGAGGTGGCCGCAGCTGGGGCAGTCCGGCGGACCCATCGCCGTACGGCGGGGGCGGTCCGGTCTTGTTGCCCTGCGCACCCAAGAGGATGCGCTGGCCGTGGTGCCAGCGTCAAAGCTCACGCCGCTGGTGCAGGTCGCGAAAGTGGCCGGGATCGACCCGCTGCGGGCGCCGCACCGCTACCCGCTCACCACCCCGGCAGGCACGGCTCAGCCGGTCGTGACGACGCTCACCGTGGTCGGCGACATCATGCTCGACCGCGGGGTGGCGGCTGTGTCGCCCGAAGACCCGGCAGCCGCCCTGGAGCCAATGCAGCGACGGCTGGCGCGCGCCGACCTCACCGTCGGGAACCTGGAGAGCACGCTGTCGATGGCCGGAGCGCCCCAGCAACCCGGCGACGACTCGTTCGCCGCCGACCCCGACGTGCTGCCCGGTCTGGAGGCCGCGGGTTTCGACCTGCTCAGCCTCGCGAACAACCACACCGGCGACTACGGCGAAACGGCGCTGCTGCAGACCCTGCAGTCGATCGACGACTCCACCATCGCGCGCGTCGGCGCGGGCCGCAACGCCCGCGCGGCCTGGCGTCCCGTGGTGCTGCGCCACAACGGCGTCAGCTTCGGCTTCCTCGCCTTCAACGCGATCGGTGAGACGCCGCGGGCAACGGCGGACTCCCCCGGTGCCGCGGCGATCCGCATGCAACCGCGAACCGGTCCGCTCAACACCGGCGACCTGTCGAGGATGACGCGCAGCATCGGCCGGCTGGCTCAGCGGGTCGACGTCGTCGTCGTGCTGCCGCACTGGGGCGACCAGTACGAGCACCAGCCGGTGCCCGCCCAGCGAACGGTCGGGGCGGCGCTTGTCGACGCCGGCGCCGACATCGTCGTGGGCGGGCATCCACACGTCGTTCAGGGAGTGCAGCTACACGACCGCCGGCTGGTCGTCCACTCGCTCGGCAACTTCATCTTCGACATGAACTTCTATGTGCGAACCCAAGAAGGGGTCGTGCTCGAGTTGGTGTTCTGGGACGGCGTACTGCGCGGCACCCGGTTCACGCCGTACGTCATCGGTGCGGACTTCGCCCCGCGGCTGGTTGACGGACCGCGGGCCCAGTCCATCCTGGCCGACATCTGGCAGGCCAGTGAGGCGCCGCTCAGGCGCTGAGCCACTCCCACATCAACCTGCCCACGCGGCTGAGCTGCGCCTGGTGGACGACGCTTGGAAGGTCTGCTGCGCTGTGATACTCGGCGTACGACGTGCCGCCGACCCGAGCCGCCGGCAACCCGGCCTTGTCGAACGACCAGTGGTCGCTGGTCTGGCTCTCACACGCCTGCGCTGGGATTCCGGCCCGGTCTGCCGTCCGCAGCAGACCACCGCGCACGGTTGGCGGCTCGAGCCCGCCGCTGCACACCGGCACGACCGCGCCCACCCCAACCCGGTCGAGCGACACCATCGCGGTCATCGCCTGACGCTGGTTCGTCGCCATCCGGTCGACCATTGCCGTGGAGCCGAAGTGGTGCAGGTCGTCGCCCTCCCCCCGCGGCTCCTCGCCGCCGAACGCGACGAACATCGCCGGGAGGCGGGCGTCGTTGTCCGCCGCCAACCGGGCCAGCTCGAGTACGACGGCCACTCCCGACGCGTTGTCCTCAGCGCCCGGTGCCTGGGGGACGGTGTCGAGGTGGGCTCCGACGATGACGTGCGGCTCGGTCCGGTCGAACCCGGCGGGTACGGCGACCACGTTGAAGGTGGTGCCCGCAGGCACGTCGATCCCCCACGAGTTGCCGGCGGGCACAAGTACCGGATTGCGCCGTACCTCGTAGTCGAGGGCTGCGAACTGCCGTTCGACCCAGGCCGCGGCTCGCCGAAAATCAGGTGAGCTGGCCTCTCGGGGTCCGATGTGACCGGCGAGGAAGCGCACCGTCCGCATCGCCGCTGCTGCACGGAACGTGGCCGGCTCTGGTGACGAAGTCTGCGTTGGGACGGTCTGCGATGGTCCAGTCGTCGGCGTCTGGGTGGTCTGAGTCGGCGAGGTCTGCGGGGACGTCGGCTCTGGCGAGGTGGTTCTCGTCGGCGGGCGTGACGAAGCCGAGTTGGGGGCTGCCGACGGGTCACCGGTCGCCGTACATGAGGTACACACAAGCGCCGTCAGCACTGCCACGCTCCCCCAGCCGCGCACACCCCGCATGCCCCCAGCGTTGCCTAAGTCGAGCGAACTACCAACTAGGCGCGGCGGTTGCACTGCCGCCGCGGTCGGAGTTACAGCCGCCACGATGCAACCGGCTACCGCGACAACCCGGTAAAACGTACGGCCCGAAGCGCATCCGCCAACCGTCTACCGCGACAACCCGGTAAACGTACGGGGCGAGTGTGCGACGCCCGTGTGGAGTGCTGTCGTCAAATCCGGCTCCGGTTAAGCGACGTTGTCCGCGTAATGGCCCCGGAGCGGCCGCCGAGAGCGTCAGTGCTGTTCACGCCGACCGACTCGGTGGGCGTGAACGCCCGTCGGTCGCCGCCGCCGCGTCCCCAGGTTCCTTGCTATTGCTTCAGCGGCCGTCGAGCCGCAGGTCCTGGCCACGCCGCCCCAGCAGCGTCTCAGCCCCGGCCTGCACGCCGGGGTCGAACTCGAACACCACCGCGTTGTCGTCGTCCCCGATGACCACGTCGTCGCCCACCTGCGCACCCAGTCCGAGTAGCGCATCCTCGATGCCCAGCCGGTTGAGCCGGTCGGCGAGGTAGCCGACCGCCTCGTCGTTGCTGAAGTCGGTCTGCTTGATCCAACGCTGGGGCTTCGGCCCTCTCACCTGCCAGGCGCCGTCGACGTTGGTGATAGTGAACTCGGCGTCGCCCTCGCCTCGCGGCCGCAACACGATGCGCGTCGGCTCGACGGCAGCCGGCGTCGTACGGTCTGCTCTGACCACCGCTGCCATGGCGTAGGTCAGCTCCCGCAGGCCCTCGTGGGTCGCCGCGGACACCTCATAGACGTCCAGCCCGCGGGCGCGTAGATCCGGCTTGACCATTGCGGCCAACTCGCGGGCGTCAGGCACGTCGATCTTGTTGAGCGCGATCAGCCGCGGCCGGTCGTCGAGGCCGCCGTACGCCCGCAGTTCCGCGTCGAGGACGTCGAGGTCGGTGACCGGGTCGCGGCCCGGCTCGTCAGTGGCGCAGTCGATGACGTGCAGCAGCGCGGCACACCGCTCGATGTGCCGCAGAAACTCATGGCCGAGGCCCCGGCCCTCGCTGGCCCCTTCGATCAGGCCGGGTACGTCGGCGACGGTGTACGTCGTCTCGCCGGCGGTGACGACACCGAGGTTGGGAACGAGTGTGGTGAACGGGTAGTCGGCGATCTTGGGCCGTGCCCGCGAGATCGCAGCGATCAGGCTCGACTTGCCGGCGCTCGGGAACCCGACCAGGCCGACGTCGGCGACGACCTTGAGCTCGAGTACGACAGTGCGCTCCTCGCCTGCCTCACCGAGTAGCGCGAACCCTGGCGCCTTGCGAGACTTCGACGCCAAGGCGGCGTTGCCCAGACCACCGCGCCCGCCGGCCGCGACCACCAGCTCGGTGCCGGCGCCCACCAGGTCGGCCAGCACTTCTCCGTCGGGAGTTGACACGATCGTGCCGTTGGGCACCGGCAGCACGAGCGAGGCGCCGTGAGCGCCAGACCGGTGGTCGCCTCGACCTGGTCCACCGCCCGCCGCCTTGCGGTGCGCCTGGTGGTGGTAGTCGATCAATGTCGTTACGTCGGGGTCGACCCGAACGATGACGTCGCCGCCGTGGCCGCCGTTGCCGCCATCGGGGCCGCCCAGCGGCTTGAACTTCTCGCGGTGCACCGACGCGACGCCGTTGCCGCCCCGACCGCCCGAGACGTGCAGTACCACTCGGTCAACAAACGTAGGGACCGCCATCGCGGGTCGGCGCTACTCCGCTTCCGGTGCGTCGTCCGCCGGGTCCGCCGGTGCGGCTGTCGGCGCATCATCGGTGGTGCCACCCGTGGCGACCCGTGTCACCGCGTCGGTCGCAGAACCCACGGCAACCCGCGTCGCCGACGTCACCACGTCCACGGCAGCGCCTGCGGCAGACCGCGCAACCGACGTGACGGCCTCTGCTGCGGCACCGGCGACAGAGCGCGCAACTGACGGGAGGGCATCCACCGGCTCAACAGGCGCAGCAGTTGCGGCACGCGCCGCGGTGGGAACGATGTTGATGACTCGCCGACCACGCCGGGTGCCGAACTCGACGTTGCCCGCGGTCAGCGCGAAGAGGGTGTCGTCGCCACCCCGGCCGACGTTCGTGCCGGGATGGAAGTGGGTGCCGCGCTGGCGGACGATGATCTCACCGGCATTGACGAGCTGGCCGCCGTACCGCTTCACGCCAAGACGCTGGGCGTTGCTGTCGCGGCCGTTCCTGGTGGAGGCCGCACCCTTCTTGTGTGCCATGGCTAGTTCTCGCCCTCAATCACTGGGTGTTGATCGCGGTCACTTTGACCTGCGTGTAGTGCTGACGGTGACCCTGCCGCTTGCGGTAGCCGGTCTTGTTCTTGAACTTCATGATGTGGATCTTGGGACCCTTGGTCGCGCCGAGCACCTCAGCTTGGACGTCGATCCTGGCCAGCGTGTTGGCGTCTGACGTCACGGTGTCTCCGTCGACGAGGAGTAGCGCCGGCAACGACAGGCTTTGACCGGTCGGGGTCGTCACCTTGTCGATCTCGATGACGTCGCCGACGGCAACCTTGTGTTGCAGGCCGCCACTGCGCACGATCGCGTACACCGCGAACTCACTCTCTTCGGTAGGAACCGTCAGGTCTGGGAACGCCCCGGCCCGTTGGCCGGGCTGGACCACGGCGTGCAACCGCACGCCAAACGCACAGTCTACGGACGGGCGCCCGCCTCGGTCAAAGCAGCGGGCTCGGTAGTCGACTGCTCAGCCGTCGCCGGCTGGGTGTCCTCGCTTCGACCGTTCGACTGGGCGCTGTCGCCGTCGTTCGGTGCACCGCTGGGCTGGTTCTTCGGCTTCGAGCTGCTTCGGGCGCCGCTCTTGGCGGCAGCGCGGCTGCCGGTTCCCCCACGGCTGCCATCCTTGGCGCTGCTGTCGCGCCGGCCGCTCCCGCCGGTCCCACTGCCACCGCTGCCGTTGCCGGAGCCGGGGTCGTCGACCACTGGCTCGGGCTTGATCTTGACGCCGCGGCCGTTGCAGTGCTCGCAGTTCTCACTGAACGCCTCGAGGAGCCCGGTGCTGATGCGCTTGCGGGTCATCTGCACCAGACCGAGCGAGGTGACCTCGGCGACCTGGTGCCGGGTGCGGTCGCGCCCCAGGCACTCGACCAGCCGCCGAAGGACAAGGTCACGGTTCTCTTCAAGCACCATGTCGATGAAGTCGACAACGATGATGCCGCCGATGTCGCGCAGGCGGAGCTGTCGGACGATCTCCTCAGCCGCCTCGAGGTTGTTCTTGGTGACCGTCTGCTCGAGGTTTCCGCCGGCCCCGGTGAACTTGCCGGTGTTGACGTCGACGACGGTCATCGCCTCGGTGCGGTCGATCACCAGCGACCCGCCGGATGGCAACCAGACCTTGCGCTCGAGAGCCTTGGCGATCTGCTCGTCGATCCGGTAGTTCGCGAACAGATCGGACCCGTTGTCGCTGCCGTCGCCGGTGTATCGCTCCAGCCGGTCCTCCAAGTCAGGCGCCACGTGGCGGACGTACGCCTCAACCATGTCCCAGGCGTCGTCACCGGAGATGACGAGCTTGCCGAAGTCCTCGGTGAACAGGTCGCGCACCACCTTGAGCGTGGTGTCCGGCTCGCCGTACAACAGCGCCGGGGCTTGGCCGTTCTTGGACTTCTTCTCGATGTCGTCCCACCGCGCCGTCAGCCTGGCGACGTCACGGGTGAGCTCCTCCTCGCTGGTGCCCTCAGCGGCGGTGCGGATGATGACGCCGGCGTCGTCGGGCACCAGGTCCTTGAGGACGTTCTTGAGCCGGTTGCGCTCGGTGTCGGGCAGCTTTCGGCTGATGCCGCTCGTCTCGCCGCCCGGAACGTACACGAGGTAGCGGCCGGGCAGGCTGATCTGACTGGTGAGCCGGGCGCCCTTGTGCCCGACCGGGTCCTTCGTCACCTGCACCAGCACTGCCTGGCCAGGTTTGAGCGCGTTCTCGATCCGGCGCGGCTGGTTGGTGTCACCACGCAACGCCCAGTCAACCTCCCCGGCGTACAGCACGGCATTGCGCCCCTTGCCGATGTCGATGAAGGCCGCCTCCATGCTGGGCAGCACGTTTTGTACCCGCCCGAGGTAGACGTTGCCGATGAGGGAGTTCTGTGACTCGATGGCGACGTAGTGCTCGACGAGCATGCCGTCTTCGAGTACGCCGATCTGGGTGGTCTCGCCTCGCTGTCGGATCGCCATCACCCGGTCGACTGCTTCGCGGCGAGCCAGGAACTCCGACTCGCTGAGGATCGGCGGCCGCTTGCGGCTGGCATCTCGGCCCTCGCGCCGGCGCTGCTTCTTTGCCTCGACCCGGGTGGACCCCTCAACGTTGGTGATGGCCTCCTTCTTCGCGCGCGGCTCACGCACCTTCACCACAGTGGTCGGCTCGTCGACTGCATCTCCAGCCTCGTCGCCGTCGCGGCGCCGACGCCGGCGCCGGCGGGAGGAGGGTGCGTCGTCGGTGTCGATGGGGCGGTCGGCCCCGTCGACCGCCGTGTCACGGCTGGTCTGTGCGCTCTTGGCCGGTCTGTCGGGCGTCGAGTCCGGGCTTGGCGCTGCATCGCCACCGGGCACCGACTTCACTCCGCCACGCGAGGCGCTGGCGTCGGCACCCGAGTCGTCTGGCTTGGCTGGGTCGGCGTCACCGGCGGGCTTGCGTCGGCTTCGTCCTCCCCGGGATCGGCGACGACGGTTGCTGGTTGTCTCTTCGGTCGGCTCTCCATCGGATGCATCGGCGGGAGCGGAGTCCGTCAAGTCGGTGGCCGTGCCCGATGGTTGCGACGACTGCGGAGCGCTTGCTGAGCCAGCGTCAGATACTGGCTGGGGCGGCTGGAAGAGCAGCGCGACCGGGGAGGCCGGCACTGAAGCCGGCGTCGAATGACCGCTCGCCTCCTCCGTCGTGGGCGGCTCGGCAGGCCGCTCGTCCGTCTGAGCCGACTGAGCAGGCGGCTCGTCGGCGAGCGGCTGGGCGGGCGGCGCCTTCTTCGTGGAGCGGCGCGACGTCGTCTTCCGCGGCGCCTTGGCCGTCGGCGTCGGCGGTGCCGGCTCCTCGCCGGGGAACTCACTCGACGCCGAGGTGGTCACCGAGGTTTCAGCCGGTTGTGCGGTTTCGGCCGGTCCTGAAGTCTCGGGCGGTCCCGACGGCTCCCGCGAAGAGCCGTCTGGACTCGGCTGCGGCGGCTGCATCACTGGCGGCGGAGCTGAACCTGTCGGCGACGGTTCCTCCCCGGGCTGTGAGTCGGATGCCCCCGTGCGCACGGAGGTGGCCGAACCGCCGTCGGATGGTGGCGGGGCAGCAGGAGGTCCGGCGGGACGGCTCGCAGCGCGGCGCCGGGAGCGGCGTACCGGAGTCACCGGGGATGATGTTGGGCTCTCTGGGGTTGCCGACGAAACGTCGTCGTTGAGCATGTGCGCTCCTTGCTCGCCTCCGGGCGCTGGGCGCCGCGCGGAGGCGGTCGGTTCGCTGCCAGTCGCCTCACCGATACGGTGACGCACTCGCAGCACAAGCTTGCGGTGGCGCTCCGGCGAGCGGCTGACCGGATGGTCTCGGCTCAGCAGGAGCGGCGACAACGCCCCATCGGGTGACCCGGGAGCGAATGCTCTCGCCGATCAGCGGTCGCTGCCGATTGTCGGCGCGTCGCGGTCAGACTCAAGCGGATCACCCACGGCGCCGGTCTCTGAGTCGAGCGGCCCTTGCGCCAACCGCGTTTGCAGCGGTGGTACTGGCGTCACAAGCCCGGCAATCTCAACAAGACCGGCGAGGATGTCGTCGGGTCGCACAGCAGGTGTCCCGTGTCGTACGACCAGCTCCATTATCGCACACTCTGCACCGGAGCTACCGCCCTCGCGTGCCGACAGCCTCACCACGGCGGCCCGGCAGTCGAACGACCGGAGCCCGCGCTTTGTCATCCGCTCGACCTCGAGGTGGTCGCGGGCCAAGAACCGCTCGACAGCTGCTTTGGCCGCGGTGGTGTCGACCCCGGGCAGCTCGACCCGCCATACCGACGCCTCCAACCGGTCAGCGAGCGACCCGGACCGCGCTATGACGACATCGACGATGTCGAGCCCGTCGGGCAGGGCTCGATCGAGGGCCCGTCGTATGGCGTCCGGCTGGCACGCGCGCGTCACACCGATCTCCAGGTACTCCGCCTCGCTGGCGGCCCCGGTCGGCGAGGCGTTGGCATAGGAGATCCGCGGGTGCGGACTGAATCCGGACGAGTACGCGATGGGAACTCCAGCGCGCTGCACCGCACGCTCGAATGCCCGACCGAAATCGCGGTGGCTGGTGAACCGCAGGCGACCACGCTTGGCGTACCGCAGCCGCAGCTTCTGCACCGGCGGCGGCTGCTGAGCGGGTTGGTCGGGCACGCTCCGACGCTATCTGCCCCCGATAGCGTCGGACTGAGCCGCACGGCACCCCCCCGGGTAGTCGGCCCGCTTGGTCCGCGCCGCGCGTAGGCCATCGGTCCCGGTTGCGGGTTGTCGGGCGCTGCGATGGAGAATCACTGACTGTGTCTCGCCACCGTCGAACGCAGGTCTTCACCGCCGTCGGCTTGGTGGTGCTGGCGGTCAATCTGCGCCCGGCGGCTGTCAGCGTTGGGCCCGTCCTGCAAGACGTCCGTCGCGGGTTGGCGATGAGCGCCGCGACGGCCGGTGTGGTCACGACGTTGCCGGTGCTCTGCTTTGCGGGCTTCGGCGCCCTGGCCCCGTGGGTCGCCCGCACGCTCGGCGTACACCGACTGATGTTGCTGTCGCTGGCGGTGCTTGCCGGCGGCTTGGGTGTGCGCGCCTACGCCGACAGTTCAGCGCTGTTCATCGCCGCCACAGTGCCCGCGCTGGCGGCGATGGCGACGGCGAACGTCCTGCTGCCGTCGCTGGTCAAGGAGCACTTCCCGCACCGCATCGGGCTGGTCACCGCGGTCTACACGACCGCGCTGTCCATCGGACTCACCGCAGCGTCGCTTCTCACCGTTCCGCTGGCGGAGGCGTTCGGTTCCTGGCGGGCTGGTCTGGCGGGCTGGGCGTTGGTGGCGGCGGTGGCGGCGTTGCCGTGGCTGGGCTTGCTGCGGCACGACATCAAGCCTGAGATGGCTCGCCACGACACGATCCCGACCCGGGCGATGCTGTCGTCGCGGTTGGCGTGGGCAATGGCGCTGTTCTTCGGCACCCAGTCGTTGCAGGCGTACGCCGTGTTCGGGTGGCTGGCGCAGGTGTACCGGGACGCCGGCTTCTCCGCCGAGACGGCGGGGCTGCTGCTCGGGGTGGCCGCGGGGGCCGGCATCCCGTTGGCGTTTGTGCTTCCGAGGATCGCCGTGCGTATGCCGAACCAGGCGCCGCTCATCCTCGGGTTGTGCGCGTCGTACGTCGTCGGCTACACCGGGCTGATCCTCTGGCCGGTGGCCGGAGCCTGGCTCTGGGCGCTGCTCATCGGCATCGGTGCCGGGATCTTCCCGCTCGTCTTGACGCTGATCGGCCTGCGGGCGCGCACCAGCGACGGTACGGCGGCGCTGTCTGGTTTCAGCCAGAGCGTCGGCTACCTGATCGCCGCTGTCGGCCCGTTCCTGATGGGAGCCCTGTACGGCGCCACCGGCGGCTGGACGGTCCCGTTGACGGTGTTGGCCCTGCTCGTCATCCCCCAAGCCATCGCCGGGCTGCTCGTTTCCCGCCCGCAGTACCTCGAGGACGATCTCCGCCTGCCTCCCGACCTGTCAGTCCCCAGTGGACATGCTCGGGCGTAAGTCGTACTGACAACTCGGTAGGGTGGCGCATGCCGACACTCGATGAGCTGATCGCCGACTCCTGGTTTCCGTTCGCCGGCGACATCACCGTCAAGCCGTTCGACCCGCCCGTTATCCCCGAGCCTGACCGCGGCGGGCTAGATCCGGCGACGTGTTGGTCGTGCCAACGGCCCGACGCCGACTACGTCTGGACCGACGCGAACTGGCGTCTCAACGGCATGCTCCCAACTCAGCTCCGGGGCATTGTGCTGCTCGAGACACGAAACCACCACGACTCGTTCGCTGACATGCGGCCGGACCTGTTGGCCGAGATCGGCCCGATGATCGCCCGGGTGGAGAAGGCGCTGCTAGGGCTCGGCGACATCGCGCGGGTGCACGTCAACCGATGGGGCGACGGCGGTGCCCACTTCCATCTGTGGTTCATGCCGCGGCCGCTCGGCATGCTGCAGCTGCGCGGATCGATGCTGCCGATGTGGCTTGACCTGATGCCCGACGTCTCGCCTGACGACGCCGCGGCCGCGCTTCGCGGCATCGCATCCACTTTGGCTGCAGACGGCGGTACCGCGCACGCCTGACCGTCCGATCTAGGAGGTGAAGTACTCGCGCATCAACACGGTCGCCCAGTTCGGTTGGCGAACATCACCAGGTAGGAACTCACGGATGACGGGTTTGATGTCGAGGACGGGTGTCCCATCTACGGCGTCCAGGCCGCGGACCACCAGTTCGCGCTCCCCAACTGTGAGTAGCTCAGACGCCGTGACACCGATGCGGTTTGGGCGCCCCGGCCCGCGGGCAGCGAACACCCCCACCTCGGGCATATCGGCTCGTCCGCGCGGCCGCCGCCTGGCCGAATAGTCTGACCGCTCAGCCATCCGATCGAAGACGAAAACGACCTCCACGTGCGAGAACTCGCTCAGACCAACAAGGCAGTCGTTCCCAAATCGTTCGTCGATCACGATGCTGCTCACAACGTCACCCCAATGATCGGTGTCGGCCGGGTCCGATCGGGAGTTGTGCACCGACCCAATGGGAGTCACGGTGAACGTCACTGGCCGCCTCCTTCGTCGCTGTGGCTTCCTTTACCATCCCGAAGATGAATACCCGCGGAAGCGACGCGACATGGGAGGCCGTTGTCACCAACATTCTCGAGGTTGGTACGTGCGAACGGTCGTCGCTCCCCCGTGACCTAGCTGGCGTCGAGAGCGTGAGCAGGTCCTCGAGTCAGGCCTCGACGTCGAGGGGTTCGACGAGGTGCGCGCGCCCAGGGGGCGGCTCGAACGGTTCAGGCCAGAATCAGTTATGTGTATGACCAGTCCCTCAGCGTCGAACTCCAGGAAGGCGATAGTCTCTCCGCCCTCTTGCCGCCGCCAGTCCAGGAACACCAGGTGACGGCGTACTGATTCTCGGTGATTGTGCGCTTCAAGTGCAGGTGCCAGTCTCCTGGGTACTCCTTGTTGAAGCGAAGGTACTTTTCCCGCCCGCGGATCCGCTCACGCGACTGCGGGAGGTCGTACACGACGTCGGGGTGCAGCAGCGACGCCCAGGTTTTCCAGTCGCGCCGCTCGAGCGTCTCGATGAAACGGGCGACAAGACCGGAGGTGTCCGTCATGCGCTGCGAGGCTACCGGACACCGTCAGCGCTCAGCGCCGCAGCCACAATCGCCGGGTCCGAGCAGGCGGCGGCGAACGCCTCGATCCGGCGGCGGATCTCCCGCCCGAGCAGCCACTGCCCGATCGGCTCTGCCACGGGGCGCAGCCACCGCGGCCGCACGCTGTAGGTGTACTTCCACACCGCGCGGGTCCCCTCGCCTTCTGGTTCGAAGCGCCAGCCACCGCCGAACGACTCAAAGAACCATGGGCCGGTCACCATGGTCATGCCGACGTTGCGTGGCGGCGAGTAGGAGACGTAGCGGCTCACCATGACCGGACCGAGCCGGGCCTTGGTCAGCGTCTGAACCCCTTTACCTGGCCGGGTGGCGCCGTCGAGGAACCGTTGCCTCCTCATGAACGGATCCCACTGCAGCCGCACCTCACCTGTCGTCTGCGAGACAGCGAACGCCGTGTCGGCCGAGACTGGCACCCATACCTCGGCTCTGACCTGCGGCATGCAAGGAGCCTACGGTCACCCGACGCCCCACTCCCACCGCCGCAGTGCAGCGGCTCCCTCCGAGCGGCGCGATGGCCGCTGTTACGGGTGCGGACGCTCCCGGAGCAGGAGAGACGTGGCCGGAGCGAAGCCGGCTCGTGAGTAAACCGGCACCGAGCGCTGACTCGGGCTCAGCACGAGACGGGCGAACCGTGCTCGTCGGCGTACCCCGTGGCGGCGGACACGAGCGCACCGCCGATTCCCCGGTCACGGACCGATTCCTCGACGTACACGTTGGCGATGTAGCCCCACTGACTCGGTCGAGGTGCGCCGTCGGCCGCCCGTGGCCACGGCATCCTCGTGAACACCAGCAAGTTCAGCATCCCGACCGGCCGACCGGCGAGCTCGGCCAACCAGGTGACCCGCTGGTCGCTTTCCCGCTCGAACCACTTGCTGAACCGTTGGTCAAACCCGTCATCCTCGATGCTTTCGCCCGCTTGCTCCGCTGCCCAGCGTCGTCGCATCGCCGCTAGCACTTGTACGTCGGCGGGGCCGCACGCACGGATGGTGTACCGGGCGAGCCAGGTGGGGTGCCCGTTCATCGGCGAGTATCACACGACGGACAGCGGCAGGAGCTGCTTGCCGGTCGGGCCGACCTGGATGTCGGTGCCCATCTCGGGGCACACGCCGCAGTCGAAGCAGGGCGTCCACCGGCAGTCGTCGACCTCCACCTCGTGCAGAGCGTCCTGCCAGTCCTCCCACAGCCAGTTACGGTCGAGGCCGGAGTCGAGGTGGTCCCAGGGGAGCACCTCGTCGTAAAGCCGTTCCCGGGTCGTGTACCAGTCGAGGTCGACCGGCGTACAACCAAGAACCCGGTCAGCGGCCGCCATCCAGCGGTCGAAGGAGAAGTGCTCGCTCCAGCCGTCGAACCGCCCGCCGTCGCGCCATACCGCCTCGATGATCGCGCCGACCCGGCGGTCACCGCGCGACAGCAGGCCTTCGATGATGCCCGGCTTCCCGTCGTGATAGCGGAAGCCGATCGCGCGGCCGTACTGCTTGTCCTGCCGGACCGCGTCGCGCAGCTGCTTGAGCCGGGCGTCGGTGGTCTCGTGGTCGAGCTGGCTCGCCCACTGGAACGGCGTGTGCGGCTTGGGCACGAAGCCGCCGATCGAGACGGTGCATCGAATGTCGCGCCGCCCCGACACCTCGCGCCCGGTGGCGATGACCCGTTTGGCCAGGTCGGCGATGGCCATCACATCGTCGTCGGTCTCGGTGGGCAGGCCGCACATGAAGTACAGCTTCACCTGGCGCCAGCCAGCCGAGTACGCCGCAGCGACGGTGCGGATCAAGTCGTCCTCCGACACCATCTTGTTGATGACCTTGCGCAGCCGCTCAGAGCCTCCTTCGGGCGCGAAGGTGAGCCCAGACCGGCGGCCGTTGCGAGACAACTCGTTGGCCAGGTCGATGTTGAAGGCGTCGACCCGCGTCGACGGTAGCGACAGCGAGACGTTCGTGCCGTCATACCTATCAGCGAGCCCCTTGGCGACCTCCGCGATCTCGGAGTGATCGGCCGACGACAGCGACAGCAGCCCGACCTCTTCGAAGCCCGACTTCTTGACACCGTTCTCCACCATGTCACCGATCGTGGTGATCGACCGTTCGCGCACGGGGCGGGTGATCATGCCGGCCTGGCAGAACCGGCAGCCGCGGGTGCAGCCGCGGAAGATCTCGACCGAGTAGCGCTCGTGCACGGTCTCGGCGAGCGGCACCAGCGGCTTGCTCGGGTACGGCCAGGAGTCGAGGTCCATCAGCGTGTGCTTGTGCACTCGAGACGGCACCCCGGGCCGATTGGGTACGACGCGCTGGATGCGCCCGTCGGGGAGGTAGTCGACGTCGTAGAACTTCGGCACGTAGACACCGCCGGAAGCGGCCAGCCGCATCAGCAGCCCGTCTCGCCCACCGGGACGCCCCTGCTCCTTCCACTCGCGCACGACCTCGCTGATCGCCAGCACCACCTCTTCACCGTCGCCGAGCACCGCGGCGTCGATGAAGCCGGCGATCGGCTCGGGGTTGAAGGCCGAGTGCCCGCCGGCGATCACGACCGGCGCGTCGTCACCCCGGTCGGTGGCGTGCAGTGGGATGCCGGCGAGGTCGAGGGCGGTCAGCAGGTTGGTGTAGCCCAGCTCGGTGGCGAATGACACCCCGAGAAGGTCGAACGCGCCGACCGGGCGGTGGGCGTCGACGGTGAACTGCGGGATCTTGTGTTGGCGCATCGCCTGCTCCATGTCAGCGAACACGGAGTAGGTGCGCTCGGCGAGGATCCAGTCGCGCTCGTTCAAGATCTCGTAGAGGATCTGCACGCCTTGGTTGGGCAGGCCCACCTCGTACGCGTCGGGGTACATCAGCGCCCACCGCACCGCCGCAGAGTCCCAGTCCTTCACCGTCGAGTTGAGCTCGCCACCGACGTACTGGATCGGCTTCTGCACCGTCGGCAGCAACGGCTCCAGCTGCGCGAACACTGACTCGACAGGCATCTCGCCACCCTAACCGAGAGTTGTCAGACTCCACTCGGTCTATAGGCCGACTACGTTCTGACAAGTCGAGGGAGGGAGGCGGGGTCAGAAGCGGCGGGAGCGCGCCATCCGTTCCCGGAGCACCACGCCGAGACCGATCGAGCGCTCGGTGCGCAGATGGATGTTGAGCAGCAGGCCCACCGCCATCAGGGACGCGAACATCGACGTACCGCCGTACGAGACGAGCGGCAGGGGTACGCCGGTCACCGGCATGATGCCCAGGCACATACCGATGTTCTGGAACGCCTGGAACCCGAACCAGCACACGATTCCGCCACCGGCCAGCCGCCCGAACATGTCGTCGGCGCGGACGGCGATGCGGCAGGCTCGCCACAGCAGCGCAAGCAGCAGCGCGATCAAGGCGCCAGCCCCCACCAGGCCCAGCTCCTCCCCCGCCACAGTGAACACGAAGTCGGTGTGCTGCTCGGGCACGAAGCCGGACTGGGTCTGCGAGCCGTGGAAGAGGCCTTGACCGAACAGGCCGCCGTTGCCGATGGCGATGCGCGCCTGGACGGTGTTGTAGCCGGCACCCTGCGGGTCGAGCGCGGGGTTGATGAACGCCTCGAACCTCAGCAGCTGGTAGCCCTGTAGCACTCCCAGCTGTACGGCGGCCACCGTCCCAGCCAGCGCAGCCGCGACCAGTCCCACCAGCCAGCGCCGGGGCGCCCCCGCCACCGCCAGCAGCCCAAACACCGTGGCGGCCAGCACCAGCAGCGTCCCGAGATCCGGCTGGGCCATGATCAACGCAGCCGGTACAGCCGCGATAGCCAGCGCCGCCAGCACGTCCCAGCCGCGTAAGGAGGCTGCCGACCGGCGCGCCTCAGTGCGCTCAGCCAGCAGCAGCGCCATGCCGGCTACCACCCCCAGCTTGGCGAACTCGGCGGGCTGGATCGACAGGCCGCCGACCAGGATCCACGACCGGGACCCGTTGATCACCGCTCCGAGCGGGGACAGCACCAGGCCCAGCCCGATGACGCCGCCGAGGTAGACGACCGGCGCCCAGATGCGCACCCAGCGATGGTCGGTCGCCGCTATCAACGCGGCCAGCACCAGCCCGACGGCCATGTTGGTCAGGTGCCTGACGATGTACTCCGAGCCATCGCCTCCGGTCAGCGCCGCCCGACCGGCCGTGGCCGACCACACCAGTAGCGAGCCGAGCACCAACAGCGCGGCGGTGGAGCCCACCACCACCACATCCAGCCGCTGCCACGTCGACCGGCGGTCGGTGACGTGGATCCGACGAGATGTGCGTGTGGTTGAGGTCGCCAACGCGGTCAACGGGGGTTTTCTCCTGTGCGGCGAGGCGGGGAGATCTGCCCGCTGGGTTTGAAGACAGGGAGGCCATCCGGTGGCTCCGCGCCCGGCTGGGCCGCGTTGCGCAGGTCTACCTTGCTGCCCTGGATCCCGTACAGCGTCTCCCAGATGGTGCGCGCCGCGTCTCCGGACGTGCCGGACCCGGTGCCCCCTTGGGAGATCTGCATGATCACGACGTACTGCTCGTCGTAGCTGGCGATCCACGATGTGGTCTGCTTGCCGAAGACCTCCGCGGTGCCGGTCTTGAAGCGCACTGGCACCCGGCCGAGCGGGAAGCCCCCCATCTTCCACGCCATCGTGCCGACCTTGCCGGTGCCGAGCAGGGCGCGGTCGATGTAGTCGATGATCCGCTGGGGGATCGGGATGCGCCCCGCGGCGTGCGGCCAGATCCGCTTCACCACGTCGCCGTCGGCGTCGATGACCGCCTTGGCGACCCGGGGCTCCCAGAGGGTGCCGCCGTTCGACAGGGCGCCGTACGCGACCGCCAGTTGAATCGGCGTGAGGACCGTGTCGCCCTGCCCGATCGAGAAGTTGACCGCGTCACCGGCGCGGTAGTTCCAGCCGTCGATGCAGAACTCGCGGGCGAAGACGTGCAGGAAGTCGTTGCCGGGCTCCTTCCCGAGCTTGCAGTAGTAGTCCTTGCTGGCCTTCCAGTACGAGAGCTTCCACTTGCGGTCGGCGATCCGCCCGGTCACCTCACCGGGGAGGTCGATGCCGGTCTTGGACCCGAAGCCGAACGCCTTTGCGTTCTCGACCAGCGGGTCCTTGATGCTGGTGTCCTCCCGGTCGCCCCCAGCCTCGAGCCACTTGGCGTACGCGATGCGGTAGAAGAACGTGTCGCACGACAGCTGCAGCGCCTCGGCGAACGTGATCCGCCCGTAGGAGGCCGACTCGTAGTTCTTGAACACCCGGCCGCCCACGGTGTACGACGAGGAGCAGTCGAGCTTATCCTTGATGGAGTAGCCGGAGGTCAGCGCCCCCGCAGCGGTGACCGGCTTGAACGTCGAGCCCGGCGCGAACAGCCCTTGGGTCGCCCGGTTCAGCAACGGCGTGTCCGCCTGGTCGCTGTACAGCCGGTCGAGGTCGCCTTGGCTGATGCCGCCAACCCAGACGTTCGGGTCGTACGTCGGGTAGCTCGCGAGCGCAACCACCCGGCCGTTAGTCGCGTCCATCACGACCACGGACCCCGAGTCGGCGACGTACTTGCGCCCGGTGACTTCGTCGAAGGTCTTGCGCGCTTGCAGGATCGAGCGTTCAAGTTCCCGCTCGACCACCGCCTGGACCTTCGCGTCGATGCTGGTCACGAGCGTGTGACCCGGCTTCGGCTCGATGACGGCGGCGTCGCCGAGCACCCGCCCCATCGAGTCGACCGCCACCTGGTGCACGCCCGAGGTACCGCGCAGGTACCGGTCGTAGGCGTCCTCCAGGCCAGACCGGCCCACCGACGACAACGGGCTGACCCCGTCGTCGCCACGAGCCTTCGCCGCGTCGAGCTCCTGCTCGGTGATCGGGGAGATGTAGCCCAGCGCGTGGACGGCGTTGACCCCGAACGGGGCGGGGTAGGCGCGCACCTTGCGGGCCTCGGCGGTCACGCCGGGGTAGTCCTCGGCCTGCTCGAGGATCGACGCGGCGAGCACCTGGGTCACGTCCTCCGCGACCGGCACCGGCTCGTACGGCGACCCGTTCCAGCAGACCGGGGGCTCGGCGGCTCCCGGCTCCCCGCACGTCTTCGTCCGCCGCTCCAGCTCCTCGCGCGAGAGCCCCAACGTGTTGGCGAGTCGCCCGAGCACCGCCCGGCGCGTCGACGCGCCGAGCCGGTCGAGCACGTCACGGTCGACGGTGACCACCCACGCCGTGCGGTTGGCCACTAACGGTCGGCCCATCGCGTCGACGATCAGCCCCCGCGGGGCAGTGACCTCGATGTCGCGTACGGCGTTGTCCTGAGCAGCTGCCTGGTAGGTCTCCGCGCCGACCACCTGCAGGTACCACAGCCGCGCGAAGAGGGTGGTGAACAGCGCCAGCACCATCACCTGTACGACGACCAGCCGCAGGCTCGATCGCGTTCTCAGCACCGGTGCCTCACCACCGCTCGGCGGGTTCGAGGCGCCGGAAGAGCATGACCACGAGTGGGATGACCAGCGGCGTCACCAGCACGTCGTAGGCAACGGTCAGCGGGATCACGTCGAGAGCTGTCGAGACGTCGACGGCCCCCTCTCCGAGCACCAGGCCGGTCAAGGCGAAGACCGAGGTCCCGATGAACGCGCCGGCGGCGACGATGACCAGCGTGCCGACCACGGTGATGTCGCCCTCGCGCCTCGCGAGGCCGGTCAGGTAACCGACGAGGAGGAACGACAGCGCCCAGCGGCCGGCGGTGTGGTCTGCCGGCGGCGCCAGGTCAAGGACCAGCCCCGTGGCGAAACCGACGAGTGCCGCGTAGTCGGGGCCGCGCACCAGCGCCGCGGCGATGACGACGAGCAGGGCGAGGTCGGGGACCGCCCCGCGCAGCGAGAAGTGGCTGAAGATGCTCACTTGCAGGGTGATCGTCACCACGACGAGCACGGTGACGACGAGGAGGCGCAGTGCGGTGGTCATCGGCTCGAGTCCTTCGGCGCCTCCATGGCGGTGGAGGAGTCCTCGGCCGAGGAGGTGACGACAGCCACCAGGTCGAGGGAGGAGAAGTCGACGTACGGCTGCACCGACGCGGTCTCGGTCAGCTCGGCCGGTGAGGACTGCACGCTCACCACCGACCCGACCGGCACGCCGGCAACGTAGGGAGCACCGTTGCGTGAGCCCCAGGTCACGACGACGTCACCCGCGCGTGGTGAGACGGTGTGGTCGACGAGGCTGAACTGAAGCACCCCGTCGTCGCTGACCTGTCCGTCACCCGTCAGGAACCCCAGCTCCATCGAGTTGCCAAGGCGGCCACCGATGACGGACTGCCCGTCGACGATCAGTAGCACGGTGGCGGTCGTGGGGCCGGCCCTGAGCACCCGGCCGACGAGTCCGTCAGCGTTGATCACGGTGAGGTCGGGGACGACGCCGGCACGAGTTCCCGCGTCGATTGTCACTGTTCGGGAGAACGACTGGGCCGCTCCGAGCGCCACCACCTGCGCGGTGACGGTCTGAAATCCCGACGAGTCGGCGAGCATGGCGATGCCGTCGAGCTCCCGCGCCCGGTTCGCGGCGGCATCGGAGGCCCGCAGCTGGGACTGCAGCGCGGCGTTCTCGGCCTGCAGCTTCGCGTTCTCTGAGCGCAGCTCGCTGACGTCGCCGAAGTACCTGGGTATCGCACCAATGGGTGTCGCGATCCGGTCGGCCGCCGTCTCCACCGGGCCGACGACGGCGGCGGTCGCCGTACGCAGTGGGTCGACAGGCGAGCCAGCCACCCCGCGCCGGGCGTCGAGGGTGATGATCGTGACCGACGCCAGCACAAGCAGCCCCAGCACGGCGCGGGACCGCCGCGGGTCGACCCGCCTCATCAGCGCCTCGGCTCGGAGACCAGCACCTGCTGGAGGGCTTCGAACTCCTCGACGCACTTGCCGGCACCGAAGGCGACCGAGTCCAGCGGCTGGTCGGCAAGGTGGACGGGCATGCCGGTCTCGTGCCGCAGCCGCTCGTCGAGCCCACGCAGCAGCGCTCCGCCCCCGGTCAGGACGACACCACGGTCCATGATGTCGCCGGCCAGCTCGGGCGGCGTCTTGTCGAGTGTGGTGCGAACCGCGTCGATGATCGAGTGCAGCGGCTCCTCGATGGCCTGGCGCACCTCCGCCGACGACACCACGACGTTGCGAGGCAGGCCGCTGATCATGTCGCGCCCGCGGATCTCGGCCTCCGGCTCGTCGGGCAGCGGGAACGCCGAGCCGAGCGCTACCTTGATCTCCTCGGCGGTGCGCTCCCCCAGCATGAGGGAGTACTCCTTCTTCATCCAAGTGATGATCGCGGCGTCGAGCTCGTCACCCGCCGTCCGGATCGACTGGCTCGTCACGATGCCGCCGAGGCTGATCACCGCCACCTCGGTGGTGCCGCCGCCGATGTCGACGACCATGTGGCCGGTCGGCTCGTGCACGGGCAGGCCGGCTCCGATGGCCGCGGCCATCGGCTCCTCGATGATGTAGACGCGGCGAGCGCCGGCCTGGTAGCCAGCCTCCTTGACGGCCCGCTGCTCGACTGCCGTAATGCCGCTGGGAACGCAGATCACAAGCCGTGGCTTGGCGAAGTACCGACGGCGGTGCACGCGCTGGATGAAGAAGCGCAGCATCTGCTCGGTGGCCTCGAAGTCGGCGATCACGCCGTCCTTGAGGGGACGGATCGCGGTGATGTTGTCGGGGGTGCGCCCGATCATCCGCTTGGCTTCGGTGCCGACAGCGAGGATCTCCCGGGTGTGTGCGTTCATCGCCACCACCGACGGCTCGTTCAGCATGACGCCGCGGCCGCGCACGTAGACCAACGTGTTCGCGGTGTCCAGATCGACCGCCATGTCGCGGCCGATGATGCTGTTGGCCATGTGAGGAACCCAACCCCTTTCGCGCCCGTCGACTGGCGCGAATTCAGACTAAGTTGGCCGCTGACCCAGACCGGCGCGACACTTCGGCATACCCCACCCCTTTTGGGATTCTTTCCCGGGCCGCCACTCGGTCGGGTCGCTGGCGAGAAGAGAAAATGGTCACCAGCTGACTATTGTCCTTCTTCCTGGAGGCCAGAGGGGAGCCTCGGCCCGCCCGCCTAGGATCGGCGCCATGCCCGAGCACCCCGACTCAGTGTCCAAGGCGAGCACACCCGCCGATGTCCTCTCGCAGTGGCACGAGGCCGTCAACTCCGGCGACGTCGACACCGCCCTCTCGTTGTGCGCGGACGACGTTGCCGTCCAGGGCCCTCGGGGCACCGGGCACGGACGCGATCTGATGCGCACGTGGCTGGTCCGCTCCGGCATCCGCCTGGAGCCGCAGGAGGAGTTCCGTGAGGTGGACGGTCGGTTTGTCGTACGCGAACTCGCCCGGTGGACCGCCGCGACGGCGCCCGACGGCGCACCCCTGGAGCCCACTGAGACGTGGTGCCTCTTCACGGTGAGCGGCGACCAGGTCACGTCCGTCGCGCGGTTCGAGCACCGCGACGAGATCCCGCCCGCCGACTCCTGAGGACTGAGTGGGTCAGAGGTCGGGGAACCAGAGGGCGATCTCGCGCTGAGCGGACTCCGCGGAGTCTGAGCCGTGCACGAGGTTCTCCCGGTTGGAGAGGCTGAGGTCACCTCGGATCGATCCCGGCGCTGCCTTCCGGCCGTCGGTCGCGCCGTTGATCGCCCGCACGACATCAACCGCTTCCTCACCCTCGAGCACGGCCGCCACGAGCGGCCCCCCAGTGACGAAGGCCCGCAGCGGTGGGTAGAAGTCCCGGTCGACATGCTCGGCGTAGTGCTGGTCGGCCAGGTCGGCACCGATCGTGCGCAGGTCCATCGCCACCAGGGTCAGCCCCTTGGCCTCGAACCGGCTGAGTACCGCGCCGATGAGCCCTCGGCGTACGGTGTCGGGCTTCAGCAGGACGAGCGTGCGCTGTGTCATGGCGAGCAGCCTAAGCCGTGGCTCCGTTAACCCTCCGACGCACCGACCTGCTGGGCCTCGATCTTGCGGCCCAGCACGTACGCCGTCGTCCACAGCCCGGCGAAGACCAGCCCGAGCACGAACATTACGGTTACCACGAACCCCATCGCCACCGCCGCGACCTGTAACGCGAAGCCGGCGTAGTAGGCCCACTCGGCGCCCAGCAGACCGGCGATGACCAGCGCGGCCACTGCGAGACCGAGGCCGAGGCCCAGCGCGACGCCGCGGGGCACGTCTTCCACCGTGATGAGGACCGGCGTGGCCAGGCCAAGCACGATGCCCTCAACCGCCAAGACCGAGGCACACATCGTCCGGCGTGGTGACCGGCTCACCGGCTGCCACCGAGCAACGTTCGGGCCTCCCCCGCTGTGATCACCGACCCGGTGACCAACACGCCGCCTCCACCCAGGCCGATGCCGTTGGCGTCAGCCGCCTCGGCCAGGCCCACGGCCAGGTCGAGCGCGTCGTCGAGCCGCGGCGCCACCTCCACGCGCTCAGAGCCGAAGATGCCCCTGGCCACCTCAGCCAGCTCCTTAGCCGGCATCGCCCTAGCGGTGGAGTTCTGCGTGCAGACGACCATCGACATCACCGGCTCGAAGGCGTCGAGCACACCTTCCACGTCCTTGTCAGCCATCACGCCCACCACCCCGACCAGCGGGGAGAACGAGAACGCCTCCTGCACCGCCTCAGCGGTGGCCAGCGCCCCGTGGGGGTTGTGGGCCGCGTCGAGCACGACGGCCGGCGATCGGCGTACGACTTCCAACCGGGCAGGCGACGTGACCTTCGCGAACGCCTCGCGCACCGTGTCGAGGTCGAGCCCGCCGTCGAGGCCCTTCCCGCCCGCGAACGCCTCGACCGCGGCCAACGCGCAGGCGGCGTTGTGAGCCTGGTGGGCGCCGTGCAGCGGCAAGAAGATTTCGTCGTACGTCGTCGCGAGCCCCTGCAGGCTGACGAGCTGGCCGCCGAGTCCTGGTGCACGGTGCAGCACTCCAAATTCAAGGCCCTCGCGAGCGACCGTCGCACCCACCTCGGCGGCCCGGCGGAGCAGCACCTCCGCGGCGTCGACCTGCTGCTGGGCCAGCACCAAGAACGTGCCGGCCTTGAGGATCCCGGCCTTCTCGATCGCGATGACCTCTGGCGCGTCGCCGAGGAGCCGCTCGTGGTCGACGCCGATCGGCGTGACGACCGCGACAGCGGCGTCAGCGACGTTCGTGGCGTCCCACGAACCACCCAGGCCTACCTCGATCACGCCGGCGTCGACAGGAGCGTCGGCGAAGGCGGCGAACGCCATAGCGGTGATCAGCTCGAAGAAGCTCAGCGGGTGCTCGCCGGAGCGGTCGACGACATCGGCGTACGGCGCCACCTCGTCGTACACCTCGGCAAACCTCTCGCGGCTCAGCTCCTCCCCGTCGACGCTGATCCGCTCGGTCATCTGCTCCAGGTGCGGACTGGTGAATCTGCCCGTGCGCAGCCCCAGCGCCCGCAGGAGTACGTCGATCATGCGGGCGGTGGACGTCTTTCCGTTGGTGCCGGTCAGGTGCACGACGGGGAAGGCGCGCTGCGGCTGCCCGAGCAGGTCACACAACGCTGCGATGCGGTCAAGCGACGGCTCGAGCCTGCTCTCCGGCCACCGGGCGAGTAGCGCCCGCTCGACCTCGCGGTAGCGCTCCGCTCCGCTCGGCTCAGCCCTCGCCTCAGACACCGCCGCAGTCTATGGTCGCCCTCCCCGGGACTTGTCAGAACCCAGTCGAGCTATAGACCGAGTGGAGTCTGACAAGTCGGAAGGGCAGGGGCACGTCAGAGCGGTCACCACGTCGGATCCTGCGCTGGCCCGTCATGGCGGTGTACGCCGGCGAGAGTATGCCTCGATACGACGTCGGGGCGACGACACGGCACTGCGATCTCGCCTACGGTGCCCGGGTGGCCAACTCACACCGCAGCTGGCTGCCGTCGGGTCCCCTGCTCCCCATCGCCGGCCCGCTGGCGCTGGCCGTCTTCTCGGTGGTTGGCACGATCGGGGCGGCCCGAGGCCAACCCGACCGCCAGCCGCTCGATGCGCTTGCGGTCGGGTTGGTGCTGGCAGGCCCGCTCGCGCTGTGGTGGCTGCGTCGCACACCGGTGGGTGTGCTCTGGTTCGTCACCGCAGTGACGCTCACCTACCTGCTGCGCGGGTACCCGTACGGCCCGGTGATCATCGCTGCTGTCGTCGCGGCTTTCTCGGCCGTCGTGACGGGGCACCGCATCGCGGCCTGGTCGGCGGTCGCCGTACTGTACGTCGGGCACTTCGCGCTCCGCGCTGTCTTCCGGGACGAAGCATGGGTGTGGGGCCAAGGGTTCGACGTCGGTGCCTGGGCGTTGCTGATCTTGGTGGCCGGTGAGTTCGCGCGAGTGCGACGAGACCGCGCTGCCGCGGCTCGAGCGGTCAGAATGGAGACCCAGAAGCGCCAAGCCAATGAGGAGCGACTGCAGATTGCCCGCGAGCTCCACGACACCGTCGCCCACCACATGTCCCTGATCAGCGTGCAGGCAGGAGTTGCACTGCACCTCATCGACCGACGGCCCGAACAAGCCCAGGCGGCACTGACGGCGATTCGCGATGCCAGCAAGGAAGGTCTGGCCGAGCTTCGGGCCCTCGTCGACGTGATGCGTGACGACTCCCGGCCGGCACCGCGGTCTCCGACCGCCATGCTGGGCTCTCTGGGCGATCTCATCGACCGCAGCCAAGCCGCTGGCCTTCGCGTCACCAAACGGGTCGAGGGTGCCGAGCGATCACTCCCCACCGCTGTGGAGTTGGCGGCTTTCCGGATCGTCCAGGAGGCGATCACCAATGTCGTCAGGCATTCCGGCGCCTCCACCGCGCAGATCACTCTCGGTTACGGCGACCAGCAACTGACCGTGCAGGTCGACGACGACGGGCGAGGCGGCGAGGTAGGGCCCGACACCCACGGAAGCGGTATCCGCGGCATGCGGGAGCGGACCGAGGCGCTCCGCGGCTCTCTCACCGTCGGCCCCTCCCCGCTCGGCGGATTGCAGGTCCGCGCCCAGCTACCGACGCCGAGCGTCGCATGATCAGGGTCGTGCTGGCCGACGACCAGGCACTTCTTCGCGCCGGCCTGCGCGCCCTGCTCGATGCCGAGGACGACATCGAGATAGTCGGCGAGGCGGCGAACGGCCGGGAGGCGGTCGCGCTGGTGCGGTCGAACCACCCCCACGTCGTACTCATGGATATCCGGATGCCCGACATCGACGGCTTGGAGGCCACCCGAAGAATCGCGGCAGACCCGGAGCTCGAAGCGACCCGCGTCATCATCTTGACCACGTTCGACCTCGACGAGTACGTGTTCGAAGCCCTCCGCATCGGCGCAAGCGGGTTCTTGGTGAAGGACACCGCTCCCACCGCCCTGCTCGCTGGGGTGCGCGCGGTTGCCGACGGGGAGGCCCTGCTCTCGCCGGGCGTGACCCGCAGGCTGATCGCCGAGTTCGCCAGCAAGAGCCGACCGACGCGCGAACCCGCCCAGCTCCAGTTGCTCACCGACCGTGAGCGGGAGGTCGTGTCTCTGGTGGGAGAGGGCCTCAGCAACGACGAGATCGCTGAACGTCTCGTGGTGTCGCCGGCGACAGCCAAGACCCACGTCAGCCGGGCGATGATCAAGCTGCACGCCCGTGACCGGGCCCAGCTGGTCGTGATGGCCTACGAGAGCGGTCTCGTCAGACCCGGTTGGACCAGCTGACCTACCTCCGCTGGAGTAGCTGGAACCCCTGCGCTGCTCCCGGCGCAGCAGACCAAGTCACGCCGCTGAGGGGACGATCTGCGTGCCGAGCGAGGCGAGGATCGATCAGGTAAGCAGTTCCCTTCGCATCAGGAGAACATCATGGTTTCCCTCACTCAAGCAGCCCTGTTAGCAGGTTCGGACCGCTGGGACGGCCCAGGTCCCTGGTGGCCGCTGTTCCCGCTGCTCTGGTTCCTCCTGGCTGCGGGACTTGTCGCGACGTTCGTCCTCATCGGTCGCCGCAACCGCAGCCGTGCGGGCGCCTGGACCGGTGAATCCGCGCTGGCAGAGCGGTTCGCCGCCGGCGAGATCACCGAGGAGGAGTACCGCCATCGCCTCGGCGTGCTCAAGGAGAAGCGATGACCGCCGTGATCGAGGTTCAAGGGCTCACCAAGCGGTACGGCGGCCACACCGCGGTCGACGCGATAAGCCTTACCGTCCGCTCGGGCGAGGTCTACGGGTTCCTCGGTCCCAACGGCGCGGGCAAGACGACCACCTTGCGGATGCTGCTGGGGCTCATCGCTCCCTCAGCAGGAACAGTCAGCGTGCTGGGCGAGCGCCCAGGAACGACGACGGCCCTTGCCCGCACCGGATCCCTTATCGAGGGTCCCGCCTTCTACCCGTACCTGTCCGGGCGCGACAACCTGCGAGTCCTGGCGAGGTACGCCGGTGTGCCCGCCCGCCGCGTGCATGGGGTGTTGGCGATGGTCGCCCTCGACAGCCGCGGCGGCGACAGGTTCTCGACGTACTCCCTGGGCATGAAGCAGCGCCTCGGCGTCGCCGCGGCGCTGCTCAAGGATCCTGAACTGCTGATCCTTGACGAGCCGACGAACGGGCTTGACCCAGCCGGTATGCGGGACATGCGGCGCCTCATCCAGGAGCTGGGGGCCAGCGGCCGGACCGTGGTCTTGTCGAGCCACCTGATGAGCGAGGTGCAGGCAGATCTGCGATCGGGTCGGCGTCATCGACTCCGGCAGGATGCTGACCGAGAGCACCGTGGCCGACCTACGCGGCGGTGGCGACCTCGTCGTCGCCGCGACACCCTCGGATCTCGCCCGGGAGGCGCTCGCCGCGATGCCGGCGGTCCAGCAGGTGCGCCTCGATGCGGGCATTCTCCGGGTTCGGGTGGAGGACAAGCACACCGCCGACATCACCCGCTCGCTGGTGGCGGCGGGCCTCGCCGTGACCGAGGTACGGCGCGACACCCGGCAGCTCGAAGACGTGTTCTTCGAAATGACGCAGGCCGACACGAGTCAGGAGTTGGACCATGTCTGAGATCATTCGCGTGGCGCGGGCTGAGCTCTTCAAGCTAGTCCGCCGACCAGCCGTCTGGGTGCTGCTTGTCACCGCGGCACTTCTCAACCAGGTGTTCGCCTATCTGGTGCCGTATCTGTCCTACCGGGGCGGCGGCGAGAGCGACGTGATGGACGGTGCGTCACCCGGGCAGATGTTGGCAGCCACGTTGCCAGAACACATCGTGATGAACACGATCGGTGCGTTCCCGGTCTTCGCCGGAGCGCTGGCGCTGGTGCTCGGGGCGCTGATGTTCGGCGGCGAGTACGCCTGGGGCACCGTCAAGACGCTGTTCACCCAGCGGCCCGGCCGAGCCGTGGTGCTCGTCGGGCAGTTCTTGGCCCTCACGATCGCCGTGCTGATTGGTGTCGTCGTGCTGTTCGGAGCCGGGGCAGCGACCTCGGTGGGCATCGCGCTGGCAGAGGACCAGTCGACCGCGTTTCCCGCTCCGCTTGCTCTCCTCGAAGGCTTCGCCGCCGGCTCGCTGATCCTGCTGATGTGGGCCAGCCTTGGCGCCGTACTCGGCGCGTTGCTGCGCAGCCTCGCACTGCCGCTGGGGCTGGGAGTCGTGTGGGTGCTCGGGATCGAGAACCTGGTGTCGGCGATGGCGGGATCGGTGCTCTCGGCGCTGGAGCCGCTTCGTGATGTGCTGCCCGGAGTCAATGCCGGCTCGCTCGTCTCGTCGGTGGTTGCCGACGCGATCGTCGAGGCACCGCCGGGTGTCACGTCCAGCGTCGGCGGCGGCCGCGCCGTGATCACCGTGGCGGCGTACGTCGTCGTCAGTGTCGGGTTGGCCGTCTGGTCCAGTCGCCGCCGAGACGTCATCTGACCTGTGTCGCCTTCCCCGCGCAGGCGCCTCTCCGCGAAAGATCCGACGCTCAGTGCGCAATAGCGAGCTCAGCGTCGGATCGTTCCCAAACGCAGGAAACGGTTCGTGCCAACGGAGCGGGTCGCCGTAGGCTTGGCGACCATGACCGAGACCCTTCCGCGCTCCGCTCCCGACACGTCGACCGCAGCTTCGCGCTCGGTCGACGTACCCGAGCGTCCGAGCCTGGACGGGCTGGAGGCGAAATGGAGCGCGATCTGGGAAGACCGCGGTGTCTACGCGTTCGACCGCAGCAAGTCGCGCGACCAGATCTACTCGATCGACACCCCGCCGCCGACCGTGTCGGGCACCCTCCACTTCGGCAGCGTCTGCTCCTACACGCAGTGCGACCTGATCGCGCGCTATCAGCGGATGCGCGGCAAGGAGGTCTTCTACCCCATGGGGTGGGACGACAACGGCCTGCCGACGGAGCGCCGGGTGCAGAACTTCTACGGCGTGCGGTGCGACCCCACGGTCGGCTACGACGCCAGCTTCCGACCGCCGGACAAGCCCGACCCGAAGAAGCAGGTGCCGATCTCGCGGGGTAACTTCATCGAGCTCTGCGAAGAGCTGACAGCTACCGACGAGGTCGCCTTCGAGCAGCTCTTCCGCACGATCGGCCTGTCCGTCGACTGGTCCTTGCTGTACACCACGATCGGGAACGAGTCGCGGACCGTGTCGCAGCGTGGGTTCCTCCGCAACCTGGCCCGTGGCGAGGCCTACCAAGCCGAAGCGCCGACCCTCTGGGACGTGACGTTCCAGACGGCCGTCGCCCAGGCCGAGCTCGAGGCGCGCGAATACCCCGGCCACTACCACCGCGTCGCCTTCCACGGCGCGGCCGGCCCAGTGTACGTCGAGACGACCCGCCCTGAGCTGATCGGCGCCTGCGTCGCGCTGATCGCGCACCCCGACGACGAGCGCTACCAGCCGCTGTTCGGTACACCGGTCCGCTCGCCGCTGTTCGGGGTCGACCTGCCTGTGCTGGCCCACCCGGGCGCCGAACCCGACAAGGGTGCCGGCATCGCCATGTGCTGCACGTTCGGCGACCTCGCCGACGTCCAGTGGTGGCGTGAGCTACAGCTTCCGGTGCGGGCAATCATCGGGCGCGACGGCCGGCTGCTGCGCGAGACACCAGAGTGGTTCACCACCGACGCCGGCCGAACGGCGTACGAGCAACTGGCGGGGAAGACGACGCACAGCGCCCGAGAGGTCACTGTCGCTCTGTTGCGCGAGTCCGGCGACCTCGACGGCGAGCCCAAGGCCACCCAGCGGATGACGAACTTCTTCGAGAAGGGTGACAAGCCGCTGGAGATCGTCGCGACCCGGCAGTGGTACATCCGCAACGGCGGCCGCGACGACGACATCCGCCAAGCACTGATCGCCCGCGGCGCCGAGCTGGAGTGGGCGCCGCCGTACATGCAGCACCGCTACACCAACTGGGTCGAGGGCCTCAACGGCGACTGGCTGATCTCCCGCCAGCGCTTCTTCGGCGTCCCGTTCCCTGTCTGGTACCCGCTGGACGCCGATGGCGAGCCGCAGTACGACAACGCGCTGGTGGCCAGCGAGGAGCAGCTGCCCGTCGACCCGTCGGCTGAGGCGCCAACCGGCTACGAAGAGGCGCAGCGCGGCAAGCCCGATGGCTTCATCGGCGACCCCGACGTGATGGACACCTGGGCGACGTCGTCGCTCACCCCGCAGATCGGCGGCCGCTGGGAGACCGACCCCGATCTCTTCGGTCGCGTGTTCCCCTTGGACCTGTGCAGCCAGGCGCACGACATCATCCGCACCTGGTTGTTCTCCCGGGTGGTGCGCTCGCACTTCGAGCACGACGCGGTGCCGTGGCGCTCGGCCATGATCTCCGGGTTCGTGCTCGACCCTGACCGCAAGAAGATGAGCAAGTCCAAGGGCAACGTGATGGTCCCCACGGAGCTGCTTGATCGCTACGGCTCCGACGCCATCCGGTGGCGTGCGGCGTCGCTGCGACCCGGCCAGGACTCCGCCTTCGCCGAACACCCGTTCAAGATGGGTCGGCGGCTGGCGACGAAGCTGCTGAACGCGTCGAAGTTCGTGCTGGGGCCTGGCGCGAGCGGCGGCGACCTGCGCGCGATCGACGAGCCACTCGACCAGGCGATGATTCAGCAGCTACGGCAGATCGTGCTCCAGGCGACCGAGGCGTTCGAGCGCTACGACTACACGACCGCTTTGGAGGTGACCGAGAGGTTCTTCTGGACCTTCTGCGACGACTACCTCGAGCTGGTCAAGGAGCGGGCGTACGGCGCCCGCGGCGCGGCGGCCGCTGCCTCGGCGCAGGCCGCGCTCTCCGCGGCGTTGTCGGTGCAGCTTCGGCTGTTCGCGCCGTTCCTGCCTTACGTCACCGAAGAGGCGTGGTCATGGTGGCAGGAGGGGTCCATCCACCGGGCGGCGTGGCCCGACGTGGAGGCCGACCTCGACGCCGTACCCCATGACCCGGCCCTCCTCGACGCCACAGCGGCTGCGCTGGCCGGGGTGCGGGGCGCCAAGTCGGTCGCGAAGGTCTCGATGCGCACTGAGGTGGCATCCGCCACCGTCTCCGGCCCGGCGGCGAAGCTGTCGCTGATCGAGCGGGCTCTCGACGACCTACGCGCGGCTGGCCGGATCTTGGGAGATGTGGTCTTGACGCCTCGGGAGGGCAGCGAGATCGGCGTCGAAGCTGAGCTTGTCTCACCCAAGGGCTGAGCCTGCCCAACGGCTGAGCCTGCCCAACGGATCCGAGCCTGACGCTGTCGTAGCGACGCCAAACGCGGATCCTTCGGCCGGCCAGTTGCCGCAAGGATCCGACGGAGGGATCGCGATGGCGTGCGCAGCGTCGGATCCTTCGGCGTGGGGGTTGAGGTCGCCACGTAGGCTCGGTGCCGTGACTCGTATCGCGGCAGTGCACGGCGTACTGCCACCGCACGAGTACTCCCAAGCCGAGATCACCGAACGGTTCGCCGACCTGTGCCTGCGATCCGACGCCAAGCGGGCACTGCTGCAACGGCTGCATTCCAGCGCCGCGGTCACCACCCGGCACCTCGCGCTTCCGCTGGAGCGCTACGCCGCGCTCGACAATTTCGGCGCGGCCAACGACGCCTTCATCGAGTCGGCGGTGGAGCTGGGAGCCCAAGCCGTGCGAGGGGCGCTCGATGAGGCTCGGCTCGACCCCACCGACGTCGACGTCATCATGTCGACGACGGTCACCGGCATCGCCGTACCGTCGATCGAAGCGCGGATCGCGGCCGTCGTCGGGCTGCGGCCTGACGTCAAGCGCATCCCTCTCTTCGGACTGGGTTGTCTGGCCGGTGCCGCGGGGATAGCCCGCCTGCACGACTTCCTGCTCGGGTGGCCGGACGCGGTCGGCGTACTGCTCTCGGTCGAACTGTGCTCGCTCACGCTGCAGCGCGACGACCCGTCGACCGCCAACATGGTGGCGAGCGGCCTGTTCGGCGACGGCGCCGCCGCAGTGGTCATGGTCGGCGCCAACCGACCCGCCGAGGGCCCTGACGTGCTTGCCAGCCGGGCGCACCTCTACCCCGACACGCAGCGCGCCATGGGCTGGGACATCGGCGCCTCCGGGCTGAAGATCGTGCTCGGCGCCGAGGTTCCCGACCTGGTCAGCATGCACCTCGCCGACGACGTCAAGGGGCTGCTCGCCGACTTCGACCTGGAGATCCGCGACGTGACCGGTTGGGTGGCGCATCCGGGCGGCCCGAAGGTGCTGCGCGCCGTCGAGGCATCGCTCGGCATCGGCGAGGATGCGCTCGCGGTGACCTGGCGCTCACTCGAGCGCATCGGCAACCTCTCGTCGGCGTCGGTCCTGCATGTCCTGCGCGACACCCTCGACACCTGTCGACCGCCGGCGGACACTCCGGGCGTGCTGTTTGCGATGGGGCCTGGCTTTTGCGCCGAGCTGGTGCTGCTGCGGTGGTGAGACAGCTCGGCAACGCTTCCCGCCGCAACGGCCCCACGAGGCCGTAGTGATGTCGACCGCCGTAGTGATGTCGACCGCGGCCTTGTACGCGGCCCTGGTCGTCGCCGTTGCAGTCGAACGCTTGGCTGAGCTGGTCGTCTCCAAGCGCAACGCAGCGTGGAGTTTTCGGCGCGGCGGCCGCGAGTACGGCGCCGGGCACTATCCGGCGATGGTGGTGCTGCACACTGGCCTGCTGGTGGGGTGCCTTGCAGAGGTGCTGGTGGCCGGTCGGCCGTTTCTGCCTTGGCTGGGCTGGCCGATGCTCGCAGTCGTGCTGGGATCGCAGGGTTTGCGCTGGTGGTGCATCAGCACTCTCGGGCATCAGTGGAACACGCGGGTGATCATCACGCCGGGTCTGCCGCTGGTCAGCCGCGGACCCTACCGGTGGCTGAAGCACCCGAACTACGTCGCGGTCGTTGCCGAAGGTGTTGCGTTGCCGCTGGTTCACACCGCTTGGGTCACCGCCCTGGTGTTCACCGTTGCCAACGCCGCGCTGCTACGGGTGCGCATCGGCGTCGAGGACGCCGCCCTCGAGCTGGCGGAGTCGACGACCCACTCCAGCCAGCGGCCGACCCATGCGTGATCTGTACGTCGCGGGGCTGGCGGCCTCGCGACGCCGTGTGACGGGTGATCTCCGTTGCTTGACCTGCTAATCGCCGGTGGCGGGCCGGTCGGCTTAGCGACCGCGCTGTACGCCGACCGCGCCGGGCTGTCCGTCGCCGTACTCGAGCCACGGCCCGGGCCCATCGACAAAGCGTGCGGCGAAGGACTGATGCCAGGAGCGGTCCAGGCGCTGAGCCAGCTAGGTGTACCCGTCGGTGGCCACCGGCTGACCGGGATTCGTTACACCGATGGACGACACACCGCGGAGGCTTTGTGTCGAGGCGGCGAGGGACGCGGCGTACGCCGTACGGAACTGCACGCCGCCCTGACCACGGCGGTTGAGGCAGCGAAGATTCCCGTCCTCACGCGGGCAGCTGGTTATGTCGAGCAGCGCGGCGACCGAGTTTGCGCGGGCGGCGTGGAGGCGCGGTATCTGGCCGCGGCTGACGGCTTGCACTCGCCCATCCGCCGTCAGCTCGGGCTCAGCGTCCCGGTTGACACCCGGCCCCGGTACGGCTTGCGGCAGCACTACCGCCTGGCGCCGTGGACCGACCTGGTCGAGGTGCACTGGGGACCGGACCTCGAGGCGTACGTGACTCCGGTAGATGCTGATCTGATTGGGGTGGCGCTGCTGACGAGCCGCCGGGAACCGTTCGCCGTACAGCTGCGCGCCTTTCCCGCGCTACTGAAGCGACTACCGGCCAACGCCGTGACGGCGACACGTGGTGCAGGGCCGCTGCGGCAGCGCAGCCGCGCCAGGGTGGCCGGTCGGGTGCTGCTGGTCGGCGACGCGGCGGGGTACGTCGACGCGCTGACCGGTGAGGGAATCTCCGTGGGCCTGGCATCGGCGCGCGCACTGGTGGAGTGTGTGGCGGCTGAGCGACCCGGAGACTATGAGCGCCGGTGGCTAGCGGCCAGCCGCAGGTACCGCTGGATCACCGAGTCTCTGTTGGAGGTGCGGTCGCACCGTGCAGGAGCTCGACTGATCGTCCCCGCGGCCCAACGGCTGCCGCGGGTCTTCGGCGCCGCCGTCAACCAGCTCGCCAAGTAGCGCGACCTGAGGCGACAGACCAACGTGACCAGAAGGAGTCAGCGTCTCAAGGAACGATCGTGAAGCTTCCCCCAGTAAGCGGTCGCAACGCGGTGACGTGTCTGCGCTCGAGGGTTGCGATGGTTCGGGTCTCGTAGCGTTGAGCAAGCACGACCAAAGACGCGTTCGCGAGGCCGATGCGCTGATCGGCGTACTTGTCGAGCAGTGCCACGGCGGCGTTGAGGTCCTTCGCCGGAAAGGACGGCAGCTCCCAAGCCCCGGCTGCAAGCTCAGTCAACACAGCAAGCTCTGCTTCCACCCCTACCCGGGTTGCCACGAGGTAGTCGAGCTCGGCCAGCACGTACGGCGATACCACAAGCCCCTCGGACGGCTCAGCGGTGAGCGCCTCGATCACACGCTGGTGCTGGGGCTCAGCCGCATTGAAGAAAGCCAGCAGTGCACTCGTGTCAACGATCACCTTTCGCCGAAGCCGACGAGCAGCTCGTCGACGCGTTCAGCAAACGGCTCAGCGCGGAACAGCCCCGCTTGAGGCGCGACACCCGCGGGAAGGAGGCTCGCGCGGATGGACGCTCTAATGACTTCAGCCTCCGACAATCCGCTCTCTCGTGCGCGAGCCACACCGACCAAAGTGCTGACCTAAGTCCCCTCCAACCGCCCATTAGCGGCTCAATGAGGGACTTAGGTCAGGGGTTCGGCGTCCGCTGCAGAGGTTTCGGTCGTATCGCGGCGTGCGCCGCTGGTCAGGCGGACTTCTTCTTCTTGGCGGCGGGGGCGGGCGGCTCCTCGCGGCGTACGAGCGTCGGGTTGACGTTGTCGGACACGACCTCACCGCTGATGACAACCTTGGCGATGTCTTGGCGCGACGGGACGTCGTACATCACGTTGAGCAGGACCTCTTCGAGGATCGCGCGTAGCCCCCGCGCGCCAGTGCCGCGGAGCATCGCCTGGTCAGCGATCGCCTCCACCGCATCGCCAGTGAACTCCAAGGCGACCGAGTCGATCTCGAACAGCTTCTGGTACTGCTTCGTCAGCGCGTTGCGCGGCTCGATGAGGATGCGCTTCAGGTCGGCCTCGGACAGCTTGTCGACGGTGGCGATCACGGGAAGCCGACCGACGAACTCGGGGATGAGGCCGAACTTGCGCAGGTCCTCGGGTCGAACCTCGGAGTAGATCGTGTCGAGCTCGGCGTCGCTCTTGTTGGGCAGGTCGGCGGTGAACCCCAGCGTCTTCTTTCCCGCGCGTTGCTCGATGATGTGCTCGAGACCAGCGAAAGCGCCCCCGACGATGAACAAGATGTTGGTGGTGTCGATCTGGATGAACTCTTGGTGGGGATGCTTGCGGCCGCCTTGCGGCGGCACCGACGCCGTGGTGCCCTCAAGGATCTTTAGTAGCGCCTGCTGCACGCCCTCCCCCGACACGTCGCGGGTAATCGAGGGGTTCTCGGACTTGCGCGCGACCTTGTCGACCTCGTCGATGTAGATGATGCCGGTCTCGGCCTTCTTGACGTCGTAGTCGGCTGCCTGGATCAGCTTGAGCAGGATGTTCTCGACGTCCTCACCGACGTAGCCGGCCTCGGTCAACGCAGTGGCGTCGGCGATCGCGAATGGCACGTTGAGCATGCGTGCCAGGGTTTGGGCGAGGTAGGTCTTGCCGCAGCCGGTTGGCCCGATCAACAAGATGTTGGACTTGGCGAGCTCGACCGGCTCTTCCTTGCCCTGCCGGGGCGCCGCCACACTTGCCTGGACGCGCTTGTAGTGGTTGTAGACGGCGACGGCGAGCGACTTCTTGGCGGCGTCCTGACCGATGACGTAGCCGTTGAGGAACTCGTAGATCTCTCGCGGCTTGGGGAGCTCCTCCAGCCCGAGGTCACTGCCTTCAGAGAGCTCTTCTTCGATGATCTCGTTGCACAGGTCGATGCACTCGTCACAGATGTAGACGCCGGGACCAGCGATCAGCTTCTTGACCTGCTTTTGGCTCTTACCGCAAAAGGAGCACTTCAGCAGGTCTCCGCCGTCACCTATGCGTGCCACCTGCGGCGTCTCCTTTGCGTCCGGTCACGACGCCTCGCGCGCCCTGGCCTGTCGTTCCATGTTGACCGTACCGGTAGGCACCGTCAACAGCGCGGATTCGGTTCTAGGCGTTCAGCAGTGTCGCCTTGCGCGACTCGAGCACCGAGTCGATCAGCCCGTAGTCGAGTGCTTGCTCAGCGGTGAGGATCTTGTCGCGCTCGATGTCGCGGCTGACCTCCTCGGGGCTCTTGTCGGTGTGCTCGGAGATCATCAGCTCGAGCAGCAGGCGCATGCGCAAGATCTCGTTCGCCTGGATCTCGATGTCGCTCGCCTGACCGTAGCTGCCTTCGGTGTAGGGCTGGTGGATCAGGATGCGGCTGTTCGGCAGCGCCATCCGCTTGCCCTTTGCGCCCGCCGCCAGCAGAACCGCGGCGGCGCTGGCAGCTTGACCCAGGCACACCGTCATGACGTCGGGCTTGACGAACCGCATGGTGTCGTAGATCGCCGTCAGCGCCGTGAACGATCCGCCTGGGGAGTTGATGTAGATGATGATGTCGCGCTCGGGGTCCATCGACTCCAGGCACAGCAGCTGCGCCATCACCGCGTTGGCGATGTCGTCACTGATCGGAGTACCGAGAAAAATGATGCGGTCCTCGAACAGCTTGGCGAACGGGTCGATGCGCCGGACGCCGTACGACGTGCGCTCCTCCCACTGCGGGATGTAGTAGTCGGCGCGTGGTGCCGTTTGCTGATGCAGGGGTACGTCGGCCACGAAAGGTCCTCCAAGAGCTGCGGCGAGCTGGCGGTCGGCGGTCATTGAGACTGTCCCATCGGGGGAACGGTGCTCTTGCCGGCGTTTTCGACGTCTGCCTCGCGGGCGACGACATGGTCGATGAAGCCGTACTCCTTCGCCTGCTCGGCAGTGAACCACCGGTCTCGGTCGGCGTCGAGCTCGACCTGGTCGAGGTTTTGACCGGTGTGCTCGCTGATCAGCTTGAAGAGGATCTTCTTGATGTAGATCGACTGCTCGGCCTGGATCTTGATGTCAGACGCCGAGCCGCCGAGCCCCCCGGTCGGCTGGTGCATCATGATCCGGGCGTGCGGCAACGCGTAGCGCTTGTCTTTGGCACCAGCGCAGAGCAAGAACTGACCCATCGAGGCAGCCAGCCCCATGCCCACCGTCGCGACGTCGTTGTCGATGAACTGCATGGTGTCGTAGATCGCCATACCAGCGTCGACAGAGCCGCCCGGTGAATTGATGTAGAGGAAGATGTCGCGGTCGGGGTCTTCGGCGTTCAGGAGCAGCATCTGGGCGCAGATCGCGTTGGCGTTCTCGTCCCTGACCTCGGAGCCGAGGAAGATGATGCGCTCCTTGAGAAGCCGCTGGTAGATGTGGTCGTCGAGGCCCGGTGCAGCCGGGCTGGCGGCCATCGAGATGCGAGTGGAGTCGGTGGCAATCACCTGACCGACACTAGCGACAGGTGGGGACAAAGCCACGGCCCCGCGGACCCTGTTCGCCGTTAGCGCACGCCCGGCCGGGTGAGATGAGCTCCGGTGGCGGGTCGTTACACTGCCGCCGGTGGCGCCGTCCCTTCGCATCCGCCCGGCCGCCCGCGCCGTGGTGATGGACCGCGACCAGCGCGTGCTGCTCGTCCACTTCGACTTCGTCAAACCCGAGCTGCCGACGGGTCTGTGGGCCTGCCCCGGCGGCGGGCTCGACCCAGGAGAGACCCCCGCTCAGGGGCTGGTGCGTGAGCTCGAGGAAGAACTCGGGCTCACCATCGACGACCCTGGCGCGCCGGTGTGGTGGAAGGAGCACATCTTCGCGCTAGCCCACTGGGACGGCCAGCTCGACACGTTCTTCTTCGTCGAGGTCGACACCTTCCAGCCGCGGCCGACGTTCACCGAGGCGGAGCTGCGGGCCGAGCACCTCGACGGGATGCGGTGGTGGGACTACGACGAGATCCAAGCGGCGCAGCGGTTGTACGACGAGGGGTTGCGCGAGTCGCCCGACTTCGTCACGTTCTCGCCGCGCCGGCTGGGGCACTTGCTCGAGGATCTGCTGCGCAACGGGCGGCCAGCCGCGCCGCTGCACATCGACCCGCTGTGATGAGCCCGGTCGGCTAGCTCTCGGCCGCTGCCTTGATGCGCTCCAGCGTGCTGTGCATGCCTGCCATCATCTCGTCAGCGTGCCCCGCCACACCGCCGAGAAATCGGTCGGCAAAGAGTGCGGCCACCGGCGGGACGCCATCGGGCATGTCACGCCGCTCGGTCAGCCGAGTCCCCCCGGCGTCGTCATCGGCCAACTCGTAGCTCCACCGAGCCCGGTTCTCCCGCACCCGCCAGCCGATGCCGCGCCCCTCGTCGTACCGGACGACCTGGCACGTCGTGGCCCAGATCACCAGCTTGCGCCGGTTGATGCCGGTGAACCAGGCGCCTGCGCGCACCTCGCCGCCCCAGACAATCACCTTGCGACACTGCGGGCTCCACTCCCCCATTCGGCGGACATCGGAGACCACGGCCCAGACCTGTTCGGCCGGGGCGGCGATGTCGATGGACGCCTGGAGCGGCGGGATGTGCTCGCTGTTTCCCCGCACCGCGGCCCTATCGGGGCTCGCTGTCCGCCGGCTCGGTCTCGACGATGTAGTCCGACGTGCTTACGACGTCAGCGGCGGCGTCGACGCCCGGAGCAGGCGCCGCAATGCCGGGGCGTGCTGCGCCAGGCTCGGTGGCTGTTGGAGAGTCCACGGCGGCATCGGGGTCGGCATAAGTGCCGTCTGGCTGCAATCGCCTCAGCTCGATCCGGTTTCCGGAGGTGTCGGTGACCTCGGCGTTCTCGACGACGTGCGCCAGCGCCTTGCCGCGGCGTACCTCCGCGACCATCTCCGGCAGGTGGTTGTGCTCCATCATGTGCTGGATGTACTGCTCGGGGCTGACACCGGCCTGCTGCGCCCGGCGGAACAGGTGCGAGGTGAGGTCGCCCTCACTGACCGCGACCGCCTCGGCCGACGCGATCTCGTCGAGCAGGAACTGCGCGGCCATGGCGTCGCGCACCCGGCGGCTGAGCTCGTCGGCGAACTCCTCCTCGCTCTGCCCCTCGGACTCGAGGTAGTCGGCCTCGGTCATACCGGCCGCTGAGAGCTGGTCGTTCAACGAGTCGCGGCGGGCCTTGATCTCGTCAGCGACTGCCGAGTCCGGCAGCGGGATGTCGGTCATCGTGAGTAGCTTTTCCAGTACGGCGTCGCGCGCGGCGCTGGCCTGCTCCAAACGCAAACCGCGGACGATGCGGTCACGGAGATCCTCCCGAAGCTCCTCGACAGTATCGAACTCCGACGCCTCCTGGGCGAAGTCGTCGTCGAGGTCTGGCAGCTCCTGCTCCTTGACCGCCGTCACCTTGACGGTCACGTCGACCAGCTGGTCTGCGAACTCTCCGCCGATGAGCGTCGACGGGAACGTCTTCTCATCGCCGGCGCTCATCCCCTCCAGCGCCTCGTCCAGCCCCTCGAGCATCGTGCCGCGCCCCACCTGGTAGCTGATGCCGGTCGCCTGCGCCTCCTCGATGGGCTCGCCGTCGTTCGCGGCCGACAGGTCGATGGTCACGAAGTCGTCCTGCGCAGCCAGCCGGTCGACCGGGATCAGGCTGCCGAACCGCTCGCGCAGCAACTCGATCTGCTCGCCGACGTCGTCGTCGGTGACCGTGGCGTCCTCAACCTGCACCTCGAGCCCGATGTAGTCGGGCAGGGTGATCTGCGGCTTGACGTCGAGCTCGGCGGTGAAGTTCAGATCGGCGCCGTCGTGGAAGTCGCCGAGGTCGACGTCGGGCTGGCTCATCGGTGTGATGTTGTTGTCCTGTAGCGCCTGGACGTACAGCTTCGGTAGCGCGTCGTTGACAGCCTCGTCAAGCACGTAGTTGCGTCCAACCCGCTGGTCGATCACCATCGCGGGCACCTTGCCGCGCCGGAAACCCGGCACGTTGATCTGCTGCGCGATCTTCTTATACGCCGCGTCGAGGCTGGGCTTGAGCTCCTCGAAAGGCACCTCGACGGTCAGCTTGACCCGGGTCGGGTTCAGTGGCTCGACGGCGCTCTTCACAAGTTGATCTCCTACTTCGTTCTCAGGCGAGTTTCACGGGCGAATGTCTGGGGCTGGCGAGTTCGGTTGGAGTCGGGGCGACAGGACTCGAACCTGCGGTCTCCTGCTCCCAAAGCAGGCGCGCTAGCCACTACGCTACGCCCCGGCGTACAGCGGCCGAGTCTAGACGAGTTGCGCCTGCGGAGCCGCATCGCCGTAGATTCCCCATCGCCGCCACACCACCCTCCCGCAGGTAAACAAATCGTCATGTGGTGGTGACCTTTTCTTGACCTGCCAGACCAGCTCGCAACGGCAGTCGGAGCCGGATCTCGGGGAGAGCGACGCCCTCGCTCCCCCAGATGGTCTCAGCGCCGTCGGGCCACCAGCCGCGAGCGGCGTACCACCGGCGGCTCGACGTGTTTGCCGCCAGGACCCAGAGCGCTGCCTCGTCGAACCCGCTGGTCCTCAGCACGTCGAGGGCGGCGTCGTGCAGTGCCGTGCCGGCACCCCGACCCTGCAGCGCGGGATGGGTGTAGATCGCGTACACCTCGCCCCAAGTTTGCGTCTGCTCGCTGGGGTCGGCGTCCTGCTGGGGGCGATACGGCCCCACGATCGCGTAGCCCGCCAGCATGCCAGCCATCTCGGCGGCGAGGAACGACGCACCCGGCCGCCTGCCCTCGGCGAGGTTGTGGCGCCACCGCTCACGGAACGTCTCCAGCCTCAACCCGGCCAGATGCGCGGCGGGGATGAGGCCGGCGTACGCGTCGCGCCACGTCTCGAGATTGATCACGGCGAGCCGGTCGACGTCGGCAAGGGTGGCTTGGCGTACGACGGCGCTCACGGCGGTTATCGTCTCAGCCCGCACCGCTGCGATGTACTGCGTGCGGTGTGTCGCCAGACCGCACGAGGTAGCAGGCTCGCTCTGCTGAGCATCGGCATGGCAGCATGTACGCCGCGTGGTTGAGGTAGGCAGAGCGCTCGCGCCGCCGGACCTCGGCCGTGCGCGGGTGTAGCTCAATGGTAGAGCCCCAGCCTTCCAAGCTGGCCATGCGAGTTCGATTCTCGTCACCCGCTCGAGTGTTTGCAGGTCAGCGACCTGCACCGTCATACGGCCACCGGACCATGAACAGCAAGCGGCGTCGCCATCAACGACGGATGCATCGAGCTCATCGGGCGCCTCGCGGCGGCGTTGGTGAGCCGCCGCGGATGCCGAGTTCACCGGAGCGGAGTCCTGAAGCCGCCGGCGCAATGGTGACCGCGCATCTTGGCCATCTCGCTGATCTGAGGTTGAACGCAGCAGCGGCTGTGGAAACGGAGGTGCGACGGCTCGTTGACCAGGTATCGGCTGAGGCGAGATCGGCCGCGCCCTTGGGGTCAGCCGCCAGGCCGCGCGGCAGAGATACGTAGAGCACAAGGACTGAGCCCATGGATCTTAAGCCTGCGGTAATACCGAGTTATACTCACTCTATGAAGACGGCCATCTCGGTTCCCGACGACATCTTTGCCGACGCCACGAAGCGTGCGAAAGATCTCGGCATCAGTCGGTCAGAGTTCTTCAGCAGGGCCGTGCGACGGTACTTGGACGAGCTCTCGCGGGAGTCGCTGACCGCGCAGATCAACCAGGTCCTCCGCCTTCCCGACTACGACGACGAAGCGTCCGCAGTCGCGGTTGAAGCAGGTCGTCGTCGCCTCAGCGAGGCCGAGTGGTGATCCGGCGTGGCGAGATCTACTGGGTGGACCTCGGTGGGCCTCGAGGAAGCACGCCAGCGAAGCGACGCCCAGTCCTCGTCGTCCAGGCGGACGCTTACAACGCCAGTGGCCTGAGGACCGCTCTCGCCGTCGTCATTACGTCGAACACGTCGGACGCCGCGTTGCCGGGCAACGTCTTCGTGCCAGCCAGCGCCTCGGGCCTGCCCAAGGACTCGTCAGTCAACGTCACTGCCTTCGTCACTCTCGACAAGTCCGACTTCGAAAACACCGCAGCCGTCGGGGAGTTGCCCGCTTACTTGATGGACGACGTCGACCGCGGCCTCCGCCTCGTCCTCAACCTTTGAGCAGTTGTTCCGAAACCAGCGACAACAAGCGTTGTCGCTGGTAGAGACGCAAGAGGTGTGTCCATCCTCTCCTGGGCTCTTGCTCACCTCCCAAGCTGGCAAGCGGTGTCGTCAGCAGTACCGCTTCATCTGAGGAGCTCCGTCATGGTCAGTCAGCACGGCAGGTTCTCCGTCCATGTCAAGGCTGACTGAGGTCTTGCACAACTCATGATTGAGCGAAGGCTGGCGGCCACTCTGCGTAGGTCGGCGGAACCACCGTGCACGCCGTCACCGATCGTCACTCGGGCTATCGAGCTGCAGGCCTCACCAGATCCGTGGTCATACGACGTTCGGCTTGCGGTAGCCATTGCCGCCGACAAGCACCTGACTCGCGATCTGCTGCCACCTCGTGGGCACTAGTGGCAGAGTGCTGTTCCATGATCGACGACGCCGCGAAGGCCAACCTGTACGACTACCTGAAGCACGAGCGCGAGGCGGTGCTCGCCAAGCTCGACGGGCTCTGCGAGTACGACGTCCGTCGCCCGTTGACCGTCACCGGGACCAACCTGCTGGGCCTGGTCAAGCACCTGGCGACCTGGGAGGCCAGGTACCTCGGCGAGGTCTTCGACCGTCCCTTTCCCGAACCCCTGCCTCGGTGGGACGTCGAGGCCGAGCGACTCGCCGACATGTGGGCGACCGAGCACGAGTCCCGCAGCGACGTCGTCGGCCGCTACCGACGCGTGTGGGACCACAGCGACGCGACGGTGGACGCCCTCGCCCTCGATGCCACCGGCCGCGTGGCCTGGTGGCAGGACGCCGAGGTGCCCCTGTTCAACATCCTCGTTCATCTGCTTGCCGAGACCAGTCGGCACGCCGGCCACGCTGACATCCTGCGCGAAGAGCTCGACGGAGCGGTGGGAACCGACGCGGAGAGCATGGCCGTACAGCAGCACGACCCAGCCTTCTGGACGAAGCGGCGCGAGGAGATCGAGGCGGCCGCCAGGTCAGCCGGTTGACCCAGATCGCGAGCTAAGACTGAGGATCCGCGGGCGCCGCCATGCGGCCGTCGGTTGGCCGCGAGCCGATCGTCTACCGGCGGCCCGGTAAGGGTTCGGCTACTGAGACGGCCCCCGGACATGCCGAGTTGAGGTCGTGGCGACCGCTAGTGTCCTTTGCATGGAGAAGGCACCCCACCTGATCGTGCTGCGCGGCAACGCGGCTTGTGGCAAGAGCACCGTGGCGGCTGCGCTCCAACGCGCGCTCGGCCGTGGGACAGCAAACATTGGACAGGACCACTTCCGACGGGTTGTCCTACGTGAGCATGATGTGCCAAAGGGGGACAACATCGGCCTCATGGCGCACACCATCCGGTACTGCACGAGCATCGGTTATAACGTCATCGCCGAGGGGATTCTCCTGGCGGAGCACTACCGCGACATGCTTCGGGACGTCATCACCGGGCATCAGGGCCCGACCCACCTCTTCTACCTCGACGTCTCGCTTGAGGAAACGCTGCGCAGACACCGGACCCGACCTCTTGGAGCAGAACTAACGACCAGCAAACTCCGAGAGTGGTACGTCCAGTCGGACACGTTGGGGCTGTCTGGCGAGATTGTGCTCGCCGGCAACGCCGACCTGGAGGTCGTCGTCGCGGAGATCCGGGACAAGATCGGGCCTGTCCCGACCAGGGCACCCGAGGATGGTGCCCGGTTCCTCTAGACCGCCGCTGGGTCGTTCGGCGCTCAGCCTCCCCCACGGCGAACCGGACTTCACAGCCAAGATCCCGCACTTGGCTTGTGACCTCGAGCGACAACCCGCCTTCTCGAGCCTTTGGTGCATTGAGAGGTACCCGGCGCGTTCATCAACGCATCCTTCTATTCACCGAGGACCACGACGTGGCGGCTTCCGCAGGCTGGTCCACTTCGAGGTAGTAGTCCTCCGCGCGCATCCACCGTTCGATCCAATCGCGATCGCCTTCCCCGCGCGCCTTCAGTCGGCGTTCACGTACATCCCTGGGTGTCTCGACCCAAACGCTCGCGTCCCAGTAAGGCCGTAGTCGAGGCTTAAGCAGGAAGACGCCTTCCACAACAACGTGTCGCGCGGTTCGACGCTACGGCACGGCCCGGGAGCGCGATGCTGCCAATCGAAAGTGGAAAGCGTGCAGTGCGTCGCTGACGAAGCGGTCGGAGTAGTTCACTTTCAAGCCGCACGTGGTCGAAGTAGCGTTCGTAGCCCTGTTCGGGCGTCCAGCTTCTCCAATTGCGTAGGTCGGGCTGGTAGAAGGCGTCAGTGGCGACGATGATGACCGCTCGGCCACCGGACGCTCGGCGAGCAGCGTTGGCGATGGTGGTCTTGCCCGAACCGGCCAGCCCATCGAAGGCGACAATCGTGGGCTCGCGGGCGGCCAACTTTGCGATTGCTGCCATCAGTTCGCTCGGCGTCACCCTGCCTACTTTCCCACTCAGCTGCCGCCATCGGCGGTACCTACCGTGTGCTCTATCGCATCAACGACCAGGCGCATGAGGTAGTCGTCGTACGGATCGACCATCGCTAACAACGCGCGGATCCGGCCGTGTGCCTGGATAGCCTGGCCGAATGGCGTTCCCCGTGACCTTGTTGGCGGACTCCCTTAGCTCGGCGGAAGCCGTGGCCGACATGAGGTGGAAAGAGTGGGGGCGTCCTCCGGAGCCGGCGGACCCGGAGTGGTGGCTCGAGACCACGGTTCGTGAGGCAGGTAGAGAAGCACTGCCGGTGACGTTTGTCGCTCATGACGTGACCGGGGACGTTCTGGGGGCGGTCGGTCTGGACACCTACGACCTAAACGAGCGGCACGACACCAGCCCCTGGGTAACCGGCATGATCGTCCGCCGGGATCGCCGGGGCCAGGGGGTTGGGCAGGCGTTGATGCAGCACCTGGAGCGGTGGGCTGCCGAGCATCGAATCGCCGAGGCCTGGGTCGGCACAGACCTTGCGCTGGGGTTCTACCAGCGGTGCGCGTGGACCGTCCAGGAGACATTCACGAGGAGCACAGGCCAGCGCGTGGCTGTCCTGTACAAGAAGCTTCTGTAGATCACGGCCCTTGAACGTGATTGCCTTGGTTACAAGCAGGTTGAACACCTGACCCAACCAGTCAGCTGATCGTGCAGCAGCCCCCTGCCCCAACTGGCTGGCCAAGGGGTAGACGCGTCTAGGGTTGCCGGAATGTCGACATGGACCACGCCCGAGCGACCCGAGCCGCCGAACAACCCGATCGACGAGCGCGCCGCGCTCGAAGACCGCCTCGAGTATCAGCGCACGACGTTGCTGCTGAAGTGCGGCGGGCTGACGCCGGAACAACTGGCGCTGCGGTCGGTGCCGCCGTCGACGCTCTCGCTGCTCGGCCTTGTTCGGCACCTGTCTGGAGTCGAGGCCTGGTTTCATGGGTACGACGGCCAGCCGGACCACCAGTATTTCTGGGACTACGTGCCGGGCTCGACAGAAGGCTGCGACGAGGTCGACATCACGCGTGCCGCCGACGACCTGGCCAGCTTTCAGGCGAGTGTCGCCCGGTCCCGTGAAGCCGTGGCTGGGCGCGGTCTCGACGACGCCTATCCCGGCGAGGACTACACGCTGCGGTGGATCTACCTGCACATGATCGAGGAGTACGCGCGCCACAATGGCCACGCGGATTTCCTCCGCGAACGCATCGACGGCGCCACGGGCGAATAGCCTGCCGCGAAGTACGGCAGCAAAGTACAGCAACGAGCCGCACTACACGGCCACTTGACCCGTGGCCAAGCATCTGCCGCATTGGCCTGTGGCGGCACGAGCATGCGCACTAATCTGCCGCGATTGACGAAGAGCGGATCCCGGCTCGCCGAGTCTGCCGAAGAAGCGGTCAGCCGGCGGAGACGGGCATCGTGAGTTCCAGTTCCAGCCAGTGCGCCAGACCCTCGATCTCGCGGTGCACTGCGGCGGACATCGTCTTGGTGAACGGCACGTCCTGGTGGATGGCGTTGACCCGAAGCACGCCGGCTTTGCGGTCGGCGGTGGCGTCGAGCTTGCCCACCAGCCGGTCGCCGTACAGGATCGGCAGCGCGAAGTACCCCCAGCGGCGGTTGGCGGCGGGCTTGTACATCTCCAGGTAGTACTCGAACTCGAACAGCTCCATCGTGCGCCTGCGGTCGTGCAGCAGTCGGTCGAACGGGGAGAGCAACGCCGCCCGCCCTGAAAACGGCTGGCCCAAGTACGCTGGATCCACCCGCCACGCGCCCTTGACGCCCTCAACGATGGCCGGATCGCCGGCCTCACCGACGTCGTTCGGCTCCATCGGACTCACCGCTGCCTTGGCACGGGCGATGCCCAAAGCGTGCAGCCGGCGTTCGTTGCGGATGCGGAGCGCATCCTCCACTGGGATAGCCGGCTCATCGGGGTAGACCCGGGTGGCCAGGTCCCACAGCCGCTCGCGGCCCTTGCGCCCGGCGGTCGCGACCTCGCCGCGCTGCACCATGAAGTCGAGGAGCTTGATGACGTTCTGGTTGTTGGTCCATCCGGTCGAGGCCCACGGCACCGCACAGGTGTCCGGCAGATCACGCGACGGCAGCGGGCCTGATGAACCGAGTCGGTCGAGGATGTCCCGCCGGCACGCATCGTTGGCCCGCACCCAGTCGCGGATGTCAACCTGCCAAGCGCGCAGCTCCCCGCGCCCCGGCCACTCGGCCATCTCGGCGCGAAAGAGCGCCAAGTCTTCACTCGGCCGGATCAGAGCGCTCAACTCGATCAGCTCCCGACTCTCAAGTGCAGTGGACAAGTCACTTGTCGAGTACGGCGACCCGAGCCGACTCCACGCGACCAGATCGGCGTTGGGTGCAATGGCGGCGGTAGGGTCGATCTGAAGCAAAGTCAGGTGGCGCACCAGGTCGAGCAACCCGGTTGGCCGCGTGCGCTCCAAGAGCTGCGCACGTACGGCGATGCGCCGAGCGTCGGCGCGAGACAGCCGGTGGAAAGTCACGATGGGAGGCTACGGCCGCCACGGGCACCGCAAGCAACGGGGCTTAGGCCGGCTCATCAACTAAAGCGACAGGCGTCGGCCGATCCGCGGCCGCTGGAATCGCGCGGCCCAGCCAGCCGAGCACCAGCATCCCCGCGAACGCGGCGGCTGCAACCACCGCCCAAGGAAGCCACGCTGCGACGGCGAACAAGGCAACGACCGCGGGCGCCAGCACCTGCGCGGTCGTGAACGCGTACTGGTAGGTGGCCATGTAGCCGGCGCGGCTTTCCCTCGGCGGCAGGGCCTCCGACAGTGCGCCGGAGACCGGGAAGAACACCTTCGTACCGGCCACCAACAGCGCCCAGGTTACGAAGGCGTACGGCACCAGCCAGCCGGCAGGCACCCACAGCATGAGCCCAGTCAGCACGGCCCACACCACATAGCTCAAGGCACCGGCCCGCAACGACTGGGTACGTCGATAGCCACGCAATGCGTCGACCACCTTGACGCCGTACACACTGGCGAGCAGCGTGCCGGCGGCCAGCAGCGCGCCGGGTAGCCATGCCGGTCCGTCGAGCACGTCCACGACGAAGAACGGCATGCCCACCAACGCGAAGTCCACGGCAAGCCCCACCAGACACACCGCCGCGATGAGCGCGAGGTAGCGGCGGTCGCGCAGCACGGTCAGCGGACCAACCGCCGCCACGGCCGGTCGGTCCGTAGGAGCGGTGCTGACGAACGCAGCGAGCAGCACCGCCGCGACCACGAACGTCCCCGCGTCAACGCCAACCAGCCACCGCAGAGCGGTGTCGCTCTCCCACGTGAGGACGACTGCCGCGGCCAGGGTGCCCAGCCCGAAGGCGGCTGACCGCACCATCGCGACAAGCGCGAACGGACGCTCCTTCGCCACGTTGGTGCTCACATCAGCAATCAGCACGAAGACCGAGCAGTAGAACATCTGAGTGCCAACCGCCAGCAGCCCAGAGGACAAGAAGACGCCGACCGCATCAGCGGCGACGACATACCCGGCGGCCCCCGCCCCCTGCAGCAGCTGGGCCAACACCACGACGAACCGAGGACCGAAATGGTGCGTCAGACGCCCAGCTAACGGGGGCACCGCGAATCCGAGCATCGAAGCTACGGCGACGACGGCGCCGGCGGTGTCCACGTCGAGGTCGACTACTCGGGTGGCGTACAACAGGGCGAGCGGGAGAAAGAGCCCGGAGCCGAAGTTGTCGATAGCCAGCGCAGCAAGCAGTGCAGCCCTTGACCGGTCCAACGCCGGCCAACCGGCACGCGTCACGCTCCCACGTTACTCATTGCGTTATCGCCCAGCGGCCATTATTGCATTGTGACTTCCGAGTGCGGGGCTACATTCCGGCAGCGGGAACAGCGTTCCCACTAAGCGTCAACGCTCCGTTGTTAGTGAGACCGTTCTCGCCCCGGCTGTTCTGAGGACGTATGTACGCTTTGCGTTCGACTTGTCACGGTAGGTGAATCCGCTGATACTTGACGCACCAGTCGTCTTCGGGTAACGGAGAGGGGTCGTCACCATGACCCTCAGCGACCTCACTGGCATGCCCCCGGCCCAACGGGCCGAGAACCGCCCGCAGCCCGAACGCACCGCCGCTGTCATCGCTCAGGCGGTCATCGAGAGCCACCCCGATATCGTCTTCGCCAAGGATCTGGACGGGCGGCACCAACTGGTGAACTCGGCTACCGCCCGGCTGCTCGGGAGGCCGATGCATGAGCTGCTCGGTACGACGGCCCGTGAGCTGGTAGATGCCACCTCCGCGCGGCACATGGAGGACCAGGACCGCGAGATCATCGCCACTGGCGAGACCCGTGTTTACGAGGAAACGTTTGCGATCCAGCCGGGCGATCCCCGGACCTTTGTGACGACGAAGGGCCCGATCCTGGACGACGACGGGACCGTCGTCGGCGTCTTCGGCGTCTCCCGCGATGTCACCGAGAGCAAGCGGTCAGCCGAAGCCTTGCAGCGCAGCCAGGACCAGTTGGCGCACGCTCAGCACATCGCCGGCATGGGCAGTTGGGACTGGGACCTGGCGTCGGGCGCCGTAACGTTGTCTGCAGAGCTGCACCGCCTCTACCTCACCGACCCACGCACCTTCGTGCCGACGTACGAGAACATCTTCGAGAAGATCCACTCCGAAGACCAGGCCGCACTCGCGCAGGCGGTCACGGCAGCCATTGAGAGCAAGTCTGGGTTCAGCGTGGAGCACCGGATCATCCGTTCCGACGGCGTCGAGCGGGTGTTGCTGTCAGCTGGCGAAGCGCAGTGCGACGAGAACGGGGCGCTCATCCGGCTGGTCGGCACGGCACAAGACATCACCGATCGCAAGCAGGCTGAGCAGGAACTCATCCAGGACAGAGAGTTCTTGAGCGCACTACTCGACAGCCTCAAGGAAGGCATCGTCGCCTGTGACGCCGAAGGCAGGCTGACGCTGTTCAACCAGGCCGCCCGCGATTTTCACGGGGTCGCCTCGTCGCCGGCCGGTCCTGACCAGTGGGCTCACTCGTACAGCCTGTACCGGTCGGACGGCCAGACTCCGCTACAGAAGGCCGACATCCCCCTCTTTCGCGCGCTGAACGGCGAAACGGTGCGAGATGCCGAGATAGTCATTGCGCCCACCCGAAGTGATCGGCGTACGACGCTGGTCAACGGGCAGGCGTTCTACGACGGCGACGGCACCAAGCTCGGGGCGGTGGTCGCGATGCATGACGTCACCGAGCGACGGGCTCTTGAGGACCGGTTGACCTACCAGGCCATCCATGACGCCTTGACAGGGCTGCCGAACCGCGCACTTTTCGCCGACCGACTCGGACATGCTCTCAGGCGCATCCAGCGGCGCGAGGGCGCCGTGGCCGTGCTGTTCGTGGATCTCGACGGCTTCAAGGTCGTCAACGACAGCCTGGGCCACCCAGTCGGTGACCAACTGCTCATCGCCGTGGCGGCACGGATAGGAGGATGCCTGCGACCCATCGACACGGTGGCTCGGCTTGGCGGCGACGAGTTCGCCGTGTTGGTGGAGGACGTGGCCGACGCCAGGCAGGCGATTCAGCTGACAGAGCGGATATCCACAGCGTTGCGGGAGCCGTTTGCGTTGCCGGATCGCAGCGTTCAAGTGACTGTCAGCACTGGCATCGCGATCAGCACGACCGGCAGCGAGCATCCCGATGACCTGGTGCGCAAGGCTGACGTCGCCATGTACAAGGCTAAGCGCACCGGTCATGGTCGCTACAAGTTGTTCGACGACGACATGGACGAGGAGGCGCGCAGCCGGCTCGTGGTACAGAACGATCTAAGCCAAGCCATCGAGCAAGGGCAACTGCGGCTGCACTACCAGCCCAAGATCCCGCTCACCGGCCCCAGTGAGCCGATCTGGATGGAGGCGTTGGTGCGTTGGCAGCACCCTCAGCGGGGTCTGCTGCAACCGGCTGACTTCCTCGCGCTGGCCGAAGAGAGCGGTTTGATCGTCGAGCTCGGGCGGTGGGTGCTGCACGAAGCATGCCGCCAAGGACAGCGCTGGCAACAGACCCACTCCCGCCAGCCGATGGCTGTTTGCGTGAACCTGTCCGCCCGTCAGTTCCACGGCGGCCAACTGGCGAGCGAGGTCGAGCACGCGCTGCGGACCGCCGACCTTCCCCCCGAAGCATTGATGCTGGAGATCACCGAGAGTGCCATGATGCAGGATGTCGAGTCAGCTGCCTTGACGCTGCGGGCGCTGAAGTCGCTTGGTCTGCAGGTCGCCATCGATGACTTCGGGACCGGTTATTCGTCACTGTCGTACCTTCACCACTTCCCGGTCGACTGTCTGAAGATCGACCGCTCGTTCATCGCCAACTTGGAATCAGCAAGGCACACGCGGGCCCTCGTGCAAGGCATCATCAGCCTTGCCCACGCCCTAGGAATCACCGTCGCGGCCGAAGGTGTGGAGACTGCGGCCCAGGTAGCTCGGCTGCGCGCGATGGGCTGCGACTCCGCCCAGGGTTACCACTTCGCCCGGCCCCTGCCAGCTGACGAGGCAGCGGCACTCGTTCCTGAACTGATGAGCTGAGGGTCGCTCAGCGGCGTCGCTGACAGGTCGGGCACCAAAACAGGTTGCGACCTGCCAACACGCGGGTCCGGACGATCGAGCCGCAGGCATGACAGGGCTGCCCGTGGCGGCGGTACACGTACACCTCTCCTCCATGGTCGTCGATGCGAGCCGGTCTAGCCATGGACGCCGGCTCGTGTTCGGGTCGAACTGTGTCGATGCGGCCGGTCTGGACGCCGTACTCCATGAGGTCGACGATGTCGTGCCACAGCGCCTTCCAGCGCCGCCTGCTCACCTTGTGCCCCGGCGTCAGCGGGTGCAGGCGAGCACGGAACAGCGATTCGGCACGGTAGACGTTGCCGACTCCTGCCAGCACTGACTGGTCCATGAGGAGCGCGCCCACTGGCTTCTTGCTGGTGCGAATTCGATCGAAAGCCTTGTCCGGGTCGGCATCGGGCCGAAGCGGGTCGGGTCCAAGCCTCGCGAGGATCTGCTTGGCCGACGGCTCCGACAGCAGTTCGCACGTTGTCGCGCCGCGCAGGTCGGCGTACGCCATCGGACCGACCAACCGGAGTCGCACCGCCCCGACGGGGTCGGGTGGGGTGCCCTCCTCGACCCCGAAGGCGCCGATCAGGCCGAGGTGCACGTGGACCACGCCGCCGCCCTCGAATCTGATGAAGAGATGCTTGCCTGCCGACTCCGCGAGCTCAAGTACATGCCCATCCACCGCGGCGGCGCCATCGGTGAATCTGCCCTGCGGGCTGCTGACCTCGACCGGCTGACCGGCGAAGGCGGCGTTAAGTTCTCCCGCGAGCCGGAACAGGGTGTGGCCTTCGGGCATGCGTCCTCCGTGGAGCGCCGCGAGCGGGTCAGGCCTCGTAGTCGCTGAGCTGGGCGATGCGGCGGCGGTGACGGTTGTCGTCGCTGAAAGCGGTTGCCAGGAACAGCTCGACGAACGACGTCGCTTCGTCGAGGGAGTGCATCCGGGCGCCGATCGACATCACGTTCGCGTCATTGTGGAGGCGGGCCAGCTCAGCGGTCTCGCGCGACCAGGCCAGGGCTGCGCGTACGCCGACCACCTTGTTCGCCGCGATCTGTTCCCCGTTGCCGGAGCCGCCGAGCACGATGCCGAGGCTTCCGGAGTCGCCCACCACCGCTTCCCCCGTGGCGAAGCAGTACGGCGGGTAGTCGTCGTCGGCGTCGTACGTCGTTGCGCCGTGGTCGACCGGCTCGTGCCCCTGGTCGCGCAACCAGGTGTCGAGGTGGGTCTTGAGCTCCAGGCCTGCATGGTCTGACCCGAGGTGTACACGCATGGCGCTCATCCTCGCAGAGAGCGGCGACTTGTCAGACTCCACTCGACCTATAGGTCGACTACGTTCTGACAACTCCACGAGGCGGGGGGTCAGTCGAAGGTGGGATCTTCGGTGCGGGTGCGCTTGAGCTCGTAGAACCCCTCAGTGGCCGCGACCAGCCGAACGCCGTCCCAGAGCTTGCCGGCCGCCTCGCCTCTCGGCGCAGGCGTCACCACCGGGCCGAAGAACGCCACCCCCTCGACAGCGATGACCGGAGTGCCGACCTCCATGCCGACCTGATCCATGCCCTCGTGGTGCGACTTTTTCAGCGCCTCGTCGTAATCCTCCGAGCCCATGGCATCGGCCAGCTCGACAGGCAGTCCCGCCGCACGCAGGGCAGCTTCAACCGTCGCGCGGTCGCGTTCCTCGCCGCGCACGTGGAAGCGAGTCCCCAGTTCGGTGTAGAGCCGGTCAAGCCCTTCCTGCCCATGCGCCTCGCCGGCTGCGACGCACACGCGCACCGGACCCCATGCGGAGCTCATCATCTCCCGGTAGTCCTCGGGCACGTCCTTGTCTTGGTTGAGGTACGCCAGGCTCATGACGTGGAAGGACGTGTCGACGTCTCTGACCTTCTCGACCTCCTTCATCCATCGCGAGGCGATCCACGCCCACGGGCAGATGGGGTCGAACCAGAAGTCGGCAGTGGCGCGGCCGTCGGCCATGGGGTCTCCTTTGAGCTGGGGGCATGGTGACATTCGGGCCCAACCGGAAACTCTCGTACGGCATTCCCGGACCCCGTGGGAGGATGGCGCAATGCCTGGCATCAACCTCACCCGCGACGAAGCGGCCGAACGAGCTCGCCTCCTCGACGTCACCAGCTACGACGTCTCGCTGGACCTGACGACGTCCGAGACCACCTTCGCCTCAACCACCGTCATCCGGTTCGGCTGCCGTGAGCCCGGTGCCGACAGCTTCGCTGATCTGGTCGGCGCGACTGTCTCCGAGATCGTGTTGAACGGTCAGCCGGTCGACGCCTCGGCGTACGCCGACAGCCGCATCGCGCTCAGCGACCTCCGGGCCGACAACGAACTGCGGGTGGTCGCCGACTGCGCATACAGCCGCAACGGCGAGGGCCTGCACCGCTTCGTCGACCCAGCGGACGGCAAGGTGTACCTCTACACCCAGTTCGAGGTGCCTGACGCCAGGCGGGTGTTCACCACGTTCGAGCAGCCCGATCTCAAGGGGGAGTTCACCTTTCACGTCACCGCGCCGTCGCACTGGCAGGTGATCTCGAACTCCCCGACGCCCGCGCCGGAGCCGGTGCGCGACGGTGTGTCGGCGTGGCACTTCGAGCCCACGAAACCGATCTCGACCTACATCACCGCGCTGGTAGCCGGGGAGTACGCCGTCGTGCGCGACGTGTACGCCGGCACGCGGGGGGAGATTCCGCTCGGCATCTTCGTGCGCGAGTCGCTGCAGCAACACCTTGACGCCGACGACATCTTCGAGGTGACCAAGCAGGGGTTCGAGCTCTTCGAAAACGCGTTCGACATGGCCTACCCGTTCGGCAAGTACGACCAGCTGTTCGTGCCGGAGTACAACATGGGTGCGATGGAGAACGCGGGATGTGTGACGTTCCGCGACGAGTACATCTACCGCAGCCGGCAGACCCGCGCGGCGTACGAGAGCAGGGCCAACACGATCCTGCACGAGATGGCGCACATGTGGTTCGGCGACCTGGTGACGATGAAGTGGTGGGACGACCTGTGGCTCAATGAGTCGTTCGCGGAGTGGGCGGCTCATCACGCCTCGACCGTCAGCACCCAGTACGACGAGGCGTGGACGGCCTTCTGCAACGCGCGCAAGACGTGGGCCTACCGGCAAGACCAGCTGCCCTCGACACACCCGATCGCCGCTGACAACCACGACCTGGAGGCGGTCGAGGTCAACTTCGACGGGATCACCTACGCGAAGGGGGCGTCGGCACTGCGGCAGCTAGTGGCGTGGGTCGGCGAGGAGGAGTTCTTCGCCGGGCTGCGCTCCTACTTTGACCGCCATGCCTACGGCAACACCGAGCTCACTGACCTGCTCAAGGCGCTCGAGGAGACGTCCGGGCGCGAGTTGGGGTCGTGGGCCAAGGAGTGGCTGCAGACCTCGGGAGTCAACACCATCCGACCCCACTTCGAGGTCGACGACGCCGGGAACTTCACCTCGTTCTGCCTGGAGCAGACCGCCGCTCCGGACTTCCCGACGCTACGGCGACATCGGCTGGCGATCGGGTTGTACGACCTCACCGCCGAGGGGCTCGTCCGACGGTCGAGCGTGGAGACCGACGTAGCCGGCGACTCCACCGAGGTGGGCGAGCTCATCGGGCAGCCGCAACCAGACCTGGTGCTGCTCAACGACGGCGACCTCACGTACGCGAAGGTGCGGCTCGACGAGCGCTCGCTTGCCACCGTGGTCGCGAACATCGACAGGTTCACCGACTCGCTCGCCCGGGCGCTGTCGTGGGGTGCGGCGTGGGACATGACCCGCGACGCAGAGATGCGCGCCACCGACTGGGTCGAGCTGGTGCTGCGTGGCATCGGTACCGAGACCGACCTGACGGCGGTGCGCTCGCTGGTCTTTCGCACCGGGCAGGCGGTCACGCTCTACACCGCGCCGGACAACCGGCAGGCTGCCCAGCAGCGCTGGGAGTCCGGCCTGCTCGAGCTGGTGCGAAACGCCCCGGCGGGCAGTGACCAGCAGCTCGCGTTCCTGCGCGGTCTTGCTGGTACGGCGTGCTCCTCCGAGGCGCTCGACCTGCTCGCCGGGCTGCTCGACGGCTCGGCTCAGCTGGACGGGCTCACCGTCGACACCGACCTGCGCTGGGAGCTGCTGAGTGGGCTGACCCGGGAGGGCCGGACTGACGACTCGGCGGTCGATGCTGAGCTAGAGCGCGATAAGACCATCTCGGGCCAGGAGTCTGCGGCGGCAGCACGGGCGGCGATGCCCACGGCGGAGGCGAAGGCGAGGGCCTGGACGGACGCGGTGGAACGCGACGACGTACCCAACGAGACGATGCGCAGCATCGCGTTGGCCTTCAACCAGCCGCGACAGGACGAGGTGCTCAAGCCGTATCTCGGCCGTTACCTCGCCGCAGCGGAGCGCATCTGGGAGGAGCGGGGCGTCCATCACGCGTCGACGGTGCTGGAGTACATGTTCCCGCGGCTGTTGGCCTCGCAGGAGACCCTCGACACTGTCGACGCTTGGCTGTCGTCGACGTCGGCTAACGCGGCCGCCCGGCGGCTCGTCTCTGAGGGCCGGGCCGACGTGGCCCGGGCGCTCGCTGCTCAGCGCCGCGACGCCGACGGCTGACTCCCCGGGCGCGCTCTCTAGCGGCTGCGGCAAGATCCGACGGTTAGCTCGCCAGAACGTGTTGTACGTCGGATCTTTCGGCTGGGGAGGTCGGCTAGGGCGTGTCGGTGTGCAGTGTCGCCGGGGGGCGAGCCAGCTCGGCGAGCAGCTGCAGCCCGGCGAGCAGACCTCGGGCCAGGTCGCCGGCGGTGAACGCCGACTGCATGGTGATGGCCGCCAGTGCCGCCTGCCGGTTGCCCAGCTGTGTGCGAACCGCTGCTCCGGTGACGATGTCGAGGCTGCGGACCTGCGGGTCGACGTGGATCAAAATGCTGTTGGCGGGGGCGGCTAGGGCTGCGTGCAATCGCTCGGCGCGCTGACGCGGATCGCCGTCGGATGGCCCGACGTGCACCGAGAATGTCCGGCCCGAAAGCTTTTCGGCGTCTCGGATGGCCTTGGCGATTTCGTCGCGTTGCAACGGGGTGAATGCCTCACCAACGGACACTGGCACCGCCGGTCAGCGTGTCTGCGTCAACCGCTCCGCCTGCCGGGCCAGCCTGCGAGCCGGCTGCCGCGCGGGTGGCACCGGTGGCATGAGCTGCCCCTGTGAGCTGCGGCCGCTGCGGGGTCGCCTCGACTGCTCCGGACTCTGGCGCCCCGAACCACTCAGGTTCGGCGTCCCATGGTTGCCCCGGGCTGAACCGCGGACCCTTTGCGAGGGACGGCGCCATCACCAGCAAGGAGATGACCACCACAACGAGCAACGGGATGCCCACAAACACCAGCAGCGTCTCGAGCATCGACGTCGCGGGGGGGTCGGGCCAGCTTGCCGGGGCGTCCGTAAAGGTCACATTCCCACGGTACTGCTAGCCGGCCTTGTGTACCGTTTCGGGTGCACGCCTGGCGGCCTCACGGTACGGCCCGAGTGTCCCTAGCGTGAGCGGGCGCCATCCGCCTGGCGCGCACCTGGCCCTCGACTGACAACAAAGGATGGATGTGGCGGTTCCGGTCTGCAGCGAAGGCGACGACCTGTGTCGGCTGGTGCACGACGTCACCGACAACGAATGGCTGGCGAAGGCGTCGAACTGGCTGATCGCCAAGCCGGTCGCGATCGTCGGCCTGGTCATTCTCGGACTTGTGGTCCGGTGGTTGCTCCACCGCGCCATCGACAGGCTGGCTGATCGGGCCGCGGAGGGCGCCGTACCGACGGTTCTCGCGCGGGGGAAGGTCTCGGAGATCCTGCTCGACGACAACCCCGCCGCAGCGGAGCGGCGCCAGCAGCGTGCCGCCACCATGGGCGGCCTGCTGAAGAGCATCGCCACCGCCGTCATCGCCGCAGTTGTGCTCCTCATGGTGATGTCAGAAGTCGGCGTCGACATCGCTCCGCTGATCGCCAGTGCTGGCATCCTCGGCGTCGCGCTCGGCTTCGGAGCACAGACCCTGGTCAAAGACTTCCTGAGCGGCATCTTCATGATCATGGAGGACCAGTACGGCGTGGGGGACGCTGTCAACCTCGGTGAAGCGACGGGGACGGTCGAGGCTGTCGGCTTGCGGGTGACGCGGCTGCGAGACGTCAACGGGACGGTGTGGTACGTGCGCAACGGCGAGATCCTGGCCGTGGGGAACATGAGCCAGAACTGGGCGCGCACGGTGCTCGACATCCCCGTCGCCTTCTCCGAAGACCTCACCAAAGTGAGGGGATTGCTCGGGGAGGTGGCCCACGACCTCTGGCAGGACTCCGAGTACCGGGCCGACATCCTCGAAGAGCCGGAGGTGTGGGGCGTCGAGCGGTGGGACCCCGATGGCGTCGTCGTGCGCGTGGTGCTCAAGACGGCACCGCTGCAGCAGTGGAGCGTCGCCCGCGAGATGCGTGAGCGCATCAAGGACCGCTTCGACGAAGAGGGCATCGAGATCCCGCTGCCGCAGCGCATGGTCTGGCACCGCGACACCCCCGCCTAGCGCAACCGGTCGCCGCTGGCGTGGCTCTCGGACCTGTCGCTTCGCTCCTTGACGGTCCTTCGAGTCCTCACCAGCCGATGCCTTGGGCGGCGGTTCAGGCGTTCTTCAGCGGGCTCCTAGAGTGAACCCCCGTGTCCGCACCCCGCTTGTCTCCTGTATGGCTTGTTCTGGTCGGCATCCTTTCAGTGCAATTTGGTGCGGTGATCTCCAAAGGCCTGTTCAGCGAGATTCCCCCGGTGGGGATGGTGTTCCTCCGGTTGATCACCACTTCCCTGATTCTGCTCGCCCTTGTCCGGCCGCGGCTGCGCGCCCAGCCGGTCACTGACTGGTGGCCGGTGCTGGCGCTGGGGTTCGCGCTCGGCGCGATGAACTGGGCGTTCTACGAGTCGTTCGCCCGCATCCCGCTCGGTGCGGCGGTCACCATCGAGTTCGTGGGTCCGCTGTTGCTGGCCGCGATCGGCAGCCGGCGGCCCCGTGACTTGGTGTGGGTGGGCCTGGCTGCCCTCGGCATTACCCTGTTCGGCGCCGGCCCCACCAAGGTCGACGCCGCCGGGTTCGGTCTGGCGCTGCTCGCCGGCGGCTGCTGGGCGCTGTACATCGTCTCGACGGCGGCCACGGGGCGCCGCTGGGCCGGCGTCCAGGGTCTGGCCGTGGCCAGCACCATCGCCACGCTGGCGATCGCACCGTTCGCGGTGGTGGCGGCCGGCGAGCGGCTGCTCGAGCCTCGCCTGCTGGTGTTGGGGGCGCTGGTCGGGCTGCTGAGTTCAGTTGTCCCCTACAGCCTCGAGATGATGGCGCTGCGCACCCTGCCGTCCCGGGTGTTCGGCATCTTGATGAGCCTGGAACCGGCCGCCGCTGCCCTCGCCGCCGCGGTCTTGCTCAGCGAGTGGCTCACGCCCCTGCAACTGCTGGCGATGGCGTGTGTGACGGCCGCGAGCGCGGGCGCCGCCCGCACGGAGTCGGCCCCCGAGGCTCTCCCCCGCGACTAACGCCCAAGCCCACACTCACGCCCCCCGGCACAGCGTTCGCAACTCTGTGCCGGGTCAGCGAGAGGTGATCTGTACTCTGCGGGCCGCTCGGCGCCGGGCGCCCCGCAGAGTGGGAGGGCCGAGCACCGGACTCGCCTTGGAAACGCCGGTCAGCTGCCCAGGGCTGCGTCGAGGGTGATCGGCGTACCGGCTAGCGCTTGGGAGACTGGGCAGCCAGCCTTGGCGGCTTCGGCCGCCTCGACAAACTCGTCGCTGCTCATTCCGTCAACCTCGGCCCGCACCGTCAGCGTGATGCCGGTGATGCCCTCACCTGGCTGGAAGGTCACGTCTGCCCGCGTGTCGAGCGCCTGCGGCTCGTGACCGGCGCGGGAGAGCCCGCCAGAGAGGGCCATGTTGAAGCACGAGGCGTGCGCCGCAGCGATGAGCTCCTCGGGGCTCGTCTTGCCGTTGGGCGTCTCGGCTCGGGACGGCCACGACACGTCGTACGTGCCCAGACCGGAGGAGTCGAGGGAGACCTTGCCGGCGCCCTTGAGGAGCGAGCCTTCCCAGTGGGCGTTGGCGGTTCGGGTAGTGGCCATGATGGCGTCCTCTCGATTCGTCGACGTTGGTGCTTCCCATCCTGCCGTCCGCCTCGGGCACCGCGGCGGGTGGGCGGTCAATGACCTGGAACAATGGAGCGGTGCGGACACCTGACCAGCGATCGTTCTACGACGCAGTGGGTGGTCATGAGACGTTCGTCCGGATCGTCGGGCGGTTCTACGCCGAGGTTGCCGAGGACCCGCTGCTGCGGCCGATGTACCCCGATGAGGACCTCAGCGACCCGGCCGCGCGGCTGACGATGTTCCTGGAGCAGTACTGGGGCGGCCCGACGACGTACTCGGAGCAGCGCGGACACCCCCGGCTCGGCATGCGGCATGCGCCGTTCCCGGTGACGCCCGCCGCCCGGGACCGCTGGTTGACCCACATGCGCTCAGCGCTCGAGGAGTCCGGCATGTCAGCTGAGCACGTCGCAACCTTTTGGGAGTACGTCGTCCGGGCGGCGCACTTCCTCGTCAATACCCCCGACGATGAGCCACCGAAACCAAGCTTGCCCATCGACACCACGGGCACTGCCAGCGTCACTCAGTGAAGCAGCCGAGCACGTCACGCTCCTCTTGGTTGAGCCGTCGGGGCCGCCCGGTGGCGACGTCGACCGCCGTCAGCACCGTGGCAGCCTGGCCGTAGATCACCCGGTCACCGGCTCCGTCGTCGTCAGCGATCTCGTAGCCGATCGAGAAGGAAGCACCGCCGATCCGCGCCACCCACATCTCGATCCGGTACGGCTCTGGCCGGAAACCCATCGGTCGCCGGTAGTCGATCTCGGCCCGCACCACCACGACGCCCTCGGCCAATGCCTCCGCTCCTCGCTGCGGCGCGTGCACGAACAGCATGTCGACCCGCGCCTCTTGGAGGTACTCAAACCAGGTGACGTTGTTCACGTGACCATAGGCGTCCAAGTCCGACCAGCGCGGCTTGAGCGGGAATACGTGCCGGGTCACACGACATTGTGACAGTAGGCTCATCGCTGCCGTCGCACCCTCGGAGGACAAGTGACCGAAGCTGTCATCGTCGCCACCGCCCGCTCCCCCATCGGTCGGGCCCGGAAGGGGTCACTGCAGGAGCTGCGTCCCGACGATCTCGCCGCCTCGATGGTGGCGACGGTCTTGGCGAAGGTTCCCGAGCTCGACGCCGGCGACATCGACGACCTCATGCTCGGGTGTGGCATGCCCGGTGGCGAGCAGGGCTTCAACATGGCGCGTGTGGTTGCGGTGTCGCTGGGTTACGACCACCTGCCGGGCACGACGGTGACCCGCTACTGCTCGTCGAGCGTGCAGACCTCCCGGATGGCCTTCCACGCGATCAAGGCCGGTGAGGGTGACGTCTTTGTCTCCGCGGGCGTGGAGATGGTGTCACGGTTCGTGCACGGCAACTCCGACAGCCACCCCGACACCAGGAACCCGCGCTTCGCTGCGGCCCGCCAGCGCACCGAGGACTCAGCGCTCGGCGGCACCGAACCGTGGCACAACCCCCGTGAGGACGGCTTGCTGCCTGACATCTACATCCCCATGGGACAGACCGCCGAGAACGTCGCGGCGTCTCGGGGTCTGAGTCGGCAGGAGCTCGACGAGTTCGGCGTCCGCAGCCAGAACCTCGCTGAGAAGGCCCTAGCCGACGGGTTCTGGCAGCGCGAGATCGACCCCGTCACCTTGCCCGACGGTACGACGGTCGCCGCCGACGACGGTCCGCGAGCCGGTGTCACCTTCGAAGGGGTCTCGCAGCTGAAGCCGGTCTTCCGCCCCGACGGCGTGGTGACCGCCGGCAACTGCTGCCCCCTCAATGACGGCGCCGCCGCCGTGGTGATCATGAGCGACACCAAGGCCGCTGAGCTCGGTGTCAGGCCGTTGGCGCGCATCGTGTCGACCGGCGTGAGCGCCCTGTCGCCGGAGATCATGGGGCTGGGCCCGGTGGCGGCCTCCAAACAGGCCCTCGCCCGGGCCGGCATGGCGATCGACGACATCGACCTGGTCGAGATCAACGAGGCGTTCGCGGCGCAGGTGGTGCCGTCGTACCAAGATCTCGGCATCGACATCGACCGCCTCAACGTCAATGGCGGAGCCATCGCCGTCGGCCACCCCTTCGGCATGACCGGAGCGCGACTGCAGGCCACGATGCTCAACTCGTTGGACTTCCACGACAAGTCGACGGGCCTCATCACGATGTGCGTGGGCGGCGGCCAAGGTATGGCGATGATCCTCGAGCGGCTGAACTGACGCCGGAACCCCCCGCCGTACGACGAAGCAGCGCCCACCGAGAAGTTCCGGTGGGCGCTTCGCCGCCGTACAGAGTTGTCAGAACGTAGTCGGCCTATAGGTCGAGTGGAGTCTGACAAGTCGCTCTGGGGGGAGGGGCTCAGGCCTGGTGCACGGCCTGGATGGCAAGGACGACGTCAACCTTGTCGCCGATCATGACCTTGTCGCCCTCGAGCGGGATGTTGAAGGTGATGCCCCAGTCCTTGCGGCTGATCTGGGTCGTCGCCTCGAAACCGACGCGGGTGTTGCCGTACGCATCCTTCTCGACGCCGAGGAACTCAAGGGCTAGCTCGACCGGCTTGGTGACGGCCTTGATGGTGAGCGCGCCGGTGGCGATAAGCCGGTCGCCGTCCTGGCGGATGCCCGTGGTCTGGAACGTCATCTTGGGGCTGGTCTCGACCGAGAAGAAGTCAGCGGAGCGCAGGTGGCTATCGCGATCTGCGTTGCGAGTGTCGACCGAGCTGAGGTCGATGCTGGCGTAAGCCGACGAGTCGAGCGGGTTGTCGGCGATCGTGAGGCTGCCCTCGAAGTCGCGGAACTGGCCCCGCACCTTGCTCATCAGGTGGCGGACCGTGAAGCCGATGTCGGAGTGAATCGGGTCAATCACCCAGGTGCCGGGGACCAGGCCGGGGAACGTGGTTTCGGAAAGTGTGGTGGTCATGCGAGGGACTCCTTTAGTTGATCATTCAACCGTATGCGGACACTCTAGACCAACGATGTTGAAAATTCAACTATTTCCCACTAGCCTGGGATCCATGGCAACAGAGTGGCTCACCCCTGATCAGCAGCGAGCCTGGCGGGCTTACATCGTCGGCACGACGCTGCTTATGGAGCACCTCGATCGAGAGCTCCGCGAGAATCACGGCCTCTCCTTACCAGAGTACGAGATCATGGTGCGGTTGTCAGAGGCCGACGACCGCGCCTTGCGGATGGCTGAGCTGGCCGACTCGTGCAACTACTCCCGGAGTCGGGTGACCCACACCATCGCCCGGATGGAACGGGCGGGATTCGTCGAGCGCCGACAGTGTGCCAACGACGGCCGCGGAGTTGTCGCGTTCATGACCGAAGCTGGTTACGCCAAGCTCGTCGAGGCGGCACCGGTCCACGTCGAGTCGGTACGTCGGGCGCTGATCGAGGTCGCCAACGACGAGGACCTCGAAGCGATCAGGCGGGTCTTCTCCAACGTCATTGACGGTCTGCAGCACGGTCGGGTCGACCCGCTGCTTACCGCCGCCGAATCCGCCTGACAGTCCACGGGGCCGCGGCTTCAGTCGCGGGTGAGCCGCCGGTAGGTCACCCGGTGCGGGCGCGCCGCCTCGGCGCCGAGTCGCTGGACCTTGTTGGTTTCGTAGTCGGCGAAGTTGCCCTCGAACCAGAACCACTTCGCCGGGTCGGTCTCGTCGCCCTCCCACGCCAGGATGTGTGTCGCCACCCGGTCGAGGAACCACCTGTCGTGCGAGATCACCACCGCGCAGCCAGGAAACTCCAGCAGCGCGTCCTCGAGGGACTGCAGCGTCTCGACGTCGAGGTCGTTGGTTGGCTCGTCGAGCAACAACAGGTTGCCGCCCATCTTCAGCGTCAGCGCGAGGTTCAGCCGGTTGCGCTCACCACCAGACAGCACACCCGCTCGCTTCTGTTGGTCAGGACCCTTGAACCCGAACGACGCGATGTAGGCGCGGCTCGGCATCTCGAAGTTGGCGACCTTGATGTGGTCGAGCCCGTCGGAGACCACCTCCCAGACGTTCTTGTCGGGGTCGAGGCCGCCGCGGCTCTGGTCGACGTACGAGATCTTCACGGTGTTGCCGACGGTGAGGTCGCCGGTGTCGGGGGTCTCCTCGCCGGTGATCATCCGGAACAGTGTGGTCTTCCCGACACCGTTGGGACCGACGACCCCGACGATGCCTGCCCGCGGCAGGCGGAACGACAGGTCATGCATGAGCAGCCGGCTGCCGTAGCCCTTGCCGAGGCCGTGCGCTTCCAGCACGACGTCACCGAGCCGCGGACCGGCCGGGATGTTGATCTCCTGCAGGTCGACGCGCCGACCCCGCTCCGCCTCGGTCGCGAGCTCCTCGTACCGCGCGAGCCGGGACCTGCTCTTGGCTTGCCGGGCCTTGGGGTTGGAGCGGACCCACTCGAGTTCGCGCTCGAGGATCTTCTGCCGCTTGGCGTCCTTGCGTCCCTCGACGACCAGCCGTTCCTTCTTGGTCTGCAGGTACGTCGAGTAGTTGCCCTCGTAGGGATGGGTGCGGCCGCGGTCGAGCTCGAGAATCCACTGGGCGACGTTGTCGAGGAAGTAGCGGTCGTGGGTGATGGCGAGCACGCAGCCGGCGTACGACCCGAGATGCTGCTCGAGCCACTGGACGCTCTCGGCGTCGAGGTGGTTGGTCGGCTCGTCGAGCAGCAACAGGTCGGGCTGCTGCAGCAGCAGCTTGCACAGCGCCACCCGGCGCCGCTCTCCTCCGCTGAGCCGATCGACGGGCTCGCCCGGTGGGGGGCAGCGCAGCGCGTCCATTGCCTGCTCAAGCCGGGAGTCGAGATCCCACGCGTTCGCGTGGTCGAGGTCGGTCTGCAGGTCGCCCATCTCGGCGAGCAGCTTGTCGTAGTCAGCGTCAGGGTCGGCGAGCTCTTGGGAGATCTCGTTGTAGCGGTCGAGCTGGCGCTTGACGTCAGCGACGGCCTCCTCGACGTTCTCGAGCACCGTCTTGTCCTCGGTCAGCGGCGGCTCCTGGAGCAAGATGCCAACGGTGGCGTCGGGGTCGCGGATGGCGTCGCCGTTCGACGGCTGCTCCACGCCCGCCATGATCTTGAACAGCGTTGACTTCCCGGTGCCGTTGGGCCCGACGACGCCGATCTTTGCCCCATGCAGGAACGACAGCGTGACGTTGTCGAGCACGACCTTCTCACCGAGCGCTTTGCGCACATTTCGCAAGGTGAACACGTAGTCGGCCATGACGCCGAAGCCTACGTGGCGCCGCCAGCCCCGCCCAACTCGCCGACGGGCGACCGGTGCGCTACTTCCGCTCGCGCAGGAGCCGCTCCGCTGTCGCGAGGTTGGCTGAAGCAGCTTCAACAGTCCGGATCAAGCCGAACCGATCCAGCGGTGCCGCCTGCTGCAGGGCAGCTGCCCGGATGTACGCCGTCACTTTTCCGCCGTTCGCCTCAGCACGGGCGCGCAACAGTTCGATTTCCTCTTCCGAGAACCGCACCGAGATCGTGACGTTCCGACGCACCTCAACTGGCTCAGCCAAGCCATCCTCGAAAGCCGAAAGATCGCGGGTTTCTTGGTACGCCTTCGCCTCCTCAGGCTCTGAAACAGCCGTCGTTGATTCCGGCATTACTCACTCCTCCCACGCTGCTATTGGCCGGACAGCGTCTCGAACGATCTGCGCCACCACGACCAGACGTCGACCGCCGTCGGTCTGGGAACGGAACAGCACTCGATCTGCATGTGCGCGGTGACGAACCATTCTGTCGGCGTTCCAGATCGCCTGCTCGATCTCAGCGGCGCTCACCCGCGTAGTCGCGTGGTCGAGGTTTACCTCATCCCACTCGATCGAATCGAAGATCACCGCAGGACGTCTGAATTGTGTTGCATCTTAGCATGAACGCAACACGCTTGCTTGTGTCGGCACTTGGGTGCGCCCGGCACTCGGCGCCCTCGACACTTAGGATGCGTCCGGCAAGAGGGCCTCGTCCCCGACATCGTCGTATGGGACCGGCTCCACCCGCTCGATGTCTTGCAGCGCCTTCACCGCCGCCTGGCTGTCGTCGACCGGCGCCTCGACCTGGCGGGGCGACTTACGAAAGCGGCTGACGCCGCGGTTCAGGTCATGGCCGACCGCTGTGGCCTCGAGGATGAACCGGGAGTTGCGGATGCCGTCCTTGGTCCACTCCTCCGTCTTCAGCTTCCCGATGACCACGACCGGGTCGCCACGACGTACAGAGTCGTGCACGTGTACGGCGAGAGCGCGCCAGCACTGCACCGAGATCCAGTTGGTGATGCCGTCGACGTACTGACGTTGGTTGCGGTCCCACCGGCGCGGTGTGTTGGCGAGCCGGAACGTCGCCAGGTCGATGCCGCTGCTCACCTTGCGGTGGTCGATGTCGGTGCCGACGTGGCCAACCATGTGCAAGACCGTGTCGGTCATCGGTCCTCCTGCTGCTGGCGGTTTCTCCCAGCCTGTCGGCTGGAGCCGTCGAGCGCAGGGGCGCGCGGTCATCTGTGGACGCGGCAGTGATCGGGGCCTGGCCTGGGGACAGCTTGCTCGCCGATGACTAAGCCTCGATCCCCCGATGGTCAGGATTCGATCGGGTGGTGGGGCAGGTGAAGGCAGACCCTGCCGGGTCAGGGGACTGGGAGCTCGGCCACGGTGAAGGGTGGCGTCGGGTTATCGGGGGCGTCGTCGAGCTGGGAGTTGACGACGTAGATGGTGCCGTCGTTCTCGGCGAGCGTCGTCGGGAAGTCGAGGGAGTCCCCACCGAAGCCCGGACGCAGCTCACCCTCGAGGAGGTCGCCGGACAGCTCGACGGGAACGACCTGTCCCGGCTCCTCCTGGACGACGAAGAGCGTTGTGCCGTCGAGCAGGAGACCGTCGCCGGTGGGCAGTGTCTCGTCGCCAAGGTCCACCGGGCGGACCTCACGGGACCGGATGTCGATGCGGAAGAGCTCCCCGGTGTCGGTGTGGACGCTGATGAGGTAGCGGCCGTCGTCGCTGGCGCTGATGCCGTTCAGGCCAAAGCCGTCATCGGTCGGGACCACCGTGTCCTCGAGGTCGAGCCACGTCAGCATCTTGCCGGGGTCGGCGACGTCGAGCGGAACCCGGTAGACGACGTCGCGGTAGGAGTCGGTCACATAGGCGGCGTCGGTGGTGAAGGTCAGGTCGTTGATCAGCGTCTCGCCCTCTTCAGGGGCTTCGAGCGAGGTGACCAGCTCACGGGTGTCGAGGTCGTAGACGAACAGGAGCCCGGTCGTTCGGCCGGCGACGAATAGCCAACCCTCAGGGTGGATCTTCAGTCCCGTGGCCTCGGTGCGACCGTCCGCGCCCGCTGGCAGAAACTCCTCGAACTCTGCGGCCCCAGCGGCGGCGCGGAAGATCGTCCCGTCGGAGGTGCTGCCGACGTAGAGGTCCCCTGTGGCCTTGTCGACCGCGATGCCCTCGGGGAAGACCGCGTCACCGGGAACGACGATGCCGGGGGGTGGTTCGCCGCCTCCACAGCCGGCTGTAACGACGGCGATCGCAGGGAGGAACATGCACATACTCCTAGGGAACTTGGAACGCATAGTCCAAGATACTAGCATGCATGTCTATGGCCGACATCAAGCACTTCGACGAGGCGCAGGCTCTGCGGCGGGCGATGGACTTATTTTGGCGTCGCGGGTACGACGGGACCTCTCTCCAAGACCTCGTCGACGAGCTGGGGATCAGCCGCTCCAGCCTGTACTCGACCTTCGGCGACAAGGACGAGCTCTTTCGGGCGGCCCTGGAGCACTACTGCCGCGTGGAGGCGGGCCCCCGCCACGAGCTGTTGCAGCGACCCGGATCCGTGCTCGACGCGATCCGGGATCTGCTGGCCGACATCGCCGCAGCGCCGACGATCCATCCCGACCGACGCGGCTGCCTGGTCGTCAACGCGGCGATGGAGCGGGTGCCGGGCGATCCGGAGACGGCCGCGGCGGTGGCCGCCCAACTCGGACGATTCGAGAGCGCCTTGCTCGATGCCGTGCGGCGCGGGCAGCGCGATGGTGAGCTCGATCCCGGCCAGGACGCTCGGTCGGTGGCTCGGTTCGTGGTCACACTCGTCCAGGGCATGCGGGTCGTCGGCAAGGCCGCGGCAGACCCGGCCATGCTCGAGGACGTCGTCGGGGTGGCTCTCGGGGCCATTCGCCGGGTGTCGTGACCCCCTGCTCCGACACCGTCAGGTGCAGGCCTCGGCCTGCGCCTGACGGCGCGGAACCAGCTCGACGACCAGCGTCTACGCTGCGACCGAAGCTAGTGCACCGGTTCGCGTCAGCTGGTGGCGTGCGCTGCACTCTCGGTAGGAAGTCCGGCTTCGACCCAGTCTTGGATGCCATCGGCGTACTTGCGGACGTTGGTGTAGCCGAGGCGCTCAAGCTTGGTTGCGACCTGGCCGCTGTTCGGACAGGCGGGGTTGGAGCAGTAGGTCACGATGGCGGCGTCCTTGTCGGGCAGCAACTCGGCGGCGCGGGTCTCCACGTCGTCGGCGACGAGGTTGAGGGCACCGGGCAGGTGCTGCTGGCTGTAGTAGGACTCGGGCAGGGCGTCTACGAGAGTCAGGGCGCCGGCGTCGAGCCCGGCCTTGACTTCGTCGCGGGCGACGAGTTGCGTCATGTTGTGCCTCCTATTGAGTAGTGCGGAACCGTCCGGCCGGTCGCCGGATCCGGTGTTTGGGACTAGAGTCCGGTTATGACTCAAGACAGTACCGGACTGAAGTCCGCTTCGTCAACGACCGGGTCGGGGCAAGTTTCGGGATGCCGCACGGAGCTGCCGGTCCTGGACGTGGGAGTGGTGCGCGAGCGGGCCGACGCGGCCCGCAATCGGGTGCGGGTGTTGGCCGCGGCGGAGCGACTGTTCGCCGAGCGCGGCGTCTCTGGCGTCACGATGGACGACGTAGCTGCGGCGGCCGGTGTCGGAAAGGGGACGCTGTACCGGCGGTTCGTCGACAAGGGTGGCTTGGCGGTTGCCCTGCTCGGCGAACGTGAGCGTGAGTTGCAGGGACGTATCCTGACCGGTGCCCCACCGTTGGGTCCCGGGGCTCACCCGGCTGAGCGGCTCGCAGCGTTCGTCGTGAGCTATCTGGCGTTTCTCGAGCGCCAACTGGATCTGGTGTTGCTATCCGAGACATCCACCCCAGGCGCGCGGATGCGCACCGGCGCCCACGCCTTCTGGCGCCAGCACTGCCGCTACCTCCTGCGCGAGGCCGCAGCCCCCGATGCGGAGCTTCGCGCGGACCTACTCCTCGCCGGCCTCGCGGCCGAACAGGTCAGGCACTGGCTGCGTGTCGAACACCGTCTTCTCGACGACCTCGCTAGGGGGCTCTCAGCCACTGCCGTTGCGCTCGCACACCCGGGCGCACGGGAATCGCCTGCCGTAATCGCAGCCGAGGAAGACCCCAGCCCTAACGCCTGAGTGCGACCGCGAGCCCGTCGCGACACTGCAGGTAGGCGTCGATCTCCCGCTGCATGGGCGCGACGACGTAGGCGTCGGTGACCCCCTCGATGGCGGCGCGCAGGCGCACGCTGGCACGGTGGGCGCGGCGTCTGGCGGAGATCCGCGCGGCGAAGCGGCTAGCCGCCGCCACCAGCAGGCCCGCTATGACGCCACCGAGCAGGAGCAAGGTGGGGACCGGAAAGCCGTTCCAGTCGAGACTGCCCGGCTCGGGAAGCCGCAGGTAGGCGAAGAAGGCGAGCGCCGCCAGCCACAACGCGCCAGCGAGGGCAGCGAAGAACAAGATCCACTGCAGCACCCGTACGGCGCTCCACCAGGCCGGGTCCTTCGACACTCCCAAGTCGGTGCCGCCGACTGCGGTGTCAAGCGCGTCGGTGAAGTCGTCGAGGCGCGAGACTGACGCGCGGCGCACCGACGCGGCCCACGGTTGGGGCATCCCGACTGTCACGTCGTCGGCGACCGAGCGGACGGCGCCGTCGACCCGAACGCGCTGCACCGACGAGGCCGGCGGGATCGACGTACGCGAAACGCGGAGGGCAGCCGCGTCTGTCGTGGCGAGGGACCGCTCCCGCCCGGTCGACGAGTCGAGGTGGAGCCGGCGCAGCGGGTCGGGCTTGAACCGCGACAACCACTTGGTCACCGGCCAGCCGGTGGCCTGCTTGGCCCTCAGCATGGTCGTGGACTCGATCGCCTTCACCACAACGGGGACCCCGGCGGCGTCGGCGCACGCGTCAAGCAGGTCACCTCTCGCCGTCGCCTGGATGTCACCCGGCTGGGCGGCACCGGTGTGCGCGGCTAGCCGCTCGGCGGTCGCCCGGATGTCGGCGGCGAGTCGTTCGCGTGCGTATCTCTTCTGCGCCACCCGGTCAACCAGCGCTTGGCGCAGCTCCGGCATGCCGTCACCACGAGCCGCCGAGGTGGCAATGAGCGGCACATCGGCAAGGCCGTCGAGCTTGAGCAGCCGGCGTACGTCGGTCAGGCAGGCGTCCACCCGATCCGGAGCCAGTTCGTCGACGTGGTTGAGCACAACGAGCATCACCTCGGAGTGTGAGCTCAGCGGGCGCAGGAACCTGTCGTGCACGGCAGCGTCGGCGTACTTCTGCGGGTCGAGGACCCAGACCAAGACGTCGGCGACCTGGACCAGCCGGTCGACCTCCACGTGGTGCGCCACCTCCGTCGAGTCGTGGTCGGGCAGGTCGAGGAGCACCAGGCCGCGCAGGTCGCGGTCGGTCGTTGACTCATCGAGCGCCCCCATCCGGCTGATCTGGTGCCGCGGCGGGATCCCGAGCCAGTCGAGCAGCTCGCCTGCGCCGTCGGGACCCCACGAGCAGGCGAGCGCCCAGGAGGTGGTGGGCCGCCGTACGCCCACTGGCGCCAGGTCAAGGCCGCTCAGCGCGTTGAAGAGCGAGGACTTACCCGACCCGGTCCCTCCCGCCAGCGCGACCACGGTGTGTTCTCCCGACAGCTTCAGCCGGGCTCCCGCGCGGTCGACAACGCCGCGGGCGTCGGCCACCAGCCCCGGCTCGAGCCGCCCGTCGGCGGCCTGGACGGCCGACTCCAGACCGGCCAACCGGTCGACCACGTCGGACTGCCGCCCGGCCACCTTGCGCCACGTGTCGACGACTGCGCTCACCGGCGGTCTCCGAGCCAGCTGTCAGCCTCGATCTGCCGGGACAGGTCGAGCAGCTGGTAGCCGGCGCCAGGCGCCACGGCATGGGCATCGAGTACGTCGAGGAACCGCTGCTGCTCGCGTCCCAACAGGTCCGCGACCCGTGCATGCAGGTCCTTGTGCGCAAGCTCAGCCAGCCGGCGTACGGCCTGGTCACCGAAGACCGCCTCGAGGACCTTCTGCCCGACCACGGCGGTGCCGCCGGCGACACCGAGCTCGGTGCCGGTCAGCGCGGCCGTGTGAGCGAAGATCACGATCATCAGCGCGACGCCGAGCCCGTTGACCCCGTAGGACAGCACTCGCGCCGTGGCGCGTCGGTCGCTGCCCTCGACCCTGACCAGGTCGAGCACCCCGCCTTGCCAGTCCCGCACGCTGCGCTCGACAAGGGGCCGCAGGTCGCGCGACGCCCGGCCGATGTCGCCCGGCGCCTCCTCGAGCAGGGCGGCCCCGGACGGGAGGGACCGCCAGGCAAGGGCCGCGCGCTCGGCCGCTGACTCGGCATGCTCGATGATCAGCGTCTCCAGGCCCGACTCGACAGCGACGGTGAGCTGCTGGGCCGGTTGGGGGCGCCCACGGGCGGCGTTCCAGATCCGATCGCGCAGCCGACCCACCCGGTCCTCAAGATTGCGGAGCAGCTCGCCGGTGCCGACGAACTCCTGCCAGCGGGCCAGCACCTCACCGCGCAGCATCGAGCCGTCCTGGGTCGCCTCGTCGACCGCGGCCAGGCTGTCGGCGTACGCCTTGGTCACGTCGGCGCGCAGCTGCTTGGCGATCTGCTCCTGGGTGTCCAGCGCCGAGCAGACCACCCGGGTGCGGTTTCCGAGGGAGGCGATCGCGCCGTTGAGCGTCTGCCGAACGACCGCGGTGCGCGCGGCAGAGTCGGCCGCCAACGAGTCCAGCCACCGCCGGATCGGCGCAACCGTCTCGGCGGGCAGCAGGCCGTCCTCGGTCACCGGCGACTCCGGCACCGTGAAGAGCCGCGCGTCGCCGAGCCCGCGCGCCGTCAGCATGCGGGCCAGGTGGCTGCTGACCTCGCGGACAGCCGTGGGGGTGGTGCGGTCGAGCACGACGGCAACCGCGGTACTGCGCTCGGCCGCCGCCTTCAGGAAGCTCCAGGGCACCTGGTCGGCGTAGCGGGCGGCCGACGTCACGAACAGCCACAGGTCACCGGCCGCCAACAGTTGGGCGGCAAGGACGCGGTTGCGCTCCTCGACGGAGTCGACATCAGGCGCGTCGAGCACCGCCAGGCCGGCCGGGAGCCGCTCGGTCGGGACCAGCTGCAACGCGCCCTGGTCGCCGGTAGCCCGGTCGGTGCGCTCCAGGTCGGGCAGCAGCCGATCGGCGCCGAACCACTCGGCGTCGGCCGGGTTGTGCACCAGGACCGGCGAACGGGTGGTCGGGCGCAGCACACCGGTTGCGCTGACCGGGGTCCCGATCAGCGAGTTGACCAGCGTCGACTTGCCCGCGCCCGTCGACCCGCCGACGACAGCGAGCAGCGGCGCCTCGATCTGCACCAGCCGGGGCACGATGTAGTCGTCGAGCTGCTTGATCAGGTTGCTGCGCTCGGTGCGGGCGACCGCGGCGTCCGCCGCCTCGAACGGCAACGGGTTCTGCACCAGGCCTTCTCGCAGCCGCACCAGCAGGCCGATGAGCTCGGTGGGAGGCGCGACGTCGTTCACGTGCCCTGCCCTCCCGCTCATTGCGCCCTGTTACCGGTCAGAGCAGTTTAAGGCGTCACCAGCTGGAGCCGGCTGTTGACAGCTCGTCGCGGGCGCTGCTCGAGCCGTCGGGCAGCAGGACGTGGCGCCGGTGCTCGCGTACGGCGGCGATCAGCTCGGCCTCCCGCGGCAGCTCGGCGCGGCCCGCCACACCTCTGACGATGCGGTCGCGGACCAGACCCAGCTCGGTCCCGTCGCGCTGGAACTGCCGCACCCGGTCGCGCTGGGCGCGGCCGAACTGCTTGGCGTGGCGGCGGGCCGCGCGGCGACCGCTGGTGGTGGCGATGTAGGAGATTTGGGTCGGCTTCAGCCACCCGTAGGCGGTGTAGTCCGTCAGCCGGGCCGCGACCAGCGCGCGCTCGTGTCGCCGTACGAGGAGAAGAACGGCGAGCAGTGCCAGCAGCGTGGGCAGCAAGATGGCGACGTACACAGCGACCAGCTCTTCTCTGACGGCGAACGAGGCGATCGTGTTGTAGCCCATGTGCAGCAGCGCAGCAGCACAGAAACCGGCCACCGGCGCGAGGATCCGGACCCCGAGGTGGCGGTGGCGGACCGCGAACCCGATTCCCGCCCCGGTCATCATCGTGAACATCGGGTGCACGAACGGTGCGGCCACCCCGCGCCAGAAGAAAAGGCTTCGTACGGCGTCCAGCGCGGCGTCGCTGTCACCAGCGGTGTAGACCTGCTGGAAGAGTTGGCCGTAGTAGACGATGTTCTCGGTGAACGCGAACCCGATGCCGATGAGTCCGCCGTAGACGACACCGGCTACGACCGCGTTGAAGTCGTGCCGCCGCCACAGCACGATCGCGAAGATCACCGCCGCCTTGGCGGGCTCCTCGACCCAGGGCGCAATGAAGACGGCGCTGCGGGCGCTGGCGACGTGCAGGTCGCCGACCTGGGCGGCGAGCCACGCGTTGAGCTTGAGGGAAACGTACGTCGCCCCGAGCGCTCCCCATAGCAGCGCGAGGACCAGGAACTTGGTGGGTTCCGGGCGCATCCGGTCGAGCCACAGGAACGCTGCGCCAAGGGGAATGACGGGCGCGAAGGCGAACAGCAGCGCCCACAGGAACGCCCGCCGTCCGATCACGCTGTTCAGGTCGGCGTGGATCGCCCAGATGGCTAGCGCGGCCAGCCCGGCGACGACGAAGACGCCTGCGATCCGCAGGGCAGTGCTGGTTCCGGTGGTCTGCACCGCTCGGGTGCCCTCGACCGACGGCCGGGACTCCGGCACCGCGGCTGTCACCGTGCCAGGCTACCTGGGGGCCGCGTGCTGTCGCCGCTCGCCGGAACGGCAGAGGTCGCCGTCTCAGTAGACTCGGCGGGACGCTTGGCGTTTGGCGCTCGTAGCTCAGCTGGATAGAGCAGTGGACTTCTAATCCACCGGTCGCAGGTTCGAGTCCTGCCGGGCGCGCCAACGTTTCCGCAGGTCAAGCGCGGTTACGTCCCTGTCAGAAGATTACGCCAAGGCGAGAAGGGCTCCGAAAGGGCTCCGGTCGTCCAGGGCATAGCCATCAGCCTTGCCCGTCGCCGCGGTCCAAGTGGAGTCCGGCCGCCGCGACTGATGCTCGGACAAGCAGTTCGCCGAGCTTCCTGGCGCCGTCCGGAAGCATGTAGAAGTGTTGGAATTGTGCCGGTGGGTCCGCCGTCCACGCTTCGGCTGAGGGCACGGCGGCCAAGTCGGAGATCGGGCGAGCGCCAAGTTGTCCGTGGAGAACCGCTACCCGATTCAACCCGTTCAGGTCATCCCCAACGCTGGCAACGTCTACCCAGAACCCCTGCACCACCTGCGGCTCATCAGTCATGGCAGCGGAGCGTAGCGCACCCCAGCCGCCTCCACCCTGGGCCGCGCCGCTACCTGGGCCGTAGCCAGATCGCTCCCCCAGCGCCAGGCCGTTCGCCCAGCCCCACCCCAGCGACACAGCGAGCGGCCCATCTCACCTGGCTCACGGTCGGTATCGGGGTCGTCGAGTCTCCACCGACGAAGCGCCTAGGGTCACGAGTCGTCGCGGTCGCGGGCTTGGCGACGTTCCTTTCTGTGCAGCCGATCAGAAATCCCGGTGGTCGGCTCATTGAGATAACCCTCGATGTCGGCGTCCTTGAAGTGCTCGGCCCAACTAGTGAACGCACTCTCCGATCGCCAGCCGCAAGCTCCAGATACCGTGAAGGCAAGGTAGCCCTGCTCTGGTTCCTCCACCACCTGTCCATCCTCATCGAGCCGGTAGGAGGCGCATCGAGGGCATCGCTCAAGCGGTCCCCGGTCGCGGCGGTACATAAGTCCGCCGAGTGTCCCGAGTAGGTGGTTGGTGGCGTCCAGAACAATGTCGGCGTCGTCGGGTGCGGCGTCAGTGTAGTGCTGAAGCCAGACGGTGAGGTCCACGTCTTGTCGACTAGTGCCTTCACATATGACCGGAGTCGTCCTTCGGCCAGCTTCTCGGCGAAGATGTTCCCCCATGCCTTGAAGTCTGACGATTTCGGTGGCTGATTCCAGGTCGCCGATCCAGTCATCGCCCGCGTGGTCTCTGCCTAAGGCGATAAGCGCCTCGCGGCACTTGATTCCGACTGCTTGGAAGTCCTCGGCTTCCGAGGCCGTGTTCGTGCGGCGGTGCGAGAACGCCGGCCAGCCGCTCGATCTGCTCGGGCGTGACGAATGTGGGCTCGCGCTTCTGTCGTCCGGTGGCCTTGTCAGTCGGCAACTCAAGTTGTGCGCCGGATTGATTGAGATGGCCTTGCCCATGACCGCGTCCTAAGCACCAGTCCACGGCACGCGGCTACCGATTGTGCTCGACTCGTCCCCACACGGCAATCGGGCGTGACATCCCCAAGCGTTACCTAGCCGGCAAGAACGACCGGGTGAGCGCGCGACCACGGCCAAGCACTGCCAGGCCCGCAAGAGGACCCAAAGGTGCACGCGAATGCCCAGTTCTAGGAGATGTTGAAGGATGTCGGCGGCCGTCTTCCTGACATCCAGCGCCGTGACGCTTGTGAGATTTGTCGAGCCTGAATACGCCGACCGCGAGAAGCGCCCGAACCGCTCCGCGACGGATGACGACCGCTGTCACGCCTTCGTCGGGGGGCATGTCGTCCCTCACTGCGCGACAGTACAGCGGCGGAGTCGTGCGGAACACCATGGCTATTGCTGCTTACAGGGGATCTTCCACTGCCTGGCCGCTGGTAGGTAGTTCCAGTCACCGAGATAACGAACCCGCACCAAGCAGCGGGCACCTACCTTGGTGGCTCTGAAGAAGGCTACTCCGTGCGACTCGTCGTCGAGACGGCCACGGTAAGTGCGGTGCAGAATCGGTCCTTCCGCCGTCAACCTGAACAGGTTGGCTTCGAAACCACCCCGCATCCTCTGCGGGGACACATCGAAGTGGACAAACATTCTGCGGTAATGGCGCCACGTCACGCGCTGCGGTTCAATCTCAACGCGATTAGTTCCAGTCCATGGCTGCCAGGCGAACGGGACCCAATCGCCAGGACTCTCGATGGGGAACCTACGGATATCCGAACCGTCCGGTCGCATGGTGACGAGCACCGACCGGCTCTTCCGTGTGACGCTCGCAAGGATTCGACAACCATCGGGGCGCCAGATAGCTGCACCCACCGACATGCCAAGGCCTTGCACGCCTGACCCATCCGAATTCATTACCATGAGCTCGTTCGCATAACTGCCATCTGGTCGTGTGCCAGACGCCCTGTACAGCACCTTACTTCCGTCTGGAGAGACCCGAACGTGATTCTCGGTGATGCCAGGCGTATCGGCCAGTTGGGTGAAGTTTGACCCGTCTAACCCGACACCGAATATTTCGGTGACCTGAGGGTCGTAGTCATATGTCCACTTGGACTCGTACAACGTGCCGTCCGGAGCCCAATCGATACTGTCCACCCCTGCTCCTGCTGCTCTGGCCAATCTTGGCGCAGAACCGTCGAGGCGTTGGGTATAGACGCGTCCAACGCCAGCTTCCCGCCAACTCATGAACGCCATCCTTCGCCCATTAGGGGAGAAAACCGGGTATGTACTAAACCCCTCCTCCGGTGTCGCCGTGACAGCTTGATAGGTGTCCATATCCGCGAGCTTGATGGCTGAGAACGAGCCTTCCTTACCACCCTTCATAAAGAGCATTCGGTCGCCTCGTCGGGAGAAATCAACGAGTCCTGCGTTGAGACGAAAGCCCGACAACAGGTCGCCATGGGGATACGCGAGCGCGATCCCATACTGGTCACTGGAATAACTGAGGGCGATTTGCCCGTTGCGGACAGACGGAGGGCCGTAACAGGCAGGTGGTGCTGAGGCGGTGGAAGGCACCATGTGGGTTGGACGCTCAGCGGTCGCGACACTCACCGTGCCGCTCAAGCACATGGCCATAGCGCACAGCGCAGCGATCCCGACTCGTCGTCTGACCACAAGACCTCCTGGGTTACGTGATGCTATAACAAGCTGCATCAAAGTGCACCCGTGCAACGGTGAAGGTCAGAACGGAGTCATGACCTACTGGAGAGCCAGAACAGCGGCGCCCCCCAGCAGTCGACATCGGCCAGTTCGGCGAAGAATCATGGATCGTGCTGGCAGACCCAGAGGGGAACGAGTTCTGTGTTCTGATCCCGATGTCGGCCCAGGATTAGGCTCTTTCCAGAGGTGGCGGGAATCGGCCTCCTAAGGTGAAAACCCACGTTGTCGGGCGGGGGCTCTTTGTCGTTCGGCGTACAGCTCGACGGCATCGGAACCGCTGTACCGCGGTATCTCTGGGAAGCCGTGCTCATGCCCGCTGGACCACAACGTGCCCGCGCTCACAGTCGAATCCCATGCGGTCGGGCCGCCCGCACGACCGTCCATTCACGAATCGCAGCCGTAGCCATCGCCGTCGGCTCAAGCCCATGCGGGTCGCTTCCGGTGACGCGGACCGTCTGCCCGATGTCAGCACAGTCCACATCGGGCGGATATGGCGGAACGCAGGGGCTGTAACCAGAGGCACACCGATCTCCGCCACCAGGTCGCTGTGGAGTGAAGGGGCGCGGTGACGGGCTTCGGTGACAGCGTGTTCAGTGGCGCGCCGAACGAAGGACAGTGCCCCCACAGCCCCCGATCGGCTGCACGGGCGTTCTCTCGGCCCGGCGCATCGTGTTGATGTACCTGTCGTTCGGCCCATACAGCACTGCTTTCGCGAACCCGCTGCGCACCAGCGACAGATTGACGAACGTCGACCCCGCCTTGTCCTTGGACCCCAGGTACAGCAGTAACCGGCCATACGGGTCAACGCGCTGCTGGTCCGGCAGTGCCCACTCGATCTCGAGCAGGCGCACGGTGGTGTCAGCCGTCGAGCGCAGAACTCTGCCAGGTCGTCGAGCGCGTAGTTCGGCAAGCCCGTCAGTCGGGACCGGTGTAGCGGAACGTGTCCAGCCCTCTCGCCATGTCGCCGGCGTAGATGAGGTCGCCTCTCCACAAGGCGCCCCAGGCCGTCGTACCCGGCTCGATGCCCTGTGCCACGCGCCTCGGCGCGCTCGGCTTGGAGTAGTCGACCACCTGCACGCCGGCGTTGTAGGACCCGAACGCCACCAGGCTGCCGCGGGAGGAGAACACGTGCACCGAGCAGACCGGCGCGGGCGTGTCAGCCGGGATGAACCACTCGCTCAGCTCTGTGGCGCGGGTGAGCTTGGCGTTGAGGCGTACGGCAACCACGCCACCGCCGGCCGTGTCGACAGTGTCGGCGCCGTCGTCCTCGCCGCACGGGTGGTGGAGGTCCTCGTCGGTCACCAACATGACCCGTGGGTGACTGTCGAGGAACTGCGCCTCGTGGTGGTAGCGGATCGGGTGATGGGAGGCACCGCGTTCGTGCAGCCACCGCAGCATGACGACCGGGTGGCGGGGATCGGTGATGTCGATGACGAACGTGCTGCCCGTGTTGCCGGCCTCGTCGGCGTAGCTCCCGCCCTCCGCCAGCAGGATGATGTCGCGAAGAGCGGTGGTCCCGTTGGCCTGCCTGACCGGGTAGTTGGGGTACGCCGTGATGTCGTGGGTGTGCGTGAAGGGCGCACCCACCGGCTTGGCACCTCGATAGGGTGAGGCCTTCCAGAGCGTCACCGGGTTCCCGTTGAAGATGCGCACCGGTGCGCACGGGTTGTCCACAGCCTGCGGTTGGCACAGCTCAATTGGTGTCTTGATCAGCGGCCGGATGTCGTAGATCCGCAGACCGTAGCGACCGTCACCACTGACGCCGCTGCCACCCGAGGGAAGCCACAGCCGCCGGCTGTCGACGATGTCGCCGTTGTGCGCCTCCCCGTGCTCCGGGCCGACGAACTCCGCCAGCTTGACCAGGTTGGCCGGGTCGGTCGCGTCGAAGAACTCCGATCGGTCGGTCCGGGTCTCCTGGGTGGCGGTGTTGCGCCGGGTGCCGTTGAGCACGGCGAAGTGCCGCTTCGACCCGTCCCTGCCGTAGACCGCCGCGTCAGGTACGGCGTCAGTGCGGTTTCCGGGCAGGTAGGCACCGATCTGCCGAGGGTTTGCGGGCTCGGAGAGGTCGAAGATGCGGAAGCCCTCGCCGTACGCCCCGACGTAGAGGCGTCCTGCCTCGGCGACCACGTGGCCGCCCGTCGCCCCAGCGTCGTGGTCCACGTGTTTGACGTTCTGCTCGACCGCAACCGCCATGGGGTTGCCCGAGACGTCGTGCGCGGCGTGGTCGTGCTCGTCGGACCCTACGGCAAAGGCCGAGGCACCAAGCAGTGGAATTGCGGCCACCAAGGCTAGCCAGGCAGGTACGCGCATCGATTCACCCTTCATTCGGCCGGAACTGATCGTAGCCATGGATGCGACACATCGTCCAGGACTCGGGTTGACGCGGCTTTGCTCCATCTGGGGGTACGGCGTTTGATGGCTGCGGTGTTGTCAACCCGCAGCGAGCTCAGCGCGGGAGACCCCCCGTCGCACGAACGCATGAGCGGGGCAAGATAGCTGGGTAACTCGGTGGCGACGAGCAGCAACCCACTCCACTCCACGCTTCTGATCCAGTCGGTCGAACGGAGAATCTGTGCAAGAGATGCTGGGAGCTGGCACCCAGGAGCCGCTGCGCTGCCAACGCGACGCGTTCGATCTCCCCGACGACGTCGCTTACCTGAACTGCGCATTCATGTCGCCACAGCTTCGGCGGGTCAGCGAGGTGGGGATGGCTGCGGTGCAGGGCAAGCAGCGGCCGTGGAGGATCGGCCCGGCGGACTTTTTCGACGATCTCGAGCGGCTGCGCACGTTGTTCGCCCAGCTGATCCATGGCGACGCGGACGGCGTGGCCGTGGTGCCCGCCGCCAGCTACGCGCTGAGCACCGCGGCGGCGAACGTGTCAGCCTCTAGTGGGGACCGTATCGTCATCCTGGCCGACCAGTACCCGTCCAACGTTTATCCGTGGCGCGACCTCGCGCAGCGGTCGGGCGCGACTGTTGTCACGGTGAAACGCCCCGACGACGGCGACTGGACGGCCGCGGTGGTCGAGTCGATCGACGAGCGAACGGCCGTCGTTGCAGTACCCAACTGTCACTTCATGACGGGCGCCGTCATCGACATCCAATTGGTCGGAAAGGCGGCACGGGCGGCCGGTGCGATGTTCGTCGTGGATGCGACCCAGTCACTCGGCGTGCTGCCACTTCAGGTGGATGACATTGGCGCCGACATGGTGGTCGCCGCTGGCTACAAGTGGCTGCTTGGGCCCTACAGCCTCGGGTATGCGTGGACCGCGCCGCACTGCCGCGACTGGCGGCCGCTGGAGCAGCATTGGGCTGGTCGCGAGGGAAGCGAGGACTTCGCCAACCTGACGGCGTACAGCGACGCGTTCCGGCCCGGTGCTCGCCGTTTCGACGGCGGGGAGGCGAGCAACTTCGTGCTCGCGCCGATGGCGGTTGCCGCTCTTGAGACGGTGGTCGAGTGGTCGGTGGAGCGCGTCGCCGCGACCGTGGACCCGCTGACGGCCGCGGTCGTCGACGGCGCCGCGGCACTCGGTCTGTCGGTGCACGCCAAGCCGCACGCCAGTCATATCGTCGGGCTCAGACTGCCCGCCGGTTCACCAGGCCCAGTCGTCCAGTCGTTGGCGGAAGCGAACGTCCACGTGAGCGTGCGCGGCGACAGCCTGCGCGTGTCGCCGTACGTCTTCAACACCGACGACGACGTCGCGCGGCTTCTCGAAGCGCTCGGGGCTGCCCTGTAGCCGACACCACTCGTCCGTACGCCGCCGCGACGCGTCAGCGGTACGTTGAGAACGTGCCTGGTGGCTCATCCGGAAAGACGGCCGGCGTCTTAGGCGCGAGGCCGCGAGACCGTGCCTGAACCAACCACCCGTCGGGGCCGGGATAGCAAGTCGCGGATCGTCTCGGCGGCTGCCAGGTTGATGTACGAACGCGGCGTCGGAATGACCACCGTCGACGACATCCTGGCAGCGTCCGGCACCGGGAAGAGCCAGTTCTACCACTACTTTCCCGCCAAGGACGCCCTCATCACCGAGGTGTTGGCACACCAACTCGACAGCATCCTCGAGGCTCAGAGCCGCTTCGCGCTCGACTCGTGGGACGGGATCGAAACCTGGTTCCAGACGTTGATCGAGGCCCACGAGAACCGGTTGGGCCTGCACGGTTGCCCGTTGGGATCGATAGCGGGTGAGGTCGTAGAGCAAGGTGAGCCCTTGCGGCTCAGCGCCGCCGATGCGTTCAACCGCTGGGAGTCTGCGTGGGCTGCGGCGCTTGCGGCCATGCAATGTAGCGGTGAGCTCAAGGAGACCGCAGACCCCGCCGCGCTAGCCGAAGCCCTTCTCGCCATCGTTCAGGGTGGCTACCTTCTCTCGTCCGTCAAGCGCGAGGTGCGCCCGATGCGGGCAGCCGTGGAGGCAGCCTTGGTCTACTTGCGGTCGCAGTCGCCGTCTCCCAGGGAAGGGCGCGGGCCAGACTAAGGGACGCCTCGACCGCCGCACAGGGTGTACCACGGGGTACAGTCAGCCCCGTGCGCTTGCCGGTGCTGCGATGAACACCCCCAGAGAGGGGGATGGCGACAAGGGCGCCGCCATCGCGGACTACGGCTTCCTCTCCGACTGCCACTCCGCCGCGCTTGTCAACCGGGCCGGGTCCGTCGACTGGTGGTGCGTGCCGCGCTTCGACTCCCCGTCCGTGCTGGGTCGCCTCCTCGACGCGGAGGCCGGCCACTGGTCGCTTCGTCCCGCTGACGACTTCACGTCCGCGCGTGAGTACGTGGGAGACAGCCTGGTGCTGCGGACGGTGTTCCGTACGTCGGGCGGCGACGTCGCCGTCACCGACGCCCTGGCACTGGCTCCGGGTGCCCGCGGGCACGACATCGGCCGCGAGAGTCCGCACGTGCTGCTCCGTCGGGTCGAGGGACTCTCCGGGACTGTGTCGATGCGCACCGAGCTGGCACCGCGCACGGAGTACGGCCGCACCGAGCCACACCTGAGCGCCGTCGAGGGTGGCGTACAGGCCGACGGCGGCCCCGTTCAGCTCACCTGCACCGGTCCGGTTGAGTTCGTCTGCTCCGACGGGCTGGTGCACGCGGACTTCTCGGTCGCGGCTGGTGAGACTGTGGACTTGCGGCTGAGCTACCAGCCGTCCTACGGGCCTCGCCCCGGGCCTGATGGAGAACCGAGCATCGAGGACACCCTGGCCGGCTGGGAGTCCTGGTCGGCGCTGCACACCACCTACGACGGCGCCTTCCCCGACGACGTACGCCGAAGTGCGCTGGTGCTTCAGGGGTTGACCTTCGGCCCCTCGGGTGCTGTCGTGGCGGCCGCCACCACGTCGCTACCCGAGCAGCTGGGCGGCGAGCTGAACTTCGACTACCGCTTCGCGTGGCTGCGAGATCTCAGCCTCACCGTCCGCGCCCTGTGGCTAGCCGCCTGCCCGGACGAGCCGGCTCGGCTGTTCGACTGGCTGTCTGGCAGCGCTGGTCACGTGCGCGATGAGCTCATCCAGATCATGTACGGCGTGGAGGGCGAGCGCGACCTCGCCGAGCACGTGCTGGAGCACCTGTCCGGCTTCCGCGGCAGCACACCGGTCCGGGTCGGAAACGCGGCGTGGGAGCAGAAGCAGCTCGACGTACTGGGTGAGGTGCTCGACGCCGCACACCTGCTGCGCGACCAGCTCGGGGAGCTGACCGGGCCCACCCGGCAGCTGCTCGTGGCCCTCGCCGACCGCGCCGTCCACAGCTGGCAGGATCCGGACGCCGGCATGTGGGAGGCGCGCGGCACCCAGCGGCACTACGTCAGCTCCAAGGTGATGTGCTGGGTCGCCCTCGACCGGGCCACCAAGCTCGTACCCCTGCTCGGCCGCGCGGCCGATCCGGACAGCTGGGCAGCCGCCCGCGACGACGTACGTGCCGCTGTCCTGGACCGCGCTTGGAGCGACGAGGCGCAGGCTTTCACCGGCGCCTTCGAGTCCGACGAGCTCGACGCCTCAGTGCTGATGCTTCCCCTCGTCGGGTTCCTGCCCGCGACCGACGACCGGATGCGCGCCACCATCGACGCCGTGGAGCAGCGGCTCGGCAAGGGTGGGCTGGTACGCCGGTGGGCCGACGACCCGAGCGGCTTCTTGATCTGTACGTACTGGCTGGTCGAGTGCCTCGCGCTCGCTGGCGAGCAGGAGCGAGCGCGGGCATGGTTCCGCAGCGCGACCGACCATGCAAACGACCTCGGGCTGCTGTCGGAGGAAGCCGACCCGGACACCGGGGAGCTGCTCGGCAACTTCCCCCAAGCCTTTTCCCACGTAGGGCTCATCAACGCCGCCTGGCGACTCGGCCAGCCGGCTGCTGCGGATCCGCTCACCTGAAGGAGAGAACGACATGGCGACAGGACGGCTCGAGGGGAAGGTCGCGTTGATCACCGGCTCCGACTCCGGCATCGGCCAAGCGACGGCGATCGAGTTCGCTAAGGAGGGCGCCGACGTCGTCGTGAACTACCTCCATGACGCCGACGGCGCCGAGAAGACCCGCGCAGCCGTGGCCGCCGAAGGCCGCAAGGCAATCGTTGTGCAGGCAGACGTTACTGACGAGGACCAAGTAGCGTCCCTGTTCGACCAGGCGGTCGAGGCGTTCGGCTCGCTCGACATCTTGATGAACAACGCCGGCGTCGACGCGTCTGGCAAGGAAGTAGCCGAGCTGCCGACCGAGGTGTGGGACCACGCCATCCGCACCAACGTCTACGGCCCGTTCTTCTGCTGCCGTCGCTTCATCCAGCTCCGCCTGGACGCCGGTGGGGAGGGCAAGATCATCAACGTCTCGTCAGTCCACGCGGACAACCCCAACCCCGGTGGCGCCGACTATGACTGCTCCAAGGGCGCCATCCGGATGCTGACCCGCACCCTCGCGCTTGAGCTGGCCCCGCACAAGATCAACGTCAACAGCCTCGCGCCGGGGATGGTGCTCACCCCGTTCAACCAGGCCGCCATCGACGACCCGAAGCTGCTCGAGGAACAGGTGCAGAGCATCCCCTTCAAGCGGGCGGCGGAGCCAACCGAGATCGCCAAACTCGCACTGTTCCTCGCCTCCAGCGACGCCGACTACGTGACCGGGGCGTCGTACGTGATGGACGGCGGGCTGATGATCAACCTCGGGCAGGGTGCATGAGCCACGACCAGAGACAAAGGAGCTGGACATGTCAAGCAACGGAGTACTCGGCGCTCTCAGCCGCGGCATGGTCGCCGGTGCCGTCGGCACCATCGCCATGACGGCGTCGGAGCGTCTCGAGATGGCGGTGTCGGGACGTGAGGCGAGCCAGGTCCCCGGCCAGGTCGGGGCGCACCTCCTGCCGGGAAAGAACCCGGACTCCCCCTCCGACGTCGCGCGACTGAACAGCCCCGTGCACTGGGCGCACGGGATCAGCATGGGTGCCCTGCGGGGTGCCCTCGACCTCGCCGGCCTGCGCGGACCGCAAGCGAGCGTCGTCCACTTCGCCCTGTTCTGGGGCGGAGACGTGGCCCTCTACCGCGCACTCGGGGTCGCCGACGTGCCCTGGCGTTGGGAACCCGATGAGCTCGCTGCCGACATGCTGAGCAAGGGCGTGTACGCCGCGGTGACCGGGGCGGTCTACGACGCTCTGGCAAGCGATTAGTGGAGCAAGGGTTAGGCTGACCGTTCGACCGGCCGGCCAGCCGCCGAAGCGCCGGCGGTAACGAACGAGGTCACCGCTCGTACGACCTGCGGGTCGGACAGTATCCGGTGGTGGCCAAGTCCTTGAGTCGTGAGCAGGCGAGCCTTCGGCCAGCCCGCCACAAAGCACGCCGTGTCGTCATAGGCCGTTTCGCGATCGCCACGGTCATGCACAACCAGCAACTCCGGCCGATCCATGTCGCGAGCCACCAGGGCAAGCTCCAGGCTGCGTACGTCGACGCCAAACCGACGTCGCCACCTGCGGTCGAGGGCGCGGCGCGTGCGGGGCCCGTAGCGGAGCTGCCGTTCGAAGTCCCGCAACGCTGCTGCAACGGAAGCCATCGGCGCCACCATCACGAGCCGGCGGGTCGCCAGCCAGCCGTCGCGCAGGGCTAGCAGCGTGGCGAGCGCCCCCAGTGAGTGCGCCACAACGGCCTGCGCGGGGCCGTAGCGGGCCGCGACGGCGTCGAGCGAGCGGCCTAGTTCGACGGCGGTGCTCTGCCCGACACCGGCCGTGCCTGGATCCGACCGGCCGTGCGCGAGACCGTCGAACCCCACGACGCGGTACCCGCTACCCAGGAGTGGGGCGACGAATGCGCCGAGCTGCGCATGATCACCGCCCCACCCATGCACGAGGTACACGACCGGTCCCTTACCCCACACGCGGCCGCGCACGACCCGGCCGAGCGCCGTCGCCTCGAACGACGTACCACCGGCGGGCGGCTCAACCCGGCGGCGTGGCTGCGGCACTGTGCACCACAGTCGGTCTGCGACTCGGGCACCCGCCTGCGGCGCCACCAGCTCGGCGGCTCGGAAGCCCGCGACGATCGCCTGATTACGCAGACGAACGATCGTGCTTTTATCAAGAGCCGTAGCAATCATGACAGCCTTTCATTACAGCGGAGCGGTCAGGCGGATCTGGCGCGGGACAGCAGCGCCGCGAACGCCTGATCGGCACGTTCACCGGCACCGGCGTCACGCAACAGGCGGGCGGCGTGGTGATGCGCGAGCATGATGCCGCGCAGTTCGAACGCGAGCTGTTCGACATCTAGGTCTGCACGAAAGTGTCCTTCTCGGACCGCCCCCGCAGCGACCGTGGCGATCGACTCGTGCAGGTCAAACTCCATCCGCACCAGGGAGTCGCGCACCATACCAGGCGTGTCATCAAGCTCCGATGCCGCCGCGACGAGCACGCAACCGCCGTCAAAAGCGTGGTCGACCCAATTGCGCCAGCGCTCGTACAGCACCTGCAGGCGCGGCTCTCCTCGGGGTGCGGCCAGGGCAGGGGCCATCACGTCCGCAACGAACCACTCGCGAGTCCGCTCGAGCACTCCGACCTGGAGCGCCTCCTTCGACTGGAAATGCGCGAAGAGACCGCTCTTAGACATCCCGGTGTGGGTAGCGAGCTGGCCGATGGTCAAGCCATTGAGGCCCACCTTCGACGCGACCTGCACGGCATCGTCCACGATCGCCCGCCGTGTCTGCGCTCCTTTCGGCATGCCTGATTAAAGCACGATCGTACGAGGATCGCCTAGCCGGGTGAACGGGCATCATGCCCGTTGGCGGTCCCGTCCGCTGGTTTCCCTGCGAGTTGGCGACGGTTGGTAATTGCGATGCTTCTCACCAGCCCGGTGGCGGGCGGGCGGTCACTCCGCTTTGGGACGTCTTGAGTAGCAGGCCAGACCGGTGGACGGTTGAGTCGCGTGGCGGAGCGCCTCCAGTTAGCCGAGAGGCACGGCGGGTACGGGCGGGCATGACGTCGCTCCCCCAGCCAGTGACAAACGAAGGCAGCGAGCAACCGTCGGTCGACTCGTTGACGTTCATCGGCAACGCCACGGTGCTGCTCCGGCTCGGCTCGTTCACCGTGCTCACCGACCCGAACTTCCTCCGCAAGGGGCAACGTGCGTATCTGGGCCGGGGGCTGTGGTCGCGCCGGCTGCTCGACCCGGCACTGACGGTGCACGACGTACCGACGCTAGACGCGGTGGTGCTGTCGCACCTGCACGGCGACCACTGGGACCGGGTGGCCCGAGCCGGTCTCGACAGGCGGCCGCCGCTGGTGACGACCACGCACGCCGCCCGGCGCCTGAAGCGGCAGGGCTTCTCCACACACGGGCTGACCACCTGGACCGACCACGTGCTCGCCAAGGACAACGAAGAACTACGGGTGGTGTCGCTCCCTGGCGTGCATGCCCGCGGACCACTCGGGAAGGTATTGCCACCGGTGATGGGCAGCCTGCTGGAGCACCAGGTGCAGGGCGAGACCCGGCTGCGCGTCTATCTCAGTGGTGACACGCTGACCGGCGACCACCTCGACGCCGTACACGAGCGTTACCCCGACATCGACGTGGCGGTAATGCACCTCGGCGGCACCCGGGTGCTCGCCTCGACGGTCACCCTGGACGCTCCGCAGGGTGTCGACTTCCTGCGCCGGGTGCAGCCACGCGCCGCGATCCCCGTGCACTACGACGATTACAAGATCATGCGCTCGCCGCTGTCGGCGTTCCTGGAGTCGGTTCGGCAGGCGGACCTCGACGATGTGGTCAGGCCGGTGCGCCGCGGGGAGACGGTGGCCTTGCTCTGATCGCGACCGGTGCAATGTTGAGGTAGCCCCAGCAGGGAGCCCGCGGCGTAGGGTGGCGAACGTGACCGACCGGCTGGTGTGGATCGACTGCGAGATGACCGGTCTCGACATGGCCGCAGACGCGCTGGTCGAGGTCGCTGCCCTGGTGACGGATTCCGAACTCAACGTGCTGGGTCCCGGCGTCGACATCGTCATCAAGCCCCCCGCTGCCGCGCTCGAGCAGATGAGTGACGTCGTGCGCGACATGCACACAGCCTCCGGCCTGCTCGACCAGCTCGACGCCGGCGTCGACCTGGCGACGGCAGAGGACGCCGTACTGGATTATGTGCGCGCGTACGTTCCGACGGCGCGGAAGGCCCCCCTGGCGGGCAACTCCGTCGGCACCGACCGGCTCTTCCTCACCCGGGATATGCCGACGCTCGAGGCGCACCTGCACTACCGCATCATCGACGTCTCGTCGATCAAGGAGCTGGCGCGACGCTGGTTCCCCCGGGCGTACTACGCGAGCCCGCGCAAGGGGGGCGGCCACCGGGCGCTTGCCGACATCCGCGAGAGCATCGAGGAGCTGCGCTACTACCGGGAGGCGGTGTTCGTGGCGCCGCCCGGACCGGACTCCGACGCCGCCCGGGCACTGGCCGCGAAACACCGCGGCGCACTGTTGAGCGACCCGCAGCCGGACTCCTAGCCAAGCCGCCTGAGCCGCTACACTTTCTGCCGCTGCGGCCCACGGATTGCGGGTCGATTGCGCAGCATGGTGGGTGTAGCTCAGCTGGTAGAGCGCCGCGTTGTGGTCGCGGATGTCGCGGGTTCAAGTCCCGTCACTCACCCCAGGAAGCCGTTCGGGGGCGCCGCTGGGCGGCGCCTCTCCCCGCACAGCTGACCATCTACCGCCTCATCGCGGTAAACGGTCGCCCTAAAGACCCTACGCGCGTACATCTACCGCCTCATCGCGGCAGACGGTCGCCCCAGAGGCCGTCCCGCACCGCTGCCGGCGTACGCGGTCAACGGCGAACGCGCCCCTCCGGCAGGCGGTCTCGGTGCTGTTGTGCTCAACACCGAGACCTGAGCCTGCGGGCCGCCCGGGCGACCACAGACCGTGGTCTCTCGTGCCCATTCTGCAGCCCCTGACACCTGTTAGCCCATGCCAAGACACTCGAGGAGGCTCAACACCACCCGTCGGCGTACGTCTTCCGACACACGACGGCAGAAGCACCCCAACACCACCCGCTGGCGTACGTCTTCCAATACACGACGGCAGGAGCACACCCTCACACGCGTACGGCGCCTCCCTGGCGCAGCCACCACCGCGCCGCCTCCCGGACCGGAGCCGGCCAGTCGGCGCCCTCGGCCAGCCCCGTCAGCACCCCGGCCTGGCGCATGCCCAGCCCGTACAACAGCGCCCGGTCGACAACCGAGTCGTCGCCGCGCAGCAGGGCCGGCAGCTCGTCGAGGCCCCGGCTGCTGTCGATGTGGCCCAGCGCGTGCCCCAGGTCGCGCGCCACCGCCGGCGGCGCCTTGTTAAGCCACTCCAGCACCGGTTCCTCCTGGTCCGGCCCTGCGAGGTAGCGCAGCAGCCGAGAGAACCGAGCGGCAAGCGGGTCGTCGACGCCGTACCGCTTGACCTCACCGACCAGGGCCGTGGCGACGGGGCCACGGAGCGGGCTGCCCTGGAGCGCCAGACTTGCGTAGTGCATGAGCACGCTGCGACCCGCGAAAAGCGCCTCGCGTACCAGCCGCGGCGTCATTCTGTCCTCCTCGTACAGCCCACAAGCGGGCAGCTGGGAACATGCCGTCCGGGCGATCCGCTGCGAGACGCGGCGCGCCACGCCCGGGTCGACCATCTCGCCGTGAGCGGCGACCTTCGCGAGCTCCTCGTGGCCCGCGACACCACGCGAGGCCAGCAACAGCCGTTCGCTGACTGCCTCAGGCATCACCAGCGTCAGCTCCTCGAAGACGACCGCGCTGGCGTCTGGCCCGCGTAGCCGAGACAGGACCGACCGCTCGATCTGCTCGAGCTGGCTGGCGGAGTAGCAGCCGCCCCGGATCTTGGCAGCGACCGCCTCCACGGCGGCGGTCAGGACCTGCGGTGACCGCGTCGTCAGCATCTTGTCGAGCACGACTTCGGCCGCCGCTGGCGCCGTCGAGATCTCCAGCACCCCGATCGGGTCGTTGACGACCTGCACGGAGGGGTCGTCCAAGAACTCGTCGGTCGCCCGCAGCAGCCACTGCTGCGCGACCGGGTGCTCGAGCAGCAGCCGGATCGCCTCCATCCGCTCCAGGTACGCCGCGCCGACGCTGCGGGTCAGCTGACTGATCAGGGCCGTCGAGAGGTGTCGCCATACCGAGCCGTGCACGTACATGCCGCGGGTGGCAGCGACGTGCTGGGCGAGTGCGGTCCACTCCGGACCCGTTCCCGGGCCGGCGAGCAGCGCATCGAACAATGCGTCCAGCCGCTGGTGGAACCCGGTCGACCGCGGGTCAAGGACCGGCGCCCAGGACGCCAAGCCGTCACCACCGAACTCCCGCCGTTGGGCGTTCACCACGCTGGTCAGCTGGCCCTCCTGCAGACCAAGCACCCGTTCGTAGCCGACCAGGACCGAGTACCGCGGCGCGGCCTTGCCACTCTCCCACCGGCTGACCGCACTGCGATCAGCCTGTACGCCGACCGCGCTGAGGGCGGCGTTGAACGAGTCACCAAGTGCCAGCTCGGGGTCCGGGTGGTGCAGGCGCGACATGAGGAGCAGCCAGCCGACTCGGGCGTGCACGTCGACGGTGCTTGCCCGGACCGATGTCGTGTCCTCCGGCACCTGGTACGGACGCCCGCGCCGCCCCGCTGCCATGGTCTGTCCCTGCCATCCCCCCGTCGGAATCCGATGCGCTCATCGTACGCGGCGGGCGGACGGCGGCCCGGCGTCACTGATCGACGTAACCGACCGACATGGCAGAGTCCAGCCATGGAGCGGTACGACGTCACCATCGTCGGCGGGGGACACAACGGGCTGGTCGCCGCGGCGTACCTCGCCCGCGCGGGCCTGCACACGCTGCTGCTCGAGCGCCTGCCGCACACCGGTGGGGCAGCGGTCAGTGCCCGCACGTTCAGTGGTGTCGACGCCCTCCTCTCCCGCTACTCCTACCTGGTCAGCCTGCTGCCCGCGCAGATCTGCTCCGACCTGCAGCTGCGGCTGCAGCTGCGCTCTCGGCCGGTCGCGTCGTACACCCCAACCTGGCGCAACGGCCGGTCGACCGGCCTGCTGGTCGAGCAGGACGAGGGCAGCCGCACCGCCGACTCGTTCCGCGATCTCACCGGTGGGGATCAGGAGTACGCCGCGTGGCGGGCGTTCTACGCAGAGGTGCAGCAGGTTGCGCGGCTGCTCGCCCCCAGCCTCACCGAGCCGCTACCAGCGCAGCGGGAGGTGGCCGCACAACTCGGACCCACCTGGTCGTGGCTGGTCGAGCAGCCGCTCGGGGTCGAACTCGACCGAAGGTTCGCCGTCGACACGGTGCGGGGAGTGGTTGCGACCGACGCCTTGATCGGCACCTTCGCGTCGATGTACGACGAGAGCCGGCTGCAGAACCGGTGCTTCCTCTACCACCTGATCGGCAACGGCACCGGCGAGTGGCGCGTCCCCGTCGGCGGGATGGGCGCAGTAACCGACGCGCTGCTCACGGCGGCGCTGTCGGCTGGAGCCGACGTACGAACGGGCGCGCACGTCACGGCTGTCGAGGTCGACGGGGCGGGTGCCCACACGACGTACTCGACGCACGACGGCGAGCACAGCGTCGACTCGCGGCTGGTGCTCAGCGGGGTTGCGCCGGCGGTGCTCGACGACCTGCTGGGGCGGAGCAGTGCGGCTCCGCGGCCGGCGGGGTCGCAGCTCAAGCTCAACCTGCTCGTCCGTCGGCTGCCGCGCTGGCGGTCCGGCGTTGACCCGCGCCAGGCGTTCGCGGGCACCGTGCACGTGGCCGAGGACTTCAGCCAGCTCGAGGCGGCGTACGACGCAGCGGCGGCCGGGCGGCTGCCCGACCCGGTGCCCGGGGAGCTCTACTGCCACACGCTGACCGACCCGTCGATCCTCGCCCCCGACCTGGCCGAACAGGGTCACCAGACGCTCACCTACTTCGGCGTACACACTCCGGCTGGGCTGTTCGCTAATGACGGCGCAGCGTCGGAGCAGGCCGTCGACCGGGCCCTGGCCGCGCTGGACGCTCACCTGGAGGAGCCGATCCGCGACTGCCTGGCCACTGACGTCGACGGCCGACCGTGCCTGGAGGCCAAGACGCCGCAGGACATCGAGGCGGCGCTGAACATGCCCGGCGGCCACATCTTCCACGGCGACCTGCAGTGGCCGTGGCTGGCGGAGGGCAGTCCGGTCGAGACTCCGGCCGATCGTTGGGGCGCGGCGACCGGCGTCGACAACGTGTTGGTCTGCGGGAGCGGGGCGCGTCGAGGTGGCGCGGTCAGCGGGATCGGCGGGCACAACGCCGCGATGGCGGCGCTGGAGATGCTACGACGGGCATGACGGCGCTGGCGGCAGCGGTCGCACGAGACCGTCGCGCAGGTAGATGTTGTGTCCGCAGACTGTGCTGACGACGTGGTAGCGCTCGGTGCGTACCCGTTGGAAGGCCTTGGTGTCGATCCCCCACCAGTCGAAGTCGCCGATCTCGACCAGCCAGGTAGGCGCCGAGTCACCGCGCAGCGTGGCGACCAGGTGGACCAGGCGTGGGTCACGCGCACGGATGGGGAGGCTCCAGGCGTACTTGTACGGCGTGGAGAGCCCGGAGATCTCGATGATCGCGGGGGCGCCATAGGCCAGCACGACACTGTCACCAGGCATGGACGCCGACCGCAAGTACGTCCCGACGATCTCGTCACGCGTGCCCTCCACCTGAGCGGTGGCCACCTGGCCCACACCGACCAGGCAGCCCACCACGGAGGCCGCGGTCACCACGGCTGCCGCTAGCTGCGGCCACAGCCGAGCGAACGACCGTCGGGTCGCCAAAGCGGTGCCCATCGCGAGCACCGGTCCGAACTGCAGGAGGTAGTGGGTCCACCAGCTGCCGCCGGCGACGACGGAGAAGACGGCGTACCCGAACATCGCCAGTAGCGCGAGTTTCAGCCGCAGGGGGCCGTCGGCTCGGCGAACAGCGGCGAAGAGCTGCCACGTCAGCACGGCGAGACCGGTGACGACGAACAGCGCTAGCACGCCGGCGAGCCGATCCAGCGGCATCGAATCCGCGGCGCTGTGGATCACCTCGACGGCGCGCACACGGAACCAGAAGACCGCATGCCACAGCTTGACGAGCCCTGGACCCTCGTCGCTGTCGGCCCAGACAACGGTGGTCACCAACGGCAGCAGAAGGCCCGCGGCACCAGCCGCAAGCAGCCGCCAGTTCGTGCGAACTGCCGCGGCGAACACGACGGCGGCGAAGAGTCCCGCGTCGATGAAGTTCTGCTTCACCAGAAAGGCCATGGCGGCGAGCATCCCCGCTGACGCCGCCAGGAGGAGCGCTCGGGCACCGCCGCGGCCGAGCGATCTCTGACGGTCGGGCGGGTCGAGGCCCTCGGACGATGTGCGACCGTCGTAGGTGGCTTGCAGCGTGAGCGCGCAGCTCACCATGACGAACGCCACCGCGATGCCCTCCCCGGTGAGGGCGAACCCGGCGAAGCTGAAGCTGGAGCTGATCGCGGCCGCCACGACGGCAGCGGCGAGCCCCCCACGCGCGCCGTTGATCAGCCGGCCCGCCCACCATGCGGCCAGCACGGTGATGAGACCGAACAGCAAGGCCAGCACCCGTAAGGTGACGGCGCTGTCGCCGACGACCGTCGCCAGCCGGAAGATCACCAGCAGAAGCGGTGGCCGGTCGACCCACTGGTCGCCGTACAGTGACGAGCCGCCGCCGGTCCATTGGCCGGCGACCATGAGGAAGCCGCCTTCATCCGATTGCAGCGGTGCATCGAGGAAGGGAAGCCGCAGCAGCACGGCCAGTGTCAGCGCCAGAGCCAGCCCCCGTCGCGGAGCTGACTCGAGGCTGTCCAATGCTTTGGCGACCGCCGCATGCACACGACTGAACCTAGGTTCGAGCGGGGAACAGTCGGCGAGACCTGCGTTAACCCGCGGCTAACTTTGGGCCGCGTCTTGCTCCTCGTCGCCGTTGACCTGCCGGATGAGCGCTGCCGGTGCCACGGTGCGGTAGGCGTCTTCGCACAGCTCGGCGAGCTCCGCAGGGTCGATGCCGCGGTCAAGGCGGACGCCGACCCAGCCTCGGTGGCCGACGTACGGCGGCCGGAAGAACCGCTGCGGCTCGCTGGCCGTCAGCGCCTGCTGGGCTCCCGGCGGGGCGGCGCACCACAGGTGCGGGAAGTCGAGGTCGTGATGCCCCCGCCACCACACCGTCACGAACGACTTCTTGCCCCGCACGAAGAAGGTGGGAACCCCGTGACTGAGGCGCTCCTCGACCTGCGGTAGGTGAGCACACGCCCGCCGTACGTCGTCCACCACCGCCTCGTTCTCGGCCACGCCCCGATGGTACGGCGAGCCGTCGGGCCGCTGATATGCTTCGTTGGCTTCGGCGCCATTAGCTCAATTGGCAGAGCAGCTGACTCTTAATCAGCGGGTTCGGGGTTCGAGTCCCTGATGGCGCACCACTAAAGGCCTGGTGAGAGGCAGTCTGCGGGGTGCAAGTGCACCTTGACGGCGGCGCAGCCAGTCCGTCGGCGACGCGTTCGACATCGTCGTGGCTGCCCTGCACCAAGCGTCCGCGTGCTTCTGTTACCCGGTGCTTCTGCGACAGGGCGTCGCACGGACAGTTGGCCTCTGAACCCGATCGCAACGTCTTCTGTGGCAGGTTGTCGTATCGGCCGGATGCCGTTCGTGGTGGGGGTAGCAGGCGGTCATTGGAGCCCGCCCGGATTTGAGGAGAAGTGGGATGACGAACTCTTTGCTGACCGTGCACGGCCCCGCCGAGATGGACGAGTTCGGCAACTACGGCTCCAAGGAGGCAGTCAGGGAAGGTGCGCGTGGTCTGCCGCGATCGCTTCGGCGGCGGACACCATCTGGGCACCGATGGGTTGCAGCCCGATTGAGGTGAGCAGTAGTCCAGTCGAGAGCCGCTCGATGACGCCCCATTCCCAAACCGCTGTCGCATCCAGCCCAGTGCGGGCGGCTAGCCAATGAGCGCGCTGATACGGACCGTCCCGCAACAGCTCGATGGGGTCCTCTCGCATGATGATGCCGAGGTCGTACTCGGGCTCGGCGAGCAAGCCGTCCGGATCCACCAAAGAGAACCCGTCGGCAGATTCAAGGGTGTTCCACTGGTGGACATCGCCATGCGCGCTCGCCATCGTGTCGCGCGACCCGGCGGGCAGCACATTCCAGCGCATGGTCCACCGCCCGTTCGGCGCAGGGACGTCCCAGCGACTCCCACATCCTGATGATGAAGTCGGCGAGCCACCGGCCCTTGTCAGCGCCGCTGGGTAGGCCGCAGTCGGGTGCGGGCCGCCAGACCCGGGCAGCGACGTCACAAAGAATCTTCTGGCGTCGTCGGATTGGTAGTTTCAGTTCGTCAAGCGATCGGCCTAGCCGCTCCAGGAGCAGACCACCTCGGTCTACGTCGCTCCGAAGTAAGCGCACGCAACCGTCACCATCGGTCAGGCGCAGCACCGTGATCTCGTTCCGTGCCGCATCCCCAGCGCGGGGGATGATCAGCTTGAGCACACCTGCTTCGCCTTCGGCAGTGGTCGTCGCTGCCACGTACGCCTCAGTCGCGTCAGCGAAGGGAGTGCCCACGGTGATCAGCCAGTCGCGTTCCAGCGCAGCGACTAGCCCGGGCAGGTCGTCGAGCCACTCTTGCGCGCCAGCATTCTGCGCCTTTCGGCGAACCACCTCAGGTACGACGACAACCATCCACGCATTCTCGCGAACCGGTGGCCAGTAGCGTTCAGCGCATCTGCCCTCGTCATGAACTGTTCAGCAGCGGCGGTGCAAGCAAGGGCTCATCCGATCTACTGTCTCGGTAGACGTCGGCTGGCAGCAAGTACTAGGCAAAGCGAGACGCTAAGCCATCGGCGAGTTGTGGACACCGCCATACTACGTATGCATACTCAGTATATGTCCATCCGCTACGGGCTGCTCGCCCTTCTTGAGCGCCAGCCGATGCACGGGTACCAGCTTCGCGCCGAGTTCGAGGCGACGACGGGTTCGGCCTGGCCGCTGAACGTCGGACAGGTCTACACGACGCTCGCGAGATTGGAGCGCGATGGGTTAGTGGATCCCCAGGGCTCCGACGACGACGACAGGGTGCGTTACGCAATCACCGAGTCCGGTAGTGCTGAACTCGCGCGGTGGTTCGCCCTGCCGGTGACTGCCGCAAACCGGCCGCGCAACGAGCTAGCCATCAAGTTGGCGCTAGCTGTCACTGTGCCGGGGGTCGACGTTCGCGAAGTCGTTCAACGACAGCGGTCTGCCACCGTCTCTGACCTGCAGAATCTAACTCGGCTCAAGCGCGACAGTGACGGCGATTTGTCGTGGTCTTTGGTGTTGGAATCGATGCGGTTCCAGGCGGAGGCGGAGGTGAGGTGGCTTGACCACTGCGAGACCGCGTTAGCCCGCGAGGCACGTCGTACAGCCAGCAGCCCGGTCAAGACAGCAGCTGAGGCAGATAACAGCCGAGTTGCCAAAGGAGCAAGCTGATGAGCACGGTTCCCGCACTCGAGATTGACGACGTCAGCCGGATCCATGGGCGCGGCGACGCTGCGGTCCACGCCCTGCGTGGGCTATCGCTGAGAGTCGCCCCTGGTGAGCTGGTGGCGGTGATGGGGCCGTCGGGCTCGGGAAAGTCCACGCTGCTCAATCTTGCCGGTGGGCTTGACCAGGCAACCGCCGGCAGGGTGCGGGTGCAGGGCGAGGAGCTCGGCTCCCTGAAGCAGGCGGCGCTGGCGCAACTGCGACGGCGCAAAGTGGGCTATGTCTTTCAGGACTTCAACTTGATCCCGTCGCTAACGGCCGAGGAGAACGTCGCACTGCCACTCGAGCTGGACGCGATACGCACCAGGCGCGCGGCTGCGATGGCGCGTTCGGTGCTGGACGAGGTGGGCTTGAGCGGCTTGTACGACCGCTTCCCTGATGACCTGTCCGGTGGCCAACAGCAACGGGTCGCGATCGCCCGCGCGGTCGTGGGTGAGCGTTGCCTGATCCTCGCCGACGAGCCGACCGGGGCGCTGGACTCCGAAACCGGGGAGCAGGTGCTGGCACTGCTGCGGGCCAGGTGTGACGCCGGGGTGGCCGCTCTACTGGTCACGCATGAGGCACGATACGCGGGCTGGGCGGACCGGGTGGTGTTCCTGCGCGACGGCACCGTTATCGACGAAACCGCTCCACTGTCTGCCGACTCGTTGCTTGCGGGGACGTGATGTTGTCGCGGTGGCGGCCAGCGCTGCGCATGGCGTGGCGTGAGCTGCGACGCCGCAAGGTCCGCACCGCCTTGACGATGCTGCTGGTCGCGCTGCCGGTGGCCGTCGGCATCACGGCCTCGCTGGTTCGCCACAACACGGGTTGGGAAGGTGAGCAGCAAGCCAGGGCCATCATGGGCAGTGCCGACGCCCTCGTTGTGGTCACCCCTTTCGAGAAGATAAAGGTCGCGTTCCCGTACGGCGATCTGCAAACGAAGCCCGCCACCTTTACCCGCGGCGAGTCCGGTGAGCGGCTACCGGTTCGCCGTGACCGGTCAAGCGTCACAGTCGAGGCCTTACTCCCCGAAGGCAGCAGAGTTACCCCGGCCCCCACCTTTGGCGACCAGGCGATAAGCAGCGGTGGCGTGGCGTTTGTGACATTCGTTGACGCGGCCGACCCGATGACAGCAGGGCTGCAAGGGATCGAGATAGGCGCGGGCAGGGCACCGGCCCGCGCTGACGAAGCGGCGATTCCCGAGCCGATGGCCGACGAGCTTGGACTGCTCGACGCGTCGGGTTCGCTCCAGACTGACGCCACGCTGCAGCTTCTGAACGGCCAAGCATTACGGGTGGTCGGACTCCTGAAGCCGCAGCCCTACAACGCGGCGCGGATCGTTGCATCTCCACGTAGTGTGCTCAACCGGCACCCCGGCTCGACCCTCCTGGTGGACCTGCCCCCGATGTCGCGACAGAGCACCCGCGACGTCGTCTCGTCGCTGGCGGATGCTGGCGTGGCGATGATGCCGCGCGACGTGATCCTGCACCCCGCAGCCTGGAACGCCCGCGTGCCACCCGCTTCCCCTGTCGACGTTGCGTCGGTAGCCGTCGGTGCTCTCGTGGTGATGTTCGGGCTGATCGAGGTCGTCTTGATTGTGGGGTCCGCGTTCGCGGTCGGCGCCCGCCGTCAGATCCGTGAGCTGGGTCTGCTGTCGGCCTCGGGCGGCGCACCAGGCGACGTACGCCGTGTCTTGCTGGCGCAGGGACTGGTCCTCGGTGCGGTGGCCGCGGTTCTTGGAGCAGCAGCCGGCATCGGACTGTTCAGGGCTGCGATTCCGCTTTACGAGTCGTTCACGGACCGCACTGTATGGACCCGCGACATCGACTGGGCCTCCGTCGTCGCCGTCGCGTCGCTCGGCGCCCTAAGCGGCTTGCTGGCCGCGTTGTTCCCAGCGTGGAGCATCAGCAGGCTGACGCCGGTCGCAGCCCTGTCCGGGCGGTTCCCGATCCGCCCGGGTGAGTCCGCCGCGCACCGGCCAGCATTCACCCTCGTCGGTACCGGACTGCTCGTGCTTGTGATCTCGGGTCTCTGGATGGCGCGTGAGTTCGCCCCCAAACCCAACGGTGACTTCACGCCCAAATCGCCGTTGCCAGCGGCGATGGGAGGGTTGGGGTTGCTGCTTCTCGTCGCGGGCACGGTGTGGTCAGCTCCCTACGTCATCCGCCGGGTCGCGGCTCTCGGGCGTCTGCTGCCCCTCTCGGGCCGGTTCGCCTTCCGCGATGCTGCTCGGCACCGGTTCCGGACCGCTGCTGCCGCGATCGCATTGATGATCACCGCCGCAGGTGCCGTGCTGACCGGGTTCGTCGTCACTTCGGCCTCGGCGGCTTCCGCAGCCGGTTCAGCATTACCACCACACAGCCTCTTGATCTATCCCCGTGACACGCCTCGAGATGCGGAGCAAACCCGGAGCCTGGTGTCGACAGTCGAGCGGGTCGTCGGCGACGTGACCGTGTTGAACTCTTACCAAGCCGTCGGCGCAGATGCACCACGGTCCCAGCTCATCGCCCGCTCCCACCGACGTGGCTCGGCGGCCGGGGTGGCAGTTGTCGACGAAGGACTCCTCAGCCAACTGATCGGCTCCCACCACACTGAAGCGCTGCAGACCTTCCGCAACGGAGGCGTCGTTACCACTGAGCGGGCTCTCGTGCGTGACAGCACCGCACCGCTGCTGCTCGATGGCGCCAGAGGGCGCGGTGACGACCAGCGGTGGGAGCTGCCCGCTACTGCGGTCACCCCTCCTCGCAAGATCTCCGGCGAGTTCATGCGCGCCTGGATCAGTGAACAGACCGCCGCCAACCTCGGACTGAGAACACGGCCATATGTCTCCATCGCTCTGACGTCTCGACCCGTCACCAACGAAGACCTGACCAGGCTCGCCGTCTACGGCATCGACGCCAGATCCGAAGACCCCCCCGACCAGAACTGGCGCTCAATCAGCCTCAGCGCGATCGCCGCAGCCGGGCTACTCACCGCCCTCGTTGTCGGCATGGCCGTCGCGTTGTCCGCGGCGGAGGGACGATCCGACCTGGCGACCCTGGCAGCCGTCGGCGCCGGCCCATGGCGCCGACGTAGCCTCGGGGCCATGCACGGGCTGTTCCTGGGCCTGGTCGGCAGCGCCCTCGGCCTCGCGGTCAGCCTCCCCGCAGGTCTTGCCCTCACCCAAATCGACGGACTCGCAGGCACCGCCATGCCGTGGCTCAGCCTCACAGCCACCGTTGTCGCCGTACCCCTCCTTGGAGCCCTAGCCGGATGGGCGGTCACCCCCACGAAACTCTCGCTCGTACGAAGAACCGCGTAGTCGCTGCGAGGCGGCTCACCTAACCGATGGCGCGCACGGTCGATATCTCCCGTTGCGGTCCGATACACGCTCCTACCCTGAGCCCCTAGCCGACTGCCCCCGGTTCTTGCTTTGTTTTCATAGCGTGCGTCAGTCCTTCCCTGGTACGCCGGCTCGCTCGGCGAGTCCACGAACGTAGTCGGCTTGGCCGAGGTGCGCCAGGCAGTCGCCGATTACACTCACGAGACGCACGCCCGCTGTGACCGGTGGATCCCAGCTCGTGTCGACGACGCGAGCGAGTTCATCGGCAGTCGCTCCCTCGACGTACCGCAGCGTCATGGCGTGCACAGCCGCGTGGTAGCCGTCGAGTAACTCGGGGCCAATTTGCACCGTGGCGACGTCGGCGCTGCTGTGGCCGTAACCGTGGACGTCGGAATCAAAGGGCAGGCCGAAGCGGTCGTACCAGCCGTCCCGGGTCCATACCTGTTCCTCGCCGCTGAGCCCGCAGACGTGGTCGTCCTGAATTCTCGTGAGGTGCCACACGAGCCACGAGATGGAGTTCGCGTCCGGATCGGGGCGGTACGTCGCCTGCTCCTGGCTGATGGCGCTACAAAGCTGCTCGACCTGGTCACGCACCCGCGAGAAGGCGTCCCGCAGTAACTCACGAGCCGCAATGTCAGAGGGCTCACGGCCCATCCATTCCTCCTCTGTCATGGGGAGCTGCCGGGGTAACGGTACTGACAGCACCTCAATTCACAAGCCAGCGTGCCGGGCATCGGGGAGAATGGGCCGGTGTACCTGACCATCACCTCGACGGCGCCGGCGGCGACGGACCTCGGCTACCTGCTGCACAAGCACCCTGACCGCGCCCAGCAGTTCGACGTCTCTGCTGGCCGGGCACATGTCTTCTACCCGGAGGCGACGGACGAGCGGTGCACCGTGGCGCTGGTCCTCGAAGTCGACCCGATCGACCTGGTCCGCGGCAGGAGGTACGGCGGTGACGCCTTCGCACTGAGCCAGTATGTCAACGACCGGCCGTACGCCGCGTCGTCGATGCTCGCCGTCGCGGTCGGCAAGGTCTTCCGGACCGCGCTGGCCGGCAAATGCGCTGCGAAGCCCGACCTGGTCGACCGCCCGCTACCCCTGGAGATCCACCTCCCCGCGCTGCCGAGCGTGGGAGGCGCCCCCATGGTCCGGCAGCTCTTCGAGCCGCTGGGGTGGTCGGTGGAGGCAACCCCCATCCAGCTTGACGAGACAGTCCCTCACTGGGGCGACTCTCGATACGTGCAGACGCGGCTGCGAGGAACAGTGATGCTCGCGCAGGCGCTGTCGCATCTGTACGTGCTGTTGCCGGTGCTCGACAACGCCAAGCACTACTGGGTGTCGACCGACGAGGTCGACAAGTTGGTCCGCGCCGGTGGGGGCTGGCTCGCCGATCACCCGGAGCGCGAGCTCATCACCCGCCGATACCTCGCCCATCAGCGGGAGCTCGTCGCCACGGCCACGTCCAGACTGGCCGAAGTAGACGATCTTGCGCCGGAAGCCCTGGACAACGCCGTCGACGGCAATGAGGAGAAGGCGCCCGACGCCCTCCCGCTGGTGGCGCGACGACGGCAGGCGGTCCTCGAGGCGCTCCGACAGGAGGGAGCAGCCCGCGTCGTTGACCTCGGATGCGGCGAGGGCGCGCTGCTTCGGGAGCTGATCCAGGACGCCAAGTTCAGCGAGGTCCTCGGCGTCGACGTGTCACCCCGGGCGCTTGCGGTCGCCGAGCGGCGGCTCAACCTCAACCGGATGCCCGACAGCCAACGCGCCCGGCTGCGACTGATGCTGTCGTCGCTGACCTACCGCGACGAGCGGTTGGCGGGCTACGACGCGGTAGTTCTCATGGAGGTCGTCGAACATCTCGACCCGCAGCGCCTCCCCGCGCTGGAGGACACGGTCTTCGCCCAGGCTCGGCCGAGAACCGTCATCGTCACGACCCCCAACGTCGAGCACAACGTGCGGTACGAGCGGCTCGCTGCCGGGACCATGCGCCACCGCGACCACCGGTTCGAATGGACCCGGGCCGAGTTCGCCGCCTGGGCGACGTCGGTGTGCGAGCGCACCGGCTACGTCGTCCGCTACGCCCCCATCGGCGATATCGACCCAACGGTCGGTCCTCCCACGCAGATGGCCGTGTTCAGCCGAGCTGACGGTACTCAGCGAATGGCGTCATGACGGAACTCGGCATCCCCGAACTCAGTCTCGTTGTGCTCATCGGCGCGTCGGGCTCCGGAAAGTCGACCCTTGCCCGCGACCACTTCGCCCCGACCGAGGTGATCTCGAGCGACTTCTGCCGCGGCCTGGTCTGCGACAACGAGAACGATCAGGCCGCCACCGCCGACGCGTTCGACGTGCTCAACTACATCGCCGGAAAGCGGTTGGCGGCCGGCCGGCTGACGGTCATCGACGCCACCAATGTGCAGCGCGACGCGCGTCGGGAACTGGTCGAGCTGGCGAAGGCTCACGACGTACTGCCGGTCGCGATCGTGCTCGACCTTCCCGAGCAGTTGTGCGTCGCCCGCACTGCCAACCGTCCGGACCGGGACTTCGGGGCGGCGGTGGTACGGCGGCAGCGCGAGCAGCTGCGCCGGTCACTGCGCGGCCTCGCCAAGGAGGGCTTCCGTAAGGTCCACGTGCTCCGAAGCGTCGAAGAAGTCACCGCCGCCACGATCGTCCGGGAGAAGCTGCTCACTGACTTCCGCCACGAGCACGGACCCTTCGACGTCATCGGTGACGTGCACGGCTGCCGCTCTGAGCTCGAGACCTTGCTCGACACACTCGGTTACCGGCTCAGCCGGGACGAGCACGGGCGCCCCGTCGACGCAGTCCACCCGGAAGGTCGACGGCTCGTCTTCGTCGGTGACCTTGTCGACCGCGGTCCGGACTCGCCGGGAGTACTTCGCCTGGTGATGGGGATGGTCAAGTCGGGCCGCGCGCTGTGCGTGCCGGGCAACCACGAGAACAAGCTCGTCCGAGCACTCGGGGGACGTCAGGTGCAGGTCACCCATGGGCTCGCTGAGACGTTGGCTCAGCTCGGTGAGGAGACGGAGCAGTTCCGGAGCGAAGTCGCGGAGTTCTGCTACGGCCTTGTCTCGCACCTGGTGCTCGACGACGGGCGTCTCGTCGTCGCCCACGCCGGGCTGAAGGAGGCCTACCACGGCCGCGCGTCCGGGCGCGTCCGCAGTTTCGCCCTGTACGGCGACTCGACCGGCGAGACCGACGAATTCGGGCTGCCGGTTCGCTACCCCTGGGCGACCGACTACCGCGGCCACGCGATGGTGCTGTACGGGCACACCCCCGCGCCAGAGGCCGACTGGGTGAACAACACGATGTGCCTCGACACGGGTTGCGTGTTCGGCGGCAAGCTGACCGCTCTTCGATACCCGGAGAAGGACGTCGTCTCGGTGCCAGCCGAGAAGGTCTGGTACGAGCCCGTGAAGCCGTTCCCGGCCGGTGAGCCGGTGCCCGCCGACGTACGTGATCACGACCATCTCGACATCAACGATGTGCTCGGTAAGCGGGTCGTCGAGACCGCTCATCACGGGCGCGTCACGATCCGGGAGGAGAACGCGGCAGGTGCGCTGGAGGTGATGAGCCGGTTCGCCCTGCACCCCCGATGGCTTCCGTACCTGCCCCCAGCGATGGCGCCGGCTGCCACCTCGCAGCGTCCGGGTTTGCTCGAGCACCCGGACGAGGCGTTCGCGTCGTACGACTCGATCGGGGTCACCGACCTGATCTGCGAAGACAAGCACATGGGCTCGCGGGCGACAGTGCTCGTCTGCCGCGACGCCTCGGCCGCCGTGGGGCGGTTCGGTGCGACCGGAGGGGAGTCGGGTGCGGTCTACACGCGGACTGGCAGGTCGTTCTTCGGCCCTGACCTCAGCGAAGCGCTCCTCGACCGGGTCCGGTCGGCGATCGACGCCGCCGCGCTCTGGGAAGAACTCGACACAGACTGGATCCTGCTCGACGGTGAGCTGCTGCCGTGGTCGGCCAAGGCTGAGGACTTGTTGCGGGACCAGTACGCCGCCGTCGGCGCGGCCGCGCGAGCAGCGCTCCCCGCTGTGCTCGACGGGATGCAAACCGCTCGCGGCCGTGGGGTCGGCCTCGACGACCTGCTTGAGCGGACTCGCGCGCGAGCCGCCAACGCGGAAGCCTTCACCGCGGCCTACCGGCGGTACTGCTGGCCCACCGACGGACTCGACGGGGTCGGCATCGCGCCTTTTCAGGTGCTCGCCACGCAGGGACGGACCTATCACGATCGCGACCATGGCTGGCACCTCCAGGTCGCCGATCGCCTCTTCGCGGCCGGACCCGAGCTGTTCCGGCCGACGCGGCGCATTCGCCTTGACACCTCCGACGCCGGCTCAGTTGCCGCGGGCATCGGCTGGTGGGAGTCGCTGACCGCTGACGGAGGGGAAGGAATGGTGGTCAAGCCGTTTGCGAACCTGACACGTACTCGGCGGGGGATCGCTCAGCCGGGGCTCAAGGTGCGGGGTCGGGAGTACCTCCGCATCATCTACGGCCCGGACTACACCGAACCACAGAACCTCGCGCGGTTGCGCGATCGAAACGTGAACCACAAGCGATCACTGGCGTTGCGGGAGTATGCGCTCGGGCTGGAGTCGCTGGAACGACTTGCCCGCCGTGAGCCTCTCTGGCGAATCCACGAAGCAGTGTTCGCGGTGCTGGCGCTCGAGTCCGAGCCGGTCGATCCCCGCCTCTAGTGCTGTTCGCGCTTCGCCGCCTTTACCCTCAGCCATGACCAGGGGGAAGCGGCAGTCCACGGATCCGCACGCCACCGTCGGAAATGACGACAAGTGACCCGGCTAGCAAATCCTCTTCTACGTCGTGGAGATTGGCCATCAGCACGCCGCCACGGCCTCGGCGCGACGCCGACTCGTTCGCGAAGCAAGACGACAGAGGGCTGGCGCGTACTGCTACGGGCCAGTAAGGCTCCGAAGTCGGTATCCGCGGAGACAAGAACGCGACCTTGATCCGGGGCCGCTTCCATGACGAAGTCGTCTGACGCAGCTCGCGGGCCGATGTCACGTACATGCACGACGTCATGGCCGTCGCCGACCAGGAGATCGCTCAGTCTCGGCGGCCGCCGCTCCAGATTTTGTCGCATGACGTATGCTACAAGAACTGATACAGAAAGCGGCAGGCGATGAAGTTCACGGCTTTGCTCGTGGTAGCGCTCGTGTCCGGGTTCGGGTTCTTTGCTGCCGCGCGGTGGATCCCGTACTTCGACCGCACCCGGATGGCTCCGTTCGACGCGATGTTGACTCTCGCTGACGTCAAGGCGGACGAGAATGTGCGCGCCAGGTTGGAGGCCCAAGCGGCTCGTCGGCACGTGTGGGGAGCGATTGGTACTGGTGTCGGTTACAGCGCCGGGCTCATGGCGTCGATGCTCTGGGACCCGACAGTCGTTGACGACGACGGTTTGCTCGCACTCGCGGGGTTCTTTGTCGGGGTTGCTATCGGGCAGTCGCTGAGCGCGTTGTTCCCAGTCAACCCACCGAACGGTCCGGTGCGGGTGACCGCGATGCAGCCGCATGGCATGACCGACTACTTGCACCGTCGCGAGATCGCTGTGGAGGTCAGTCTGGCTGTGCTCGGCTGGGCCAGTGTCGTTTCCGGCACGCTGGCATCGACCAACCGTGTCGACGTACCGGTTTCCGACGCGACTGGCCTGGCTCTGGTGCTGGCTGGCGCGCTGCTGGGGTTCGTCGCCACCACAACGCTGGTGGGGCAGCGTTGGCTGCTGACTACGCCGCTGCGTGCCCAAGACGAGGACCAGCTCGTCGCCGCGGACATTGTGTTAGCGCTGGGACTGCGGGACCTGTTCGGGATGACGATATCCGCGACGCCACTAGCGGCCAGTACGACGTGGTTCCTGCCCGACCGAGCGTGGTGGCTGCCCGCCACCTTCACCGCCGCAGCCCTGGTATCCGTGGGCGCCGCTCTAGGCGTCCGCAAGCGACCGAATCTGGCCCCCGTGGCTCACCGACTGTCAGCGCGGAGCCGCACAGCATGACCCTGCTGGTAATTGACCATGACAGTGTGGTCCCGCCGTTCGAACAGCTGAGGACCCAGGTGGCGGCGATGATCGTGACCGGCGAGCTGGAGCCAGGCCAGAAGCTGCCCACCGTGCGCCAACTCGCGAGCGATGTCGGCTTGGCTGCCAACACGGTCGCGCGCGCCTACCGCGAGCTCGAAGCCGATGGTGTCATCTCAACTCAGGGCCGTCGTGGAACCTTCGTGCGGAGCAGACTCTTCGAGCAACAAGACGCCATGAGTCCCGAGGGCGCAGCGCGACAGGCCGCGATCAACTTCACCCAGACCGCCCGACGCAACGGCATGTCGTTAGCTGAGGCGACCCGACTGGTCGAGGCTGCCTGGCCCCGTACAACGAGCTGACCCGGCCGGCCGGCAGGGCGGTCCATCAAGCTGGGGACGACCTCGAGCCGCCAAGAGTCCCGTTGCGGGTCATCGGTTTTTCTGGATCGGAGTTCGGCAGGCTCCAATCCGCTTAGCGGTCGGCCACGAATCATTCACGACGCCCCCCGGCGGCAGCCGCGTCAGCTACTCGCCGGGGGTCGTCCCCGTCACGTGGACAAACGTACGTCGGTATTCCAAACCCACCGCAATGGCGCTCACTGTGGTGTGGTGGCACATCATGAGTGCGGGTGCCTGAGGTGCTTCAGACCAACGGGGAGGCACTGCGAAGGGCGAGCCCTAGTCCGACGATCAAGACCAGTCCCGCTGTCAGCACCGGTCCAAGCCTGACGAGGCGCGCAACCCCAGGGTTATCGCCGAGCGACCGAAGACGGCCCAGCCGTCCGGGGAGGCGGGCGATGACGTAACCGACGGCGATGAGGGTCGCGGCCATGCCCACGCCGTAGCCGAGGACCAGAGCCACGCCGAAGCCGGTACGGCCCAACCCGATCGACGCCAGTAGGACAACCAGGGCGGAGGGACTGGGAACGAGTCCACCCGCGACGCCCATTCCGACCAGGGTCAGTCGCTTGTATCCACGGTCGATTGGCTGCCGATCATGGTTATGCGCGTTCCCCTCACCGGCGGAGCTGGACTGCGGGTCCTCCAGCACCGCCACCGATGGCTGTGCTGTTACGTCGCTCTGATCGTGTTCGTGGGCGTCATGGCTGAGGTGGTGCTCGTGGGCGTCGTGGCTGTGGTGGTGACCGTGGGCGTCATGGCTGTGGTCGTGCCGGTGAGCGTCGTGACTGTGATGGTGCCCGCTGTGGTCGTGCCCGTGGCTGTGGCCGTCCCCGTGGCTACGGCCATCCCCGTGGCCGTGACCATGCTCGGCGCTCAGGGTGTCGTACCCGCGACCTTTCAAGGCCGCGCGGAGCAGGCCCAGCCCCACGACCGCAACGAGCACACCGCTCACGACGCCGAGGACCGCCAGGAGCGAATCCCCGGCAAACGAGGCCCCGGCGTGAAACAGGAGCCCCAAGACCAGCACACCCGCCGTGTGAGCAAGTGTGACGGTCACGCCAACCAGGACCGCGTCCTTCGGGGTGCCTCGGGTGCCGACCATGTAGGCGGCCATGATCGTCTTGCCATGCCCGGGCAGCGCCGCATGAGCGGCGCCGAGCACCAGTGCAAGCAGCAAGGCGAGCAGTCCAACGGGCAGAGTCAGCTCGGAGCCACCGACGAGTCGCTCGAAGAAGGCGGTTGCGCTCGCGAGTGCTTGGGTGACAAATCCGGCGTCCGACGTCGTAGGTGTCGCGCCAACGTCGCTGTTTTGACCCGGAGCGGTAGCCAACTGGACGCGACGTTGGTCGAGGGGAGACGACAGGAGATTGTTCGGATAGTTGCGGAGCTCGTCGCTGATGCTCTCCGCCGCCACCGATGGGTCCTCTAGTGCTACGCCGTCCCCCACCGCGGTGATCTCGCGCCAGCCCAGCCGATCGCCGAGGTAGTCGTCGGCGAACTCGACCACCGCGGGCTCTGAGAGGTCTGCGTCTGTGGTGAGGGCGCACTCCAACCGGCTTGTCTCCAAGCCCGCTGCGCCCGGGCGGTACGTGAACGTTGCGCTCGTGATGCTCCAGCGCAGCGGTTTGTCGTTCACCGCTATCCGCAGTTCTGCTGCCACGACATCGCACTGGCTGGCGGCGAAGACGTCGCGCTCCTGCGCCGTCACCGTGTCGTCGCCGTCGGTGTCGACGGAGTCTCGTTGCTGGAATGTCGGCAACTCGGCTGAGTCGACGACCGCGGTGTTGTCTATTCGATCCGGGAAGAGCAGGAGCCCGTTGTAGTGGTTGATGGTGAAGTTGCCCAGTGGGTGAGCGCTAGCCGGTAGAGCAGGGACGAGGAAGAAGAGGGTGACTGAGACCGCCAGCAGCGCCGCTCGACGCAGCCAGACTCGGCAGCGTCCGGAGGTACGCGCCATCTCACCGATCCCGGGTAAGCGCGGCTAACGCCCGGCGGGCCTGGGGTGCCTGAATCGGGGAGAAGTAGGGGTTGATGGCCAGTGCTCTGCGCAGCGACCTCTCGGCCGCAGCGTCCATGCCCAACGCCTTCTCGATCATGCCGCGATGGTAGGCGAACAGGGCGCTTCGGGTTCCGAGCCGCGCGGCTTCGCGGGCATGCACGAGCGCCGCCCGGTCTCGGCCGTTGACATGCAGGGCCCATGCGTACGCGTCCTCGACGAACACGCTGCGGCGCTGCTGCCAGGCGCTAGCAGCAGCCTCGAGCGCCTGCTTCGGGCGCCCGTGGGTCGCGTCGTACAAGGCGATCTCAAGGTCGACGTTCACCCCAGCAGCCCGGAAGAGTCGCTGCTGCGCCCTGATCAGGTCGTCCTGGCGGCGAGCCTCGCGGTGGCGACCGATTGACCTCAGCAGATCGGCGTACTCGGCAACGTAAGCCGGGCTCGGGAACCGCTGGATCACGCTTCGGTAGTCCTTCAGCGCTTGTGCCGTGTCGCCGCGCGCCGCCTCGACCTTCGCCCGACCGTAGAGCAACGGGACGTACGACGGCGCCTCGCTCAACCCCTTGTCGTAGAGCCGACCGGCGGCCTTGAGGCGGCCAGAGTTCCACGCCAGCTCACCCAGCTGGAACAGGGCGAAGGCTCGATCATCGGGCGTGTACGCCACGTCAAGTGCACGGCGCATTGCATAACGAGCTCCCGCGAGATCGCCGCGCAACTCATAGGAGTAGGAGACGCGGGTGTATGACGGGACGCCGGGCTTGAGGTCGACCATGCGCTGCAAGGCACGGAACGCCTGCTGGTATCGGCCTAGTTCAATCAGCGCGTCGACGAGGACGCCCTGGTTGACCGAGTTGTAGCGGTTGATCTGCTGGGATTGGCGCGCGAGTCGCAACGCGCGATCGAAGTCGTGGCGGGCGGCGGCCAGCGCTGCCTTGCCCGTCAAAGCCGGAGCATTCTCATCCGGGGACACCTGCAAAGAACGGTTGAGAGCTCCTGCAGCCTTCGTGTAGTAGCTGGGATCACCAGTCACCCGGGCCTGCTGCACATACGCCAGCCCAAGGGTCGACCAGGAAACCGCGTCGTCAGGGAGCCGGCGCAGCCTTGCCTGGAGTGAGGCGATGAGATTGCTGAGATCTCCGTTGCTGGCGACAGCCGTCGCCGGCACGGCGCCAGGCAAGCCTTCCCGTGATGATGCGGGAGCGTCCCCGCTGTTGGCGACGACGGCGGCGGTCACGAACATGACGACGGCGAGGGCTACCGCCGAGACACCGAACCGCAGGCCCCGCCGAAATGTCATCGACTCTTCCCGTTGTCGGGATAAGCAGTGACGACAAGGTTGTCGGTGTACTGACCAGCGGCCGCGTCGTAGGTTCCACCACAGGTGACCAGGGTGAGGGTCGGGCGGCCATACTGCCGGTAGACGGTGGAGGACGGGAAGCCCTCCCGTGGATAAAGCGTGGCATCCTTGACGCGGAACGTGGCCTTAGTGCCGTCAGCACGTCGAATGGTGACCACGTCGCCGATCTGGATGGCCGACAGTCGGTAGAACACCGCGGGACCTGTGGGTGAGTCGACATGACCGACGAGCACTGCCGAGCCCGGTGCCCCGGGGGCCGGCCCGTCCCGCCACCAGCCGACGTCGCCGTAACGGGTCGGAACCTGCAGGGTCCCCGCGACGACGTTGAGCTCGATGAGATCTTCGTCGAGTCCAAGGCTGGGGATGGTGACAGCAACGGGTGACGCGACAGGCTGGTTCGACCGCGAAACCGCTTCCTGCGTCCGCTGGTCTGGGCGGGCGTCCTTCTTCAAGACCGGTACGGCGAGCCGCTGCCCGATCTCCAGGCCAGCTGAGTCATCCAACGAGTTCAGCCGGGCGATCCGTCGGACCATCACCTGAGGGTCCGCACGCGGGGCGATGGTCGCGGCGATTCCCCACAGGCTGTCCCCTTCGTCGACGGTGATGAACCGCTTCGGCTTGGGGTTGTCGGTCTTGCGGTCAGATTCCCTGTCGGGGCCACGGTCAGGTCGCCTGTCGTCCTTGGGCCTGTCGCCACGTTGCTCCAGACCTTCGTTGAGTGCAGGGAGCGCCGCACCAGCAGGCGCGCGGAGGTCGACCGCGCTGCCGCTGCTCGGCCGCTGTGTTGTCCCTGTCGAGCCCAGGAGGTAGCCCGAGGTGAAAACCAAGGTGAGGGACAAAAGCCCGAACGCGACCCCTAGCGAGGACCGCACAAACGTGTGGTGTCGGGGGGGGGTTGGCCCCCCCCGCACCCCGCCCCAACACATTAGGGGAGCGGTGAACCCCCCCAGGACCCCCCCGCCCCCCCCCCCCCCCCAACCCGCCCCCCCCCCGCCCCCCGCGGCCCCCCCCCAAAACCCGCACCCGGACAACCATTTCGTAACCAGCTGGGGGGGTGACACTCCACGGAGGGGTGGCCCGGGGTGACGGTGCCCCACGTCGAGGCGAGTGGTGTCGGCGACGCGCCG
>JAUJOD010000001.1:0-482808 GCA_030447865.1 Nocardioidaceae bacterium
GGGGGTGGGGGGGGGGGGGGGGGGGGGGGGGGGGGGGGGGGGGGCGGGGGGGGGGTCGGGGGGGGGGGGGGGGGCGGCGGCGGCGCCGCCGTCGGCCCGGTTGGAAGCCAGCGCCTTGAAGGAGCGCAGCCGCAGGCTGTTGCTGACCACGAACACCGAGCTGAACGCCATCGCGGCGCCGGCCAGCATCGGGTTGAGCAGCCCGGCGGCGGCCAGCGGCAGCGCGGCGACGTTGTAGGCGAACGCCCAGAACAGGTTGCCCTTGATCGTGGACAGGGTGCGGCGGGACAGCCGGATCGCGTCGGCGGCAGCCCGCAGGTCCCCGCGGACCAGCGTCAGGTCGCTGGCCTCGATCGCCACGTCGGTGCCGCTGCCCATCGCCAGGCCGAGGTCGGCCTGGGCCAGGGCGGCGGCGTCGTTGACCCCGTCACCGATCATCGCGACAACCTTGCCGCGCTCCTGCAGGCGCTTGACGACGTCGACCTTGTCCTGCGGCAGGACCTCGGCGATGACGGTGTCCGGGCCGGGGTCGATCCCGACCTGCTTGGCCACGGCGCGGGCGGCGCTGGCGTTGTCGCCGGTCAGCAGCACCGGGCTCAGGCCCAGTTGACGCAGCTGGGCGATGGCCTGCGCCGAGGTGGGCTTGATGGCGTCGGCGACGACCATGACTGCGCGGGCCTTCCCGTCGACGGCGACGGCGACGGCGGTCTTGCCGTCGGCCTCCGCGGCCGCCTTGGCCCGCTCGAGGTCGGCTGGCAGCGGAAAGCTCCACTCCTGCAGCAGCCGGGTTCGGCCCACCAGGACGGCAGAGCCGTCGACGACGCCCTGCACGCCGAGGCCCTCGAGGTTCGTGAACCCCTCGACGGGCGGGAGCTGGCCCATTCGCTCGCTGGCGCCCTTGGCGATGGCCTGCGCGATCGGGTGCTCGGAGGCGTCCTCCACCGCACCGGCCAGCCGCAGTACCCGGTCGCGGTCCTCGCCCGTGGCAACGATCACGTCGAGCAGGGTCATCTTGCCGGTGGTGACGGTGCCGGTCTTGTCCAGCACCACGGTGTCGACCTTGCGGGTGGACTCCAGCACCTCGGGGCCCTTGATGAGGATCCCGAGCTGCGCACCGCGGCCGGTCCCGACCATCAGCGCGGTCGGGGTCGCCAGGCCCAGCGCGCACGGGCAGGCGATGATCAGCACGGCGACGGCGGCGGCGAAGGCGGCGGCGATCCCACCGCCGGCGCCGAGCCAGAAGCCCAGGGTCGCGGCGGCCAGCAGCAGCACGATCGTGACGAAGATGCCGGAGACCCGGTCGGCCAGGCGCTGCACCTGGGCCTTGCCGTTCTGGGCGTCCTCGACGAGCCGGGCCATCTGCGCCAGCTGAGTGTCGGCCCCGATCCGGGTGGCGCGCACCACGATCCGGCCGCCGGCGTTGACGGTGGCGCCGGCAACGGTGTCTCCGGCACCCACCTCGACGGGCACCGACTCGCCGGTGAGCATGCTCGCGTCCACCGCCGAGCTGCCGTCGGTAATCACCCCGTCGGTGGCGATCTTCTCGCCGGGCCGGACGACGAACAGGTCCCCGACGGCAAGCTGGTCGACGGGGATGCGCTGCTCGACACCGTCGCGCAGCACGGAGGTCTCCTTGGCGCCGAGCTCGAGCAGAGCCCGCAGCGCCGCGCCGGCCCGCCGCGTGGAGCGGGCCTCGAAGTAGCGGCCGGCCAGGATGAAGGTGGTGACGCCGGCCGCCGCCTCCAGGTAGATGTTGGCCGACCCGTCCCCGCGGTCGATGGTCAGATCGAACGGGTGGGTCATGCCGGGCACGCCAGCGGTGCCTAGGAACAGCGCGTACAGCGACCAGCCGAGCGCCGCCAGGGTACCCATCGAGATGAGCGTGTCCATCGTGGAGGTGGCGTGCTTGAGGTTGGTCCAGGCGGCCCGGTGGAACGGCCACGCCCCCCACACCACCACCGGCGCGGCCAGGGTGAGCGATAGCCACTGCCAGTAGGTGAACTGCAGGGCCGGGACCATTGCCATCGCGATGACCGGGACAGTCAGCACCAGCGAGACGATCAGCCGCTGCCGCAGCGACGCGGTCGGGTCGTCGGGCTCACCCCCGGCATCGGTGGCTGCCCGGTCCATCCCACCGACCGTGTTGCCAGCCGGGCGGGGCCGAACGGGCAGCGCAGCGGTGTAGCCGGCCTTCTCCACCGCCGCGACCAGGTCCTCGGGGGTGACGTTGTCGCCGAAACTGACCCGTGCCTTCTCGGTGGAGTAGTTGACCGTCGCGCTAACCCCCTCCAGCTTGTTGAGCCGCTTCTCGATCCGGTTCGCACAGGACGCGCAGGTCATGCCACTGATCGCCAGGTCGATCGAGCCGGCCGGCCCGGTGGTCGGGGTCGGGGTCGGGCTGTCGGTGATGGAGCTCATCACCCCTCCTTCGGTGGGGGCGTGCGGACGGTGGACGCTGAGGGGGTACGCCGCTAGGGCGTCACCGGCCCGCGGTCTAGTGGCCGTGGCCGTCCGAGGAGTGGCCGCCGTCGGCGGCTCCGGACGGGACGGGCTCGGCCGGGGCAGTGGGGACCGGGACAGTGGGGCTGGTCGTCGCGCCGTGCCCGGCGTGGCCGCCGCCGGAGGAGGCCGTCTTCCGGTCGCCGGCGGTCGCCGGAGCGGTGAACGAGGCGGTGCGAACGGTGTCCTGGTGCCGGAAGTCCAGGAACAGCCCGTAGTCACCCTCGGTGGGGGCGCTGACATAGAACGTGATGCCGGGGCCGGCGGGGGTGCGGCCGTCACCGGGTTCGCCGTCGGGGTGCACGTGCAGGTAGGCGAGGTCCCCGTCGCGCAGCGCGACCAGGTGGCCGTAGGCGGCGAGGTAGGGCTGCAAGTCGGTAACCGGCTGGCCGTCCTTGCTGACGGTGAGGGTCAGCTTCGACTCCTGCCCGGCGACGAGCTCGCCGTCCAGGGTGACGGTGTAGCCGCCGTCGACGGTGGCGGTGCGCTGCGCCGCGGGTAGCGGTCGCGGGGAGTAGTCCCCGGCGACCGACAGGTCCGCGCCCAACGTGATGGCGGTGGTGCTGTCGCCGGGAGCGAAGTCAGCGAACACCCGGTACTCCCCGGCGGTCGGCAGGGTGACCGGGACGGTCCAGGTGCCGGTGTCGTCACGGCTCGGGTGCAGGTGCTGGAAGCCGGTCAGGTCCCGGCGCACCAAGATCAGGTGCAGGTCCTTGTCGTGGGTGGGGGTGTAGGCGGTGACCGGCTGGCCGTCCGGACCAGTGATGGTCAGGCTCAGGGTCGCGGGCTGCCCCGCGGACAGGGCATCCTGGCCGAGTTGCAGGGTGTAGCCGTGCTGGGACATGGCGAGGCCTCCAGGCAGGTCGGCGCTGTCCGCGCCACCGGTGTCGGTGAGGCGGTCGGTGTCGCCGGGGGTGGCGGCGCCTGAGGTCGTCGGCCCGTGCGCGGCGCCGTGGCCTCCGTTGGCGTGGGCGCTGTCGTGCGGGGCGTCGGTGGCGAAGCCGATGGGGCCGGCGGAGTTGCCGACCGCGGTGGCGCCGCCGAACACGACGGCCAGGGCGACGGCGAAGGCACCGAGCTTGGCGGGGGCTTTCATGATGGGTTCCTCACTGCGCTGGTTGCGCTGGCCGGTTCGGGTGGCCGGGTTGGCCCGGCTGGGATGGGCTGTACCGGGCGCTGAGTCCTTCGTCGGGCGGTAGTGCCGAGCGGCCTGGGGTCAGGAGCCGGCGAGCTCGAAGCCGGCCTCGTTGATAGCCTCGCGGGCCTTGGCCGGCTCGATGGGGCCGTCGCTGGTGATGGTGACCGCGCCGGTGGCCAGTTCGACGTCGACGTCGCGGACGCCCTCGACCTTGGTCAGCTCCTCGGTGACGCTGCTGACGCAGTGCTCGCAGGTCATGCCGGTGACGGTGTATGTGGCAGTGCTCATGGCGAATGTCTCCTCGTCGTGGTCTGTCGGGCGGTGGGTCGGTAAGGCAGCGGGGATCGGGAGTGCGGTGGTCAGAGAGCGTCGCGTGGCGTCAGGAGCGGACCAGGCGGGCGATCGCCTCGGACGCCTCGCGTACCTTGGCGTCGGCCTCCGGGCCGCCAGCGGCGGCGGCCTGCACGACGCAGTGGCTCAGGTGGTCCTCGAGCAGGCCGAGCGCGACGGCCTGCAGCGCCTTGGTCGTCGCCGAGACCTGGGTGAGGACGTCGATGCAGTACTGCTCGGTCTCGACCATCCGCTGCAGGCCGCGAACCTGCCCCTCGATGCGCCGCAGCCGCTTGAGGTAGTCGTCGTTGCGGGAGATGTAGCCGTGCGGGCCGTTAGCCGGGCTGTTCATCGCGCTGCTCCTGTGTCGTCGCCGTCACCTGGTTCCAACACCATACCCCCCTATGGTATTTCATGCAAACTTCTGCCGCCGACTGAGGGGGCGCGGCCGGGACGGTGAGCAGCGCCAGTGGGGGCCAGCGCCGGGAGCGCGTTGCCGACCGGCACGAGCGCGAGCGAGCGGGCCGCTGAGGCCGTGGGTCGTCACCTCGCCTAGGACGTTTCCTCGAGGTAGCGGTGGACGAACTGCACGGCCATCGCCCCCTCGCCCACTCCGGAGGCGATCCGCTTGACCGAGCCGTGCCGGACGTCGCCGGCGGCGAAGGAGCCGGGGAAGCTGGTCTCCAGGTAGTACGGCTGTCGGTCCAACGGCCAGCAGGCCGGAGGGTTGCCGCCTTCGAGAAGGTCCGGCCCGGTGACCAGGTAGCCGGCGGGGTCGCGGATGATGCTGGTGTCCTTTGCCCACTCGGTGTGCGGACGGCCGCCGATGAGGACGAACAGCCGGCTCACGGCCACCTCTGTTTCCCGGCCGCCGCGATCCAGCGTGACCGCTTCCAGGTGGTCGGTGCCGGTCAGGGCGGTGATCCTGGTGCGGGTGCGGATCTCCACGTTCGGGGTCTCGCGGAGCCGGTTGAGCAGGTAGGCGGACATCGAGGCGGCGGGCTTGTCGTCGCGGATGACCAGGATGACCTTGCGGGCGTAGCCGGCCATGTGCATCACTGCTTGCCCAGCGGAGTTGCCGCCGCCGACGACGTACACGACCTGGCCGGAGCACATCGGCGCTTCGGTGGCGCCCGCCTTCCCTCAGCAACCGCCAGGGATCCAGATGGTGCCAGCGCATGCCCATCTGAAACCTCCAGCCGCGACGCGGCAATTGTCACCCGCCTGACCTCCCGAAGCAGATCCGGTACATATCGCTGGTCCACCACCCCCCGCGCACGCACGTCGCATGGCCGTCCGCAGCCGATCCGCTAATGGCACCTACCCGAGGTGGCGGCGGCGAAGCAGGAGTCAAGCAGAGGTGGAGTCAAGAACTGTCGGTGGTCGAAGATACATTCGAGTTATGGAAAGCGAAGAGCGAACTGACGCTGATGGGCACGAGCGCGAGCCACTCGCTGGTGGTCAGCCGGCTAGCCGGTGGGCTGTCCGCGAGGACGCTGTGTCGGCCACCCTGGACAGCATCGGCGATCTGCAGCGGCAGATCTGTGCGCTGCAGGCCGAGCAGGTCCGGCAGGTAGCTGCCTTTGTTGACCAGCGCAACTCCCTCGACGCTGACCTTGGGGTGCCGGATTCGCCGGGGCGGTACCGATCCCTGATCGCTGAGATCTCGATCGCCTGCAACGTCTCGACCTTGACCGCGCAGTCGTACGTGGCTGACTGCTACAACCTGGCCACCAAGCACCCGCACACCCTGGCGGCGTTGCGGCACGGCAAGCTGAACGTCACGACCGCCCGCGCGGTAGCCCGCGAGACCCAACTGCTGAACGACCCGGCCCAGCAGGCGTTGGCTGACCAGGTCATCGCCGAAGAAGCCGCCGATGTGCCGGCGGGCAAGATCCGTGCCCTGGTGGAGCGGCGGGTGATCGAGATCGACCCCGACGCAGCCGCCCGCAAAGCCACCCGAGAACGCGCCGACAGACACGTCACGGTCAACCCCGCCACCCCTGGTACGGCGTATCTGGCGGCCTACCTGCCCGCCGAGCAAGCCGCCGCGTGCTGGCACGCCCTCGACGACCACGCCCGTAGCCTGCGCGCCGCCGGCGATGACAGGTCGATCAGCCACCTGATGTGCGACACCCTGGTCGAACGGGTCACCGGCGCCACCAAGCCCGACGACGTCAAGGTGCACCTCAACCTGGTCATGACCGACACCACCCTGTTCGGCGCCGATGACAACCCCGCCGACCTGACCGGCTGCGGACCCATCCCCGCCCCGGTCGCCCGGCTAATCGCGACCACCGGCAACACCTGGGTCAAACGGCTCTACACCGACCCCCTCGACGGCACCCTCACCGCCGCCGACACCTGCCGGCGCCGCTTCGACGGCGCCCTGCGCGACTTCATCACCATCCGCGACCAACACTGCCGCGGCATCAACTGCGCCTCCCCCATCCGCGACATCGACCACATCATCGAATACGCCAACGGCGGGGCCACCACCGCCAACAACGGCCACGGAACCTCCACCAACTGCCACACCACCCGAGAACACCCCCTCATGCGCCTCTACCACGATCAGTTGACTGATGTCGTCACCTGGCGCACTCCATCCGGGCTCACCTACCACTCCCTGCCGCCGGTCGCGCTTGGGGCCGGCGGCGCCACCGGCCGTCAACGCCGACACCGATCGCGGTTGTTGCATCCGCCGCCTTCAACGATGGAACAACGGCTGATTAGGTTCTACTCGGCACGGCAGCGCAGCCAGCCGGTGAGGCGGCAGCAAGCCAACTACCAGCGGACGGGACGGCACGAAGGGAAGCGCCGGCGGAAGGGCAGAACCGCTCGGCAGAACCGCCGGAAGGCTGAATCGCCTTGGCAATGACCACAGTGTGCCGGCGCTCGAGGCGGGCTGTCGATACTCAGGTTGGGCGGCCGATCACTTCATGCCCGGTGACGTTCCTGTGTCAGGGGGTCGACGGCACTGCGTGGTCGATGCCCAAACATGCACCGACGTCGCGACGCCGCAGCTAGGTTGGCTCAGCCGCCCAGCTGGCCGAACAGCTTGATGTATTGAGACAGGTGCCGGTCCCCCAAGAACTGGCTGCGGACCCGGTCGCGGGCAGCGTCCCCAAGGCTCCGTGCGCGGTCGGGGTCTGCGAGCAGACCGCAGACGGCTTCGCCGCACGCCTGCAGGTCGCGCGGGTCGACGAGGATACCGTGGACACCGGAGTCAATCTGGTCGGGGATGCCGCCCACAGCCCCGGCGACCACCGCACGGCCCTTCCACATCGCCTCGGTGACGGTGAGGCCGAAACCTTCGGCGAAGCTCTTCTGCACGACCACGGCAGCCCGGCGCTGGATCGCGTTGACGATGATCGCGTTCTCGTCGAGGTCGTCCATGGGCACTCGGACCAGGTGCACCCGACGGCGTACGTCGTCAGGTAGCTGCGCCCACTGCGCAACGCACTCCGCGAGCACCTCCGCGCCCTCGGGGTCATCGGCGACGCCGGAAACATCCGGACCGACCAAGAGCAGATGAGCTTGGGCGTGTGTCTCGGCCACATGGTCGGTGAACGCCGTCATCACCCCTGCCATGTCCTTGAGCCGGTCCCACCGGCTCACCTGAACCACGAGGGGAGCGTCGGCCGGTGGAGGCTCGGACGCCCCGTCGGTGAGACCGGAGTGCCGACGAACAGTGCGTGACGAGCCGTCGCGGCCCGGAAAGGTCACCGGCTCCTCCTCGCGACCGTTCGGGGCAAGGCCAACCGTTCGCAAGATGCGATCGACCTCCACCGGGTCGAGTTCACAGTTCTTCAGGGAGAAGGGGTCGATGGAAGGCGCGATCACCTGCAAGCGCTCTGGCGCTACCCAGTCGGGGGCGTACTGCGCCCGCGTGAACACCAGCGCGTCGGCGTTCTCGACGTAGCGCCGAAGGAAGTCCCAGGCCTGCTCGGTGTGCTCGGTGGACTGGTCGGCTCCGATGTGGCAGCGCCAGATGACCACAGCCCCGGCTTCGCGCAGTACGTCGACCAACCCCGCTGTCTGCGGGTCGTGGAGCAGGACGACGTCCCCGGGACGTACCCGCTGCTGGACGTCGGAGTGGTGGTCTTCGAGCACCGCGGAGTACAGCGAGTGCTCTTCGGGGCCGAGTGGGCCGCCGTCACCTGGCGAGCCGTGCAGGAAGTTGTGCAGCCGCTTTGTCAGCGCGAAGAAGGGTGGGTCGCCGTGGATGACCAGCCAGCGGGTGTCGACCTCGGCTCCGAGAGCGTAGGCGATCAAGGCTTGCAGCATCTCCGCGACTCCGCCGCCTGATGCGGTGGAGTTGACGTTCCACACAACACGGTCGTCGAGAAGCTCCTGGGCCTTCCCGATGATCGCACGGAACCGCTGCGACTGCTCTGCTGGCAGCAGCTCAACGAGCCGCTCAAGGGGAGCGGGGGCGAGTGGCACCTCGTGCAGGCGACGTGCCATTTGCTCTGTTGTCATGTCATCCTCTTAGCCGCAGTCGTTAGGCGGTGGACCAGAAGGTATGCGCACTTCTGTGCCGAGTGTGACATGAACGAACCAGCCACCCGCCGCTCCCGGCCCAGTGTCGTTCTTGCTCTTCGGGGGTCACAGCAGATGCATCAGGCAGCCGCCGGCACGGTCAGTCGAACGAGCGAGTGCTGCGGCCCGTCGAGGTTGCGCTCCGCCCATGCCGCCACCGACTCCTCCTGAGCGAACAGCACCACCTGACGGCCCTCGTCAGCGAGCGCCTTGCACATGCGCAGTATCGCCACTGTGCGGGTAGGGTCGGCCTGGACCGTGACGTCGTCGAGCAGCAGCGGGCTCACCGTCGACGCGTTGGCCAGGTGCTCGGCCAGCGCAACCCGCAGCAGCAGGTAGACCTGCTCGGCCGTGCCGACACTGAGCAGCTCCGCCCGGCGTAGCGCCCCGGTCTCAGACTCCACCCGAACCGCCAACGTCTCGGGGTCGACTCGCGCGCGGCGGTACCGACCGCCGGTGACCTGTGGGAGCCACTTCTCCAGAGCCGCGCTGAGCACTGGTGCGAGATTGTTGTACGTCGTCTCCTGCGCTCTCGCCAGGAACGACTCCGTCAGATCGAGCACCTGACCGAGTGACCTCACCCGGTCGAGCTCGCATTGCGCCCGGTCGAGGGCCTCCTCAGCCTCTGCCACACTCGGGATGGACCGCTCGCGCTCGGCGACCTTGCCGTGCTGCCTCGAAGCCTCCTGGGACAGCTCCGCTTCACAATCACGAGCACGCTCGAGCCGTTCTCGGCGCGCCACGAACAATGCCTGCGCAGTCTCCCGGTGAAGGGGATAGTCCGCGCCGGCCTCCGCTGCGGCGACCTTGAGCGCTTCGGTCTTACTCTGGAGATGCTCGAGTGCCGCGTGCGCCTGCTGCGCTGCCGCTTCGGCCGCCTCGGCATCGGCTGCGGCTGCCGCCTGCAGCTCCTCAAGGCTGCGCCCGTCGAGCAGCGCCTGCAGCTCCTGCCACCGGCCGCGCTGCTGGTCGGCCTCTTCTAGCGCCGCGCCGCGGTCGTGCAGCCATCGCCGCAACCGCCCGACGAGCGCCTCGGCGTCCGCCGCGGTCGGCCCGAGCGGGTCATCGGACCCGATGAGGTCGAAGCGGCGGGCGACTCGAAGCAGCTCCTCGAGAGCTTCGCTTGTCGCCTGCTCTGCGCGCTCGGCCGCACGTTCGGACGCCAGCCGGTCGCGCAGCCGCGCCTCGAGCTCGTCGCGCCGTTGCGCGTGACGAGCCTGTTCGGCGCGGGACGCACAGCCGCGCTCGTACGCCGCATAGCCCTGCATCGCGTCAACGTGACCGTCGCACCCCCGGTCGCGGAGCGCCTGCGCCAGTCGCTGCTCGCTGGACTGCCGGGCGCGCTGGTCGGCGTCGTACTCACGGAGCCAGCGATCGAACGCTTCGCGTTGAGAGCGCACTCGCTGAGCAAGGTCGGCAAGAGTGCGCAGCTGCGCGGCGTCCGCCGGTAGTCCCAGCCTGGCCGCCTCGTCGGCCGCCGCCTGCCGACGGGCTGCGCTCGACGACGCCGCGGTGCGGGCTGCGTCGAGTCGGGCTTGAGCGCCAAGGTAGGTGTACTCGTCGCGGGCGTTCGTCTCGCGGCACTGTCGCAGGTCTTCCCGCGCCGCTTCGAGTTGCTCCTGGAGCGTGTCCGCCGAGCGCGTCACTGTGCTGGTGCCACGGCGGGCAGTGCGTCGTACGACCGCGCCGGTCACCACAGCACCGGCACCGATCGCAGCAGAGGCCACTCCTGCCACGGGTCGGCCGGACACAACGAGGAGGAACGCGACGGCGAAGAGCAACGCCCCACCAACCCATGCGACCGCGGTGAGACGCGACGGACCCGAAGCCGCGTGAGCAGGGGTTCCGCTCTGGCGGGCGGCTGCGAGAGCAGCGGACTCCTGCTGTTCGGCGCGCTGGACCGCTGCGGCAGCCTGATCACGCTGCCGCACCGCAGCTTCCACGTCAGCGAGCAGCCGCGGGTCTACCGCTGCGACGGGCGCTGCCAACCTCTCGATCAGCGACCGCAGCGCAGCCGGGTCGGCTTCGACGGCCGCTGCGACGGCCAGATCGGCGATATCGGGAGGGTGCACCCGGTTGCGCTCGTCCCGCTCGACGACGGCGGCGGCTTGCAGATAGTCGTCACGAAGACGTTCGACGGTCGGGTCGACGGCGACGTCGCCGTCGGGGGGCGCAGGCAAGCCGTCGATCTCGGCCTGCAGATCTTGCGACGACGGGCCCGGCAACGATGGAACGTCCGGCGTCGACTCCCAGCCGCCCAGCGCTCGGGCGACCTGCTGGGCGAGCGCATCGTCGTCGCTGGTGCTGCCTGGTGCAGCGTCTGGCACAGTCATCGCCAGCGCACCAGCTCTGGCGATCCGGGACTGGCTGGCGCTGGCCTTGGCTCGCTTCTCGTCGGCAAGTGCCTGCGCCTGAGCGACCGCTGCCTGCGCTGAAGAGAGCCCCTCAGCGACCTGCATAAGTCGTTCGGCGGCGTCATTGGCCACCTCGGCCGCCGCACGTTCGACCGCCGCCGCTGCGGCAGCTTCCTGCGCAGCATCCGACTCGACGACGAGGCGCAGGTAGTCCTGGTGAGCGCGCTGGGCTTGGTCGTACGCCGCGCGGGCGCGCTCGTGGTCATCAAGCGCCCGCCGCAACGGCCTTCTGGAGTTCACCCGGTCGAGTCCGACGTGGTCGCTGGAGTACTTCTTCAGCGCGGCGAGCGCAGCAGCTGCCGTTTCGTCCCTGCCGGCGGTGGCCGCGGCGCGTTGGATGTCCGTTTGCAGCTCGTCAGCGGCGTCGAGCACACGCAGCAGCTCGGCCTGGTTGACGCATGCGGTCGCCGCGAACGTACGCCGGTTGAGCCCGAGCCATCGCGAACCGTCAGGTGCCCCGTCGTACATGATCTCGCTGGAGAGGTCGCGACCCCGCTCGTCGACGGCACAGCAGTCGACCTTGCCGTCGAGGTCATGCCGCAGCGTCACCGTGCGGCCGTCGTCGAGCCGGACCTCGCACCTGACCTTCCAGGAGTTGCGGTCCCACGGGCGACGCCGATCGGCGAAGTCACGATCTTCGAGCTTGTTGGCCCCTTTGCCCCGACGGCGGCCGCACAGCGCAGCGTAGATCGCGGCGTGCCAGCTCGACTTCGCCGACTCGTTGTCGCCGTGCACGACGGTGAGACCGGGGCTGAGCGTCAGGGTCTCGTTGACCAGGGGACCGAACGCCTCGGCGGTAACGGACTTGATGTGCACCGCTACAACACCTCCAGCTCGTCGGAGCGACCAGCGAGGGAACGCAGCCCAGTGGTGAGCACCCTGCGGCGTACGGTCTCGTCAAGGCCGGGGTCACCCTCGACTAGACGAACGAACTCGCCCCGCACAGACTTCTCGAGGCGGAGCTCGTCGAGGTCGTAGGCGACGCTGATCTGCCCCCGACGCGCGACGAGCGCCTCCAGGTGGTCCCAGCCGCCATCGACGTCACCGAGTCGTACGTCGACCTCCGGCTCGACCTCGCCGGTAAGCGTCACCCGCACCACACCTGCCAGGCCCTTGACGTCGGCCGCGACCCGCTCCCGGACCTCACCAGAGTGGGTAACCCCGGTCAGGTCGACGACCCGGTCGTGCACCTCCGACACGGCAACCCGGTGGCGGGTGCGGGTCGGAGCTCCATCGCTGCCGATGTCGGCGACCACCGCGCCGCGCTCCCCTGACTCACCGAACGTCAACGGGTCGGGGTTTCCGGGATAGGTGTGCCACTCGGCGTCGCGAGGGCTGTGGAAGTGCCCGCAGAACGCGTGAGCAAGGCCGGCGGCGGGAATCTGACGTGCACTGAACGGGGCGTGCGGTGCCTTACCGTCCTCTTGCCAGCGGAAGTCAGAGCTCTCGCTGCCGTGGATGAGAGCCACGTTGACACCACCGCGGTCGACCTGGAAACCGTTGCCGAAGAACCCGTCGGTGTTTGCCGGCGCACAGTGAGCGGCACCCCACAACGTCAGGCCAGGCGTGAGCTCCACAGGCGCCAACCGCGACTCCGTGAAGACGTGGACGTTGGGTGACCAATCACCTTGGCGGTAGAGGCTCTGGTCGCCGTACCAGTCGTGGTTGCCGGGTGCGAGGAAGACGGGGCGTGGGTGCAGCCGCGCAAAGGCCGCGCGCAGGAACACCCGGGTGTCTGGCGTGAACCGGTCGTGCTCGTAGAGGTCGCCACCGCACAGGACCGCGTCGACGTCTTCAGACTCGGCGAGATCGCAGATGCGGGTGAGGGTGGCCCGCAGCGCCCGGCGCCGAGCGCGCGCCAAGTCGCGACCCGCCCACCTGAACGGCGTGTCGAGATGCAGGTCGGAGAAGACCAGCAAGCGCACCACGCCACCTCCTCATCACTACTACGGCCGCGACTGCGGGCCGTTGCAGCAATGATGCCGATGACCACCGACAATTCCTGGCGCAACTCACAACGTGTCGCCTGCGTCCTGATCCGCGCGGTTGCGGGCGGTACGTCGACGCCAGCGCATCGGGCGGTGGGTGACCTCTCGTGAGGTGGCTCGCAACCGGTCGACGGCATGGGCAGCCGGTGGCCGGGCGTCCCATTCGCGTTGCCGGCGTTCACGTTGGCGGGTGCTCCTCAGGTCGATCTCGCGCAATGTCGGTTGACCTCATCCCCGGTTGAGTGGCGGTGAGTTCGGTCGGGAAGGAAGGCGACGGTCACAGAGCGCCAGTAAGGCGGCATCTCCTCAGTGGCGGCTCACTTCCACGCTTGAGGACGGCGCCCCTGGTCGCCTGGGAAGCGTGGGGGCCGGCGCGAAGAATTGTTCAGTACCTTTCACTTGTTCCCGACTATCGCCTGGTTCAAGAGGAAGACCTACTTCGACTCGTCATTCGCCTTCGTCCCGCCAGCCGATAGCCTCCGAGGCAGCGAGGGATCGCGTCGCTAGGAAGCATGCGACCAGCACTGAACCAAGCACAGCTATGAGCAGAACCGATATTTGTGGCCAGGGAACCACGACGGTCATCTTAGGGACGAGGACATGGACCACGAGGAGCGGAATGGTGCCAGCCAACAGTCCTACGGGAATAGCAATCGCCAGGAGCCACAGGTACTGTTTCCACATCACCATGCGGGCCCAGCTGGTCTTGACACCCAGCTGAGTCAACCGGCTCGCCCAAAGCCGCATCGCCGAGACCTGTGACCGCGTGCCTGACCAGGCAATGAGCAGTATCAGCAAGGACAGTCCGACCGCGGATCCGATTAGAGCGGCATCAGGAATGAGGGGCGGCAACGACCTGTGGATCTCAGCGTTCTCGGGGTTGATTCCAGCCTGGCTCAATGCGGTCAAGACGGCCTTGGCATCGGCTGGCGAGACGCCGGTGTAGATCATCGCGCCTGGGGTCAGCGGCAGTCCGCCAGCCTTCGCCGTCCTCGTCAACGTTATAGCGGCGGCCACCGAGAACCACGGCGTGGGCGTGATGTTGGCTCGTAACGCCGGAAAGGTACCCAAGGATTCTTGGGTTACGTTGTCGAACAGCTCGACGCTCCCATGCTGGATCCGTACACGCTCGTCGGGAACCAGGACCCCACCGGCCTCCAGAACTCTCACCTCATCCTCGGTTAGGGCTCGGCCCAAAACCCGACCTAAGTCGTCAACCGAGTCGAACGCCCACGTCATACCGGGCAGCCCCGCCGTGCCGGCGGTGTCAATGATGTCGGTGATTTCGCCGTCAGGATTGCGCACAAGCCGGGCCACGGCCCACATCTGGACTGGGGTCTGATCCTCGAGCGAGGCCACGGTTTCGGCTGCCCTGACAACCGACTCAGGCACCGGCAACGAAGGGGTGCCGTCGCTGTCAAGCGCCACCTGGCCTTCGAGCGCCGTCGTCTCACGCGTCAGGGCATCAGCTTCCATCGCGCTGCTGAAAGACGTCAAGAAGCCAGCGGTGAGAGCGACGGTGAGAACGACGATTGCAGCCGTTGCAGCAGCTCGCGCTGGGAAAGCCGCCAGCAGCCGTTTCGTGAGACGGTCCGTCAGCCGTCGCTCCGGCATTTGCCGGACTACGGCGCTCACTAGATCGGGGGTTACGAGGGCGGCGCCCACGGCTACCAGCCAAGTCAGAGCCATTCCGTCAGCCGGGCCGCGCACGCCGCCGAGGGTCAGGATGACAATACATGCGATGACGGTGCAAGCGGCATGACGAAAATGGCGTAAGACGGTTGGAGACCACCAACGCGGGCGCCGGTCAAGATGCGACGCATGCCTGGGACGCCGCACCTTGCTTGCCAGCAATGCCCACCCGAGGAGCGCACCGATCACGAAGGTTATGCCGGTCGCTGCGGTAGCTGCCGTCGGGTACCGCCACGTCGGGGATGGATTGCCCCACGAACCAGCCGCCAATTGAGCAGCTAGATGCCCGACAGTCATGCCTACTGCAGACCCGACCAGCAGGGAGCCAACCACCCAGGCCATGAACGCCAGCCACGCCCCGCCGACCGCGGTGGCGCGCGGAACACCGGCTCGAACCATCATGCGCATCGCGGGCCCAAGGTGCCGCATCACGCCAAAGAGTCCCAACAGAATTGCCAGCGGCGTCAGCAGGAGACTCGGCGCCCAGAAGCTCAGTGGGGATCGGGAGGTCCAAGGAGCTTCTTCTCGTTCCTGTGCCTTGTCCCAGGTCACGAGCGCCCGCTGCGCAGCAGCACGCATCTCCGACTCATTGACACCAGACCGATGCTCCGTGCCTCTGACCGCCAGGGAGTGAACCACGGCCGCCACCGCAGGCCCGTGCTGTTGTCCCTTGAAGTAGAACGTGGGTGATGCGCCGAGTTGCGACAGATCCAGGTCATCGGAAGGCCTCAGGGTCTGCCAGGTGCCAGGCGCCGCCAAGACGCCCTGCCGCCTCACCAGCCTGTCCGCGACCAAGCCCACTACCGTCAGCGCGTGTTCGTCGGCTAAGACGCTGAGGCGGTCCCCGACTTCCACGGAGGTCAAATATCCCTCACCTATCACAGCTACTTCACCCGGCTGACTTGGAAACCTCCCCTCCTTGACGCTGAGCGCACCAGGAAAGGGATTGGGTGACCAATCCATCTCCCGGTAGTAGAGGCCATCCTCCGCCAAGTCGTAGAGGGGGAAGTCCGGGGCGACAAGCCCCACCTCAACGCCGAGGTTTGTCCGCTCAATATCATCGTGCACCTGACGCATCACTGCCGACCCTGGCGGCAATGACATCGACAACCGGGTGAAGGTTGCGTCATAGATGCCTAGTGCACTGTCCGCCTCCTGAGCACCGGTTAGGGTCTGCTCATCGAAGAACACATTCGTTGCGAAGACGAAAGCGGCCACGACCAGAATGGGCAACACCGCCGCGACAGCGCGGATCCGTCTCACCAGCCTGCTGGCTAGAGACCAGCTCAGCACAATACTGCTGACCCAAGAACGCGGCCATCCAGCATCTCGACCAATCGTGTGGCGTACTCCCTACACATCGGATCGTGCGAGGCAACGATGACGAGAGCTCCCTCCTCACACAAGTCGCGCAGCAGGCCGAAGATCGAAGCCGCATTCTTGGAGTCGAGTGCGCCAGTCGGCTCATCCGCGAGCAGTATTCGTCGACCACCCGTCAAAGCTCGCGCAATGCCAACCCGCTGGCGCTGACCCCCGCTGAGCTGCCGGGGCAGTCGGCCTCCGTAACCCTCCAAACCCACACGTTCTAGGAGTACCGCGGATTCAGCCAGTGCGTCGTTAGCAGGGAAGCCACGTGCTTCCAGCGGCAGAGCGACGTTCTCCGCAGCCGTGAATTCCTCGATAAGGAAGTCCGTTTGATGGACCATCCCGATCGTCTCTCGACGCAACCGGATCCGGTCGTCCTCAGCCATGTCACCTAACGGCTCGCCGTCAACAACGATTGAGCCTGATGTTGGCAGATCAATACCGGCCATAAGGTTAAGGAATGTGGTCTTCCCTGACCCGCTGTGGCCGAACAGACAGATGAACTCTCCAGGCTTCGCAGCCATGTCGACATTATCAACAGCGTTCACAGTCTCTGCCTCGGAGACGTATTGCCGACAAACCTTCTCGGCAACTATCAAATCTACCAAAGTTGCTTTCAATTCGTTCAGCAGCCGTACTTAGTCCTCATCGATGAGGTCTCATTGCTGTTAAACCACGCCATGTCCTTGTCGGAAGAGCCCTCAGCCATCGTAAGCCGGTCTCCCCCACCGTCGACGTGTTCCGCCATGCAACCGGTGTAAGTCACGGAACGGTTCGCCCAGGAGTCGTTCTCGTCATTCTCCTCCCCCGTGAAGGGATCGAGCCAGTCACTGTTGCCATGGTACCGCTCAGCGATCATCCACCTGAAGTCGTTGAGCCCCCAGACGCACATGTGGTTCGCGTTGCAATCAGATAGGTACGCCTGCGCGTGTGTTGGCGCAGCCAACCCACTCAACGCCAAGGCTCCCATTACCAATATTGACTTTCTACGACTCATGAGGCTTCCCCGATCGCAACTAGACGAGGCGCCCCGAGTTGACGCGCCACCGTGAGTGTGACCACGATTCCCGCCGGTGTCAAGACCCGGCCAGACGTCTGTCAAGTTCAAGTACTCAGCTTGGCTCTTGACGCGCGGCCAAGGCTGGGCTGTCGTCCTCCGGGGTTGAGCCGCATCACCAAGCCCGCCCGGCCCTCTGCTGTCGGAAACCACCCATACGAGTTGACAATCTTGTCAAAAAGTCTGACAGCCAGTGTCAGGACAACCAAGCACTTGAATAACTCGGAGGCCATCGTGAGGCACTACTTGGCACGGTTCATAGCGGCGCTCGCTCTAGCCGCGTCACTGTTATCGATCAACGCCGCGACCGCCGCCGCGGAGGGACCCAGAGCCCACGTTCCGGTCCCCCTGGCTGCTGCGTTTGATCTCGTCTATCCGGTATGGCGGGGCCAGCACGCCTGCCGCGTTGCTCGCAGCGCGGTACGCGTCCAGCGCCTCGTCAGTTCGACCCAGACGAGCCAAACTTTCGGCGACCTCCCGCCACGCCGAGGCGGCTTGCCGATCGGCACCGCTGGCCCGGAGGTCGGCAGCTGCGGCGGCATAGCAGGCGGCAGCGGCTTCGACGTCGCCTTCGACGGTATGAGCATCACCGATGAGCAGGCGCACACGCGCGGCTTCTAGCCGCGGCCCGTCCGATGACAGGCGTTCGCTCAGCGATTCCGCTTTCACGAGCGCGGCTTGCCAATCACCCTTGAGCAGGGAGCATCTCGCCAGCTCGGTCTCGGCGTACGCCATGTCAAGCGTGCTGCCGACGGAGGCCAGCTCGTTCACGGCGCGCGTCAGGAGTTCATGCGCCTCTTCCAGCTGCGGTTCCTCTGCGCGGAGCATCAGCCAGGCAACTGTCACCCGTAAGAGCGCCGTCGCCCGAGCGTTGTCGGTCTCACTGTAGAGAGCCAATGCTCGCTCGACGTAGGAGCGCGCCGTGCGCAGGTCTCCCCGCGCTTCACTGATGAGGCCAGCGTTCCACAATGCCGCCGCCCTCGCCACAGGTGACCCGGCTTGCTCGGCACGGGCCAACGTCTCCCGCGCCAGCAGTTGTCCGCGAGTCAAGTCGCCGCGCTCGTAGTAGCAGCCGACCAGAGTCGACGCTAAGGCGACGGACGCCTCCTGCACGATCGGGTTATCGGCGACCCCTGCGCCCAGATTGAGAGCGTCCTCACCCACCTCGATTGCCCGAGCCAGGTCGCCACACTCTCGGTATGCCCGGCAAAGCGCGGTCAGCACAACTTCCTTCAAGAGGCCCGCGGGCAACGAATCTGATCGGGAGAGCGCCTCGTAGGCGCCGATCGCCAAGTCAAGCGACCCAACGGACTCCAGTGCGCGCGCTCTCCCCCACAGTGCCTCCAACTCGACCTCGCGGGCGCCGCTCCGCAGTGCCACCGCCAAGATCTCGGTGAAGCGCGCCAGCGCCGCAGTCGCATCGCCCGAACGCAGGGCCAGCTCGCCGAACCTGAGGTCCAGGTCAATGTCAGTCTCCCTACGGCCCCCCAATCCGGTTCGCAGGTACTCAACAGAGCAGCCCAACGCCGGAGCCAAACGCTCCAAAATACCCTCACTGGGCTTGCGGCGACCGGCCTCAAGGTACGAAATGTAGCTTCCGGTCATCCCTGTCTGGCCCCCCAGCTGCTCTTGGGACATCTCTCGCTTGAGCCGCTCCTGCCGGATCCGCGAGCCGACCTCCCTATCCCAAGCTGCCACACACCCCATTGTGTCGACCGAAACCGCCTTGACCGACCTTTCGGCCGCGTGTCGGGCACAACCTGATCGGCCTCATACGGCTCGCTGCCGGCTCCTTCGGAGGCAGGCGGTAGACGGAGCCCGGACCGACGCGTCCATCGGTCAAGCGCCAGCCCGCCACCCCCATGGCGTGCCATCAAGAGGTCTTGAACAGGAGCCCTTAGTGAGGCCACACTGCCGTCTGTCAGGCGTATCGGTACGCCAGTCGCAGCACCGGGTCGTTCTGCCAGAACCACGCCACCACGTCACGCTGGAGGACCGGCGTGAGCGTGTAGCCGTAGTTGCGTTCCGTTCGGGGATCGTCGCCAAGAACGGTCGGCTGGACGTCTCCGTCCTTGAACGGCATCAGAACGTACACAGACACCCGGCCACCGGCCGGGTGTCGTCAGCAACGGCGACGGCGCGACTGTCTGGAAGACGAAAGCACCGTCAGTTGGGTCAGGCAGCACACGCAGCCGCTGCTGCAGCACAATGCGCCGCTGTGCCCCCGCCTCAATGTGGGTCCGGCCAATCTTCCGGCGCTCCGCACTTCGCAGCGCGGCTAGGACGAACTGGCGAGCCGCCTCCTGCGTCGCTGCATCGGCACCGCCGGCTGCGACCCGACGAACCGCCTCCTCCGCAGCCGCCGCCTCGTCGACCTCATCGAGCACCACCGGCTGGCTGCCGTTGAGCACCCGGGGCTCGACCGACTCCGGGGCCGTTGCGTTGGCGCCCGAGTCGGTGCTGAGGACCATGAACGGGAACTCGATGCGCTCGCTGCCCGTGTTGTGGATCTGCATCTCTACCGCTGCCAGCACGGTGTCACTGCTATGGCCGAACCTCGAGGTGGGCGCAACAGTAAACGTCACGTCGTACTCCGTAGCGGGGATCCCGCCAGTGGAAACAACATGTCTAGCTCCTTCGGTTTCGCCGAGCGAACGGCGAAGTCGCTGAGGCGAGGTTCGCACGTCTACCGTGCCGTGAGACACCCCTGGTGACGTCCAAGCGCCAGTGCGCGGTTCCCGACAGCCCCGACGGTACGACGAGCGCGGTCGCTTACTTCCCCGAGGTAGCGATGCGGCCCCTACTACAACGGTGACACCGAATGTCGCGTCGTGCGCCCGACTGGGTCAGGAGACGCTTCAGTGGCGGCGCTCAAACGGACACTGCCGAACCGAACACAGCACCACGCTGGCGCAGCGCCCAGGCCTCACTCCGTCTTGACGTTGATGGATGCCGTCGGGGCAAGGCGTTTGACATCGTCGATCTCCTGCGCGCCCGCCTTCGAGGAGTAACCCTCTGCGGAATCAGCATTGATCCGGTTGTTGCCGCTTTGGAGGCGCCACTCAGTACTCCCCTGGGCCCTACATCGTCCTCATAGAGTTCAAACTCGGCCGCCATCAGTACTCCTTGGTTCCCCCGCGGGGACACCATGCCTAACTCGTGACACCGTTGTCAAGCCAGGCCAGGGAACCTTGACACCAGGGGTTGATGGCGGCGTCGACATGGGGAGATATTCGTTGAGTACCAGGGAGCCACCCCTGACGGCGAGGTGTACCGGGTCGGCGCCACGATTCGATTGACCGGCGTGGCTCTGCGACAGTTTCAAGGGTGAGTACGCGCGAGATGCTGCCTGCCACGGGCTCTCAGCAACATGGTGACGCCGGTCAGAAGGAGGGCGAGACCGCCAAGCGCAAAGAGGGCGGCGGCACCCCTCTTCTTCGTCGTGAGCGATTCACACGCTGATATGCCAGGTTCTTCAGCCGGTAATGCCCGAGGCGCTACAGCCAGTCCACAGTCAAAAAAGGCTTCGTCGGCGTAACTGGTGTCTACGTGAACAGAGTTTGGGATAACCATGAGTCCAAGCGCCACGAGCAAGCAGAGCCCTGACAGGGCACCCAGGGCTGCGCCGGTGCGAAAGGTTCTGACTCGCTGAGCCTTCCCCTCCTTCGGAATAGGGCCTGCTTGGTCAATAGGCATAACTACCCCCACGCGGCGGTTTGCACTGGTACCGAAACGTCATGGCATAGCGGGCAGTACAAGGACCGGTGGCTCTGCCGCAACCTAGACAGCATGCAGGATCAGCGGGTCTGCCACCAGCAGCTCGTACCAATCCGGACACCCTTCGCCGTGTCTCGCCGCCACTCGTCAAAATTCCACGTGGGGGCGGTCCAACCGGCGCCGATCGCTCCGCCGGGGCTGCGCGGGATCCAGTCCCAGTAGCGTACTCGATGAGGTCTATCCATAAGACTGTATACAAGCCCTGGAAGACCTACTCACCGAGACGCTGCGTGACCAGCACCACTCACCGTCCAACGCACCGCAACCTCAAGAACGAACTTGCCCGGCTCGACGCCAAAGAAGAACGACTGCTCGAGGCCCTCGAAGACGGCAACCTGCCAAGAGCCAGGCTGACCGAGCGCCTACGGACTGTCGGCCAGGATCGCCGCCGCGTGCAAGAGTCCATGACCGACACCACCAAGGAACTGAGCGCCGGCGCCAAGGTGCTTCAGGGCTACCTACACCTGCTCTGCCAACCGCAGGCCCTCTACGAAGCAGGCGACGACGACTCCCGGCGACACATCAACCAAACCTTCTACGAGCACTTCTTCCTCGATGACCACGGCCACGTCGGAGCAGTCCTCAAGCCTTCGTTCGACGAGCTGCACGACGCCGCCGACGCCTTCGCCCTCATCGACGTCGAGAACTCAAAACGGAAGCCCAGACAAGCAAACAGACGCCCCGGCTATGCCAAGGCGCCTGCTGCTACCACAACCTCCGTACCGAACCTCCGAGACATTTTCTTGGACCGGGGTTCGAGTAAGGGGGTCCTGGTGGAGCTGCCGGGAATCGAACCCGGGTCCTCTGACGCCGAACCACGTCTTCTCCGAGCGCAGTCTGCAGAACGCCTTTCTCAGCCCCGGCGCTTGAGCAGACACATCGCCGACAGGCTCAGTCGCTGTGAGAGTCCCACAGACCCCCCGCGACCGGGGATCTGCAGCAAGCCTCCTTAGTGAGGCCGGTTACTGGAACGGAGGCGGGTCCAGACCGACCCTTCACCTAGTCGCCGTCAGGCGGCGAGAGCGAAGTCAGTGCGCGTTGAGTTGGCACCTATGGTTTCCAAGGATCGTTTACGAGATGACCCTGGCTCCTCGGCTCGCTTCACGTGGTTGCAACGACCAAAGTCGAAACCGTTCAGCCCCTGTTGAGTTGTGATGCATGTAAGGCTACCCGTTACAGCCGACAGACCACACCAGAGATTCCCGTTCACGACAAGCCCTCACCCATGGGTGACCCTCGAGTGCTACGATTGCTACATGCCGGAGCGACTTGCACATCGAGATCTCCGTAACCGTAGCTCCGAGGTCCTGCGCGAGGTGGCGGCTGGCGCTACCTACGAGGTCACCAACCATGGTGAGGTAGTGGCCGTGCTGTCGCCGCCAGCCCGGGGAACGAATCTGCGGATCAGGAAGGCTCGCTTCCACGGCGGATTCTCCGGGCTCGCTCGGGTCCGCCGCGACCAATCCGTGCAAGAGGTGCTGGACGATCTCCGCGGCGAGCATTGATCGTCTACATCGACGCATCCGCGGCAGCGAAACTCGTCGTACAGGAGCCTGAGTCCGACCCCGTGGCGTCCTACCTCGACGACCTTCTGCCTGCTGAGGGACCGGTCTCAAGCGCCCTGCTGGAGACCGAGTTGCGCCGCGTGGCTGGGCGGCTGGAGGTGCAGCAGGCCGCAGTCTCGGAAGTTTTGGCGCGGGTGACGTTGATTGAACCCAGCCGTTCCTTGTTCACCGAGGCTGGTCTGCTACCGGGAACTGCGCTGCGCAGCCTGGATGCCGTGCACCTTGCCACGGCTTTGCGGCTAGATGATGCGGTGCTGGTGGCCTACGACGTTCGTTTACTCAGGTCGGCGCTCGAACTGGGCATGGACGTCGTGTCGCCGACTTGAGCGGTGATCTCGCGGGCTACAGCGGCATGCCGCCAGTGACCGCCAACACTTCCCCGGTGATGTAGCTCGACTCGGGCGAGGCGAAGAAGACGAAGGCCGGTGCCAGCTCCGCCGGCTGTCCTGCGCGACCGAGCGGTGTGTGCTCGCCGAACCCCTCGATGTTGTCGTCCGGCATCGTGGCTGGGATCAGCGGCGTCCAGATCGGCCCCGGCGCCACCGTGTTGACCCGGATACCCTTCTCGGCCACCATCGAAGCGAGCCCCTTGGTGAAGTTGACAATGCCCGCCTTGGTGGTGGCGTAGTCCAGCAACTCCGGGGACGGATGAGTCGCCTGGATCGACGAGGTGTTGATGATCGTCGCCCCGGAGTCCATGTGCGGCAGCGCCTTCTTGCACAGCCAGAACATCGCGTACAGGTTGGTCTTCATCACCCGGTCGAACTGCTCGGTCGTGATGTCCTCGATGCCCCCGGGCTGCCCCATCTGGTACGCCGCGTTGTTGACCAGGATGTCGATGCCGCCAAACTCGTCAACTGTCTTGTCGATCAGCTGCTGGCACTGCTGTTCCTCGGTGAGATCACCCGGTACGGCGAGCGCTCGCCGGCCGGCGTCCTCGATCAACCGCACCGTCTGCTGGGCGTCCTCCTCCTCGCTCTCGAGGTAGGCAATCGCCACGTCAGCACCCTCGCGGGCGAACGCAATCGCCACCGCGCGACCGATGCCGGAGTCGCCGCCGGTCACAATGGCTCGCTTGTCCTTCAGCTTGCCGGTCCCCTGGTACGACGACTCGCCGTGGTCCGGCTCGTCGTCCATGTGGCCGGTCACACCCCGGGTGCGGGATCTGGTCCTCGCCCTCGGTGTCTGGCTGGCTGTGCTGCTGGGTGGGGTCTTCGTTGGTCTCTGGTTGTGACGTCATGCGGTCGCCGTACCCGCACAGTCAGCCGCCCAATCGCCGCCCAGCTCCCCGACTTGTCAGACTCCACTCGGCCCAGAGGTCGACTACGTTCTGACAACTCCGGGACCCTTGAGAGTTGTCAGACTCCACTCGGCCCAGAGGTCGACTACGTTCTGACAACTCCGGGACCCTTGAGAGTTGTCAGACTCCACTCGGCCCAGAGGTCGACTACGTTCTGACAACTCCCAAAGAGAGCGCGTGTCAGTCGACTCTGCCTTTGGCGCGGCGGCCCAGCTCGCGGACGGTCTCGCGTTCGGCGTCCCGCTTGGCCAACACCTGCCGCTTGTCGTAGGTCCGCTTGCCCTTGGCCAAGGCCAGCTCGACCTTGGCGCGGCCGTCCTTGAAGTACATCGACAGGGGTACGACGGTGAGCCCGCGCTCGTTGACACGCGACGCCATCTTGTCGATTTCCTTGCGGTGTAGCAACAGCTTGCGCTTACGTCGCGGAGCGTGGTTGTTCCAGGTCCCTTGCAGGTACTCGGGAATGTGCGCGCCGTGCAGCCACACCTCGCCGTCGCTGATCTCCGCGAACGCGTCGACGAGGGTGGCTCGGCCGGCGCGCAACGACTTGACCTCGGTGCCAGTGAGGACCAGCCCTGCCTCGACGACGTCCTCGATGAAGAACTCGTGCCTGGCCTTGCGGTTCTGCGCGATCAGCTTGCGCCCGCGCTCCTTGGCCATGCCGACCATCCTTCCGCACCGAGCCAGCGGGACCGAAATCCGGCGGTCAGAGCCAGCGCGCCGGGTCGACCGTGTGGCCGTTGACGTCGACCATGAAGTGCAGGTGACAGGCGGTCGAGTAACCGGTCGTTCCGGAGTACCCGATCAGCTGGCCGCGGTCGACGCGCTGCCCCACCCCCGCGGCGAACGTCGCCAGGTGGTTGTACGTCGTCGACAGGCTCACTCCCCTGACGAACCCATGGTCGATGAGGATCCGATTGCCGTACCCGACGTTGTAGTACGCCGATAGGACCCGACCGTCGGCGGCGGCGTAGATCGGCGTACCGCAACCGGCGTGGAAGTCGGTGCCGTCGTGCAGCTTCAGCACCCGCAGAATGGGGTGCATCCGCATGCCGTACGACGACGTGACGTAGGTGTGGCGCACCGGATAGCTCAAGAAGCCGTCGTCACCGGCTGCTGCCGCCCGCTGCTGCTGGCGCACCTGGGCCAGCTCGCGGGCATGGTGGCGGGCGCGGCGCTCGGCGATCTTGCGCAGCCGCTCCTCGACCCGGTCACGCTCCCGCTTCAGGGTCTTGAGCCGGCTGATCTCGGCCTGTTTCGCCGCCGCCATCTCGCCACGGAGTTCGCGCAGCGTTGAGACCCGGGTCACCACGGCTTGCTTGGCGGCCTCGGCTTGCGCCTCTAGCTCGCGTTTCGTCTGCAGGTTCGCGGCAGCGACCGCGCGCTGCTCAACGACCGCCTGCTTCGCCTGCGCGACGCGCTGGACGGTCAGCTTCAGCAACACCCGGGCCGCCTGAACCTCCTGCAGCGCCACCGACTGCTTGTTGAGAACCGTGTCGGTTGCCTGCAGACCATCGAGCGCGTCGTGCAGCGACTCCGAGTCAAAGGCGATCCCGAGGCTGATTGTGCCGCCCGCCTGAGAGTTGGAGACCGCGTACGCCGCCAGTGCCGCCCGGTTCTCCTGTACGTCGGCTCGCCCCGCCGCCAAGTCCGCTCGGGCGTCGCCGAGCCGGGCCACCGCCCGGGTCAACCGCGCCTGCATCTGACGGTCAGTCCCCGCCGCCACACGCACTAGTTCCCGGACGCGGGCCAACTCCGCCCGCGCGTCAGCCAGGTCGCGGACCGCCCCGTCGAGTCGACCTTTCAGCCTGAACAGCTTGGTCGACACCTCGTCGATGTCGCCGGTCTGGGTATGGATCGCCCGCTCCAGCCGGGATTTGCGGTGGTGCAGGTCGGAACTGTCGTCGGAGGCGGCGCTGGGTGCCGAGCTCGTGCCAGCGACGCTGAGCAGTGACGCGCTGAGCGCTACGACCACGCTGATCCGAGTTCTTGATGTGCGTCCGTTGGGGAGGTTCCGGACCACAGGTAAGGACCTCATCTGTGCGGTCGGTTACTGGCGTCTCGACCGTAGCCGAACGAGGTCAGACTTTGAGGTATTTACGCGTCATCAGCAGTGTCGGAATCACCGCGAGGGCCAGCGCGATCGCGACGATGAAACCCATGGCGTCAACAGCGTCGCCCCAGTTGACCCACGGCAACACCCGCACGTGCTCTCGAAGCCAGGGCACGAAGAACACCATGACGGTGACCACCGACCCACAGGCCAAGGCAGCCCCAACCAGCGCCGAGACCACCACCTCGAGCACGAACGGCAACTGAATGTAGAGGCTGGACGCGCCGACAAGTCGCATGATCCCGATCTCACGGCGTCGCGCCATCGCGGCCAGCCGGATCGTGTTCGACACCTGCAACACGGCGGCGAGCACCAGCAAAGCCGCCCCGCCCAGCGCCAACCACTTGAGCGCGTTCAGCATCCGATAGATCGGGTCGAGTTCCTTGCGCAGATCGAAGATCTGGCCGACACCGGCAAGGTTGCGTACCTGGCTCACCAAGGCGACGTTGTCGTCGGGGTCGGCCAACGTCGCCCAGTACGCCGTCGACATATCCGAGACCCGGAGCTCACTGGCAATCGCATCCGGGTTGCCGGCCCGGTCGGTGTGCGTAGCCAAGAACCGCTGGTAGGCGACGTCGCGGCTCTCGTAACGGTAGGAGTCGACGTACTCGCTGGTGGACAGCACCCGCTCGACTGCCTTCTCTTGCTGCTGGGTGGCCTGACCGCCAACACACGCCGGGGTCTGGCTGTTCTCGGCGCAGAAGACGATTTTCAGCTCGAGCCGGCTGCCCAGCGTCCGCTCACTGGTCTCGACCTGCGCGCGAATCAACAACCCGAGGCCCACCAGCGTCAAGGAGATCCAGATGGTCAAGATGACAGCGATCGTCATCGAGACATTACGACGCAGGCCGTTGCCGAGTTCGGTGGCCACATATCTCAGTTGCATGGTTCCCTGGTTGTCGTTCGGAGCTGCGTGCCCGTACGGCGGGCGGCGCAGTCAGGTCTGGTAGCCGTAGAGGCCGCGCGCCTGGTCGCGCACGACCTTCCCTGACTGCAGCTCGATGACCCGCTTGCGCATCTGGTCGACGACGCCGGAGTCATGGGAGGCCATGATGACGGTGGTCCCCGTTCGGTTGATGCGGTCGAGCAGCTTCATGATGCCGACGGACGTCGCCGGGTCGAGGTTGCCGGTCGGCTCGTCGGCGATCAGGATCATCGGGCGGTTGACGAAGGCGCGCGCAATGGCCACCCGCTGCTGTTCACCACCGGAGAGCTCGTCCGGCATCCGCTGACCTTTTCCGTCGAGGCCAACCAGCTGCAGCGTCTCGGGAACCACCTTCTTGATGGCGCTTTTTGGCTTTCCGATCACCTGCAGGGCGAACGCGACGTTCTCGCTGACCGTCTTGTTGGGCAGCAGCCGGAAGTCCTGGAACACCGTGCCGATCTGGCGGCGCAGCCCCGGCACCTTCCAGCTGGCCAGCCGGTTGATCTCCTTGCCCGCGACGTACACCCGACCATTGGTCGGGCGGGCCTCGCGCAGCACCAACCGCAAGAACGTGGACTTTCCCGAGCCGGAAGGGCCGACGAGAAAGACGAACTCGCCCTTGTCGATGTCGACGTCGACGGTGTCAAGCGCCGGACGGTGGTGGCCGCCGTAGGACTTGGTGACCTTTTCGAACCGAATCACTGGCGAGATTCTAGGTGAGGAGGAACGGCTTGCCCGGCAGGGGAGGGCCGGGCGCGTCCCCGGCTCACTTGCGCAGGGCCTCCGCAGCGGCAAGGTGGAGCTCGCCGAGCTCGTCGTGCTGCGACGTCGCCCGCTGCAGCAACTGGTCGAAGTCGGTTGCCTGCAACCGCTGATCGGTGCTGCTCAGCCGTTTCAGCAACTGCCAGAGGTCAATCTTCGCCGCGACACCGGACCGCATCGCCTCCAGCTCCAAGACGTCACTCAGCGGCGACCGCCGTAACAGGGTGCCATTGGGCTTGAGCCGGCCGACCTTCTCGACGGCCCAGCCGGCGACGACACGGTACGTCGGGCGGGGGACGTCCAGCCGGTCCATCAGCCTGATCACGGTATCCCTGTCCTTGTCGATCTCGGCGGCCAGCCGAGCGAGCGCCGCCCTCCGCTCGGCGTCGGTCTGGGACTTGGCCGCGCGTCGGAACAGCTCCAGCCCGGCGGTGGCCGCGGTCAGATGATCTTGCAGGTAGATAGCGAGCAGTTGCTCAGCCGACACGTTGGCATCCGGAAGAAGATTCATGTCTAAGCAGTACCACGTTCACCCGCCTAGCAGGGTCACTGGGAGCAGAGGCCCTCAGTCGGTCTCCCAGGAGAAGAACCGGCTTGCGAGGAGCAGCACAGCAACGGCGAAGCCGACCAGGATCAGGATCGGCATGACGGCTGCCCCCGGCCCCTGGCCACGGACCATGACGTCAAGCATCCCGTCGTTGAGGTGGCGAAGCGGCAACAAGGTGCGAGACAACGTCGAGCCACCTGGGGGCGTCGTCGAGCGGGAAGAACGAGCCGGACAGGAACGCCATCGGCAAGACGAAGATGTTCGCCAGGGAGGTCGCCCCCTCGACCGTCTTGGCGATCGCACCTGCCAACAGGCCCAGCGCCATGAACGACAGCGTTCCGCAGATCAGCAGCGGAACGCTCATCCACCACGAGCCCGAGAGCCGCAGGCCGAACGCTGCAATCGCCAGCCCGACGAAGATCACCATCTGCACCAGCGCGATCGCGACGGTGACGCCGATCCGGGCTGCCACCACGGTCCGGGTGGATACGGGAGCGAGCCGGAGCCGCCGCAGCAGCTTGTTGCTGCGCCAGCCCGTGAGGGTGGCAGCTGCTCCGAACGTCGCACTTGTCGCTATCGCCCAGCCGAGCAGGCCAGGGGTGACGAACTGGATCGTCTGCAACGACTCGTCCTCGACCCGCTGGGAGCTGTAGCTGTACCTCGGCGGCTCACCGGTGGCGGCGAGGTTCGCCGACTGCACGAACGCTTGCAGTGTTCCTTGCGCCACTGCCGCCTGGACCCGATCAGCGTCGCTGTAGTGCACGACCACCTCGTTGCCCCGCTGCTCAATGGCCAGTGTGTCATCGCCGGCGCGGACATCCTCCAATGCCGCGTCCAAATCGTCAGACTCCTCGACGGCGAACGCGTCATCGAACGCCGCCTTGGCTTGCGCCGGAAGGTTGTCGATCAAGGCAACGTCGCCGACTTGGACGACGTCGATCTCGCTTTGGGACTGGTCGGAGAACACCCCGCCGAACAAGACGAGGAACATCAGTGGGAAGAAGATCGAGAAGAACACCGCCTGCCGGTCCCGGACGAACCCCTTGAAGATGGCCACCGAGAGGCTCCAGAAGGCGGTCATGCGCGGTACTCCCGGCCGGTCAGGGTCAAGAACACGTCTTCGAGCGTCGCGCTCTTGACCTGCAGCCCCTGCAGCGCCTGCCGCTCGGCGAGCTGCGCCAGCACGGTAGCCGGGTCGTGTGTCGCCAGGACCACCGAGGAGTCCTGCTCCTCAACGCTGTCCACGCCGTCGAGCTGGCCGGCCGAGCTGGCGTCGATGGCGCTGGGTTCAACGCTGATCCGCACGCCGGCGTCCAAGTCACGGATGAGAGCGGCCGGGGAGGCAAGCTGCAAGATCCTGCCCCGGTCCATGATCGCGACCCGGTCGCACAGGGCCTCTGCCTCGTCCATGTAGTGGGTGGTGAGCACCACTGTCCGGCCGTGGTCGTTCAACGAGCTCAGCAGATCCCACAGGTTGCGCCGCGCCTGCGGGTCCAGGGCCGCGGTCGGCTCGTCGAGGAACACCAGTTCCGGCTCGTGAACCAGCGCGCAGGCGATCGAGAGCCGCTGGCGCTGACCACCTGACAGCTTCTCGGTGCGGGTGTCAGCCTTGTCGTCCAGGCCCACCCGGTGCAGCCATTCGTCGCCTGCGGCGGCCGGGACGCCCGTACAAGGAGGCGAAGGTGCGGATCTGCTCGCGAGCGGTCAGCTGTTCGAAGAACGCGGAGGCCTGCAGTTGGACCCGATCCGGGGCAGCAGCGCGGCGTTGCGCGGCCAGGGAGACGCCCCGAGCAGCGACACCGAGCCGCTGTCGGCGGCGCGCAGACCCTCGATGATCTCCAGCGTCGTCGTCTTGCCGGCTCCGTTGGGTCCGAGGATGCCGAAGAACTCTCCAGCGCGCACGGTGAAGTCGACCCCGTCGACGGCGGTCAGGGTGCCGTAGACCTTGCGTACGCCGGCGACCACGATGACGTCCCCCATGCCGAGAACCCAACGAGGCCAGCGGGTCAGCCAGCGCCTACTCCTTGCTGCCGCTCACCGAGATGCCCTGCATGATGTACTTGCCGGCCACCGCGAACAGCAGGAACATCGGCAGCACCACCAACACGTTGGCCGCCATCACGACCTCCCACTCGCGCTGCCCGCCCTGACCGAACTGGTCGAGCACGGACTTCAGACCCCTGGGAAGCGTGAACAGGCTCTCGTCGCGCAGGTAAACGAGCGGCTTGAGCAGGTCGACCCAGCTGGCCTGGAACTCCAGGATGAACGTGATCGCCAGCGCCGGCTTCGACATCGGCAGGGCGATCCGCCAGAACAACCCGAAGAAGCCGGAACCGTCGACGCGGGCTGCGTCGAAGATCTCCCGCGGCAAGCCGCGGAAGAACTGCCGGAGCAAGAAGATGTAGAACGCCGAGCCGAACAGGTTCCCTGCCCACAACGGCACCTGGGTGCTGGCGAGCCCGAGATAGTTCCAGATGAGGTACGTCGGGATCAGCGTGGCCGCCGAGGGCAGCATCATCGAGCCCAGCACCAGTGCGAACAGCGCGTTCTTGCCCCGGAACTGGAAGTACGCGAAGCCAAACGCCACAAGTGCACTCGACAGCGTTACCGCTATCGCTGCCGCCATACCCACGACCACGCTGTTGAGCGTCCACTGCAGGAACGGCAGCTCCTCGAGGACCTTGGCGTAGTTGCCGAACGCGAACGGGTCGGGGATCAGCTTGTTGTTGAAGACGTCCTGGCGCGGTTTCAACGAGGCGCTGACGAGCCACACCAGCGGGTACACGAAGATCACCGCGAACACCCCGCAGGTCAACCAGACGGCGACCCGACGGGCCCAGCCGGCCCCCCCACGCGGCGATGGCGACGTCGGTGCCGGAGTGACCTCCCGGGCGGCGGCTAACGGGGCAGTGGCGGGCACGCTGGTCATGTCGGTCGACATCAGTCGCTCCGGTAGTGGACGAGTCGTCGGCTGACGACGAGCTGGACGGCGGTGATCGCCATGATGATGAGGAACAGCAGCCACGACAGCGCCGCGGCGTACCCCATCTCGAAGTCCCGGAACGCCTGCTCGAACAGGTAGACGACGTAGAACAGCGCCTCCTCAGGCGGCGGCGTCGTCGTGGCGCCGAAGTACATCGTGTAGACCTCGCTGAAGAGCTGCAGCGAGGCGATCGTGTTGACCACCACCGAGAAGAAGATCGCCGGGCTGATCATCGGCAACGTGATGTGGTAGAACCGGCGCCACGCCCCCGCCCCGTCGACAAGGGCCGCCTCACGCAGATGCGCAGGCACCTCGGCCAGGGCCGCGAACAAGATCAATGTCACCGAGCCAACGCTCCACAGCGACATGATGACGATCCCTGGCTTGATCCACATGGGGTCGGTGGTCCAGTTCGGCGTCGGCAGCGCGAACGTGCCGAGCACGTTGTTGATCAAGCCGGTCTGGCCGTTGAGCAGCTGCAGGAACAGTACGCCGGTCGCGACAGGCGGTGTGACCACCGGCAGGTAGATGACGGTGCGGAACACGCCTTTCAGCCGCCCGGCCGACTGCAGCAGCAGCGCCAGCCCCAAGGCAATCCCGATCGACAGCGGCACATAAAGGGCGGTGTAGAAGAACGTGTTCTTCAGGGCCGCGTGTGCGTGCGGGTCGTCGAGCGCGTCGCGGTAGTTCTCGGCGCCCACCCACTGCGTCGACGACAACACGTCGTAGTCGCTGAACGACATCACGAACGTCGCGATCACCGGTCCCAGCGTCAACCCGAGGAAACCGATGACCCACGGCGACAAGAATCCATAAGCGGCCCGGGTCTCCGGGCGCATCACTGCGCGTCCGCGATGGCCTCGGTCGCCTCCTTCTGCGCCTGCTGCAGCGCCTCCTCGGGGCTTTGGTCGCCTTGGAGCGCCCGTAGTACGGCGTCCTCCCAGGCCTTCTTGACCTCAGCGGCGGCTGGCGACGGCGGGTCGACTATGGCGGAGTCCTGCAGTGACTGCAGCACCTTGACGGCCTGGTCGAGCGACTCGATTCCAGACGGCTCGTAGACCTCGGCGAAGATGCGCTCGTCGGCCTCCTTGTTGGCGGTCCACGTGCCGAGGTAGGCGCCGCCGGACTTCTTGCGGTCGGCCTTGCTGGCCTCCGCTGCGGCCATCCAGGCATCGGTCGAGGTCATGGTCGCCGCGAACGCGCACGCCGCGGTGGGGTTGTTCGAGCCCTTGGGCACCGACCAGGCCTGCCCAGTGGCGTACGTCAGCAGGTTGCCCTCCCTGTCCTTGAACGGCATCGCCGTGACCGGAGCGTTGGGCGAGACGTCGGCCAGCACGTCGAGGTACCAGTCCTCCATCGGGAAGGCGCCGAGCTGGTCGGCGACGAACTGGTTGTTGTCACCGAAGAAGTCCCACGTGTCGCGGAACGTCTTGAAGTCCGACCAGCCGCCGTTCGCATCGACCAGGGACACGGTGTAGGTCAGCGCCTCGACCGCCTCCGGGGAGTCCAGGTACGCCGTCTGGCCGTCCTCCGACACCAGCTCCCCGCCGGCAGCGGCGACCCACAGCGGGAAGAACTCCGGGATCTTGGGGTCGAAGCCGATGCGCTGGATGCCCGACCCACCCGTTTGGTAGAGCTGCTTCGACGCGGCCATCACGCCGTCCCAGTCCGACACGTCGATGTCGTCGGGGCTCAGGCCCGCATCCTGCAAAGCGTTACTGTTCGCGAGGACGAGGCGCACACTGTTGAACTCGGGTATCCCGTAAATCTGGCCGTCGTACGTCACCTGGCTCACCGCGGACTCGCGGTACAGCGACATGTCGATGCCCTGGGCCTCGATGCAGTCGTCCAGCGGCAGCAGCGCTCCCTTGGCGGCGTAGGTGCCCAGCTCGGACCTCGGCAGGTACACGGCGCTGGGCGGCTTTCCGGCGGCGACCGCGGAGAGGAACTGCTGCTCGTCGAACGCGCCGCTAGTCACCTTCAGGTCGAGATCAGGGTAGGCCTGCTTGACCTCCGCGACGCGGGCCTTGGCGATCTCGTCCTCGACACTGAACCCGAGCGTCGTCATGCTGCCGGTGACGTTGATCTCGTTGTCGCTGCCGCCGGCCTTGCCGTCACCGCCGGTCGTTTCGCCGCCGAAGGAGACCTCCGATCCGTCCCCGCCTGCGGTGTCGTCGCCGACCCCACCGCAGGCGGCGGTGGCCAGGCTGATGGCCGCCACGCAGCCCAGGACTCGCAGAGATCGTGCGCGCATAATGATTTCCCTCCGTCGCGTAGGCGGAAGAGCCAGATGGTGCTCGTCGCGTCCCAAGCTCCGCCGCTGGTGAGGACAAGGTAAGCGATAGAAGCGCTTCTCGCTAGAGCCGCTTCTCCGGCCGCAGCGTCACGCCACCGCAGCCCGGCGCCAGCGAATGCCCGCCTCGATGAAGCCGTCGATGTCGCCGTCAAGGACTCCGGAGGGGTTTCCCTCCTCGTAGTCGGTGCGCAGGTCCTTGACCATCTGGTAGGGATTGAGAACGTAGCTGCGCATCTGGTCGCCCCACGACGCGGCGACGTCTCCTCGCATCTCGTCCAGCGTCGCCTTCTCCTCGGCGCGCTTGAGCGCCAGCAGCTTGGCTTTCAAGATCACCATCGCGGTGTTCTTGTTCTGCAACTGGCTTTTCTCGTTCTGCACCGCGACCACGATGCCCGTCGGGACGTGCGTCAGCCGAACCGCCGAGTCTGTCGTGTTGACGCTCTGGCCACCAGGACCCGAGGAGCGGAAAACGTCGACCCGGACCTCCTCGTCGGGCACCTCGATGGCGTCGGTCTGCTCCAGCACGGGAACCACTTCGACCGCTGCGAACGAGGTCTGCCGCCGACCCTGGTTGTCGAAGGGGGAGATCCGCACCAGCCGGTGTGTGCCTTGCTCGACGCTGAGCGTCCCGTAGGCGTACGGCGCCTTGACCGCGAATGTCGCTGACTTGATACCGGCCTCTTCGGCGTACGACGTGTCGTAGACCTCGGTGGGATACCTGTGCCGCTCGGCCCACCGCAGGTACATCCGCATCAGCATCTCAGCCCAGTCGGCGGCGTCCACGCCACCCGCCCCGGAACGGATGGTCACGAGGGCCTCGCGCTCGTCGTACTCACCGGAAAGGAGGGTGCGGACCTCGAGCGCCTCGATGGTCTTGGCCAGCCGGTCGACCTCTACCCCCACCTCGGAGAACGACGCGGCGTCGTCCTCCTCGCCGGCCAGCTCGAGCAGCACCTGTACGTCATCGACCCGGCTGCGTAGATCGGTGATGCGCTCGATCTCTGCCTGCAGCGTCGAGAGCCGGCTGGTCACCCGTTGAGCGTTCGACTGGTCGTCCCAGAGGTCGGGGGCAGCGACCTGTTGGCCGAGCTCCGCTACCTCGGCGCGCATCCCGTCGACGTCAAGCACCTGCTCGATGCTGCTCAAGGTCGCGTCGAGCTGCTTGATCCGCTCCGCGAGGTCGGGGGCTGCCACGTGGCAAGATTACGGCGTGGCCGCCTGGTCCTACCCGTCAGTGGGGCGGGTTGGGCCCTTGGGTCCCCCAGCCGCCTCGGTGCTCGGCCTGGTCGTCAATGGACGCAAAGCCTGACGGCACATCGGGGTCATCGCCAGCGCCCACGTCGGCAGGGTCTGGCGGCACTGCCGGGTCGCGGTTGGGGGCGTTCGGCACGGCTTCGGGGTCGGTGCCCAGGTCACCGCGGGCATCTGCGTCCTCGATGCCCTCTTCCGGCGGCACGCCTTGCTGTCCAATCGATGATTCGGTCATGTTCGCCGGTGTACCCCCGGCGCCGCCGATCATGCGACCGGCGGAGGTGCTAAGGCGTTGCCAGCAGGGTGCGGACAACGCGCAAGCCAACCGACATGCGGGCAAGGTCGTTGGTCTCATCGGAGGTGATATCTGAAAGCGTCGCGGTGGCGCGGCCAACTTGGGCGTCGTCGGCTCTCTCCCAGGCCGCGACCTGCTCGTCTGCACTGAGGCTGGGATCGGCGCCAGCCAGGATCTGGGCGGTGAGGGCGGCGTGGACGGCGTACAGGTCGTCGCGCAACGAGGCGCGTGCCATCGTCTGCCAGCGGTCGTCGCGGGGCAACGCGACGATCTTGGCCAGCAGCGCACTGAGACCCAGCCGCTCACCGACCGCGAAGTGCACGCAAGCCGCCTCCAGCGGGTCGCGCCCATCGCGCTTGGCGACCTCGACCACCTCCAACGCGGCGTACGCCGGCGGCAACGCCGCGACAGTGGACGCCAGTTCGGCCGGCACGGAGTTCTTGGTCAGGGCGTCTCGCCGGTAAGCGAAGTTCTCCGCCTCGGCACCGGTGAGCACCTCTGGCAACGCCTCGACCAACCGTTGGATGTCGGCGCTGAAGTAGGCGACAGTTGCCTGGGAGTCCAGCGGAGAGCGCCGGTTGTTGACGATCCACCGGCTGGCCCGCTCGATCAGCGTGCGTACTGCCAGCCGCATGCCGGTCTGCACGCTGGCCTCCACCTGGTTGTCGAGGTCGTTGATCGAGGCGAGCAGGCGGTCAGCTGCAAAGATGTCCCGGCCCACCAAGTGGGCGCGAGCCAGCTCATCCGCCGTCGCTCCCGTCTCTTGGCTGAGCCGGTGGAAGAACGTGATCCCGGCGAAGTTCACCAAGTCGTTGACCACCTGCGTGACGACGATTTCTCGCCGCAGCGGATGCGCCTCCATCCGATCCTGGTACCGCTGTCGCATCTGCGTTGGGAAGTAGCCGTGGAGCTTGCCGCGCAGGAACGGATCGTCATGGAGGTCGCCGGTCAGCAGCTCGGCGGCCAGCACAATCTTGGTATAGGCCAGCAGCACCGCCAGCTCGGGCGCCGTCAGCGGGACGCCGGCGGCCTGTCGATCCTCGAACTCCTTGGCCGAGGGCAGGAACTCCAGCTCACGGTCCAGCAACCCGCGCTTCTCCAACCGGCGGACCCAGTCGGCGTGCACGTGCGTCAGCCCCAGCCCTACCCGCTGGGCGCTCGCCAGTGCGAGGTTCTGCTCGCGGTTGTCGGTCAGCACCAAGCTCGCCACCTCGTCGGTCATCGACACGAGGAGCTCGTTGCGCTGCTTTGCCGTCATGTCCCCTGAGTTGACGACGCGGTCGAGCAAGATCTTGATGTTGACCTCGTGGTCGGAGGTGTCGACCCCCGCGGAGTTGTCGATGAAGTCGGTGCAGATACGCCCGCCGGCGAGCACGTACTCGATCCGCCCGCGCTGGGTGAGGCCGAGGTTGCCGCCCTCTCCGACCGCCTTGCATCGCAGCTCGGCGCCGTTGACCCGCACCGCGTCGTTGGACCGGTCGCCCACCTCGGCGTTCGTCTCCGTGGACGCCTTGACGTAGGTGCCGATACCGCCGTTCCAGAACAGGTCGACCGGTGCGGTGAGGATCGCCCGCATGAGCTCTGCCGGCGTCAACCTGCCCGGGTTGGTGTCGAGTCCCAGCGCCGAGGCCACCTCCGGGCTGATCGGGATTGCCTTCAAGCCGCGCGAGAAGACACCCCCACCCGCGGAGATCAAGGTCCTGTCGTAGTCGGCCCAGCTAGACCGGGGCAGCTCGAAGAGGCGGCGACGCTCGGCGTACGACGTCTCGGCGACCGGTTGCGGGTCGAGGAAGATGTCGCGGTGGTCGAACGCCGCGACCAGCCTGATGTGCTCGCTGAGCAGCATCCCGTTCCCGAACACATCACCGCTCATATCGCCGACGCCCACGCAGGTGAAGTCCTCGCTCTGGGTGTCGATGCCACGCTCGCGGAAGTGCCGGCGCACCGACTCCCAGGCGCCGCGTGCCGTGATCCCCATGGCCTTGTGGTCATAACCCACCGAGCCGCCCGACGCGAAGGCGTCGCCGAGCCAGTAGCCGTAGTCCTTGGCCACGCTGTTGGCGATGTCGGAGAACGTCGCGGTGCCTTTGTCGGCCGCTACGACCAAGTAACTGTCGTCCCCGTCGTGCCGGACGACCCGAGGCGGCGGCACGTTCTCGCCACCGGCGAGGTTGTCGGTGATGTCGAGCAGGCCGCGGATGAACGTCCGGTAGCAGGCGATGCCCTCGGTCAGCCAGGCGTCGCGGCCGGCGGCTGGGCTGGGCAGCCGCTTGCAGTAGAAGCCGCCCTTGGCTCCCACCGGGACGATGACGGCGTTCTTGACCATCTGCGCCTTGACCAGGCCGAGGACCTCGGTACGGAAGTCCTCCCGCCGGTCAGACCACCGCAGGCCGCCTCGGGCGACCGGGCCGAAGCGCAGGTGTACTCCCTCCACCCGCGGCGAGTACACGAACACCTCGAAGGCGGGACGCGGCTCGGGTAGGTCGGGGACGCGTGCCGGGTCGAGCTTGAGCGCGATGCTCGGCTTGGGATCGCCGGCGTCGTCGACCTGATAGAAGTTCGTCCGCAAGGTTGCCTTGATCCCCGCGAGGTAGCTGCGCAGGATGCGGTCCTGGTCAAGGCTCGCTACCTGGTCGAGGGCGGTCCTGATCGAGGCCTCGATGTCGTCGGCTCGCTGCTGCCGAGCGGCGAGGTCGCCAGCGTCAGCCTCCGCGAGATCAAGGGCGAGATCGAGGTCAGGGTCGAAGCGAACCTCGAACAACAGCACGAGCAGCTGGGCGATCGGCACGTTGGCCAGCAGCGAGGACTCGATGTACTCCTGGCTGAACGGCGACCCGCCTTGGCGGAAGTACTTCGCATACGCCCGCAAGATCGACACATGCCTCCACGGCAGGCAGCCCGACAGCACCAGCGCCGAGAACCCGTCGCTTTCGGCAAGCCCGCGCCAGACCGCCATGAAGCTGTCCTGGAACCGTTCTCGGACGCCGTCGGGGAACCCTTCCGGCCGGCGCAGCCCGAAGTCGTAGATCCAGGCCCGGCCGGCTGGTCCGGTGAGCTCGTACGGCCGCTCGTCCACTACCTCCACGCCCATGGCGGACAGAATCGGCAGCACCTCAGACAGGCTCAACGGCGAACCCGTCCGGAACACCTTGAAGCGGGCCTCAGTGTCAGCCGCGCCGACGGGGGAGTACAGCGACAAGCCGATGGAGTCCGGCGCGACCTCCTCCATCCTGCCGACGTCGGTCGCCGCCATCCGCGGCCGGAAGTCCTCCTTGTAAGCCTCCGGGAACGCTTCGCCGTACGTCCGCGCGAGTTTGGACCCCGCCTCCTCGCCGAACTGCTCGACCAGGGCGGCGGCCAGGTCCTCGGTCCACGATCGGGTCGCGTCGGCGAGCCGCTGCTCGATATCGGCCTGGTCGAAGTCGCGCAGGGTCTGCTGGGGCGCCGCGCGAACGACGAAGTGCAGCCGGGCGAGCACCGACTCGCTTACCCGCGCGGTGTAGTCGATCGTGTCGCCGCCCAGGGTCGTCATCAGGATTGTCTGTATCCGCTCCCGGATCTGTGTGGTGTAGCGGTCGCGCGGGAGGTAGACAAGACAGGACAGGTAGCGCCCGTAAGTGTCGCGACGGGCGAAGAAGCGCAGCTGGCGCCGCTCACGCAGGTGCAGCACCGCCTCGGCCACGGGTATCAGCTCCTCGACCGACGTCTGGAACAGCTCGTCGCGTGGATACGTCTCGAGGATGTCCATCAGCGCCTTGCCGCTGTGGCTGTTGGGCGAGAAGCCGGCTCCCTCCAGAACCTGGCTCACCTTGTCGCGCAGCACAGGGACCCGCGTGACGCTCTCGGTGTACGCCGCGGAGCTGAACAGGCCGAGGAAGCGCCGCTCCCCGACCACTTCGCCCGACTCGTCGAACGTCTTGACACCGACATAGTCGAGGTACGCCGGCCGGTGCACGGTGGAGCGCGAGTTCGCCTTGGTGATGATCAGCAAGGTCTTCTCGCGCGCTTTCGCGCGCACGGCTGGGGGCAGCTTCCCGAACGACGGCGACATGTCCTGGTCCGAGCGCAGTACACCAAGACCGGTTCCCGGAACCGCGCGCAGCACGTCGTCGCCGTCGGCGGTCTCCAGCTGGTACTCGCGGTAACCGATGAAGGTGAAGTGGTCATCGGCGAGCCATGACAACAGCGCTCGGCTCTCGTCGACCTCGTTGTCGGGCAGCGGGGGTGGGGTCTGCTCGAGGTCAGCGACGATCTGCCGCGCCTGGTCGCGCATCTTGCTCCAGTCCTCGACGGCCTCCCGCACGTCGCTGAGGCTCTGGGAGACGGCACGCGCCAGGTCAGCCACCACGTCGGGGTCGCTTTCCCTGTCGATCTCGATGTGCATCCACGACTCACGCAGCACCTTGGGCCCGTCCGCGGACTCAACGCCCTCGCCGTCGCATACCTCCTGCAGACAACCGGCGACGTCGCGGCGTACGAGCAGTTGAGGGTGGATCACCACGTGGATCGCGCGCTCTTGCGCCGTGAGCGCCATCGTGAGCGAGTCGACGAGGAACGGCATGTCGTCGGTGACGACCTCGACAACGGTATGACCGGCGGCGGTCCACCCGTGGTCGTGCACCGACGGCGTGAACACCCGGACGGCCGCGGTGCCTTGTGGCCGGTCAGCGGCCAGCCGGTAATGGCTCATGGCTGCGCCGAACACGTCGACGGGGTTGCGCTCGATGATGTCGTCGGGCGCCACATGGCGGTAGTAGAGGTTCAGCAGGCGACTCGTCGTGTCAACATCGAGGCCGGCTCCTCCCCTGCGGGCGCCGGCCAGCGCCGCCGCCTCGTCGACAAGTTCCCGTTTGGCGTCTTCCAGCTTGGTGGGCATGAGGAGCTTGGACCTGTTCTACAAACTGCCGGCCGCGACGCGTTGACGTCGCGATCACCCAGCGGGTGGGTGACACCTTCGACCTTAGACCTGTGCAGTCAGCTGCACACCTCGTGGATGGGCGATCAGGGCTTCAGCTGGTCGATGGCCAGCTCAACCCTGAACGGCTCCATGATTAGCGCGGTCTGCCCCTCGCTCCAGGTGCCGAGTTCGGTGTAGACGCTGGCGCTCTCCTCGAGGGTGTACACCGTCAGGCTGATCACTCCCTCCGTCTCCACGCGCCAGTACGCCGGGATGCCTGCGTCTGCGTACTTCGCGGGCTTGGTGATCCGGTCAGTGGTCCGTGAGCCAGGCGACACGATCTCAATCACCAGGGCTACGTCGCGGGGAGCCGTGAGCACGGCATCGTGCTTGGCCGTCTGCGCACTGATGACGACGAGGTCGGGAATGAGGTAACTCGGGTCGAGGTCGAGGTTCTGCGGCCCGATCACTCGCCAGGACGCCCCCAGGGACGCGCGCAATGCGGCGCGCAAGTTGTCTGAGATCACCTCGTGTCGGCGCCCCGGCCCGGGAGTCATCATCAGGCTGCCGTCCAGGATCTCAAAGCGCCAGGGACTCTCAGGGATCGCCTCAAGGTCGGCGAACGTCCACGGCGCAAAGGGCTCGTGCACGAGATTGACCACGCAGCTCCCTTCGGCCACCCGTTCAGTTTGGCACGGAGTCCCGCCCGGGCGATGGCTCGGCGGACACCTGACAACGCCATCTACTGAGGATCCGACTCTTCCACGTGGTGCGGCGAGGGAGAGTGTGAACCTGTGGATGAACCACGGTCGCGGTGCAGTTGAGGACAACAGCTCCTCCCCCTCGACTTGTCAGTCTGTAGTCGACCTATAGGTCGACTACGTTCTGACAGCTCCCGAGCCTCCGAGACTTGTCAGGGTCCACGGCCCCAATGCAGGCGTGAGTCGTCCTGACAACTTCGGGGGGCTTAGAGGTCGGAGCGCAGGTCCCACAGCTGGGGGTAGTACCGCAGCGGCACGCGGCTGCGCAGGTAGGCAGCCCCCGCCGAGCCGCCGGTGCCCGTCTTCGTGCCGATGACGCGCTCCACCATCGTGACGTGCCGGGAACGCCAGGCGATCGCCAGCTCGTCGTGTTGGATCAACGACTCGGCTAGTTCCCAAACGTCGAAGTACTTGTCCCGGTTGCTCGCTATGGCGTGTAACGAGGTGCTCACCTCGGCGTCGGACGCCACGGCCAAGCCGCGCCCCTCGAGCAAAGCAAGGAACCCATCCCACAACGTCGGCTCGTCGATTTTGCGCTGCAAGCTTGCCGTCTCGGCGTCGGTCAGGCCCTTGAACCGGCGTACGAACGAAGGGTCCTTGGCGCCGGAGAGGAACTCCAGCTCGCGAAACTGCACCGACTGGAAACCGCTCGCCGGAGCGAGGTGCTTGCGGAACGCCAGGAAGTCCTGCGGCGTCATCGTCTCGAGCACCTCGATCTGCTCGACCAGGACCCGCTCGATCACATGGACGCGACGCAGCAGGTGCTTCGCCAACCACACAGCGTCAGAGAACATCGCGTCGCGCGCGGTCTCGCACTCGAACAGCAGCTGCTTGAACCACAGCTCGTAGACCTGGTGGACGGTGATGAACAGCAGCTCGTCGTGGGCGGGCGGGTTCGACTCCAGCCGCTGCGACGACAACAACCGCTCGAGCTGCAGGTAGCCGCCGTAGGTGAGCTTGCCTCCCGACTCGCCGAAGTTGATGTCGACGCCGGACCAGTCACCCACCGTCGGGTCGGTCAGACCTGACCGCTCGTCGGTACTCACCTTGTCAGGCTAGCGGTGGCACAATCCTCGCCATGGATGTGCGCGCCGAGATCAACTACCCGACGACGACGCCGGAACAGGTTTACACCTTGGTGACCGACCAGATGTTTCGCAGTGCGGTGTGTGAGGCGACAGGCGCCCTGACCTACGACGTCGATGTCGACAAGCGACCCGACGACACCGCTTCGGTGACGGTTCGCCGCACGATGCCGGCCGAAGTGCCCGACTTCGTCAAGAAGTTCGTCGGCGAGACCGTCGACGTCGTACAGACCGAGGAGTGGGGTGCCCCTGACCACCTTGGTCAGCGCCAAGCCGACCTGGCCGTGCAGATCAAGGGGCAGCCGGTGAAGATGGCGGGCACGCTGCACACGCAGGTGGTGGGCGAGGGCACGCGGACGTCGATCCGGGGCAATCTGACGGTGTCGATGCCGTTCGTCGGCAAGAAGATCGAGCCCGAGATCGCCAAGGGGATCTTGGCTGCAGTAGCAACGGAGCAACGCACCGCTGACAGGTGGCTGGGCGAGCCTGCCTAGAACTGTCGGACGGGTCTGGCACGATGCGGAGCATGAACGACCGAGCCGAGATCTTGATGCTCAGCGGCCTAACCCGCGAGTGCCCCGACTGCCGCGGTGAGCGCATCTTCGTGCCCGTCGACGAGTGCGACGGCGAGGGGTGTGAGTTCTGCTGTACGTCGTGTGGCGCCGCAGTCATGATCGACCCGGTCTGCGACTACGCCGTGCTCAGCGCCCGCGTCGCTTGACGGCAAACCCTTCCCAACGTCCCGGTCGGCCGGGCGTTCGCCGCCCTGATCCGCCATGACAGCGGGCCAGGTCACCGGGCGGTGCCTATCAGATGCGGTGCCACCACAGCGGGAGCGAGCCGGACAGTGGTGTCGCGCAGCTGCGTGGTGTCGAAACCGGCGGTGAGCAGGATCTGGCGCGTGTCTCGGGTGAGGTGACAACCGGCGGCGAGGCGTGACCACAGCGGGTCAAGCCGATCCTGCCAGGGCCGCAGCCAGCTGTCCGGCGAGGCGTGCACGTGTTCGAGGACGTGTAGCGTGCCTCCCGGGCGCAGCACCCGGCGTAACTCGGCAGCTGCCATCGCTGGGTCTGACACCGAGCAAAGCACCAACGCCACGAGTGCCGCATCGACGGAGGAACTCCGAAGAGGTAGTTCTTCGGCTGTTGCCCCGACGAGCCAGGTTGGCGCCGGCGCCCGGCTAATGCGTCGCGCGGAGCGCGCGCGCATCGACGGTTCTGGTTCGACCGCGACGACTTCGGTGACGCCGGTCGGCAGATGCGCCAGGTCGTGCCCCGGGCCCAGCCCGACCACAAGCAGCCTGCCCCGCGCATCAGCGAGAGCTTCGGCTCGGCGACGGCCGTAGCCGGTCCGCTCGCCGATGGCCGCCACTCCGGTGAAGACGGCGGCGAAGATGGGGTGGGTATCCCGCATGCGATGGACCCTACGGCCACCGCCCGGCTCGGGCGATCCACCTCGGGCCAAGGACTTGCCGCTCTTGGCTCCCAGGCGGTCTGCCGCGTCCCGAGTACACGTGTGATACACGTCAGGTGTACGTTAGGTGTATGGCGAGGATCCGCACCAACATCGAGGTCGAGGACACATACGTACGGGCGATCATGGACCGCTACGGGCTCCGGACCAAGACCGAAGCCGTCGAACTCGCACTCCGACACCTGGCGGGCCAACCCTTGACGCGTGAGGAGGCGCTGGCGATGCGGGGAGCGCGCGCCATGGATAGCCCCCCGACGGACATCGGCCCCCGCGGCGCCACGTGATTCTGGCCGACACCTCTGCCTGGGTGGAATACGACAGAGCCACCGGCAGTGCGGTAGATCTACGCCTGACCGAGCTGATCGCGGCGGACGGGCCGCTGGCCGTCACGGAGCCCGTCGTGATGGAGGTCCTGGCCGGCGCACAAAGCAATCAGCGCGCCGACGATCTGCGGCGCCTGCTGCTTCGCTTTCGGTTGCTCGGCTTCGACGCCAGCACCGATTTCGACGCCGCCGCATTGATCTATCGTCGCTGCCGCAGCTGCGGAATCACGCCGCGAGGGATGATCGACTGCATGATCGCAGGCGTGGCCCGGCGTCGCGGAGCTTCCCTGCTTGCCCAGGACGCCGACCTTGCTCGCGTCGCACAGGTGGTCGGAATCGACCTTGACGAGGCGTCGCTTCGCGCCTGACCGGGGCAGGTAAATCGGAACGCGGCCGCGCACTGCCAGCTGACAGTGCAAACCGCCGGCTTAGCCCATGTGCGGGTAGTGGTACGACGTCGGCGGTGCGAAGGTCTCCTTGATCGAGCGCGGTGAGGTCCACCGCAGCAGGTTCAGCACTGAGCCCGCCTTGTCGTTCGTGCCCGACGCGCGGGCGCCGCCGAACGGCTGCTGACCGACCACCGCGCCGGTTGGCTTGTCGTTGACATAGAAGTTTCCGGCGGCGAACCGGAGCCGCTCCATCGCCCAGCCGATCGCTCGGCGGTCCTGGGCGATGATCGACCCGGTGAGCGCATAGGTGGCGATCGACTCCATCTGGTGTACGGCGTCCTCGAAGTTCTCGTCGTCGTACACCAGCACCGACAGGATCGGTCCGAAGTACTCGTTCGCGAAGATCTCGTCTGTCGGGTCGTCGGCAACGATGATCGTCGGACGGACGAACCAGCCGACCGAGTCGTCCACCCGCCCGCCGGCTATGACGTCGAGGCTGTCGGAGTCTTGTGCGCGTTGGATGGCGGTGCGGTGCTTCTCGAACGCCCGGGCGTCGATGACCGCGCCCATGAAGTTCGAGAAGTCGCTGACGTCGCCCACGGCGATCGACTCGGTCTCGTCGATCAGGTCGTCGCGCATCCGGTTCCACACCGACCGGGGGACGTAGGCGCGGGACGCGGCCGAGCACTTCTGCCCCTGGTACTCGAACGCGCCGCGGATGAGCGCCGTACGCAGCACGTCGGGGTCGGCCGAGGGATGGGCGACGACGAAGTCCTTGCCGCCGGTCTCGCCGACGACGCGCGGATATGACCGGTACGTCGAGATGTTCTCGCCCACGGTCCGCCACAGGTGTTGGAAGGTCGCCGTCGAGCCGGTGAAGTGGATGCCGCCGAGATTGGGGTGTGTCAGCGCGACGTCGGACACGGCCAGCCCGTCGCCGGGGAGCATGTTGATGACCCCGGGAGGCATGCCGGCCTCCTCCAGCAGCCGCATGGTGAGGTGCGCGGCGAACTGCTGGGTGATCGACGGCTTCCACAGCACGGTGTTGCCCATCAGTGCAGGTGCCGTGGGGAGGTTGGCGGCGATCGCGGTGAAGTTGAACGGCGTGATGGCGTAGACGAACCCCTCGAGCGGGCGGTGGTCGGTGCGGTTCCACACGCCCTTGGAGTTCGCCATCGGCTGCTGGCTGAGGATCTGGGCGCCGTAGTGGACGTTGAAGCGCCAGAAGTCGATCAGCTCGCAGGCGGCGTCGATCTCGGCCTGCCACGACGTCTTCGACTGCCCCAGCATGGTGGCGGCGTTGAGGGTCTGCCGCCACGGACCGGCTGCCAGCTCGGCGGCTTTGAGCAGGATCGACGCGCGGTCCTCGAACGGCATCGCGCGCCATGCCGGTGCCGCCTCAGCCGCCGCCTTGACGGCGTCCTCGGCATCTTTGCGATCGGCACCCCGGGTGACGCCCAGCACCTGCTGGTGGTTGTGCGGCTGGACGACGGTGAACTCCTCGCCGTTGCCCCACCGCTGCTCACCGCCGATGGTCGCCGTGAGATCAGTCTCTGCCTTCTGCAGCTCGACGAGCTTCTGCTCCAGCGCAGCGCGCTCGGGGCTGCCGGGGGCGTAGTCGAGGTTCGGCTCGTTGACCGGTGCGGGAACGGCGGCGTAGGCGTCCATGAGGGAATCCTGCCACGGCCTCTCCCCCTCCCCAACCGTCAGGCGGACTTCTTCGCGGCCCGCTTCTTCGGCTCGGACTTGGTCGTCTTCGCTGCGCTCTTGGCCGCCGGTTCCGAGGCCGGCTTCGCTGTCTGCTGGGTGGGTTTCTTCCGCGTGGTCGTCCGCGACGACGCGGCTGACTTCGTGCCGGTCTTGGCCGTCGCCGCCCCATCCCCGGCAGCGTCGTCTGATAGGTCTGAAGCGTCGCCCGCAGCGGCGGCCTCGCGCCGCTTCTTAGCCGCGTCCACACTCGCCCGCAGCGCCGCGACCAAGTCGACGACCTCCGCGGTCTCGCCGTCGTCGGTGTCGGTGTCAGGCATCGGCAGCCCGGCGGCCTTGGCCTGCACCAGCTTCTCGAGCGCCTCCCGGTAGTCGCTGGAGTAGCGTGCCGGATCGAACTCAGCAGTAAGCGTGGAGATGTAGGACTCCGCCATCCCCACCTCCTGGCTGCGGATGCTCACCGAGTCGTCGGGCACCGCGAAGCCGCTGTCGCGCACCTCGTCGGGCCACAGCATCGTCTGCAGCACGAGCGCGCCGTCCTTCTCCCGCAGCAAGGCCAGCGTCTCGCGGGTGCGGATCGCGACCTTCACCAGCGCGCACTGCCCGGTCTTGGTCAACGCGTCCCGCAGCAGCACATAGGGCTTGGCGCCGACCCCGTCGGCAGCCAGGTAGTAGGCCTTGGAGAAGTACAGCGGGTCGATCTGCTCGGCGGGCACGAACTCCAGCACCTCGATCGACTTCGCGGTCGGCAGCGGCAGCTCGCCGAAGTCCTCGTTGGTGAGTACGACGAGTCGTCCGTCGGGCAGCTCGTAGGCCTTGCCGATGTCGGAGTACGGCACCTCCTCGCCGTCGACCTCGCATACGCGCTTGTATCGGATCCTGCCCCCGTCGGCCTCGTGCACCTGCCGAAAGGAGATGTTGCGCTCCTCGGTGGCGGAGTAGACCTTGATCGGGATCGTCACCAGACCGAACGAGATCGTGCCCTTCCAGATCGCCTGCATGGTGCCTCCCATCGGTGTGCGCTGCGTTCACGCTAGCAACTCGGTGGGCATGTTCGGCTGCGTCCGGGCGATTGCGGCCGCCTGCATGCGCTCCTGGCGAGGGAGCGAGCCGGTACGGCGGGCCGGCCCCTCACGCCCGTATCCTGGCGCTTCCCGGCGCCGCGGCAACCTTGACCCTCGATCCCGACAGCAACGGAGGACCTGCCCCGATGAGCTTGACCCGTCCCGCCGGCCTCGCCGGCGCTCTGCTGGCCGTCGTTCTCAGCCTCACCGCCTGCGCTACCGGCTCCACCAATTTTGACGCTGGCCCCGTGGGGGTCGTCGTCAAAATCACCGAGCAGGACGGCACCATCAAGCCCAGCGGCGACACCGTCAAGGTGGAGAAAGGCCAAGAGATCTTGCTGCTCGTGAGCTCCGACGCCGAGGACGAGATCCACGTCCACTCAGACCCAGAGCACGAGTTCGATGTCAAGGCCGAAGACGACCAGGAGTTCACGTTCTCCATCGACGACCCGGGCACCTACGAGGTGGAGTCGCACGAGCTCGGGGTCGTCATCGTGAAGCTGCAGGTCAGCTAGCTCTTGCCGAGGTCTCTTCCGACCAGCGAGGTGCTGGCGCACGGCATCGGCGGGCGCAGCGACCTGCCGGTACCGGCCGATTACGTGCTGGTCGCCGCCGCCGTCGCACTGCTCGTCTCGTTCGCCGTGTTGGCACTCGCCTGGCGTGCGCCGCGGTTTCGCGGCGACGACTCCGGTCACGCGCTGCCGGGCTGGCTCGCATCGCTCGCCGACTCCGCCGTCACGCGGGCGGTTGTCGTCGCGGCGGCGCTGCTGTTCGCGGCCTGGGTGACGATGGCGGCGGTATTCGGCGCCGACAGCCTGGTCAACCCGACGTTCGGCACTGTCTACGTGCTGCTCTGGGTTGGGCTGGTCCCGGCCGCGCTGCTGTTCGGACGCATCTACCGGCTCTGTAACCCGCTGCGCTGGCTGTTTCGCGGGATCAACAAGCTCGGAGGCGGCGACCCCAGTCGAGGTGTTCTCGAGTACCCGGCCCGGCTCGGCTACTGGCCAGCGGTGGGACTGCTGTTCGCGTTCGTCTGGCTGGAGCTGGTTCATCCGGCCACGACGCTGGACCTGACAGCGGTCCGGCTGTGGTTCGCCGTCGTAGCGTCAGTGCTCCTGGTGGGCGCCGCACTGTTCGGTGACACGTTCTTCGAGCGCGCCGACCCGTTCGAGGTGTACTCGTCGCTGGTGGCGCGGCTGTCGCCGTTCGGGCGGCGCGCCGACGGTGCCCTGGTCGTGCGCAACCCGCTGCAGAACCTCGACGGGCAGCCCGCCGTACCTGGACTCGTGGGCGTCGTGGCCGTGCTGTTCGGCTCCACGGCGTTCGACGGCTTCAAGGACTCCTCCCGCTGGCTCAACTTCTCCCAGCAGCACTCCGCGCACCCGATGCTGCTCAACACCGCCGCCCTGCTCGGCTTCTGCCTCGCCGTGCTCGTCACCTTCTCGATCGCCTCGGTGGCCACCGCCGGCATCGGCCACCTGGAGCGCCGCCGCCTGCCCGCCCTCATGGCACACTCGGTGGTGCCGATCCTCGTTGGGTACGTCGTCGCGCACTACCTGTCGTACTTCCTCGTCGTCGGCATCACCACCGTGCAGCAGCTCGGCGATCCGCTGTCACGCGGCTGGACGCTCACCTCGTGGGCGTACGGCGTGAACAAATACGCCATCTACGACCACCCCACCGCTCTCGCGGTGACCAAGGTGGTCGCGGTCATCACCGGCCACGTGCTCGGCGTGATCGCCGCCCACGACCGCGCCGTCCGGCTGCTGCCCCGCCGGCACGCCCTCACCGGGCAGCTACCCATGTTCGTCCTCATGGTCGGTTACACCCTCACCGGCCTCTGGCTGCTCTTTTACTCATGACCCCCACCCGCCGACACGTCAGCGACCGCCACGACCCGCGTCCTACCGCCTGGCCAACCTTCGCCTCTTGCCACCGTTCTCCGATACGCCGGCAAGGTCGGCAGCCATCGCCCGCAGCGCCTTCGTCACCTTCGCGTCGGGCGCGCACTCAGTCAGTGTGCGGCCGTGCACGAGAGCCCGGTCGCATGCCTGGCGGTCGTCGGGCAGCGTTCGAACGCTGGCCACTCCGCTCAATCGAGCAACCGTCTCCACGATCTCGCTCTCGGTCCACCCCAGGCTGTCTCGGACCCGGTTGATCACGACGTACGGCGTCGCGCCGGGCACAACCTGACTCAGCTCATGCAGGGCGCGGATCAGCCGGCCAAGGCTGACCGGGTCCGCACCACCAACCACGACGACAGTGTCAGCGTTCTCGATCGCCTCGAGTGTCGCCCCGTTGCGACGAGGTGCGGCCACGTCATAGCTGATCTCTTCGTCAATCTCGATGCTGAACCCGCAGTCGATCACCGTGAACGCGCACACTGACCGAGCCATGTCGATGACGTGGCGCAGCAAGACCGGCTTGACCTCGGTCCACCGGTCCGCCCGAGGAAGGCCGGTCAGCACCCGGAGCGCTGGGTTGACTCGACGGGCGTGGCGGGCTAGCGACTCACCGTCTAGGGCGCCAACGTTGGCGGCCCGAGCGGCAGCGAGTAGGCCGGACGTCTCGTCCAGCATGCCCAACATGGAAGCCACTGCGCCGCCGAAGACGTCGGCATCGATGAGCAACGTCGCGGCCCGCAAGCGCGCGAGCTCCGCGCTCAACCCAAGCGAGACCACCGACCTGCCCGGCGCACCGCTGCCGCCCCAGACGGCGATCACCTGGCCCCGTCGGCGCGGTTCTTGACCGTCGAAATCCTGGTCGTCCGGGGACGGTGCCACACTCATCCAGGCGTCCGCGACCGACACCGCAGCCGGATCGTTCATCGCCTCGGTGAGCACCTCGCGCAGGGTGGCCACATCGTCGGCGAAGACCAACGACTCGAGGCCGAGACGCCGAAGCGCCGCCTCGTCGGCGCTGGACGCCTCAGCGGTTGCGCCGACGACGGCGACGTTGTCCTGTCGCAGTCGGGCGATGACGTCGCGGTCGAGGTTTCGCAGGTGCGCGGAGACGACGGCCAGCTGCGCCTGATGGGCTGCGGCGGCAGCCAAGAGGTCAGCTACGTCGACGCAGCGGCGTACGACGTGAAAGGAGGGGCCCTCCAACGCCGTCAGTAGCCCAGCCTCGAACTCAACGGCGCCAACGGCGACAAGCACTCCCGACGACATGGCTCAGCCGCTGATTCTGACCAGGACCACGGTCGCCCCGTTGAGCGCGTCAAGCACGGCAGAGGTCTCGTCCGGGTCTGGCAACGCGACCACGACCTGCCGGTCCGAGCCGAGTCCAGCAACACCCAGCTCGCCGACCGACATGACGGTGGCATCGGGCAGGACGAGCGTCGCTGAGCGGTTGGCCTCTTCGGGTTTCGGCACGGCCCACACCTCGACGTGGTCGCCCACCGAGATGTCGGCTGGCAGGCCAGCGCTGGTCACTCCCAGCGGGAGTTGGTGAGGGAACGCGGTCGGGTCAGTGGAGACTGCCGACCTGGCCAATAGTTCGCCGGCGCCGATATCACGGGTGAAGGCAGCAGCCGCCGGCAACGGATCACTGGCCGGCCAGTAGCGGTCGGCATCGACGGAATCGGTGAAGTGCACCCGCACCGTGCGCAGGTCCGAGGCGCTGGCCGACATGCCGGCGCCGACGTCGCGGTTAAGGGCCCACACCGCAACAGTGTCGTCAGCCGCGGCGAGCACTCTCGCGCCGATCACCACCGACGCGAGAACAAGCAGAGCGCCGAGCCATAGCCGCGGGTCTCTCCACCGCGACCGGCGCGGCCGGTTCGCCGGGGGGGACGCGAGGCGGCTGTCGGCGTCAACGGCATCCGGTGCGCGGACCGACGTGCGGTGCAAGAGGGACACGGCGCACATTCTGCCTGGGTGTGCAGATCCGTGGGAAGACTTATCCACACCGCCCCCTCAGCGTTGCCGTTTCCCGTCCTCGGCACATGCGACAATGCCGCCATGGCTGGTTCCCCGCCTCGGTTCTACGGGCTGGCAGACGTGGCTGAGGTTCTCAACATCTCTCCAGCGCAGGTCTACGCGCTCGTACGTCGGGGCGATCTCCCGGCAATAAAGATTGGTGGCCGCGGGCAGTGGCGGGTCGAGCACACTGAGCTTGAGAACTACATCGCGAACGCCTACGAGAGCACCAAGCAATACATCCAGGAGCACCCGTACTCCTCCGACGAGCTCGCCGACAGTGAGTTACAGCCAGATGAGCCGGTGCTCGACAGTTAAGCGCGGACGCGGATAACCGCTTCAGAGCCATCCCTGGCCGCTGCGTCTGACGGCGCCGATGGCGTCGAATGACACCGTGACCCGCCCGCGTACTGTCGAGCGACGGGGAGCTTCGCCGAGTTCATGTACGGCGAGATCGACGAAGTCAGCACCCACGCGGTCGGGCGTGCCCGTGACCTTGTCGCCGGCGCGCGTGAGCACCGTTACCGCGCACCGGTCGATCGCAATCGCACGTAGAGCCGCGGTCATCGGCAGCCTTCCAGTCACCCGACCAACGCCGGCAGGACCAGTCGCGGTGGTGGGAAGGTTGCTCACCGTGATGATCGCTGAGCCGGGAACGACGACCTCGTCGGGCGCGTTCAGTAGCAACCAGTTAGCCCCGACCTGCAGCAAGGGACCGCTCAGGGAGCCGGCTCCGCTGGTCGTCAGAGCAATGTGCTGGCCGACCTGCGCCCGTATCCGGTTCAGCAAGGTGACCTGAGCGATCTCGCCTCGGGTGCGGTCCGCGACCTCCGCATCGATCTCAGCCCACTCCAAGGCTCCAGCCTGGCCCTCCAGGTCGGCGAAAAGGTCCTGCCAGCGCATGTCGCTGAACGCTAACCGGCTGTTGCGCTCCCTGTCATCCGTCCCGTTCCGCCCGAGAGACCTCAACTGTGGATGACCTCTTGACCGGAACCCCATCTGGAAGCTAGAAAAAGCAAACGCAAGCAAACGAAGGTAAAGGCACCATATGCGCGCGTCAGATCTAATCTGTGCTGGGCTCAGGAGGCTGCTCCGCTTGGGTCGAGCCGTGCTCGCGATCGCAGCCATCGGCGGCATGATGAGCGTCGCCTGGTGGGCGGCGACACCTGCAGTTCACGACGTACGTGCAACGCTCACGACGGGTGCGGCGCCGGCCGGTGGGTGGACGCTAGAGCAACTGGTTGTCGACATCGCAGCAGGTGCGCTGCTCGTCGTGGTTGCGGTGCTGGCCGCGCTCGTTGCGCTCAATCTTGCCGGAGCCGCCATGGCGAGTCGGGCGGCGCGGCTCGACCGGCTGGCCGCCCGGATGAGCCCGCGATGGCTGCGTCACTGCGTCTTCGCCTGTTGTGGATTCGCCCTCACCGCCCCGGCGCTGGCTTCGACCGCGAGCGCGCATGACAACGGTACCGACGGTGCATCGGGTCAGCGCTCCGTCGCTCGACTCGAGGGGCTCCGCTTGCCCGACCTGCCCGCCGCTCCGCCGACGCACATTGTGACCGTACGACCCGGTGACACCTTGTGGTCAATAGCGGAGCGCGGCCTCCCACCCGAATCGACCGACAGCGCCATCGTCACCCGGGTGAACGCGCTCTACGCGGCGAACCGCCAAACGATCGGTGCCGACCCCAACCTGATCTTCCCCGGACAGCAACTCACGACACCCGGAGGTGCCTCATGACCAGTCACGCACCGACCCCCATCGCTCCCGGCGTACCGACGCGCCATCCTCGCGGTTGGGCGGCGAAGCCTCGATCAGCACAGGACTGCGGCGCAAACTACAGCCAGGGAGCTCTTGCTCTCACCTATCCCCTGCCCAGCGGGCTGGACTGCACTCCCCGCTCCACCGCGTTGTGCCTGGTGCAGCCCCCAGTGGACGGCCAATCGCAGACGCGGTCGGAGTCGGAGGCGTGGGCGGCGCGTTTCCTGCAGGCGGTCGTCGAGGTCGTGTCCAGCGACCGGCCACTGGCGCAGCTGGTCCGGTGGACTGACGAGGCGGTGTACGGCGAGATCGCTCGACGCAGACAGCGAGTCGCCTCAGCGCGAAAGGCGCCGACTGCTCGAGCGGGACGCGCTCAGGTGGTGACCGTCCACATCGGGCACCCCACCTCTGACAGCGCAGAGGTGGCTGCTCGAGTCAGCATGGGTGGGCGCTCCCGGGCCATCGCGGCTCGGTTGGACCGGCATCGCGACCACTGGATGTGCACGGCTATCCAGTTCGGCTGACACTGACTCAGGCTTGTCAGAACGTGCTCGACCCATAGACCGACTGGAGTCTGACAACTCTGCTCCGTTCCGCCCGCTGGCGCCGTGCGAGAGGGTAGCTGCGTGGATCCCGAACTGCGCGACCTGGTGGCGCACCACTGGTCGGTGCAGGGCGAAGCAACACCTCTGCTGGGCGCTGGCGACGAATGCCTTCTGGAGAGTTGCCGGCGCGTCGGACGTGGCGGTCCGCGTCTCTCCCAGTTGGCGCTCCAAGAGGGAGCTCGACTGGGCGTTCACGGTCGCGACCTCTTTCCGTAAGCACGTCCCTGAGGTGATCGCCCCCCTCCCGGCTGTCGGCGGAGGCTTCGTCGTGCTGTGGCGTGACCAACCGGTCAGTGTGTGGCCGTTCGTGCGTGGTCTCCTGCTGGACCGCGACAACCCACGACAGCGTCGGGCGGCAGGTCGGCTCCTCGCGGTCTTGCATCGGGTTGCCCTGGGGATTGGGTGTCTTGACCCGAGGCCGGCAGCACGGCGACCTCTCCTGACTGCTCCGGTCCCTGGGCTACTGAGCGACGAGCAACTTGACGCCGAGCTGGAGGAATGGCGGTCGGCTATGGCTGACAAGCAGCTGCGCGGACCTGTTCACGGCGATTTCTACCGACGTAATCTCCTGTGTCGGTCCGACGCGATCGTTGGACTGCTCGACTGGGATGACGCCCGTGACGACTACCTGGAGACCGAGCTCGCCTGGTCAGTGTGGGAGTTTGCCAAGGATCCAATGGACGACTGGTCGCAAGATCGAGCTGCTGACTTTCTGAGTGCTTACCTAGCCCACGGCGGACCCGTCCAGCCTTCGCGTCACGTGATCCCCCTCATCCGCGGTCATCTCAGGCACGAGGTGTGGCAGGCGCATGCTTGTCATACTCGCGGCGACGCCTTCGACAGGGAGTACTACGACCGGGAGGTCGCGGCCTTCTGGCACTTGCGCGGCGTCGAACTGTCGGCTTGACCATCCCAGGCACTGAGCCGCTGCCGAACCGGCGCTCGCCCCGTTGCCACAAACTAGCTGCTCCGTAGTACAGACCCCTCGGCGGCTGGCCCTTCACTAGGTGGGGGCCATGTTCACCGGGCAGCAGCATGACGATTCCCGACAATTGGGACGCGGAAGCAACCCCTCACCTAGTGAAGGCACCCGGCCCGGCTCTGCCGGCAACCGTGCCTCCCCCGGTCAGTCAGGCGTTTCGGCGGGCGGGGTCGCCGTGGCAGCGCTTGAACTTGCGGCCCGACCCGCAGGGGCAGAGCTCGTTGCGGGAGACCTTGGCGAGCTTCTCCTCGGTGTCCTCGACCTGCAACTCCGGGCGGGCGTCGCCGTCGACGGTGGGAGAGGTGTACGCGAGCTTCTTCGGAGCGGCCGGCTTCGACAGGCCCTTCGCGACGATCTGCGGCCGCTGGTCGGTCGCTACCCCACCGTCGGTCGAGGGAGCAGAACCGTCCTGCACTTCCGCGCCACCAACCATGGGCTCGGCGTGCTGGGGTGCCGCAGTGCCAGCTGCGGCAGCCGCAGCCGGCACGCCAGCGGCCGTCGTAGCAGTCGCTGGTGCAGCAGCCGGGGCCGGAGCGGCAGCGGAGGGTGCAGCAGCCGCTTGCCCGGCAACCGCCGGTCGCGCCGGAGGACCGGCGACCAGCGCCGCGGCGTCGTCCTGCAGCTGCGCCGCTTCCGTGTCGAGGTCGGGGTTGGGCTGGTTGACCTGCACCTCGACGTTGAACAGGAAGCCGACCGACTCCTCCTTGATCGAGTCCATCATCGCGGAGAAAAGCTCGAAGCCCTCGCGCTGGTACTCGACCAACGGGTCGCGCTGGGAGTAGGCCCGCAGGCCGATGCCCTCGCGCAGGTAGTCCATCTCGTACAGGTGCTCGCGCCACTTGCGGTCGAGCACCGACAACAGCACCCGGCGCTCCAGCTCGCGCATCACCTCAGCGCCGAGCGCCTCCTCACGGGCGTCGTACGCCCGCTGCGCGTCGGTGCGCAGCTCTTCGACGAGGTACTCGCGGGTGAGCCCCTCGACGCCGCCGACCTCGTCCTCGAACTGCTGCTCGGTGACGCCCACCGGGTACAGCGTCTTCAGCGCGGTCCACAGCTTCGGCAGGTCCCACTCCTCAGGGAAGCCCTCGGTGGCGCCGACGACGTACGCCTCGACTGTCTCGTCGACCATGTCGCGGATCTGCTCGTGCAGGTCGGCGCCCTCGAGCACCCGGCGCCGCTCGGCGTAGATCACCTCACGCTGCCGGCTCATCACGTCGTCGTACTTGAGGATGTTCTTGCGGGTCTCGAAGTTCTGGCTCTCGACCTGCGCCTGCGCCGACGCGATCGCCCCGGTCACCCGCTTGTTCTCGATCGGTACGTCGTCGGGGATCTTCATCGTCTGTAGCACCCAGTCGACCCAGTCGGACTTGAACAGCCGCATCAGGTCGTCCTCGAGCGAAAGGTAGAACCGGGACTCCCCTGGATCGCCTTGTCGACCCGACCGGCCGCGCAGCTGGTTGTCAATGCGGCGTGACTCGTGCCGCTCGGTGCCGACGACGTACAGCCCCCCGACGTCGTTGACCTCGTCGTGCTCGGACTTGACCTGCTCCTTCATCCGCTCCAGCGTGTCGGGCCAGGCCGCCTCGTACTCCTCGGAGTGCTCGAGCGGGTCAAGGCCCCTGCGACGCAGCTCCTCGTCGGCGAGGAACTCCACCGAGCCGCCGAGCATGATGTCGGTGCCGCGGCCCGCCATGTTCGTGGCGACGGTCACCGCGCCCTTGCGGCCGGCCTGGGCGACGATGTGCGCCTCGTTGGCGTGCTCCTTGGCGTTGAGCACCGTGTGCGGGATGCCGCGGCGCTTGAGCAGCCCCGACAGCCGCTCGGACTTCTCCACCGACGTGGTGCCGACCAGCATCGGCTGGCCGTCGGCGTGCCGTTCGGCGATGTCGTCGATGATCGCGTTGTACTTCGAGTCCTCGGTGCGGTAGACGAGGTCGGGCTGGTCGGCGCGGATCATCGGCATGTTGGTCGGAATTTGGATCACGCCGAGCTTGTAGATCTTGTCGAACTCCGACGACTCGGTCATCGCCGTACCGGTCATGCCGCCCAGCTTCTTGTAGAGCCGAAAGTAGTTCTGCAGCGTGATCGTGGCGAGGGTCTGGTACTCCTCGCGGATCCGCACGCCCTCCTTGGCCTCGATCGCCTGGTGCAGGCCCTCGTTGTAGCGACGCCCGTGCAGCATGCGGCCGGTGTGCTCGTCGACGATCAGCACCTCGCCGTCGATGACGACGTAGTCGCGGTCCTTGCGGAACAGCTCCTTGGCCTTGATGGCGTTGTTGAGGAACGAGATCAGCGGCGTGTTGACGGCGTCGTAGAGGTTGTCGATGCCGAGGTGGTCCTCTACGCGCTCGATGCCGTCCTCGAGCACGGAGACGGTGCGCTTCTTCTCGTCGACCTCGTAGTCGACGTCGGCGCGCAGCCGCTTCACCAGCGACGCGAACTCGTCGTACCACTTCACCGACTCATCGGACGGCCCGGAGATGATCAGCGGCGTGCGGGCCTCGTCGATGAGGATCGAGTCGACCTCGTCGACGATCGCGTAGTTGTGGCCGCGCTGCACGCACTCGTCGATCGAGCCCGCCATGTTGTCGCGCAGGTAGTCGAAGCCGAACTCGTTGTTGGTGCCGTAGGTGACGTCGGACTCGTACGCCGCGCGCCGCTCAGCCGGGCTCAGCTGGGGCAGCACCATGCCGACGCTCAGGCCGAGGAAGTGGTAGATGCGGCCCATCCACTCGGCGTGGTACTTCGCGAGGTAGTCGTTGACCGTGACCACGTGCACGCCGTCGCCGGTGAGCGCGTTGAGGTACGTCGGCAACGTGGCGACAAGCGTCTTGCCCTCGCCGGTCTTCATCTCGGCGATGTTGCCGAAGTGCAGCGCCGCACCGCCCATGAGCTGGACGTCGAAGTGGCGCTGCCCGAGCACCCGCTTGGCAACCTCGCGCACCGTCGCGAACGCCTCAGGGAGCAGCTCGTCGAGGGTCTCGCCGGCAGCGAGCCGGCTCTTGAACTCGTCGGTCTGGGCGCGCAACTCGTCGTCGGTCATCGCGACGTAGTCGTCCTCGATCGCGTTGACCTGACGGGCGACTGCCTCGAGCTTGCGGCGCTGCTTGCCTTCGCCGATGCGCAGGACCTTGTCGAGCAGTACGGGCATTCGAGTGGAACTCCCTCGTCAGGCTTATCCGGTGGCTAGTCCACCAGGTGAGTACGTCGGTCAGCGGTGCAACCCTGCCCATAGTAGGTGACCTGGCGCCCCGATCACGACGTGCGCAGGCTGGCGCTGAGGGCCGGCGCCAGGTCTCCCTTCGGGGCCACCCGCACGTCACCGAGACCCAGCCAGTCGGCCAGCTCGCGCAGTGCGGCAGCCAGCTCGGCGGCTGTCACTGCGGGTGCCGATGGCTCGGCGTACGCCGCCTTGACCAAGAGGACTCCGGCCTTGCGGTCGGCCTTGAGGTCGACGCGCGCGACCAGCTCGTCACCGAGCAGAAAGGGCAGCACGTAGTAGCCGTACTCTCGCCGCGGCTCGGGAACGTAGATCTCGATGCGGTAGCGAAACCCGAACAGCTGCTCGGTGCGGGTACGCTCCCACACCACCGGGTCGAACGGGCTGAGCAGGGCTCGCGCCTGAACCCGGCGGGGCAGCCGTGCCGCGTGGAAGAGATAGGCCGGTCGCTCCCACCCCTGGATGCGGGCCGGAATCAGCTCTCCCGCCTCGACCAGCGTCTGCACGGCAGGGCGCACCTGGGCGTGGTGCATTCGGTAGTAGTCGCGCAGGCACGCTTCGGTGGCGATACCGAGGGAAGCCGCCGCACGGCGGACGAGCTCGACGTGCGCCTCCGCGTCGGTGGGCTCCCGCCGGCCGAGGACGTCAGGCGGGAGGACCCGGTCGGGCAGGTCGAAGATCCGCTCGAACTGGGCGTTGCGGCCAGCGACCGCGAGATCGCCGACGGTGAAGAGGTAGTCGAGCGCCTGCTGTGTGGTCGACCAGTTCCAACCCCAGTGTTCCTTGGTCCGCGGCAGCCCCGCGTCCAGGTCGCGCGGAGTCGACGGGCCGCGCTCCTTGACCTGGGCGAGCACCGACGCAACCAGCTCTGGCTGCTCGTCGCGGATCCGCCACTGCATCGCGCGGTATCGCCGCATCCGGTGCTGCATGTACGGCCACAGCTCTACCGGCATGTACGCCGCAACGTGCGCCCAGTACTCGACCAGCCGACGCGGTCGGCGCTCGGCCGCTCGGCTGAGCAACCGCACGTCGTACGGACCCATCCGGCTGTAGAGCGGCATGTAGTGCGCGCGCTGGAGCACGTTGACCGAGTCGATCTGCAACACACCGGTGCGGCCCACCGTGCGCGTCAGCGTGCGCATCGTCGGCGGGGTGTGGACCGGGTCGAGGAAGCCTTGCGCGGTGAGCGTGATCCGCCGGGCCAGCGCCCGGCTGATGCTCTCGCGGGTCACTCCTGAGTCAGCTTGATCACGCCGTAGTCGTAGCCCTTGCGGCGGTAGACGACGGCTGGCCGGTCGTCCTCCTTGTCGATGAAGAGATAGAAGTCGTGTCCGACCAGCTCCATTTCCTCCAGCGCTTGATCGAGCGGCATCGGCGTGGCGGGATGAGCCTTCTCGCGTACGACGAGTGGCCCGTCTCCGACGACCGTCAGGGGCCCGATCTTGTGTTCGGGCACCTCGTCGTCCTCGGTGTCGGCGTCGTCAGCGGTGACCGGGAGATCCTCCAGTGCCTCGGCGAGGGAGGGTGGGGTCCGGGTGCCGTGGTGCACGCGGCGTCGGTCGGCGGCCTTGCGAAGTTGCGTCTCCAACCGTTCGACGGCCTTGTCCAAAGCTGTCAAGTTCTCGTCGGCAGCCGCCTCGGCTCGGATCACCGGTCCCTTGCTGCGCATCGTGATCTCGACCCGAGTCGACTGGTCGGCAAGCCGCGGGTTCGGTTCCTTCGAGACCTCCACATCGACCCTGATGATCCGATGGTCGTACTTCTCCAACCTGGTCAGCTTGTCATCGACCTGGCTACGGAACCGGTCAGACACCTCACAGTGCCGACCCGTGACCACGACCTCCATACACCCGCCTCCTTCGTTCGTATCGCTGCCAGGGCAGTACCCGCGGCCTGAGCCGCTCAACCCCCCGTAGGAGGCACCCGTCCGACCGACCTGGTCTTCGTCCCCACACTCGCCTGCTGAGGCCTTCGCAGCTTGTGCCACTCACTGCCTTCTCCCGGAGAAGGAGAGCGTCTGGCTCTCCCGCGGGGCAGGGCTTACCACTAAGCCGCTCCGTGCTCGGCCGATCAGGGATTGCCGGATCGACCTTACGTGGGCCGTTTCGCCTGCGGCTGGCATCGGCTTGCTGACCGGGCGCCGACCAAACGGCGCTCCACCAGCGCAACCACGGACCCGGACGGGTGCCATGGCATGACCCTAATGGGTTGGGCAGGCAGCCCGACAGTGCGAGCTCCGCTATGCCGGCGGCCGACGACGTGTGGTGGCGGCGATGACGGCAACTCCCAGCACGTTTCCTCCGGCTGCTGCGGTCGCGCGGGCCGCCTCGGCCGCTGTCGCTCCGGTAGTGCAGATGTCGTCGACGACAACGACGCAACGGCCGTCCAGCCGTCGCCGGGGGCGGGCGGCGAAGGCACCGGCCAGATTGGCGGCTCGCTCGACCGCGGTGAGTCCCGCCTGGTCGACCACCGGACGGTCGACGCGCAGCACCGGGTCAACGACCGCCGCCACCCCCGACTTCCGCAACGCACGCCCGCATTCGCGGGTGATGCGCAGCAGCGGGTCGTGACCCCGCTCACGGACGGTACGCCGCGTGGACGGCGCTGGGACCAGCGTGACCACCCCCGGCGACCCGGCGGCCGACCGGGATCTCGACCGGGACAGTACGCCGAAGACGCTTAAGGCCAACGTCCGACCGAGCGGTCTGGCCAGCGAAAGCCGCGCCTCCTCCTTGTGGGCGACCAACGCCGCCTTGACGACAGCGTCATACTCGGCGACCGCAAAGACCACGGGCAGACCTGGTGGCGCCGGCGACGGTCGCGCCTCGGACGGCAGCCGGTCCAGGCTGCTGGAACAGCACAAGCACAGCGCCGGTCCGGGTCGCCGACAGCCGACACAGGCGCCGCCCAAGAACAAGTCGACGGAGGCCGCCATCAGCTCACGAGAGCTCCCCATGGCATCCACTGTGCCCCTACGGCGACGCTCTCCAGGACGCGCCGCCCAACCTGTGGATACGCCGCCACGCTGCGGCGACTGTGGAAGACCGGTTGCCGACAAGCACCACTCGCAAAGAATCCGACGCTCAGCACGCCCTAACGAGCTTGACGTCGGATCTTGGGCCGGGGTCGGGCATAGGGGGCGGCGGGCAGGGGGGTCGCTCACCCGGGGTAGAAGGGAGCGCGGAGCGGGGTTGTCCCGCCGAACCGGTCCCACTGCAGTTCCGGTGTCTGGACGTAGATCTCGCCGTTGCCGCCGCTGATCACGACCGGCGCGTCGACGTTCGGGCCCGCCGCCACGCTGACCGGTTCGATCGGCAGGAACTCACTGACTGCACGCGCCCGGGACCCGTCGGTGCTCACCTCGAAGGGCTGCCGCTCACCGCCTTGCTCACTGGCCAGCACCATCACAGCCGTTGGACTAACCCAGGCCAGTCCCGTGAGGCCGGTTGCAGTGAAGCTCGGACTGACGAGAGGACGCGCCTTGGAAAGCGAGACAGCAGCGGGGTTGCGGGAGGCTCTGTCGATCACCGACGTGACAAGCCGACTGGCGTCGCCCTTCCCCAGGATGGCGGCCAGGCGCACCCCGTCGCGGGACACGGCGAACGCCTCGACCCGGTTACCGTCGATGCCCGGGGCCGGCACCCGGCGTCTCCCCTCGGCAGTCACGGCGTACACCGCCGCACCGGTCTTGGGGTCCTGGTCGACCAGCCAGAGCACCTGGTGAACGTCCCAGGACGGCTGCAGCAACGAGGTGCTGCCCCTGAACCACTTGGCGGGAGCTTCGGCGGAGGCGGCAATGCCCCCGACGAGCACTCGCCCGTCGCGGTGGACCACCGCCGCCAGCGCAGCCGACGGGTCGACGGCGGCGTACCTGGCTCGTTTCGCCGCGGCAGCGATCGGCCCCGGCAGCACTGTGGCGTCATCCTCGGTGACGGTGACGAGACCATCCGGGCTCAGCGCGAACAGCGCGAGCTGACTGGCGAACGCTGGGTCGTAGCCCTCGAACTCGTCAATGTCGAACACGCCGTTGACGCTGACACCGGGTACGTCGAGGCGGTTACCGTCGACGGTGAGGCTGATCGCCTCGACCTCGGGGAGTTGCCGCATCGTCCAGGTGAGCTGGGCCGCGAAGAGGAGGCGCGCTTCGGCGGAGAGGTCCGCCACCGTCGCACTCAGCGGTATCTCGGCCTGCCCGTTGTCATCGATCGAAACGGCGACGTCGACTTCGGTGTCCAGCGGGACAGCTGTCGCTGCCACTCCGGCGAGGTCACGCGTCGGGCCGAGGAGCAGATCCGACACCAACGCGGTGGCGGTGGTATCGCCGAGGAGCAGATAAACCGGGTCTGGGGTGAGCACCTTCAAGGTCGGGTCGAAGAAGTACAGCGAGAACTCCCGGAAGTACAGGTCGAAGTAGTCGCTATCAACGAACGTTCCCGCTGGGGGGTCGGTGATACGCCACTCACCTTTGACCCGCTCGAGGTGGATCCGCGCCGTGGCTGACCTGGTGGCCGGCTTCGCCGACGACCACGAGCCCCGCGCGTCAAGCGACCCAAGGACGTCCGTCTTGACCGACACACTGCCTGGCCGCTCGATGATCGCCTGGTCGTCGTAGACGACAAGCCCCTTGCTCGGGTCCCACGACGCGGCCGCGCTCGGCGTAAGGAACTGCCGGGCCGTCGCCGCGGTCTGGGGATAGGCCAGCATCGCCGCAAAGAATCCCGACACCACCTCTTCGCGGCTCGCCCCGGGAGCCGGCCCGGGGGGATCATTGCTGATGAGCTCGCTGATGAGCTCCGGCTCACCCTGCACACCGACCGGCTGACCGGGCCGCACGGGGGAGTCGGAGGGGATCGACACACAAGCCGTCGTGAGTACGCCGATCAGCGCTCCCAACGCCCCGCGGCGTAGCACCGCCACCAACGAGGTCATTGCATGCCCCCCCGGGAACCGGGAAAGCGCGCATAAGGCCCGCCAACGGCTACCGGAGCCGCTGGTTCCACCATCTCCAGCGGAAGCGGGGACTCTTCCAACCGGTCGCCGGCCCGCCGCGGCAGCGTCAGCCGGAACAGCGACCCCCGGCCAGGGCGCCCACAGGCGTCGAGCCGGCCGCCGTGCAGAGCGGTGTCCTCGATGGCGATCGAAAGCCCGAGGCCGGTACCTCCGCGAGTCCGCGCGCGAGCGGGGTCAGCCCGCCAGAACCGATTGAAGACCAAGACTTCTTCGCCGCTCTTCAGCCCGACTCCGTAGTCGCGCACGGTCAGCGCGACGGCGTTGGAACCGGTGGCCACCGTCACCTCGACGTCGCGACCTTCTCCATAGGTGATGGCGTTCACCACCAGGTTGCGCACGATGCGCTCGACCCGACGTACGTCGGCCTCGGCGTAGCACGGCTCGTCGGGTACGGACACGCTCACGCGAGTGCCGCGCTGAGCCGCCAACGGGGCCGCCCAGTCGTCCACGCGACGCGCCACGTCGCGAATGTCGACGTCACCCAGGTCGAGCACCGCGGCCCCGGCATCGAACCGGCTGATCTCGAGCAGGTCGGTGAGCAGTCCTTCGAACCGGTCCAGCTCGCCTTGCAGCAGCTCAGCCGAGCGAGCGGTGACCGGGTCGAAGTCCTCGCGGGAGTCGTGCAGGACGTCAGCTGCCATCCGCACGGTCGTGAGCGGCGTACGCAGCTCGTGGCTCACATCGGCCACGAAGCGGCGCTGGACGCGGGAGAGCTCCTCGAGCTGGCGGATCTGTCGCTGCAGGCTGCTGGCCATCTGGTTGAAGGACACGCCCAGCCGCGCGATGTCGTCCTTGCCCCGCACGTGCATCCGCTCCTCCAGCCGACCGGCTGCAAGGCGCTCGGCGATGCGGCGCGCCAGCCGCACGGGCGTGACCACCTGCCGGGTGACCAGCCACGCGATGGTCCCCAGCAACACAACCAGCACGACCCCCGTGGTGATCAAGGCGCTGCGTACGACGAACAGGGTTTCCTGCTGCTCGGTCAGCGGGAAGACGTGGAACAACGCGTAGATCTGCCCGGTGGTGGGAACGCGCAACTGAGACCCGACGACCAGGCCCGGCTCAGCTGGCCGGTCGCGGTCGTTGAAGTAGAGGGTCGAGTAAGCCCACCAGCTCCCGGGCTCGGCCCGGACCTGCTGCATCAGCGCCGCTGGGATCGACCTGCTGGGCGTCACCGCTCCCGACACCAGGCGACCGCCAGAACCGTCCGTGCCAGTGCTGGGGCTGAGGGGGCCGATTATCACTAGGTCGTACTGGTCGCGGGCCTCGTCGCCCCGTGCCAGCGAGTCGATGAGGTTACGAAGCTCGGGGCCAACGTCGAAAAAGTTGCCGATCTCGGCGCTGTCAAGTTGCGATTGGGCGTACTCAGCGCCCCCCGCCGCTTCGGCCAGCGAAGCGTCCACCTTGCTGTCGAGGATGCGGTCGGTGACCTGGCGCAGGAGCACCTCGCCGGCCAAGATCGCCAGGACCGCCGACAGGGTCAGCGTGCCGATCACGACCCGAGCCTGGATCGACCGGCGCCACAGGTCGACAAGGTGGCGCACCGGCGCGGTGATGAACCGGACCGCGGCGCTCAGCGCTCGTGCGGCTGAACTGCCCGGCCACCGCTCCACCGAGGAAGCGCCGGGGCGCTGCGGGGCTGCGTCTGGCGAGGAGAGATCGTGCGCCATGCGTTTTATCCGGTAGCCGGTGCGTCGCCGGCCTTGTAGCCGACACCGCGCACCGTCATCACGATCTGCGGGTTCTCCGGGTCGATCTCCACCTTCGACCGCAGCCGCTGCACGTGGACGTTGACGAGCCGGGTGTCGGCTGCGTGCCGATACCCCCATACCTGTTCCAGCAGCACCTCGCGGGTGAAGACCTGCCAGGGCTTGCGCGCCAGGCAGACAAGCAGGTCGAACTCCAATGGGGTCAGCGACAAAGGGGTGCCGTTGCGTTTCACCGTGTGGCCGGCGACGTCGATCACCAGGTCACCGATCTCAAGCGCTCCGGGGCCAGCCTCTTCAAACTTGCGCAGCCGAGCCCTGAGGCGGGCCACCAGCTCCTTGGGCTTGAACGGCTTGACGACGTAGTCGTCGGCCCCCGACTCCAGTCCAACGACGATGTCGACGGTGTCGTTCTTGGCCGTGAGCATGATGATCGGCACACCAGACTCGTTGCGGATCTCCCGGCACACGTCGACGCCGTCCTTGCCGGGAAGCATGAGGTCGAGCAGCACGACGTCGGGATGGAAGTCGCGAAACGCCGACAGGGCACGATCGCCGGTGGCGCACACTCGCGGCTCAAAGCCCTCGTTGCGCAAGACGATCGTCAACATCTCGGCCAGCGAGGAGTCGTCGTCGACCACGAGAACTCTGCCTCTGTGCGCGTGCACAGGCTCCACTGGGGGCCCACTCTCTCGTCCGTCCGGACCGCTGCGACAAACGTACGGTTTCCAGCGTACGGCGAAACGCCCGGATCACCCCCGATCCGGCGGCCAGGGAGGGCCAGCGAGGTCAGTACCGGTAGTGCTCCGACTTGTACGGCCCCTCGACCCCGACTCCGAGATACCTTGCCTGCTCATCGGTCAACGCGGTCAGCGACACCCCAAGTGCCCCCAGGTGCAGTCGGGCCACCTCCTCGTCGAGGTGCTTCGGCAGGGTATAGACCGCCGTGGGGTAATCGGCGGGACGGGTGAACAGCTCGATCTGGGCGAGCACCTGGTTGGTGAACGAGTTCGACATCACGAACGACGGGTGGCCGGTGGCGTTGCCGAGGTTCAGCAGCCGGCCCTCGCTCAGCACGATGATCGAGTGACCGCTGGTGCTCCCGTCCCGCGGTGAGCGTTCCGCAGAAGGTGTCGGGAAGGTCCACACGTCGACCTGCGGCTTGACGGTCGTGCGCTGGATGCCGGACACCGCCGCCAGCCCGGCCATGTCGATCTCGTTGTCGAAGTGGCCGATGTTGCCGAGGATGGCCTGGTGCTTCATCCGAGCCATGTGGTCGGCGGTGACGACGTTGAGGCAGCCGGTGGCGGTTACCACGATGTCGGCCTGCTCGACTACCTCGTCCAGAGTCGCAACCTGGTAGCCGTCCATCGCCGCCTGCAGCGCGCAGATCGGGTCGATCTCGGTGATGATGACGCGAGCGCCCTGGCCGCGTAGCGCCTCCGCGCAGCCCTTGCCGACGTCGCCGTACCCGCAGACCACTGCCACCTTGCCGCCGATCAGCACGTCGGTGGCCCGGTTGATGCCGTCGATCAAGGAGTGTCGGCAACCGTAGCGGTTGTCGAACTTGGACTTGGTGACCGAGTCGTTGACGTTGATTGCGGGAAACAGTAGAGCGCCGTCGCGGTGGCGCTCGTAAAGCCGGTGCACGCCGGTCGTGGTTTCCTCGGTTACGCCTTGGATGCCGTTGGCGATCGTCGTCCACTTCGTCGGCGTCTGCGCCAGACTGCGTTCGAGCACCCGCAACACCTCGCGCAGCTCGGCGTTCTTCGTCGACTCAGGCGCCGGCACCGCGCCTTCCTTCTCGTACTCGACACCGAGGTGCACCAGCATCGTGGCGTCGCCGCCGTCGTCCAGGATCATGTTGGGACCGCTTACGGTCGCAACCGACGAATCTGCGGGACCGCTTACGGTCCCAACCGGCGAATCTGTGGGACCGCTTACGGTCCCAACCGGCGAATCTGTGGGACCGCTTACGGTCCCAACCGACGAGTCTGTGGGACCACCGTCGGGCCAGGTGAGGATGCGCTCAGCGCACTCCCAGTACTCGGCCAGCGTCATGCCCTTCCAGGCGAACACCGGAACGCCGCGCGGGTCATCCGGCGTACCGTCCTTGCCGACCACCGCGGCCGCAGCGGCGTGGTCTTGGGTCGAGAAGATGTTGCAGCTGGCCCAGCGCACTTGCGCGCCGAGCGCGGTGAGGGTCTCGATGAGTACGGCGGTCTGCACCGTCATGTGCAGCGATCCCGCAATGCGGGCACCGGCAAGCGGCTGTGCGTCGGCGTATCGCTCCCGCATCGCCATCAGCCCGGGCATCTCGTGTTCGGCAAGGGAGATCTCGACTCGACCGAACTCGGCCAGCGAGAGGTCGGCAACCTGAAAGTCCATGGCCCTAGGTTAGTGGCGTCCGAACGCTGGCGAGGTCGTGGTGGTCGAGCCAGTCGAGACCGCCTCGGGCTTGGGTCGGCCTGGTCGACCCCGCCGGGCTCTCGCGCCTATGCGGTTTTGCTGGGTGGGGAGAAGTAGACCCATTTGTGTTGAATGGGTTCACCGATCGGGTGTTCGTACTGCCGCCCGTCTGGTGGGCCGGGCAGCGGGTCATCGGGTGGGCGGGATCGACCGATGGTGATGCGGTGGCCGCGGTTGTCGGTGAACGCGAGCCCGTCGGGGAGGTCGGCGTTACCGCTGGTGAGGAACTCGCCGCGGTGGCGGGCGTCGTGGTGGTAGGGGCACAGACAGATAAGGTTCCAGGTGTCGGTGGGTCCGCCGTCTTTCCAGTGGATGGTGTGGTGCACCTCCAGGTACGACCGGGCGACACAGCCGGGGTAGCGGCAGCCGCGGTCGCGGTCCTCCACCAGCCGGCGGGTGCGGTCGGGGACGATCCGCATGCTGCGGCCAACGTTGACCGGTAGCCCGTCGGTTTCCCACACCGGGGCGACCGACCCGGCACAGGTCAACTTCGCGACAAGACCCGGCGGGAGAGCGGGTCCGGCGCCCACCCAGGCGCCGTCGGTGTCGAGGTGCACATACACCCGGTACTTGTCGACCCGCGAGGTGGGTTGCACACCGGACAGGGACCGGTTGCACACCTCCACCAGGGCGTCAAACGAACTCACCTGCGGTTGCCCAGCCTGGAACAGCGCATCCTTCGCCTCGCTGATGGCGGCGGCGATCAGCGCCCCCTTGGTCGGCGGGGGCGTCCACCACCAGCCGGTACCGGGTGGAGTCATGAAACTGCGTCACCCGCCCCGACGCGACCGCCTCAGCCGCCGACCCGGACGTGGAGGAGTCGGCTGAAGTGAGTTCCGTCGGCGTTTCGGTCGAGCCGCCGCCATCGGCGCTGGCAGTCTCGGCGGCGGTGCTGTGGGTGAAGGTGTAGCGGGACAGGGTCCGCCGGATCTGTGGGACGGTGGCGATGGTGGCGAACGAGGCGGCCTCGTCGTCGTTGAACTTGCCCTGGTGCCGGGTCACCGCGTGGACCTGCTCAAACGACAGCTCACCAGCGGCGAGCTTCCCAGTGGTCACCGGCAACTCAACGGTAGCGGCGGCGACCTCGACGACCTGGCGGGCGCGTTCGGGGGACAGCCCGGTCTGCAACGTCAGGTAGTGCTCGACCGACCGGATCCCGTAGCCGCGCCACAGGTCGGTCTCGATCAGCTCAGCGGTCAGCTGCACCAGCCGGGCGTTCGCGACGTTGAGCACACCGCACGCGTCAGCAAGCCGGTCCTTGATGTCGACGAGCTTCGCGTAACTCTCCTCCATGCATACAATCGTACACCTGTTCGACGACAAGGTCACGCGAAAGTGGTGCTTGTGGACAACCAGTCACTACCACCCCCGGTCGTAATGCCTGGGCCAACAAAACGACTGGCACCATGGATGTCGTGGACGTCGTCTTCATCAAGAAGGTGAAGCGACCCGTCGGCATTGGCGTCTGGGGGGCCTACGTGTTGGCCACCGACGAATTCGGCACGTGGCTCTACACACCGGCTGGATCCCGCTACCGGGGCGAGGACGGTCAGCACACGGGAGTCTGCGAAGTAGCGCAGGACAGCGACGGCATAGGCAGGCCCATCGTGCAACTGATTCCACCCCGCGCTTGGTGGATCGCTACATGGTATCCACCTGATGCCGACCGTGACGTCACCGTGGACATCTGCACTCCCGCAGTCCTCGTCGAGCGAACCTGGACATACACCGACATGGAGCTCGACCCCTGGCGCGGCCGCGATGGCACAGTTACCACAGACGACTGGCGCGAGTTCCAGGCCGCCCGCGCTGCGGGATGGATCAACGAATCCGAGGCGGCAGAATCCATAGCAGCGACGAAAACGATCGAGAGGCTCCTTCGGCTGCGCATAGAGCCGTTCGACCGTAAAGGGATCGCCAAACTCACTTGTGCCATACAACTAGCTCAGCCGCGCCGCCCGCTCCACCACTGGGCGTGAACCCTCGGCTCCGCTTCGGGGGACTTGTCCTTGGACGTGCCGCAGATCTGGGTGATCTGGGCAGACTGGACCACCGGACTTCCTGGCCGTCGAAGCGGCAGTGACGGCGGGGCGACGCCTTCCGTCAGCCGGAGGAGGCGACGGCAGCTCGGAAGATGTCGGGCTCGATGAAGATATGCGTCGCCGACGGCACAGCTTGCCTGATGCTGTCCTCGACCGCGTTGATCGTGTCGGTGATGAGCTGAGCGCTGTCAGTGGGGCGCACCGAGATCTTGCAGGCGACCAGGACCTGCTCCGGTCCGAGGTGCAAAGTGCGCAGGCTGAGGATGTCGAGCACATGATCGTTGGCGCGGATGCGCGCGGCGATCAACTCGCGCTCGCGCGGAGCGGCGGCCTCGCCAAGCAGCAGGCTCTTGGTCTCCACCGCCAGCACAATCGCCACGGTCACGAGCAGGAGACCGATCGCGACGGTACCGGCGACGTCCCAGTAGCCGTTGTGCGTCAGCAGTGTCAGACCAACGCCGAAAAGCGCGAAGATCAACCCGAGCAGAGCCGCGAAGTCCTCGAGCAGGACCACCGGAAGCTCGGGTGCCTTGGCGTTGCGGATGAACTCGCCCCAGCTGGCCTCCCCCCGGACCTTGTTGGACTCGACGATCGCGGTGCGGAACGAGAAGGTCTCCATGATGATGGCGGCGCCCAGCACAACCAGCGGCACCCACCACCAGTCACTCTCCAGCAGTTCGTTCTCCTTGCCAGCGTGCACCTCGTGGTACTTGTGGTAGGCCTCGTACAGCGCGAACAGGCCACCGACGGTGAACAGCACGATCGACACGATGAACGCGTAGATGTACCGCTCGCGGCCAAAGCCGAAGGGGTGGTTCTTCGTCGGGGCACGCCTAGCGCGCTTCCCGCCGAGCAGCAGCAGCGCCTGGTTTCCGGAGTCGGCCAGGGAGTGGATCGACTCCGCAAGCATCGACGACGACCTGGTCAGCGCCCACGCCAACAACTTGGTGGCCGCGATCCCGAGGTTCGCAAGCAATGCCGCGATGATTGCCTTGGTGCCGCCTTCTGCGCTCATCGGCCCGCCTGCTCCTCGTCGTCTCGGGACAACCCGATGCCGAGATACGTGGCGGCATACAGGCCGGTGGTCAGCAGCGAGCCGTAGCGCGCCATCTCGGGTCCCGCTGTCCCTTCGATGGTCTGGCATCGTACGTCGTGGCTCGTCGCCGTCGTCGTCAACCTCCCCCGCAGCTCCCGGATCGTGGCCTCCTCGGTGCCGTCGTCGAGGATCAGCAGGCTGGGCCGTAACGACGTTTCGGTTTCGGCTCCATCGCTGAACGGGTCGGCAAAAACGTCGCGGCGGCGGGTCGCCTCGAGCACCGGCAGCAGATGGGCCGCGTCGGCTGCGAGCGCCGGCCGACCCGTTGTGCGGCGCAGCCCCTCCGCCACCCGTCGGGCTGCCCTCGCCGCGAGGACCGACCCGCCCCACACCAGCGGCAACGAGTCGGCAAGCGCGAACGCGAGATCCTTCGCCGGGTTGCTCGCGATGTCTCGCTGCGGGGAGCAGGCGACAGCGACCTCGTCCAGTGCCCGGGCGACATCGTCGGCGTCGATCTCCGGGCCAACCCCCAACCTGTGAAGCGCCTGCAGCATGACAACAGCGACGGCGAGCGCGTCGTCGGTCTGGGTGGGGAGCAGGGTGCTGTGGCGAGCCTGCGACAGCTCGGCGAGCACCGAGTGCGGCGGGCACGCGGTGATGAGCGCACAGCCACGGCGTACGGCCTCGCGCACCGCTGACGCGGTCTGGGCGTCTCCCCCGGCCGGCGCCAGCACGATGACCAGGTCAAGTGCACCGGCCCACCCGGGCAGGCTGGGTCCGGGCCAGGCGACGAACGGCACCGGGCTCCACGGCTCGAGGACCGCCCGAAGCAGGCGGGCGTCCGCGCCAGCCGCCACGATCGCGCGGGGCGCTGCGTCCGGCCCGAGCGCGGCGAGGGCCTGGCCGGCGCCGCCTGCCTCCAGCCGCACCCGAGCCCCGGACTCCGCCAGCCGCCGCAGGAGGGGATCGGCCGTCGCCAGCGCGTCCGGGTTGTCAAGTCGGGTGTCGTCGAAGGAGTCCGCCATCGCGTCAGAACGTCCGCTCGGAGTCCACGTCTCCTGTGCCTTCCGGCGAACCGTCCCGGTCGACCACGTCTGGCGGAGCGTCGACCTCGCCGAACGGCACGTCCGCGGCGGCATCCTCCCGAGCGTCGCCCGACGCGCCGGCGCTCGGCTTGCGTGCTTCGTCGACAAGCATCACGGGGATGTCGTCGCGAACCGGGTAGATGAGGCCGCATCCGGTGCAGATCAGCTCGTCGTTGTCGTTGTCGACGTCCAACGAGCTCTTGCAGGCCGGGCAGACCAAGATCTCGAGCAGAACCGGGTCGAGCTTCACATGCTCCTCCTCAACAGCGCCGTTACCTGATCGCGGGTGGCTGCCATCGTCGCAGAATCAACGCCCTCCACGTTCAGGCGCAGCAGCGGCTCGGTGTTCGACGGACGGATATTGAACCACCAGTCTCTGGCGCTCACCGTGAGACCGTCGAGGTGGTCGACGCGGATCCCCGGTTCGTCGGCGTAGTGGGCCTGAACCGCCTCGATCGCCCGCGCGGCGCGGTCGGTGTTGAAGTTGATCTCCCCCGACGACGCGTAGGGGTCGAACTCCGCCAGCAGCTGCGAGACGGGTCGGTCGTCGGCGGCCAGCGCCGCCAACAGATGCAAAGCAGCCAGCAGGCCGGAGTCGGCGTACCAGAAGTCGCGAAAGTAGAAGTGGCCCGAGTGCTCAGCGCCGAACACGGCGTTCTCCTTGGCCATCACCGCCTTGATGATCGAGTGGCCGACCTGAGTTCGGATAGGAACCCCGCCATGCCGACGGATCACCTCGGGGACCGCCCGGCTGGAGATCAGGTTGTGCACGATCGGTGCCCCAGGCTCCTTCGCGAGCTCTCGTACGGCGATCAGGCCCGTCAGCGCAGAAGGAGGGATGCCGCTGCCCCGCTCGTCGACAACGAAGCACCGGTCCGCGTCGCCGTCGAAGGCAAGCCCGACGTCGGCCCGCTCACGCACGACAGCCGACTTCAGGTCCCGCAGGTTGGCCGGGTCAAGCGGGTTGGCCGCATGGTTGGGGAAGCTGCCGTCGAGGTCGAAGTACAAGGGGACGAGGTCGACGTCCAGCGCACCGAAGACCGCCGGCACCGTGTGGCCAGCCATACCGTTGGCGGCATCGACAACCACCTTCAGCCGCCGCCCGGTGACCTTGACGGTGCCGAGGAGGTGCTCGGCGTACGACGTCAGCATGTCTCGCTGCTCCAGCGCCCCGCGCCCGGCTGGCGCGCTGTTCGCGTGGGACGCAGTCAGCGCCGCCGTCGCCTTGGCATTGGCGGCCACAACCCGGTCGCGGATCGCCGTGAGACCGGTGTCGGCCGCCATCGCCGCCGCCCCGGCCCGGCACAGCTTGATGCCGTTGTACCGCGGGGGGTTATGCGACGCGGTGAACATCGCCCCGGGCAGCCCTAGCCGGCCGGAGGCGAAGTACAGCTGGTCGGTGGAGGCGAGACCGATCATCACCACGTCGGTGCCCGTGCCGCGCACCCCGTCGGCGAAAGCGGCCGCCAGTCCAGGAGACGACGAACGCATGTCGTGACCGATCACGACCGCCGGGTCGGTCGAGCCGTCGATCACCTCGGCGACGAAAGCCGAGCCGATCTGGCGCGCGCTCGGCTCGTCGAGTTGCTCGGGGACCAGTCCGCGCACGTCGTAGGCCTTGAAGATCGTCGCGAGGTCAGCCACGGCTCTCATCCAAGCAGAGCTTGTGGCACCGGACGGCGCCCCGAGCGGGTTCAGAAGTCGATCTCGGCCGGGTCTCGACCGAGAAGTTCGGCGATGTGCTCTACCAGTGTCTCGTGGACCAGCGCGGTGCGATCGGAGCGGGTCTTGGCGCGCAGTTCGATCGGCCGCCTGAACAGCACGATGCGGGCCGGATGCTGAGGTCGGGCTGGAACGACAACCCCGAACGGCACCCGTTCGCCGGGCCAGTCGTCGCCCACCCAGTCGTCAGGCATCTGTGGAGCGTCCTCGGTGGCGAACTCCACGCCGGAGAGCTCCTTCTCCCAGCGCCCGGCCAACCTGTCGACGAGCGACAGCACGAGCTCATCGAAGGCGTCGCGCCGACTCGGTCGCACAGCGGGGCCACGCGGGCTCAGCGGCCCTGGCAGCGACATCGGCCCCCGCAGGCCGCGACCGTGCCGCTCACGAGTCGGCTCGAGGCGCCGTCCGACGACGGGAAGAGCAGGACCCTTTCGCGGCTCAGGCACAGGCAGACTCTAGTGCGGTGACGAGACACAACCTCAGCCATCGCCGCAATGCCGGGCTGCGCCGAGCGCGGACGGTAGCGTCACCTCGTGAGTCGACGGAGGATGTGCTCGCGCAGCACCTGCGCCGACGCCGCCGTAGCGACGCTGACCTACGTGTACTCCGACTCCACGGTGGTGCTGGGCCCGTTGGCGACGTACGCCGAACCGCACGCCTACGACCTGTGCCAGTTCCACGCCGAGCGGCTGAGCGCGCCGCGGGGGTGGGAGGTCATCCGATTGGCGCGCGACGCGGGGGTTCCGGCGCCGAGCGGGGACGACCTGCTGGCGCTGGCGAACGCCGTACGAGAGGCTGCCCGTCCGCGCGACGTCGACGAACTGCCCGCCTCCTCGGTCGAGGTCGGACGTCGCGGCCACCTGCGGATGCTGCGGTCGACCGAGGCCTGAGCTGCGCTCAAGGGACCGGGGCGACAGCTGGCCGCGTGATCGACCACACGCCGGAACGAAGCGGCACCGACGTTATCCCGTCGGGGCTGCGGTAGGAGGCCATGCCGGAGATGGCTTCGCCCGCCCGCCTGCTGAGCACGAGGTAACCCGGCTTCGTGTCTTCCGGCGGCTCCCAGACCGTCACAGCGGCGCCTTTCACGTTGACGACCTGGTTACGAAGCCGGGTGCCGGCGTCGTTGAAGGTCGCCACCCGCACGCTGCCGCCAATCGGGTCGGGAGTCGTCAGGAGGAGGGTGAGGTCGGAGTCGGAAAGCAGCGGCACCACCGCGGGATCGGTAAGCGCCTCACTGGCCGTTGACACGGTGAAGTCCTCGGTCGGGTCAGCCGTGATGGTGGTGACGGCGCCGGTCACCGGCACGTTGCTGTTCATCCGTATGCCGGCCGCCAACCCCTGGGTGATCGGCAGCAGGTCCTCGACGACAACGCTCCCGGGCCTGATCCGTACGTCGGCCAGCTGGGTGGGCGTGAAAGTCCCCGAGGCGTCGAAGACCCGCACGTGCACCAGGGCTTCCCTGCGGCTGGTGTTGGTGAGCACGAGGCGCTGCTTTCCGTCCTGCGGCGGCACGTCTGCCGCGCCCCCTGGCTGGTCTCTGCCACCTCCCGGCGCCTCGGCTTGAAGAGGCGGGGTGGGGTTGATGACCACCTGGGTGGCCGGACCGGCACTCGGCGCGATCCACTCGCTCCCGGCAGCGGAGACGCGGCGGCGCTTGGTCGTCAGGACCGCCGCGACCACCGCTCCGCGCGAAGCGTGCGCGTTCACGGTGAGCGCGTCGGAACCCGGCGCGAACCGGGAAAGGTCCAGGGTCCGCTCGGAGAACGGCGCCACCGTGATGCCCCGGGCACCGGCCGGTTCGATCGGCCCGTTGTACCCGAACAAGGCGAGGTCGACGACGGCAACCGCCCGCGTCGGGTTCGACAAGACCAACCGTGATCTGGCCCCGACGCTGGTGTCGACGGCGCTGAACCACCAGTCGTTCGCGGCCGCCCCACATGCGCTGGCGGCCAGGCCAGACGTCTTCAGGCTGGCCAACACCGACGACACGACGGCGCTGACCCCGGGAGCCAACTCGCCCGACGCCCCGACGAGCAGCCCTGCGGTGCCGGGTTTCAGAGCGCGCTGCAGCGGCTCTCCCGCCGTTGTCACGCTGCTGAGCATGGGCCTCGGCGGCAGCCGTAGCGGCGCCAGGTCAAGCGCCCCAGGTGCTGAGCTCTGCGGGCCGCCCGCCGGGCTGACAGCAAAGAGCGAGGTAACCGTGTCAGCACCGGAAGGTGGCGGCGGGCAGGTGAGCGCGGTTGCGCCCGGTGGCACCTGCTCAGCTGTAAGTCGTTGGGCCGGCGGCAGCGTAGTCGACGAGCGGTCGGCGACGGTGACAGCTGACGCCGACGCGAGGACCGCGACAACGGCGACAGCGGCGGACCGGTAGCTCATGGTTGTCCCTCCCTCAGGCCTTCCCGGCGGTGCAGTCCGGGTGTGGCGAGCACCAGCACCAGCAGCCACAGCCCCGCCTGCCCGGCGAGCTGCCAACGGCGATCGGACTCAGCCGGTTCGAGCGCCGGCGGTGCGCTGCCCGACTGGCCGCGCGCCGTGTCGATCTGCCACCCGGCCAGCTGTCCTGCACTGGCCCGGGACAGTCCCGGGGTGGCGTCGAGCTGGTCGACCAGCTGTGGACTGTTCGGCGGTGGCAGCACGACGTACTTGATGCCCAGCTCAGCCAGCCCGGCTGGAGCGACCGCCGCGCGCTCCACGAGCAAATCTGTGACAAGGCGGGTCACCCTAGTCGACCCGGCGGCCGGCAGCACGCTGTCGTCACCGAGGCGCACACCGTCGCCGGCAACCACGTCGTACGTCGCTCGATCGGCGTTGCCGCGGACCACGAGCACGCGCAGCCCGCTATCGGCGCCGATCGCGTCAGCCATGTACGCCGGGAGGGCAACCGCGGTCTGCCGGGACAGCTCGCCGGCTGGTGCGAACACCGCCCACCAGGCGAGCCCGGCCACCGTGGTCAGCACCGCGGCCGCCGTCGCCACCGCAGCGAGCGGTTGCCGCCAACCGAAGCTCCCTGCGGCGATGAAGCGGGTCAGCCCGTCCGCGGCGAAACCGGCTGCAACGACTCCCGCCGCCTGGGCCACGATGACGGGGAAGCCGACCCACACAGGTGCGTGATACAGCCCGCCCGGGAGCTCCACGGTGAAGCGGGACATGACAGCCGCAGTTGCGAGTGCGACCGCGATCACCACCCAGGCACCAGCGACGCCGGTAAGCCGGTCCCGGCGCAGCAAGGCGAGCACGGCCAGTCCTGCGATCCCTGCGGTCAGCCACCACGGCGCGTCACCAGCTGCGGCGAGGCGGCCGAACGCCCACTGCCAGGCCGGGTCGGTACCGGATCTGGGGCCGCCGTAGGCGCGTCCGGCCTCGGTCAGCACCAGCTCTGGCGTATCCAGGAACCGCCACGACCAGGGCAGCAGTAGTGCCAGCGGCAGCAGCACCGCCAGCAAGCAGTAGGGAATCGCCGACGGTCGGCGCCGGACCAGCAACCAGAGCACCGCCGCGACCAGCAGCACCGCCGCCATCGCCTCCCCAACGGGCGCGAACGCACTTACCGCAGCCAGCACCGCTCCCGCTGCGCAGGCAGCCCCCAGCCGCCGGCCACCAGCAGGGGCAAGCAGCGTCGCCACCGCAGGGACGAGCCACGGCAGCAGGATGGTGGCGACCACGGTGCCAACTCGCCCGGACGCCGTCGCACCGGTCACCACCGGCAGCAGGGCGTAGGTCGCCGCCATCCACACGCGAACGGGCCGGCTCTGCACGAGGCTGCGGGCGGCGACGTACGCCCCGATCGCCGCCAGGACCGGCGCGAACAGCATCACCGCGTCGACAAGGAGCCACGCCTTTCCCAGCAGCACGGTGCCGGCGAGCGCCAGCCCGGCGACGTACGGCGACGTCCACTCGGTCGAGCCCAGCCGCACCGGGTGCCAGGTTTCGGTGTAGAGCCGCCACCACTGCCCCGCGGAGTCCGGCGCCGGTAGCAACGAGCCGCCCTGCAGGAACCCGTCGCCCCACAGTCCCCGCGTCGCCAGTAGTCCGACCACCGCCAGCACGCCCACCAGGCTGAGCAGGGGGTGCGCCAGCGTGCTGTGGACCGGGCCGGCCCCCACCGGCAGGTTGACCGCCTCGTCAGCGACGGGGCCGGTCTCCAATGCGGTGGCGTCTCCCCGCCCTGCACGCAGCTGGGCTGCCGGCGACGTCGCCGGCACAGTGCCCCGGAACCCGCTGGTGAACCGGCTGGCCACGGCGTCGATGCCGTTGGCGTACGGCGTCCACCACGGCGGCAGCTTGGCGCGAACGTCCGCTGACCCGCCCCGAGCGAGGGCGCGACGCCGCCACCGAGCCGCGGCGATGCGATCGGGGCGGCCGAGGACGCTCACCGCCGCGACGAGCTCCTGCCAGGCCGCCCCCGGCAGCTTCCCGAGGAGGTAGCCGATGGCCCGCAGCACCGAGCCGACCAGCAACCGGACGTACTGGAACGGCAGCACCAGCAGTCTGCAGTTGGCGAGCAGCGTGAAGAGAGCGGCGCGGCGGTCCGCTCGCTGGGGATTGGTCGAGGTGTTGGCGATGCGTCGTACGCCGCGAGCGGCCGCTTCCGCGTGGAAGACGACCGCGCCAGGCGCGACCACGACCCGGCTTCCCGACTTCGCCACCCGCCACCCGAAGTCGACGTCGTCTCGAAACAGCGGCAGCCGGGGATCGAAACCCTCCAGCCGGTCCCAGAGGTCAGCCCGCACCAGCATGCCGGCGCTGCTGACGGCGAGCACGTCGCGCAGCTCGTCGTGCTGCCCCTGGTCGTGCTCGCCGAGCTCCAGGCCCGTCTCGCGGTGCCCCGTTCCGGTGATGGTGACCCCCACCTCCAGCAACCGCCGCCCGCGTGGCCAGGCGCGGATCCGGCAGCCGACAACACCGATCGAGGTGTCGCTCGTGGCTGTCTCGAGCTGACGCGCCAAGGCGTGCGGGGCCGGTGCGCAATCGTCGTGCAGCAGCCAGATCCAGGAGTCGGTCCCGTCGGCGGCTGGCCGCACGCTCTGGAGGGCAGCCCGCACCGCCGCGCCGAAGCCAGCAGTGCGCGGCAGGTCGCGTACGGCGTCCGCGCCAAACGCAGCGGCAAGCAGGTCCCGCGAGGAGTCGGTGGAACCGGTGTCGACCGCGACGACCTGGTCGGGAGGTCGGGTGCTCGCCTCCAAGGCGGCGATCAGCGACGGTAGCCAGCGCTCTCCGTCGTGCGCGACGATGACCGCCGTAACGTGCGGACGGCCAGCAGCATCGTGAGGAGCACTCATGGCTGCTGGCTACCTTGCGGGGAGGGGAAGTTAAGGACCTGCCCCGCCGCTGCGGGGTGGCCCTACCTTATCGACCGGACCCTACCGACCGGCCACTACCGGCCGGCGCGGACCAGCCGACCACCACGCCACGAGACCGGCAGCTAGACCGCGCGCTTCTTCAGCTTGCGCCGCTCCCGCTCGGAGAGCCCGCCCCAGATGCCGAACCGCTCGTCATTGAGCAGCGCGTACTCCAGGCAGTCGCCACGCACTTCACACGACAGGCACACCCGCTTGGCCTCTCGCGTCGAGCCGCCCTTCTCGGGAAAGAACGCCTCGGGGTCTGTTTGCGCGCACAGGGCGCGCTCTTGCCACATGAGCTCGTCGGCGCCGCCGTCGAGCACTTCAAGTTCCCGCACGCCTCGCCCTCCTCGACCCTTGCTTCAGTGCCGCATCGGTTGACGGCATACACGAATTACATGCCTGTAAGACGCGTTACGTCAAGCGGTCGGCGGAATTCGGCTGCGACACGCCGGTAGATCGTCCGGACTCGCGTCGGACGCGGGTCGGCGGGTCACGCATTGGCGCGCTATGCAGCCTGGAGATCGCCCTCCTACCTACGGAACGCGCCAAGTCGCGGCGGGCGCTGGTTTGCGCTACGGCTGCGGAGGCCGTTGCCACCAGCCCTGCGGTCGCTGCTTTTGCGCTACGGCTGCGGAGGCCGTTGCCACCAGCCCTGCGGTCGCTGCTCCTCGCCCTCGCGCCGCGGCTGATCGGTCTGCTCGCCTGAAGGGACCTCACGCTGCTCGGTGTGTGCCGTGCCCGACTGTGCTGCCCCGGTCTGGGCCGGTCCAGTCTGGGCTGGCCGGTCAGCTGGCGAACCCTCGGCGGATGAAGGGGCGACGGCAGAAGCACCCTCCGACTGACCCCATTGCGAGGCGGTCGGGTGAGCGGGTGCTCCCCAGGACTGCTGCTGCGTCGCCTCGCGTTGCCCCCACCCCTGCGCAGGTTGCCCCCAGGACGGCTGTTGGTGCTGCGGGTCGACCGCCGGAGAGTAGCCGCCCTGCTCGGAACCCGTCCAGGCCGACGCCGGCTGACCCTGCTGCTCGGCCTGCGCCTGCGACTGGTCGCCCCAGCCACCAGCGGCAGTGGCGCCAGCTGCGGTGGCGCCGCTGCCGGAACCGGCGCCCCACCCCTGGCCTTGCTGACCCCATCCAGGCTGACCCGAGTAGCCCGAGCCCTGCTGCCCCCAACCTGGCTGGCCGTAGCCCTGCTGGCCGGCGTACCCCTGCTGCTGGCCCCACGCCGACGCCGTTGACTGCGACGTCTTCGGCAGCGACTGGAGCACGGTGTACGCGAACCAGGCTGTCAGGCCGAGGAGTAGCAGGTCAGCCAGACCCAACACGATGCCGACGATCTTGCCGGCCCCCAAGACCCCGCCGAAGACATCGGCACCGCCGTCGTCGTCGGCACCGAAGGCGGTGAACCAGCAGATCAGCCGCAGCAGCAACGCCACGCCGGCGATGCCGAGGGCGACAAGCGCCACGGTTCGGGCGTTCTTGCTGGCCCCACCGAGGCCGACGGCTAGGGCCAGCGCTGCGATCAGCGAGAACACCAGGAGCGGGTGGGCGAACAGGTGACCGAAGACCGCGGCCTTACCCGAGAAGTCGAGGCCGACGTCGTCCTCGCTCTTGAACAGCAGCGACAGGGCGCTGATCAGGTACAGCGCCGCCACTGCGAGCAGGCCGTAGGCGAAGATGTCGCGCGACTTCCTGAGCGCTTCGGTGACCACGAGAAACCTCCCCGGTGCGGTGCGGCAATCGTGGCCCTAGCCTGCCACACGCGGGGGTCCGCCGGTGGCTAACCTGCCCATATGCGGATCACTGTGCTGTCGGGGGGCGTCGGTGGCGCGCGGTTCCTCTCCGGGCTCAGAGCGGCGATGCCCCCACCCGAGTCCTCGATCAGCGTCATTGGGAATACGGCCGACGACATCTGGCTGTTCGGCCTGCGCGTCTGCCCTGATCTCGACACGGTGATGTACACCCTCGGTGGCGGCATCGACGAGGAACGCGGGTGGGGGCGCCGCGACGAGACCTGGAACGCCAAGGCCGAGTTGGCGGCGTACGGCGTGCAGCCCACCTGGTTCGGTCTCGGGGACCGCGACCTCGCCACCCACCTGGTTCGCACTCAGATGCTCAACGCCGGCTACCCACTGTCTGCGGTCACCGAGGCACTGTGCGCCAGGTGGCAACCGGGAGTCCGGTTGATCCCGATGACCGACGACCGCGTCGAGACCCACGTGGTCATCGACGACCCGGACGCCCCAGGGGCCCGCCGCGCCGTGCACTTCCAGGAGTACTGGGTGCGGCTGCACGCACCGGTCGCGCACTCGGTGGTCGCCCTGGGCGCCGATGAGGCCGTCCCGGCGCCGGGAGTGGTCGAGGCGATCAAGGATGCCGACGTGCTCATCGTGCCGCCGTCGAACCCGGTGGTCTCGATCGGCACGATCCTGGCTGTGCCCGGAATCGCGGATGCCGTGCGTACGACGTCTGCCGCCGTGGTGGGGGTGTCCCCCATCATCGCGGGAGCCCCGGTGCGCGGCATGGCCGACAAACTGCTGCCCCTCGTCGATGCGGAGGTGAGCGCGCTCGGGGTGGCCGAGCACTACGGCGCCCGGCGCTTCGGTGGCCTGCTCGACGGTTGGCTCGTGGACCAGGCGGACGCTGCCGACGTAGCGGCTGTCGAGGACCTCGGGCTGGCGGCGCGCGCCGTACCGCTGTATCTGCGCGACCCCGCAACATCAGCGGCGGTGGCTGCGGCAACCCTGGCCCTGGCCGCGGATCTCGCCACGTGAGGAGTCCGCGCCGTCTCGAAATGTTCGGTGTCAGATGGCCGGAGGTGCAGCCCGGTGCCGACCTGACTGCCCTGGTCACGGGGGGCGTGCCGGTGCAGGACGGCGATGTGCTCGTGCTCACCAGCAAGGTGGTGAGCAAGGCTGCGGGTCGGGTCGTTCGCGGCGACCGCGCTGCGGCGATCGCGGCGGAGACGGAGCGGATCGTCGCGCAGCGAGGCGCAGCAGTGATCGCGCAGACCCGGCACGGGTTTGTGCTGGCGGCAGCCGGCGTTGACGCGTCGAACACCGAACCCGGCACCGTGGTGCTGCTGCCCGAGCACCCAGACCGCTCGGCGCGTCGGTTGCGCGACGAGATCTATGCGGCGGTTGGCCGCAACGTCGCGGTCGTCGTCAGCGACACCGCCGGACGGGCGTGGCGGCTGGGGCAGACCGACATGGCCATCGGTTGCGCGGGGATCCTGCCGGCAGTTGACCTGCGGGGAACCGCTGACTCGTACGGCAATCTGCTCGAGGTCACGACACCCGCGGTCGCTGACGAGCTGGCCGCGGCAGGTGATCTGGTCAAGGGAAAGGCGACGGGTTGCCCACTGGCCGTCGTGCGAGGTGCCGGTGACTTCGTGCTCCCTGTCGGTGATCACGGGCCGGGTGCCATCGCGTTGCTTCGCGACACCGAGACGGACCTCTTCGCGCTCGGCGCCAGAGAGGCTGCCGTCACGGCTGCGTTGCGGAACCAGCCTGCGGCATTGCGCCGCTTCCCCGCGCTCGCGCCCTCCGACGTGGCACCCTTCGCCGAAGTGGTGTGTGACGACCAGGCGATAGCGGTATCGGTTGAGGCGATCCCCGCGGCCGGTGGTCTGTCGTCGTGGCTGGTGCAGATCGACGTACGACGAGATGCCGGGCCGCCCCAGTGGCTGCTCGTTGGGCAGCTGCTGGAGCGCAGCCGGGTTGTTGGGGCGGCGTTTCGCCTGGTGGGGACGTCCGCTGCCCGTCCCACGACGCCGCGGCCCGACTGGCAGATGGTGGACTGCACGTTTTGGGCGGTTGCGTAGACTCGCGGGCGACATCGCCGTACCGGAGGACCCCTTCACCTGTGGACATGACAAAGCTGTGAGCAAGCCGAACAAGAACCGCGAGCGCCGCGAGATGGTCGAGAAGATGCGCAGGGAGGCGCAGGCGGCCGAGCGGCGGCGCACGTTGGCGATCGTCGGCGCCTGCGTTGTGATCGCCCTGGCAATCGTGGGCTTCGCGGTGTTCCAGTACGTCCAAGGGGAGCGCGAGAAGGACGAGCTCGCGGGGGAGGAACTTGCCAACATCGGGGTGGCGGCAGAAGGAGCCGGCTGCACTCCGGTGCGTGAGGAACCGGCGAGCGGTCAAAGCGAGCACCAAACCACGCCGGTTATCTACCAGACGGAGCCCCCGAGCTACGGGCCGCACAACCCGGCCGCCGACAACAGTGGCAACCACTTCTACACCGCCGACGACCGCCCGCCGGTCGAGGTGCTCGTGCACAACCTCGAGCACGGGTGGACCATCGTGTGGTACGACGAGTCGGTGGCCGACGACGACGCGCAGATGAAGGTGCTCGAAGCCACTGCCGCGAAGTTCGACCAGTTCGGCAACGACCCCCAGTACAACGTGATCATCGCGCCGTGGACCAAAGATGACGGGCAGGCTGGGGGGGTCATCCCCGAAGGCAAGCACGTCGCGTTCACGCACTGGTCGATCCACCAGCCGGTGTACTCACCTCCCACGGGCAGCGAGCCCCGCCCCTCGTTCGGTGTGAGCCAGTACTGCAACACGTTCTCGGGCGCAGCGCTCGAGGACTTCATGAAGAAGTACCCGTACGACGACGCTCCCGAGGGCTATATCTGGCACCCATGACCAGGCGGCCTGGGAGAATCGGTGCTGTGACGCCGGCCGAAGGCACCACGACGCGGAGCTGCGGGCACCGCGAGTGCGCGTCTCCCGACCGCGAACGCCTGGTGACGGTCCCGACCGCCATCACCTTGGTCCGCACGCTGGCAACGATCGGGCTGGCGCTGGCCGGCGCCTCCCTGGACTCGCTGGAGTTGCTGCTCGCAGCGCTGGTGGTGTACTGGGTCGGCGACATGGCCGACGGTTTCGCCGCCCGGCTGCTCGACCAGGAGACGCGAGTCGGGGCCACTCTCGACATCATGTGCGACCGCATCTCGGCGGCGCTGTTCTACGTGGGGTTTGCCTGGTACGACCCGAGCATGGCGATCCCGGTGGGCATCTACCTGGCCGAGTTCATGGTGATCGACATGTTCTTGTCGCTCGCCTTCTTGGCGTGGTCGAGCTCGAGTCCCAACTACTTCTACCTGATCGACCGACGGCTGTGGCGGTGGAACTGGTCCAAGCCGGGTAAAGCGGTGAACTCGGCGCTGTTCGCCGTACTTATGGTGTGGACCCGGGAGCCGTGGCTGGCAGGCGTGATCGCGACAGCGCTGCTCGCGCTGAAGGTCATCTCGTTGGTGTGGTTGATGCGGCTGCGGCTGCCGGTGCCAACCGGCTGCCTGCATACGGTCGCCGATACGGCGCCAGCGTGAAGCTCCTGCTGGCGACGTTCGGCGTAGCCGTCGCGTCAGCGCTCATCCCGATCATCAACATCGAGGTTTACATCGCCGGCATCGCAACGCTTGTCGACGACTACGGCGTCTGGCCGGTGTCGCTGGTGGCAGCCGCTGGCCAGGCTGTTGGCAAGGCGGTGTGGTACGAGGTGGGCCGTACGTCGATGAGCTGGCCCTACATCCAGAAGAAGATGGCCGCGCCGAAGTGGCAGCGCCAGTACGAGAACGTGAAGGTCCGCACCGACAACCGGCCCTGGCTTGGGAGCGCGTTGCTCTTCGTATCAGCCACGGTTGGGTTCCCGCCGTTGGCGATCATGGCGGTGGTTGCCGGCCAGCTGCGCTTTCACCGGGTGTGGTTCTACCTGACGACGTTCGTCGGCCGGACCCTGCGGTTTGTTGCCGTCCTCGGTGGCGTGTCGTTGCTCACCGACAGCGGCCTCTTCCACTAAGCCCCCCGGGCGTCTGCCAACCGCGTCCCAGCCGCGACGACGACCTCGTCACCAATAACACAATCCGCGAGCATGACGTCCGCACCGATTCGGGCTCCGGGGCCAATCACGGAGTCGACAACGACGGCGCCAGCGCCCACCACGGCGGACTCCATCACGACGCTGCCAATCAGCCGGGCACTCTCGCCGACAGTCGCGCCTACCCCCACCGAGGTGCCACTCGTCAACGCCGCGGAGGCGGCGATGTCGGCGTCGCGAGCTCCCCAGAACTCAGCCGGCGGCTCCCCGTAGGCCGGACTATGGGCTACGCCAAGCACAAGATCAGCCGATGCCCGGCACAGCGCCTGCGGCGTACCGATATCAAGCCAGTACGCGTGTTCGAGATACCCGGCGACGCGACAACCGGCTGCCAGCAACTGCGGAAACGTCTCACGTTCGATCGAGACGACCTGCCCAGGCGGGATACGGTCGATGACCTCGCGGGTGAAGACGTAACAACCCGCGTTGATCTGCGGCGACACCGGATCAGGTGACTTCTCGAGGAAGGCGGTGACGTTGCCGTCCGCGTCTGTCGGCACACAGCCATAAGCGCGTGGATCGGCTACTTCGACGAGGTGCAAAGTGACGTCGGCTGATCTGTCTCGGTGAAACGCCAACTGGGCTCGCAGGTCGTGCTCACTGAGGATGTCAGCGTTCAGGATCACCACCGGGTCGCCTGGTCCGGACTGCAGCCGGGTCGACGCATTCCGGATCGCACCCCCGGTGCCGAGCAACTGCTGCTCCGCCACGTAGACAAGTTCCAGACCCCACTCGCCGCCGTCGCCGAGCACGGGCGGAAACCGGTCGGCATGGTGGCCCAATGCCAACACCACTCGCCGGATACCGGCTGTTGCCAGTTTGGCCATCTGATGGACCACAAACGGGACGCCGGCAACCGGCAAGAGATGCTTGGGTTGGGACTCCGTCAACGGGAGCAGGCGGGTGCCGAGGCCGCCAGCCACGATGACCGCTTCCACCCACACATCCAACCACTGCCCTACGTTGGGGGCATCGCAAGCACTTCTCCCCCACCCACCCTGGTCGCAGCGCTCGCAGCCGCCCATCGCGCCGACTCGACCCGGCCACTGGTGACGTACTACGACGTCGGCTCGGGTGAACGCATCGAGCTGAGCGTCGCGACCTACGACAACTGGGTCAGCAAGCTCGTCAACCTGTACGTCGTGGAGCTGGGGCTGGAGCCTGGCGACCAGGTTGTCGTCGACTTGCCGATCTCCTGGCAGGCCAGCGTCGTCCTCTCCGCCGCCTGGTCCGCCGGACTCGTCGTCTCGTTGCAGAACGACACCGTTCCCGCGTTGCGCGTGGTGGGCCCGGCCGCCGCCACCGAAGGTTTGGGGGAATCCGCCGAACAAGACTCGGGACCGGTCCCTCAGGTGCTCGCCTGCTCGCTGCGACCGCTCGGCGGTCGATTCACGTCGCCGCTACAACCTGGCTGGTTGGACTTCGCGGCTGAAGTGCCCGGGCAAGCCGACGTGATCCTCGCGCCCGTCACGACGTCAGCTGCCGACCCGGCGGTGCGGACGCTGACCACGACCTGGACGCACGGTGAGCTGGTCGACCGGGCAGCGACACGCGCCCGCGAGATCGGTCTCGAGGCGGGTGGGCGGCTGCTGACCGACTTGAGCCAAGCGAGTGACGTTGGGCTGTTAACGGGCGTGGCTGCTCCGCTGGTCACCGGGTCGTCCGTCGTACTGCTGGCAAACGCCCGAGACGCCGACTGGTCCCACATTGCCGAGCAGGAGCGGGTCACCTGTGTCTGCCGGTCCGCTGGCTAAGGTGATCCCATGACTGTGTTGGTGACCGGCGGAGCCGGCTATATCGGTGCACACGTCGTCCGGTTGCTCAGGGATCGCGGCGACACCGTTGTCGTCGACGACCTCAGCACCGGAGACGCCAGCCGAGTTGCTGACACGCCGCTGGTGCAGATCGACATCGCCGCCGATGACGCCGTTGAGAAGCTCACCGCGATGATGCACGAGTACGCCGTCGATGCGGTGGTGCACATTGCCGCCAAGAAGCAGGTGGGCGAGTCGGCTGAGCGCCCAGCGTGGTACTACAGCCAGAATGTCGGCGGCATGGCCAACCTGCTGATGGCCATGGAGTCCGCCGAGGTCGCGAAGCTGATGTTCTCGTCCTCGGCCGCTACGTACGGGCTACCCGACGTACCGGCCGGCACGCTTCTCGACGAGGACGTCGTCAGCCGGCCGATCAGCCCGTACGGCAAGACCAAGCTGATCTGTGAGTGGATGTGCCGCGATGCCAGCGCCGCGTGGGGACTTCGCTGGGCCGGCTTGCGCTACTTCAACGTGGCAGGGGCCGGTTGGCCCGACCTGGGCGACCCCGCCGTACTCAACCTCATCCCGATCGCCTTGCGCGCGCTCACCAACGGCGAGCAGCCGAAGATCTTCGGCGCCGACTACGACACCCCCGACGGCACCTGCATCCGCGACTACGTGCACATCCTCGACCTCGCGCAAGCGCACATCACCATGCTGGACTATCTCGAGCGCGACGACCGCCCGCACGAGATCTTCAACGTCGGCACCGGCGCGGGCGCATCGGTGCGCGAGGTGCTCGACCAAATCGCCCGCTCGACGGGGTACGACGTCGACGCGCCGGTCGTCGCCAGACGCCCCGGAGACCCGCCGATGCTGGTGGCCGACGTACGACGCATTCGAGAGGTGCTCGGTTGGCAGAGCACCAAGACGCTGGCGGAGATGGTCGACTCAGCCTGGGCGGCGTGGGCCACCACCCACGGTGAGCCAGCGGTGCCACCGGCATCCGGCTGACCAGCTGACAGGCCCTCGTCGGGACCGGGTCCCGCGACGTCATGCGCGGACTGGGCGGGCCTGACTGGATGGAGGGTCGACGGGGCAACGATTCCATCCACGAGGGAACCGGCGGCGGCCAGGTCATGGGTGGCCCCGGAGATGACCGCATCTACACCGGATCCGGCCAAGACTCGGTGCACGACAACGAAGGCAGCGACGTCGTCTACACCGGCGGCGGGCGGGACTACTCCTATGCCGAGGCAGGTAGGGACCGCATCGTCGTGGGCAGTGGAAACGACTTCATCGCCGCCACCAAAGACGTGCACGCCGACGAGTTGTACTGCGGCGACGGTTACGACGTTGTGCTCTACGACCGGAAGACTCGCGACTTCAAGGACAACCTGCACCAGTGCGAAGAGATCAAGCTGATCCGCGCTTACGACGGCTTCTGAGCCAGCCCACGTCTTCCGCCAGAAGGGGCGTCCGGACACCTGTCCGGGCGCCCCTTCGCATCAGGTCTCGTCGCCATCGTCGTTGAGGTCGTACCCCATGGCCTTTGCGGCGTCCGCAGCGGCCCCCTCGAGGGCCACATCTGACCCGGCGGCGCCCGCTGGCCGTCCGTGCTTCAGGCGGACTTGGCGTGGTGTCCGCCGTACCGCTTTCTGGCGGCCTCGCCGGAGGTGCCGAGCATGTTGCCGATCGCGGACCAGGACACACCGGCATCGCGGGCTGCGGCGACCGCTTCGAGGACGCGACGCTCGGTGGCGGCGCGATCGTTTACCGCCGCACGGATGGCATGCAACGGCGCAGCGTCGCGAACATCTGTTGGCTCGTGCTCGTCGAACCGACGCTCCATCTCGTCGGCGTGATCGAGGATCTCCTGAAGACTGCGGGGCATGGTCATCACCTCAAGTACTTTCTCCGGGCGGTCAGCGTGCGCCGGCGATGATCAGCGGCTCCACGGCCGGTTCCCGCAACTTAGGTTGCTGCGGCTTCCGCTTCGCCGCGGAGGATGCAGAACTCGTTGCCCTCCGGGTCAGCGAGCACGACCCAGCCGGTCCCTGGCCCGTGCTTGCCGCGCAGGTCCGCCACTTCTGTAGCCCCCAGTTGACGCAGCCGTGCCAGTTCCTCGTCACGGCTGCCCTCGGTGGGTCGGAGGTCGAAGTGGAGTCGGTTCTTACCCTGCTTGTCCTCGGGTACCTCGATGAACAACACGCGGTGACCACCATCCGGGCGAATGATCATGCACTCTTCGTCGCCGGCATCATTCGGATCGTCCGCCACATCGACGTAGCCGAGCACTTGCTTCCACCACTGTGAGAGCTGGTAGGCGTCCCGGCAATCGACACTGGTGTGAGAGATGCATGCAGTCATACGCCCCACCCTGCCGCAGTGCATGGGGCAGCGCCACGGGATTACGACCAAGTGCGAAGAGGTCAAGCTGATCCGCGCTTACGACGGATTCTGAGCCGGATCAGGTCTCGTCGTCATCGTCGTCGAGGTCATAGCCGATGGCCTTTACGGCGTCCGCAGCGGACCCCTCGAAGGCCATCTGTCCTGCCTTGAGCACGAGGCCCCGGTCGCAGAGCTTCATCACCTGCTTGGGGTTGTGGCTGACGAACACCATCGTGCGGCCCTCGTCCTTCAACTGGTGGATGCGCTTCATGCATTTCTTGCGGAAGGGCTGGTCACCGACGGCCAGCACCTCGTCGATCAAGAAGATGTCGCAGTCGGTGTGCACCGCGGTGGCGAAGGCCAACCGCATGAACATGCCCGACGAGTAGTGCCGCACCTCGGTGTCGAGAAACTTCTCCATCTCCGAAAAGGCCAGGATCGAGTCGAACTTGCGGTTGATCTCAGCCTCTGACATACCGAGGATCGCACCGTTGAGGTAGATGTTCTCTCGCCCGGACAGGTCTGGGTGAAGTCCCGCACCCACTTCGATGAGACCGGCGATCCGGCCCCGGGTAAGCACGTCACCTTCGTCCGGCGTCATCACGCCCGATATCAGCTTCAGCAGCGTGCTCTTGCCGGATCCGTTCAACCCCATCAGGCCGATGGTGTCGCCTTGCTCGAGGGTGAAGGTGATGTCGTCGAGGGCAGTGAAAGCGTTCGAGAGCGTCTTGCCCTTGATGGCGTTGACGACGAGCTTCTTGAACGTCTTCTGGTTGGCCAGAGTGAACCGCTTCGTTACGTGATCGACGACGACCGACGTACTCATCAAAGCCTCTCGGCGAAGCGGCCCTCAAGTCGCGAGAACACGATTTGGGCGAACCAAAGGAGCGCCAACCCGACAGCGAGCGTGATGAATCCGCGTGCCAAGAGGTACGGCGGCAGTTCCGCCGAGATGGCGTGCTGGGGAGCTTCCAGAGTTGGTATCCAAAAGGAGCGGTCATTGAGGAGCACCGCGGTGCACAGGGGGTTGGCCAGGTAGATCTGTTCGACCCAGCCGTTCAGCTGGCCGCGGACGGCGGAGAACGGGTAGATCATCGGGACGGTCCAGGTGATGACCGTCTGAATCACGTCGACGACGTTCTGCACGTCGCGGAAGTACACGTTCCAGGCGCTCAGCAGCAGCGCGACAGCCAGCCCCCAGGTCAGCACGATCGCCAGCGCCAGCAGGGCGGGGAGGAACGCCCCCGGATCGGGGCTCCAGCCCACCAGCAGGCAGCCAATGAGCGCGATGACGTACATCGGGACCATGTGGTAGATCGAGACCATCATCGAGGCCACCGGGAACATCTCGCGCGGCAGGTTGATCTTGCGTACCAGTGACTTGTTCTTGACCACCGACCGAGAGCCAGCGCCGAGCGCGTCGGTGAAGAACGACACCATGATCATGCCGGCGAAGATGTGCAACGCCCGGTTCTCCAGGTTCTTGGGCAGCAGTAACCCGATCACCCAGTAGTACATGGCGAATCGGACCGCAGGCTTGACATACGTCCACAGCAGTCCCACCGCGGAGCCTTGGTAGCGCACCCGCAGCTCCTTGCGCACCAGCAGCTTGAGCAGGTAGCGGCGGCGGAAGACGTCGATCAGACCGCCGACGCGGCCGGGGTTCTGCAGCGGACCTGTCGGCTGGGCCGGTGGAGTGAGCGTCTCGGTGGCCACTACTCGACGCCGCCGCTCTCGAGCTGAACTCCCTCAGCGAAGTAGGGCCGCAGCTTGTTGTCGTACATCGTCAATGCGGAACCGATTGCCATGTGCATGTCGAGGTACTTGTAGGTGCCGAGGCGCCCACCGAACAGCACGTTCGGCTCGGCCTTGGCCAGCTCGCGGTATCGCAGCAGCTTCGCCCTGTCGTCGGGGGTGTTGATCGGGTAGTACGGCTCGTCGCCGGACTCCGCGAAGCGGGAGTACTCGTGCACGATGACCGTCTTGTCCTTGGGGTACCAGTCGCGCTCGGGGTGGAAGTGCCGGAACTCGTGGATGCGGGTGAAGGGCACGTCCTCGTCGGCGTAGTTCATCACCGACGTGCCCTGGAAGTCTCCGACGTCTTGCACCGAAAGCTCCAGGTCGACGGTGCGCCACGACAGCTCACCGGCGGAGTTGCCGAAGTAGGCGTCGACCGGTCCGGTGTAGACGATGGGCACCTTGCCGACGTACTCGTCTCGGACGTCGAAGAAGTCGGTGTTGAGCCGGACCTCGATGTTGGGGTGGTCGACCATCCGCTCGAGCCACGCGGTGTAGCCGTCGACGGGCAGGCCTTCGTACTTGTCGTTGAAGTAGCGGTTGTTGAAGTTGTAGCGCACCGGCAACCGGCTGATGATGTCGGCGCCGAGCTCCTTGGGGTCGGTCTGCCATTGCTTGGCGGTGTAGCCGCGGATGAACGCCTCGTAGAGCGGGCGCCCAATGAGCGAGATGCCTTTCTCCTCGAGATTGGATGCGGTCGCACTGTCGTACTCGGTCGCCTGGTCGGCGACCAGCTGACGCGCCTCCTCGGGCGTCATCCACTTGCCGAAGTACTCACAAATCGTCGCGAGGTTGATCGGCAACGGGTAGACCTTGCCGGCGTAGATCGAGAAGACGCGGTGCTTGTAGTCGGTGAACTTCGTGAAGCGGTTGACGTACTCCCATACCCGCTCGTTCGACGTGTGGAACAGGTGCGCGCCGTACTGGTGCACCTCGATGCCGGTCTCGGGCTCGGGCGCGCTGTAGGCGTTGCCGCCGACGTGGTGGCGTCGGTCGAGGATCAGCACCTGCAAGCCGAGATCGTTGGCGCAGCGCTCGGCGATGGTGAGACCGAACAGGCCAGATCCGACAATCACGAGATCTACGTTCACGAATACTCCTGGTCGGTGACGCGGCAAGTCTAACGAAGCAGCGGGGCTCGCTTCCTCAACGCTCGCCTCTGCGAGCGATGAGTTTCCGGTACGCCGCCTTGCGGACGGCCTCGGGAACCAGCCGGTACGACGTCCGCACCGCCACGTTGCGCAGGAACTGCGCACGGCTGGTGAACCCGAGCTCCTGCAGCTGCACCTGCAACCGCCATTCCGTCTTCGCCATGGCAATGCCGCCGCGCCGAGCGTAGGCACCTGCCCCCACCCGGTAGAGCACCAACGGCTCTTCGACGTTCGCCACTGAGGCTCCCTGCCGGATCATCTTCGCGAACAGCAGGTAGTCCTCCATCAGCGCCAGGTGCCGGTAGCCGCCGGCGGCCTGCACCACCGAGCGCCGATAAACCACTGTGGGGTGGTTGAACGGCTGGTGGAACCGCGCGTAGCGGACGATCTCCGCCGGCTCCAGCGGCGGCACCCGCTTGCCGACGACCTCGTCGGGAGACTTCACGAACTCCAGCAACGAGGAGCCGACGACGTCGACGCCGGCCTCGATCATTGGCACCTGTACGGCGAAGCGGTGCGGCAGCGCGATGTCGTCGGCGTCCATCCGCGCCACGATGTCGTGCGCGCAGGCGGCCATGCCCTGGTCGAGCGCCAGGCCGAGCCCGACATTGGCCTCCAGCGCGAGCAGCGTCGTGGGCACGGGCGAGGCGTCGATGAGACCGGTGATGGTCGCCGACAGCCGGTCAGGGACCGGCCCGTCCTGGACGAGGACCACGTCGTCGGGCCGACGCGTCTGCTCGTGTACGACCGAACGGAAGGCGGCCTCCAGAAAGCGCGGGTCGTCACCGCCGTACACGCTCATCAACAGGCTGAACTCCTCAGCCATCGGAGCCGTCTCGGGTGGAGCCGCCTGGGGTAGCGTCGCCGGTGGCACCCGCGAGGACCTGCGACGTTGGCCTTGGGGCCGACCGGACGCCCGCGACCAGCCCCCGTCCCAGGGCGCGGCGCAGCGTCGACCGGTCGTCGGAGGAGGCGAAGGTGCGCGCCCAACGGCGCAGGGTCGAGCCCGCGTACACCGCCTTCTCCACCGGGTTCAGCCCGCCCGAGCGCCCGAACAGCCACACCTTGTTGCGGACCTCGTAGAAGAAGCGCTCGCCAGGATCTGCGTCGGTCGAGCCGAAGGTCGCGGTCTTGTGGACGACGACGGAGGTCGGGCAGTACAACGCCCGGCGCCCTCGGATCAGCCGAGTGGTGAACTCGAAGTCGTCGTTCCACAAGAAGTAGTCGGCTAGTGGCAGACCGCGCTCGCGCACCGCTGCCGCGTCGACAAGCACCGAGACGAACGACGCCGAGCGAATCGGGACGCACCTCACCGAGGCGGCGGCGCGGCGTTCGTCGCCCCGCAAGCCGGGTTTGACCCGCGGAGTGTTCATCGGGTGGTCGTTGCCGTCGGTCCACACCACCCGCGAGGCCACCAGCACCGGAGGATCGCCCGGGTAGTCCCGGCTCGCGGCGAGCAGCGCCTCGAGCGCGGTCGGCTCGGGGACCGTGTCATCGTCGAGCAGCCACATCGCGTCGCACCCCCGCTCGAGTGCGCGACCAATACCCATCGCAAAGCCGCCGGCGCCGCCGGTGTTGTGAGCCGCCGTGAGCACGTCGACGTCGGGGAACTCCGCACGCAACACGCCAGCGGTGCCGTCGGTGGAGGCGTTGTCGACAACCACGATGCCGGCAGCGGGCACTGTCTGCCGCTGCAGCGCGCGCAGCGACTCGGCGAGCAGCGCCCGGCGGTTCCAGGTGACGACGACCGCGAGAACGCGCTGGCCCTGTGGCATTCTTCGCCGCCTCCGCCCAAACACCCCGAATGACCCCAGCGATTCATCGTAGATGCCGGGCTGGGTCCGTCGTCCAGGCTGGGCTCGGCCCCGCTCGGGCTAGCAGGAGGTGGCGAGGTCGGTGCTCTGGTTGGCGTCGCGGCGCGGGTTCGACTTCTGGCCGCCAGGGGTCGGCGTACCGTCGTCTCTCGCCTCGGACTTCTCGATCGCGCCGGACACCATGGAACGGATCAGCGCCCAGTCGGGGTCACCAGTGTTGATGCGCGGCGGCACGAACGACACCGTCGACACCGGCAACCTGCGGGTCTTCAGGGCCAGGTCGACGAAGGTGCCGAGCTCGCTGTGCGGGATCGATGTGGAGATGACCTGCTTTCCGGCGGCGGCGATGTCTCCGAAGTTGGCGACCACCGTCTGCGGGTCCAGCTGCTTCAACATCGCGTTCAGCACGCATTTTTGCCGGGCCATCCGCGAGTAGTCGTCTGAGGTGGCGCGGCTGCGCGCGAACCACAGTGTCTGGTAGCCGTCGAGGTGCTGGGTCCCCGGCTCGATCCACCCAGTGATGTCACCGCCAATACCGCCGATGGGGATGCGCTCCCCGACATCGATCGTCACGCCGCCGAGGGCATCGACGAGGTCCTGGAACCCCTTGAGGTCGATGAGCACGTAGTAGTTGATCGACAGGCCGGTGATCTCCTCGACCGTGTGAGTCGTCGCCTCGATCCCGGGGTCATCGGTCTGCGGGAACAGCTCTGCGTTGTCGTTCGCCCAGGTGTGCACGCCGTTGAGGTAGCACCCGTCGCAGTCGAAGCCGTCGGGGAACTGCCGATCCATGACCGTCCCCTCGGGGAACGGCACATTGGCGAGGTTGCGAGGGAGGCCGAACAGCACGGCCCGCCCCGTCTCGGCGTCGATGCTGGCCACCGTGATGCTGTCAGGGCGGATACCCGTGCGCATGGGGCCGGCATCCCCTCCGAGCAGCAGCACGTTGTAGCGGCCGCTCTCCGACGCGGTCACTTCGGTGCCGCCGAAGACGCTGGCGATGAAATCTCGTTGTACGGCGACGACGTGGCTGGCGAACAGCAGCGACCCGGACAATCCCAGGCAGACGACGCCGTTGAGCGCCGTGAGACTCAGCCGCTGGCGTTGAGCCAGACCGAGCGGGCCGGCGATCCGCCAGGCGTCGACGATGAGAAAAGCCCAAGCCACGGCGTACCCGACCAATGCCAGCCGCAGCACACTGAGAAAGTGGGGCGTGGTCAGCAGCCGAAGGAACTCGGCCCGCCAGAGCAGTCCGACCACAGCCAAGCCCGCGGTGAAGATCGCGCCGACGGCGAACGCCCGGACGGCGATTCTTCCAATCCGCTTGTTCCCGGCCACCAGTTGAGCGCTGCCCGGCACCAGCACCGTCATCACTAGCAAGGTCAGCGCGCGGCGGAACCGGACGCTGGCATCCCCCGTGACAACCGTCGAAAGAATCGGGGCGCCGGCAGACATGGGCGCCAGTATCACGAACCCCATGCGTCACAGCAGCCGCGACCCGCCGGGTCGCCGGAGATCGGCTTGTGGCTGACCGCCGTACGTCTACCGCCTTACCGCGGTAGACGGTTTGCCTCGGCGCCACAACCCGTACGTCTACCGTCTTACCGCGGTAGACGGTTATCGCCGGCTGTCGCGGATGCGGGGAGCCGGCAGTGGCGACCGGTAGCGTGAATGCCATGCCAGACGAGCGACACCCGGACGACCCGGGATACGACTGGTTGTACGGCGGCCGGGAGCGGTCGCCGGAACCCCCACCCGACCCGGCGGCGACCCAGGCGATGGGAGGAACCGAGCCTGCCCGTTCGTCGGCCGAAGCGCCCCCGCCTGCATCGTTCGGCGGCACCTACGCCGCTCCTAGCGGGGCGAGCCCGGCGAGCCATCCGGCTCCGCGCTTCGCCACCCCGGCGCAGCCGCCCAATCGAGGAAGCACGCCGCCCCCATCGCGACCGCCAACCCAACCGGCGGCGGCGCGACGGCCGGGGCGGCCTCGCAAGAGGCGCAACTGGTGGGTGCGAGGGGTGCTGCTGGCGATCCTCGCCTGGCTCGTCTTTTTGGTGGCGGTTCCGATCTGGGCTTTCGCCAGCCTGGCAAAGGTCGACGCCGAGCCCAACGGAGACCGCCCGGCGGACTCGGGCGGGACGACGTACCTGCTGGTCGGCTCCGACAGCCGCGAGGGGCTCACCGGCCCAGAGAAAGCAGATCTCGGCACGGGAGGCGGCGATGGGCAGCGCACCGACACGATCATCCTGCTCGACATCCCCTCGGGCGACGGGCCGACGTTACTGCTGTCGATCCCCCGCGACTCCTTCGTCACCATCCCCGGCCATGGGGAGAACAAGATCAACGCGGCGTACTCCATCGGCGGGCCCGACCTGCTGGTCAACACCGTTGAGCGGGCGACCGACATCCACATCGACAACTACATCGAGATCGGGTTCTCCGGGTTCGTCGAGGTGGTCGACGCCGTTGGCGGCATCGAGGTCTGCCCCAAGACGTCGATCAACGACCCGAAGGCCGGCGGCCTGAAGATGCAGCGGGGCTGCCAGGAGGTCGACGGCCGCACCGCGCTCGGCTACTCCCGGTCCCGGGCCTTTCCACGTGGCGACATCACCCGCGCGCTGCACCAGCGCGAGGTGATCACGGCGGTTGGCAAGCAGGGGGCGTCATGGCAGACGATCGTGTTGCCGTGGCGCTACTTTGGCGTGAACAAGGCAGCTGCCGAGACAGTTCGCGTCGGTGAGAACGTCGGCCCGATCGACCTGGCGCGATTCGCCTGGGCGATGGCCCACACCGGCAGCGCCAAGCGTTGCGTGGTGCCCTACTCCAACTTGGGAGCGTCCACATCGGCCGGTTCGGCGGTGACCTGGGACCAGGAACGAGCCGAGGCGCTGTTCGCAGCGATCAGGGCCGGCGACACCGCCTCGGTCGACTGCTCTCCGCAGTGAGCCAGCGCGCTCACAGCTGGCTTTGTACGCCGTCCAGCAGCTGCCGAGCCACCACGATCCGCTGAATCTGGTTGGTGCCCTCGTAGATCTGGGTGATCTTGGCGTCCCGCATCATCCGCTCGACCGGGTAGTCACGGGTGTAGCCATAGCCGCCCAGCAACTGCACCGCGTCGGTCGTCACCTGCATCGCCACGTCAGAGGCGAAGCACTTGGCCGCAGCCCCGAAGAATGCCAGGTCGCGGTCATTGCGCTCCGAGCGGCCAGCCGCGGCGTAGGTGAGCTGGCGAGCCGCCTCGAGCCGCATGCCCATGTCGGCGACCATGAACTGCAGCCCCTGGAACTCAGCGATCGCTCTGCCGAACTGCTTGCGCTCCTGCATGTAGCCCAGCGCGTAGTCGAGTGCGCCCTGCGCGATGCCGACAGCCTGAGCGGCGATCGTGGTGCGGGTGTGGTCGAGGGTATGCAGGGCGGTGGTGAACCCGGTGCCTTCTGGGCCGATTCGCCGCGACTCGGGGATCCGCACGGAGTCGAAGTACACCTCACGAGTCGGTGAGCCCCTGATGCCGAGCTTCTTCTCCGGCGCACCGAACGACACCCCCGGGTCGTTCTTCTCCACGACAAAAGCGGAGATCCCATGCCGGCCGGCGGCGGGGTCGGTCATCGCGAAGACGGTGTAGTACTCCGACACACCTGCGTGGGTGATCCACCGCTTGACCCCGTCGAGCACATAGCTGTCTCCGTCGCGAACTGCCCGGGTGCGCAGGTTCGCTGCGTCGGAACCTGCCTCGGGCTCGGACAGGCAGTAGCTGACCATCGCGTCGCCGCGCCCGATAGGGGTGAGGTACGTCGTCTTGAGCTCCTCGCTGCCGCTCAGCTCGATCGGCGTCGAGCCCAGCTTGTTGACGGCCGGGATGAGCGACGATGCCGCGCAGGCTCGAGCGACCTCCTCGATGACGATGCAGGTGGCCAGCGCATCCGCACCCGCCCCGGCGTACTCCTCGGGGATGTGCGGAGCGTGGAAGTCGGCGGCGCGCAGGGCGTCGTAGGCCACCTTGGGGAACTCGCCGGTCTCGTCTACCTCGGCGGCGTGCGGCGCTACTTTGGCGTCGCACAGGTCGCGCACCGCTTCGCGGATCGCCCGATGTTCCTCCGACAACGCGAACAACGGGAACTCATCGCCCATAGGGCCATCGTAGTCACGGCTACTCGTCGGTAGGGCCGGTGCTGTCGGTCCGCGGCGCGCGGTTGAGCGCTCGCTCCCTGGCCCGGTCGCGGGCCCTCAGCACCAACCTCAGCGCGCCCGCCGCCACCGGGTTGGCGTCAGCGAGTCCAGCCGCGCGACGCTGGCTGCGGAAGATGGCGCCACGGGTCCTGCTGGCAAGCCCCCCTTCCTCGGAACCCTCCTCGACAGTGCGCCGCTTGCGCTGCCACCACAACGCGGCGTACTCCTCGGTGAGCAGCGCGAGCGCGTCAAGCGACGCCTCTAGCAGTTCCTCGACGGTGGCGTCGTCGGGTCGCCGTCCATCCTCTTGGCGTTGCGGACGAAGCTCGTCGAGATCGCCGACCACCCGATAACCGCGGCTGCGCACCGCGGCGATCATCTCCTCGGCGCGGCCAGTGATCCAGGGGAGCTCCTCCTCGGGCAGCGTGAACCGCACGGGTTCGGTGATCTGCGCAAGCCCGTGCACCATGGTGCGCTTGATGACCTTGTCGTGCTGGCGCTGGTTGAGCCGGTGTCCCAGCCGCTCATTGAGCCGGCGGATGACCTCGGTGGCCGCGACGCCGACTGTCTCGTTGCTCCACGCCGGCTTCTCAGTCAGCGATGACGCGTCGAAACCGATCACGGTGGCGAAGCGTTCGAGCAGCACACCGGCGCCAGCACCGGCCGGCGGCACGGTGATGATCGTGATGCGCTCGGCAGGCACCGCTGCCTCCCACAGCTCGCAGATCTTCGGAACGTCCTGGCGCAGCCAGAACCCGCGCGCCGGGCTCTTGGCGATCTCCTCCGGCTCGCGAACAGCCGCGGCGAACTGATCCCACGTCCAGGTCTGGTCGTTCTTGACCTCTTCTTGCCACGCTGATACTGCGACCCGGCCGAGGTCGCGGGCGGTGACGAGCACGTGTACCTCCGAGTCCCGAAACGATGCAACGGCCTGCTTCACCTGACGCATCGTGGAAACGCTGAGGTGCTCCTCGGAGATCAGCGCCGTCGGCAATCCACTCGTGTTCACCGCCTCGACCAGCGCGTCCCACGAGCCACCGATCCGGGTGTCATGCACGCCGCGCGGCCGACGCCCCTGCAGGTCCCACACCGCGAACGCCTGCTGTGGCTCGCCGGGGCCACCGGGGTAGTAGATCTGCTGGGCACGCAGGCCCTCACGGTTCGCCTTCAGCAGGTTCTGCAGGTACGTCGTGCCCGTCTTGTGCAGACCGATGTGCAGGAAGACGGTGGCCGGGTGGCTGCTCATGAACGACCCTTCGACGATAGGACGAACGCTGGCGCCACGTCACGAACTCCGCGGCTGCTGGAGGCTAGCGCGAACCGCCTCACCCTTGGCGCGCGCCGCATCGGCGAGCTCGGCCTGGAAGTCCTGCATCTTCTCGCTCAGGCCGTCGTCGGCGACGGCCAGGATGCGTACGGCGAGCAGGCCCGCGTTGCGGGCGTTGCCGATCGCGACGGTTGCCACCGGCACCCCAGCGGGCATCTGCACGATCGACAGGAGCGAGTCGAGGCCGTCGAGGTACGTCAGCGGCACCGGCACACCGATCACCGGCAGCGGTGTCACGGCAGCCAGCATGCCCGGCAGGTGCGCCGCGCCGCCAGCGCCGGCGATGAGCACCCGGAGCCCCCGCTCGTGCGCCCGCTGCCCATACGCGAGCATCTGCGCCGGCATCCGATGCGCCGACACGACGTCCGCCTCGAACCCGACACCGAACTCGGTGACGGCGTCGGCCGCCGCCGACATCGTCGGCCAGTCGGAGTCCGACCCCATCACGATGCCGACTACCGGCGGTCGCGGGTCGGCCATCATCTGACAGTACCGGCGAACCACCCGGCCGCATGGCGGGCGCGGTCACGCACGTCCTCGAGGTCATCGCCGTACGCCGTCACGTGGCCGACCTTGCGACCTGGCCGGACGGACTTGGCGTACAGGTGCACCCGCACCGCGGGGTCGCGTGCCTGCACGTGCGGGTACCCGTCGTACAGCTCACCGACACCGCCGAGGATGTTGACCATCACCGTCCATCGGTTGCGCGCCGCCGGCGAGCCCAGCGGCAGGTCGAGCACGGCCCGCAGGTGGTTCTCGAACTGGCTGGTGACGGCGCCGTCGATCGACCAGTGCCCGGTGTTGTGTGGTCGCATCGCCAGCTCGTTGACCAGGACTCGGCCGTCGCGGGTCTGGAACAGCTCCACCGCCAGCACCCCAACGACGCCCAGCTCGGCCGCGATCCGCATGGCGGTCTGCTGTGCGGTGACTGCTAGTTGCGGGTCGAGATCGGGTGCCGGAGCGGTGACCTCGACGCAGACGCCCTCGCGCTGCACGCTCTCGACAACGGGGTACGCCGCCACCTGGCCGCTCGGCGACCGGGCGACCAGCGCCGACAGCTCGCGGCTGAAGTCGACGCGCTCCTCCGCCAGGAACTGCGCGCCGCCCTTAGGCGCTTGGGATAGGACCGTCTCAGCCTGCGCGTCATCGCCGACTACCCAGACCCCCTTGCCGTCGTATCCGCCGCGAGTGGTCTTGAGGACGAAGGGAAAGCCACCGAGAGACGGCGCGACCCGCGAGACATCGGCAGCTGAGGACACCAGCCGGAACCGGGGCTGTCCGACGTTCAACTCAGCCAGCCGTTGCCGCATGACCGCCTTGTCTTGCGCATGCACCAGCGCCGCAGGACCTGGTCGGCAGGCGATACCGTCGGCCATCAGCCGATCCAAGTGCTCGGTCGGCACGTGCTCGTGGTCGAACGTGACGACGTGGGTGCCCTTCGCCCAGGAGCTCAACGCGTCCCAGTCGGTGTAGTCGCCCACCGTGGTGTCGACGATCACCTGCGCCGCCGAACCGTCAGCCGCCTCTGCCAGCAGCCGTAACGGCACACCCAAGCCGATCGCAGCTTGCTGCATCATCCGGGCCAGCTGACCGGCGCCTACGACGCCGACGATCGGGCTGCTCACGGCCGACACCCTATTGCCCGCCCGCATTGGTGCGCCCGCGCGGCAACCGAGTAGCCCGCTCAGGTGTCGTAGCGGTGTCAGGCTTTCCCCCGGAGGAACCGTGAGCAAGGCGCCATGAGCAGCCAGGACTTCGTGCGCGAGGTGTACGACGCGTCGTACCGCCACCTCGTCGTGCAGATGCTGGCTCTCAGCGGCGACCAGGCAGAGGCAGAAGACGTGGTGCAGGAGGCGTTCGTGAAGGCGATCGGCCAGGCGGGCCGGTTCGGTCAGCTCGACAACCCGGAGGCGTGGCTGCGTACGGTCGCGATGAACTCCCTGCGCAACCGCTGGCGGCGTACCTCGGTGCTGCGCCGGGTCGCGCCGCGCATCCCCGGAGTGCAGCAGCGGGCGGAGCTGTCACCTGACCACGTCGACCTGGTCTCGGCGCTGCGGAAACTGCCGGTGGAGCTCCGGGAGGTGGTTGTGCTGCATCACCTGGCCGACCTGCCGGTGGGGAAGTGGCTCGGACACTCGGTGTGCCCGAGGGCACGGTCAAGGCGCGCCTTGTCCGCGGTCGAGACCTGCTTGCGACCGCTTTATCAGAGCGCGAGGAGCCCAACCATGTCTGACTTCGAGAGCTTCCGCCGCGACGCGGGCAACCAGGTAGTGCCGCCGGCGTTCGACGACCTCGTCGCGACCTCGCGGCGCCGGCGCCGTACCGCTGCCGCCTCAGCCATCGTCGCGGTGGCAGCCGTGGTGAGTGTTGTCACCTTCGGGCTCCAAGGTGTGTACGGCGACCAGACCGCTCCCGTGCAGCCAGTCGGCCCGACGACGGTCGCACCCGACTGTGCCGCACTCTGGGACCAGGTGCGGCTAGATGTGGTGGCTTCGGGGCTGCCGGATGGAGAGGCGAGGCGGCAGGCAGATCTGGCCCGGCTGCGTTGTGAGCGCAGGAGCACACCAGGCAAGACGCCCGCCACTACCGGAAGGGCTGCACCCGCCTGTGCCAGCGCTCGACCGGCGGATCCTGCGGTGGCACCAGCTGCTGAGGCCACGGTATCGGTGTTCTTCACCTGTGCGGCCACAGTGGCGAAGGTACCAACCCCTGTCTACGCCGTTGACAGAGCGGTTCCGGCTGACATGACCGAGCGCGATCGGGTTGCCTTCGTGGTGGGTGAATACCTGCGCGGCCCATCGCCGGAGGAGGCTGAGGATGGTTATCGCGGTAATCTTACCGGCATCATCGCGGCTGCATTGGACGACGTCTCGTTGCAAGATGGCGTCGTCACCGTCAACTTTTTGCCCTCGGCCGACGAAGCGCTCGGCTCCCTCACGTCGACTGAGTCTATGGCTTTGCAATCCGCACTATCTGCTGGCGTGTTCCAGTTCCCCTCTGTGCAGGAGCTCCGAGTGACTCTCGCGGGCAACTGTGATGAGTTCTGGCGGCACCTCGAAATGACCTGTCAAACCCTGCGTGCCCCAAGCCCGACCCCGGTCCCGAGCCCGACCAAGGACACCTCCCCATCACCCGACGAACCGCCCGACCGGCTGACGCCCACCCAGGTCGTCAACGACGAGAGGTCGACCATCTCCCACGTCGCAGTGTCGCCCGGCGACCCAGAGACGAAGGCAGTGATCTGGCAGTACTGCGGAGGTGAACGCGGCTGCGACAGTCAGCAGTTTGCGCTCACAGTGACCGCGGACGGCTTCAAGACGTCGCACGACATTGCGCTTCCAGGTCCGGTCTGGCCGGACATGCAGGCTATTGACACTGACACCTTCTATGTCGCGGTCAGGCCGAACGGCTGGCTCGTCGACAGCAACGGCAGTGTGTCGCAGGTCCAGGTGAGGCAAGCGGCACGGCCGCTAGCGCCCGGCGAGGTCTTTGTGGTGGGGCCTCCTCCCATTGGGGCTACCAATGCAAACCTGGCGCTCGACCCGGAAACCGCCACAGCACACTTCATTCCAACTCCGGAGCGAGCCGGATTGAACTCCTTGAAGCAAAATGCCGACGGGACGTTGGTGGGTACGGCCTACGACTATTCAGGCCGCTACACCCGCGCGGTGATGTGATCGACCGACGGCGGGGAGACCTGGAAGTCGCGGCTGCTCGGCTTTGGCAAGAATGATCTGATGGAAGTCGTGCCGTCGACGGCCCCGAACGTGATGGCCGTCGTGCAAGGCGGCGATGGCGCCACCCTGTTCCAGTTCGATACCGTGCACCGCAGCACCGACGCTGGCGCTACGTGGCAGGCCTTCGACCGCCCCCGTCTGTTGCAACCTCCCGACTCAACCGATGGCCCCACGGGTGACGAAGCCTCCATGATGTGGTCACTGCTTGCGCCCGACGGAAGCCTGCTCGTCAACATCGATGGCTGGCCAGGCCAGCAAGACGGTGCATCCAGCGATCACTTCGTTGGGCTGTACACGACTCGTGGAGCGGACTGGTCAGAACTGCTACCTCTCTCCAGCCTGCCGTCGTCGTCTCATCCCGAACGGCCGAGCGGGTTCAGGCTTGGCGACTACACGGTTACCGGGTCAGGGCGCTTGCAGCTGTGGGTTCACGACAATGGACAGCGGCTCTATCAGTCACCGGGGTTACACGAGGCAGGCTGGGCCGAGGTCCCGGCTCGTTGACCGCACCCAGAATCGCCGAGATGCGCGCGGATGTTGTTTCAGAGCGAGATCCACGACTCTTACGCGCATCTCGACATGGGTCCGCACTCGGGCGAGACTTTCGCACGTAGGCTAGGCAGCCCGTCCCGTCGTCGGAGGAAGAGCGCGGTCTTGCTGCAGCGGTTACGCCAACTTGCCTCCGAGATGATGAAGTTCGGCGTCGTTGGTGCCGTGGGCTTCCTGGTGGACGTGTCGGTGTTCAACGCTTTGCGCTACCTCGGCGACCCCGGTGTGCTCGAGCACAAGCCGCTGACCGCCAAGGCCATCTCGGTCGCCGTAGCGACGGTGGTGACTTACCTAGGCAACCGGCACTGGACGTGGTCGCACCGCGCTCGCAGCGGCGCCCGACGAGAGATGACGCTGTTCTTCTTCTTCAACGGTGTCGGTATGGCGATCGCGCTGGTGTGCTTGGCCATCTCCCACTACGTGCTCGACTTGCGCAGCCCGCTGGCTGACAACATCTCCGCCAACGGGGTCGGGCTGATCCTCGGCATGGCGTTCCGGTTCTGGAGCTACCGCACCTTCGTGTTCCGCCACCATCACCCCGCCGAAGGATCCGAGTCGCCCGTGGCTCTGACGACGCCACGCTCGGATCGTTAGCGCTGGCCTGAGCAAAGGGCCGAGTCGCCCGTCGGGCTGACGACGCCACGCTCGGATCGTTAGCGCTGGCCTGAGCAAAGGGGCCGAGTCTCCCGTCGCTCTGACGACGCCACGCTCGGATCGTTAGCGCTGGTCTGAGCCGTCGCCGCGGTCACTGGCGGTACGGCGTCCAGCGACGGTCGGCGTCGCTCTCCCCCGGCAAGCCGCCAGGATCGCTGAACAGCAGGTCGGTCATCGCCAGTTGCAGGGCCCCCACCCGTGGCACATCGGGAAGCACCAGTCGGCCGCCCTCGCTCCCCTCGAAGATCACCAAGGTGCCGCAACCCAACAGCCGGTCAACCAAGCCGCGTTCGTAGCGCACGTCAGCGACGCGGTGCAACGGGATCTCGTGACCGGTTCGAGTGAAGATCCCCGACCGGCTGATGAGACGACGGTTGGTGAGCGTGTACGACGCCGTCCGCCAGCGCAGGAACGGGCGCACCGTGAACCACAACACCGCCAGGGCAGCCACCGCGAGCACAAGCCACCTGAGCTCGACGTAGCCTCCTCCGCTGGAGACCCCAGCCAGCAGGAACCCCGTCAGCGCGCAGGTGCAAAGCAGGCCGAGCACCGGCAGCACGAGCGCTTTCCAGTGCGTTCGGGTGAAGGCCACGACGTACTCGCCCTCGCCCAGACGTCTTGTGGAGATGCCCATCCGCCCTCCCGACGCCTCCTGCTTCCCGACACGTTCGATGGTGTCACGTCGACCGTTGAACATGCAGAACCTCGCCGGCAGCAAGCGCGACTTGGCCGTGTTGAGTGCGCACCAGGAGCCGCCCGGCCGCGTCGATCCCGACCGCCTCACCCTCGGGGGTCTCTCCGCTCGGCATGGCCACGCTCACCTGTTGGCTGAGCGTTGCGCAGGCGTCGACGTACGCCGAGTGCAGCCCGTGCTCGGGATCACCGCCCCAGCGCTGCCAGTCGGTCAGCAACCCCTCGAGGGCGCGCAGGATGGCCCGGGCGAGCACCGTGCGGTCGGTGGTCGCCGCGCCCGCGAGCGCGAGCGACGTGGCATGCGGCACCGGCAGCTCAGCGGCGCGCAGCGAGACGTTGAGCCCGATGCCGATGACCGCAGCCGCCGGGTGGCCAGCGGTCTCAACCCGCTCGACCAGCAGCCCGGCCACTTTCCGGTCGTCGATGATGACGTCGTTTGGCCACTTCAGCGCGGCAGGCACTTGAGCCTCGTTGCGCAGTGCTGCTGCGACCGCCAGGCCGGCGAGTAGCGGTAGCCACGACCATCGCGCCACGTCGACATCGTGCGGCCGCACGAGCGCAGACATCGTGAGGCCGGAGCGAGCGGGTGTCGTCCACGCACGGCCTAGTCGGCCCCGGCCAGCCGTCTGGTGCTCGGCAATCACGACGTGCCCGGACGCTCCGTCACGGGCGGCCAAGTCGGCCAGCACGGCGTTCGTCGAGGGGACCGCTGGGAGCACCTCGAGGCTGGTCCACAACGAGCCGGGTGTGATCAGCGAGCGGCGCAAAGCGGCGGCGTTGAGCGGCGGCCGGTCCAGATCGCCGTACATCGAGCTCATCGGCGTCCACGCTACGCTGCCGTCCGTGAGCGACGCCGACATCCACACCACGGCCGGCAAGCTCGCCGACCTCGAGCAGCGGCTCGAGGCGGCGGTGCACGCCGGGTCAGAGCGCGCGATCGAGAAGCAGCACGCGAAGGGCAAGCTGACCGCTCGCGAGCGGGTCGCGCTGCTGCTCGACGAGGGGTCGTTCGTCGAGCTCGACGAGTTGGCGAGGCACCGCTCGACGAACTTCGGCATGGAACAGAACCGCCCGTACGGCGACGGGGTGGTCACCGGCTACGGCACCATCGACGACCGCCCGGTGTGCGTCTTCGCCCAAGACTTCACCGTGTTCGGGGGCAGCCTCGGCCAGGTGTTCGGCGAGAAGATCGTCAAAGTCATGGACCTGGCGATGAAGACCGGCTGCCCGATCATCGGCATCAACGACTCGGGCGGGGCGCGGATTCAAGAGGGCGTGGTCTCACTCGGGCTGTACGGCGAGATCTTCCGCCGCAACGTGCACGCCTCGGGCGTCATCCCGCAGATCTCGCTGATCATGGGTCCGTGCGCCGGCGGAGCGGTGTACTCCCCTGCGGTGACCGACTTCACCGTGATGGTCGACAAGACCTCACACATGTTCATCACCGGCCCGGACGTGATCAAGACGGTCACCGGCGAGGAAGTCACGATGGAGGAGCTGGGTGGCGCGCACACCCACAACTCCAAGAGCGGCAACGCACACTACCTCGGCTCGGACGAGGACGACGCCATTGACTACGTCAAGGCGCTGCTGTCGTACCTGCCCCAGAACAACCTCGAGGACCCGCCGGCGTACGACGGCGAAGGTGTCGATCTCAGCATCGACGACACGGATCTGTCGCTCGACAGGCTCATCCCCGACTCACCCAACCAGCCCTACGACATGCACACGGTGATCGAGGCGGTGCTCGACGACGCGGAGTTCCTCGAGGTGCAGGCGCTGTTCGCGCCGAACATCCTGGTCGGATTCGGCCGCGTAGAGGGCAGGTCGGTCGGTGTGGTCGCGAACCAGCCGATGCAGTACGCCGGCACGCTCGACATCGACGCCTCGGAGAAGGGCGCGCGGTTCGTGCGCACCTGCGACGCCTTCAACGTGCCGGTGCTCACCTTCGTCGACGTACCCGGATTTCTCCCCGGCACCAGCCAGGAGTGGAACGGCATCATCCGGCGCGGTGCCAAGCTGCTCTACGCGTACGCCGAGGCGACAGTGCCGCTCATCACCGTGATCACTCGCAAGGCCTACGGCGGTGCGTACGACGTGATGGGGTCCAAGCACCTCGGCGCCGACATCAACGTGGCGTGGCCGACTGCGCAGGTCGCGGTGATGGGCGCGCAAGGCGCGGTCAACCTCCTATACCGAACAGAGCTCGCCGCGGCCGAGGACGTGGAGGCGGCCAGGGCTGACCTCATCGCCGACTACGAGGACACCCTGGCCAATCCTTACGTCGCCGCTGAACGCGGCTACATCGACGCCGTGATCGCTCCGCACGAGACCCGGTCGGAGATCGTGCGCTCACTGCGGTTGCTGCGGAACAAGCGGGAGACCCTGCCGCCGAAGAAGCATGGGAACATCCCGCTGTGATCGAGGACGCCGCCACCGCACCGTTGTTGCGGGTCATCAAGGGAGACCCCACCAGCGAGGAACTGGCTGCGCTGGTGGCCATCTTGGCGGCCCGTCGGACCGCCGACTCGGCAGCCGACGTTGTCGACGTACGCCGATCTCGGTGGTCGTCGCCCGAGTCCAGGCTGCGCGGCGCACATCGCCCAGGTCCTGGTCGTTGGCGAGCAAGCGCCTTCCCCGGCTGAACCGGGGAGACGGGCACTACCCCAGCTGGTCGCGGCGGCGTGTCAGGTAAGCGGTCTCGGCGGTGTTGCCCGCTAGCTCGATGGCTTTGTCGTACGCCGCCCGCGACTGCTGACTGCAGCCCAGCCGGCGCAGCAGATCGGCGCGCGTCGCATGGTAGGCGTGATAGCCGGCCAACGCGTCCTGGAGACGGTCGACCGCCGCCAGTGCCACCTCCGGTCCGTCAAGCTCGGCAACCGCGATGGCCCGGTTAAGGCCGACGATCGGCGAGGGGTCGAGCCGGATGAGCTGATCGTAGAGAGCGACGACCTGCGACCAGTCGGTGTCGCGTACGTCGCGGGCGGAGGTGTGCACGGCGTTGATCGCGGCGAGTATCTGGTAGCGCCCCGGAGCGACCCCGGAGGCCAGGCGCTCGCGCACCAGCCGGTGACCCTCGGCGACCAGCGCCGTGTCCCAAGCCCCACGGTCCTGCTCGTCGAGGGTGACGAGTTCGCCGCTGGTGGAAACTCGGGCGGCGCGGCGGGCCTCGGTGAGGACCATCAGCGCCAGCAGCCCGGCCACCTCACCATCCTGCGGCATGAGGGCACGGAGCAGGCGAGTCAGCCGGATCGCCTCGGCGGTCAGGTCGTGACGCACAGGGTCGGTGTCGGGGCCGGTCGCCAGGTAGCCCTCGTTGAAGACCAGAAAGAGGACGGCGAGTACGCCGGAGACGCGTGCCGGGAGATCCTCCGCGGACGGCACCCGGTAGGGGATGCGAGCCGTCTTGATCTTGGCCTTCGCGCGGGTGATCCGTTGCCCCATCGTGCTCTCTTGCACCAGGAAGGCACGGGCGATCTCGGGCACGGTCAGACCGCCGACCATGCGCAGCGTCAGCGCCACGCGGGTCTCCATCGCGAGCGCGGGGTGACAGCAGGTGAAGATCAGCCGGAGCCGCTCGTCGTCGATGGCCCCGAGAGGCTCGGGCGGGTCGTCGTCGTACACCAGCTGAGCCTCCTTCTGCTTGTCGTCGCGCTTGTTCTCGCGCCGGATCCGGTCGATGGCCTTGCGATTGGCGGTGGTGGTCAGCCAGGCGCCGGGGTTGGGGGGCACGCCGTCGGCCGGCCACCGCTCCACGGCGGTCGCGAACGCCTCGGCGGCCGCCTCCTCGGCAATGTCGAGGTCACCGAAACGCCTGGTCAGGGAGGCGACCACCCGCGCCCACTCCTCGTGGTGGGCTTGGGTGATCGCCTCCCGGACGTCGCTCACTGGAACGGCCGCACCTCGACCTTGCGATCGCAGATCTTCGACGCCTCGGTGGCGAGCTTGAGCGCCACGTCGAGGTCGGGGGCCTCCCACACCCACACGCCGGCAAGGTACTCCTTCGACTCCAGGAAGGGCCCGTCGCTGAGCACCGCCTGCTCGCCCCGGTTGTCGATAACCGTGGCCGCGTTGGTGTCTGCGAGTCCGCCCGCGAAAACCCAGTAGCCCTCGGCGATCAGTCGTTGGTTGAACGCGCTGATGGCAGGCTGCCTGTCGGTGCTGCCGGGATTGCTCTTGTCATCGATCACGGAAACCAGATACTGCATCGTGCATCATCTCCTGTGGTCTGGGCGCCCCTCGTGGGCGGCCGCTCACCCCTGCTACGAATGCCGCTGCCCCGATCCGACACCGCCTCCCGGATGTCTTTCAAGGACTTTCTTTTACGCTGACCGAACAGGAGTTCGAAAACTGTCGGTGGTCGGGTATAGGTTCGATGCATGTTCGACACCGACCTCTCCGCTCTCGGCGCTGCTGCCACGTTGGCCGCAGCGGCGGAGGCGCGGGCGGTTGTTGACCGGGCGGAGGTGAGACTGCTCGACGTCGCGGCGCATTGGGGCGATCTGCACGGCCACCTCGAGCAGGGAGTCGACCACCGGTCGCTGCCGGGCATGGAGCAGCTCATCACGCTTGGTGGGGAGGGTACGCCCGAGGTAGCCGAGTTCGCCCCAGCTGAGCTGGGTGCCGAGCTGGCGATGTCGCCGTACGCCGCCGCCCGGCTCATCGGTGACGCCTTCGATCTGCGCCACCGGCTGCCCCGGCTGTGGGCGCGGATCGTGGCCGGTGAGGTTCGGCCGTGGATCGGCCGCAAGACCGCCGAAGCCACCCGCAGCCTGTCTTTCGACGTCGTAGCCATAGTTGATCGGCGGGTGACCCCGTGGGCGCACTCGATCAGCTGGGGACGGCTCGAAGCACTCATCGCCCGCACGGTGGCAGCAGCCGACCCAGTCGCAGCAGCAGCGGCCGCCCAGCACGCCGAGCAGCAGCAAGGTGTATGGGTTGGTCAGTCCAGCGACCATGGCATCAAGGACATCTTCATCCGCACCGAGGCGCCGAACGCGATCTGGTTCGACGCCTCCATCGACCGAGTCGCCGACAGCCTCGGTTTGCTGGGTGACACCGACAGCAAAGACATCCGGCGAGCACGCGCGGTCGGGGTGCTGGCGCAGCCGCAGCAGGCACTCGACCTGTTCGCCAGCACCGCCCGGCTGGCCGCCGGCGGCAACGCCAAACCAGACCCGCAAACCACGACCCCCGCAGTTGGCGGCTGCGGGATTGACCCGCGGCCACCGGCGACCCTGTACATCCACCTCAGCGACAACTCCTTCACCCGCGACGAGCATGGGGTGGCCAGGTTCGAAGGGATCGGCCCGGTCACCATCGACCAGGTCAAGAAGTGGCTCGGCCACTGCCACGTGACGGTGAAACCGGTCATCGACCTGGCCAACCAGGCACCCGTCGACGGCTACGAAGTCCCCGACCGGTTACGCGAAGCAATGCACCTGCGCAGCCCGGTCGACGTGTTCCCCTACGCCACCAACACCACCCGCACCAAACAAGCCGACCACTCCGACCCCTACGTCGACCCCGGCCAAGGCGGGCCACCAGGCCAAACCCGGCTCGACAACCTCGCCCCCATGGTCACCTTCCACCACCGGATCAAGACCCACAGCCGATGGCAGGTCCGACAAGCGTTCAACGGGGTCTTCGTATGGCGATCACCCCACGGCCGCTGCTACCTCGTCGACTCCACCGGCACTCAACCGGCAACTACAGCAGCCTGACGACGCGCTGCCCGCTGAACGGTGCCTGCTGTGCCGTGGCAGCACTGCGCCACCAGCGTTCCGGGCGGCAGGCAGGCAATCGACTTCGCCTCGATAGGGTCGCCGCTATGACTGTTGCCGCCTCCCAGGGCGCTGAATCCCCCATCGACGCCATCGCCGACGCCTTCGTTGCGGACTACGTCGACCTCGATCCGCTCGCTGCGACGTACCTGGGGATCGGTGGCCATGACCACCAGGTAACCGACCTCTCCCCGGTCGGCTTCGCCGCCAGGTACGACCTCACCCGTCGCGCTCTGACCGCCATGGAAGCCACCCCAGCTACCGGCGACAGAGAACAGGCAGCCAAGGACTCGTTCATCGAGCGCCTGACCGTGAGCATCGATCAGTACGACGCCGGGACGTCCCAGTCGCAGATCAGCGTGATCAGCAGCGAGCTGCACAACCTCCGGAGTGTGTTCGACCTCATGGACACCGACTCAGCCGACGCATGGGACAACATCGGTGCGCGGCTCGCGGCGATACCGACAGCCCTTGACGGCTACCGCCAGACCCTCATCAGCAGCGCCGACAACGGGCACATCTCAGCCAAGCGACAGATCGCCGCGGTGGCGGCCCAGGTCCGCACGTGGACCGGTGAAGAAGGGGAAGCCGGCAACTTCTTCACGTCCCTGATGCAGCAGCGCAACGTCCCAACCGGGCCGTCGTCGGAGTCGCAGGTCTCCGACCTCGAGCGGAACGCCGTCGCCGCCAGCGACGCCTTTGCTGAGTTCGGCGCTTTCCTCGAGCAAGAGCTGCTCCCGCGAGGCCGCGAGAAGGACGGCGTCGGCGAGGAGATCTACGCCATCGAGTCGCGGGCGTTCCTCGGCGCCGCGATCGATCTGGAAGAGACCTACCACTGGGGCTGGGAGGAGCTGCACCGCATCGAGCAAGAGATGGCGCAGGTGGCTGGTCAGGTCAGTCCTGGCGGCTCAGTCGACGACGCGGTCGCCGAACTCGACGCCGACCTGCAGCGAAACGTCCAGGGCAAGGAGAACTTCCGCGCCTGGATGCAAGAGCTGGCGGACAAGACGATCGCGGAGTTGACCGACGTCCACTTCGACATCCCTGAGCCGGTACGCCGCATCGAGTGCCGCATCGCTCCCACCAGCGACGGCGGCATCTACTACACCGGTCCGAGCGAGGACTTCACGCGGCCTGGGCGGATGTGGTGGGCGGTCCCCGACGGCGTCGACACGTTCTCCACCTGGCGCGAGGTCACGACCGTCTTCCACGAGGGTGTGCCGGGCCACCATCTGCAGGTCGGCCAGACGGCGTACCGCAGTGAGCTGCTCAACCGGTGGCAGCGCACGATGTGCTGGGTGTCTGGTCACGGCGAGGGGTGGGCGTTGTACGCCGAGCGGCTGATGGACGACCTCGGATACCTGCAGGACCCGGGCGACAAGCTCGGCATGCTCGACGGGCAGGCGATGCGCGCGGCGCGAGTGATCATCGACATCGGGATGCACCTCGAGCTGACGATCCCATCGGACAACCCGTTCGGCTTTCACCCCGGCGAGATCTGGAACGCCGACCTCGGCCTTGAGTTCATGCGCCAGCACTGCCGGCTGGGCGACGCGATGATCCGCTTCGAGGTCGACCGCTACCTCGGGTGGCCGGGCCAGGCTCCGTCGTACAAAGTCGGTGAACGCATCTGGCTGCAGGCGCGAGAGGAGGTCCGACGGCGCAAGGGCGACTCCTTTGACCTCAAGGCGTTTCACCGCTCCGCTCTTGACCTCGGCTCACTCGGGCTTGACCCGCTGCGCGAGGCGCTAGCCCGGTTGTGAAGGTGATCCTGGCGTCGGCGTCTCCGATCCGGCACAAGATCCTGCAACAGGCTGGGATCACTTCCGAGGTTGTCGTTTCCGGTGTGGACGAGTCGGCAGTCACGGCCGAGTCACCAGCCGAGCTGGCGGTGCTGCTGGCGACGGCGAAAGCCCAAGCGGTCGCGACGACAACGCAGCTGCCCGACACGTTGGTGATTGGCTGTGATTCTCTCCTCGTCCTCGACGGCCAGGCACTGGGCAAGCCCGGAACCGCACAAGCCGCGGTGGCGCGTTGGAAGCAGATGCGCGGAAGGTCCGGCGTCCTGGTCACCGGCCACTGCGTCGTCGACGTTGCGGCTCAGCGCCAGATCAGCGCTTCCGCGCACACCACGGTGCACTTCGCCGACCTGTCCGACGACGAGATCGACGCGTACGTCGCGACCGGCGAGCCACTGCACGTCGCGGGCGCGTTCACGATCGAGGGGTACGGCGGCGCGTTCGTCACCGCCATTGAGGGCGACCACTCCAATGTCCTCGGCATCTCCCTACCGCTGCTGCGCACGCTGACCGCGCAGCTGGGTGTGCCGTGGACGTCACTTTGGCGCGACTGTTAGCCCACCGATACCTCTGCCGCCGCGTGTCGGAAGACGTACGGCCACCGGCCGCATACCAGTCCGTTAGCCGCCGCGCGTCGGAAAACGTACGTCACTCCACCGGCAGGCCGAGGCTGCGGGCGATGAGGATCCGCTGCACCTCTGAGGTGCCCTCGCCGATCTCGAGCACCTTCGCGTCGCGGTAGAAGCGCGCGACCGGGTACTCCTCCATGAAGCCGTAGCCGCCGAACACCTGGGTGGCGATCCGGGTGGCGGTGACCGCGGCCTCCGTGGAGTAGAGCTTCGCGACTGCCGCTGCTTGTTTGAACTCAGCCCTGGGCCGGCCGGCGTCCTTCAGCGCAGCCGCCTTGTAGGTGAGGCCGCGGGCCGCCTCGGCCATCACCTGCAGATCCGCGATCTGGAACGCGACCCCCTGTTTCGCGCCGATCGGCACGTTGAACGTCGTACGCTCCCCGGCGTACTGCACTGACATCTCGAGGCAGGCCTGGATGCACCCGACTGCCAGCGCCGCGATGGCGACTCGGCCGTCGTCGAGCGTCGCGAGGAACTGCCCGTACCCCCTGCCGCGCTCACCGAGGAGGTGGTCCGCCGGCACGTGTACGTCGGTAAGGCTCAGCGGGTGCGTGTCGCTGGCGCGCCAGCCGAGCTTGTCGTAGGCGTTCTCCACCACGAACCCCGGTGTCCCGGCCGGGACGATGATCGTCGACACCTCGGCCTTGCCGCCCTCGCGCTCACCGGTGCGAGCCGTGACGGTCACCAGCGACGTGATCTCCGATCCGGAGTTCGTGATGAACTGCTTGCTTCCGTTGATCACCCACTCATCCCCGACCAGCTGCGCACGGGTCTTGGTGGCGGCAGCATCCGAGCCAGCTCCCGGCTCGGTCAGGCCGAACCCGGCCAGGGCCGTGCCCGCCACCAGGTCGGGCAGCCACTTCTCGCGCTGCTCGGCGGTCCCGAACGTCAGGATCGGGTTGATACCCAGCCCCACGGCGGCCTCCAGCGTGATGCCCATCGACTGGTCGACGCGCCCGATCTCCTCGATCGCGACACACAGGCTGGTGAAGTCGCCGTAGTCGCCGGCGCCGCCGTACTCCTCCGGAGCGGTGAGTCCGAACAGGCCCAGCTCACCCATCTGGCGCACTGTCTCGACGGGGAAGGTGTGCTCCTTGTCCCACCGAGCTGCACGTGGAGCGATCTCGGCCGCCGCGAACTCGCGGACGCTCTTGCGGAAGTCCTCGTGCTCACGGGACAGTTCAAAGCTCATCGGGGCCCTTTCTCTGAGCCGCTGCGGCCGGCGTCGGTGTCGCCACCGTAGCGCCCAGCTAAACCGGCAGCGGCTAGTGGATCCCGCGCCACTGCGCCGCCGCAGCACGCCCGCCAGTCCCTGCGTGCGCCCTAGACTGCCGCTCGTACGCCGTCAGCCACGCCGAGGAGCACCAGTGCCCGAGCTGAGCAAGGTCCTGATCGCCAACCGCGGCGAGATCGCCGTACGGGTGGTGCGTGCGTGTCGGGACGCTGGCATCGGCAGCGTTGCGGTGTACGCCGATCCCGACCGGGACGCCTTGTTCGTGCGGCTGGCGGATGAGGCCCACTCGCTGCAGGGGTCGACTCCGGCTGACTCCTATCTGGCTGTCGAGAAGGTCCTGGACGCGGCGCGGCGCTCTGGCGCCGACGCGGTCCACCCGGGGTACGGCTTCTTGGCGGAGAACTCCTCCTTCGCATCGGCAGTCATCGACGCGGGCCTGGTCTGGATCGGTCCGCCACCGGCTGCCATCGACGCTCTCGGCGACAAGGTGCAGGCCCGGCACATCGCCCACCAGGTTGGCGCACCGCTGGTCGCCGGCACGCCAGACCCCGTCAACGGCGCTGACGAGGTTGTGCAGTTCGCCAAGCAGCACGGCCTTCCGATCGCGATCAAGGCGGCTTTTGGGGGCGGTGGGCGCGGCCTGAAGGTGGCGCGGCACGAAGCGGAGATCACCGAGCTCTACGACTCAGCGGTCCGCGAGGCGGTCACCGCCTTCGGGCGGGGCGAGTGCTTCGTCGAGCGCTACCTCGACAGACCGCGGCACGTCGAGACCCAGTGCCTCGCGGACTCCCACGGCAACGTCGTCGTCGTGTCGACCCGCGACTGCTCGCTGCAGCGGCGGCACCAGAAGCTGGTCGAGGAGGCGCCGGCGCCGTTCCTGTCGGAGACGCAGACCGCCACCCTGTACGACTCCTCCAAGGCGATCCTCAAAGCCGCTGGGTACGTCGGCGCAGGAACGTGCGAGTTCCTGGTCGGTCAGGACGGCACGATCTCGTTCCTCGAGGTCAACACCCGACTGCAGGTCGAGCACCCAGTCACCGAGGAGGTGACGGGCCTTGACCTGGTGCGGGAGATGTTCCGCATCGCCGCTGGTGAGGAGTTGGGGTACGACGACCCGCCGGTCAACGGCCACTCCATCGAGTTCCGGATCAACGCCGAGGACGCCGGCCGCACGTTCATGCCAGCACCCGGCACGCTGACCCGCTGGCGCCCGCCGACAGGTCCCGGCGTACGGCTGGACGGCGGCTACGACGAGGGGGAGACCATCCCCGGGTCGTTCGACTCCCTGATCGCGAAGCTCATCGTCACCGGCCGCGACCGCGACGTCGCGCTGGCCAGGTCCCGCCGGGCGCTTGCCGAGTTCGAGGTGGGCGGCATGCCGACGGTCATCCCCTTCCATCGCCGCGTCGTGGACGACCCGGCGTACATCGGCGACGGGCAGGCCTTCGCCGTCCACACGAGCTGGATCGAGACCGAGTTCGACAACACGATCGAGCCGTACGCCGGCGACGTCGCCGCCGCGGAGCCGGCCGAACGGGAGGTCCTCACCGTCGAGGTCGGCGGTAAGCGGCTGGAAGTGTCGTTGCCTTCAGCACTCACCGCGCGGTCGCCATCGTCGACCGCAGGCACCCCCAAGAAGCCGCAGAAACGGTCGGCGGCCAAGAAGTCGGGAGCGGCGGCAGCGAGCGGGGACTCCCTCACCGCCCCGATGCAGGGCACGATCGTCAAGCTCGGCGTCGAGGACGGTCAGGTCGTCGCTGCCGGCGACCTCGTCGTGGTCCTCGAGGCGATGAAGATGGAGCAGCCCATCAACGCCCACAAGAGCGGCACGGTCACCGGCCTCTCGGCCGCGGTCGGCGTCACCGTCACCAGCGGCACCGTCCTGTGCGAGATCAAGGACTAGAAGCGGATCACCTGGTAGCTGTCCGAGGACCGGTCCCAACTGATCCTTCCGTGCTCGAACCGAGCGCGCAGGCCACCGGTGATCTCGAAGACGTCCGTGGTGGGGTAACCCAGCCAGGAGTCCGCCGCCCCGGCCTTCGACCACCGGTCGAGGATGCGCCCGTACAAGACGTGCGCGCCAGTTCGTGGAGTGCTGTAGATCATCCCGCGAACAAACCTGGCCTTGTGGCCGTAATCAGGTGCCTTCATCACGCCGGTCTGTGGCCACCGGAGGTTCGACGCCGGTCCACCCCACTGCCGGTAGGCCGACAGGATCGGGCCGATCAGCTCGCGGGCGCCGGTGTAGCGGCTCCAGTAGACGCGCCCCTGGGTGAACTTCTGCGCCGAACCGTTGTCCACCGCGTACTCGCCGCTCACCGGTGTGCCCACGCTCGAGTTCGCGCCGCCGATGCTCCGCCAGCGCTCGATGATCGGCGTCGGCTCGATGTTGAACCACGTCGAGCGAAGCCCGAAGTGCCACCTGAAGTCCTCGCCGGTCATGTACGCCGTTCCCGAAGTGCCGTCGAGAACCACCTGGCCGACCCGCCCGTTCCAGGCGCCGTTACCGTCGCGGCGGGTGATCCGGACGTCGATCAGCCGCCCGATCTCGGGAAAGGCGTTCTCCAGCGAGCCGGCATTGACCTTGACCGTCCACTTGTGCACGGAGTTCTCGGCGTAGTTGTCATACCGGTCCCGCTTCGCGGGCAGGTACGCCGTGTTGCCGGCGGCCGTCCATCCGCCCGACGATGCCGAGAACTGGGTGAAGGCCGGCTCGCCTCGGTAGGTGAGGATCCGCCGCGCGGTCGCCTGGACGGCCAGGTTCGTGGTGCGTTCCTCGGCCCGCACCCCGCCGTACACCTGACAGGCGGTGGTGTCGCAGATCTGGTAGTAGCGGTCGGGGTTCTGCGACCGCTCCCACGCGGCGTACGACCGGGCGGCGACGGCCTGCGAACGCAGCGCCGGCGTCTTCCAGGAGGCCGGCATCTCGTAGGGGAGGACGCCTTGCACGTACTTGTCCACCGGGAGCAGGTTGACCGTGTCGCGCGCCACAGCGCCCGCGTAGGGCCGAACGCTGCGCAATACCCCGCGGTAGCGCGTGCCCACGACATCACTGCCGCCAGGGATGAGCAGCGTCAACGGCCCGCGCGCGTAGAACTCACCGTCGCTCTGGAACGTCGTCCGACCGTCGGGTGGCTCCCAGCGGTGCCATCCGGAGCCGTCGTGGAACTGCACGGCGGTCGTGCCGTCCGGAACCGGCGTCAGCCGCCACCTGTCGATCCGGTCGCGCACGGGCAGCCGCCAGTCGGCCCCGTCGCGCAGGTCGCGCACGCCCAGACCACGGTCCGGCCGGACCTGCAGGTCAGAGCTCCAGTCGGCGCTGATCAGCACCCGTACCCGACCCTGCACGCGGGCGAAGGCGGTGCTGGGGTAGTAGAACGAGAGGATCTGCTCGTAGGAGAGCCCTTGCAGCGCCGCGCCCTGAGCGCCGTACTGGCTCATCCCCCGGCCGTGGCCGTAGCCACGACCATTGATCGTCCACGTCTTGGTCACGGGCACGTAGTACGTACGGTCAGCCGACGCGCCCGCGGCCGTGACGACCACTACGACCGGAGCGACTACTGCGGCGGCGAGCAGCGCGGTCGCGGCCGACCGCAGTCGAAGGCGAGAAACGGGCCTCATGAGTAGCTCACCACCGTCTTGTGCCTCCCGGCGTCCCAGGCAATGGTGCCGTGCTGGAACCGGGCGAGGGAACCGGTCTCGGTCGGGTGCACGGGCACAGTGGGGAAACCGAGGGGACCGGCAGCTGATCCGGTAGCGATGTAACGCTTGAGGATCGCGCTGCGGACCAGCGTGGTGCCGCCGGTCGGTTTCGACCAGAAGATGCGCCCGCCGTCGAACTCCGCCGACAGGCCAGTGTGGTCGACGATCGAGCGCAGGTTGGTGTGGGGATAACCGAGCTTTCCGTCGGTCTCGCCGACGCTGAGGTACTTGGCCAGGATCGGACTGCGGTACAACGTGTTGAGCCCGGCGTCACTGCTGTACATCCGCCCGTTCGCGAAGCTGGTATGACGCCCGCCGTTCTCGCCCTGCTCGCCGAGGCGTACCTCGCCGAGCCTGCTCTTGATGCCTCCCAGCGCGCGCCACTGTGCCTCGATCTTCGACTCGTAGTCGCCGAGTCGGGTCGCGACCCGCTCCCGCAACGTCGGCAGCCAGGCGTGCACCTGCTCCCCCGGGCACGAGGTCGACATCGCGGCACGGTGGGCGGCGATGCGGGAGAATCTTCTGTCGTGGATGAAGGGCCGGCCGTACGCCCCGCGGTACGCCGTCCCCATCCGCCAGGCAATGAGCTGCACCAACGAGTGCTTCATCGGCCGGGTCGCATTCTGTGAGGTGAAGTCCCCCATTAACGAGATACCGGTCGTGTCGACGTTGTAGTCACCCGCATGCGACCCCCGGACCGGCGGTCGAATGCCCCCTCGGCGACCCTCGTAGATCTTCCCGTACCGGTCGACGAGGAAGTTGTAACCGATGTCGCACCAGCCGCGTGACTGGGTGTGGTACGCGTAGACGCCGCGCACAACCGCCGCGGACTCCGACTGGGTGTAGCTGTTGCTCCCGGCTGTGTGGTGCACGAACACCGCCTTGAACGTGTCGCCGAACCGCGGCTTCCAGCACCTGTCGCCAAGACTTGGATCCACCCCCCACTCACTGCGGGTGATCACATCGGGAAGTCCCGGGAACGTCCCTGCTTCCGGGCCAGACCGCCCGGTCGGGGTGGCGGTGCTCGTGGTGGTCACCGCGTCGTACGACGACGTGCCCGGGTCGATCGCGTGGACCCTCAACCCGGTCGGCGATGATCCGTCAGCTGAGTACACCGCCACCTCGACACCGTTGGCCGCACCGACCCAGGCCGGCGCCGTGCCGTCGCGAACTGAGTCCTCCTGTTTGGGGGCCGGACCCTCGTCGGGGTCGACGACCAGTGCGGTCCAGTCGCTCCAGATGTCCTGGCTGCGCGAGCGCAAGCTCACCGTGGTGCCTGCTGCAGCGCTTCCGGCGTCCCACGTCACACCAACCATGGCGAACCGGTGCATCCGCGGCTTGCGTACATGAGCCGCCAGCGTGGCGCCGTCCGCCGCGGCGCTGCCGGCTGTCTCGCTTTCCAGCCGGGCGACGATACTGGCGCGGTCCTCCTCCTGCACCGCAGGAACAGCCACCTCGGTGACCGAAGGCGGCACCGGATGCGGTCCTGCCTGCGCCGCTGTGCCCGCAGAAACGGGAACCGAGGCGACCTGCGCCTCGGCCGCCGTGCGGGGGGTGCAGATGGCGACTGCGGTGAGAACGGCTACTCCAGTGATCAGCGGGCGTGACCCGGCGCGGGCACGTGCGCGGTTCGGCTCGTGGCGTACTGGCATGGAATCTGACTCCTCGGACGGGAGAGCTGCTTCTCCACGATCACGAACCGGTGGGACGGATGTGAATGCTGTGACGACAGGGAAGGATTATTGCCAGAAATGCGACGTAATAGCCACTCAGGGTGACGGATTCTTAGAATCCCCCCATGTAATTACATCGAATGCAATTAGAGGAATTGCCTGCGAGTAAAACCGATGCCCAGCGCAAGGTTCGGATTCACGGAACCTGATCAGGACTCCGCAGTGGTTTGGCGCGATATGCGCGCAGCGAAATCACCGGCGGGTGTGCAACCTGCGCGCCGCCTCCGCGACAGACCCGGAAATCGACGGATAGACCGTGAACGCGTGGGCGAGGTCGTCGACGGTGAGCCGGGCAGCTACCGCTAACGCCACGGGGTGAATCAGCTCGCTTGCCCGTGGCCCGACGACGACTCCGCCGATGACGATTCCAGTGCCGGGCCGGCAGAAAAGCTTCACGAAGCCGTCATGAATGCCTTGCATCTTGGCTCGCGCGTTCCCGGCCAACGGCAATACCACCGTCGCTGCCTCAATCTCGCCGGCTTCGATTGCATTCTGGCTCCACCCGACGGTGGCGATCTCCGGAGCGGTGAACACGTTGGACGAGACAGACTTCAAGTCCAAGGGGGTCACCGCGTCACCGAGCGCGTGCCACATCGCGATCCGACCCTGCATGGCGGCCACCGAGGCAAGCATCAACACACCGGTGCAGTCACCAGCCGCGTAGACCCCCCTGGCCGACGTACGCGACACCCGGTCGACAGTGATGAAACCGTCCTGGCCGAGGCTCACGCCGGCGCTTTCCAGCCCCAGCCCGGTGGTGTTGGGCACAGAGCCGACTGCGAGCAGGCAGTGCGAGCCTTCCAGCTCGCGTCCGTCGGTCAGCGTCACGCGCACCAGGTCACCGTCGCGTCGTACCCCCTGGGCACGGGACTCCCTGAGCACGGTCATCCCGCGCCGGGTCAAGACGTTCTCGAGGACGGCGGCCGCATCGGCGTCCTCGCCCGGCAACACCCGGTTCCGACTGCTCACCAGCACAACGTCGACACCTAACGCGGTATACGCGCTGGCAAACTCCGCGCCGGTGACACCGGACCCGACGACGATCAGGCGACGCGGCACCTCGTCGAGGCCGTAAACCTGTTCCCAGGTCAAGATCCGTTCCCCGTCGGGCGGCGACGACTCCAAGACGCGAGGAGAGGCGCCGGTGGCGAGGAGTACGGCGTCCGCCTGCAACCGCTCTTCGCTGCCGTCAGTTCCGATAGCGACCACCGTGTCGGGGCCGTCCAGTCGCGCCGTACCCTCGATCACCCGCACGTCCTCCGTCGCCAGCCGCCGCGCGATGTCAGCCGACTGGGAGGCAGCCAACGACATCACCCGCGCGTTGACCGCCTTCAGGTCGACGTAGGCAGCCGTTGCGGCTGGATCACTACTCGCGGCGAGCCGCACCCCAAGCTCGGCAGACTCCTGCACCGAAGTCATCACCTCAGCGGTCGCGACCAGCGTCTTTGACGGCACGCAGTCGGTGAGCACAGCTGAACCACCAAGCCCGGCGCGCTCGACGACGGTCACCTCGGCTCCGAGCTGGGCACCTACGAGGGCTGCTTCATAACCCCCCGGACCACCGCCGATGATCACCACCCGAGTCACGCGAGCCACGATAACCTGCATGCCGTGCCGCTCTATGCCGCCTACGGCCCGAACATGGACCCGGCCCGGATGAGCGCCCGGTGCCCTCATTCGCCGGCGCGTGGAACTGGTTGGCTGGTCGGGTGGCGGTTGACGTTTGCCGGTGAGGACCACGGGTGGGACGGCGCACTAGCCACCATCGTCGAGCACCCCACGTCGCAGGTCTTCGTGGTGCTGTACGACATCACCCTCGAGGACGAGCAGCGCCTCGACGACTGGGAGACGCAGGTCTACCGCAAGGTGCGGCTCCGCATAGACACCTTGGACGGCACGCAGGTGGCCTGGATGTACGTCCTCGACGCCTACGAGGGAGGCCTGCCCTCCGCTAGCTATCTGAGCATCCTCAGCGAGGCGGCGGAGGTGGCTGGAGCACCGGCAGACTACGTCGAGGAGCTGCGGCTGCGGCCGTGCAGGTCACTGGGCCAGTGATCCGACTCTTCCGGCGCTGAGCGCGCCGAAGCGCTCGCGGCGATGAGAATCCGGTCACCTTTTGAGGGGGTATTACCGTGGGAGCACCGCCAGGAGACTCGCCGAGCCTGAGCGGGCAGCGGTTTCCACGGCGGGAACAGGACCGGAGTCCCCGGTTGCGGTGAGCGGAGCGCGTGTGACAGACCCGGTAGTAGCGGCCGAGGAGCGCTTCCCTCGCTGCGCCGCAGCGCGAACCGTCGCCGAAGCCTGCACCGGCCTTGTCGACGACCTACGGGCGGGCGGTGGACTTCCCAGCGTTTACCTGCTCTTGGACGGTCGGCTGCGGTGCCAGGCTGCGCGCGGCTACTTCCAGGTGGTTGATGGGTTCCAGCCCGGCACGGGAGTGATCGGCCGGGTGATCGCCACCGGCAACAGCGAAATCATCACCGACGTCAGAACGGACGAGGAGTTCATCGCCGCCGTTCCAGGGCTCCGGACGGAGGCCTGTGCGCCCGTACGAGTGCACGGACAGGTGGTCGGCGCGGTGAACATCGAGGCGCGGACCACGCTTCCTCCGGACGTCGAAGAGATCATGACAACGGCGGCCGCCCAGCTCGGACGGAGTATCGAGAGGGTGGGGGGGCTGCCGCCGGCCTCCCTCGCCGAGCGGCTGGCCCGCATCGCCGTCGGCTTGTCGGCGCTGACTGACGTCGCCGAGATCGAGGCCCGCTCCGTCGAGGCGGCGATTGAGTTGTCCACGATGTCCAGTGCCGCGCTCAGCCGGTGCGACAGCGCGGGCAGCTGGTCAATACGACACGCGAGCGGACCGCTCGCTGAGGCGCTGTGCGGCTGGAGCAACACTGACCACCAGGTAATCGCCAGCTGGGTGAAGGCCGGCACGTCGTCACATTTCCCCGGCGGCGCCAGCGCTCCGCGCGGTTACGAGTTCTTGTTGCGGGCAGGGGTGCGAGCACTCGCCGTACAGCCACTGGTGGCGGGGGGTCGAGTCACGGGGCTGCTCATGACGGCTGACACGCGATCGATCGAGCATGACGCGACGATCGGCGCGGCGATGGAGTTGCTGGCGACGCAGACCGCCGGCTCGTTGGCCACCGCCAGCGCCATCCAAGAGCTCAGGCACCGGGCACTGCGCGACCAGCTGACGGGCCTGCGGAACGCCGCCGCCTTCACCGACGACTTACGTCGAGCGGCGTCGCGCGCGTCCGACACTGCGGGCGTTGACGAGCTCGCCTGCTTCATCATGGATGTGGATCACTTCAAGAAGGTCAACGACACCTACGGCCACCCGGCTGGCGACGACCTGCTCCGGACCTTGGCGACGGTGCTCGCCACCGAGCTGCGCGAGGGCGATCAGATCTACCGGATCGGAGGCGATGAGTTCGCCGTGCTGGCGGCGGCTGGCGACATCGCCGAGATCTCCGCGATCGCCGATCGGCTGCTGCGAGCCGCGCGGCGTGTCCGCACCACGATCTCGATCGGTGCAACGCCGCTGACGTCCGCCGACCCCGAAGCCGCCCGCCTGACCGCCGATCGGGCGCTGTACCAGGCCAAGGCAGCCGGGCGGGATCGGACGGTCACCGCCGCCATCGGGGCCTTCAGCGATCGTCAGCCAGTGCACCGCACGACAGTGGAGGACTACGTGTGACGGTTCCGCCGGACCTGCGCGCAAGGGTTCGGTCCTGGATCGAGCATGACCCCGACCCGGACACCCAAGCGGAACTGAGCGGGTTGCTGTCGGCGGCCGAGTCCGACGCCGCCGTCCTCAGCGAACTGGCGGACCGGTTCGGCCAGCGCCTGGAGTTCGGCACCGCAGGCTTGCGAGGTGAGCTGGCCGGGGGTCCGAACCGGATGAACCGGGCTGTCGTCTTGCAGACGGCGGCGGGGCTTGCGTCGTACCTCATCGACTCTGGAGGTCACGACGCGGTCGGCGCCGGGACTGGGCGCGGCGGGACCGTTGTCGTCGGCTTCGACGCCCGGCACAACTCCGACGTCTTCGCTCGCGACACCGCCGCAGTGCTCCGCGGGGCGGGGCTCGGAGCGGTGGTGTTGCCGCGCCCATTGCCAACTCCGCTGCTGGCGTTCGCGATCCGACGACTCGAGTGTGTCGCCGGCGTCATGGTGACCGCCTCGCACAACCCGCCCCGCGACAACGGCTACAAGGTGTACCGCGGCGACGGAAGCCAGATCGTGCCACCGGTCGACGCCGAGATATCGTCGCGCATCGATGCGGTTGGACCGCCCGACACGATCCCGCGCGGAAGCGACTTGCAGGTGCTTGACGAGTCGATCGTGCAGGCGTACGTCGACGCGCTGGCGCAACTGCCCGACCCCGCCGGGCCCAGAGATCTGGCGCTCGTCTACACGCCGCTGCACGGCGTGGGTAACGACCTGGTGGGGCAATGTCTGGTCAAGGCCGGTTTTGCCGCTCCGCTGGTGGTGCCCGAACAGGCTCGACCGGATCCAGACTTCCCTACCGTCGCGTTCCCCAACCCGGAGGAGCCCGGCGCCATGGACTTGGCGATGGCACTGGCCGCCTCCACGGGTGCGGACGTCGTGGTTGCCAACGACCCCGACGCCGACAGGTGCGCTGCGGCAGTGCCGACCGAGCGCGGTTGGCAGATGCTGCGCGGCGACGAGGTGGGGGCGCTGCTCGCTGACGCCTTGTTGCGACGCGGGGTCCGCGGAGTGTTCGCCACTACCATCGTGTCGTCGTCGCTGCTCGCCCGGATGGCTCTCGACCATGGCGTCGAGTTCGCCGAGACGTTGACCGGGTTCAAGTGGATAGGGCGGGTCCCCGGTCTCGCCTTTGGTTACGAGGAGGCCCTCGGCTACTGCGTGGCCCCTGATCTGGTCCGCGACAAGGACGGGATATCCGCTCTACTCCTGCTGGCCGAGCTCGCCGCCGCGCTCAAGGCGCAGGGCCGCACCCTGCTGGACCGGCTGGACGACATCGAGCAGGCGTACGGCGTGCACGCAACCGACCAGCTCTCGGTGCGGGTGGCGGACCTGTCCCTCATTGCCCAGGCGATGCAGCGACTGCGGGCCAGCCCACCCGCGCAGCTGGGCGGGTTCGCCGTCGATCAGGCGGACGACCTCTCCGCCGGCAGCTCCGGTCTGCCCCCGACCGAAGGGCTGCGGTACCGGCTGCGCGAGAACGGCCGCGTCGTCGTACGGCCTTCGGGTACTGAGCCGAAGCTCAAGTGCTACCTCGAGGCCGTGGTGCCGGTCGGCGCTGGTGGGCTGGGCGCTGCTCGTCGGATTGCGGCTGACCGGCTGGCGGCGATCCGGCGGGATGTGGCGACGGCTGCGGGTCTCACGGTTGAGTGACTCAGAGGAGCAGCAGGCCGGCACAGAGGGCAGCTACCGCAACTGCCACCAGCGGCAGCACCGCCCAGGACACCACCGGCTGCGTCGAGGTGCCGCTCGGCGAGCCTTTCGGCGGGGCTGCGGCCAGGTCGTGGAGCCGCGACTCGACGTACGCCTGGTAGGTCCCGCCGGCGTGCGGGTCGACCGCGGGTGAGTCACTGCGTCCGAGGGCTCCGCTGCCCCCCATACCGAAGAACCCCGGGGTGGCGTGGCCGGGCCGAGACTCCTTGACGATCGAGCGGGCAGACCGGCTCACGCCGAGGCCGTGGTAGACCTTCGTCGGCGTCACCACCCGTAACGTCTGCAGCACGAGGGCCTTCTCGATGGATGACCAGGGGATGAACGTGTCGCTCACCATGTTGCGCAGCACCACACCGTTGGTGTGTGCCACCACCAGCGGGCGGATCAGGACCACCCAGGCGATCAGGCTCAGGATGACGCCGACGAGGATGGCGCCTTGGTTGGCAATGGGGTCAGACACCGACGCCAACGCCAGCAGGAGGCCGGCGCCGACAGCCAGGTAACCCAGGACGCGGCCCGACAATGGAGTGAAGGTCTCGATGACCGGGCCGGCAGCAGCGACTGCTCGGTTGGCCACGAACCTCACTGTAGCCGTCGAGCGAACCCCGCCAGGCCGTCGAGCGGGCACCGCGAGGCGAATGCTTTCGCGCCCTTCGGCCGGAGCCTAGACTTCGGGCGTGGCAGCACCTGTTCTCTCCGCTCCGGACGACGAGGAGCTCGTCTCCACTCCTTCGGCGCTGCGCCGCTTCCTTCGCGGGCTCCCCGGTGTCGACCAGGTGGGTTGTGAGGCGCGCGCCGCCACCTTGGCGTCTCGCTCCATCAAGACGACCGCCAAGGCGCAGGCGCTCGACCTGGCGGTTTCGATGATCGACCTGACGACGCTGGAGGGTCAAGACACCACGGGGAAGGTGCGCGCCCTGTGCGCTAAGGCGCAACGCCCCGACCCCACTGACCCCTCCTGCCCCTCGGTAGCCGCGGTCTGCGTCTATCCCGACCTCGTCTCGGCCGCACGTACGGCGCTCGGAAACTCCGGAGTCGCGGTCGCCTCGGTTGCGACGGCGTTCCCGTCCGGCCGGGCAGCGCTCGAAGTCAAGTTGCGCGACACCGCCGACGCGATAGCGGCGGGAGCCACCGAGATCGACATGGTCATCGACCGCGGAGCCTTCCTCAGCGGCGACTTCACCAAGGTGCATGAGGAGATCGCGGCTGTGCGGGCCGCCTGCGCGACGAGCGACGGGCAGGCCGCTGCCCACCTGAAGGTCATCCTCGAGACCGGTGAGCTGATGACCTACGACAACGTGCGCCGGGCGTCGTGGCTGGCGATGCTCGCCGGCGCCGACTTCATCAAGACCAGCACCGGAAAGGTGCAGCCGGCCGCCACTCTGCCCGTGACCTTGGTGATGCTGGAGGCGGTCCGCGACTTCGCTGACGCAACCGGCCGACAGGTGGGAGTCAAGGCCGCCGGCGGCATCAGCACCGCCAAGGACGCGATCAGGTACCTGGTGATGGTCAACGAGACAGTTGGCGACGACTGGCTGACACCCCACCTGTTTCGCTTCGGAGCCTCCCGGCTGTTGAACGACCTGCTCATGCAGCGCAGCAAGCTCGCCACCGGCCGGTACGCCGGTCACGACTACTTCACCCTCGACTAGGAGACGCGATCATGGCCTTCGACTACGCCCCGGCGCCGGAGTCCCGCGCGGTGGTCGACCTCGCGTCGTCGTACGGATTGTTCATCGGCGGTGAGTTCGTCGACGGCAGCGGCTCGAGCTTCAAGTCGATCAGCCCGGCGACCGAAGAGGTGCTCGCGGAGGTCGCCGAGGCCACCGAGGCCGACGCCGACAAAGCCGTCGCGGCGGCCCGCCGGGCCTACGCGCGCACCTGGTCGACGATGCCGGGCTCTGAGCGGGCGAAGTACCTTTACCGCATCGCCCGGATCATCCAGGAGCGGTCTCGCGAGCTCGCCGTGCTCGAGTCGCTCGACAACGGCAAGCCGATCCGAGAGGCGCGCGACGTCGACGTACCCCTCGTCGCCGCGTACTTCTTCTACTACGCCGGCTGGGCCGACAAGCTCGAGTACGCCGCCCCCTCCTGGCAACCCGATGGGAGCCGCGGCAGCGCGCCCGCGCCGCTCGGAGTCGCCGCCCAGGTCATCCCGTGGAACTTCCCGCTGCTGATGCTGGCGTGGAAGGTGGCCCCGGCGCTGGCCTGTGGCAACACCGTGGTGCTGAAGCCGGCGGAGACGACAGCGCTGACAGCGCTGTTCTTCGGCGAGATCTGCCAGCAGGCCGATCTGCCGCCTGGGGTCGTCAACATCATCACCGGTGCCGGCGAGACTGGTCGGGCGCTGGTCGCTCATCCCGACGTCGACAAGGTGGCCTTCACCGGCTCCACCGAGGTCGGCAAGGAGATCGCCCGAGCGGTCGCCGGCACGAAGAAGTCCCTGACCCTGGAGCTCGGCGGTAAGGCGGCCAACATCGTCTTCGACGACGCACCGATCGACCAGGCGGTCGAGGGCGTCGTCAACGGCATCTTCTTCAACCAGGGCCATGTCTGCTGCGCGGGCTCGCGGCTGCTCGTCCAGGAGAGCGTGTTCGACGACGTGATGACGAGGTTGAAGCGTCGGATGAAGACGCTACGAGTCGGTGACCCGCTCGACAAGAACACCGACGTGGGAGCGATCAACTCCCCCCAACAGCTGGCCAAGATCCAGGAGCTGACGGCTGTCGGCGAGGCTGAGGGGGCGCAGCGCTGGTCGGCTCCGTGCGATCTGCCCGACCGGGGCTACTGGTTCGCGCCGACGGTGTTCACCGAGGTCTCCCAGGCGCATCGGATCGCGCGCGAGGAGATCTTCGGTCCGGTGCTGTCGGTGCTGACGTTCCGCACCCCCGCAGAGGCGGTCGAGAAGGCCAACAACACCCCGTTCGGACTGTCGGCCGGAGTTTGGACCGACAAGGGCTCGCTGATCTTGTGGATGGCCAACCAGCTGCGTGCGGGTGTCGTGTGGGCCAACACGTTCAACCAGTTCGACCCGACCAGCCCGTTCGGTGGCTACAAGGAGTCGGGTTACGGCCGCGAGGGTGGCCGGCACGGGCTGGAGGCCTACCTTGCCCACTAAGAGCTCCGCCAGCGGGCAGCGGTTGGACGTGCGAAAGACCTACAAGCTCTACATCGGCGGGGCGTTCCCGCGCAGCGAGTCCGGCCGCTCCTACGCCGTGCACGACGCCAAGGGTCAGTTCTGGGCCAACGCCGCACAAGCATCCCGAAAGGACGCCCGCGACGCGGTGGCGGCTGCCCGCAAGGCGTTCGGCAGCTGGTCGGGCCGGACGGCGTACAACCGCGGTCAGGTGGTCTACCGCGTCGCTGAGCTGCTCGAAGGGCGGCGGGACCAGTTCGTCGAGGAGGTGCAGCGCGGCGAGGGCGTCGGCAAGCGCCAGGCCCAGGCGGGCGTGAGCGCGTCGATCGACCGACTTGTGTGGTACGCCGGGTGGGCCGACAAGCTCGCCCAGGTGGTCGGCAGCAGCAACCCGGTCGCCGGACCATACTTCGACTTCTCGGTGCCTGAGCCGACCGGTGTCGTCGCGGTTGTCGCGCCGCAGCAGTCGTCGTTGCTGGGGCTGGTCAGCGTCGTCGCGCCGGTGATCGTCACCGGCAACACCTGCGTCGTCGTCGCATCGCAGACCCGGCCGACGCCGGCGGTGGCGCTCGCCGAGGTGCTTGCGACGTCCGACGTCCCCGGCGGAGTGGTCAACCTGTTGACCGGAAGCGCGGCGGAGGTGGCGCCATGGCTTGCCTCGCACATGGACGTCAACGCGATCGACCTCACCGGCGTCAACGACTCGGGATTGCGGACTGAGCTGCAGGCAGCTGCTGCCGACAACCTCAAGCGGGTCTTCCTCGGGCCGGCGGCCGAGCCGGACTGGTCGGCTGGCCCTGGAACTGCCCGGATGCGAGCGTTCCTCGAGATCAAGACCGTCTGGCACCCGATCGGCATCTGACGGCCGCTCGGACCGGCGGGGAACCTGCCTGTTGGCCTGCCGCCGTGGCGTTATCCTGCCGGGTGACCCCCGTCGGATCCACCGAAAGGTTCGTATGAACTCGAACACCTCCCGCGTGGCAATCGTGACTGGCGCGGCCCGCGGGATCGGTGCCGCGGTCGCAGCCCGGCTAGCCGAAGACGGCTTCGCCATCGGCGTGCTCGACCTCGATGAGGGGAACTGTGCCGCGACCGTCGAGGTCATCACGGGTAAGGGCGGTCAGGCCGTCGCCGTGGGCGTCGACGTGTCAGTTGCCGCCGCCGTGGACACCGCGGTTGCCCGGGTGGCCGACGAGCTGGGTCCGCCGACCGTTTTGGTCAACAACGCGGGCATCACCCGTGACAACCTGCTGTTCAAGATGACCGAAGACGACTGGGACTCGGTCCTGAGTGTGCACCTGCGGGGTGCCTTCTTGATGAGCAAAGCGGTGCAGGCGCACATGACAAAGGCGGGCTGGGGACGCATCGTCAATCTGTCGAGCACCTCCGCGCTCGGCAACCGCGGTCAGGCTAACTACGCGGCAGCCAAGGCCGGAATGCAGGGATTCACCAAGACGCTGGCCATTGAGCTCGGCAAGTTCGGCGTGACAGCGAACGCGATCGCGCCAGGCTTCATCGTGACCGAGATGACGGCGCGGACGGCTGAGCGCCTCGGCGTCGACTTCGAGGAGTTCCAGGCAGCTCGCGCCGCCGAAACGCCGGTGCCTCGCGTCGGAAGCCCCGACGACATCGCCCATGCGGTTTCGTTCTTCGTCAGCGAAGGCGCCTCGTTCGTCACCGGTCAGGTCCTGTACGTCGCCGGCGGCCCCCGTGGCTGAACCCACCTGCTCCGGCTCTTCCCGCCGACACCTCAGCCACGGCCCACGTCGGTCGGTGTGTCGGTCCCTGATTGACGTCTCGACATGACGCGCACCTTCACGACGTACGACGAGCTTGCCGCCGCCGTCGGTGAACACCTCGGCTACAGCGACTGGGTCACCATCGACCAGCAGCGCATCAACACGTTCGCCGACGCCACGGGTGACCATCAGTGGATCCACGTCGACCCCGCGCGGGCAGCTGACGGGCCGTTCGGCACCACAGTCGCCCACGGCTACCTGACCATGTCGCTGGTGCCGGCGGTTGTCGCGTCGCTCATCGAGTACGCCGGCTGGTCGGTCAGGGTCAACTACGGGTCCAACAAGGTGCGGTTTCCCCAGCCAGTCAAGGTCGGCAGTCGAGTGCGGGTCGGCGCGGAGATAGCCAACGTCGCAGCCGTGCCCGCTGGCACCCAGGTGGCCATCAAAGTGATCGTCGAGATCGAGGACGCGGAGGGGAATCGAGAAGCCAAGCCAGGCCTGGTCGCGGAGGTCCTCACGCTACTGGTGCCTTAGCCAATCGGGTCGGGGACGGTGCTCGTTGTTTGCGGAACCACACGAGCCAGGCGACGCCGCCAACAAGGACGGCCAACGCGCCGCCCATCAGCAATCGACCATCGACCGGCGGATCGGCTCCCTGCGGCGCCGTTGCGACCGGTTCTCTGACGGTTGCGGGCTTGAGGTCACCGAAGTCTGCCGCGTTCCCCATCTCGGCCACCAAGCAGCTGTTGGTCACGAAGTCGCCGTATGTGCCCACGACATAACGACGCCCGACCGCCAAGTCCGCATCCGTGGAGCTGGCCCCGCCTTCGAACAAGCTGATCGGCCACGGGGGCTGCTTTTGACCGGTCTGGACCCAGAGCTTGGATGCGAGATCAGGGCCACGCCATACCTCATCGACCTGGAAGCGGGCGAAGCCGTCCCGGGTCTCCAGCACCGTCCCGATGAACAGCGAGTCAGCGTCTGCCGCAACGTCAGTGAACTCGCCGGCGCACGACGCAACAGCCTGCCCACTGGGCACTATGGCGACCCCGATACTCAAGCAAACGCCAACGACCGCCAAGCTTGTTCTCCGCATCATGACCGGCCCTCCATCTGTGGCGTTGTCCATCAGACGCACGCGACCGCCAAGTGGTTCCGTATCGCCCGGTTGGACAAGCACTCACCGCGCCGACTCCGGTCGCTGCCAGCAGATCGCGCCGCGTCTTCACCCAGTGGGCGCTGAGCCCGAGCACGGGGCCGGCGAGCACCCCGGCAGCCCCCCAGAAGACGATCGTCGCGCTGGATGACGGGTGACCTCGGATCTCGGCCCCTAGAACGTAGCCGCCAAGCAGCGCTAGGAGCGACGCAGAGCCGAAGACCGCAGCCAGCCTCGCGCTGGTCGCCGCCAATGACAGCGCGCAGGCCACGAGTGCCCAGGACCCGGTCGAGTTCGCGAGCGGAGCCAGCTGGTGCGGCAGCCAGCCCTGGGCGTACGCCGTCAGAACGCCTAGCGCCAGCGCCACGCTGACGACCACTGTGGAACGCAGCATCAAGAGCGCTGCGGAGTCGCGGTCTAGGGAGGAGACGGACACCGGGCGAGGATATGTGCCCTTGTGCAGCAACTCGCTGCCGGAACTGTCGGTGGTCTGGTCGACGATCACGATGATGTCGTCGTGGCACGAGGCCTAGCGACGATAGGCAGGAGGCAGCCAATGGAGTGCAAGATCGAGCTCATCTTCGTCCCGGTGACCGACGTCGATAGAGCGATCGAGTTCTACGTCGAGAAGGTCGGGTTCACCCTAGACATGCAAGCCCGCGTTGATGAGAACATCAGATTCGTGCAGGTCACACCACCTACGTCCGCATGCTCCATCGCATTCGGAGAGGGCATCACGGACATGACCCCCGGCACGCAGAACAGCATCCAGGCCGTCGTCCCCGACGCGGAGGCTGCACGGCAACACCTGCTCGAGCGTGGCGTCGACGCACCTGAAGTCGAGACACTCGCGTGGGGCTCTTTCACCTCGTTCACCGATCCCGACGGCAACACCTGGACCTTGCAGCAACTCCCTCCTCCAGGGTCATATGACGTGCCAGCAACCTGACCCAGCGAGGCACGATCGGTCCACATCCGGAGCGCCGGCGGGCCGGAGACTGTCGGTGGGTGGTGGCATAGTCGTCTGACCCGAAGCGGCCCGTAAGCCGACCTCGGTGCAGGTGGTCATCTCCCTCAGCAGCCTGCTCGGGCTGGACTCCCGCAACGGGCTCCTGGACGGGTACGGCACCATCACCCCCAGTGTGGCCCGCCGCATCATCGCCGCCGGTGACGACGTCACACTGACCCGGCTGCTGTGTGACCCGATCACCGGGGCCGTCGTGGTGGCCGACCCGACCAAGTACCGCCCCGACGCCGCCACCAAACACGCCGTGGTGTGCCGGGACCGGCGCTGCCGGCTCCCGGTGTGTGAAGCCCGGATCCGGGACCTGGACCACAAACACCCCTACGCCGACGGCGGCCTGACCAGACCGGACACCCTGCAAGGGCTGTGTGAACGGTCGCATTTGGCCAGGTCCCACCCCGGCTGGGCTGTGACCGGTGACGCCGACACCGTGTTGACCTGGCATACCCCGACCGGGCACCAGTACTACTCGTTGCCGCCACCGGCCACCGGGTACGGCACCGGCCCACCCGGTGAACTCGACAACCCACTGAACCTGCCCGGTTGGCTCAGCCACCACCAACACCTCCACGCCCAACTCGACCACCACCGCAGCCGACGCGACACCGACGCCGCCTAGTCCGAGGCTGCCTAGTCCGACGCCGCCTAGTACGTTGCGCCGCCGGGGCACCGGCCGCGTGCCCGGGTGCGGCCGCCTGCTGTCGGGACCTCCCGGCTAGTTGAGTTATGCGGACGTGAAGGTTGGAAGGGAGGGGCTGGTGGGGACTCGACGGGCCGTCAAAGAGCGCAGCGAAGGCCCGAGAGCCACACCAGCACCGACCGGACACGACCGTGTACCAACGAGGATGCGGCTCATGCTCGCGACGTGCCGGTTAAGTGATTCGATCTAGCACTAGCGGCTGTGTGGAGGCATCCGCCTGCGGGCTGAAGTCGTACGCGCCCTCGAGCGCCTCCTCGGCTCGCGCGAACCGGGTGGAGTCGTCACTCAGCAGCGTCATCAGCGGCTGACCCGCTCGCACCTGATCGCCCGGTTTGGCATGCAGTACGACGCCCGCCCCCGCCTGCACTGGATCCTCCTTGCGGGCCCGCCCGGCGCCTAGCCGCCACGCCGCCACGCCGACGCTCAACGCGTCCAGCCGGGTCAGCGTTCCGGACCCGGGTGCCACGACGACATGTTGCTCCCGAGCCTCGGGGAGCGGCGCGTCGACGTCGCCGCCTTGCGCGGAGATCATCGCCCGCCATACGTCCATGGCCGACCCGTCAGCCAGCCGGTCGGCCGGGTCGACGTCGGGCCGCCCCACTGCCGCCAGCATCTCGCGGGCGAGCGCCAGCGTCAGCTCGACGACGTCAGCCGGCCCGCCACCGGCCAGCACCTCCACCGACTCCTGCACCTCGACGGCGTTGCCCACGGCCTGGCCGAGCGGAGTACCCATGTCGGTGACCAGGGCGACAGTCGACACACCGGCGTCGGTGCCAAGCTCGACCATCGTGCGCGCCAGCTCCTGCGCTGACGCCAGGTCCTTCATGAACGCGCCAGATCCCACCTTGACGTCGAGCACGAGCGCACCGGTGCCCTCGGCGATCTTCTTGCTCATGACCGAGCTGGCGATGAGCGGGATCGACTCGACCGTGCCGGTGACGTCGCGGAGCGCGTAGAGCAGCTTGTCAGCAGGCGCCAGGCTCGCTCCGGCCGCGCAGATCACGGCGCCTACGCTCTCCAGCTGCCCCAGCATCTCGTCGTACGACAGGTCGGCCCGCCAGCCGGGAATCGACTCGAGCTTGTCGAGGGTGCCGCCAGTGTGCCCGAGGCCGCGACCGGACAGCTGCGGGACGGCGACCCCGCAGGCGGCGACCAGCGGTGCGAGCGGCAGGGTGATCTTGTCACCGACACCGCCGGTGGAGTGCTTGTCGGCCGTCGGTCGTGAGAGCCCGGAGAAGTCCATCCGGTCCCCGCTGGCGATCATGGCCGCGGTCCAGCGGCTGGTTTCCCGACGGGTCATCCCGTTGAGCAGGATCGCCATCGCCAGCGCCGCCATCTGCTCGTGCGCCACCACCCCACGGGTGTAGGCGTCGACGACCCAGTCGATCTGAGCATCCGACAACTCGGCCTTGTCGCGCTTGCTGATGATCACGTCGACCGCGTCGAACGGGTCAGCGTCAGTCACCGCTCAAGGTCCTCTCGGCTGAACGCCGCCGGCAGCAGCTCCGCCATCGGCCGCGCACCGGCGGCAGTCAGCACCAGCAGGTCCGCGCCGCCGTGCTCCCACAACAGCTGCCGGCACCGGCCGCAAGGCAGCAGCGACTGCCCGGCACCGTCGACGCACGCGACAGCGACCAGCCGTCCACCGCCCGTCGCGTGCAGTGCCGACACCATCCCGCACTCCGCGCATAGGCCGAGGCCGTAGGAGGCGTTCTCCACGTTGCAGCCGACGACGACCCGGCCGTCGTCGGCCAGCCCGGCCACACCGACGGGGAAGTCCGAGTACGGCGCGTACGCCCGCCGCATGACCTCCTGCGCGGCGTCGGTCAGTGCCGCCCAGTCGATGGCGGCCGCAGCAGGCCCGGTCACCGGTCAGCTCGGCACATACGGCTCGCCGTCGGCGGCTGGCGGCCGAACGCGTCCGACGAACCCGGCGACAGCCACGACCGTCGCGATGTACGGCGTCATCGTGAGTAGCTCGCTTGGGATCTTGCTCACCAGCTTCAGCTGGTCCTGGAGGCTGGACACGAAGCCGAAGAACAGCGCCGCCAACGTGGCCCAGATCGGGTGCCAGCGGCCCATGATCACCGCGGCGAGCGCGATGAACCCGTTGCCGGAGGAGGCGCCCTTGTCGAAAGAGCCGGTCGAGCCGATCGTGAAGTACGCCCCGCCGAGGCCGGCGAACACTCCACCGAACAAGACGGCTTGCCACCGCGTCCGCTTGACGTTGATGCCCACCGTGTCAGCCGCCTTCGGGTGCTCACCGACCGCTCGGACGCGCAACCCCCACCGGGTCTCGAACATGATGAACGTGACAACGGCCACAGAGGCATACATCAGGTAGACGAGGATCGTCTGGTTGAACATCGCCTCACCGATCACCGGTATGTCCGACAGCACGGGGATGGCGATGTCGTTGAGCGTCGGCGGGTCGTTGAGGTACTGCTTGACGGCCGGGTCGTCGGGGACTTGGTCGAGCAGGAACGCCGTCAACCCGCTGGCGAACACCACCAGCACGACACCGAGCACCACCTGGTTGACCAGGTACCTGATCGCAAACAGCGCCAGCATGGCCGCGATCCCAACGCCGGCCGCGATACCGCCAAGCAGTCCGGCGCCGGCGCTGTAGGTCAGACTCGCGACGACCGATGCAAAGAAGGCTCCAGCGAGGAACTGGCCCTCGATCGCGACGTTGATGACCCCTGCCCGCTCACACAGGCAACCGGCCAGCGCCCCGAGGATGAGCGGTGTGGCGATGGCGAAGGTGCCAGGCAGCGGGTTGGTGATGACCGCCTGGAAGGCGGCCTCCTGGTCGGAGTACGCCCAGACGATGAAGCCCAAGATGAACGCAAAGCCAGCGACGATCATCGCGAGGACGTTGCCGACGCCTCGCCGCAGGACCCCGGAGGCCACAGCGAGGGCGATAACCAGGACAACCACGGCACAGCCGAGGGTCACGGGCCTGGCTGGCAGCGTGCCAGGCTCTGCACCGGCGGTGCGATCACCGAGCAGATACGAGACTTCCGCGTTGTCGATTGAGGTCCAGAAGTAGAAGAGCAGCCCGCTGACCAGCAGCAGGAGAAGACCGACCTTCGTACGCCGCTTGGCGTCTTCGGGGTCGCGGACGACTGGTTCGGCGACCGTTGTTGCGGTGCTCACGAGTTCCATCCCGACGCCAGCACCGTCCCGCCGTCTCGGGCTGACCGCATCCGAAAGACGCCCCTGACCAGCGCGGGTGCTGCCACGAACAGCACGATGAGCGCCTGCAACACTTGGGTCAGCGCGAGGGGGGTGGCGGCCGACGCCTGCATCGCCGTACCGCCGACCGACAACGCGCCGAACAGCAGGCCCGCCAGCACCGTCCCCAGGGGCGTCGCCCGACCCAGCAACGCGACGGTGATCGCGTCGAAGCCGATAGTCCCCCCGAAGTTGGCGGTCAACGAGTCCTCATGCCCCAGCACTTGCTGCGTTCCGGCCAAACCGGCCAGTAGCCCGGCCACCACCATCGCGATGGTGTAGACGTTGGCGACGCTCATGCCGGCGGTGCGGCTCGCATCGGGGTTGGCGCCGACCGCACGCATCTCGAAACCCACCGTGCTGCGCTCAAGCAGCCACCAGACGCCGAGGGCCGCCGCCACGGCGAGCACGATGCCGCTGTGGACCCCGAAGAGTTCCGGAAACGTCGCGGTGTCGGCGACCTTCTCGCTGCGCGGGTTGTTCGAGCCGGGTTGTTGGAAGGCCTCCTTGGTGAGCAACCACGTCAGGATCGAGAGCGCGATGTAGTTGAGCATGATCGTGGTGATGACCTCATGGGCGCCGGTGCGAGCCTTCAGCAGGCCAACGATCCCGCCCCAGACCGCTCCTCCGGCAAGCCCGGCCAGCAGGGCCGCGATGACGTGGACCACGGGCGGCAGGTCGTAGTGGAACCCGACGTACGCCGCGCAGATCGCGCCGATCACCAGTTGCCCTTGTGCCCCGATGTTGAAGAGCCCGCACCGGAACGCCAACGCCACCGCCAGACCGCCACAGATGAGCGGGGCGGCGCGCTCCAGCGTGGCGGTGATCGCGCTCCATGACCCGACTGAACCGGTCACGAGCGCGGTGTAGGACTCGGCAATGGCAGCGCCGGAGTTTCTGAGGGCATCCCAGGGGTAGCTGAAGAAGTAACCGAAACTCTCGACGACGCGCCGGTCACTCACCACGATCAGCAGCGCACCGATCACCAGCGCCAGCAGAATCGATGCAGCCGTCACCTTGATCGACGGAAGGTACGCCGCGAACCGGCCGGCGCCTTGTGCTTCCGCTGGAACCCCGGACGGCGCACTCGGCGGCGGGGTTGGCTCTGCAGCGCTGTCGCGGTCGGCTTTGCCCGGCGGAGCCGGTCCGTCAGGCATTGGTGGTCTCCTGCCGCTGCGTCTCGGGGTCGACCCCTGCCATCAGGCAGCCGATGTCATTGCGGTGGATTGTCGGCGACACGATGTCGACGATGCGGCCGGCATACATCACCGCGATCCGGTCGGCGAGCCCGAAGACCTCGTCGAGCTCGGTCGACACGATCACCACCGCTGTTCCCCTGTCGCGTTCGGCAACGATGCGCTGGTGGATGAACTCGATCGACCCGACGTCAACGCCACGAGTAGGTTGCGAGGCGATCAGCACCTTGAGGGGCCGGGACAGCTCGCGCGCGACGACCACCTTCTGCTGGTTTCCCCCCGACAACGCGGAAACCGGCGAGTCGATGCTTTGGGTTCGGATGTCGAACTCAGCAACCAACTCCTTGGCGTGGGCACTGATCGCGCCCAGCTTCAAGCCGATGCCGTGGGAGAACTCCTCGTCCTGGTAGCGGTCGAGGACCAGGTTCTCACGCACGGAGAAGGGACCGACGTACCCGTCGTGTGAGCGGTCCTCGGGTATGTAGCCGATGCCGGCGTCGAGGCTCTCGCGCGTGGCGTACCGCGAAATGCTGCGGCCGTCGAGGAGGATGTCGCCGGCGGCCGGTCGGATCAGCCCCAGCAGCGACTTGATCAGCTCGGTCTGGCCGTTGCCCTGAACGCCGGCGATGGCCACGATCTCACCTGCGTGGACGTCGAACGACACGTCCTTGACGACGGTGGCCCCCCGGTGGTCGATCACCGTCAGGTGCTGTACGTCGAGCACGACAGGTCCCTGCTCGACGGCACCCTTGTCGACGGTCAGCTTGACCGAGCGGCCTACCATCAGCTCGGCCAGCTCTGCCTCCGAGGCGGTCGGCTCGGTGGTCGCGACCACCTTGCCGCGGCGTACGACGCTGATCTTGTCGCCGATCGCCTTGACCTCCCGCAGCTTGTGGGTGATGAAAACGATCGAGGTGCCGCTGTCCCGCAGCGACGACATGATCGCCATCAGCTCGTCGATCTCTTGCGGGGTGAGCACAGCGGTCGGCTCGTCGAGGATGAGGATCCTGGCGTCGTTCGCGAGCGCCTTGATGATCTCGACCCGCTGCTGTACGCCGACCGGCAGGTCTTCGACGACCGCGTCGGGGTCCACTGCGAGCTTGTACTTCTCGGACAGCTCCTTGACCAGGCTGGCGGCTTGGGCGCGGTCCAAGACCCCGAGCCCGCGCGTCTGCTCGCGGCCCAGCATGACGTTCTCGGCCACCGTGAAGACGGGGACCAGCATGAAGTGCTGGTGCACCATGCCGATACCGGCCGCGATCGCGTCGCCCGGCGAGTGGAACGTGACAGGTTCGCCGTCGAGCAGCACCTCACCCTCGTCGGGCCGCAGCAAGCCGTACAGCATGTTCATCAGCGTGGACTTGCCTGCCCCGTTCTCGCCGAGCAGGCAGTGGATCTCACCCGTCGCCACGGTCAGGTCGATCCGGTCGTTGGCGGTGAACGAGCCGAACCGCTTCGTCAGCCCGTTGATCTCCAACTGCATGGTGGCTGTCCTAAGCCCGCATGCTCACTGCGGAGCAGAAGGCGACGTGATCTCGATCTTGCCGTCGATGAGGTCTTGCTTGAGCTGCTCGATCTCGTCCTTGAGCTCCTGCGGCACCTCGTCCTCGAACTCGTGGTACGGCGCAAGCTGGACGCCACCGTTGTCGAGCGTGCCGACATAGGGCTCGTTGGTGAACTCGTCATTGACCGAGTCGGTTATCGACTTCTCGACCGCGACGTCCATGCCTTTCATCACCGAGCTGAGCAACACGTCGCAGTACTCGGCGGCACTCACGCAGCCGTCGGTGTCCACCCAGATCGCGGAGGCACCCTCGGAGTCTTGCACGGCCGCCAGCGCGCCAAGCCCGGCCGGGCCGGCGACCGGGAAGATGATGTCGGCGCCCTGGCCAATCATGTTCTCGGTGGTCGTCTGGCCCTTGATTTTGTCCTCGAAGTCGTCGGTGAAGGAGCCTTGCTGGGTCTTCTCGTCCCAGCCCACCACCTGCACGTCGGTGCCATGCTGCTTGTTGTAGTACTGCACACCTTCCCAGTAACCGTCCATGAAGATCGTCACGGTGGGGATCTTGGCGCCGCCGAAGGTACCGACGACCCCCGACTCGGTCATGCCGGCGGCCAGGTAACCCGCCAGGAACGACGGCTCGGCGGTGTTGAACGCCAGCCCGCGCAGGTTTGGTGGTGGCTTCGCATAGCCGTAGTCGACGATCGCGAAATCGACGTTCTTGTTCTTCTTGGCGGCTGCCTCGGTCGCCTCGCCGAGCAAGAAGCCCACCGTCACGATGATGTTGCACTTCTCGCGGACGAGTGCAGCGATGTTGTCGTCGTACTCGCTGTCGGACTGTGACTCGACCTGGCTGGTCTGGATCCCCAGGTTGTCGGCGGCGCTCACCAGCCCGTCGTGTGACGTCTGGTTGAACGACTTGTCGTCAAAGCCACCCGAGTCGGAGACCATGCAGGCCTTGAAGTCCTCGGCGCCCTCAACCGGTGGACTGCTTGCCTCCGTCTCCTCCGACTCTGTCGCGGCAGAAGTGGGCGTTGTCGTCTCACCCCCAGCGGTGTTCTCCTCCGGCCGGTTGCCGCAGGCCGAAAGACTCAGTGCAACGACGCTGGTCAGCGCCACCAATCGTGCCGTCTTCTTCACGGCGCCTCCTTGTAAGCATGCTCAAGCACCCAGAGGACGAAGTTGCCCTCCCCATGTCGGGCAGACTCTAGCGGCTGCTCCCCGCGACTGGTGGTCACGGGCTAGCGTCTGCGGCCCGGTGATACCGCTTTGTGACCTAAGCCTGGTCGCTGTCGGCGGCCAGGGCGGAGAACAGTCGTACGCCGACCGCGATGGCCGCCTCGTCGATGTCGAACGTGCCCTGGTGCAGGTCACCAGAGTCGACTACGTCGGGGCTGCGCACTCCGAGCCGAACCAACGCCCCCGGCGTACGACCGAGGATCCACGCGAAGTCCTCTCCGCCGAGGCTCTGCTCGGTGTCGGTTACCGCCTCGGGGCCGAGCACCTCGGTCGCCACGGCGCGGAACCAGTTCGTGGCCGCCTCGTCGTTGACGCACGGCGGCACGCTCGTATGCATGTCGACGTCGACGTCAACGCCGAAGGGAACGGCCAGCGACCGGACCAGCTCGGGCACGGCCCGATGCACGGCCTCCCACACCGCCTGATCGAGGCAGCGGATGGTCCCCTCGACGAAACCCGAGCCCGGTATGGCGTTGGCGGCGGCACCGGCGTGGACCTGGCCCCACACCACGCTCAACCCCGACCGCGGGTCGGCCAACCGGGTCAGCAGCCCCGGGAGGCCGGTGATGACGGCACCAAGCGCGAAGACCAGATCGGCGGTGAGGTGCGGTCGTGCCGTGTGGCCCCCTGGCCCCGTCATCGTCACCCGGATTCGGTCGGCGCCGGCAGTGATCGGGCCGGCGCGAAAGCCGGCCATCCCGACTTGCAGCCGTGGGTCGCAGTGCAAGGCGAAGACCCGCTCCAACCCGTCGGTCTCACCGTCGCTGAGTACGTCGAGAGCTCCGCCCGGCGTCAACTCCTCTGCTGGCTGGAAGATGAGCCGGGTGGCGCTGGGCAGCTGGTCGCGATCGTGCAGCTCCTTGAGCACCAACGCGGTGCCGAGGACGATGGCGGTGTGAGCGTCGTGGCCACAGGCATGGCAGACGCCGTCGACCCGCGACCGGTAGGGGACGTTCTTCATGTCGGGCAGCGCGAGTGCGTCGATATCACCGCGCAGGCCGAGCGTCGGAGGAGCACCGGACGGCCCCGGTACGTCGCACACAGCGCCGGTTCCTGACGAGAGCACCCGAGGCTGCAGCCCGGCGGCCTTGAGCCGCTCCACCACCAGCCGGGTGGTGCGATGCTCGTGGCGGCCGAGCTCAGGGAGCTGGTGCAGGGCCCGGCGGAACTCGACGAGCTCCGGCTCGAGATTCTTCGTGAGACGTTCGATCTCGTCGGATAAGCCCGGCTCAAGCACTCGCCCAGTCTCCCACCTCCGCCACCGTCGATTCGTCCGACCTACCCGCGGCGGCCAAGGGTGGCTTGGACGCGTCTGCTTCTCACGTTCACAGCGATGCCGAACTCCTGACCAAAGTCGGCGGATCAGCCAGTTCCCCGCCCTGCAAGCGGACTTCGGTCAGCACTTCGGCGGGACAGGGGCGGGGTCAGAAGGCGTCGGGCGGCTGGTAGACCCCCCAGACCTCGCGAAGCGCGTCGCAGACCTCGCCGACAGTCGCCTTCTCGGCCAGCGCCGCCTTCATCGACGGCAGGACGTTGTCGGTGCCGTCGGCCGCCTTGCGCAGGTCGTCGAGGCGGCGGTCCACCTCGTCTTGGCGCCGCTCCGCGCGCAACCGGGCCAACCGCTCGGCCTGCTGCGCCTCGATAGCCGGGTCGACCCGCAACGGCTCGTAGGGCTCGTCGGCGTCGATGGTGAACCGGTTGAGCCCCACCACCGTGCGCTCACGCGAGTCGATCTCCTGCGCGATCCGGTACGCCGCCTTCTCGATCTCGTTCTTCTGGAAGCCGGTCTCGATCGCCGCCACCGCCCCGCCCCGCTCCTCGACCGACTCCATAAGCGAGCAGGCGGCCGCCTCCAGGTCATCGGTCAGCGACTCCACGGCGTACGAGCCGGCGAACGGGTCGACTGTCTTCGTTACGTCGGTCTCGTAGGCGATGACCTGCTGGGTCCGCAGCGCCAGCCGGGCGGCCTTCTCGGTCGGCAACGCGATCGCCTCGTCGAAGGAGTTGGTGTGCAGCGACTGTGTGCCACCCAGCACCGCAGCCAGGCCCTGCACCGCCACCCGCACGAGGTTCACCTCGGGCTGCTGCGCCGTCAGCTGCACGCCGGCGGTCTGGGTGTGGAAGCGCAGCATCATCGACTTCGGGTTCTTCGCGCCGAACTCCTCGCGCATGACGTGCGCCCAGATGCGCCGAGCCGCGCGGAACTTGGCGACCTCCTCCAGGAGCGTCGTACGAGACACGAAGAAGAAGGCGAGCCGGGGCGCGAACGTGTCGACGTCTTGGCCCGACGCGATTGCGGCTCGCACGTACTCAATCCCGTTCGCCAGGGTGAACGCCACCTCCTGCGCGGGCGTAGCACCCGCCTCAGCCATGTGGTAGCCGGAGATCGAGATCGTGTTCCAGCGCGGCATGTGCTCCTGGCAGTACCTGAAGATGTCGGTGGTCAGCCGCAACGACTGCTGCGGCGGGTAGATGTAGGTACCCCGGGCGATGTACTCCTTGAGTACGTCGTTCTGGACAGTCCCGGTCAACTGCTGGCCAGAAGCGCCCTGCTCCTCGCCGACCAGCTGGTAGAGCAGCATGAGCAGCGCCGCGGGTGCGTTGATCGTCATCGACGTCGACACCTGGTCGAGCGGGATGCCGTCGAAGAGCAGCCGCATGTCCTCGATCGAGTCGATCGCGACACCAACCTTGCCGACCTCGCCGGAGGCGATGTCGGCGTCGGAGTCGTAGCCCATCTGGGTGGGCAGGTCGAACGCGACCGACAAGCCCGCCGTACCGGCCGCGATCAACTGGTGGTAACGCTGGTTGGACTCCGCGGCCGTGCCGAACCCGGCGTACTGGCGCATCGTCCACGGCCGCCCGGTGTACATCGACTCGTAGACGCCGCGGGTGTAGGGGAACTGCCCCGGGCGACCAAGCTGTGACTCCGGGTCCCAGCCCGCCAGCGCCTCCGGCCCGTACACCGGCTCGAACGGCAGGCCGGACTCGGTTCCTTCCGGGATTCCGGGACCGCTCATGCGCCACACAGTACGTCGCGGACGGACGGCCCGGCGACGAGAGCTGGCTCACGCCGCTGGCGGAGCCGCGCGGCGACCCGGCGGTTGAGGTCGGGTCAGCCGGTCAGGAGGTAGGTGCGGCGTTGTCGCCACACGCCGTCGTCCTCATGCACGAACAGCTGAAACTTCTTCACCTCGAACGCGCAGTCGAAGTCGGCCAGCGTCTGGTATGCGCGGTCGAGTGCGTCCTCGTCGAGGTCATGGGCGATCGTCACGTGCGGGTGGTAGGGAAACGTGAGCTCCTGCTCGAGCGGACCGCAGCGGGCATCGCCGGCAAGCTGCTCACACATCGAGATGCCTTCGCTGAGCGCGATGAACACCACCGGCGACACCGGGCGGAACGTCGCCGTTCCCCGCAGCCGGACCCCGAACGGCGGGTGCTTCCCGGCCACTGTGGCGAGGTGCTCCTCGACCGCCGGCACCCGGTCACCGACGTCGGTGGGCGGCACCAACGTGATGTGCGCCGGGATGGCGTGCGCTTGCCGGTCACCGAAGGCGATGCGGTGCGTTTGGAGGGCTGCAGCCCACGGCTCGGGGATCGCGATGGCGACACCGATCCTGCACATCGCAGCGCCCTTATCGCCGCATCGACGCATCGGCAGGGGGAAGGAATCCGACCCGGTCATAGACGGCCGCCAATGTCGTCCGAGCCACCGCGCGAGCCCGATCGGCGCCTTCAGCCAGGATCGCGTCGAGCTCGGCCCGGTCGCTGAGCAGTTCGGTGGTGCGCTCCCGGAAGGGCGTGACGAACTCCTCGACGAGCTGCCCGAGGTCGTTCTTCAGGTCGCCGTAGCCCCGGCCGTCGTACTCCGCGGCGATGTCGTCAACCGTCCGGCCGCTCAGTGCCGCGTAGATCGTCAGCAGGTTCGACACTCCCGGTTTGGCAGTCTCGTCGAAGTAGACCTCTCGACCGGAGTCGGTGACGGCGGAGCGGATCTTCTTGGCCGACCTGCGGGGGTCATCGAGCAGCTCCACGATGCCGGCTGCTGACGAGGCTGACTTGCTCATCTTTGCCGTCGGTTCCTGCAGGTCGGCGACCTTGGACGTCTCCTTGAGGATGTACGGCTCCGGTATCACGAACGTGTCGCCGTACCTTGCGTTGAACCGTGCCCCCACGTCGCGGGTGAGCTCGAGGTGCTGGCGCTGGTCCTCCCCCACGGGCACGCGGTGGGCCTGGTAGAGCAAGATGTCGGCCGCCTGCAGCACGGGGTAGGTGAACAGCCCCACCGTCGTTCGGTCGTGCCCGCCGCGAGCCGACTTGTCCTTGAACTGGGTCATCCGGGAGGCTTCGCCGAACCCGGTGAGGCATCCCAACACCCAGGCGAGCTGGGTGTGCTCGGGCACGTGCGACTGCGCGAACAGCGTGCACTGCTGCGGGTCGAGGCCCATCGCAAGCAGTTGGGCTACTGACGCAAGCGTCCGTTGACGCAGCACAGCCGGGTCATGCTCGATCGTGATCGCGTGCAGATCGACGACGCAGTAGAACGCGTCGTGGTCGAACTGCAGCGACACCCACTGCCTGACCGCCCCGAGGTAGTTCCCGAGGTGGAGTGAGTCGGCGGTCGGCTGGATCCCGGAGAGCACCCGGGGACGGACAGGGGCAGCCAGCTCAGCTGTCGACGACATCAGGTCATTATGTCGAGGCGTCGTCGCGGTACGCCGACGAGCCGGCGCCGCTGGGACTTGACACCGGGGCCTTGGTCACCGGCCCCTCCGGCGGCGGTGCCTTATCGACCGGTTGCGACTGCGGGGGAGAGTCGGACTCGAGACCGGCCCGCCCGTTGGCCTCGACCCCGGCACCAGGAACCCCAGCACCCGGAACTCCAGCACCCGGAACTCCAGCACCGGCCTCATGCCGTACCGCTGGCTCTCCGCCGCCGGCCGCCTCCACCCGCACCCGCGCGATGCGGCGGCCGTCGAGCTCGGTCACCGTCAGCTGGTGGCCGTCGAAGGCAGCGCCCTCTCCGAGGGCGGGCACATGGCCGAGCTGCGCGACGACGTAGCCGGCCACCGTCTCGTAAGGCCCGTCCGGGAGCACCAGCCCGGTCCTGTCCTCGAAGTCGTCGAGGTTGAGCAGGCCGTCGACCTCCACCTCGCCGGTGAGCGAGCGGATCTCCTCCGGCTCGTGCACGTCGTACTCGTCGCGGATGTCGCCAACCAGCTCCTCGACGAGGTCCTCCAACGTGATGATGCCGGCCGTGCCGCCGTACTCGTCGACGACGATGGCCATGTGCGCACCTTCGCGCCGCATGTCGCTGAGCGCGGAGAGGAGGTGCCGCGTCGAGGGCAGCATGAGCACGTCGCGCAGCACCTCCCGCACCCGCACCGAGCGGCCCGCGAGCTCTGGGTTGAACAGGTCGCGGACGTGCACGAACCCGATCACGTCGTCGGAGGACTCCCCGATCACGGGGTAGCGGGAATGTGGTCGCTCCCGGGCGAACTGGGCGGCCTTGTACGCCGGCATCTGGGCGGGGAGGAAGTCGACCTCGGTGCGCGGCACCATCACCTCGCGGATCTGGCGGTCGCCTGCCTCGAACACCTCCTCGACGATCTGGCGCTCCTCGGTGCCGAGCGTCTCAGAGCCCGACACCAGCTGGAGGATCTCGGCGTCGGTGATGTGCTCTCGATGCGCCTTGGGGTCACCGCCGAACAGGCGTACGACGACGTTGGTGCTCACCGAGAGCAGCCAGATGACGGGCCGGGCGAGCTTGGCGATCCGGTCAACCGTTGGCGCCACCCACAGCGAGATCGACTCGGCGCGTTGCAGGGCCAGTCGCTTCGGCGCGAGCTCGCCCACGACCAGGGAGGCGTAGGAGATGGCCAGCGTGATGGCGACCAGGGCGGTGTTGTAGGCCACGGTCGGCGACATACCCCAACCGGCGAAGACGGGCGCCAATCGACCGGCCAGCGTGGCTCCACCGAAGGCAGCCGACAAGAACCCTGACAACGTGACGCCAACTTGGACCGCTGCAAGGAAACGGTTCGGGTCGGCATTGAGTCGGGCCACCGTCGCGCCGCGCCGGCCCTGGCCCTCCAGCGCCTTGGCCTGGCTGTCCCGCAGGGAGATCAGGGCCATCTCGGCCAGGACGAAGAAGCTGCCGAGCAGGATGAACAGACCGACCAGGCCGATGTCGCGAATCGTGCCGCTCATCGCGCTCCTGCACGTCGGGCAGGTCGCAGCGAGCGGCACTGGCTATAGCAGGGGTCGTCGGTCAGCCGATGGGAGGACCCGTCCATGGCGTACCAGCGTAATCGGTCGACGGTTCCGCGCCGGCAAATCGAGTTGATCGCCTGAGGCGCAGCGCGAGAAGGTGTCCCGATGCGGTTCCCGGACGACGTACCCACGCTCTCAACTGGCGTGGTGAGGTTGCGGGCGCACACCACGGACGACATCGAGGGTGTGTACGAGCAGTGCGTCGACCCAGTAAGCCAGCGCTGGACGACGTTGCCGGTGCCGTACACCCGAGAGGACGCCGCCGACTTCGTCGCTCGCCGGGCCGCGGCGTGGGAGGAGGACCGGGACTGGGGCTTTGCGATCGAGGCTGACGGCGGTGCGGGAGCCAGCCGCTTCGGCGGCACGATCAGCATCGGGCCGAAGGGCTCCGGGATCGGTGAGCTGGCCTTTGGCGCGCATCCCGGCGTCCGAGGCAAAGGTGTCATGAGCGCGGCGGTGAAGCTCATCCTCGACTGGGGGTTCGGCCGCATGGGCCTGCATACCGTGACGTGGGCCGCCAACGCCGGCAACTACCCCTCCTGGCGAGTGGCGTGGCGGAACGGCTTCACCTACGAGGGCTCCAGTCGCGCGACGCTGCCCCAGCGAGGTGAGGCGCTCGACGCCTGGCACGGCACGCTGCTGGCGAGCGACTCCCGGGAGCCGAAGACCCGGTGGCTGCGCCCCCCGCGGCTGACGGCAGGGCGCGTCGTGCTGCGCGATGTCGCCGTGACCGACGAACGACGGTACGTCGAGGCGACCACTGATTCTGAGGCCTTGAGGTGGCTCGGCGCGATACCGATGCCCCGCACTCCCGCGGAGTTCCGCCTGATGTATCGAGACCGGCTGCTTTCTGCGTCGCTCGGATCGGCGCTGCGGTGGTCGATCGCCGACGCCGAGGACGACACCTACCTGGGAACGCTCAACCTCTTCGGACTGGGCGGGCTGGACTACAACTCAGGGGAGGTGGGCTATCACGTCCATCCCGACGCGCGGGGGCGCGGCGTCATGACGACCGCTCTGCGGCTGCTGATTGGGCACGCATTCGCGGCTGAGTCCGACGGCAGCCTTGGGCTGCAGCGGGTGAGTCTCGGCGCGGCCGCCACCAACCCGGCATCGCAGCAGGTGGCCAGGGCGTGCGGCTTCACGGAGACGGGCCGAGACCGGCGCTGCTACAACCTGCCCGACGGCAGCGTTGTCGACCTGCTCCGCTTCGACCTGCTGAACGACGCTGCCTGAGGGCCCGGCGGGCCCGCTACCGCTCTTCAGGCGGCGACGTCCGGCGAGGCGGCTCGCGCCTGCGAGCCAGGGGTCAGCGCTCCTAGGGCTCCCGCTGCGGCAACGGCGTACGCGACGTGCGGCACGATGTCGGCGACCCAGTCCTTTGCTCCCCACGTCCGAGGGTCGGTGACACCCAAGACGGTCATCGGGCCGTTGCCGGCGAGCATGGCCAGACCCCACGCGACCGTTACCGTGGTCGCTCGACTCCTCGGCCAGCCCGTTGCTTGCAGAGCGGCCAGCCCTACACCGGCAGCCGTACCTGCGGTGGCTCCGAGCAACGACCCCAGGGCCGAGGCTCGCGCTTTGCTCTGCTCTTCGTCGCCGGGGACACCCTTACCGACGAGTTCCAGCCCCCGCTCAACGGTCTGCTCCGGTGTTGAGCTCGCCGGACGCCCGCGGATCGCCATGTCGAGAAAAGTGGCCGCGTTGAGCGCCGTCGTGCCGGCCGCGCCAGCGATGGCGCCTCGGGTGAAGATGGCTCGAACGGATGTCATGGGGCCTCCTTGAGTCGACTGGGCTAGGCCATCCTCTGCTGCAGGTTGTCATCGAGAGCAGCAAGGAACTCCTCGGTGGTGAGCCAGGCCTGGTCGGCCCCGACAAGCAGCGCGAGGTCCTTGGTCATCTTGCCCTGCTCGACCGTCTCGACGCAGACCCGCTCGAGGGCCTCGGCGAACGAGGTAACGTCCGGGGTCCCGTCGAGCTTTCCGCGATGCTTCAGTCCGCCCGTCCAGGCGAAGATCGAGGCGATCGGGTTGGTGGAGGTCGGCTTTCCCTGCTGGTGTTGGCGGAAGTGCCTCGTCACGGTGCCGTGGGCCGCCTCCGCCTCCACGGTCTTCCCGTCGGGGGTCATGAGCACCGAGGTCATCAGCCCGAGCGACCCAAACCCTTGGGCCACGGTGTCGGACTGCACGTCGCCGTCGTAGTTCTTGCACGCCCAGACGTACCCGCCCTCCCACTTCAACGCCGCCGCGACCATGTCGTCGATCAGCCGGTGCTCGTAGGTAAGGCCCGCCGCCTCGAAGTCGGCCTTGAACTCCCGCTCGAACACGCCTTGGAAGATGTCCTTGAACGCGCCGTCGTACGCCTTGAGGATCGTGTTCTTCGTGGACATGTAAACCGGGTAGCCGCGTTGCAGCCCGTAGGAGAACGAGGCGCGGGCGAAGTCCTCGATCGACTTGTTGAAGTTGTACATGCCCATCACGACGCCGCCGTCTTCTGGCATCTCTACAACCGTGTGTTCGATCGGCTCGGCGCCGTCGGAAGGAGTGAACGAGATCGTGACGGTGCCCGGTCCGGACACCTTGAAGTTCGTTGCGCGGTACTGGTCGCCGTGGGCGTGCCGGCCGATGATGATCGGCTTTGTCCAACCCGGTACGAGCCGGGGGATGTTGCTGATGATGATCGGCTCGCGGAACACGACGCCACCGAGGATGTTGCGAATCGTGCCGTTGGGCGACACCCACATCTTCTTGAGCCCGAACTCCTCGACCCGCACCTCGTCCGGCGTGATCGTGGCGCACTTGACGCCGACGCCGTGCTCCTTGATGGCGTTCGCTGCGTCAAGGGTGATCTGGTCGTCGGTAGCGTCGCGGCTCTCGATGCCCAGGTCGTAGTACTCGAGGTCGATGTCGAGGTACGGGTGAATGAGTCGGTCCTTGATGAACTGCCAGATGATGCGGGTCATCTCGTCGCCGTCGAGCTCGACGATGGGGTTCTGCACCTTGATCTTGGACATGTGGCTCGGCTCCCGGCGGGTCGACGTAGGGAAGGATTGCTTGACATCAAGATATCTGCTCAACCGGCTAGCCCGCGAGTGGCTGCGGCAGCGCATTCCAGGGCTTGCATCGATGGCACACCAGCAGCCAGCGCCGTCACCTTGTCGGTGGCGAAGGCGCGCTGCCCAGGGTCGGTGGCCTTGTCGAGCGCGACGAGGGCCTGCCCGTGGAGGAAGTTGAGCCAGACTGCCAACCCGGTGGCGAAGAGCGCGGGTGTCTGCGGCCAGTCGATGCCACCCGCCTCCCGATACGCCGCAGCGATGCCCGCCACCGCGGCATCATCGGCCACGTGTTGCAGCAGCAGATTGCCGAACTCCCGCCACGGTTCCTGCGGACCGCAGTTGTCCCAGTCGAGCAGCCAGCGGCGCCCGTCGTCATCGAGCAGCGTGTTGTTCGCTTGTACATCACGATGGCAGTACACCGGCTCGCCGATGTCGACCGAGTTGACGAGCGCCGTGAGCGCCTCGAACTCCGTGGCGCGCTCGGCGAGACCCGCAGCCCACGGGACGCCGGCCTGGTTCGCGTGGTCAGCCAGCCCCTGCCAGTCGTGTCGGACCTCGGTGTACCACTCATCGATGGTGTCGGCGCCACACGGCAGCGCCAGCCGATGAATGCTCGCCATCTGCTGCGCCAGCCACACCGCAGTTGGTACGTCGTTGTGGTCCGGCACCCGACCCGGAACCCATTGCTGCACCTGCCACACCAGCCCGTTCTCCGGATGGACCGCCAAGGCACCGCCGGCGACACTTCGCTCGGTCGTCGGGCTTGGCACGCCGGCTGCGCGGCAGGTAGCGGTGAAGGTGATGACCGACTCGGCCCGAGTCTCATCCGGCGCCTCCCAGAAGAAGACCTTCGCGGCGTAGTCGCCGCGTGTTGTGCTCAACCGGTAGATCTCCCCCATTGCTCCCCTGGCAGCGGGACTCCAGCCACGCAGCGCGCCGAGGCGGTACTCATCGGCGATCCACTCCCCGTCCGCGCGGCCGGGATCATCGGTGTCGGAGGGCACGATTCGAGAGAGTAATGGTTTACGCCTCAGCACTTCGACGGAGCACGCTGACGGCGAAGTCTGCGTCGAGATGCCAGGGCCGCAGGTCCCACGTCGCGAACCGGTGCTCGAGCCGGAAGCCAGCCGCAACCAGGTCGGCGTCGAAGTCTTCCAACGCGTAGCCACGCCCAGTCCCAAACCCGACGACGGCCGCCCCGTCGTCATCCAGGTGTGCCGCGATACGGGAAAGCACCGTGCGTTCGGTGCCTGGCGCGACGTACGGCATGACGTTCCCCGCCATCACCGCTGCGTCGAACGGGTCGGGGTAGCCGGCGGAGCTCAGGTGGAGTTCGGCCAGGTCGCCGACCAGCCACGCGGGACCGGGATGATCCTCTCGTGCGGCAGCGATCAGCTCCGGGTCGATGTCGACGCCGACCACGACGTGACCCCGCGCCGCCAGCTCGGCCCCAACGCGGCCTGGTCCGCAACCCGCGTCCAGGACGCGGGAATGCCGCGGCAGCATCGCATCCAGCAACCGGGCCTCTCCCGCGAGGTCGGCGCCCTCCTTGGCCATCCGGCGGAACCTGTCGACGTACCACTGTGAGTGCTCGGGGCCGTGATCGGTGATCCAGCGCGGCGGCGTACCCATGACCTCTGAGGTTAGCCCCGGGCCCGGGACCCCTTCACCCGTTCGGATTGCGCGACGTCGCGGTTGCTAGCGTCAGGCGTACGTCGCCGTACCCCTCAGAGGAGCACCGCCCGTGAGCGCAACTCCCGTCAAGATCGCCGTCACTGGCGCAGCCGGCCAGATCGGTTACAGCCTGCTCTTCCGGATCGCAAGCGGGTCACTGTTGGGGCCAGACACCCCGATAGAGCTGCGATTGCTGGAGATCACCCCCGCGCTGACCGCGCTTGAGGGCGTGGTCATGGAGCTGGACGACTGCGCGTTCCCGCTGTTGTCCGGAGTCGAAATCGGCGACGACCCCACCGCGATCTTTGCCGGCGCGAACGTCGCGCTGCTGGTCGGTGCCCGCCCTCGCACCAAGGGGATGGAGCGCGGTGACCTGCTCGAGGCCAACGGCGCAATCTTCACCGGCCAAGGCAAGGCGCTGAACGAGGTAGCCGCTGACGACATTCGAGTGACGGTCACTGGAAACCCGGCCAACACCAACGCCCTGATCGCGATGAGCAACGCGCCAGACATCGCACCCGAGCGGTTCTCGGCCCTGACCCGGCTCGACCACAACCGGGCGCTGGCCCAGCTGGCGAGGAAGACCGGCTCGCGTGTCAGCCAGATTGCGCGGATGACGATCTGGGGCAACCACTCCGCGACGCAGTACCCCGACATCTTCCACGCCGAGGTGGGCGGCGCGAATGCAGCCGAGGCCGTCGCCGACCAGGACTGGATCGAGAACGACTTCATCCCCACGGTGCAGAAGCGGGGCGCTGCGATCATTGAGGCCCGCGGGGCCTCGAGTGCGGCCAGTGCAGCAAGCGCCACCGTCGACCACGCGCGCGACTGGCTGCAGGGAACCCCCGAGGGCGACTGGGTCTCGATGGCTGTCATTTCTGACGGCTCATACGGCGTCCCCGAGGGCCTGGTCTCGTCCTTCCCGGTCACCACCCAGGGCGGGGACTGGCAGATCGTCCGTGGCCTCGACATCGACGACTTCTCCCGGGGTCGTATCGACGTCAGCACCGCCGAACTCGGCGAGGAGCGCGACGCGGTCCGCGACCTCGGCCTGATCAGCTGAGTCCGGGTCAGCCCGAGTGTTGCTAGTGCTCCGTGCCTGCACTTCGAGCGGCGACCGCGAAACCGGTTGCCGCCCCCAGCACGCCGACACCGAAGGCAGCCGCAATGGCTACCGTCGTCGGGCTGTCGAGTAATACGTAGACAGCATTCGCCGCGGTCAAAGTCGCAACCGCCAGCACAGAACTCACCAGCGCCCAACGCCACTGATTCGGCCGTGGACGAAAACGTTCCGGATGCCGCTTCGCACTGCTGGCCAAGAACCACGTGGCTAGCCCCCCAAGGACAGCGATCACCAACATCGGAGCCATGGCCAATGGTGAAGCCCCCGCGACCATGGCGCCGATCGACACGGCAAGTGCAAGTAGCGACAGTGTCCCCAGCACACCCAGCCTGATCTTCACGCCACGTGGAAGGGAAGCCGATCGCACTGGTTGGAGCGCACTCTCACCAGAGTGATCCGCCTTCACGGCCCAAACGGTCGCAGTCACCAGGGCAAGCATGAGAAGCAGGACGAGCAAGGCCCTCCGGGGCGAAAACTCGCTGTTCCTTTCCACGACTACTGCGGTGTAGAAGGTAGCCGTACAGATGATGGCGAGCGCCTTTCGAGGCGTCGACAATGTGGTGAGGCTCATCTTCTCAGCGTGCCATCAGAGTGGGCGCAAACGACCTCGCCAACCGGGTAGGAGCGCGGGTCAGAGCTGCTGCCCTGTTTGGAGCATCCGGGTGAACTCGGCGAACCGCTTGGCTCGCGTCTCCGGCCGCTTGGCGGTCTGCAGCCGGAAGAGGAACGGGTAGCGGCTGGTCTTCGTCAACGACGCCCAGAACGCGGCGGCTTCCGGGTGCGTGTCCAAGAACTCCTGTAGATCAGCGGGTACTTCGATGTTCTGAGAACTGCTGTACGCCGCCTCCCACCGGCCGTCGGCCTTGGCCTTCTCGACCTCCGCCAGCCCGGCTGGGCGCATCCGACCCGCCTCGATGAGGGCTTGCACCTTTTTGGTGTTGCTCTTGGACCAGATGGAGCGAGGACGGCGTGGTGAGAACCGTTGCAGGAACCAGTCGCGGTCGTAGCTGCCCTTCTGGCCGTCGATCCACCCGAAGCACAGCGCAACGTCGACCGCCTCGTCATAGGTGATGGAGGCGATGCCGCTCACCTTCTTGGCGATCTTCAGCCAGAGTCCGGTCGTGTCGTGCTGGTGATCGTCCAGCCAGCGCTCGAACGCGGCGGCGTCGGGGAACGCGATCAGCGGCCATCCATCCTTGGGGTGAAGTTCGACGGCAGCCTTCATGGCGATCAATACTCACACCCATGACTGAGACGGCGGCGACCGACTTCGTGCTCACGGTGCAGTGTCCCGATAGGCCGGGCATCGTGCACGCGGTGTCAGGGTTCCTCGTCGAGCAGGCGGCGAACATCGTCCAGAGTCAGCAGTACGGCGACCCGGAGACCGGCCGGTTCTTCCTGCGTATGCAGTTCCACGTCTCGGCGGGGCGCGGCGATGTTGCCGACCTGCGCCGACGGTTTCGCGACGTGGCGCAACGCTTCTCGATGGAGTGGGCGCTGTGGGAGTCCCGCACGCCGTACCGAACGCTGATTCTGGTGTCGCGCTTCGGCCACTGCCTCAACGACCTGCTGTTTCGGTGGAGCACCGGCTCATTGCAGATCGAGATCCCCGCGATCGTCTCCAACCACCGCGACTTCGAGAAGCTCGCCGCGTCCTACGGGATCCCCTTTCACCACATCCCGGTGACCGCGGAGACGAAGCAGGCGGCCGAGCGGGAGTTGCTGCGGCTGATCGACGAGCTCGGCATCCACCTTGTGGTGCTCGCCCGCTACATGCAGGTGCTGTCTGAGGACGTCTGTCGGGTCCTCAGCGGGCGAGCGATCAATATCCACCACTCCTTCCTGCCGAGCTTCAAAGGCGCCAGGCCGTACCACCAGGCGCATGAGCGTGGCGTCAAGCTGATCGGTGCGACTGCCCACTACGTGACCACGGCGCTCGACGAGGGACCGATCATCGAACAAGATGTCGCCCGCGTTGATCACGGATTCACCCCCGAGGATCTGGCGTCGGCTGGACGGGACGTCGAGAGCCTTGTCCTTTCCCGGGCGGTCCGGTGGCACACCGAGACGCGCGTCATGCTCAACGGCCGCAAAACTGTCGTGTTCCGCTGATGCGGTTGACCGCGCTCTGATCCCCTCAGCGCCTGTTTGGGATCACTGAGGCGAGGAACACCATCCCAACACCGCAGATTGCCATCGTGGCAAGGTCAACGAAGCGGCGACGAATCCGCAGCATCCCGGCGCGGTCATCGGGCAGAACGAGGCGCGCCATGAAGGCAAGGCCGAAGCTCCCACCCATCACGGTCACCCCCGACCGCCAGGCCCCGGAAGCGGCCATGACCAACCCGGCCAGCAAGACAGCGACCACGATCAAAAAGATGATCCCGCCCGTTGTCGACGGCTTCTTGAGCCAACTCACCCCATGCCGGCCGCGCGCTCGGCCGCCTCCACGACGTTGGTCAACAGCATCGCCCGGGTCATCGGTCCGACCCCGCCGGGCATCGGAGCGATCCAACCGGCTACCTCGTACACCTCTGGCGCGACATCGCCGACAAGGCCGGCGTCAGTGCGCGACGTACCGACGTCCAAGACGACGGCGCCTGGTTTCACCATGTCGGCGGTGATCATCGCCGCGACGCCAGCCGCGGCCACCACGATGTCGGCGCGGCGCACCTGTGCGGCTACGTCGCGTGTGCCGGTGTGGCACAGGGTCACCGTGGCATTCTCGCTCCTCCTGGTCAGCACCAGTCCGAGGGGGCGCCCGACGGTCACCCCGCGGCCGACGATGCAGACGTCTGCCCCCGCCAGTGGGACGTCGTACGTGCGCAGCAGCTCCACGATGCCGCGCGGCGTGCACGGAAGCGGCGCGTCGTCCATGTGCACGAGCCGCCCCAGGTTGGTGGGGTGCAGTCCGTCAGCGTCCTTGCGCGGGTCGACGAGTTCGATCGCCGGATGCGCGTCGAGGTGCTTGGGCAGCGGAAGCTGCACGATGAAGCCCGTGCAGGCCGGGTCGGCGTTCAGTTCGGCGATACGGTCCTCGAGGAACTCCTGGCTGATGTCGGCCGGGTGGTGTGAGCGGATGGAGGCGATGCCCACCTGTGCGCAGTCGCGGTGCTTGCCGGCGACGTACGACATGCTGCCGGGGTCCTCGCCCACCAGCACCGTGCCGAGACCGGGCCGCACTCCTCGCTCGGCAAGTCGCGCCACCCGGTGCGCCAGATCGGCCCTGATCGCCGCCGCCGTCGCCTTGCCGTCGAGGATCCGAGCCGTCACGGCGCTGATTGTGTCACGCGTGGCCCGCAGCCCGGCCGACGCCGATGGGGGGCCCGGTGCCAGCGCGGTGATGATGCGTAACTGACCAAGCCACGGGGTGCCACTGCTGGACCCTTGCCAGGCCCGTACCCACATAGGCTCCGCAGCGGAAAGTTGTCCACATTCTTCGTGACCGGCTCATATGGGCTAAGACTGTCGGTGCTCGAAGATATGTTCGGTCCATGAGTAGTGAAGGACCGGACAAGCGCAGTGACCGGTGGGCTGTCCGCGAGGACGCTGTGTTGGCCACACTGGACAGCATCGGTGATCTGCAGCGGCAGATCTGTGCGCTGCAGGCCGAGCAGGTCCGGCAGGTAGCTGCCTTTGTTGACCAGCGCAACTCCCTCGACGCTGACCTTGGGGTGCCGGATTCGCCGGGGCGGTACCGGTCGCTGATCGCGGAGGTGTCGTTGGTCTGCAACCTGTCGACCTTGACCGCGCAGTCGTTCGTGGCTGACTGTTACAACCTGGCCACCAAGCACCCGCACACGCTGGCGGCGTTGCGGCACGGCAGACTGAACGTCACGACCGCACGCGCGGTCGCCCGCGAGACCCAGCTGCTGGCCGACCCGGCCCAGCAGTCGTTGGCTGACCAGGTGATCGCCGAAGAAGCCGCCGATGTGCCGGCGGGCAAGATCCGTGGCCTGGTGGAGCGGCGGGTGATCGAGATCGACCCCGACGCAGCCGCCCGCAAAGCCACCCGAGAACGCGCCGACAGACACGTCACGGTCAACCCCGCCACCCCTGGTACGGCGTATCTGGCGGCCTACCTGCCCGCCGAGCAAGCCGCCGCGTGCTGGCACGCCCTCGACGACCACGCCCGTAGCCTGCGCGCTGCCGGCGATGACAGGTCGATCAGCCACCTGATGTGCGACACCCTGGTCGAACGGGTCACCGGCGCCACCAAGCCCGACGACGTCAAGGTGCACCTCAACCTGGTCATGACCGACACCACCCTGTTCGGTGCCGATGACAACCCCGCCGACCTGACCGGCTGCGGACCCATCCCCGCCCCGGTTGCCCGGCTGATCGCGACCACCGGCAACACCTGGGTCAAACGCCTCTACACCGACCCCCTCGACGCCACCCTCACCGCCGCCGACACCCGCCGGCGCCGCTTCGACGGCGCCCTACGCGACTTCATCACCATCCGCGACCAACACTGCCGCGGCATCAACTGCGCCTCCCCCATCCGCGACATCGACCACATCATCGAATACGCCGCCGGCGGCCCAACAACCGCCACCAACGCCCAAGGGGTGTCCAAGAACTGCCACACAATCCGCGACCACCCCCTCATGAAGGTGGCCCCAGACCCCGACACCGGGGCGATCATCTGGACCACCCCAACCAACCGCACCTACCACTCCCTGCCGCCCCCAGTACTCGGCGCGGCGCCACCACCCCCGACCAACGCCGCCACCGCAACCGCATCCTCCACCCACCCCGCTCACACCTCGAACAACAGTTCACCCGGTGCCTCATCAAGCACAAACGGTCGCGGTGATCGGGGCGACCTGCGAGTGCCTGGCGAACTCGCTGTCGGGACCGGCGGCTGGGTGAAGGGCCGAAGCTTCACGCAGCCTTTACGGCCGCAGCTGTTGATATCCCGGTTGCTCAGTGCGCAAAGTGGCGTGCGCCGGTGAAGTACATCGCCACCCCGGCGGCCTGCGCGGCGGCGATCACCTCGTCGTCGCGCTTCGACCCACCGGGTTGTACGACGGCTCGCACGCCGGCTTCCACCAGCACCTGGAGCCCGTCGGCGAACGGGAAGAACGCGTCAGAGGCGGCGACCGAGCCGGCCGCTCGCTCGCCCGCGCGCGCCACCGCCAGCCGGGCCGAGTCGACCCGGTTCACCTGACCCATGCCGACACCGACCGTGGCGCGGTCTGCGGCCAGCAGCACCGCGTTGGACTTCACCGAACGGCACGCCCGCCAGGCGAACGCCAGGTCGCGCAGCGCCTCTCCGTCGAGCGCGTCACCGCAGACCAGCTGCCAGTTCTTAGGGGCGTCACCGTCGGCCTGGAAGCGGTCCACGACCTGCGCGAGCACTCCCCCCGTGATCGGGCGCCACTCGACGAGAGATCGCGGCGGCGCAGGGGACCGCAGCAACCGCAGGTTCTTCTTCGCCGTCAAGGTGACGAACGCCGCCTCGTCGAAGTCGGGCGCCACGATGACCTCGGTGAACACGTCCGCGAGCTGGTCCGCCATCGCGGCGGTGACTGGCTGGTTGGCGGCGACGACGCCGCCGTACGCCGAGACCGGATCGCAGCCGTGCGCCTTGGCGTGCGCGTCCGCCACATCAGTGCCGGTGGCGATCCCGCACGGGTTGGCGTGCTTGATGATCGCGACCGCGGGTTCGTCGAAGTCGTAGGCTGCCCGGTGGGCGGCCTGGGCGTCGATGTAGTTGTTGAACGACATCTCCTTGCCATGCAGCTGTTCGGCCTGCGCCAGCCCCGGTTCGGCGTTGGGCTCGGTGTACAGCGCGGCGGGCTGGTGGGCGTTCTCGCCGTACCGCAGCACCGTGCGGCGCTGCAGCGTGATGCCGGCGAAATCCGGCCACCACACGTCGGGGTCACCTGCGACCTCTTGGGCGAACCACTCGGCGACCGCCACGTCGTACGTCGCGGTATGCGCGAACGCCGCGGCGGCCAGCCGTTGTCGTTGCCGCAGCGTGAAGCCGCCGTCGCGCACGGCGGCAAGCAGCTCGTCGTACTGATGCGGAGAGGTGATGACCGCGACGCTCGCGCAGTTCTTGGCGGCCGCTCGCACCATCGAGGGACCGCCGATGTCGATCTGCTCGATGCACTCCTCGGGAGCAGCGCCCGACGCAGCGGTCACGGTGAAGGGGTACAGGTTCGACACGACGAGGTCGAACGGCTCGATGCTCAGCTCGTCTAGCTGCTGGCGATGGGACTCCAGGCGCTGGTCGGCGAGCAGGCCGGCGTGGATGCGGGGATGCAGGGTCTTGACGCGCCCGTCGAGGCACTCGGGGAATCCGGTGACGTCCTCGACGCGCGTCACCTCAACGCCTGCCTCGGCGAGCCGCGTGGCAGTGGAGCCGGTCGAGACGATCGTCACGCCGGCTGCTGCCAGCACGGGTCCGAGCTCGTCGAGCCGTTCCTTGTCGGAGACCGAGACCAGCGCGCGCCGCACTGGCCGCTTGTCGTCATTCACGGAATCGTGACCTTCCTGCCGTCGAGGGTGAACCCGCTGCGAGCGATCCTGCCGACGTACTCGACAAGCATCTCGCGCTCGGCTACCTTGATACGTTCGTGCAGGGTCGCCTTGTCGTCGTCATCGGCGACGGGTACGGCGACTTGCGCGACGATCGGGCCGGTGTCGACGCCGGCGTCGACGACGAACAGCGTGGCGCCGGTGACCTTGACCCCGTACGCGAGGGCGTCGCGCGGAGCGTGCATGCCGGGGAAGGAGGGCAGCAGTGCGGGATGAGTGTTGACGAAGCGGCCGCCGAACCTCGCCAGGAACGTCTCCCCCGCTAGCTTCAGGAACCCCGCCGAGACGACCAGGTCCGGAGCGTGCGCCGCGACCCGTTCGGTCAACGCGGCATCCCAATCGGCCCGGCTGCTTGCCGCCTCCAGAGGAAGCTCGAACGCTGGCACGCCCGCACTCCGCGCCCGTTCGACCCCACCGGCACCGACCCGGTCCGCACCCACCGCCACGACCGCCGCGCCGTACGCCGGATCGGTGCAGGCGTCGAGCAGGGCCTGCAGGTTGGAACCAGCCCCGGAGACGAGCACCACGAGTCGAGCGGACACGGACGCGGGCGCTCCTGGGGATGGTGTGGGCGGACGGCGCGCTCACCATACCGAGCCGGCCGGCAGCCCCTACCGGGTGTGGTCAGGAACTGCCGGCTCGTCGGACTCGACGGGCTCTGGCTGCTGAGGTGCCGCGGCTCGAGAGCTGCCACGGGTCGGCAGCGGCCGGTTCATGGCCAGCCAATGCCTGGCTGCGGCCGCGATGACACCGCCGAGCAGGCACGCGGCGGCGCAGGCCACAACGGTGGGGAGCAGGTAAGGCCCCACGTCTTGCATCCGACCGGGGCCAACGGCGCCGGCGCTGAGTCCGGTCAGCAGGCCGAAGCCGACGCCGGCGGCCAGCCCGGCTAAGCCGCCGCGCAGCGCCGCTGGCTGGAAAGCGGCGACGGGATAGCGGCGTACCGCCAGCAGCCCCGCGACTGCCCCGGCGGCAAGCGGCACGGTGAGAACGGCTACCTCCCACCATGCTGAGCCGTCCGTGCGCGGCACGGCTGCGAGCAACGGGAAGGCCGGCAGCGGCCCGGTCGACACCTCACCAGGAGCCACGACGGTGCCCGAGCCGACGGCGAAGCCTGGCCCGGCAAGAAACGCTCCGGCGCAGAGTACGGCGTTGGGCAGCAGCGCGAGCCCGACAAGTGCGATCACCGCTCCCCCGACCAGACCGGAGTGCAGGCTCTCCGCGAGGGTGACGGCGGTGGCGAAGGAGGTCACCAACGCGACGGTGGTCAACGCTGCGCTGGCGGCCATGAGGACGGCGGCGCCTCCCAGGCCGCCGTGCAGCGCCGCGCGGGCGTCCTCGGGCAGCCGGCCGAGGAGTTCATTGCTGCGGCCAGACCCTCGGATCACCCCGAGGCCCCCGAAGACAAGGCCAAGGAGGAGCGTCGAGCACGCGGTGCGGACCAAATCGGCGTGAGCGTCCGACGACCAGGTGAGGCCCAGCACGCCAAGGGCGACCGCACAGTAACCGAGTCCGGTGGCGACGGTGCCCCCAGCGAGATCTCTCCAGGAGCGGTTCGTCGCGTGGCCTCCGATCCACCGCCCGCCTCGATAGAGCAGCCAGCCGATCACGCCGACACTGCCAAGGGGGACCAGGGTGATCGCGACGCCGTCCAGATGCGCTCCCCCTCCGTTTCCGACCAGCCACGAGAGCGCACCGACGCGGATGGCGTCGGCGAACGTGCCGGAATCGGCCGCGAACCACGCAATCACAGCCACGGTCACGAAAGACGTGATCCCGATGACCGCTGTCCACGCGGCAACGACCAGGCCGTACACCGCGAGTGGTGGCCCGCTCCTCGCTGGCTTGGTGACAGCAGGTGACGCAGGACGAGAGAGCAGGTCAGTCATTGCCGTTCATGGTCGCCGAGACACCGCCCGGCCTGATGTTGGACACGCCGCCAGCACCGCTGCCCGTAGCGTGACCTGCCCAAAAGATCCGACGTCTAGCACGCGCTGACGTGCCCAGCGTCGGATTTTTCCGCAGCGGCGTGCCGCAGCATCCGACGTTATGACCGCTATGGCCTGCTGAGCGTCGGATCCTTGAACAGGGGAGGTGGACTCAGCGGGAGGAGCTGAGCAGGTCGCGCAGAACGTGGGCTGTCTCCGAGGGTGTCTTGCCGACCTTGACCCCAACGGCCTCCAGAGCTTCCTTCTTGCCCTGTGCTGTGCCCGCGGAGCCCGAGACGATCGCGCCGGCATGGCCCATCGTCTTGCCCTCCGGTGCCGTGAAGCCGGCGACGTAGGCAACGACCGGTTTGGTGATGTGCTCCTGGATGTAGGCGGCGGCCCGCTCTTCAGCGTCGCCACCGATTTCACCGATCATCACCACCGCGTCGGTGTCTGGGTCGTCCTCGAAGGCCTGCAGCGCGTCGACATGAGTGGTGCCGATGATCGGGTCGCCGCCAATACCGATGGCGGAGGAGAACCCGAGGTCGCGCAGCTCGTACATCATCTGGTACGTCAGCGTGCCCGATTTCGACACCAGCCCCAGCCGGCCGGGCTCGGTGATGTTCGCCGGGATGATGCCCGCGTTGGACTTTCCGGGGCTGATGAGACCCGGACAGTTGGGCCCGACGATGCGAGACGTGGCGATATTCTTCGCGTAGGCGAAGAACTCTGCCGTGTCCTTGACCGGCACGCCCTCGGTGATCACCACGATCAGTGGTATCCCAGCATCAACGGACTCGATCACCGCCGACTTGGTGAATTTCGGTGGGACGAAGACGACGGAGACGTCGGCGCCGGCAGTCTCCACCGCCTCAGCCACAGACCCGAAGACAGGCACGCTCTCGCCGTCGAAGTCGACGCTTTGGCCGCCCTTGCCTGGCGTCACCCCGCCGACGATCGTGGTGCCGGAGTCCAGCATCCGCTGCGTGTGTTTGGAGCCTTCGGAGCCCGTCATCCCCTGCACGATGACCCGGCTCTGGTCGGTCAGAAAGATCGCCATGCCGTCACGCCCTCTGCTCTTGGGGTGCCGGTGCCGCGGCAAGCTGTGCGGCCCGGTCCGCCGCGCCGTCCATCGTGTCGACACAGGTCACCAGGGGGTGGTCGGCCTCGGCGAGGATGCGCCGACCCTCCTCGACGTTGTTTCCGTCGAGCCGGACCACCAGCGGTTTGGTAGCGGCGTCGCCGAGGATCTGCAGGGCGGAGACGATGCCGTTGGCCACTGCGTCGCAGGCGGTGATACCTCCGAAGACGTTGACGAACACACTCTTCACCTGGTCGTCGCCCAAGACGATGTCGAGGCCATCGGCCATCACCTCAGCTGACGCGCCGCCTCCGATGTCGAGAAAGTTGGCCGGCTTGACGCCGTACGCCGCACCGGCGTAAGCGACCACGTCCAGCGTCGACATCACCAACCCTGCACCGTTGCCGATGACGCCCACCTCGCCGTCGAGCTTGACGTAGTTGAGGCCCCGTGCCTTTGCGGCCGCCTCCAGCGGGTCGGCCGCGGCCTTGTCCTCGAACGCAGCATGCTCGGGGTGGCGGAAGTCGGCATTCCCGTCAAGGGTCATCTTGCCGTCGAGCGCCTCCAGGTGCCCGTCGCCCAGCAGCCCCAACGGGTTCACCTCGACCAGGGTCGCGTCCTCCTCGACGAACACCTGCCACAGCTTGCGGACGATGTCGACAGCTTCTTCGGTGACCTGGGTCGGGAAGCCGGTCGTCTCGACGATCTCGCGCGCCTTCGCCTCGTCGACGCCGACGAGCGGGTCGATGGCGACCTTCGCGACCGCCTCGGGGGTGGTGTGCGCCACCACCTCGATCTCGATCCCGCCTGCGGTGCTCGCGATGCACAGGTACTGGCGCGCGGCCCGGTCGACGAGGAACGAGAAGTAGTACTCCTCGGCGATGTCGGCGATCGGTGTGACCAGCACGCGACGTACGGTGTGACCCTTGATATCCATGCCGAGGATCTGCTCGGCGTGCGCCAACGCCTCCTGCGGGTCCTGGGCCAGTTTGACACCGCCGGCCTTGCCCCGGCCGCCGGTCAGCACCTGGGCCTTCACGACGACGCGGCCTCCGAGCTTCTCCGCAGCCGCACAAGCGTCCTCAGCAGTCTCGACAACCGCTCCCAACGTCACTGGCACGTCGTGCTTGGCGAACAGCTGCTTGGCCTGGTACTCCATCAGATCCACGAGTGGTTGCCGTCCTAAGCTGTCGAATCAGCTGCTGCGAAGATGTCCTCGGAGCCTAGCCACGATGAGTCGGCTCAGCAGCCTTGGGGTGACTCAACAGCTGGAAGGACACCCGATGACCGACTCGTCAGAGTCGCCACTCAGCAGGCACACGATCAGCTCGGAAGGGTTGCAGCTGGCGGTGTGGGAAGGCCCCGACACTGGCCATCCCGTTGTCTTCGTGCACGGCTTTCCTGACACCCACGTCGTGTGGGAACCCGTCATCGAACGGCTGATTGACCGGTTCCACTGCATCGCGTACGACGTTCGCGGCGCCGGTGGCTCCGATCAGCCAGCGACCGGGGCTGACTACTTCTCACCTCACCTCGTCACCGATCTGATCTCCGTGATGGATGAGTTCTCTCCCGGGCGGAGGGTGCACCTGGTCGGGCACGACTGGGGTTCGGTGCAGGCGTGGGACGCGGTGATCAGCGAGCCGTTCGACTCGCGGCTGACCGGACGGATCGCGTCGTTCACGTCGATCAGCGGCCCCTGCCTCGACCACGTGCGCAGCTTTGTCACATCGGCATTGCGCGGCGGCTGGGAGCTGCGTCAGCAGGCGCTGCAGCAGGCCGCTCGGTCGTGGTACGTCTATGCCTTCCACGTGCCGGTGCTGCCTGAGCTGGTGCTGCGCCGGCTGGCGGAGCGGATGCTCGCCAACCCGCCAGAGGGCAGCCGCCACTTCGCTGCAACCCTGCCGCAGGACGCTGCCCATGGCGTCAACCTTTACCGGGCCAACCTGCGGCACCGGCCCCGGTTCGCGGGCGGGCCGCGAACCGCACTGCCGGTCCAGCTCATCGTCCCCCTGCGGGACAAGTACGTAACGCCAGCGCTGGTCGGCTCTGTCGAGGAGTTCGCCGACTTGACCCGGGTCGAGATGGACGCCGGCCATTGGGTGCCCCAGACTCACCCCGACGAGCTCGCTCGCCTGGTGGCTGCCTTCGTCACCGAGGTCGAGTCGCGCCTGGGCTAGCCGGCGTCGGCTCCGAGGGTGGAGTTAACCCAGGCAACGACGTCGGTGGTCTTCGCTCCGGGGGTGAAGATCTTGGCCACTCCCAGTTCTGCAAGCAGCGGGATGTCGTCTTCGGGGATTATCCCGCCGCCGAAGACCACGATGTCGCTCGCGTCGCGCTCCTGCAGCAGCTCCATGACTTTGCGGAACAGCGTCATGTGCGCCCCCGAGAGCACCGACAAGCCGATCAGGTCGGCGTCTTCTTGGATCGCTGTCTCGACGATCTGCTCCGGCGTCTGGTGCAAGCCGGTGTAGACGACCTCCATACCGGCGTCGCGAAGCGCGCGGGCGATGACCTTGGCGCCTCGGTCGTGCCCGTCCAGCCCGGGCTTGGCGACCACGACGCGAATCGGGACCATGAGCACGAACCGCCTTCCCAACCGCGCCGAGTCACCGACACCTGACGCGTGCACACTAGCCAACGGACACGCCAACCGACGCGTTCGGGTGACGAGCAGCCTGCCAGCTGGTGACCTCGGGGCTCGTCTCCTGCGGGTCTCAGATCGCCGCCCTGACGGCTCGACGGTGCTTAGACTCTGGGAGACATCGGCGAGACGAAGGGTGTGGGGCCATGTTGCGGTTGCCTGAGGGCAAGACTGGCGTCCTGCCGAACCAACACCTGGAAGCGGCGATCGCAGCTCAAGTGATCGACGCCGGCAAGTACACCATCCCACACGAGAATATTCAGCCAGCCAGCTTGGATCTCCGTTTGGGTGACGTCGCGTACCGGATCAGATGCAGCTTTCTTCCAGGAAGCCAGTCCGTGGACCGTCGAGTGAAGGACTACATTATTGACGAGCTGGACCTGCGCCGCGAAGGCGCGGTCCTTGAGACGAACTTGCCGTACCTGGTTCCGCTCAAGGAGCGCCTGACGCTCCCACAAGGTATGCGCGGTAAAGCGAATCCGAAAAGTTCAACCGGGCGGGTGGACGTCTTTACCCGAGTCATCACAGATTACAGTGCACGATTCGACGAGATCGAAGCCGGGTATAAGGGGCAACTCTACCTCGAGGTCGTTCCACTATCCTTTCCCGTGCGGGTGCGTGAAGACTCTTCTCTCAATCAGCTACGTCTTTCTACCAGTCATAGCCAGCTCGCTGATGAAGAAATCCGTGCAGAGCATCGGAAGCGACCGATGCTCTTTGCCGATGGTAGAGCTGTACCGGACGGCGACTTGGCGCTGTCAGCGGGACTGTTTCTGAGTCTGAATTTGCGTGGTGATGTGCAGGGGCAGGTTGGATATCGCGCTCGCGGCAGTGCTCCCCTTCTCGACATGACAAAGACGGGATTCGCGGACCGGGAGCCCTTCTGGGAAGCCGTTCATCGTGAGGATGGGCACCGCGTCGTTCTCAGCCCGAAGAACTTTTATCTGCTCATGTCCCGTGAGGCTGTCACTATCCCGCCCTCGCTGGCAGCTGAGATGACCGCCTACGATCCGACGAGTGGCGAGCTTCGTACTCACTACGCCGGCTTTTTTGACCCGGGGTTCGGTTACGACCCAGCTGGTGAATATATGGGCGCTACGGCCGCCCTAGAAGTCCGCGCGCACGATGTGCCTTTTATGGTTGAGCATGGCCAACGGATCTGCAAACTCACATTCGAGCGGATGCTGGAAGAGCCGACACTACTATATGGTCAGGGGATCGGGTCGAGCTATCAACGGCAGAGCGAGGCGCTCGGTAAGCACTTCCGCTCGGCTCACGTGACCACTCGACACGGTGAACGGCTCCCTGTCGAGCCGCCGGCGGCAGAGCAACTCGAGTTGCTCTCTGAGGGCGAGTAGGACTGCAAAGTAATCGCCACCGACCCCCGGCCCAGCGAGGAGGTTCGCCTCGCCAAGACGCCACGGGATGCACAGGTCATCGTCTTCGGTTTCGCCAACCTCGTCCCTAGCCGATAGTCTCCTCAGGCGGTCGAACTGCCGCTCGTCACCATCTCCGGAAGGTTTGCTCACGCGTGTCGTTGCATCGTGCTGGCAAGGCCCGACGTCGGCGGCTTGCTCCCTCGATGATCGTAGGGGCAGCCCTGCTCGTTGCCGCCGTCGGAACGGCGACCGTCGGCCAGGCGATCGCCGGCGACGACGACACCAGACCAGCCGCTGACCGCACCCCCACCGTCGATGGGGGTTACGTCGTCAACACAGCGACGTTGGCGCTTGCCTCCCGTGACGCGACAAAGATCAGCCGGTCGGCGACCCGCCCCGCGACAGTTCCGGTGAACAAGAAGGACGCCACAACAAAGGCGGAGAGGCGAGTACTCGTCCGCTACAACCTGCTGCGCGAAGCGGCCGACAACGCCGAGAAGTTCGCGAAGCGGCTCTCGAGCAACCAGTGGGTGCTGCCCACGACTGGCTTTCGTTTCACGGCGATGTTCGGCGTAGCCGGTCCGTACTGGGCCTCGGGTTATCACACCGGTATCGACTTCGCTACCGCCTACGGCACTCCCGTCGTCGCCGTCGGCAACGGCACCGTCGTACAGACCGGCTGGGATGGGCCGTACGGCAACCAGATCCGCGTGCAGCTGCCGAACGGTGACCAGGTCTGGTACAACCACCTCAGCGCCATCGAGGTAACCCCCGGCACGCCGGTCCTGAAAGGCCAACCGCTCGGCCGCGTCGGCGACACCGGTAACTCCTACGGCTACCACCTGCACCTCGAGTACCGGCTCGCTTCGGACCTGTCATCAGCCGTCGACCCGGTGCCGTACTTCCGCGACCACGGCCTCTCCATCGGCTGAACATCGGCTGAGTCGCCGCTGGCTGCCGCTCCTCAACACCCCGGTACGTCGGTCCTCGCCCGTAGCATGAGAAGCGACATGTCTGCGCTTCTTCCGCTGCCGCCGCTGGCCGACACCGCCACTCCGGGCGACTCGTCACCGCCCCGCGGTCGGCGGCGTCAGCCCACCCCTGATGAGCTGTTGGAGGGCTTGAACCCCTCCCAACGAGCGGCGGTGACCTCCGAAGCCGCGGCCTTGCTCGTCGTCGCTGGAGCAGGGTCGGGCAAGACCCGGGTGCTGACTCGACGTATCGCCTGGTTGTTGGCGCAGCGCAAGGTCCACCCTGGCTCGATCCTCGCGATCACCTTCACCAACAAGGCGGCTGCCGAGATGCGGCAGCGGGTCGAGGACCTCGTCGGTGGCCGCGCCAAGCTCATGTGGGTGTCGACGTTCCACTCTGCCTGCGTCCGGATCCTGCGCAAGGAGGTCACCCGGTTCGGCTACGGCTCAAACTTCTCCATCTACGACGACGCCGACTCACGCCGGCTGATGGCGCTCGTCTGCCGAGACCTCGACCTCGACCCGAAGCGCTACAACCCGCGCGCGGTGCTCAACTGGGTGAGCAACAGTAAGAACGAGCTGCTCGACCCCGAGGCCGCGGCCGGCACGGCGCAGAACGCACTCGAGCGGGTCTTCGCCGAGTGCTACACCACCTACCAGGCGCGGCTGCGCGACGCCAACGCGCTGGACTTCGACGACCTGCTCATGACGACGGTGCACCTCTTCCAGGCGTTCCCCGAGGTGAGGGAGACCTACCGGCGCCGCTTTCGCCACGTCCTCGTCGACGAGTACCAAGACACCAACCATGCGCAGTATGCGCTGGTGCGGGAGTTGTGCGGGGCGGGTGCCACTCGACGTACGACCGATGGTGACCTCGTCGGAGCATCGCCAGCCGCCGGCGACGGGTCTGGGGCGCCGTCAACCGACGGCGACGCACCGGCTGCCGAGCCCGCCGAGCTGCTTGTCGTCGGCGACGCCGACCAGTCGATCTACGCCTTTCGCGGCGCCAACATCCGCAACATCTTGCAGTTCGAGCAGGACTTCCCTAAGGCGACCACGATCCTGCTCGAGCAGAACTACCGCTCGACCCAGACCATCCTCAACGCCGCCAACGCCGTCATCTCTCGCAACCTCGGCCGCAAGGCCAAGAACCTGTGGTCCGACGCCGGCGACGGCGAGCTCCTTACCGGCTACGTCGCCGACAACGAGCACGACGAGGCCCAGTTCGTCGCCGAGGAGATCGACCGGCTCACCGACGAGGGGCTCGCCAAGCCCGGCGATGTGGCTGTCTTCTACCGCACCAACGCCCAGAGCCGGGTCTTCGAGGAGGTTTTCATTCGGGTGGGCCTGCCCTACAAGGTCGTCGGTGGGCTGCGCTTCTACGAGCGGCGTGAGGTGCGCGACGCGTTGGCCTACCTGCGGCTGCTCGCGAACCCCAACGACACCGTGTCGCTTCGCCGCATCCTCAACGTGCCCAAGCGGGGCATCGGCGATCGCGCCGAGGCCTGCGTCGAGGTGCTCGCCGCTCGCTCCGGGGTGTCGTTCTGGGAGGCGCTGCGCAAGGCAGCCGACGCTCCAGGCATCGCTACCCGTTCCCTGAAGTGCATCGAGTCGTTCGTCGCGATGGTCGACGACCTGCAGCAGCTGGTCACTGACGCAGCTCGCCCCGACGAGGTCGTCGAGGCTGTGCTGACGAGGTCCGGCTATCTCGCTGAGCTCGAGGCGTCGACCGACCCGCAGGACGAGACCCGCGTCGAGAACCTTGGCGAGCTGATGGCGGTCGCTCGAGAGTTCGCCGACGAGCGCGACGACGCCACGCTGGGCGAGTTCTTGGAGCGCGTCGCGCTGGTCGCCGACTCTGACCAGATCCCTGACGACGACGAGGCAGGCGGCGTGGTGACGCTGATGACGCTGCACACGGCCAAAGGGCTGGAGTTCCCTGTCGTGTTCTTGACCGGGCTCGAAGACGGCGTGTTCCCTCATGCCCGGTCGCTCGGCGACCAGCCCGAGCTCGAGGAGGAGCGCCGGTTGGCCTATGTCGGACTGACCCGGGCGCGGTCCCGGCTGTACGTGTCGCGGGCGCTGGTTCGGTCGGCGTGGGGAGCGCCGCAGCACAACCCTGCCTCGCGCTTCCTCGACGAGGTCCCCGCGACGCTGGTCGACTGGCGCCGCACCGAGGACGCTTCCACCCGATGGGGTGGCTCCTCCGCGTCGAGTCGGTACCTCAACGGCGGCGGTTACCTACCGCCGGCGGCAACCGCCACCGCCGTCCGCCGCCGCCCGACCTCCCTGCCAGCCGCCAAGCCGACTGCAGGCACCCGCCCGGTCCCGGTGCTGGAGCCGGGCGACCGGGTGGTGCATGACACATTCGGCATGGGCACCGTGATCGCTGTGGAAGGACTGGCCGACAAGGCGGTCGCCTCGGTCGACTTCGGATCGACAGGCGTCAAGCGCCTGCTGCTGCGTTACTCCCCGGTGGAGAAGATCTAGACCGGCGCTAGAGCCGTCGCGAGGTCGGCGATGAGGTCGGCCGGGTCCTCCAGCCCGATCGACAACCGCAGCAGCCCCGCGGCGGGTTTCGCGTCCCCTGCCACCGGCCGGTGGGTCAGCGCGGCCGGGTGCTGGATCAGCGTGTCGACGCCGCCCAGCGAGACGGCATGGGTGATGAGGCGGCACGCGGACGCCACCCGGACCGCACCGGCGTAGCCGTCGGAAGCGGTGAACGCCACCACCGCACCCGGTCCTGACTGCTGGCGACCGATGAGCCCCTGCGGGTCGCACCCCGGAAGGCCGGGGTAGAAGACGTCCGCGACGCTTGGGTGGTGCTCCTGCAGCCAGCCCGCCACCTTCTCGGCGCCGGCTTGCTGGGCACGTACCCGAGTGGGGAGTGTCTGCAGGCCGCGGTGCAGCCCGTAGGCGGCCATCGGGTGGAGCAAGCCACCGGTGACCGCCCGGATCTGCCGCAGCCGGGACGCGTGCTCGGTAGACGTGGCCACCACGCCGCCCATCACGTCGCCGTGTCCGCCCAGGTACTTGGTCGCCGAGTGCAGGACGAGGGCGGCGCCGTGTCCGATCGGCCGCTGGAGAACCGGGGTGGCGAACGTGTTGTCAACCAGCACCGGCACGTCGCCCACCTGGCGACACAGCGCCGCGATGTCGACCAACTCCAGCGTCGGGTTGGCGGGGGTCTCGACGACGACAAGGCCAGTGTCGGGCCGCACCAGCGCACCTGCGGACTCAGCGGTAGCCCAGCTGACCTCGGTGCCCAGCAGACCCGAGGCCAGCAGGTGGTCAGACCCGCCGTACAGGGGTCGCAGTGCCACCACATGCGGTTTGCCTGCCGCCACAGCAGCCAGCAGACACGCACTCAGCGCGGCCATGCCCGTGGCGAACGCAACAGCGTCGGGAGCCTCCTCGAGCTCAGCCAGCGCTCTTTCAAACCGGGCCACGGTGGGATTCCACAACCGCTGATAGACACAGGAGTCGCCGTCCATGAGGCGGTGACCGGCGGCCAGGGACTCATACGACGCGCCGCCGCCCTCCACATCACCAAGGGGGTACGTCGTCGACAAGTCGATCGGCGGTACGTGCACCCCGAGCCCGGCAAGGTCTTCGCGGCCGGCGTGCACAGCAGCCGTGTCGATGAAGTCAGCAGACATCTCGCACCCCTCCATTGTCAGATGGCGCCTCTGAGACTGCACGTCCGAGCGCGGTTGGGCAACAGAACGGTGTATCGTTCCTCCGAACCCGGTTCTGATGGACATTGTTCGAACAAGACATAGGCTGAGGCCATGCCAGAGCAACAAGGTTCGAGCGCGGTGCAGCTCTCACCCGGTCCACCAGCCCGGCAGAAACCCGCGCTCGATGTCGTCGACCGGGCGATCCTGCGCGAGTTGAGCCGCGACGCCCGCATGCCCAACAACGCCTTGGCACTCGCCGTCGGGGTTGCCCCCTCGACCTGCCTGGGTCGGGTCAGGTCGCTGCGCCAACGAGGCGTGCTGCGAGGCTTCCACGCCGACATCGACCTGGAGGCGCTGGGTCTGCCCATCCAGGCTCTTGTCGCCGTCCGCCTGAGCACCCACTCGCGCGATTCCATCGAACAGTTCCAAGCCCACGCGCAGTCGCTACCTCAGGTGCTCGGCACCTTCCACGTCAGCGGGACGAACGACTACCTGCTGCACGTTGGGGCCGCGTCGCCCACTGCGCTACGGGACTTCGTCGTCGACGCCATCACCACGCAGTCTGCCGTGCTGCACGCCGAGACGAGCTTGATCTTTGAGTACCTGCGCGGGGCAGGACCGGTGATCGACCCAGCGGCCCGCGGGTCGGGCCGGCTAGGTCACCAGAAGACGGCTACGGCGGCGTTGGACAGGGTCAGCGCCAGCAGCGCATAGAACAACCCGCCCGGGACCGACTCCTTGCGCCGGTTGACCCAGCAGAGTACGGCGATGACCAGCGCCACCAGGAGCTTGACCCCGATCTTTGCCTGGTTGACCTCGCCCTCATCCGCCTCGATGACCCCGACGAGTAGCACACCGCTGAGCACCTGGATGAGGGCGCCGTGCAGCATGGCCGAGTTCACCACCTTGACCTCGTCGCGCACCTGCACGAACGCGCCACCGAAGAGGGCGGCGAACCCGACGAGGTGCAGCAACAGCAGCGCGTCGCGGGCGATCTCCACCTAGCGCCCCTCGACCAGGTCTTGGTACTCCGGGTGCTTGTCGATGTAGTCCCGCACGAATGAGCAGGCCGGCCGCACCGACAGTCCCCTGCTCCGCGCTTCGTCGAGCGCACCCTTGACCAGTACGCCGCCCAGCCCTTGGCCGCCGTACGCCGGGTCGATCACGGTGTGCACCATCGTGATGGTGTCCCCAGTCACGTAGTAGTCGAGGACTCCTACCCGGTCGCCGTCGACGTAGATCTCGAACCGGGACTCGTCAGGCACGTCCTTGACCTCTGGCATACCCCCATTGTGTCGGCTAGCTGGATTAGTAGGAAGGCATCGGCTGGAATTTGATGCAACAACCGGCGTCGCAAGCCATAATAAGCGGCTGCTCAAACATAAGGTCGGAAGACCTGCACACGGACGTAAAGGCGCTATTTTGGTGGGGGCACGGTTCGATCCTACCCGCCGGGCCTGGGTCTGCCGCTCATGATGACAATGCGCACTTCGGCGCCTGGTTCCACAACGGTGCCTCCGTCTGGATCCTGTCGCCCCACGTATCGCGCCGTCTGTCCACGGATGTCATCGATCACGACTGGATCGAGGCCCTCCTTCAGTAGGACCATCTGAGCTTTCACCATACCTAAGCCTTCAACCTGCGGAACCCGCACCTTCTGCGGCGCCTCGGAAGCGGTTTTGGGTGTTCCGGGGACGGCTACCACGGACGTTGTGGGCGAAGATGAAGCTGCGCTGGGTGCGCTGCTGCCCGCTGTCTGATTTGAAGTGCAGCCAGCCAAAAGCGTTATCAACGCCAATACCAAGCTCTGTCTGTGATCCACTAGATCGCGTCCCCTAGCAGGAAGGCACCGGTCTGCGCATCGATGAAAACGACCAGTGTGGCAGTGTAGTAAAGCGGTTCAGCAGAGCCCAAAGCGGGAAGATCAGGTTCCGGCTCCAGCGGAGCTACAACAGGGATATTCACCCCGTCAACTCCAAAACCCAGGTCCGCACGTCAACATTGGGATAGTCACACCATCAGCCGCCGCCTGCAAGGGCTTGACGGGTCACGGTGCCGTAACAGTTCGGCTGGTCCCGGATCTTGTCTAGCTGGATCCGCAGACGCAGTCCAGTGTTAGCCGCACCCGCCGGGCTCGCAGAGCAACTGGGCACTCACTAGCGCCAGCAGCTATGAGCACTTGATGCTCGAGCATGAGGGTGTCGTCCCGTCCGGCGGCATTGCCCGCGCATACAGTGCTGGTGCCGGCTACTTCTTGAGCACGGCGTGCATTGCGACATCGAGTCTGGCGTTCCTGGAAATCCGCGTGACCGTGTGAAGCGTCCCCTGGTCAGGCCGCCACGCAAGAATCCGTTGACCGACGTACAGCAACAACGTGTCGGCGTTGGCCCAGCCAAGCACGTTGACCGAGAGGTATTTTCTCCTTCCCAGCGGCAATACGGCCGTGGGGTTCGCGTCTCGATCCGTCACAGTTACCCGATGGTTCGCCATTACGGCGCGATGGCGCGTGATGCTCAAGAAGGCGATCCGCTGGGCCGAGAAGTCCACAGACACCCGGCCCGGCAGCTGGAACGGAATCCGCATCGGATGCGTGAAGGTCCCATTCGTGAACTCGGCCAATCGCTTTCTGTCCGATTTGACTCCACCGAGCACCCTCACCAGTCTCCCGTCCACGGTGTAGGGCATGGACCGGTCACCGGGCGGCCGATCAGACCAGGCTCTGGTGCGGCCGGACCTCGGGTCGATGAGAACCCAGCCAACCTTGAGGCTGCGGGCTACCACCATCCCGCCTGGTCCCCACTCCGGGCGAACCCGCCACGGACCGATCGGGTCGGTGAGTGTCAACTCCCCTGTCTTGAGGTCCAGGATGGCGACTCGGGTAAGGGTCCGGAAGGTCCAGTATCGACCGGTGGGTGACAGATCGGCCACTCCGGTGTCCGAGCCCGCGAAATCACTCTCGCTTATCCCGAGCTCAGCCATGTTCAACGACCGCCACCGGCCGTCGACACCGTAGAAGTAGCGCACAATGTCGCTGAACTGGCGGTGCACATAGTACTGATCGATCGCGGCTTCGGATTCGAAGGCGGTCAGCACCGCCCTCCCCGGCAGATCGGCAAGCAACGGAGTGGACTTCTTCGACGGGAACGAGGCCAACCGCGGTGCCCTCGACGGCAAGAACTTGGGTTCGTCGGCAGCACTCGCAGGTAGTAAGTCCTGCACCAACGCACTATCGATTCGCTCCGGCCCGGAGGCCTTGGGGGCAGGCGCTTTGGAAGATACAGACGGATTCGGTGCGGCCGAGTTCTGAGACTGAGTGGCCGGGTCGCTCGTGCAGGCGGCTAGCAGCAAAGTTGCGCAGACCACCGCGGTCGTCGGTAGACGCCTGCTACTCACAACCGTCAGCCTAGGCTCGCGGCGAGCGGCTCAGCGGGCGACCTGCACCTCAGTGCGGGCAAGCCAGGCGGCGCGTGCAGCCAGAGCGGTGTCGGGGAAGTCGCTGACGACACCGTCGACCCCTGCGTCCAGCAGCCGCCTGACCTCTGCAGCCGCCTCGCCGTGTGCCTCAGGTGGTGCACCGCGCCGGTGGTCGGCCGACAGGAACCGGTTCTCGTTGCGCAGCGTCCAGGCGTACACCGCCAACTGCGCGGCGTGTGCCTCAGCGGCCAGGGTCGTCGGCGCGAGCAGGTAACCATCTGGGCTGCGCGGGATCACCAGGTTCTTGTGAACCCCCACGCCGAAGGCGTACGTCGAGATCTCGCGCAGGCCACTGGCGGAGATGAGGTCGGCGTACGCCCGGCCGTCGCCCGAGACCATCAGGTCGTACGGCGACCCGGTGGCGTCAACGAGCTGAACCAACCGCACGTGCGTGCTTCGGGTGAGCCGGCGCAGCACGCCCACTCCGAAGGACTGCACCAGGATCTCGGCGTTCGGTCGGTCGAGGTGGTGGCGGCGGAGATCCGCGAGCAGCGGCTCATCCAAGGGCAGCCCGATCGCGTCAAAGTGCGCGGGGTGCTTGAGCTCGGGGCACACCCCGATGACTTCCCCTCGCCGGCGGCTCTCGATCTCGACAAGGCGCAGCAGCTCGTCGAAAGTCGGCACGTGGTGCTTGCCGTCGAAGCGGCAGTTGGCGGGCCGCAGCTCGGGAAACCGCTCCATTGCCCTGAGGTCTTGCAACTCTGCCAGCGTGAAGTCCTCGGTGAACCATCCCGTCACGGTGCATCCGTCGACGAGCTTCGTCGTCAACCGGTCGGCAAACTCTGGGTGGGTCGCGACGTCCGTCGTACGCGAGAGCTCGTTCTCGTGCCGGCACACCAGCACCCCGTCCTTGGTGCAGACCAGGTCGGGCTCGACGTAGTCGGCACCCAGAGCGATGGCGAGCTGGTACGACCCCAGCGTGTGCTCGGGCCGGTAGCCGCAGGCACCGCGGTGACCGATCACCAGCGGCGTCCTGTCCAGTCCGGCGGCAATTGTCACATCACCAGCCTCACGTGAGCTGGTGGCTGCGCGCCGACGGCCAGTGAAACGTCGGGTGACGGGTTACCGAATAGCAACAGGGCGGGCTTCGCCCACCGACACGGCCGGACAGGCGACTTGCGCCGGCGGAATTCGTTCGCCGTAACAGCCAGCCACTCCGTACGGTTGAAGGCGCCATGCGCTCCCTCCCCCTGTCCGATCCGGGCATCCCTGACGTCCGCTCGCCTGCCCGCTACCTGTGGTGGGTGACGCGGGGGCAGTGGCCTACCGTGCTCGGCGGGGTCGCGTTCGGCATCGTGTGGATGGTCGCTCAGTCGGTGATGCCGGCTGTCATCGGCCGGGCCATCGACGAGGGCGTCGCCGCCGAGGACCTCGGCCGGCTGTGGTTCTGGTCGGCCGCGCTGCTCGGTGTTGGCGGCCTGCAGGCGGTGGCCGGCATCGCACGGCACCGGTTCGCCGTAGCGAACTGGCTCATCGCGGCCTACCGCACCGTGCAGGTGGTGGCTCGGCATGCGGTACGGCTCGGCGCCACGTTGCCTCGCCGGGTGTCGACAGGTGAGGTGGTGTCGATCGGCGCCACCGACCTCAGCCACGTCGGCAACGCGATCGAGGTGCTGGGGCGAGGCGCCGGCGCGCTGGTCTCGTTCCTCGTCGTCGCCGCGATCCTGCTGAGCTCGTCGACGACGCTCGGCCTGGTCGTGCTCATCGGTGTTCCGGCACTGCTGCTGTTGCTCGGACCGCTGCTGAAGCCGCTGCAGAAGCGCAACCTCGCTCAGCGCGAGATGATGGGCGAGCTCAACTCGCTCGCGTCCGACATCGTCGGCGGGCTGCGCGTCCTGCGCGGCATCGGCGGCGAAGAGGTGTTCCACCGTAGGTACGTGACCGAGTCGCAGCGCGTCCGGAACTCCGGAGTCGAGGTTGCGAAGATGCAGTCGCTGCTTGACGCCCTGCAGGTGTTCCTGCCCGGTGTGTTCGTTGTGGTCGTGGTCTGGCTCGGCGCCCGCTTCGCAGTCCAAGGCACGATCACGCCCGGTGAGCTTGTCGCGTTCTACGGCTACTCGGCGTTCCTGATGATCCCGCTGCGCACCGGCACCGAGGTGGCCAACAAGGTGATCCGCGGGCTGGTGGCCGGGCGACGCATCTGCCGGGTGCTGTCGGTCGAGCCCGAGGTGCAGGACGTCGGCGCGCGGCAGCAGGCGTCGACGCGAGGAGAGCTCGTCGACGTCCAGTCCGGGCTGCGAGTGCAACCGGGCCGACTGACCGCCGTCGTGAGCGACGTACCCGATGAGACGGCCGCGCTAGCCGACCGGCTCGGTCGGTTCGCGGACGGCCCGGCCCTGCTCGACGGAGTGTCGCTGTCGGACCTCGAGCGTGACTTCGTACGGCGGGCGATTCTGGTCAGCGACTCAGGTGCCACGCTGTTCAGCGGCCGGCTCCGAGACGAGCTCGACGTGCGCGGCACCGCGACCGACGCCGACCTGTTGGCGGCGATCGCCACGGCGTCGGCCGACGACGTACTGGAGACCCTTGACGACGGCCTCGACGCCCGGGTGGAGGAGCGCGGGAGGTCGTTCTCCGGAGGGCAGCGGCAGCGGCTGGTGCTGGCTCGCGCCCTGGCCGCCGACCCAGACATCTTGGTGCTGGTCGAGCCAACGTCGGCGGTTGACGCCCACACCGAGGCACGGATAGCGGCCCGCCTGCACGAGCACCGTCGCGGTCGCACCACGGTGGTGACGACGGCGAGCCCGCTGCTGCTCGACCACGCCGACGAGGTGGCCCTGGTCGAGCACGGCTCGGTCGTGCTCAGCGGGACGCACCGAGAGCTCCTCGACGACCCGCGCTACCGCCGGGTCGTGGTGCGAGGAGAGGACGAATGAAAGAGCTGTTGCCGGTAGCGGACTTCCCGATGGTCCGCCGCTACGCCCGCCGGCTCGCGCGCAACCACCCCCGCGAGCTCGCCGTCACCGTCACGCTGCACGTGCTCGCAGCGATCGCGGGCCTCGCTGCACCGCGGCTCATCGGCGACCTGGTGCAGGCGGTGTCGCGGGGAACCACCGTGTCGACCGTCGACAAGACGATCATCGCCATCGCTGCCTTCCTGCTCGCCCAGACGGTGCTGACTCGGTACGCCCGCTACCTCTCCTCCGCGCTCGGTGAGAAGGTGCTGGCGGAGCTGCGGGAGGACTTCGTCGACCAGGCACTTGACCTGCCGATCAGCACGGTGGAGCGAGCCGGCACGGGTGACCTGTTGACGCGCACGTCGCGCGACGTTGAGCAGCTCGGCTGGTCCGTCCGGTACGCCGTACCCGAGACGATCATTGCGCTGGTCACGACCGTCTTCACGATCGGCGCGTGCATCCTGGTTGGCGCGTGGGTGCTGGTGCCGCTGATCCTCGGTGTGCCGGTGCTGTACGTCGCAACCCGGTGGTACCTGAGGCGGGCCAAGGACGGCTACCTGCGGGAGTCGGCGTCGTACGCCGCCATCAACGCCAGTCTCGCCGAGACGGCCGAGGGCGCGCGCACCGTCGAGGCGCTCGGTCTCGACAAGCGCCGGCTCGACGTGATCGACGCCGACATCGCGGAGTCCTACGCCGCCGAGCGCTACACCCTCTACCTGCGCACTGTCTGGTTCCCCGCCGTCGAGATCGGCTACCTGCTGCCGACGGTGGTGACGCTGCTGTTCGGTGGATGGCTCTACACCGAGGGGTACGCCGACCTCGGTGACGTCATTGCCGCCACGCTCTATGTACAGGCGCTGATCGACCCCGTCGACCGGCTGATCTCGTGGCTCGACGAGCTGCAGATGGGTGCGGCCTCGCTGGCCCGGCTGCTCGGAGTAGCGATTGTTCCCGACGACCGCACCGCAACCGGCCGGGAGCCCGACGACGAGCGGATCGATGCTGCTCGGGTGCGGTTCGCCTACCACGACGACCGCGACGTGCTGCACGGCGTCGACTTGCATGTCGACCCCGGTGAGCGGGTCGCGATGGTCGGCCCTTCTGGCGCGGGCAAGTCGACGCTCGGGCGGCTGCTCGCGGGCATCCACCCACCGCGGGCAGGCACGGTCACGGTTGGCGGCGTCGGGATGACCGAGTTGCCGCTCGACGACCTGCGCGGCCATGTGGCACTGGTGACCCAGGAGCACCACGTGTTCGTCGGGACGGTCCGGGAGAACCTCGCGCTCGCGATCGACGACATCGCCTCCGACGACCGGCTGTGCAACGCGCTGGCCGCCGTCGACGCGCTGGGCTGGGTGCTTGCCCTGCCCCAGGGACTGGACACCCGGATCGGCTCCGGCGGTCTGCCGTTGACGCCGGCGCAGGCGCAGCAGATCGCGCTGGCCCGGTTGGTGCTTGCCGACCCGCACACGCTCGTGCTCGACGAGGCGACGTCGCTGATCGACCCGCGGTCGGCTCGTCACCTGGAGCGCTCGCTGGCCGCCGTACTGTCCGGACGCACCGTCATCGCCATCGCGCACCGGCTCTTCACCGCCCATGACGCCGACCGGGTGGCCGTCGTCGAGGACGGTCGGATCGCAGAGATAGGTGCGCACGACGACCTGATCGCCGCCGACGGTTCCTACGCTGCGCTGTGGCAGTCCTGGCACGGTGATAACGAAGGAGCACCGGTGTGACTGGGCGCAAGCGGCCCGACTGGGCCGGCAGCGAGCGCACCCAGCTCGAGCAGGTCACCGGCGAGTAACCGCACCGCCTACCTCGAGGCGGGTCGTCACTGTCTGGTTACACTCGGCGTTCCGCGACTGCCAAGGGCGTGCCAGCACGCCAGCAGCCGCCTGAGCGCATCGACTGAGGGAGACAATGGCAAGCGACGAACCCATGGACACCGAGAAGGTCCTCGAGACCCTGCAGGAGGCGCTACAACTGCAGGCGGAGTCGATACTGACCATGACAACGATGGCAGGGACGTTGCGAGGTGTCGGTGGGGCGGCGGTCAAGACAAGTCTCCGGTCCTTCGTGCTCGCAGAACTCGAGGACACCTACCTGCTGGTCGAGAAGATGTCGGCGCTGGGCGGCAAGCCTGCAATGAGTACGGCCGCCGTCGACGTACCCGATGACTCCGACGCCGCGCTCGGCGCGTTGCTCGAGCACGAGGTGAAGGCGGTCGCCGCTCTCCACGAAGTGATTCCGCACTCCGGTCAGGAGCCGCGGAGTGAGGCGCTGGAGCACCTGCTTGAGCACATCATCATGCGCAAGCAGCAGCAGATCGACTTCCTGTGGCACGCCTCTAACCAGGACGAGCCACTCGCCTGATGCATGGCAAGGGGCCTGCGGCAGCCGCCGTACAGTCGCTTGCTGTGTGGGACGTCGCGATCGTCGGAGCCGGACCTGCGGGGGCTGCGGCGGCACTGGCGGTCAAGGCGATGCGGCCGCACTCGAGCGTACTGTTGCTTGACCGGTCGGACTTCCCGCGCGACAAGGCGTGCGGCGATGGCGTCGCCCCACATGTCCTGGACGTGTTGGCCGGCCTCGGCGTGACCGGTCTGCTCGATGACCGAGTGCCGGTGCACCGGCTGCGCATCGAGCATGAGCGGCACTCGGTTGAGCGGTCGATGGCCAGACCGGCGTACGTCGTCCCGCGCACCGTTTTCGACAGCCGGCTTGTCGAGGCCGCGGTGGCCACCGGTGTGGTTCTTCGCCGTCACCGCGTCAGGTCAGTGCGCCGTGCCGGCGGCCGTGTTGTCATCGACGACGACATCGAGGCCGAGGTGGTCATCGGATGTGACGGCGCCCAATCGGCAGTGCGAAGCTCCCTCGGTCTCGCTGCTGGGCCGCGGGCGCTGGCGATCCGCGGCTACGCGCCGACGCCGCCGCCGCGTAGGGGGCAGCAGGTGATCGTGTTCGGGCGAGGGAGGCAGCCGGCGTACGCCTGGTCGTTCGATCGCGGCGACGGGTTGGCGAACGTGGGGTACGGCGAGCTGCTGACCGGGCGGCGGCGTGCGCCGACCCGCGGCCACCTGCTCGCGGAGCTGGAGCGGCTGCTTCCTGGCGCGACGGCGGGCAGTGGCGACTGGCTCGGCCACCATCTCCCTCTCTCGTCGTGGCGGTGGCGGCACCCGGCCGGCAGGGTGCTGCTCGCCGGCGACGCCGCCGGCCTGGTCAACCCGATGACCGGTGAGGGCATCTACTACGCCGTCGCTACCGGGGCGCTGGCCGGGAGGGCTGCGGCCGAGGCGATGGCCGCTGGCGAGCCGACGAGGGCTGGAGCCGCGTATAGGGGATCGGTGCGGGCGCTCTTCGGTCACCATTACCGGCACACCGCAGCAGCGGCGTGGCTGATATCAGTGGGTGGTGTCGCTGCCGCGGCGGTCCGTGCAGCCGCCCGCGACCAGCGAGTCTTCGACGACCTCGTGGAGGTCGGCCTCGGCAACGGTCTGCTGACTCACCGGGTCGTTCGTGGCGTGGCCGCCTCCCGCTGAGCTTGACCCCTCCAACGCTTATGCCTGCCCCACCACGAAGGCCGTCGCGGCCCGTGCATGGATCTCGCCTGAACCGTTGCTTTCGACGATGACGTCTGGACCATTCGTGCCGTGCTCGACGTTCTGGATTCTGAGTTCTGTGGCGCGGTACTCAACCTAGAGGGCGCCTCGCAGCGTTAGATGAGTGAGATCCTGCGGACAGCGCCTGGCCAAGGTGGGCTGCAGCTGCGTCGAGGAGGCGAAGCATGGTGGCGCAACCGGCATCAACCCGCTGGGTGAGGCGCAGCCGCACCGAGCTGTCTGGCGAAGACTCAGACTTCGACGAGTTCATGAGTGCTCATTGGGCGTCTCTGTTCAGGACCGCGTACCTGCTCACTGGCGACTCCCACCTCGCCGAAGACCTGCTGCAAACGGCGTTCGCGAAGGTGTACCTGTCCTGGTCGAAGATCTCGACGATGGGACAACCAGTGGCCTACACCCGCAAGATCGTGACCAACCAAGCCATGTCATGGTGGCGCCGTAGTTCCTCCTCTGAGGTGCCCAGCCTCGACATCTCCGGCGACCACCACGCCGGGCATGAGGACCAGGTGACCCAGGCCAGCGTCGTGTGGGCCGCCCTCGCGACGCTGCCGACCAAGCAGCGCGCCGTCATGGTGCTGCGCTACTACGAAGACCTCAGCGAAGCCGAGATCGCCGACACGCTGGGCATCAGCACCGGCTCGGTCAAGTCTCATGCCTCGGCTGCCAGAACGACGCTCGCGCAACGTCTCGGCGCCCTCGAGCACGACCCGACCAACGGAGACCCCGCATGAACATCGACGAGATCCTGCGTACGTCGGTCGACGAGCTCGCCCACGGCGTCACCCCCCCGCCCCCTAACCCGGACGGTGTCCGAGCCCGAGCCCGCACCACCCGACGCCGGCAATGGGTCGCCGCAGCAGCCGGCACGGCAGCAGTCGTGGTCGGCGGCGCAGCGATCACCACCGGTCTCGCCGACCAAGGAGCCACCCCCCCAGCCAACAACCCGACACCAGTTGACCCGACGCGTGACCCTTCCGCCGTTGTCCGGACGAACGAGTCGGCCATCTGGGGTGAAGCGAAGGCCCTTCATTTCGGGTCGAGCCAGGTGCCTGTGCCCGACCAGGTCTTCGGGTTTGGGCTGGTCGAGGACGGAGTGGTTTATACGTCGAAAGACCGCGGCTCGAAAGTCGTGTATCAGCCAAGCGATGGCAGCGACCCCACTCAGATCGGCGATAACGCCCAGCTGGCCCCCGCAGGCGATCCCACGTCCGGGCTGGTGTCATGGGTCGAGGCACAAGGCAAAGACGGCTCCCTTGTGGTGTTCGACACCGCCACCGGTCAAGAGGCAGCGCGAACCAGTGTGCCCCCCGCTCTGCGCCCGCAAGACAACATCATCTTCCCAGGGATCAGCCCGGTGATTTCGGTGTCCTCCACCGCGGTCTATTACTACGGGCGCGATGAGGAAATTTGGGTGTACCGCTGGCCTGAAGGTGGCGAACCAAAGTCGACCGGTCAGACCAAGGATGAGCTTGTCGACGTCGCAGGCGGTGTGATCGCGCAGGCAGGAACCGAAGAAGGAACCGTGGAGTTTGTCACCGCCAAGGGCACGGTGCTGGCTACTGACCTCCCGCCCGGTGGCTACCTGAGCCCTGATGGCAGCCTGTTTGCGAGCGTCGAGGGAGAGTTACCCGGCAATGCTCGGCCCGGGGTTGTGGTGTCCGATACCAGCACCGGTGAGACCACCAAGCTCGATCTCAACAGTGCGGGAGTGAAGCGTGTCTATCCGTTCGCAGTTGGGTGGTCCAGCAACGACACCCTGATGGTCAAGAACAACAGCGGACTGCGAGTTGGTCAGGTGATCGCCTGTACCGTGTCGGCGGGCAAGTGCGATGTGGTTGCCTCCGTGGACTCCGACAGACTGAGCTTCTTCTTGACCGTCCCGTTGAGTTGACCTCGTTGGCTGGCAACGGGCCAGCCTGGACGACGATTAGCGACGGCGGGGGAGGCCCGGGATTGGGCACTCAGGTCTGCAAATGGAAGCCGTCAACTAGACCCCGCAGGTCGCGTTTGCCTTCAGGTCCGGCCCTTGACCCAGTAGGCGACGGCCGCGGCTACGTCGTCGTTGTCAAGGGCCTGCAGCTCACCGGCGCAAAGCTGCTCCTCCGAATCCCAGTAAACCCGGGCATCGTTGGAACCCACGTGGTTGAAGGCGACCTGAATGCCGTCGACCGGGCTGCTTCGTCCCGCCGGCGGATTCTCGACCGGCTGCGTTCCGTTAACCGCGGCGCTGAGGTAGAGCTCTCGGTCGGCGAAGAGATCACCCAGTTCAGACTTGCACCAGAATGTCCCCGTGTACGGCTGCGTGCTGCTGATGCACTTCACCCGCTCGATGTCCGGCTCGATCTCGGAGAAAGGGAACTCCCCGGGCGAGGGCACGGAGCAGTCGCGCGGGTCGAAGAGGTAGCGCGCGAAGTTGTAGAGGGCGCGCTTCTGAAACGGTGCGGGCACGGCCGCCGGGTCAGAGCGAGGGTCATCAGGGGCGTCGGTCGTCGGATCCTTGGCGAGGTCTGCGGGGTCAGAACCCGCAGGTCCAGTGGAGTCGCTCGATAAGTCGGTCGCCTCCCCGTTTGGATCGCCAAGGCCGGGCAGCCAGGTGGCCGCGACGACCGCGAGGACCGCCACCAGCATGGTGAGACCTGCGAGGACCGGCTTCCGGCCGGGTCTGCGACGTGGTTGCAGCAGTGGGCGGGATGGTTCGCTGGCGCCCGCTGGCGACTGGACAGTCTCCGCTGGTCGTGCATCAGCTGGTTGCCGGGTGTTGGTGATCCACGTCGCTGTGGCAGAGCTTTCAGTCGCGGCAACCGCAGGCACCGAGATGGGAACGGTGCCGGCGGGCCTTTGTCGACTCGCTTGGGACAGCAGCTCTCTGGTTTCGTCTACCGTGGGCCGCTGCGTCGGATCCTTGCTGAGCAGCCGTAGCAGGATCGGCGTCAGGACACCGGCCCGCTTAGGTTCCGGCACCGGCTCGTTGACTACGGCGTGCAGGGCGGCAAGCAGGTCATCCCGTTCGAAGGGGCCGTTCCCCTCCACAGCGGTGTACAACGTGGCACCTAGCCCCCACAGATCTGCCGGCGGACCGGCCGCTTCTCCGCGGGCGCGTTCGGGGGCCAAGTAGGAGGGCGAACCTAACACCAACCCGGTGAGGGTCATCGCCGGATCCCTATTGCGGCGCGCGATACCGAAATCTGTGAGCACCGCGCCTCGCCTGGTGAGCAACACGTTTGCGGGCTTCACGTCGCGGTGCAGCACGCCAGCTTCATGTGCCGCCTGCAAGGCGTCGAGCAGCGATTCGCCAATGGCAATGGTTTCGGCGACGCCCAGCGGCCCGGAGTCGCGGATGACGTCAGCCAGCGTGGGAACTTCCAACAGTTCCATCACAATCCACGAGCGCTCGTCCTCGGCGAACACGTCGTACACACTTACAGCGGCGACGCTGGCGACACCCCCAGCGGCGCGGGCCTCCCGCACAACCCGCTGCTGCGCCTGTCGGCGCTCCCTCTCGTCGAGGTGAGGCGGCGATACCACCTCCTTGATGGCCACTGTCCTGTCGAGTGTCTCGTCACGCGCAGCCCACACCACGCCCATCCCGCCCTGCCCGATCACACGCAGCAAGACGTACCGCCCACCGACGACCCCGCCCGGATACGAGTGGATCACCGAGCTCACTCCCACTCGATTGTGCCGGGGGGCTTGCTGGTGACGTCCAGGGTGACCCGATTGATGGCCCGCACTTCGTTGGTGATTCGGGTGGAGATCCGCTCGAGTACGTCGTACGGCAGCCGGGCCCAGTCGGCGGTCATCGCGTCCTCGGAGGTCACCGGCCGCAGTACGACCGGGTGGCCGTAGGTGCGGCCATCGCCCTGCACGCCAACCGAGCGCACGTCGGCGAGCAGTACCACCGGGAACTGCCAGATGTCACGGTCGAGTCCCGCCTTGGTCAGTTCCTCGCGGGCGATCGCGTCTGCCTCCCGGAGCGTCTCGAGCCGGTCCGCCGTCACCGCCCCGACGATGCGGATCGCGAGTCCCGGCCCCGGGAAGGGGTGCCGCCAGACGATCTCGGCAGGCAGGCCCAGCTCGACACCGACCTTGCGCACCTCGTCTTTGAAGAGGGTCCGCAGCGGCTCGACGAGCTTGAACTGCAGGTCTTCGGGCAGGCCGCCGACGTTGTGGTGCGACTTGATGTTGGCGGCACCGGCGCCGCCGCCGGACTCCACCACGTCGGGGTACAACGTGCCCTGCACCAGGAACTCCACCCGCTCGCCCACCGCACCGGCTGCGGCGACGATCTCGCGCTCCGCCCCCTCGAACGCCCGGATGAACTCGCGGCCGATGATCTTCCGCTTCTCCTCCGGGTCGCTCACCCCGTGGAGAGCCGTCACGAACGTCGCTGAGGCCTCGACCACGCGCAGGGTGACCCCCGTGGCGGCGACGAAGTCGCGCTCCACCTGTTCGGCCTCGCCCTTGCGCAGCAGGCCGTGGTCGACGAAGACGCAGGTGAGCTGGTCGCCGATCGCTCGTTGCACAAGCGCCGCCGCCACCGCCGAGTCGACGCCGCCAGACAGGCCGCAGATCGCCCGCTTGTCGCCCACCTGGGCTCGGATCAAGTCGAGCTGCTCCTCGACGACGTTGAGCATCGTCCAGGTCTGGCGGCAGCCGGCGATGTCGACGAGGAAGTGCTCGAGAACCTGCTGGCCGTGCTCGGTGTGCAGCACCTCCGGGTGCCACTGGACTCCGGCCAGCCTCCGGTCGAGAGCTTCGAAGGCTGCAACCGGTGCCCCAACCGAAGCGGCCAGCGTCCTGAACCCCTGCGGCGCGAGGGTCACCGCGTCGCCGTGGCTCATCCAGGCGCGATGACTGACCGGTACGCCGGCCAACAGGGTGCCGGGCTCGGTCACCTCGATGTCGGTGCGCCCGAACTCGGACGCCCCGGTACGGCGTACCTCGCCGCCCAGTGCCTGCGCCATCGCCTGGAAGCCGTAGCAGATACCGAACACCGGCACATCGGCGTCGAGGATGTCGCGGCTGAGCTGCGGCGCGTCCGCGGAGTACACCGACTGCGGGCCCCCGCTCAGGATGATCGCCGCGGGCTTGCGGTCGAGCATCTCGTCGACAGCCATCGAGTACGGGACGATCTCGGAGTACACCCTCGCCTCGCGGACGCGGCGGGCGATCAGCTGCGCGTACTGGGCACCGAAATCGACAACCAGCACGAGGTCGTGATCGGGGATCAAACGCGGCCTCTTGTCATCAAGGAAGAACACTGGCTCGGGACCTGCTGAGGCAGCCAGTCTAAGCCGCAGGATCTTTTTTTCGGTCCAGGCGTAACCGGCCGGAGTTGGCGTCGTTGTGCAGGTGAATCGAGAGTGGCCACGCCTAGATGCTGGCGGCTAGTTCCTCGCCGGTGTCGCAAGAGCATCGGCCACCCTCAAGGCAGAGTTCAGGGCCCGATCATCCCTCCCTCCCCGATCGGGCCCTGAGTTCTGTGTTGGGGTCGACCGCCTCAGCGCCATGCCCGCCGCCCCGCGTACGTCTTCCGACGCGTGACGGCACACGGTGCCGGCCGCCGGTCCTAGGCGTACGTCTTCCGACGCGTGACGGCACACGGGTCCGGCCACCGGGTGGTTGCTAGACATCCTTGACGGCGGCGCGTTGGCCAAGAACGACGGCAACGGCCACCAAGGCGACGAAGCCGAGCGCGGTCAGCAGCACATGACCGGGCTGGTCAAGGCCGCCCAGCGACAACGCCAACGCCCAGACGACGACGGTCGCGACGCCGACCACACCCGCATGCATTGCCCAGCGGACGAGGAACGGCCCCGGCAGCGCTGACTGGGGCGGCGAGACCGACAATGCAGCAAGACCGGCGTGCACGAGGAGCACGCAAAGCGCAGGAACCACCGACCAGCCCAACGCGCTCGCGTCGGTGACAAAGAACCAGTTCAGCACGATGATCCCCACCACAATGACGCCGATCGGAGAGTCGGGCCGGGTCGACGCGTAGACAGCAAGAGCAGCCACGACCAGGCTGAGGACTGCGTCAGGCTCGGCGCCCGTCCAGCGCACACCGAGCATCCCGACGAGAGCCGCCCCGATGACCAAGGCGCGCAGCATGAGCCGAGACCACGGACCGCTGGTCAGGGACTCCCCCAACGGCATGCGGTACGTCGTCGGGCCGGTCACCGGTGCGCCAGCCGAGGAGCAGCAGCGCGACGACCGACGTCACGCAGGACTTGGTCGAGGCTGCCCGGACCCCGCCAGTCAACAACAGGGATGCCGGCGCTGGTGACTTGGCCGATCTCGACTCTGCGTTCCAGCATCCGGATGCGCCATGCAAGCGTGACAGCGCCTGCCTCGTCGCTGTCATGTGTCACCGTCGTGGGCATGGTGTCGACGACCACCAGGCTGAGGCCGTGGCTGGCCAGAGCCAACGCCCGTCGCAGTGTCACACTCGACACGAGCGGCGACATCATGATGACGAGCGTGCCCGGGTCGATGCGATAGCGCGGGTTGAGCTCCTGCTTCTCATAGGTGCCGCCTGGCACGGTGCGAGCCAGCGCCGCGAGCATGCGCCGAAGATGGGCAAGCCCAGTTGCGGCTGAGTGGACCGTGGGGTTACCAGCGCCAAAGATCCGCATCGCCACTCGCTCACCCCGCCTGATGTAGTGCTCGCTCACCGCCGCTGCTGCGCGGATCGTCGTGTCGAGGGTGCTTTCTGCACCGTCGATGCCGTCGCTGCGGCCGATGTCGTTGGTGGCGTCGACGATCACGAGCACCTGGCTGTCGTGATCGGCGTACGTCGCGGTGACGTTGAGACCGCCGGTGCGCAGCGACGACGGCCAGTGGATGCGGCGGAGCCGGTCGCCGACCTGGAAAGGCCTGATCGTGTTGAACTCGCTGCCCTCCCCCGGCCGCGCCGACCGGTTGAGCCCAACCAACCCTTGCGGATGGGGGCTGGGTGCACGGTTGTCGAACATCACCGGCGCCGGCAGGGTCAACAGGCGCTCCTCCTGCATCGGGATCGTGCCGTAGCGGAACGCTCCCCAGGAGCTGGTCATCGCAAGCGCGCCCGGCCCCACCCGGTGGTCACCCCAGCGAACGGCGCGGACTCCAACGGAGACGTCGACGGGGTGGTCACCCGCGGGGTCGACATGGACGGTCACCGCACGGCGTACGGGTTGGATCTGCAACCACGGTGAGTACCTGATCACCGCCGAGACGGCGTGTACCCCCGAGGTGTCGGTCACTCGGTAGTGCAGGTACGTCGACTCGCCCTCCCGTAATGACCGCAGCCCCAGCCGACTCGACGGGACCGGCTCCGACGAGGGGCGGGTGAGGGTGCCCCAGACCGCGACCACGACGAACGGGGTCGCCATCACCACGAGGTCGGGACGATGAGTGATCAGAGCCAACCCGAGCGTCGATATCCCGCCGACAACCGAACGGACGTGAGCGTGCGTCGGCCGCCATCGCCGCAGCCTCGCCGACACCCTCATCGACGTTCGAGCACCTCCCGGGCTGACGGCGTAGGAACCGTCGACAACACGTTGGTGACGACTGTCGCTTTGGAGACGCTGCTCATCCACAGTTCGGGCTTGAGCGTGAGCCGGTGATCGAGGACCGCGTGCGCGACGGCCTTGACGTCTTCGGGGGTAACGTAGTCGCGGCCCTGTACGACGGCGTACGCCCGGGAAGCCAGGGTTAGGCCGAGGGCCCCCCGCGGTGATGATCCGACGAGCACGTGCTGGTGCACCCGGGTAGCCGCCGCCAGCGCAACGCAGTAGCGGCTGATGTCAGGGTCAACGGTGGCGGTCTCGACGGCTGCCTGCATCTCGCCGAGGCCGGCCGCGTTGGTCACCGGGGATAGCATTTGCTCCTCGCGCTGTCGCGCGAGCCGCCGGTTCACGATCTCCCACTCCTCACCCGTGTCGGGGTACCCGAAGCTGACCCGCATCAAGAACCGGTCGAGTTGCGCCTCTGGCAGCGGATAGGTGCCTTCGTACTCGACCGGGTTAGCTGTCGCGATGACGTGGAAGGGAGTGGGCAGCAGGAACGTCTGCCCCTCGATGGTGACCTGGCGCTCCTGCATCGCCTCCAATAGCGCCGACTGGGTCTTGGGTGGCGTCCGGTTGATCTCATCGGCGAGCAGGAGGCCGGTGAAGAGCGGTCCGGGGCGAAACTCGAACTCGCCCTGCTTCTGGTCGTAGATGAACGACCCGGTGAGGTCGGCCGGCAGCAGGTCGGGGGTGAACTGGGCCCGCTTGAAGTCGAGCCCGAGCGTCTGGGCGAACGACCTCGCGGCCAGCGTCTTGCCCAGCCCCGGAAAGTCCTCGAGCAGCACGTGACCGCCCGCCAAGATGCTGCTCAGCACTAGCGCCAGCGGCTCTCGCGTCCCGACAACCGCCTCGCCCACCCGGTCCAGAATTTCGCCGCAGCGGCTACTGACTGTCGCGAGCTGATGGGAGCTAGTCATAGCGACTCGATTCGAGTGAGGAGGGGTGGCAGCCGGTCGAAGTAGCCCCGCCGGTAGCGCGGCGGACTCTCGAGATAGGCAACGACGTCATCGCCCAGGATCTGCCGCGCTGTCTCGGGGTCTTGCTGGCGGCTGATTCCGTGCCGACTGGCGAGCAGCACATCGACGACTCCGCTGAGACTCTCGTGCACCCGCTCTGCGACCAGCTGCGGATCCGTGCCGTCGTTGAAGCTGTGGGCCAACCGCGAGAACCGCGGGTCCAGCCCCCGCTGGTGGGCGTAGCTACGGTGCGGAGGCACCCAGTCGACCTCGTCAACAAGGGCGTGCGCGTCAACGACAACACCACCGACGGTGAACACAGCGAAGGTCGCCACGGCGAGCAACAACGGCTGCGGGTGGGTCCCGAGCCACGCGGTCAGCCCCCACAACGCGAGCCAGGTGAGCAACGCGTAGAGCGATCTTTCGCGCCACCGCCGAAGGTCCATCACGGCGCTGGTTCCTCGTCGCGCGGTCGGCTCGACACGCGGTCGGCCAGCTCGGCGCTGAGCGTTTGCAGCGCGCCGGCAGCCGCCTCTCGGTGCAGCTCTGTGATTGCGTGGCTGGAGAACCGTGCCTCACGGTACAACGCAGACAGTCGGCGGATCGCCGCTTCGTCCAGGGTGTACGCCTCGAGGACTTCCTGGGTGAACTCCACTGACGTCATCGACGGGTCCCGGTAGAGGCCGGTGTCGCGCACGGCCTCCTCGAGAGCAAGCCAGCAGGCCACCACGGCGTTGCGTGGACTCCCGGAACCGAGGTCAGCCAGTTGCGCTTGTACGGCGTCGACGAGGCGGCGTTCGACGTCGGCGTCGAGGGTGTCGAGGTCGGACGGTGTGAAGGCCGCGGCCCGCTGTTTCCTCCGGCGACGCTGGCGCCGTACAAAACCCCAGAGCAACCACAGCAGCAATCCAGCCAGGGCGAGGAGGAGCGCGTAGAAAAAGATCCACAAGACAAGCGGCACGTCAGTCGCTATCTGCGGCTGCCCCTTCGGGCTGATGTCCGAACGACCCGTACTCGGCTCCTTCGACACCGTGGGGGTAACGGGAGCACGGTCTGGAGACCTGGCGATCGGCGTTTCGCTCAGGGACGTGACGAGGAGGGCGAGCGCGATGCACAGCAGCGCGAGCAGCCCAACGCCCCACGCACCCCGTTTCATGGCGCCACTTTACGGACTCCCCGGATTGGTCTGACTCAGTGCGGAGAGTTCACGCGGGCTCAGAGTTCACGCGGGGCTCAGTCGGACGAATCGCCAGCGGACGTTGCCGCGCGCCCGCGCAGGCTCGCGACGTCGGCGAGGTCGCCAGCGAGGTCGGCGAGCACGCGGAGGCCGTCGTAGACGTCGACATACCGCGTGGTCAACGGGGCGAAGCCCAGGCGGACGCCGTCGGGCTGCCGGAAGTCGGGGACCACCCCCTTGTCGATCAGGCGCAGGGTCAGGTCGCGGGCGTCGGGCCGGCTCACGGTGATGTGCGAACCCCGGGCCGATGCCGCTCGGGGGCTGGCCAGTCCGAAGCCGCGCGGCGCCAGCCACTCGTCGTACAGGCGCACGGCGAGTGCGGTGAGCGCCATGGACTTCTCCCGTATCGGCGGCAGACCCGCTTTGGCGATCATCGCGACTCCCGGCTCGACGGCGGCGAGCGAGAGGATGCTCGGGGTCCCCGTCAGCCATGCCTTCATGCCGGCGGAGGCGTCGTAGCCGTGCGCCATGTCGAACATCTCGCGGCGGCTCCACCAGCCCCAGATCGGCTGCTTGAGCTCCGCCTGCCGCTCCCGGCGTACATAGGTGAAGGCCGGCGCACCGGGTCCGCCGTTGAGGTACTTGTACGTGCAACCGACGGCAGCATCGACTCCGTCGGCCTGCAGGTCTATCGGTACGACGCCGACCGAGTGGCACAGGTCCCAGACCATCAGCGCTCCGGCGGCGTGCGCAGCCGCCGTGATCGCCGCCATGTCGAGCAGGGCAGCCGAGCGGTAGTCGACGTGCGACAGCACGACTACCGCCACCGTCGAGTCGAGTGCAGCCTCGACCAGAGCCGTGCTCACCCCGTTGACACCAGTCTCCTCGAGCCACCGGATGTCGAGCTGCCGATGGGTGGCAAGGGCCTCCACGATGTAGCGGTCGGTGGGGAAGTTTCCCTTCTCGATGACGATCGTCCGCCGGTCTGGCCGAGCGTCAAGACAGGCCGACAGCACCTTGTACAGCGCCACCGTTGTCGAGTCGCCGGCGATCACCTCGTCGGCGCGGGTGCCGAGCAGCGCCGTACCGATCAGGTCGCCGATGCGGCTCGGCAGGTCGAACCAGCGGTCGGTCCAGGAGCGGATGAGGCGGTCGCCCCAGTCGTCCTCGACCACCTCCTTGACCCGCTCGGCGCTCGCCTTGGGCAGGCGACCCAGCGAGTTGCCGTCGAGGTAGATGAGCGAGTCGTCCGCCATCACGAACTTGTCGCGGTAGCCGGCCAGCGGGTCGGCGGCGTCCAGCGCCTCCGCCTCAGCCCGGCTGATCCCTCCGACCCTCCCCGACTTGTCAGACTCCAGTCGACCCATAGACCGACTACGTTCTGACAACTCGGTGGGGGAGGCGGGTGACGAGTCGACCGCCGAGCGAGGCGGGGCGGTCGTCGGCGTACGGGTTGATCGCCCGGGCCTCGCCGATCGCCGCCGGGTCGAGGTTGGCAACCGCCACCCCCTCGCCCTGCGTCACCTCAGCGACGCGCCGCCCCTGCGGGTCGAAGACCGCCGTACCGCCGCTGAAGGCCAGCTCGCCGCACCGTCCGGTGAGGCCGGCCAGCACGACGTACACCCCGTTGTCGAGCGCCCGCGCGGCGTAGTAGAGGTCGCGCCGGTGTTCACTGCCGACGACGTACGCCGATGGGCACAGGTACGCGAGCGCGCCGGCGTCGGCGGCCGCTCGTGCGTGCTCAGGGAAGCACCCGTCGTAGCAGATGCCCAGGCCGAGGTGCCAGCCGTCGATCTCGACCGACCCACCCGCATCGCCTGGTGCGAAAGCCGACTGCTCCTCCTGCCACAGGTGCTGCTTGGAGTACGCCAACTCAACTGCGCCGTCGGGTGAGCAGCACAACGTCGACAGCGTGCGCTCAGTGCCGACGCCGCTCGAGTCGACCGCGGCGTCGACGCCAGCGCGCACCGCGGCGCCGACCAGAACTGCGGCTCTCGTAGCCGCAGCGGCTCGCGTCAACGGCAGCAGCCGCTCGTCGTCCACGGTGACCTCGCAACCGTCGGCCTTCCATATGGCGGGGTCGTACCCGGTCAAGAACAGTTCCGGCAGTACGACGACTCGGGCGCCTCGCTCGGCCGCGACCTCCACCCAGTGCACCGCTGCGGCCACGTTCGCCTCGACGTCTCCTGCGACCGACGCTGCCTGCACAGCCGCCACGCGCAGCGGGCCCAGCGCCCCAAGACGCAGCGTCACAGGACGACAACCTCGACGCGCTGGAACTCCTTGAGGTCGGTGTACCCGGTGGTGGCCATCGAGCGCTTGAGCGCCCCGATCAGGTTCATCGTGCCGTCGGAGACCAGCGACGGTCCGTGCAGGATCTGCTCGAGGGTGCCGACGGTCCCGATCTCGACCCGCTCGCCACGCGGCAGGTCGGCGTGCCGCGCCTCGGCGCCCCAGTGGAACCCCCGCCCCGGGGCCTCGCTGGCCCGCGCCAGCGGTGACCCGATCATGACCGCGTCGGCGCCGCAGGCGATCGCCTTCGCGACGTCGCCGCTGCGCCCGATCGACCCGTCGGCGATGACGTGGACATAGCGTCCCCCCGACTCGTCCAGGTAGTCGCGGCGGGCTTCGGCCACGTCGGCAACCGCGGTGGCCATCGGTACGGCGACCCCGAGCACCGTGCGGGTGGTGTGCGCCGCGCCCCCACCGAAGCCGACAAGCACCCCCGCCGCGCCCGTCCGCATCAGGTGCAGCGCGGCCTGGTAGGTCGCGCAGCCGCCGACGATCACCGGCACGTCGAGCTCGTAGATGAACTGCTTGAGGTTGAGCGGCTCGGCTTGACCGGAGACGTGCTCGGCCGAGACCGTCGTACCCCTGATCACGAACAGGTCGAGGCCCGCGTCGATCACCGACTCGGCGTGCTGCTTGGTGAGCTGGGGCGACAACGCGCCGGCGACGGTGACGCCCGAGTCGCGCATCTGCTTCACGCGCCCGACCATCAGCTCAGGCTTGATCGGCTCGGCGTAGATCTCCTGCATCCGGCGTACGGCGTCATGGCCCCGCAGCTCGGCCACCTCGTGCAGCAGCGGCTCGGGGTCGTCGTACCTGGTCCACAGCCCTTCGAGGTCGAGCACGCCGAGCCCACCGCAGTGGCCGAACGACACCGCGGTCGCCGGCGACATGACCGAGTCCATCGGGGCGGCGAGCACGGGGATCTCGAACCGGTAGGCGTCGATCTGCCAGGCCACCGAGACTTCCTCCTGGTCGCGGGTACGCCGGCTCGGCACGATCGCGATGTCGTCGAACGAGTAGGCGCGGCGGCCGCGTTTGGCCCGTCCGATCTCGATGTCCATAGCTGCCTTGTTCGCCGGCTCAGCGTGACGAGTAGTTCGGCGCCTCGGCTGTCATCTGGATGTCATGCGGATGAGACTCCTTGAGCGACGCCGCGGTGATGCGGATGAATCGGCCCTTGGCTTGCAGCTCCCCGATTGTCCGCGCGCCGACGTAAAACATTGACTGCTGCAGTCCACCGAAAAGCTGGTGCGCGACGGCAGCCAGGGAGCCGCGATAGGGCACCTGCCCCTCGATGCCCTCGGGCACAAGCATGTCGTCAGCGAGCACCTCAGCCTGGAAGTACCGATCCTTGCTGTACGACCTCTTGCCGCGCGACGACATTGCGCCGAGGGAGCCCATGCCCCGATAGGACTTGAACTGCTTGCCGTTGACGAGCACTAGCTGTCCGGGACTCTCTTCGCAGCCAGCCAACAGGGAGCCGACCATCACCGAGTCAGCGCCCGCGACGATTGCCTTGGCAATGTCACCGGAATGCTGTAGACCGCCGTCAGCGATGACCGGTACGCCGGCCGGACGGGCAGCCTGTGACGCCTCGTACACGGCGGTGACCTGAGGCACGCCCACCCCTGTGACCACTCGGGTCGTGCAGATGGAGCCAGGCCCGAAACCGACCTTCACCGCGTCGGCGCCAGCGTCGACGAATGCCTGGGCGCCAGCCCGGGTGGCGACGTTACCGCCGATCACCTGAACGTGAGCCGTTGCCGAGTCGGTCTTCAGCCTGCGGACCATGTCGAGCATCAGCCGCACGTGGCCGTGGGCCGTGTCGGCCACGAGTACGTCGACGCCGGCCTCGATCAGGGTGGTCGCGCGCTGCCAGGCATCACCGAAATAGCCGATCGCTGCGCCGACCATCAGCCGTCCGGCGCCGTCTTTGGTCGCCCTGGGGAACTGCTCCGACTTCACGAAGTCCTTGACGGTGATAAGCCCCACGAGATGACCGTCATCGTCGACGATCGGGAGCCGCTCCCGCTTGTGCTGTCGCAGCAAAGCGGTGGCGTCTTCGCGCGAGATGCCGATCGGGGCTGTCACGAGCGGCATGGCGGTCATGACCTCGTTGACCTTCGTGCCCGCCCACTCCGCAACCGGCGTGAACCGCAGGTCCCGGTTGGTGACGATGCCCAGCAGCTTGGCGTCGAGGTCGACCACGGGCAACCCAGAGACGCGGTACTCGCCACAGCGGTCATCGAGGTCCTCCAGCGTCGCGTCCGGACCGATCGTGACCGGGTTGGAGATCATCCCTGTTTGGGTCCGCTTGACAAGGTCAACCTGATACGCCTGGTCCTCGATCGACAAGTTGCGGTGCAGCACGCCAAGTCCACCTTGCCGCGCCATCGCAATCGCCATGCGTGACTCGGTGACCGTGTCCATCGCCGCCGAGATCAACGGAACCTTGAGCTCGATGTCGCGGGTCAGCCGTGACGTGGTGTCGATATCCGCAGGCACAAGATCCGACTCGCCAGGAAGCAACAGCACGTCATCGAACGTCAGCCAGAGGGGCGCGAACATCCCCGTCACGCTGTCGGAGGTGACATCCATCGCCCTATCGTACGGCGACACGGCCCGCCGATGATCTCGACAGGCTCGACCGAACGATGGTCGGCCGAGTCCAGCCCGCCGGGCTCTCGCGCCTTCGCTTCGCTCTTGACGGCGCTTCGAGTCCTCGTCGGTCTGTCCCCGACCTCCGCAGATCAGTGGTCGCCCCCGGCGACCCGGCCTAGATCAGTGGCTGTGCCCGTGGCTGTGGCCGTGGCCGTTGGCCTCGGCGTCCGGCTCCTCGGGCTTCTCTACGATGAGCGTCTCGGTGGTCAGCAGCAGCGCAGCGATCGACGCGGCGTTGGCGAGTGCCGACCGGGTGACCTTGACCGGGTCGAGCACGCCCTGGCTGACCAGGTCGCCGTACTCGCCGGTCTCGGCGTTGAACCCGTTGCCTACGCCTGCTTCGCGCACCTTGGCCACCACGACGTACCCCTGGTAGCCACCGTTCTCGGCGATCCAGCGCAGCGGCTCGTCGACCGCGCGTCGCACGATGTCGACCCCGATCGCCTCGTCACCGGTCGTGCCGAGGCTGTTTTCGAGCCCGGCGGTGGCGTGCACCAAGGCGGACCCGCCGCCGGCGACAATGCCCTCTTCGATGGCCGCTCTCGTCGCCGATACGCCGTCCTCGATGCGGTGCTTCTTCTCCTTGAGCTCGACTTCGGTAGCAGCGCCGACCTTGACGACACACACGCCGCCGGCGAGCTTGGCGAGGCGCTCCTGGAGCTTCTCGCGGTCCCAGTCGGAGTCGGTGTTGTCGATCTCGGCCTTGACCTGGCTGACCCGCGCCTGCACGGCGTCGGCGTCGCCGTTGCCGTCGACGATCGTGGTGTTGTCCTTGGTGATCACCACCCGCCGTGCCTGCCCGAGAACCTCGAGGCCCACCTGGTCGAGCTTGAGCCCGACCTCCGGCGAGACCACCTCGGCGCCGGTCAGCACGGCGATGTCTTGCAGCATGGCCTTGCGGCGGTCGCCGAACGCCGGCGCCTTGACCGCCGCGGCGTTGAACGTGCCGCGGATCTTGTTGACGACGAGCGTCGACAGCGCCTCGCCCTCGATGTCCTCGGCGATGATGAACAGTGGCTTGCCTGCCTGCACGACCTTCTCGAGCAGCGGCAACAGGTCGCCGATGGAGGAGATCTTGCCCTGGTTGAGCAGGATGTACGGGTCGTCGAGGACGGTCTCCATGCGCTCGGCGTCGGTGACGAAGTACGGCGAGATGTAGCCCTTGTCGAACTGCATGCCCTCGGTGAACTCGAGCTCGGTGCCGAACGTGTTGGACTCCTCGACGGTGATCACACCGTCCTTGCCGACCTTGTCGAAAGCCTGGGCGATCAGCTCCCCGATCTGTGCGTCGCGAGCGGAGATCGTCGCGACGTGGGCCATGTCTTCGGTCGAGTCGACGTCGCGGGCGGCCTTGACCAGCTCGTCGTTGATGGCTTCGACCGCCTTGTCGATGCCGCGCTTGAGCTCCATCGGGTTCGCTCCGGCGGCGACTGCGCGCAGGCCCTCGTGAACCAGTGCTTGGGCGATGACGGTCGCCGTCGTCGTACCGTCACCCGCGACGTCGTTGGTCTTGGTGGCGACCTCCTTGGCGAGCTGGGCGCCGAGGTTCTCGAACGGGTCGTCGAGCTCGATCTCGCGGGCGACCGTCACGCCGTCGTTGGTGAGGGTCGGTGCCCCCCACTTCTTGTCGAGGACGACGTAGCGGCCCTTCGGCCCCAATGTCACCTTGACGGTGTTGGCCAGCTTGTCGACTCCGCGTTCGAGGGCCCGGCGGGCGTTCTCGTCAAACTCCAAAAGTTTCGGCATGAGGTGCGTTCCTTACTCAGATGTCTTCGTGAGTGGTGCCCCGTGCGGGGCGACGATGTCATGCTCTCCGGCCTCGGAGAGTGATCCGATGACTGCGCCCCGGGGCCCCGGTGTGGGACCGCCGGGGCGCAGCTGGCGAACGATTCGGTTGCTCTACTTGTCGACGACAGCGAGGACGTCGCGCGCTGAGAGGATCAAGAACTCGTCGCCGGAGTACTTGACCTCGGTGCCGCCGTACTTGCTGTAGATCACCGTGTCGCCGACGGTGATGTCGAGGGGGATTCGGTTGCCGCTGTCGTCGACGCGTCCCGGGCCGACCGCAAGGACTTCGCCCTCCTGGGGCTTCTCCTTGGCGGTGTCAGGGATGACCAGGCCGGAAGCGGTGGTCTGCTCTGCTTCGAGCGTGCGGACGAGAATGCGGTCTTCGAGCGGCTTAATGCTGACAGACACGTGCTGACCTCACCTTTCACGGGATGAGATAGGCGTTTATGGGCGATGTAGGTGCGAGCAGTTCACGTCGTCGCGGGTGCCGTGAGCCGTTCGCCGTTTGGCACCCTCGGGTGGAGAGTGCCAAGTCCGAATCTATGCGCTCTTTAGCACTCGGTCAAGCCGAGTGCCAGAGCAGGTAACAGCGGCTGCCTTCCAACTCCACGACCTGTCAGAACGTAGTCGACCTATAGGCCGAGTGGAGTCTGACAAGTCGCCGGGGACTCCAAATGGCTGGGAAACCGCCCGGCTTCGGCTTAGCCTCGTTGACCGTGTCGATTTCCCTAGAGCGGGTGCCAAGGTCGGGAGCGGTCGAACTCGTCGAGGCGCTCCAGCGCTGGGCTCCTCCGCTTTGCTACGTCGGCGGCCTACACGCAGGTGACGTGGGCTGGTTCCTGCGGCTCGACGACCACGTGGTCGATGGTGCCATGCATGTGGCGCGCGAGCGCGGTGAAGTGGTGGCGGTCGCCATTGCCGAGCCGCCTGAGGCGTTGCGGCCGCTGGTGCGACCAGACAGGATCCACGACCCCGAAGTCGCGGAAGCCTTGCTTGACCTCGTCGATGCGATACCGGCAGGCTCGGAGGCCTACTCCGATGCCACCAGCGGGTCGGCGTTTCGATCCCTGTTGAGCGCCTCCGGCTGGCAGCTCGACCCCGACCCGTGGGTAGCGCTGTACCGGCCGCTCATCGAAGCCGACGGCGAGTACGTCGACCCCTGGTCGCACACGCTGGAGTCGACGCAGGATGTGACCGACCGGGTCGCCGTACAACGCTCGGCGTTCAAGGGGTCCACCTTCACCGTCGACCGGTGGCATCAGATGGCGGCTGGCCCTGGCTTCGACCCCGCGTTTGAGTATCTGCGGCGTGACGAGGACGGTCGCCCGGTTGCCGCGGCTACCGGGTGGTCGGCCGGTGCAGGCAAGTGCGCCATCCTCGAGCCGGTCGGTACCCACCCTGACCACACCGGCGCCGGACACGGGAAGGCCGTGTCGCTTGCGGTGATCGCAGCGCTGGCCCGCGGCGGCGCCAGTGGAGTAACCGTCTACACACCCGCGTCGAACGCCGCCGCTGTTCGGACGTACGAGTCATGCAGCCTTCGGCAGGTCGAGATCACCCATGCGATGACTCGCCCGGCCGCTTGAGGCCACCCGGCTCCCAAGGCGACAGCGCAGGCACCGGGTCTGGCATGGTTGCGAGGTGCCACACGAGGAGGACTTTGCCCCCGACTCCGAGGGGTTGCACGAGGCCCTGCGCCGGCTGATCGAGGTCCGAAGCCAGCGGGGGGACCCGCATGTTGACCCCGACTCGGTACTGCAGTTGCCGTCGGCCCTACCGGAAACCGGTGTTGGCGGTCGCGCGGCGCTCGACGTGTTGGCGGGACCAGCGCTGGAACAGGCCAGCAGGTTGGACCATCCGGGGTTCCTGGCGCATATGGACCCGCCTACCCCATGGATGACGTGGGCGGCTACCGCCTGGGCGGCTGCCCTGAACCAGAACCTTCTCCACCCGGACACAGCCCCGATCGCCAGGCAGCTCGAGGGCAAGGTCATCGACTGGCTAGCGCCTGCTTTCGGGATGGACGGCGGGCATCTGGTTCCTGGCTCGACAATCGCCAACCTCACCGCGTTGTGGGCGGCCCGCGAGCTGACCGGAGCCCGTCGGGTCGTCATCTCGACCGCTGCGCACCTCAGCATCGCCAAGGCCGCGCGGATACTGGGCCTGGAGCTGGTGCAGGTGCCGGCCGATGACCAGCAACGGCTACGCGTGGACTTGTTGCCTGATGACCTCGCCGACGCTGTCGTGGTGCTGATCGCCGGCACGGTGGCCACCGGCGCAATGGATCCGCTCGACCTGGGGCATGGTGCAGCGTGGGTGCACGTGGATGCCGCCTGGGCAGGTCCACTCCGGCTGTCGAAGCATGCCCGGCTGCTCGACGGCATCGAGGCCGCTGACTCAGTGGCGATCTCGGCACACAAGTGGCTCTACCAACCCAAGGAGTGTGGCGTCGTTTTGTTCGCCGATGCGGAGCCGGTGCATGCTGCACTCAGCTTCGGTGGCGGCTATCTGGCGGCGCCCAACATTGGGCTGCTCGGTTCTCACGCCAATACAGCGCTGCCGCTGGCGGTCACCCTGCTCGCCTGGGGGCGTGCTGGCGTCGCCGGTCGCAATGAGGCTGACATGGCCACGGGCGACCGACTTGCCGACCTCGTCAGCGACGCCGCCGACCTCGAACTCTGGCGCCGCCCCACTACCGGCATCGTGAACTGGCGCCCGCGCGACGTAGCCGCCACCGCGGTGAGGTCCCGGCTCCAGGATGCATGGGTCAGCGTCGCGGATATCGCCGGCCACAGCTGGTTCCGTTCTGTACCAGTCAACCCGCTGGCCGACCCCCAGCACGTCGTCAACGCCGTACGCCGTGCCCTCACGCAACGCTAGCGGCGGTCCCTCCTTGCGGCGCTGGCCATCGCCGTGCTGATGTGGGCGGCCCTGCCCGCCTGGCTGGCCTAGTCGGCGGGGCCAGCGGGCTCGTTGGCCGTGCAGTTGTCGACTACGTCGAGCGGCACGTGCCATCAGTAGCGGACTGATTGAGAAACCCGGCGGGCGTCGGTGGTCTCGGCAAGGTCGAGCCCCGTACTTCACGCGACGACGGTGGTGACCGGCATGGAGGAATCCGCGGGCAGGTCCCATGCCGACGGCTCGCGGCCGCGCCGTACCAGCTCTGAGCCGAGAGCCGCGACCATTGCGCCGTTGTCGGTGCAGAGCGCCGGCCGGGGCACCCGCACCTTGATCTGATGCCTGGCCGCTCGTTCCTCCGCCAGCACCCGCAGCCGGGAGTTGGCTGCCACCCCGCCGCCGATGACGAGGTGCCCGGCGCCGGTCGCGCGACAGGCGTCGACGGCCTTGCGAGTGAGCACGTCGCAGACGGCCTCTTGGAACGACGCGGCCACATCGGCAACGGGCACCGGCTCGCCACGCTGCTCACGCGCCTCCACCCAGCGGGCGACAGCTGTCTTGAGCCCGCTGAAGGAGAAGTCGAACCGATGACGTTCGAGGTCGCGGTTGCTCGTCAGTCCCCGGGGGAAGTCAAGGGTGATGTGACCGCCTTCCCGTGCGGCGTTGTCGATGTGCGGACCGCCAGGGAAAGGTAGGCCGAGCAACCGTGCCACCTTGTCGAACGCCTCACCAGCAGCGTCGTCGATCGTCGCGCCGAGCGGCTCGACCGCAGCGGTCACGTCGTCGACGAGGAGCAGGCTGGAGTGCCCACCGCTTACCAAGAGTGCAACGCAGCGCTCCGGCAACGGACCGTGCTCGAGTTGGTCGACGGCGACGTGCGCCGAGAGGTGGTTGACGCCGTACAGCGGCTTGCCGAGTGACAACGCGAGGGCTTTGGCGGCCGCTACCCCGACCAGCAACGCGCCGGCGAGACCGGGGCCAGCGGTTACGGCGATCGCGTCCACGTCATCCAGCGCCACATCGGCTTCGGCTGACGCTCGCTCGATCATCGGGACCATCGCCTCTAGATGGGCGCGACTCGCCACTTCGGGCACGACGCCGCCGAACCGCGCGTGCTCCTCAACGCTCGACGCGATGGCGTCCGCGAGCAAGGTGTTGCCCTGGACAATCCCGACGCCGGTTTCGTCGCACGAGGTCTCGATGCCCACGACGAGCGGATCGTCTGCCACCTGGCCGATTCTGCCCGAGGAGCTATCGCTTGGCGGGGCACGCCTGCCGCAGGCACGTGCAGATGTGCCTTTGGTGACGTATGCTCCGTTCAGTTGTCTCCGGTCAATGTGCGTTGACACCAGGCCTGGAGACCCCTCCGACCAGGAACGGCACCAGGTGAACAGCGCCATGCATCGACCTTCGTACATCGTCCGCGCGAGCAAGACCCGCCGCCCCATTCTGACCCTCCTGGGCGTGCTCGCTCTCCCTATCGGTTTGCTCGCTCCGGGTCCGGCGCTGGGCCACGACGAGGACGTCCCCCCAGCGAAAGCTGTGCCGTTGGGGGCCGAGCAGACAATCGCCGCCGTCGGGAGTCAGCTTGCCTTCAAGCTTTCGCTGCTGCTCGCTTCGGGTCCGGCGGTGGCCGGGGACCACGGCAACGACGCCTCGCACTCCGCGAACGCCCACAAACTCGACCGTGAGCCGTTCCAGGCCAGTGGGGACAGCCACGCCAAAGGCAGTGACCTGGCCTTCCAGGGTCGGCTGGTGGTCGCCGGGGCCTACGAGGGTGTTGGCTTCTTCAGGCGGGTCAACGGCGGAAACGGCCTGGAGCAAGTCTCGTTCTACGACTGCCCCGGTGCCCAGGCTGATGTCTCGATCAGCGGTGACTATGTCTTCGTGTCGATCGACTCCCCCGGGTCCAACAACAAGGAGACCCGCATCTGCAACAACACCCGGACCAACTTGAGCGACAGCTCGCTGGGCAAGGAGGGCATTCGGATCGTCGACATCTCCGACATTCGGAACCCGCGTCAGGTGGGGTTCGTGGAGACCGAGTGCGGTTCTCACACCCACACCCTCATCCCCAAGGGCGACACGACGTTTATGTACGTCGACTCCTACCCAATTCAGCAATCGGTCAGTTGCAACGATGTCACCCACCCGGAAGGGGAGTTTTCCGTCCTCCGGTTCCCGACCGCCGACCCCACGCGGGCGAGGATCGTCAGCACCCCCGACGTAATCCCGCCGACCGCGACCGACGCCGTCGGATGTCATGACACCGGCGTTCTGATCCGCCCGGCTAAGCGGGATCTGGCGGTCGCTGCCTGTCTGGGGGCATTCGCGGTCCTCAACATCGAGCGCCCGGCCAACCCCAAGGTGCTCTCGGTAACCCAGAACCCGTTCATGGAGCTTGACCACTCCGGAGGCCTGACCTGGGATGGGAAGGTCGCCATCATCAGCGACGAGCACGCCGGAGCTGCCGGTGGCGGCGGCTGCTCACCCAGCTCCGATAGCCAGGTGGGCGCGATGTGGTACTACGACATCTCCCGGCCGCGCCACCCCGAGCTCAAGGGTCACTTCTCGCTGCCGCGGGTGCCAGTTGCAGACACCCCCGAGGAGCTCGAGCGCTTCCGGTGCACCACCCACAACTGGAACGTCCTGCCTACCAGGGACCGGTCCCGCTATTTGGCGGTGTCGGCCTACTACTCGGGCGGCCTGGCGGCGGTGGACTTCAGCGATCCGGCCAACCCCAAGGAGTACGCCCACGTACTTCCCCTGGTAAAGGGCATCAACCCCGACATGTGGTCGGCGTACTGGTACAACGGCCGCGTCCACAGCAACGAGCACGCGTCGCAGCTTGGTCTCAGCACGTTCGAGATCGACGGATTGGGAAGCGGAAACGTCCGCTTCTTCGCGGACCGGCTGAACCCGCAGACGCAGGTGGTCGCTGGGCTGGCGCGTTAGCCGGCGGTGCAACGCTAGAGCGGCTTGTTCAGCACCAGAGCATCGACACCGCCGGCGTAGTAGCCGCGGCGGCGGTGGATGTCGGCGAACCCCCACGCGGCGTAGAACCTTAGCGCCGCTGAGTTGTCCGCGCCGACCTCAAGCACGATGCGGCGACAGCCGTGCGAGCGAGCAATGTCGACCAACGCCGCCAGCAGGGCGCTGGCCCGGCGCTCGCGTCGATGCTCTCGGCGTACGGCGATCCGCAAGATGTCCGCGGTGTCACCGGCGCACATCATCACGGCGTAACCAGCAACCAGCCCGTCACGTGTCGCCACGATGAAATGTCGGCTGGAGCCAGCCGCAGCCGAGCACTCAGCCAGCACGGCGGCGTGCGACCATGCGTTCGCGCCGAAGATCTCCACCTCGAGGCTGGCGATCTGGTCGAGGTCGCCCAGCTGCGCAACCCGCAGAGCGGTCACAACACCGACTTGCGAGCCGCGGGGGCAGCCACGTCTGGGCGCCGGAGGTAGAGCGGCTCGGGCGGGAGCAGTCGGGCGCGCTGCGCTCCGACCAGCCGGGCTAGGTCGCTGGCGTCGGGATACTCAGGAGCCACCGCCCGCGGAAAGGACTCGGGGTACAGCACCGCCCCTCGTCCAGCCGCGGGTCCGTCGAATGCCGCGGTCGACGGCTTGGCTACCGCCGGTTCGCTCAGCCGGGTCCCGGAGGCGTCGTAACGGGCCCAGTAGACCTCCTTGCGCCTAGCGTCGGTCGCCACGACGAAAGGCTCATCGACGGCTACGCCCACGGCAACCACGTCGAGCGAGCAGACGCCGACGACGGGTACGCCGAGCACAGCGCCCATCGTCCGCGCGGTGACGATCCCCACTCGCAGACCCGTGAACGGGCCCGGCCCCACCCCAACCACGATTCGGGTCAGCTGGCGCGGGGAGACGCTGGCCGCGTCGAGGGCCGCAACGATTCCCGGGGCGAGCAGCTCCCCATGGCGCAGTGGGTCGACGACGGCGTGGCTGCCGACGACCGACGAGCCATCGTGCACCGCGACGGTCACCGCAGCCGTGGAGGTGTCAAAGGCGAGCAGCATTGCGCTCCTGGACCGTCTGCGCTGTCTCGGGTGCGACGGAAGACGTCTCCGGCGCGAGCGCTGAGCGAAGCGGTACGCCGCCCCAGCGGGACCCGACTGGCGTGACGGTGATCAGCCGACCCTCCTGCCCATCCGGGTCGTCCAGCACCTGCTCGTCCCGCCCGGAAGCAGCCGCCGCACGGACAAGATGCACGTGCAACCGGTCAGCCGCCAGCGGCTCGGCCACGCCCTCCCCCCACTCCACGACGGTCACCGCGTCGTCGATGAATGCGTCGACGTCGAGGTCGTCGAGCTCGACGCGCCCACCCAACCGGTACGCGTCAACGTGCACCAACGAGGGACGACCGGGCTGCTGCGCTGGGTGGACCCGAGAGATGACAAAGGTAGGCGAGGTGACCTCGCCCCGCACCTCCAATCCGGCCCCGATGCCCTGGGTGAGCGTGGTCTTGCCCGCTCCCAGACCACCCGCGAGGATGACCACATCGCCGGGCTCCAGCAGAGCAGCCAGCCGGCGCCCGACCTCGGCCGTCTGCTCAGCCGACCGCGTGCGCAACTGCACGGGCACCATCACCGGCGCTGACCCGGCGCCCGCGTCACTCAACGCGTGGCCCGGTGCGCTCGATCAGTCGGGAAAGCGCCGCGTTGACCTCGTCGTACCGCTCCAGCAACACCATGTGCCCAGCACCAGCAAGCTCGACGAACTCGGCAGTGGGCAGTTGTTCAGCAATGCGCCGGCTGTGGGACAGCGGAGTGACGAGGTCGTTTGCTCCGCACAAGAGCAGCGTCGGGACCTTGGAGAGTGCGGCGAGCGCCGGGTACTTGTCGTACTCGTCGAAGCCTGGGTAGAAGTCAGCTATTACTCCGAACGGGGTGGCCGCCAACATCTCGTCCACGAAGTCGACGTACTCCCGAGGCACCGGCCCCCCGAAGGCGAACGCGCGCGTGACGACGACACCAAGGTCGGAGCTGGCACGGCGGCCGGTCTCTACCAGTCGCGGAGCGCGAGCCAACGTGGCGACAACCGCCGGTGAGAGCTTGTGCGCGAAGCGCCCTGGCAGCCCGGGCAGTCCCAAGGCCCCCGCCTTCAGGCCGCCGGCGCTCGTTGAGATCATCGCGGCTCCGACAATGCGCGACCCGAACCACTCCGGCCGCTGATCGGCCAGCGCGACGATCGTCATGCCACCCATCGAGTGACCGACCAGCACGACCGGATCATCTGGGACGAGTTCGTCGAGTACGGCGGCGAGGTCCCTCCCGAGCTGGTCGATCGTGCACTGCTGCGGCCGAGACCGCCCGGATCGGCCGTGCGAGCGCTGATCGTAGAACACCATCCGGACCTTGCCCCCCAGCTCCGCCCGCTGGAAGTGCCAGCAGTCGAGGTTCAACGCGTGGCCGTGCACGAAGACCAGGGTGGGCGGCCGGGCCGATGGGGTGGCGACCGCAGCCGTCATCTCCAGCTCATCGACCTCGGCGTGAAGCTCCAGCGAGTCGTCGGCGACGACGACGCGAGGCTTTGCGCGCAGTGATCCCAACGGCTCGTCCGTTGGGATGCGCCGCTGCGTGACCTTGCGCTCGGCCAGGACACCAGCTGCCGCACCGGCGACGAGCACCCCGATCGCCGCCCCGGCGATGCCGGCGTACCGCTTGACGACGCTCGGCTTGGCCACGTACCGCCTGGCGGCGTACCGCCTGGTGAAGGGGCCGATCACCGCGCGCCTTCTCCGACATACCGACGCGGAACCCTGGCGCCGATCCGCGAGACGATCTCGTAGCCGATGGTGTCGGCCGCCTGCGCCCAGTCAACCGCGGTCGGCTCACCACGCGCGGCCTCCCCGAACAGAACGACGTCGTCACCTGCCCGCGCCTCGTCGTCACCGATGTCGACGACGAACTGGTCCATACACACCCGACCGGCCACCCGGTGCCGTCGCCCGTTCAAGAGCACCGGTCCCCGGCTCGACGCGTGTCGAGGCACGCCGTCGCCATATCCCACCGGCACCAGGGCCACCGTGGTCTCACGGTCGGTGACGTAGGTATGACCGTAGGAGACGCCAAGTCCTGCGCCGACCCGCTTCACCAGCGCCAGTGCGGCGCGCAGGGTCATGGCGGCTTTGAGCGGGACCGGGCTCGAGCCGTCAGCGAACGGCGTCACCCCGTAGATCGCGATCCCCGGGCGTACCAGGGTGAACCACGTCTGCGGAGCAGCCAGCACCGCCCCGGAGTTGGCCAGGTGTACGTGCCGGGGCTCCAGACCGGCCGCGCGTGCCTCGTCTACCCCAGCCTCGAACGCGGCTGTTTGGTCCGTTATCGACGGGTGACCGGGCTCGTCGGAGCGAGCCAGGTGCGACCAGACGCCGGTGACCTCGATGTCGCCGTCCACCTGCCCCTTTGCGGCGGCCGCGGTCAGCTTCGTCCACTCGTCGGGGCGCGCTCCACCGCGGCCGAGCCCCGAGTCAAGCTTGAGCTGTACGGCGGCCCGCTCGCCCACCCGGTTGGCCGCCGACGCGATCTCCAGCAGTTGGGCACTCGAGTATGCGGACAGCTCCACACCGGCGGTGATCCCCTCGTCGTACCGCTCACCGGGAACGGCCAACCAGCTGAGGATTGGACCCGTGTCACCAGCCGCCCGGAGCTGCAGCGCCTCATCGAGAAAGGCCACGCCGAGCCAGCTGGCTCCGCCTGACCGGGCAGCGCGGGCCGATTCGACGATGCCGTGCCCGTAGCCGTCGGCCTTGACGACTGCCATCACGTCCCGGCCACCGACGTGGCCGCGCAGGGCGGCGACGTTCGCGCTGATGGCGTCCAGGTCGATGACCGCCTCGGCGCGTGGCCTGAAGTCACCGCTTCCGGGCGATTCCGTTGAGCGGGTCGTCATGATGCGTCCATTGTGTCAACCCGAGCGGATGCCGCTGCGATGCAGCCCGCAGGCGCGGAAGCAGTCAGTGAGCTAGAGCGCGGATCACCACAGGGAGCGCGTCGACGACCGACGAGGCGCTGATCGGCCCACCGGCTGAGGCGATCGTCGCCGCGACGCCGTGCAGCCAGGCACCCACCGAGGCAGCGTCGAAGCCCGACATCCCGGCCGCCAGCAGCGTCCCAATGACCCCCGACAGCACGTCACCGGATCCGGCCGTGGCCAGCCACGGCACCCCCGTCGTGTTGACCCGGAAGCGACCGTCGGGCGCGGCGATGACCGAGTGCGCACTCTTCAGCAGCACAACGGCATTCCAGCGCGACGCGGCCGCTCGAGCGAAGCCCAGCATGTCGTTCTCGACCTCCGAGCGCTCCCTGTCGAGCAGCCGAGCCAACTCTCCGGCATGCGGCGTCAGCACCACCGGACCGTCACAGCGGGAGGGAAGAAACCGCAGACCGTCGGCATCGACCACCGTCGGCAGCCGCTCCCCCAACACCCGCGCCACCTCGTTGCCGAGATCGTCCCCGAGGCCCGGCCCGACCACCCACGCCTGCACCTGACCGGAGCCGACGACGACCTCGGGGTGCCGCTGGCGAACGAGCTCAGCGCTGGCCCCGTCGTACCTGACCATTCCCGCCAACCCGGTCGCAACGGTCGCCGACACCACCAGCAGCCCGGCACCGGTGTACTGCGGCGAGCCGGCCACGACGCCCACGACGCCGCGGCTGTACTTGTGCGCAAGCGGGCCCGGCTGCGGGAGCAGCCGGCGTACGTCGTCGGGCTGCAGCACCTCGATCACCGGCTCCGCGAGGTACGGCGCCAAGCCGATGTCGACGAGCTCCACAACGCCGGCGGCGGCGGCAGCCGGCTGGACGAAGTGGGCGGCCTTGTGCGTTCCGAACGTCACGGTCAACTCAGCCGTCACGTGCGGCCCGTCGACCGCGCCGCTGTCGACGCCCACCCCACTGGGTACGTCGACGGCGACCACCGGCGCCGTCAGGGCAGCCACCACCTCTGCTGCTCGACCGCGAAGCCCCGGCTTGCCGCCGATGCCCACGATGCCGTCGAGCACGAGGTCAGCGTCACCAGCCGGCTCGTCGACGACGACCCCGCCGCCGCCGCGAAGGTCAGCCAACCCCGCCTGGTGCGCCGTCTCGCCGAGCAGCACAGCCGCCACCCGAGCGCCGCGGTGGGCCAGCCGAGCCCCAGCAAACAGCGCGTCCCCTCCGTTGTCGCCGCTGCCCACCAGAATCAGCACCCGGCTGCCGTAGACACCACCGAGATAGTCAGCGCAGGCGCTCGCGAGCCCGGCAGCGGCGCGCTGCATCAGGGCGCCAGCAGGCAGCGTGCGCATGAGCGCCGCCTCGGCGGCGCGCACGTGGTCGACGCTATGGACTAGCCGCATGTCAGCCCTCCAGCACGACGACAGCTGACGCGATCCCGGCGTCGTGCGACAGCGACACATGAACCGACGAGACTCCGAGCTCGGCAGCCCGCGCAGCCACCCCGCCAGCCATCGTCAGACAAGGCCGACCCCGGGAATCGTTGTGCACCTCCGCGTCGAGCCAGTGCAGTCCACCCGGCGCGCCCAACGCCTTGGCGAGCGCCTCCTTCGCGGCGAACCGGGCCGCCAACGAGGCCAAGGGCAACTGCGCCTCGACGGCGGTGAACACCCGCGCGCGGAGGCCGGGAGTGCGGTCGAGGGTCTGCCGGAAGCGGTCGACGTCGACAACGTCGATACCCACTCCGACGATCACCGCTGCCTGGCGACTACTCGACCGTGACGGACTTCGCGAGGTTGCGGGGCTGGTCGATGTCGTGACCCTTGGCGGTGGCCATCTCGCAGGCGAACACCTGCAACGGGACGGTGGCGACCAGCGGCTGCAGCAGCGTGGGCACGGAGGGCAGCCTGACCAGTTCATCGGCGTACGGCGTCACCGCATCGTCGCCTTCCTCGGCCAGCACGATCGTGCGCGCCCCCCGCGCCCGCACCTCCTGGATGTTGCTGACCATCTTCTCGTGCAGCTGGCCGCGGCCCTGCGGCGGCACCACGACGAAGACCGGCACTCCCTGCTCGACGAGGGCGATCGGGCCGTGCTTCAGCTCACCTGCCGCGAACCCCTCGGCCTGCATGTAGGCGAGCTCCTTGAGCTTCAGCGCCCCCTCCAGCGCCACTGGGTAGCCGACGTGGCGACCGAGGAACAGCACGGCGGGTGCGTCGCGCAGCTCGCGGGCAAGGGCCCGCACTGGCTCGATCGTTGCGAGCACCTTCGTGACAGCGGCGGGCATCTGCTCGAGCTCGTCGACGATGGCGCCGATCTCGTCACCGAACATGGTGCCGCGCACCTGCGCCAGGTACAGCGCGATCAGGTGGCAGGCGACGATCTGGGTCAGGAACGCCTTTGTCGACGCCACCGCGATCTCGATACCGGCGTGGGTGTAGAGGACCGCGTCGGACTCACGCGGGATCGTCGAGCCGTTGGTGTTGGAGATCGCCAACACCTTGGCCCGCTGGTCGCGGGCGTGCCGCAGGGCCATCAGGGTGTCCATTGTCTCGCCGCTTTGACTGATGGCTATCACCATTGTGTCGCGGTCGACGACCGGGTCGCGGTAGCGGAACTCCGAGGCGAGCTCGACCTCGCACGGGATGCGCGTCCAGTGCTCGATGGCGTACTTGGCCACCAGGCCCGCGTGAAACGCCGTACCGCAGGCGATGATGATGATCTTGTCGACGGCCCGCAGCTCGTCGTCGCTCAGTCGCATCTCGTCGAGCTGCAGCCGTCCACCGGTGGCCGACCTGCCGAGCAGCGTGTTGGCGATGGCCTCGGGCTGCTCGGCGATCTCTTTGAGCATGAAGTAGTCATAGCCGGCCTTCTCGGCCGCCGCGATGTCCCAGTCGACGTGGAAGCGCTTGCCCTCGGCCGGGTTGCCGGCGAAGTCGGTGATGTCGAACTCTGAACGGGTGATCGTGACGACCTGGTCCTGGCCGAGCTCCACGGCGTCGCGGGTGTGCTCGATGAAGGCAGCGACATCGGAGGCGAGGAAGGTTTCGTCAGCGCCCAACCCGATGACGAGCGGCGAGTTCCGCCGCGCCGCCACGACCCGCTCGGGGTCATCGGACGCCACCGCCACGAGGGTGAACGCGCCGTCCAGTTGCTTGCACACCCGCTGCATTGCGGTGGTCAGGTCGGCGCCCGCGTCGAGCTCGGCCTCAAGCAGGTGGGAGACGACCTCGGTGTCGGTCTCGGAACGCAGCTCATGGCCGGCCGCCTCGAGCTGGCCGCGCAGCTGGGCGAAGTTCTCGATGATGCCGTTGTGCACCAGCGCGACGCGGCCACGTGCACCGAGGTGCGGGTGCGCATTGCGGTCGGTTGCGGCACCGTGGGTGGCCCAGCGGGTGTGGCCGATGCCAAGAGTCGACGGGGGCGCGGTGTCCTCGCTCAGCACCTTGGAGAGGTTGGACAGCTTCCCGGCCCGCTTCTCGGTGAACAGCGCCCCGTCGGCGACCAGTGCGACCCCGGCGGAGTCGTAGCCGCGATACTCGAGGCGGCGCAATCCGCCCATCACCACATCGAGAGCTGACTGCGCGCCGACGTACCCCACGATTCCGCACATGGCGCTCAGCCTACCTAGCCGAGCGGGCCACTGCTGTGCACGCGACAATGGCGCCCATGCCCTCGGACGTCGCGTCGCCGTACGTCGAGCTCGACCGCTCCGCCTGGGCAGCGCTGGCCGAGTCGATGCCGCTGCCGTTGTCAGCCGCCGAAGTGGAGCGGCTGCGCGGCCTGGGCGAGGAGCTCGACCTCGCCGAGGTGGCGGCGGTGTACCTGCCGATCTCACGGCTGCTGAGCCTGTACGTGCGCCACGTTGGTGCCCTGCACCGCGACACGGAGTCGTTCCTCGGGGCTCGCCACCCCGAGCGCACGCCGTTCGTCATCGGCATCGCCGGGTCGGTGGCGGTGGGCAAGTCGACAACAGCGCGGCTGCTGCGGGAGCTGCTCGCCCATTGGCCGGAGCACCCCGACGTCGAGCTGGTCACCACCGACGGCTTCCTCTACCCCAACACCGAGCTCGAGCGCCGCGGCCTGCTCGACCGCAAGGGCTTCCCGGAGTCGTACGACCGCAAGGCGCTGCTGCGGTTCGTGATCGATCTCAAGTCCGGGCGAGAATCGGTGGAGGCGCCGGTCTACTCCCATCTGAAGTACGACGTGCTGCCTCACGAGCGGCTGGTGCTCAAGCGCCCCGACATCGTGCTCATCGAGGGGCTGAACGTGCTGCAACCGGCCCGGCTCACCGCCGACGGCAGGATCGGGCTGGCCGTGCGCGACTTCTTCGACTTCTCGGTGTACGTCGACGCCGCCACCGCCGACATCCGGCAGTGGTACGTCGACCGGTTCCTGCGGCTGCGCGAGACAGCGTTCCGTGACCCCGCGTCGTACTTCTCGCGCTTCGGCCAGCTCAGCGTCGCCGAGGCGACGGCCGAGGCGGAGCGGATCTGGGACTCGATCAACGGCCCCAACCTGGTCGGCAACATCCTGCCGACCCGAAGCCGCGCCACCCTGGTGCTCCGCAAGGACGCCGACCACTCTGTGCGCTACGTCCGCCTCCGCAAGCTCTGACCGCGTAAATCGGTGGTCGCCGTGAGGGTTCTTCCCTAGCCTCGACGGGGTGGAGATACGGCCGATTGACGTACACGACGACGCGCAGTTCCACGACTTCTACGTAATCGAGCGCGACTCGCTGCTGCACCAGCGACCCGATGCGCCGGTGTGGTCAGAACGCGAGGCTCAGGTGATGTTCCGGCGGAAAGAGCTGTCGGAGGACTGGCGAGCATTCGGGGCGTACGACGGTGACCGGATGGTCGGCGCCGCCGAGTACATCCTGCCGCTGCTCGACAACACCGACAAGGTGTATTTGGAAGTGCACGTCGCACCGCAGCACCGCCGCCTCGGCATCGGCAGCGCGGTGCTTTCCCATCTCGTCGACCTCGCGAAGGTTGACGGGCGGTCGGTGCTGCTCGGCGAGTCGAACATTCCGCTGGACCAGCGGGAGACCCACCCGTACGTGCGGTTCGCCGAGAAGAACGGCTTCGCGACCGCCAGCGTCGAACTGAACCGGGAGCTGAAACTTCCCGTCTCCGACGAACAGCTCACGGCGTGGGAGCAGGAGGCGGCGCCGTACCACGTCGACTACCAGATCGAGACCTTCGTCGACGACCTGCCAGAGCACCTGCTGGAGTCGTACTGCTACCTGTCCAACCAACTAGCCCTCGACGCCCCAACCGGTGACATCGACTTCGAGCCAGAGGGCATGACGCCGGAGGTGTTCCGGGTCCGCCAAGCCAAGGCCAAGGAGCAGGGCCGCACGGTCTTCGAGACCCTGGCGGTTGACCGCTCCGGGCAGGCGGTGGCCCAGTCAACGCTGGCCACGTCGTCGGATGACCCGCTGCGGGTGTCCCAGTGGGGAACGCTGGTGCACCGCGACCACCGCGGGCACCGGCTCGGCCTGGCGGTCAAGGCAGCGAACCTGCGTGCTCTGCAGCAGGCCTTCCCGGACCGGCAGAAGGTGCGCACCAGCAACTCCGAGCACAACGATCACATGATCGCCATCAACGTCAAGATGGGGTTCGAGCCGGTCGAGCTCCTGGTCGAGTTCCAGCGCAAACTCTGGGGCAGTCCGCGCTCAGCCGGCTGCTGATGAGCCCGATCACCGACTAATAATGCGCCGGCGTACGCACAAAGGTGCGGCCCGGTAAAGAACCGGGCCGCACCTTTGCCGAATGTCCTGGCTACAGAACCAAGGTCGCCGCCAACGCCGGAGTGGCGGTGGTCAACGCACCCTCGAACGTCGCCGTGTTGGTGAGAACAGCGCCAGTGTCGACGCCCCTGTTCACCATGACGGTCAACTTCACCGCGCCGTCCTCCAGCACATCGACGGTGCCGAGCCGCCAGGTCACTGTCCGGGTGGTGGCGTTGTACCTCTCGCGGCCGCTGGCCGACACGAACGTCACACCCTTGGGCAGCTGGTCGGTGATCTTGACCTGCTCCGACGCCGCGGGACCGAGGTTGGTGTAGTCCATCGTGTAGGTGATGGTCTGGCCCTGGTCGGCCGTCAGCGGTCCCGTCTTGGTGAACGTGACGAACGGGTCTTGGGGCGTCCCTGAGCCGCCGCCACCCTCACCGCCGGCCGAGAACACCTGCAGCTCGGCGGCCCGGACGGTGGTGTCCTGCGGAGCGATCACTTCCTCGTCAGGTGCCACCACTGGGCCCTGCGTCCGGCAGTCCGAGTGGACGAGTGGATCGTTGTCCTGGTCGCCGTGGTACTCGGGGTTCCCAGTGCACTGGTTGTTGAGGACGACCATCCGCACGTGCGTCGCCCGGGTGTCCGGAACGTCGAACTGGCGGAAGAGCAGGCTCGGTGCAAGCGGCCGCGGCACGCTGGCCGGGAAAGCGTTGACCTGGCTGGTGAGGATCCGGTTGAAGCCGTCGCCCGCCTTCCCGACAGTGCTGCGGTTCTGGCACTGGTTGTTGGTGGCGCTGGCGATGCAGGTCTCGATGGCGAACTGGCGCAGCGCTGAGAACCGGTTCTGCGAGTTGTCCTGCGGATCGCACTCCTCCTCGCCCTCGCATGAGGCACCGGAGCGAAGCAGTGCGCTGACCTTGACCACGTCGACGAGCTGACGATCACCGGCCAGGTCGACGGTCACCTGACGACCCTCCACCGTTTCGGCGTCGTTGCCGGCGGTGCCGGCGGTCTCGCTGCCAGGACGACCGGATACGAAGTTGGTCCGCTCCGTGTCGTCGATCAGGCTCAGCAGGTTGGCGCCGTCACCGGTGATGGTGGCGCCGTTGTGCAGAGACGCCACGTTGCGGACCAACAGGAACACTCGGTGGGTGGTGGTCGACGGCTTGAACTTCCAGGTGGTCCGGGTAAGTCCATAACCCGGTGCCTGGATCACGAAGTCGTACGTGCCGGGCACGAACTTGGCGGTGTTAGTGAACTCGTGTGTAGCTGGGTCGTTGTCATCGGCGCGGGTGTCGGCGATGGGTGTGACCCTGCCTTCGTAGTCGCCGACGTAGATCTGGACATCCGCGATCGGGTCACGGTTGGCGTCGACCGGCTTGAAGGTGATCGTCGCCTCCTTGTTCGACCGTGCCGACTCGAAGTTCGCGATCGGCTGCGGGTCGTTCGTGTCAACGGTGGATGCGTTCTCGCCGAAGCCGCGGCGGGCGAACTTGTCCCACAGCAGCTTCTGGTTGGCTCCGCCGAAGCGCAGCAGGTCGGCGCCGAGGTAGGCGTCCCGGGCCCCGAGCATGCTTACTGACGGCGGCATCATCAGGTAGGCGTCGAACACGATCTGCATCCAGCGCCGGTTGCCGGGGCACCTGTCGGCCGGCAGCACGCCGTCCGCGCAGCGCTCCTGCAGGCGTTGCTTGCTCGCGGGGAAGCTTCCGTTGTACTTGGCGATCATCGCCTGCCGGATGTCGAAGTTGACAGCACTCCAAATCTCACCGTCGTCGTGCGGGCTGCCAACGCCGCTGCCGTCGTAGCCCTGGACGTTGCTGAAGTTCAGCGGGCTGTGGTTCATCCCGTAGTTACGGATGCCGGCCTGGTTGTTACCGGTGACGTACGGGCCGACGGCGAACGGGTTCTCATCCTTGGTCGGCACGTAGTCGTACTCGTTGAGGTACTCGACCGCGGTGAGGTCGCTGTAGCTCTCACCCATCGCGCGGGCCATGCCGTCGGCACTCGAGGAGAGGCCGGCGTCGGGGCCACCCACCATCCGGTTGGAGATGGCGTGCGTGTACTCGTGGCCGATGACCGACTGGTCGAAGTCACCGTCGGTGCAGGAGGCGTAGAACGCCCCCGGCAGCGGCTGCCACAGGTACATGTTCGTGATACCCGGGATGCCGTCGTTCAGCGTGGTCTGGTTGGCGTTGTCCCGGCCGGTGAAGCTGGGGAAGCCGCCCTGGACCGCGCCAGCCTGGGACTGGCCGACCTCCGGGTCGTTCTGCCGCGCGGGCGAGGTGTTGCCGAAGTTGTTGAACTGCATGTTGAAGTTGTTCTCGGTGAAGCCGAGGAAGTACGACCAGTCGTGCATCCGGTTGTGGTTCACGAACAGGCTGGTCGTCGCCGCGTCGATGTCGTTGCGCTGCGGCGTGAAGAACACCTCCGGCGAGCACTTCTCGTTCCGCCACTGGTCGGTCCAGGGGTAGATGTACTTCCGCTCCGCGCTCACCGGCATCTGACCGAGCGGGCCGGGGCCGCGGAAGTTGAACCAGGCCTCGGCGGTGCGGGCCGCATTGCCGAGGGTGGTGAACGTCGGCAGGCTCGTGAAGCCGTCGACGTCCCACGGCTGACGGGCCGCAACGTTGCCTTCCTCCCGCTGGCAGCGGGCTGGCAGCAGGTTGTTGGGGTCGGTCTGAGCGTCTGCCCGGGTGAAGCAGCCGACGATGCGGGTGTCGGTGTCGTCGCCGTCCAGCGGCGGGTTGGCGAGGAAGTACTTCCACCTCGGCGGGAACGGGAAGGCGTCCGCAGACTGCTCGCTGGTCGTGAACACGCCCTCGTAGTCCGCGGGATCCTGGTCGGCCTCGAACGGGCACACCTCCACGGTGTACGTGCCAGCGGGAATTTCACCGCCCGGGGAGTATGTGAGCACTTCGGGGTTGGGGCCGAGGGGCTGGTCCGCCGAGGCCACCTCTTCACCGGCGGGGTTGTACAGGTTGATGACGATGTCCTCGGGCACCAACGTGAGCGTTGACACCGCCACGTTGATGGTCTTGGTGCCCTCGGGAACCTCGATCTCGTGCCTCGGGCCGCACTCCGGCGGCGTGTAGGAACCGTTGAAAGTCCCGACGGTTGGCGCCAGCGCCACCGTGCTCGTTTGTGATCCGGTGCTCGCGTGGCTGGTGCGGTTGGTGCGGTACAGCACCGCCCTGGTCACCGCGTCGACGAAGACGGTGTAGGCGTGCTCGTCGGCGGGCGAGTTGGGGTAGACGATGGTCTCGAAGGCGGGCCGCACGCCATTCTTCGGCGTGGGCAGCGCCACCAGGCGAGCGCGCTGCAGCTCGGCGAACCCGTCGACCGCAAAGACCGTCCAGCCGCGCTGCTTCCGTACCGCGGTGATGGCGGAGTCCGGGGCGGCACGCCCGACGCTGGCCGCCGCGATCTGCCAGGCGTCGGTCGGCCGCAGATCCGCTGCGGCGGGCTGGTTGCCGTCGCCAACGGCGGAGGAGGAGACGTAGGCGACCTTGCCGCCGACGACACCGACGCTGATCATGCCGTCCTGGGCTGCCGGCAGCGAACCGAAGCGCTGCCGGAACAGCACCACGTGGGCCGGGCTGCCGGTCAGCTTCGAGTCGTTGAGCAGCTCCAGGTTGTTGAGACCGTCGGCTGAGAGCCGGAACAGCGCCCGGTTGGCCGAGATGAACGACCTGGCGGCCTTGACGGGGTTGCTGCTCAGGCCGGTGGCCAAGTAGCCGCTGTTCTTGATCAGCGAGGCGGGGGTGCCGTACCGGTTCCATTCCACGCGGGCGCCGAGGGCGTCAACGCGTGATTTCGCGGCGCTCGACGGGAGCACCCGTCCCGCGCGCCTGTCGACGTCGTTGAGGCCGCCCGCTTCGTCGAAGACAGCGTGCGTCTCGCTGGGCGGGCCGCCGTCGGGTTCCAGTACGGCAGAGGCGCCGAAAGGCGTCGTCCCGGCAAGCAGGAGTCCGGAGACCGAAAACGCCGCCACAACCGAGAGGCTGCGACGGCGAAGGAACGGCAGTGAGGGCATGGGAAGCCTTTTCGTCTGTGGGCTGCGCAACGGCGGCGACCGGCAGGAGGGTCTCTACCTTAACGCCGATTTGCGCAGATAGTTATGGGCTGAGGCTATAAATTACGCTGCGTGACTGAAACTACAGAGCGTGAGCGGAGGAACGCGTACGTGGCTGTCAGCTGGCATGCTGGCCTGGCTCAGGTGGAGAGCGCGGCGCGTGATCACCCTCCCGCCACCCGATGTGACAGCTGACGACAAGTTTTTCTCTTGCACGTAACCTTTGTGGTGCTTGCCCCGTTAGACTGTTATCTCACCTCTTGGCGCGTTCGCCCATGCTTGGTCCCCTGAAAGGGCTCACTCGATGTCCTCACGCTTCTCCGCTCGCCGCCGTGGCACCCTTCGGGCTACGGCGGTTTTTGCTGTTGCTGGTCTGTTCCTGGCTGGAATCAACTCCGCCGGCGCGCAGAACATCCCCCCCTCGAACGCCGGCGCCGGCGCCCCTACGGCGGACGCCGACGGCCCGGAGCCCTTCACCGAAGAGGCCACGGGCCTCGCTGACCTCGACACGCGTGGGTCCGTCGCCCCGCTGGCGGCGCAGCGGGCGGCCGTGCCGGCTGGTGCCACCGTGCGGTGGAACCGTTACGGCACGCCGGCCTCCCTCAGCAAGGTCAGCGGCTTCCTCAGCGGGCCGTCCAGCGCCGCCCCCGCGGACGCTGCGCGCACCTGGCTGCGTTCGAACGCTGCGCTGTTCGGCCTGTCGGCCGCGCAGATCAACGACCTCGAGCTGATCAGTGACTCTCGGCTGACCCAAAGCCAGGCGCACGTCGTGCTCTTCCGGCAGACGTACGGCGGCAAGCCGGCAGCAGTCGACGGCATGGTGACGGTGGGCCTGGCGCCAGACCGTCGGGTCGCCTATGTCTCATCGTCCCTCGCCAGGGTGCAGCCCGACGTCGTGCTTGCCCCCGCCACCCTCAGCGCGGTGGCCGCCTGGAAGGCCGCGGTAGACAACCTGCGGTCGAATAATGCGCCGGGCATCCCCGTCGCAGACGTGTCCGGTGTCACCCCCCGGCAGTTTGCCGGCTGGACAAGGTTCGGCGTCCCCGGCTTCGCCCAGGAGCAGCAGGTGCGCCTGCGGGCGCTGGCCGCACCGAACGGCAGCGTTCGCCAGGTCTACGAAGTCAACGTCGTCAACTCCCCCGGTGGCGTCGCTGCGGCGTACACCTCCTACGTCGACGCTGCCAACGGCAACGTGCTGGTGCGGTACAACCAGGTCGACAACTTCGCGGCCGGCCCAGTGCAGGCACCGCTGCGTCCGGCAATGAGCGAGTTCACTGAGCCGTTCCAAGGCACCTACACCGCCACTGAGTGTGGCAAATCAGGGCCGTTCCAGGTCGACGCCCAGACCCAGACAATCATCTACAGCGCCAGCGCGGCCAACCCGGCCAACGACATCTTCATCAGGCTGGTCGATCCCAATGGCACCGTGGTCTCCAGCCAGGACACCGGGACGAGCCCGGAGATCCAGACCTACACTGGCCCGATCGAGGCGGGCGGCTACACGGTCGAGGTTTGTTCGTTCGAGGGCGCAGAGCCGATCGTCACCGGCGAGTACGCCGGCACCTTCACCGCCAGCGAGCAGGAGGCCGACGCAGGCTTCAACTTCCCCCCGAAGTGGAAGTACTTCCTGGCCAACCCGGTGCTGAACTTCAGCCCCGACCACACAGCCGACAACCGCAACATCGGCTGCTGGGAGACCCAGGTCGGCGGCGTGAAGGACCCCCAGTGCGACAACCCACCGAGTGACCTCAACAACCTTGCGGCCCGCGGGCCTTGGGACGTCGACCCACGCACTGACATTCCCACGTTCACCACCCAGGGCAACGCGGCGATTACCGCCGAGGCCTGGGCGAACCCGAACACCATCGTGTTCGGGAACCTGACGCCGGGCGCGTTCGGCCAGCGGCCGTTCGACCTCGACCGGGAGTACCTCCACCCGTTCAACGACGTCTGGAACAACGAGCGCTGCGACCCCGCCGTCCTCATCCCCGGTGACCAGACGTCGACCACCCCGGTGGAGCCCGGCAACGACATCCTGGCCTCGGTGACGCACCTGTTCGCGAGCCACAACCGGATGCACGACTTCTCGTACTTCCTCGGCTTCACCGAGCAGAACTTCAACCTGCAGGACTCCAACTTCGGCAACGGTGGCCGGCCGCTCGACCCCGAGGTCGGCAACGTGCAGTCCGGTGCGCTGACCGGTGGGCCGCCCACCTTCGGCGGTCGCGACAACGCCAACCAGATCACCTTGCAGGACGGCATCCCCGGCATCACGAACCAGTACCTGTTCCAGCCGATCGCCGGTGGCTTCTACGCACCCTGCGTCGACGGCGACTACGACTTCGGCGTCGTCGGCCACGAGTACACCCACGCCATCTCCAACCGAATGGTCGGTGGACCGGACTCGGGGCTGAACGGCTTCCAGGCCGGCTCCATGGGTGAGTCCTGGTCGGACCAGGTCGCCGCGGAGTACCTGCTCGCGCACAACTACAAGCCCGGCGTGAGCCCGTTCGTCGAGGGCGCCTACGTCACCGGCAACAAGAAGACAGGCATCCGCAACTACCGGCTCGACCGCAACCCGCTGCAGTACGGCGACCTCGGCTACGACATCACCGGTCCGGAGGTGCACGCGGACGGTGAGCCCTGGAGCGCGGTGCAGATCGACATCCGCCAGGCGATGATCAAGAAGTACAACGCCAAGTTCCCCGCCAGCAACAACGCGCTGCAGCGACTTTGCGCGCAGGGCAACACCTTCGCCGAGCCACCGCGGCAGCCGCGGCCGGCCAAGCAGTGCCCCGGTAACCGGCGCTGGGTGCAGCTGCTGTTCGACTCGTTCCTGCTGCAGCAGCCGGCGACGACCATGTTGGACGCCCGCGACGCGATGCTGGCGGCTGACAAGATGCGGTTCGGCGGCGCCAACCTGCGGCTGATGTGGCGTGAGTACGCCAACAACGGCTTCGGGTCCAACGCCAGCACCGAGAACACTGAGGACGTCCAGCCGACGCCGGGCTACGTGTCGCCCCTGTCCCGCGAGGGCACGCTCAAACTCAGCGCGGTCGGGCTCGGCAGCAATGGGGAGGTGCCGGTCGAAGGCACCCTGTACGTCGGCCGGTACGAGGCGCGGGTGACCCCGATCGCCGACACCAAGCCGAGTGCGGAGCTGCCGAACACCGTCCGGATGGTGCCGGGGAAGTACGAGTTCGTGTTCCAGGCGGACGGCTACGGCTTGCAGCGGCCCACGGCCACCATCAGGGCGGGGTCGACCACGGCTCGGGAGGTCCACCTGTCGAGGAACGTCGCCTCCAAGTTCAGTGGTGCGTCGATCGACGGGGCCTCCCCGGACAGCGTGAACACGGACAACCTGATCGACGACACCGAGGAGACCAACTTCGCCAATAAGGGTCAACGCGGCGTGAGCGTCGACACCACACACCCGTTCGTCAACGTCAACCTTGCCGGCGACAACGCGCGGGTCATCCGGTCGGTGAAGGTGAGCGCGATGCTCGTGCCGCCTGACAACGGTGACGAGGAGGGCGAGCCCCAGCCGGAGGATCCCCAGTCCGGGAGCCGGTTCACGGCGCTGCGGCAGTTCGCGATCGAGGTCTGCACCGAGTCGGCCACCAACGACTGCTCGTCGCTCGTACCGTCGTCGGACACTGCCGCTTCGCCGTACAAGCGGATCTACACCAGTCCGCACAACGCGTTCAACGGCGTGCGCCCGCGGCCGCTGGTCCCGACGCTCACCTTCGAGCGGTTCGACATCCCGGACACCACCGCCACGCACGTGCGGCTGGTGGCGCTGGAGAACCAGTGCACCGGGCAGAAGGGGTTCGCCGGGGAGCAGGACAACGACCCGCTGAACGATACCGACTGCAAGAGCGCCTCAACGCGCGACGAGTCGGTGCGGGCGGCGGAGCTGGAGGTCTTCGGGTACGACTCCGCGACCCGTCCCCCCGGAGACCCGGTCGTCCTCATGACGGCGGCCGGGAAGGCCCTGGCGTCCCCGGGTGAGCGGGTGAAGTACACCTTCACCTACACCAACCTCGGGCCTAAGGCGTCCTCGAACGCCGACATCCGCATCGTGGAGCTGCCAACCGGGCTCAACTTCGTGGCCGCCAGCGGCACCGGCGACTACGCCCCGAGGGCCCGTGCGGTGCGGTGGACGCTGGGGAAGGTCGGCGTCGACGAGACGGGCTCGGTCACGTTGACCACCCGGGTAGCGAAAACCGCTGCGCCGGGGACAGCCCTGCTGACGACGGCGCAGTTCGCGGGAACGTTGACGTTCTCACCGCCGGCTGCGGCTGTAACGCTGGTCGGCCCCTGAGCCGGAACCGCTCAGCGCACTGACACAGGTCGAAGCGCACCGCACCCAGCTGGGGCGGTGCGCTTCGGCGTTAGCGAGTGAGGGAGGCGCGCACCACGTCGGCAAGGCGGTGCGCCAAATCCTGCGCCTGGTCGGCTGACGCGGCCTCGACCATCACCCGCACCAGTGGCTCGGTGCCCGACGGACGGAGCAGGACCCGACCGGAATCCCCCAACTCGGCCTCAGCCGCAGTGACCGCCGCCTGCACCGTCGGATCACTGTGCGCGCGAGACTTGTCGACGTCGGGCACGTTGACCAGCACCTGCGGCATCCGCGTCATCACGCCGGCAAGTTCGGCAAGGGAACGCTTGCTGGCTGCCATCCGGGCGGCAACGTGCAACGTGGCCAGCACACCGTCGCCGGTGGTGGCGTGGTCACTCATGATCAGGTGACCGGACTGCTCCCCGCCCAGCGCGTATCCGCCGGATCGCATCTCTTCGAGCACGTAGCGGTCGCCGACCTTGGCTTGGATGACCGTGACCCCGGCCGCACGCATCGCCACCAGAAAGCCGAGGTTGCTCATCACCGTGGCGACGACCGTGTCGCCCTTCAGCTGCCCCGCCTCGTGTTGTGCCAACGCCAGGATCGCCAGCAGCTGGTCACCGTCGACGACAGCGCCGCTGGCGTCCACGGCCAGGCACCTGTCGGCGTCACCGTCGAGGGCGAACCCGGCATCGGCGCCTACGGCTGGCACGGCCGCCTGCAAGGAGGCGAGCGACGTCGACCCGCAGTCGGCGTTGATGTTCAGCCCATCCGGTTCGGCATGGATGGCCACCACGTCTGCCCCTGCTCGACCCAGCGCACGCGGGGCTACGTCGTACGCCGCACCCTCCGCACAGTCGACGACGATCTTCAGGCCGGTCAGCGGCTGGGTGACCGTGCCGACGAGGTGGGCGACGTACCGATCGACGGCGGTCGGATCGTCCACCACTCTGCCGACATCGCCTCCCACCGGCAGTGGCCGCTGCTCGCCGAGTGCTCGTTCGATGGCTTCCTCGACCTCGTCGTCAAGTTTTCGGCCACCGCGGGCAAAGAACTTGATGCCGTTGTCGGGCATGGGGTTGTGGGACGCCGACAGCATCACGCCGAAGTCGGCAGCGTCAGCGGCGGTCAGGTAAGCAACGCCCGGTGTGGGCAGGACGCCCAGCCGGCGTACGTCGACTCCAGCCGACGCCAGCCCGCTGACCACCGCCGCCTCGAGGAACTCACCAGAGGCCCGTGGATCGCGCCCGACGACGGCGACCGGCCGTCGCGAACCCCTGTCGCCGCGACCGAGCACCTGCGCCGCTGCAACCGAGAGTTCCAGCGCCAGCCGTGCGGTCAGGTCACGGTTGGCGACACCGCGAACGCCGTCGGTGCCGAAGAGCCGGGCCACAGCCGGGGAGAGGTCAGCGCTTGCTGTACTGCGGAGCCTTGCGAGCCTTCTTCAGCCCGGCCTTCTTGCGCTCCTTGACCCGCGCGTCCCGGGTCAGCATGCCGGCCTTCTTCAGCGAGGCTCGGTTGGACTCCACGTCGGTCTCATTGAGGGCCCGCGAGACGCCCAGCCGCAAGGCTCCAGCCTGGCCGGTGAGGCCACCACCGTGGATACGCGCCACGACGTCGTACTGCCCGGCCAGGCCCGTCAGTACGAACGGCTCGTTGACCAACTGCTGGTGAAGCTTGTTGGGGAAGTACTCCTCAAGCGGCCGCCCGTTGACGGACCAGGTGCCGGTGCCAGGCACGATCCGCACCCTGGCGACGGCTTCCTTGCGGCGCCCCGTCGCGCCCGCGGCAGCAATAACCACCGCCCGGGGAGGAGCGTCGGCAGACGGCGCACTCTCGGTGGTGTAGTCACGGGGCGCGTCACCGTCGGCTGTCAACGGAGCTGCGTCGGTGGTCTCAGCCACAGGTGTTCCTCACTTGAAGCAGGTGTGTCGAGGGAGTGCGTCGCGCTGCCACGTCACTGCGCGATCTGGGTGATCTGGGTGATCGTGAACTGTTGCGGCTGCTGCGCGGCGTGCGGATGGTTGGGGCCGGCGTACACCTTGAGCTTCTTCAGCTGCTGGCGACTGAGCCGGTTCTTGGGGAGCATCCCCCACACCGCCTTTTCGACAGCCCGACGCGGATCCTTGTCGAGGAGATCAGCGTACGACGTTGCCGACAGACCGCCTGGATAGCCAGAGTGCCGGTAGGCCAGCTTGGCTGCACGCTTGTTGCCCGTCAACGCCACCTTGTCGGCGTTGACGATGATGACGAAGTCGCCGGTGTCGACGTGAGGGGCGAACGTCGGCTTGTGCTTGCCGCGGAGCAGCGTCGCGGCCGAAACAGCGAGGCGTCCGAGGACGACGTCGCGCGCGTCGATGACATGCCAGGCTCGCGTGACGTCGCCGGGCTTCGGGCTGTACGTACGCACGGTCGTTGACCTCGTTCGATTCGGTGGTCTGGCTGCGGTGCTTGGGGTGGTCTGGCTGCGGTGCTCGGGCTCGTCGGCCCACCGCACAACGACCGCCCAGAATACCGGCCGCGCGCCGTCACGGTCAAAACGCGGGCGTTGACCGCCCAAGACGTGAGCCGCTGTTGGGTCGGACGGTGGCGATCGAGCGGACCATGCTCAGTCCTGGTCTCGCCACCGGACGATGGGACCCAAAGCCGCACGCAGCCCGAGCACGTCATCGGCAGACACGGCAGTCGGCTGCTCCCCGAGAGTAATCAGTAAGCCTTCTCCAAGCTGCTTCGTGTCATAGCCGTCCAGTGGCACCTTCAGCCCATGTGGACCCGATAGATAGGTCATCCAGCCGACGACTCCGCCATCAGTCGGCTGGGCGTCCGCGAGCTCATGACTCGTCCACGTCGCCCACGTCGGCTCCCAGTACTCGACCACCGCCTCCACTAGCGCACCCGCGGTGGCGCCGGCGAAGAGTCGCCGCCCCACCTCGCCCTCAGGCGACGGGAGATTCACAACCAGAGCATTCCCCAACCCCTTAACGGCGGTGTAGGACCCGCAGCGCACACTCAGCCCTACAGAGTCCGGGGCGGCGGATCCGTTCCACATCCCGACCCGGAAACCGAGGTCCTCAAGCACCGAACGATCCCCTAGATCGCGGCGGTTTCGACCTGCCAGCAACAGATCCCGAATCCGGACCGGGGTGGGCTCCACCGGTTTACGCAGCGCATCTCGACGCGACCGGCCCTTCTCGTACCACGTTGCCAGCGCAGAGTCGACGGATCCGATGCGCTTGAGAAAGCTCACACACCGGTCGGTGCACTGCTCTAACGTCTCCGCTCGCGCACCCCAATAGGCACCCAAGTAGTGGCTACCCATCAGGCGACCGCTCTCCTCTCAGGGAGTCCACACGACATCGATCCCCGTGACATCGTTCTCCCTGAGGAACCTTCTCATCGCGTCCGCGGCTGACTTCTCCGCCACCGACCATCTGATCGGTGTCCCGGCGGCCGCTGCGATCTGCCGCTCGGCTTGCTCGACGAGGGCCTCCTTCCCGTGGAAGAAGTCGCGAAACTCCCCGTCCTTGACGAAGTTAGCGTAGCCGGGCCCTTTGGCCTCCAGCAGGACACCGTCGCGGTAGCCGTCGAACCTGACACCGTCGACTTCGTAGACGGAACCGTCGGTCCGCCCGGGTGATCTTCGCTTGGTACTCCCGGGCACGCTCCGACATGGACTCGTTGGCCTTGGCCCACTTCCCCGGGCCGGGGGTAGCAAAGGCTGGGGTATCGGCCTTGTCCACCGCCTTGTCCGCGTCGCGCAGGTCGTCTCCCCGGTTGAAGAAGTCGACCACGTCGTCGCCGTGCTTCGCGGCCTTGCCCACCTTGAACAACGGGAATGTCGTGACGGCGTTGAAGGCGCAGCTGCCGCTGAAGGTGTCCTCCCGGCAGGAGTTGATGGCGTCTCCGGCGACGAAGTTCCACGGCCGGCGACTGCCGAACCGACAGTCGCCACCCATGCGGAGCCTACGAACAAGTCCTCGGCGCAGGCGCGGATCAGGCCCGGGTCCGCGGGGTAGTGGGCGAACAGCGACACCTCTCCCCTCCTTTCGCCGGCGGACTCAAACACAGCTCAACGGCAGCCTAGAGTCGCGCCGGGTCACCACGAGCCGTCGACCGAGCCTTACCCCCGTGGTTCGTCCCAAGGCCCGTTCTTCGAGGTCGGGCCGCGGGGCATAGGTTGGTGCCACCAGGGGACCACCACCACCCGGCGCCGACGCGTGCGCGCCCAAGCCACTAAGAGAGCCGACATGTCCACTGACAGCGCCTCCATCGACACCGCCTCCACAGACACAAGCTCCGCTGACGCCACGTCGAGCCACGACGGGGCGGCTTCTTCACTGACCATTCGCGACAACCGCACGGGGGCGGAGTACGACGTGCCGGTCGTGGATGGCACCGTCCGGGCTGCGGACCTCGCCAAGATCAAGGCGGCTGACGACGGCACCGGCATCGCCGTCTACGACCCGGGCTTCGTCAACACCGCGTCGTGCCGCTCGTCGATCACGTTCATCGACGGTGACAAGGGCGTCCTGGAGTACCGCGGCTACCCCATCGAGCAGCTCGCCGAGCACTCGACGTACCTCGAGGTCGCCTACCTGCTGATCCACGGCGAGTTGCCCAACCAGCAACAGTGTCAGGCATGGGAGCACCAGATCACCTTCCACACCTTCGTGCACGAGAACGTCAAGGGCTTCATGGAGGGCTTCCGGTACGACGCCCACCCGATGGGCATGCTGTTGGCCTCGGTCGGGGCGCTGTCCACCTTCTACCCGGAGTCGCGCAACATCAGCGACGAGCACGTCCGCAACATGCAGGTGATCCGGATGATCGCCAAGATGCCGACGCTCGGCGCCTGGGCGTTCCGGCACGCCCAGGGCAAGCCGTACATCTACCCCGACAACGACCTCGGCTACGCGGCGAACTTCTTGTCGATGCTGTTCAAGATGAGCGAGCAGCGCTTCGAGGCCGACCCGCGCCTCGAGAAGGCGCTCGAGGTGCTGTTCATCCTGCACGCCGACCACGAGCAGAACTGCTCGACGAACGCCGTACGCTCGGTCGGCTCCTCGCAGGACCCGTACTCGGCGATCGCCGCCGGCATCGGCGCGCTGTTCGGGCCGCTGCACGGCGGGGCCAACGAGGCGGTGCTGAAGATGCTGCGCCGGATCGGGTCGGTCGACCAGGTGCCGGACTTCATCGAAGGGGTGAAGAACAGCAACGAACGGCTGATGGGGTTCGGCCACCGCGTCTACAAGAACTACGACCCGCGGGCGAAGATCATCAAGAAGGCCACCGACGACGTGTTCGAGGTGACCGGGGTAAACCCGCTGCTGAAGATCGCCGTCGAGCTGGAGAAGATCGCGCTCGAGGACGAGTACTTCGTATCGCGCAAGCTCTACCCCAACGTCGACTTCTACAGCGGCCTGATCTACGAGGCGCTCAGCTTCCCGCCGGAGATGTTCACCGTGCTGTTCGCGATTCCCCGTACGTCGGGCTGGCTCGCGCAGTGGCTGGAGCTCGTGGACGACCCGGAGCAGAAGATCGCCCGGCCAAAGCAGATCTACACCGGAGCCCGCACCCGCGACTACCTGCCGCGCGACCAGCGCTGGTCTGCATAACAACTTCATCACACTCGGAGCACGCGACCTGACCAGAGCAACGTTTCCCGCGCGTTCCGCGTGTTTCGGGACACCACATCCGGCACAACGCCTCATCAGGAGAAGCTCATGAAGATTGCCTTGGCAGCGGCCAGCGCCGCTGCCCTCGTTGTTCCGCTCGCCGGCGTCGCCGCCGCTGCCACCATCACAGGCACAACTGGCGACGACACCCTCTACGGCACATCCGGATCCGACGCCATTGTCGGCAAGAGGGGTGACGACGACATCTTCGGTCGCGGCGGTCGCGACTATGTTTCGGGCCGAGCCGGCAAGGACGTGATCTTGGGCGGTAAAGGCGGCGACGACACCGCTGGCGGGCCAGGTGGCGATCATCTCCGCGGCAACCTGGGACCCGATCAGCTCCTCGACTTCGAGGCCACCGAGTTCAGCCCGAACCTGCCAACTGACAACGACCACCTGTTAGGCGGTCTGGGGGACGACTACTTCGGCTTCGGCAATGGTCGAGACGTCGTGAGCGGCGGTCCCGGCGATGACAGGATGCGCACGCAGTCCGATTCTGCTGTCGACCGGATCGACTGTGGTCCCGGGCGTGACTCGCTCGCGTACTACGGCAAGCGTGACCGCAAGGACATCGTCCTACGTTGCGAGCGGGTCGTCGTCCGAAACTGACCCTCTCGCTGTAGGACTGTGGGGTGCCCCCGGCTGAAATCGGTGGCACCCCACAGCGCCGCGCGCTTCTTCGCCAGCCCCCCGGATGCGTCGCGCCGTCCCGATTGGGTACAGGGTCGGCATGCCCCGATCAGCGTCCCTCGCAAAGATCACCGACGACGAAGACCGCCTGCTCCAGATCGCCTTCGACATCCTGGCCACCTACCGGCTGACCACGTTGATCAAGGACGACAAGATCACCGAGGACATCCGAAACGTTGTCTTCAGGAAGTACGGCGAGCCGAGCGACGAGGACTCCCACAAGATCAGCTACCTGCTCACCTGCCCCTGGTGCCTGAGCGTCTACTTTGGCGGGCTAGCTGTGCTCGCCGGTTCGCGCTGGCCGCGGCTGTGGAAGCCGTTGTCGAAGGCGCTGAGCTACTCAGCTCTGACCGGTCTACTCGCCGAAGCGCGAGCTAGCGCCCAAGAGGACGAGCCCGCTGAAGTGGCCGACACCATCGAGGCGCCTGATGCCGACTTGCGTCACCTGAAAACCAGCTAGTCTCGAGCTGCCTCTTCGAGGGGATTCAGCAAGCGCAGACCGGGGAACGCGGCGAACGCACGGTCGGCGCTGACCCAGGTGGCTCCGTTCTCCAGCGCCAGCGCGGCGAGGTATGCGTCGGGAATCTGGTTGCCGCGCGGCCGGTGAGCGGCCACCAGGTCGGTGAAGATCTGCCAATGCCGAGGCCCAGGCCGTACGGCGACTGCTGCCGGCCCTGCGAGCAGGGCAGCGCAGAACGCCAGCACCTCATGGACGCTTGACGGCTCGGTGAACACCCGGTGATGGGTGCTGATGCGCAGCACGCTCGACAGCACAAGCTCGCTCACCCCCACCGGTTCGGCGCCGACCAGTCGACGTTCGAGCCAGGGGCGAACCGCTTCATGCTCTGGGCTGTCAGCCCGCATCGCGTAGAGAGTGATGTTGACGTCAAGCAGAAGCATGCGGAAGCTCGTCATCGCCGAGTAGTTCGGCGATCTGCCCTCTGTCTGCTAGATCAACTCCCGTGCGCAACCCGCCGCGACCGTGCGACGGCAGGTTGACGTGCCGGGGAACCGCCTCGCCCGCGCCGGTATCGGAGATCATCCTGCGAAGGGCGTCCTCCAGGACCGAGCCCAAGGAGCGATGCGATCGAGCCGCTATCTGTTTGGCCTCGCTGAGTAGACCGGGGTCGATGTTGACAGTCGTACGCATGGGAGCATCATAACATCACCGAAACGCATCATGATGCCTTGACGCGTCGGACAATTGCCCTGGGTAAAGAAAGTGCCACCTGGTGACACTTTGTTTTCCTCCCGGATGAATCAGACAAGTCACCCGCTGTCAGCGCCTGGCATGCCCGGCCCGACCTGGCCCGCGGCAACCCTAGGGCGCAGCCAAAGAGCGGCGGCGCTGTCACCAGCGCCACCGCCCCTTGTCGAGAGCTTCCCGTCAGTTCTCGGCGATCAGCGCAGGTGGCGCGGTGTAGTAGTAGTCCTGATTGATCTGCCCGTCCCAGAGCCGGCTTGCCCGCTCGCAGGCGCCCCGCACGCTGCAGCGGATGATGGCCCGGTCGCCGTCGTCACCTTGCGCCATCGTGAGGAAGTGACTGTTGTCCTCCCACACCGCCACCCAGTCGAAACGTCCATTGATGCGGCCCTGCTTGTCGCCGGTGCGACCGTTAGTCACGAGCCAGCGGTCGGTCCCCGCCATGTCGAAGTAATCCCACGTGGCGAGCGCGTGGTCACCGTTGCGGGACCAGTCGCTCGGCTCGTACCGGCAGGCCCGCCACAACGTGCGGGAGATGTCGAAGGAACGAGCGACACGGGCGCAGCCCTGACCGCCACCGTCGCCCAAGCCGCGGAAGACGAAGATCCGTTGCAGCAGGTCGGAGTCCAGCAGCGTCCGGCCTTGGCCGGCGATCCGCTTCACCGTGTCGCGCTCGTATCTCCAGGCGGCGCTGACCATCGCGCTGTTCGGGCCTCGTCGATTGAGAACCACCTTGGAGTCGTCAACGCCGACCGGCTCGGCGTACCGGAACGACCGGCTCGCGAGCTCTCGGCCGGTTCTCGGGTTGACCACCGTGACGACGGACGGACCACCACTCTTGGTCACGGCGACGCGGCGCTTGTCGGGTGAGACGACAACCGAGAGCCACGGGCCGCCGCGGGCGATGACCTCCGAGCTGCCATCTTGATGGTATGCGGTCAGCCGCGTGCGGTAGTTGCTCTTCAGCTGGTCCAGCAGCAGGTATCCGGTCGCTGTCTCCCACAGGCCCAGGTGATTCGGTCGGGGCGCCACATCTATGCGGATGGCGCCGTCACGGATCTGGTCACCCACCAGGTAAGGAATCTGTGGGTTTGCTCCCCTCGGCAAGGCGCCAGGGTCGAGGTGTCTGTGCGGCGTCTTTGCCGCGACCGCTGTGGTGAGCGCATCCGCGGTGGCGAACGACGTCCCTGTGAGTGCCGTGGCTGCTAGAGCCGCTGAGGCTGCAATGGACCCGACTCGCGTGCGTCGGCTGAGGTGTCCCAACATGATGTGTCCTTCTTCAGGTGCGAGTGGGTGGTGTAGCCCTAAGACGCGGGCCGCTGAGAAAACGTTGCACGGGCCCGTCGTGCTGCACGGGCCTGTCGTGTTGCACTAGGCCGGTCGTGGAGTCAGCGGGCTCGAGCCACCCGAGCTTCATCCCAAACCGGTGCGTCCGACTCGTACACCGACCCGTCGGCCCCGAAGATCAAGAACCGGTCGAAGCCGCGGGCGAACCAGCGGTCATGCGTGACAGCAAGGACCGTGCCGGCGAAGCCCGCCAGGCCCGCTTCCAGCGCCTCCGCTGACTCCACGTCGAGGTTGTCGGTGGGCTCGTCAAGCAGCAGGAGCGTCGCTCCCGACAGCTCCAGCAGCAGGATCTGCAGCCGCGCCTGCTGCCCACCGGACAACGACTCGAACCGCTGCTCCGACGCGTGCGCCAGCTCGTAGCGGTCGAGCGCCCGGGCCGCCTGCTCTCGGGGCATCCCGGCGCGATGGTCGTCGCCCCGATGCAGCACCTCCAGCAGCGTTCGACCGACGAGCTCGGGGTGCTCATGGGTCTGCAGAAACCACCCCGGTCGCACCCGCGCACCGAGCCGGGCCCTGCCGGAGTGCCGAACGGGCGCGATGGGCACCTCGCCCACCGGCCGGTGCTCGACGTCGGGATCAGAGCCGCCAGCGGCCAACAGCCGCAGGAAGTGCGACTTGCCCGATCCGTTCGACCCGAGAACGGCCACCCGCTCGCCGTACCACACCTCGAGGTCGAAAGCCTGCATCAGGCCGGTGAGCTCCAGAGACTCGCAGATCACCGCCCGCTTCCCGGTGCGCCCTCCGGTGAGGCGCATCGTGACCTGCTGCTCGCGCGGCTGCTTCTCAGGCGGCCCGGCCTGCTCGAACCGGCGCAGCCTGGTCACCGCGGCGTGGTAGCGCGACGCCATGTCGGAGTTGTAGGCCGCCTTCTGCTTGTACATCAGCATCAGCGCACGCAGCTTGGCGTGCTGCTCGTCCCAGCGCTTGCGCTGCTCCTCCAGGCGGGCGAACCTGTCTTGCCGCGCCTGGTGGTACGTCGAGAAGCCGCCCGGGTGCACCCAGGCGGTGTTGCCGGCCGCTCCCAGCTCGACAGTCACCACTCGGGTCGCGGTGTTGTTCATCAGCTCCCGGTCATGGCTCACGAACAGCACCGTCTTGGGCGACTCACGCAGCCGCTGCTCCAGCCACAGCTTGGCCGGCACGTCGAGGAAGTTGTCGGGCTCGTCGAGCAGCAGCACCTCCTCGGGCCCGCGCAGCAACGCCTCAAGAATGAGCCGCTTCTGCTCCCCGCCGCTGAGCGTGGTGAGGTCGCGATGCTTGGCCTTGTCGTACGGGAGGGACAGCGCAGCGATCGTGCAGACGTCCCAGAGCACCTCGGCGTCGTAGCCCCCGGCGTCAGCCCACTCCGACAGCGCCTCGGCGTACTTCATCTGGGTCTTCTCGTCGTCGACCTCCATCATCGCCAGCTCAGCCGACTCGACCAGCGCCGCAGCTGCCTGTACGCGCCGCGGCGCAACCGACATCAGCAGGTCGTGGACGGTGGAGCCAGCATGGGCCTGGGTGACCAGCTGACGCATGACCGCCAGACCGCCGGAGCGTGTCACCGTGCCGCCATGCGGGGTGAGGTCGCCGGTGATGATCCGTAGCAGCGTGGTCTTCCCAGCGCCATTGGCGCCGACGAGCGCGACCTTTGCTCCTTCGCCGACGCGGAACGACACGTCGTCGAGCAGCACCCGGCCGTCAGGCAGCTCGTAGCGAACCCCAGCTACGTCGACGTGTCCCACAGTCGCTCATCCTCCCCCGCTTGGTCTTACTCCCGCACCAGGTTTAGCAAGCCCCGTGCCCCGCCACGGAGGTTGGGCAGGGGCGGTGGGGACTCGAAGCGCCGTAAAAGAGCGAAGCGAAGGCGCGAGAGCCCTGCCGCCCCGGACCGGCCGGCCCCGACGGGGTTTCAGTGCAGGTCTTTCAGCGCGTCTTGGATGGCTCGGTGGAAGGTCGGGTAGGCGTAGATCATCGACCGCAGCGACGCCGTCGGCACCTGCGCGTGTACGGCGACCGTGAGCGCCGACAGCACCTCCCCACCCGTGGGCCCGACCGACGTCGCTCCCACCAGCACTCCGCGGTCCGCGTCCTCGACCAGCTTGATAAGCCCTTCGTTCCCGACTTTGTGGATCCAGCCGCGCGAGGACGACGGGATCTGGGCGACGCCGACCCGCACGCTCAGCCCGGCATCACGGGCCTGCTGCTCGGTTATCCCGACAGACCCGATCTCGGGATCGGTGAACGTGACGCGCGGAACCGCCCGGTAGTCCGCTCCTGGGCCCTCCCGGTCGAGGATGCCGCGCACCGCCACATCGGCCTGGTACATCGACACGTGCGTGAACGCTCCCTTGCCGGTGATGTCGCCGATCGCCCACAACCCGTCACCGGCCTGCATTCGGTCGTCCGTCTCCAGCGACCGTGCCGACGGGTCAAGACCAACGGTGTCGAGGCCGAGGTCCGCGAAGTTCGGCCGACGGCCTGCGGCAACCAGCAGCTTGACGGCCTGCAGCAGCTGGTCATCGAGGTGCACCGTGAAGTGCCCGTCGGCGTACTCGACCGAGGTGATCTCCACACCGGTGAGCACCTGGATGCCCTCGTCGCCGAACACGTCGGTCACCACCGAGCTGGCTTCCGGTTCCTCCATCGCCAGGATGCGGTCGGCGACCTCGAGCAGCGTGACGCTCACCCCGAACCGGGCGAACACCTGGCACAGCTCCGCTCCGACCGCGCCACCGCCGATCACGATCAGCGAGCCGGGCAGCTCGGTCAGCTGGACTGCGTCCCGGTTCGTCCAGTACGGCGACTCGGCGAGGCCGTCGATCGGCGGCACGCCCGGCGCCGTACCGGTGTTGAGCACCACGCCCCGTCGGGCGGCGAACGTCTGGTCACCCACCTCGACCGTCCGGGGCGCCGTGAGGCGGCCGTGCCCGCGGACAAACGTGACGCCTGCCTCCTCGAGCCGGTCGACAGCCACTTGGTCGTCCCAGTCGTCGGTCGCCTCAGCCGCGATCCGCTTCGCCACCGGGGTCCAGTCGGCGGCCACCGTGCTGGCGCCAGCGAGATCCGGGACGCGGCGGCCTTCGGCCAGCGCGCCTGCCGCCCGCACCATCATCTTGGTGGGCACGCACCCGTAGTAGGGGCATTCTCCGCCGACGAGGTGCTGGTCAACGGCGACCACGTCGAGGCCAGCCTTCGCCAGCTCGGTGGCGACGTACTCGCCCCCTGGGCCAAGTCCAACGACGACGACATCGACTTCGGTGCTCATGGGAGGCCTCTCTGCGCGACTGCGGTTCGCTCCAGTCTGACGCGCAACACTGCCTGCGGCCAGTGGCCTGAGACGATCTTTGGTGTGCCGTCGACGCCGCCACCACTGCTGCCGCTGCTCGGGCCGGGTGGCGATGCGTCCTGGGTGCCCGTCGAAGTCGGAATGTCCGGCGCTTGGGTCTACCGCAGTGCCGACGGCGCGGTGCACGCCAAGTGCGTTCCTGCGGCCGACAAGCAGGAGCTCCAGCTCGAGCGCGACAGGATTGACTGGCTTGCCACCACAGCGATCCCTGGGCCGCGGCTGGTCGACTGGGTTGAGTCGGACGAGGGCGCCGTTCTCGTCATGACCACGGTCCCCGGCATCCCGGCTTGCGACGTACCTCGGCGGCTTGTCGACCGGGCCACCACCTCAATGGCCGACCTGCTCGCCCAGCTACATGCCCTGCCCATCGAGGGTTGTCCTTTCGTACGGCGGCTGGACCGCACGGTGGCCGAGGCGTCCGACGCCGTACGGCGAGGCGCCGTCGACATCACCGACTTCGACCACTCAAGGCTCGGGCGCACTGCAGAGGACCTGCTCGCTGAGCTGACCACGGGGCAATCTTCGGCCGCCGACCTGGAACGCGGCGACCTCGTCGTGTGCCACGGCGACCCCTGCCTGCCGAACCTGCTCATCGATCCCGAGACCGGTGACTGCCTCGGCGTTATCGACCTGGGGCGGCTGGGGGTGGCCGACCGCTACCTCGACCTGGCGCTCACTACGCGCAGCATGTCGGCGCCCGAGATGAACAAGCAGTACGACGCCCGCGACGCCGCGGCCTTCCTCAACCGCTACGGCGTCTCCGGCCCTGACCCCTGGCGGCTGGACTTCTACCGCCTGCTCGACGAGTTCTCCTGAGCCGAACTTGGTCGCCGTTTCCCGCGACAACCCGGCAAACGTACGGCCCGGGGCGAATCTGGGCAACCGTTTCCCGCGACAACCCGGTAGACGTACGGCCCGGGGCGCAGCCGGCGACGCCCCCGTTTGCGATCATGCCCACATGAGCATCGCTGCGCCGGCTGGCTCACGGGTGCTCGCGCTGGCGATGTCGTGCCACCCGGTGCCGACCATCGGCGTGACAACCCTCGTCACGGTGTTGGCGGTGGTCGCCGACAACACCTGGCCGACGGTGCTGCTGGTCGCTCTCGCGGTGCTGACCGGCCAGCTGTCGATCGGCTGGTCCAACGACGTCCTCGACGCCAGCCGCGACGCCGCCGTACACCGGTCGGACAAGCCGCTGGCAACCGGCGCCATCTCGCATCGTGCTGTCACCGCCGCCACTGTCGTTGCGGTAGCCGCTACTGTGCCGCTGTCCCTGGCGTTGGGGTGGCGAGCCGGCGTCGTCCACCTCGTCGCGGTCGCATCAGGCTGGGCCTACAACCTGTTGCTGAAGTCGACGGTCCTGTCGGTGCTTCCGTACGTCGTGACGTTCGGCTTGCTGCCCGCCGTCGCCACCCTGCCCCTGCCGGCGCACCCATGGCCGCCGATGTGGGTGCTCGCGGCTGGTGCGCTCATCGGTGTCGCAGCGCACTTCGGCAACGTTGTTCCAGACTTGGACGAGGACGCCGCGGCTGGTGTCCGTGGTCTGCCGCATTACGTCGGCCGGGTGGGCTCCGGAGTGGCCGCCTGTGCTGCAGCCCTTGCCGCCATTGCAGTCGTACTGGCCGGGCGGGGCGGTCCGCACACGGTGCTCGACTGGGTCGCGACCGCCGCTGCCGTCGCGCTGGCCGTCGCCGCGTTGCTCACCGTGCGCCGGAACCCTCGTTCGGAAGCCGCGTTCTACGGCTCGATGGCCATCGCCGCCCTCGGGATAGCGCTGATCGCCAGCTCGGGAAGCCTCATCTGAGCGCCCGGGCTCAGGTGGCAACGCTCACCCAGGCAACGGACGGAACAGGCCGCTCAAGGCGTTTCCGATCTGGCCTCCGGACACGTACAGACCAACCCCGTCGACTATCCACGGCTCGACGTTGGCCCGGGTGAGCTGCCGGGTGCCCTCTCCCGTGTAGTAGCCGGAGCATCCATCGAGCTGCACCAGCACATCGGCGGCTACATCCGGTCCGCGGAAGCGCAGGACCACGTCGTCGAGCCTGAGCCCACTAGCAAAGCAACGCACGGTGACTCCAGGCTCGGCCTCAATGCGCTCAAGAAGCTGCTGTGCTGGTGCGCCCTCGATCAAGGTCGAATAGCCCAGGAAGACACCTCGCCCCTCGAGGTGCCGGTAGGCGCAGACCGATACGGAGTCGACCTTGCCGAGATCGGCGATGGGGTCACTTGACTCAGCCAGCCGTGACACTGCTCCACAGCCGTTGGCGTCGACCTCGACGGCTTCCAGAGTGCCCAGGATGGCGGCGAGCTGGTCAGGGTCGTCATCGACCACCGTCACCCGCACACCGCCGACCTCCACGGTCGACTGGGTGTACCCGTCGCGCAACTGCGCAGTTCCCACCGCTATGGGCGAGCCCAGCCACACATATGGGTGCTTGGGGGCGAGGGGCGGCGCCGCCTGTTCGCTGACGCAGTCGTCTGTCATGTAGTAGTTGGCCCGCCCGACATACGGCATCTCGACGTTCTCCTTGAACAGCGTCTCGCCGCTCGGGCCCGGGTAGGCGAAGGCACCGGTGCCGCACATCATTAGGTCGTCGCCGCCACCGAAGTCCTTCATTGGCACCCCGCCCCAGCCCCAGTCGGGCGGCACCCGCAGCTGCACGCCGTTGTACGACTCGACTCGCCAGTTCGCCGGCACCTTGCCCGATGGAGGTGTCGCGTCGGTGGGGCTGGCGGCCGTGGATGCGCCCGACGTCGGGGCCGGATCGGCAACGTTGACGGACGAGCCGCCGTCCCGGTTCAGCGCGGCCAGCACTCCGACCGGCGCGATCACCGCAACCGCAGCCGCCCCGGCCACCGCCACCTTGATCCGCTGCCGCCGACGCGCACCGGCGCGTGCAACGTCAGCGACGCCGCCGTCCGCCGTCACGTCGCCGGCGCGCTCGCGCAACGATGCCCGGAACGCTTCCTCGAGTCGGTCGTCACTCATTGCTTTTCTCCTGCTCCTCGAGCGTTCGGCGCAGCGCGGCTAGAGCGCGGTGGATGTATGACCGTGCTGTTGCCTCCGGGCAATCCAGCACGGCGGCGATCTCGGGATAGGTGAGGTCCTCGTAGAACCTCAGTACGACGGCCGCCCGCTGTCGCGTCGGGAGGGTCTGGCACAGCCGCCACACGGCGTCGGTCCGAGAAACCGAGGTCGCCGGGTCTTCGACGTACGCCGACTGGTGCACGACAGCGACCGAAGACTCCCGTTTGCGGAACTTGCGCCACCACGAGATGTGGGCGTTGACGATCATGCGCCGCACATAGGCGTCCTGGTCGCTGGTGCGCCTGATCCGCGACCAGTGCTCGCACGCCTTGGTCAGCGCGGTCTGGACGGCCTCGTCCGCGGCGTCTTGGCTGCCGGTAACCAGATAGGCGAAGCGCACCAGCGCTTGCGACCGACTGGCAACCCAGCCGTCGAAGTCGGCGACGGGGTCAGCGCTTGCTCGCTCGTCGTCCGCCACCGATACATCCACGCACAACTGACGCCCGAGTGTCGCCCTCTGTTGCACTCTTTCACGGCCCCTTGCGGTTCGTCCGACTGGACTACGGCCTGGCCTTGGCGGCGGCGTATCGGCCCGCGATGGTCCTCGAGATGCGTGAGAATGCGGTCAGGGAGGACTTGGCACAGCATTCTCGCGCATCTCGAACCGAATCGGCGGGTTGCTTCAGCACGGGCGCAGGGACAGCAGAGTGCAGCCGGCCGGGGCGGTGTCCACGGCCGCAAGCCTTCCGCGCGTGAGCCGGACGATTCGCTAGCCGGAGGGGCGCACCTCCAGAACGCGGAAGCCCTTCGCCGAGCCGACCCGCCGACAACCCAAGCCCTGGTCCACGATCCAGCGCTGCAGCGAGTCGGCACCCAGGTTCTTGCCCACCACCAGCACGGCCCGGCCATCAGCGGACAGCCGGCGCAGCCAGGTGAGCAGCAGGGCATGCAGAGCGGGCTTGCCGATCCGGATCGGCGGGTTCGACCAGATCTCATCGAACACCACGTCGACAGGCACCGCCCCAGGCGCAACTGCATGCATCCGACCGCCCACGCCAAGTGCGTCAGCGTTCGTACGACATAGCGCCAACGCGCGTTCGTTGACGTCCACGGCCCAAACCTCAGCATCGGGTACGACGCTCGCCAGCGCGCACGCGATCACGCCGTACCCGCAGCCGAGGTCGAGGTACTTTCCGGGTCTGGTTGGCGGCTCGGTCTCCCGGAAGAGCACCGCGGTACCGGGGTCGAGCCGACCGGCCGAGAACACCCCTGACGCCGACTGCAGCCGCAGCTGGTGGCCCCAGACGCTCACATCGACGGGCTGCCGCTTCTCCACCGAATGTGGGCAGCGAAGTAGTGCTCACTCACGCCGAGGTCCTCACGGCGCGAGCCCGTGCAGCACGGGTGGCGAGCTCAGCGTCGGGTGGGTAGCCCACCTCTTCCAGAGTCAGCCCATGCGGAGCGACGACGGGAACCTGAGGGTGGCGCGCCTGTGCCTGGAGCACCAGGTGAGGCCACTCTTCGCCCTGCCGGCCCTCACCCACGGCGAGCAGGCAGCCGACGAGGGAACGCACCATGTTGTGGCAGAAGGCATCCGCAACCACCCGAGCGGTCACCACGTCAGCCTCGCGCGTCCACGTGAACTCCCGCAACGTGCGGATGGTGGTGGCGCCCTTGCGTTGCTTGCAGAACGCCGCGAAGTCATGCTCACCGATCAACGGCTCTGCCGCCCGGTTCATCAGCGGTACGTCGAGGAGCCGCGGCCACCACAGCACGGTGCGGCGCAGCAGGGGGTCGACGCCGACCGGATCGTCGCTCACGCGGTAGGCGTACCGCCGCCAGCAGGCCGAGAAGCGCGCGTCGAACCCGGTCGGGGCCAGCACCACACGTCGTACCCGGACGTCGTCGGGCAGCAGCCTCGCCAGCCGGTACGTCAACCGTTCGAGCGGGCCGTCGGCCAACGCCGTCGACGGCACATCGACGTGGCACACCTGCCCTCGCGCGTGCACGCCGGCGTCGGTGCGCCCGGCAACGGTCAGGCTCGCGTGTTCGATCCGCAGGATCAGCGCCAGCGCCGACTCGAGAGTGGCCTGAACCGTACGACGACCGGGCTGCGCCGCCCAACCGGAGAATCCGCCCCCGTCGTACGCGACATCCAGCCGCAGCCGCACCGCCTCACCCATAGCGCCGGTGGCGAGGCTTACTTCGTCTCGTCGGCGCTATCAGTCGGCGGAACAGGTTCACCGCCAGTTGTCTCTTCGACGGGCTCAGCCGGTGCAGGCTCAGCCGGTGCAGGCTCAGCCGGTGCAGGCTCAGCCGATGCCGGCTCATCCCCACCTTCGGCGGAAACGCCCTCCCCACCGGTCGACTCGACGGGCGCCTGCGGGCTCTCGACCGCGTCCGGGTCGACGGTCGCGCCGGGAGCGGTGACGTCCGGATCGATCGTCGCCGAGTCGACTCCGACCGCATCCTCATCGGCGGGCGCAGCCTCTTCAGTGGATGCTGACGTGTCGGCTGGCGCGACCTCGTCGGCGGGTTCGTCATCGGGTGGCGCCGCTGCGGCGGTGGCGGCTGTTGCCGGCGCGGCAGTCGAACCGGTGCGCTTAGTCGCCCGCGTTGAGCGCACCTTCGGGGTGAACTCCTCCTCGACGAGTTCGATCACCGCCATCGGTGCGTTGTCGCCCTTACGGGGCCCGATCTTGGTGATGCGGGTGTAGCCGCCGGGCCGGTCGACGTACCGCGGACCGATCTCAGTGAACAGCACGTGCACGACGGTCTTGTCACGGATCACCGAGAGCACCTGGCGACGGTTGTGCAGGTCGCCCCGCTTGGCCTTGGAGATCAACCGCTCCGCGAAAGGGCGCAGGCGACGGGCCTTTGCCTCTGTCGTGGTGATCGATCCGTGCTCGAAGAGGTTGGTCGCCAGGTTGGCCAGGATCGCCTTCTGGTGCGCTGGGCTGCCGCCAAGACGCGGGCCCTTGGTTGGGGTGGGCATTGTTTCTCACTCTCCCGAGCCGTATCAGGTACCCGGATAGACGGTGTTGTTCAGTTGGCGGGACGCTGCCGGATGCGAGGCCGGCGAGAGACCGACGAGGACTCGAAGCGCCGTCAAGAGCGAAGCGAAGGCGCGAGAGCCTTGGCGGGGTCGACCCGGCCGAACCAGGCAATCAGCTCAGTACTGCTCATCTTCGGCGAAGCTGAGGTCGTCGTCATCGTCGTAGTCGGCGACCGCGCTGGGGTCGAAACCGGGCGCGCTGTCCTTGAGCGAAAGCCCCATCTCGGCCAGCTTCGCCTTGACCTCGTCGATGGACTTCGACCCGAAGTTGCGGATGTCGAGCAAATCCTGCTCGCTACGCGACAACAGCTCGCCAACGCTGTGAATGCCCTCACGCTTGAGGCAGTTGTAGGACCGGACGGTCAGCGAGAGGTCCTCGACCGGCAACGCCAGATCCGCAGCGAGTTGCTCGTCGACGGGCGACGGGCCGATCTCGATGCCCTCCGCCTCGACGTTCAGCTCGCGGGCCAGCCCGAAGAGCTCAACCAGGGTCCGTCCCGCTGACGCCAGCGCATCTCGCGGCTTCATCGACGACTTGGTCTCGACGTCGATGATGAGCCGGTCGAAGTCGGTGCGCTGCTCGACACGGGTCGCTTCGACGTTGTAGGTGACCTTGAGCACCGGTGAGTAGATCGAGTCGACCGGCATCCGGCCGATCTCGTCGTCGAAGCTCTTGTTCTGCACCGCCGAGACATATCCGCGGCCCCGCTCGACGACGAGCTCCATGTCGAGCTTGCCCTTGTCGTTCAGGGTGGCCAGAACCAGCTCGGGATTGTGCACTTCGACACCGGCTGGAGGGGCGATGTCGGCCGCCGTGACGGTGCCGGAGCCCTGCTTTCGCAGGTACATCGTGACGGGCTCGTCGTGCTCTGAGGACACGACGAGCTGCTTGAGGTTCAAGATCACCTCGGTGACGTCTTCACGGACGCCGGGGATGGTCGAGAACTCGTGCAGCACGCCGTCGACGCGGATCGAGGTGACAGCTGCTCCGGGGATTGACGACAGCAGGGTACGCCGAAGTGAGTTGCCAAGGGTGTAGCCGAAACCTGGCTCGAGCGGCTCGATGGCGAACCGGGACCGGGTGTCGCCGACAACTTCTTCGGACAGGGATGGGCGCTGAGCGATAAGCACTGGTTTTCTTCCTTCCTGCGTCGCCCGCTATTTGACGACACAGATCCTGGGTTTTCACGGGGGTGATCCCGTGGGGGTCCACGGGGCAAAGCCCCCGTGTGTGTGGTTACTTCCGGGAGTAGTACTCCACGATCAGTTGCTCTTGGACGGGTACGTCGATCTGTGCCCGCACCGGAAGCTGGTGCACGAGGACGCGCATCCGGCCAGGGATGACCTCCAGCCACGCCGGCACGATGCGCTCGCCGTGGGTCTCCCGAGCGACGATGAACGGCGTCATCTCGAGTGACTTCTCGCGCACGTCGATGACGTCGTGTGACGCCACCTGGTACGACGGGATGTTGACTTTGCGGCCGTTGACCAAGAAGTGACCATGCCCGACGAGTTGACGGGCGTGGCGACGGGTGCGGGCGAAGCCGGCGCGGTAGACGACGTTGTCGAGGCGCGACTCCAGCAGCTGCAGGAGGTTCTCACCGCTCTTGCCGGGGCGACGGCTCGCTTCGTGGTAGTAGCGACGGAACTGCTTCTCGAGCACGCCGTAGGTGTAGCGCGCCTTCTGCTTCTCCATCAGCTGGTTGCGGTACTCCGACTCCTTGACCCGGCCCCGGCCGTGCTGGCCGGGTGGGTAAGGGCGGCGTTCGTAAGCCGCGTCTTCACCGATGAGGTCGACCCCCAGGCGGCGCGACTTCTTCGTCATGGGTCCGGTGTAACGGGCCATGGGAACTCAGTCTCCTAACTCGGGGTCACACTCGGGGCCGCTTGGGCGGGCGGCACCCGTTGTGCGGGCTGGGGGTGACGTCTTGGATGGTGCCGACCTCGAGGCCGACAGCGCCAAGCGATCGGATCGCGGTCTCCCTGCCGGAGCCGGGTCCCTTGACGAAGACGTCGATCTTCTTCATGCCGTGCTCCATCGCACGACGACCGGCGGCCTCGGCGGCCATCTGAGCGGCGTACGGCGTCGACTTGCGCGACCCCTTGAACCCCACGGTGCCTGCACTGGCCCACGAGATCACGCCGCCGGTCGGGTCGGTGATGGTGATGATCGTGTTGTTGAACGTGCTCTTGATGTGCGCGTGGCCGGCGGCCACGTTCTTCTTCTCTTTGCGGCGCACCTTCTTGGCGCCGGCCGTACGGCCCTTGGGCGGCATGTCTAGCTACTCCTGACAGCGAGGGAACTGGGGTGGGGGTGCAGTCGGGTGGGCTTGGCGGCGTACGCCGTCGAACCGCGGGTCACTTGCCAACCTTCTTCCGACCGGCGACGGTCCGCTTGGGGCCCTTGCGGGTGCGGGCGTTGGTCTTGGTGCGCTGACCGCGGACCGGCAGTCCCTGCCGGTGGCGACGGCCTTGGTAGCTGCCGATCTCGACTTTGCGGCGAATGTCGGCGGTCACCTCGCGGCGGAGATCACCCTCGACCTGGAAGTTGGCCTCGATGTAGTCGCGAAGCTTGATCAGCTCATCGTCGCCGAGTTGGTGGACTCGGGAGTCGCGGTCGACACCTGTCGCGTCGAGGAGCTCGTGGGCGCGGGTCTTGCCGATCCCGTAGATGTAGGTGAGTGCCACCTCGACGCGCTTGTCACGCGGGAGGTCGACACCGACGAGGCGTGCCATCAGGCGGTGAACCTTTCAGTCGTCGAAGGTTTCTACGCGCCGCGTCCCTGCTCGCCTAGGTGGCAGGGCCCCGGCCTTCGGTCCGGGGGTGACGCCGGTGCCTACCGTTGCGGGAAGGCGCCGACGAGCGGTCGCGCTGGTGGGTTAGGCGTTCCCTGGTAGGGGCGGCGCCTGGCGGTGTGCTGTGGGTCAGCCCTGCCGTTGCTTGTGGCGGGGGTTGTCACAGATCACCATGACCCGGCCGTGGCGCCGGATCACCTTGCACTTGTCGCAGATCTTCTTCACGCTCGGGTTGACCTTCATCGAGCTCTCTCTGACGGTTGTGGACTGCCACGTCGCTGGCAGTCGCACGCGGGGTTGACGGCTGGGTGGGCACAATCACTTGTAGCGATAGACGATGCGTCCGCGGGTGAGGTCATAGGGCGAGAGCTCCACGACGACCCGGTCCTCGGGCAGGATCCGGATGTAGTGCTGGCGCATCTTGCCGCTGATGTGGGCGAGCACCTTGTGCCCGTTGTTGAGCTCGACTCGGAACATGGCGTTCGGCAAAGCCTCAACGACGGTGCCCTCGATCTCGATGACCCCTTCCTTCTTCGGCATATCCTCCGCTATCTGTCGCATGGTTTGAGGTGGAATCGGAGTGGTACGGCGACCCCAGCCCGTCGCCGTACCCTTCCTCGAAGAGGCAGCCGCAGGGCGCGGTTAAACGGACCCAGTCGGGCCGACCCCCAAGTCTAGGCGCAGCCGCCCTGATCAAGAAATCGCAAGGATCCGACGTGCTGATCGCCATAGCGCGCTCAGCGTCGGATCTTTCGGCAGTCGCTTGCCCAAGGATCCGACGTGGTGATCGCCATAGCGTGCTCAGCGTCGGATCTTTCCGCAAGTGGGGATGCAGCGAGGAGCGCGGTCACGCGGCGGCAGGAAGCGCGGAGCGCCGGGTCACGCGGCGCAGGGCACACCCAGCTCGGCGAGCTTGGCGGCGCCGCCGTCCTCCGCTGTCAGCACCAGCGCCCCGGCGGGGGTCAGGGTGAAGGAGTGCTCGAAGTGCGCTGACCACGAGCCGTCGGCGGTGACGACAGTCCAGTCGTCGTCGAGCACCCGCGTATCGACGGTGCCCAGCGTGATCATCGGCTCGACCGCCAACGCCATGCCCTGGACGAGCTTCGGGCCTTTGCCCGGCCGCCCGTGGTTGGGCACGCTCGGCGCCATATGCATGGCCGATCCGATGCCGTGGCCGACGTAGTCCTCGACGATGCCGTACTCACCCTGCCCGCGTACGTAACCCTCGATCGCGGCCGAGATGTCGGTGACGCGACCGCCGAGCCGGGCGGCAGCCATACCGCGCCACAGGCTCTCCTCGCACACCCGCATCAGCTCGACCAGTTCGTCATTGACCGCTCCGACGGCGACCGTGATCGCCGCGTCACCGTGCCAGCCCTCGACGATCGCCCCACAGTCCATCGAGACGAGGTCGCCTTCCTTGAGCACGCGGCCCCCGGGGATGCCGTGCACGACCTCATCGTTGACCGACGTACAGATGGTCGCCGGGAACCCGTGGTAGCCGAGGAAGTTCGGCGTCGCCCCGCTGGCGCGGATGTGCTCTTCGGCCAACCGATCGAGCTCCTTGGTGGTAACCCCAGGTCTAACCGCAGACCTCAGCAATGACAACGCCTCGGAAACCACCAGCCCAGCTTTCCGCATCAGCGCAATCTGGTCGGGGGTCTTGATCTCGACCCCTCGGTCGCGAAACATCAAAGCGCCCGTCAGTTGGCGGACTCGAGCGCGTCGACCGCATGCTTGGTGATCTCGTCCACCTGACCAGTGGCGACGATCGAGCGCAACAAGCCAGCCTCTCGGTAGAACCCGATAAGGGGGGCGGTCTGCTCGGCGTAGACCTCGATTCGGCGCAGGACCGTCTCGGGGAGGTCGTCGTCGCGTTGAAACAGCGCTCCCCCGCACACGTCGCAAACGCCGTCTACGGCGGGTGGGTCGAACTCGACGTGCCAGAGGTGACCACACTTTCGACAGGTACGCCGCCCCGATATGCGGCGTACGACCTCGTCGTCGTCGACCTGCAGCTCCAGTACGACGTCGAGGGGTGTGCCCAGCTCGTCGAGGATGCCGCGCAGTGCCTCAGCCTGTGGCACGTTGCGGGGGAAGCCGTCGAGCAGGAATCCGGGTGCGGTGTCGTCTTGAGCCAGCCTGTCTCGCACGATCGCTATCGTCACCTCGTCGGGGACCAGCTCACCGGCGTCCATGTAGTGCTTGGCGCGACGCCCGAACTCGGTCGCCGCCGCGATGCTGGCCCGGAAGATGTCACCGGTGGAGATCTGCGGGATGCCGTAGTGCGCGGCGAGCAGTTTCGCCTGCGTGCCCTTCCCCGATCCCGGAGGCCCCACCAGGACAACGCGCATCAGCGCAAGAATCCTTCGTAGTGCCGTTGCTGCAGCTGGCTCTCGATCTGTTTGACCGTGTCGAGTCCGACCCCCACCATGATCAGCAGCGACGTGCCACCGAAGGGGAAGTTCTGGTTGGCGTTGATGAGCACGAACGCGATCAGCGGCACCAGGGCGACCAGCCCCAGGTAGAGCGCGCCGGGGAACGTGATGCGCGACAGCACGTAGGCGAGGTACTCCTCCGTCGGTCTGCCGGCCCGGATGCCGGGGACGAAACCGCCGTACTTCTTCATGTTGTCGGCGACCTCGGTCGGGTTGAACGTGATCGACACGTAGAAGTACGTGAAGAACACGATCATCAAGAAGTAGGTCAGCATGTAGTACGGATGGTCGCCGTTGACGAAGTGCGTGGCGACCCATTGCGACCACGGCGCCGTCGGGTTGAACTGCGACGCCAGCGCCGGCAGGTAGAGCAGGCTGCTGGCGAAGATGACCGGGATGACGCCGGCCTGGTTGACCTTGAGCGGGATGTACGTCGACGTGCCGCCGAACATGCGCCGACCGACCATTCGCCTGGCGTACTGCACCGGGATCCGGCGCTGCGCCTGCTCGATGAAGATAACGGCGGCCATGATGACGAGGCCGATCGCGAGGACGATCGCGAAGATGTCCCAGCCGTGCGTCTTCTTGATCCCCCACAGGGCCGTCGGGAATGTCGCGACGATCGAGGTGAAGATGAGGATCGACATGCCGTTGCCGATGCCGCGCTCGGTGATCAGCTCGCCGAACCACATGATCATCGCGGTGCCGGCGGTCATCGTTATCACCATCAAGAGCATCGTGGTGACGTTGTCGTTTACCAGCAGCGACCCTTGCACGTTGGAGCCTTGGAAGATCTGACCCGTGCGTGCCAGCGCGACGATGCCGGTGGACTGCAGGATCGCCAAGCCCAAGGTGAGGTAGCGGGTGTACTGGGTGATCTTCGTGGTGCCGGCTTGCCCCTCCTTCTTGAGGGTCTCTAGCCTCGGGATCACCACCGTGAGCAGTTGCAAGATGATGCTGGCGGTGATGTAGGGCATGATGCCGAGGGCGAAGATCGTCAGTTGGAGAAGCGCGCCACCCGAGAACAGGTTGATGAGACCGTAGACGCCCTCGTTCTTGACACTGTCGACGCCCGCTTGCACCTTGACGTAGTCCACGCCCGGTGTCGGAATCGACGAACCGAGCCGGAACAGCACGATGATGAACAGCACGAACAGCAACTTGCGTCGCAGGTCCGGCGTACGGAACGCGTTGACGAAGGCGCCTAGCACCAGGTCCTCCCTGCGATCCCCCGTCTCGGGGAGACTCGTCCATGTCGGGTCCGAAGCGGTCAGCGCCGAAGGCGGCGCCTGCTGCTCTCGGACAATAACAGCCCGCGGCTAACGCCTCTAAAGCTCGGTGGTGCTTCCACCGGCGGCGGCGATCTTGTCCTTCGCCGTAGCCGAGAAGGCATGCGCGCTCACCTGCAGTGCAACGCTCGCTTCGCCGCCCCCCAGCACCTTCACCGGTGCGTTGCCTCGAACAGCGCCCCTGGCTACCAGGTCGGTCGGTGTGACGCTGCCGCCGTCAGGGAACAGCTCGCTGAGCCGGTCGAGGTTGACCACCTGATACTCGACCCGAAATGGGCTGCGGAAGCCCTTGAGCTTGGGCAGCCGCATGTGCAGCGGCATCTGCCCGCCCTCGAACCTCGCCGACACCTGCGTGCGGGCACCGGTGCCCTTGGTGCCCCGGCCGGCCGACTTGCCCTTGCTGGCTTCGCCGCGACCGACGCGGGTCTTGGCCGTCTTCGCACCGGGCGCAGGGCGCAGGTGGTGAAGTTTCAGTGTCATGTCAGTCGACCTCCTCGACGGCGATGAGATGGGGCACAGTCGCAAGCATTCCGCGGACCTCGGGTCGGTCCTCCACGACCGCGACATCGCCAATTCGCTTCAAGCCGAGCGTCCGCAGCGTGTCGCGTTGGTTCTTTTGGCGTCCGATGCCCGATCGCACCTGCTTGACCTTCAGCCGGGCCGTCACTCGTTCACCTCAGCACGTGACCTGAGCAGGGCAGCCGGTGTTACCTGCTCTACCGACATGCCGCGCTGAAGAGCCACCGCTTCTGGCGTCTTCAGCATCTGCAGCGCCGCCACAGTCGCATGCACGATGTTCAGTGCGTTCGACGACCCGAGGGACTTGCTGAGTACGTCGTGAATACCCGCGCACTCCAGCACAGCGCGCACGGGGCCGCCGGCGATCACTCCGGTGCCAGGTGCGGCCGGCCTAAGCAGCACGACGCCGGCTGCCTTCTCACCCTGCACCGGATGCGGGATGGTGCCCTGGATCCGTGGCACGGTGAACATCGACTTCTTGGCCTCCTCGACGCCCTTGGCGATGGCGGCGGGGAACTCCTTGGCCTTGCCGTATCCGACACCGACCCGCCCGTCACCGTCACCGACGACGACCAGGGCGGTGAAGCTGAACCGGCGGCCACCCTTGACGACCTTGGCGACCCGGTTCGTCGCCACGACGCGCTCGATGTAGGCGGTCTTCTCGGCCCCCGAGCTTCGACCGTCACGGCCTCGACGGTCCGTACCGGCACCGCCACTGCGGCGCTGAGGTCCGCTCATCGGATTACCTTCGCTTTCGTTACGTCGTTAAGCACAGCGTCATTGGTCACAGCGTCGTTGGTCGTCACAGGGCCAGGCCACCTTCGCGGGCGCCGTCGGCCAAGGCGGCAACCCGCCCGTGGTACTTGTTTCCGGCCCGGTCGAAGACGACCGAGTCAACTCCGGCTGCCTTGGCGCGCTCCGCCACGAGCTCACCGACTCGGCGGGCCTTTGCGGTCTTGTCGCCGGCAAACGACCGGAGGTCGGGTTCCATGCTGCTCGCCGAAGCCACCGTGGTGCCGGCGAGGTCGTCGACGACCTGGACGAACACGTGCCGACTCGACCGGGTGACGATCAGCCGCGGGCGCTCGGGTGAACCGGAGATCTTCTTGCGGCCGCGCAGCTGGCGCCGCGATCGTGCAGCTGCCTTGGGTGCGGTGTGCTTGCCGGCCCTGAGTGCGATAGCCATCACTTACCAGCCTTTCCGACCTTGCGGCGGATCTGCTCTCCGGCGTACCGGACTCCCTTGCCCTTGTACGGCTCGGGCTTGCGGAGCTTGCGGATGTTCGCGGCGACCTCGCCGACGGACTGCTTGTCGATGCCCTGCACCGTGAACCGGGTAGGACCCTCGACGGTGAACGTGATGCCGTCGGGGGCGTTCACCGTGATCGGGTGGCTGTAGCCAAGAGCGAACTCCAGCGTCGCCGGCCCCTTCGACACCACCCGGTAGCCGACGCCGACGATCTCCAGCCGCTTCACATAGCCGTCAGTGACCCCGGTGACCATGTTGGCGATCAACGTGCGCGACAGCCCGTGCAAGGACTTGCTGACGCGCTCGTCGTTGGGACGCGACACCGCAACGGTGCCGTCGTCGGACTTGGCGACCGAGATCGGCTCCTTGACGGTGTGCGACAACGCGCCCTTGGGTCCCTTGACGGTGACGGTCTGCCCGTCGATGGCGACGTCGACGCCTGATGGCACCGGGATCGGCAGCTTGCCAATACGCGACATGAGTGTTCCTCCTTCGTTCCGCCGGGCCTACCAGACGTAGGCGAGGACTTCCCCACCTACGCCCTTCTGCTTGGCCTGGCGGTCGGTGAGCAGGCCGGTCGAGGTCGAGATGATCGCGACTCCGAGCCCACCTAGCACCTTCGGCAGCCCCGTCGACTTGGCATACACCCGCAGCCCCGGCTTGCTGATCCGCCGGACGCCGGCGATCGAGCGCTCGCGGTTGGGGCCGTACTTCAGGTCGATCACCAGTGTCTTGCCGACGACGCCCTCGGCGGGCTCGTCGACCTTCCAGGAACCGATGTAACCCTCCTGCTGGAGGATCTCGGCAACTCCTGACTTCAGCTTGCTGTAGGGCATGCTGACGGTCTCGTGGTACGCCTGGTTGGCATTGCGCAGACGCGTCAGCATGTCTGCGATCGGGTCGGTCATCGTCATTGTCGGGTGTCTCTTTCTCGCTGTGGTTTCGCCTGCATCATCGTGATGCGGCGACCTTCAACGACTCGGGTTCGTGGTACTTACCAGCTGCTCTTGGTTACGCCGGGCAGCTCGCCTCGGTGCGCCATCTCGCGCAGGCAGATGCGACACAGCCCGAACTTGCGGTAGACCGCCTTCGGCCGGCCACAGCGTTGGCACCGGGTGTATGCGCGCACCTGGTACTTCGGTTTCCGGGCCGCCTTGACGACCAGCGAGGTCTTCGCCATCAGTTCTCCTTGCTCTGCATACTCATCGCTCCGCGCTCTGCCATCTCATCGCTCCGCGCTCTGTCATCTATCGCTCCGCGCTCTGTCATCTATCGCTCCGCGAAGGGGAAGCCGAGGTGCTTCAGAAGCGAGCGGCCCTCGTCGTCGGTTGACGCGGTGGTGACGACCGTGATGTCCATACCGCGCTGCCGGTCGACCTGGTCGGGGTTCACTTCGTGGAACATCACCTGCTCGGTGAGGCCGAACGTGTAGTTGCCGCGGCCGTCGAACTGACGTGGCGACAAGCCCCGGAAGTCGCGGATACGCGGCAGCGCCAGCGTGAGCAGACGGTCGAGGAACTCCCACATGCGGTCGCCGCGCAAGGTCACGTGGGCACCGATCGGCATCCCCTCGCGCAGCTTGAACTGCGCGATGGACTTGCGGGCTCGGGTGACCTGAGGCTTCTGACCGGTGATTAGGGTCAGGTCCTTCACCGCGCCCTCGATCACCTTGGAGTCCCTGGCGGCCTCGCCAACGCCCATGTTGACGACGATCTTGGTGAGTCCCGGCACCTGCATGACGTTCGGGTAGCCGAACTCCTCACGCAGAGCAGGAACGATCTCTTGCCGGTAGCGGGTCTTGAACCGAGGTACGACGCGTTGCGCCGTCTCAGCCCCGGCCGTTGCTGTGTCCCCGGTCGTGGAGGTTCCCATCAGATCTCCTCACCGGTCTTGGTGGCGACACGCACGCTGCGGTGCGCTGGGTACGTCGTGCCGTCGGGGCGGGTCTTGGTGACCGCGACCCGCTTGGCGCCGATGCGGGTAGGCACCTTCTTGCCGTCGACTTCGACGAGCAGCATCACGTTGGACACGTGGATGGGGGACTCCTGGGTGATGATGCCGCCCGTGGTGCCGCTTCGGCCGCCTTTGTTGACGATCTTGGTGTGCCGCTTGACGCGGTTGACGCCCTCGACGATCACCCTGTTGTCGTCGGCGAGCACGGCGATGACCTTGCCCTCGGCGCCCTTGTCCTTGCCTGCGATGACGCGGACGACGTCGCCCTTCTTGATGGTCAAAGTGGCGCCCATGGTCACAGCACCTCCGGCGCGAGCGAGATGATCTTCATGAATCTCTTCTCCCGCAGCTCTCGACCCACTGGGCCGAAGATGCGGGTGCCGCGCGGCTCCCCGTCACCGCGCAAGATGACAGCGGCGTTCTCGTCGAACCGGATGTAGGAGCCGTCGGGGCGGCGTCGTTCCTTCACGGTGCGCACCACCACAGCCCTGACGACGTCGCCCTTCTTCACGTTGCCGCCCGGAATGGCGTCCTTGACGGTGGCGACGATCACGTCGCCGATGCCGGCGTACCGTCGACCGGAACCGCCGAGCACCCGGATGCACAAGATCTGCTTGGCACCGGTGTTGTCGGCGACCTTCAGTCGCGACTCCTGCTGAATCATCGGGGTCTCCTACTTCGCCTTCTCGAGCACCTCGACGACGCGCCAGCGCTTGGTGGCCGACAACGGACGGGTCTCCATGATCAGGACCCGATCGCCGGTACCGCACTGGTTCTGCTCGTCGTGTGCCTTCAGCTTGCTGGTACGCCGCAACACCTTGCCGTACAGCGCGTGCTTGACCCGGTCCTCGACGGAGACGACAACCGTCTTGTCCATCTTGTCGCTGATCACGAGGCCTTCGCGGGCCTTGCGCCGGTTGCGCTGGGGCTCCGATGCGGTCTCGACCGCGGTTGTCACTTCTTCGACGCTTGGCTCGCTCATGCTGCGCCCTCTCCTTCGGTGTCAGCGGCGACGGGGGTGATGCCGAGCTCACGCTCGCGCAGGATGGTGTAGATCCTGGCGATGTCGCGGCGAACCGAGCGCAGTCTGCCGTGGGACTCAAGCTGTCCGGTCGCGGCCTGGAACCGGAGGTTGAACAGCTCCTCCTTGGACTCCTTCAGCTTCTCCTCCAGGGAGTCGTTGTCGAGGGTGCGCAGCTCAGTTGCTGTGGTCGTGGAAGCCATCAGAAATCACTGCCTTCGCGACTGACGAACCGGCACTTCATCGGTAGCTTGTGCATCGCCCGGCGCAGCGCCTCGCGGGCGATCGGCTCCGGCACACCGGAGAGCTCGAACATCACCCGGCCCGGCTTGACGTTGGCGATCCACCACTCCGGCGAGCCCTTGCCCGAGCCCATCCGGGTCTCGGCCGGCTTCTTGGTCAGCGGCCGGTCGGGGTAGATGTTGATCCACACCTTGCCGCCACGCTTGATGTGGCGGGTCATGGCGATACGAGCGGACTCGATCTGGCGGTTGGTGACGTACGCCGGCTCGACCGCCTGGATGCCGTAGTCGCCGAACGAGAGCTTCGTGCCACCCTTGGCCATGCCGGTGCGCTTGGGGTGGTGCTGTTTACGGTGTTTGACCCTGCGAGGAATCAGCATGACTTAGCGCTCCTGTCCGCTGGTCTCGGCCGGGCCCACCGCCACGGCGGTGTCGCCGCCCACGGGGGCCTCGGTGACGGCGGGTGCATCAGCACCGGTACGTCGGTCGGTGCGCTCGGGCAGCCGGTCGCTGCGGCGACGGGTGGCGCGGTTGCGGTTACCGGCCTGAGCGAGCACGGCCGCTTGGGCTTCGCGCTCAGCGCGGGTGCCGGCGACCTCGCCCTTGTAGATCCACACCTTGACGCCGATGCGACCGAACGTCGTACGGGCTTCGTAGAACCCGTAGTCGATGTCGGCGCGCAGCGTGTGCAGGGGAACCCGGCCCTCGCGGTAGAAGTCCGAACGGGACATCTCGGCGCCGCCAAGGCGTCCTGAGCACTGGATGCGGATGCCCTTGGCGCCGGAGCGCATCGAGGTCTGGATGGCCTTGCGCATCGCCCGGCGGTAGGCGACCCGGCTCGAGAGCTGCTCGGCAACGCCTTGGGCGACGAGCTGCGCGTCGATCTCGGGGTTGAGCACCTCGCGGATGTTGAGCTTGACCTGCTTGCCGGTGAGCTTCTCGAGGTTCTCGCGGATGCGGTCAGCCTCGGCACCGCGGCGCCCGATGACGATGCCCGGGCGGGCGGTGTAGATCGTCACCGAGACCCGGTCGCGGGTGCGCTCGATCTCGACCCGGCTGATCCCGGCGCGGTCCATGCCCTTGGTGAGCAGCTTGCGCACCGCGACGTCCTCGCCGACGTAGCTCTTGTAGAGCTTGTCGGCGTACCAACGGCTCTTGTGATCGGTGGAGACACCGAGTCGGAAGCCGTGCGGGTTGACCTTCTGGCCCATTAGCGGGATCCTCCGGCGGTCTTGGTGGAACTCTTCTTGGCGGAGCTCTTCGTGGCGGCCCCGGCGGCTTTGCCACCAGCGACCGGTTGCACGACGAGCGTGATGTGGCTGGTGCGCTTGAGGATGCGGCTGGCGCGGCCCTGTGCGCGCGGTCGGAACCGCTTCAGCGTCGGACCTTCGTCGACGCGGGCAGCAGTGACGACGAGGCTGTTGCGCTCGAGACCCTCAGTTGTCGTGGCGTTCGCCACGGCGCTCTCGAGCACCTTGTAGACGGGCTCGCTGGCTGCCTGCGGCGCGAACCGCAGCGTCGCGAGCGCCTCGTCGACCGGCGCACCACGCACCATGTCGACGACGCGGCGGGCCTTCATCGGCGTCACGCGAACGAAGCGTGCGACAGCGAAAGCACCCGGCTCGTCGCCGAGCAGGCTCTCGCGGCGGGCGCTGGCCCGCCGCCGCTCCATAACAGGCATGCTCTACTTCCTCGTCGTTGCGCGCAGCCCCGCGTCAGCGGCGGCGGCTCTTTCGGTCGTCCTTCTCGTGCCCACGGAAGGTGCGGGTGGGCGCAAACTCTCCGAGCTTGTGCCCGACCATGGCGTCGGTCACGAAGATCGGGACGTGCTTTCGCCCGTCGTGTACGGCGATCGTGTGGCCGATCATGTCGGGGATGATCATCGAACGGCGTGACCACGTCTTGATCACGCTCTTGGTGCCCCTGTCGTTTTGCACGTCCACCTTCTTTTGCAGGTGGTCGTCGACGAACGGACCCTTCTTCAGGCTACGCGGCATCGAAACTCACACCCTTCTCAGCGCTTGCCGGTCTTGCGCCGGCGGACGATCATCTGGTCACTTGGCTTGCGCCGCCGCGTGCGGCCCTCAGCCTGGCCCCAGGGCGACACGGGGTGGCGGCCGCCGGAGGTCTTGCCCTCGCCGCCGCCGTGCGGGTGGTCGACCGGGTTCATGGCGACGCCGCGGACCGAGGGGCGCTTGCCCTTCCACCGCATCCGGCCCGCCTTGCCCCAGTTGATGTTGGACTGCTCAGCGTTGCCGACCGCGCCCACCGTGGCGCGGCAGCGCACGTCGACGTACCTCATCTCACCGGACGGCATGCGTAGCTGCGCCCGGCTGCCCTCGCGGGCCACCAACTGCACCGACGCGCCGGCGGAACGTCCGATCTTTGCGCCGCCGCCGGGGCGGAGCTCGATCGCGTGCACCGTTGTGCCGACGGGGATGTTGCGCAGCGGCAGGTTGTTGCCCGGCTTGATGTCGGCGCGCGGGCCGTTCTCGACCCGCATCCCCTGCCGCAGGCCGGTCGGTGCGATGACGTAGCGCTTCTCGCCGTCGGCGTAGTGCAGCAGTGCGATGCGGGCGGTCCGGTTGGGGTCGTACTCGATGTGCGCCACGATGGCGGGCACGCCGTCCTTGTCGTAGCGACGGAAGTCGATGATGCGGTAGGCGCGCTTGTGGCCGCCGCCCACGTGCCGGGTGGTGATGCGGCCCTGGTTGTTGCGGCCCCCCTTCTTCGGGAGCGGCTTGACCAGGGTCTTCTCCGGCGTGTCTCGCGTTACTTCGACGAAGTCGGCGACGCTGGAGCCGCGGCGGCCCGGTGTCGTCGGCTTGTACTTGCGGATACCCATGAGTTCTCAGTCCTCGTCGTCGAGCCCGGTCAGGAGACCGGACCTCCGAAGATGTCGATGCGCTGTCCCTCGGCAAGGCTGACGATGGCGCGCTTGGTGCTGGGACGGCTGCCCCAGCCGGAGCGGGTACGGCGGCGCTTGCCGGGGCGGTTGATCGTGTTGACGCTGGTCACCTTCACGTTGAACACCTTCTCGACCGCGATCTTGATCTCGGTCTTGTTGGAGTCCGGGCGGACGAGGAAGGTGTACTTGTTCTGGTCGAGCAGCCCATAGGACTTCTCGCTTACCACCGGAGACAGCAGCACGTCACGGTGGTCCTTGTGGAGATTGCTCACTGGTCCGCCTCCTCGGTGACTGGAGCCGACGTGCCCTTGGCGGCGGCGGGCCTGGCGACGAAGGCCTCCAGCGCAGCGCGCGTGAACACCACGTCGTCGCTGAGCAGCACGTCGTACGTGTTGAGCTGGTCGACCGCAAGGGTGTGAATCGCTTCGACGTTGCGCAGGCTGAGCCAACTGACATCGTCGCCGCGTTCGAGCACGACCAGCGTGCGTGGTCGATCGGTGATCCTCGCCAGTGCGGCGACAGCCGACTTCGTCGAGGGCGTCGCGCCGGTGACCAGCGCCTCGACGATGTGGACCCGCCCCTCGCGGGCGCGATCGGAAAGCGCCCCGCGCAGGGCGGCGGCCTTCATCTTCTTCGGTGTGCGCTGTGCGTAGCCGCGGGGAGTCGGCCCGTGGACGATGCCGCCGCCGGTGAACTGCGGTGACCTGATCGACCCCTGGCGGGCCCGACCGGTGCCCTTTTGCCGGTACGGCTTGGCGCCACCGCCGGCGACCTCCGCACGCGACTTGGTGTCGTGCGTGCCCTGCCGGGCCGCGGCCAGCTGGGCGACGACGACCTGGTGGATCAGCGGGATGTTCACCTGTGCGTCGAAGATGTCGGCAGGTAGCTCGACACTGCCGGACTTGCTGCCGGTGGCGTCGATTACGTCGACCGTCGTCATTTGCCGTCTCCCTTCGCCTTGGCTGCGCTGCGGACGATCACAACGGTGCCCTTGGGCCCGGGAACAGCGCCCTTCACCAAGAGCAGCCCCTTGTCGGCGTCGACGGCGTGCACGGTGAGGTTCTGGGTGGTGACGGTCTCGACGCCCATCCGGCCCGCCATCCGCAGGCCCTTGAAGACCCTCGCGGGGGTGGCGCAGCCACCGATGGAGCCGGGCTTACGGTGATTGCGGTGTGAACCGTGCGACGCGCTCACCCCGTGGAAGCCGTGGCGCTTCATCACGCCGGCGAATCCCTTGCCCTTGCTGGTGCCGGTGACGTCGACTCTCTCGCCCGCGTTGAAGAGGTCAGCAGAGAGCTCCTGGCCGAGGGAGTAGCCGGCGGCGTCCGCCGTACGGATCTCGACAAGATGGCGACGAGGCGTCACGCCGGCTCGCGCGAAGTGACCGGCGAGTGGCTTGGTTACCTGAGTCGGCTTGACCTCGCCGAAACCTAGCTGCACGGCGGTGTAGCCGTCGGTGTCTGCGGAACGGACCTGGGTCACGACGTTGGAGGCGGCCGAGATCACCGTGACGGGGACGACCCGATTGTTCTCGTCCCAAACCTGCGTCATGCCGAGCTTCTTGCCCAACAACCCGCGTACGTTTCGTGTGGTGCTCATTGCCTGTCGGTCCCTCAGAGCTTGATCTCGATGTCGACACCGGCAGGAAGCTCGAGCCGCATCAGCGAGTCGACGGTCTTCGGCGTCGGGTCGAGAATGTCGATGAGCCGCTTGTGGGTGCGCATCTCGAAGTGCTCGCGGCTGTCCTTGTACTTGTGCGGCGACCGGATCACGCAGAAGACGTTCTTCTCCGTGGGAAGCGGCACCGGGCCAGCGACCTTCGCGCCAGTACGCATCACCGTGTCGACGATCTTGCGCGCCGACGAGTCGATGACCTCATGGTCATAGGCCTTGAGCCGGATCCGGATCTTCTGTCCCGCCATGCTCTCGCTTCGTCCTTCGCACTCGTTCCGCTGATGGTTGTGCCGTCGGCCGCCCAGTGCCGTGGACCCGCGTCCGACCCCCGAGGTCGGGCGTGTCGGTCGCTGGGCGCACGACGTGCCGATCACAAGGAAACGGTTGGCTGGGCTGGGCAGTGACTCGACCGCCGGTCAGCGGCGAGTCATGGTGGAGTCTCCGTTTCGGCAGACCGACCAACTCAGACCTGCGAGTGGCTGTCCGGTCCGCCCCGGCGACGCCGCCTGGGCAACCCCGATAGTTTGCCAGACGAGGCAGGTGGCTGCCAAATCGCCGCGTTGACCGGTAGTGGGTCAGTTTGAATCGGGAAGCTTGTAGTCGAGCAGGTTCACGATGTCTGTCAGCGTCCAGACCCGGTTCGCCTTGCCTGCCGCCATCGCGGGGGTGGTCTTACGGCCACCGTTGGCCTTCGTGAGCGTTTGGTGTGGCCGAGCGAAGTTGTAGTAGACGAAGTGCAGCGACACGGCTGCGGTCAGGTTCTCGACCTTCTTGGAGAAGCCGTTGGTCAGCCGGGTGAAGCGGCGCATGCTCATCCGCATGGTGAGGTTCTGCCGCTCCACGTAGGACGTTGAGATGTGGGCCGGGTCAGGGTCGCCCTGCACGATCCGAACATCGGTGCCGGTGCAGACGGCGGGGCTGTAGCGGCGCTCGTTGCCCTGTCCCTCGGGAGCGTCGTAGAGCTTGATCAGCATGGCGTAGTCCACGTCCGCGCCGAGCCGGTTCTCGACGGCGTTGAGGTAGGCATGGTGGCCGTCTGTGGTGAGTTGCATGCGGCGGTTCACGCGGAACGCCAGATCGTCAATTAGTGCCCTTGCGGAGTACGAAGAACGGTCACCGACGTACCAAGACGGCACAAGCTTGGTGTCAGCGTCGATCGCAGTCCACGTCCACACGTCGCCGTAGCCGAACTCACCTTCATGCTCAGCGGGGACGTTCTTGCGCTTGGCGTAGCAGAAGGACCAGATTTCGTCGCACTGGACGCGCTCGCAGTCCAGGTCGAGCAGTAACTCGTTGGCGGCGTAGGAGCAGGCGTCTCCTAGGTCGACCAGGAGTTTGGTGATCGTGTTCTTCGCTGCGCCGGTCGTGCGGACCGTGGCACGGATGCTCATTCCCTCGACCAGACACCCGACGATCTGCGCCCGCTTCTCCGTGCTCAACTTGTTCACCATACTGACCATTATGCTTGAGCGGTCAGGCAGTGTCAACGATGTGAGACCGTTGTTACAGCGTCGTTACTTTAATTAAGAGTTAGCGCCCAACTAGTCAGAGTACGATGACGTCATGGCCAGCCCTATGTCTAAGACCGAACGAGTCAACCAGCTGCGCACGGTGTTCACTCCCCGCACACCCGTGCAGAACAAGGATCTGCTAGCGGGACGTCTAGATGAGGTCATCCGGATCCTGACGGCACTTACCGAGCCGGGACTACATGTTGCCATCTATGGGGAGCGGGGTGTCGGCAAGTCTTCCCTGGCGAACGTTTTATCGCAGTTTGAAAACTTCTCCAGCCCCGGTGTACCGATCCGGATTAACTGCACAACGTCTGACACGTTTAAGAACATCTGGGTCAAAGTGCTACGCAAAGGCATGCATCCTATTCCGGATGACTGGGCGTTCGGTAGCCCCGACCCAGATGAGATTCGGAGCATTCTAGAGGACGCGGCCTGGCCCTTCATTATCCTCGACGAGTTCGATCGGTGGGAGGATGACCCGGACGGGCTTAGTCTGATGGCCGACACAGTAAAAGCTCTCTCCGACCACGACGTCCGCACCAAACTGGTCATTGTGGGAGTTGCCGACTCCATCGATCAACTTATCGGAGAACATGAATCTGTCCGGCGTGCGATCGAAGAGGTGCCCCTGCTTCGCATGTCACGTAGCGAGCTCCTTCGTATCCCCGTTGATGGCTTACGCCGAATCGGTATGGGGATAGACGAACGAGCGGCCTCGGCGATCGCCACCCTGTCGGAAGGCTTGCCGCACTTTGCCCATCTGTTGTCGCAACATGCCGCCATCCGGTGCGTACAGGATGACCGATCCCACGTCACCTTGGCCGACGTCTTGGACGCAATCCAAGCCGCTTTAGATCGCCACTCAGTCTTGAAGGCATACGAAACTGCCAAGGCTGCCCAGCGAAGGGACACCCTTTACGCCCGAGTACTGTTGGCGTGTGCGCTGGCCGAGAAGGACCGTCTGGGGTTCTTTGCTGCAGCCGATATTCGAGAACCCATGTTCCATATCATGGGAAGGCCCTACGCAATCCCGGCCTACGCTCCGCACTTGAAAGCCTTCACCGAGGTCGAACGAGGGCCAGTATTGAAACGTGAGGGTCCCGAACGTCGCTACCGGTATCGATTCGCGGACCCGTTGCTCCAACCTTTCGTTGTGCTAACAGCTCTCTCGGAGGGTTGGCTTCCGGAACACTACAAATCCTCGCTGTTCGCACAGGTTGGAGGCGACATACCTCAGGCTAAGGCTTCGCCGCCCAACGAGCCTGAGCAGCTCTTCTAGCGATCTCGGCTCGCTGTTCGGGCGTGAGTTTCGCCGCGCGCGCCTTGCCACCCTTCAGCCCGCCACGTCGCCCCAGCGAAACGGCGGCTGGGTCTTTGCCGTCGTCCGGAGCCGGAGCTTGAGGCTTGTCCTTGTCGGTGGTGTCAGCGACGATGGAAGCGGCAAGTTCGTTTATGTCGCGTGGGCGCTTGCGTGAGCGGTCAGGCATACGTTGAGGATACCTTACGATGACTAGTGACAGTCGGCTCCCATACGTCTGGCTGATCGTCCACGTGGCGGCAATCGCAGCAGCCACGACCTTTCTCGCCGTAGTAATACATGAGCCGGTGGTTGACGCCAACATAGGTGCGGGTTTCGCGATGCTGGCCCTCGCCGCGCTGGGGATGCCGTGGTCGCTGCTGGTCTTTAGTGGCGTCATACCTGAGGGGCGCGACTTCGCGGAAACATCGCTGTTCATCGCGTTCGCACTGGCCAACGTGCTGATCCACGGGCTCCTTGCGCTTTGGCTAACCAAGCGACGTCATTCAAACTGACCCACTACCCGTTGACCCATACGGCGTGAGACCTCACGCTGCCTCCCCCTGTCAAGGCGGGTCGGCACCCACCATCGCCCGCCCTCGACTTGTCAGGCTCCGCCAGGCGGAAGAGTGTCCTCTACAGCCTGACAAGTCGAGGGGAGGGGCGTCAGGTCACTTGTTGATCTTGGTTACCCGGCCGGCGCCGACGGTGCGGCCACCCTCGCGGATGGCGAAGCGCAGGCCATCCTCCATGGCGATCGGCTGGATCAGCTCGACCGACATCTCGGTGTTGTCGCCCGGCATCACCATCTCGGTGCCCTCGGGCAGCGTCACCACGCCGGTCACGTCCGTCGTACGGAAGTAGAACTGCGGGCGGTAGTTGTTGAAGAACGGCGTGTGCCGGCCGCCCTCTTCCTTCGACAAGATGTAGACGTTGGCGTCGAAGTTGGTGTGCGGCGTCGTCGAACCCGGCTTGATCACGACCATGCCGCGCTCGACGTCCTCGCGCTTGGTGCCGCGCAGCAGCAGGCCGACGTTCTCACCGGCCTCACCGGTGTCGAGCAGCTTGCGGAACATCTCGATACCGGTGACGGTGGAGCTCTGCTTCTGTTCGCGGATGCCGATGATGTCGACCGTCTCGTTGATCTTGACGATCCCCCGCTCGATGCGGCCGGTGATGACTGTGCCGCGGCCGGTGATCGTGAAGACGTCCTCGACGGGCATCAGGAACGGCTTCTCGGTGTCGCGCTCCGGCTGCGGGATGAACTCGTCGACGGCGTCCATGAGCTCCATCACCGACGCGCCCCACTTCTCGTCGCCGTTGAGCGCCGGGAAGGCGGCCACCCGCACCACTGGGGCGTCGTCGCCGTCGAACTCGTACTCCGACAGCAGCTCGCGCACCTCGAGCTCGACGAGCTCGATGAGCTCCTCGTCCTCGACCATGTCGCACTTGTTGAGGGCGACGACGATCGCGGGTACGCCGACCTGCCGGGCGAGCAGCACGTGCTCACGGGTCTGCGGCATCGGCCCGTCGGTGGCGGCGACGACGAGGATCGCACCGTCCATCTGCGCGGCGCCGGTGATCATGTTCTTGATGTAGTCGGCGTGGCCCGGGCAGTCGACGTGGGCGTAGTGACGCTTCTCGGTCTGGTACTCGATGTGGGCGATCGAGATCGTGATGCCCCGCTGCTTCTCCTCGGGCGCCTTGTCGATGTCGTCGAAGGCGAACTGGGGGTTCAGCGTCGGGAACTTGTCGTGCAGCACCTTCGAGATCGCCGCGGTCAGAGTGGTCTTCCCGTGGTCGATGTGGCCGATGGTGCCGATGTTGACGTGCGGCTTTGTCCGCTCGAATTTGGCCTTCGCCACTTGGACTTCCTCCTGTTATGAGTTACTCGTTACGTGTACGTCGGGCGGCCGGGGCGGCTACTCGCCGCGAACCTTCTGGATGATCTCGTCGGCGACGCTCCTGGGAACCTCGGCGTACGAATCGAACTGCATCGAGTACGACGCGCGACCTTGGGTCTTGGACCGCAGATCACCAACGTATCCAAACATCTCCGAGAGGGGAACCAGACCCTTGACGAGCTTGGCGCCCCCCAGCCCCTCCTCCATCGCCTGGATCTGGCCGCGACGGGAGTTCAGGTCACCGATGACGTCACCCATGTAGTCCTCAGGCGTGGTGACCTCCACGGCCATCATCGGCTCGAGCAGTACGGGGTCGGCCTTGCGCGCGGCCTCCTTGAACACCATGCGGCCGGCCATCTTGAACGCCATCTCCGAGGAGTCGACATCGTGGTAGGCGCCGTCTTGGAGCGTCACCTTGATGTCGACCATCGGGTAGCCGGCGAGGACGCCGAACTCCATCGCCTCCTGGATGCCTTCGTCGACCGGCGGGATGTACTCGCGGGGGATGCGGCCGCCGGTGACCGCGTTGACGAACTCGTAGCCGCCGTCGCCGTCACCGCCGGTGGGCTCCATGTCGATGATGACCTTCGCGAACTGGCCCGACCCACCCGTTTGCTTCTTGTGGACGTAGTCGACCTTGGTGACGGGGCGGCGGATGGTCTCGCGGTAGGCGACCTGAGGCTTGCCGACGTTGGCGTCGACGCGGAACTCGCGGCGCATCCGGTCGACCAGCACCTCGAGGTGCAGCTCACCCATCCCGGCGATGATCGTCTGCCCGGTCTCCTCGTCGGTGCGCACCTGGAACGTGGGGTCTTCCTCCGACAGCCGCTGGATCGCCGTACCGAGCTTCTCCTGGTCGCCCTTGGACTTGGGCTCGATGGCGACGTGGATCACCGGGGCGGGGAAGGTCATCGACTCCAGCACCACTGGGGCGTTGATGTCGCACAGCGTCTCGCCGGTGGTGGTGTCCTTCAGCCCCATCACGGCGACGATGTGGCCGGCGCCGACAGTGGCGATCTCCTCGCGCTTGTTCGCGTGCATCCGGTAGATCTTGCCGATCCGCTCGCGCCGACCCTTGGTGGGGTTGAGCACGTTGGTACCGGTGTCGAGCCGACCGGAGTACACCCGCAGGTAGGTCAGCTTGCCGAGGTGCGGGTCGGCCATGATCTTGAAGGCCAACGCGGCGAACGGCTCGGACTCGTCCGGCCGCCGCTGGACCACGACCTCCTCGTCCTTCACGTCATGTCCTTCGACCGCGGGAAGCTCCACCGGCGAGGGAAGGTAGGCAACGACCGCGTCGAGCAGCGGCTGCACCCCCTTGTTCTTGAAGGCCGTGCCGGTGAGCACCGGGGTCAGCTTGTCGGCGACGGTGGCGCGTCGAATCGCAGCCTGGAGCGCCTCGACCGAGGGCTCCTCGCCCTCGAGGTAGAGCTCCATCATCTCGTCGTCGGCTTCGGCGATGGTCTCCAGGAGCCGGTCACGCCACTCGGCAGCCGCGTCCTTGTGGGACGCCGGGATCTCCTCGACGGTGTAGTCCTCGCCCTTGACGGTCTCGCCGCGCCAGGTCAGCGCCCGCATGGCGACGAGGTCGACGACGCCGATGAAGTCGGCCTCGGTGCCGATCGGGATCTGCAGAACCAGGGGTACGGCGCCCAGGCGCGACTCGATCATCTCGACACAGCGGTGGAACTCGGCGCCGGTGCGGTCGAGCTTGTTGACAAAGCACAGCCGCGGCACGCGGTAGCGGTTCGCCTGCCGCCACACCGTCTCAGACTGCGGCTCGACGCCCGCGACGCCGTCGAACACGGCGACAGCACCGTCGAGAACCCGCAGCGAACGCTCCACCTCGACGGTGAAGTCGACGTGGCCGGGGGTGTCGATGATGTTGATCGTGTGGTCTTTCCACGTGCAGGTCGTCGCGGCCGAGGTGATCGTGATGCCGCGCTCTTGCTCCTGCTCCATCCAGTCCATCGTGGCGGCGCCCTCGTGGACCTCACCCATCTTGTAGTTGATGCCGGTGTAGAACAGGATCCGCTCGGTCGTGGTCGTCTTACCGGCGTCGATGTGCGCCATGATGCCGATGTTGCGGACCCGGCGGAGGTCGGTGGTGATCTCGGTTGCCACGGTTGGCGGTTCCCTAACGGTGTAGAGGTCGATGGGCGGGAAGAGACGGGTACGGCGGCCGACGGAGGCGGGCGGCGTACCCCTCGCTCACCAGCGGTAGTGCGCGAACGCCTTGTTGGACTCGGCCATCTTGTGCGTGTCCTCGCGACGCTTCACGGCGGCGCCCAGCCCGTTGGAGGCGTCGAGCAGCTCGTTCATCAGCCGTTCGGACATGGTCTTCTCGCGACGGGCCTGTGAGTACTGCACGAGCCACCGCAGGGCAAGCGTCGTGGCCCGGTTGGGGCGCACCTCGACCGGCACCTGGTAGGTGGCGCCGCCGACGCGGCGGCTCTTGACCTCGAGGGTCGGCTTGACGTTGTCGAGAGCCCGCCTCAGCGTCACCACCGGGTCGGTGCCGCTCTTGTTGCGGCAGCCCTCGAGCGCAGTGTGGACGATCTTTTCGGCGACCTGCTTCTTGCCGTCGACGAGCACCTTGTTGACGAGCTGGGTGACCAACGGGCTGCCGTAGACCGGGTCGATCTCGATCGGACGCTTAGGAGCCGGACCCTTGCGTGGCATTAGCGCTTCTCCTTCTTCGCGCCGTAGCGGCTGCGAGCCTGCTTGCGGTTCTTGACGCCCTGGGTGTCGAGGGAGCCGCGGATGATCTTGTAGCGCACGCCGGGAAGGTCCTTCACGCGGCCGCCGCGGACGAGCACGATGGAGTGCTCCTGCAGGTTGTGACCAACGCCGGGGATGTACGCCGTCACCTCCATGCCGCTGGTCAGGCGCACCCGCGCGACCTTGCGGAGCGCGGAGTTCGGCTTCTTCGGGGTAGTGGTGTAGACACGCGTGCACACGCCGCGACGCTGAGGGGACCCCTTCAGCGCCGGCGTCTTGGTCTTCGACACCTTGTCCTGGCGGCCCTTGCGGACCAGCTGCTGGATGGTGGGCACCGCGTGGTTCTCTTTCCTGTCGGCAACGCTTCGGCTGTCTGCGACGACCGACCCCCGAGGTCGGGCGTGTCGCCCGCTCCCAGGTCACAGGCTCCGAGCGCCTGCTCGGGTCTGTGGAGGTCTTGCGCAGACCTCGCGGCTGCGCAGGAAGCACTTCAAGGGGCGCCGTCTGCCTGGCACACGAGAGTGCCCGGAACGCTCCAGGCACGGATGTTAAGGGTACCGGGTGGCTGTATCGGGGTCAAAACAAGCGGTCAGAGGGTGCTTGGCTTGGTGCAGATGTCAGATGACCTCCGCAACCGCAACCACCTGGCTTGGAGTCAGCGGTGTTGAGCCGAGCGGGACCACCGGGGTTCGTTGGGTGCACCGAACCAGGTGGTTAGCGCGTCCTGGAGCCCCCGGTGGGTTGAATCTCCCGCCCAGGCCACGTATCCGTCGGGCCGAATCAAAACGGCAGCGGGAGCAGTGACCCCGCCAAGTACCGGAAGCTCCCAGGTGCCGACGTATTCCGCGTCGATCAACTGAACCCGATCCGCCCAGGGAGTGATGTCGAGACCGCCGGGCTCACCGAGGTTGAGCAGCACGGGGCGGGCATTGTGCAACAGGGTGAAGACCCGCAGCGCGCCGTCGGCGGTGACCAGGTCGAGATCGGGCATGCGGCGTCCGAGCAGCGGGTGTCCGTCGCCCAGGTCGTAGTGAATGCCCAGGCCGGACATCTCCGCGGCGAGTCGTCGGCGAGGCTCGCCCATGCCGAGGAGCTCAGACATGATGTCGCGCAGTGCCTCCGTGCGTTCGCCGGGGCGGAGAAGCGCGATCTGCGCCATCGTGTTGCGCAGCACGCGGGCTCCGACCGGGTGGCGCTCGGCGTGGTAGGTGTCGAGGAGGCTGTCCGGCGATGTCCGGTTGACCACCTGCGCAAGCTTCCATCCGAGATTCACCGCATCATGCACACCGGTATTGAGGCCCTGTCCACCAGTCGGGGCATGCACGTGTGCGGCTTCGCCCGCCAGCAGCACCCGTCGGTCGCGGTAGGCCGCGGCCTGCCGACTCACATCAGTGAATCTGGAGGTCCAGGTGGGACTGTGGACACCGTAATCGGTCCCGTAGACGGCGATGAGCGCCTCGCTGAGATCGCGCAGGGTGGGTTCGCTGGTGCTTGGGTGCTGTTCGGTCACCATGACCCCTATCGGCCCGCTATCCCCGTAGACCACCTGGCCGTCGCGGATCTCGTACTCCACTCGACCCAGGGCATGGACGCCGAGAGCGTCGCGGCGGATGCCCAACGCCGGCTCCTCGGCCATCTCGACCTCGGCGATAAGAAAGCTCGTCGTCGGATCCCACCCGGGGAACTCGATGCCGGCTGCCTTACGGATCAGACTGCGTCCTCCGTCGCACCCAACGAGATACTCCGCCCGCAATGACCGGTTGTCGGACACCGCGACATCGACGCCGGTGTCGTCCTGCGCGAGACCGGTCACTTCTCGTCCGCGATAGATCGTCACCTCCAGCTCGCCGACCCAACCGGCCAGCAGGCGCTCGATGTGGTTCTGCCACAGACCCAGCCCATAGTTGTGCCGGGTGGGAAAGTCGCTGATGTCCAAAGGGATCATGGAGAATCCCGCGACCTGGGCCACCTGCCCCTGCGAGAGGAACCGATCGGCGATTCCACGCTGATCGAGGATCTCAATGGTGCGTGAGTGCAGACCGCCAGCGCGCCTTCCGGGGAGGTCCTGACTGACACGCCGCTCGACAATGGCAACGTCCACGCCGGCCAACGCCAACTCGCCCGCCAGCATCAGCCCTGTCGGACCTCCCCCCGCGATCACCACCGCATGTTCGATCATCGCCACCCTCCGGGCACTCCGCCGGTCGCGACCAGCGCAAGACAACCCTCGACCCCCCACGCACGCATCTCGCATCCCCCTACTTCCGCAAGTTCTCGCTCGCCTCGGCGGACGATTCTGCGGCACGACCCGGGTCTTGCCGCAAGCCCCCCAACCCGCTATATGTTGAGAGTGAGAGGAGCGATTACCCTCCTCCCTTGATCTTCTGCCGTGGGACGCGGCTGGTGACTACGCTGGATGGCGGATGGCGTCACGCGCGTCGGCGTACCGGATCACCTCGAAGCTGATCAGTCCGACCAGTACGGCGGTGAGCACCCCCAGTGCCGCCAGCGCCGGCAACGCGCCAACCAGCAGTGGCGCCAACAGCAGCAGGACGGCCACGCATAGTCGGGGTCGATTGATCGACCCGATGTTTCGCTGCCGGAAGGCAAGGTGAGCCAGCAGGTAGGTGGCTACGCCGCCGTACATCGCCCAGAGCGGGCCGGTTGCCAGCGGCTCCGAGAGCGGATGGTGCTCGGTGTCGGCGACGTACTCCGTCACCTTCTTGAGGCCGAGGGCTAGGTAGACGATGCCGGCGACCATTGGGAAGTGCAGGTAGGTGTAGGAGTCCCGCGCCAGCCGCGTTCGGTCGCTGCCGGACAGCCCGGCGAGCGTTCGCTCGGCCACCGGAGCGACGACGTCGAAGTACGCCCACCACAACGCGACGGTGACGGCGAGGCCGAGCAGGGCAGCGGCGACTACGGGTGTCGTGATGGCTTGTCCGCCAACGCCGACACCGATCGCCACGATCGACTCACCGAGGGCGATGATGATGATCAGTCCGTGCCGCTCGGCAAAGTGTCGAGCGGATGGGAGCCGCCAATCGCTGCCAGCCAAGTAGACGCCCGTGTAGTCGACAACGAGGGCGAGCGCCCAGCACCCAGTCTGGGCTGGTCCGCCGAGGGCCGCACCGACAACAAGCAGGACCGCGGCGATCGTGACGGGTACGGCGGTGCGCGCGAGCTGTCGTCGTAAGCCGGCGTCTCCCCCGGCAGCGATCGCGAAAACCGCCAGGTGACCGAGACGCACGACGCCAAGGCTCACGGCCAGGGCAATCGGCGCGTGCAGGCCGCTCCCGGAGTCGCCCCACGCCTCGGGGATCGTGAGCGCAACGACGAACATCGCCGCCATCGCGGTCATCAGACTCGCCCGGATGAGACCTTCGTCAGCCCGCGCCTGATTGCCCAGCCAGGCGTAGCTGCACCAGGCCCACCAGAGCAAAGCGAGCAACACCAGGCCGCGAAACGCGCCACGCCACGTCAGGTCCTCGGCCATGAAGGACGTCACCTGGGTGATGGCGAAGACGAAAACCAGGTCGAAGAACAGCTCTAACGTCGTTACGCCATGGCCCTCGCGGGTCGGCCGCACCAGCACTCGTGGGCGGCTACTGCCCGGCGGCAACCCCGGGCCTGCTAACCCGGGCCCTGAGCGCGGACGGCGTGCACTTGCTCCATCGCACTTCGCAGCTCCTGCAGCCACTCTTCGCTGTGCTGTTCGACAAGCTTCACGCACCACGCCAGCGCCTCTGAGCGCGAGCGCGCCACGCCAGCTTCCACCAGGGTGTCGAGCACCTGGCGTTGCGGTTGCCGAAGCCGGGTCATCGCGGGTACGGCGAGGTGGGTGAATGTCGCCGTACGATCGCCGAGGCGCACCCCCCAGGACACCTTGCGGTCAAAGCGGTGCTCGGCCTCTCGGGCGATCTTGATCCGCGCGTCTCGCGTCTCTTCTCGCCACGACGATGCTCGACCCGCGGCCGCCTCGGCGTGTGCCTCGTCTGTCGCGTCGGCCTCGAGCTCGACGGGGTCGAGTTGCACGCGGACGGTGATCTCGTCCCGGTCAACGGTGATGTCTGGGCTCAATGTGGTCCACTCGCTCGGGAGCCGGCCGGTGAACCAGGCCCGGATGTCGTCTGCAGTGGGTTCTGTCATTGCCGTCATGATTACACGATTACATCATTACGTGGAAGATGCAAGGTGTTGTCGTTCACACGGCGGCCCGTCAGGCCCCCACAGTCGGCGGCGAGGCACCGGGCCCAGCCTGAGGCCCGCCTTGCCGCTTGGAGATCCAACCAATCACCGCCGCAAGGGCCAGGACACCCGCCAGCACGGCTGCAACGGTCAGCAACTCCCCCTTCAGCAGCCAGTAGCCGACGATGCCGCCCGCCAACATCACCACCCCCGCGAGGTACACAAGCGCGTCTTGTCTCAGGGGAGCAGGGTGAGCCCAAGCCCGATGACTGCCAGCGTCGCCAGCAGGCTGACCAGCCATCGTCGGTTGCCGTCGGCGGTGAGCAGTCGGTCGCTAGCCGCTGCCCCAGCGGCAAACGCCGCCGTCACGCCAATCAGCACAATGAACGTCATCCACTCGAAGTCGCGGTTGGCCGCCAGGGTCGCGGCGACGAACAGTGCAGTCACCGCCAATGACGCAGCGACTATCGCGAGGCCGAGCGGCAGAGCGGACCGGGTGTCCCTGTGCCCAGCGTGCTGGGCCGCCGACGTGGCGTCCACGGGCCGAGGGCCCGCCTGCGCAGTCACCGCCCGGTACACCCGGTCGGCCTGCTGAGGGTGCAGCGTGCCGTCAACGACGAGCGGATCAAGTGCGGCGTGCAGCGGATCAACGGGGGGCTGTTCGTGCGTCATGGCGGGACGATATCGGCCGTCGGAGTCACCGAGGGGCACGCGAGCCGAGTCGCTGACCGGGACTCGCCCAGACGCTTCCCCTCAGTCGTTCAGCAGCACCTTCGCCAGCAGCGCTGCGGCTTATGCGGCGGTTGCGGAAGCACCGAGATGCCGACGTGCGGGAGCCGGGCTGCGAGGCCGACTGCATAGTCTTGGTACTCCGCCATGCGCGGTATCTCCACCCGCAGCCCGCGCAGCGCCGCGACGGCGTACGGCTGCATCGTCACCAGCGCACCACCCATCCGTTGTCGCCACTGCCTACCGCGCCGCCCTCCCCGTACCTGTCCCACATCTGGGCGTCGTCCGGGGCTGCTTCGAACGCATCAGCGCAACTGTGGAACCGCCAGCGCCAGGCTGAAGTTCGGCATCGTCGCGGGGTCGGTCAGCCGACTCAACTCACCGCTCTGGTAGTTCCAGGCCACCAGTACGCGCTGCTGGTGGACCGAAAACACCAGTGTCTCGTCGTCCAACCAGCCAAACAGCTTTGCGTTCTCCGCCCAGTGGAACGCCCGCATCGGGAGTTCGGCCAGCAGCTCGCCGGATTCTGGGTCGACGACGAGGATTCCGTCTTGATCCTCGACTCCCTTCGACCCCGACCACCCCCGCACGGCACGACTAACGGCCATCACGTCTCGGACGGCGGGGGCCACGACGTACAGCTCGACATCCAATGTGACGCGTTCGGTCAACCGATCACCCTGGTAGCGCCAGACCTGGCAGAGCCCACAGTCCCAGTTCCGCAGTTCGACAACCGTGCCGTCCGGCGTGAAGGCGGCCTGCGTGGCGTCGTAGGGCACCGGCTGCACATCGCCGCTCGACACGTCAATCAGCCAGCCATGTCTCGGACGCAGTGACGTGTAGAACGTCGCTGGGCCGGTCATGATCTGAGTGCCGTCGGGTGACCAATGCGTCGCCCGGCCCACCCACGGCGGCACGTCGTTCGCCGGAATGTCGAACCTGCGGGACAACCCGCTGGTCAGGTCGACCACCGCGAGGCCACCCGGCTGCGGAAGCGCCAACTGGCGTCCGTCGGGTGAGATCGGCGACCCCCCGACCAACGACACCACCGAACCGTCGCTGAAACTCGGCTCGAGTCCAGGAGTGTCCAGTTGTCGCCACCGGCGGTCGTCACCGAGGACTCGGATGTCGAGCACCCGTCCGGGCATCTGTACAACGGCGAGGGCGGCCTCGACTGGGTCTTCAGAGAGGGCCGATGCGGTCTGGTTTCGCGGGTCGAGGCTTGGCGGCAGCCGGGTGTCGAGCATAGGGAGCTGGTCAACGTCGACGTTGTCCCACGGCGGCTGGTTGATCCGGCGCAACCGCTCGGTGAGCGTCTCCGGGTCAGGCTCGGAGGGCGACGGTGTGGTTGCCGGGGTGGAGGCCGTTTCGGGAGCGGTCGAGACGGCGGTCTGCGTCGCCGGAGGCACCGAGCGGTCGAGAGTTGGAGGGTTGGCTATCAGCGCGGTGACCAGAGCAACGCCAGCGGCGGCCCCGGCGACGATGGCGAAGCGCTGACGCCGGTCCTGCTGCACGGCGGTTCGCCAGGCGCGCTCCCCCACAGCTGGGTCGGCTCGCAAGTCTCCAACGCTTCGCTGGAGCAGCGTCCGCAACTGGTCGTGGTTCATCTGGTGTCACCTTCGCCTGTCAGCTCCATGAGCTCCGGGGCCTGTTCCCGCAGTCGGCGCAGGGCGGCTGCCGTCTGGCTTTTCACAGTGCCGACACTGACTCCGAGCGCGGCCGCCGCTTCGACTTCGGTCAGGTCCTCGACGTACCGGAGCACGACCACCGCTCGCTGCTTCGCAGTGAGCCTCGCCAGTGCCTGCTGGACCAGCATCGCGTGCTCAGGGGCGCCGCCAGCTTGTTGCACCAAGTCGCGCACCTCCGCGACGGGCACTTCACGTCGCGACCGCCACCACGAGATGGAGTCGTGGTAGATCACCTTGCGGATGTAGGCGTCAGGGTTGGTGTCTCTCAGTTTGCCCCAGCGCCGAGCGACCTTCACCAGCGCCTCCTGCAGGAGATCCTCCGCGCGCTGCCTGTCGCCGGTCAGCAGGTACGTCGACCGGAGCAGCGGATCGCGGCGAGCGGCCACCCAGGCGGTGAAGGAGTCCCGCGCCTCGTCACTGTCGAGCACCCCGCTCCTTCCCACTGGCTCGGCCGAACCATCCACCTACTAACGGTTGCGCCGTGGGAAAAGGTTGCCTCCAACCTAAAAAGGGCGGCCACCCCGATGTCGGGGTGGCCGCCGCTTGGATTGCCTGCGCCGGGGGCTGGGTCTAGCTGGTGTAGGAGCCGAGGTCGAAGTCATCGAGCGCGACTGACTGTCCCGTTGACTGACCGAAGTCGTAGTCGTAGGTGTCGTAGTCGATGGAGTACGCCTGGGCTCGCGCTTCCTCGGTCGGCTCGACCCGGATGTTGCGGTAGCGCTCCAGGCCGGTTCCGGCCGGGATGAGCTTGCCGAGGATGACGTTCTCCTTCAGACCCAGCAGTGAGTCGGACTTGCCGTGGATCGCCGCGTCGGTGAGAACCTTCGTGGTCTCCTGGAACGACGCTGCCGACAGCCACGACTCCGTGGCGAGCGACGCCTTGGTGATGCCCATCAGCACGGGTCGACCAGAGGCTGGCGTGCCGCCGTCGGCGACCACGCGGCGGTTCTCTGTCTCGAACCGGATGCGCTCCACGAGCTCACCAGGCAGCAGGTTGGAGTCACCGCTCTCGATAACCGTCACCCGACGCAGCATCTGCCGAATGATGATCTCGATGTGCTTGTCGTGGATCGCGACGGCCTGGCGGCGGTAGACCTCTTGGACCTGGTCGACCAGGTGCTCTTGGGTGGTGCGGGGCCCCAGGATGCGCAAGACGTCTTGCGGGTCGGCCTTGCCGACGGTCATCTGCTCTCCGACCTCGACGTGCGAGCCGTCCTCGACGAGCAGGCGCGTGCGCTTGCTGACGGGGTAGGGGAGCTCCTCCGACCCGTCGTCGGGGACGACGACGATCTTGCGGGTCTTGTCGGTCTCTTCGACCCGGACCCGGCCAGCGGCCTCCGAGATCGGCGCCTTGCCCTTGGGCTGCCTGGCCTCGAACAGCTCAACGACGCGAGGCAGACCCTCGGTGATGTCGTCGGCCAGTGCCACGCCGCCGGTCCGGAACGTGCGCATGGTCAGCTGGGTGCCCGGCTCGCCGATCGACTGAGCGGCGATAATGCCGACCGCCTCACCGATGTCGACGAGCTTGCCGGTCGCAAGCGAGCGGCCGTAACACTTAGCACAGGTGCCGGTCTTGGCGTCGCAGGTGAGCACCGACCGCACCTTCACCTCGTGGATGCCCGCTTCGACGAGCTTGGTGATGAGAACGTCACCGATGTCGTCACCGCCGCGGGCGAGCAGCTCACCGGTCTGGGGATGCTCGACATCGACAGCGAGGTTACGGGCGTACGCCGAAGTCTCGACGAACTCGTCCTTGACGACTCCGCCGTCTGCCTGCTTCACCCCGATGACCTTGTTGAGCCCACGCTCGGTGCCGCAGTCGTCCTCGCGGATGATGACGTCTTGTGACACGTCGACGAGCCGTCGGGTGAGGTAGCCGGAGTCCGCCGTACGCAGCGCCGTGTCGGCCAGGCCCTTGCGCGCCCCGTGGGTGGAGATGAAGTACTCCAGCACCGACAGGCCTTCGCGGAAGTTGGCCTTGATGGGACGAGGGATGATCTCGCCCTTCGGGTTGGCCACTAGGCCACGCATACCAGCGATCTGGCGTACCTGGGTCATGTTTCCGCGGGCGCCCGAGTTGACGATCATGTAGATGGGGTTCGTCTTCTCAAACGTTGCCTCCATCGACTTGGCGACCTCGATGGTGGCGGTGTTCCAGATCTCGATGAGCTCCTGGCGGCGCTCCTCGTTGGTGATCAGGCCCCGCTCGTACTGCTGCTGAACCTTCGCCGAGAGCTCTTCGAAACCGGCCATGATCTCCGGCTTGTTGGCCGGCGTCACGACGTCACCGATGGAGATCGTGACGCCAGAGCGGGTGGCCCAGTAGAAGCCGGTGTCCTTCAAGGCGTCGAGGGCGTGCGCCACCTCGACCTTGGTGTAGCGCTCGGCGAGGTCGTTCACGATCGCGCCCAGCTGCTTCTTGCCGACCTCTTCGTTGACGTAGGCGTAGTTGGCCGGCAGCGCCTCGTTGAACAGCGCGCGGCCCAGCGACGTCTCCAGGGTCAACTGCTGGCCGGGTTCCCAACCTTCGGGGGTGGGAGCATCGAGCGGCGGCACCAGATCGGAGAACCTGATCTTGACCTTGCTCTGCAGCTCGATCTCATGCCGGTCGAACGCCATCAAAGCCTCGGCGACCGACCCGAACGCGCGGCCCTCGCCGGGGTAGCCCTCGCGGTCAAGGGTGAGGAAGTAGATGCCGATGATCATGTCCTGTGTGGGCATGGTCACCGGACGCCCATCGGCCGGCTTCAAGATGTTGTTGGTCGACAGCATCAAGATGCGTGCCTCGGCCTGCGCCTCTGCGGAGAGCGGCAGGTGCACGGCCATCTGGTCACCGTCGAAGTCGGCGTTGAACGCCGAACAGACGAGCGGGTGGATCTGGATGGCCTTGCCCTCGATCAGCTGCGGCTCGAACGCCTGGATACCGAGGCGGTGCAGCGTCGGCGCCCGGTTGAGCAGCACCGGGTGCTCGGTGATCACCTCTTCGAGGACGTCCCACACGACGGGACGGCTGCGCTCGACCATGCGCTTGGCGCTCTTGATGTTCTGGGCGTGGTCGAGGTCGACGAGCCGCTTCATCACGAACGGCTTGAAGAGCTCCAGCGCCATCTGCTTGGGCAGACCGCACTGGTGCAGCTTCAGCTGTGGCCCGACCACGATGACCGAACGGCCGGAGTAGTCGACCCGCTTGCCGAGCAGGTTCTGCCGGAAGCGGCCCTGCTTGCCCTTGAGCATGTCGGACAGCGACTTCAACGGCCGGTTGCCCGGCCCGGTGACGGGCCGGCCGCGCCGGCCATTGTCGAACAGCGAGTCAACGGCCTCCTGCAGCATCCGCTTCTCGTTGTTGACGATGATCTCGGGGGCGCCAAGGTCGAGCAGCCGCTTCAACCGGTTGTTGCGGTTGATCACCCGCCGGTACAGGTCGTTGAGGTCCGACGTGGCGAAGCGGCCACCGTCGAGCTGCACCATGGGACGCAGGTCGGGTGGGATGACCGGGACACAGTCGAGCACCATGCCTTCGGGGCTGTTGGTGGTGGTCAGGAACGCCGACACCACCTTGAGTCGCTTGAGGGCGCGGGTCTTGCGCTGACCTTTTCCGGTGCGGATGACGTCACGCAACGCCTCAGCCTCACCGACGAGGTCGAAGGTCTGTAGTCGGCGCTGGATCGCCTCGGCGCCCATCGCGCCCTCGAAGTACTTGCCGAACCGGTTGCGCATCTCGCGGTAGAGGATCTCGTCGCCCATCAGGTCTTGGACCTTCAACGACCGGAACGTGCTCCACACCTCGTCGATGCGGTCGAGCTCACGCTGGGAGCGGTCGCGGATCTGCTTGAGCTCCCGCTCCGCACCCTCTTTGACCTTGCGCTTGGCGTCGGCCTTGGCGCCCTCCTGCTCGAGCGCTGCGAGGTCCTCCTCGAGCTTGCCCATTCGGGTGGCAACGTCGGAGTCGCGGCGCTGCTCGAGCTGCTTGCGCTCAACATCGATCTTCGCCTCGAGCGAGGGAAGGTCCTGGTGGCGGGCGTCCGCATCGACGGCGGTGATCATGTACGCCGCGAAGTAGATGACCTTCTCGAGGTCCTTCGGTGCGAGGTCGAGCAGGTAACCGAGCCGGCTCGGCACACCCTTGAAGTACCAGATGTGCGTCACCGGGGCGGCCAGCTCGATGTGGCCCATGCGCTCACGGCGTACCTTCGACCGGGTCACCTCGACGCCGCAGCGCTCACAGATGATGCCCTTGAAGCGCACCCGCTTGTACTTGCCGCAGTAGCACTCCCAGTCCCGAGTGGGACCGAAGATCTTCTCGCAGAAGAGCCCGTCGCGCTCGGGCTTGAGCGTGCGGTAGTTGATGGTCTCGGGCTTCTTGACCTCGCCGTGGCTCCACTGACGGATGTCGTCGGCGGTGGCGAGCCCGATGCGAAGCTCGTCGAAGAAGTTAACGTCCAGCAAGTGATTTCCTTTGTCTGGTTTCTTCAGGGTTCAGCTGGGGGTTGGACTGGTTCAACTGGTCTGCCTCGCCAACAAGTTGGCTTCGGCCAACTCCAGCGATGAGGAGTCTGAGCTCGCTCAGACTTCCTCAACGCTGGAGATCCCTTCGTTGGGGCGCCGGGCCAGGTCGATGCCGAGCTCCTCGGCAGCTCGGAAGACGTCCTCGTCGGTGTCGCGCATGTCCATGGCGACACCGTCGCTGGACAGCACCTCGACGTTGAGGCACAGCGACTGCATCTCCTTGACCAGCACCTTGAACGACTCAGGGATACCGGGTTCGGGGATGTTCTCGCCCTTCACGATTGCCTCGTAGACCTTCACCCGGCCGAGCACGTCGTCGGACTTGATCGTGAGCAGCTCCTGCAGCGCGTACGCGGCGCCGTACGCCTCCAGCGCCCACACCTCCATCTCGCCGAACCGCTGGCCACCGAACTGCGCCTTACCGCCCAGCGGCTGCTGGGTGATCATCGAGTACGGGCCGGTCGAGCGGGCATGGATCTTGTCGTCGACCAGGTGGTTGAGCTTGATGATGTAGGTGTAGCCGACGGCGACCGGAGCCGGGAACGGCTCGCCGGTGCGTCCGTCGAACAACCTGGCCTTGCCGTCGAGCCCGACCAGTTGCTCACCGTCGCGGTTGGGGCGAGCCGAGGCCAGCAGGCCGGCGATCTCGTCCTCGCGCGCGCCGTCGAACACCGGAGTGGCCACCAAGGTGTTGCCGGGGGCGTCGCTCATCCCGATGCTCGACAGGCGCTGCTTCCAGTCGGTGTCGTCGCCTTGCACGCTCCAGCCGTTCTTGGCCACCCACCCCAGGTGCGTCTCGAGCACCTGGCCGATGTTCATGCGGCCGGGTACGCCGAGCGGGTTGAGGATGATGTCGACGGGGGTGCCGTCTTCGAGGAACGGCATGTCCTCAGCCGGCAGGATCTTGGAGATGACGCCCTTGTTGCCGTGCCGGCCGGCGAGCTTGTCGCCGTCGGAGATCTTGCGCTTCTGAGCGACGTACACCCGGATCAGCTGGTTGACGCCCGGGGGGAGCTCGTCGTCTTCCTCACGGTCGAACACGCGTACGCCGATGACGATGCCACTCTCGCCGTGCTTGACCTTGAGTGAGGTGTCGCGCACTTCGCGCGCCTTCTCACCAAAGATCGCCCGGAGCAGCCGCTCTTCGGGTGTCAGCTCGGTCTCGCCCTTCGGCGTGACCTTGCCCACCAGCACGTCGCCCGGCACGACTTCAGCACCGATGCGGATGATCCCGCGCTCGTCGAGGTCGGCCAGCATCTCGTCGGAGACGTTGGGGATGTCGCGGGTGATCTCCTCCGGCCCCAGCTTGGTGTCGCGGGCGTCGACCTCGTGCTCCTCGATGTGGATCGAGGTGAGGACGTCCTCCTGCACCAGGCGCTGGCTCAAGATGATCGCGTCTTCGTAGTTGTGGCCCTCCCACGGCATGTACGCGACGAGCAGGTTGCGCCCAAGCGCCATCTCGGCGGCGTCCGTGCTGGGCCCGTCAGCGATCGGCTGACCCGACTCGACCCGGTCGCCTTCGGAGACCACCGGCCGCTGGTTGACGCAGGTGCCCTGGTTGGACCGGCGGAACTTCGACAGCCGGTAGGTCTCGTACCGGCCACCGTCCTCCATCACCTCGATCGAGTCAGCGGACACCTCGGTGACGACGCCGGCCGTTTTCGCGACGAGCACGTCGCCGGCGTCGACAGCCGCGCGGTACTCCATGCCGGTGCCGACGAGCGGCGCTTCGGCACGGATAAGCGGCACCGCCTGGCGCTGCATGTTGGCGCCCATGAGCGCCCGGTTGGCGTCGTCGTGCTCGAGGAACGGGATCAGCGCGGTCGCCACCGACACCATCTGACGCGGTGAGACGTCCATGTAGTCGACGTCGCCGCCGGGGACGTAGTCGACCTCGCCACGACGCTCCCGGACGAGCACCCGCTCCTCGGCGAACGTGTTGTCGTCGCTGAGCGGCGCGTTGGCCTGCGCGATGACGACCCGGTCCTCTTCGTCGGCGGTGAGGTACGCGATCTGGTCGGTGACCACTCCATCGACGACCTTGCGGTACGGCGTCTCGACGAACCCATAGGCGTTGACCCGCCCGAACGTCGACAGCGACCCGATCAGCCCGATGTTGGGACCTTCGGGGGTCTCGATCGGGCACATGCGGCCGTAGTGGGACGGGTGGACGTCACGGACCTCGAAGCCGGCCCGCTCGCGCGAGAGGCCACCGGGGCCCAGCGCCGACAGCCGGCGTTTGTGGGTGAGCCCGGCCAGCGGGTTGATCTGGTCCATGAACTGGCTGAGCTGGGAGGTCCCGAAGAACTCCTTGAGCGCGGCCACCACCGGGCGGATGTTGATCAGGGTCTGCGGGGTGATCGCCTCGACGTCCTGCGTCGTCATGCGCTCGCGCACGACCCGCTCCATCCGGGCCAGACCCGTGCGCAGCTGGTTCTGAATCAGCTCGCCCACGGTGCGCAGGCGGCGGTTGCCGAAGTGATCGATGTCGTCGGGTTCGACGACGACATCACCGCGCGGCGACTGCATCGTCTGGCGGCCGTCGTGCAGCAACACGATGTAGCGGATCGCCGCAACGATGTCGTCAATCGTCAGCGTCTGGGCGTCGAACGGCTCGTCCTGGCCCAGCTTCTTGTTGATCTTGTAGCGACCCACCTTCGCCAGGTCGTAGCGCTTGGGGTTGAAGTAGTAGTTCGTCAGCAGTGTCTGGGCAGCCTCCCGGGTGGGTGGCTCGCCCGGACGCAACTTGCGGTAGATGTCCAACAGCGCGTCGTCTTGGCCGGAGGTGTGGTCCTTCTCCAGGGTCAGGCGGATCGACTCGAACTCGCCGAACTCCTCGAGGATCTGCGCCTCGCTCCACCCCAGCGCCTTCAGCAAGACGGTGACATTCTGCTTGCGCTTGCGGTCGAGCCGCACGCCCACCATGTCGCGCTTGTCGATCTCGAACTCGAGCCACGCGCCGCGCGAGGGGATGATCTTCGCGCTGAAGACGTCCTTGTCGGACGTCTTGTCGATGCTGCGCTCGAAGTACACCCCCGGTGAGCGCACCAGCTGTGAGACGACGACCCGCTCGGTGCCGTTGACGATGAACGTGCCCTTGTCGGTCATCAGGGGGAAATCGCCCATGAAGACCGTCTGGCTCTTGATCTCGCCGGTCTCGTTGTTCATGAACTCAGCGGTCACGAACAGCGGAGCGGCGTAGGTGAAGTCGCGCTCCTTGCACTCTTCTACCGTGTTCTTCGGCGGCTCGAAGCGGTGGTCTCGAAACGACAGGCTCATCGTTCCGGAGAAGTCCTCGATCGGTGAGATCTCTTCAAAGATCTCCTCGAGACCGGACTTGGAGAAGTCGCCGCGATCCGTTGAGCGGGCGGTGCCGGTGCGGTCCTGCCAGGTTTGGTTGCCGATCAGCCAGTTGAAGCTGTCGGCCTGCAGGGCCAATAGGTCTGGGACCTCAAGAGGTTCGGCGATCTTTGCAAACGACACGCGGGGAGTGCCATCGGCGGTTATGAAGGTGGAACGGTTAGCGGAAAGGTTGGTGCTGGGGTTGCGCGAGGCGGCCAAGAGGCGTCCTTCCGAGGGCTCGCTGACTCATCACAAAGCGCATGCCAAGGCCACCCGGGTGTGGGAAGAGGGTGAGCGGAAGGCAGCGCAAAGATGCAGTCTACCTCAAGGGCCTACTGCTGTCGAACGGTGCTGGCGACCGCAATGACCTCAAGCGAAGCATGCCGACCCGTCCGCGAGTTGAACTGGAGGTGAGCATGTCGCGCCTGCCCCCCAGAGTCAAGCAGCGACTGGCACCCTGTGCGTGGATTGCGTTGTCCCCGCAAGAAGCGGCCGTCCTGGAGGACAGCCGCTTCTTGTTGAGTTGGCGTGCGAGTCCCGCTACTTCACCGAGACGGAGGCGCCGGCGGCCTCGAGGGCTTCGCGGGCCTTCTCGGCGGCATCCTTGGCGACCTTCTCAAGGATGGGCTTGGGGGCCGCCTCCACGAGGTCCTTCGCCTCCTTCAGTCCGAGGCTGGTCAGCGAGCGGACCTCCTTGATGACCTGGATCTTCTTGTCACCAGCTGCCTCGAGGACGACATCGAACTCGTCTTGCTCCTCGACCTCGGCGGTCTCGGTGGCTCCGCCTGCTGGCGCGCTGGGCGCGAAGGCGGCAGGGGCGGCCGCGGTAACGCCGAAGGTGTCTTCGAACTGCTTTACGAACTCGCTGAGCTCAAGAAGTGTCATCTCCTTGAAGGCATCGAGCAGGTCGTCGGTGCTGAGCTTCGCCATGGTGGCGTTCCTTCCGTAATGCTGGCTCACTTCGGGTGAGCGCGGGCTGGGGGGCGGGTTTGTGGTGGTTAGCTCTCGGGGGTCGGCTCGTCGGCGGGAGGTGCAGTCGTTTCCGGGGTCGCCTCGGCGGCCGTAGGGCCGTCGGGCGACTCAGGCGCTGCAGCCGAGTCGGCAGCATCTTCCTCCGCCTTTGCCTGCAGTGCCCCCGCGAGCCGGGCGACCTGGGCAAGTGGGGCGTTGAACAAGAACACAGCGTTCTGCAGCGACGCCGTGAACGCACCGGCCAGTTTGGCGAGCAGCACCTCGCGCGACTCGAGGTCGGCGATCTTGGCGATCTCGTCCACCGTGAGCGGCTTGCCGTCGAGCACCCCACCTTTGATCACCAGCGGCGAGTTCGCTCGGGCGAAGTCCCGCAGGCTCTTCGCCGCCTCGACAGGGTCGCCCTTGACGAAAGCGATCGCCGATGGGCCGGTGAGCAACTCGTCGAAGCTGTCGACGCCTGCTTGCTTGGCGGCGATCTTGGTCAGCGTGTTCTTCACTACCGCGTAGCTGGCGTGGTCTCCGAGTGAGCGACGCAGGTCTTGCAGCTGCTTCACGCTGAGACCCCGGTACTCCGTCAGGACGGCTCCACTGGAGTTACGGAACTCATCGGTCAACTCGGCGACAGCCGTCGCCTTGTCGGGGCGGGCCATAGGTCTCCTTCGACGTCGGTCGGCACCTCAGCCGCGCGGTAGGTCCACCCACGCGTGGAGCCCCACGAGAGCGGGTGCCTCCACACAGCGTGGCCCCCACAAAACGCAGAACGCCCCATGCAGGCGCACGGGGCTCGACCAGCATCTGGTCTGACACGTTCACCTGCGCGGGCCGCCCGCGGGTGCGGGGCCTTCGACTGAGCTCAACCAACAGAACTCAGCAACCGGCGGTCTTTGGTGTCGCCAGGGTACGCCGAGAGCGCGGTGCGAGCCAAATCACCGGGTGGGTTTGTGGCGGATCCCCGGCACGTGGTGCCGGCGACACTCCACAAACCGAGCGCCAGCGCCCAACCGGCGAAACGGATGAACGCCCGGCGAGGCGGTTAGATCGCCGTGATCTCAGGTAGTCCACCTCACCCGCCTGCTCCATCGCGAACCGTTCCAGATGGTGACGGCCATCCAGCAGCCGGGTCACTGCCTCTGGCGGGTTAGAAAACCCCTATCGCCGCAGCTCTTGACGAATAGGCTCGCGCTCATGACCGACGGCGACTGGAGGGATGGCGGGTTCACGCAGCGTCGGCCCTCCGTCGAGACTCTCGCCTGGGTTGCGGCGTCGATGGGTCGGGGCAGTCGCATCGTTGGCTATCGCCGATTGACCGGTGGCGTCTGCTCCGCCGTGCATCGGCTGACTGTCGAGCGACGTGGAATGCGAACGTTCGTCGTACTGCGGCAGTACCCGGGCGGGCTTGGCCTGCAGGGGAGCTTGGAGAAGGAGATCGCCAACCTTGGTGTGGTGGCGGGAAGCGGGCTCCCTGTTCCGAGCATCCTGGCTACTGATGTTGCTGGTGCTTCGACGGGGGGCGCGCCATCGTTGCTGATGACACGGTTGCAGGGGCATGTTCACCTCAATCCGGCGGAACCTCGGTCGTGGATGACGAGGATCGCGGAGATTGCTGTATTGCTGCATTCCCTCGATCTCCCCGCGAAGATGTTCAGACCTTGGACGGATTCTTGGATCGCTCCTCTAGACGGGTTTCAGGTGCCGGTCGACGCACAGAAGCCGGCTGTGTGGAAGGCGGCGTTTGGTGTCATGGCGGCGCCGCCGCCAAAGGACACTGCCGTCTTTCTGCACTGCGATCTCCTGCCTGTCAACATGCTGTGGTCGCGCGGGAGGATTACTGGACTGACCGACTGGAACTCCATCCATCGGGGGGCGCGCGCGATTGACGTCGGGCACTGTCGGCGATACTTGGCGGCGCTCTACTCGCCCGAGTGGTCGGAGCAGCTTCGGTCGCTCTATGAGTCGATCGCCGGGGTGACTCTCGATCCGTGGTGGGACCTGTATGCCCTGCTGCACTATGACGATAGTGGGCCGAAGTGGATCCGTAGTCAGGTCGCTGGGCGCCGTCCCGTCGATGTGCCCGGCATGACTTCCCGGGTCGAGGTCGCTATCGAGACAGCGCTACGGCGCCTCGGGTAATTGCGGGTTCCCTAATGGTCGCTCTCCGGGTTCTGGTATGCCGCACAGACCCCTGCACGAAGGCCGGTCGCACTCGCATCAATCACCGGCTAATAACGCGACACCACACTAGAGGCTGAACTCGCTCACCTTGTTAGCCGGTGGGGCCTCGACGTCGACCGGCTCGCCGTACTTCGAGAAGTTCGCCTCGAAGGTGCCGGCGCTTCCCATCCCGACCGACATCTTGATCGGGAGATTGTCGCTGTCGACGTAGACCTCGGTGGTCACCTCGTCGGGAAGTCCCAGGGTTGAGGTGTCTTGGCCCTCGAACGCGGGGTTGGCCGCGAGCATCTTGTCGGTGTCGACAGTGACCGAGTAGTGCCGCGTCTCGACACCGTTAACGCTCTCGATCCCCATGTCCTTGAAGCGCGTGACACCCTCCAGGTAAGCGGTGAAGTTTGCCGGGTTCGTGGCCTCGAACAACTGGGAGAAGGGGTTGTTGGGATCGCGGACGTCGACCTTGATCCACGGTTTGCCGGGGGCCGCGCTCATGCCGGCACCCTTCACGTAGAGCGCCCTGTCAAGCACGACGATCTCGAGTTGTTCAGCACCGATGTCGAAGGACATGTCCATCGCCACGTTCTCAAGGTCGCCGAGGTTGTCGATGTCCCCTGACATGTTGCCGCTTTGGCCGGAGGCCTCGATCGTCGCCTCGAAGTGGGCGCTGCCGGCTTCAGCCTGAGCGGCAGCCAGCTTCGAGGCGAAGTTCTCCTCGGTCAAGACAGGAACGGCTGGCTCTGGAGTTTGCGTCGTCTGCTCGGCCGTGGTCTGCTCCGCAGAGGTTCCCTCGCCAGTAGCCACGTCTCCACTGTCACTGCACCCAACCAGGCCGAGCGCTAGCCCGGCCGCGATCATCGACACACCGAAGCGTCGGAGCTTGAACACCGAGAACCCCCAGAAGTTGGTGATGGTGCCCCCAGCGTACGCGGCGGTTCGGCGCACCGCCCAGACAGCGCCCGCCGGCGTACGGACTAGACCGCGTCGTCCTCGGCTGCCACGTTCCGGGTGCGATTCGGGTCGACCGGGATGCCGGGACCCATGGTCGTCGAGAACGTCACCTTGCGCAGGTAGCGACCCTTGGAGCTGGCCGGCTTCAGCCGGAGCACCTCGTCGAGAGCGGCTGCGTAGTTCTCTGCCAGGGCTTGGACAGGGAAGGACGCCTTGCCGATGATGGCGTGGAGGTTGGCGTGCCGGTCGACTCGGAATTCGATCTTCCCGCCCTTGATGTCGCTGACCGCCTTTGCGACGTTGGGGGTGACAGTCCCGGTCTTGGGGTTGGGCATCAGACCACGGGGTCCGAGCACCCGGCCCAGCCGGCCCACCTTGCCCATCATGTCGGGCGTCGCCACCACTGCGTCGAAGTCAAGCCATCCACCGTTGACCTTGTCGATGAGCTCGTCACCGCCCACGTAGTCGGCGCCAGCCGCCCGCGCCTCTTCGGCCTTGTCGCCGACCGCGAACACCAGCACGCGCGCCGTCTTGCCTGTCCCGTGGGGCAGGTTGACCGTGCCACGCACCATTTGGTCGGCCTTCCGGGGGTCGACACCCAGCCGCATCGCGACGTCAACTGTCGGGTCGAACTTTTGAGTTGCGCTTTCCTTGGCCAGTTTGATGGCCTCCAGAGGCGCGTAGAGGCGGTCCTTGTCGATCTTTTCGCTGGCGGCTGCGTAAGCCTTGCTGCGCTGCATGAGCTGGTTCCCCTTCATTGAGCTTTCAGTGGTGAGCTACCAGGTGTGGTCTGCGGGCCAGCGCGGCCCTGCCACGGGTTACGGGAGGCTGCCTGAGTCCCCGGGGTCAGCCAGCTGTCGGGTCAGCTGTCGACGGTCACGCCCATCGACCGTGCGGTCCCTTCGACGATCTTCATGGCAGCGTCGACATCGGTGGCGTTGAGGTCGGGCAGCTTCGTCGTCGCGATCTCACGCACCTGGTCGCGGCTGATCTTGCCGACCTTGTCCTTGTGGGGGACCGACGAGCCCTTCGCCAGACCGGCGGCCTTCTTGATCAGCTCAGCGGCTGGTGGCGTCTTGGTGATGAAGGTGAACGAGCGGTCTTCGTAGATCGTGATCTCGACAGGGATCACGTCGCCGCGCATGGCCTCCGTGGCTGCGTTGTAGGCCTTGCAGAACTCCATGATGTTGACGCCGTGCGGACCGAGAGCGGTACCGACGGGAGGTGCCGGGGTCGCGGCACCGGCCTGCAGCTGCACCTTGACGAGCGCTGCGATCTTCTTCCTGGGAGGCATGGTGTGGTCCTTTCCTCACGCCTTCTGGATCTGGCTGAAGCTGAGGTCGACCGGCGTCTCGCGCCCGAAGATCTCGACAAGCGCCTTGACCCGTTGGGCGTCGAGGTTGATCTCGGTGATGGTGGCGTGCAAGGTGGCGAACGGTCCGTCGACGACGATGACCGAGTCACCGGCATAGAAGTCGGTGAACTCCACCTGCTTCTGCTTCTTCTGAGCAGGCGCCTGGCTTTCCTCGACAATGGCTGGTGCGAGCATTGCCTCGACCTCGTCGAGGCTGAGCGGCACCGGCTGGTGGCTGTGCCCGACGAAGCCGGTGACCGACGGCGTATGCCGGACCGCCGCCCAGGACTCGTCGGTGAGCTCCATCCGCACCAGCACATAGCCGGGCAGAACGGTACGGCGTACCATCCGCCGCTGCCCGTTCTTGATCTCGGCAACCTCTTCCTGCGGCACGTGGACCTCGTAGATGAAGTCCTCCATGTTCAGCGAGCTGATGCGGTTCTCGAGGTTGTTCTTGACCCGATTCTCCATGCCGGAGTACGTGTGCACGACGAACCACTCGCCCGGCTTGGTGCGTAACGCCTCGCGGAACTCCTCGAGCGGGTCTGCCGCTGGCGAGTCGATGTCGGCTCCGCTGTCTGCGACAGCGGAGTCCGCCGAGGCGGTCGCTGCCTGCAGGTCGTCGTCTGAGTCGGTTGACTCGCCGACGGAGTTGGACACAGATTGCTCAGTCACTGAACTTGCTCACTTACTCGTCATTGGGCGGCGCGTCATCCGAAGATCTCGAACATGACCGTGTTGAACCCGTAGTCGAGCAACGAGACCAGCGCGATCATGAACAGTACGAACACCAAGACCACCATGAAGTAGGTGACCAGCTGCTCTCTGGTTGGCCAGATGACCTTGCGCAACTCGGCGATCACTTGGCGGAAGAACAGCCCAAGACTCGGCCGGCCGCCACTGGCTGGGCGTCGCTCGCTCGATGAGCTCGTGGAGCGGATGTCTGTCACAGCTCCTCCTTCCTCAAGGGATCGGGTCGTGCGTCGCAGGGCAGGAGGGACTCGAACCCCCAACCGCCGGTTTTGGAGACCGGTGCTCTGCCAATTGAGCCACTGCCCTCCGGCCGCTCCTGCACGTCGTACGCCGTGCGAGCCGACCGCCGAGGTCAGGGCATAACGAACTCCGGTGCAGATGCCACCAAGCACCCGAGTGTACGGGGTCGACGGTGGCCGGGTCGAACCGAGCACGACCATAGTGGTCGCGCGAGCCCCGACTCCTGGCCGGCGGGCCGCGTCAGGATGCGACGATGAGGACATGACGCGAAGCCGAGCCGGAGCCGTGCACACTCGCCGCATCTCAGACCGGGTGGTCAGCATCACCGAGTCGGCCACCTTGGCTGTCGATGCGAAGGCGAAGGAGATGAAGGAAGCCGGGCGGCCGGTCATCAGCTTCGGCGCCGGCGAGCCGGACTTCGCCACTCCCGACTACATCGTGGCGGCCGCCGCGGAGGCGGTGGGAGACCCCCGCAACCACCGCTACACACCGACCGGCGGGCTTCCTGACCTCAAGCAGGCGATCGTCGACAAGACCCGGCGCGACTCGGGTCTGCGGGTCGAACCCAGCCAGGTCCTGGTGACCAACGGCGGCAAGCAGGCGGTGTACCAGAGCTTCGCCACCTTGCTCAACCCGGGGGACGAGGTGCTGCTGCCGACGCCGTACTGGACGACGTACCCCGAGGCGATCGCGCTCGCCGGCGGGGGCAGTGTGGAGGTCCTCGCCGACGAGACCCAGCACTACCTGGTGACTGTCGACCAGCTCGAGGCTGCGCGCACCGAACGCACCAAGGCGCTGCTGTTCTGCTCGCCGTCGAACCCGACAGGTTCGGTGTACTCGCCGGACCAGGTCGCCGAGATCGGCAGCTGGGCGGTCGAGCACGGGATCTGGGTGGTCACCGACGAAATCTACGAGCACCTGACGTACGGCGACGCGGTGGCGCGGTCGATCGCTGTCGAGACCCCCGAGCTGGCGGACACCTGTGTGGTGCTCAACGGCGTCGCCAAGACCTACGCGATGACCGGCTGGCGGGTCGGCTGGATGCTCGGACCAGCCGATGTCATCAAGGCTGCCACGAACCTGCAGTCCCATCTCACCTCCAACGTCTGCAACATCGCCCAGCGCGCGGCGGTGGCGGCCGTGTCGGGTGACTTGACCGCGGTGGAGCGGATGCGGGCGGCGTTCGACCAGCGCCGTCGCACGATCGTGAAGATGCTCAACGACGTCGACGGGTTTGAGTGCCCGGAGCCGCTGGGCGCCTTCTACGCCTACCCCAGCGTCAAAGGTGCCCTCGGCCGGGACCTCGGTGGTCGGCGCGCCGGCTCCTCGGCGGAGCTGGCCGAGCTCATCCTCAAGCAGGCGGAGGTCGCCGTCGTACCCGGTGAAGCGTTCGGCAGTCCTGGCTACCTGCGGTTGTCCTACGCGCTCGGTGACGACGACCTGGTCGAGGGCGTCAGCCGCCTCCAACGCCTCTTCTCCCGTTGAGCCTTCCCCTTTCCGACCGGTCCCTCTCGGCGCTGCCGAAGGCGCACCTCCACCTGCATTTCACCGGCTCGATGCGGCACCGCACCGTGCTCGAACTGGCCGATGAGCAAGGCATCCGGTTGCCCGAATCGCTCACCGTCGACTGGCCACCGACGTTGTCGGCGGCCGACGAGAAGGGCTGGTTCCGGTTCCAGCGGCTCTACGACATCGCCCGCTCCGTCGTCCGCTCGGAGGCCGCGGTACGGCGACTGGTGCGCGAGGCCGCCGAGGACGACGCCGCCGAGGGCTCCCGCTGGCTGGAGCTGCAGGTCGACCCGAGCGGGTACGCCAGCCCCTTCGGCGGGATCACCGCCTTCGTCGACCTCGTCCTCGACGCGGCCCGCGCCGCCAGCGGGGATACGGGGGTGGAGGTCAGGCTCGTCATCGCAGCCAACCGCACCCGACATCCCCTTGACGCTCGAACGCTCGCGCGACTCGCCGCCCAGTACGCCGGCCGAGGAGTCGTCGGATTCGGGCTCTCCAACGACGAGCGGCGCGGCGACGCGTTGTCGTTCGCCAAGGCGTTCCAGATCGCCGAGCGGGCTGGACTGCTCGCCGTACCCCACGGCGGCGAGCTCCGGGGGCCGGACAGTGTCTGGTCGTGCCTGCACGGGCTCAAGGCGCGGCGGCTCGGCCACGGCGTGCGCTCGGTCGAAGACCCGCAGCTGGTGGCGCACCTCGCCGAGGCCGGCGTCACGCTCGAGGTGTGTCCGTCGTCGAACGTCTCGCTCGGGCTCTTCGGCTCGTTGGCCGACGTACCCGTGCGGCAGCTGTTCGACGCGGGCGTGCCGATCTCGCTTGCGGCCGACGATCCGCTGTTGTTCGGCAGCCGGCTGCTGACCCAGTACGAAGCCGCCCGCACCATCTACGGGTTCGGCGACGATCACCTGGCTGAGCTGGCCCGGATGTCGGTGCGTGGGTCGGCCGCACCCGACGATGTACGGCGAGAGCTGCTGGCCGGCATCGACACTTGGTTGGCCTCGCCGCCGCGGGTCTCAGCCGAGGGAGCAGCCGACCAGCACGGGCTCGGGCTGCAGCTCGATGCCGAAGCGCGCCAGCACACCGGCGCGGATCTCGGTGGCGAGCGCCAGCAGGTCCGCCGCTGATGCGCCGCCTCTGTTGGTCAGCGCCAGTGTGTGCTTGCTGGACACTCTCGCGTCGCCGGTGCCGTACCCGCGGCTGAACCCGGCCCGCTCCACGAGCCAGGCCGCGCTCGTCTTGACCCGGCCGTCCGGCTGCTCCCAAGCGGGCGCGCCGGGTGGCACGGCGCTTTGCGGCACGAACGGGTTCATGAAGAACGACCCGGCGCTCCACGTGTCGTGGTCGGTCTCGTCGAGCACCATCCCCTTGGAGCGGCGCAGCGAGAGGACGGCGGCGCGGACGTCACCCGCCGGCACCCGCGCTCCTGCCTCGACGCCGAGACGGCGGGTCAGCTCGGCGTACTGGATGGGGGCTCCCAGCAAACCGCGGCGGAACCGGAACGTGACAGCCCCGACGACGTACCGGCCGGGTGTCTGCTTGAAGCGGCTGGTCCGGTAGCCGAACCCGCAGTCCGCACTGGCGAACGTGCGGTGCCGCCGTTCCAACCGGTCGTAGGCGTGCACCTGGGCGATGGTCTGCGCCACCTCCTGGCCGTACGCGCCGACGTTCTGGATCGGTACGGCGCCCACCGTGCCCGGGATGCCGGCCAGCGCCTCTACCCCGACCCACTGCTCCGCAACGGCACGCGCCACCAACGCGTCCCAGTCCTCCCCGGCTTCCACCCTCACCTCGACCCCTGCGTCGACGTCATCCGCTACGGCGATCCCCGAGGTAGCGACCCGCACCACGGCTCCGTCGAACCCGACGTCTGCGACCACGAGGTTGCTCCCCCCGCCGAGAACGAGGACCGGAGTGCCGAGCTCGTCGAGAGCCGCCACGGCGTCGTACAGGGCTGGTCGGGTGGTGGTCTCCACGAAGGCCGCCGCCGGCCCGCCGAGGCGCAGGGTGGTCCAGGCGGCGAGCCGCTCACCGGCTCGTGTCAGCACCGCACGGTTGCCTTCGTCATGCCCAGCACCTTCGTGCCGGCGTTGGTGACGGTCAGCTCGACCGACGCGAGGCCGTCCTCGACGCCCGTGACGCGGCCGCTTACGTCGACCCAGGTGCCCTCGTCGTCGTCGGGAACCACCACCGGCTTGGTGAACCGGGCCCCGAACGACTCCACCCTGGCCGGGTCACCGACCCAGGCGACCAGCGCCTGCCCAACGAGCGCAAGCGTGTACATGCCGTGGGCGACGACGCCGGGCAGGCCGACCGACGTGGCGACCCGGTCGCTCCAGTGGATCGGGTTGAAGTCGCCGGACGCGCCGGCGTACCGGATCAGGTCGGCGCGGGTGACGGCGTACGACTGCGGCTCGAACTCGTGGCCGACGTCCCAGCTCATGCGCCACCAGCGCGATGCACGAGCGTTGCGTACGCCGTACAGACGTGCTCCCCCTCGACGGAGAGTATCTCCGTGCGGGTGCCGATCATGTCCATCCCCGCGGCCGCCCGCAGGGAGTCGATCTGGAGTGTGCCGGTGAGCGTGTCACCAGCCCGCACCGGTCTGGACTGCTCGAACCGTTGGTCGCCGTGCACGACGTGGCGCAACTCGATGCCGACCCCTGGTTGGGCCAAGAACTCCGCCATCGCCTGAAACGCTACGACGATCGGGAACGTGAGTGGCGCGACGTCGCCGTCCCCGAAAAGCGCGGACCTGGTCGCCTCGGCGAACTCGCGGATCTTCTCCCGGCTCACGGTGTACGGCGCGGTCGGCGCGAAGACGCGCCCGGTCAAGGCCGGGTCAAGAGCCATGACGTGACCGCTACGGTCGGCGGTCAGCGAGTCTCGCGGTGCGGCTGGTGCGTGCGGCACCGTGGGCAGTACTTCTTCAGCTCGAGCCGGTCTGGGTCGTTACGCCGGTTCTTGCTTGTGATGTAGTTGCGCTCCTTGCACTCTGTGCAGGCCAAGGTGATCTTCGGTCGGATCTCGGTGCTCTTGCTGGCCACGGGAAGCCTCGTTTCACAGGTCTCGTCAAGCTGTTCGAATCGTGCTGGCGGGCGTGCTGCGATGTCGCGTCGGCAGTAGCGGGGGCGGGACTTGAACCCGCGACACCACGATTATGAGCCGTGTGCTCTGACCACCTGAGCTACCCCGCCGCGGAACCGGCGCCGTACCCAATGCTCAGGCGAGGCTCCGACTCCAGAGCCCCAATACGGAATCGAACCGTAGACCTTCTCCTTACCATGGAGACGCTCTACCGACTGAGCTATTGGGGCAAGCGACGTTGAAGGATACACAGCGCCGCGTTGCTCCCGCTAATCGAGATCGGCGCCAAGGCCCGGCTGCTGATAGATGCCCATCAGGTTGCCGGCCGGATCTGCAAACCACGCGAAGATCTCATTCTCGTCGGGGTCGACGGGTCGAACCACTAGGCCACCCGCTGCCGCCACACGGCGCAGCGCGGCGACAGCATCGTGCACCATCAGGTAGATCAACGCGCCAGGCTCGGGCATAGGTTCGCGGTCCAGTCGCCACACCCCGCTCACCTGACCGACGCTGTCGTCGAAGGCCGTCGCCCCGTCTGCGCGCTGCCGAATCCTCCAGTTGAAGACCTGCTCGTAGAACCGCGATGACTCTGCAACGTCGGTGGCGGGAATCTCGATGTAGCAGATCTTCCCGTGGGCATACTCACCTGACATGGGTTGCTCCCTTCGTCCTCCTTCACTGTGCCGCGCCATGGTTGGCGCAGGATAGGAAGAAAGTGGAGCTACAGCGGCTGATGGTTCCACTCGCCCGGTGACCTGGGCTGGAACTCACTTGGGGTGACGCCGGCGAGCTCCCCGAAGTCGTGGATCAGGTGTGACTGGTCGTAGTAGCCGTTTGCCGCAGCGAGCGCTGGCCAATCCGGAGCGCCATTCTTCGGCATTACGGCGAGGGTCCGCTGCAGCCGACGTACGCGCGAGAACCGCTTGGGAGTCATTCCCACCTGCTGCTCGAACCGGCGGATGAACGGCTTCGGTGTGGTGCCGAACTGCTCGACCACACTGCGCACGGCCGTCCCCCGGTGGAGTTCGCCGACAGCCTCGATCAGTCCCGGATCCGGCTCAGCCGCTTGGGCGAGTTGCTCGACCAGCACCTGCTCGAGCACGGCCAGCTTCGCCTCCGGAGTTCGTGCATCCAGCACGCGTTGGCACCGGCCCGCGCAGTCCCGCGCCAAGATCTCGCCAAGCGGCATGATCGCATCGCGCACCGCAGCGGCGGAGATACCCAGGAAGGGTGCCGCCGCGCCAAGCCGGAAGCTGACCGCGACCATGCCTCGCTGTGGCTGGGTGGAGACCACGCTGTGCCGGCTACGCGGCCCGACCAGTGACCAACCAGCAGCCGCGTGCTCGCGACCCGAGTCGTCATACGTCGAGAAATCGCTGCCATCGAGCGTCATCAGCAGCAGCATGTCGGCTGTGGGGATCATCCGCTCACGATCGTGGGGCAGGTCGTCAGCGACGTACTGGATGGAGTGTACGAACGGCCGCAGCGCCTGGGAGTGCGGCCGTCGCACGAGGTACATGTGAGGTGATGCTACGCGGAGGTGGGCAGGCGCTTTGGTCGGCTGAGGCAAGCGCCCTAGTCTCGCTGCCATGACTTCAGACCCCACCGAGAACCGTCCGTACGCCGCTCGTCCGGTGCGCATCGGCGTACAGCTGCAACCGCAGCACGCCGAGTACGCCGACATCCGGCGGGCCGCGGCGAAGGCCGAGGAGCTGGGCGTTGACGCGCTCTTCAACTGGGACCACTTCTTCCCCCTCAACGGCGAGCCAGAGGGAAAGCACTTCGAGTGCTGGACCATGTTGGGCGCCTGGGCCGAAGCCACGGAGCGGGTCGAGATCGGCGCCCTCGTCACCTGCAACAGCTACCGCAACCCCGAGCTGCTCGCTGACATGGCCCGCACGGTCGACCACATCAGCGGCGGCCGGCTGATCCTCGGCATCGGCTCCGGCTGGTTCGAGAAGGACTACAACGAGTACGGCTACGAGTTCGGTACGGCGGGTGGCCGGCTCGATGCCCTCGCTGAAGCGTTGCCGCGCATCACCGCCCGCTGGGGAAGGCTCAACCCGCCACCCACCCGTGACATCCCCGTGCTGGTTGGCGGCGGCGGAGAGCGCAAGACCCTCCGTATCGTCGCCGAGCACGCCGACATCTGGCACGGGTTCGGCGACGCCGACACCATCGCGCGCAAGCACGACGTGCTCGACGACTGGTGCGCGAAGGTCGGGCGCAACCCGGCTGATATCGAGCGCTCCGCCGGAACCCGCGACGCCGATCCCGGCAAGGCAGGACAGCCGCTGTATGAGGTCGGCACCCGGTTCTTCACGGTCAGTGTCGGTGGTCCGGACTTCGATCTGAGCCCCATCAGCGACTGGGTGCAGTGGCGCGACGAGATGAACGGCTCATGATGGTGGCAGGTGTTGGGTTCGAACCAACGTAGGCGATGCCGGCAGATTTACAGTCTGCTCCCTTTGGCCACTCGGGCAACCTGCCAAGGTCGCTGCGTCCCACTGCTCGGCGGGCGCGTAGCGGTCGAAAGAATACCCTAGGTCGACGCGGAAGCCCGCGGCAGAGAAGGAGGATCCATGGCCGGCGACTCATCGTTCGACATCGTCAGCAAGATCGACCAGCAGGAAGTCGACAACGCGCTGAACCAGGCCGCCCGAGAGATCTCGCAGCGCTTCGACTTCAAGAACACCGGTGCCTCCATCAAGCGGCAGGGCGACGCCGGGGTCGCGGTGACTGCCAATGCCGACGAGCGGGCATTGGCAGTGGTTGATGTGTTCAGGGAGAAGCTGATCAAGCGCGGCCAGTCGCTGAAGATCCTCGACGTGGGCGAGCCGCGGTCGTCGGGCAAGGAGGTGAAGATCGACATCGATCTGCGCGAGGGGATCAGCCAGGAGCAGGCGAAGAAGGTCTCCAAGCTGATCCGGGACGAGGGCCCGAAGGGGGTCAAGGTCCAAGTGCAGGGCGAGGAGCTACGGGTGAGCAGCAAGAAGCGCGATGACCTCCAGGCCGTGATCGCGCTGGTCAAGGAGCAGGACTACGACTTCGCCGTCCAGTTCACCAACTACCGCTGATCTTGCCCGTTTCCTAGTCTGCGTTGTCGTTGCTCGTCAGTCGGAGAGTCCGGGTCAACACCGTGTACGCCGAGCTGACGCATCAGGTCGCTCGTTGCCGTCTGATGCGGCCTGAACCGCGGCAGCCTCTCCGAGCCGTTTTCCGGCGAAGGCGCAGAGGGCGACGTACGCACCGGTACCGGTAACGCGGCGGATCGCACCGGGCACATCGGCTCGACGCAGGCGGACAGGCGGCATCGGACCGCCACAACGAGGACACGTTGGTTCATCACATCGTGATCTTCTGTGGTGGGAGCAGGGCACGCCGGGAGTCTCGTCTTGCATGGCGCCTGGGCCGCCTCGGATTCGAGCCCTACTCATCGAGGTCAACGCGACGCAGCGAGACCTTCGAGACGGCGAAGAGCGCTGCCCCAGCACCCGTGGCTTGACTCCATATCGCATCGTGATGCCGGATGAAGCAGTCCGCCATGGCCCGCGAGGTCAGGTTGCCAGACGTGAGGCAGAAGACGCGCACACCGCGGGCGATCAGCGTCTGGCGCTCGGCCGTGCGGTACTTGATCCGCTCGTCCTTCATGAGCACCGGCCAGCCCCGCTCACCTGCGAGCCGCAGCCATGTGACATCGTCAACGGCCTCGTCTTGCGGCACCCCGTAGTGCTCCGACAACGTGACCAGAGACCAGCCGCTATCCCGAAGGAGCCCGGGCACCCGCACGCGTCCCAGGCTGCGGTCGACGAAGAACAGCGGCCCCGGCACCGTCTACGGCCTCAGTTCGTCTTGACGACCTGGCGAACCGCGTCCTCAAGCTCGAGGAAGGGGATGCCGTATTCCTCGGCGACCACGGACAGCTCCTCCCCGGCCCGGAAGAGCGACAACGCGTCCTCAAGGCGCGCTCCACCGTGGGTGAAGATCGGCTGTCCGAAGGAGCGGCTGACGTCGGCAACCAGGTGCGCGTGCTCGAAGCCGAGGAGCGGGACAGCGGTGGCGAATCCGTCGGCGCCGAACACGATGCGCTGCAGGTGGCCCGACACCACCTCGGGGAAGACTCGCTGTCCGTGGCGCACGACGACGAGCTGGCGCACCGCGTCTGCTTCGTCGCCCCCAGCCTTTCCGGCGCAGTCGAAAAGGACCTCGGCACCGTCCGTGAAGAGCTTCTCGGAAGCAAGCGCGTGCTCAACGCCCATCTCGGCGTTGAGTCGCTCCAGCGCCGGGCGAATGCGCTGCATGGGGACGCCACTCAGGCGGATCGCAGCCAGCGCGTAGCCCTCGGCAAGCCCAATAAACGGGATCGCCGGACCTCGATGGCCGAGCTTCCCGACGGCGGTGATAACCGGCTGCCCGGCGACCTCGCGCCCCTCGATGACGGAGTGATAGCCGCGCGACCAGTTGCGGAACGTCGACTGAGAGAGGCCCAGGAAGCGCGACGCCTCGGCCTGCGTGTAGAGCGGTGCGTCGAACTTGTCGACGGCCGACTCGGCTTCGAGAACGGTCACGGTTGCCTCCTCTCCTTGGGCGGGTGATACTCCATCATGACGCACGCCGGAGACACTTCAGGCCGTCCCGGCGACCCGTCCCGAGTCCGCAGAGAGTCCGCAAGAGATCGAGGATAGCCGTGATCAACCACTCCGCGGCGCACGAACGGACCACCGATTCCCGCTCAACTGGCCCCCACCAGGGCCAGCCATGCACCACCACCCAGCTCACCAACCTTCGCTGAATCGGCCCATGCGGGCGGTCCAGTTCACGGCGTACGGCGACCCGCCCACGCTGGTCTCGATCGCGCCGCCTGCCTGCCCACCCGACGGGGTGCTGATCAAGGTCCATGCCACCGGCGTCTGTCGGTCGGACTGGCACGCCTGGCGGGGGCACGACCCGGTGCGGTTGCCGCACGTGCCGGGGCACGAACTTGCGGGCGTGGTCGCCGAGGTAGGCCCCGAAGTAACGCGTCGTAAGGTCGGCGAGCGGGTCACGGTGCCGTTCGTCTGCGGCTGTGGACGCTGCGAGTTCTGCCTGGCCGGCGACGCGCAGGTGTGCCCGCACCAGACCCAGCCGGGGTTCACCGGACCCGGCTCGTTCGCCGAGCTGGTGCCGATCCACGCAGCTGACCATAACGTCGTGCCGCTTCCCGACTCGGTGGACTTCGTGACGGCGGCGTCTCTCGGCTGCCGGTTCGCCACGGCGTACCGCGCCCTCACCGCTCATGGCAGGGTCCAGCGCGGCGACTGGGTGGCGGTCCACGGGTGCGGCGGCGTCGGCCTCTCTGCAGTGATAATCGCAACGGCACTTGGCGCACGCGTCGTGGCGATCGACGTCTCACCGGCGGCCTTGCTCCGAGCCGGCGAGCTCGGCGGGGAAGCCCTCATCTCCGGTGGCGACGACACCGCGGCCCGAGTCGTGGAGGTGACCGGGGGTGGCGCCCACGTCTCCCTTGACGCAGTTGGATCTACGGCCACCGCGCTCTCGTCGGTCGACTGCCTGCGGCCACGTGGGCGACACGTTCAGGTCGGCCTGCTGCTCGGCCGGCACTCGACTCCCCCGCTGCCCATGGACCGGGTCGTCGCCAACGAGCTGGAGATCCACGGCTCACACGGCATGGCCGCCCGCGACTATCCAGCTCTCCTTGAGCTGGTCGAGTCCGGAGCGCTGCGCCCCGACCTGCTTGTCGGACAGGTGATCGGACTCGAGCAGGCAGGCGCCGCGCTGGCCGCCATGAGTCGGCCTGCGACCACGGCCGGCATCACGGTCATCCGCCTGCACTAACGGGCGACGGAGCTCGAGATGCGCGAGAATGCTGCCGCAAGACCGCTCAGACAGCATTCTGACGCATCTCGGCGGCCCCTCACTTCCCCTAGGGTGTGATCAAGCGGGACGGCGGACTGCCGCTGACTCAGCCGGTGGACTCGCGGAGGCCGTAACGCTCCCACCAGCGGCGCAGCGGCCCCGGTGCCCACCAGTTGGCTCCTCCCAGCAGTCGCATGGTCGCTGGCACCAGCAGCGCCCGCACGACCGTGGCGTCGACGATGATCGCGACGATCATGCCCACCCCGATCAGCTTGATGAACGTGATCCCCGACGTCGCGAACGCCCCGATCACGACCACCAGCAGCAGGGCTGCACTGGTAATGATCCGCCCGGTGCGCTGCAGTCCGAGGGCGACCGCTTCTGTGTTGTCATGGGTCTGGTCCCACGCCTCCCGCACCCGCGAGAGCAGGAACACCTCGTAGTCCATCGACAGCCCGAAGAGGATCGCCAGCATCAAGATCGGCTGCGTGGCGTCGATGAACCCGGTCGGTGTAAAGCCCAGCGCGTCGGCGAAATGGCCGTCTTGGAAGATCCACACCACCACGCCGAATGACGCCACGATGGATATCGCGTTCATGACCACCGCCTTGATCGGCAACACGACAGAGCCGAAGGCAACGAACAACAGGCCAAACATGACCAAGACAACAAGCACCGCCATCACCGGCAGCGTGCTGGCCAACGAGTCCAGCAGATCGACAAGCTGAGCCGTCTCACCGCCGATCAGGGCGCTGGCTCCCACTGGTGGAGCGACACTACGGAGCTGCTCGACGAGGTGCCGGGCCTCCTCCGACTGTGGGTCGGCTGCGTACCGGGCTTCCAGCAGGGCGGCGCCGTCTTGCTCGGCCGACACCGTCACCTCCTGCACCCCGGGCACGGAGTCCAGCCGGTCGACGTACGCAGCGAGCGACGAAGCTGAGGCGCCTGTCACCATCACCTCCGCAGCGGAAGCATCCCCACCGGGGAAGTCAGCGGCCAGCCGCTCCGCGACCACTCGGCTCCCAGTCGATTCGGGCAGCACCCGCTCGTCGACACTGCCGAAGTTGACCCGCAGGAACGGCGCCCCGATGGCCAGCAGGACGACCACTATCGACACTGCGTAGACGACCGGTCGCCGCATCACGCTGCGCGCGACCGCGGCCCAGCCTCCGTCATCCGTCTCGGTCGCGGCACGCCGTCTGCGCCACGGCAGCGCCAGTGCGTCCACCCGGTGACCCAGTACGGCGAGCAGCGCGGGCAGCACGGTGAGCGCCGCCGCCATCGCCACCAGCACCGCCGCCATGCCGCCAAAGCCCATTGACTGCAGGAAGTTCTGGGGGAACAACAGCAGCGAGGCGAGCGCCGAGGCGACGATGAGCCCGGAGAACGCAACCGTGCGACCGGCCGTCGCCATCGTCTGCGCTACGGCGTCAGCCACGCTTGCGCTACGGGGCAGCTCCTCGCGGAACCTGCTGACCATGAACAGCGCATAGTCGATCGCCAGACCGAGCCCGAGCAGGGTGATCACATTGATGGCAAAAATCGAGACGTCGGTGAACAGCGAAAGCACCCGCAACAACATGAACGCACCGAGGATCGCGATACCGCCGACCACGAGCGGCAGCACCGCAGCGACGAGGCCGCCAAGGATCAGCAAGCACAAGACCAGCACGATCGGCAGCGAGACAGCCTCCGCGCGGCCGATGTCCTCGCCCACCTGTTCCCCGACATCGAAGAAGACAGCACTCGGGCCGCCGTACGACGTCTCCAGCCCCGGGGCGGCGAGGTCGTCCTTGACCGCCTGATAGCTCGCATCAAGCTCGTCGTCGTCGTTACCGACAAGGGTGATCGCGGCATAGGTGGCATGCCGGTCAGTGGAGACGAAAGCCGGCGACCCGGTGTCGTAGTAGCTGACGGCACGCTCGATGTCGCTACGGGGCAGGTCTTTGAGCGTCTGGGTGACGGCGGCACGGAACTGCGGATCGTCCACCGTCAGCTCGGCGTCTTCGTACAGCACGACCACATCGGCGGCGGTGCGGCCGAAGACCTCGGCGGCCTGCGCACTAGCCGCCGCCGATTCGCTGTCGGGGTCCTCGAAGCCGCCACCGGACAGCGCGCCGAAGACGCCCGTCCCCCACAAGGCGGCAACGGCGACGAACACCGCCCCAGCCACGAGCACAGCGAACCGGCGACGATGGACGAGGTGGCCCCAGCGGTGAAACATGGGTGCGCTCCCTTACGGTTAACGGCGTTAACGAGTACAGTGTTAACTATGCTAACGCCGTTAACAGTTGTCAAGCGCCGCAACAAACAGAGGCGGTGAAGATGCAGCGAACACCAGGTGGCCGACCGCCAGCCTCCGTCGGCGCGCTTCGTCGTGAGCGACGGGACGCGACAGAGGCCGAGATCAGAGCGACCGCTCGTCGGCTGCTGGTCCAGGAGGGCGACGCCATGTCGTTGCGGGCCATCGCGCGGGCGATGGGGCTGACGGCGCCGGCGCTGTACCGCTACTACGCCAACTACGAGGACCTGGTCAGCGCGTTGGCGGTTGACGTGTACGACGAGTTGGTGGCGACGCTGGAGCAGGCGCGCGACGGCGTGCCCGACGACGACGTCGCAACCAGGCTGTTTGCCGTCAGTCGGGCCTTCCGGAGCTGGTCACTGGAACATCCGCCGGAGTTTCGACTGCTGTTCGCCAACCCCATAACCCGGCCGGCGAACACCGAGCGGCCGGACACCCTGGCAGCTGCGGGGCAGCGGTTCGGGAAGGTCTTCGGCGACCTGGTTGCCGAACTGTGGCGACGACGTGAGTTCCCCGCCGCCAGTGAAGCGGGCCGCCACCCGCAGGTCGCCGACCAGCTAGCCGTGCACCCGTTGGCGGCCGCTGGTGTGCTCCCACCCGATGCGTTGTACGTGTTCCTACGCTGCTGGGCCCGGCTCTACGGCATGGTGACGATGGAGGTGTTCGGGCACCTTCGGTGGGCCTTGGCCGACTCCGAACCGGTGTTCGAGGACATGCTCGCCGACAACGCCCGGGCGCTGGGCATCCTCGACCAGCGCCGCCAGTGACGCGTAAACTGGGGACAGCAGACGCGGGGGCCGGGTAGGAAGGTCACGGTGGCCAAGCAGGTCAAGCAGCTTGACCGAGTCATCATTCGGTTCGCCGGTGACTCCGGCGACGGGATGCAGCTAACGGGTGACCGGTTCACCCACGAGACAGCAGCGTTCGGCAACGACCTTTCGACGTTGCCGAACTTCCCCGCCGAGATCCGCGCTCCCGCCGGCACCCTGCCTGGGGTCTCGTCGTTTCAGCTGCACTTCGCCGACCACGACATCTTGACCCCCGGTGACGCTCCCGACGTGCTGGTCGCCATGAACCCCGCGGCGCTGCGGGCCAACACCAAGGACCTGGCAGCCGGCGCGACGATCATCGTCGACACTCACGACTTCACGGCGCGCAATCTCACCCGGGCGGGTTACGCCGCCAACCCACTCGAGGATGGCTCACTCGACAAGTTCAGCCTGCACAGCGTCGATCTCACCGCGCTGACCGTTGAGGCGATCAAGGAGTTCGGACTCACCCGCAAGGACGCCGGGCGCACCAAGAACATGTTCGCGTTGGGCCTGTTGTCCTGGCTGTACGGGCGCCCGGTCGAGTCAACCGAGGCGTACTTGACCAAGCGGTTTGCCAGCAAGCCCGACATCCGCGACGCGAACCTGGCAGCGTTTCGGGCCGGGTGGAACTTCGGTGAGACAACAGAGGGCTTCGCGGTCTCCTACGAGGTCAAGCCGGCGCCCATGCGAGTCGGCACCTACCGCAACATCACCGGAAACCTGGCGCTGAGCTATGGACTGGTAACTGCGTCCGTGCGGTCGCGGCTGCCGCTCTTCCTGGGCGCCTACCCGATCACGCCGGCCTCCGACATCCTGCACGAGTTGAGCAAGCACAAGCGATTCGGTGTCGTCACCTTCCAAGCTGAGGACGAGATCGCCGGAATCGGCGCCGCCTTGGGCGCCTCCTTCGGCGGCTCACTTGGTGTCACCACCACGTCTGGGCCGGGCATCGCACTGAAGAGCGAGACAATCGGCTTGGCCGTGTCGCTCGAGCTGCCGCTGATTGTCGTCGATGTGCAGCGCGGCGGACCGTCGACCGGGCTTCCCACCAGGACCGAGCAGTCTGACCTCCTGCAGGCGATGTTCGGGCGAAACGGTGAGGCTCCGGTCGCCATCGTCGCGCCGCAATCTCCCGGGGACTGCTTCGACGCGGCCGTGGAGGCCGCCCGGATCGCTGTCACCTACCGCACGCCGGTCATGCTATTGTCCGACGGCTACCTCGCCAACGGCTCGGAGCCGTGGCAGCTGCCCGACCTCGACAACCTGCCAACGATCGACCCTGCCTTCGCCACCGCGGCCAACCACGAGACCGAGGTCGGCGACCGCGAGTTCTGGCCGTACAAGCGAGACCCGGAGACGCTGGCCCGACCGTGGGCCATCCCCGGTACGCCGGACCTCGAGCACCGGGTGGGAGGGCTCGAGAAGGCCGACGGGCACGGCAGCATCTCCTACGACCCAACCAACCACGACCTGATGGTGCGAACGCGGCAGGCGAAGATCGACCGCATCGCCGACTCCATCGGCCCGCTGGAGGTCGACGACCCGAGCGGCCAGGCGCGGCTGCTCGTGTTGGGGTGGGGCTCGACGTACGGCCCGATCGGCGCAGCGTGTCGCCGGCTTCGCCGCCACGGGCTCGACGTCGCCCAAGCCCACCTGCGGCACCTCAACCCGTTCCCCAGCAACCTCGGTGAGGTCCTGCGGCGCTACGACCGGGTCGTCGTACCCGAAATGAACCTCGGTCAGCTCGGCTTGTTGTTGCGGGCGAAATACCTCGTCGACGTGATCGGTTACACCCAGGTACGCGGCCTGCCTTTCACCGCCACCGAGCTTGAGGCTGTCTTCACCACCACCATCGAGGAACTGCACCGATGACCACCAACCTGCCCACGCCGGGACTGCGCGACGTACCGACAGCCGAGACACCGATGACGCGGAAGGACTTCGCCAGCGACCAGGAGGTGCGCTGGTGCCCCGGATGTGGGGACTACATCATCTTGGCAGCGGTGCAGGGGTTCCTGCCGACGTTGGGGCTGCGCAAGGAGAACATCGTCTTCGTCTCAGGGATCGGCTGCTCGTCGAGGTTCCCGTACTACCTCGAGACCTACGGCATGCACTCGATCCACGGTCGGGCGCCGGCGATCGCCACCGGTCTGGCGACAGCCCGGCCCGACCTGTCGGTGTGGGTGGTGACCGGTGACGGGGACGCGCTGTCGATCGGGGGCAACCACCTGATCCACGCGCTGCGGCGCAACGTCAACCTGACGATCCTGCTGTTCAACAACCGCATCTACGGGCTCACGAAGGGCCAGTACTCGCCGACCTCAGAGCCGGGCAAGATCACCAAGTCGACGCCGATGGGCTCGGTGGACCGGCCGTTCAACCCGGTGTCGCTGGCGCTCGGCGCCGAGGCGACGTTTGTCGCCCGCACGCTGGACTCCGACCGGGCGCACCTCACCGAGGTCCTGCAGGCGGCGGCCTCCCACCGCGGCACGAGCCTGGTGGAGATCTACCAGAACTGCCCGATCTTCAACGACGGCGCCTTCGACGTACTCAAGGACAAGGAGCAAGCCGAGGCCCGGCTCGTGCGGCTCGAGCACGGCAAGCCGGTGCGCATCGGTGAGCGGGAGTGGATCCACGACGCGCACGCCGACGATCCCAGTCGGGCCTTCGAGATCTCCCGCCTCGACGACGGCACGATGGCGCACGTGCCGATCGGCATCTTCCGGCAGGTCGAGCGGCCGACGTACGACGACCAGGTGCGCAGCCAGCTCACCTCCGCAGCCGCAACTCAGGGCGAGGGTGACCTGGACGCGTTGATCGCGGGCAGCGACACCTGGACGGTCAGCCACGCTCCGTCATGAAGACGCCGCTGTAGGAGCGGATGTACTTCGTGCTCGCCGGCGTTGTGACTCGCCAGAACCACCGGCCGTTGCGCGGCGCCCCAACGGTGAAGCTCCAGCCGCCCTTGCCACCAGCCTTCGTGCTCCTCACCTGGTCCCAGCCGCAGGTCGCGCACGAGCGCTTGTGCAGATTCACCCGCTGGTGGCCGTAGTCCGGCGTCACGCGACCGTGGAAGCGCCCCGTGCCGTCCTCGAGCTGCGCGTGGAAGTGCCGGTGCACGAACACCGTCGTGCGGGCGTGTGACGGCTGCAGGTTGCGGTTGCCGCGGTAGCGCACCTGGTACTTCGCGTTGGCCACGGAGCTCGCAACGAAGGTGAACGATGGGTAGTCGGACTTGGTGGTGTACCTGGTCTGCAGGTAGTTCCACTGCCGCGTGCCGTTGATCTTGCGGAACAGCTTGACCCGTACGCCGCGCACGGCGCCCTGCTGGCCGTTGACCGTGGCCGCCACCTGGCCGCGAATCGTGGTGTTGGAGCCATAGCCCCTGATGTGGTCGAAGCGGAAGAAGCGGACCGAGGTGTCGTAGCGCGACGCCGCCTCGCTCGTACTTGGCGCCTGGGCTGTCGGCGACGCGGCGGTTGTCGGAGCCGGCACGCCCAACAACGCGGCAGCAGAGACACCGACCAGTGTTGAGCGGAGGAGCTTCATGGGGGCCATCCTGATTGAGGCGCTGCGCTTTCGCAGCCCAGCACCGCAGCACACTCACCGTGCTAGGCTGCGGCAGTTTCTCACATCCCACGGGGGAAGGCCACTGCCATGCCGAGATTGCCATGGATTGGCGCGCTGTGTGCCCTCGTTGTCTTCGGTAGTAGCGCCTTGGAACCTGCCAGCGCCAGCCTGCCGACGTACGACGAGGCGCGGTCGCATCCCATTGAGGATCCCTACTACCCCGCCAAGGGTGATCCGCGCTTCGACGCGCTGCACTATGACCTCGATCTGCGCTGGTCACCGAAGACCCGCACGCTCCATGGAGTCGCCACCATCGACTTCCGGGCAACACAGGACACCACCTCCCTCCAGCTCGACCTCGGTAAGCCGCTCGAGGTCAGCTCAGTGCTGCTGGACGGCGCACGGCCGGTTGCGACGTCACATTCTGGCAACGTGCTGGTCCTTAGAACCGGCAGGCTGTGGCGGGGAGAACGCCACACGCTGACGATCACCTATGCCGGCACCCCTCAGCCGGTGCGAGCACCCACGACGCGCACCGATTTGCTCACCGTCGGGTGGACGACCACGCGATCGGGTGCGGTATGGACGATGCAGGAGCCGTTCGGGGCGTTCACCTGGTACCCGGTCAACGACCACCCGTCCGACAAGGCGTTCTACGACGCTCACATCGACGTGCCCGGCAAATGGGTGGGCATCTTCAACGGCGAACTCATCGACCGAACAACCCGCGGCGGGCGCACCGTCACCGACTGGCACCTAGCGTCCCCCGCGGCCAGCTACCTGATCACGATCGCCATCGGAGACTACGTCCATCGAAGTGACACCGGTCCGCGCGGATTGCCAATCACCTACTGGGTGCCCGCCGGGCGCACCGACATGGTGCGATCGCTGCGGGAAATGCCGTCGCTGCTGCGGTGGCTTGAGTCCAAACTCGGTCGGTTCCCGTTCGACCGCATAGGCGCGGTAATGGTGCCATCGAGTTCGGCGATGGAGACCCAGACCCTGATGACACTGGGAGTGCGGACGTACAGCCGAGACATGCGCGGCTTGCTTGTGCATGAACTTGCGCACCAATGGTTCGGCGACAGCGTGACACCGAACAACTGGAAGGATCTGTGGCTCAACGAGGGCTTCGCCACCTACATGGACAAGTGGTGGGGCGCCCAGCATCGCGGTCTCCCGATGGGGTATTGGGTCTGGTACTGGACGATGAGCGACCAGCGTTGGCGAAACCAAGACGGCCCTCCCGGTGCCTACGACCGAAAAGAGTTCGCCGACACCTGCGTCTACTACTGCAGCGCGCTCATGCTGCGCGAACTCCGAGGCAAGATCGGCGCGAAGACGTTCGACGCGTCGTTGCGCCGCTGGGTGCAAAGCCACGAGGGCGACAACGCCAGCCGCGCGACGTACATCAGGTGGCTCAACGACTTCACCGGTCGAAACCTGGGGCCGTGGCTCAGGCACTGGCTGACCGCTGAGAGATCTCCGGCTCGTTAGCAGCGGCCGACTGGGGCTGGCACCGGTTGGAATGCGAGTCAGCAGCAAGACATAGGGACAGCCCTGACACCGGCTAGGGTTTCTGGTGTGTCAGAAGAACGCCGTGGCCTGCTGCTCGGTGTGCTCGCGTTCGGACTGTGGGGCATGTTCCCCCTCTACTGGCCGCTGCTGAAACCGACCAGCGCCGCCGAGATCCTCGCGCATCGGGTGCTCTGGTCGCTGCTCTTGATGGTGCTGCTCCTGGTCGTGCTGCGCCGAGTCACAGCACTGCGAGCGCTGTGGACCCTCCCGAGGGTCAGGTACGCGATGCTCGCTGCCGGTGTGGTGATCGGCTTCAACTGGTTTACCTACATCTGGGGGGTCAACAACGGCCACGTCGTGGAGACGTCGCTCGGCTATTACATCAACCCCCTGGTGACTGTCTTGCTGGCGGTGGTGGTGCTCGGTGAGCGGCTCCGCCGGTGGCAATGGGCGGCGCTGGCGATCGGCGGACTGGCGGTGATTGTGCTGAGCTGGGAGCTTGGCCGTCCTCCCTGGATCTCCCTGGTCCTCGCGTTCAGCTTCGGCACCTATGGACTGCTCAAGAAGCAGGCGGCCGCCGGACCCGTCGAGGGGTTGACCTACGAAACGCTGGTACTGGTGCCCTTCGCCGTCGGGTACCTGATCTGGCTGTCGTACGTCGACCAGGCATCCGGTTGGTCCCACGGCGTCGACCACGTCGCGCTGCTTGCCACAACTGGCCTCGTGACCGCGTTGCCATTGCTGTGCTTCGCCGGAGCGGCCAACCGCATTCCGCTCGCCACCGTCGGCCTGCTTCAGTACATCGCGCCAACTGTGCAGTTCCTGCTGGGGGTCTTCGTCTTCGACGAGCCGATGTCGACAGTCCGCTGGATCGGCTTTGCGCTGGTCTGGCTGGCCCTGATGGTCCTGACCGTCGATTCGGTCGCAGCGCTGCGCCGACGTAATGCCGCGGCAGCCGCCGACTCAACCGCCACCTCCACCCTTGCCGAGACGTCAGCCAAGGCCCAGTTTTGACGGCGGGTCGACCCGCTGTTGACGTCTCACCGACTGGTCCACCGGCTCCGTCCAGCGGCCGCAGGGCGTTTACCCGTGCCGTTGGGTACGCCGCGGCTGCCTGCGCGTTCCTGTTCGCGGCGGTGAGCTTCTATTGGGGTGCCGGAGGGACACTGGGCCTCGCCACCGCCGGCAGGAAGCGGTCGAGCTGTCCAAGTCTCGCAACGTCGGGATCTTTGTGGCCCTGTGGTTTGTCGGGTTCGTAAAGGTCGCCGGGGGCCTGCTAGCGCTCGCTCTCATCCAGCCATGGGGAGAGAGGTGCTTCCGCCGCTGGATGCTGCTCTCCGCCGGCTGGGGCGGAGCTGTGCTGCTGGTGCTGTACGGCACCGTCAACATCGGTGTCCAGTTGCTCATCATCACCGGCGTGATGCAGGCACCGGCGGACATGGACTGGTATGGGTTCTACGGTCACCTTTATCTATGGGAGCCCTGGTTCGTGGTCTGGGGGCTTCTGCTCGGCCTCACAACCTTCTCCTACGCCGTAGACACCCGCTCAGCCGGAACCGGAACCGCACACCGTCACTAGTTCGTCAGAGTTGCTTGCTGAACCGGGACGCGGTGTACAGCCGCTGGAAACCTGCCGCTTCATACACCGACAAGGCGTTGGTCACGTTGTCGAGGTCGGCACCGAGGCCTACGCGCTGGTAGCCAGCGGCCTGGAACGTCGCCAGCGCCCACGTCAGGAGGTAGCGGCCCAGACCGCGGCCGCGAAACTCCGGCACCAGGCCGAAGTTCTTCACCCACGCACCGCCGAGCTCCGCATCTTGCCGGTTGCCCTGCAGCAACCCCGCAACAGCCCAGTCACCACTGTCGCTTCGCACCTCCAGCAGCCACCACTGCGACGGGTCGTTGACCTCGGCTGATGACATCCGCGCCGCCCACTCGTCGTACGGCTCGCTGACTGTCTCTGGTGAGTCGCTGAAAACCTGCTGAAGTGTCGAGTGGTACAGCGGCCACTCATGCTCGTCGGCGAGTCGTACCCGAACACCATCGCGGACCGCCGGTGGACGCTCTGCGCCGGTCAGATCCCGGTTGAACCGGACATGCGTGGCGGTCAGCTGGTAACCGCGCCGCACCAGCAGGTCCCGGCCAGGTCCAGCCATGACCCACAGCTCCAGCAGGGGCGGCGAGTCCTCGTGCGCCCAGTCCTGCTCGGCCTGGACGACGAGCGTTTCGAACAGCTCTCGGCTACCGGGTTCGACGATCACTTCCAGGTCGATGCGCGGCCTTTCGCCCCCTACCCTGCTCGGCACCATCACCCCGACCGGTGCGCCGTCCGCTCGGGTCAGCAGCACCGACTTGTCCAGCGCCGCCCGGGGGTCACGCAGCAGCGAGTCGATGTCAGCGAGGGAGATGTCGATGTCGCCCAACTCGTCGAGGTCGACGGCTTCGTACAGCGGCAACAGCAGCTCGGCATCCTCCGGCCGGGCCTGGCGGGCTTGCAGATCCTGCATCACGTAAGCCAAAACCAGCTAGGAGGTGCGGGTGGTCACCAGGTCGCACAGCTCGACCAGCGCCTGCCGCGCCGGGATGTCGGGCAAGGTCTCGAGGAGCGCTCTGGCGGCGTCGGTACGGCGTTGCACCTCCGCGCGGGCCTGGTCCAGGGCGGGGGCGCTGCGGAGCAGCTGAAGCGTCTCGGCGCGCTCTGCGTCATCGGTCAACGGCCGCGAGAGCAGGTCCCGCAGGCGGGAGTCGCCCTCGCGTTGGCCCTGTCGCGCCAGCAACGTCGGTAGGGTAGGGACGCCTTCGCGCAGGTCGGTGCCGGGGGTCTTTCCGGAGACAGCTTTCTCACCGGTGATGTCGAGGACGTCGTCGGAGAGCTGGAACGCCGTACCGATCTGCTCACCGAAATCGGTGAGTGTCTCCTCGGTCTCTGGCGGCACACCCGCGAGCCGAGCCCCGAACCGCGCCGATGTCGCGATCAGTGAGCCGGTCTTGTCGGCGACGACCGAGAGGTAGTGAGCAACCGGGTCCTCGCCTTCGCGCGGTCCGACCGTCTCACGGATCTGTCCTTGCACCAGCCGCGCGAACGTCTGGGCCTGGATGCGTACGCAGTCCGGCCCCAGGTCGGCCACGATGGCTGACGCCCGGGCGAACAGGAAGTCACCGGTGAGGATGGCGACGCAGTTGTCCCACCTCGCGTTGGCACTCTGCGCGCCTCGGCGCAGGTCCGCCTGGTCCATCACGTCGTCGTGGTACAGCGTCGCCAGGTGCGTGAGCTCCACGACCAGGGCAGCCGGTACAACGCCCGCACCCTGGCTGTCACCGAACTCCGCCGCCAGCACGACCAGGAGTGGCCGGAATCGCTTGCCGCCGGCGGCCAGCAGGTGCCGGGCCGCCTCGTCGACGAAGTCCACGTCGGACTGCACGGCCAGGGCGAGTTCCTTCTCGATCTCGGCGAGCCGCGCCCGGACCCGGTGTTCGAGATCGGTGCTGGCGATCGACAGGCCCAGCGATGACGTAGCCATGGCCTCGTCAGCGGATGAACTGGCCGGCCTGGCGGGCCAGGTCGAGCACGGGCTGGGGGACGACTCCGAGCACCAGGGTCATGGTCGCTCCGACGGTGATCGCCGCGGTTGTCAAGATGCTGGGCACGGCGACCGTCGGCCCGTCACCGACCGGGTCGGAGAAGAACATCAGCACGATCACGCGCACGTAGAAGAAGGCCGCCACCGCGCTCATCAGCACAGCCACGACGACCAGCGGCCACGCGCCACCCGCCCAGGCGGCGGCGAACACCATCCACTTGCCGGTGAAGCCGCTCGTCAGCGGGATGCCGGCGAAGGCGAGCAGGAAGAAAGCGAAGACGCCGGCCAGCACCGGGGCCTCCTTGCCGAGTCCAGCCCAGCGCGACAGGTGCGTCGTCTCACCGCCTGCGTCTCGTACGAGGGTGACGACGGCGAAGGCACCGATCGTCGCGAAGCCATAGGTGACGAGGTAGAACAACACCGCCTGCAGGCTGGTCACCTGCGTGTCGCCCACCTCAGCGGCTGACTGAACGCCGACGAAGCCGGTGATGACGAAGCCGGCGTGGGCGATCGAGGAGTACGCCAGCATGCGTTTGACGTCGGTCTGGGTGATCGCGATGACCGACCCCACCGCCATGGTCAGCGCGGCGATGACCCACATGACCGGCAGCCACTCCCAGTTGGCGGCCCCGAAGGCGACGTAGAAGACCCGCAGCAGGGCGCCGAAGGCGGCGATCTTGGTGCAGGCAGCCATGAACGCGGTCACGGCCGTCGGAGCGCCTTGGTAGACGTCGGGCGTCCACGCGTGGAACGGGGCCGCGCCCACCTTGAACAACAGGCCGACGGCCATCAGCCCCATCCCGACGAGCAGCATGCTGGTGGCGCCGGCGCGCGCCGAGATGGCCGTGTCGATGGCGGCTAGCTGGAAGCTGCCCGCAAACCCGTAGACGAGTGCGATGCCGTACAGGAATAGGGCCGAGGAGAAGGCGCCGAGCAGGAAATACTTCATCGCCGCCTCTTGGCTGATCAGGCGGCGACGCCGGGCCAGCCCGCACAGCAGGTACAACGGCAGCGACAAGACCTCGAGCGCGACGAACATCGTCAGCAGGTCGTTGGCCGCGGGGAACAGCATCATGCCGCCCAGCGCGAACATCATCAGCGGGAAGACCTCGGTGTGCTCGACCCCGCGGGAGGCCGCCTCCCTTTCGGCGTCGGTGCCGGGCAGCGCAGCCGCCTGGCCGGCGAAAGCCGTGAGCCCGCCCTCGAGGTGCCGCTCGGCGAACAGCAGCACGCTGAGCAGCCCGAACACCAACAAGATGCCCCACAAGAACAGCGCCGGACCGTCGACGGCGATCGCTCCGACCGCCTCCAGGCTGCCCAGCGAGACCCCACCGTGGTGCGATGGGGCGTCCCCGGCGACGAGCACGACAGCGATGAGCGCCGCGAGCAGCCCGACGAGGCTCAGCACCGTGTTGATGGCGTAGCGGAGCCGACGCGGCGCGAACGCCTCGACGAGGACGCCGGCCAGCGCCACCCCGAAGACGATCAGCAGCGGCGACAGCCTGCCGTAGTTGAGGTGCGGCGCGTCGAACGCCCGGTCGGCCAACGGAATCACTGCGACGACCCCTCTTCCTCGGCGGCCACGGTCGGGTCGGGGTCGCTGGCGCCGACGTGCTCGAGCAGCCTGTCGACTGTTGGGTTGACCACGTCGAGTGCCGGCTTCGGGAAGAAGCCGAGGGCGACGATCAGCGCCACCAGCGGTGCCAGTGCTGCCAACTCGCGGGGACGCAGGTCAGGCAGGTGCCGAGTCGACTCCCGCACCGGCCCGGTCATGGTCTGCTGGTACATCAACAAGATGTACACCGCGGCCAGCACCATCCCCAGGGTGGCGAGCACCGCGGCCAGCACCGACGTGGTGAAGGTGCCGGAGAGCACGAGGAACTCGCTCACGAACGGGGCGAGGCCCGGCAGCGACAGGCTGGAGAGCCCGGCCACCAAGAAGATGCCGGCCAGCATCGGCGCGGCCCGCTCCACTCCGCCGTAGTCGGTGATGAGCTTCGAGCCGCGCCGGCTGATCAAGAAACCGGTGACGAGGAACAGCGCTGCGGTCGAGACGCCGTGGTTGAACATGTACAGCGCCGACCCGACCTGCCCCTGGCTGGTGAAGGCGAAGATGCCGAGCACCATGAACCCGAAGTGCGAGATCGACGTGTAGGCGATCAGCCGCCGGATGTCGTTCTGCCCGATGGCCAGCAGGGCGCCGTACAGGACCGAGATGACGGCCAGCGTCATCACGACAGGAGTGGCCCACCGCGACGCCTCCGGGAACAGGCCGAGGCAGAACCGCATCATGCCGAACGTGCCGATCTTGTCGAGCACGCTGACCAGCAGCACCGAGGTGCCGGGCGTGGCCTCACTTGCGGCATCGGGCAGCCACGTGTGCACCGGCCACATCGGCGCCTTCACCGCGAACGCGATGAAGAAGCCGAGGAACAGCCATCTGCCGGTGGCGGTGCCCATGTCGCCCGAGAGCGCCATCAGATCCTCGAGGCGGTACGACGGCCCGCCGGCGGAGTCGGCCGACACGACGTACAACCCCACGACCGAGGCGAGCATCAGCAGACCGCCGACCAGGCTGTACAGCAAGAACTTCACCGCAGCGTAGGACCGCCGAGCGCTGCCGAAACCGCCGATTAGGAAGTAGATCGGCACCAGCGTGGCCTCGAACAACACGTAGAACAAGAAGACGTCGGTGGCCGCGAAGACACCGATGGCCAGCCCCTCCAGCGCGAGCACCCAGGCGAAGAACGCGTTGCTGCTCCACCGCCCCTCGTCGGCGTCGCGCCACGAGGACAGAATCACCACCGGGGTCAAGATCGTCGTCAACAGCACCAGCAGCAGCCCGAGCCCGTCGAGCCCGACGGCGTAGTGCGCGCCGAACGCCGGGATCCAGTCGTACTCCTCGACGAACTGGAAGCCGCCGCCGGCATCGAACTGCACCGCGACGACCAACGAGAGGGCGAGCACGACCGCCGAAAGGCCAAGGGCGAACGCCCGGGCAAGTGAGCTGCCGCGCGGCATGACGACGACGGCGACCGCGCCCAGCAGCGGCAGCGCCACCAGGATCGTCAACCAGGGGATGAAGGTCCCGCTCCCGCTCATGCGAGCCTCACCGCCAGCAGGCCGAGGACCAGCAAGGCGGAGCCGGCCAGCATCGACAGCGCGTAGGTGCGGACGAAGCCGGTCTGCCAGCGCCTGACGCGACCGGACGTACCTCCCACCAGCGCGGCCAGGCCGTTCACTGCTCCGTCGACGCCGCGGTTGTCGACCTGGACGAGCGAGCGGGTGAGCTGCTGGCCGGGCCGCATGAAGGCTGCTTCGTTCACCGCGTCGCCGTACAGGTCAGCGCGGGCTGCCCGGGTCAGCAGGGACACCCGGGTCGGCGCCTCCGGCGAGATCTTGTCGCGGCGGTAGATCAGGAAAGCCACGACGATGCCCGCGGCCACCATGGCGAGCACCAGCAGCGTGATCAGCAACGGAGACAAGAGGGCCTCGTGGTGCTCTTCGACGCCGACGACTGGCTCGAGCCACTCAACGATCCAGTTGTTGAGGAGCAGCGCGCCGCCCACGACCGAGCCCGCGGCCAGCACGACGAGCGGCGCCGTCATCACCAGTGGCGACTCGTGCGGGTGTACGTCGCGTTGCCAGCGCTTCTCGCTGAGGAACGTCATGATCATCAGCCGGGTCATGTAGAAGGCGGTGATCCCCGCACCGATGAGCGCACCGACCCCGATGTACACGTTCTCGTTGAAGGCGGCCTCGATGATGCGGTCCTTGGACCAGAAGCCGGCCAGGCCGGGGAAGCCGATGATCGCGAGGTAGCCGCAGGCGAAGGTGATGAAGGTGATCGGCAGGGCCGCGCGCAACGCGCCGTACCTGCGCATGTTGACGTCGTCGTTCATCGCGTGCATCACCGAGCCGGCACCGAGGAACAGGTTGGCCTTGAAGAAGCCGTGGGTGAGCAGGTGGAAGATCGCGAACGCGTAACCGGCCGGCCCGATGCCCGCGGCCAGCATCATGTAGCCGATCTGGCTCATCGTGGAGCCGGCCAACGCCTTCTTGATGTCGTCCTTGGCGCACCCGATCACCGCGCCCCACAGCAGCGTGACAAGGCCGACGATCACGACCGCGGTCTGCGCGACTTCGGTCTCGGCGTACACGAAGTGCGACCGGGTGACCAGGTAGACGCCAGCGGTCACCATCGTCGCCGCATGGATCAGCGCGGAGACCGGGGTGGGGCCCTCCATCGCGTCGAGCAGCCAGCTCTGCAACGGCACCTGGGCTGACTTGCCGGCGGCTCCGAGGAGCAGCAAGAGCCCGAGCGCGGTGGCCAGCGCCGCCGAGGCGCTCTCCATGCCCTCGGCGACACCGGCGAAGGAGGTGCTGCCGAAGGAGGCGAACATCAACATGATGGCCAGCGCCATGCCGACGTCGCCGACCCGGTTGACAACGAACGCCTTCTTGGCGGCGACGGCGGCGGAGTCCTTGTACTGCCAAAAACCGATGAGCAGGTACGACGCGAGGCCGACTCCCTCCCAGCCCAAGAACACCGCCAGGTAGTCGTCGGCCAGCACCAGGGTCAACATGGCGGCGACGAACAGGTTCAGGTAGCCGAAGAAGCGGCGACGGCGCGGGTCGGCGGCCATGTAGCCGATCGAGTAGACGTGGATGAGGCTGCCGACGCCGGTGATCAGCAGCACGAACAGGGCCGACAGTTGATCGAACAGCAGGTCGAAGTCGACCTGGAAGGAGTTGACGTCGATCCAGGTGAACAGGTGCTGCTGCAGCGGCTCGCCGCCGCCGGCCTGCAGGTCAAGGAACGCGAGCACGGCAATGACGAACGATGCGATCGGGGCGAGGGTGCCGAGGACGTGACCCCATCGGTCGGTCCAGCGGCCGCCCACCAGCAGCACAGCGGCGCTGGCGGCCGGGATCGCGATGATCAAGGCCAGCAAGCTCGAGATGGAATCCATCAGGGCGCAGACCTCAGTACTTGAGCAGGCTGGCGTCGTCGACTGACGCCGAGCGACGGGTGCGGAAGATGGTCATGATGATCGCAAGACCGACAACCACCTCAGCGGCAGCCACCACCATCACGAAGAAGGCGGCGATCTGTCCGTCGAGGTTCCCGTGCTGGCGGGCGAAGGTGACGAACGCGAGGTTGCTGGCGTTGAGCATGAGCTCAACGCACATGAACACCACTATCGCGTTCCGGCGGACTAGCACGCCCAGCGTGCCGATGGAGAACAGCAACGCCGAGAGCACGAGGAAAGGCGTGGGGCTCACCGGTCACCACCGCCACGAAGCACGTTCGTCTCGTCGTCGACTCGAGCGATCGCCGCTCGGTCGGCTTCGACGTCGCGCACGGTGCCCCGAGCGCGCATGACCCGGGAGATCGAAAGCTCCGACGGGGTGCCGTCAGGCAACAGCGCCGGAGTGTCGACCGAGTTGTGGCGGGCGAACGTGCCCGGCCCCGGTAGCGGACCTGGGTGGACGCCGCGGTCGGCGTAGTCCCGCATCCGCTGCAGGGCCATGTCACGCTGGGTCGGCTTCGCCGACAGCCGTTCGCGGTGGGCGAGAACCATGGCGCCGACAGCGGCGGTGATGAGCAGCGCGCTCGTCACCTCGAACGCGAAGACGTAGTTGCTGAACAGCAGTCGAGCAACTCCCGGCACGTTCCCGTCGATGTTGGCCTCGTCGAGCCCGACGACCGCGCCGACGGTGACTTGGGCGAGTCCGGCGACGAGGACGATCGCGAACAGCAGCCCCACGGCGATCGCGAGTAACCGTTGGCCGCGCAGCGTCTCGACCAACGAGTCCGAGGCGTCGACGCCGACGAGCATCAGTACGAAGAGGAACAGCATCAGCACGGCACCGGTGTAGACGATGATCTGCACTGCGAACAGGAACGGCGCGTCCTGCGCGGCGTACAGAATGGCCAGCGACACCATGACGACGGCCAGCATCAGCGCGGAGTGGACAGCCTTGCGCGACACCACCATGCCGAGCGCGCACACCACCATCAGCGGTGCGAGGATCCAGAACGCGATCACCGCGGCACCTGCCCGTCGCCGGCGTCGACCGTCGTCGTCTGCGCACCGCGGTAGTAGTCCGCCTCGGCACCGAGCCGCATGTCGTGCGGTGGCTCCTCCATACCCGGCAGCAGCGGCGCCAGCAGGTCATGCTTCTCATAGATGAGGTCGGCGCGCGAGGAGTCGGCAAGCTCGTACTCGTTGGTCATCGTGAGCGCGCGGGTCGGGCAGGCCTCGATGCACAGCCCGCAAAGGATGCAGCGCAGGTAGTTGATCTGGTAGACCCGGCCGTAGCGCTCCCCGGGCGAGAACCGCTCGTCGGCGGTGTTGTCGCCGCCCTCGACGTAGATGGCGTCAGCGGGGCACGCCCACGCGCACAGCTCGCAGCCCACACACTTCTCCAGGCCGTCGGGCCACCGGTTGAGCTGGTGGCGGCCATGGAAGCGAGGGGCAGTCGGCCGCTTCTCGAACGGGTACTCCTCGGTGACGACCCGCTTGAACATGGTGCGAAACGTGACGCCAAAGCCGGCGATCGGATCCCAGAACTGCTCCTTGACGCTAGCCACGGATGCTCTCCTGTTCCCGCACCGGCGGCACCGGATAGCCGCCGGCGAACGCGTCGTCGTCGGACCCCGTCCGCGCCGCCCGCTTCTCCGCCTTCTCCGCGGTGTCGTCGGAGTCGTCGTCGCCGACGAAGCTGAGCAGGACGACCACGAGCACGGCTGCCGCGGCTGCGCCGAGGAGATAGCGCTGGTCGATTGGCCCCTCGAGCGTGACGGCACGGACGGTTGCCACCAGGATTGTCCAGATGAGCGCCCCGGGAATCAGCCACTTCCAGCCGAACTGCATGAACTGGTCGTAGCGCAACCGCGGCAGCGTGCCACGCAGCCACACGAAGATGAACACGAAGAACATCACCTTGCCCAGGAACCACAGCACCGGCCAGTAACCGGAGTTGGCGCCGTCCCACAGCGACAGCGGCCAGGGCGCACGCCAGCCGCCCAGGAACATCGTGGTTGCCAGCATCGACACCGTCACCATGTTGATGTACTCGGCAAGGAAGAAGAACGCGAACTTGATCGAGGAGTACTCCGTGTGGAAACCGCCGACCAGCTCGCCCTCCGCCTCGGCAAGGTCGAACGGCGCCCGGTTGGTCTCGCCCACCATCGAGATCGTGTAGATCACGAACGACGGGAACAAGATGACGCCGAACCACCAGTCGCTTTGGGCCGCCACGATCCCCGACGTCGACATCGAGCCGGCGTACAGGAACACCGCGACCAGCGACAGGCCCATCGCCACCTCGTAGGAGATCACCTGAGCCGACGACCGCAGCGCACCGAGCAGCGAGTACGTCGATCCGGACGACCAGCCGGCGAGCACGATGCCGTAGACGCCGATCGAGGCGATGGCGAGGATGTAGAGCACACCCACCGGCAGGTCGGTGAGCTGTAGCGGCGTGGTCACGTCGCTGAACGGGACGTCGACAACCGGACCGAACGGGATGACTGCGACAGCCATGAAGGCGGGGATCGCCGCGAGCAGCGGCGCGGCGATGTAGATGACCTTGTCGGCCGCCCGGGGGACGATGTCTTCCTTGAGCATCAGCTTCACGCCGTCGGCGAGGCTCTGCAGCAGCCCGAACGGTCCATGCACGTTGGGTCCCAGCCGGTTCTGCATGCGGGCGACGAGCCGGCGCTCGAGCCAGATGTTGAACAAGGTGAACACCAACAAGATGGTGAACGCCAGCACGACCTTGATCAGGATGACCCACCACGGGTCGTGACCGAAGGCGTTCAGCTGGTGGTCGCTCGCAACCGGCAGCGTGGGCATCAGGTGCTACCTCCCTCGACGCGGACGACCGACCCCGCCCCCGCCCGCAGGTCGCGGTGCAGGTTGGCGCCGCCGGAGTTCGTCGGCGCCCAGACCACGTCGTCGGCGATGTCGCCGACCATCCAGGGCAGCGAGACAGTTGCTGCGTCGGTCCGGAGCACCACCCGGCTACCCGAAGTCAGCCCGAGCCGGTTCCTCGTCGCCGGTGAGATGACCGCGGCCGGGTTGCGAGCGGTCGCTTGCAGGTGCGGCTCGTTGTCGACAGCTCTGCTGTCATCGATCAGCAACCGCCAGGTGGACAGCACCGCCGAGCCGTCGGCTGGTGTGCGGCCCGCGCCGGGCTCCCGGGGTTGGAACTGCGGGCGGTCACCGTCCCAGGGCCCGAGCTCGATCATCTCCGCCCGGGCCTGCTCGCTCGTTCGGAAGCCGAGCGGGGAGTCGAGCTCCTCGGCGATCCCGGCCAGCACGCGGACGTCGGTGAGGGCTGAGGAGTTGATCACCGCCGGGAACGGGCGTAACCGGCCTTCCCAGTTGACGAAGGCTCCCGCCTTCTCCTCAGTCGTCGCCACCGGCAAGATGACGTCGGCCCGCTCGGTTACGGCTGAGGTACGAACCTCGAGGCTGACCAGGAAGTCGACCCTGTCCAGCGCCTGCAGGGCGAGCGCGGGGTCGGCCAGGTCGTCCACTTCGACCCCGCCCACCACCAGCGCGCGCAGCTCACCTGCGGCGGCGCCCGTCAGCATCTGGTTGGTGTCGCGGCCCGGTGCCGATGGCAGCCTGTCGAGCCCCCATGCCGTTGCCACGTCGACCCGGGCGCCGGCGTCGGAGAGCGGCCGACCACCGGGCAGCAGGTTGGGCAGCAGCCCGGTCTCGAGCGACCCCCGCTCCCCGGCCCGGCGGGGCACCCACGCCAGCTTGGCGCCGGTGGACGCGGCCAGCGCCGCGACGGCGCTCAGCGTTCCCGGAGAGGTAGCCATCCGCTCCCCGACGAGGATGATGCCGCCTGCGTCGAGGGCTACCTCGCCGGAGTGCTGCACCGACGCGACAACGCTCGCCTCGGCTCCCGGCGTGGCGCGCAGCAGCGTGCCGCCCACCTTGTGCAGTCCGCGGGAGGTGTGGGACGCGATCGAGTAGACGCGAGTGCCGGAGGTCCGCGCGCCCTTGCGCAGCCGCAGGAACAGGATCGGCGACTCCTCCTCCGGCTCGAAACCGACGAGCAGTACGGCGCTTGCGTGCTCCAGCTCGTCGTACGACGCCGCCGGGCGCGCCGCGACGAAGGCGGCGAGGAAGTCGGCCTCCTCGCTCGAGAGTGGGCGGGCCCGGAAGTCGACGTTGTTGGTGCCGAGAACGGCGCGGGCGAACTTCCCGTACGCGTACGCGTCCTCGTTGGTCAGCCGGCCGCCTGCCAGCACGCCAACCGACCCTTGCGCAGCCGCGAGCCCCCGAGCGGCGACCGCGAACGCCTCCGGCCAGGAGGCGGGGCGCATGTCGCCGGTGTCGTCGTCACGGACCATCGGGCGGGTGAGCCGGTCGTCCAGCCGCGCTGACATGAACGCGAACCTGCCCTTGTCGCAGTTCCACTCCTCGTTGACATGCGGGTCATTACCAGCGAGCCGGCGGGTGACCTTGCCACGCCGATGGTCGATGCGCAGCGCACACCCAGAGGCGCAGTGCTCACACACCGACGGCGTCGACACCAGGTCGAAGGGCCGGGCCCGGAACCGGTAGGCGGCGGAGGTCAGCGCCCCGACTGGGCAGATCTGGATGGTGTTGCCGGAGAAGTAGGACTCGAACGGCTCCTTCTCGTAGATGCCGACCTGCTGCATCGGTCCGCGCTCCAGCATCTCGATGAACGGGTCACCGGCGATCTGCTCGCTGAAGCGGGTGCACCGCGCGCACAGCACGCAGCGCTCGCGGTCGAGCAGCACCTCCGCGGAGATGGCAATCGGCTTGACGAACGTTCGCTTCGTCTCGACGAACCGGCTCTCGCCTCGCCCGTTGGTGAGCGCCTGGTTCTGGAGCGGGCACTCACCTCCCTTGTCGCACACCGGGCAGTCGAGCGGATGGTTGATCAGCAGGAACTCGATGTTTCCCTGCTGCGCCTTGTCGGCCACCGGCGAGCTGTGCTGAGTGCGCACCACCATGCCCTGGGCCACCGTGAGCGTGCACGAGGCCTGCGGCTTCGGTTGCGGACGCCCGTTGCCCGCGTCGGGGATCTCCACCAGGCACTGCCGGCAGGCACCGACCGGCTCGAGCAGCGGGTGGTCACAGAACCGGGGGATCTGGATGCCGATCTGCTCTGCCGCGCGGATCACCAACGTGCCCTCAGGGACCGTCACCTCGACGTCGTCGATGGTCAAGGTCACCGTCTTGACGATCTGGTTCGTCGCGACGTCCGCCGTCATGCGGGGACTCGCTCGGCAGCGAACAAGGTGGCCGCCTCGGCGTCGAAGGGACACCCACCATGAGTCAGGTGGGCGAGGTACTCGTCGCGGAAGTACTGAATCGATGAGGTGATCGGCGAGGTGGCGCCGTCGCCCAGCGCGCAGAACGACCTACCGAGGATGTTGTCGCACAGGTCGACGAGCTGGTCGAGGTCGGCTTCGGTACCGTCGCCACGCTCGAGGCGCGCCAGTGTCTGCACCAGCCACCAGGTGCCCTCCCGGCACGGCGTGCACTTGCCGCACGACTCGTGCTTGTAGAACTCGGTCCAGCGCAGCACTGCCCGAACCACGCAGGTCGTGTCGTCGAAGATCTGCAAGGCTTTGGTGCCGAGCATCGACCCCGCCTCCCCGACTGCCTCGTAGTCCAGCGGTACATCGAGGTGCTCGGCGGTGAGAATCGGGGTGGAGGAGCCACCCGGGGTCCAAAACTTCAGCTCATGGCCGTCGCGGACGCCGCCGGACAGCTCGAGCAGCTCCCGCAGCGTGATGCCGAGTGGCGCCTCATACTGGCCGGGTCCGTTCACGTGGCCAGAGAGCGAGTACAGCGTCATCCCCTTGCTCTTCTCGGTGCCCATGCTGGCGAACCACTCGGCGCCATTCGCGACGATGCAGGGCACCGACGCGATCGACTCGACGTTGTTGATGACGGTCGGGCACGCGTACAGGCCGGCCACCGCTGGGAACGGCGGGCGTAGCCGCGGCTGCCCCCGGCGGCCTTCGAGCGAGTCGAGCATCGCGGTCTCCTCGCCGCAGATGTACGCCCCCGCGCCAGCGTGCACGACAAGCTCGAGGTCGTAGCCGGAGTCGTGGATGTTCGTGCCGAGGTGGCCGGCGTGGTAGGCCTCTTGCACGGCGCGCTGCAGCCGACGGATGACGTGCAGCACCTCACCGCGCACGTAGATGAACGCGTGCGTCGCCCGGATCGCGTACGACGAGATGATGACGCCCTCGACCAGCGTGTGCGGGGTCGCCAGCATCAGCGGGATGTCCTTGCAGGTGCCCGGCTCGGACTCGTCGGCGTTGACGACCAGGTAGTGCGGCTTGTCGTCGCCTTGAGGGATGAAGCCCCATTTCATGCCGGTGGGGAAGCCGGCTCCCCCGCGACCGCGCAGGCCGGAGTCCTTGACCAGCTCGATGAGCTCGTCGGGTTGGGCTGTCAGCGCCTTCTTGAGCGCCTGGTAGCCACCAGCGCGCTCGTATGCGCGCAGCGTCCAGGCCCGGTCGGTGTCCCAGTCGTCGCTCAGCACCGGGGTCAAGGTGTCGGTCATGAGCTGCCCTCCCCGCTGTGCTTGTCGACATCGATGGGCTCGTCGGTCTTGCCCCCGACGACGTCGGCGGGTGACTCGTCCAGCTTTGACTCCGACTCGGCTCGGGTGGTGTCGGCCTGCTCGGCGGCACCCACCTTAGTGGCGGCGCCACCGTCTCCTGTCGCGCGCCCAGCATCTGGTGCGGGCGCTTTCCAGCCACGCTCCCGGGCCAGCTTCAGTCCCGCCAGGGTTGCCGGTCCGGCGGCCGGCCCCTCATCGGCGCGGTCGTCGGGGAATCCGGCGAGCACTCGCTCGGCCTCGCGCCAGGTGCAGACTCGCGCACCGCGGGTAGCCTGCACGGTCTGGCCGGCTCGTAGGTCGTCGACCAGCTGCACGGCGGACTCAGGCGTTTGGTTGTCGAAGAACTCCCAGTTGACCATGACGACAGGGGCGTAGTCGCAGGCGGCGTTGCACTCGACGTGCTCAAGGGTGATGACGCCGTCGTCGGTCGTCTCGTCGTTTCCAACCCCGAGGTGGTCCTTGAGCCGGTCGAAGATGACGTCGCCGCCCATCACCGCGCACAACGTGTTCGTGCAGACGCCCACGTAGTACGTGCCCACCGGGCGTCGCTTGTACATCGTGTAGAAGGTCGCCACGGCTGAGACCTCAGCCGCGGTGAGTCCGAGTACGGCGGCGCAGGTCTCGATGCCCTCCGCCGTGACGTAGCCCTCGACGCTTTGCAGCAGGTGCAGCATCGGCAGCAGCGCCGATTGTGGTTCGGGGTAGCGGGCGATCAGCTCGCGCATCTCTGCCAGCGTGCCCTCGGTGATCTGGGCGCTCATCAGCGGTCGACGCCGCCCATCACGGGGTCAAGGCTCGCAACAGCGACGACCACGTCGGCGATCTGGCCCCCTTCAGTCATCGCGGGGGCGGCTTGGAGGTTGGTGAAGGACGGGTCACGGAAGTGCGCTCGGTAGGGCCGGGTGCCTCCGTCGGAGACCAGATGGCAGCCGAGCTCTCCGCGCGGTGACTCCACCGCGACGTACGCCTGGCCGGTGGGCACGCGGAAGCCTTCGGTGACGAGCTTGAAGTGGTGGATCAGCGCCTCCATCGACTCGCCCATGATGTGGCGGATGTGGTCGAGGGAGTTTCCCATCCCGTCGGAGCCGATGGCGAGCTGGGCCGGCCACCCGATCTTCCGGTCGCCGACCATCACCGGCTGCCCCGCCATGCCACGCAGGCGCTCGGCGCACTGCTCGATGATGCGCAGCGACTCATACATCTCGTCGAGGCGGATGCGGAACCGGCCGTAGGCGTCGGCGGTGTCGCGGGTGGGTACGTCGAAGTCGTAGGTCTCGTAGCCGCAGTAGGGCTGGCGCTTGCGCAGGTCCCAGTCGTAACCGGTGGAGCGGAGCACCGGCCCGGAGATGCCGAGCGCAAGGCACCCGGCGAGGTCGAGGTAACCGACGTCGACAAGCCGGGCCTTGAAGATCGCGTTCTCGTTGCACAGGGCGGCATACTCGGGCAGCCGCTTCTTCATTACCGCCACAAACTCGGCGACCTTGTCGAGCGACTCCGGCGGCAGGTCCTGGGAAACCCCACCGGGCCGGATGAAGGAGTTGTTCATCCGCAGTCCGGTGATCAGCTCGAACAGGTCAAGGCACAGCTCACGCTCACGGAACCCGATAGTCATCACCGTGAGCGCGCCGATCTCCATGCCACCGGTGGCGATCGCCACGAGGTGTGAGGAGATGCGGTTGATCTCCATCAACAAGACCCGCATCACGGTTGCCTTGTCGGGGACGTCGTTCTCGATGCCGAGCAGCCGCTCGATGGCGAGGCAGTACGCCGCCTCGTAGTGGAAGTTCGACAGGTAGTCCATGCGGGTGCACAACGTGACCCCTTGGGTCCAGTTGCGGTACTCCATGGTCTTCTCGATGCCGGTGTGCAGGTAGCCGATGCCACAGCGGCACTCCGTCACGGTCTCGCCGTCAAGCTCCAGGATCAGCCGAAGCACACCGTGCGTCGACGGGTGCTGCGGACCCATGTTGACGACGACCCGCTCCTCGGCGTCGCCGTCGATGCCGGCAACGACGGAGTCCCAGTCGTGCCCGGTGACGGTGAACACCTTGCCGCCGGTGGTGTCCTGCGCACTGGCGTACGGGTCGGTGTGTGTCGTGTCGGTCATCAGCTGTAGGACCTCCGCTGGTCGGGTGGCGGGATCATCGCGCCCTTGTACTCCACCGGGACGCCACCGAGGGGGTAGTCCTTGCGCTGGGGATGTCCGGGCCAGTCGTCGGGCATCTCGATGCGGGTGAGCGCGGGGTGACCGTCGAACACGATGCCGAAGAAGTCGAACGTCTCGCGCTCGTGCCAGTCGTTGGTCGGGTACACCGACACCACCGACGGGATGTGCGGGTCGGCCTCTGGACAGGTGACCTCGACCCGGATCCGACGGTTGTGAGTCATCGAGAGCAGGTGGTAGACCGCGTGCAGCTCAGCGCCTAGCTCGTTGGGGAAGTGCACGCCACTGACCCCGGAGCAGAACTCGAACCGCAGCTGGGGGTCGTCACGGAGCTGCTGCACCACCTCGACGAGCCGCTCCCGCTTGACGTGGAAGGTGATCTCGCCACGGTGGACGACGACCTTGTCGAGCGCATCGGGAAGGCCGCTCGACTTCAGCACTGCCTCGAGGCGGTCAGCCGCGGCGTCAAACCACCCGCCGTACGGCCGCTCCGTGGCACCGGGGATGGCGACCTGACGGACCAGCCCGTCGAAGCCGGAGGTGTCGCCGGTGCCTTCCGCACCGAACATGCCGTGCCGCACGTCAACGACATCGAGGTCCTGACGCGGCGGCAGCGGTCCTGGGTCGTCGCTGAGGATCACCGACTTGTCGTTGAGCGACTTGTCCTGGATGGAGCGCTCCGCAGCTGGCTTGTCGCGCATCGACCGCTCGCCGACGGGTTCTTCGGGTACGCCGCTGGGCTGGCCGGCCGGCGGCGGCTCGGCAGGCCTGTTCTCGGAGCTGCTGTCGCTCACCGCAGCAACCCCCTCATCTCGGTGGTCGGGGTCGCTACCAGCGCAGCCTGCTCGCGCTCCTCGATCTCGACCTGGCGGTGAGCGCCGAGCTTGGAGTGCTGGATGTTGTCGTGCAGCTTCAGGATCGAGTCGATGAGCATCTCAGGGCGAGGCGGGCAGCCCGGGAGGTACATGTCAACCGGTACCACATGGTCGACGCCCTGCACGATCGCGTAGTTGTTGAACATGCCTCCACTGCTTGCGCACACCCCCATGGCAAGCACGTACTTCGGGTTGGCCATCTGGTCATAGATCTGGCGGAGCACCGGAGCCATCTTCTGGCTCACCCGGCCGGCCACGATCATCAGGTCGGCCTGGCGGGGCGAGGCGCGAAACACCTCCATGCCGAAGCGGGCCAGGTCGTAGCGGGGCCCGCCCGACGTCATCATCTCGATCGCGCAGCACGCCAACCCGAAGGTGGCCGGCCACAGCGACGCCTTGCGGAAGTAGCCGGCGAGGTCCTCGACCGTCGTCAGCAGCACTCCCGACGGCAGCTTGTCCTCAAGACCCATGGGTTCTCACCTCTCCCCGTCGCTAGTCCCACTCGAGACCGCCGCGCCGCCACACGTAGGCGTAGGCGACGAAAATCGTGGCGATGAACAGGACCATCTCGACGAGCCCGAAAAGCTTCATGCTGTCGAAGTACACAGCCCACGGGAACAAGAAGATGATCTCGATGTCGAAGATGATGAACAGCATGGCGGTGATGTAGTACTTGACCGGAAACTTCCCGCCGCCGATCGGCTGGGGCGTCGGCTGAATGCCGCACTCGTAGGAGTCGAGCTTGGCGCGGTTGTAGCGCTTGGGTCCCAACATGGAGCTGGCGGCGACGGAGAAGATCGCGAAACCGGCGGCCAGGACACCGAGACCGATGATCGGTAGGTAGGGATTCACGCCGTCATGCCCCTCTCGTTGCGGATGGAGCCGGTGCCGGAAACACGTCGTGCCATCTTAGAGCCGCCCTCCATCACGCCGTTGGGGTGACCTTGGACAGGCCGTTGATGATGCGGTCCATCGCGTCACCGTCGCGAGGGTCGGTCAGATTGGCGAGCAGCTTCAGCGTGAAGCGCATCAGCGTCGGCCGCGGCAGCCCGTAGCGGGTGGCGAGTCGCATGACGTCGGGGTTGCCGATGATCTTCACGAAGACGCGCCCGAGCGTGTAGTAGCCGCCGTACCGGGACTCCAGGGCGGTGACGTATCCCTGCAGGGTCCGCTCGCGGGCGGCGGCCGTCGTACGACTGAGCGCCTGGGAGATCACGTCGGCCGCCATCTCGCCGGACTCCATGGCGTAGGCGATTCCCTCGCCGTTGAACGGGTTGACCATGCCGCCGGCGTCGCCGACGAGCAGCATGCCGTTCGCGTAGTGCGGTTTGCGGTTGAAGCCCATGGGGAGTGCCGCGCCCCGGATCGGTGCGGTGCGGTTTGGCTCGCGGAACCCCCACTCCTCCGGGGTGTGGTCGAGCCAGGTACGCAGCAGGTCCTTGTAGTCGACGTGCTGGAACGCCGCCGAGGTGTTGAGGATGCCGAGGCCGACGTTGGCGGTGCCGTCGCCGACGCCGAAGATCCAGCCGTAGCCGGGCAGCAGGTTGCTGTGGTTGGGTTCGCCGTCCCACAGCTCCAGCCACGACTCCAGCCAGTCGTCGTCGTGCCGTGGGCTCGTGTAGTAGGTACGGACCGCGACGCCCATCGGTCGGTCGTCGCGCTTGCGCAAGCCCATCGACAGGCTGAGCCTTGTCGAGTTGCCATCGGCGGCGACCACGATCGGGGCTCGGTAGGTGACCTCGTCGCCGACCTTGCGGCCTGCCCCGTTCGGAGAATCAGCATCGACGGGCTTAGCGGTCACACCGACGATCGAGCCGGTGGCCTCGTCGAGCACTGGCCCGGTGACCGCCGTACGCTCGTGCAACCGGGCTCCGGCCTTCTGCGCATGGCGGGACAGGATGTCGTCGAAGTCCAGCCGAGTGCGCACGAGCCCGTAGTCGGGGTAGTCCGCGAGTTCGGGCCACCGCAGCTGCAGCCGGTGCCCACCCCCGACGATCCGCAGCCCCTGGTTCTTTACCCACTCTGGCTCGTCGAGGTCGATGCCGAGCTGGATGAGCGACCGTACGGCGCGTGGGGTGAGCCCGTCACCGCATACCTTCTCGCGCGGGAAGGCGGTCTTCTCCAACAGCAGCACGTCGAGCCCGGCCTGGGCGAGGTAAGCCGCCGCAGTGGAACCACCCGGGCCGGCGCCGACGACGATGACATCAGCCTGCCGATCGGCGGACGACGTCTGCGTCATGTCGAGAGTCCTCGCAGTCAGGCGGTCGGGCGGTGAAAGTGAAAGAATTCACGAGCAGCCTTCCCGGACAGTCTACGACGTGCTGGAACTGCCCAACCACCGCGTCCTGCAACGCTCAGCGTGCTGCGATGCCGTAGGTGTGCTCGACGCGGAGCGTCGCCACCAGCCGCCGGTCGTTGACCATCGCCTTCCGGTACTCGTCCCAGTCCGGGTGGTCCTCGCCGCGAATCTCGCGGTAGAGCGCGACCAGCTCCTCGACGGCATCGTCGGCCGGCGCGCTCGCCACCGCCGACAGTTCGACGGTGCCTTCGAGTACGGCGTACGACCAGCCATCCCGGCTGGAGACCATCAGCGAAGCACGCGGGTCGCGGCGCAGATTGCGCACCTTCGCCCGGTCGTCGGTGACTGACATGCGTGCTGCGCGGCGCTCGATGTCCAGCGTGTAGTTGACGTTGGACAGCTGCGGGCGGCCATCGCGCTTGATCGTTGCGAGCACACCGAGGTCTCGCCCACTCGCCAGCTCGAGCAGCGATGCTGAAATGGCCATGTTCAATCCTGTCCCGTCTACTTCGTCGGCGCCTGGTCCAGTGCCGCTGGCTCAAGTGTCGCCTATGGCTGCGATGGGTTGCTGCGCGCTCGCGGCTCGACCTTTTGTGGAGTGTGTCCGGCACCAGGCGCCGGGGATACTCCACAAACCCCCTTGCCAGGGAACGATCAGATCGACCCCTGGTGTGAAGGTTCGAAGGGAGGGGCTGGTGGGGACTCGACGGGCCGTCAAAGAGCGCAGCGAAGGCCCGAGAGCCACACCAGCACCGACCGGATACAACCACGCCGGAGGACGGTCGTCTCCACAAGCTCGACCGCCGGGGCAGTCGACAACCGAGGGCGTTAGCGGGTGGCGCGGTGGAGGGCGACGACGCCACCGGTGAGGTTCCGGAACTCGACAGACCGCCACCCGGCCGCTGTGATGATCGAAGCAAGCTGATGCTGGTCCGGCCAGGCCTGGATCGACTCGGCGAGGTAGACGTAGGACTCGGGGCTAGACGAAACGCGCCTGGCGACGGCCGGCAACGCCTTCATCAGGTACTCGGCGTACACCTTGCGAAACGGCGGGTACGTCGGTGAGCTGAACTCGCAGACCACCAACCGCCCGCCCGGCTTGGTGACGCGAAGCATCTCCGTCAACGCCGCTGAGGTGTCGGCCACGTTGCGCAGACCGAACGAGATCGTCACGGCGTCGAAGGTCTCGCTCCCGAACGGCAGCAGCAGCGCATCGCCACCGACGAACGGAAGCCGCGGCCGAGCCCGCTTGCCCACCGAAAGCATGCCGATCGAGAAGTCGCACGGCACCGCGGTGGCACCGGCCACAACGAACGGAACGCTACTCGTGCCAGTTCCGGCCGCCAGATCGAGCAGGAGTTGGCCAGCATGCGCATCAACCGCTGCGACGACGGCCCGACGCCAGCGACGATCCTGCCCAAGCGACAAGACGTCGTTGGTCACGTCATAGCGTTCCGAGACCTCGTCGAACATGGCCGCCACCTCGTGCGGCTGCTTGTCCAAACTTGCCCGGCTCACACCCCCAGCCTCGCACGCGGTCGACCACGGCACGTCTCACCGAGGTCACGTCCTAGGCTTTGGGCTGTGACGACACCGGCCGCGCGGCCACGCGAAGAGGCGACGCTGGTGGCCAGAAGCGTCAGAGTGGACGACCCGGGCTCGCTGGTGTCCCTGTTACCGCCGCAAGCTCCGCTGGCGTGGCTGCACCGCGGCGACGGCCTGGTCGCCTGGGGGGAGACCGCCAGGTTCGACCCCTCCGGAGCCGACAGGTTCGTGTCCGCCGAGCAGTGGTGGCTCGACGTCGCCGGCCGTTGCGTCGTACGCGACGAAGCCGATGTGCCGGGCAGCGGGCTGATCGCCTTCGGGTCGTTCGCGTACGCCGACTGGCCCGGCCGCTCGGCGCTGGTGGTGCCCGAGATCGTCGTGGGACGCCGCGGCAACGTCACGTGGGTGACCACGATCTCGCGCGGCGCACTCCTCTCCGCTCCGTCACTTCACCCGACCGAGCCCCCAGCGGAGGCGCAGGGGGCGGTGTTCAGCGACGGCGCCATGAGCGGCGCTGGCTGGGAGACGGTGGTCGCGGAGGCCGTCGAGCGGATCCGGACCGGAGCGCTCGAGAAGGTCGTGCTCGCCCGTGACCTTGTCATCGATCTCGACGCGCCGCTGGATGTCCGCGCACCGCTGGCGAAGCTCGCCGAGCGCTACCCCTCCTGCTGGAGCTTCCACGTCGACGGGTTGTTCGGGGCAACTCCGGAGATGCTCGTACGCCGCGAGCGCGGGCTCGTCACCAGCCGCGTGCTGGCCGGCACCATCCGGCGTACCGGCGACGATGCCTCCGACCTGGCCCTGGCCGCCACTTTGGCGCGGTCGTCGAAGGACCTCGAGGAGCATGAGCTGGCGGTGCGGTCGGTGGCCGACGCGCTAGCGCCGTACTGCTTCAGCATGAACGTGCCGGAGAGCCCGTTCGTGCTGCACCTGCCGAACGTGATGCACCTGGCGACCGACGTCACCGGGGTGCTGGCCGACGCGACGACGTCGCTTGGGCTGGCGGCCGCGTTGCACCCGAGCGCGGCCGTTGGTGGCACCCCAACGGCGGCCGCCGACGCGCTGATCGCCGACATCGAGCAGTTGGACCGCGGCCGCTACGCCGCTCCCGTCGGCTGGATGGACGCCCGAGGTGACGGCGAGTGGGGCATCGCCTTGCGCTGCGCCGAGTACGACGGTTCGCGGGTGCGGCTGTTTGCCGGCTGCGGCATCGTCGCCGACTCCGACCCCGGCGCCGAGCTGGCGGAGGCCGCCGCCAAGTTCGTACCGATCCGCGACTCCCTCACCTCCTGACCCGCCCGCGAGATGGACCCGGCGACGCGGCAACAGCTCGCCGCCAGTTTCGGCCGCGAAGCGGGTCGATACGCCGCCCACCGACCGACGTACCCTCGTGCGGCGGTTGACTGGATGGTGGGCGCGCAACCGTGCGACGTGCTCGACCTGGGTGCTGGCGCCGGTGCGCTGACCGCCGTCGCGCTCTCGGCTAGGCACCGGCTCGTCGCGGCCGACCCGAGCGCCGCCATGCTGCACGAGCTGGTCGCCGCTACACCAGCGGCGGCAGCGGTCCAGTGCACAGCGGAGGATCTGCCGCTAAGGCCGGCGAGCTTCGACGTGGTGGCGGTTGCGACGGCGTTCCACTGGTTCGACCCAGACAGGGCGCTGCCCGAAATCGCTCGAGTGCTGCGCGACGAGGGGCGGCTGTCACTCACCTGGACAACCCGCGACAAGAGCGTCGAGTGGGTACGTCGGCTGGGTGAGCTGCTGCGAGCGGTGCAGCCAGCGGCGCTCAAAGGCGACTGGGGCACCGGGTCGGTCGCCAACGTCGAGCGATCGGGACTCTTCCAACCACCGGAGTACGCCGAGTTCGAGTTGACGCAGCAGATCGACCGCGACGGCCTACTGGGTCTCGTCGCGTCGCGTTCGTACGTCATGGCGCTCGATGATGGCGAGCGCCGGCGGTTGCTCGCCGAGGTCGGCGCCCTGTACGACGAAACCGCCGCCCGGGACGGCGTCTCGCTGCCCTACCGGGCGCAGTGCTGGCGAGCTGCGTTGGCTACGGCGCCTCGCCGATCTGGTTAGACCACGGGAGCCGTGGTTAGGTGGCGCCATGCGCGTCACCAAGTTCGAGCACGCTTGCGTCCGGGTCTCCATGGACGACGACGCGCTGGCGATCGACCCCGGCGGCTTCACGGCGCCGGAAGCCGTCGATGGCGTGGCCGCCGTCCTCATCACGCACGAACACTTTGACCACTACGCCATCGAGCACCTGCAGGCGACTGACGCGCCGATCTTCACGATCGCGGCCGTCGCTGAGCAGATCGGCACCGACGACCCGGCCGTGCGCGAGCGGGTGACCGTCGTAGCACCCGGGGAGACGTTCGAGGCCGCCGGAATGCAGATCACCGTGGTTGGCGAGCTGCACGCGGCGATTCACCCAGACGCTCCGGCGTTCTTCAACTCCGGGTACGTCGTGCGCGCCGACGGGACGCTCTACCACCCCGGTGACTCCTTCACGCTGCCGGACCAGCAGGTCGACGTACTCTGCGCTCCGGTGAGCGGTCCCTGGTTGAAGCTGGCGGAGACCATCGACTTCACTCGGGCGGTCGCGGCGCCGACGACGCTGGCGATCCACGAAACGCTCGCCAGCGACGTCGGCCTGACGATGATCGACGCCCGGCTCACCGACATGCTCGAGCCATTCGGCTCGAGCTACCGGCGCCTGTCAGCCGGCGAGGACCTGCCCGAGTAGCCAAACCCCCAGATGGTCAGGCGCTCAGGCGGGCGATGACACCCAGTCCATCGGATCGCCGGCGCCCCGCGCCTCGTGGTCATCCAGATGGGTGGCCAGCGTGTCGACGAAGGTGGTGAACGTGTCGTGCCCCGTGCTCATGAACTCATCCTGCTGCGCCGACCAGTCGGCGTCTTGATCGTTCTTGCGGTCCTCGCCGCTCGTTAGAGGGAGTGGAGGCGGTCGGCGAGGGTACGGCGGTCGGCGCGGCTGATCGACACCTCGAGCACCCGGATGCCGGTGGCATCGTCGGCGAGCAGGGTGCCCAGTTCGGCAGGGTCATCCACCCGCTCGTACGCCGTGGCGGTCGCCTCGCACAGCGCCCGCAGCGAGACGCCGTGCGGGGTGCCGAAGACCCGCTCGAAGGATCGGGCAAACTCCGGTCCGCCCTGATCGAGGGTGGCGAAGATGGCGCCGCCGTCGTCGTTGGCGACCACGATGGTCAGGTCCGGCCGCGGCTCGTCGGGGCCGAGGACGAGCCCGTTGCAGTCGTGCAGGAACGTGAGGTCGCCGACGTACGCCAGTGACCGGGAGGACCGGCGGCCCAGCGCAGCGCCGATCGCCGTTGAGACGGTGCCGTCGATACCCGACAGGCCACGGTTGCCGATGATCAGCCGGCGCTGGCCTGCGGGATACGGCGCGGTCATCACGTCGAGGTCGCGCACCGGGGACGACGACCCGACCACGAGCAGCCCCTCACCTGGCACAGCCGCAGCGACAGCGGCTGCGACCTGCAGTGGCCGCCCCGCAGGGTCGGCGGCGACCAGGTCGTCCACCGCCTTGCTCATCGTGTCGTCAGCCGCTCGCCACTCCTCGAACCAGCCGTCGCTGTCAGCGGCCGTCACGGTGGGCAGGTGCTCGACGTGGCGGGCCACCCGTCCGGGATCGGTGCAGATCCCGCCGGGACCGCGGACGCTGATCACCTCGATGTCGCCGCGCGAGATGAGCCGGGTGACAGGTCGCGACAGGGTGGGATGCCCGGTCACGATCACCCGCTCGACGTGCTTCCCCAGAGGGCTGTCGAGCAGCAGCCGGTACGTCCGCACCGCATGACTGCCGGTCCGCGCGCCGGAGGTCGGCTCCGCCAGCAGCGGCCAGTTCCCGCGTTCGGCCAGCAACCGCGCGCGCGGGCCAGCTCCGTCTCCGGCGACCAGCACGGTCCGCGGCCCGGACGCCAGACACTCACGCTGGTCGCCAGCAGGCTCCCCGTCGATGTGCCCGCCGGCCGGCGTGCCATCCGCCGTGAACCTGTGCGACTCGACCAGCGGCTCCGTGAACTGCAGGTTGAGCTGCGTCGGGCCGCGTCGACGTACGGCGGCCGCCACCGCTGCGACAGCGGCCTGTACGTCGGACGCCTCCACATCAACACACGGCACCCGCGCCCCGAAGATGCCCACCTGGTCAGTCGTCTGGTTGGCGCCGGTGCCCCGCAGCGCGGCCGGGCGGTCGGCCGACAGCACGATCAGCGGCTCACCGACGTGCACGGCCTCCAACACCGCCGGATGCAGATGGGTCACGGCCGAGCCCGACGTCGTCAGCACGGCGACGGGGCGATGCGAGCCTTTGGCCAGCCCCAGCGCGAGGAAGCCGGCGGTGCGCTCGTCGATCCGAACGTGCAGCCGCACCGCCCCCGCTGCATCGGCTGAGTGCAGCGCCAGCGCCAGCGGGGCGGAGCGCGATCCGGGCGCCAGCACCACGTCGGTCACCCCGCCGCGACGCAGCGCCGCGACCACGGCGATAGCAAGGTCGGTGGAGCCGCTCATGGGCGCCGAGCGTCCAAGACCCGGGCGTCCAGAACTCGTTGGCACTGCTCCAGCCGGTCCCGCCAGCGCTGCTCCGTGGCGGCGCCGACTTGCGCTGCCTCGACAAGCTCGGTCGCTGGTTGCACAGCACGCACCGCCAGCCGGCCGTCGACCGGCATCAGCGGGTCGGTGGTCAGGTCGCGGGTCAGCATCGAGGTGGTGGCAAGCCCGCACGCGTACGGCAGCTCCGGCAGCGCCGCCGCCAGCGCCAGGCCAGCCGCGATACCGACCGAAGACTCCAACGCCGACGACACCACCACCGGCAGCGCGATCTCCTCCGCCAGCCGCAGGCACGCCGACACCCCACCCAGCGGCTGCAACTTCAGCACCACGATGTCGGCCGCCGCCAGGTTCTTGACCCGGTAGGGGTCGGCAGCCCGGCGGATCGACTCATCGGCGGCGATAGGTACGTCGACCTGCCGGCGCACCAGTGCCAGCTCCTCGACGCTTGCGACCGGCTGCTCGACGTACTCGAGGTCGAACTCAGCGAGCTTCGCGATGGCCTCGACGGCCTGGCTGACCGTCCAGCCCCCGTTGGCGTCCACCCGTACGTGCCCGTCGGCTCCGAGGACCCGGCGTACGGCGGCGACGCGGGCCAGGTCGTCGTCGAGACGCTGGCCCGGCTCGGCCACCTTCACCTTGGCGGTCCGGCAGCCGTGCGAGCCGGTAACGATCGCTGCGGCCTGGTCGGGGGGAACGGCGGGGACCGTGCAGTTGACGGGCACGAAGTCGCGCAGCGGCGCGGGGAAGCCGTCGTCAGCGGCCTCCAGCGCCGCCGCCAGCCAGGGGGCCGACTCCTCGACGCCGTAGTCCCAGAACGGGCTGAACTCGCCGACGCCCGCCGCGCCGTACATCAGCACGCCTTCGCGGTGGGACACCCCCCGGAACCGCACATTCATCGGCAGCGAGAAGACAGCGGTCTCGCGTTGGCTGGGCCGGCGCAGAGTCCCGCTTGTTCGGCTACGACCCACCAGGTCGCGAACCAACGTCCGCTTGTCGACCTTGCCCGAGCCGAGCAGTGGCAGCGCACCTCGACGGACCACCTGGCGCGGCGCCCAGCTGCGCGGGTAGACCGCGCTGACGAAGTCCCGTACCTCCTCCAGGGTTGGCGCCGATCGTCCGGCGATGACCGCAACGATCCGTGCGCCCCACTCCTCGTCGGGTACGGCGACCACGGCCGCCGCGTCGACCCCCGGCAGCGCGGCAACCCGTTGCTCGACCGCCGCCAGCGGCACCGAGACGCCACCTGACATCACCACGTCGTCGGCCCGCCCAAGCACCTCGAGCCGGCCGTCGGCGCTGAATCGTCCGACGTCGGTGGTGTGCAGCCACCCGTCCCGCAAGACTTCCGCTGTGCGGTCAGGTCGCCCGTCGTACCCGTCGAACAGCATCGGCCCGGTGAGCCGCACGTCCCCTCCTGTACCGAGGGCCACTCGAACCCCATCGAGCGGCACGCCGTCGTACACGCAGCCGCCGCACGTCTCCGTCATGCCGTAGCTGGTGATCACCCGGACACCGGAGTCGCCCGCGTTAGCGAGCAGCTCCGCGCTCGCCGCGGCTCCACCGAGCAGTACGGCGTCCAGCTGCCGCAGCGCCGCAGCATCGGCGGTCGACGCCAGCCACCTGTGCAGCTGAGTCGGCACAGCGGCGACGTAGCGCCGCCGTTCGGTCAAGGCGGCCACCGCCGCGGGAAGGTCGCGGTGCTCGTCGAGTACGACGGGGACGGTGCCGGCCAGCCAGGACCGGGCCAGCACCTGCAGCCCGGCCACATAGGTGACCGGCAACGCCAGCACCCACTGCCCCGGCCCACCGAGCCGCTGCAGGGAGGCGGCGGCCGAGAACCGCACCGCGTCGGCCGACAGGGCCACGTCCTTGGGTTCGCCCGTCGAGCCGGAGCTGCGAACGAGCAGTGGCGGGGCGTCGACGCTGTCCAGCCAATCGCGCAGCAACGTGAAGACGTCAGCGGCGCTGCCCGTCACGGGGCGCAACGACGCGGGTGCTTGCGACACGCACGCCAGCCTACGACCGGGCCTGTCCCCCAACCGGGCCGTGCGCTGCCCGTCCAGTGCCGGCCCGCCCGCGCTGCCAGACTTGGGCCACGATGGCTACTCCCACGCACTGGCTGGAAGGCGCCCGCCCGCGCACCCTTCCGGCGGCCGTCTCGCCGGTACTGGCGGGCAGCGGTCTCGCGGTCTACGCGCACGGGTTCGTGTGGTGGAAGGCGCTGCTCGCTCTCGTCGTGGCGTTGGCCCTGCAAGTGGGCGTGAACTACGCGAACGACTACTCCGACGGCGTTCGCGGCACCGACGCCAACCGGGTCGGCCCGCTGCGGCTCATCGGGTCGGGGGTGGCTGCACCCGCGCAGGTCAAGACCGCCGCCGGCATCGCGTTCCTCGTCGCCTGCCTGGCCGGGCTGGTGCTGGCTGCCACCACGACGTGGTGGCTGGTGGCCATCGGTGCTCTCGCGGTCGGCGCCGCCTGGTTCTACACCGGCGGCCCCCGCCCCTACGGTTACGCGGGCCTCGGCGAAGCCAGCGTGTTCGTCTTCTTCGGCCTGGTGGCGGTGGTCGGCACGACGTACGTGCAGACGCAAGCGCTGGTCGACGGAGTCGGCTGGCTTGGCGTCGGCATCGGTGCCTTGGCCTGCGCGATCCTGGTGGCCAACAACCTGCGCGACATCGGCACCGACGAGGTGGCCGGAAAGCGGACGCTCGCGGTGACTCTCGGCGACCAGCGCACCCGGTGGCTGTTCGCTGCCCTGCACCTGACCGCCTACGGCTGCCTTGTCCCTCTTGCGGTCAGCGTTGCGTGGTGGGCGCTGCTGGGGTTCCTTGCATTACCGCTGTCAGTCCGGGCGGTGCACCAGGTCGTACGCCGCGAAGCCACCGGGTCAGCGCTGATTGCCGTCCTTCGAGACACCGGGCTTGCCGAGCTCGGCTACGCCGCTGGCGTCCTCGCCGGCTTGATCGTGGCGACGCTGCGCTGACCCGTGCTGACGCTGGGCTGACCCGTGCGGACGCTGGGCTGACCCGTGCTGACGCTGCGCTGACCCGTGCTGACGCTGCGCTGACCCCGGCCCGCGTGCGCCGTCCGACCCGGTGGACCGCTGGCTGCGTTCCGCGAGCTCCGCCGCCAACGCCGCGCGCTGGCGACGCAAGACGACAAGCGCCAGCAGCGACGACACGACCACCGCGATCAAGGCGGTGTAGAGCGCGGTGACCGCGTTCCACCCGACCGTGCGGAAGAGAGCAAGCCAGACCAAGCCGTACACAGCCACGAACAGCCCGAGCCGCGCCAGCGTGTAGACGACGAAAGTCTTCACGCGACCCCGGCCACAATCTCGGCGAGGAGAGCAGGCTCGACGTTTCCTCCCGACACCATGGCCACCACCGGTCCGGGCGCCAGCACGTCAGGGTGCTCCAGGCAGCCAGCGACTGCCACCGCACCGCTCGGCTCACACACGAGCTTCCCCTCGAGGATGATGCGGCGCATCGCCGATCGGATCGCGTCCTCGCTGACCGTCACCACGGCATCGACGAAGGCCTCGACGTGCCGCCAGTTCAGCTCACCGACCGCTTGCACTCGCAAGCCGTCGGCGATCGTCCGCCCGGTCGCCTCGCTGGGCCAGGTGACCCGATGCCCCCGCGCGAGCCCGTCAGCCAGGTCGCCCGCAAGCTCGGGCTCGACCCCGATGACCCGCACCGCCGGCGCCAGCGCCCGCACGGCGGCGGCCACCCCGCTGATCAGACCACCCCCGCTTACCGGCACCACCACCGTCGCCAGCTCGGGAAGGTCGGCCACGATCTCGAGGCCGACGGTGCCCTGCCCGGCGATAACGGCAGCGTCGTCGAAGGGAGGGATGAACACCGCCCCGGTGTCGGCCCGGAGGCGCTCGACCTCGGCCGCGCGTTGCGCCAGGTCGACGAGCACCACCTGCGCGCCGAGCGCCTTCGTGGCGGCCTGCTTGACCGCCGGAGCAGAGTCCGGCATCACGACGGTGGCGCTGATGCCAGCGGCTCGCGCCGCCCGTGCCAACGCCTGCGCGTGGTTCCCGGAGGAGTGGGTGATCACACCCCGTGCGCGCTCCTGCTCGCTGAGCTGGGCGACGGCGTTCGTCGCGCCGCGCAGCTTGAACGACCCGCCGAGCTGAAGGCTCTCCGCCTTTGCGAACACCGGTGTGTCGTCGGAGCCGAGCGACGTCGCTAGCAGTGGAGTACGGCGTACGGCTGGCGCGATCCGCCGTGCCGCAGCCTCGATGTCTGCCAGGGTGACCAGCCCGTCAGTGCCCACCTAAGCGACTCTAGGGCTTGGTTCCGATGTCACTTCTCGTGCCTATCCGAAGTCGATGTCGATGGGTTCGACATTGCCAACGGCCTGGTTGTCCACTTCGACGGCGAAGTTGACGACGGTTGCGGATGCGGGGGGTCGATGAGTGCCGTGCGCAGGAGATCCGTGCTGTCATCAACTGTGCGCAGGTCTTCGGACCCGAACTGGTGCTGCAGGTCCGGAGCCGAGCGGTAAGCCGCGAGGAGATCCGCCGCGTCGGACTCGCTCCAACGTCGAAGCCGAACCGCAACCTGCACGTAGCGACCCTAAAGGACAAGCCGCCTGTCTTTTGCTGGTCACGTGGCTTGTCGACTCTGCGGGAGTGGGGCTCCCCTCACCCTGTGGCCGGACAACTTACGACCTAAGGTGGAAGGGAACGAACGAAAGAGGTGACACGTGCGGTTCCTGCCCTGGGTGCTGGTGATCGTGCTCTATGTGTACTGCTGGATCGAGATCTGGCAGTCCGACCCACGTGAGGTGCGCCAGTTGTCGCGCGGAGTGTGGTCGCTGTTCGTGGCCATCCCGTTGTTCGGTGCGGTGGCCTGGTTGACCGTGGGCCGCCCGAACGGCACCGCGGTGACACCGACCCCTCGGCGGCCTCAGCCGCGCCCGATCGCCCCCGACGACGACCCTGACTTCTTGCGCAGCCTGCGCCGCCGTCCGCCCGACGATGACGGACCGCTAAAGCCCTGAGTAGGCGTGCAGGCCCGACCCGAGCAGGTTGATTCCGACGAAGTTGAAGAGGAACGTCGCGAAGCCGACCAGGGCGACGTAGGCAGCGCCCCGACCCTGCCAGCCCGCTGTCGCCCGAGCGTGCAGGTACGCCGCGTACGCCACCCAGGTGATGAACGCCCACACCTCCTTGGGGTCCCAACCCCAGAACCGGCTCCAGGCGTACTGCGCCCAGATCGCGCCGGCGAGCACGGCGAACGTCCACAGCGGGAACGCGAAGGCGTGCACCCGGTAGGCGACCCGGTCGATCGCCTCGGCCGACGGAGTGCGCCATAAGAACCCGGTCCGGGGCAGCGCCGGGTTGGCCGCTGCTTTGGCCTCGAGCCGGCTCCGGAGCAGGAACAGCACCGAGGTAAGCGCACCGATGGTGAACGCACCGCCGGCGATGGCAGCAGCGGAGACGTGGATGACCAGCCAGTATGAGTGCAGGGCGGCCGTGAGCGGGGCCACCGGCCGGTACAGCACGATCATGGCGACGCCCAGCACGGGGACGAGGAAGCCGGTCACCAGCAGCCCGAGCCAGCGGACGGAGTAGCGGCGTACCAAGACGACGTACGCGACAGCGACAGCCAGCGAACCGGTGATCGCGAACTCGTACATGCTGCCCCACGGAACCCGTGAGGCCGCGAACCCGCGACAGATGACGCCTGCGGCATGCAGCAGCAGGCCAAGCACGGTCAGCGACAGCCCGATCCGGCCGAACCTGTCGCTGCGCTCCGCGTCCGGCTCGTCCGGCGCGGCGACAGCTGCCGGTGAAGTGACAGCGCCGACTGCCGAGCCGCGGGCCGCGCCAACGACCACCGACTCACCAGCGGTGGTTCCGACGCGCTCGGCCAGAGCACGATCACGGGTGTCGGCGGGCAGTTGCCTCGCCATCGCCCACTCCGCGATGTGGGCAAGCATGGCGAGTGCGTAGACGACGGTGGCCGAGTACAGCGCGTTGTTGCTGACCTGAGCCAGCGTCTCGGTCACCGCCGTACCTCCTGGGTCTCAGACTGCTGGTGCGCCAATCGCGGCGCCGCCGGTCGCAGGGCCGACGCCACCTCGGCCAGGTGGGTAGCCGGGTCGCCGCCGGACACGCGGTCAAGGGCCGCTGCCTCGACCACCGTACGCCCGCCGGTCGACCGACAGCGGACCCAGGTACGCCGGGGCCGCACGAACAGCGAGCCGAGCAGGCCGACGATCGCCAGTACCACCCCGGCGAGCGGAATCACGGTGCCGGGCGACTCGCTGATCTGCAGCTTCACCCAGCGCGAGTAGCCGTTGAAGGTGATCGAGCCGGCGCCACCGGCGAGCTTGGCGGTATCCCCTTCCTCGAGCAGCAGCGCCCGTGGGTTGCCGCCCGGGGTGGTGAACCGCTGCAGCCGGTCCTTGTCGAGCACGTAGACCGATTGCGGGGCTCCCGAGTCGAGCCCCAGATCACCCCGGTACGCGATGAGCGACAGCACCGGGTTGTCGGCGGCAGGGAACGCGGAGTACGGCTGACCCTGCGGCGACAACGCCGCCGTGGGGAAGAAGTAACCCTCGAAGGCCAGCTGCGTGGGGACTGCGTCGGGCACCTTGATCACGCCGAACGACACGAACGAGCTGTCCTGCGGCAGAAAGATCACCGGCCCCGAGTACGCCACGTCGCCGTTGCCATCGCGAACCGTGACGTCGGGGGCATACCCATGGCCGACGAGGAAGACCGAGGTGTCACCGACGTCCAGTGGCGAGTTGACCCGCAGGTCATAGTCGTACGGCGGCGAGTCCGGTCGTTCACGCACCGAGAGTGCGGCGTTGAACGCCACCGGAGTACCCGCGCCCGGGCCGGTGCGCTGCCACGAGACGTCGAAGTCCTCGACGGTGAAGCTGAACGGCGCCAGCGACGAGGGGTCGAAGCGGGCCCTCGGCGTGAAGTCGTCGTACTGGATCAGCGTGTTCGAGAAGCCCTCACCCACGACCACCGACGCACCGCCCCTGAAGCCGAAGAGGCTGGTCACCGCGACACCGACGAGCACCACCAGCAGGGCGAGGTGGAACAGCAGGTTCCCGGCCTCCCGCACATACCCCTTCTCCGCGCTCACCACCACCTCGCCGCCGTCACCCTCGGCGCTGGCGCGGTAGACCTCCACGCGTCTGCGCTGGGCCCGCAGCAGCTGGGCGGCCCGCTCCGCAGCGGTGTCGACGGGCTCGGGCGTCTGCCACGTGTCGTACGCCGGCAGCCGCGCGAGGTTGCGTGGCGCCCGCGGGGGCCGGGCTGCCAGCGCCCGGGCGTAGACGCGGAGTCGAGGGATGAAGCAGCCAACCAGCGACAGCATCAGCAGCAGGTAGATCGCGCTGAACCAGATCGAGCTGTAGACGGAGAACATGCCGAGCCGGTCGAAGACCGGGGCGAGGTCGGGGTGCCGGTTTCGGAACGCGGCCACCGCTGATGGGTCGACCTGTTCCTGCGGGATGACCGACCCCGGCACGGCCGCCACCGCCAGCAGGAAAAGCAGCACCAGTGCGGTACGCATCGAGGTGAGCTGCCGCCACACCCACCGGGCGAACTCAGCCGGCCCGAGAGCGGGCGCTTGCTGCGCCGGTGGGCTGGGCGCCGGTGCCTCAGACAGCTGTCTCAAAGCCCACCACTCGGGTCTGGGTCCAGGCGATGACGTGGTCCCAGGCACCGGTGAGGAGCAGCACTCCGACGAGCACCAGCATGCCTCCCCCGAGCCGCATCACCGCGAGCTGATGCCGGCGGACCCAGCCGATCGCCGTTGACATCCGCCGGTAGCCGACTGCGGCAAGCAGGAACGGCACCCCCAGGCCGAGGCAGTAGGCGCCGGCGAGGAGCGCACCGCGGCTGGCACTGGCCTCGTTGGCGGCCAGCGTGAGCACAGCGGCCAGCGTCGGCCCCATGCACGGTGTCCATCCCACCCCGAACAGCACACCGAGCAGCGGGGCCGCCGTCAGTCCGACCGCCGGCACGGTGTGCACCCGCACATCGCGCTGCAACCACGGCAGCACGCCGGCGAACACCAGGCCCACGACGATCGTCACGACCGCGAGCACCCGGGTGATCGCATCGTCGTGCGCGAGCAACAGGTAGCCCAGTCGGCCGATGGCTGCACTCTCCAGCACGAAGACGACAGAGAACCCCGCGATGAACAACAACGTGCCAACGACCATCCGGCTCCGCAACCCGCTGCGACCGCCGGCGACGATGTCGGCAGCGGACAGGCCGGTCAGGTAGGAGAAGTATCCCGGCAGCAGCGGCAGCACGCACGGAGAGAAGAACGAGACGCCGCCGGCCACCAGCGCAACGGGGATCGCGAGCAGCAGCGAGCCGTCGAGGGCGGTGGTGGCGAACCAGGAGCCAATCGAGGCCGGCAACCCCTGCACCGCCGCGAGACTGGTGTCCACGGTCGGCAACGCCGTCAGCCGCCGCGAGCGACGTCGCGGACGAGCCCGACCAGTGTGCTCGCGGTGACCTCACCTGAGACGATCGCCGCCACCCGGCCGGCTTTGTCGATGACGAGGGTGGTGGGCGGGGACTGGATCGTCACGATGTCGTAGAAGGCCAGCAGCGACTCTCCGCTGGGGTCGAACAGGCTGTCGTAAGGGAGGCCCTTGGACCGGACGAAGGCCCGGGCCGCTGCCCGGTTGTCGCGGATGTCGATGCCGAAGAACGGTACGTCGGGCAGCTGCTTAGCAGCCTCGACCAGGTCGTCTGCCTCGGCCCGGCACGGTGCACACCACTGCGCCCAGATGTTGACGACGGTGACCTGCCCGGCGGTGTCGCTCAGGGAGATCTGCTCTCCGTCGAGCGACTCCCCGGCGAGCTCGGGGGCGGGCTGGCGGTCGCCCTCGTCGATGATGCTGACCACGCCGTCGCCCGCGATGTAGCCCTTGGTGCCGGTGGCCGACCCGGACGCCCCACATGCGGACAACAGCAGCGTCGCAGCCAACCCAGCGGCGGCCAGCACAGCGCCGGGCACGGCTCGGGAACGGGTACGGCGAGCGGTCAAGGTCAGGCTCCCGCGGTGAACTTCTTGTCGGCCCTGACCGGCACCAGGTCGGCTGCTGGCTCGGAGTAGGCGACCGAGACCACGGTGTCGCCAGCGTAGGTAAACGTGGTCAGGCTCGCCAGGCTGCACTGACGCTGGCGGGGGTCGTGCCACAGCCGGCGCCCCTCGACGTACGAGCGCGCCATCCACACAGGCTGCTGGTGCGAGACGATCAGCGCCTCATGGCCGGCGGCTGCCTCCCTGGCGTCGTGCATCGCCGCCAGCATCCGCACCACGATGTCGCGGTAGGGCTCCCCCCAGGAGGGTCGAAACGGGTTGTAGAGGTACCGCCACGTCGAGGGCCGGCGCAAGGAGCCGTTGCCCGGCCCGAACTGCTGACCCTCGAACGCATTCGCCGCCTCGATCACGCGGTCGTCGGTGACGATGTCGAGCCCGAACGCCTCCGCCGACGGTCTCGCCGTCTCTTGAGTGCGCTCCAGTGGCGAGGCGACCAGGTGGGTGATGTCGCGACCCACCAGGGTCTTGGCAACGCGCTCGGCCATTGCCTTGCCGATCTCGCTGAGATGGAAGTTCGGCAACCGGCCGTAGAGAACGCCGTCTGGGTTGTGCACCTCACCATGACGGAGCAGGTGCACAACCGTTTCCTTGGCAGTCGCGGTCATCGAGTCTCACTTCCCTGACTTGGTCGCAGCCGGCGGCCCCGCGGGGATCGCGGCCGCCACGGCGGCCGCACGCGGTAGGGCAGCGGCGATTCTGTCGACTGCCCGGTCGTCGTGGGCGGCGCTGACGAACCACGCCTCGAAGGCGCTGGGCGGTAGGTAGACCCCTTGTTCGAGCATCGCATGGAAGAACGCCGCGAACCGCGGCAGCACCTGTCGGCTGGCCGTGCCGAAGTCGGGGACTGTGGTGATGTCGTCGGTCTCGACGAAGAACGCGCTGAACAGGTTGCCCGCCCGCTGGACGACGTGCGGCACACAGGCGTCGGTCAAGGCGTCATCGACGAGCGCTGCGATCGTCGCTGCGACCGCGTCGAGTCGGCGGTAGACGTCGTCGGTGGCCAGCCGCAGGGTGGTGAGCCCGGCGGTGGCCGCCACAGGGTTGCCCGCCAAGGTGCCGGCTTGGTAGACGGGACCCTCGGGAGCCAGCTGGGCCATCAGGTCGCGCCGACCGCCGAACGCAGCGGCGGGGAACCCACCGCCCATGACCTTGCCGAACGTCATCAGGTCGGGGACCCAGCCTTCGTTGGCCCCGTCCAGACCCCAGTAGCCGGCGCGGCTCACCCGGAAACCGGTCATCACCTCATCGGAGATGAACAAGGCGCCGGCGTCGTGGCACAGGCGCGCCAGGGCGGCATTGAAACCGGGGAGCGGGGCGACCGCGCCCATGTTGCCGGGTGCTGCCTCGGTGATGAGACAAGCGATCGAGTCGCCGTACGTCGCGAACGCCTGCTGCACAGCGGCGAGGTCGTTGTAGGGCAGGACCAGCGTGGCCGCCGTCGCCGCCGCGGGTACGCCGGGAGTGCCCGGAATTGCGAGGGTGGCGATGCCGGAACCGGCAGCGGCGAGCAGGGCGTCAACGTGGCCGTGGTAGCAGCCGGCGAACTTGACGACGAGGTCACGGCCGGTGCAGCCGCGGGCCAGCCGGATCGCCGACATCGTGGCCTCGGTGCCGGACGAGACCAGCCGGACCTGGTCAACCGGGGTGCGGGCGACGATCTCAGCGGCGAGCTCCACCTCGGGTGGAGCGGGCGTGCCGAACGACGTACCCCTGTGGACGGCGGCGGTGACGGCGTCGAGCACGTGCGGATGGGCGTGGCCGAGAATCAGGGGACCCCATGAGCACACCAGGTCCACGTACTCGACACCGTCGACGTCGTAGAGGTACGGCCCCTGTCCACGGGCCATGAAGCGAGGTGTGCCGCCAACTCCGCGGAACGCCCGTACGGGGCTGTTGACGCCCCCCGGCGTGACCTCGAGAGCTCGGTCGAACCATGCCGCCGAGCTGACCGCGGACCGGATGGGGGCCGCTTCGGTTGAGGTCACTGCCCCATTGTCGCCGAGGAGATCGACATGGCGTGACCCTGGGGGGTTCCAGCCAACCGTCGACGCCGGAACACCGAGCGCAGGACTGTGGCATACTTGCCGTCGCCCCTATCACAGTTGTCTGCACGAGTTTACGCCGGCTGTAACACTGCGAGGGCAAGGACTGTCCAGCCGGTCTCCGGCGCGACAGCGAGGGAATACGTCGGAGGGACCATGGCGGCACGGCGCACGACACGCAACGGTACCGCACGGTGGCAGAAGGTAACTGCCCTGTTGCCGATGGCGTTGCTTGCCGGTGCGTGGACCGCCAGCCTGGGCTCGGCGACCACCGCTATCGCCGACCCAGGGCAAGACACGGGACTACCAGCGGTACCGACTACGGCCTTCAACTCACCGGCCAGCTACACCGATGCCCCCGCACTTGACCCGTCCATGTTCGACTCCAACTCGCACGGCGCCAACAGCTCAGCCGACGCCACGACCGAGTCGGTCAACGGCATCCCCACCGCAGCCATGTTGGCCTACCAGCAGGCCGAGTCGGTGCTCGACCAGGCCGATCCCAGCTGCCGCATCTCCTGGGCGCTGATCGCGGCGATCGGCCGGGTCGAGTCGGACCACGGGCGGCACGCCGGCAGCGTGCTGACCAGCAGCGGCAAGTCCCGGCCCGCCATCTATGGACCCGCGCTCGACGGCTCCAACGGCACAGCGCTGATCCGAGACACCGACAACGGCGCTTACGACAACGACCGCCGCTACGACCGCGCCGTTGGTCCGATGCAGTTCATCCCCGGCACCTGGGCGATCGTCGGCGTCGACGGCGACGGCGACGGGATCCGCGACCCGCAAGACATCGACGACGCCGCACTCGCCGCCGGGGTGTACCTGTGCGCTGGCCCCGGGGACCTCTCCACCACTGCCGATCAGCGCACCGCGGTGTTCAGCTACAACCACTCTCAGGAGTACGTCGACCTGGTGCTGGCGATCATGGCGGCCTATCTCGACGGCGACTACACCACTGTCGCTGACGGCCTGCCTATCACCAGCTATCTCCGGCCGAGCTCGGCGCTGACGCAGTCAACCGGGCCGCACTCCACTAACGACTCGGATAACTCCGGCCGGCCGGGCTCGTCCGGACACCAGCAGTCCGGAAAGAACACCGCCTCGGGCAAACAGCAGTCGCCGCGGCCTGGCGGCCAGCTACCGCAAGCGAGCCAGGCACCGCCAGGCAGCCAGCCACCGCCGCCGCCGTCGCCGTCCAACAACCCACAGCCCGCGACCGACGAGCCACCCCGACCCAACCGGCCGTCGCCGCCAACCGACTCGCCGGGGACCAACGACCCGACTCCGCCGAAGAAGTCCCCGTCGCCCAACGACCCGACGCCGCCGAAGAAGTCCCCGTCGCCCAACGACCCAACGCCGCCGAAGAAGTCCCCGTCGCCCAACGACCCAACTCCGCCCAAGGAGTCTCCGTCGCCCAACGACCCGACGCCCAACGACCCGACGCCCAACGACCCGACGCCGCCGAAGGAGTCTCCGTCTCCCCCCAAGGAGTCGCCGCAGCCGCCCAAGGAGTCGCCGCAGCCGCCCAAGCCCAAGCCCAAGCCGGAGCCTAAGCCCGACCCCACGCCGCTTCCCCCGGTTCCGACAACGACGGTCACCCAACCGGTGCAGCCGATTGTCGACCCCGTCGCAAAGGCGACAGCGGCGTGCCAGGCTGCCTTCGCCGACGCTGACTACAACCCCACCGCGGGCGAGCTGGACCAGTGCGTGGCGGCCTACCAGGAGGGCGGCATGGCTGCGGTGGACGCGTTGATCGCGACACTGACCGCCGTACCGGGCGGGAGCACCCCCACGGTTCCGACGCCTTCGGTCCCGACGCTCCCTGCCCCGACGCCTTCGGTCCCGACGCTCTCTGCCCCGACTCTCTCCGGCCCGACTCTCTCCGGCCCGACCCCGTCGGTCGGGGTGCCAACGCCGTAGCGGCTAGGCGCGCAGCCAGCCAGCCGCTTCGGCGGCCCAGTAAGTCAGCACGAAGTCGGCGCCGGCGCGGCGGATAGACGTCAGCACCTCGAGGATGGCCGGCTCCCGCTCCAGGTAGCCGGCTCGAGCAGCCGCCTCCAGCATGGCGTACTCGCCGCTGACGTTGTAGGCAGCCACCGGTACGTCGGAGACCTCCGCCACCGCCCGCAACACGTCGAGGTACCCAAGAGCTGGCTTGACCAGCAGCATGTCGGCGCCCTCGGCCAGGTCGAGCGCTGCCTCGCGCAGCGCCTCAAGCCCGTTCGCCGGGTCTTGCTGGTACGTGCGGCGGTCGCCCTGCAACGTCGACGAGACCGCTTCCCGGAACGGCCCGTAGAAGGCCGACGCGTACTTCGCCGTGTACGCCAAGATCGCGACGTCGGAGTGCCCGGCTGAGTCGAGCGCAGCCCTGATAGCGCCGACCTGGCCATCCATCATTCCGCTCGGGCCGACCACGTGCACGCCCGCTGCCGCCTGAGCCACCGCCATCGCGGCGTAGCGCGCGAGCGTCGCGTCGTTGTCGACCGACCCGTCATCAGCCAGCACACCGCAATGGCCGTGGTCGGTGAACTCGTCGAGGCACAGGTCCGCCATCACCACGGTCTGGTCGCCTACCTCGGCGACCACGTCGGCGATGGCCTGGTTCAGGATGCCGTGCTCGTCGAGCGCCTGTGAGCCGACGGCGTCCTTGTGCTGCGGTACGGCGAACAGCATGACGCCGCCGACACCGGCGGCGACGGCGTCGGTTGCCGCCTTCCGCAAGGACTCGCGGGAGTGCTGCACAACGCCGGGCATGCTGGAGATCGGCACCGGCTCCGACCGGCCTTCGGCCACGAACATCGGCAGCACCAGCTGCCGGGGTGACACCGAGGTCTGCGCCACCAGCCGGCGCATCGCCGCACTGGTGCGCAGCCGACGCGGCCGGGAGGACGGGAAGGCCATGCCGTCAGGTGGCCTTGCGCCGACTGGGTGGCTTGCGCTCCGAGGGCTTGGTGACCGGCTCGCCTGCCTCCGTCATCGACAGTCGCCGGCGGGTGCCGAACTCGGCCAGTGCGTCGGCGAGCACCTCGGTCGACGGAGTAGCGGCGAGCACGTCGACCCGCAGGCCGTGCTCCTCACACGTCTTGGCCGTTGCCGGGCCGATCGCGGCGATGACCGTGCTGGCGTGCGGCTTGCCGGCGATGCCGACCAGGTTCCGCACAGTCGACGACGACGTGAAAACCACCGCGTCGAACTTGCCGCTCTTGATGGCGTCACGAATTGGTGCGGGCGGTGGCGCTGCGCGCACGGTCCGGTAGGCGGTCACGTCGTCGACCTCCCAGCCGAGCTCGACAAGACCCGCGACGAGCGTCTCGGTCGCGATGTCAGCGCGCGGCAGGAAGACCCGGTTGATCGGGTCAAGCACATCGTCGTACGGTGGCCAGTCCTCCAGCAGCCCCTGCGCGGACTGCTCCCCCGTCGGCACGAGGTCGGCCCGGATGCCCCAGTCGGCGATGCGCTCAGCTGTCTTGTCGCCCACCGCGGCCACCTTCAACCCGCTGAACGCCCTGGCGTCGAGACCGTACTCGTCGAACTTCTCGCGCACCGCTTTGACCGCGTTGACCGAGGTGAAGACGATCCACTCGTAGCGTCCTTCGACCAGGCCGCGCACCGCTTTGTCCATCTGCAACGGGTTGCGCGGCGGCTCGACCGAGATCGTGGGCACCTCCTCGGGTACGGCGCCGTACGAGTGGAGCTTCCTCGACAACGCCCCGGCCTGCTCTTTGGTGCGAGGCACCAGCACCCGCCAGCCGAAGAGCGGCTTGGTCTCGAACCACGACAGCGCGGCGCGCATCGCGACGACGTCGCCGACCACGGTGATCGCCGGCGCCTCGATCTCCGCCTCCTCGGCCTCCGCCGCGATGTCGGCCAGCGTTGACACCACGGTCTTCTGCTCGGTGGTCGTCCCGACCGACGTCATCGACACCGGCGTCGCTGGCGAACAGCCCGCCTGACACAGGGCGCCGGCGATCGAGCCGATCGACTTCACGGCCGACAGGAGCACCAGCGTTGAGCAGTTGGCGTACCTGGCCCAGTCGATGTTGGACTCGGCGGCGTTGAGGACGGTGATCTCGCGGGACGTCCGGGTGGTCAGCGGCACCCCGGCGTACGCCGGCACGGCGGTGACCGAGCTGATGCCGGGCACGATCTCGAACAAGATGCCCGCCTTGGCGCAGGCGGCAGCCTCCTCGGCCCCGGTGGCGTAGATCCAGGGGTCACCGGAGAGGAGCCGGACCACTTTGCCCTCGGCTCGGCCGTACTTGGTCACCAGCTTGGCGCGGGAGGCGTGGGTGAGTGGCTGCCCGTCCTCGCCGTACCCGCCGTCGATGACGGTGACCGAAGCCAACCGATCGCCGAGCAGGGTCTGCAACAAGGCGGTGTGGTCCGGTGTCTCGGTGATCACCACGTCAGCGGACCGGATCAGGTCCGTGGCGCGCACGGTCAACAGCCCGGGGTCTCCCGGCCCGGTGCCCACGAACGCCACCACCTCGGCAGGTCGCCGCGAGGGTAGCGGTCGGTCACGACCAGCAGTCCCCGCACTACTGGAGGTCTGGGCGGCGGTCTTGGGCATTGTGTCCTTCACGGGCTTCGGTTGTGAGTGGCGGTCGGTCGTTGTCGTTTCGGTCATGCCACCGGCTCCGACATGAGCTCAGCGGCGCCCTCGGCGAGCATCTCCTGGGCCAGCCGGCAGCCGATGTCCGCCGCGGCGTCTGGTGGCCCGGTCGCCGAGAGGCGAATGGACCAGGACCCGTCCGGGGCTGCGACGACGGCTCGCAGCCAGATCTCTGGGCCGTCGTCCCCCTCGGCATGCTCGGCGAGCGCGCCGACCGGCGCTGTGCAGCCAGCCCCCAGCGATCGCAGCAGCGAGCGCTCTGCCGTGACCGCCGCTCTGCTGGGCGCGTAGTCCAATGCAGCCGCAACGTCGGCGGCAAGAGCGGGGTGACGGGCAGCCACCTCGACCGCCAAGGCGCCTTGCCCAGGAGCAGGAAGCATCTGCAGCGGGTCGAGTACCTCCGTGACCTCGGCCTGTCGTTGCAGCCGCGCCAACCCGGCCAGGGCCAGGACGACGGCGTCCAGCTGGCCGCTGCTGACCTTCGCGACCCGGGTGTCGACGTTGCCGCGCAGGTCGACGACGCTCAGGCCGAGTCCGAGCGCGTTGAGCTGAGCCGCTCGCCGTGGTGAGCCGGTGCCCACCGTCGAGCCGGCTGGGAGCTGGCCGAGGGTGAGGCCGTCGCGCGCAACCAGGGCATCGCGCGGGTCGTCTCGCTCAGGTACGGCGGCGAGCAGCACGCGGTCATCGGGGAGGGTCGGAAGGTCCTTCAAGGAGTGCACGACCACGTCGACAGCACCGTCGACAAGTGCCTGCCGCACCGCTCCGACAAACACCCCCTGGCCGCCGATCTGGGCCAGCGGCGCCGTGGTCTTGTCGCCGTCGCTGATCACGTCGACCAGCTCCACGCCCGAACCGAGCGTGGCATGCAGGCGGCTCGCCACCAGGGCGCTCTGGGTCCGCGCCAACATGCTTGCGCGGGTACCGATCCGCAGTAGCGTCATCGGCCGTCTCCAGCCCGGGTCACGGCGTCCACGGTGGCTGGGTCGAGCGCGAAGAGCTCCGCCAGCGCGTCGGCGTACGTCGATGTCGGCGCCCGGTCGGCGAGTTGCTTGACCCGGACGGTCGGCTCATGCAGCAGCTTGTCGGCGACCCGCCGCACGGCAGCGGCGATCTCGTCGCGCTGCCCTGGCGTCAGGTCGTCAAGGCGCCCCCACAGCCGGTCAAGCTCATCGGCAACCACACCAGTTGCCATACTGCGCAACGCCACCACTGTCGGTGCGACTCGGGCAGCAGCGCGGGCAGCCAGGAAGGCCGTGACCTCCTCCGCGACGATCGCCCGCACCGAGTAAACGTCTTCTTGGGCCGGCCCGTTGTGTACCGACTCGGCGAGACCCCGCAAACTGATCAGCGCCACCCCCGGCAGGTCGGCTGCAGCCGGCTCGATGTCATGCGGAAGCGCAAGGTCGATCAGCGCCAACGGCGCTCCGGCGGTCCGGACGGTGAGCGCCTCGGCGACCGTCTCGGCGTCGATGACCGTGCCGGTGGCTCCGGTGCAGGAGATCACGATGTCTGCCTCGGCGATCTGGCCCACCAGATCCGTAACGGCAGCTGCTTGGCCGCCCACGCTGGCGGCCACCCGCTCGGCGCGCAGGCGAGTGCGCGAGACCACCACGATGCTGGCTGCGCCCGCTCGGCGTACTGACGCCGCCGACAACGCGGCGATCGAGCCGGCACCGACGATGACGACCCGCGCGCCCTCCACCGGTCCGATCACCTCAGCCGCGGCATGCAAGGCGACGGTAACCAGCGACTGACCTGCCTTGTCGATCGCTGTCTCGGCGTGGGCTCGCTTCCCGACCCGGAGAGCTTGTTGGAACAAGCTGTTCAGGGTTGGGCCGATCGTCTCACCCCGTTGGCCGCTGATGAGCGCATCCTTGAGCTGGCCGAGGATCTGCGCCTCGCCGACCACCATGGAGTCAAGGCCCGTCGAAACGGTGAAGATGTGCGCCACCGCGGCCTCGTCGTAGCGCACATACAGGGCAGGCAACACAGCGTCCGCGGCGGCGCCTGCCTTGTCGAGGAGCAGCTTGGTGAGGTCCTCGACCCCGCCGTGAAAGCGGTCGACGTCAGCATAGATCTCGACCCGGTTGCAGGTGGCGAGCACGAGAGACTCCGACACGTGCGGCGTATCCAGCGCTGCCTGCGCCAGCTTTGCCGCCGCTTCCTCGCCCAGCGCGAGCTGCTCGAGCAGCTCGACCGACGCGCTGCGGTGTGAGGCACCGACAATCAGGACGCTCATGCGAGGCTCGCTCGCAGTTCCGCCGCCCCGTTGGCCTTGCGTTGTTCGTGGTAGGCGAGGATCTGCAGCTCGATCGACAGGTCGACCTTGCGCACATCGACGTAGTCGGGGACCGTCAGCACGGCCGGAGCGAAGTTCAGCACGCTGCTCACGCCTGCCGCGACCAACCGGTCGCACACGTCCTGAGCGGCGCTGGCAGGGGTGGCGATCACTCCTATCGAGACCGCCGCATTCGAGACGATGGCGTCGATGTCGTCGAACGAAGAGATCGTCAGATCCCCGACCTTCTCACCGACCCGGGCCGGGTCGTTGTCGACGAGCCCGGCAACCTGGAAGCCACGCGAGGCGAACCCCGCATAGTTGGCCAGGGCATGACCAAGGTTGCCGATGCCGACGATCACCACCGACCAGTCCTGGGTGAGCCCGATCTCCCGGGCTATCTGGTAGCGCAGGTAGTTCACGTCGTAGCCGACACCGCGGGTCCCGTAGGTACCGAGATACGACAGGTCCTTGCGCAGCTTCGCGGAGTTGACGCCGGCGGCGGTCGCGAGTTCCTCGCTGCTCGCCGTCACCACGTCCCGCTCGGACAACGCCGTCAGGGCTCGCAGGTAGACCGGGAGCCGTGCGATCGTCGCCTCAGGGATATCTCGTTCCAGCCGCTCGTCGCGAGCTCGGCCGCCCTTGCGGCTTGCTGCAGAGGTCACGGTGCTCCCTGAGCCGGCCGGCAGGAAGGGCTTCGGCCATCGAGGCGGTGCTGCAGCCGGTACTGACTGACACTGTAAGAGTTTGTGAACGGGAGAACAAAATCGCGGACGCCCCTCGGCGGAGGTCGTGATCGACGTCACCGAACGGCGGCGTCAGCGCCGCAGGGCAGCCCTGAGGCGGGCTGCGTCGACCCGCCAGAAGTCGTGCTGTGCCCCGTCGACAAATGTCACAGGAATCTGCTCGCCGTAGCGTTGCATCAGCTCCTCGTCGCCGCTGATGTCGATGTCATCGAAGCCGACACCGAACTCGCCGCAGACGGCGGCGACGACGTTTCGGGCGTCGTCGCACAGGTGGCACCCAGGCTTGGTGAGCAGGCGCACCCTGTTCACGTCATGCCCTCACTGTCAACGAGGAAGAGGTCGCCGTCGGCGTCCACGACGCCGCCGTCTCCAGTGGCCAGCCACCCGTCAGGTCCTGGCGCCCCCTGGCCATCGGGCCAGTAGCCGCTGAACAGGTTCCTCCCTCGAACCCAGATCTCGCCGGGGGCGTCACCGCGCACATCGGAGCCGGTGTCGTCGACGATCCGCAGCTCCACACCGGGCACGGGTCGTCCCACCGAGCCCGGCTTGCGTTCGGGTGATTCAAGCGTCGAGGTGACAACCGGTCCGGCTTCGGCGACCCCGTACCCCTGGTGCACCGTCACCCCGGTGCGTTGCTCGAACTCGCGCACCACGTCCACGGCAAGCCACGCCGCACCAACCAGCAGCGTCCGGACCGGCGCAAGTTTCGCTGCCACGTCGTCGCGCCGAGCCCACGCGGCCACCACCGGCGGAGCGACGGGCACGCAGGTGACGCCCTCTGTCGACACCAGCTGCGCCATCTCTTCGGGGTCGAACCACTTCCCCAGCACCAGCGTCGACCCCTGCAACAGCACCTGACCGAGGACTGCGTTCAGCCCGTAGCTGTGAGACAGCGGAACCGCCCCCAGCACGATGTCGTCGGGTCGCATCGGGGCCGGGCGGATTCGTGACGCCTGGTCGATGTTCGCGAGCAGGGCACGGTGGCTGAGCATGGCGGCCCGTGGGCGGCCATGCGTGCCGCAGCTGTACAGCAACAGCCCCACCGCCTCGGCGTCTCGAGGCGACATGACTTCGGCGCCTACCGCGGTGACGTCGCCGTACCCGAGTTCACCGGTCTGCACCGGTGCGTCCACCACGATCAGCGTTGGGGGCCAGGTCCGGGCCAATCTGTCGCCACCGGAGCCGACAGGTGCTTCGGTGCGGCAGCTCGCTGCTTCCCGAACCACCTCGACAGACGCAGCGTCGGCAAAACACCACCGCGAGGCGCTGTCGGCCAGCACCCGAGCGACCGCGCCGGGCGTCGAAGTTGGGTGAATCGGTACGGCGACCCGGCCGCCGCGCAGCGCACCGAGGTAACTGGCCACGAACTCGATCCGGTTGACCATGGAGATCGCCACCCGGTCCCCGGCCACCGCGCCCAGTTCGGACAACCCACGCGCCAGCTCGTCGACTCTGCCGTCGAGCTGTGACCACGTCACGCGCCGGTCCCCGTCGATCAGCGCGGTTCGTGCCCCGTTGCGAACGGCTTGACGGCGCAGTAGCTCGGCGACATTCGTGGCCGCGAGGACGACCTTCATCTCTCGGAGTCTGACACACCACCGGTCGCCCAGAGGGGGGTCCGGCGGGGCTGCACTGGCCTGCCGAGGGGAGCAAGGGGGCGGGTGTGACGTTGGGACGAACAGGTGCCGCCACTCCGCCGAACTGGGGCTCAGGCTACCGAGACGGCCGCGGGAGCGTTGCCGATGAGTTTGCTTCGAGAGGGCCGCGGCGTACCATCAGGGCACCGGGACCGGCAGCTTTCCGCCGGAGAGGGAGTTGTCATGTCGGGTGTCAACAGCACACCGATGGCTGGACTAGACGCCTTGCGGTGCGCCGTTGCGGCTGTCTTGACCGGGCGACCCCTGCTTGCCACCACGGCGTCGACCAGTACTGGACCAGCGCCGATGGGCTCACCTCCGCCCGAGGCCGGTGACGTCGAGGTAACCAGGATCACCGCGCTCGTCGACCTGGCCCGGCGAGGTGACGCCGAGGCCTTCGGCGCCCTGTACGACCATTACCACCCGCCGGTCTACCGCTTCGTCTACTACCGGGTCGCCAGCCAGGCGTTGGCCGAGGATCTGGTCAGCGAAACGTTCTTCCGAGCGCTGCGGTCGATGGCTAGCTTCCAGTGGCAGGGCAAGGACTTTGGCGCCTGGCTGATGACGATCGCGCGGAACCTGGTCGCCGACCATTACAAATCGGGCCGCACCCGGCTGGAAACCAGCACCGACGACTTCGCCGGCCATGAAGGCGTCACCGAAGGTCCCGAAGACGAGGTGATGGCAGATCTGACCAACGACTTGTTGCGTACGGCGCTGACCCGGCTGCCCGCAGAACAGCAAGAGTGCCTGGTCATGCGGTTTCTCAACGGGAGCTCCATCGCCGAGACCGCGCAGGCGTTGGGTCGATCGGAAGGCGCCGTCAAGCAGCTGCAGCTCCGAGCCGTCCGCAACCTCGCCAAGTTGCTGCCCGAGGGACTGCGATGATGCGCCATCGCCACAGCCGGCGTCAGCCCGTAACTTTGTGCTCTTCTGCGTCGTTTCGCACTATGACAAGCGACAGCTACCCGTTCGGTCTCGAGCGGTTCCCAGCGAAAAGGCCAGCCAAATGATGCCCATGGCGTCTGCGCGCAAGCGCGCAGAGGAGTTCGCGGCGGCCGCCGATGGCCGACCGGGCTCGATCGCCGTCCTGGACCCCGAAACCCGCGCCTTCGTGGAGCTTGTCCAGCAGCTGAGGAGCGTCGACACCCCAACGCCCGATCCGCGCTTCACGGCCGACCTCAGGTCGCGGCTGGTTGATGCTGCTCGCACAGAACTCCTTGCACCGCCGGTCGAGCGTGGCTTCAGCGACCGCCGCAGTCGCCGACCGGCGCCACACCGTCGACGTGCCATGTCGGTCGCCGCCTCAGCGTGCATCGTTGCGGGCAGTGGCATGGGGGTCGCGGCCGCGAGTCAGTCCGCGCTGCCTGGCGACGCCCTCTACCCGGTTAAGCGGGGGATCGAGCGGGTCGAGTTGACCGTCGCTGGGTCAGCTGCCGAGCGAGGTCAGGAATACATCGAGTTTGCCGACAACCGGCTCACCGAGATCCAGGGCCTGGCGCTGACCCGCCCCGACGATCCGGCAACCCCTGCCCTGATCGCCCAGACGCTCGGTGACTTCACCACTCAGGCCGAAGACGGCGCCGTTTACCTGATCCGTGCCTACGAGCGCGATTCCAGTGAGCAGAGCATCGTCGACCTGAGGGAGTTCACGGACGAATCCGCGGCCAAGCTCGAGGAGCTGGGTGAGACGGTCCCCGCGGACGTTCGCGATGAGTTGATGGCTGCAGCTGAGACGCTCACGACAATCGACGAGGCGGCTCGTGCGGCGTGTCCTGACTGCAGCACATTGACGCCCCTGACCCTGTCAGCGGATTTCACGGTGCTGGTGCCCGGCACCGAAGACACCTCCAACAACGCCGCGGGCGCTCCCGCGCTCCCGGCACTACCGGCGGACCCGTCCCTTCCAGCAAACCCGCCTCAACCGGCCGACCCGTCCCAACCGGCCGACCCGTCCCAACCAGCGAACCCGTCTTTGCCGGCGCTCCCATCACTGTCGGCCTTCCCATCACTACCGGCGAATCCGGCCCAACCGACGAACCTGGCGCTGCCGGCGAACCCGTCCCTACCGGCGAACCCGTCCCTACCAGCGAACCCGTCCCTACCAGCGAACCCGTCCCTACCAGCGAACCCGTCACTACCAGCGAACCCGTCACTACCAGCGAACCCGTCCCTACCAGCGAACCCGTCACTACCAGCGAACCCGTCACTACCGGCGGATCGGAGCACACCAGGGCTCAAGCCGCCGTTGGCTCTGCCCCCCGGCGGATCATCCGCTGACCCGAAGCAGCAACAGCCGCCAGTGCAGCAAGCGTTGCCGACTGCCAACGGCGTCGGTCCCATTCAGGCGCCTGCGCCGCCGCCGGCCCTGCAGCCCCCACCGATCAACCCCCCACCCGTGCAACAGCCGACGGCGACGGCGCAGGCACCGACTACCGAGTTCACCGTTCCGACGGTGACCGGCGTTCCGTCAACGCCGATCGTCAGCGACCCGTCAGGCGTCCCGCTGCCGACGGTCGGCTTGGTTGACCCATCCAACGCAGTGCCGATAATCGACCCGGTGAATCCGCCCCCTGCACCGGATCCACTCGATCCACCCGACGTACCTAGTGCACCCACGGCGCTCACACCGCCGCAGCTGCCGTAGCCGTTTACTTGCCTTGACGGCGACGCTGGATGCGGGTCTTCTTCAAAAGTTTGCGGTGCTTCTTCTTCGCCATCCGCTTTCGACGCTTCTTGATAACTGAGCCCACGGCCTACCTTCCGGGCGGTGCTTGGGAGCCCGAGACACTGCCCGGACAGGTGACAGAGCGGCACGCCGAAGCGTGACCGGCCCAGCCTACCGGCACCTGAAGTGGGGGACTCCCGCTGTCGTCAGCCCGCTTGGAAGTACGACTTGCGCAGGTAGTCGTTCACCGCGTCCTCGGGGACCCGGAACGACCTGCCGACGCGCACGGCAGGAAGTTCACCGGCATGAACCAGGCGGTAGACGGTCATCTTCGAGACCCGCATCGCCGTGGCGACTTCTGCCACGGTGAGGAACCGGACGTCGGACAGCGGATCTCCTGCCGGGGTGGGGACCATGACGCGCACCAACTTCCGCACGGTCGCTCCTCTGCTTCCCCGCGGAGGTCATCAATTCGCCATGCTAGTGGTGAGGGTAGTGGCAAAGTGGCTGTTGGGGAACTCAAGAGCCAAAATGATGCGCTTTCGACGCTCTGGAGGTGCTGGGCAACAGCGTGTCGCCTGGAACACGCGCATGTTTGTGCCTATAGTTCGCGCCGCTGCGATGCCCTGCCGTCAGTACGTGGCGTCAAGCCCGTGGTGAGGAAAAACGGCTCGGCGGCACTGCTGGATGCAGCGATCGAGCGCCGACCCAGGGTCATAACCACTTTCCCAGTCCTGGTAGCGGGGCTCGAGACCGTCGCTCATCACCGCGGGCGCTGTGCGGCCAGTGGACCTGGCGACGTACTGCCGCCAGCTGATCGGTACTTCCGTCTCCGGGCGCAGCGGCCGACCGCCCACCACAGCCAGCAGATGTGACCACGCGCGCGGGACCACGTCTACCACCGCATACCCCCCGCCGCCCGTTGCGACCCATCGGCCTCCGCACAGCTCGTGGGCCAGATCGTGCAGCGCTAGCTGGGCAGCGCGCTGCCCGTCGACGCTGAGGTCCAGGTGCGCGAGCGGGTCGAGAAAGTGCGAGTCGCAGCCGTGCTGGCTGACCAGCACCTCCGGCTGGAACTCTCGAAGCAGCGGCGGCACAGTGGCGTGGAACGCCCGCAGCCAGCCGGCGTCAGCGGTTCCCGGCGGAAGGCAGACGTTGACCGAGCACCCCGGTGCTTGCGGCCCACCGGTCTCCGTGGGGTCACCGGTTCCGGGGAACAGTGTCAACGGGCTCTCGTGCAAGCTCACCGTCAGCACCCTCGGGTCGTTGTAGAAGGCTGCCTGCACGCCGTCACCATGATGCACGTCGACGTCGACGTAGGCGATCCGGCTGGCACCATGACGCAACAACCAGGCAATGGCGATCGCGGGGTCGTTGTAGATGCAAAAGCCGCTGGCATAGTCCGACATGGCGTGGTGTAGCCCGCCGGCGATGTTCACTCCATGCAACGCTTCGCCGGTCCAGACCCGGCGAGCCGCCTCGACCGACGCGCCGACAACGTGGGCGCACGCCTCGTGCATCCCCGGGAAGATGGGGTTGTCAGCCGTCCCCAGACCGTTCGCCAGGTCCCGGCGGCCGGAGGAGTCACTGGCGGCCCGCTCACTGGCAGCCCGCACGGCGCGGATGTACGCCGCCGAGTGCACGAGTTCCAACTCATCGTCAGCGGCGGTCGGCACGGCGACCATCTCCAGCTCGGGCAGGTCGAGAACCCCTAGCTCGCGCGCCAGCCGCATGGTCAGCTCGATGCGGACCGGTGCCAGCGGGTGACCGGGACCGAAGTCGTAGCGGGTGAGTTCGTCGTCGAACACCACGCTCGCGGCGCCAGTCATACGATCTCCTAGGTGGGCCCGGGCCCCGATGCCAGGGCCGGAGCTGGTGACTCTAGCCGCTGGCGCGGGGTGTGGTGGGGTTCCGTCTGCTGGTCGTCCAAGGCTGACTCCGGCTACAGCAGCCGGGCCGCCGTGTAGATCAACAGCCCGGCCAGCCCGCCAACGATGGTGCCGTTGATGCGGATGAACTGCAGGTCGCGGCCAACATGCAGCTCGATGCGGCGGGACGCCTCTTTGCCGTCCCACCGGTCGATGGTCGAGGTGATCACCGTGGTGATCTCTCCGCCGTACCTCGTCACCACGAAGGCAGCGGCGTCACTGGCGTACCTGTCGACGCGGTCCCGCATCGAGGGGTCGCTCACCATCTGCTCGCCCAGGTGGCAGAGCCGCTCAACACCGCGGGCTCGCAGCGGACTGGCTGGGTCGGCCAGCGTGCTCACCAACGCCCTGCGCACGACGTTCCAGATCGAGGTTGCGGTGACAACGACCTGCGGCTGGGTGAGGATGCGGGTCTTCAGCCGTTCGGCGCGTTCCATCGTTGTCGGGTCGGTCTGCAGATCCCGCGCGAGCTGGCGCAGCATGTCGTCGAATGCGCGGCGGGCCTCGTGCTCGGCGTCGCCTCTGATGTCTTCCACCCAGGCAACCACCTCGAGGTAGATGCGCTGGGTCACCTTCTCGTCGACCCACTGCGGCGTCCACCAGGGTGCTCGGGTGTTGAGGACCCGCGTCACTGTCTCCTCGTTGGCGCGCAGCCACCGATCGGCCTCAAGCAGCGCCAGGTCGACCATCCCGTGGTGCGCCTTCTCGTCCACTACCTCCGCCAGCAGCCGACCCGAGATCGGACTCAACGGCTCATGGAGCAATCGCGGAATGATCTCTCCCTCGAGCAGGCTCGCCACATCGTCGTCGGTGACGTTGACCAGGCCGTTTCGCGCCACGGCAGCCAGCTCGTCAACGACACGTCTGGAGTTGGCCTCATCGCTCAACCAGGTGCCGAGCCGCCGGCTGATCTCGGCACCGGCGACCCGCTCCCGGACGACGCTTTCGACAAGGAAGTTCTCGGTGATGAACTCCTCGAGGCTTTTCCCGAGCGCCGCCTTACGGGTCGGAATGATCGCCGTGTGGGGAATCGGTAGCCCCATGGGGTGCCGGAACAACGCGGTGACCGCGAACCAGTCAGCGATAGCACCGACCATCGCGGCCTCCGCAGTGGCATGGACGTAACCCCAAGCGCCGCCCTCTCCCTGTGTGGCGACGAAGACGACAGCCGCGAACAGCAGCAAGCCCAGGGCGACGCCCCGCATCCGGCGCAAACCCCTCGCGCGCGCCTGGTCCGCGGCGCTGTCAGTGCCGCCGAAGGAGATCGAGGACGTCATCAGGTGAGCGTGACAGAGGCGATCTCGTCGGCAAAACTCCCCCGTGAACCGCGGTGTCCGAGTCGCTGGCACAGTTGGCAACCGTGCGAGCGAGACGGCGTCTCCGTGACGCGCCCCCACCAGAGCAGCAAGGCAGCGCCGGTGCTGACCGTGGTGAGGATGTCGTGCCGTTCTCTGCGGCGGTGCGTACCTGGTTCCTGATCTCGCTGCAGACGTTCGGAGGGCCGGCCGGCCAGATTGCCGTGATGCAACGGACGCTTGTCGACGAGAAGCGCTGGCTGAGCCAGCGGCGTTTCCTGCACGCGCTGAACTACTGCATGCTGCTGCCCGGACCGGAGGCGCAACAGCTGGCGACCTACACGGGCTGGTTGCTCAACGGGCTGCGCGGCGCCCTGGTGGCCGGCACTTTGTTCGTGCTGCCAGGCGTCGTCACGATGCTGGTGCTCTCGGCTGTCTACGTCGGTTACGGCGACACCTCAGCCATCGAGGCCGTGTTCTTAGGACTAGGGCCCGCGGTGATCGCCATCGTCGTGCAGGCGGTCGTGCGGGTGAGCCAGCGGGCGCTCACGAGCGCCGACCTGGTGAGCGTCGCTGTCGCGGCCTTCGTGGCGCTCACCTTGTTCTCGGTGCCGTTTCCGGCAGTCGTGCTGGGCGCGGCGGTCATCGGCTGGGTGCTGGGGCGGCGTCGACGGGCCGAGACGCCGTACGAGACAAGAACGAGCGACGATGCGCCCGCGCCGCTGATCAGCGACCACGCGTTGCACGCCGAACCACCGTCGCTTCGGCGGGCGGGGCTCATCCTGTCGGTGGGACTGGGGCTGTGGTGGGCGCCGGTGGCCGGGGCGGCGCTGCTGGTCAGTCCGGACAGCATCTTCGTTGACCAGGGGTTGTTCTTCTCTGGAGCGGCGCTGGTGACGTTCGGCGGCGCCTACGCCGTGCTGTCGTACGTCGCCTCCCAGGCCGTCAGCGTGTACGAATGGCTGGCGCCAGGTGAGATGGTGCGTGGCCTGGCCCTCGCCGAAACCACGCCGGGGCCGCTCATCATGGTCGTGCAGTTCGTGGCGTTCGTCGGCGCATATCGAGATCCCGGCGCGCTCGATCCCTGGCTGGCGGCGGTGCTTGCCGCGCTGCTCACGTCGTGGGTGACGTTCGTGCCCTGCTTCCTGTTCATCCTGCTCGGAGCGCCGTACGTCGAGCGGCTGCGGCACAACCGGCACCTGACGACCGCGCTCACCGGCATCACCGCTGCTGTCGTCGGCGTGATCGCGAGCCTTGCGGTGTACTTCGCGCTGCACACCCTGTTCGCGGAGACAGTGACCGTCGCGCAGGGACCGCTCCACCTCCAGCTACCGCAGGTGCGGACGCTGCAGGTGCCCGAACTGGCGATCACCGGCCTCGCGGTGGCGTTGGTGTTCTGGCGTCGCTGGGGCGTGCTGCGGACCCTCGGTGCCTGCGCCGTCGCCGGTATCGGCGTCCAGCTTGCCGTCAGCTCTTGGTGACGACGGAACGGGCGAAGAATGCCACGTTGGCGGGGCGCTCGGCGAGGCGGCGCATCAGGTAGGCGTACCACTCGTCGCCGTACGGCACATAGACCCGCACGCGTTCACCGGCCGCAGCCAACCGCTTCTGCTCCTCTGGCCGCACACCGAACAGCATCTGGTACTCGTACGACCCCGGCTCTCGATTGTTGCGGGTCGCCAGCGCCCCAGCGATTCTGATCAGCCGCGGGTCGTGCGAAGCGACCATCGGATATCCCTGGCCGGCCATCAGAACCTTGAGGCAGCGGACGTAGGACAAGTCCACCTCCGCCTTGTCCTGGTAGGCCACCGACTCGGGCTCCTTGTAGGCCCCTTTGCACAGCCGGACCCGGGAGCCTGCATGGGCGAGGTCGCGGCAATCCTGCTCGGTACGACGAAGGTAGGACTGCAGCACGGCACCGACCCATGGGAAGTCTTGGCGCAGCTCCGCCACAATGGCGAGCGTGGAGTCGGTGGTGGTGTGGTCCTCCATGTCGAGCGTCACGGTGGTGCCGGCGTTGCTGGCGGCCTGAGCAATCTTTCGGGCATGCTCGAGGGCGATCCGCTCACCGTCCCCGGGCAGGGCCTGCCCCACCGCCGAGAGCTTGACCGACACCTCGGCGCCTTCGGTGAGGCCGGCCTGCGCCAGTCGATCCAGCAGCAGCAGATACGCCTGCACGGTTACCTGTGCCTGCTCGACGTCGTGGGTGTCCTCGCCGAGATGGTCAAGGCTGACCAGCAGGCCGTTGCTCACCAGCTGGCTCGTGGTCTGGACGGCGTCGTCGACAGTTTCGCCAGCGACGAACCTGGCGACGAGTCCGCTCGACACGGGCATCGAAGTCACGGCGTGCTTGAGAGCGCCGCTGCGGGACAGCATGAGCAGGGAACGACGAAGCACTGGTCCTCCTCTGCGGCTGGCTTGCGCTGGCCGCCGCGGCAGACAGGCTACGCGCCCGGCAGGCAAGCTCATCGGCAGCCCGGCCGGTACCGCCAGTGGTTGCGGGCGCCGCGGCTAGGCTCTCTGCTTCACCCGCCCGCCCGCCCGCCCGCCCGCCCGCACGCCCGCCGTCGCCCGTCCGAGGACCCCATGAGCCATTACGTCGACGCCGAGCTCGTCGCGAGCGTTTGGAAGGTCGTGGCGAGCGTGGGCGACATAGTCGCGCCGGAGGACACGCTCGTGATCTTGGAGTCGATGAAGATGGAGATCCCCGTGCCGGCGGAGGTGAGCGGCACGATCACTGAGATCGCCGTACGTGAGGGCGACGTGGTGACCGAAGGCGACCGCATCGCCGAGATCGAACCGAGCTGAACACCGGGTGGCTATGACGAGACTGAGATCCGACGCCTTCGGGGCGACAGAGTCTGGCGAGTCAGTAGAGCGCTACGTGCTCGACAACGGGCACATCGAGGTGTGCTTGCTGACCTGGGGTGCCACCGTGCAGTCGCTGCTGGTCCCCGACCGTAGCTCCGAGCGCTCCGACGTCGTCCTCGGCTTCGATGACCTCACCGGATACCTCGGTGAGCATCCCTATTTCGGAGCCGTCATTGGCCGCTACGCCAACCGGATCGCGCGGGGTCGGTTCTCGTTGGGGGGTGAGGAGTTCCAGATTCCGCCCAACGATCGAGGCAACGCGCTGCACGGCGGCCCGGAGGGGTTCCATCGCCAGGTCTGGTCAGCGCGACCGAGCGGGTCCGACGACGTACTGGCTGTCGAGTTCTCCCATCTGAGCCCGCACGGCTCCATGGGGTTTCCTGGGACGCTCACCTCGACAGTCACCTACACCCTGGACGGCGCTGATGTCCGGATCGACTACCGGGCGACCACGGACCGAGTGACCGTGGTGAATCTGACTCAGCACAGCTACTTCAACCTCGCCGGTCCGCTCGGTGGGTCCGTCGAGTCGCATCAGCTGGAGATCTTCGCCAGCCGCTACCTGCCGGTGGATTCCGACTCCATCCCGACTGGCCCCCCGGCGTCGGTGGATGGGACGCCGTTCGACTTTCGGCGACCGAAAGGGGTCGGCCATGACATCGGCTCCGCGGACCAGCAACTGAAGCACGGCCTCGGTTACGACCACTCGTGGGTGCTGGACCGCTCGCCCGGTCCTCCGTCGCTGGCCGCACGAGCGGTCGACCCCGGAAGCGGCAGGGTGTTGGAGGTGCTCACTGACCAGCCTGCTGTCCAGTTCTACTCCGGCAACCAGCTCGACGGCACACTGCGAGGCAAAGGGAACCGGGCGTACCAGCACCGCACCGGCCTGTGCCTGGAAACCCAGCATCTGCCGGACTCTCCCAACCGACCCGACTTCCCGAGCGTGGTCTTGCGGCCAGGCGAAACATTCGAGTCGACGACGATCTGGCGGTTCTCGACGGTGTGAGCCAGCTAGCTGGTACAGCGGCCGGCCTGGGCGTCTTCCGGCGGGTCGCGACCCGGCTCGGCGCCTCAGCCGGCACGGCGGCGAACCACCCGCTGCACCTCACCCGCAGTGGAGACGACGAAGCTGGGGTCAGCAGCGGCGAGGTGCAGTCGCGCGAACGCCAACGACTCGACCAGGTCGGCTCGCCGAACTGCCCTTGTCGGCGCGCGTCTGGTGTTGATCTCGACGATCACGCTGCCGGCGAAACCGTTGGCTGCCAGCCTCTCCAGCAGTTCAGCGCACGGCTGGTCACCGTGCCCGGGCACCAGGTGCTCGTCCTTTGCCGAGCCGCTGCCGTCAGCCAGGTGGACGTGGCGTAGCCGGTCGCCAAGCTCCGCGGCCATGTGGAGCGGGTCGCTACCGGCGGTGGAGGTGTGTGACAGGTCGAGGGCCACGTTGGCGTAGCCGTTGTCCACCGGGTTCCAGCTCGGAACGTAGGCCTGCAGCTCTCGTTTCGAGGCGCGCCAGGGATACATGTTCTCGACAGCAAACGCCACGCCGGTGTCGGCCTCCAGCCGCGCGATGCCATCGACGAAGTCACGTGCGTAGTCGCGCTGCCACCGAAAGGGCGGGTGTACGACGACGATACCGGCGCCCAGCTCGCTGGCCATGTCGGCGCTGCGCTCCAGCTTCGCCCACGGATCGGTGCCCCACACCCGTTGGGTGATCAACAGGCACGGCGCATGTACGGCGCACACGGGCACCTCGTGGTACTCCGACAGATGCCTGAGGGCGTCGACGTCCTGGCTGGTCGGGTCGAGGCCGACCATCACCTCGACAGCGTCGTAGCCCAGCCGCCCGGCGAGATCGAAGGCGGTGGCGGTGTTCTCGGGGTATACCGAGGCGGTAGACAGGCCGACGCGCACCGAGGCCCTGGCGGCGCTAGAACGCCGCAGGGGCGCGTCACTGGTCACAGCTTCAGCGTAGGCGCGCTTTCCAGCGCCGGCCGGTTACAGCGAGTCGAGCTTCTCCAAGATGACACCTTCGCGCAGGGCCCACGGGCACATCTGCAGGGCGTCGATGCCGAAAAGGTCCATCACCGCCTCCGCCACCAGCCCGCCGGCGAGGAGCTGATTCGCCCGCGTCGCCGAGACACCCGGCAACGCGGCGCGCTGTTGGGTCGACATCGCGGCGATCTTGGGCAGCCACGTCTGCAGATCCGCTCGCGGCAGCACTCGGCGTACGAACGGGCCCTCCAGTGACGGAGCCGCGCCGCAGAGGCGGGCCAGTGAGCGAAACGTCTTCGACGTGGCCACGGCGTGGTCCCCAACGCCTGCGCGCAGCACCGCGCCTGCCTCCCGCGCCATGGTGGTGCGAATGAACTTGCGCAGCGCCCGGACATCGGCACTGCTGGGTACGTCGTCGGGCAGCCAGTCGCGGGTAAGCCGGCCAGCGCCGAGCTCGAGGGACTGTGCCACGTCGGGAGCCTCATCTGGACCGACGGCGATCTCGAGCGATCCACCACCGATGTCGAACACCGCGAGGCGGCCCGACGACCAGCCGAACCAGCGCCGAACAGCGAGAAAGGTCAGCCGCGCTTCGTCCTCACCGCTCAACACCGCCAAGCTGACGCCGGTCTTCTTGCGCACGACCGACAACACCTTGTCGGTGTTGGTGGCCTCCCTGATCGCCGATGTCGCGAACGCCGTGACCGACTCACAACCCTGTTCCTCAGCCTCGATGAGGGCGGCACCGATGAAGCCGACCAGCGCGTCGACGCCTGCCTCCGACAGGGCGCCCCCTGGGGTGAGGTGCTCGGCCAACCGCAACGGCTCCTTCTTGGACGACGCCGGCAACGGAGCCGCACCCCGATGCGCGTCGACGACGAGCAGGTGCGCGGTGTTCGAACCTACGTCGAGAACAGCCTCTCTCACACCGCTGAGGCTATCCGGTGGCGAAGGGAGGAGGGCGCTGTCAACGCGTTGCCGGCCGGGGGCAACAATGACCTGCATGCGGCTGGACCATCTCTCCTACGCGGCGGGACCTCAAGGCCTCGCCGCCGCAACCGCCCGGCTCTCGGAACTGCTCGGCGAAAAGTTCCACGACGGTGGAGTCCATCCCCGGTTCGGCACCCGCAACATGGTGTTGCCGCTGACCAACGGCCAGTTCCTGGAGGTGGTCGAGCCGCTGGACCACCCGGCGTCGGACAAGGCCCCGTTCGGGCAGGCGGTGCGGACCCGCTCCGAGGCAGGCGGAGGCTGGCTCGGCTGGGTCGTGGCGGTGAGCGACATCCGCGACATCGAGGCACGGCTGCACCGAGAGGCGGTGACAGGGAGCCGCCACCGGCCCGACGGCGTGGAGTTGCGCTGGAAGCAGATCGGCGTCAAGGGTCTGCAGTCCGATCCGCAGCTGCCGTTCTTCGTGCAGTGGCAGATCGACGACCACCTGCACCCCTCGGCCGAGGCGACAGGTGACGTTGGGCTGTCCAAGCTGGAGATCGCTGGGAACCCCGAGCGGGTGGCGGAGTGGCTGGGGGAACCAGCGCAGCACCCGCTGGACCATGTGGACGTCGACTGGGTCGCGCCGTACGGCACCCCCGGCATCCTGGCGGCCAGCTTCAGCACCCCGGACGGCGTCGTCCGGATCTGAGCCGGCGGACGGCAGTCGCTCAGCTTGGCCCAGCGAGACCGCCGCGCCATCCGTAAGTGTCGGCTGCTGGTCCTAGCCTCAGCGCCATGGCCAAGACAGCGAGCAAACGACACGCGACCGAGTACCGCTGCGCCGAGTGCGGCTGGAACTCGGTGAAGTGGGTCGGTCGGTGCGGCGACTGCCAGGCGTGGGGCAGCGTCGTCGAGCAGGGGGCGGCGCTGCGGGCCGCTACCGCCGCAGCTGTGGCGCGACGAGCCGCGCTGCCCCTCTCCCAGGTCCACGCCCGAGCCGCGACCGCCACGCCAAGCGGGGTGGCTGAGCTTGACCGGGTGCTCGGCGGGGGACTGGTGCCGGGTGCTGTGGTGCTGCTGGCCGGAGAGCCGGGTGTAGGAAAGTCGACCCTGTTGCTCGAGGTAGCCGCCTCAGCGGCTCGGCGCGGCGCGAAGACGCTCTACGTCACCGGGGAGGAGTCAGCGTCCCAGGTCCGGGTGCGCGCCGAGCGCACCAGCGCGGTCGAGGACGCCATCTTCCTCGCCGCAGAGGTAGACCTCGAGGCGGTGCTGTCACAGGTCGCCGCTGTGCAGCCAGACCTGCTCGTCATCGACTCCGTCCAGACGATCGCCAGCAGCGATGTCGACGGAGCAGCCGGTGGCGTCACCCAGGTCCGGGCCGTCACGGCGGCGCTGGTGCGGCTGGCCAAGGAACGCCACCTCCCGATCCTGCTCGTCGGACACGTCACCAAGGACGGCTCCATCGCCGGTCCGCGAGCCCTCGAGCACATCGTCGACGTGGTGTTGCAGTTCGAAGGTGAACGGCATTCCCGGCTGCGACTTCTTCGCTCCACCAAGAACCGCTTCGGGCCGGTCGACGAGATCGGCTGCTTCGACCTTTCCGACGCCGGGATCGTCGAGGTGGTCGACCCGACGGGGCTTTTCGTGTCCCGACATCCCGAACCGATGTCCGGCACGTGTCTTACTGTCACGTTGGAAGGCAGACGTCCGCTGCTTGCCGAGGTTCAGGCGCTGGTGACCCCGCACACGACGCCACAGCCGCGGCGCGCCGTCAGCGGGCTCGACGCGTCGAGGCTCGCCATGCTGCTAGCAGTCCTCGAGCGCCGGGTCGGCCTCAAGCTGGCTCTGCACGACATCTACGCAGCGACGGTCGGCGGGGCTGCCTTGCGCAACCCAGCGGCAGACCTGGCCGTGGCGATCGCGTTGACCAGCGCAGCGGTCAACGCGGTGGTTCCCGAGCGGGCGGTTGCCTTCGGCGAGGTCGGGCTCGCCGGGGAGTTACGCCGAGTGCCCAACGTTCGCCAGCGCCTCGCTGAGGCAGCCCGGCTCGGCTTCACCCATGCGGTGATACCGGCCGAGCACACACCGGCGCCTGGCCCGGTGCCGACAGTGGCGGGCCTCACCGTGATGGAGTGCCCCGACCTGTTCAGCGCGTTGGTGGCCCTTCGCCTGGTGGCGCGACCAGCCGGCCGGCAACCGCGTGAACTCCACGTCGTGGGCTGACCAACCCCGTGCGTTGCTTGCCCGCGACGGTTATCCGCTGCCTCTAGAATTAGCCGCAACAACAGCGGCGAGGGGGGAACGGTGGTCAGCGGCGAGAAACTTGCGGCGAACGCGCGGCTGCGCGCTACCCTCGCTGCGGTCGCGCCCGGAACCAAGCTCCGCGAGGGACTCGAGCGGGTCCTGCGGGGACGCACGGGAGCCCTCGTCGTACTCGGCTACGACAAGACAGTCGAGTCGTTGTGCACCGGTGGATTCGTGCTTGACGTCGAGTTCAGCGCGACCGGGATGCGCGAGCTGGCGAAGATGGACGGCGCGATCGTCTGCGACCGCGACGGCGACCGGATCTTGTTGGCCGGCGTGCACCTCATGCCTGACTCCGGGATTGCCACGACCGAGGCCGGCACCCGCCACCGCACGGCCGAACGGGTAGCGCGGCAGACCGGGCTGCCGGTGATATCGGTTTCGCAGTCGATGAACACCATCGCCTTGTACGTCGGTGAGTCCCGCTACATCCTCGAGCACACGGCGTCGATCCTGTCCAGGGCGAACCAGGCGCTGGCCACGCTCGAGCGTTACAAGCTCCGACTCGACGAGGTCACCAGCACGCTGTCGGCCTTGGAGATCGAAGACCTGGTCACCGTGCGAGACGTAGCCGCCGTTCTGCAACGCTTGGAGATGGTGCTGCGCATCGCCACCGAGATTGAGGACTACGTCCTGGAGCTGGGGACCGACGGGCGGCTGCTGTCGTTGCAGCTCGACGAGCTCGTCGCCGGCGTTGAGCAAGAACGCGAGCTCGTGGTGCGGGACTACCTGCCGCCAGGGCGCCGCGCCCGGTCCCCTGAAGCCGTCCTTGCGGACGTCGACGCCTTGTCGGCGACTGACCTTCTTGACATCGCCACCGTCATCCGGCCGCTCGGGGTCGGCGGCGCCGAAAGCCTCGACAGCGCGGTGAGCCCGCGCGGCTACCGCCTGCTCGCCAAGGTTCCGCGACTCCCGGGGACCGTTGTCGAGCGGCTGGTCGACCACTTCGGCACCTTGCAGAAGCTGCTGGCTGCTGGCATCGACGACCTGCAGGCTGTCGATGGTGTGGGCGACACCAGGGCACGGTCCGTGCGCGAGGGCCTTTCCCGGCTGGCCGAGTCCAGCATCCTGGAGCGCTACGTCTAGCGCTTGGCGGACCGGGGCGGCGCGGTGACGTCGAAGTACGCCTTGTGCGGTTCCCCGCCGATGAACGCAGCCTCCACCCAGTACCCGCCCGGCGGAGCGACTTGTCCGGGCGCCGTGCACTCGACGGTGGACCGGTGACCATCCCACTGGAACTGGTAGACGGTCGCGGGGTCACTTCGCACCACGAGCTGCTTGGCCAGTAGCGCGTCGGGACAGTCGTTGCTGGACCAGACCACGTCTGGCCCTGAGGTCACTCTCACCACGGTGGTCTCAGGCGTAATCGCCAAGGTGCACGCTGAAGCGGTGCGCGGCAGCCGCAGGACGAAGGTGGCGGTGTTGCTGCGCCCCTCGATCGAGTCGGACACGTCTATCGACATGTCCACCAGGCTGGGGTCGCAGTTGCCGGTAGGCCGCTCGAGCGGGGTCTGCGTGCTGCTTGGCCGGTGGCCGGCGGTGCCCTGAGGGTTGCGAGCTGAACCCGGACCTGACCCCGGGTCGGTGGTGCGGGAGGTCGGACCCGCAGAGGAGGTTGGGCCAGTTGTCGAGTCCGGGCCAGCAGTCGAGGCCGGGCCGGCGGTCGGGGATCGTGGCCCGCTTGCCGGAACCTTCGGCGGCTCCAGCAGCGCCTGCCCACCACCGGTTGGCTCCGCCCCAGCCGGCCCGTTGCCGGCTGCCCCCGTCGCCGGCTCGGATCCGTCGGCGGTGGCCCCGCCCAGCAGCCACCAGAGCCCGACCGCGAGGATCGCCACCAACGCAACAGCCAGCAGGCGTCTGACCCAGTACACCCGCGGCGGGAGAGGTCCCGCCGGCCGCATCACCGTGCTCACGTTGCAACGCTAACTCCGGGGAGCCGACATCTTTGGCATCATCGCCTCGACATGCCTGCATCAGCCGTCCACCAGCCGCTCCTCTCCTGGTACTGCGCCAACGCCCGCACGTTGCCGTGGCGCCAACCGGGCACCGACGCTTGGCGGATTCTGGTCAGCGAGGTCATGTTGCAGCAGACCCCGGTGTCCCGGGTGCTTCCCGTCTACGAGTCCTGGGTGGCGCGCTGGCCGGCGCCGCCCGCTCTCGCCAGGGACTCCGCGGGCCAGGCGGTGCGGATGTGGGGACGTCTCGGCTACCCCCGCCGAGCACTGCGGTTGCACGCGGCGGCCGTGCTCATCGACGGGCAGCACAACGGGAAAGTTCCCCAGACGTACGCCGAGTTGCGCGCCCTACCTGGCGTCGGGGACTACACCGCCGCAGCGGTGGCGGCTTTTGCCTACCGGCGACGGGCGGTGGTCCTCGACACGAACGTGCGCAGAGTCCTCGGCCGCGTGTTCGCCGGAGTGGCCAACCCCGACCGGGGCGTGACCGCCGCCGAGCGGCGACTGGCTGAGCAGGTCCTCCCGGACGACGGCCCAACTGCCGCGGCCTGGAGCGTCGCGGCGATGGAGCTCGGCGCGGTTGTGTGCACCGCGCGGGCCCCACGTTGCGCCGACTGCCCGATCAGCGGGCTCTGCGCCTGGAGACGGCGCGGCTACCCGGCTGGCGACAACAACCGCCCTGGCGGCCAGCGCTACGCCGGCACCGACCGGCAGTGCCGCGGTCGCATCCTGGAGTTGCTCCGCGGCAGCGACGTGCCGGTGCCGCGGCAGGTGGTCGACGCGGTGTGGAGCACTGCACCGCAACGCGAACGCGCCCTACGCTCCCTTCTCAACGACGGCTTGGTCGTGGAGACGAGCGAGGGCGCGTTGGCGTTACCTGACGAAGCCACGTCGAGCTAGCCGGCCCGGGTCAGCTCGGCGGCGGCAGCGCCTCCTCGATTGGCGGAGCGTCCGGCAGCTCGGACTTGGCCGTACCGGAGAACGTGAAATGAGCGTCTGGTCCCTCGCCCTCGACATCGACCAGCACGATCTGACCAGGCCCGACCTCGCCGTACAGCATCTTCTCGGCAAGGGTGTCCTCGAGGTCTCGCTGGACGGTACGGCGCAGCGGTCGAGCGCCCAGGACCGGGTCGAACCCGCGGGTGGCGAGCAGCTCCTTGGCCGCCGGGGTGAGTTCCAGACCCATGTCGCGGTCCTTCAGCCGCACCTCGACAGCGGTGATCATGAAGTCGACCATGGAGATGATCTCGTCCTTGGTCAGCGGCGGGAACACGATGATCTCGTCGACCCGGTTGAGGAACTCCGGCCGGAAGTGCTGCTTGAGCTCCTCGGTGACCCTGGACTTCATCCGTCCGTACGAGCCGGCCACGTCGCCGGCCTGCTGGAAGCCGAGGTTGACACCCTTGGCGATGTCTCTGGTGCCGAGGTTCGTCGTCATGATGATGACGGTGTTCTTGAAGTCGATGACGCGACCTTGGGAGTCGGTCAACCGGCCCTCTTCGAGGATCTGCAACAACGAGTTGAAGATGTCGGGGTGGGCCTTCTCGACCTCGTCGAACAGCACGACGGAGAACGGCTTGCGGCGTACCTTCTCGGTCAGCTGACCGCCCTCTTCGTAGCCGACGTAGCCAGGCGGGGAGCCGAACAGCCGCGAGATCGTGTGCTTCTCGGAGAACTCGCTCATGTCGAGCTGGATCAGCGCGTCGGCGTCACCGAACAAGAACTCCGCCAACGTCTTGGACAACCACGTCTTTCCGACACCTGAGGGTCCGGCGAAGATGAACGAACCGCCGGGGCGCTTGGGGTCCTTGAGTCCGGCGCGGGTACGCCGAATCGCCCGCGACAGCGCCCGGATTGCCTCGTCTTGGCCGATGACCCGCTTGTGCAGCTCGTCTTCCATCTTGAGCAGCCGGGTCGACTCAGCCTCGCTGAGCTTGACGATCGGGATGCCCGTGGCGGCGGCAAGAACCTCGGCGATCAGCTCCTCGTCGACCTCGGCGACGACGTCCATGTCGCCGGCCTTCCACTGCTTCTCGCGCTCGGTCTTGGCGAGGATGAGCTTCTTCTCCTCGTCGCGAAGCGAGGCTGCCAGCTCGAAGTCCTGCGCGTCGATGGCGCTCTCCTTCTTGCGGCGGACTCCGGCGATCTTCTCGTCGAACTCCCGCAGATCAGGCGGTGCGGTCATCCGCCGGATCCGCAACCGGGAGCCGGCCTCGTCGATGAGGTCGATGGCCTTGTCGGGCAGGAAGCGGTCGGAGATGTAGCGGTCGGCCAGCGTTGCCGATGACACGAGCGCCTCATCAGTGATGGTGACGCGGTGGTGGGCTTCATACCGGTCGCGCAGGCCCTTGAGCATCTCGATCGTGTGGGCGATGGAGGGCTCGGCGACCTGGATGGGCTGAACCGCCGCTCGAGCGCTGCGTCCTTCTCCAGGTGCTTGCGATATTCGTCGAGGGTGGTGGCGCCGATCGTCTGCAGCTCACCACGGGCCAGCATCGGCTTGAGAATGCTGGCGGCATCGATCGCGCCCTCGGCCGCGCCGGCACCGACCAGCGTGTGGATCTCGTCGATGAACAGCACGATGTCGCCGCGGGTGCGGATCTCCTTGAGCACCTTCTTCAGGCGCTCCTCGAAGTCGCCGCGGTAGCGGGAACCAGCGACGAGTGCTCCGAGGTCGAGGGTGTAGATCTGCTTGTCCTTGAGCGTCTCTGGCACGTCACCCTTGACGATGTCTTGAGCCAGTCCCTCGACGATGGTGGTTTTGCCGACGCCGGGCTCACCGATGAGCACCGGGTTGTTCTTGGTTCGGCGGGACAGGATCTGCATGACCCGCTCGATCTCTTTCTCGCGGCCGATGACCGGGTCGAGCTTGCCCTCGGGCAGCCTGGGTGAGGTTGCGGCCGAACTGGTCAAGGCACCAGCGACGACGACGGCGCGCCTTCGGTGGCTGCCCCGGCAGTGGCAGTCTCTTTGCCCTGGTAGCCGCTGAGCAGCTGAATGACCTGCTGACGCACCCGGTTGAGGTCAGCACCGAGCTTGACGAGGACCTGCGCGGCGACGCCCTCACCCTCGCGGATGAGGCCCAACAGGATGTGCTCGGTGCCGATGTAGTTGTGCCCGAGCTGCAGCGCTTCGCGCAAGCTGAGCTCCAGCACCTTCTTGGCACGCGGCGTGAACGGGATGTGCCCGCTGGGCGCCTGCTGTCCCTGGCCGATGATCTCCTCGACCTGGGCCCGGACCGCCTCGAGCGAGATGTTGAGGCTCTCGAGGGCCTTGGCAGCCACGCCCTCACCTTCGTGGATGAGGCCGAGGAGGATGTGCTCAGTGCCGATGTAGTTGTGGCTGAGCATTCTGGCTTCTTCTTGGGCCAGGACGACCACTCGCCTCGCGCGGTCGGTGAACCTCTCGAACATACGACTCACTGCTCCTTGGTTGGACGCTGAACACCATGCTAGTCCGAGCCGTCGACGACCCGAGCCATGAGAAAGCGGCGCTGTGTACTAGCAACCAAGGGCTGGCCGGGGATGTTCCCGTCAGCTGCTACCGAAGTTGAGGGGCTGTTCCTGCCGGCAGCGGCGAAGCGTCAGTTGGCCGCGTCGTACGCCGCTTTGACCTCCGCAGGGACCCGGCCCCGGTCGGAGACTTGGTAACCGTTCGCCCGGGCCCAGTCACGGATGTCGGACGGGTTGGTGCCAGAGCCGCTCCGGCTGCGCTGAGACTTGCGCGACCCGCGACCCCCGGATGATCGTCGCGCTGCGGCGACATACGGGGCGAGTGCGTCGCGCAGCTTAGCTGCGTTCTTGGCGGAAAGGTCGATCTCGTACGTCGACCCATCAAGACCAAATCGCACTGTTTCTTCGGCGGTGTCGCCATCAATATCGTCTTCGAGCACAATGTGCACACGCTGCGCCACTGACAAAATCCTTCCCTTAGGGGTGTTTCGGACAGGATAACAGCGATCCTAAAAGGCCGCGAGTCGGGTTCGACCACGCCTATTGCGGCCGTACCAAGGGGAAAAGAGTAGTCTCTCGAATTCCCACTCCCATGAGAAGCATCAGCAGCCGGTCGATTCCCATGCCCAGGCCGCCGGTCGGCGGCATTCCGTACTCTAGTGCCCGCAAGAAATCCTCGTCGAACTCCATGGCCTCTGGATCTCCCTGAGCCGCCATCAGCGACTGTGCATGCAGCCGTTCGCGCTGGACGACGGGGTCGTTGAGCTCTGAGTTGGCCATCGCGAGCTCCACCCCGTTGACCACGAGGTCGAAGGACTCCGCCAACCCCGCTGTGGTCCGATGAGATCGAGCCAGCGGCTTTACTGACTCGGGATAGTCCCGCACGAAGGTGGGCGTGATGAGCGTGTGTTGGACCAATTTCTCGTAAAGCTCCAACAAGATGTCACCGGCGTCCCAGGTCGGCTGCAGGTTGACCCCGTGGCGCGCGGCGTGACCGTGAAGCGTCGGCTCGGGGGTCTGCAGGGTCACGTCCTCGCCGAGCGCTTCTGAGACGAGCTCGAGGAACGAGGCGGATCGCCAGTCCGCCTCGAGGTCGATCTCGGAGCCGTCTCTCGCCGGTATGACGCTGCGGCTGACGGAACGGGCGGCCTCAACCACCAACTGCTGGGTCAGATCCGCCATCGAGTTGTAGTCGCCGTACGCCTCGTAGGCCTCGAGCATGGAGAACTCAGCCGCATGTGTGGAGTCCAGGCCCTCGTTACGGAAGGTGCGCCCGATCTCGTAGACCTTTTCGACTCCTCCGACGACAGCCCGTTTGAGGTGCAGCTCCAGCGCGATCCTCAGCAGCATGTCCTGGTCGAAGGCGTTGAGGTGCGTGCGGAAGGGCCGTGCGGCCGCCCCGCCGTTGGTCAGCTGCAGTACGGGGGTGTCCACCTCGACGTACCCGAGCCCGTCCAGGGTGGATCGCAGCGACCGCAAGACCGTCGCCCTCGCCCGGACGATGTCTCGGGCGTCCGGACGCAGGATCAGGTCCACATAGCGCAGCCGTACCCGCGCTTCTTCAGACAGCGGCTTGTGCTCGTTGGGAAGCGGTCGCAAGGTCTTAGCGGCGATCTGCCAAGCGGAGGCTTGAATGGACAGCTCACCGCGGCGGCTGGTCACGACTTCACCTTGGACGGCCAAGTGATCGCCGATGTCGACGAGTGCTTTGAAGTCCGCAAGTGATTCTTCGCCCAGCTCAGCGAGCGAGAACATTGCCTGCAACTCAGTGCCGTCGCCTTCCCGGAGCCGCGCAAAGCACAGTTTGCCCGTGTTGCGTAGGAATACCACACGCCCGGTTACCGCCACCTCGTCGCCGGTGCGGAAGTCTGGACCCAACGCAGTCGCGTCGTACGCACCCCGGATATCTCTCAGCTGGTGAGTGCGCGGCACTGCCAACGGATACGGTTGCACGCCGCTATCCAAAAGTCTCTTGCGCTTTTCCTGCCTGACTCGAACCTGCTCAGGAATGTCGTCACCCTGCGAGCCCGGCGGGGATTCGGGTCCGGACATGGCTGACAGGTTACGACATGGCCGGTAGCTCGACACCTGAGCCGACGGTGACGGCCACGTTGTCGATGAGGCGAGTGGCGCCGATCCTGGCGGCGACGAGAAGGCGGGCTTCCCCGGTTGTAGCGTCAGCGGCGCTGGCGTCCGTAGTGAGGTCGGTTGAGCGCAGCGCCAGGTAATCGACGTCAATCCCCTGCGCCGCCAGTACGTCGCCGGCAGCGATCAGGACGCCGACTGACCCGGTCGGACCCGCGGCCCGCCCCGCTCGCAGCGCCCGGCTCAAGGCCAGCGCCGCCACCCGCTGCTCCGGTGACAGGTACCGGTTTCGCGAGCTGAGGGCCAGCCCGTCTGAATGGCGCACGGTTGGCGCGCCGACGATCTCCACGGGGAGGGACAGATCGTGGACCATACGGCGGATCAACACCAGCTGCTGGTAGTCCTTCTCGCCGAAGACCGCAACGTCAGCTCGCACCAGGTTCAGCAGCTTGGCCACCACGGTCAGCACTCCCCGGAAGTGCCCAGGGCGGGTGGCGCCTTCGAGGATCGCACCGACTGGCCCCGGCTCGACGGTGACCTCAGGTTCACCGCCGGGGTACATCTCCTCGACGACAGGCGCGAAGACGAGGTCAACTCCGTGCTGCGCGCATAACGCCAGGTCGTCAGCCAGCGTTCTCGGATAGCGTGCGAGGTCCTCCGTTGGAGCGAACTGCAGCGGGTTGACGAAGATGGAAGCCACCACGAACTCGGTTCGCCGCCGGGCTTCGTCAAACAGTGCGGCGTGACCGTCGTGCAGCGCACCCATGGTCGGCACCAGCGCGACTGTCGCAGCCGTGGCGGAGCGGCTGGTCAGCGCGGTGCTCAGCTCGGCTCGCGTCGACGCGACTCGCAACTTGTCAGACTCCACTCGACCTATGGACCGACTAGGTTCTGACAAGTCAGCCGTCGTGGGGGTCGCGGCGGATACGGTCGTGGAACTCCTGCACCCAGTCCCCGACCGGCCGGGTCGACTCGATCAGCCAGGTGGCGCCCGCATCGGCGTACTCATCAGCTGGGACGCCCGGCGCCCACGGTGCTACGACGTCCCAGCCTTGCTTTACGTCGCCGAGGTACTCCGCTAGCGAGTCGGGGGTGAGCAGCTCCCGCGAGCCGGTCGGAACGACACCGTCCCAGCGGCGGGCGCGCTCGAGGGGACGTTGGTTGGGGACGACGCCGGCCACCCAGATCGGGGGCCGGGGCTGTTGGAGTGGCGGCGGCCGCAGGTCGGCTTCGACGTCGTACGACGAACTGTGGTGCACGACCGGACCCCCACGCAGCAGTCGGTCGACCAGATCCAGCCCGTCGTCCAGCATCGCCGCGCGCGCCCTGGGGTCGGACTCGTCACCGAAGTCAGCGAAGTCGCGGTCGGGCGGCTCGCCGAGGCCGACGCTCAGCACAGCTCTGCCGCCGCTGAGATGGTCGAGCGTCGTCAGCTGTCTAGCGACGATCCAGGGCCGCCGGCGCGACAACGGCGTGACGAGCGTCCCGAGCCTGACGCGCTCGGTCGAGTGCGCAATGGCACCGAGCAGCACCCAGGGGTCGTGCACCGGTGGTCGCACGTCTGTCGCCCACTGCAGGTGATCCCAGAGGAAAACCCCGTCCCATCCCGCGGCTTCGGCGTCGCGCGCCATCTGCACGACCGCCGCGGCGTCGGTGAACGGTGGGATGTTGACCGCGAACTTCATGCCCGCCAACGTACCGCCGCGTCAAGAGCGGGGAGCAGGGGCCGCGTGACCAGCGTGCAGCGCACCCATGGTTGGCACCAGGCCCACTCGGCCACGCTAAATCGCGTCGCGTCGACACAACCCGTCGAGCGGAGCAGACGCGGCCTGGCCAAGAGCCTGCTGTAGGTCAGCCTGAGTCGACGCCACCTGTAGGCCCTGAGCCACCGTGCCTAGGAGGGATGAGGTCGATTGTCTTCGCCAAAGTGAGCCACGCCTGGTCTTCACGCTGTAGCCGGTACCCGTCCCTCTCGAAGAGGTGTCTCGACGCGACGTTGTCCCGATTGACCACGGCGACGATTCGCCCGACGTCGGGCCAGGCGCAGCGAAGATCTTGCTCCCCGCGCTTGAGCGCAATCGAGCCAATCCCACGACCGCGGGACTCGGCTGCCACCAGGACGCTGATCTCGACCCGGTGGCCGGCGTCGTCAAGCCGGTCGTAGCGCACCGAAGCCACCGGCGTCTCCCCCTCCAGCACGACGCGGTAGACCCGCTGGTCGTCGCGGCAAGTGGCCCGGAGCCAGCGCAGGTGGTCATCCCACGACACGGGCTGCTGTTGACGTGACCACCGCAGCGTCTCGGGGTCGTTGCGCCAGGTGAAAAGCAGTTCGGCGTCGGCCTCGGTGACAGGGCGGATGGCGTGCGACGTCACACGAAGTCTGCCCAGGTGAGCACCTCGTCGCTAGTGATTGGCCGAGCGGCGCGCCGTCCGAGAATCTGCTCGAGCTCATGCACGGGCACACCTGTGCCTGGCCGCTTGATCGCGATGTCGTCACGCGTCAACGCGGCTCCGATCGCGATGTCACGAGCCGCTACCAGGCTGCGTCGCCCCAAGACGTACATTTCGGCCTCCGCCTCCGTGACCCGCTTGACCGAGACACCCAGCGATGCCTCCGCCTCACGGATGGCCGTCACCATCGCGGCCAACTCCTTGGGCTCGAGGGCGAAGGGATGGTCTGGTCCGGGCTGGTCACGACTCAACGTGAAGTGCTTCTCAATAATGCAGGCGCCGAGCGCCACTGCGACCACATCCGCGGTATGGCCCATCGAGTGGTCGCTCCAGCCGATGGGGATGTTGAAAGCGGCTGCGAGGGTAGTGATCGCGCGCAGGTTGAGGTCGGCGAACTTCGGTGGGTAGTTGATGGCGCAGTGCAGAATAGCGATCTGGTCAGCCTTCGCGCCGTTGGCGGTATCGAGCGCCCGCTCGATGTCGCCGAGGCTTGCCATGCCGGTCGAGATGAGCAGCGGCTTGCCGGTGGCCGCACACTTCCCGATGAGCGGCAGGTGGTTGACCTCGTAGGACGCGATCTTGTACGCCGGGACGTCAAGCGACTCGAGGAGATCGACGGCCTCCTCCTGGAAGGGTGTGCTGAGAAAGTCGATGCCGCAGCCCTTCGCGTGTTCGGCCAAGTCGCCGTGCCACTCCCAGGGAATCTCGACCCGCTTGATCAGATCCCAGACTGACTCCTGCTGCTCGAGCAGATCGGCGTCCTTGAGGTACGACATCGTGGGGGTGTTGCGGCTGTAAAGGCCCTCTGCGGTGTAGGTCTGGAACTTGACGGCGTCCGCGCCCGCTTCGGCGGCCACCTCGATGAGGCGCTTGGCGGTGACAAGGTCGCGGTTGTGGTTGCTCCCGGCCTCGGCGATGACATACGCCGGACGCCCCGGCCCGACGAGTCGACCGGCGATGGGGAAATCGCGGAGCCCATAGCTATGTGAACCCATGATCGCCTCCTTTCCACGCCGCTGAGGACATCTCAGACTAGCCAGCGGGCAGGACCATCTCTACCGTGCCGCCAGCTTTCATGGAGTTAAGATGTGGCCCATGACATCGACTCTGAGCGCTGGAGTCGAGGAGGATGCGGGAGAGAAACCGCGGGTCGCGGCGCTGACCATGGCGCGTGACGAGGCAGACATGCTGCCGCGCTGGATCGATTACTACGGTCGCCAGCTCGGCTCCGAGAACCTGATAGTTATCGATGACAACAGTGTTGACGGTTCCACCGAGAACTTGCCGTGCGCTGTGTACAGGATGCAGCCCGCGCCGTGGAAGTCGTCCTGGGTCGTTGCCCGGAGGAAGCTGGTCAGTGGCTTTGCTCGGGGACTCCTCGCCTGCTACGACGTGGTCCTTTACACCGATGTGGACGAGTACTTGGTGCCTGACCCCGTGCACTACGGCAGTCTCGCGCACTACCTAAGTACGAACAGCGACCGCCCAGTTATTGCCGCGCTTGGCTTGAACGTTTTGCACAACCCCCGCTTTGAGCCGACGTTTGATCACAGCCGACCAATCTTGGCACAACGCCGTTTCGTCAAGTTTTCCCCAGAGATGTGCAAGCCGCTCATCAAGCGAAGCCCGGCAGAGTGGTCTGCGGGCTTCCATGGCATAAAGTCCCCATTCGTCATCGACCGAGGGTTGCTGTTACTTCATTTGAAGTACTACGACATGTCGCGCTTAGCGGCGGTAGCGGAGCAGCGCCATTCTGTGTACCAGCAGGAGAGCCGAGGAAGCTCAGGCAGTGCCTGGGCCATCGGGGGTGACGAGCTTACCTCGCGGCTGCTCTCGTGGGTCCAGACTCCTCACGGGCAAGACATCCCGGAGTTCGACCCGAACGAGCCCGACCTCAGTGACGTCGTCCAGCCCACTCGCCAGGGCGTCTATCGAAGCATGGGCGCTGACCTCACAGCCATGGAGGAGAACCCGCTTCGCCGGTTGCCCGGGGTCTTCCGCAATGTCCTCTGACTCGATCCGCGTCACTCCACGCCAGCGGTCAAGGCTGCAACGATCCGGTGAGCTCCGCGCCCGTCTACGAGGGCCTGTGCCCGGTGCGAATGCGACTGGCGCGCCGTCCAGTCTGCGAGCCACCGCTGCACCCGCTCCTCAAGGAGCGCAGGTCGAGCGCTGACCTCTCGGCTCGTCCCCAGGCCGTGGACCACCTCTGCCTGCACCAACGCTTCGTAGTTGCCGCGTTGGTTGTCGGCGGCCCGGACTATCGCGGTCGGCACGCCAAGATGACACAACTCATACACGCTGACGCCGGCAGCGCTGACGACTGCATCGGCCTCGGCCAGGGCCGTGATGGCGCCCAGCCCACGCTCGAGAGTGAGGAGGTCGACGCCCATGGCCGTCAAAACAGTGCGAAGGCGTTGTTCTAGTGGGCTATCACCGCCGCCGCCCAGGACAACGGCACCGCGTGTCACCTGCCCTGTGACCTGTCTGGGATCGCGGGCAAGGGCGCGGACCTGAGCCCGGATCGGCGCAAATGTGACACCCCGCAACAACGTGGCTGACCCATCGTCGGGTCGCCACGCTGTCTGTGCCCCTAACCGGTAGTCGATGACGAAGTCTGCTGCCCGCCGCCCGAATCCGTCGTCCTCGAAGCTGGCCAGCAGCGAGCCCGCTCCGTGGATCGCTGCCCTAGCTTCGCCAATCTCGTAGGAGTCCAGCAACACGGCTTCAGCGCCGCGGCTATGCGCCAGGTTCGCCAGCGAAGCTACGTCAGGCGCCGGGGCGACCAACTCCACGCCGATGTCGGCGACCCACGGCTCCACCCAGCGGAGGTCTCCCAAGTCCGCGGCGAACACGACGGGGTGACCTGCGGCCGTGGCAGCTTCGGCCACCGCGAGCGACCGCATCACGTGCCCCGCCCCAACCGTGCTACCGCTCGCTGCTGCGATGACGAGCCGCACGTCAGCCAGCCTCAAGGGACTTCTGCGCCACCGCCGCGTTTAGCTGGACGACGTCGCGCCGGGACCGTAGGAACGCGACAAGCTCCGCCCAGCCGACTATGCGGTCACCCAGCGCTTCGGTGACAGCCTGCAGCAACGCTAAGTCCTCGGCTGTGTCGAGGGTGACTCGAAGGTCGTCAGCCCTCGGCGCCACGCACAGCCCCAATAGCCGCCGGCCGGCGGGCTCCCTGTACAGCAAGCTGGTCACATGCTGGCGGTGAAACCCGACAGCCGACTCGTCGAGGCCACGCAACGTCGGCGCCGACACGAGTTCTACGTCGAGGCCACGCGGCAAGCTGCGCTGCAACGTCGTGGCCACGTACTCCCACGAGGGGTCGCTCCGCCACACCGCCACCACGAGGTCTACGAGTGAGGGGTCGAGCAACGGGCAGTCGGCGGTGATGCGCACCACCGCGTCAGCGGCGGTTTCCTCGAGGGCGAGTAGATATCGTGACAAGACGTCTCTCTCCGGCCCCCGGACACACCGGACGCCGTGCTGCGCGGCATACGCCGCCAACGCATCGTCACCAGCCTCAGTGCTGGTCGCAAGGACGATCTCGTCGAGCTCATCGCACGCCTCCAGCGACCGCGTCAGCCAACCGAGCACAGGACGACCGGCCAGCGGAGTGAGGACCTTCCTCGGTAGTCGTGTCGAACCCATTCGGGCCTGGATGACGGCGACGACGTGCATAAGAATCCTCCCGTGTGGCGCGCGACGCCATTGCCGGTGCCAGCCAACGCCCGAGCTACTCCGTATCATTGCGTCTCACGCCGCCGATAGGCGAGGCAACTGACGACCGGGTGGCTCGGTTGCCCAGCGGACAAGACGTCGGCCCAGCGACGAAGGAAGTGTCCATGTCGGCCCTCGCCGGATCCTCGATCCTCGTGACAGGCGGCACTGGTTCGTTCGGAAAGGCCTTCATCGAGTACGCGCTGACTCACCTCGGCCCCCGTCGGCTGGTGATCTTGAGCCGCGACGAGCTCAAGCAGTACGAAGTACGACAACGGTTCGACGACGACCCGCGGTTGCGTTGGTTCATCGGTGACGTCCGCGACCGCCACCGCCTTGAGCGGGCCATGCACGGCGTCGACTACGTGATCCATGCGGCGGCTCTCAAGCAGGTCGACACGGCGGAGTACAACCCGTTCGAGTTCGTGCAGACCAACGTCATCGGCTCGCAGCACGTCGTCGAGGCAGCGATCGACTGCGGGGTGAAGAAGGTCGTCGCGCTCTCCACCGATAAGGCGTCCAGCCCGATCAACCTGTACGGCGCAACTAAGCTTTGTGCCGACCGGATCTTCATCGCCGCCAACCATTACGCGGCGGGTTATGAGACCCGGTTCTCCGTCGTTCGCTACGGCAATGTGATGGGCAGTCGCGGGTCAGTAATCCCGCTCTTCCGGTCGCTGGCGGCCAAGGGACAGTCCCTGCCCATCACCGACAAGCGGATGACCCGGTTCTGGATCACCCTGCAACAGGCGGTGAGCTTCGTCGTCGACTCGTTCGACCAGATGAACGGCGGGGAGCTGTACGTGCCTCGTATCCCGAGCATGCGCATCATCGACCTGGCTGCAGCCATCGCCCCCACGGCTCCGATCCACGAGATCGGCATCCGCCCGGGTGAGAAGCTGCACGAGGAGATGATCGGCCCTGACGACTCCCGTCGGACGCTGCTGATGGACGGCCGGTACGTCGTGCTGCCGTACCTTGCCGGCTGGGGCTTCGTGCCCCCACCCGGAGGTGAACTCGTTCCTGAAGGCTTCGCCTACAGGTCGGACACCAACGACCTATGGCTCGGCGCGGAGGAGTTGCACGACCTTGTCGGGCGCTTGTCCTGACCCTCCGTCGTCGCGGCACAGCCAGCCGCTGCCGTACGGTCGCCAGTCTGTCTCAGAGCGCGACATCGCCGCGGTCGTCGAGATCCTGCAAGGGGACTGGTTGACCACCGGCCCCGCGGTCGGCCGCTTCGAGGACGCGCTTTCGGACCTGGCCGGCGCGCCCGCCGTTGTAGTCTCGTCCGGTACGGCCGCACTCCACACGGCGTACGCGGCCGCCGGAATCGGTCCCGGTGACGAGGTGGTGACGTCGCCGCTCACCTTTGTTGCCACGGCAGCGACGGCGGCGATGCTCGGTGCCACCGTGGTTTTCGTCGATGTCGAACCAGATACAGGGAATATCGATGCCGACGCCGCCGCAGCGGCAATGACGCGCTCGACAGCCGCCATCACCGGTGTCGACTACGCAGGACACCCCGTCGAGGCCGATGCGCTCAGCCGGCTCGCCCACAAACACGGCGCCGTGTTCGTCGAAGACGCCGCACACTCCATCGGGGGTAGTTGGCAGGGCCGCCCGGTCGGTTCACTTGCCGACCTGACCACGTTCTCGTTCTACCCGACGAAGAACCTCACCACGGCCGAGGGTGGCGCGATCACCTCAACGGACGACGACTTGTTGGAGCGAGCACGGCGGTTCCGCAACCACGGACTCGTGCGCAACCCGGCTGAGCAGCGCGAGCCCACTGAGGGTGGCTGGCACCAAGAGGTGCACTCGTTCGGCCTTAACTACCGGCTGCCAGACGTCCTATGCGCGTTGGGGATATCGCAGTTGGCCCGGCTCGCCGTCTTCAAGAGCCGCCGGGCAGAGATCATCAAGGCCTACAACCAAGCCTTCGCTGACCTTGACGCGGTGAGCACGCCGCCTTGTCGCGAGGGTGCCGACCCGATGTGGCACCTCTATGCCCTGCGAGTGCACGACGGCCGGCGAGCTCAGCTGTACGACGCGCTGCGAGCGCAGGGAATCCTGGTGCAGGTCAACTACCTCCCCGTGCACTGGCATCCGGTCTTCGCCGACCTCGGCTACCGGCGGGGCATCTGCCCGCGGGCCGAGCAGTTCTACGCACAGCAACTGTCCTTGCCGCTGTTCCCCGAAATGACCGGCAACGATGTGGAGCGAGTCGCCTCAGCCGTACGGGCGTTCTTCGGACAACCGTGATGTCACGGCCTCGACCTGCTCCTCGAGCTTGCGGAGCCGGTCCTCGTACCACGCAACACCACTCAGCCGGGCGCGGACTCGGTCGTGCTCACGGCGTACCTCCTCAACGACCGAGCGCGCCTCCGCCACCTCCTCAGTTGTTCCGGTCACTGGCCCCGAGCCGCTTTGCTGCTGGGAGAATCGGACCTCGAGAGCCTCCAACTGCGGGATGAGCCGTTGGAGTAGGGAAGCGCCGGTCGCCGCCTCGCGAGACACCTTGTCGAGATCCCGTCGCTGACGCTTGAGCCGGCTGTCGATGTCGGCGAGACGGCGGTCGTACTCAGCGAAGCGTCGCTCCGCCACCTCGTTGACTCGCGACTGAAGCGCGTCATCAAGCCGTCCAGTCAACCGGCCCGGACGCGAGTGGGCGTCCCGGCCAGGCTGGAGCGACTTGTCCGGCATGGCAATCCTCCACGGACGGGTTGGGGGGTGTCGAGGCTGTCAGGAGAGCAAGCGTATCCGCCCTTCATCGATCCATGCCGCCAACAGCCGACCCTCACGAGCGATGTGGTGCTCGGAGCCAACCGGGCACGAGTCTCCCCACGCGTGCCGCCACTCGGTCTGGTCGGGCCGGTCGATCATCGAGAAGCCCGCGATCATGATCTCGGCCGCCGGAAACAGCATCATCGCGACCCACACGGACATCAGGCCGGTGGTCGGCCACTCACGTCGGTTACGGCTATCGAGACCCAGCAGTTGAGACAGCGTCAGCGTCACCTCGCGGTTGGGTACGTTGGCGATGCCGAGGTCAGCGGGCCACCATCTCGGTCGGCGGGTCGGCTCACGGTAGAGTCGGCCGGGCTCGACCACGAGGTAGAGCCGCTCGCGGTAGTGGTCGAAGACGAATGGCGTCGCGCGAAGCCCCCGGTTGAACACCACCACATCGACGCGGGCGCCCTGCTGCGGCGGCGTGTCTGGGGTGTCAAGGATGAAGCTGTTACAGCGGAAGACGACATCGCACCGATCGATGGCTGCCGCACGCTGGGGCGACGGCTCGAGGGGAGCGTTGCCGACGACCGCGATCAAGCGGACGTCGGGACTCCGTGCGTATGCGGTCACCATCAGGCGGAGGTAATCCAGAGTCGAGGAGATCTCGACGTCGCTGGAGCATGCGACGGACCGGTGGGGATTCACTCCCATCACCGTAGCGTTGTCGATGTTGGCCAGCCGCCTTCGGTCGCCGACGTCGTGAGCCGTCGGAGCCCTTCGTTGGGCCGGTTGGCTCTGCTACGTCCAGGCTTGGGCTCGGGCGTCATTGAGTGACTCGATCAGCGCCGCAGCACGGCGGGGTTCGAGCCGGCCGGCCGCGACCGCCCGATTGGCCGTCGCCCGAGCGAGCACGACGTAAGCCTCAAGAACATTGGGTGAGGAGACCGTGAGGCTGCGTAGGTGCGCGCGCACCGTCTGCAGGTCACCGCGCACTATCGGGCCGGTCAGCGCGGCGTCACCGTAAACAAGGGCGTTGTCGAGGGCAGCGGTGAGCAGTGGACGCAGCATCGCGGCCGGATCGGTCGAACCAGCCGCCTTCAAGACCTCCAGCGACTGGGCGACCAGCGTCACAAGATGATTGGCACCGTGCGCTAGGGCGGCGTGGTAGATCTCGCGCTCGTCTTCGGCCAGCCAGGCCACGCAACCCCCGAGGATCTCGACCAGCTGTTCGGCGAACGGACGCTCGGCGGGGTTGCAGGTCACCCCGTACACGCATCCGGGCAGCCGGCCGAGGTCGATGTCAGTCCCGGTGAACGTCATCGCCGGATGCAAAGCGATCCCATGTGCGCCGATGGCGAGGGCGGGCCTGAGCACTGCCAGCCCGTGACGACCGCTGGTGTGGATGACGCACTGACCGGTGCGCAAAGCCCCAGCGGCCGTCAGCATTCGGACGACGTTGTCGAGGCTGTCATCGGGCACCGTCAGCAGGAGCAGATCGCACGCCTTAGCCACCGCGGTGGGTTTATCGACGTGCACACCTGGCAACAGCGTCTCGATGCGGGTCCGAGAAGCCGCGGACTCCCCTGCGACTGCGGAGATGGGGTAGCCCGCCTCGGCCAAGCCCGCAGCCAGCACAGCGCCGACTCGGCCTGCACCAACAACTCCGACGGTGACCGGCGAACCTTCAGGACTCAGCATGTGCCTCGCCTTTCCGGTCCAGTCGTCCGAAGAGATCGGGCGGGGTTTCGCTGGCGCACCCGGGCTAGAGTGCACCTCGATTTTAGCCGTCGGGACGTTCGTCCCGGTATGCCGAGCGCCCGTGGGATGACTCACACGGGCGTCCTCTCGGGCGGGCTACAGCAGGTCGTTGTCCTCGAGGTACTGCTGGGCCACGTCGGCCGGGTCCGCGCGCTCGAGATCGACCTTGGTGTTCAGCTCCGTCAGGTCTTCGGTCGTCAACGTGTCGGCGAGCTTGTTGAGCGCGTCAGCGACGTCGGGGTTGTCGGCCAAGAAGTCGGAGTTCACGGCGGGGATGAGGTTTTGGGCCGGCTGGATGTTCTTGTCGTCCTCGAGGACGACAAGGCCCTCGGCAGCCACATTGGACTGCGTCGTGGCCACCTCGACCAGCTGCGACTCGCCCTTCTGCACCGAGTCGATTGCCTGCGGCGACCCATAACCGAGTGGCAGCACCTTGGTGATGTCGATGCCGTACTCCTCGCTGAGCCCTGCCTCGCAGTCGGTGCGCCCTTCGCAGTCAGGGGCCGCCGCCAACACGATCGGCTGCCCCAGTTCCGCGAGATCAGACAGTGTTGCCACGTCGTTTTGCTGAGCGAACTCCTCGGTTACGGCGAACGCGTTCTGGTCCGATGCCTCGGCCGGCTCGAGCAGCGTGATGTTCGCCTTCTCGGCGAGCGGCTCGAGCGCGTTCAGCGACTCTTGCGGATCGGGTGACGTTACTGGTTCGGCGTCCTCGCCGTTTTGGGTGATGTTGAGGAAGTCCGCCAGCGCACCGACGTACTCCGGCGCCACGTCGACGTCACCGGACTTCAGTTCTTGAATGTAGATGTCGCGCGTGTCGACAAGCTTGGTTGAAACGGTGTAACCCTCGTTCTCCAGCAGCTGCGAGTACATCTCGGCCATGATCTCCATCTCGGTGAAGTTCTGACCAGAGAGGCTGACGCTGCCTTTGTCGCCACTTCCCGTGCCGCCGCCATTCTCGGCGTCGTTCGCGCACCCCGCACCTACGGCAGCGATTGCCACCAGGAGACTGACTGTGACTATGCCACGAAGAGCCATGCCACACCACCTTTTGTGTCCCGAGGGCGTTGCCCTCGCGTGTCCAGTGGGCGCACCCGCGCGGCACCCGTTCTTGTCGGTTCACGGTACCAGTGACGCTTCGGCTTTCAACGGTTTGGGGGTCAACCGGAATGATGCATGTCGTTCCGGCTCAAGCGCCCGCTGTGCCAGTGCGGCGAGCCCCTCGAGCACCAAGGCGAAGACCGCCACGACGATCGCGCCGGCAAGGCCCTTGCCGTAGTTGCCGTTGTAGAACCCGGCGACGATGATCGTGCCGAGACCAGGACCCGCCACCAGCGCCGCAATGGTGGCCGTGGCCCACACCTGCACCAGCGCCAGTCGCACACCTGTCGCGACCACCGGGAGTGCGAGCGGCAGCTCGACCTCGGTAAACACCTGCCGTTCGGCCATCCCCATGCCACGGGAGGCTTCGACGATGTCACGGTCGACCTCTCTGACCCCGACGTAGGCGTTGGTGATGATGGGCGGCAGCGCGAACAACACCAGCGCGATCAGAGTCGCCAAGCCAGCCCGCCCGTACGGTCCCAGCGTGTCGGTGCCCCACTCCGGCCCTGTCGACAGCAGCACAAGTACCGCGAAGGTCGGCACCGCCCGGCCGACGTTGGAGATGTTGATCGCGAGGAACCCGCCCCGGCCCACGTGACCGAGCCACAAGGCGAAGGGCAGTCCAACCAGCATCGCGATGAGCAACGCAGTGACGGTGAGCAGCAGCTGCTGGCCGAGTTGGGCCACGATGCCGCCCGGACCGCTCCAGTTGGACCCATCCAGCAGGTAAGCGACCGCGTCACCGAACATTGCTCACGCCCCCGCTCGCGCCCACGGAGTGAGCAGCCGTTGCACGAGCAGCAGCACCAGGTCCAGCGCCAACGCGAGGACGACGCACAGCAGGCTCGCTGCGAAGATCTCCGCCTTGAACGTGTTCTGCACGCCGTGCGCCAACAGGTTCCCGAGCCCGCCCGAGGCGACGATGGAGCCAACCGTGGTGAGGGCGACAGTCGACACGGTGGCTACCCGAAGACCCGCCATAAGCACCGGCAGCGCCAGCGGCAGCTCGACCTGCAGCAGCAAGCGAGTTTGCCCGTAGCCGCTTCCCATGGCGGACTCCCTGACCTCGTCAGGTACGCCGCTCAGCCCGGCGAGGGTGTTGCGCACCAGGATCGTCAGCGTGTAGAGCGCCAGTCCGATGATCACCGTCGTGGCGCTGATGCCGGTGAACGGGGTCAGCAACGGAAACAGCGCAAGCGAGGGAATCGTGTAGATGCCGGTCGAGACACCCATGATCAAGCCTTCCAACCGGGAGTACCGGCGGGCGACCACAGCGAGTGGCACGGCCAGCACGAGCCCCAGCAGCACAGCTGCGACGGTGATCGTGACATGCTCGGTCGTGGCGCTGATGAGGTCGTCGGCCTTGTCGCGAAAGTACGACGGGCACACCCAGTTGTTCACCGCGCTGCTGTAACAGGACGCGTCCGGCGCTGCGCTCGCCAGTACAGTCACGGCATGGACGGTAGCGAAGATCTGATGATCCGGCTGCAGGGTGTCGGCAAGACCTACCCCGGAGGCACCGTCGCCGTACAGGAGCTCGACCTGGATGTGCCGCGCGGACAGCTCGTCACGCTGGTAGGACCGTCCGGGTGCGGCAAGTCCACGACGCTGAAGATGATCAACCGGCTCATCGAGCCATCGACTGGACGCATCGAGCTCGACGGCGAGGATGTCACCCGGGCAGACGCCGTCCAGCTGCGCCGCAAGATCGGCTACGTCATCCAGCAGATCGGCCTGTTCCCTCACCAGACCATTCGCGCGAACGTCGCGACGCTGCCGAAGCTGCTCGGCTGGGACAAGCGACGCACGAACGAGCGCGTCGACGAGCTGCTGACCACGATGGGACTCGAGCCCAGCGAGTACGCCGACCGGTACCCGCACCAGCTGTCCGGCGGTCAGCGGCAGCGCGTCGGAGTCGCCCGGGCGCTCGCCGCCGACCCGGACGTGTTGCTGATGGACGAGCCGTTCGGTGCTGTCGACCCCGTGGTGCGAACTCGGCTGCAGGACCAGTTCCTTGCGATCCAGGAGACGTTGGCGAAGACCGTTGTGCTGGTGACGCACGACATCGAGGAAGCGGTGCGGCTCGGTGACCGGGTGGCGGTCTTCGAGCCTGGCGGTCGGCTCGCCCAGGTAGACACCCCCGCACGGGTGCTGGGCGCGCCGGCTGACGACTTCGTCGCCGAGTTCGTCGGCGCAGACCGCGGCGTACGCCGGCTCGCGGTTACACCGGTCCAGCCCCTCGACCTCGAGCAACCGCCCGTCGTACACGTCAGTGACTCACTGGAGCGCGCGCGCTCGGTCATGCAGCAGGCCGACGCGCGCTGGGCCGTCGTACTCGACGAGCACGACCACCTTCGGGGCTGGGTGGGGCGGGACATTGCCGGTGAGGGGGACGTTTCTACCTCTGCGGTGCGCATGGATGCCTGGGTGCCCGCTGACGCCAGCCTAAGAGATGCGCTGGCGACGATGCTGCAGTGGGACGCCGGATGGGTCGCCGTACTCGACGGTGACCGTTACCTCGGCGTGCTGACGCCGGCAACCTTGCACGCGGCTCTACGGCGCTCGGTGACCGCCGACGAGGAGGGCGTCGAGCCTCGAGAGGTCAACCTCGCGACGCCTGGCCCGTTGCGCTGATCTCACTCGGGTGGCTGTTCGCACGCTGTTCCCCACCTGTTCGGTTAGCAGCATCGTGTGGACCGAGTGAAGTAGCTATGGTGCCCAGAGTTACCCAACCTCTCCACTCTTACGGGGGCCTTCTTGATGATGTTCGCAACCCACCACCGCAGTGCTCGTACCCGCAGTGCCCTTGCCGGCTCTGTGGCAGCCTTGACGGCGCTCGTCTCAGCCGGGACTGCGCAGCCCGCTCTGTCCATGCCAGCCGACGATTCCGGTCGAAGCGGCCGGGACGCGTACCAGCGACTTACGTCCGCGCGCGCCGACGCCGACATGGTCAGAGTCGACGTGCTGGCGATCAACGACTTCCATGGCGCCTTGGAGCCGGTCGACCCCAAACTCAGTTCGGCTGGCCGTATCAACAACACGCCGGCCGGCGGAGCCGCCTTCTTGGCCCGGCACCTCGACAGGCTGCGTAACCGGGCAGAGAAGAACGAAGCCGCCACGATCACGGTGGCGGCTGGTGACCTCATCGGTGCGTCACCGCTGCTGTCGGCGGCGTTCCACGACGAGCCCACGATCAAGGCGATGAACCGCATCGGGCTACAGGTCGCGTCGGTGGGCAACCACGAGTTCGACGAGGGTTACCGGGAGCTGCTGCGGATGCAGCGCGGCGGCTGCCTCGATGACGGCGACGGACAGAACAACCAGGACTCCTGCCCTGCTGGCACTGGCTTTCGTGGTGCCAACTTCCAGTACTTGGGCGCCAATGTGCGCTGGGCCGAGCAGGAGGGACACCGCCGGCCCACCGTGTTCCCGGCGACCAAGGTGATCAAGGTGCAGGGCATCAAGGTCGGGTTCATTGGCATGACGCTGCAGGACACCCCCTCTATCGTCACCCAGTCGGGCGTGGCCGGTCTGAAGTTCACCGACGAGGTGCGTACCGCAAACCGGATTGTGCCTGCTCTGAAGGAGCGCGGCGTCGAGGCGATCGTGGTGTTGCTGCACCAAGGGGTTGTCCCAACCGACCCCGCCTCCTACGACTACTGCACCGGCATCACGGGTCCGGCGCTCGAGATCGGGAAGAACCTCCACTCCGAGATCGATGCGGTCATCACCGGGCACACCCACCAGCCCTATAACTGCGTGATCCATGGTCCCGACGGCCGTCGCCGGCTGATGACCAGCGCCGCGTCGTACGGCCGCCTCATCACCGACGTACACCTGCTGCTCAACCCGCGCACCGGTGACGTGGTTCGCCGCGCGGCGTACGCACAGAACAAGATCGTCACCAACAACCTCGACGGTCTCGACACCGACGACGCACCCGACGCGAACACCAGGCCGGTCCAGGCCCTGCTGTCGCTGATCGAGAAGTTCAAGGAGCTCGTGGAGCCGATCGCCAACCAGGTCGTGGGCCATATCGCTCCCGCCGCCGAGACCAATTCGCTCACGAGGAGCGTTGACGACTCCGGCGAGTCGCCGCTTGGGAACCTGATCGCGGACGCGCAGAAGAACGACCCATCTGTCGTGCCGCAGAGCGGCGAGAAGCCGGTGATCGCGTTCATGAACCCTGGCGGCATCCGGGCTGATCTGGTCGAGAACGAGAACGGAGACGTCACGTATGAGGCGGCGTTCACCGTGCAACCGTTCAACAACTTCGACGTGTCGATGGACTTGACGGGTCAGCAGATCCTCGACCTGCTCGAGCAGCAGTGGTCAGGCGCCAATGCCAGTTATCCCAAGATCCTGCAGGTGTCCGGCATCGAGTACACCTGGGACAGGTCGGCGGATCCAGGGGACAGGGTCGTCGACGGGTCGGTCGTCGTGGACCATGACGGCGACCCCAGCACGCCGATGGTGGCGCTTGTGCCGGTCGACACATACCGGGTCGTCGCCAACTCGTTCCTCTCCGACGGCGGTGACAACTTCAGCGTCTTCACGGAGGGGCAGGACAAGTACGTCGGTGGGCTCGACATCGACGCGCTGACCCGTTACCTCGGCGACCACGACCCCTACTCGCCAACGCCGACCGATCGCATCGACGTACAGGAGTGATCTAGCAGTGAGCGGCGCCCGTTCTCCAGTGACTTCGACGAGCTCGAGCACCGGGGATCGGGCGCCCCGGCCGGAGTGAGGCGCGACCGTGACGACGCCGTCTGACATCGCGCTGCTCCGACTAGCGGCACAACGGTTGGTCGGTCCGGGCTTCGAAACGGCGGCCGATGCCGTCCGCTGGATGACCGCCTTGCAGGCACAGGACTACCCGGGGGCGCTGACCTCGGTCGCCTTGCGCATGAAGTCCGGCGCCCGGCAGCAGGTGGAGACGGCACTTGACGCCGGCGACGTGGTCCGATCTTGGCCGATGCGCGGAACGCTGCACCTGGTGGCGGCCGAGGATCTGCCCTGGATCTTGAGCCTCACGGCCGCGCGGCTTGTCGCGGGCGCAGCCACCCGACGTAAGCAGCTCGGCCTCGACGAGGGCACGCTGGAGCGCGCCCGCGAGCTGGCCGTGACTTCGCTGGAAGGCGGCCGTCGGCTGCGCCGCGACGACCTGCTCACCGTCTGGTCCGCCGCTGGTGTGCAGACGCAGGGTGGGCGGGGCTACCACATGCTGTGGTTCCTGGCCCAGACCGGAACGTTGTGCTTCGGCCCGGTCAGCGACGGCCAGCAGCAGCTGGTGTTGGTCGAGGAGTGGATTCGGCAACCGCGGCACCTGCAGCGGGACGAGGCGCTTGGTGAGTTGGCCTTGCGGTACTTCCGCAGCCACGGCCCGGCGACGGTCAAGGACTTCACTCGGTGGACAGGCCTCGTGGCCGCTGATGTCCGGACGGGGTTGGCGCTCGCCCGCACCCGGCTGGCTCACTTCGAGCTTGACGGCGTCGAGTTCCTCCTTGACCCGGAGACCCCCGATGTGCTGGCGGTCGCGTTGAAGCCGGCGGGTTCGACGGGGAGCCGGCACCGGACCGCGGGCGAAGTCTTGCTGCTTCCCGGCTTCGACGAGTTCATCTTGGGCTACCTGGACCGCCGCGCCCAACTGCCCGCTGAGTTCGCTGACCGCATCGTCCCCGGTGGGAATGGTGTCTTCAAGCCGACTGTCGTCAGCGCGGGACAAGTCGTCGGTACGTGGGGACGCCGCGGACGCGGCGCCAAGCAGGAAGTCGCTGGTACGCCGTTCACGTCGTTCTCCGCCGACGTCGCGGCGGCGATCCCCGAGGTGTATGCCGCCCTTCCCTGACGTCGTCTGGCGCGCGCGATCGGGGTCAACGATGTCGCCAGTGAACGCCGGTTGGGTGGCTGTGCTCCCGGAGACCACCTGAGCCGGCAACTCAGGTGGATGAGAGGTGGTACTCCCAACCCGCGCGCCACATGAAGCGTTCAGCAGCCAAGTCCTCGAGGGGCACACCGTTGACGATGTGTTCCAACGCCCAGCGCGTGGCGATATGCCCGATGAGAAGGATGCGGGCTGAGGCCCAGCGGATCCGCAGGTCCTCGAGGGAGCCGCCGACCCGATGCACCGCCTGGCGCCAGCTTTCGCCTCCCGCGTAAGGCATGTCGATGTGCTGCTGCCGGCTGCCGTGAACGCTGGCCGCTGGCGTTCCGTTCGCTTCGCCGTAGTCGCACTCGCGTAGCCGCCAATCCACGAACCTGGGCGTGGAGGACTCAGCGAAGGCGATCGACGCCGTCTGGATCGCTCGGTCAAGATCGGATGAGAACACTGCTGTCAGGTTGTCTCGGCGCCGCCGGTCACCAAGCTCGGCGGCTTGCTCGAGCCCCCGAGCGGAGAGTCGACCAGGAAGCCAGCCCGTGGCGATCCCTCGCTCGTTGTCCTCGCTCGTTGAATGGGTCTCGAAGACCACGTGGACACCCATGCAAGCACCGTAGAGCACGTCACTTGGTCATGTTGACGTGACGGGGAGCCGGTATGAGCCCAGTGTGCAGGCGGGTCTACGAGGAGATGACTCTCCGCTTCTCGCAGCTCACGACGACGTCCTTGGGGTCAACACGCTCGCTGAATCGGACGACGTCACGTCCGGCCCCCGGGCGTTAACGACGTTCTCAACGGACGTGGCCGAAGCGATCCTGGGGTGTACGCAGGCTTCCCGTGAGTCGGGCCAGCGGGGGCTCGGCGGCCGGCCGCCCGCAAATAGGTTGTTCCAGATGCATGCTCGGTGATTCTGTTGGGCCACGATCTCGCAACCATAACGAGGACTCTTGACTCAGACCTCATACACGTCTGCAGGTATCGCCTATGACCGTGCTGGCCCCCGTGGTGACCTGCCGGTCGTCCTCATCCATGCTGGCGTTGCCGACCGCCGGATGTGGGACTCACTATGGTCGGAACTCACGTCCGAACGGGATGTTGTCAAGCTGGATCTTCGTGGTTTCGGCGAGTCCGCGACCCGTCCGCGCGGCGTCCTCTCCCCGGTCGATGACGTGCTCGACACGTTGGCCGAGACCGGCATCGGCCGCAGTCACCTTGTAGGTGGATCCTACGGTGCCGGCGTGGCCATCGAGGTCGCGCTGAGGCGACCCGAGCTGGCGGCGTCCCTGCTGCTCAGCGCGCCTGGTGGAGCGCTCATCCCCGAAGTCACGCCCGACCTGCGTACGTTTATCGACGCGGAAAGATCCGCGCTGGCCGATGATGACCTTGATGGTGCGGTAGAGGCGAACCTGACCTGGTGGGTCGACGGTCCCAAGCGAAACGCCGGCGAGGTCGATTCAGCGGTGCGCGACCTGGTCCGCGAGATGCAGCGGCGGGCATTCGAGGTGACGGCCGACTGGGACGACATCGAGGAGAGCGAACTCGACCCACCCGCCCTTGACCGACTTGCGGAGATCCGGGTCCCGACCTTGGTCCTGCTTGGTGCGCTCGATCTTGACGCCATTCGCCGCGCGGCACGGCGGGCAGCCGACTGCATCCCCAACGCACGCCACGTCGAGTGGCCTGACACCGCCCACCTACCGTCGATGGAGCGCCCCAGCGAATTCCTGGGACTCTTGCGAACCTGGTTGACATCGTCCGAACTGGCGCCACCCGACTGAGGACGTCGCGACGACGTTGGCGATGTGGCTGCCGCTCTATGCGGTTTTGCTGGGTGGGGAGAAGTAGACCCATTTGTGTTGGATGGGTTCGCCGATGGGGTGTTGGTACTGGTGCCGGTCGGGTGGGCCGGGCAGTGGGTCGTCGGGTGGGCGGGGTCGCCCGATGGTGATCGGGTCGCCGCGGTTGTCGGTGAACGTCAGCCCGTCGGGGAGGTCGGCGTTACCGGTGATGAGGAACTCGCCGCGGTGGTGGGCGTCGTGATGATGCGGGCACAGACAGATCAGGTTCCAGGTGTCGGTGGGTCCGCCGTCTTTCCAGTGGATGCCGTGATGGACCTCCAGGTAAGCCCGGGCGACACAGCCGGGGTATCGGCAGCCGCGGTCGCGGTCTTCCACCAGCGGCGGGTGCGGTCCGGGACGATCCGCATGCTGCGGCCCACGTTGACCGGTGGCCCGTCGGTCTCCCCCACCGGGGCGACCTGGCCGGCGCAGGTCAGCTTCGCCAGCAGACCCGGTGGGAGAGCGGGGCCGGCGTTGACCCAGGCCCCGGTGGTGTCGAGGTGCACATACACCCGGTACTTGTCGACCCGCGAGGTGGGTTGCACGGTCGACAGGGACCGGTTGCACACCTCAACCAGGGCGTCAAACGAACTCACTTGCGGTTGCCCAGCCTGGAACAGCGCATCCTTCGCCTCCGCCAGCGCAGCCTGGATCAGCGCGCCTTGGTCGGCGGGGGCGTCCACCACCAGCCGGTACCGGGTGGAGTCATGAAACTGGGTCACCCGCCCCGGTGCGACCGCCTCAGCAGCCAACCCGGTCGGTTCCGGGGAACCCGCGCCGGCGTCTTCAGCGCCAGGCTGCCCACCGGGCTCGTCCGCGGCAGCGGCGCTGAGGGTGTCTCCCGGCGGTGTGGTGAAGGTATAGCGGGACAGCGTCCGGCGGATCTGCGGCACGGTGGCGATCGTGGCGAACGACGCGGCCTCCTCGTCACAGAACTTGCCCTGATGCCGGGTCACCGCATGCACCTGCTCAAACGACAACTCACCAGCGGCGAGCTTCCCAGTGGTCACCGGCAACTCGGTGCTGGCGGCGGCCACCTCGGCAACCTGGCGGGCGCGTTCGGGGGACAGCCCGGTCTGCAACGTCAAGTAGTGCTCCACCGACCGGATGCCGTAGCCGCGCCACAGGTCGGTCTCGATCAGCTCAGCCGTCAATTCCACCAACGTCGCGTTCGCGACGTTGAGCACACCGCACGCGTCAGCAAGCCGGTCCTTGATGTCAGCGAGCTTCGCGTAACTCTCATCCATGCATACAATCGTACACCTGTTCGACGACAACGGCCATACTTGAACGCGGATCTGTGGATAGATGGATCCGAGAATAGGGCGGCTTCAGAGAACCATGAGCATGAGAAAGTCGACGACACGGCGAGCCCCTCCGCCTAGCCTTGCGGTGTCGTGGCGTTCACCAAGATTCTCAGGTCGCAAGTCGTCTTCATCGGCGGCCGTTCAGGGGTCGGTAAGACGACGGTCGCCGCCGAGATGCACGCTCAGTTGATCGCCCTGAGTGTTCAACATTGCTGGATCGAGGGTGACAACCTCGACATGGCGTACCCGACACCTTGGGAGCAGGGTCACGCCCTAGCAGAGGCGAACTTGGCCGCGATGTGGCGCAACTATAAGGCGGTTGGCTACACGCGGCTGATCTACACCAACACCGCCGCGGTTCGCGGTGACGTGATCCGCTCCCTCGTCGCTGCGCTGGGGGACGACCCTGCCGTACACGCGATCTTGTTGACATCGAGCGACGACGAGGCAGACCGGCGGTTGAGCCAGCGGGAGGTAGGGAGCGGGTTGGCGTGGCATTCGGAGCGAAGTCGCAAGGCGGCTCGGAAACTTGAGTCCCTCGCCCCGCCCTGGGTGCAGCGCGTCAACACCGACCATCGGCGGATCATCGACATCGCCCGAGACATCGTCGATCTCGTCGGGTGGGACCACAGGTGAAGACCAGTGCGGGTTGCAGGTGGCCCTACTTCGCTCTACCGCGGACAACTACTCCGAGGCGGCACAAACCAGGACGTCAGCTACGGCTAGCGCAAGACGCAGCGCCGAGCCACGTGTGCAGGTTCCCAGCCCAACAGAATCCCAGCTTGGGTCTCCTCTCGCTGATCCACAGCCCCGGCACCCTCTTGTCACCGCAGCGAGATCCCAGCAACTGGAAGCAATGGTTCTTCTCCAGCGAGTTCGGGAACTGCGTGATGAACGCCACCCCTTCCGCTGCCGTCAGCGGGCTTCGTCCCTTAGCCACAACGATGCGTAGCGCATCGTTTGGCCGAACTCCCAACGTCTCGTGCCCACGGTCGACATCGAAGATCACGTACGCTCTGGGGTCCGACAATTCGATCGACTCGACCGGCTCGAAGGTGTCGATGTCGGCAGTGTCGGGTGATACGAACCCTCGGCCCCCACCGAGCGACGTCAGCGGCATCGTCTTGGTGACGGGCACGAGCGACGTGCCGATCACGATGATGAATGGCACCCGTTCACGGGTTGGCTCGATGAGTGGCATGGCGGCATGGACGCGGTCGCGCAGCGGTTCGATGAGGCGCCGGAACGGAATCTCCGTCATGTTGGCGAGACTCGGATACCCATGGTGAACGAGGGTGGCTAGCTGTCGGTCGAACTCTGCCTCGACCGCCTCTGCGGTCATCTGTACGGCACCGGCGTTGGTGAAGGCAACAGTTGGCACGTCGCCGAGTGTAGGACGACGTCCAAAAGGAGCGGTCGGAAGACGGATGTGGCGCCGCGAGCTAGCGGCCGTCGCTCGGGAACAGGTCGTCGTCCTCGATCCTCGGCACGCGGCAGGCCCGCTCCAACAGCAGCCCAGCGACGACGATGAGAATCCCGGCCACGGCTGCGCTGGCTGAGCGGATCACGCGCTCACGAGGCAGCACAACATCAAGTTGATCGATGAACTGCAGGGCAAGACCGACGTACCCACCTGCCACGAGCGCCCCGGTGAGCGCGCTCGCCTTGGCGATCAGCAGCAGGTTCACCGCCCGCTGCGCCTCGATCAGCCGACCCTCGCGATGCATTGTGCGGTACGTCGTGTAGGCCAGCACCGCAACCACGGCCGCGATCGCCAGCAGGGCGACCACCGATGTCCACTGCACCCGGGGCGCCACGTTGTTGAGGCGCTCCGCGACCGGGACGAGCCCCCAGCCAAGCACCGCCCCCACCGTGAAGACGACGGCCAATGCGCTGATCCGGGTCGGGCCCACGGTGCCGCGCGGAGCGCTGGAGAAATCAGCCACGGGTGGGACCACTCAGTCCAGGTGGAGGACGAGGTCCTGGCGGCGTGCCACCCCGGCGGTGCCGACAGCCGCCATCAGGTCGGCGACTGCTCCGCGGCCGGGAATCCGCGCACCCGAGTCAACCTCGTGCCAGGGCACCAGCACGAACGCCCGCTCATGCGCGCGCGGGTGGGGCAGGCGCAGCTCGTCGGTGTCGGACAACCGGTCGCCGAGGACGATGAGGTCGAGGTCGAGGGGCCGGGGCGCGTTGGTCTCCTCGCGTTCGCGCCCGTACGTCGTCTCGATCGCGTGCAGCCGGTCGAGCAGGGCAGCCACCGAGAGCGTCGTGTCGGCGAGCACCACCGCGTTGAGGAAGTCGGGTGAGCCGTCGGGGGCGTCAACCGGTGTCGTCTCATACACCGACGACACGGCTACCAGTCGTACGTCGGGGGTGTCTGCCAACGCGCCGATCGCTCCCTGCAAGGCGGCGAACCGGTCGCCAAGGTTGCTGCCAAGCGACAGCACCGCAGTTCTGATCGGCCGCATGCCCCCCGTTAACGGGTCGCTCTCGACCATGTACGGGTTGGGCGTCTCACTCATCGCGACTCCGGTGGATGGTCACGCTGACGTCGTCAACGGTTACTGGCAACGGCGCGTGCGGCTTGTGGACGGTGACGTCGACCTCCGCCACCGCCGTCTCGTCCAGGCAGATGTCAGCGAGCCGCTGCGCGAGCGTCTCGATGAGGTCTACCGGGTCGGCCGAGACCGCTGTGGCCAGCCGCTGCGTGAGGCCGGCGTAGTCGACAGCGGCGGTCAGGTCGTCGCTTGCTGCCGCCGGTCGGGTGTCAAGCCCGAGCATGACGTCGACGACGAACTGCTGGCCGCGCCGGCGCTCAGTCTCAAGGACCCCATGGTGGCCGTGGACGCGCAAGCCGCGAACCGCCAACCGGTCGGGAGGTGATGTGCCCGGTTGCTGCATCATGGCGTCTCCGTCTGTGTGGCGTCCCGGCCAGACAGTACCGGTGACGCGGGCTGCATCGGCCGTGCGGGTCATTTGCGGCCGTTGACGGTCATTCACGCGCCTCGCGAGCCCACCGCGAGGCGACCTTGACCGCGTCCAGCGATCGGCGTACGTCGTGCACGCGCACGCACCAGACGCCGGCCGCGGCGCACAGCGCTGACACGGCCGCGGAGGCGTCGTCGCGCTGGTCAGCGGGGCGTCGCTCACCGTCGTCATCGGCGAGCAGCTCCCCGAGGAAACTCTTGCGCGAGGCCCCTACCAGCAGCGGCTGACCCAGCTCGTGCAGGGATTGCAACGCTGTCAGCAGCTGCCAGTTGTGGTCAGGTGTCTTGGCAAAGCCCAGTCCTGGGTCGAGCGCGAGCCGCTGCCTGGGCAGCCCAGCGGCGCTGGCTGCGTCGACGCGAGCCCGCAGCTCGGCTCGGACCTCAGCCACCACATCGGCGTACGTCGCCCGGTCCTGCATCGACGTGGAGTGTCCGCGCCAGTGCATCGCGAGGTAGGGCACGCCGAGCTCGACCACCGTCGGCAGCATGTCGGGGTCGGCCAGTCCGCCGGAAACGTCGTTGACCGCGACGGCACCCGCCTCGACGGCCGACCGGGCAACGCCCGCCCGCATGGTGTCGACGGTCACCACCGCGTCACCCTTTGCCAGCGCCGCCACCACGGGAAGCACCCTCGCCAACTCCTCATCGAGACTCGGCCGTTCGGCTCCGGGGCGGGTCGACTCACCCCCCACGTCGACAAGGTCTGCCCCGGCCTCCACCAGCTCCAGCCCGTGCTCGACCGCGGCTGAGCTGTCGAACCACAGACCGCCGTCGGAGAACGAGTCGGGGGTGACGTTGACGACGCCCATCACCAGACACCGGTCCGGCGTGGGCAGCCCATCGACGTACCGGGCGGGAGCGGCGAACACGCCGCTAACCGAGGATGAGGCTCATCGCCTCGGCCCGCGTCGCCGGGTCACGAAGCTGACCGCGCACAGCGCTCGTCACCGTCTTCGAGCCAGGTTTGCGGACACCGCGCATGGTCATGCACAGATGCTCGCACTCGATCACGGTGATGACGCCCCGGGGCTCGAGGATGCGCGTGAGGGAATCAGCTATCTGGGTGGTGAGCCGTTCTTGCACCTGCGGGCGGCGGGCGAAGACGTCGACGAGTCGAGCGAGCTTCGACAGGCCGGTGATCTGGCCCTTCGCGTTGGGGATATAGCCGACGTGAGCGACCCCATGGAAGGGGACCAGGTGGTGCTCACAGGTCGACCAGACCTGGATGTCCTTGACCAGGACGAGCTCGTCGTGGCCGATGTCGAACGTGGTAGTCAACACCTCTTCAGGCGTCAGGTGCAGCCCGGCGAAGGTCTCGGCGTAAACGCGCGCCACCCGCGCCGGTGTGTCGCGCAGCCCGTCGCGCTCGGGGTCCTCGCCGATCGCCACCAGCAGCTCTCGGACCGCCGCTTCCGCCCGCTCGGCGTCGAACTTCCCCACCGTCCACGCCGTAGGCAGGCGGATCGGGTCAATCCCCATGAGTTGGTCTACCGCGGCGGGCCGAGCGGCGGGCCAGCAGGCGGCGCGCCAGGTGGCCCGAGGGGTGGAGCCCCGCCTGGCAGCGGGCTGGCGGGTGACTCGGTGCCCGGACCGACGGTGATCTCCGGCTTCGCCTCTGGCCGGCCGTTGGCACTTGCCGGTACGGCGACCGGTGGCAGCGGCGACGGGACCCGGGTGTCGGACCCGGTCCACGGCGGCCGCTCGGGCCGCATGACGACAGCGGAGAAGATCTCCTTCAGCTCCTTGCGGTCGAGGGTCTCCTTCTCCAGTAGCTGGGTGACGAGCTCGTCGAGGACCGAACGGTTCTGGACGAGAATGTCGAAGGCCTCCTGGTGGGCGTTCGTCATGAGGCGACCGATCTCCTCATCGACGATCGCCGCGACCTCCTCGGAGTAGTTGCGAGTGTGGCCGATGTCACGGCCGAGGAACGGCTCACCGGTGTCCTCGCCGAGCTTCACCGCGCCGAGCCGCTCGCTCATGCCGTAGCTCATCACCATCGCGCGGGCAACCTTGGTCGCCTTGTCGATGTCGCTGGACGAGCCGGTGGTCGGGTCGTGAAAGATCAGCTGTTCGGCGGCGAGCCCGCCGAGGGCGTAGGCGAGCTGGTTGAGCAGCTCGTTGCGCGAGACCGACGACTTGTCGCCCTCCGGCAGTACCTGGGTGAAGCCGAGCGCGCGGCCTCTCGGCAGGATCGTGATCTTGGTGACCGGGTCGGTTCCCGGCAGGGCCGCAGCGACCAGCGCGTGGCCGCCTTCGTGGTAGGCGGTCATCAGCTTTTCCTGCTCGCTCATCAGGTGCGAGCGGCGCTGCGGGCCCATGCTGACCCGGTCGATCGCCTCGTCGAGGGCACGGTCGTCGATCAGCTTCTGGTCCTGTCGGGCCGTGAGCAGGGCCGCCTCGTTGAGCACGTTCGCCAGGTCGGCTCCGGTGAAACCGGGTGTACGTCGGGCAACCGCGAGCAGGTCGACACCGGGCGCAATCGGCTTGCCCCGGGAGTGCACCTGCAGGATCTTGTGCCGCCCGTCCATGTTGGGAGCGTCGACGCCGATCATCCGGTCAAAGCGGCCGGGCCGCAGCAGCGCCGGGTCGAGCACGTCGGGCCGGTTGGTGGCGGCAATGAGGATCACGCCGCCGCGTACGTCGAAGCCGTCCATCTCGACGAGCAGCTGGTTCAGCGTCTGCTCCCGCTCGTCGTGCCCACCGCCGAGTCCAGCACCGCGGTGGCGGCCGACGGCGTCGATCTCGTCGATGAACACGATCGCCGGTGCGTTCTCCTTTGCCTGCTCGAAGAGGTCGCGCACCCGGGAGGCTCCGACTCCTACGAACATCTCGACGAAGTCAGAGCCGGAGATCGAGTAGAACGGGACGTTGGCCTCGCCGGCGACCGCGCGGGCGAGCAAGGTCTTGCCGGTGCCGGGGGGGCCATACAGCAAGACGCCCTTCGGGATCTTCGCCCCCACCGCCTGGAACTTCGCCGGCTGCTGGAGGAACTCCTTGATCTCCCCGAGCTCCTCGATCGCCTCGTCACATCCGGCCACGTCGGAGAAGGTGGTCTTCGGGTGGTCCTTGCTCACCAGCTTCGCCTTGGACTTGGCGAACTGCATGACGCGGCCACCGCCGCCTTGCATGCTGTTCATGATGAACAGGAAGATCAAGACGATCAGCACAATCGGGAAGATGCCGACGATGAACGACCAGATCGCGCTGGTCTGGGGCACCTCGACGTCGTAGGCCTCTTCGATGGTGCCTTGGTTGACCTCTTGCTGCACCAGCTCGACCAGCTGGATCCCCTGCCCCTCGAGCCACTGCGCGGACACCTTGTCGCCGTTGTCGAGGGTTGCCTGGATCTCCTGGTCGCCGTCGATGAAGATGACGCTCTTGACGTCGCCTGACTTGATCGTCTCGACCAGCTCGGCGGTGTCGACGTCCTCATAGCCGTCCCGAGAGGACACCTCGTTGAGCACGACGACGATCACAATGGCGAAGAGGAAGACCCACAGCCAGGGTCCGCGGAACCAACGCTTCACGCTCGTCAACCGGAGCTAGGTGCTCCGTTCCTCCTGCCACTTGTCATCGGGGTTTGCTCCATTGTCGCCTATGCAGCCAAATCCGCGACCGGCGCGCAGGATGCACCGTTCAGTAGGACGGACAGCTGAGCCGATGCGTGCCTTGATCAGGAGTAGACGTGCGGCGCGAGGGTGCCGATCGATCGCAGGTTTCGGTAGCGCTCGGCATAGTCGAGCCCGTACCCGACGACGAACTCGTCGGGGATGTCGAAGCCGACGTACTTCAAGTCGACCATCATCCGCTGCGCCGCTGGCTTGCGCAGCAGGGTGCAGATATTGACCGACGCCGGTTTGCGCGAGCTGAGGCTGGTGGTGAGCCACGACAGGGTCAGGCCGGTGTCGATGATCTCGTCCACAACCAGCACGTTCCGGCCGGTGATGTCGGTGTCAAGGTCCTTGAGGATCCGCACCACGCCGGAGGAGGCGGTGCCTGAGCCGTACGACGAGATCGCCATCCAGTCCATCTCGACGTGCCGGACTAGAGCTCGAGCGAGGTCTGCCATCACCATGACGGCACCACGCAGGATGCCGACGAGCAGCAGGTCCTTGCCTTCGTAGTCCCGCTCGATCTCGCGCGCGATCTCCTGCAGGCGCTGCTGAATCTGCTCCTCGCTGATCAGCGTCGAGACAAGGTCATGCTCGACGTGGGCGACGTCCACAGACTCCTCCATGCGTGCGACGGGGTCATAGCGTGTCACAGCGCGGGCGGAGTCAGCCGTGGTGGGCGGGTCGGCGTGTCAACCGCAGGCCAACGGGCTCCCGTCGCCGCCCCCGGGCTGGCGTGCCTCGAACCGCAACGCGCCGTGCCGGCGGGTCGCCCGCACATGCCCCGGGAGGTCTACGCCGGCTTGCCCGTGCCAGTTGGTGACGAGGCGCTCAACTTCGTCGATGTGTACGGCGAACAGCTCGCCCCCCGGGCAGCCAGCAGCAAGTGCGGCGATCCGCAGTACGCGCCGACGTAGCGAAGCGGGGGCCGCCGACAGCACGGCCACGGCGAATGACCCGTCCTGCTGGCGGGCTGAGGGCAGCAGCTCCGCGGCCAACGAGTCGAGCGCGTCGGCGTCGGCGCGGGCCAGTGCGGCAGTGCGAGCGAGCGCCTGGGAGACGCCGGGGCCTAGCTGCTCCTCCAGCACCGGCAGTACGGTGCGGCGTACCCTCACCCGCCGGTAACGCGGGTCGAGGTTGTGCGGGTCCTGCCAGTACTTCAGGTCCAACGCCCGGCAGGCCCGCTCGGTGCAGTCGCGGGTCAGCCCGAGCAGCGGCCGGCGGCACCGACCGGTGACCGGGGCCATCCCGGCGAGCGAACGCAGGCCACTGCCGCGGGCGAGGCCCAGCAGCACCGTCTCCGCCTGGTCGTCGAGGGTGTGGCCAAGCAGCACCACCGCGTCGAGCCTCTCCGCAGCGCGGTTGAGGGCGGCGTAGCGGGCGTCCCGAGCCGCCGCCTCCGGCCCCGCCCCGGCGGCCACGGTGACGGCGATGACCTCGACCGGGTCGCAGCCCATCTCCCGCAGCAGGGTCGCGACCTCGGCTGCTACGCCCGCCGATCCGTCTTGGAGGCCGTGGTCGACCACTAACCCACCGACCAGCCAGCCGGCCGCGGCGCCTTCGAACGCGGCACCAGCCGCCAGCGCGAGGGAGTCAGCACCACCGGAACAGGCAACGAGCACCCGGCTGCCTGGGGCCACATCGGAGAGGGCGACGCGGACCGCGCGGCGTACGTCGGCAACGGCGGCGTCGAGCGCACCACCCATCGGTCGTCAGCCGTGCACGCGCGCCACCCACCGCGCGGGATCAGCGATCTCAGCCCGGTCGGGGAGGTTGCGGGGTGCCGCCCAGACCGCGTTGAACCCCTCCATCCCCACCTTGTCGATGACGCCGCGCACGAACACCGCACCATCGCGGTACTGGCGCATCTTGGCGTCGAAGCCCAGCAGCCGACGGATCAGCTGGTCGAGCGGGCCGGCGCCGGCGCGGCGCGCAGTGAACTTGCGGCGGATCTGTTCCACACTCGGTACGACCTCGGGCCCCACGCCGTCCATGACCACATCGGCATGGCCCTCGAGAAGCGACATGACCGCGGTGATCCGCTCGAGCACTTCCCTTTGCTCCTGGGTCTGCAGCAGGTCGAGCAGCGACGCCTCGGAGTCCCCGCGCACCATCCGACCGACCTGCTCCAGCGCGTCGCGCAGCATGCCGGCGAGCTTCTGTGGGTCGAGCTCGGTGCTTTCCAGCAGGTGCGCGATCTCACCGAGCATGTGCTCGCGCAACCACGGCACCGCGGTGAACTGCACTCGGTGCGTCTCCTCATGTAGGCACACCCACAGCCGGAAGTCATGGGGATCGACTTCCAGCTCGCGCTCCACGTGTACGACGTTCGGCGCGACGAGCAGCAGCCGGCCGGCAGTGGCAGCTCCGGCAGTGCCCGTTCCGTCTCCATCGACCGCAACAGCGCCCGGCCGGTCCGCGTCCGCTCCAGCACTGCTGGCTCCGATGGCACCCACATCGACGAACGGGTCGAACTGTCCGAGCACTTTGCTCGCCAGGTAAGCGAGCAGACCCCCAGCCTCCACACCGGTGACCCGCGACCCGATCGCCGCCGTCATACCTCCCGAATCTCCGCGCTTCTCGGCCATCTTGGCGATCAGTGGCCGCAGCACGACCTTGAAACCGTCAGCGTTGGCCTGCACCCACCCGGCTCGGTCGACGATGAGCACCGGTGCGGTGGCCGACTCGGCGTGCAGGCCGGTGTACGCGCGAACGTGCCCCTCGGCAAGTGCCGCGGACTCCCGCAGCTCCCGCACCGTCTCGCGCGCCTCGTCCCGGCTGACGTCGGGGCCCGGCCGCATGAGCCGCTTGGCGGTGAGCACCGCCAAGTCCCAGTCGACCATCTCAGGGGTCCCGTGCGCTCCGTCTGCCATGCCGTACACCGTACGTCCCTGCCGAGGAGGCCAGTCGTGGAGCGGAGACTGGCCGCTCACGCAGGCAACCAACAGCGCCCTGCGGTCGCACTGCCGCGCAGCTCGTAATCCAGGTGCAACCAGTGCACTCGGTTGACGAGTCGCGACACCCCTTACCCGGCCTGCCCCTTCCCCGCCACCACGGCTCGCGGCCCCGCCAACACCGCGAGGACTGAGCGACTCGGCGGCGCGACTCAGCGGAGCGACTCGACGGAGCGACTCAGCGGTAGGTGGAGAGGAGCGCGGCGATGCGGTCGAGCCGGGCTCGCGCGGCGAGGGCACGTCGTTCCGGCACCTCGTCGGCGACCGCCGCGAACACCAAGGGATGACCGTCACGGGTGACCACCAGACCGGCGAGTCCGTGCACACCGGTCAGCGTGCCGGTCTTGGCTCGCACCACACCCAGGCCGCGTGCGGCAAGGCCGAAGCGGTAGATCAGGCTGCCGGTAAAGCCGGCCACTGGCAGCGACGACACCACCGCACGCAGGTGTGGATACTCGGGATCGGCGGCCAGCTGCAGTACGTCGATCAGCACCCGCACTGGTAGCGCGTTGCTGCGGGCTAGCCCGCTGCCGTCGCGCAAGGTGACGCGCGACAGGTCGATTCCCAGCCCCGTCAGCGTCCGGCGTACGGCTTTCACGCCTGCGGCGGCAGACCCGGGCCGATCAGTCGCCAGCGCGACGTGCCGCAGCAGCACCTCCGCCGCCTCGTTGTCGCTGAGGGTGATGACGTGTTCGACGATCTCGTGCAGCGGTGCCGACTGTACGACGGCCAGCTGGCTCGCCGACCGCGGCGCACGGCCGCTGACGACCTCCGAAGCGACCTGCAGGCCGGCTGACCGCAACAGCGCCGCGAACCGCCACGCGGCGGCCTGCGCCGGGTCGGCCACCCGCGCATCCCCACCCGCGGCCCTGCCCTCGTCGACCCACAGTGCGCTGATCGGGCTGACAACGTCGTACCGGATATACGTCGAGCGCCAGGCCGGGTTGACGGCGGGCCCCGAGAACACCGAGGTGTCATAGCTGAGCCGCACCCGCCGTACCCCGTCGTTCATCAGCTGCCGAGCCGTTGCCCGAGCCAGCTTGGCCAGGCTGGCCTCCTCCGGGTAGCCGGTCGACACATGCCTTGAGGGCGCTGACCTTGCCGTCGTCGTCAGCAACGGGTCTCCCCCGCCGACCAGCACCAGGTCATGCTTTGTCGCCCCGGTAACAACCGACGTCTCAAACCGGTGGCCCGGTCCGAGCACCGACAGCGCCGCCACAGATGTCAGCAGCTTCACCAGGGACGCCGGGGTCACGACCTGCGACCCGCCCAACCGGGTCAGTGGTCTCGACTCGCCAAGCTCCTCCACGGCCATCGCGAAGTGGTCGGCCAGCGCCCGGCTGTCGACGACCCTCTCGAGGAGCTGGGCAAGCTCCCGTCTCGAGATCGGATCAGCCGCCCGCGCCTCGCGAAGCACTGGACCGGCCGGTGACACCGCAGGCAGCTGCACGGCGGCCAGCGACGGCGGTTCGGCCTGCGACGGCGGTTCGGCCTGCGACGGCGGTTTGGCCGACGGCGGTTCGGCCGGCGGCGGTTCGACCACCGTCGGTTCGACCACCGTCGGTTCGACCAGCGGCGGCTGCGCCTGCTCCTTCGAAAGCGACGGAATGACCCCGAACTCAGCCGCCACCGCCGCCACCAGCACAAGGCAGACCACGACCGTGCCCAGCCAGCGTGCCGCGGTACCACCGCGGCGGCTGCCCTTACGGCGATCAGGTCGGCGCATGACTGCCCGCCTCGACGTGTACGTACTGACCCACCTGCGCGACACTAACCGGTGGGTGCAACGGCGGCGCGCGCTGAAACCCGCTGGCAACGAACAAGCCCCCGGCAACAAGCAAGCCGCGACAACGAGCAAGGATGTGCAGCGTGGAGTTCGACGTCACGATCGAGATCCCCAAGGGGCAGCGCAACAAGTACGAGGTCGACCACGAGACTGGACGGATCCGCCTGGACCGCACGCTCTTCACCGCCACCCAGTATCCAGCCGACTACGGCTTCATCGACGACACCCTTGGCCTCGACGGCGACCCCCTCGACGCGCTGGTGCTGGTCTCTGAGCCGACCTTTCCCGGTTGCCTGATCAGGTCACGGGCGATTGGCATGTTCCGGATGACGGACGAGATGGGCGGCGACGACAAGGTGCTGTGCGTGCCGGCGAACGACCCGCGGCAAGAGCACCTCCGCGACATCCACCACTTCCCCGAGTTCGACCGGCTGGAGATCCAGCACTTCTTCGAGGTCTACAAGATCCTCGAGCCGGGCAAATCGGTGGAGGGGGCCACCTGGGTTGGCCGAGCCGCCGCCGAGCAGGAGATCGACGAGTCGCGGCAACGTCATCAGGAGAGGTACGGCGAGCACGCCCGGACGCTCTTCACGCCCCCAGGTGCCTCGCCCAAGCCAGCCGCTGAGTCCTCCTCAGCCGCCACCCCCGAAACTCATTGACCCTCCCCGGTCCCCCGCGACTTGTCAGCGCGACGCAGGCCTGAAGTGGGGCCGTAGAGCCTGACAACTCTCAGGGACGCCGGTGTCAGGGGCGACCGAAGAAGTCCGGTGTCTCCCAGGAGTAGATGCTCTCCACGCGCACGGTCGTCCCGGTGCGTGGCGCGTGGATCATCTGTCCGTTGCCGATGTAGAGCCCCACGTGGAAGATCGTGTTCGGGTTAGCCGGGTCACTCGACCAAAACACCAAGTCGCCAGGTTGCAGCTGGCTGGACGAGATCGGAGTCGTCGCGGCGTACTGCGCCACGGAGTAGTGCGGCAGGTACACCCCGGAGGTCCCCCAGGCGGCCATGGTGAGTCCCGAGCAGTCCCAGGCGTCCGGTCCCGCAGCGCCCCACACATATGGCTCGCCGATCTGCGCATAGGCAAACGAGATCGCTGCGGACGCACTGCCCGAGCTGGGCGGCGGGGCCGGGGCTGGTGCAGGAGGAGGAGCCGGCGCCGGAGGGGGACTCGGAGCGGGCGGAGGACTCGGGGCCGGGGCTGGTGCAGGAGGAGGAGCCGGGGCCGGGGCCGGGGCCGGGGCCGGGGGCGGAGTCGAGGCCGGTGCGGGCGCCGGGCTCGGGGCCGGAGGGGGACTCGGAGCGGGCGGAGGACTCGGCGCCGGCGGCGGGCTCGGCGTTGGAGAGGGGCTCGGCGTTGGAGAGGGGCTTGGCGTTGGCGTTGGCGTTGGCGTTGGCGTCGGCGTTGGCGTCGGCGTAGGCGTCGGCGTCGGGCTTGGCGTAGGCGTCGGGCTTGGCGTGGGCGTCGGCGTTGGCGTCGGCGTTGGCGTCGGCGTAGGGCTTGGCGTAGGCGTCGGGCTTGGCGTAGGCGTAGGCGTCGGCACGGGGCTCGGAGTCGGCTCGGGCGACGGACTCGTAACCGGAGCAGGACTGGGTAGCGGTGACGGGGAAGAGCTGGGAGCCGACTGCGGGCTTGGCGCGGGCTCGGGCGACGGACTCGTAGCCGGAACGGGGCTGGGCGCGGGTGCCGAAGACGGACTGGGAGCCAGCAGCGGGCTCGGAGCCGGGACGGGGGGGGACGCCGGTTCGGGGGCGGGGTCCGGGGCTGGTGCCGGGGCAGGACTGGGCGATGTTGGGAGCTCGCTCTCCACCTGTTGGCGTTCGGCTTGTCGCGCCAGGTGCTCGCGCCACTCTTGGCGTTCCGCTTGCAGCGCCAACTGCTCGCGCCGCTCCTGTCGGGCTTGCCGCTCGAGCTGGCGTTGTTCTTCGCGCTGCTGCTCCAGCATTGCCAGCCGACGTTGCTCGGCCAACCGCTCCTCTCGACGCTGCTCGAGGCCCTCTTGTCGTTGGGTGGCAAGCTGCACCGAGATCTCTTGTGCTGCGGCGAGCTCGCGCAGCAACACCTCGCGTCGCTCCCCCAGGCTCACTACCGCGGCCTGCTGAGCTGCGACCGCTGCAACCGCTGCCTGCTTGGCCCGCGCCGCGGCCTGTTTGGCGTCCGCCGCTTCGCTGAGCGCCTGCTCAGCAGCCGCTTCGTAGACCTCCGCGAGATGGGCAGCCGCCTCCCAGGCCTGGAACCTCGCATCCAGGGCCCGCTCGGAGTCCTCGTACCGCGACATCTGGGTGATGAGGTTGTGCGGGCCATTCGCGGTCAGTGCAGCGTTGAAAGCCGTCAGTCCGCTGCCAGCGGATTGCTGCGCAAGCACGAGCCCGGCGAGCTCCTCACGTGCGTTCGCGGCATGCGTCACGGCGCGGTCAGCGCGTCTGCGGGCATCGGTGACGGCCGCCGAGGCCTGCTGCCAGTGCAGCAGTGCGCCGTTGTAGGCCTCAGCCGCCTGCCCCGCAGCGACTGCCAAGTCCTCGAGCTCGGCGCCGGCTGCGGCAAGGTCAGCCTGGATGTCGCCCACCGACCGCTCTGCGTCAACGACCCGCTGCTGCGCTGCGGCCACGTCGTCTTGGCTCGGGATGACGGGAGCCTCGGGGTCCGCGGACGCGGTCGGGCTCAACGTGAGGGTGAGTACGACGGCCGCACCGACCGCAATCGACCTCAGGGGGGCTCGCGTCAACACAGGTGGCGTCCTCTCGGTTCCCGCTGACGGATCGAGACCGCCGTAAAAGAACGACGGCCGCGAACCGGTTGCCCTGCGACGGTATCTACCTTCAGCCCCAATTGGAACATCTTTCACACAAATAACTCTGGTAACAGAGTAACTACATCAATGTGATTTTCCGACGCGATGAGAAATGGCGTAACAGAAGACCGGCGGGAGACGTTATTCGCCGGCGGGCCGCGGCGTTCGACGGTCCCGAAACGCCGCCATCGCCTCTTGTGCGACCTCGGAGGCGAACAGCCGGGCGGACAGCTCGACCAGAGCCTCACCGTCAGCGGCCATCGCAGCTCGCACGGGTGCGTTGAGCAGCCGCTTTGTCTCGGCCAACCCTTGCATCGGCACTGCCACAAGTTCATCAAGCAGTGCGCTGACGGCCTCGTCCAGCTGGAGGGCGGGCACCGCCTCCGTCACCAGACCCGAGCGGGCCGCCTCGACGCCGTCGAAGACGGCTCCCGTCAGGTACTTGCGGGCTGCGTCTCGATCGCCTAGCCGACTGCGCGTCGTCAGCGAGATGATCGCCGGCGCCAGGCCTAGCTTGGCCTCGGTGAACGCGAAGGTGGAGCTTTCAGTGACGAGCGCAACGTCGCAGGCGCCGACCAGCCCGATGCCACCGGCGCGCACCGAGCCCCGTACCACCGCAACCACCGGGGTCAGCAGCTCGACGACAGTGACCAGCAACCCCAACAGCGCGCGGGTGCCGCGGTCCATACCAACCTCGACCGCCTCGGCCAGGTCGGCGCCGGCGCAGAAAGTTGGGCCGGTATGTGTCAAGACGACAACACGTACGTCGCTGGACGCGTCCGCAACCCGCAAGTGCTCCAACAGCTCGGTCACCAGTCGCTCCGACAGTGCGTTGCGGTTCGACGGCGAGTCCAAGGTGATGGTGGCGACCTGGTCGCGCACCTCGAGGTGCACGAGCTCACTGGCGGAACTCATGTGGTGGCAGGGTCTCGCCGGGCTGCGTCCCCGTCAGCGTTCTCTGCCACGGCTGGCGGGAACACGCCGATCAGTCCGTCGCCGGACTGGTGCTGGTGGCGTTGCACCTCCATGGGATACCCGGTTGCCTTGGCACCGGCCCACACGGCGATGAACCCGATCGCGACCCCGGCGGCGTCGTCAAGCAGGTAGTGCCAACCGAAGTACACCGTCGAAACCGCGGTGAGCACGAAATAGACCCACATCGACCAGCGGACCCACTTGTTCGGGACGACGTAGTGGCAGATCAGGGCAGCCGTGAAGATGATCGAGACGTGCAGGGACGCGAACGCCGCCACGCTTTGCACCGAGTCGCAGGCGAACGGGTCGTGCCGGCACAGCTCCCGGTCTGTCGCCAGGTCGCTTTGCAGGAAGGTGACGCCGGTGGTGGGCAGGTCGGCGAACATCGACGGCTTGGCGAGGAAGGGGCCGAGCGAGGGCATCCAGTAGTAGCTCGCCGCGCCGAGGACCCAGTTCACGCACAGCGCGGTGACGTACCAGAAGCCGGTCGACACGTTCTTCGACCACACCAGGGCTGCCCCGAGACTGAGCGGCACGAAGACGAGGAACACGACGTAGGCCAACGACAGCAGATGTGCGCTGAGCCCGGTGCCGAGGGCGGTGTGCAACACGTCGGCTGGGTCGTGGCCGAACATCAGTGCCTTGTCGAGCTTGAGCAGCACTCCGTCGTACAGAACGCGTTCCCGCACAAAGGGTAAGAACCCCTTGAGGTTCCGGTAGGCGACGTACACGACGTAAAAGCTGCCGAGACCCACCGAGACCAACGCCAGCCGGCTGCGCGTCCAGCGAGCTCGCGAGTACGCCTTGAACGACTCACCGAAGTTCGAGAAACCCCGGTTGGTCATCACTACCCGCGGCACCACGTCGGCGAGATAGAACAGCAGCACGATCACCGGCAACCTGATGTACGACGGCCCGGCCAAGCCGTCGGGATCGCGAAGCGGAAGGTCGTAGCGGTACGACGCCACCCACGCCAAGATGCCCACCGCGACAGCCAGCCCGACGGCGAATCCGTAGGCTCGTCGGGTCATGGGTCACCTTGTCGTGCTCGACGGGGCGGCGCCGGACGGCCAGTTCCCACTCGTCGTACAACAACCGCGTCCCGCGTCGCTTGGGCTTCTCATCGTAGACCCCGGCTGGCTTCCTGCTGTTTACCTTTCCCCGCCCCTGGTTCTCGCGCAGCCGGCCCCCGGCTAGGCTTGGACGCACACGACAGGGGAGCGCTTCGGCGCTGAGAGTGCGGACGATCCGCAGACCCTCGAACCTGATCCGGTTAGCACCGGCGAAGGGAGTCGAGTCTCGAGCAGGCACCGCCTGCTTCCCCTCCCGATCTTTGGGAGGTATCTCATGCCTGCTTCATCCCGCGCGCTGCCGGCGACACCTGGCCGGGAGATCGGCGCCTGGCGCACCATCGACCTGCTCACCACGGCCGTCATCGGGGTGGTGTTCGGGGTCGCCTACTGGGGCTGGAGCTCCGGCTACACCGCGCTTTCGGACCCCATTTCGAGCGTCATCGGGCCTGCGAAAGGCCTGCTCGGCGGCCCGTGGCTGATCGCCGGCGTGGTCGGCGGCTTGGTCGTCCGACGGCCAGGGGCTGCCTTGATGGCCGAGTTCCTCGCCGCCGCCGTCTCCGGGATCCTCGGCACGCAGTGGGGCGCGACGGTCCTGCTGTCGGGTCTCCTGCAGGGCCTTGGAGTCGAGTTTGCGCTCGCCTTGTTCGTCTACAAGGTCTTCAACGTGTACGTCGCCGCTCTCGGTGGCGCCCTGGCCGCGGCGTTCGAGACGCTGTACGAGTGGGACGCGTACTGGGTCGGGCTCCCCACCGACTGGAAGTTCCAGTACCTGGGATTCTTCATGCTCTCCGGTGCGCTGGTGGCCGGCGTGGGTGGTTGGCTGCTCACCAAGGCGCTGGCGGCGTCGGGGGCGATTGACGCGCTGCCCGCGGGCCGAGAAGCCGCGGCGGGCGGAGAAGCGGGTACGGACAGAGAAGCGGCTCACGATCGATCCGGCTAGCGGCCCCGGTCCATGCGCAACGATCCGACCGCCTGACGGCTATAGCGTGCCCAGCGTCGGATCTTTGCGCAGCGGGGGGGCTGACGTCCGCGTCAGGGGACTGACCTGGCGACCGGTACGACGCCGTACGCCCGTGCTGCACGAGCTCGACCTGTCGATCTCGGCCGGTGAGCGAGTGCTGATCGCCGGCCCCAGCGGGTCAGGGAAGTCGACACTGTTGCGCGCCATCGCCGGCCTGCTCCAGACCGCGGACCACGGGGACCTGTCGGGCAGCGTGCAGATCGGCGGTCGTGATGTCGCCGAAGCCCCCGGCCGCGTCGGGCTGCTGTTGCAGGACCCACTGGCTGGCGTGGTGGCAGAGACAGTCGGCCGCGACGTCGCCTTCGGGCTGGAGAACCAGCAGGTGCCGCGTGAGCACATCTGGCCGCGCGTCGACGCTGCCCTGCGGGCGACCAGCTTCCCGTACGGCGTCGGCCATCCCACTTCGGCGCTGTCGGGCGGCGAGACGCAGCGGCTCATGCTGGCCGGGATGCTCGTGATTGACACGCCCGTGCTGCTGCTCGACGAGCCGACGTCGATGCTCGACCCGCAGGCGGCCGGCGAGGTACGCCGGGCGCTGCAAGCCGCCGTACAGGCCCGTGGGTGCACGACTGTCGTGGTCGAGCACCACCTCGAGCCGTGGATCGACTTCGCCGACCGCCTGGTCGTGCTCGGTCACGGCGGCGAGGTGCTTGCTGATGGCCCGGTCAAGCAGGTCCTGGAAAGAGAAGGTCCCGGCCTTGCCGCCCGCGGCGTCTGGGTGCCCGGGCTTGCTCCGCCGACGCTGGTGCCCATCGCCGATGAGTTGGTGCGCCCGTCCGAGCCCGGGCCAGTCGAGCTCCTCCAGGCGAGCGACATCGTGGTCACGTTGCCAGCGAGTCTGACTAACCCCAAGGCAGCGCGCCGGGTTGCCCTCGACGGCGTAGCTGCGGCGCTACATGCCGGGCGCGCCCTCGCGGTGACCGGAGTCAGCGGCGCCGGGAAGTCCACTCTGGTCTCAGTGCTGGCCGGTCTGCTGCGGCCAACCTCGGGTGAGGTGCGATCCCATCCCTCGCTGAGCACGCGCCGAGGGAACCAGCCGTGGCGGTGGCGCTCGCGCGACCTCGCCGCTCGACTGTCGTGGGTGCCCCAGACCCCAGAGCACGGCATCGTCACCTCGTCTGTCCTCGACGAGGCGCTGGCGTCGGCGCGCGCCTGCGGCCGCGACGCCGAAGTCGCCCGCAACCGAGCGTTGGGGTTGCTCGAGGCCTTCGGCCTCTCCCACCTCTCGGCCGCCAGTCCCTACCACCTGTCCAGCGGCGAGCAACGCCGGCTGATGGTCGCGGCGGCGCTCGCGCACGGCCCGTACGGCGTCTTGCTGGACGAGCCGACAGTCGGCCAGGACAGGAGCACCTGGGCGGTGGTCCTCGGAGCCGTCAGCGCCGCCCGCACCGACGGGTGCGCCGTGGCGGTGTCGACGCACGACAAAGCGACGGTTGCGGCAGTCGCGGACGAGACCGTGCGGCTCGAGCGCGGACGAAGAGCGGTATGAACTCCTTGACCCCACCTGGCCCGTTGTCGCTGCTGGCGGGCTGCCTGCTCCCGGTGGCAGGTGCCTTCGCGATTCGTGCTGTCGAGCCAGGGCTGCTCGGTATCGCGGCCGAGCTGGTGGCCTTCGGTTGGTTGGTGCGCGACTGGCGCCGTACCCTCCGCGGCCTGGTCTTCGGCGCCGTGGCAGCTGCCGGGATTGCGTTCACCACGTGGCTGTACGGCGGACAGGACCCGAATACGACGGGCGCTGCTGCACTGCGGATCCTCTACCTCGTTCTGCCGAGCGCCCTGCTGGCGCCGCTGATCCGGCCCAGCCAGTTGGCCGACCACCTGGCGCAGCGGCTGCATGTGCCGGCACGAGGGGTGGTGGCTGCCAGCGCGGCGCTGCAGCGGTTGGACCTGATCGGTGAGTCCTGGCGTCAGGTGCAGCGGGCGCGCAGGTCACGCGGGCTCGGCGCCGACGGCAGCCCGCTGCGCTGGGTCAGGGCGTCGGCGGGCTCCGCCTTCGCGCTTCTCGTCGTCGAGCTGCGGCGGTCGGGAATGCTGGCCGTTGCGATGGACGCGAGAGGCTTCGAGGGCGCCGCTCGACGTACCTGGGCCGAAGGCGCACCCTGGGCAGCAGCTGACACGCTCGTGCTCACGCTCGCGGTCGGGCTGGCGATGCTGCCCTGGCTCCTAAGATGAGGCTAGCCAGGCTCTCCCGGGCGCCGGTGGACTGAGGAGCGCAGATGGGCAGGTCGCTGAGCCAGCTTCTCAAGTTGCGATGCCTAGGACGGCGCTGTTTCGCGTTGTGCTGGCCAGGGCTCTGGTGCCTGGTCTTGCTGTGCTCCCTGACCGCCTGCTCCAACGACAACGCACCGCGGCGCCCGAGCCTGGCCAAGGCTTCGGTCGGCGACTGCTACGGCGACGTCTCGGCCGCGCCCGTCGACTGCAACTCCCCACACATCGCGCAGACGGTTTTCGTAAGCGACCACCCACCCGGTGGCGACCAGGCGGTCGCGCTGCTGCCATGCCGTGAGGCGCAGGCGAAGTTCCTCGGTCAGGACTTCAACACCCGGCTTGCCGTCGAGTTGTGGATCGCCAGCGACGCGTCGTGGTACCGGTGCGACGTACTGCTGAGGAACTCCACTCGCGCCACGCAGGGATACCAGTCGCTCACCGGATCGTTGAAAGGGGTGCTGCGGCATGGTACGTCGATCGACCTGCAGGCGTGCCTCAACGCGGCGTACGACCCGGCTGTCGACCAGACGTACGTCTCCTGCCGGGAGCCGCACGTCTCCCGGGAGCTGGCCGTCGCTCCAGCCATCGGGACGCTCGACGAGCCCTTGCCCGGCGACGTCGCCCAGCGCGCGGTCAGCGCGTGCAACGCGACGGCATCGGCAGAGGGGCAGTTGCTACCCGACCGGATCGTCACGGCGTTCTACCCCGAGACCGCCGACGCCTGGGCCAGCGGCGAGCGCACCGCCGACTGCTGGGTCACTGCGACCGACGGCACGCTGCCGGCGTTGACGGCACGACAGCGCTGACCCACCGCGTCGAAGGCCGTACAGCCCGCGACGTCGAGCTGCGGCGCCGTGAAGAATTTCGTCAGTGTGGTGTGGCGATCGGCCTCAGTGCGATCTGGCTTACACTCCGTTGTATGGATGCGCTCACAATTCGTACTGGCCCGGAGGTTGAGCGGGCATTGGAGGTGCTGACCCGTGAGGGTCTGTCGCGCTCGGAGGCAGCCCGGAAGGCGATCCTTGCGGCTGAGCGGGCACACCGCCGGGCCCGGCTTCGGGCTGAGGCCGAGTCGCTGCGGGACGACCCCGAGGACGTCGCCGCCTCGCGTCAGCTGGCGGCAGAGATGGATGCCATCCGTGCGTGGTGACCTCTACCGGCTCAAAGCGCCCAAAGATGTCAGGGGTCACGAACAGGCCGGGGTGCGGTTCGCCGTGGTGGTGCAGTCCGATGACCTTCCGTTGTCCACGTGGGTAGTCGCGCCGACTTCTACCGGAAGGCGCGGCGCCTCTTTCCGGCCCGAGATCGACATCGACGGCGTGCAGACCCGAGTCATGGTCGAGCAACTGACCGTGGTTGACCCACAGGTCCGGTTGGGGGAGTTCGCGGGGCGGCTGGACGCCTCAGAGCTCCGGGCCGTCGACGCAGCGCTGCTGGTTGTGCTCGGTCTGGACTGACCGCTTACCGGGGGTCACTCAGCGGGGACGCGGTAGCCTCAGCTCGAGGTGGGGAACCCCAGGTCGACAGCGCTTGTCGACGGGTCCGGCCACCGGCTGGTGACGACCTTCGTGCGGGTGTAGAAATGCACCCCCTCCGCGCCGTACATGTGCGAGTCGCCGAACAGGCTGTCGTTCCAGCCGCCGAACGAGTAGTAGGCGACCGGGACCGGGATCGGCACGTTGATGCCGACCATGCCGGCCTCGACCTCCTGCTCAAAGCGCTTGGCGGCGCCGCCGTCGCGGGTGAACAGCGCTGCGCCGTTTCCGAACGGGTTGGTGTTGATGATGCGCAGCGCCTCCGCTGCGGTGTCGACCCGCACGACAGCCAGCACCGGTCCGAAGATCTCGTCGCGGTAGACCTGCATGTCGGTGTTGACCGCGTCGACAAGACTCACGCCGAGGAAGAACCCGTCACCGTCGAAGGCCTGGTCGCGTCCGTCGATGAGCACCTTCGCACCCTCGCCGGCGGCGATGTCGAGGTACGACGCCACCCGGTCGCGGTGGTCGCCCGTGATCAGCGGCCCCATCTGCGACTCGGGCTCGGTGCCGGGGCCGATGCGCAGGTCACCGACCCGCTCGGTGATCGCCTCGATGAGCGGGTCGGCAACGGCACCGACGGTGACCACCACCGAGACGGCCATACAGCGCTCCCCCGCCGACCCGTACGCCGCCGACACCGCCGCGTCGGCGGCCATGTCGACATCGGCGTCGGGCAGCACGACCATGTGGTTCTTGGCGCCCCCGAGGGCCTGGACCCGCTTGCCCGCCCGGGTGCCGCGCTCGTACACGTGCCGGGCTACCGGCGTGGACCCGACGAAGCTCACCGCCTGCACGGCTGGGGAGTTGAGCAGCCGGTTGACCGCTGCGGCGTCGCCTTGGACGACGTTGAAGACCCCGTCAGGCAGGCCTGCCTGCTGCAGCAGGTCCGCCAGCAGCAGCGACGGTGACGGGTCCTTTTCGCTCGGTTTCAGGATGAACGCGTTGCCGCACGCGATCGCGTTGGGAATCATCCACAGCGGCACCATGACGGGGAAGTTGAACGGCGTAATGCCCGCGACGACACCGAGCGGTTGCTTCAGTTCGTGTACGTCGACACCGGTGGCCGCTAGCGCTGAGTGCCCACCCTTGAGCAGCTGCGGAATCCCACAGGCGTACTCCACGCAGTCCAGGCCCCGGGCCACCTCTCCAGCAGCATCGGACAGCACCTTGCCGTGCTCGGCGGTGATCGCTGCGGCCAGCTCGTCGCGGTGCTCGACGATCAGCTCGCGGAACCGGAAGAGCACCGTCGAGCGCTTGGCCAGGCTCGCGTGCCGCCACTCCCCGAACGCCTGCTGGGCCACCTCGATGGCGGCATCGACCTCCCCCACCGATGCGAGCGCCACCTCGCCGGTCTGCTGGCCGGCCGCGGGGTCGTACACCGGCGCCGTGCGCTCGAACGTCCCAGCCGGCACTCCACCGATGACGTGCCCGATCCGCTTCACTTGTCCTCCTGACCTGAATGCCTAGTTGAGTTGGCGTCGGTGACCAGCAGGGAACCGCGAGCTGCCTCGAGGCGCGCTACCGGGACGCGGAACGGCGAGCACGACACGTAGTCGAGCAGGATCGACTCGAAGAAGTGGATCGAGTCGGGGTCGCCGCCGTGCTCGCCGCAGACCCCGACGACGAGGTCGCTCCGGGTTTCCTTGCCCTCCCAGGCGGCGATGCTGACCAACCGGCCGACCCCGGCCGCGTCGAGCGTCTCAAACGGGCTGACGCCGAAGATTCCTGACTCGATGTAGAGCGGGAAGAACTTCGCCTCGACGTCGTCTCGGCTGAAGCCCCACGTCGTCTGCGTCAGGTCGTTCGTGCCGAACGAGAAGAACTCGGCCTCCTCGGCGATCTGGTGGGCCGTCATCGCGGCCCTCGGCAGCTCGATCATCGTGCCGATCGGGAAGCGCAGGTCGACATCGAGCTCCGCACCCACCTCGGCCACCGTGGCAGCAGCCTGCTCCCGGATGATCGCCAGCTCCTTGACGTCGCCGACCAGCGGCACCATGATCTCCGGCTGCGGGTCCAGCCCCCGCTTCCGCAGCTCGGCGGCGGCCTCCGCGATCGCCCGCACCTGCAGCAAGAACAAGCCGGGTACGACGAGACCCAGCCGCACCCCGCGCAGACCCAGCATCGGGTTCTGCTCGTGGTGACGCTGCACCTCCTTCAGCAGCTCCGCGGCTTCCTGGTCGGGCTGGCTGGTCGCCTCAGCGACCGCCACCTTCACCGAGAGGTCGGTCAGGTCGGGCAGGAACTCGTGCAACGGCGGGTCGAGCAGCCGCACCACGACGGGCAACCCGTCCATCGCCTCGAAGATGCCCATGAAGTCCTCGCGCTGCGGCGGCAGCAGCCGCGCCAGCGCCGACTCCCGCTGCTCCTCGCTGCGCGCCAGGATCACCTGCTCGACGATCTTGCGCCGTGGTCCCAAGAACATGTGCTCAGTGCGGCACAGGCCGATCCCCTCGGCGCCAAACACTCGGGCCCGGCCAGCGTCTTCGGGCGTGTCGGCGTTCGCGCGCACCCCCATCCGGCGGACGGAGTCGGCGTGCTCCATCAGCCGCACCACCGCGTCGATCAACTCCCCGCGCTCGGTGTCTGCCTCTTGGTCAGCAGCGGCACGCCGGTCGGGCGCCAGCAACGCCTCCACCACCGCACTCGCGGTCACCGCCACCGCGCCGGTGAACACCTTGCCCGTCGTGCCGTCGATCGACAGCAGGTCGCCCTCCTTGACGCAGACGCCGCCGGGCGCACGGAACTCCCGCGCCTGCGGGTCGACCCGCAGCGCCTCGACACCAACCACGCACGTGCGACCCATTCCCCGAGCCACCACGGCGGCGTGTGACGTCTTGCCGCCACGACTGGTCAGCACGCCCCTCGCCGCGATCATGCCGCGGAGGTCGTCGGGGTTGGTCTCCCGACGTACCAAGATCACGTCCTCACCCTGGGCCGCCCATGCCACAGCGGTGGCCGAGTCGAACGCAGCCTTGCCGACAGCGGCCCCCGGGCTCGCCGCCATGCCGGTCGCGATCAGCTGCTCGTCGTCGGTCACGTCGAACTGCGGGAACATCAGCTGAGCGAGCTGGGCTCCGGTCACGCGCCGCAGTGCCTCGTCGAGGTCGATGACGCCCTCGTCGACAAGCTGCACAGCCACTCGGAACGCCGCAGCGGCGGTTCGCTTCCCGACCCGGGTCTGCAGCATCCACAGCGTGCCCCGCTCGACGGTGAACTCGATGTCGCACAGGTCCCGGTAGTGCGACTCCAGCGTCGACATGATCGACAACAGCTGCTCGTACGACGCGGGGTCGGTCTCACCGAGAGCGGTCAGCGGCAGCGTGTTGCGGATGCCCGCGACCACGTCCTCGCCCTGCGCGTTCGGCAGGTAGTCGCCGTACACGCCTCGATGGCCGGTGGCAGGGTCGCGGGTGAAGCACACGCCGGTGCCGGAGTCGTCGCCAAGGTTCCCGAAGACCATCGAGCACACGTTGACGGCGGTGCCGAGGTCGTCGGGGATCCGCTCGCGCCGGCGGTAGACCTGCGCCCGCTCGGTGTTCCACGACGAGAAGACGGCACGCACCGCGAGCTCGAGCTGCCGACGCGGGTCCTGGGGGAACGGCTCGCCGGTGTGGGTGTTGACGATGTCCTTGTACGTCGACACCAGCTCCCGGAAGTCGTCGGCACCCAGGTCCAGGTCGGTCTTTGCACCTCGGTCGGCTTTGAGCTGGTCCAGCGCGTCATCGAAGACGGATCTGTCGATGGAGAGCACGGTGGCACCGAACATCGACAGCAGCCGGCGGTAGGAGTCCCAGGCAAACCGGGGGTTGTCGGAGACCTTGACCAGCCCCTCGACGGAGTCGTCGTTGAGGCCGACATTCAAGACCGTTTCCATCATGCCCGGCATGGAGAACTTCGCCCCCGAGCGCACCGACACCAGCAGCGGGTCGTCGGCCTGTCCGAGGGTGCGTCCCATCCGCGCCTCGAGCGCCGCCAGGTGCTGCTCGACCTCCTCGGCAAGCTGTTGGGGCACCTCACCGGTGCGCAGGAAAGCGCGGCACGCCTCGGTCGTGATCGTGAAACCCGGCGGCACCGGCAGCCCGAGGTTCGTCATCTCGGCGAGGTTGGCGCCCTTGCCCCCCAGCAGGTCCTTCTCCCCGGCGCCGCCCTCGTGGAAGTCGAACACGTACCTCGGCATGGTGCGATCCCCTCGTCCCTGGTGCCCCTCATCCCTGGAGGCTCGGGCTCATCTTGCCGTGGATGCCGCGCGAGCAACACCTTGGCCTCCTAGCGGGTAGGCACTACGTGGCTGGCTGGTGAGGGCACCGCTGAGGACGCCTACGTGTTCGTGGCCGACCTGCGCAGCCGCCTCGCCAAACCGCGTCCAGCCACCACGGACGGCCACCAGCCGTACCTAGAGGCGGTGGAGGCATCGGTTGGACGGACAGACTGCCTGGCAGAGTGGGCAGGGTGCTTCTTCTGCTGCTGACTGGACCCCCCGGCGCTGGGAAGAGCACCGTCGCTACTGCCGTGCACGACCGGCTGGGCGAGAACGGCGTTGCTAACGCGATGGTGGAGGCCGACGAACTGCGACGTTGCTATCCGGGATTGGCCGAACAGCGCCTATGCGAGCACGTCGCCTTTCTGGTCAGGTCATACCAGGAGGCTGGGCACGATCTGTTTGTCATTACCGAAACCCTTGAAGACCTCGCGGACTATCAACAGCTGGTCGCGGCTGTTGCGCCAGATCAGGTTTTCCTCGTGCGGCTCGACGCCGCGGCTGAAGCCTTGCAGGCGCGGATCACGGACCGAGAGCACGCTGCGTGGCCTGGCTTGCCGGGCTTACTGGCGTCGGCCGCGCGGTTGGCTTCGTCCATGCGTCTGCTGCCAAACGTTGATCTCGTCGTGAGCACTCAGGCAGAGTGCGCTGAGGACGTAGCCACCCGCGTCTTGACTGCCTTTGATGCATGGCGACGGTCAACCGGACCCACTACCTCCTAGCTCTTTCGCTGCCGACTCGGGCGGCGACAGCGCTAGGTACGATGAGGCCGACCGAGGTGCGCCGCACGCCTCGACGGGAGGACATCCGTGGCACCGATCCGCAAGGTGGGCGTCACCGTGCTCGGGTGGCTCCTCGTCCTCGCCGGCATTCTGGCGCTCGTGCTGCCAGGCCCTGGGTTGCTGTTGCTGCTCGCGGGTCTGGTAGTGCTGTCGGGTGAGTACGAGTGGGCCGAGCGCCGTACCGACCCGGTCAGGGAGAAGGCCATCGCTGCCGCCCGGATGGGCGTCGCGACGTGGCCGCGGATCGTGCTCAGCGCCCTCAGCGCCTGCCTCGTCATCGCCACGGGCGTCTTCTGGTGGGTGAACCCCCGCATCCCGCAGATCGGGCCGGTCGGGCCGGAGCTGCCGTTCGGCGGCCGGGCGACCGGCTCGGGGATCGTCTTGTCGGGGTTGGTGGCGCTCGGCCTGCTGATCTACAGCGCGGTGAAGTTCCGCCGCGAGGCCGCCGCGGAGCACGAGTCGGCGGCCGTCTCCTAGGGTGGCGACATGAGTTCTCACTTCGACGTCGTGGTGCTGGGTGCCGGCCCCGGCGGCTACGTCGCGGCGATCCGCGCCGCTCAGCTGGGACTGAAGACGGCCATCATCGAGGAGAAGTACTGGGGTGGCGTCTGCCTCAACGTCGGCTGCATCCCCAGCAAGGCGCTACTGCGCAACGCTGAGCTGGCGCACCTGTTCCGCGACGACGCCAAGACGTTCGGCATCTCTGGTGACGTGACCTTTGACTTCACGGCGGCGTACGACCGCAGCCGCAAGGTCGCCGACGGCCGGGTCAAAGGCGTCCACTACTTGATGAAGAAGAACAACGTCACCGAGTTCGAGGGACGCGGCACGTTCACCGACAGCTCAACCCTGCAGGTGGCGCTGGGCGATGGCGGCGAGGAGACGGTCACCTTCGACAACGCCATCATCGCTACCGGCGCCACCACCCGGCTGCTTCCGGGTACGTCGCTCAGCGAGCGGGTGGTGACGTACGAAGAGCAGATCATGACCGCCGACCTGCCCGGCTCGATCATCATCGCCGGCGCGGGGGCCATCGGCGTGGAGTTCGCCTACGTACTCGCCAACTACGGCGTCGAGGTCACGATCGTCGAGTTCCTCGACCGGGTAGTGCCGCTGGAGGACGAGGAGGTCTCGACGGAGCTGGCCCGCCGGTACAAGAAGCTCGGGGTGAAGGTGCTGACCTCGACGCGGGTCGACGCGATCGACGACACCGGCGACATCGTCAAGGTGACGGTCACCAAGGGCGACAGCCAACAGGTGCTTGCGGCAGACAAGGTGCTCCAGGCGATCGGCTTCGTCCCCCGCGTCGAGGGCTACGGGCTGGAGGGCATCGGCGTCGAGCTCACCGACCGGGGGGCCATCGCTGTCGACGGTCGGATGCGCACCAACGTGCCCGGCATCTACGCGATAGGTGACGTGACAGCGAAGCTGATGCTCGCGCACAACGCTGAGTCGATGGGGATCGTGGCGGCGGAGACCATCGCGGATGCCGAGACGATGGAGATCGACTACGTCATGGTGCCGCGAGCGACGTACTGCCAGCCGCAGATCGCCAGCTTCGGCTACACCGAGGCACAGGCCCGTGAGCTCGGCCGGGAGATCAACGTCGCGAAGTTCCCCTTCACCGCGAACGGCAAGGCACACGGACTCGGCGACCCGAACGGGTTCGTCAAGCTCATCGCCGATGCGGAGTACGGCGAGCTGCTCGGCGGGCACCTGATCGGACCCGACGTGGTGGAGCTCCTGCCGGAGCTCACCCTCGCTCAGCAGTGGGATCTCACGGCAACTGAGGTTGCCCGCAACATCCACGCCCACCCCACGCTGAGCGAGGCGGTCAAGGAAGCAGTGCACGGCCTCGCCGGCCACATGATCAACTTCTAGGGCCGGCCCCCGCGACTTCAGCCCTGATAGGTGCGGTCGTGTGGAGTCGCCTGGTAGCTGATGTGAACGTGGTTCCTGTGGTTAGCGGTGGCACTACCGGCGTCGGCCATCAGTCGCCAGCCCTCGCTGGCCCGCTCAACCGACCAGATCCGCTGCTTCCAGATGATGTAGGTGATGTTCAGCTGCTCGTGGTGCTTCCTGGAGAACTCGGCGATGCGGTGCCCCTTGGCTTTGTGCGAGTACACCATGAAGTCCGCGGCGAGACCCTTGCCGTGGTCACCTGTGGACGATCGGTAGCCGTAGACCGTGCGGACGGCGTACCTGTGCTTGACGAATCGGGAAGACCACGTGGCGTGCGTCTGCAGCCCCCAGGTCTCGGTGCCCGCACCGTCTGCATAGGTGAGGCCACCGACGGGGATGTAGACGGCACCACTGTTGTCGACGGAGTGCGCGGCGGCGGGCCCGACTACGGCGCTGGTGGCGCCGGTGCCGGCGAGGCAGAGAGCAAGGAGAGTAGCGGCGACCCGGCGGCCGCGATGGGAACGTGGTCGGCGGTGCCGACCAGGGGAAGCGGACATAGGAAAAACCCTTCCTACGCCTGCGGGGTTAACTGTCGGGTTCGGGCTTGGAAGGTTCCCGGCCGCGTCAAACTGGTGCGGCTACACCCCAAGGCCGGAGCGGCTGCTCCGACCGGAAGACCTGGGTCCCCCGCTCCTGCCCGATGTGGTGGGATGGGCACCCGTGGCGTGGTCGGGGGCAGGATTCGGCATTCCGACCGGGCGCGAGCGCTTGTAAACCGCTGAGCGGTATAAACGACTCATCACGACGCTAACAAGTCGCACAACTATGCGCTACCCCGAATCACAGCTCTGGGGTCGCACAGCGCCAGTCGCTCGCACGCCCTTGCCTGACGTTGTACCTGCCAAAGTACTGACCGAAGTCGGCTTTCAGGGGAGAAAACTGGCTGGTTCGTTGACTTTGGTCAGGACTTTGGCACGGCTGTGGATGGCCGGGTGCTCCTGGATGGCGGGGTGCTCCCTGAATCTAGCCAGGATCCGGTTCGACGCTGGCCGCGCCCCGAGCCGGCGAGGCGGCCCAGATGGTTGGCTCCCGCCAACCGTGCTCGTCGTAGGCCGCGCGAACCGACTGCTTCACCGCGCCTGCGGCGGCGCTTGGGCACAGCGCGATCGCACAGCCACCGAACCCACCCCCGGTCATCCGGGCCCCCAGCGCCCCCGCGAGCAACGCTGACGAAACCGCCACGTCGAGCTCCTCGCACGACACCTCGAAGTCGTCGCGCAACGACTGGTGTGAGGCGGTCAACAAGCCGCCGATCTCCGCCGTCTGACCGGCGGCCTCGAGCCGCTGGACTACGTCGCTCACCCGGTGGATCTCCGTGACGACGTGGCGCGCACGCCGTAGCAGAACCGGGTCGGAAAGCGACGTGACCTGATCGAGGGTGGCATCGCGCAGCGAGTCGAGGCCGAGCCTGGAGGCCGCCTCCTCACAGGACGTCCGCCGGTCGCCGTACTCGCTGCCTGCGAGCTCGTGCTCGGCGTGGGTGTCGATGACGAGGAGGGTGAGGTCCGCGTGGTCGGGGTCGAAGGGGACCGCACGGGTCTGCATCGTCCGGCAGTCGAGGAACAGCGCATGCCCCTCCTCGCACAGCATCGAGGCGAGTTGGTCCATCGACCCGGTTGGCACCCCCACGAAGTCGTTCTCGGCTCGACGGGCCAGTGCGGCGATGGTGACCCGGTCAAGCCCCAGCCCCAGCTCAGCGTTGATCGCGCAGGCGACGGAGCACTCCAGCGCGGCCGACGATGACAGCCCCGCGCCGACGGGTACGTCGCTACGGATCGTCACCTCGAGCCCGCTGATGCCGCCAGCCGGGTCGCCCGCCCCCTCGGCCGGCTGGTCGATCTTCTCGCGCACCGCCCAGACCACGCCTGCGACGTACGCCGCCCAGCCGGTGACGTCGCCGGGCTGTACGTCGACCGAGAACGTGGCCGGTTCGTCCGCCGTGTCAGAGGTAACCGTGACGACGCCACTGTCGTTCGCGGTCACGGACGCCGTGGTCGCCATGGAGAGGGCAAACGGCAGCACGAGACCCTCGTTGTAGTCGACGTGCTCGCCGATGAGATTGATGCGTCCCGGCGCAGCCCATGTCGCGGTCATGCCTCTGCACTCATCATCTGGGTCAGCCCGCCTGTCCTCACGCATTCCAGCAAAGCGACCCCGCGTCGCAGTCCCCCGCCGTGCCCACGGCGGCGTAGGGTCAAACCCCGGGTGAACTGAAGCGGTACACGATCTTTACAAACGGCATCTTTACAAACGACGCGCCGAACGGATAGAACGGCAGGTGATGAAGTCGGTGACGCTGACACTCGATCCGGCCTTTCGGGTGGGACGCGTTGACCCCCACCTGTTTGGTTCCTTCGTAGAGCACATGGGGCGGTGTGTCTACACGGGCATCTTTGAGCCCGGCCATCCCACCGCGGACTCCAACGACTTCCGACAAGACGTCCTCGACCTCACCCGCGAGCTCGGCTGCACAATCGTGCGCTACCCCGGCGGTAACTTCGTGTCCGGCTACCGGTGGGAGGACGGGATCGGCCCCGTCGACCAGCGACCGCGGCGCCTTGACCTGGCCTGGAAGACCATCGAGACAAACGAGGTCGGGGTCGACGAGTTCGCCACCTGGTGCAGAGCCGCGGGCGTCGAGCCGATGATGGCGGTGAACCTCGGCACCCGGGCGGTCCAGGAGGCCACCGACCTGCTCGAGTACTGCAACCATCCCGAGGGTACGGCGCTGTCGGACCTGCGGCGGTCCAACGGCCAGAAGGAACCGCACGGCATCAAGGTCTGGTGCCTCGGCAACGAGCTCGACGGGCCGTGGCAGGTCGGGCACAAGACCGCGGCCGAGTACGGCCGGCTGGCAGCGGAGACTGCGCGGGCGATGCGGATGGTCGACTCGACCATCGAGCTGGTGGCCTGCGGCAGCTCCAACACCTACATGCCGACGTTCGCGGCGTGGGAAGCCACGGTGCTCGAGCAGTGCTACGAGCTGGTGGACTACGTCTCGCTGCACAACTACTACGAACCCGTCGACGGCGACGTCGACAGCTTTCTCGCCTCCGCCGTCGACCTCGAGCGAGCCATCGAGGCACTGGTGGCCACCGCCGACCACGTCGGGGCTCGGCTGCGCTCGCCCAAGAAGCTCCGGCTCTCCGTCGATGAGTGGAACGTCTGGTACCAGCAGGACTTCGCCGGCCAAGACAACCTCGACTGGGCCGAGTCGCGGTCACTGATCGAAGACAGGTACGACGTCACCGACGCCGTGGTGGTCGGGTCGCTGCTCATCACGCTGCTGCGCCACGCCGACCGGGTCGGCATCGCGTGCCAAGCGCAGCTGGTGAACGTGATCGCACCCATCCTGACCGAACCGGGAGGACCCGCCTGGCGGCAGACGATCTTCCACCCGTTCGCCCAGATGGCGCGACACGCCCGCGGGGAGGTGCTGCGCGTCGACATGCACACCCCGACGCACCACACGGCGCTGTACGGCGATGTCGCGCTCGTCGAGGCGACGGCGACGTACGACGACCAGTCCGGCGAGCTGGCCATCTTCGCGGTCAACCGCGACCGGGCCGAGCCAGTCGAGATCGACCTCGACGTGCGCGGATTCGCCGAAGGGTGGAGACTCGAAGCCACGACCTTTCACCATGACGATCCCGCCACCCGTAACGTGGTCGAAGACCCCGACCGGGTCGTCCCTCGTCGGTTGGAGCAGACCAACCTCACCGAGGGGCACCTGGCCGGTGTCCTTCCACCGCTGTCGTGGAACGTGCTTCGTCTCGTCCCCACCGCAACTGAACCTTCCCCCTCCTCAACCGACCGCAAGGAGCAGCAAGCATGAACCGCACACCCAGTTCGACCGAGCAGTCCCCCATCCCATCGGTGTTCACCCGCCGTCGCTTCCTCAGCTTGAGCGCGCTCACCACGGCCGCGCTGGTCACCGGCTGTGGCGGTGGTACGACCGTCGGTGGCAGTGAAGAAGGCGTCGGGGGCTTCGAGGGCACCTACGACGGCCCGGCCGTGACCCTTGACTACTGGAACGGCTTCACCGGCGGCGACGGCCCGGCCATGGACGCCCTGGTGAAAAGGTTCAACGCCGACCAGAAGAACATCACGGTCAAGCAGAACACCATCGAGTGGGGCGACTTCTACACCCGTCTCCCGGCTGCTGCCGGCGCGGGCCAGGGTCCAGACGTCGGTGCGATGCACCTTGATCAGATCGCCACCCAAGCAGCCACGAAGATCATCGTGCCCGTCGACGACGTTGCCTCCGCGCTCGGGCTGACCGAGGACGACTTCGCCGCGTCGGTGTGGCAGCCGGGTATCTACCAGGACAAGCGCTACGGCATCCCGCTCGACGTGCACTGCCTGGCCATGTACTACAACAAGGACCACTTCGAGAAGGCTGGCATCGACTCCCCGCCCACTGACGCGGCGAGCCTCGAGGAAGCGTGTCAGAAGCTTCAGCAGGCGGGTGGCGTCGAGTTTCCGTTCTGGATGCCGAACCAGTGGCCGGCACACCTGATGTTCCTCAGCTTGCTGTGGCAGTTCGGCGGGGAGCCGTACGGGGGAGATGGCACCGAGGCCACCTTCGGCTCCGAAGAGGGAGTCAAGGCACTCACGTGGATGAAGGAGCAGGTGGACAAGGGCTTCAGCCCCGCCAACGTCGACATCGACGCTCAGTACACCGCCTTCAAGAATGGGCAGAACTCGATCACCTGGGACGGCATCTGGCAGATCAACGACCTGGAAGAGTCCGGAATGAACTGGGGGATCGCGCCGCTGCCGACGATCGGTGAGCAACTGGCGTCGTGGGCAAACTCCCACAACTTCTTCCTGACCTCCCAGGCGGCGCAGGACACCAACAGCGCCAACGCCGCCAAGGTGTTCATCGGCTGGATGAGCCAACAGTCGGCAGCGTGGTCCGACGCCGGCATGATCCCAGCGCTCAACGAGGCACGGGAGAGTCCCGAGTACGAGAACTCGCCGCAGGCGGCGCTCGGAGAGCAGGTCGACAACCTGCACTTCCTGCCGGCCGTCCCGGGGCTGGGCACGGTGCAGGCCGAGACGCTCGAGTTGGCGGTCAACGCGGCGATCCTCGGTCAGAAGCCGGTGGAGGAAGCCCTGAGCGAGGCACAGAGCAACGCCACCGAGCTCATGCAGAAGAACGCCGAAAAGTTCGGGGGCTGATGGGCCGTGGCAACCGTCACGCCGGTCAAGCCGCCGGAAAAAGCGGTCCCACCGCCGGTCAGCGCCAACCCGATGCGGGACCACCCGCTCACCGCCTGGCTTTTCCTCGCTCCTTACCTGGTGCTCTTCGGCGGTTTCGTGTTGCTGCCCATCGGCCTGGGGCTATGGATGAGTCTGCACAGCTGGGATCCGCGGCTGCCCGCCAAGCCCTTCATCGGGTTGGAGAACTACGCTGACCTGATCGACCCCGGCTCGGTGTCCTTCGACCCGTTCTGGAACTCCATGCAGGCCACCGGCATCTTCACGCTGTTCAGCGTGCCGCTGCTGATCGTGGTGCCGCTCGCGGTCGCTGTCGTCATGAACGAGCGCTTCCCCGGGCGAAACCTGTTCCGTGCCGTGTACTTCGCGCCGTACGTCTTGGGCGTCGCGGTGGTGGGTGTCGTCTGGCGGTTCCTGCTCGACGCGAACATCGGACTGGTGAACCACTACCTCGGCGTCATCGGGCTATCCGGGAACATCCCCTGGTTGAGCTCGCTGCCCGAGGCGTGGGTGGCTCTTGTCGGTGTGACGGTGTGGTGGACGCTGGGCTTCAACGCGGTCATCTTCCTCGCCGGCCTGCAAGACATCCCCCGCGAGCAGTACGAGGCGGCCGAACTCGACGGGGCGAGCACCTGGCAGAGCTTCCGAAACGTGACGTTGCCGAACCTGCGGCCGGTGACTGCCTTCGTCTTGATGATCACGATCATCGCGTCCGCCAACATGTTCGGGCAGTCCTTCATCATGACCAACGGTGCGCCCGGGACGGAGACCCGCACGGCCATCTTCGAGATCGCCAACACCGGCCTGCGTGAGTTCGCGATGGGAGAGGCGGCGGCGGCGAGCTGGATCCTGACCGTACTGCTCATCATCGCCTCGCTCGGGGTCTTCTGGTTCTTCCGCGAGAAGGAGGAAGGTGGCCGATCATGAAGGCGCTGCGCTACAGCGTGCTCGGCCTGCTGACAGTGCTCTTCGTCAGCCCGCTGGTGTTCATGCTTGTGACGTCGTTCAAGACGCGGGCGGAGGCGGTGCAGACGCCACCGTCCTGGATACCGGACGCGCCGACGCTTCAGGCGTACCGGCTGATTCTCGACGCTGCCGAGACGCCGGTCTTCCGGTGGTTCGGCAACTCGATGATCGCTGCCACCCTGAACTCCATCCTGGTGGTGGCGACCTCCGCTCTCGCCGCCTACGCCCTGGCACGGCTTGAGTTCCGCGGGCGCAAGATCGTCATGGCGCTGATCATCGCCACCTTGTTCGTGCCGCCGGTGATCTTGGTGATCCCCAACTACGAGGTCGTCAACCAGCTGCAGTGGCTCGACAGCCTGATTGCCATCATCGTCCCGACAGCCGCCAACGCGTTCGGCGTCTTCTTCCTCCGGCAGTTCTTCCTGCAGCTCCCCCGCGAGCTGGAGGAGTCGGCGTTCCTCGACGGCGCCAACCGGTTGCAGGTGTTCTGGAAGGTCATCCTGCCGCTGTCAAGGCCGGCGCTGGCAACACTTGCCCTGCTGGCGTTCCTGACGAACTGGAACGACTTCCTCTGGCCGGTCTACGTGCTGTTCAGCCCGGAGAACCAGACGCTCCAGGCGGGCCTGTCGACGCTGCAGTCGGCCAACAGTGTGCGCTATGACCTGCTGATGGCGGGCGCTGTGATCGCCAGCGCACCGGTCCTGCTCCTGTTCGTCTTCGCGCAACGCTTCGTGATCGAGGGAGTCTCCCGCTCCGGTCTGAAGGGGTGAGCCTCGAAGGCCGTCAGGTTGATCGCCGTACCCTGCTCAAAGGCGTCGGCCTGACGGCCGTGCTGGGCCTCAGTGGGCTTCCGCTCGGGTGTGACCAAGCCCCGTCAGCTGTCGACGGAGCCCCGACGCCTGCAGGCGGGCAGCCCGGCATCCTCGGCCTGTCATTCCGCGTCCAGACGCAGTACCGGCCGTTCGAACTGCTGGCGCCCGGGTTCGAGCAGGTCCGCATCCAGCCCGGTCCGGCGCGGTCGTTGGTCCGCCTCGACGCCGGGCCGGTAGCGCCGTTCGCAGCGGTCGAGCTGTCGGTGGCTGCCATCGACGGCGCCGAGGTGGTGGCGGGTCTGTTCAGCGCCAGCGGCGACTCCGTCGCTGCGGTGTTCTCGCCGGCCCGGCGGCAGGTGCGGATCGAGGTGCGCCGAGACGGCGACACCCGGGTGGTCGCCGAGACAGCCGTCGAGCTGCAAACGCCCGTCAAGGCAGCCTTCGCGGTGTGCGAGAACCAGGTGACAGCGCTCGTCGACACCGGCGACGGCTGGCAACCCGTGGTGACGAACCGGGACGACGTCGCCGCCCTGATCGACCTGCGTGACCCCGCAACGCTGGCGACGTTCTCCTACGGGTACGGCGTCGGCGGGACAGGCGGCGAGGCCCGGTTCAGCCGGGTTACGGCGGGGCCGTTCGGCATGGCCGGGCTGCGCGACCCTCACCTGGTGCAGCGGCCGGACGGTACGGCGTACATCCGCGACGGGAAGGCCTACCTGACGTTCACGTGCGCCGGTCTTGGCTTTTTCCAGCAGGCGCACTGGGGGGTGTTCACCTTGGACCTCGCTGACCCCACCCAGCTACGACAGGTGGCCCAGTTGTACGCACGACGCGACGGCTTGCTGCTGGGCGACCATGCCGGGCAGCTCGTCATCGATGAGCGGGGTGACCGCTTCATCGCGCTGAACACCTCGTGGGGGGACTTCGACGATGGCGGAGTCCACGCCTTGCACACCGCCACCAGCGACGACGTGCTCAGTGGGGTGCACCTGCTGGAGACCAAGCGACTTGACCTGCCGACGAAGCTCAGCAGCTGGGACCCCGGGGCGACGCAGATCGACGGCCGATGGCACGTCTCGTTCGTCGAGAGTCCCTCGCAGGACCCCTTCGACTTCCACCCGGCGCTCGCAGCCGGGCCCGTCGGGGCGGCGTACGACCAAGGGTTGGAGCTGGTCGGCGCCGACCCTTCGCTGCACCAGTGCGAGGGTCCGATCCTGCAGCGGGTCGACGGGGAGTGGTTCCTGCTCGCCAGTGACGGCGAGACCCGGGAGTATCCCGTCTACGACTTGGCGATGAAGCGGCTGGGCGCCTTGGACGCGCCGTACGGCACCAACATCCCCCACCCGCAGATCGTTCCCCGCCCCGACGGTGGGTGGCTCATGGTCACGTTCGAGGGGACGCAGTACGCCGAGGAGATCCTCGGGTACGGCGGCCACGGGGACTTGGTGATCATGTCCTCGGGTCCGCGCTGAGCCAGCGAGTCGAGGAACCTCCGCGTGAACTTCACGCAAACTCTTGCCGTGCGGGGTAGATGGGAGCACAGTTAGCCCATGACGCACACCCTTCGCCGTCTCATGCCTCTGCTCCTCGCTGCCGCGCTCGTGCCGCTGACGGCCCTGCCCTCGGCCGGCTCCGACGCCGACTTCTACCACAACCCCCTGAAGCCGCAGATACCGAACGACGGTGTGGTGCGCAGCTGCGCCGACCCGACGGTGCTCCGTGGGCAGCAGGAAGGTGATCGCAACTGGTACATGTACTGCACGACCGACCCGCTCAACGACGGCGACACCGCCGGTGACGGTCCGATTGACTTCCACCCCATCCCGATGATGCGCAGCCGCGACCTGGTCAACTGGACCTACGTCGGCGACGCGTTGCCGCACCCGCCGGGATGGGCGGACACAGGAGCGGGGCTGTGGGCTCCCGACGTCGTGTACTCCGAGGCGTACGACCGCTACTACCTGCTTTACGTCGTGACCAATACGGATCGGTCCGTCAGCGGAGTGGACTGCGAGAACGACAGCGCGATCGGCGTCGCTTGGAGTGACAGCCCCACCGGGCCATGGCAGACTAGCGAAACCCCCGTCGTGCCTCCTCGGAAAGACCCGAACAACCCCGACCCCTGTGCCTTCTTCTGGACCTATGACCCCGACGTGCTCGGTGACACCATCGGGGCGAACGGCATCCTCTACTACGGCAGCTACTACGGCGGCATCTTCGGCACCCACGTATCGGTGGGACCGCGCACGATCAAGATGACCGGCGCGCCGGTGCAGGTCTCGATCGGCAACCGCTACGAGGGCGCGAACGTCGTAAAGCGGGGCGACTCGTACTACATGTTCGTCTCCGCCACCAACTGCTGCAACGGCCCGCTGACCGGCTACAGCGTGTTCGCCGGACGGTCGCAGTCGCCACTTGGCCCGTTCGTCGACCGAGAGGGGAACTCGTTCCTCCAAGGCCGCGTCGGCGGAACTCCGGTGCTCAGCATGAACGGCAACCGCTGGGTCGGCACCGGACACAACTCGGTCTTCCGTGACTTCGACGGTCAGTGGTGGACCATCTACCACGCCGTTGACCGGCACGACCCGTACTTCGAGAGCGAGCCAGGCTTCACCAAGCGCCCGGCGCTGCTCGACCCGGTGGACTGGGTCAACGGGTTCCCGACAGTCAGAGGCAACCGGTGGGCGTCGGACAAGAGAATGCCAGCCCCGGCCGCGCAACCCGGCGAGGAGTCGCTGTACCGGCCGGACGTGCTGGGCAAGGACCGGATGGCTCACCCGCTGTTCCGACTCTCCGACAACTTCAAGTCGGGGACGATGAGCAGGCTGTGGGAGTGGGTGCGCCAGCCCGATCCCTCCGAGTACGAGTTCGGCAACGAGAGGTTCAAGTTCCGCACGCAGCCAAAGGATCTGCACACCGACAGCAATAACGCGTCGGTGCTCACCGAGCCCACGCCGAACCGGGACTACATGGTGCAGACGAAGGTGAAGCTGCCTGTTCCTGAGGAAGGCTGCTGTCACAACTACGCGCAAGCCGGCCTGGTGATCTACGACGGTGACGACAAGTTCATCAAGCTCGCGCACGTGTCGATCTGGGAGACCCGGCAAACCGAGTTCGCCAAGGAGGTTCCCGCCGGTCGCGAGGGATTCCCCCGGTACGGCAACACGGTAATCGGCCCGCCCGCCGACTGGACCTACCTGCGGATCGTCAAGCGGCACACGGAGCGCCCGAACGGCAAGATCGTGGAGCTCTACACCGGTTACAGCAGCCAGGACGGTGACCGCTGGGTGCGCGGCGGCACCTGGACGCACAACCTCGGCGGCGACGCCCGCATCGGGCTGGTGTCGATGGGTGCTCCCAATGCCGACGAGCGTTACTGGGCCGAGTTCGAGTACGTGCGGGTCTGGGCGGTGCAACCACCAGGCTGAACCCCGCAGGCGCGGGCGGTGGGCGGGTAGCCACCCGACCCGCGCTGACCGGCTAGGGCTGACCGGCTCTTGGGTCGGGCGCTACCCGGCTAGGGCCCGGTTGGGAACCAGGCGTCGAGCAGGTCGTTGCGGAACTTGCCCGTGGGGTCGTAGCGTCCCATGAGCGCGGCGAAGTCGCCGTACCGCTCGTACTGGCTCGCCAGCGCCGTTGGGGCGAGGGTGAAGAGCTTGCCCCAGTGCGGGCGGGGCTGGAACGGCGCGAGCTGCTCCTCGATCGCCCCGAGCACCCTCATCACCGCTGGGGTGTCGGGCACCCAGGTGAAGTGGACGCCGACCGTGTCGCGCCGGTAGCACGGGCTCAGCCACAGGTCGTCGCGGGCGACCGTGCGGATCTCCGAGACCTGGACGAGCGGGCCGACGCGATCGCGGATGCTGTCGATGGCTGCCAGTGCTTCGACGGCGTGCTCACGCGGCAGTAGGTACTCGGACTGCAGCTCCTGCCCGCTGCTGGGCGTGAACTCCATCCGAAAGTGCGGGAGCCGGGCATGCCATGCACCCGCCACGCCGAGCTGCTCGGTGCAGTTCTCGACGGGCATGCCGACGATCGGATGGCGCTGCCCGTCGGCCAGCGTGGCACCCAACCACCGCGCTGGTGCCGCTGCCAATTCGCGCCCGTCGCGGCGGTGCTTCAGCCAGACCTGGTGAAAGCCGGGGCGACGCCAGTCGGTGAACAAGCTGACGCTGTAGGCGCTGGCGAAGAGCTCCTCGATGTGGTCGTCAACCGCTGTGCGCGGCAGGTCGTCGTACACCCACTGGCTCACCTCGAAGGCCGGTACGACGTCGAGTGTCACCGTCGTCACCACCCCGAGGGCACCGAGCCCGACGACGGCTCCGCAGAACAGGTCGCCGTCGCGCTCGCGGCGGAGGTTGACGAGCTCACCGTCGGCAGCGACCAGTTGCAGCGCTGAGACGGCTGTCGCCAGGCTGCCGACGCTGTTGCCCGCCCCGTGCGTGCCGGTCGCGATCGCGCCGGCAACCGATATGTGCGGCAGCGACGCGAGGCCGGGCAGGGCGTAGCCGGACTGGTGCAGGCTGGCGGCGATGTCGCCGTACCGCATTCCGGCGCTTACGGTCACGGTGCGCCGATTGGAGTCGAGAACGCAGCGCTGCGGCAAGGCCGCCACGGAGACGAGGTCGCCGGTGGTGTCGGCGATGCGGTTGAAGGAGTGGCCGGTGCCGACCGGCCGGAGGTCGCTGCCGGCGGCGACAAGTTCCTGGAGCTGCTCGACCGAGGTGGGGGCGTGGACCCGGTCGGCGCGGTACCGGATGTTCCCGGCCCAGTTCGTCGGCCGCCTGTCCATGGCTGACCCTATCCGGCGAGCGCCTTGCATGGGCCAAAGACTGCATCGCGCGAAGCGTCCGACTCCCACGTTTTGGGAACAACACCGCGCTCCGACTCGGCGGCGCGTGCCCGCCTACCCTGCTCGTCAGCGCTCGTCGATGAAAGGTCGGGCTGCCGTTGAGCACGGTGTAGATCTCCCAGGACTCCCCGTTCGGGGCACCCTGCACCCAGAACTTGTCCTGCTTGGCGTAGCAACACGTCGTTCCGCGTTCGTCTCTTGAGGCGAGGCCGTGCTCGGACAGTCGTGCCTGCTCGGCATCAACCGTGTCTACGTCTGCGACCTCGACACCGAGGTGATTCAGGGAGCCACCCTTGCCAGGGTTCTCCAGAAGAACCAGCTTGAGTGGCGGCTGATCAATGGCGAAGTTGGCATAGCCGGGGCGACGCTTGGCAGGTTGAGCCCCGAACAGTTTGGTGTAGAAGGCAACCACCTCATCGACGTCATTGACGTTGAGGGCGAGCTGTAGTCGTGACATGGTCGCAGCCTCTCTGATCGTATAGATACACATCTATACGATCAGGTTGCCGCAGATATCGATGTCTGTCAATATAGATCCGTGTCTAAGTTGTTGACCGAACTCACACCGACCCAGACTCTGGCCTGCTGTTCTCCTCTTCGGGAAGAACCGCTGGCCTCAGACCAAGCCGAGCGGATCGCACCGCTGCTCAAAGCGCTCGCCGACCCGGTGCGTCTCCGCCTCCTCTCGCTGGTGGCCTCACACCCCGATGGCGAGGCGTGCGTCTGCGATCTCGCTGGGGCGTTCGACCTCTCGCAGCCCACCATTAGTCACCACCTCAAGGTCCTGCACCAGATCGGACTCTTGGATCGCAGCAAACGGGGGATATGGGTCTACTACAAGGCCCGCTCCACTGCGCTGGCTGATGTCGCGGCACTGATCGGCGGAAGCGCCCCGCTCCCTGATACGCAGCGCTCCCTGACGCCGGGCGGTAGAACCGCCTAGCGTGTCTCATGGCCGCTTTACCCGGGTCGGGGTTTGAGGCGTTCGTGTCGGATGGGTCTTCGCATTGGGTCGATGCGTTGGGGTGGGATGACCTCTGGGATGCCGTCGCCGGCCATGATCACCGCCCATTCGCCGGTGTCGAGGAGGCGGTGGTGCCAGGAGCACAGCAGGCACCCGTTGGTGATGTCGGTGGGTCCGCCGTGGTGCCACGCTTTGATGTGGTGGGCTTCGCACCAGGCGGGTGGGCGGTCGCAGCCGGGCCAGACGCAGCCCTTTGTCGCGGACGGCCAGCGCGATGCGTTGGTGACGGTCGAACAGCCGTTGGGACATGCCGAGGTCGAGGATCTTCGACGGCCCGTCCAGAACCACCGGCAGCAGCCCGGCGTTGCAGGCCAACCGGCGGGCCTGGCCGGCCGAGATGACACCGCCGGTGTCGAGGGTGGCATCGCCGACGCCGGTGGCCAACGTGGCGGCGTCGATGGTGACCACGATCTGGGCGTTGCCGACCCCGTGCTGAGGGAGCTTGTCGACCGGGAGGTGTTCGATGAGTTCCAGGAACGCCCGCCCCCGCCGCTGCGGGTAGGTCAAGGCCCCGATCTCGGTGTCACAGTGCACACCATCAACGTCCAGCAGATCGGATGTGCCTGGCCCGTGCACCATCTCGGCCACGCCGGTGCCGGGTGGGTGCGGCGGGGGGCGGCCAGGGCATCCAGGGCGGTGGTGAGCATATCGAGCTGCAGATTGGGCAGTTTGCCGGAGAACCGGCCAATCCCGTCGAAGCCCTTGCGGGCCGAGAACGTGGTTTCCTGTAACGCCCGGGCTTCCTCAGCCTCCAGCAGCGCCGCGAGTTTGGTGTCGGCGCCGTCGGGGTCGACCACCTCGATGACATGGTTGGCCAGGTGCCGCAACTCGGTGTAGCTGAACCGGGGCGCCTGCTCAATCAGGTAGACCTCCGCCTGGTCTCGGGCGGCCAGGTCCACCGTGCCGCTCAGCCCGGTGACGGTCTCGGCGATCAGCGCCGCCTGCTCCGTGCTCAGCTCACCCTTAGACCAGGCGGCCCGAGTGGCCAGCACCGTGTCGTTCACGGCGCGGGCGCGGGCCACGATCCCCGCCGCGGCACCCCGAGACAGACCATGAGTGGACGCGAGCCAGGCGGTCGGGGAGGACGGTTCGAGTCCGTGGACGCCGAGCACTTTTGCTTTGGCCGGCCGAATCGTCCTTCGAGATCCGGACTGCCGAGCCCGACGCCACACAAAGTCGTGCACAACGAGTACTAAGGATGCTCGCCGCGCCGACGCCATAACCGTCGCGTGTGCAAGGCTGGAGCGAGGGTGAGGAGGGGGACATGGTTCGCAAGGAGATCGGCCGCAGCTTAGGCAACGCTATGGGGAGACGTGCGTGCCAACCGTGAGCAGTTCTCGACCGTACGTCTCGGCGCTTATCTTCCACGTGATGCTGCTAACTGCCGCGTCCGCGTTCCTTACGTTGACCCGGTCCGGTCCGGTGGGCGGCGCGAACATCGGTGCCGGTCTAGCGCTGCTGTTGATCGGCGGCCTCGGCCTTCCGTGGTCACTGCTCGATCTGATGGGAGTTCTGCCCAACTGGAGGCAACCGGCGGAGACGTCTTTCCTGGTCACCTGCGCCCTGCTCAACGTACTGCTGCACGGGGCGCTCTCGCTGTTCTTGATGCGTCGAAGGCGCATCGACTGACTCACCGCGGCGGTGAGGCGTGTCTTCCGGCTGACCGCTCCTCCCTGTGGTTTGGGAGCGTTGCGGCGGCCTTTGGCGAGGCGCGTGGGTGGCGCAGTATCGCCGCCCGAGTCACTCCACGCAGAGGCAGAAGGGGTGCCCCGCTGGGTCGAGGAACACTCGGAACGACGTACCAGGTTGGTGGTCGGGCTTGGTCGCGCCCAGGTCGAGCACCGCAGTCTCGCAGACGTCGAGGTCGTCGACGACCACGTCGAGGTGCACCTGCTGGGGGACATCCTGGTTCGGCCATTCAGGCGGGGTGTAGGACTCCACCTGTTGAAAGCAGATGCACTGACCGTACTCCGCGCGGACCTCAGCCCAGTCAGAGGAGACGTCGACCTTCCAATCCAACATCGCGCCGTAGAACGTCGCGAGAGCGCCTGGATCTGGGCAGTCGATGACGATGCTTGGAAATCGTGCGATAGCCATGCAGGGATGGTACGGGCCATTGCGGACGACTCCCGTCCGGATCTCGCCATGACGGGCAGATGGTGGCTCCACACCACCGCCGACCGGGCTCTGCTCGTCGGTAACAGCACGTTCCGCGGGGACGGCCCGAATATGGAGGCGCCCCACGGCAAGGACACTGCGGCTGCGAATCGTGCGGTGACCCTGGCGGTTCCTCCACACCCCCGCTGACTACGGTGAGGAGATGTTGCCGTGGTCCGCCGACTTTGCCGGCCGAATCGATGAGCACGTCATCGAGAGTGCGCTCTTGCGGGGCAACCCATTGGGAGATCCGCACGAACGCCCGCTGTGGGTGTACGTGCCGCCGGGCTACGACGACGAGCCCGAGCGCCGCTACGCCTCGATATACGTGATCCAGGGCTACACCGGGCACGTCAGCATGTGGCGCAATCGGACGGCGTTCCGGCAGCCGTTCATCGAGACGGCCGATGATGTGTTCGCGCACGGTGAGGCGCCGCCAGCGATCGTGGTGTACGTCGACGCCTGGACTGGTTACGGCGGGAGCCAGTTCGTGGACTCGGCAGGGACCGGCGCCTACCACTCGTACCTCTGCGACGAGATCGTTCCGTTCATCGACAGCCAGTATCGGACGATCGTCAGCCCCAACCACAGGGCGATCAGCGGCAAATCCAGCGGCGGCTTTGGTGCCATGGTCACCCCGATGCTCCGGCCGGATCTGTTCGGCGCCCTGTCAACGCACGCTGGCGACTCACTGTACGAGTTCTGCTACATCCCGGAGTTCGCAAAGGCTGTTCGGTTTCTGCGTGAGTACGACGGCGACATCCAGCAGTGGTGGGCCGACTTTCGTGGGCGCACGTCGTTCACCAAGGAGGCGGACCAGACGCTGTTGATGACGCTTGGAGTGGCCGCGTGCTTCTCGGCAGCTCCCGATGGCACCCCCTTGCTGCCGTTCGATCCCACGACTGGTCAGCTCGTCTCTGAGGTATGGCAACGGTGGCTCGACTGGGATCCGGTACGCATGGTCGAGCGCTATGCCGACGCGGTCAAGTCGTGGCGTGCCGTGTGGATCGACGGCGGCACCCGGGACGAGTGGTACCTCGACATCGGCGCACAGGCGTTCCAGCGCGAGATCACCCGAGCCGGTCTGTCCGAGGAGCGGATCCACTTTGAACTGTTCGACGCCGGGCATGGCGGGATCGACTACCGATATCCACTGGCGCTCAGGTGGCTCGCCCAGCGGATCGCTCCGACCGATCAGTCCGCACGCTGAACCTAGAGAGCCCGCGTCGACCTGATCAGCGGGTCAGCCAGACGGCTGCTCGGCCTCTGGGGCGGCCGCGTCGACCATCCACTTGATGCCGTACTTGTCAGTGAAGCTGCCGAAGTAGTCGCCCCAGAATTGCTGGTCGAACGGCATCTCGACCTCACCGCCCTCGCTGAGGCCGTCGAAGACCCGCTTGGCATCCTCGGGGCTGTCAGGGTTCACGCACACGTAGCACGTGTTGCCGGGGATCACCGTGCCCATGCCTGGCGGCACGTCGGAGCCCATCAATATCGAGTCACCGATCGGCAGGGAGATGTGCATGATGCCGTCGGCCGAGGCCTCGTGCGACACGTCGGTAGCCGCGTCGGAAGGCATGTCGGAGAACTTGCTGACGGTGGTGTACTCGCCGCCGAAGACGGACCTGTAGAAGTCGAACGCCTCCATGCAATTGCCCGCGAAGTTGAGATAGGGGTTGGCCGAGGCCATAACGGGCTCCTCCCGGGTCGTGGTTGCTGGATCGGTTGCCACCCTGCCACCAGGCATCGACAGGGACAAGAGGCCCCAGACGAAGTTCATAATGCGTTTGCTTGGTTGCCGAGCGATGGCGATTCGAGATGATCTTGCCAAGACTGCGACAGCTGGGGGCCCCACCAATGGGCCCGACACCGATCACGTGCAGCGCTGGGCGGACACTGACAGCGGACGAGCTCGGGCGACCAGGAGTGCCGCCCACGCCTCCGCGCCAGAACGCATCGAAGCCGCCTGTCGGAATCGAACCGACGACCTTCGCATTACGCGTCCGACCGGGCCCGCATACCCGTTGCCCGTGAGCCCTGTGGTCCAGCTTGATTCGTTCGTCACCGCGAACCCCGTCAGGTGGGCTTTGGTGACCGGCCAGGGACACTTCGGGGACACGCCCTGACTGACGTCCTCGCCGTTAGTGGCTGATACGCCTGGACCGCGCTGCCTTGCGGTCCTTCTTGGTCGGTGGAACGTCGGACTTGACCTCCTGGTAGGCCGCCAACTGTGAGATGCGCTGAGGGCTTGACTCGAGGAGTTTGCCGACGTCACGCACGCTGAGGCGCTCACCTTCCCGGAGCTCTACGACAACTTTGCGGCAGATGCCTTCTCTTGATAGACCGCTGCCTGCTTGGCCATTCCAGGGCTTGACGGATCTCGTCTTCTATTGCGTCCGGAAGGACAGGCGACACTCGACCTCTACTGCGTCCGGCTGGGTATCCGTCATTATCGCGATGGCGTCCTACACCATCTCCTCGACCTGGTCGAGGCGCTTGGCCTGGGTGAACAAGCCGGGCACCTCGGGGACCGCGATGGCCCACCAGTCCCCGGTATGGGTCACCTTGGCAGTGACCTTCATCTGATGACTCCCATGTGTTTGAGAATTGCCTGGGCGGTGATTTGGTTGATCTCTGTGTGACGGGCGACCACCGTCTGCTTGTCACCGACCTTCGTGTGATGAACCGCGCCATGAGGCTCAGAGTCCGGCCGACTCGGGCACAATGGCGTTCGTGAGGGTCCTGAGCACCGCGCCAGGTGTACACCAACCCGTGGATGACGGTGCGCGAGGACGTCGTGCGGCGTCAGGACGGGTCCACCGGTCGGCACGCCGTGGTGGACGGTCCCGACCTAGCACTGGTTGTCCCGACTGACGCCGACCGCCTGCACCTCGTTGAGCAGTATCGTCACGCGCTCACCGGCCGGCGGTGGGAGCTTCCGGCCGGGAACGCTGAGTCGGGCGTCGACGCCGACGAGACTGCCGCCGCCGCTCGTGAGCTGCGCGAAGAAACTGGCCTTTCCGCCGCGACGATGACCCGGCTCGGGACGTTCGATGTCGCGCCCGGCCTTTCGAGCCAACGCTGCGCGGTCTTCCTGGCGACCGACCTCACGCCGGGTTCGCCGGACCGGGACCTTGCGGAGGACGACATGCGCTCGGCGTGGTTCACCAGGACCAAGGTCGAGGAAATGATCGCTGACGGCACCATCACCGACGCGAAAACGCTAGCGGCATACGCGTTGGTGCTCTGCGCAGACCGGCGCCGGACGCGTGAACGCGTCGTGCCCGACAATTGGTGACCGGAATAGGCGAGGCGAGGCGAGGCGAGGCGAGGCGTCCGAACTATGCCGTCAGCTGGGCAAGGCCAGACTTCGATCTTGCTGCGTCGTCGATCGGATTCGCGCGCACGACGTACCGGTGACGACGTCGTTGACGCGCAGCCACACCCCAAGCTTCATCACTGCCACGCCGCACCTACCGAATCCGGAGCGCTTGCCTCGAGACATGTGCGGGTGCCAGCCACCTGTTTGCATGACTTTGCTGCGGGCGCTGGAGATACCACCTGAACTTTCTGGGCTGTCCTTCCACCCGCGCCACCTCCGCTTTGCGTGCTATTAGGTAGGGAGGTGGACGTGGACGAGTTCGAGGCGTATGTGCTGGCGCGCTCGCGTGCGCTGGCAAGGTCGGCCTACCTCCTCACCGGTGACTGGGGTCTCGCGGAGGATCTTGTGCAGGAGTCCCTGACGGCTGTCGCTTCACGCTGGTCGGCGGTGATCCGAGCTGGCGATCCCGACCCTTACGTCCGGAGGATCATGTATCACCGGTCCATCGACGGTTGGCGACGGCGGCGAAAGGTGACGGAGTTCTCGCTGGACACCCTGCCGGAAGCCCGACACGGGGACCGGGGAGACGCCGAGGATGGTGTCTTACGACGTTTGATGCTTCGCGATGCTCTCGGGCGGTTGACTCCTCGGCAGCGAGCGGTGCTCGTGCTTCGTTTCTATGAGGACTGCACGGAGGTGGAGACCGCTCGCTTGTTGGGCTGTTCAGTGAACACCGTGAAGTCTCAAAGCCGCCACGCCCTGTGTCGGCTTCGGCAACTCGCACCAGACCTCATCAACGTGTTCGCCGCGAATGCGGATGTGGAGACGCCATGACCCAAGATCTGAGAAGCTCACTGGAAGAACTGGTCGCCGACGGCCCACCCAGCCTCATGCCCCTTGAGCTGGCTCAGGTCGCTTGGTCGCAGGGACGTCGCCGTCGTCGCCTACGCCACGCCACGGCGGCGACTGTGGTGCTTGCAGTGCTCGGCGTCGGCGCTGCGACCTTGCCGTTTATCCACCAACCGCTGCCCTTTGCTCCCGCCGATGGAGGCGGTTCTACAGCGGTGGAAGGGTATCCAGAGAGAATCGGTCACCAGTGGTGGGTGCGCGACCTGCCCGCGAAACCCGGCCCTATGGCGTTATTGATGCAGCGTGTGGTGCATCGCGATACCTACGATCAGCCGGCTGTCTGGGAAGCCGTCTCCGAGTCGGGCCAGCGGTGGCGCATTCCGGGAGTCTATGGCGGCTACGACGACTATCCGTCCCTGTCGCCTGACGGTCGAAGACTCGCTTATCTTTCAGGAGCACGCGGGCCGTATGTCATCCGGGATCTCGTTTCTGGTGTGGTGACGACCTTTCCTTCGGTCGGACCAGCGGTCGGTACATCCGAAAGGACCTACGCGACGCAGGGACAAGCACCGGCATTTTGGAGCCCGGATGGGCAGCACGTGGTGATGGCTGGTTTCCGCAACGAACCATCTCTTTCGGGGCGCGCGCTGGTGTTGGGGATCGACGGGTCAGTCCAACTGGCACATGGGCGAGGTTTTCCTGCTGGTTGGCTCGACGCGCAGACGGTTGTTTGGCTGGCTCCAGAGACGTACCGCGGGAGCAAACCCGTGCCTGTCGACGTCAAGTTCACCGATCTGTCTGGTCGGGAGCTGCGATCTGTGACCCTGGCTACGCCGATGCGTCCAGCTTCGTTGCACGGTCAGTGGTCGTCCGCGGTCTCCCCCGATGGCGCCGAGATACTAGTAGTCCAGGACTCAACCTTCAGCACGGTCATTCGCCGGTTCTCCCTCGCCGACGGGGAACCAATAGGCCGGGCGATGTCGATCACCGACATAAACGCAACGTGCACTCAGACGTGGGCGGACTCCACGCCAGTGATTTCAGTTCTTGAACAGGGCAACGCCTACCCGGCGGAGCTGGCCCCGACCGGTGCAAAGCGGCTCATCGCCATCGAACCCCGACTGGGTAGCCAGTGCATTGTCTTTGCCGCTGACGCGCTTTCGGGAATCAGACAGGGGATGCCCTTCGGCCAGTCCATGGCGCCATGGACCTGGTGGTGGCGCGAGATCCTCGTCGCGGTTCTCCTGACCGGATCACTGATCTGGTTCGCGCGCCGCCGGGTCGTTGTGAGACGCCGCAGGCTGCAGCCGACAGGGTGACTTATGGGGTCCCCCTGTCTGTGGCGAAGGCGCTAAACCGCCCTGTGTCGCTTGGGTGTCGGGCGACGCGTTTTTAAGCGTTCACGGCCGAGCTCCATGAGAGTCGCCGCGAAGCAGCCAGCCCGTAGGCTACTTGGCTGCCCGCCAGGTGAGCCCGCCGTCGTCTGAGACCAGCACGCCGCCATCGGTGCCGAGGAAGAATTGGTCGCCGATCTGCGCAGTGCCCCAGACACTGCGGCCCGGGCCGAGTCCGGTCGTGATCGACGTGGCGCCGACCCTGGTCATGAGGATCTCTTCCTGGCCGCGCAGCAGGATGCGGTCGTCGGCGAGCGGCACGGTGTCGGTGAGCGCAAGGGACCTGCCGAACTCCTGCCACCTGGCCAGGTCGATCGACCGGTAGACAGTCGCGGCGTTACGGCCGTCCGGGCAGAGCGCGAAAACCGCGTCGTCGGCGGCCAGCAGCCGGTTCTCCCCGTGGCACGGGAACGGGAGCTGGGTCCAGGAGATGCCGTCGTCGCGGCTGACCAGCGGGACGGAAGTGACGTTGCCCTCCCCTATGGGCTCGGGCGTCAAGACGACCGCGTCGCCAACCGTGTCTACTTGGAAGAAACCCGTCCGCCCTCCTGCCGTCGCTGGCACGAAATCGTCGCTTCCGACCGGTGCCCGCCACAGCCGGTCGCCGGTCTGGTCCACCAGCCAGACCGTGGTGGAGGTCGCGGCGGGCCAAAAGCTCCTCCCGCGCTCATTGTCGCTGCCCAGCGCCGGCCGCGCCCAGGTTTCACCACCGTCGTGGGTCGCCCAGACCCGGGTGCCGAGGCCCGAGGCCCAGCCGTTCCGCCCGTCCGGTGTGAACGCGAGCCACTCCAGGAGGCTGCCGGTCGGGAACTCATGCAGCCGCTTCCACACGTCGCCCTTGAGGCGCCACAACGTGGTTGCGTCGCCCGTGGTCTCGTGGGCCAGCACGAACACCAGGCCGCCGCCCTCCGCCATCGCGGTTACCCGGGTGGGCACCTCGGTGGTCGGAGAAGGTGAGCCAGTCGGTGTCGGTGCCGGCTGCGACGAGGAGCCGGTCGGTGCCGGCTGTGATGGGGAGCCGGTCGGCACCGTCTCGGTCGGACTGGTGGCGGGCTGCGGCGTCGTGTCGTCGAGGCCGGTGAGCACCGCGCCGTTGACGGCGAGACCGGCGACGACGCCGGCGGCCGCGGCCGCAGTCGCGACCGTGCGGAGGAGCCGGCGACGCCGTACGCCGCGGCGCACACCCTCCAAGAGACCGGTGGGCGAGCTGCGGAGCTCGGCGTCCAACGCCTCACGCAGAGCGTCTTCGAGGCGGGTCATGACATCTCCTCCCGGTCGGCGAAGGTGGGCAGCTTGGTGCGGAGGGTCGCCATCGCGCGGCTGCTCTGGCTCTTCGCCGTGCCGACGGAGCAGCCGAGCACCGCGGCGGTCTGCGACTCGGTGAGGTCCTCGTAGTAACGCAGCGCGATCACCGCGCGCTGCCGCGCCGGCAGCCGGCGGACCGCATCGAGCAGCTCGTGGTCACGCGGCCGGTCCATCTCGTGTGGCTCCGGCACCGCCGTCAGGGGCTGCTCCCGGTGCAGCTTGCGCCACACCGAGATGCTCCGGTTGACCATCGCCCGCCGGATGTAGCCCTCGGGGTCACCGTCGCGCACCTTCGACCACCGCATGAACGTGCGTTCGAGCGCGTCCTGCACCAGGTCCGCGCCGCGCTCCTCGTCCCCCGCCAGGGCGCGGCCGAACTTGAGCAGATGCGGCAGCCGGGCAGCCACGAACGCCTCGAAGTCAGCGAGGTCCCGATCGCGGGTGGTCCGCGTCCGAGGTTCCACATCTGGGGTCACCGGTTCGTCCTGTCCGCATCTCATTGCTACACCCCCGAGAACGCGCCACCGCGGGAAATGGTTGTACCGGCCCGCAGGCGGCGCCGCCCAGCGACTCACCACAGGCCCAGGCGCGGTGCGAGCGGCTCGCTGACCGCCTCGGCGTACTCGATCGTCATTGGTGGACGTCAGGTTCTGGACGGAACGCTATGGGCAGGTGCTTAGCGAGGGCAGCGGGTTGGACTTCGCGCGCGGTGCCGGCTACGTAGACCGCCTGCTGGTCGGACCTGGGGGCACGGTGGAGTCGAAGATCACGCGCTCAACCGGTTGTCCCGCTTCAGGTGGTGGCTCGTCGGGCTCGACACCCAGTAGAGGTCTCGGTATCGGTGTGGGACGAAGTACACCGGCGAGGTGCGGGTACACCCGTCCTCGTCGATCGTGCCGAGCACCATGTAGCGGATCGGGTCCATCACGCTGCGGGCGGTCGCGGCCAGGGGAGGGGCTGCGGTGTTGGCGGTCATGGGGCTGGGTCCTCGGGCGAAGTCCTGCTTGGTCCGCGGGCGGTGTGCTGTGGCATCATGGGCCAGCGTCGTCGGTGGGTGTGGTGCGCCCCGGCCGCGGAGGCGGTTCCGCGCAGAAGATCAGGCCGGGACGGAGAGCCCCTGCAGCCAAGCCCGCCAGGCCGGCTCCTCGCGCCGCACGTAGTCTGCCGCGTCGGCGGAGAACAGGTACGCCCGTACGCCCGCCGTCGCCTTGCCGTCGCCCACGCTGTAGGCGAAGACGCTGAGCATCCCGGGCACCGGCGCGGTGAGCCGGACCAGCGTCTGCCGCTCACCGACACGCTCGACCGTGCCGGTGACGCCGCGCACCTCGACCGTCGCGCCCTCGTCGCCCAGGCCGAGCGCGTCGTGCAGGGTCGACCAGAGCACCTCCGCGTCGCCAGGGTGGGAGGCGGTGACCTCGAGCTGCGTGGCCTCCTGGCCGGGGAAGTGCGACAGATAGAGGCGCAGGTTGTCAAAGAACGGCATCCAGTTGGCGCCCATCTCGTCCCAGAACTCCGACTCCCAGGCGGCGCCGGTCCCAAAGCCGCTGCTGGTGACGCGCACGACGCAGGTGCCGCCGGACTGCGCCTCGACGAGGAACTCCGACGTCAGCGGGCTGAGCGCATCCGGGTCCTTGCCCATGAGGGCTGCCCAGTCCTCCTCGTAGACGATGCGGCGCGGCGGATCCCAGCCGGTGACCTGGCCGTCCGAGCCCATCTCGGGGCCCATGGTGAAGTGCAGGGAGCCGCCCTCGCGCTCCTCCATCTCGGTCGGCAGGAACCAGGCGCTCATGCCCTTGGCGGTGGCGATGGCTTGCCAGACCTGCTCCGGGGTGCCCGGAACCTCGACGCTGAACTCCAAGCGGTACGGGACGTTCGGGGTCGTACTCATGCGCTCTCCTCAGGAAGGGGGTGGGCAGCGACGACGAGCCGGTGCGGGCGCCCGTCGTCATGGTGATAGCGAGCGGCCAGGTCGAGCACCGCTGCGGTCAGGTCGTCCGCGAAGGCAGCCCGGTCGGCGGCCGAGCGGAAGCCGATCTGCGTGTCGATGGTCAGTGTCGCCAGGCGCTTGCCGGACGCGCCGGCCCGGCGCGCCAGGGCGCCGACCTCGCGCACCAGCCGGCCGGCCAGCGCGACGAGGTAGCCCGCCGACAGGTGGTCGGCGTTGGCGTCCGGGTCGGCCGCGGACGCGCTGACGGCCGCCGGCGACACGACGTACGACGCCGCCGACGCCTGCAGCACCCGCTCGGTGATGCCCCCGTGCCGGCGCTCCTCGGACAGCTCCACCAGGCCGTGAGCCTCCAGCGCCGTGAGGTGGTAGTTCACCTTCTGGCGTGCGATGCCGACCCGCGCGGCGAGCCCCGCGGCGGAGGCCGGGACGGCGAGCTCGCCGAGCAGCCGGGCCCGGACCGGATCCAGCGCGGTGGCGGCTGCCTCCGCGCTCTCGATGACCTCGACGTCCTGCATGACGCCACCGTGCCATTGACAAAAGATATTGTCAAGGCCGCTTTCGCTCCTGGCCTGCGAGGAGGACATAGAAGGTGCGCACCTACGGCTGCCAGATGATGTTCACGACGCCGAGCGCGCATCGCCGGCTGCTTGACGAGGCGGGCTACGCACCGGTCGCGGACGGCCCGCAGCCGGACGTCGTCGTGTTCAGCACCTGCGCCGTGCGCGAGAACCCGGACAACAAGCTCCACGGCGAGCTCGGCCACCGCAAGCCGGTCAGCCGCACGCCGGCATGCCAGCCCTGGACCGCCTCCTCGTCAGCCGATCACCCACGGAACATTCGAACCAGTCGCGATCGGTTGACGGGGCATTGGCGGCGGATAGACGCACGTCATCGCTCCGGAGCGTTTCACAAGCGCGCGTTCTGCGCCGTGCAGGCCCCGACGCTACGGGCGTCCTGGGCGTCTGCCCTGATCGGGTTCAGAGGTCAGGGTCCGGAGTTGCTCCCAGTGCCCTTCGGAGACGAAGTCGACGTCACCGTCGACCACCGTGATCGCCGTCTGGTCGTCCATCGCGTACGCCGTGTTCGGGATGCCGGCCGCCCACTGTTCCGCCTCGGCCATGGAGTTGCCTGGCATGCCGTCGGCAGCCAGGTGAGGGCAGATCGAGAAGTCGACGACACCCAACGTTGTCTCATCGCCCGTGGGTGGTCGCCACTGGATGAAGTCGTCCCCGACATCGGGGGTCAACACCATGCTTCCCGCGCTGAGCCCTACCCAGACGGTCTCAGTCAACGAGGGCAGCAAATCCGCCAGCCCGGACTCGCGCATCCAGTGGCACAGATAGAGGAGTCGCCGCCCGCGACGAGCAGGGCATCGGCCTCCCGGACCAGCGGCACCCAACGTCCCCCGTCGATGCTGGGCAGCGCGGTCAGCTCCAGCACGCCGACGGACTTCCAGCCCAGGTCGACCATGGGGTTTTGGGATTTGCCGCTGATGAACTGCCAAGCCTTCTCTCCCGGGCCGACCATCGGATGCCCGTACTGCGCAGTAGGGATGCACAGCGCGGTGGACTCAGCGATCGGCTTGCCAAGGAGCTCGACGAGCGCGTCGCGGATGCTAGCGTTCGTCACACCCCCGGAGGTGAGAAGAAGCTTCACGGTGTCTCCTGAAAGGAAGTGTGTCGATAGGGAACGGCGACCTCGGTGACGTGATCGCAGTCCCTGGTTCCGGATTTCGCGTTCAGCGGGCGCTGCTGTCCAGCGGGGCCGACGGTTCTCTGTTCGTCGACTCGCTCAAGAACAATCGCAGCCGCACAGTGCCGTTGGTCCCCGACCTGCTGCCCATCGTTGCCCGTTGGACGGCAGGCAAGCCTGCCGACGCCTGGGTGTTCGCGGCTCCGAAGGGTGGCCCGCTCAACGAGGGCAACTGGAAGAGGGCTGTCCGCTGGTCGACGGCAACTCGATCAATCGGCAAGCCGACCCCGCGGGTGCACGACTTGCGCCACACAGCGGCATCGCTCTGGCTCGGAGCCGGTGCCGACCCCAAGGTCGTTCAGCGCATCCTGGGGCACGCATCGGCGGCGATGACGATGGACCTCTACGGACACTTGATCGACGACAACCTGTGGGACGCCGCGACACGCGTTGGCAAATCCGGGGACAGATCGGGGACACGGCGGCCGAATCACAAGCAACGAAAGTCTGCGGCCCAGGGCGACCCCCTCTTTTGACCAGCCAAGACACATCGGAGCCGCCTGTCGGAATCGAACCGACGACCTTCTCATTACGAGTGAGAAATCACCGCTATTTTGACTCCCGGCTCACCTGCGGTGATGGCAGATAAGCCCAGGTGAGAGGTCGAATTGCTAGGTTGCTGGGCTTCGCTCAAAGGTGCTGGGCTTTGCTGGGCACTTGCAGCCCGCTTGCATTCGAGCAGACGGCCGGTCCAGTTTCAAGACGGAGCGGCCTGTCTGGCGTTCCCCTGCGGTATACTGGTTACCACAACTGAAACAACATGACCGCCAGGAGGCACCGTCGTCGAGACGGGACGCCTTCTGGCTTTTTTGACGTCTCCCTCGGTCGGTGCCTCGCACCCGACAGGAGACCTCGTGAAGCGACCCGTCCCAATTTCGGAGCGCCTGCTTACTCAGCAGCAGGCCGCTGAGCTGTGCGGTCTACATCTCCACACCATAATCCGCGCCCGGCGAGCCGGCGAGCTGCGCTACGTCCAGATCGGCCGTGCTGTCCGCATCAGGGAGCTCGACCTTCAAGATTGGCTGTCCCGCCACACGGTCGGCGGTGATGCCCGCTAAGCGCCGAGGCCCAGCCCCTCAGCAGTGCCATACGGCACCAGACCGCTGCTACCTAACCACCTGTCAGCCCTGCCCGTTCTGCGGAGCCCTGGGGCTGACGAAGACCCAACATCAGGAGATTGAGATGCAAGAAGTAACACCGTCGAGCGACCCAGAAGACATCACTGAAGCTCTCCGTGAGCACTTGCGCCAATTGTCGCCAGCACTGGCTCAGATACAGAGCTGGTTTCTGCTTGCAGAAAAAGAGGTGGACACCATGCCCGCTGAGCTACACGAGCAAGCGCTGACAGATCTTCAGGATGACTGTGCATGCATCCTAGCCCCGTTGCGGGAGTTATATCAGGAGGCCAAGAGTGCGGTTCGCTTAATTGAAGCGGTTCGCTTGATCGAAGAGGCTCGCTTGACCCTCAAATGCTAAGGCTCATGAGAAGACCTTCGCATGGCCGTTGAGTAATTCCAGGTTGTCCCCCGCTGGTCTATCCCCACGGCCAGTGCGGTCGCAAGCTCTCCCACCAATTGAATAGCGGTACTTGATAACTCAATAGAGACATTCCTCGAAAGGAATAACCAAAGAATTTGGCCTGATTAGCCCCGCTGCGTCTGTAGGGTAGGTGGCATTGCAGTAAAAGCCACCTACAAAAAGGAACACAATGGGGCTTAGAGGCAAGATTCCAGACTATCAAGAAATGATCGCTCCCGTCCGGGTAACTCGGGCGCAACGTGACTTCCTCGACGAACTGGCCCAAGTGCACGACGTGACGGTCAGCGAAGTGATCCGTTCGCTTATCGATGATGCCTTCGTACGGTCGATGTTGGAGGAGGTCGGAGATGTCAAGCAGTAAGGAGCTGCAAAGACAACTAGAGGTGGCAAAGAAGCGCCTCCGTGAAGCCGAGGACCAGGTCCTTTCCGAACGCCGTCGACAGGCTGAGCTGGCTGCGGCTGAGCGTGAGCTTTCCACCCCGCGCCCGACGATGTTTCCAAGGGGCTGACAGCAATGCCAAGCACTTTTGAAGATCAGGTAACGGCGCTCAAGGAGACGCCTGGAATTAGCCACGCAGACATTGAGTTCGCTGATCGCTGGGTAACCAACGTGACCCGTGAAGAACAACAGCGCGTGCGGGACTGGATGAAGCAGCGGAAGACGGGCAACGCCGAGAGGCGCAACGAGCTCAGCGACCGCCTCCACGAAGTCACCCAGCGAGCCAACCAGGTCTACGAGGACGCCAGCCGTGGCGCTCGCAGCATCCCCGAGCTGCTGCGTGAGCGTCGGCTCCTGCAGACCGAGATCGCCGGCCTTGAGCAGCTCATTGAGTCCGTAGAGGTCAGCGAGGCGATGATCGCCCGCATCGAGGCTGACCCCGCCGCGTACATGGACGACTTCTACGCACGGTTCCCCGGTCTGGCTGACCGCAGGCCGCGCTTAGACATCGCGTTGGCGCAAGATCGCACCAACCGACGAATTAGCTAACTGACAATCAAGAGTGATCCCCAGACGGCTCGTTTGGTCGCGTTCCGCCTGGGGTCACCCATCAGAACACACTGGGAGGTGTGTGGCTATGGCTAACAATACCCGCAGTAAGGCCGCTCCGGCGGTTCCATTCATATGGGCAGACGTCTGTCGAATGAAGGACTCCTGGTCCCTACGTTTAGGGCCGCTGGAAAGTGTCAGTGATTCGGAACTAGAACTCGTACGCTGCGCTGTCAAGAATGCATCGACGCTCAAGGACTTCGACCAGGGCTCCCCTACGCGGTGCCTGTCCATCAAGTGTGGAGGATGCTAGTTGCAAAAGGTCGGCGCAGACCGTACAGCGACGAGCTTGGATGGGCATAGAGAGTACTCGTAGATGCGCTCAACGCTGAGGACAACGGGTTAGAGCTGGTGCGACCAAGGCGAATGGCGTTCGCCTCATGAGACCGCCGTGCGGGCGGGATGTACGTGCCCATCTTGCCCGCACGGTGCTTCAAAGCCTCAGCCCCTGCCGCGAGGAGTCTCTACGACAAGGGCCGAAGTCTTGCGCTGGTAAGGCGCGTGCACCAGGAGGAGAACCAATGCGGAGCCATTGTCCCACAACCTGTCGGTACGGCGCAGGACCAGAAACTTGCAAGTTAGTTCGAACTTTCTCGCAACTTTATTTCAACTTTTCTCGCACTGCAGGACACCTTCCTTTTTTGAGACAATAGAGAGAACGCGGCTGGTAACCGCGTCCCACGCCACGTAGGAGAACTAATGTCCAAGCGCTCAGCACTCGTGGACGTGCAGTCGGCACTACTGCGAGTCGGGTCTGACAACCCTTCCGGTGACGAGTGGACCTGCCCAGCTCACAACGATCGGAAGGCGAGTCTCACCGTCAAGTACGGCGACGTCCCGGGCACGGTGATCCTGGCTTGCGGAGCTGGTTGCAAGACGTCCGCAGTACTGAGCAAGCTTGGCTTGCACGTTCGCGAACTCTATGACCGCGTCGAGCCGCCCCAGGAAACCGTTCGCAAGAGCTACGTCTATCGCGACGAGGACGGCAGCCCGCTCTTCAGGGTCCTCCGAAGGCAGGAAGGAGACGGCAGCAAGCGGTTCCACCAGCAGGGTGTCAACGGTCGTGGGCGTGGGGGATGGCGAACTGGGTCGGGCGCGATGAAAGACGTTCGCCGGGTCCTGTACCGGCTACCGGAGTTGACCGACGCTATCGACAACGGCGACACCATCCACCTGACCGAGGGCGAAAAGGATGCTGACACCCTCAACGAGTACTTCGCAGCCCAGGACGTGGATGCCTTTGCGACGTGTCACCCGATGGGTGCTGGCAAGTGGCGGGCCGACTACACAGAACTGCTGACAGGGGCCGACGCAGTAGTGGTCTGGGCCGACAGAGACCCAGCCGGGTACCGCTGCGCCGAGCAACGCCTATCAGCCGTTCTGGCAGCGGGCATACCGGCGCGAGCTGTTCTGCCGATTCCTGATCACAACGGCGCTGACGCCTACGACCACGTGGAAGCCGGATTTAGCCCCGAGGAAACCAAGCCGGTATCGGGCAATGAGCTAGCAGTGTTGGCTGGCCACGCAGGTCAGGAGGAAGCAGCAGACGATGTGCTGGAAGCGGTGCGCCGCGAGTTCCTGCTGGTGGAAGCCCGCGATCAGGTGCTCCATCACCTAGACGACGTTCTATACGACGAAGACGTGCTCGCGCTGCCACCGCAGCGGTTCGTGATAGATGGATGGGTGCCAGCCGGGGCATACACCGGCCTATATGGTCCGCCCGGCGTCGGCAAGACGCTCGTCGTGCAGGGAATGACCCGCGCAGTGCGCAAAGGCACCCGCTGGCAAGACCACTCAACGACGCAGGGCATGACCGTTTCCTACGTCGGCGAGGAAGTACACCAACTCCAGGATCGGATGCGCGCCTGGGATGCCCGTTATCCCTTGCGGCCAGACCAGACCATGGAAGCGGGCGTGACAATCGCCCGGCTGATAGACCTCACCAAACCAGAGGCGGTCGCAGCGGTTATCCGCACCGTGCGCGCGCTGGAAGCCCGGCACGACAGTCGGGTGCTGCTCTTGACCTTTGACCCGCTCGTGGAGTTCATGACCGGCGACGAGAACGGCGAGGGCATGGACCTCGCCACTCGCGGACTTCGCGCGCTGGCCACGCTCCTTGACTGTGCCGTCGTCGTTGGTCACCACACCAACGCCAGCGAAGCCCGAGCTCGGGGAGCCGACCACCTACGCATGCGCTGCGGTGCGCACATCCGCATGGAACACCTTGATGAAGTCGCCGGGACCGTGGGGCTGGTTCAAGAGAAGCAACGCAACGCCGCCAAGGCAGCGCTCGTTCTTGAGATCAAGGAGGAAGCCCCCAGCGTCGTCCTGGAATGGCAACAGAATTTCATGGCCCAGGACTACATCGCGGACAAGATCGGCTCCAAGCGAGAGCGTAACCAGGCAGCCAAGGCCAAACAGACCGACGCCAGACATGCGCACGCGGTGGCGCTTCTCACCGACGCCGTGAAGGTAACGCCAGGGCTTACGCGTCGTGCCCTGCTGAAGGAGTGCAGCGGCAAAGGCATCGGCAAGGAGTACCTGGAAGAAGTTCTTGACGAACTCAAAGACCCCGAGGGAGCAGCCGTCATCCGAGTGGAGAAGGGGGTCAGAAAAGCCGACCATCACTACCTTGCGGACCCGGAGTAGCGACCGACCCGCACCGACCCTGCACCGACCCGGGGTCAGTGCGGGTCAGTGCCTGCGTCCGTACCGACCCGCGTACCCCGTAGGGGGGAGCGGGGTCGGTGCGGTGACACCAGCGGGTCGGTTAGGTCATATCGAGAAAGGAAAGCACCATGAGTAAAGGAAACCGAACACGACGACGCGAGGCCGGGCTACTCCCGGAGCCGGTGAAGTGCACCGCGAGGAATCGATACGGGGAGCCTTGTCAGCGTCCACCCATCAAGGGTGGAACCGTCTGTTGGCACCACGGTGGAGCAAGTCCTCAAGTGCGCCGGAAGGCCGAGGAACGGCTGCTCAGTTACAGCGACGTGCTGGTCCGTGAGCTGCTGAAGATCGCCACTAGCGCGGAGAATGAGGCCGTCCGCCTGGCCGCAGTCCGCGATGCGCTGGACCGCATCGGGCTTGGCAAGAACCGCGAGATTGACATCAGGGTGGCCCCTTGGTTGAAGGACATCGAAGGGATCGTGGTCGACATTGAGGACGACGAACCTAGCGACGTCGTAGACGCCGAAGTGGTGGACGACGAAACGGACATACCACCGTCTGATTGGGAGAGCCGACCGACCGGCGACCCTGACCCACCCCGTTACCCACGCCAAGACGACTCCAACGTACTGGCCTACCCCAGCGACGCCCAACGCCACCGCTGGCGCAGATAGCCCGACCATGCGGCCACAGCACCGACCCAGAGCCGGGACCAGCCCCTTAGTGGGCCAACGGGCCGACCCTGGGTCTGTCAGGGCTTACAGCGCCGATGTGCAGGCTCGTGGGCGCTGCACCTGTCTACGAAACGCCGGTTTCGGGTTCGCCGGCCGAATGGAGCCGTGGGAGTCGTGGCCTTCCCAACAACAGCTCTGCAGGCTGGCCGCTGGCCCCGAAGTACGGGGTTCGCGGACAGGGAGGGAGTCACCTTGAAAGCCATTGGCTACATCAGAGTGTCAACAACTGAGCAGGCCGAGTCAGGCCTCGGACTGGATGCCCAACGGCAGGCCATTGAATCCGAAGCACAGCGACGCGGTTGGCAGGTCACCTGGGTCGAGGACGCGGGGTACAGCGCCAAGAGCCTTGACCGTCCTGGCCTCACCCACGCCCTCGAAGCCTTGCGGCGTGGTCATGCCGAGGCGCTGGTGCTTGCACGGCTCGATCGGCTGAGCCGGTCAATGCTGGACTTCGCCACCGTCATGGAGCAGGCACGCGGCCAAGGCTGGGCACTCGTCAGCCTCGACCTCGGCGTGGACATGACCACACCAAGCGGTCGCCTGCTAGCGAACGTCTTCGCCGCGTTCGCGGAGTTTGAACGCGAGCTCATCAGGCAGCGCACTCGGGACGCTCTCACCGCTGCCAAGGCTCGCGGGCAACGACTCGGCAGGCCGCGCGAGACGTCGGACGCTGTCGTGGCACAAGTGGTTGGCCTGCACACCGAAGGCCTCAGCCTCCGCAGCATCGCCGGAGCACTAACCGAAGCAGGCGTCCCGACCACTCGGGGCGCTGAGCAGTGGCGAGCATCCAGCGTTCGCCGCATCTTGAACGGTCACCGCCTAGACCTCGAATCGGTGGCATCGAAGAACGGAGCATCACAATGACACGACCCCAGGTGGAATATGAGCGCGTCGAGCGCGGCATCCAGAAGGTCATACGGACGTATCCGGCTGACCCCACAGCCGAGAGTTACCGGATCAAGTACGCCGACGAACAGGGCAGCATCGTCAGCAAGACGGTGCGCACGCTGCCGCAAGCTCGCACCGCTTTAGCCAAGGCTCGAACCGAGGTGGCCGAAGGCACGCACTCGTCAGCCAGCAAAGGCCGAGCCAGGTTCAAGGAGGTGGCGGAGAAGTGGCTAGAAGGTCAGACGCACATGAAGGCGCGCACCGAGCGGTCTTGCCGTTGGACCATCGACCGCAAGCTCACCAGCCTGCACGACGTCCCGATGAAGAACCTCACCTACGCCAAGGTCAAGGACTTCCGCACACAGTTGGCACAGGACGGCCTGGCCCCGGCCAGCCAGCAACGGACGATGTGGGTGCTCAAGGCGATCTGTGAGGACGCCCGTAAGCGCAAGTTGATCAGCGTGAATCCGTGCGACGACCTATCCAAGATCAAGACGCGCAAGCGACGCATCACCATCCCCACACAGCAGGACGTGGAAGCCCTGATCACGCGGCTTTCCTTCCCCACGCCCGACGACCCGCAGAGCTGGCACGACCCGCGCTGGTCGCTCCTGGTTGAGACAGCCGCGTACGGTGGCCTCCGAGCCGGGGAACTGGCAGGGCTGCGCGTCAATGATTTCAACGCAGCCACGCGGTCGCTAAGCGTTGAGCGCACCATCGTCGACGTCGCCGGCGAACTGCGGCTCGACACTCCCAAGAGCGACAAGGGCACTCGCGTCGTGACCGACCTTGACCCCGGCTTGTGTGACCGGCTCGCTGCACGGTGCGCCGTTCTCTCCCCACGCGACTACCTGTTCGGTGACCACGACGCCAACGGCAAGCCACGCCCACTCAACCACGGCAACTTCTATCGCCGGATCTTCAAGAGGGCGTGCGCCGAGCTAGGCATCGACATGCGGTTCCACGACCTACGGCACTTCCATGCCAGCCTCCTGATTGACGCTGGGCTGTCTCCCGTGGAGGTCGCGCATCGCCTCGGGCATGCCAACGCCAGTTTCACCCTGGACACCTACAGCCACCTGTTCAAGAAGGAGTCCACCGGGCTAGGTGACTTGATTGCGGCTGGCCGTAGCGCAGCTCGCGGCGAACAGACTCCTCTGCGCCTCGTCCCCACGCCCAAGGCGGGTTAAGTCTGTGTTATCGGCCAATTTATTTCCAAATTAGTCTCTAACTTGACAATCGTCTGGATCTGTGTCATACTCTTAGTATTGAGTCGAACCAAGGAGGTACGACACGAACGATAAGGAGACGAAGAATGGCGAAGAAGTATAAGAACATGAAGGACGTCGCGGCCGCAGTGGAGGAGAACGGCAACCTGACCACCGCTTCCTTGCTCGAGTTGCGAGAGGCGCTCGACTTCAAGCGACTAGGGGTGGGAGTGCTCAGCACGATCGAGCGTGAACTCGACAGCGAAGGGCTAGGCTACTTTCCCGAGTGGGTACTGGACGGAGACCAAAACACCTCCCCCCGCGCTGGTCATGAGGTGCGCGTCTACAAGAAGCGCTCAGCAGTGGGCGACATTGTGAGTGCCGTTCTCGACCCGACGAACCGCGGTGACGAGCGTCTGCGCGAGGGCGCAGGGGGCGAGGCGGCTGAAACGCTGAAGCAGATCCGTGAGTTGCTGTCGTAGGAACTGACGACCTCGATTTCGTAGTCAGGGCTGCAGACCTGGCTGCGAATCGTGCGTTTCGTAGCCGGAGTCAAGGCTGGTGGTGGATCGAGCGGCGGGTCAGCGCGACCCACGGACCCTCGATGGGGTGACTGCCGCCGGTGGCATGGCCGAATACAAGCGTCCCCGTCGAGGGATTCGCAATCGCGGCGAACGAGGCTGGGCGACAGAGAGGGTCGATCACCGTAAGTGGAACCTGCTACAGGACGCCCGAAGGGGTCGACATAGCTTCATCGCCGCCATAAACCGTCTACGCCACCGGACGTAATGCGCCGAGTTCGCACTGCGGTCCCTGCCGCTTTAACTTCGCTACTGCGCCCTCGCCGGCACTGCGAGGACTTCACGAGCGCATGGGCGCTGGTGACCGACTGCCAAGTCCGGAGCTATCGGTTTTGGGTGCAAGCCCGTAAGGACGCTTCCTGAATGCCACGCCTCCGAAGGACGCTGCCTTCGCAGCGGCCAGCGATCCTCGACTCGCTGGCCGACTCGCTGCGTCCTGAAGGGCTTGATTATTCGTTCGCCCGCAGGTGCGTCTGCCCGTCATCATGGGGCGCGTGACTGCTCCTCTGGTGCGAGATTTCGGACGTGACTCCCTGCTCGCCGTGGCGAAGGCGGAGCGGCAACCTTGGGACTTGTCCGAGGTGGTGCTGCACGAGGGCGGCTGGGAGAACGTCGTCCTTGAGACCGCCGACGGGTGGATGCTGCGCTTCCCTCGCGACGACGAGGTGGCCTTCGAACGTGAGGTGGCAGTTCTGCGTCGACTCGCAGGGCGACTCCCCGTGCCGATTCCGGAGGTCGCTTGGACTGGTGCGACGGCAAGGTTTGCCGCGTACCGCAAGCTCAGCGGGCACGCGTTCGACCGCGAGAGCTACCTCAGCGCTTCCACCTCCGAACGGAATGCATTCGCCGCCTCGCTCGCCCGCTTTCTGGTCGCCATGCACAGCAGCCTCAGTTCGGCGGAGGTGGCCGAACTCGGGTTGCCGCCTGCTGGCCAACCCGGGGTCGACCTCGTACGTGATCGCATCGAGGCTGTGCCGAGGGAACATCGCGGCATGGTGCTGGACCTGACAGCCGAGTTCGAGCACTTCTGGATCGCGGGCAACGTCACTGGTAGCGCAGTGGTGCTGCACAACGACTTCCACACTCTCAACATGGTCTTCGCCGGCCCTGTGGGGGAGCTAACCGGCATCTGGGACTTCTCCTGCGTGGAGCTGGCACTGCCGACCTTCGACCTGCGCTACTTCGACGGCGGCCCGCGAGACCTGCTGGAGCGGTTGGCAGCGCAGTACGAGGAATTGAGCGGCAACGCCATTGACCTCCGGGCGGCAGTCGTCGCGAACCGGATGGAAAACGTCTACGACGCGCTCGACACGCACCGTACCGACTTGTTCCACGCCGCTCTCGAAAGGTGGGGCCTCGCGGATGCCGGTGGTTGATCCGCTTGGAACGGCAACGGATGTGGCCGCCGTGGCTGCCGTGGCCGCCGTGAGGTCGAATCAAGGCAGTGTGCCGCCAGCAGCCATCGGCGGACCAACTTACGTTGGAGATGTAGCCCAGGCTCCCTAGGGGAACCGTCTACGGCTCCGAGCGACGGTTGGTTTCGTACAAGAAGTAAAACTGGTTGTCGCGCTCTATCTGTCGTGAATTGGAGTTGCGCTCACGGACAGACTCCCAGGCTGCAAGACCCATTCCCGTCGCGAGGACCGTTGCGCTAATGAGCCAGTGCTGGGGAGCTACGCACACGCCGATGGTTGACGCGGTTCCTCCGACCTGTGCTGAGGTTTTGGAGGTGAGTCCCGACGCCAGTTGCCTTAGCGCTGCGTTTTCCTTGACTAACTCCGTGATCTCGTTGATCGCCGGCTCGACTCGGAGTTTGTACACATCATCCACTCGGGGACCGAAGTCTTCGTCGAGCGCATTGCTAGGAAACGTCGTCTGCATGGAGTGAATGCCAGAGCGAAAACGGCCGAGAGGAAGCGCCAGCTCGCGCCTCACGTCTAGCACCTCGCTCATGTTGGCGTAGGGGAAGTTAGGTAGCCTCCCGATCAGTCCGACGCCTAGCCCGGCATTGGATTGACGATCGAGCACTATCTTGGGTGCCTCGATCCTTCCCTCTTCTACCGCATGCCTAGCCAAAGTGGTCATCTGCTCGTCAAGAAATGGAAAACTGTCCGAAGCCGATAAGACTTCCGAGAGCCGGTCCATCCAATGATTGAGCATGTCGTCCGTGAAGGTTCCGGAAGACGTATTTTCATCCCGGAAGATCGGGTCAATGACTAGCACTCCACTTGAAACCGCTGGCTCTAACTCCCCAACCCTGCTATCTTCAAGCTGAGTCTCGCCAAACTCGTGAAATTTAGCGAGCTGTTCCCTTAGTTGAACCTTCAAGCCCGAGACTGTCTGCTTCTGCTTGGCTGTTAGTTGCGCACGCGGGGGCATGTTCGTCAACTTCTGGCGGAGGTTACGAATCTGGTCTGCTGATATGGAGGCGTTAGGCAGGTTTGGTGCCACTTCCTCTAAGAGCTCGAGCATTCCGTCGGTGGTCATGGTGGCAGCGTGCGCCATGCTGCCTATAAAGGCGGTCTTCAAGGTGTACAGCGTGACGGTATCTGCGTATAGCAGGGCTGACTTGCAGTGTTGAATCTCATCATGCAGGGTCAGAGAACGACCATCTGACAAGCCAGTCATGACTGAGACATGTAGCCCTGAAGGCCCCGCGCCTGCTGAAGCGTCCGGTCTGCCCGCGCGAGCAAGTCGACGTTGCTTCTTTATGGTGGACTGCTTTCCCATGATCCCCTCGTCGAGTGGCTCCCAATAGGGTACGCGAGAGCGCCGACAGTAGGCGTCCTATCCACAGGCCCGAGCGGCTCCGTAGGCTTAGGTGTCCCCGGCAAGCACGGAAGGACACAACATGCGAAACCCTCCAGCCCTCAGATACGGCGATGGATACTCAATCGGCCAGCTCGCGCAGCAGTGGCGGAAGTCCTCGGACTTCGTCCGCCACCTGATCAACAAGGGTGAGCTGCGCGCAGATGCGAACGGCGTCATCACCAACACAGAACTCGCTCGGTTCTACAGGGAGTCAGGCAGCCTGCTCGACTGAGCATGTGCCGCAACCAAAGGGCGCAGTGGCCCGTAGACCGAGGACAACCGTGCCCTCGGGCTACCACCCCGACGCAGCAGTCTTCAGGACGCAGCGTCGGCATAGCGGGCCAGCCAGGCGCGTGGGTGCGCAGAGGCGCGGCTGTCGGCCCGGCTGTGAGATGTTGTAACTCGTTCATCCCACATGGAGGCAAGACCCATGCCAGATATCGACCCATCCAAGCTCAAGCCATGCCGCGAGTGCTCGGCATTGGTCGTCAACGACGGCGCTCACATCAAGTGGCATGAGGGTCTCATTGACGAAATCAGGGAAGTAGTCCGGGACGAGATCAAGCGCCTGGGTCCTCGCGAGGGTTAGTCACCGAGGCCAGGCCGCAACACAAAGACCGGGCCAGCCCGTAGGCCAGCCCGGTCGCTTTGTGCGGTTGTGAGTGCGTCAGTCCTTCTTGCGCACCATCTGCTCCTTCATCCAGTCGACGTAGTCAGACGGCGTGGCGTCGTCCGGCTGCTCGCGGTGACGAGCAACCCGACATCGCAACTTGCGCATTAGCGCGCCGAGGATGCGCACAATCACTGCTTCGCCTTCGTCTCGCTAAGCACCAACGAAGTATCCTCCGGCTTCCAGCCCTTGTCGTAGTCACCGGCTTCCACCTGCTGCGCTAGCAGCAGCCCGGTGATCATGCGCCGTACCGTGGCGACGCTGGTCTTCATCTCCTCCGCGATAGCGCCCACGGTCTCTCCCGCTTCGCGCCGCTTGGCTACGGCTTCCGCCTGCTTGCGAGCTGGCGTACCCGGAGCCAGATACGGCAGGTGCCGCAACGTGCCGGTCTGCCTACGGTGGAACAGTTTGACGTCGCCCTTGGCGGCAGCCTGAGCCAGAGTCGGCTGAGCGGCCTTGCCGTTGGCAGCGGGCTTCTTTGCGGTCGCAGCCTTCGGCTTAGTCGAGGCTGCGGGCTTGGTGGTTGTGGTGCTGGTCATGGTGTCCTCCTGGACGGCTGTGCTGCGGCCTGGTGCCGCTGCGGTGAGAGCCACCATGCAGAACTTCGACTGGAATGTTCAGAGTCGCTGGCCAGAGCCGAGATGCCATGGCCTGGATTCCCTGTGTCCCCACGCCATCGGTTCGCCGTGTGTGGCGTGGGCTACGAGTCGTGGGCAGGCAGGAAGTTGGGCAGCTGCACGCGCACCACCCGCGAAACACGCGGGCTGTCAGATAAGTGGCGGGGCAGGCGTGCGAACGCCAGCGAACGCGGGAGAACTGGCCCCCAACTGGCCCCCGCAGTTTCAACCCCTCAACGCATAAGGCCTCCAACCAGCGTTTCTGCTGGCCAGAGGCCGAATTAACGGGAGCCGCCTGTCGGAATCGAACCGACGACCTTCTCATTACGAGTGAGACGCTCTACCGACTGAGCTAAGGCGGCGCGGCTTGACTCAGCGAAGCCGACGGCGAAGGTTAGCAAGCCCGCCGAAGCACGCCCAAATTCCTGGGCCCCACCTGAGCCTCGGCGGTTTCGCAGAGCTCCACGGCAAGCTAGCTAGCTGGTCAGCACATCGTCTTGTCGGCCGGTGGATCGCCGGTGACGAGGTAGGTGTTGATCGCGTCGTCGATGCAGGCGTTGCCGGCGCCGTACGCCGTGTGGCCGTCGCCGTCGCGGCTCAGCAGCACTCCGGAGTCGAGCTCCTCGGCCAGTTTCACCGACTGCTCGTACGGCGTGGCCGGGTCGCGCGTCGTACCCACGACAACGATCGGTGCGGCACCTTTGGCCGAGTAGTCGGGGTGCGGCTCAGCAGCCGTGACTGGCCAGTTCGAGCATGCGTAGGGCCACCACATCGCCGCCTGCCCGAACGTGGGTGACAGCTTGGTGAAGTCCTCGCCCCCCGCTTTGATCTCTGCCAACGACACATCCTCAGGATGGTCGAGACAGTTGACGGCCGACTGCACCTCCATGGAGTTGTTCGGGTAGGTGCCGTCGGACTGACGCTCGGTGTAGGCGTCAGCCAGCGCAAGCAAGGTGTCGCCGGTGCCGTCCAGCGCCTCACGCAGCGCGATGGTCTCGTAGGACCAGCTGTCGCGGTTGTAGAGCGGCACGATCACGCCGAGGAACGCCAGCCCCTCGGTCACCTCTCGGCCGCTCGATGTCGGCAGTGGCTCCTCGTCGATGTCCTCGAACAGCTGAATCAACCGCTGCCGGGCTGAGTCCACGTCGTCGCCAAGGGGGCAGTCGCCCTCGTCGACGCAGTACTCGAGGTACGCCGTCAGCGCCGTGTCGAAACCGGCGGCTTGGTTGATCGCGGTCAGCCGCGGCTCTGCCAGCGGGTCGACGGCGCCGTCAAGCACCATGCGGTCGACGTTCTCGGGGAACAACGCGGCGTACGTCGCTCCTATGTAGGTGCCGTACGAGGCCCCGAAGTAGTTGAGCCGCTCGTCGCCGACGACCTCCCGGATGATGTCCATGTCGCGGGCGACCTCGACAGTGGACACGTGCCCCAGCAGAGGCCCAGAGTGCTCTACGCAGCCGGAGGTGTACTCCGCCCAGGTCCTCCGGAACTCTTTGATCTCGCCGGGGTCATCGGGGGTGGGATCGGACGCGACGTACGCGTCGAGCTCCTCGTCGGAGAGGCACTCGACGGGGGTGCTGCGCGCGACCCCGCGGGGGTCGAAACCGACGACGTCGTAGATCGAGGTGACGCTCGGATCCAACCCGATGAACCCGAGGTAGTCGATGCCTGAGCCGCCCGGTCCGCCGGGGTTGATCAGCAGCGAGCCGCGACGCTCGTCGGGGAGACTGGCAGGGACGCGCTGGGCCTTGATCGTGATCGCCTCGGCGTCGGGGTCGGCGTAGTCCAGCGGCACCCAGATGTCGGCGCACTCCCGTCCGTCGTCGCAGTCAGTCCACTCCACTTCCTGCTCGTAGAAGCGCTGCAGCCCCTCCCCGGGCGGGCCGTCACCAAAGCCGGCCGGGAGATCGCCGGTAGGAGCACTCGTCGTCGGCTCAGTCGGCAGCGGCGTCGAGGGTGACGTGGTCGGTGCTGACGTGGGGGCAGACGTCGGGCCGGGATCGCTCGCGACGTCCTGAGCGGTAGCGCAGCCGGTCACCATCAGGGCAGCGGCTGTGGTCGCAGCAGCGCGCCGCAGGAGAGCAGCTGTCATCAGGTGGAGTCCTCGCCTCAGCCGGTGGGTCGCGATGCAGCCACGATACGTCGCTGCTCGGCACATCTCACCCGTCACTGCGTGGTGAGCGAGCCGGTCATGTCGCCGAAGTCGGCCCTGATCACGAAGCAGATGACGCGGTGACCACCATCGTCGTCCCATATCCCTTCAGTCGGGATCAACCGATAGGGCACATAGCCGCCGGGACCAAGTTCGACCCCCGACAGCTCGGTTGTCAGCGCGGTGGTGCAGGGCGCGAGTGACTGCCTCCCGAGAGCCGGCTCGCCGGGATAGCTCTCGCCCTCAATAGCCGTGATGACGAGCGCCTGTGCGTTGTGGGTCTCACTGCACGGCACTCCCTTGAGGTCAAAGGTGTTGACGTCACCCTCACCGTCGAGGTCGGGGATGGTGACGCAGTCGCCGGCACGGATGTCACCGAACTCGACGATGCCCTCCTCGGTGATCTCGCCGGCGTCGTTGCGTTCGACCTGCTGCCGGGCCACCCAGACGCCGAGGATGATCGCGCCGATCCACCACAGCACCGCGATGACGATGGCGGCGATCGCGAGGCCCTTGCCCTTCTCGCGCGACTTCGCGATCTTGACCAGGGCGATGATCGCCAGCGGGACGGCGACCACGATGCCGACCAGCGGCAGCACCAGCGCGATGACGAACGCCGCGATCGCCAGCCCGCTCCAGCCGCTCTGCTGGCCTGGCGGCGGCGGAATGCCATAGCCGCCGGCGGGGTAGCTCGGCGGGCCGAGATAGGCGTTGGGGTCGGTGCTGCCGTACGGCGGCGGATGCTGGCCTGGGTACGTCGGTTGGCCGGGGTAGCTCGGTTGCTGCTGCCCGGGGTACGTCGGTTGGCCGGGGTAGCTGGGTTGCTGCTGCCCGGGGTACGTCGGTTGGCCGGGGTAGCCGGGCGGCTGCTGACCTGGGTCCTGCCCGTAGGCCGGAGGGTGCGGCGGACCTCCTGAGCCGGGGTACGCGGAGCTCCCGCCCGTGCTGCCGGCGTTCTCACTCATGTTCGAGCCCTCTCAACGAGATCATCAGCGCCTCCAGTGCCAGCAGCGGAGAGATTTCGCCCTCAAGCGCCTCTCGGGTGGCGAAGATCTCGGCCAACCTGCGCGTTGACGTCTCCGCCGACGTGCCGCGCGCCATCGTAGCGACGTCGTGCCGCAGCTCTTCGTTGACCAGCTCCGCCCGTGAGCCGAGCTGCACCGCGACCACGTCGCGGTAGTAGGAGGCGAGGTCGAGAAGGGAACGGTCGATGGCGTCACGGACGAAACGCTTCGCCCGCTGCTTCTGGTTCTTCTGCAGTTCCTTGGCGGCCGCAGCGAAGCCGGTGCTCTTGACCCCGCGGGTGCCGGCGCCGTACACGGTCTCCAGGTCGCGCAGCTCCTCAGCGTCGAGCGCCTCGACCCTGGGCTGGGCTTCCTCGGTCGCGGCCTCCATCAGGTTGGCGGCGCACGTCAGGCACGACCCGAGGTCCTTGAGCTGACCGGGCACGCGCAGCACCTCACGGCGGCGGTTGCGGCTCGCCTCGTTCAGCGCCAGCGCCCGCGCCCGCCCGATGTGGCCCTGCGACGCGCGCGCTGCAAAGGCGGCGACCGGGGCAGGCACGTTGTCGCGTTCGGTCAGGTAAGCGGCAACCGCCGCGGTCGGCGGAGTGCGCAGCACCAGTGAGCGGCAGCGGGACCGGATCGTCGGCGCGACGTCTTCGACGGTTGGCGCGCACAGCAGCCAGACGGTGCGCGGAGGTGGTTCCTCGATGCTCTTGAGCAGCGCGTCAGTCGCCGAGTCGGTAAGCCGGTCGGCGTCCTCGACGATCATCAGCTGCCACCGGTTGCCGGCCGGCGCGAGGGCGGCATGTCTGACCAGTTCGCGGATGGCGTCGACCCTGATCACCGGCTGGTCGGTGACCACTCGGGTGACGTCGGCATGCGAGCCGGCGAGCGCGGTTCGGCAGGCCAGACAGCTACCGCAGCCGCCCTGTTCGCATAGCAGCGCTGCGGCGAACGCTCTGGCGGCGTTGGACCGCCCGGACCCGGGAGGGCCGGTGAACAACCAGGCGTGCGTCATGCCGGCGGTCAGCTCACCGTGCAGTGCGGCGTCGGCAGCCGTCACCGAGGCCTGCAGGCTGTCGACGACGTCAGCCTGGCCGACGAGGTCGTGCCAGACGGTCATACGTCGGCCGCCTGGTGCCGCTCTGCCTGCTCGAGAAACGGCTGCAGCCGTTCGCGCACGAGTACGGCGATCTCGTCGCGCGGCTGGTTGCCGTCGACGACCAGATAGTGCTCCGGGTGCCGCTGGCCCAGCGCGAGGAACGCAGCGCCGATCCGCTGGTGAAAGTCGACAGGCTCTGCCTCCAGCCGGTCACGGCCATCGAACCGGCCATGCGCGACCAACGGGTCGACGTCGATCAGCACGGTCAGTTGCGGCCGCAGGCCTCCGGTCGCCCACCGGGCGAGCTGCTCAACCTCTCGGCTACGCAGAGCGCGCCCGGCCCCTTGGTAGGCGAGGAACGAGTCGACGTACCGGTCGGTGATGACGACGGCGCCACGCCGCAACGCCGGGTTGACGAGCTTCTCGACGTGCTCGGCCTTGTCGGCGGCGTAGAGCAGCGCCTCGGCGCGGGCGTCGAGCGCGCCGGTGCCGGGATCGAGCAGGATCTGCCGCAGTCGCTGCCCGACAGGGGAGTCACCCGGCTCGTGGGTCAGTACGACGTCGTACCCCTCGCGGGTGAGCGCCGTGCCGAGCAGCCGGGCCTGGGTCGACTTGCCCACGCCCTCGCCGCCCTCGAAGGCGACGAAGACGCCCCGGTCGGCGTAGACGTCGTGCGATCGATTCACGGAGTGCCTCAGCTCGCTGCGGATCGAGGTGCCGGGTAGGTCGTTCATCGCATGGTAGGCAACGAGTCCGACAGCGACCATTGCCACGGCAGCGCCGAGCATGGTGATCGCGGCGCCGTTGTAGTCGAGCACCGCGTCGTCGTTGAGCCGCCAGCTGTGTTCACCGATGATCCCGGCGAGCAACGGTGCGAGCGCCAGCGATAGCGCCAGGGCGAGGCGGATCATCGTCTGCACGAAGGCGAAGGTGCGCCCGCGCAGCGCGTCCTCGACCTCCAGCCCGAGCAGGGTGTAGCCGGTGATCCAGGCGGTGCCGGCGAAGAACCCCAGCACCACCGCGAGTATCGACACCACGACGAGGTTGGCGATCACCGCGATGCCGGCCAACACGACTCCGACGCTGACCAGACACAACCCGAACAACCGCCGCCTCGACACAGTGGGCAACAACCGCGGGCCTCGCCACATGCCCAGCGCCAGCCCGCCGAAGACAGCCGCGAACAGCAGGCCGTAGCCAGGGTCACCGCCGCCCAGGTCGGCGACGTACACCCTGGCGAGGCCGACGACGACGCCACCAGCGGCGAACGCGCCAGTGATGCCAAGGACAAGGCCGCGGATCACCGGAGTGCGGAAGGCGTACGTCCAGCCCTCCCGGATCACCCGCCATACCCCCTGCCGCTGCTCCGGAGCGAGGGCTGGCCCGGCGGGTATCTCGCGCAGCGTCGCGATGATGAGCCCGGACACCACGAACGACGCTGCGTTGAACCACAGTGCCAGATCGACCGGGTCGTCCAGCCAGCCAAGCGACGAGTGCAGTCCCTTCGAGCCCAGCGACAGCACGATGAAGAGGCCGGCTGCGGGGAGAGCGGAACCGTACGTCGTCGCGATCGAGACCTGGTTGGCGGCCTCCAGCCGATCCCGCGGTACCAGGTTGGGCACGGTGGCATCCTTTGCCGGGAGCCAGAGCAAGGTGATCGCCTCGATGATGACCGTCGCGATCATGACCCACGTCAGGGTGTGCACGATCGGGATCGACGCGAACACGGCTCCTCGGGCGACGTCGCCAACGACGAGGGTCCAGCGCCGATCCAGCCGGTCAGCCACATAGCCCGCGAGCGGTCCTAGCAGCGCAGCGGGTAGTACGCGCAGGAACAGCACACCGGCGATGGCGAAGTTCTGCTTGGCGTAGCTGTCAGGAGCGAGCTCGCTCGCCATCGCGGTCAGCGCCAGCAGGCCCAGCCAGTCACCCAGGCTCGACAACCCCAGGCCAACCCAGAGCCAGCGAAACGCCCTAATGCCCAGCACTCCCCCCGCTGGGCGTCGGGCGGAGGCGGCGCTCACGGGCTCTTTGCCGCGCTCTTCTTCGTGGCCGCTCGCGAGGTCACGCGCTTCTTCGCCGCGGGCTTCTTGGCCGCGCTCGGCTTCGTCGTACGGCGACTCGGCGCCGGCCCCTTGGCCCGCTTCTCGGCCAGCAGCTCAACCGCCCGGTCCAGCGTTATCGACTCCACGTCGTCGCCCCGGCGCAGGGTGGCGTTGAACTCCCCGTCGGTCACGTATGGGCCGAACCGACCGTTCTTCACCACGACCGGCTTTGCGGTGTTGGGATCCTCGCCGAGCTCGCGCAGCGGAGCAGCGGCGGTGCGCCGACCACGCGTCTTGGGCTGGCGCAGCAGCGCGACAGCCTCGTCAAGCGTCACCGTGAAGAGCTGCTCTTCGGTCTCGAGTGAGCGCGACTCCTTGCCCCGGCGAATGTAGGGCCCATAACGGCCGTTGGTGGCCTCGATGGTCTCGCCCGTCTCGGGGTCGCTGCCCAGGGCCCTTGGCAGCGTCAGCAGCCGCACCGCGTCGTCGAGGGTGACCGTGTCGAGCGACATCGACGAGAACAGCGACGAGGTGCGGGGTTTCGCGCTGGTAGGCGCGTCGTCGAGCACCTCGGTGACATAGGGGCCGTAGCGGCCGTTCTTCGCTACCACGGTGTGACCGGTGGCGGGATCGGTGCCGAGCAGCTTCTCGGCACCGGCGGGGTTGGCCAGCAGCTCCTTGGCCACCTCGGCGGTCAGCTCATCGGGTGGCAGGTCCTCAGGGATGTTGGCGCGCTCGCCGGCAGCCGACTCGACGTACGGCCCGTAGCGGCCCACGCGCACCACGACCCCGTCACCGATCTCGAACGTCGACAGCTCGCGGGCGTCGATCTCGCCGAGCTCGCTCACCATCGCCTTGAGACCTTGGAGCTCCCCCGACCCGAAATAGAACTCGGCAAGCTCGTCGGTTGCGTTGCGCTGGCCGGTGGCGACGTCGTCGAGAACGTCCTCCATGCCGGCCGTGAAGTTGTAGTCGATCAGCCGGGTGAAGTGCCGCTCCAGCAGCCGCACCACGGCGAACGCCAGCCAGGCAGGGACGAGCGCACTGCCCTTCTTGTAGACGTACCCCCGGCCCAGGATCGTGCCGATGATCGACGCGTACGTCGACGGGCGACCGATCTCGCGCTCCTCGAGCTCGCGGATCAGCGTGGCCTCGGTGTAGCGCGCCGGCGGTCGGGTCTCGTGCGCGGCCGGGCTGAGCTCAGCAACGGTGACCACCTCACCGGCGGCCAACTCGGGCAACCGCGTCTCGCGGTCGTCGCGTTCGCTGTCCGGGTCGTCGGCGCCCTCGACGTACGCCTTCAAGAAGCCGTGGAAGGTGATCACCCGGCCGCTGGCGGAGAACTCGCACTCCTCACGGGAGCTGGCCGTGGCGGCGATGCGCACCGACACCGAGCGACCCTCGGCGTCCTTCATCTGCGAGGCCACCGTGCGCATCCAGATCAGCTCGTAGAGCCGGAACTCGTCGCCGGTAAGCCCGGTCTGGCCGGGGGTGCGGAAGTGCTCGCCCGCCGGGCGGATCGCCTCGTGCGCCTCTTGGGCGTTCTTCACCTTGCTCTGGTAGGTGCGCGGAGCCGACGGCAGATAGTCGCGGCCGAACAGGTCGGCCACCTGCGCTCGGGCGGCGGCGATAGCGCCCTCCGACAGCGTGATCGAGTCGGTGCGCATATACGTGATGAAGCCGTTCTCATACAGCCGCTGCGCGACCTGCATCGTGCGGGCGGCGCCGTAGCCGAGCTTGCGTGACGCCTCCTGTTGCAGCGTCGTGGTGCGGAAGGGGGCGTACGGCGACCGGCGGTACGGCTTGCTGTCGACCGACCTGACCTCGAACCGGCTGCCGCGCACGGCGGCGGTGAGCTCTGTCGCTCGCTGCTCGTCAAGCTGTACGACGTCCGCACCTGCCCGCAGCTGACCCTGGGCGGTGAAGTCGCGCCCCTGGGCAACCCGGTGCCCCCCCACCCCAGTCAGCTTGGCGGGGAAAGTGCGTGGCGTCTTGCCCTCACCGGCGTCGAAGACCGCGTCGATGTCCCAGTAGGCCGCGGCCCGGAAGGCGAGCCGCTCCCGCTCCCGGTCGACGACCAACCGGGTGGCCACCGACTGCACCCGGCCGGCCGACAGGCCGCTCATCACCTTCTTCCACAGCACGGGCGACACCTCGTAGCCGTAGAGCCGGTCGAGGATCCGGCGGGTCTCCTGGGCCTCCACCAGGTCGCTGTCGATGTCGCGGGGGTTGGCGACCGCGTCGGCGATCGCCTGCGGGGTGATCTCGTGGAACACCATCCGGCGTACTGGCACTTTTGGCTTGAGCTCGTCGAGCAGGTGCCAGGCGATCGCTTCGCCCTCGCGGTCCTCGTCGGTCGCGAGGTAGAGCTCACCGGCGTCCTTGAGCAGCGACTTCAGCTTGGTGATCTGTGGCTTCTTGTCCTTCGGCACGACGTAGACGGGGGCGAAGCCGGCGTCGACGTTCACCCCGAGCCGACCCCATGGCTCACCCTTGTACTTGGCCGGCACCTCGCTGGCGTTGTTGGGCAGGTCGCGGATGTGGCCGACCGAGGACTCCACGACGTACCCGCGGCCCAAGAAGCCCGATATCGTCCGCGCCTTCGCGGGCGACTCGACGATGACGAGCTTGTGTCCTGCTTTGGCCACGTGCGATGTGCTCCACTCCTGGTACGTCCGTTGTTTCGCAACGGTGTCGGCAGCACACGGTAACGCGGTCAGCGCCTCTGGGCCACGCAGCACTCCACAGCCCGCGCACGCGCATACACCACGCTGGTCTCGCGGCAGGTGAACAAAGGTCAGCTGCTGGTGACACTTTCTTTACCTGCGACGGCGCCTTCGCTAGTGGTGGGGTCCCCGCCAGGGGCGGCGGCCCCGCTAGGGGTGTACTCCTCGCTAGGGGAGGCGTCCTTCTTCATGGACTCCTCGAACGTCTGGTGCCACGTCTTCGGCGCAGCCAGCTCGGGCAGGGCGGCCTTGTACTGCTCGGCCAGCTCGGGCCACTCCTTCGCCAGCCGGGTGTGGATGGCGATGGACCGGCGCAGCAGGTCGCGGAACTGCTCCGGGTGCCGCTTGTACCATGACGCCGCCGTACCGTCGGCTGACGAGACGAGCGCCGAGTCGAACTGCGACAGCAGCCACCACTTGAGGTCGACGTGGGCGACGCTCGCCTCGGGGTTGCGCTTGGCCAGCTCGCGCACGGGCAGCACCTGACGCGCCGCGCCGACCGCCATCGTCTTGGCCCGGCCAAGTCTGCCTCTGGGCGCCGTCGGCTCCTTGCCCTTGCGCGGCGGCTTGCGGCGGCGCGCCTTCGGGAACTTGTCGAGGTCGGTCTCCGACGTCGAGTCGTCGTACCGCTTGCGAAGCTCGCGCAGTTCGGGCAGCCGCTTCAGCACATCGCGATGCATGCGCTGCGGGCCCTCGAGGATGTCCTCGATCGCCATCAGGCCCATCTCGGCGGGTCCGTACTGCATCGACAACAGGTGCTTGACCTGGGTCTCGAAGCTCTCGCGGATGAGCCGACCGCCGCGCTCGTACGGCGAGTGGAGCAGCGCCGCGATGATGCGGTTACGCCGGTGGAAGTACGCCTGCCAGTCGATGGTGTCGTCCTTCTCATGCCACGGCACGTGCCAGACGGCGACGCCAGGAAGGGTGACGGTGGGGTAGCCCGCCTCGGCGGCCCGCAGACCGAACTCGGCGTCGTCCCACTTGATGAACATCGGCACCGACAGGCCGAGCTCGCGGACCACCTGGGTCGGGATCAGACACATCCACCAGCCGTTGTAGTCCACGTCGATGCGGCGGTGCAGCCAGTGGGTCGATCGAAGCGAGTGGCGGGCGAAGTTGTGACCGTGCACCGTGTGGGGGGCAGCGCCCCAGAACCACCGGTACTTCGCGACGGTCTCACCGAAGGCGTGCAGCACCGACCGGTCGTACAGGCTGAACATCTGGCCACCGACAAGCGTCGGTCGCTTCGCGAGGTCGGCGAACGCCACCGCACGCAAGATGCCCTCGGGCTCGCACACGACGTCGTCGTCGAGCAGCAGCACGTAGTCGGCGTCGCCCTTGGCGGTGACCTCGTCCATCGACCGGGAGAACCCGCCCGAGCCGCCGAGGTTTCCCTGCTCGATGACTCGCAGCTTCGCTCCGAGGGATGCGGCCGCTTGCGGATACAGCTCGTGGTCGGTGACCTTCTGAGTGCCTTGGTCGACGACGAGGATCTGGTCGATGATCGCGAGTACGGCGGGCTGCTCGGCCAGCTTGAGGAGCTGGTCGACACAGAACTGCTGCCGGTTGACCGTCGTGATCCCGATCGACAGCGTTCCTGAGGTCGTCTTGTCGGTCTCGACCGCCCAGACCGCGTCCTGCAGCGTCATCGCCTCGTCGCCGGCCTCGATATCGAACCAGTACCAGCCCCCGTCGATGAAGGGCTTCAGCGACAGCTCGAACTCGATCGTGCTGAGCCCTGACGAGTTGACGACCGCGGAGTCGGCGCGCTGAACGTGACCCTTGGCTGTCGACCGGTAGACGATGATGGTCCCCTGACCCGACACCCTCATCACCAGCCGCACCGACTCAGCCGTCGTCCATCGACGCCAGTAGCTGGCGGGGAACGCGTTGAAGTAGGTGCCGAAGGTGAGCCGCCGCTCGGACTTGACGGTCGCCCCCGTGTTGCCGGTGATCGAGCCGAAGCCACCCATGGCTTCAGCCGGGTCGTTGGTCTCGGCTCCGGGGGTGGACGACGAGACATCGGTGGCGTCAGCGGCGTCCTCTGCTCCTGACTGTCGCGACGTGCTCTCGCCGGCGCTGAAGCTCGACACTCCGCTGATGTACAGCGGGCGGATGTCGAGCTCCTGGTCGGCGCGCATGATCGTGCGCTGCACGATCCGCAGCGTCAGGTCAGCGGAACGCGAGCCGTCATCGAGTTCCTCCCGACCCGGGGTATGACCGGAAGTAGGAGCGGTGGTGGACTCGGCCGTTGGCTCGGCGGTGTAGGTCAAGGTGGGTCCTCAAGAAGGGGGTGACGGCATCCTCACGGTACCAGCCGGGGCCTCGGTGGCCGCTGCGGCGACGCCGCCGGCCCTACGATGAGCAGGTGTCCCGGCGTGCTCCGACTGTCTACCTGCACATCGGTCCGCCGAAGACAGGCACCACGTATCTCCAGGACATCGTGTGGCGCAACCGGGACACCATGCGGGCCCGGGACCTCGCGTTTCCGGGCCGCCCCGGCGAGCACTTCCATGCCGCGTTGGACCTGCGCGGCATCACGTTCGGCGGCCACCACAACCCCGCGGTCGCCGGCGCCTGGCCCCGCCTGGCCAGCAAGGCGCTCATCAGCTCGACCAGCAAGGCGCTGATCTCACACGAGATCCTGGCCGGGGCCACACCTGCGCAGATCGAGCAGGCGGTGGCGTCGTTACAGCCGGCGACCGTGCACGTGGTGTACGGCGCGCGCGATCTCGCGCGGCAGCTGCCCGCGGTGTGGCAGGAGTCGCTGAAGAACCGGCGCAGCCGCAGCTACGAGTCATTCCTGTCCAAGGCACTGAGGGCCCGGCCCTCCGACGATGAGCCCACCGGCTTCTGGCGGGCGCAAGACCCGGTGGCGACGCTCAGCCGGTGGGCGGCGGCTCTCCCGCCCGAGAACATCCACGTGATGACGCTGCCGCAAGCGGGTGCCCCGGCAACCGTCCTGTGGGAACGGTTCTGCGCGTCGTTGGGCGTCGACCCCGCCGGGGTCGACCTCACCGTCGCCCGGGTCAACGGGTCGCTGCGCGCCGAGGACGCCGAGGTGCTGCGCCGGCTCAACCGGGCCCTACCTGACGACCTGTCCTGGCCGGCGTACGAGCGGCAGGTCAAGCGGCGCTTCAACGCCCGGGCCAACGCCGCCGTCGCCGGTAGCCGGCTGACCGTCCCCGACCGCCACCGCGAGGTGGTCGAGCAGCGGGCGGTCGAGCTGAGAGACGGCCTGGCAGCGGCTGGCTACGACGTCGTCGGTGACCTCGACGACCTGCTGCCGGCTGCGTCGTCCTTCGGTACGCCGACCGAGGTCCCACCCGATAAGGTTACCGATGCCGCTGTCGACATGTTGGCCGCTGTGCTGGCCGAGCCAGACCGACGCGGGCGGCGCGGCGACGGCACCGGCACCGGCAGCGGCGGCGGCGGCACGGATCGGGCCAGAGCGCTGCTGGCACGGCTGCGACCAGGGCGAGGAGGCACCCCATGACGACGGCCTCCGGCGGCAGCGGCAAGCGGGTGTTCTTCCACGTCGGCGCCCCGAAGACCGGCACGACGTACCTGCAGAACGTGCTGTTCCAGAACCGGGAGCTGCTCGCCGCGAACGGCGTTCTCTACCCCTACACCGACCCCGGCCAGTCGTTCCGGTCGATGCAGGACTTCCGCGGAGCTGGCTGGGCCGGTGGTCGGGCCACCGAGTTCAAGGGCGAGTGGGACATCGTCGCGGGGCGGGCCCGCGAGTGGGACGGGCCGACGGTCATCGTCTCCAACGAGCTGCTCGGCGGGTCGCAGCCGGACCGGATCGCCCGCGGTCTCGCCAGCGTCGAACCCGCTGACGTGCACGTCGTCTTCACCGCCCGCGACCTCGCCCGCCAGCTCGTCTCCGACTGGCAGGAGCACATCAAGCACAAGCACACGGTGCCGCTCGAGACGTTCGTCGACGACCTGATCGAGTTCGGACTCGACGCCCCGAAGCCGTTCGGCGAGCTGTTCTGGGGAATGCATGACGCCACCTACGTGCTGAACCGCTGGGCGACGGTGGTCCCGGCCGAGCGCATCCACGTCGTCACGGTTCCGCAGTCGGGCGCTCCTCGCGACACGCTGTGGCGGCGCTTTTGCGCGGTCACCGGGCTGGAGCCGGAGCTGTACGACTCCGACACCGAACGCGCCAACACCTCGATGGGGGTCGCCGAGACCGAGCTGGTACGCCGGATGAACCTCGAGGTGCAGGGGATGCCCCACGACGTGTACGACCCGCTCGTCCGCAAGCTGCTGGCCGAGGACATCCTCGGTGGCCAGTCGCCCCGGCTGATGCTGCCCGCCGGCCGGCTCGACTGGGTCCATGCGCGGTCTCAGCAGCTCGTCGACGAGCTGGCCGGCTCCGGCTACCAGATCGAGGGCGACCTGGCGGAGCTGCTGCCTCGGCCGCAGGACCACGCCGCGTACATCTCGCCCACGGCACTCAGTGACGCCGACCTCGCCCCGGCGGCCATCAGAGCGGCGACCGGGCTGCTTCGGCACAGCGGCCGCCAACGTCGGCGCATCACCGAACTGCAAGCGGCCGCGTTCGGTGTCCCTCCACGCGCGGAGCCCATGGGCGTGCGAACCCGACACTGGCTTGGCCGGGCCCGCCGTCGAGCGGGGCGGCTGGTGCACGCCCACCGGGCGCCGTAGCCCGGCGTCGGCTGCTTAGCTGCCCGCGGATGAGTCGCCTGCGGTGCTTCGTCGCGGCTGGGGTGACCGGTTGCCGCGTCGGCGGCGCTCGCGCGACTCTGAACGCTGTTCCTGCTGGCGGGTGAGCACGACATGCAGTACGTCGAGTGCGGCGTCCAGCAGCTCTGTGTCGGTCAGGTCGGCCGGCTCCCCCGATGGCTCAGCGCGCGCCGTCGGCTCGGCGGCGGGAAGCAGGTCGTCGAGATCCCCCACGACCGAGTAGCCGGCCGCTCGGACCCGCTCCCGGAGCTCGCGCGCAGCGGTCGCGAAGAAGTCCCGCTCGGGTGCTGAGAGCGTCGGCTTCCTCGGGTCGCTGATCGCCTCGACGAACGACGCGTCGACCTCGCCCCTGATCGTGCGCCGGTACGTCGGCCACGGCAGCTGGCTGCCACGCCGGGCGTTGTAGCGGCGCAGCAGCTCGGTCTGCAGAATGCCGAGCGACGGGTTGGCCGAGCCAGTGGTCTCGGCGCGGTAGGAGTCCCCGCGCCGGCCCAGCACGCTCATGAAGCGGTCCCACAGCACGGTGGGCGGCTCGCCGGGCGGAGGAGCCGTCACGATGACGACCCGAGACGGGTCGAGGCCGCGGGACCACCGCTGCGCCACCGCGGCAGCATCTTGGGCCCGCCAGAACGCGGAGTCGCCGGCGGCCTTGGAGCGCAGTACCGACTGCACGAAGTCCCGGTAGCTGATCGTCTGCTGGTTCTTCACCCGCTCCTGCCACACCGCCGGCACCTGTCGGAACAGGTCGCGGGCGGTGTAGACGACGTACACCTCGCCGGCGAAGGCCGACAGCGCCGTACGGATCTGCGCCTGGTTGCAGTAGACGAACAGCTCGCTGGAGATCACGACGGCTGCACCGTCCCAGGCGTTCGCCTTGTCGACCAGCTTGCGCCAGGCGCCCTCGATGCCGCGGGCGTCCTTGCGCTGCGCTGGAGTGCCGCGGAGGTCCCACGCAGCGGTGTGGTGGGCGTCGCTGGCGAACCTCGGGTACAAGATGCCGTCGTCCTTCAGCGCTCGCCGGTTGGCGGCCAGCAGCGCCTGCAGATAGGTGGTGCCTGTCTTGGGGGCGCCGATGTGCAGGAAGACCCGCTCAGGCGCCACGGCGGACCTTTTCCCGCAGCCGCGCCGCCAGCCCGCGGGCTCGAGCACCGAGGCCTTCATCGGCAGCAGCCAGCGGCTTGGGGCGCCTCCTCGACGGCCGCAAGATCACCTCGTCCCTGATCACCTCAGCGGCGACCCGCAGCAGCTGGTCGGGGGCGAGATCGTCAGGTCCGAACACCCCGGCGACGGGAAGCTGGGGAGTGAGCTCGGCCAGGTCGCCGACCACTCGGCATCCCGATCTCTCCAGGTACCTGACCATCGCCGTGGCTCTTTCGTTGACGGCGTCGTGCCAATCAGGCGGAACGAGGATTCTCGTCGTCTCCCGGGAGGCGAGCTTGTGCTCGGCGAACTGGCGCTTCACCGCACGGGCGTAGCGCGGCCACGGGAAGTCCTCGGGAAGCACCGAGTTGACGTGCCTGAGAAGCTCCGCCTCGGCTGGACCAAGCGAGACGTTGCCGGCGGCATCGGGAAGCTCGATCGGGACGTCGGGCAGCTCGATCGCGCGGGAGAAGCGGTTCCACAGCTCGTCGCGGGCGCCACCGGGCGCCGGCACGGTCACCACGGTGACGTTGGCCATACCCACGGCCCGGCCCCACCGCCGTACGACCTTGCTGACGTCTTGGGCCCGCCAGAAGAACTTGTGCTCCCCGGCGTCGGCGTCGACGAAGACGTCGTGGAGGAACTCCCCGTAGCTGCCGGTCGCCCGGTTCTTCAGCGTCTCCTGCCAGACCGCCGGGACCTGGCGGCCCAAGTCGCGCACCGTCAGTACGACGCGGACCTCGGCGTCGCCGAAGGACTCCTGCACCCGGCGCACCTCGGCGTTGGAGCATCGGGCGAAGGTCTCGTGGGAGATGATCGCGTCGCCGTCGTAGCCGTTGACCTCCTTCGCGATGCGGTCCCACATGCCGGCGGTGTCGAGGTGGTCGTACTTGTCCGCCCCCAGCGCGCGCAGGTCGATGGACGCCATGAACTGGTCGCCGGACCGCTTCCCCGGGTAGAGCAGGCCGCCGGCACGCAGCGCGTCGCGATGTCCGTGGAGGATCCGCTGGAGGTACGTCGTGCCTGTCTTCGCCACCCCCACATGCATGTGCACCCGGTGTGCCACGCGGCGGCTCCTTCCGGTTGACGCCTCGTCAGCGGGCGCTGGCGCTCACGGGTTGGCTGTCGGTCTCGCCGATGGCGACGGTCCGACGCTTGGAGATGTAGACCGCGGCGACGACGATGAGCGCGGCGCTGATCGCGATGACCAGACGCAGCGTCGTGTTGGCGTCCTCGCCGTACGTCATCTTGACCACGGCCGCGGCGATCAGCAGCGACACGAGGTTCATCACCTTCAGCAGCGGGTTGATCGCGGGGCCGGCGGTGTCCTTGAACGGGTCGCCGACGGTGTCACCGATGATCGTTGCCTCGTGCGCCGGCGACCCCTTGCCGCCGTGCACGCCGTCCTCGACGAGCTTCTTGGCGTTGTCCCAAGCGCCACCCGAGTTGGCGAGGAAGACCGCCATCAGCGTGCCAGCTCCGATTGCGCCCGCCAGGAAGCAGCCGAGCGGGCCGACGCCGAGGCCGAAGCCGACGGCGACCGGGGTGAGGATCGCCAGCAACCCTGGGGTGGCGAGCTCCCGCAACGAGTCGCGGGTGCAGATGTCGACGACCTTGCCGTACTCCGGGCGCCCGGTGCCGTCCATGATGCCGGGGATCTCCCGGAACTGCCGGCGCACCTCGAAGACCACGGCGCCGGCAGCCCGCCCGACAGCGTTGATCGCCAGGCCGGAGAACAGAAAGACCACCGCGGCGCCGATCAACAAGCCGACCAAGTTGGCGGGGTCGGCGACGTTGAGGATCCCGCCGAGGTTGAGCACCTCGCTGCCCGAAATATCGCCGACCGAGCCGGCGGCGAGTTCGCTCGCCGCGCCCGTGATCGCGTCGGTGAAGGCACCGAACAGCGCCGTCGCGGCCAGCACCGCGGTCGCGATCGCGATGCCCTTGGTGATGGCCTTGGTGGTGTTGCCGACCGCGTCGAGCTCGGTGAGGATCGCCGCGCCGCGCTGGTCGACGTCGCCCGACATCTCAGCGATCCCCTGCGCGTTGTCGGACACCGGCCCGAACGTGTCCATCGCGACGATGACGCCGACCGTCGTCAGCAGGCCGCAGCCGGCGAGGGCGACGGCGAACAGCGACACGATGATCGATCCGCCGCCGAGCAGGAACGCGCCGTACACCGCGGAGGCGATGACCAGCGCGGTGTAGACGGCCGACTCGAACCCGACAGCCAAGCCGGACAAGATCACCGTTGCTGCGCCGGTGAGCGAGGTGCTGCCGACGTCCTTGACCGGGCGGTGCTCGGTGCCGGTGAAGTAGCCGGTCAGCGCGAGGATCAACGCCGCGAGAGCGATGCCGATCAGTACGGCGACAAGCGCGATGAGCCGCGGGTCGCCCTCGGGAGTAGAGACGTTGGCGTTCACGATCGGGCTGACGATGTCATTGCCCGCCGAGGAGTTGGTCAGCCCGGCGAAGGTGCTGGGCAGGTAGGCGAACGCCGCGATCGAGCACAGCACCGCCGAGATGCCAGCGGAGAGGTAGAACGCGCGGTTGATCGTGGTGAGGCCGCCTTCGCCCTCCCGCGGCCGGGTGATGTAGACGCCGACGATCGCGGTGAGGGCGCCGATCGCCGGGACGATCAAGGGGAAGACGAGACCTTCCTCGCCGAAAGCGACCTTGCCGAGGATCAGCGCGGCGACCAGCGTGACGGCGTACGACTCGAACAGGTCGGCAGCCATGCCGGCGCAGTCGCCGACGTTGTCGCCGACGTTGTCGGCGATGGTGGCGGCGTTGCGCGGGTCGTCCTCGGGGATGTTCTGCTCCACCTTGCCCACCAGGTCAGCACCGACATCGGCGGCCTTGGTGAAGATGCCGCCGCCGACCCGCATGAACATCGCGAGCAGCGCTGCACCGAACCCGAAGCCCTCGAGCACCAACGGTGCGTCGCCCTTGTAGAAGAGCACCACCGCGGCAGCTCCCAGCAGGCCGAGGCCGACGGTGGCCATGCCGACAGCGCCGCCGGTGCGGAACGCCACCCGCATGGCGGGGTCGCGGCCCTCGTTCTGGGCTGCGGCGGCCATCCGGACGTTGGCCTTCACCGCAAGCGACATGCCCATGTAGCCGATGAACGCAGAGAACCCCGCCCCGATGAGGAAGAACAGCGACCGCCCCACCCGCACCTCGGTCTCACCTGGCAGCACGAACAGCAAGGCGAAGGCGATCGCGGCAAAGACCGCAAGCGTCTTGAACTGCCGGGTCAGGTACGCCTGCGCGCCCTCCTCGACCGCCTGGCCGATTTCCTGCATCTTCGGCGTGCCGGTGGGGGCGGCGAGCACCTCCTTGCGGAACATCCACCCCATGGCCAGCGCCACTGCGGCGATCACCGCCACCAGGACGACGAGGGTGAAGTTCCCAGCCGACAGGGATACGTCAGTACCTGTGTAGGCGAGGCTGACCCGTGACATCTGTAATACCTCCACTGAGCCGCTCGGCCCCTTTGGTTGTCTGCACAACGGTATGGCGCTATGCCCGATGAGACCCGGCTGGCGCGCCACGGACGGCTCTGCTCAGCGCAAGCGGGCTCGCGGGAGTCTAGCGGCCTGCGGCGACGGCGCCGAATCGCCCCGGTGGAAGGATTGCCGGGTGAACCCTGCCCTGCGGTCGTTCGACGCCTACGCGGCCGCGATGCGCCTGGCAGCGCCGGAGTCGCGCTCGGGTCGGCTGCTGCACCTTGAGGTGCTCCCCGAGCGCGCGGCAAGGTACGCACCCTGGCCGACGTGGTGCCACCCGGCGGTCGTGGGGGCCTGCCAGGCGAGCGGCGTCGACGCGCTGTGGAGCCACCAGGCGGCAGCGGCACAACGGGTCTGGGACTCCCGGCACACCGTCGTGGCGACGGGTACGGCGTCGGGCAAGTCGCTGGCCTACCTGCTGCCCACCTTGTCGGCGATCGCCGCAAGCGTCGACGGGCCTGGCGGCCGCGGCGACACGGTGGTGTACCTCTCGCCCACCAAAGCGCTCGCGCACGACCAGCTGCGGTCGTTGTCCGGCTTCGACGTGCCCGGACTGCGGGTGACGACGTACGACGGCGACTCCTCCCGTGAGGAGCGCGACTGGGCCAGGCGGCACGCCAACTACGTGCTGACCAACCCCGACATGGTGCACCGGACCCTGCTGCCGGGCCATGCCCGCTGGGCCGAGTTCTGGGGGTCGCTCCGCTTTGTCGTCGTCGACGAGTGCCACCACTACCGCGGAGTGTTCGGCGCCCACGTCGCCCAGATCCTCCGGCGCCTGCGCCGGGTTGCGGCGCACTACGGCGCGGCCCCGACGTTCGTGCTCGCGTCGGCGACCGCAGCCAACCCCGACGTGACAGCGAGCCGGCTCGTCGGGGAACCGGTCGGGGCCGTCGAGGCCGACGGCTCACCGCGTGGCCGCACGGCGGTCGCCCTGTGGGAGCCGCCGCTGACCTCGCTGGTCGGGGAGCACGGGGCGCCGGTACGCCGGTCGGCCACCGCCGAGACCGCTGAGCTGGTCGCCGACCTGGTGGCCGACGGTGTGCGCACACTGGCGTTCGTGCGCAGCCGCCGGGGTGCGGAGACCGTTGCGCTGCACGCGCGCTCGCTGCTGGCCTCCGCCGCCCCGGAGCTGGCCGAGCGGGTGGCGTCGTACCGCGGTGGCTACCTGCCGGAGGACCGTCGTGAGGTCGAGCGGCTGCTGAAGTCCGGTGAGCTGCTGGCGGTGGCGGCGACCAACGCGCTCGAGCTCGGCATCGACATCGCCGGGCTCGACGCTGTGCTGATGGCTGGCTTCCCCGGAACCCGAGCGTCGCTGTGGCAGCAGATCGGCCGCTCGGGGCGCAGCGGCCAAGGCGGCCTGGGCATCCTTGTCGCCCGCGACGACCCGCTCGACACCTACCTGGTCACCCACCCCGATGCGCTGCTCGGCAAGCCGGTCGAGGCCACGGTGTTCGACCCCGGCAACCCCTATGTGTTGGCCCCGCACCTGTGCGCGGCCGCCCAGGAGCTGCCGCTGACCGAGGCGGACTTCGGCCGCTTCGACGGCGACGCCGCCGGCGTAGTCGCCTCGTTGACCGCGGCCGGTTACCTTCGCCGGCGGTCGCGGGGCTGGTTCTGGACCCGGCGGGAGCGGGCTGCGGAGCTGGCCGACATCCGCTCGAGCGGCGGTTCACCGGTGCGCATCGTCGAAGGCGCGACCGGCCGGCTCGTCGGCACCGTCGACGCGGCGTCGGCGCACGCGACGGTGCACCGCGGGGCCGTCTACGTGCACCTCGGCGAGACCTACCTGGTGGAGCAGTTCGACCCGGCCGAGGGCGTCGCGGTGGTGCAGGCAGCCCGGCCCGAGTACTCGACTCACGCCCGCGAGGTGACCGACATCCGCGTCGTCGAGCCGGAACGCGTGCAGCGCTGGGGAGCCGCATCGCTGAGCTTTGGGGCGGTCGAGGTTTCGTCGCAGATCGTTGCCTTCCTCAAACGGCGCGTCGGCACCGGTGAGGTGTTGGGTGAGGAACCGCTCGACCTGCCCGTCCGCCAGCTGCGCACCAAGGCGGTGTGGTGGACGCTCAGCGGCGACCAGCTCGCCGCGACCGCGGTGGACCCGCGCGACGTACCGGGTGCGGCGCACGCCGCCGAGCACGCCGCGATCGGCCTGCTTCCGCTGTTCGCCACCTGCGACCGGTGGGACATCGGCGGGGTGTCGACGGCGCTGCACGCCGACACCGGGACGCTGACCGTGTTCGTGTACGACGGCCACCCCGGCGGCGCCGGTTTCGCGGAGCGGGGCTTCACCACCGCGCAGGCCTGGCTCACCGCGACGCGAGAGGCCATCGCGTCGTGCGGGTGCGAGGACGGGTGCCCGTCGTGCGTGCAGTCACCGAAGTGCGGCAACGGCAACTCCCCGCTCGACAAGGCGGGAGCGGTGACCCTGCTCGAGGTCTTGCTCGCCGCCGCTTCGTGATGCGGCTACCGTGACAACTCAAGCCAACCGCGGTCGGCGAGAGCACCGCGCACTGCTGAGGAGAGAAGCCCGATGATCGTCTTGGGGTTGTTGCTGCTGCTGCTCGTCGCCGTCGTCGTCGCCGCGGTGGTGCTCGAGGGCGGTGGTGACCCAGCCGTGCTGGACCTGCAGGCATTCACAATCGACACTGACGTCAGAGGTATCTTCGTGGCCGGCGCAGCAACGGTCCTCGTCGGCGTCTTCGGTGCGTCGTTGCTGATGAGCGGCCTCAAACGCAGCCGCCGTAAGCGGGCCGAGGTCAAGGCCCTGAAGGCGAAAGCAGCGTCAAAAGCACCCAAGGACAGCCCCGAGCCCGCGCGCCCCGCTCGCACCAGTCAGTCGGGATCCACCGCTCGCACCAGTCAGTCGGGATCCACCGCTGTCAGCTCGCCGACCGCTGGACAGCGGCGACCCGACGACGGCGATGACGACGACGGGACCGACGAGTACTTCGAGACGACGCCCCGAGACCGGTAGGACACCGGGACGTCGACTTGCGAGCCGCGCATGGCCCGGGCAGCCGCGCAGCGCAAAGGCGCGAGGCACTTACCACCTGCACGAGGGTGATTCACTCACCGCATCATTCCATGCGAGCGCGCGAGGAGCACATTCAGAACAACAAGCGTGGCGGCATCTGCCCACGGGTGGGGAGCACGTGCTCTCGGCGGTCGCACCATCCAAGCGGGGGAACACGGCGATCTTCCCTGGAGAACCTCGAACATAGCCTGTTGCTCTCCAACGTGCTTAGTTGGCGACGTCATCTTTAGCCTCTGCCTAGGCGGCCCGTCAGTCCGCGCGACGTCCATGTGGAGGACGGCGGGGGACACGACACGGTGCCCACGGACAGACATGCCTCTCGACATCAGGCCGACCGCCTGCGCTGCTGGACGTCCGACGGCTCAACGGAGGCTCATCTATTCGACGAACATTCAGCGTGGTCCCTTTCCTCGCCAGAGAGCGCGTTGTACGGTTCAGCCATGGGAGAAACTGCCCGGGAGGGTGTCGAGGCTACTCAGTCGGAGCCGAACCGACGTCAGATTTCACAGTCTCACCGCACCGCCATGTTTCGCTTGGCATATGAGGAAAGTCAGCGGGCACTCTCGGACCAACTGCTCCAACTGGACGCCATGCGTCAACGTACGACCCAGATACTTGCCTTCATAGGCACCGCGACGGCTTTTCTCGTTGGGACTGGCGTGACAGCCCCAAGCCGCGACTTGGTGTTCTACGTCATCGCTTGGGCAGGCACCGCAGCAACTTTTGCAACACTTACTGTTGGAGTAGCAGTTTTACTCGGGTTCAGATCGTGGTCCTCAGAACCGCACTTATACCATTGGAATTCGCGCTTATCTGCATGCGACTTACTCAAGTGGATCGACGCGGATGTACCTCCTCGCGACGAGGCAGCGTTTCTCGGTGCTGTGGCCAAGGAAAACGACGCTTCCGCCAACGAGAATGAACGCAATTTGCATGCCGTACGTAAATGGTATGTCTGCTTCGTCTTTCTCGCTTTCGCACAGTTGCTGATCTGGACGGGGTTAGTTTGGGCTCGGGGATAGAGACTCACTCACATCCACCGCATGGACCGGCACGCGTGAGAGCCGACCAATGAGCCCCAAGCCGGATGATGACGAGTCACCGAACACCGGGGACTCGCCCAACGACACTCCCGAGCGTGGTACCGGATCGGATCCCCCTCCGCCGAAGCCGTGGCGACCGCCGGACCACATCAGACCCACGAGGGGCTCGCCACGCTTCGCGACCACACTTGAGCAGGAACAGATTGACCAGGTGCAAGGCAGCGACGTCTACGACTCCGATGGCGACAAGATCGGAAGGGCGGGCCAGATCTACCTCGACGACCAGACCGGTCAGCCGGCCTGGGTAACCGTGAACACGGGTCTCTTCGGCACGAGCGAGAGTTTCGTCCCGCTGACGGAGGCTTCGTTCTCCGGTGACCGCCTCACGGTCCCCTACGACAAGGACAAGGTCAAGGGCGCGCCGAACGTCAGTGAGGACGGCCACATCACCCCCGAGGAAGAGCAGTCCTTGTACGAGTACTACGGCATGAGCTACTCGTCCGGGTACGCCGAAACGACCGCCACCTACGACACCACGAGCAGCACGACCGACGACGCGATGACGCGTTCGGAGGAGCAGCTTCGGGTCGGCAAGACGGCGGAGGCTGCCGGTCGTGCGCGGCTGCGCAAGTACGTCGTGAGCGAGAACGTCACCGAGACCGTGCCCGTCACCAAGGAGCGGGCGGTGATCGAGCGCGAGCCCATCACCGAGGCCAACATGGGCGACGCAACCGAGGGGCCGGCGATCTCAGAGGACACGCACGAGGTCACGTTGACCGAGGAGCGTCCCGTGGTGGAGAAGACCGTTCAGCCGGTTGAGCGGGTTCGCCTCGGCAAGGAAGCGGTCACCACCGAGGAGACCGTCACCGACGAGGTCCGCTCGGAGCGCATCGAGGCAGAAGGCGACATCGCCGATCGCGACTGTCGCTAACCGGAGTTCAGTCAGTGCCCACGTCCGCAAACGGCAGCACGGTTGGGACGGATGGGAGTCACCAAAGCCATGTCATGCCCCTCGAGAGGAGGAAGTGCCGAGGCGGGCGGACTCCACGAGGGCTAGGCGCTTCGGTGGAAGGAGGTGGCCAGGAACGTTTGGAATGGCGTTCGACCCATAGAGCTTGCCCTTGGTGGGCTATGACGGCCCCGCCCGGGCAGTCGATAGGAGGCGGCCGTCGAGGCCGAACGGCAAGGCCACCGTGTCCTCGACCGTGACGACGATGTCATCGCCGTCACGACGGCATCCGGTCATGCGCACTCCGTTGCTGTCCGCAGCGTGCAGGGCGGCCGCACAGCCGTCACCGCCGGCCTGCAGGCGAGCGGCTCCGCCAAGCGAAGCAAGGTCGGCAGCTGCGTCGAGGTGATGCTGACTGGCAACGACCGCCGAGGCCAGCAGGCAGATCCAGCCGATGCTCAGGCAGACGACGAGCCAGCCGAGCCCCCAGACCGTGGCGACGCCGCTGTCTGACCTACGGCGAGTCACCGGCGTCGCCTTCCACCAGCGTGGTCGCCTGGGACCCGACGGTGACGGCAGGGAGGGGCACCAGCAACCAACCTGGCGGTTCGGCCTGCACAGAGACGGTCACCGTCACCACCCCGCCGGCTGGTTCGCCGATGTCTATGTCGGCGTTCGGAGGGGCGGTGCGAGCGGCAATCGCCAGGGCTTGGTCCGGGTCGTCTCCTCGAGCGATTGCGCGGGCGGCATCTCGAGCGGCATCGACTGTCTCTACCTTCGCGATCCCAACCGTGAGCATCCAGACCAGGGTCAACGCGAACGCTGCCACGATCGGCAGTACGACGGCCGCCTCCGCCGTGACGGTGCCACCTTCACCTGCCGCCCGACCGCAGCCAGCTCGACTGTTCACCACAGCCGCAGCCAGCGGAACTTTACCTGCTGCAGGGCAGCGCCGAACACGGTTCGGAGCAGATCGTCGTAGAAGTCGTGCAGCAGGTACAGCAGGCAGGCGAATTCGCAGGCAGCCACCGTCCCTACGGCGTACTCGGCCGTGTTCATACCGGCCTCGTTGCGTTTGTCGGACATCTCGGTTGCCCTTTCAAGAGGACGGACGGTGGGGCGGGCCGCGGCCCGCCCCACCCAACTGGTCAGAACGGCAGCAGGCCGATGACCTTGTCGAGGACCGACTGCAGCAGACCCTCAGCCCACTCGGAGGTGAGGATCTTGTAGAGGACCCCAGCGAAGCCGCACGCCGACACGGTGCCAACCGCGTACTCAGCGGTGCTCATGCCGTCGTCGGTGCGCGAGTCGAGTGCTGTCGACAGCTGAGCGGTGATCTTGTGTGTCATAGGAGTTGTCCTTTCGGGTCGCCCCAGCCTCTGCTGGCCGGGGCGTTACTGGTTCTGGTGCCTTCAGCGTGGGGTCGGGAGCCACCGGCAGCCAGCCGCGTGGGGCGGTCTGTTGAGAACTTCTGCCGCTGTGCTGACCTGGGGATTCCGCTACAGCACCAGCGACGAGAACGCTCCGGCGACCGTCGGTACAACGCCGATCAGCATGAACGCAGGCAGGAAGCAGGCAGCCAGCGGACCAGCTGCCTTGACGCCGACGCTGCGAGCGCGGGCAAGGTTGGAGGTGCGACGCTCGCGCCGGCTGTCCTCGGCGAGCCGGGACAAGCCGCTCGCCAACGGCGCTCCGGACTGAAGGCAGCGCATCATCGTGCGTGCCAATGCACCTAGCTGCGCATCGCCGCCCAAAGCGCCCCACTCGGTGAGGGGGTCAGCGCCAAGGCTCAGTCGGGCGAGTAACGCCTCGAAGCGCTGCGCCAGCGGTCCGCCGACGGCTTGCGCCACCACAGCGAGGGCTCGATCAACCGGCTGCCCCACCGCTACACAAGCGGCGAGCAGGTCCACCGCCAACGGCAGGTCGCGCGCCAGCGCCTCCCGCTCATGGGCAGTACCCGGCGATTCCAACCGGCCAACCCATCGCGCGACGGCCACCCCGACCAGCAGACCGGCAACGGCGAGGACGGCACCGCCCAGCGCCCATCCAGCCACAGCTGCCGACCCACCGCAGGCCAGGCCACGCAGGCGTGCGTCGTCGATCACAGCGACACCCAGACGTCGGCCAACTGGCCGGCTGGCGTCCCGCGCGGCGACTCTTGCCAAGCTGCGCGGGCCAGGTCGGCTCAGCCCCACCCACACGCTCCCGAACGTCAGCAGAGCAGCAATCGTGACCATGCGCTAGATCTCGGCAGCCGTCGCCAGCCGCTCCACCCACCACACGCCGAGGAGCGCCAGTGCCGCGCCAGCGGAAAGGCACCCGGCGCCAGCACCGGTGTGCAGGAGGAACCGCAGCGGGTCGGCTCCCATGGAGAACCCGAGGCCGATTCCAAACAGCGGCAGCACGGCGAGCATCTTGGCGGTGGCGCGCGGCGGGCCCAACGCGGCCACGACCTCGGCTCGAGCCTCCTGGTCGTTACGCAGGCCGGCTGCGACCCGAGTAAGAACCAGCGAGAGTGCGGCACCGGACCGCGAAGCGACATCCCATGCGGCCGCAACGGCACGCAGGCCTTCTGCGCCGGGGAGTTGAGCGCTACGACGAAGCGCAGCGCTGACGTCGTCGCCAAGGCGAGCGGCGGACACCACACCTGCCAGCTCGGGCCAGGGTGCGCCCGCCCGCTCCAGCGCGGTGACTGCCGGTAAGCCACCGTCGAGCTCCGCGGCGAGGGCATCGCAGAATTCGACGCAGGCGGCCTGCCGGCGGCTCCGAGTCTGGCGGCGATGCCAGGCCGCGAGCAGCCGCTGAGTGACGGCGGCGACCGCAGCGCCGCCGAGCCCGAGCACAACCACGGCCAGCCCTTCCGAGCGCAGCAGCTGCCACGC
>JAUJOD010000001.1:482908-1207506 GCA_030447865.1 Nocardioidaceae bacterium
CGCCGAGCCCGAGCACAACCACGGCCAGCCCTTCCGAGCGCAGCAGCTGCCACGCTGCGAGCGCTGCCGCGGATGCCAACGGCGCCCGCTTCCACGGCATCCTGGCGTCGAGCTCCGCGGTGGCGCCAAGCCTCGCCAGCGAGCCACTGCTCCCAGGGACCAACAGCCAGGCGGAGACGAAGGTAAGCGCTGCGGCCAGGAGCGCAGCCTGCACACCCGCGCTCACCGCGACCTCGATTCGAGCAGCGACTCCAGCCTGGCCGCACCCGGTCCGGCTCGCGCGGCCTGGTCAGGTGCGAAGCTGACCGCCGTCTCGGCGAACACCAGGCCGTCTCGCTGCCTCTCCAGGACTGCTACCTCGACCAACCGACGTACCCCGGCAGAACTCCGGCGAAGGTGCACAATCGCATGCAGCGCCGCTGAAAGCTGGGCGTGTACCGCCTCCCTGCCGAGGCCGGCGGCTCCCCCGAGCGCCTCGAAGCGCGCAGGCACATCAGCAGCAGCGTTCGCGTGCACAGTGCCACAGCCGCCCTCGTGGCCGGTGTTGAGCGCGGCCAGCAGGTCGACCACCTCGGCGCCGCGGACCTCCCCGACGACCAACCGGTCAGGACGCATCCGCAACGCCTCGCGCACAAGCTGCCGCAAAGGGATCTCGCCCGCCCCTTCGATGTTGGGCTGTCTCGCCTCCAGCGACACCACATGCGGGTGGGCTGGGCGCAGCTCACTCGCGTCCTCGACGATGACGATGCGTTCACGCGGCGCGACGTGCGACAGCAGCGCTGCCAACAAGGTCGTCTTGCCTGAACCCGTTCCGCCGGACACCGCGAAAGCGATCCTCGCCGCCACCATGGCAAGCAGCAGCTCAGCTGCGGCCGGCGTCATCGACCCCGCAGATACGAGGTCCTCAACCGTCATGACGGTCCTTGCGGGAACCCGCAGCGACAAGCAGGTGCCCGGACGGGCGACGGGAGCGAGCACCGCGTGGAACCGGGTGCCGCCAGCCAGCCGCACGTCGACGCACGGCGACGCGTCGTCGAGCCGACGGCCGGCGGTGGACGCGAGCCGTTGCGCCAGCCGGCGTACGGCTGCGTCGTCAGGGAACCGTACGGCGGTCAGCTCGAGACCGCGACCCGCGTCAACGTAGACCTCGCCTGGGCCGTTGACCAGCACGTCAGTGACGCCGTCGCGGTGCAACAGCTCATCGAGCGGCCCGGCGCCGATGGTGTCGCGGCGCAATGCGTCGAGGACCTCGAGCACGGCAGAGTCGCCGACCAGCCGGCCCTCCGACCGCAAGGCGTCTGCGACCATGGCGGGAGTAGCCGCGCCGCCGAGCTCGGCAAGCCGACCCCGGATGCGGTCAAGCAGGTTGGCGTCCACGCTCATCGGGAGGCGCCGGTGACGCCGAGCTGCGCAAGGATCGACTCGCATTGCCGGTGCAGCCGGCCCCGGCTCGGCGGGCCGAGGCCCGCGTCGATCGAGCGCTCGACTGACCGCTCCGTGCGGATCGACGCAAGCAGCGGCACCTGCAGGGTCTCGCTGAGTGTCTCGGCGCCGAGGTCCGCCGCGGCTCGGGAGCGGACGACCAACCGGATGTCGGGGCACTGGGTGCGCAGCAGCGCCACCAGCCGGTGCGCGCTCGCCGCGGCTCGGACGTCACCCGTGACGACCACGACAAGCACGTCGCAGGTCGTCACTGCTGCGCTTGCGGCGTCGTCGAGACCGCGCGGCAGGTCGATAACGAGCAGATCTGAACCGCGACGCCCTGCCGCGAGGATGGACCGCATGGTCGCGGCGTCGACGCCCAAAGCCCCGCTGCGATCCCAGGACAGCACTGCCACACTCCCCGCTCTCGGTAGCGCTGAGCGCAGTGCCGCCGAGCCCACCCGGCCCTGGGTGGAAGCCACCTGCGGCCAACGCAGGCCGTCGGCGTCCTCGCAGCCGAGGACCAGTTCCACACCCCCGGCTAGCGGGTCAGCGTCGACCAGGAGGGTTTGGACGTTCTGCCGGGAGGCTGCCACCGCGACGGCAACCGCCAACGTGGAAGCCCCGGCTCCGCCCCTCGCCCCAATGACACCCAGGGTCAGGCAGGTGGCCACCCCAGCGTCGAGGCAGTCGCTGAGCCGGTCGATCAACCACCGCTCAGCCTCGGGAAGCACCGCCACGTGATCAGCTCGCAGGGCGACGCCGCGCTGCCAGGTAGCGGCCGTTTCCGGCCCCGGCGTGACCAGGACCACGTCACCCCGCCGCGGCAGAGCGAGTGCCGCCACCTCGCCGGCGAGGTCGTCCCCGACCAGGACGCAGGCTGCTTGTCGCCAGCCGCCTCGGGCGTTGCCCGCCTCGGTCACCACGTCAGGTGTCGTTGCGGTGGCCGCGCAGAGCCGCTGCAGCTGCTCGGTCAGGAGCGGGTCGCTTGTCACGACGAGCGGAGGACCGGTGAGGGCGACGGCTCGTTCCACGCGGTCGAGCATCGGCGCACGACGGGTGTCTTCGTAGCCGCCGGCGCAAACTGTGGACGGCGCACTGCCAGCCGGCGACGTGTGGAGAACGAGGTGGCGGCCTCCGGTGGGGGTACCGGAGGCCGCCTGGGGCCGCACATCCCGGGGGGGAGGGGATGTGGCCCGTAGTCCAGCGACGAGGGGGGAGTGCCGCTGGAGTTCTGGGAACAACTCTACCCCCGAGGCCCCGCAGTACCGCAACCATCCCGGCGACACGCGTATCCTCGAAATCGGCGAACTCACCGGAGGTGACCTTCCTTGCCGCCGACTCCTCGGCGACCGGCCGCGTTCTTTGACCTTGACAAGACCGTCATCGCCAAGTCCAGCACGCTGGCGTTCAGCCGGTCCTTCTACCAGGGCGGCCTGATCAGCCGCCGCTCGGTGCTTCGCAGCGGGTACGCGCAGTTCGTCTTCCTCGCCGGCGGCGCCGACCACGACCAGATGGAGCGGATGCGCCGGTACCTGTCCGACCAGGCCGCCGGCTGGCACGTGCAGACCGTGCGCGACATCGTCGCCGAGACCCTGCACCACATCGTCGACCCACTGGTGTACGACGAGGCGGTGAGCCTCATCGAGGACCACCACGCGTCCGGCCACGACGTCGTCATCGTCTCGTCGTCAGGCGCGGAGGTGGTGACGCCGATCGGTGAGATGCTCGGCGTCGACCGGGTGATCGCCACGGTGATGGTGCAGCACGACGGCCGCTACACCGGCGACATCGAGTTCTACGCCTACGCCGAGAACAAGGCGCTCGCGCTCACGGAGCTGGCCGAGCAGGAGGGCTACGACCTGCCGGCCTCGGCCGCCTACAGCGACTCGATCACCGACCTGCCGATGCTCGAGGCCGTCGGCCACCCGCATGCGGTCAACCCCGACAAGGCGCTGCGCAAGATTGCCACCGCCCGCGGCTGGCCGATCCTCGACTTCACCAAGCCCGTCCAGCTGCGCAAGCGGGTGCCGTTTGAGTCCCGGCGGCGCACCGTGGCTGCCGTCGCCTTGGGCGCCGGAGCTGCCGCTGCGGGGGCCGTGGTCGTCGCTTCGCGCAAATCCCGCCGCGCCTGAGGCGTGCCTGACCGGGGCGGTCACCATCAGCGCCCCAGCAACGGGCTGAGCGCCGCGCCGGCTGCCAACGCGGAGGCGGCGTAGAGCAGCCAGCGTCGCCTGCCCTCGAGGGTTCCGTCCGCGTACGCCGCGAGCGCCTCCCGGTAGGCCTCGTTCATCGACAGGTGGCCGCCCTCCGGGACGGTCAGCGCGGTGGGATCGACGCCGCGGGCAACCAGCAGCAGGCGTTCCACGGCCCTGGCGACCAGGCCGTTGGCTGACCCGAACGGTTCCAGCGCGGCAACCTCCGCGTGGGCAAGGGTCGCGACGGCGAGCGCAGGGGCCCGCGTCGGTGCCACGAGCTGGCGGGACAGCGCCCGCAGCCGGGCGGTGACGCGCGGGTCGTCGCGCGGCCGCCCCACCTCTTCACGCGCGGCCCGCGGGGGGGCCGCGAGGGTGTGCAGGCGGGCCAGTGCCTGCAGCGGCGACCGGCCGATGACCGGGACGAGCGACAGCAGCTCGCCGTACAGCCGCGCCGCCGCGACGGCCACCGGATCCCCCGTACCGGCGCGCACCTCCGGCTCGGTGGCGCCGCTGCCCTCGAGGGTGGCGGACGCGACGGCTCCGCGCAGCAGCGACTCGGCGGTCAGGTCGGGCGTCGTACGCCGCAGGCCACGGTCGCGCAGCAGCGCGTCGATCCCGTCGCGGGTCGCCGCCAGGGCGCTGGGCACGCCCTCCAGCGCGGCGCACACAGCGAAGTCGTCCAGGTCCGGCACCAGCACACCCTAGGTTCCGGCGACGGCAGAAGTGAGCTGCGCCCGGCAGCCGGTCGCTGGACTACTCTCGCCTGGTATGGAGACCTGGGAGATGCGCGACCGTGCCACGAGCTTCGGCGGCGTCGCCGAGGCATACGCCAAGTACCGCCCGGGGTATCCGGACGAGGCGGTGCAGTGGCTGGTCGGGACGAGCCCCGGGACCGTCCTGGAGCTCGGCGCCGGCACCGGCGCGCTCACCAAGAGCCTCTGCGCCCTCGGCCACCAGGTCATCGCCACCGACCACTCCGCCGACATGCTCACGGCTCTGAAGAAGACGGCGCCGCAAGCGCGGGCCGTCGTGGCCAGAGCCGAGGGTATCCCGCTGCGGTCGTCGGCGGTCGACGTCGTGGTGGCCGCCCAGGCTTTCCACTGGTTCGACCCCGAGCGCGCGCTTCCCGAGATAGCCAGGGTGTTGCGACCGGGCGGAGTGCTCGCCCTGGTCTGGAACTCCGGGGACTTCAAGGTGCCGTGGGTGAAACGGGTCTTCCAGCTCACCGACACCCCAGACGCTGACTCTCTCGGAGACCCGGTCGAGGGATCGGACCTGTTCGCCACGAGCGACGCCCGGGTGTTCCGGCACTGGCAGCGGTTCCGCAAGGACAGCCTGACCGGGTTCGTCGCCTCGACGTCGAAGGTAGCCACGATGAGCTCCGATGACCGCGCCGCACTACTCGCCGAGGTGGGCAGGCTGTACGACAGCTACGGCCGCGGGCACGACGGCATGCTGATGCCGTGGCGAGCCCACTGCTACCGCGCTCGGGTCAGTGGGCTGGCGAGCGCCGCCAAAGCGTCCGACGACGAAGGGTACGACGACGCCCTGCTGATCGACTTCTCCTGACGGGTCAGCGCCGGTCGAGCCATCCGGCACTACGACCGCACTTGCTCGCGGGAAGGTGGCATCGTGACAGCCGAACCCAATGCAGGGACAATGGAACCGTCGCGACGAGTGAGGGGGACGTCTGATGGCTCAGGCGCTGCAGGGAATAGACGTCGGGTACGCGTTGTCCGTACGCGGTCTTTGCCGTACCTACCGGCCGCCGGGTGGGGTGGCGATCGAGGCGTTACGGGGAGTGGATCTCGACCTGGCTGCGGGATCGGTGACTGCGCTGACTGGTCCGTCCGGTTCGGGCAAGTCCACGTTGCTGCACCTGCTGGGCGGGATGGACACCCCCAACGCGGGGACCATCACCGCCGATGGCCTGGAACTTCAGTCGCTGTCGCGCTCGCGGTTGGTCAGCTATCGGCGCACGGTCGGGTTCGTATTCCAGCACTTCGCGCTGCTGCCCGCCTTGACCGCCCGCGACAACGTGCTGTTGCCGGTGTTGCCCTACAAGGTCCGCTATGACCGCGGACAGCGCGCAGCGGAACTCCTCGCGGAGGTCGGCCTAGCTGGCCGTGAGGGTGCGTTGCCGTCACAACTGTCCGGTGGGCAGCGGCAGCGGGTCGCGATCGCGCGGGCGATGATGGGCACCCCTCGGCTGCTCGTCGCCGACGAGCCCACCGGCAACCTCGACTCTGCCACCGGCACCGAGATCATCGACCTGCTGCTGACACTTCGTGACCAGCGGCAGCTGACGATCGTGCTCGGCACTCACGACGAGACGTTGGCTGCCCGTTGCGACCGCGTTGTGCATCTGCGAGACGGGGAGCTACAGACCACCTTTTGATACCCCTCAGTGGCTCACCGCTGGGTGCCTGGTCATTCTTGGGTGATGCTGGCAGCGGGGGTGAGGCGGCTGAGCCGGAGCACCGGGAGGGTGAGAGCGAGCGCGGCGATGGCGATGCCGCCGCTGGCGGACAGCAGGGCGGCGCGCGCCAGGTCAGTTCCGTCGACCGACAACAGGAGACCGGCCGCGGTGACACCGAGGGCGGCGCCGAGAGCCGCTCCTAGGGCGGCGGTGGCGAGTGCTTCGGTGGCGAACAGGCGTTTCACATGGTTGTCGGTCCAGCCGGTCGCTCGCAGGGTGCCGATCTCTGAGCTGCGTTCGGTGATGTTGAGGTAGGCGATGTCGGCGATGGTGAACGCACCCAGGGCCAGGGTGAGGGCGACGGCCAGTACGTCAACGCCGCGTACGTCGATGGCGATGGCGTCACCGAGCAGGGTGCCGACGACGTCACCGCTGAAGGCCTGCTGAATGGCCAGCAGAGCGGCGAGTGCGCTGACACCGATCAGCAAGCTGAGCGCCCCGAGCAGGGTGCGACCCGGGGTGCGAGCCACCGCGACCAGGGCGAGCCTGGTGATGGAGGTGACCCGGATCGGTCGTCTGGGCGGTCGCACTGCCGGAGTGATGGCCTGCAGTGGAGCAGTCCGACTTGCGCGGCGTATCGGCTCGGCCCCGGCGAGGCCGGACAGCAGGACGGCGACCGGGGTGATGAGCAGTAGCTGAGCCCAGGCGATGTGCAGGTCCAGCGTGGTGATGAGCACCGCTGCCACGGCGGTGCCGATCAGGCCGGCAACCAGACCGATCGTGAGCAGTTCGAGTTCCAGCAGCCAGAAGATGCGGCGTCGGGACCAGCCAAGGCAGGACAGAACACCCAGTTCGGCGGTGCGGGAGCGGACGGCGGCGACGGTGGCGTTGAGCAAGAACAGGGCACACACCACCAGCACGAGGATGAAGAGCCCGAGGCTCTTGGTGTCGATGGCGTCCAGGAGCTGCACCGACACTCCCTTCTTTACCCAGCCTTCCTCCAAGGTCAATGCGGGGCGGCCGAAGTCGCCGGCGGGCAGGTCGATCAGCTGGGGGGTCGGGGACGTGCCGATGGTGATGTCGACGTCGAGCCCGGTGCGTCGAGCGATCTGTTCAGCCACCAGACGGACCCGTTCCCTACTGACGTCATCAGGCCCAGTCACCCCCTGCACCCGGACCCGGATAACACTGATCGGCGCCCGAGCAGTCTTCTCCACGTTGGTGAACGCCAGGCTGTCGGTAAAGGCTCCCATGGAGCGCAGGTTGGTCAACAACAACGGCGGCTGCTGCAGGTAGCCGGCCAGGTTGTTATTCGGTAGCAATGCCCGACCGTTCAGCAGCTCGTCGGTGCGGGCATCTCCTGGTGCCGCTGACGGCGGGTAGTACGTCGTCAACGGGACCTCTGAGAGCCGGCTGAAACCCAAGATCTGGTCTGGGTCGAATCGGCCCACCACCCGTGGCACCGGCGCCGCAAACGTGTCGCCGAAGATTTCGTTGCTTGACGAATGCACCTCGAGCTTGCGGAAGCCCACATCAGCTGCCTCGACGGGGGCGTAGAATTCCTGGGTCGTGCTGGTCCAGGTGAACCTGTCGTTCTCTCGCGGCACGGGTTTCAGGTGCCCGTCAGGTTGCCGGTGGTAGGCCACCTGCCCCGCGCTCCAGTACTGCGCCGGGAACTGAAAGACGTCTTGGCGGCTGTAGGCGTCCACTAGCTGCGGATAGAACTCCTCCCCCGGCATGGGGGTGCGCTCAATCACCGTGGAGTCCCGGTCGGCCAACCACCGCACTGCGCCGGGCGAGGCCAACCGGCCAGGCACCCGGTCAGGGTCCCCTACGTCGAGCCGTGATACCACGACACGTAGGTTCTCGTCAGTCACCAGATCCTGCGAGATCAGCATCGGTATCTGCTTGTAGCGCAGGGATCTCGGGTCTTCCGGATTGGCCGCCCGGGTGCGCACTTGGTCGGACTCCGTCAGATATCGGCCCTGGGTCACCGCGCCGTCCAGCCCCACCAGCTCCGCTTCCGCCTGCGGGTCGATCGCTGCTATCAGCACCGGGAACGGGTAGAAGAACGTCACCCCGATCTCACCGCGCCGCAACCCCTCCAGCGGGAATGCATCAGGAGTTGTAGTCGAGTGGCAGCCGAGCCTGGTGAGCGCCCGCCGGTCGAATGCCGATCTCTGGCCGGGTAGGTGTTCATAGAAGGAGTCACACACCTGAAGCGGACGCCCGGTCACCGGGTCATCCTGGGTCACTACGCCGTTGACCCTTCGCATCGGCTGGTCGGTCACGTAGAAGTAGCGCGGCGGCTCCTGATACCGGGACAGGCCACGGTCGCTGGACCAGTTGAGGTCCATCCGCAACACCTGCTGGCTCCCAGTCTCGTCGATGACGTCGTTGACGGTGTACGGCACAAAGACGATGGGCAGCGTGTAACCCACCATCGCCACCGGTGCAGCGACCTCCACCTCGGGCAACTCGGCGATGGTGCGATACTGCCTGCGCGTGATCCCACCGAAGATCCCAGACAGATAATTCTCCTGCACCAGACCCTCAGCGGCCTCCAAAGGAGTCTGTGACTGCGCCGGACGAACCAAAATGTCATAAGCCGAGCGGTAGTTCTCCTCCACCGTCCCCACCACCTGCAACCGCGACGTCGCCACCGTCGAGGTCAACAAGGAAAACGACACCGCGGCGACCACGATCGCCGCCACCACCGCCAGACTCCTACCTCGGCGACGCAGCACCTGCGACCACACCACTCGCATCATCGCGTGACCCCCTCAACGCCACCGAAGCCGTCCTCGGCATTCTCACCGCACCGGCGCGCACTTACAAGCAACAAGAAGGTCACGGTTGGTATTGACGATGCGACGCCAGGGTGCTACGAACTATGGGTACTTAGGGGGTGGGCATGGACGACCTGGCCGTCGCCGCGACACTCATGCTCGGCGGTCTGATGCTCCTGTCTGGCCTCGCAAAGCTTCAACGAGGAAACTTCGTCACCGACCTGGCCAACTATCGCCTCCTCCCTCGGACATGGGTCGCGCCGCTGGCCGCCGTCATACCGAAGGTCGAGATGGCAACGGGTCTGTGTCTCTTGCTCGGCATAGCCCCTAAGGTGGCGCTTACTATCTCCGTATTCCTTCTTGTTGCCTTCAGTACGGGTGTAGCAATCAACTTGCTTCGAGGTCGCAACATTGCCTGCGGCTGCCGCGGGTCTCAGACAACAATCAGTTGGCGCCTGGTGTGCACCAACATCGCGCTCATCATGGCTGCCTTCGGCTCCATAGCGGTCAACCCTGATCGTTCCTCGATCGGCACCGAACGCATGATCGCTGTGACGCTTTGTACCGTGCTGTGCGTGATCGTGCTTCGGCTTTCCGCCGCGGTTTATAATCTGCATTCTTCCCTCCGCACTGTAGAGAAGACGACAGCATGAGCACCCCGTGGATTATTGCATTCATCGCACTCTCCGTCGCGGTCGTGATCCTTGCGGCATTCGTCATAGGTATCTCTCCCCGCATTATCACCGCTCTCGATCATGCATCTAGCCATTCCACACCATCTGATGGACATGCCAGCCAAGACTTGCTTACTGATTCCTCCGGTCCGCCCGTGGGGTCTGCTACCCCGCCCTTGCCGTCATTTGATCGCTCAGCTACGGCGACCCTAACCCGGGGTGCGGGCAGACGCCTCGTCGTCTTTATGGAGGAAGGCTGTGAACCCTGCGCCGTCTTGGCCGCCGACCTGCGCCGAAAGCGCCTTCGCGAGAGTGATGTCGAACTAATCGCCATCATCGATGACCTGAGATTCGGGTCTCAACTACCAGACGAATGGTCCTTGATTGTCGATGGAGCGCACCGGATCAGCCAGGAGTGGGGCATCTGGGCGAAGCCACAAGCCGTGTTGACCACGGAAGATGGCGCGGTCCTTCAGACGGCTATACCGAACACTCGGAGGGACGTGATAGCACTTCTTCAGCAAGCTCAGCGGTCCACGGACCAGCAGCCGAAAGCCACCATCACCAACGACCGTCACAGAGACGCGAGAGGAACACGCACATGAATGACGAGAGTTCAGCCCAAGTTGAAGGTCGACGACATTTCCTTAGGAAAGCTGCGATAGCCGTGGGCAGCGGATTGGGACTTGTCCTCGTGTCAGCCCAACCCGCTCAGGCAGTGGGGGTGCAGTGTTGTTATGATTCGAGTTGTCCCTACTGCCCTGGTGGCGATCGAAGGTACCGGTGTGTGAATCGGTGCACGGGCACCGGTTATTGCGCCTGCAGGCGCGACCGGGGCCAGTGCTTTGACGAGCCTTGCTGACCGCACCGTTAGGCGGGCCGCCAAAGGTCAACCGTTAAGGCCGCGTCAGGGGAGGTCATACGCACGCCGCTCGAGTGCGTGGCCCAATCGCACAACTGGCGGGTCACTGAAGCACCAATCCTCACCGACCGTCCCCTGTCAGGGTCCGGCGCTGACCGCGTCCACCGCTCCTCGTTGACGCAGCGAGTGAGAGGTTCGCAGTGGCCAAACACTAAGGTCGCGGCAGTCCTCCTTGTCGCCTTCAGTGTCGGTGTAACGATCACGGGACTTCAAGGTGCCGTGGGTGAAACGGGTCTTCCAGCCCACCGACACCCCAGACGCTGACTCTCTCGGAGACCCGGTCGAGGGATCGGACCTGTTCGCCACGAGCGACGCCCGGGTGTTCCGGCACTGGCAGCGGTTCCGCAAGGACAGCCTGACCGGGTTCGTCGCCTCGACGTCGAAGGTAGCCACGATGAGCTCCGATGACCGCGCCGCACTACTCGCCGAGGTGGGCAGGCTGTACGACAGCTACGGCCGCGGGCACGACGGCATGCTGATGCCGTGGCGAGCCCACTGCTACCGCGCTCGGGTCAGTGGGCTGGCGAGCGCCGCCAAAGCGTCCGACGACGAAGGGTACGACGACGCCCTGCTGATCGACCTCTCCTGACGGGTCAGACGCGGTCGAGGCACGCCGAGATGTACCGGGCTACCCGTTGTCATGGGCCGCGAGACGTGCTGAGGTAAGCGGGTGCTTCGAGCCGAGTGATCAACCGTAGCGACCATTCGCCCGCGACCGATGAGGTGACGTCATGACGCAGCCCGCAACCCGCCGTGCGACCTACGACGACCTGCACGGGAGCGATGACTTCCGCGACCTGCGCTCGCGGTACCGCCGTTTCGCGATCCCGTGGACCATCGCCTTCTTCTGCTGGTACATGCTGTACGTCGTCTGCAGCAACTGGGCGCCCGGCTTCATGGGCACCGACATCGTCGGCAACATCAACGTGGCCCTCGTCTTCGGCCTGTTGCAGTTCGTCTCGACCTTCCTCATCGCCTGGCTCTATTCGCGACACGCCAACCGTGAGCTCGACCCGCTCGCGGCCCGGCTGGACGAGCGGTACGAGGAGGCAGCCCGATGAGCGCGTCCACTTACCTCGCCCAAGGTCAAACGCACCAGGCGCTCACTGCCACCTTGTTCGTCGCCGTCGTGCTGATCACCGTCGGGATCACGTTCTGGGCGAGCCGACAGACGCGCACCGCGACCGACTACTACGCGGGTGGCCGCAGCTTCAGCGGCGCCCAGAACGGGCTCGCGGTCTCCGGCGACTACATGTCAGCCGCGTCGTTCCTCGGCATCTCCGGCGCCATCGCCTTGTACGGGTACGACGGGTTCCTCTACTCGATCGGCTTCCTCGTGGCATGGCTGATCGCCCTGCTTCTCGTCGCCGAGCTGCTGCGGAACTCCGGCCGCTACACGATGGCCGACCAGCTCGCCTACCGGATGAAGCAGACCCCGGTACGCACCGCCGCCGCCACCTCCACTGTGGTGGTCTCGATCTTCTACCTGCTCGCCCAGATGGTCGGAGCGGGAGCACTGGTCACCCTGCTGCTCGGTGTCACCGACGAGTCCGCGCGAAACTGGGTCATCGTCGGCGTTGGGCTGCTGATGATCTTCTACGTCACGGTCGGCGGCATGAAGGGCACCACGTGGGTGCAGATCGTCAAGGCCGTCATGCTGATGGGCGGCACTGTCCTCATCACGTTCCTCGTTCTGCTGCACTTCAACTTCAACATCTCCGAGATGCTCGGCGCGGCCGTGCAGAACACCGGAAAACCCGACTTCCTCGACCCCGGCCTCAGGTACGGCGCCTCCACAACCACCAAGCTCGACTTCCTCTCCCTCAGCCTGGCGCTGGTGCTCGGCACGGCCGGCCTCCCGCACATCCTGATCCGCTTCTACACCGTCCCGACCGCCAAGACGGCGCGCACGTCGGTGCTGTGGGCCATCGCCCTCATCGGCACCTTCTATCTGATGACCCTGGTACTCGGCTTCGGTGCTGCTGCCCTGCTCGACACCACCAGCGAGGACAGTCAGGTCGCCGCCAGCGCCGGCAACCTGGCGTCGCCACTGCTGGCCGAGGAGGTGGGCGGCGGAGCCGGCTCGCTCGGAGGGGCGGTGCTGCTGGCGCTCATATCGGCGGTCGCCTTCGCCACGATCCTGGCCGTGGTAGCCGGTCTGACCCTGGCGTCCGCGTCCTCAGTCGCACACGACATCTACGCCAGCGTCATCAAGAAGGGGCAAGCAACCGAGAAGCAGGAGGTCAACGTCGCCCGCGGCGCCGCTTTCGGCATCGGCTTCATCGCCATCATGCTCGCCATCCCTGCCCAGAAGCTGAACATCGCCTTCCTGGTAGCGCTGGCGTTCGCCGTCGCGGCGTCAGCGAACCTCCCGTCGCTGCTCTACAACCTGTTCTGGCGGCGTTTCAACACCCGCGGGGCAGTGTGGAGCATCTACGGCGGGCTGATCTCGTCGGTGGGCCTGGTGATCTTCTCCCCTGTCGTGTCCGGCAAGGTCGACCCGGACACGGGCGGGAGCCTGTCCCTGTTTGGGCTCGGCACCGACTTCCACTGGTTCCCCCTGGAGAACCCTGGCCTGGTCTCGATCCCGATCGGTTTCCTGCTGGGCTACCTGGGCACGATCACCTCGAAGGAGACTGCGTCTGAGGATCGCTTCAACGAACTGGAGGTCCGGGCGCTCACCGGCGCCGGATCGGAGAAGGCCATCACGCACTGACTGCCGCAGGCAGCTGCCCTTGAATACGACGATCCCCCAGCGACCCCATCAGCGGTTGTCACCGCGCCGCTCACATGTTGAGGTGAACCTGTGACCACCAACAACGACTACGCCGGCACCACCACCTCGACCGACGGTGCTGAGGGAATCTCCAACCTCCTGCACGAGACCCGCCACTTCGACCCGCCGGAGGAGCTCGCGGCGCACGCCAACGTGACGGCCGATGCCTACGCCGTGGCCGACCGCGACCGGCTGGCCTTCTGGGCCGAGCAGGCGGGTCGGCTGACCTGGGCGGAGCCGTTCACCGAGGTGCTCGACTGGACCAACCCGCCCTTCGCCAAGTGGTACGTCGGCGGGAAGCTCAACGCGGCGTACAACTGCGTCGACCGCCACGTCGAGCAGGGTCGGGGTGACAAGGTGGCGTACCACTGGGTCGGCGAGCCCGGCGACACCCGCACCCTGACGTACGCCGACCTGCGCGACGAGGTGTGCAAGGCGGCGAACGCGCTCGTCGAGCTGGGTGTCCGGACCGGGGACCGGGTGGCGATCTACATGCCGATGATCCCCGAGACGGTCATCGCGATGCTCGCGTGCGCCCGGCTCGGGGCACCGCACACCGTGGTGTTCGGCGGGTTCTCCGCCGACGCGCTGTCGGGGCGCATCCGCGACTGCGACGCCCGGGTCGTCATCACCGCCGACGGTGGTTATCGGCGCGGCGCCGCGTCGGCGCTGAAGCCGGCCGTCGACGAGGCGCTGCAGGTCTGCCCCGACGTTCGTTCGGTGCTCGTCGTACGCCGTACCGGCCAGGACGTCGACTGGACCGACGGCCGCGACGTCTGGTGGCACGACGTGGTCGACAACGCCTCCACCGAGCACACCGCCGAGGCGTTCGACGCCGAGCACCCGTTGTACGTTATGTACACCTCCGGCACGACGGGCAAGCCGAAGGGGATCCTGCACACGACCGGGGGCTACCTGACCGGCGTCGCCTACACGCACTGGGCGATCTTCGACCTCAAGCCCGAGACCGACGTCTACTGGTGCTCCGCCGACATCGGCTGGGTGACCGGGCACTCCTACATCGTCTACGGGCCGCTGGCGAACGGCACCACGTCGCTGATGTACGAGGGCACGCCCGACCACCCCAAGAAGGGGCGGTGGTGGCAGATCGCCCAGGACTACCGAGCGACGATCCTCTACACGGCTCCGACGGCGATCCGGACCTTCATGAAGTGGGGCGCGGAGATCCCCGCGGAGTACGACCTGTCGTCGCTGCGGCTGCTCGGGTCGGTGGGCGAGCCGATCAACCCCGAGGCCTACATGTGGTACCGCAAGGAGATCGGCGGCGACCGGTGTCCGGTCGTCGACACCTGGTGGCAGACCGAGACCGGGATGATCATGATCAGCCCGCTGCCAGGTGTTACGTCGGCCAAGCCCGGCTCGGCGATGAAGGCCATCCCTGGTGTCTCGGCGGCGGTGGTCAACGACGCCGGTGAGCCGGTGCGGCACGGGGCCGGTGGCTACCTGGTGCTCACCGAACCGTGGCCGGCCATGCTGCGCACGCTGTGGGGCGACGGCGAGCGCTACCAGGAGACGTACTGGTCGCGCTTCCCCGGCCGCTACTTCGCGGGCGACGGGGCAAAGCTCGACGAGGACGGCGACGTCTGGCTGCTCGGCCGCGTCGACGACGTGATGAACGTGTCCGGCCACCGGTTGTCGACCACCGAGATCGAGTCCGCCCTGGTCTCGCATCCGAAGGTCGCCGAGGCGGCCGTGGTCGGGGCGGCCGACGAGACCACCGGACAGGCTGTCGTCGCGTTCGTCATCTTGCGGGAGAGCGCCGGCGACGGCGGCCCCGGCGTCGTGGCCGAGCTGCGCAGCCACGTCGGCAAGGAGATCGGCGCGATCGCGAAGCCCCGGTCGATCATGGTGGTGCCCGAGCTGCCGAAGACCCGCTCGGGCAAGATCATGCGCCGCCTGCTGCGCGACGTGGCCGAGCATCGGCAGACCGGCGACGTCACCACGCTGGCGGACTCGTCGGTGATGGACCAGATCGAGGCCAAGCTGGCAGGCACCAGCGCCACCGAAGAGGATGGCTGACAAGGCTGGTACGGCACACGAGGTAACGCAGCGTATGGACGCGAGGAGGATTCAAGGACCGTAAGAGTCTGGACTGGCCGCCCGCACTGCTCGAGGAAGGAAATGGAACAGCCAATCGGGGATCCAACGCAACCGCCGCCTCCACCAGCTTGGAGGGATGATGATCCAATCCCTGTCCTCGACAGGCAGGGCAACGTGCGGTTGGATTCGAACGGGCGTGAAGTAACCATGTCCTTGTCCGAGATTAGGGCAGCATCACACACAGAGCCGATGGTGACGGAGGATCCACCCGGGGTCCACCGCAGCACGCGCATGGAGACAGACGCAGATGGCCAGCAGTATCTGGTCGAAGAGGTCTCTCTCCCTGCGGCGCCAGAGCAGAACCCATAGGCTTCCCTTACTCGTCCTGACCGCCCGCGGAAATCGCTGACCGCGCCGCGCAGGTGTCTCGTCGGGCACCGGCTGAGGCCATAAGGTTTGACTGCACGGGACCGCCGGCCACGAGGCCGCACGATGAGAGGACTCCCCATGGCGCACCGGGTCACCGGCCCACAGATTGACGACGAGCCGACCATCGGCCGGTTGATCGTCGACGCCACCAGCGATCTCTCCGACCTCATCCGCAGCGAGATCGAGCTGGCGAAGTCCGAGGTTCGCGTCAGCATCAAGGTCGGCGGCCTGGGCGCTGCGCTCCTGGCGGTCGCTGCCTTCCTCGGGGCACTGGCTCTCATCATGCTGTCGGTGGCGCTGGCGTTCCTGCTCGCCAAGCTGCCTGTCGTCGGGCTGTTCCTCGGTTTCCTCATCGTCTTCCTGCTCTACGCCATCGTCGCCGGGGTGCTCGCGCTCGTCGGAGTGAAGAAGCTGAAGCGGGTGCGCGCTCCTGAGAAGACGATCGCTGCGGTGAAGAGCAACAAGCAGGTGCTCAAGCGCGGGTAACGCCTCCCGTGCTGCGCCATCCCACTCATGCCACCTCCGGTCGACGGGCCTTGGCAGCATCGCCACGTGGCGGCCAACGGCGCGCGGTTCCACGTCGTCGACATGGGTGCTGGGCCACTCGTCCTGCTGCTGCACGGTTTCCCCGAGTTCTGGTGGGCGTGGCGCTCGCAGCTGCCCTGCCTGGCGGCCGCGGGCTATCGGGCGGTCGCCATGGACCTGCGTGGGTACGGCGACAGCGACAAGACCCCGCGCGGTTACGACGCGCTCACCCTTGCCGGTGACGTCGCCGGGGTGGTCCGCACCCTGGGCTGCAAAGACGCCGTCCTGGTCGGACACGGCTGGGGCGGGTACGTCGCCTGGGCGGCCGCCGCCGTACGCCCCGACTGTCTCCGGGCGCTGTGCGCCGTGGCCGCGCCGCATCCGCTGGAGCTACTGCGCTGGTCGTATCGCCTGCCGGCGCCGGCAGCGCTGGGCCATATCGCCGCCATGCAGGTGCCCTGGCTGCCCGAGCGACGCATCATGCGCGGGGACTACATCGCCCGGCACCTGGCGGCCTGGGCGGCCCCCGCCTCGGGCTTCCCTCCGCCCGACGTGGTCGAGCGCTACCGGCAGGCGCTGGCGACGTGGCCGTCCCCGCACTGTGCGCTGGAGTACCACCGGTGGCTGGTTCGGTCCCGCTTCCGGTCCGACGGGCGGGAGTTCGCGGCGAGGCTGCGCCGGCCGATCGACGTACCGGTGCTGCAGCTGACCGGGGCACACGACAAGGCAGTTCCGCGGTCGCTCGTCGACAGATCAGCACGCCGAGTGTCCGGGTCGGCGGAGCACCGCGAGCTGGCGGCAGCCGGGCACTTCCCGCACGAGGAGGTGCCTGAGGAGTTCAACCAGGCTCTGCTTAGTTGGCTGTCACGGCGTGCAGCCCCCCGTGTCGACGGAGACGGTTGACGAGGCCCCACCGGACGCGGCTGCCGAGACTTCCTCGACGGTGAGCGCGTAGCCGGTGCGAGCATCGGTCACCGAGGCAGCGAAGATCACCCCGATCACCTCGCCCCGACGGTCGACCAACGGTCCGCCGGAGTTGCCCTGGCGCACCAGTGCGTAGATCGAGTAGGTGTCCCGGTAGACGGTGTCGTCGCCGTAGATGTTGGAGCTGCGCAGCGTTGGGGTGTCGCGGACTCGAGCCGGTTGTACGTCGTACGGTCCGTTCTCGGGGAACCCCAGCACCGCTGCAGGGTCGCGCGACTCAGCCGGGGCGCCGAACTGCAGCTCGGGCGCGCGCAGATCGGGGACGGCGAGGACGGCCACGTCGACATCGGGGTCGTAGTAGACCACGCGGGCCTGGTAGTCGACGTCGGCAAGCCGAACGACGGGATCGTCGACGCCCGCGACGACGTGAGCGTTAGTCATCACGCGGCCGGTCTCATACACAAAACCGCTGCCCACGACGTTGCGACCGCACTCCGCCGCGACGCCGAGCACCTTCACCACGCTGTCCTGCCCGGCAGCCACCGCCGGCCGGGCTGCGATCCCCCGAGACGGCGGCGGCACCTCCTTGATGCGCTCCGGCGCGAACGGCTCGAGGTAGCGCGGGAAGCGTGAGGAGTCGACCAGCGAGGTGAACGCCGACAGCACCCCCTCGGAGTTTCCCGGCAGCGCACTGTCGACGGTGCGCAGCACGACCGACGTACGGACCTCTTGGTTGAGCTGCCGTACCTGCATCCCACTGACCGCCACCCCCAGCACCCAAGCGATCAGCAGCATCGCGCTCACACTCAGCGCCGAGCCGCTCAACGCGTCGACCACCCGGGCGGGCCGCCAGGTGAGCCCGCTGCGCAGGCGGCCGCCGACGAAGGCACCGAGACCTTGCCCGACGAACGCAGCGACCAGCACGATCACCAGCGCAGCGAACGACAGGCTGATGCCCTGGTCAAAGTTGTCGAGAAGCGCCGGGGTCGCCTGCACCCCGACGAAGCCGCCGATCAGCAGGCCGGCCGTCGACGCCGACCCGACGACGAAGCCCTGCTGGTAACCGCTGAGCGCGTAGACGACAGCGCAGACGAGCAGCACGCCGTCGAGGAGGTTCATCGGTTGACCGGGTGGCGGTGCCGGTCACCAAGCGAGCGGGCGACCGGGTCGCTGGACAGGGCGCTGGGCCTGTCACCGGGCAGGTCGACCACCCGCGAGTCGTCCCAGGCGATCTCCCAACCGACGAGGGCGAACAGCCGAGACAACAGCCCAGCGGTGAAGCCCCAGACGACAAGGTCGCGTACCAAGAAGGCAGGGCCACGGAAGCCCGACGGGTGTCGCACCGTCACCCGGTTAGTGGGGTCGAGCAACTCGTCGAGACGAACGGTGTGCACCGAGGCCGTCTCGGCAGGGTCAACGGCGTGTACGTCGCTCGGCGTGCGCCACCACCCGACCACCGGGGTGACCGCGAAGTTGCTCGGGGGCACCCACAGCGAGGGAAGCACGCCGATCACCGCCACGCCGGCCGGGTCGAGACCGGTCTCCTCGTGCGCCTCGCGTAGTGCGGCGGCCACCTCATCGGCATCGTCAGGGTCTTGGGCGCCGCCCGGAAACGCCACCTGGCCGGCGTGCGAGCGCATGTCGCGGGCCCGCTCGAGCAGCAGCACGTGCGGGCCGTCAGCGCCCTCACCGAACAACACCAGAACCGAAGCCGGCCGGGGTGTGCTGTCGGCGGGTGCGACGAACCGGCTGAGTTGGGCCGCCTCGACGGATTCGCAGACCAGGGCAACCGGACGCAGCCAGGCGGGCAGCGCTCGGTCGTTATGCGCATCCGCGGACACGTCGATCACTTCGCCTGCGGCGAGATAGTGACACCCAGGTGGTCGGAGATCAGGGTGGTCAGGTCCTGCACCGACTCGACCGGGCCGGTCTCGGTGTGCACGATCTGCCCGCGGGCGTCGACGAGCACGGTGATGGGCAGGGCGGTGATGCGCAGCGGCGCGCGGGTGGCCCCCTCGGGGTCGGCGACCTGGGGGTAGGTCAGACCGAGCTCGGCGGCGAACCCGATCGCGTAGCTGGGCCGCGGGTCCTGCCAGTCGACGCCCACCATCCTGACCCGGTCACCCGCCGCCTCGTGGACCCGTTGCAGGATCGGCGACTCAGTCCGGCAGGGGCCGCACGTCTGCGACCAGAAGTTCAGCACCAACGGGACCCCCCGCAACCCGGCGAGGTTGACGTCGCGACCCCCGCCGAGGCAGGGCAGCGTCACGTCCGGCAGGCCGTCCTGCACGGCCGAGGCGTCGGCGTCGCTGGCGGGACAGTCGGCTATCCCTGCCTCGGCCTTCATGTCCCTCAGTTGGGCGGTGTCGACCTGCACCGCGGCGTCAGCGGAGTCGAACCGGTACGGCTGCGGGGCCGACTCGGACCCGCCGGCGCAGGCGGCCGTGAGCAGGACGGTGGCCGACAGCACGGCGCCGGCCAGCGCGGTTCGGGTCACGCCCGACCCTCGGTGCGCAGCAGCTTCGCGGCCTCGGCCGGAGACGTCGGCCCCTCGCCGTACGACGGGCAGAGCCGGGCGAGCGGGCAGGCGCCGCAGGCGGGCCTGCGGGCGTGGCAGCAGCGCCGGCCGTGCCAGATCAGCCGGTGGTTGAGCAGGGGCCAATCGCGCCGCGGGAACAGTGAACCGATCTCATGCTCGACCTTGACCGGGTCTAGCTCCGCTGTCCAACCGAACCGGCGGGCGAGCCGGCCGACGTGGGTGTCGACGGTGATGCCAGGCACGCCGAACGCGTCGCCGAGCACCACGTTGGCGGTCTTGCGGCCGACCCCCGGCAGCGTGACGAGGTCGTCGAGACGACTCGGGACCTGCCCGCCGTACCGGTCGAGCACCGCGGCTGCGAGCTTGCGGATCGCCTCGGTCTTGGCGCGGAAGAAGCCGGTAGGGGCGATGATCTGCTCGACGTCCTCGCGGTTGGCGGCGGCGAGCTCGGCTGGGCCGGGATAACGCGCGAACAGCGCCGGCGTCACCGCGTTGACCCGCTTGTCGGTGGTCTGGGCCGACAACACGGTCGCGATCAGCAGCTCCCAGGGGGTCGTGAAGTCCAGCTCACAGCGGGCGTCGGGGTAGGTCTGCCCCAGCACCCGGTTGATCCGACGGGCCCGGCGCACCAGCGCCGTACGACTGCGCGCGCCGGCAGATTCGACGACGGCGGACATGCCCCCCAGCGTACGGCGTGGGGCTGCCTAGTCCGCGAGCCGAGCAGACCCCCGCTGCTCACGGCCAAGAGGGCGTACTGAGCCTCGGATCTACGCCAGGCGGCACGCGTCGCGGCGTGCGTTGGGCACGACCATGCGTCAGACTGAGGGGCGCAGCCAGGTGGTTCGCCGCACCCGTTGCGAGACGAGAAGGAGATCGCGTGAACGCCGAGGTGCTCCGACAGGCGCCGCTTTTTACCGGTCTTGACGACGAGGCGGCTGAGGCGTTGAGCGCTGCGATGATCGAGCACCGCCTCCGGCGCGGCGAGGTGCTCTTCCGCCAGGGCGATGCGGGAGACCGGCTGTACGTCGTGACGGACGGGAAGATGAAGCTCGGCCGCACCTCGGCGGACGGCCGGGAGAACCTGCTGGCGATCCTCGGGCCCGGTCAGCTGTTCGGGGAGCTGTCGCTGTTCGACCCCGGGCCGCGCTCGGCGACCGCCACAGCGGTGACCGACAGCACGATGAAGAGCTTGAGCCACGAGGAGCTCGGCGGCTGGCTCACCGGGCGACCGGAGGTGGCCCGCGGACTGCTCAACCAGCTGGCAGGGCGGTTGCGCCGAGCCAACGACGTAGTAGCCGACCTGGTGTTCTCCGACGTACCGGGGCGGGTCGCGAAGGCGTTGCTCGACCTGTCGTCGCGGTTCGGGAGGGTGGCCGACGACGGCGTGCACGTGTACCACGACCTGACCCAAGAGGAGCTCGCGCAACTGGTGGGCGCTTCCCGCGAGACGGTCAACAAGGCGCTGGCCGACTTCGCGTCGCGCGGTTGGCTACGGCTGGAGGCCCGCTCGGTGGTCTTGATGGACGTCGACCGGCTCAAACGCCGCGCCCGCTGAGCTCGCTCGAAGCCTCCCGCTTCAGGTACTCCAGTTGCGCCCGCACGCTGAGCTCAGCCGCCGGCCACAGCTGCTCGTCGACGTCGGCGTACACCCGGCGTACGACATCGATCGGTTCCCGTGCGCCGGCCGCCACGGCCGCCCGCACCTGCTCGAGACGCTCGGCGCGATGCCTCAGGTAGTAGTCAAGGACCGGGAGCGCGTGGTCGAGCACCGGCCCATGCCCTGGCCAGATGGCCTCGAGATTCTCCTCCTCCGCAAGGTTGCGGAGACGGCGTAGCGACCCGAGGTAGGCGCCCAGCTCCCCGTCGGGATGGGCGACGACCGTGGTGCCGCGGCCGAGCACGGTGTCGCCGGTGAGCACGGCCTGCTCGGCCGGTACGACGAAGCTCAACGAGTCGCCGGTGTGCCCAGGCGTGCCGACCACCTGGATCTCCAGCCCGTCGACGGCGACGACATCGCCGTCGTGCAGCCCCTCCTCGCCGTACACGAAGGTGGGGTCGAGCGCGCGCACGCCGCAACCTGCTCGGTCGGCGAACTCGCGCGCGCCCTCGCTGTGGTCGGCGTGGCCATGGGTGAGCAGTACCTGCGCAACGTGGCCGGCGACCTCGGCGACCGCCTGCAGGTGTGCGTGACCGAGCGGGCCCGGGTCGATGACGACGGTGCGCCGCGCGCCGGGTTCACGCAGCACCCAGGTGTTCGTGCCGTCGAGCGTCATCGGCGAGGCATTGGGCGCGAGCACGCACCTGGCGCGTACGCCGAACTCGCCGCCCCGCCACGTCATGGCGTCAGGTCGTCCGGCCAGGTGAGGAAGGCCTCGCCGTCGATGACCTGCACGTGCGGTGTCACCGCGGTGATCTCGCGAGCTGTGGCCGCAGCGAGCGCCGCGCCGACAGTTGGGTGGGCAGCTGTCTCCTGGAGCGTGATGTACGTCGGGGGCAGCATGGTCATCGTGCCCTCGTCGACGGCGGCGGTCGCTTCACCGGGGCGCATCCAGGCCACCCGGTCGGCCTCGCCGGAGACGTCACGGGTGACCTGCCCAGCAGGCAGCGCCGCAAGGAAGAAGCGGGTGTCGTAACGCCGGGGCTCGAACTCCGGTGTGATCCAGTGCGCCCAGGCGGCCAGCAGGTCGCTCCGGAGCACCAGCCGACGCCGTTGGAGGAAGTCGGCGAAGCCGAGGGCCTTGTCGACCAGCGCCGCCCGGTCGGCTTCCCAGTCGGCCGCCGTGGTGTTGGCGACAACGGCCCGTGGGCTGGGGCCCGCCAGCAGAACTCCTGACTCCTCGAACGTCTCCCGTACCGCCGCGCACACCAGCCCTCGCGCCTCGGCCGCCTCGCAGCCGAGCCGGCGCCCCCACTCCTGCGGCGTCGGCCCGGCCCAGGCGACGGCCGAGTCGAAGTCGCGGCGGTCGACGGTGCCACCGGGGAAGGCGTACATGCCTCCGGCGAACGCCATACCGAGATGGCGCCGCAGCAAGTAGACCTCCAGGCCGGCGTCGCCTTGGCGCAACAGCACCACGGTGGCGGCGCTCTTCGGCATGGCCGGCGGCCGGTCACCTCGGAGGAACGCCTGAGCGTGCTCGACCAACTGAGGCGGCAGCTTTCGGGTGGCGTGGCGGGTCAAGAAACCTCGACCACGAGCTCGACCTCTACCGGCGCGTCGAGGGGAAGCACCGGCACCCCGACCGCAGAACGGGCGTGTTGACCGGCCTCCCCGAAAGCCGCGCCAAACAACTCGCTGGCGCCGTTGGCGACAGTGGGTTGCCCGGTGAAGTCGGGCGTGCTCGCGACGAACGCCACCACCTTGACGACCCGCACGACCCGCGACAGGTCGCCGACCACCGACTTCACAGCCGCGAGCGCGTTCAGAGCACAGTGCTGCGCGCAGACGACCGCCTCGTCGATGCTCACCTCCGCGCCAACCTTGCCCGTGGTGGTCAGCTGGCCGTCGCGCAGAGGCAGCTGACCTGACGTGTAGACGTAGTTGCCGGTCCGCAGTGCTGGCACGTACGCCGCCACCGGCTTGGCCACCTCAGGCACAGCGAAGCCGAGTTCTTGCAGCCGCTGCTCCGGGGTTGGCACGTCAGGAGGCTTTCTCGCGCTTGAAGTACGCGACGAGGTTCTCGGGGTTGAGGCCAGGAACGACCTGCACCAGCTCCCAGCCGTCCTCCCCCATGTTGTCGAGGATCGCCTTGGTGGCGTGCACGAGCACCGGCACGGTGATGTATTCCCACTTGGTCATGGCCGCGACTCTATCGCCGGCCCCTGCCTCGCCGCGGGGTAGCGTCCTGTCGGTGGATCCCCGCGACGTGCTGAGCCGACCGGCTGAGGGTCCCGACGTCGTACTGCGATATGCCGAGCACGCGGACGGCGTCATCGACGTGTTCCTGCCCCCGAGTCTCGGGCGCCCTGCTCAACCGGGTCCGCTTGTCGTGGCGGTCCACGGTGGGTTCTGGCGGCAGGAGTTCGATCGCTTCCACCTGCGTCCGCTCGCTCACGCACTGGCTGCCCGCGGGTTCGTGGTGGCGGTGCCTGAGTACCGCCGGGTGGGCGGCTCCGGAGGTTGGCCGCTGACGGCGTACGACGTCGAGGCTGCATTGGCCGCCGCCCCGGCGATGATCGAGGCAGCCGCTCCCGGCCGGGTTGACGCCGCCGCGCCGTGTGTCGTGACCGGCCACTCCGCCGGCGGTCACCTCGCCTTGTGGGCGGGCCTTCGAGTCGGCCCAACCAGGGTCAGCTGCATCGTGGCGCTCGCGCCGGTGACGGATCTCAGCTACGCCGCCGCCGCCAACCTGGGCGACGGGGCGGTGCAGGCGTTGCTGGGCGGCCAGCCGGACGACGTACCGGAGAGCTATGCCGAGGCCGACGTGCTGCGAAGGCTCACCGGCGACGTCCCCGTCACGATCATCCAGGGCACCGACGACAAGCAGGTGACAGTCGAGATGAACCGACAGGTGGCGATCGACCATCCCGCCGTCACCTATGTCGAGCTCGAGGGTGTGGAGCACTTCGCCCTCATCGACCCGCTGTCACCCGTCTTCGAGTCGACCGTCCTCCCCGCCCTCCAAGACCCCACAGTTGTCAGAACGTAGTCGGCCCATAGGTGGAATGGAGTCTGACAAGTCGGCTGGGGAAGCGCGGTCAGCTGAACGCGACGGTTACGTGGGGCTCGGTCTTGTCGCGCACCTCGTCCTCGGTCACGTCCGGCGCCAGCTCACGCAGTACCAGCCCGTCGTCGGTGACGTCGAGCACCGCGAGGTCGGTGATGATCCGCTGCACCACACCGAGCCCGGTGTAGGGCAGCGAGCAGTCCTCGACCACCTTGTACGAGCCGTCGCGGGCGACGTGCTCCATCAGGACGATGACCCGCTTGGCGCCGTGCACGAGGTCCATAGCGCCGCCCATACCCTTGACCATCTTGCCGGGGATCATCCAGTTGGCGATGTCGCCCTTGGCCGACACCTGCATCGCCCCGAGGATCGCGGCGTCGATCTTGCCGCCGCGAATCATGCCGAAGGACGTCGCCGAGTCGAAGAAGGCAGCGCCCGGACGCAGCGTCACAGTCTCCTTGCCGGCGTTGATGAGGTCGGGGTCCTCCTCGCCCTCCCAGGGGTAGGCGCCAACACCGAGGATGCCGTTCTCCGACTGCAGCACGATCTCGACGTCGTCCGGCACGTAGTTCGGCACCAGTGTCGGCAGCCCGATCCCCAGGTTGACGTAGTCCCCGTCCTGTAGTTCCGCCGCTGCCCTCGCCGCCATCTGGTCGCGCGACCACGCCATCAGCCCTGACCTCCTCGCGCCCGTACCGTGCGCTTCTCTATCCGTTTCATCGCCGCCTGCTCGGGAGTCAGCGGCAGGACCCGCTGCACATACACACCGGGCAGGTGTACGTCGGTGGGTGGCAGCTCGCCGGGCTCCACCAGCTCCTCTACTTCAGCGATCGTCACCCTGCCGGCCATGGCGCACAACGGGTTGAAGTTGCGGGCCGAGTCCTTGAACACGAGGTTCCCGTGCCGGTCGCCCCGCCACGCCCTGACCAGCCCGAAGTCGGCGATGATGGCTCGCTCGAGGACGAAGTCTCGCGGTCCCTCGGCGGTGGGGAACTCCCGCACCTCTTTGGCCGGGCTGGCGACGGTGACGTTGCCCGCCTCGTCGTACCGCCACGGCAGACCGCCGTCGGCCACCTGGGTGCCGACCCCGGTGGCGGTGAAGAACGCCGGGACGCCGGCTCCCCCGGCTCGCAGCCGCTCGGCGAGCGTGCCTTGCGGTGTGAGTTCCACCTCGAGCTCACCGCGGAGGTACTGGCGCTCAAACTCCTTATTCTCACCGACGTACGACGCGACCATCCGCCGGATCCGCTTGTCGCGGAGCAGCAAGCCAAGCCCCCAGTCATCGACGCCGCAGTTGTTCGACACCGCCTCCAGGTCGGTGACGCCGGCCTCGAGCAGCGCCTGGATCAACACGCTCGGGATGCCGCACAATCCGAAGCCGCCCACCGCCAACGAGGACCCGTCAGCAATATCAGCGACTGCCTCGGCGGCAGTCCGCACCACTTTGTCCACGACTCCTCCTCTTCCGCCTTCGATGATCGCGCCGCGCTTTCGATGATCGGGCGCCGCGTCACGACCTGGCGCCGCAATCTACCGACTTGTCAGAAGGTACTCGGCCTATAGCCCGACTGGAGTCTGACAACTCTGCTGGCGGCCGTTGAGAGTAGGCTCCCCCTACACCTGGAAGGGAAGTGTGGCCGTGCAACGCAGAACCGTCGTGATCGTCGCCGTGGTAGCCGTCGTGGTCATCGTTTTGGTTCTTGCTGTAGGTCTCATAAGCGGAGGCAACAGCGGCGGAGGCAACGGCGGCGGAGGCGGCGGCTACTAGAACGCGGGAGAGCCACCTGACCTGTCAGAACGTAGTCGACCTATAGACCGACTGGAGACTGACAAGTCCTGGTTGGCGCGTCGGTACGCTCGTCGGGATGGCACCCTCTGACAACTCCGGTCGGACGGCGGTCGACGCACCCGACGCACGCGGCGTGCGGCTGCACATCGTCACCGGCAAGGGCGGCACCGGCAAGACCACCGTCGCAGGTGCGCTCGCCCTCGCCCTTGCCTCCGGCGGCAAGCGCGTCTTGCTGTGCGAGGTCGAAGGCCGCCAGGGCGTCGCCTCGCTGTTCGACGTTGCACCGCTGCCCTACGAGGAGCGCCGCATCGCCGTTGGGCCCGATCGCGGCGAGGTCTTTGCGCTGGCTGTCGACGCCGAGGCGGCGCTGCTGGAGTACCTCGACATGTTCTACCGGCTCGGCCGTGCCGGCCGGCTGCTTGACCGGTTCGGGGTCGTCGACTTCGCGACGACTATCGCACCCGGCGTCCGCGACGTCCTGCTGACCGGCAAGGTGTTCGAGGCCACCCGCCGCGTCGAGCGCGGCAGACCGGTGTACGACGCCGTCGTCCTCGACGCTCCGCCGACCGGCCGGATCGGGCGCTTCCTCAACGTCAACACCGAGGTGGTCGGCGTGGCCAAGGTGGGCCCGATCCGCAAGCAAGCCAGCTCGATCATGCAACTGCTCACGTCCCGGCAGACCCGAGTGCACCTCGTGACGTCCTTGGAGGAGATGCCCGTGCAGGAGGCGCTCGACAGCGTCACCGAGTTACGACGCATGGGCGTGCCGGTCGGGAACGTGCTGGTCAACCTGGTGCGTGAGCCCGAGCTCAGCGCCGACGATCTCCAGCTCGCTGCCAGCAGGAGTCTCGACCCGGCTCATATCGAGGCAGCCCTGAAAGAGGCCGGTGTCAGTGCCGATCCGGACGCGATCGCCAGCCTGGTCGAGGAGGGCCAACAGCACGCCGAGCGTGTGCAGCTGGAGGTAGCCCAGCGTCAACACCTCGAGGAGGGCGGCGCGCCAGTCGTCGAGCTTCCCTACCTGGCCGACGGCATCGACCTGGGCGCGCTGTACGAACTGGCCGACGAGCTGTGCCGCAGCGGGAGGATCTGACATGGCGCCGAAGGCCAGACCCGCTCCCCGACGCAAGACCCAACCGACTCGAGGCGGTCACCCCCGGGTCGGTCCGCTGACCGGCCGGTTGGCCGACGTACCAGCTTTGGACATCGATGCACTGATCGGCGACCGGGGCGTGCGGATCATCGTGTGCTGCGGCTCAGGTGGGGTCGGGAAGACGACGACCTCGGCGGCTCTTGGCTTGCGGGCCGCCGAGCAGGGTCGCCGTGTGGTGGTGCTGACGATCGACCCCGCGCGCCGCCTCGCGCAGTCGATGGGGCTGACGGAGCTCGATAACACTCCCCGTCCGGTGCCCGAGGTGGATCCGGCGGCGGGCGGCAGCCTCGACGCGATGATGCTCGACATGAAGCGCACCTTCGACGACGTCGTGGAGGCACACGCGACTCCCGAGAAGGCCAGGCAGATCTTCGCCAACCCCTTCTACCAGGCGCTGTCGAGCTCGTTCGCCGGCACCCAGGAGTACATGGCGATGGAGAAGCTGGGGCAGCTGCACGCTGAGGCGCTCGGCACCGGGCGGTGGGACCTCATCGTCGTCGACACCCCCCCATCGCGGTCGGCCCTTGACTTCCTCGACGCCCCCGAGCGGTTGTCGTCGTTCCTGGACGGGCGGCTCATCCGGATCCTGCTGGCGCCCGCCAAAGGACCCGCAAGGTTCCTGTCCGCGAGCATGGCGGCGGTCACCAACGCTGTCACGAAGGTGGTCGGCGGTCAGGTGCTGCGCGACGTACAGACCTTCGTGGCGGCCTTCGACACCCTGTTCGGAGGGTTCCGAGCCCGAGCCGAGGAGACCTACCGCATCCTCAAGGACAACCAGACGGCCTTCGTGGTCGTCGCCTCGCCAGAGGCTGACGCGCTGCGCGAGGCGGCGTTCTTCGTCGAACGGCTGGGCGAAGAGGGCATGCCGCTCGCCGGCCTGGTGCTCAACCGGGTGACAACCAGTGCGGCCCCTGGTATCTCTGCCCGAGCGGCTCTCGCAGCGGCCGAGCGGCTCGGCGACACCGAGCCAGTGACGGCCGGACTGCTCCGGCTGCATGCCGACCGGCTCAGCCGCACCAGCCGTGAGCAGACCCTGTGTCGCCGGTTCGCCACAGCGCACCCAGAGGTGCCGACGGCGACGGTCCCGGCGCTCGCCTCCGATGTGCACGACCTGGAGTCGCTGCGACGGGTCAGCGCAGCGATGGCTGCCTGAGCAGCTGCTCAGCCGGTTGACGGGCGGGGACCAGGCGATCCCGTACCCTGATGGCATGCTTCGTCTTGCTCGACCCGCCCGAAACGAGGGTGGGTGGTTCTCCCAGCTGGTGATGTTCGCGGTGGTCAGCGTGCTCTCTGGCCTGCTCATCGCTGGTATGGCGCTGCCGTGGGTCGGGTTGGTGAGCAAGGCCGCGGAGAACAGCGCCGAGGCGATGAAGAACTTCCCGCTCGAGCTGAAGTTCAGCGCGCTCAACGAGCGGACCCGGGTGCTCGCCGCTGACGGCACCAAGATCGCGGTGTTCTACGACGAGAACCGGTTGTATGTCCCGCTCGAGAAGATCGACCCGAAGATGCAAGAGGCGATCATCGCGATCGAGGACTCGCGCTTCTACGAGCACGGCGCCTTGGACCTCAAAGGCACCCTTCGGGCCCTGTTCGTCAACCAGGCGGCCTCAGGCGTGGTGCAAGGCGGATCGTCGATCACCCAGCAGCTTGTCAAGCTCACCCTGCTCGAGAACGCCGACACCGCGCAGGAGCGGGCCGAGGCTACCGAACGCAGCTACACCCGCAAGATCGCCGAGCTGCGCTACGCCGTCTGGGTCGAGGAGCACCTAACCAAGCAAGAGATCCTCGAGCACTACCTGAACGCCGCCTACTTCGGCGACGGGGCGTACGGCGTGGAAGCAGCCGCCCATCACTACTTCTCCACCAAGGCGTCCGACCTGTCGCTGCGCCAAGCGGCTTTGCTGGCCGGACTGGTGAAGAACCCCACGAGCTACGACCCGACAAACAACGAAGAGGCCGCTCTGGAGCGCCGCAATGTCGTGCTAGAGCGGATGAACGAGCTCAACCTCATCAGCAACCGGGCGGCCCGGAAGGCACTCAAGAGCCCGCTCGGCCTCGACGTCACCATCAACGCCAACGGCTGCGTCGACTCCGTCGCGCCGTTCTTCTGCGACTACCTGCTGGAGTACCTGAAGGCCAGCCCCTCGATGGGCAGCACGATCGAGGAGCGACGTGACCGCATCTTCGGCGGAGGGCTCACGATTCGCAGCACTCTCGACCTGCGCTTCCAGCAGGCGGCCGAGGACTCCGTGACCGATCATGTGTACCCCGAGGACAAAGCGATCGGCGCCCTGGCGATGGTCGAGCCCGGCACCGGATACGTACGCGCGCTCGCGCAGTCGCGCCCCATGGGACGGGACAGGAAGGCGGGTGAGACGTTCCTCAACTATGTCGTGCCCGAACGGTACGGCGACTCGCGCGGGTTCCAGCCCGGTTCGACGTTCAAGCTTTTCGTGCTGGCTCAGGCGATCAAGATGGGCGTGCCCCTCAACAAGAAGATCTACGCGCCACCGAAGTTGAAGGTGAACCAGAGTGAGTTCACGACGTGCGGTGATAAGCCCTATCCGATCGATGAGCCTTACACCGTTGAGAACTCGACCTCCAGCGGTTTCCACGATCTGTACACCGGCACTCAGCAGTCGGTGAACACGTTCTTCATCAAGCTCGAGCTGATCACTGGTCTGTGTGGGCCGTGGGGGCTGGCCGAAGCGATGGGTATCGATTTCGAGACCCCGGCCGGATCCAGGGTTCCGTCCTTCCCGCTTGGTGTCTCCGACGTGAGCGCGTTGGAGATGGCCGAGGCCTATGCCACCTTCCCGGCCCGCGGGCTGCACTGCGCGTCCACCCCCGTGTTGCAGGTCCGCGCACGCAACGGCGACATCATCCCGACGCCGAAGCCAGACTGTAACCGGGTGATGAAGCGCGCCGAGGCCGACGCTGTCAACGACATCCTCGCTGGAGTGCAGGAGGAAGGCGGGTTCGGCTTCGGAGCAGGTATCGCGCTGAACCAGCCGTCGGCAGGGAAGACAGGCACGGTGGCCCCGGCGAAGTCCGTGTGGTTCGTCGGCTATACCCCGACGCTGACCGCCGCGTCGATGATCGCCGGCGTCAGGGACAGCGGCAAGCCCCGAAATCTCGACAGGCAGATCATCGGCGGGGTGAATGTCGGCGATGTGGCTGGGTCCTCGACAGCCGGCCCGATGTGGTTCGACGCGATGAAGATCATCCAGCGGTGGCTGCCCAACCAGAAGTTCGTCCCGCCTGACCCGGCGGTGGTTGAGGGTCAGACCATCCCGATCCCGTCGTTCTACGGGTACGATCCACAGACCGCGGCCAAGGCGCTGACGAAGCTGGGCTTCCGCCCGCAGATCGCCGACAGCGTGAACTCCACTGCGCCGTTCGGCACGGTGGACTCCACCAAGCCGGCGTACGAGGGGGTGAGCGGTGAGCCGGTGCTGATCTACACCTCGAACGGCCTTGCGCCAACCAGGCCCACACCCACAGCGACGGCACCATCGACGCTTTTCCCGACTCCCACGCCGACGCCGGCCCCGACTCCCGCGCCGACGCTGTTCCCAACTCCCACGCAGCCCAGCCCGTCGCGGTAGGTCTCGGCGAAGTTCAGCCGAGCTGACGACGTACCTCTGCCGCGACGGCACCCCCGTCTGCCCTGCCCTTGACGCGCGGCCCCAGTGCGCCCATCACCTTGCCCATCGCCCGCATCCCCTGGTCCTGCACACCGAGGTCGTTGATGGTGGCCGCCACCATTTCGGCGATCTGGCTCTCGGTCAACGGCTCGGGGAGGAACTCAGCGATCACCGCAGCCTCGGCCTGTTCCTTGGCTGCGAGCTCCGGACGGTTGGCGTCAGCGAAGGCGGTGGCTGCCTCTCGGCGCTTCTTGCCCTCGCTGGCCAACACCGTCGTGACGTCGTCGTCGGTGAGCTCACGCGCCTGCTTGCCGGCCACCTCGGCGTTGGTGACGGCGGTGAGGACCATGCGGAGCGTCGACGAGCGCAGCTCGTCGCGCGCCTTCATCGACGCGGTGAGCTCGTGACGCAAGCGGTCCTTCAGGGCAGCCATGCCCCCAGTGTGGCAGCCGTGTGGCAGCCTTGCGCAATGCATTTGCTGACCAAGGCGGCGCTGGGTCTGACGGCGCTGGCGGGGGGTACGGCGACGTACTCAGCGGGTTATGAGGTGCGGGCGTTCCGGCTCCGCACGCGGGAGATCGCCTGCCTGCCCGCAGGTCATGAGCCGCTGAAGGTGCTGCACATCTCCGACATCCATCTGACGCCGTCGCAGCGCAAGAAGCACGACTGGGTGCGGGGACTCGCGGCGATTCAGCCCGATCTGGTGGTCAACACCGGCGACAACCTCAGCCACCACGACTCGGTGCCTTACGTCCTCACGGCACTCGGCGAGCTGCGGGACGTGCCGGGCGTCTTCGTGCTCGGCTCCAACGACTACTGGGGGCCAGTGCGCAAGAACCCCGCGCGTTATCTCCTGCCCAACGGCGGCGGACGGCGGATCCACGGCCCCCGGCTGCCGTCGCAGGACCTGCGCGACGGGCTCACCGGCTCCGGATGGGTCGACCTGACCAACACGACAAGCGCCTTGACCATCGGCGCCACCCGGCTGGCCTTCGCCGGGGTCGACGACCCGCACCTTGGTTACGACCGGCTCGACAAGGTGGCAGGGCCTGCCGACGCCTCGGCCGACCTGCGGATCGGCGTCAGCCACGCGCCTTACCTGCGGGTTCTCGACGCGTTCACCCGCGACGGGTACGACGCGATCTTCGCCGGGCACACGCACGGCGGCCAGCTGCGGGTTCCCGGCTACGGTGCGCTGGTGACCAACTGCGACCTCGACACGGCGCGGGCGCGGGGGCTGCACCGGCACTCGGCGGCCGGCCGGACCGCCTGGCTGCATGTTTCCGCGGGCCTTGGCACGTCGCCGTACGCGCCGTTTCGCTTCTGCTGCTATCCCGAGGCGAGCCTGGTCACGCTCACCGCGGCTCCCTCGGACCAGCAGCCAACTCCGGTGAGCGCGGCGACGGCGCTCGGGTAGACTCGCGGCGCCCCACGGGCTGTGGCGCAGTTTGGTAGCGCGCGTCGTTCGGGACGACGAGGCCGCAGGTTCAAATCCTGTCAGCCCGACCAATGTGATGTCTCAAGACATCGGGAGCTTTTCAACCACAGCTTTGAGTGTGGCGGCCGCGACTGTGCTGGAAAGGCACCAGTACCGGCACCACACCGGTGACGAACTGCCCGCTCAGCGCACCCGGCTCCAATGCGCTCATCAGCCGTGACGCCGCCGGGAACAGCGAGGGCGACCCGGCTCGGCCGATCCAGTCCAACGCTTACAACCAGGCATCGAGGATCAACGGGCAGGACCAGTCGAGCAGCGCGTAGTTCCACTCCCCCAACGTCGAGCCCACCCCCGGATCCTCGCCGCTCGAACGTCAGCTGGCGAGCTCGGGGTTCAGCTCGGCAGCGACGAGCTCGGCGATCTGCGCGGTGTTGAGCGCCGCACCCTTGCGCAGGTTGTCACCGCAGATGAACAGCTCGAGAGTGTTGGGGAAGTCGAGCGCCTGCCGGATGCGGCCGACGAAGGTGGGATCGGATCCGACTGTGTCGACGGGGGTCGGGAACTCCGCCCGCTCGGGCTCGTCGATCAGCACAACGCTGGGCGCCTCGATCAGCGCCCGGCGGGCCTCGTCGACCGGCACCGGCTGCTCGAACGTGGCGTGCACCGCCAGCGAGTGCGTCGTCACCACCGGCACCCGCACACAGGTCGCTGACACCTTGAGGTTGGGCACACCGAGGATCTTGCGCGACTCGTCGCGCACCTTCATCTCTTCACTCGTCCAGCCCGCGTCGCGCATCGACCCCACCCAGGGCACCACGTTCAGCGCCAACGGAGCGGCGAACGGCGAGTCCTCGCCCAGCTTGTTGGCGATCGTGCGGCGTACATCGCCGGTGGCCTGGCCGAGCGAACGATCGCCGGCAACAACCTCCAGCTCGTCGTACAGGCGGTCGACGCCGGCCTGCCCGGCACCCGACGCCGCCTGGTACGACGCGACGACGAGCTCGCGCAGCCCCCAGCGCGAGTTCAGCGCCCCCAGCGCGTCCATCATCGTCAGCGTCGTGCAGTTCGGGTTCGCGATGATGCCCTTGGGCCGGTTGCGCACCTGGGCGGGGTTGACCTCCGGCACCACCAGCGGCACCTCGGGGTCGAGCCGGAACGCTCCGGAGTTGTCGATCACCACGGCGCCCTTCGCCGCGGCCACCGGCGCCCACTGCGCCGAGACCGCGTCGGGCACGTCGAACATCGCGACGTCGACGCCGTCGAATGCCTCCTCGGTGAGCTCTTGTACGGCGATCTCCTCGCCGCGGCAGCGCAGCAGCCGGCCGACCGAGCGGGCCGACGCGAGCAGCCGGATCTCTCCCCACACGTCGCGGCGGGTCGAGAGGATCTCGAGCATCACGGTGCCGACCGCGCCGGTGGCGCCCACCACGGCCAACGTCGGCTTGTTCTCGCCTCTCATCGGCCCGTCCCGCCGTAGACGACGGCCTCGACCTCGTCGCTGTCGAGGTCGAACGCCCGGTGGGTGGCGGCCACCGCGACGTCGACCTGGTCCTGGTCGACGAGGACCGAGATCCGGATCTCCGACGTGGAGATCAGCTCGATGTTGACGCCCACCGACGCAAGTGCTGCGAAGAAGCGGGCCGTCACCCCGGGATGGGTACGCATGCCAGCCCCGACGAGAGAGACCTTGCCGATGCGGTCGTCGTACAGCAGGCTCTCGTAGCCGACCTGGTCCTTCAGCCGCGCCAGCGCGGTCATCGCCGCCTGCCCGTCGTCGCGCGGCAGCGTGAACGAGATGTCTGTGCGACCCGTCGCGGCGGCGGAGATGTTCTGCACGATCATGTCGATGTTGATGCCTGAGTCGGCGAGCGCTTCGAAGATCGTCGCCGCCTCGCCCACCTTGTCGGGCACTCCGACCACGGTGATCTTCGCCTCGCTGCGGTCATGGGCAACACCGGAGATGATCGCTTGCTCCACGGGGTCTCCCTCGTCGGACTCGATGACCCACGTGCCCGTCTTCTGTGAGAACGACGAACGCACGTGGATGGGCATGTCGTAGCGCCGGGCGTACTCGACGCAGCGCAGGTGCAGGACTTTCGCACCCGACGCGCACATCTCCAACATCTCCTCGTAGGAGACGCGGGGGATTCGGCGGGCGGCGGGCACGATGCGGGGGTCGGCGGTGAAGATGCCGTCGACGTCGGTGTAGATCTCACACACCTCCGCGGCCAGCGCAGCGGCCAGCGCGACGGCCGTGGTGTCTGAGCCGCCGCGACCGAGAGTGGTGATGTCCTTGGTGTCCATCGAGACGCCCTGGAAACCCGCCACGATCGCGATGTCGCCGTCGGCCAGCGCGTTCTCGATCCGACCGGGGGTCACGTCGATGATCTTGGCGCGGCCGTGTGAGGAGTCAGTGATGACACCGGCTTGGCTGCCGGTGAACGAGCGGGCGGTCTGGCCCAGGTTGGCGATCGCCATCGCCAGCAGCGCCATCGAGATGCGCTCCCCCGCCGTAAGCAGCATGTCGAGCTCACGGCCCGGCGGCAGTGGGGTGACCTGTTCGGCGAGGTCGACGAGCTCGTCGGTGCTGTCACCCATCGCCGACACGACCACGCAGACGTCGTGGCCTGCCTTCCTCGTCGCAACGATGCGCTGGGCCACCCGCTTGATGGCCGCCGCGTCGGCGACCGACGATCCTCCGTACTTCTGCACGACGACGCTCACAGGCGCGCTCCTTCGGAGACCGGTGCGACCGGCTGCTCGATCGGCCGTCAGTCTATCGGCCGGAGCTCCAGATCCTGGGCCGCTGCGACCCGGGCGGCTTCGGCCTCCCCCATCTCGGCGGCGTCGAGCCGGTCGTGCGCGATCACCGACTGCAGCGCCCGCAAGGTCGCGCTCGCTTCCGCGCCCCAGCTCGACACGTAGGAGAACTGCCACCACCACAGCGCCTCCTCGGTCGACCCGGCCCGGTGGTGCCGCAGCCCGTGGGCCACGCTGGCGGCGATGTCGGCAAGGTCGTCGGAGATCCGCGACGACACCAGTTCCGGCGGGTCGATGTAGGGGTCGAACACCACGGTGAAGTCGTCGACGCCCTCCAGCAGCCGCGCCAGCCGGTCGCGCATGACGTCGAGGTCAGGGTCGGGGCCGACGTCGGGCTCGAACTGCTCACGCGGCACGAAATCCCGTTGCACGCCGAGCCGCGCCCCGGCAAGCAGCAGTTGGCTCACCGACAGCAACAGCAGTGGTACGACGGTCGAGCGCTCGCCCGTGCGCGCGATCTCGCGCACCGCGAGCAGGAAGCTCTCGCTCTGGTCGGCGATGGCCTGGGCGAGGTCCTCGACGTCGCTGGTCAGGCCCGGGTGGTCGGCACTAGTCGTCAACGGAGCGTCTCCCCTCGAATGCACGCCCGAGGGTCACCTCGTCGGCGTACTCCAAATCTCCCCCGACCGGTAGCCCGCTCGCAAGTCGAGTGACCCGCAGACCCAGTGGCCGCAGCATGCGGGTGAGGTAGGTGGCGGTCGCCTCACCCTCGAGATTGGGGTCGGTGGCGAGGATCACCTCGGTGACGGTGTCGTCGGCCAGCCGCTGCATGAGCTCCCGGATGCGCAGCTCGTCGGGGCCGATGCCCTCGATCGGGCTGATGGCTCCTCCGAGCACGTGGTAGCGGCCCCGGAACTCCCGGGTGCGTTCGATCGCGATGACGTCCTTGGACTCCTCGACCACGCACAGGACCGTCAGGTCTCGGCGGGGATCACGGCAGATCCGGCACTGCTCCTCCTCGGCAACGTTGCCGCAGGTGACGCAGAACCTGACCCTGTCCTTGACCTCCATCAGCACCCCAGCCAGGCGGCGTACGTCGGTCGGATCGGTGCTGAGCAGATGGAACGCGATGCGCTGCGCGCTCTTTGGCCCCACCCCGGGGAGCCGGCCCAGCTCATCGATGAGGTCTTGGACCACGCCTTCGTACAACGCCGAGCCGCCGCTTAGAACCCGAGCTTGCCGAGGTCAGGGGCCTCGCCGCCGAACCCGCCGGTCAGCTCGGACATCTGCTCAGCCGCCTTGCGCTGGGCGTTCTCTGCGGCGTCGCGTACGGCGGCCAGCACCAGGTCGGCGAGGGTCTCGGTGTCGTCGGGGTCGCAGACCTGGGGGTCGATGGTGAGGTCGACGAGGTCGCCGGTGCCCGACACCGTGGCCTTGACGAGCCCACCGCCCGCGCTGCCCTCGACCCGGGCGTTGCTGAGCTCTTCTTGGGCGGCAAGCAGCTGCTCTTGCATGGCGGTGGCCTGCTGCAGCAGCGACTGCATGTCGGGCGATCCTTCGGGGAACATCGGCATCTCTTTCCGGGTGGGGGGGCTGGACGGGGCGGCCGGTAGCCGTCAGGCGGAGTCGTGGTGGATGTCGTCGATGATCTGCGCCCCGAGCTCGCGGGCCAGCAGTTCATGTGACGACAGCGCCGGGTCGTCGACGATCGCGTCGTCGTCGCGCACCTCGGACATGTCGTCGGTTTGTACGGCGGCGCGCGCCGGCCCGCCGTTGCGCGTCGGCCGGATGGCCTCCTTGGCTGCCTGCACCCCGGCGTTGCGCTCACCAGCCGCCTCGCCGGCTGCGCCGGCGCCGGGAGGGGCAGGCGGTGGCGCGGCTTCGCGTGCCGTTCGGCTCGGCGACGCACCGTGCCCGGGAGCGTCGATGATCGCCTCGACCGCCCAGTCGACCCCCAGCTCGTCGATCAGCGCCTGCCTGAGGATCTCGTCGCTGCCGCTGCGCACGAAGCTGTCGCGGGCGCCGGAGTTGACAAACCCGATCGTGATGACGCGGTCGGCGACGTCTTTGACGTGCGCGTTCTGGCTCAGCACCATCCACGCGAAGCGGCGCATCTTCTTGACCCGCTCGAGCACTCCCGGCCACAACTGGCGTACGTCAATCAGGCTGAGGCTGGCGACGCCTGGCGTCGACGTGCTGGTCGGGCTTGTCGGGACCCGTCCGCCGGGCGTCCCATCGGCCGCTGCTTCACTCGGTGTGGTGCCCGCCGCAGCGTCGTCAGCCGGTGTCGGAACCGTTGTCGACCGCCCGGCCGCGGTGACAGCCGCAGGGGCATCCGCAGGTGGCGTCGTTTCGGTAGGCGGCGCCGTGACCCCGGCTGCCGCAACCGCAGGCGCCGGCGTACGGGATGGGTGCGCGGCCGCGTCAGCGTCGCCGACGACGGAGAGCCGCCGCTCGAGTCGGGCGAGGCGAGCACCCAACCCTTCAGCCGATGAGTCGATCCCTGGCAACAGGATGCGGGCGCACATGAGCTCGAGCAACAGGCGGGGCGCGGTCGCCCCTCGCATATCTGTCAGACCCTGGCTGACGATGTCGGCGGCCCGGGTGAGCTCTGGACGCCCGAAGCGCGCGGCCTGGCCGCTCAGCCGCTCGGCCTGGTCGCCGGACAGCTCCAGCAGTCCCTGGCTTACGGCCGGTGGGACGACGGAGAGAACCACGAGGTCTCGCAGCCGGTGCAGCAGGTCTTCGGCGAAGCGCCGCGGGTCCTGCCCCGTGTCGATGACCTTGTCGATCACGGCGAACAGAGTGCCGCCGTCATCAGCCGCCAGCGCGTCGATTGTCTGGTCGATGAGGCTGTCAGGGGTGTAGCCGAGCAGCGCGGTGGCCAGCGAGTACGTGACGCCCTCAGGCCCGGACCCGCCGATCAGCTGGTCGAGCACGGAGAGGCTGTCGCGCACCGAGCCCGCTCCTGCGCGCACCACAAGAGGTACGGCGGTCGGCTCGATCGTCACACCCTCCCGCGCGCAGAGGTCGAGCAGGTAGTCGCCCAGCAGCTTCGGCGGCACCAACCGGAACGGGTAGTGGTGGGTGCGCGACCGGATCGTGCCGATGACCTTGTCGGGCTCTGTCGTGGCGAAGATGAAACGCAGGTGCGGCGGCGGCTCCTCGACGAGCTTGAGCAGGGCGTTGAAGCCCTGCGTCGTCACCATGTGGGCCTCGTCGATGATGTAAACCTTGTAACGCGCCTTCATCGGTGCGAAGAACGCACGCTCACGCAGCTCCCGGGCGTCGTCGACGCCGCCGTGGCTGGCGGCGTCGATCTCGATGACGTCGACCGACCCTGGCCCGCCCCGAGCCAGTTCAAGACACGACTCGCAGGTGCCGCATGGGGTCGGGGTGGGACCGGTCTCGCAGTTGAGCGCCCTGGCCAAGATGCGGGCGCTGGTCGTCTTGCCGCACCCGCGCGGACCGGAGAACAAGTACGCGTGGTGGACGCGGTTGTTCTCCAGCGCCGCCGACAGCGGCCCGGTCACGTGGGCCTGCCCGATGACGTCGGCGAACGTGTCGGGGCGGTACCGCCGGTACAGCGCGAGGGGTGCGTCCACGACACACGACCTTAGCGCCGGGCGCAGACACCTGTTGTGTCGAGCGGTCAGCCCGGACGGGCCCGGCGCCGCGGCGCGGCGCGCAGCCGGACGACGTACGCAGCGAAGACCCCTCGCGCACCCAGCAGAGCTCACTTACCCTTGCTGCCTTCCGGCCCTGGGGGAGTTGGGCGAGATGCCGCCACACGAGGGGCTGCATGGCAGTCTACGCGGTCGCCCGCGTTCGGTTGGGGCGGTGGACAGGGGATAACCTCTGCGACGGAGGATTCGCATAGTGGCCTAGTGCGCACGCTTGGAAAGCGTGTTGAGGGAGACCTCTCAGGGGTTCGAATCCCCTATCCTCCGCCAGGTCCTCCCTGCAAGCATCCCGCTGTCGCTCTCGCTCCCGTTAGGCTGGCGGGCACCCGGAGGCGGGCACCCGGACCGAAGGCGGTGACAGTTGAACTGGAGAACTCCGATCACCCTGTCGGTGCTGGTGGTCATCTTGATCGGCGCCGCCTACTACGGCTGGCAGTCGGTCGTGGCCCCTCCGGACGACAGCGTCGACAACACCGCTCAAGGGACGCCAACGACGCCGCCCACCTGCAAGGAGGTCACGGAGGTCCGCAAGGAGAAGCGCATCGACGCCGAAGACGTACTTGTCAATGTCTACAACGCCGGCACCATCCCTGGTCTGGCTACCACCACACTCGCCGCGTTGGAAGGCGAGGGCTTCCGCGCCGGAGTGGCGGACAACGCCCCTGCGGGTGCCACCGCGACCAACGTGACGATCCTGACCTCGTCCCGGCAAAGTCCCGCGGTGCGGCTTCTCGCCCAGCAGTTCGGCGGCGAGGTCGCCTACGCCGACGCCGTCGCTGACGACAGGCCTGGCATCGACGTCGTCGTGGGAGACGCATTTCAGTCCGTCGACGTCGAGGCCGACAATTTCCTGGTGCTCAGAGAGAGAGCCGTCAGCACGACCTGCAAGACCAAGACGACCGCGACGCCGTGACGGCGGTCCTCCTACTGGTCGTCGACCCAGCCGGCCAGCCGACCGCCTCGGCTCACCGCCTGCAGCCGTCGTTCGATGCTCTCGCGGTCAGCCTGCGGGGTGACGATCAGCAGGTCGTCGCCGCGCCGTAGCGACGTCTGCTGGTCCGGCGTGAAGCTCGCCTCGCCCCGCACGACCAACGCGACGCTGGTGCCGGCCGGAAGGCGGAGCTCGCTCACCTCGACTCCATGCAGACGGGACTGGTCCGTGACGTGCACCTGAAGCATGTCGGCAGCGATCCGCTCCAACGGCGCTGCCTCCACCTCGAGGTCACGGGCCTGCTCCACGGTGACTCCCAGCGCGGCACCTAGCTTAGGGAGCCCCGGAGCGATGAGCAGCGTTAGCACCACGACGAGCACGAAGACCAGGTTGAACACGTCCTCCGAGCGGGGCAGTCGCTCCGCCAACGGGATCGTGGCAAGCACGATCGGCACCGCTCCCCGCAACCCGGCGCCCGCAAGAAACGCCTGCTCCCGCCACGGCACGCGCAACGCCGTACCGCACACGACGACGCTGACCGGCCGGGCGATCAAGGTGAGGACGGCTCCCACGATCAGCCCGCCAACCACGTGCGTGAGCGCAAAGGTCGACGGCGAGGCGAGCAGCCCCAGCATGATGAACAACCCGATCTGCGCGAGCCAGGCCATGCCTTCGGCGAACGACCGGGTCGACACTCGGTGCGGCAGCTCGGAGTTCCCGAGCCACAAGGCGGTGATGTAGACGGCGGCGAAGCCGCTGGTGTGCAGGGCTGCCGCGCCGGCGTACGAGAGCACGGCGATGGCCATGACACTGATCGGGTAGAGGCCGACGGCCGGCAACGCCACCCGCCGCAGCATCCAGGCACCCGCGACGCCGACGGCTGCGCCGATCAGCGCGCCAGCGAGGAGTTCGACGACGACGATGCCCAGAAACTCAAGGGCGCTGTGATGAGCAACTGACGACGAAGACAGCAGTACGACGAGCAGCACCGTCGGCGCGTCGTTGAGACCGGACTCGGCCTCCAAGGCTCCGAGCAGGGAGGGGCGCAGCGGCACCTTCCGCAGTACGGCGAACACGGCGGCGGCGTCGGTCGGCGACGTCACGGCGCCTACCAACAGGGCCAGCTCCCAGGGCAGGCCCAGCAGGTAGCGGGCGGCGACGGCAACGATGCCCACACTGATCGCTATGCCAACGGTGGCTAGCGCCACGCCGATTGCCAGCGACGGGCGCACCTCGCTCCAGCGGGTCGTCAAGCCGCCCTCCGTCAGTATCACGACCAAGGCGGCGAACCCCAGCGCATGGGCGGTCTTCGCGTCGTCGAACTCCACCCCGAGCACCGATTCGCCGAGCAGAACGCCCATCGCCAAGTAGAGCAACAGGCTCGGCAGGCCAATGTGGACCGACGCTCGCACGGCGACCACAGCGAGGAGCAAGATCGCCGAACCGGCCAGCAGAGCGGTGTCCAGACTGCTGGCGTCCACGCCGTCACCCTAGACGCCGAGCACTCGACGTACGCTGGATGAAAGGGGGCACTTCCTGCCCCACACGCGGAGGCAGATGACCATGTTCACGTTTCTCTTCTTCATGTTTGCGATGTTCATCCTCATCTCGATCATCAGCTCGGCCAGCCGGCGGCAGGTCGAGTGGCAGCGGCAGCCTCCGGCGCCGCAGATCGACCCCGGCCAGCTGGCGTCGGTCAAGCGCGCCGTCGACGAGGACGTGACGGTGCTTGGCGAGGAGTTGCAGCAGCTCGACCTGGAGCTAGCCGGCCGCTCGCTCGATGCCGCCACCCGCAGCGACTACGAGCGGGCGCTCGACGCGTACGACGCGGCCAAGGAGTCGGCGGATGCTGTCACGCACCCCGATCACATCCGGCACGTCACCGAGATCCTCGAGGACGGTCGCTATGCGATCGCCTGCGTGCGGGCTCGCGTTGCCGGTGAGCCGCTGCCCCAGCGGCGGTCACCATGCTTCTTCAACCCGCAGCACGGGCCGTCGGTCCGCGACGTGACGTGGCGCCCCGACGGCGGAGCGGTCCGCCAGGTGCCCGCCTGCGCGCTCGACGCCGAGCGGGTGGAGGCGGGTGCCGACCCCGACACTCGCAAGGTCATGGTGGGTTCTCGCCGGGTGCCCTACTACGAGGCCGGCCCCGCGTTCGCGCCGTGGACGGCGGGCTACTTCGGCGCCTTCGGGCTGATGCCCATGATGTTCATGGGCACGATGATGGGAGCCACCTTCGGCGGGTTCGGCGGCCTGGACGGCAGCTACGGCGAGGGGTACGACCAGGGTTTCGACGCCGGTCAGGACTCCGGGGACTACTCCGGCGGCGGTGACGGATTCGGCGGAGACATGGGCGGCTTTGGCGACATTGGCGGCGGCTTCGACTTCTGAGAGGCAGCCGACTCCCCTGGGGAGGTTGGCACAGTCGCTCTGCCTCACGTCGGGTCAGGAGCTGCGGATGCCTTCACCCAGACCGCGGAACGGCCACGACCGCCAGGGTTCACGACCCCTTCCTTCTTCAACTGCTCGAGCGCCAACCGGATCGTGGGATCGCTGATCCCTGGTAGTGCGAGCCGCACGTCAGCGATCTTGAAGATCTGCGGTGCGTGCTTCACCACGTAGTCTCGGACGCGGTCCTGCTTTGTCGCAGCGGACCGGTGAGAGGCGGCTCGCTGCTCGAACGTCTGGTACGCCTGCGCCAAGATCCCTGCGAAGTACGACAGCCACGGCCAGACGTCGTGCTCCCGTTCGTGCCAGCCGTGCGTCGAGGCCAGCAGCGCAGCGTAGTAGTCGTCAGCGGACTCGGCGATGAGCTGCTCCAACGACACGTACCTGCCCACCTTGTAGCCGGCGTCGTCCAGGAGGGCGTTCGTCAGGGCCCGCACCACCCGCCCGTTTCCGTCCGTAAAGGGGTGAATGGTCAGCAGGTCCAAGACGAACAGGCCCACGAGTAGCACCGGGTGGTGCCGACCTTCGGCGCCAGCTTCGCCGTACCGGTCGATGAGCTCGGCGGTGAAGTACTCAGTGTTGGCTGCGGGAACGGGAACGAAGCGGACTTCAACTGAGCCGTCGGGTGAGCGGTCCACCACGAGGTTGTCGCTCTCCTTAAACGTGCCACCGGGCAGCTTCGTCTGCGCGAACAACTCTCGGTGCAGATGCAGCAGCAAGCCGACGTTCAGCGGGCGCCAGTGCTCGGCGAACAGGTAGTCCAGAGCCGACCGGTACCCGGCGAACTCCTGTTCGCTCCGCGTTCGCAGAACGGGAGCCTTGCCTTCGATGATGGCAGCCGCGCGCACCTCGTCCGTGACGACCACGCCCTCGAGCGCGGACGACGCCGTGATGCTCGCGATCCGGGCGCGGAGCGCCAGGTCGGTCAGCAGCCCGGGCAACTGGTTCCGAAACAGCTCCTCGCGGCCGCGGCCGGTGTCGACACGGCTGAGCTGGGTCACAACCCGGCCGGGGACCAAGCCTAGGCTCCGGTCAAGATCCACAAACGACAACACTGGCGCCTCCCAGCCATCCGCTGGAAACATACTAACCGGAAAGGATCTTATGTAGATTGCGTCTTTGTTGGGATGTTTACCCGCGGAAGCGACCCCAAGGCCACGCTGACCGAAGTACCCGGCTTTTACGGCTACGACGAGTTCCCCGCCGGGCCATTGGAGTGTCACGTCCAGTTCACGTCGCGTGCCTAGCTTCGCAGCTGACCTACTCCTCAGCCCCGCGGAAGGATTTCCATGAACCACCGACAAGGAGCGACCTGCGTCGTCCTGCTGGGATTGCTCGCCAGCGCCGGGCCGGCAGTTGCCCAGTCCGGCGGACACAACCAGAACACCCGAGACACCGCCGCCGACTACACGCCGTTCGAGCGCTTCGCTCCACTGCGAACCTCTGCGCCATGTACCGGCGCCACTACCCAGCCGTTCGTCCTGCCAGCGGGTTACGAGCAGGGCGTCATCGCGCAAGAAGGTGACGGCGGCACCATCGACCTTTGGGACATGAACACCCAGAACGAATCCGGCGAGGACGCCGGGCGGTACGTGTACCGAACTCACGAGACGACGACTGGCTCGCAGGTCTCGGTCACCGACCTCACGACTGGCCAAACCGAGGTGCTTGCGCAGCGCGCGGACTGGGAGCGGTTCGATGGCATCGTCTGGACCCCGCACGGTACCTTGCTCGCTGCTGAGGAGACCAACACGGCGGCGATCAAGGACCCGGCGGTCCCGGAGGCCGTTGGCGGTCTCGTCTACGAGTTCTTCCTCAACCCCGACGACCCTTCTGAGCTACGCACCGACGACCCGCGCGACACAGCGGCGCCGTACAACGACGGCATCGCGGTCAGGCCGGCAGTCGGCGCCCGGTCCCACGAGGGCATGCGGTTCGACAAGCAAGGCAACCTCTACGGCATCTCCGAGGTCGACCCAGGAAGCATCTTCCGGTTCGTTCCGGACCGCAAGGGCGACCTCTCATCGGGAACGCTGTCTGCCCTGCGGACAGCCAACGGGCACGACGGCGAAGGCCGGTGGATCGAGATCTCCGACGCTGAAGCCAGGGTGGACTCCCAGGCGGCGGCCAAGCGCATCGGAGCAAACGGGTACAGCCGGCCGGAGGACGTGGAGACCGGGCAGAGCACCGGTCGAGACTCCAACAACGGCGGCAACACGCTGTACGTCGCGATCACTGGCACCGATGAAGTGCTCGCCGTCGACCTGTCGTCGAAGAAGCAGCCCTACGCCTACCACTACGTCTACAACACCACAACCCACGGCTCGACCGGCGGCGCACCGAACGCCACCGCCGAGTTCGACTCCCCGGACAACCTGGCCCTGGATCGGCAGGGGAACCTCGCGATCACCGAGGACCCCTCGACGGTGCCGGTGGGCGACGACATCTGGATCGCGGCACCACCGCGCTCCGGTCGTCACCAGCCCGCGGCCACCGTGCAGCGGTTCGCCTCGTTGAAGGACTGCGCTGCTGAGCCGACTGGCATCTACTTCGCCATGCGCGGCACCAGTCAGTGGACTGAGGGCACCGCCTGGGCTGACCTGGTGACCGACCAGACCCTGTTCGTCAACCGCCAGCACGCAGGTCAAGGCACCACGCGCGACCAGTTCATCGCCATTTCACCGACCCGCGGCTGACAACACCTCGGCAACTGGCTCGACGGTGACATGAAGGCCCTCGGCAACAGCCGAGGGCCTTCGTCGCGTCCGCACGCTCAAGACAGTGGCGGTGGCGGTGGGATTTGAACCCACGGTGGGCTTGCACCCACACACGCTTTCGAGGCGTGCTCCTTAGGCCGCTCGGACACGCCACCGCGCAGAAGGGTACCCGAGCAGCGCTAAGGCGCCGAAAGCGCGAAAGACCTCCGGCGGGCCCGCTTGGCCCTCATGGAAGGCGAAGAGGGGCCGCAACCACTCAGCGATGCTCTCCAAAGAAGTCCCGGATCAACGCACCGGCATCGTCAGCCAGCACACCACCGATCACCTCCGGCCGGTGGTTGAGCCGCCGGTCGCGGACGACGTCCCACAGCGATCCGACAGCGCCGGCCTTGGCGTCGTACGCCCCGAACACCAGCCGGCTCAGGCGGGCGAGCACGACCGCGCCGGCGCACATCGTGCAGGGCTCGAGGGTCACTACGAGGGTGCACCCGTCGAGCCGCCAGGAGCCGAGGCGTGCCGCAGCCGCCCGGATCGCGAGGATCTCCGCGTGCGCGGTCGGGTCGGAGTCGGCCTCACGGGCGTTGTAACCGGTGCCGATCACCTCACCAGCGGCGTCGAGGACCACCGCTCCGATCGGTACGTCGCCCGACGAGGTCGCACGCCGGGCAACGTCCAGCGCCTGCCGCATCGCGTCGTTGAAGCGGTGCGCGGAACCGGTCACGACCGCAATCTAGGCGAGGGCCGTGTCGAGCATCTCGTCGAACTGGCGGCCGAACCCGAGCCGGGCCGCGATGTCGGAAAGCATCTCGTCGGGGTAGAGCTCGGAGTCGTCACACAGAGCGCCCAGCTGGGTGGCGCTCAACCCAAGGTCAGCGACGATGCCCAGGTCGCCTGCCGGCTGGATCTGGTCATCGTCGTCGTCCGGGAGCGGAAGCTCGAGCCGCTGCACCACAGCGCGCGCCAGTGGGGACTCGGTGGCTGCTCCCACATCGGACAGCAGCAGCCGGACATTCCGACCTGTGACACGCGCCAGCACGAAGAAGTCCTCGTCCACGCTCACCATGCCCAGCGTCCCCACCTCTGACGGCAGCTGACCCAGCGCCCGGACGAGAACGTCTAGCTCGGTGGCCGCGCGAGGGGGCAGCGCCGACAGCGTCCAGACGCCGTCCTCGCGGTAAGCGGCGACGGCGAAGTCGATGGCGGCCGCCGACTCCGCGTCCATCGCACTCATCCCCCGATGGTGACAGAAGAGAACGGGCCTGGCGACCCCAATGGCGGCGCCCAGCGCCTACCCCGGTGCCCCTCATCCCCTAGGTTGGAGCACCATGCAGACCCACGTGATCGAACATCCGCTCGTCGACCACAAGCTCACCGCGCTGCGCGACCAGAACACCGATTCGCCGACGTTCCGTCGCCTCGCCGACGAGCTCGTGACCCTGCTGGCGTACGAGGCAACCCGTGACGTCCGCGTCTCCCCGGTTCGCATCACCACTCCCGTGGCCGACGCCGACGGCGTCAGGCTGACCGCACCCAAGCCCCTGATCGTCCCGATCCTGCGTGCCGGTCTCGGCATGTTGGACGGCATGGTCCGGCTGCTACCGACCGCCGAGGTGGGTTTCCTCGGCATGATCCGTGACGAGTCGACGCTGCTGGCGTCGACGTACGCCGAGCGGCTGCCGGAGCACCTGTCCGGACGACAGTGCTACGTGCTCGACCCGATGTTGGCCACCGGCGGCACGTTGTCGGCCGCCGTACGCTTCCTCGTCAACCGCGGCGCCGGATCGATCCGAGCCATCTGCCTGCTGGCGGCACCTGAGGGGTGCGCCCGGCTGGAATCCGACCTCGCTGACGTCGACATCCCGGTTTCGGTGGTGACCGCCGCCATGGACGAGCGGCTCAACGAGAAGGGCTACATCGTCCCCGGGCTGGGCGACGCGGGAGACCGGTTGTACGGCGTCGCCGGCTGACGCGCCACCGCGGGCTGGCTCGGCGCAAGTCGGGCGGACGGCGCGAGCCTAGTCGACAGCCGACTTTTCCGTCGTTGCCTTCAGTCTTGTCAAACCCTTCTCGAAGTCCGGCCCGATCAGCTTGTCCATCGACGTGAAGACGCCCATCGCCTTCGTCATCAAGGTCTTCTTGCCGGTCATCGCCCAGGTAACGCGCGAGCCCGATCCTTCCGGCTCGATGGTGAACAGGATGTCGTTGCGGGCCTTCCACGGCTTCTCGAAGACGAGATCGATCTGCACCATCGAGGGTGCGGCAACGTTGGTGATCGCCATCCGACCTTGACCGGCCTTGCGGTTTCCCGACCAGGCGTAGACCGCGCCGGTTCCCGACTCAGCGCCGGAATAGTTTCGCTTGAGCTCTGGGTCCACGTCCTCCCACGGCGACCAGCTGGTCCACTTGTGGAAGTCCACGATCTGGTCGTAGATGCGTGCTTGCGGGGCGTCGATCGTCGTCGAACGCTCCACGGTGTAGGTGTCGTCGCCCATGGTCGGCAGCGTAATCGCATGCTGTCTGTCGTCGGTACGTCGACGGGTCGATCGCCGAGCGACCGCCGAGGCAAACCTGCTTGGCCGCCGTACAGGTCAGATGGCCTTGACCGCCGCCAGCAGCTTGCCCATCGTCTCCTTCGCGTCACCGAACAGCAGCGTCGTCTTGGGGTCGAACAGCAGCTCGTTCTCGATGCCGGCGAAACCGGGTCGCATCGACCGCTTCATGAAGACGATCTGCCTCGCCTCGTCGGCGTTCAGGATTGGCATGCCGTAGATCGGCGCGCCGGGAGTCGTCTTGGCAGCGGGGTTGACGACGTCGTTGGCGCCGACGACGAGCACGACGTCGGTCTGCTTGAACTCGCCGTTGATGTCGTCCATCTCCTTGAGCTGCTCGTACGGCACCTGTGCCTCGGCCAGCAACACGTTCATGTGCCCCGGCATCCGGCCCGCGACCGGATGGATCGCGTACTCCACGGAGATGCCCTTCTCTCCCAGTACGTCGACGAGCTCGCGCAACGTGTGCTGCGCCTGAGCGACAGCGAGCCCGTAGCCGGGGATGACGATGACCCGGGAGGCATAGCCGAGCAGGATCGCGATGTCTTCCGGCCCGGCCGAGCGCACCGGCCGATCGGACGCCTCGCCCGCGCCGAGCGTCGAACCGCCCTTGAGCGCCCCGAAGAGGATGTTCAGGACCGAGCGACCCATCGCCGTCGCCATCAGCTTGGTCAGCAGGGTGCCGGCCGCTCCGACGAGGGTGCCCGCGACGAGCAGCAGTGTGTTGCCCAGCACATAGCCGCCGGCGGCGACAGTCAGACCGGTGAACGCGTTGAGCAGCGAGATGACGATGGGTACGTCGGCCCCGCCAACCGGCAGCACGAGCAGCACTCCCAACGCCAGACCGAGCAACGCAAGCACCACGCCGACCCACAGCGACGGATCGACGACGAGCAGGACGCTCAGCCCGATGCCGGCAAGCAGCGAGCCACCGAAGGCCACCGGCAGCCCGGGAAAGAGAACCGGCCGAGTGGTCATCAGCTCCTGGAGCTTGGCGAAGGTGACGAGCGACCCGGCGAAGCTCACCGAGCCGACGAGGATCGTGAACGCGATCGCCGCCAGGTCGAACTTCGGTACGTCGCCGAAGCCGCTCAGCGCGACTACCTCGTGCAGTTCTAGCAACGCCACCAACGCCGCGGCGCCGCCCCCGACGCCGTTGAACAGCGCCACGAGCTGCGGCATCTGGGTCATCTGCACCCGCTGGGCGCCTACCACGCCTGCCACCGAGCCGACCGCGATGGCGGCGAGCATGGGGACCTCGTGGTCGAGGTCGACGGCGAAGAAGACAGTCACGCACGCCAGCACCGCGCCGACCGCGCCGATGAGGTTGCCGGTGCGGGCTGTCTTCGGCGACGAGAGACCCTTGAGCGCCAGGATGAAGCAGACGGCGGCGACCAGGTAGGCGATCTGGGCCCAGGTGGGCGTCACGGGCGGGCCCCGGACTGGGTGTTCGTGGCCGGCTGGGCGTTCGTGGTCGGTCGGGCGCTGGTGTTCGGCTGGGCGCTGGTGTTCGGCTGGGCGCTGGTGTCCGGGCGGGGCCTCCGGGTACCGAACATCTGCAGCATCCGGTCGGTCACCACGAAGCCGCCGACCATGTTGACAGTGGCCAGCACGATCGCGACAAGCCCTACGGCCAGCGCCCCCGTGGAGTCGGTGGAGCCGGTCACGAGGATGGCGCCCAGCAGGATCACGCCGTGGATGGCGTTGGCACCGGACATCAGCGGGGTGTGCAGCGTAGAGGAGACCTTCGAGATCACCTCGATGCCAACGAAGACGCTGAGCACGAAGATTGTCAACCAGACGATGGGTTCACTCACGGGGCCCCTCCAACGTCTCTCGGGTGGCTTGGTTGGTCACTTCTCCGGCGTGCGTCACACAGGTGCCGGCCACGATCTCGTCGGCGAAGTCCGGCGCGAAGGCGCCGTCGGTCGTCATCAGGGTCACGATGTTGACGAGGTTCTGCGCGTACAGCTTGCTCGCCGGTCCCGGCATCTGGCTCGGCACATTGGCCGCTCCCCAGATCTGCGCCCCCCCAACCTGTACGACGCTCCCGGCGACGGCACCTTCCACGTTTCCACCGGTCTCGGCAGCCAGGTCGACGACCACCGACCCTGGCTTCATCTGCTCAACCATGGCGGCGGTGACCAGGAGCGGGGCTCGGCGACCCGGCACTGCCGCGGTGGTGATCAGGGCGTCGGCCGCGGCGATATACGGCGCGAGCAGGTCGCGCTGCCGCGCCGCTCTGTCCTCAGTCATCTCGCGGGCGTACCCGCCCGCCCCCTCCAGGGTCTCCAGGTCGAGCTCGATCGCCACTGCACCCATCGAGCGGATCTCTTCCGCTGCGGCCGCTCGGACGTCGTACGCCCGAACGACGGCACCGAGCCGCTTCGACGTGGCGATCGCCTGCAGCCCGGCGACACCGGCGCCTAGTACGACGACCTCGGCGGGCGGAACTGTCCCGGCGGCGGTCATGTTGAGCGGGAAGAACCGGCGCAACCGCGACGCGGCCACGATCGCGCAGCGGTAGCCGGCCACCAAAGCCTGGGAGCTGAGGGCGTCCATCGACTGGGCGCGGGAGATGCGCGGCACCAGCTCCATCGCGAACGACGTGATCTGCAGGTCGCGCCGCTCAGCAACTGTCTCGAGGGACTGAGCCGGTGGCAAAAAGGAGATGGTGGCGGCGCCCGGTCGAAGCGTACGCACCTGTCGACTGGTCAGGGGCTGCACCGACAAGACGAGGTCAGCGCCGCTGAGCGCGTCGGCGTCTAGCGAAGCGCCGGCGGTGACATAGGCGTCGTCGGCGTACTGCGCGGACCACCCGGCGCCAGGCTCGAGCGCAACGTCGTACCCCAGCCCGGTCAGCTTGGCAACGAGCTCAGGCACCAAGGCGACCCGAGCCTCACCGTCGCGGCTCTCCTTGACGACTGCGATCTTCACGCGTGAAACCTAGAGCATCACGGCGCTTCTCACACTCGTCGGGACCACCTCCCCCCGGCGATTCGTCCGATCCGATCACGCTCAGACCACCCGCGAGCTCGGCCAGCGAGCGGGAACACCAGGACGCCGTCGATGTGGTCGAGGATCGCCGAAGCGAAACGTCGAGCGATGTCAGCCGACGCCACCTTGGTGATCCCCTCTGACCGGCGCAAATGCGTCGGCTCAGTAGTAGTACGGGTACGCCGACCAGTCCGGGTCGCGCTTCTCGAGGAAGGCGTCGCGGCCCTCGGCGGCCTCGTCGGTGCCGTAGGCGAGTCGGGTCGCCTCACCGGCGAACAGCTGCTGGCCCACCAGACCGTCGTCGATCAGGTTGAAGGCGTACTTCAGCATCCGCTGCGCGGTGGGCGACTTGGCGTTGACCTTCGCGGCCCACTCCAGTGCCACCGCCTCGAGCTCAGCGTGCGGGACGACAGCGTTGACCATGCCCATCCGTTGGCCGGCGGCGGCATCGTACTCCTCGCCAAGGAAGAAGATCTCGCGGGCGAACTTCTGCCCGACCTGTCGAGCGAGGTACGCCGACCCGAACCCGCCGTCGAACGACGCGACGTCGGCGTCGGTCTGCTTGAAACGCGCATGCTCGGCGGAGGCGATCGTGAGGTCGCAGACCACGTGCAGGCTGTGGCCGCCCCCGACGGCCCACCCCGGTACGATGCAGATCACCACCTTCGGCATGAACCGGATCAGCCGCTGGCACTCCAAGATGTGCAGCCGCCCCAGCCGAGCGGAGTCCACCGTCGGGCCGGCTTCCGTCCCGCGCGGCCCCGAACCGGGCTCGCCGGAGCACGGGCTAGCGGCTTCGTACTGGTACCCCGCCTTGCCGCGGATCCGTTGGTCGCCGCCGGAGCAGAACGCCCAGCCGCCATCACGCGGCGAGGGGCCGTTGCCGGTCAACAGCACGCACCCGACGTCGGGCGACGTGCGCGCGTGGTCCAGGCAGCGGTAGAGCTCGTCAACCGTGTTGGGGCGAAAGGCGTTCCGCACCTCCGGGCGGTTGAACGCGATGCGCACGGTGCCCGAGCTCACCGCGCGGTGGTACGTCACGTCGGTGAGGTCGTCGAACCCCGCCACGTCCCGCCAGGCGGAGGCGTCGAAAAGCTCGGAGACCGTCGGCGCCGTCATGCTCCCCTCCCTTCACCCAGAGTTGTCAGAACGCAGTCGACCTATAGGCCGAATGGATTCTGACAACTCTCGATGTACGCCGAGTACTCGGCCGTCGTCGGCCGAGACGCGGAGCAGCCCCATGACCTGGGTGTGGGCGTCAAGCTCGCCGAGCTTGCGCCAGCCGCGCCCGACGTACAGGCGGACAGCGGGTGAGTCGCGGTTGTCGGTGCTGAGCAGCGCGCGGCCTTGCGAGATCCCCTCGAGCAGTACGTCGTGCAGCTGACCGCCGAGCCCGTGCCCGCGCGCCTCGGGCAGCACAGCCAGCTCCACGAACTCGAAGTGGCCGCCGACCCAAGCGTCGGTCACCTCCTTCGGCAGCGACTCGACGACTCGGTCGGGCCAGTACTGCCCGCGTTGGCCGACGTACCCCCAGGCGAACCCCACCAGCCGGTCGTCGTCGAGCGCTGCGCTCAACCGGAAGCCTTCGCGCGCGCAGTGCCGGTCGAACAGCTCGGCACGCCACTTCCGCTCGTCGGGCTGGTCGGCGAACACCGCGTCGTACACGGCGAAGACCTCGTCGGCATGCGCCTGGGCCTGCTCGGCGCCCCACAGCTGGACGTGCATGTCCCCCCTCCCTTCACCCGGAGTTGTCAGAACGTAGTCGGCCTATAGATCGAATGGATTCTGACAACTCTTGGTGGTACGCCGAGTACTCGGCCCTCGTCGGCGGATCGGCACCAACCCGCTCGCAGGTCAGGGCTGACACCACGACCGCCCGCTGCAGCACGACCCGCAGGTCACCTGTCGACAGCCGGCGCACCGCACCCCGCTGGAGACAGCCAGCGTCGGCCAAACCCGATAGCAACCCGGCCATGAAGGCGTCGCCGGCTCCGATGGTGTCGGCGACATCCACGGCGACCCCGGACACGTCCGCCTCAGCGCCGTCGGCGGTGACGGCGGCGCAGCCGGCTGGTCCTCGGGTCAGCACCGCGAGCTCGGGCCCAGAGCGGGTCCACTTGGCCAGTACGTCGAGCGCGGCCGTGTCCGGGTAGAGCCAGCCGAGGTCCTCGTCGCTCGCCTTCACCACGTGCGCCGCTGCGACGAACCGCTCGACCCGGGCCACGGCCGCTTCGCGGGGGCCGGCGAGACCGGGCCGGACGTTGGGGTCGAAGCTGACCAGCGCGCTCCCCTGAGCATGCACCCGCTGCACGGTCGGCAGGATTGCGTCGGCACCCGGCGCGATCGCCGTAGCCAAGGAGCCGCAGTGCACGGCTTGGGTATCAGCTGGCAGCGCAGCCAGCTCAGCCGCGGTCCAGCCCCAGTCGGCGGTGCCTTCGACGTAGAACTCGTACGCCGCGCGACCCTGCTCGTCGAGGGTGGCGAACGCGAGTGTCGCCAACTCGTCAGTCTCGGCGGCGTGCGCCAACCCGAGGCCGTTCTGCTCGGCGTACTGGCGAACCAGTTGGCCGAGCGAGCCGCGCGAGAGCCTGGCCATCAACTGGGTGGGATGGCCCAACCGCTGCAGGCCAACCGCGATGTTCAGGGGCCCGCCACCGGGGCGAGGGTCGTACGAGCCACCGGGCGTCGGCTGCACCAGGTCCAGCAGCGCCTCACCAATGACGGTGAACAACCAAGCCTCCTGACCCGCGGACTCAGGGCTGCAGCAGCACCTTGATGGCCCGCCGCTCGTCCATGGCTCGATATCCTTCGGCTACCTCGTCAAGGGGCAGCGTGAGGTCGAAAACGAGCCCCGGGTCGATGGCTCCCTGCCCGACGAGGTCGAGGAGGTCCGGAAGATACGTGCGTACAGGTGCCATGCCGCCCGCCAGGCCGACGTTTCGTGAGAACATCTCCCGCACCGGCACCTCGACTCCGTGCGGCACACCGACGAACCCGACGGTCGAGCCAGGCCGAGCGATGGCGAACGCCGAACGCATCGCCTGGTCTGTCCCCACGCACTCAAGCACGGCATCGGCGCCCACCCCGTCGGTCAGATCGAGGATGCGCTGCTCACCCTCCTCGCCGCGTTCGACAACGATGTCGGTTGCCCCGAACCGTTTCGCGATCTGCTGACGGGGCTCGTGCCGCGACATGGCGACGACCCGCTCGGCTCCCAGTTGTACGGCGGCCAGCACGCCGCACAGCCCCACCGCACCGTCGCCGACGACGACGGCCGTGCAGCCGGGGCGTACCCGGGCCGAGACGGCTGCGTGCCAGCCGGTGGCCATGACGTCGGTCAGGGCGAGCAGTGACGGGATGAGGGCGGCGTCGGGCATGCCGTCGGTCGCTACCAGGCTGCCGTCGGCCTCGTACACCTTGGTGTACTCCGCCTGGCCGCCGACGGTGAAGCCGAGGTTGTCGCAGACCGCCGTCATCCCGGCGCGGCAGTGCGGGCAGGTGTTGTCGCAGTGGCAGAACGGCACGATGACGAACTCGCCTGGTCTGACCGCCCGGACGTCGGCGCCAACCTCCTCGATGACGCCGACCACCTCGTGGCCGATCGGGTTGCCGGGCGTGATCTCGTTCTCACCGCGGTACGGCCACAAGTCGGAGCCGCAGACACAGCTGGCGACGACCTTAACGATCGCCTCGGTCGGCTCATCGATCGTCGGAGCGTCGCGTTCCTCGAGCCGGATGTCGCGGGTGCCATGGATCGTCGTTACACGCATGCCGCGATCCTGTCACGACCGATAGCCGCACGGACGCGAGGGAGCCGGCAGCCTTAGCCACAGGTAAAGAACGTGTCAGGATCTGGCACCTTGTTCACCTGCCAGCAGGCGGCCGAGTTCCCGCGTGACCGGCCTCGAGAGCTTCCAGTAGCCGATGCCCGCCGCGAGCGAGCAGACGACGGCCAGCAGTGGGTAGTCGTTCTCGAGGTAGGGGTAGACCTGCCAGTGCGTCAGGTAGATGTAGAGCGAACTGCTGGCGACGACGCCTAACGCGATGACCAGCGGCCTAGGCGCCCGCAGGCCCGGCAGCCACAGCAGCAGCAGGATGCCCACCGCGACAACAGCCTCCCGCTGGAGGTCGCCGAAGAAGCCGAGCACCGAGACCGCGATGGCGAGGCTGACCGTGTTGCGCTGCGAGAGCTTGTCCGCCTTCGCCGCCGCCCAGCCCAAAGCGAAGCACCAAAAGACGGCGGCGGGGGCGTATCGCTCAGTCGGCCCCGCCTCGACGCCGACGAGAAGATAGCGAAGCGCGAGCCCAGTGGCGAGGACGCCGACGGCAACGCCGAACGGCCACCTGCGTTCAGCCCGGTCTGGGCCGGGCAGCACCAGGAGAACGGTGAGGAGCAGGAGTGTCCAGACCAACGCTTCGAGGAACCAGAACTGCCATTGCACAGTCCAGGTGTCGCTGCCGAGCAAGCCGTTGAGGAACAGCACGGTCTCGATCGTGTAGGTGCCGGTAAGCAGAGCCATCAGGCCTATCCAGGCAATGCTCGGCACCGCGATCTGGGCGAGGGCGGTCACGTTATGACGAACTCGGGAGAGGCGGGAACCGGCGCTTAGCTGGAACCGGGCGAAGTTGTACCCGGCGACTCCCAGCAGGCAGTGCGCACCGCCGTACACGGTGAAGAGGTTTGCGTGGTTGGCCACGATCAAGATGATGGCCACCGCGCGCACGAGCACGGAGGTTTCCAGCCGCGCTCCGCGCCAACGCCGCCGGCTGCCCACTTCGGCAAGCTCTCGAATCGGCCTCGTGTGCCAGTCGCGAGGCAGGTGCTCGAGTACGTCGCCAAGCCGCACGGACAGCTCGACGTAGGACAGCGAGTCGCCGCCGAGGCTGACAAAGCTGCTGTCGGCGGTGGCGTCGGGTCGGCCGAGAAGCTCTGCGTACAGGTCTCGGATGTCCGCTACTGCCGTGGCCCTACTGCTGCCCCTCCTCCTCTCATCCGTGGATCGGCGCCCAAGCACCTGCGCATGCCGCTCAAGTGCGCCGTAGTCGGTCTTGCCGCTGGTCGTCGTCGGCAGCTCCTCGACCTGAGCGCTGTGCACCGCCCCGAGGGGAAGCGAGCAGTGCTCGGCGACGGCGGCCTGCGCCGGTTTGGCATGCGCATGTCGGGTGACAAAGACATGCAGCCGGTCGCATGCTGACACGCAACGGGCGGGCATCCCGTCGGCTTCGAGGACGCGTTCCAGGTCGTCAAGGTCGATCCTGAGCCCGAACACCTTGGCAAACCGGCTCTTGCGCCCGATGATCTCGAAGACTCCGTCGGGGTGCCGCCGGGCGATGTCACCTGTTCGCAGCTCAGTCAGCGTGGAGCCGAGGCACAGGTCAGCAGGGGTCTCGGCGTAGCCCATCATCACATTCGGGCCGCTGTAGACCAGCTCGCCGGAGTCAGGGTCTGCGCACTCGGGAGTCGGTTCCAGCCGGAAGCTGCCGCCAGGGACGGGTACGCCGATCGCCGCCGGGCGGCTGACCGCGAGATCAGGCGGCAGATAGGCCATCCGGGCAGTCGCCTCGGTTTGTCCGTACATCACGTAGAAGTCCCAGCCACGCGCGCGCCCCAGTTCGGCGTACCGCGCGACTTTGCCGGGGGCCAGCCGCCCACCGGCCTGGGTGATGTAGCGCAGCCGCGGGAGGTTGAGATCCGCGAAACCGCACTGGTCGAGCAGGTCGAAGGTGTAGGGGACGCCGGCGAACGTCGTCGCCCCGGCAGAACTGAACAGCTCCCAGAAGCAGGGGTCGACGACCGACGCGTCGGTCAGCACGAGCCCCGCCCCGCTGAGGAGGTGGCTGTTGATGACCGACAACCCGTAGCAGTAGTGCACGGGAAGGCTGGTGGCCGCCCGGTCGGTGGGCGCGATCGACAGATAGTCGGCGATGCTCTCGGCGTTGCTGCGCAGGTTCTGATGCGAAAGCCGGACCAGTTTCGGGGAGCCGGTCGAGCCCGATGTGCTCAGCAGCAGGGCGAGGTCGGGGTGCAGGTCGTGGGCTGAGTCTTCCCGTCGTTCCCGCAGCTGCCAGCCCGTGTCGTGACTGGCGAAGACAACGTCGGGGTCGTACGCGTCGACAAGGGCGTCGAGGGACCCCGTGTTGTCGCCGGGTACGAGGAGGGTGACGTGGCCGCCAGCGACTGCGGCCAGGTACGTCACGATCGGATCAATGTCGTTGGAGCCGGCAATCAGCACCAACCGACGTACGTCGCCGAGCGCCTCGGCAGTTTGGTCGACCCGCTGCGCCAGGTCGGCGTACGACAGTTCGCCGTCACCGGTGACAAGCGCTGGGCGGTCGCCGAAACTTCGCAGGTCAGCAAAGGTGATCGCCGGGCGGGTTCTGGTGTCGTACAAGTCGAGCACGCCAGGCAGGCTATTAGGTTAGGCTAGCCTAAGCAAGATCGGTTGCTAGGGCACCAGGTCTTGCTGGGTCAAAGAGCGTCACCGCCCCACTGACCCGCAACCGGACGATCGCACCGGTCGGAGGCACCGCAGAGCCGATGGTGCGGGCAACGACATGCGGCCCGGACGGCAGCAGGTCCAACCGCAGCGCGGCGTCGTGCCCATAGAAGCTGACCTCCGTCACTCGTGCCGCGACTCCGTCCTCGTGGCCGTCGTCGACCTGAATCTGCTCCGGGCGGATGAGGACTTGGGCGTCGCCTCGCGCCTGGGCATGCGGCACGCTCAGGACACCCAGCGCGCACCTGGCCAGGCCGTCGTACACCTGGGCAGGCAGCACCGTCGCGCCGCCGACGAACACGGCGATCTCCGGATCGACGGGAGCCCGGTACACCTCAGTCGGGGAACCGACCTGCGCCAGGCGTCCTTTGCGCATGACGCCGACCTGGTCGGCCAGCGACAGCGCTTCGTTCTGGTCATGCGTGACGAGCACCGCTGTGGCCACGGCCGCTCGCAGGGCGCGTACGACGCTGCGCCCGGTCCCTTCGCGCAACGACGCGTCGAGCGACGAGAACGGCTCGTCCAGCAGCACCATCGCCGGCTCGGGGGCCAGCGCACGGGCGAGCGCCACCCGCTGCTGCTGACCGCCCGACAGTTCGTGTGGGTATCGGCCCGCGATGCTGCGGGGAAGCTCGACGAGTTCGAGCATCTCACCGATGCGTGGTCCGCCTCGCAGCGCTCGCGGCAAGCCGAAGGTGATGTTGGCGGCGACGTCGAGATGCGGAAACAGCGCACCTTCTTGCGGAACGTAGCCGACCCGGCGCCGTTGCGGCGCGACCGATCGCCCGTTGCCGACGACTGTCCGGTCACCCAGCCGGACCACCCCGGCATCTGGCTCGACGAAGCCGGCGACGATGCGCAGCAGCGTCGTCTTTCCGCAGCCCGACGGCCCGAGGATTGCGGTGATGCTGCCGTGGTTGACCTGCAGGTCCAACCCCGACAAGACGAGTTTGTCGCCGAAGCTCTTGACGAGGCCCTGGGTCGCGAGCGCGCTCACGGCGTCATCAACCTCCTGGGGTGTCTGGTGAGCAGGAACGTCGCGGGCATCGAGAGCAGCACCATCAGCAGCGCGTACGGAGCCGCTGCCCCGTACGCCAATGCTGCCGACGCCGACCAGAACTCCGTCGCCAGTGTGCTCGTCTCGATCGGGGCGAGCAACAACGTGGCCGTCAGCTCGGTCACCACGGCGAGGAACACCAACGCCGCGCCGGTGCCCAGCCCCGGCAGGATCAAGGGCAAGGTGACCCGGCGAGCCGTCGTCAACGGTCCGGCGCCAAGGCTGCGCGAGACTTCGTCAAGCCGCGGTGGCGCCTGCTCGAGGGCAGCCCGCACGCTCACCACCGCCCGCGGCAGAAACATGATGGCGTAGGCCAACAGGAGCAGTGCGAACGTCTGGTACGCCGGCCGCACGATGCGGATCGAGACGGTTATCAGCGCGAGCGCGACGACGATGCCGGGCAGGGAGTTCGCGACGTACGTGCTGCGCTCCACGAGGGTGCTGGCGCGGCTGCGATGACGGACGGCGAGCCAGGCGACCGGTACGGCGAGCAGTGTGGTCAGCAGTGCACCGGCCACTCCGACTCCCACGGAGGTCGCCGCAGCAGTGGCGAGCTCGCCCAGCGGGAACTCGGTCGAGGAGCCGACGACGAGCCAGTGGATCAAGCTGCCGATCGGCACCCCCAGTGCCAGCACGACCAAGGTGCTCAGCCCCGCTAGCGCGACGCCGGTCAGTCCACGGAGCCGGTGCCGGGGCGCCGTACGCGCGACTCCACGACCCGTTCGGGCATATCGCCGGTGGCCGCGGAGCCGCAGCTCGCCCAGCAGCAGCACCAGACAGCACAGCACGAGCACGCTCGCGAGCATGTTGGCTGCCGGCCCGTTGAACGAGGAGCGGTACTGGTCGTAGATCGCGGTGGTGAACGTCGGGAACCGCAGCAGTTGCAAGGCACCGAACTCAGCGAGCAGGTGCAGGCCGACCAGCAGCGCGCCGCCGAGGATCGCGGGTCGAAGCTGCGGAACGACGACGCGCAGGAAGGTGCCCCAAGCGCTGTGGTTCAGCGTGTACGCCGCCTCCTCCAACGCGGGGTCGAGGCCGCGCAACGCGGCTGCCACGGGCAGGTAGACCAGCGGGTAGTACGACAGGGTGACGATCAGCACGGCCCCGCCGAAGCCCTCCACTCGGTGGGTCAGTGACACCCACCCGAAGCCGTTGACGAAGGCGGGCACTGCGAGCGGAGCTGCCAGCAGCACGTGCCAGCCGCGCTGCAGCGGCACGTCGGTGCGTTCGACCAGCCAGGCGCACGCCGTACCGATCACGATGCTGAGCACGACGCCACCCACAACGAGCCGGCCGGTGTTGAAGAGGAGCTCGCCGACCCGCGGCCGCACGATCAGCCGCCACGCCTCCTCCGGGCCGACGGTGACCGTGTAGACGACCACGAAGCCCAGCGGGATGAGCGCGAGCGCAGCGACCGTCGCTCCAACGGCCAGGAGAACCGGTGGGGGGCCCGTGCGTGGGTTGCCGACCGTTCCGGCTGATGTCGCCTCGTCGACGGTCAAAGTAGGCCGACGTCCTGCATGAGCTCGATCACCTTGGGCCCGTTCAGTCCGGAGATCTCTACCCGAGGTGGCTCCAGCTCGTTGAACGACTTGACCGGCGGATCCAGCGCGACCTGTGGGTTGAGCGGGTACTCCAGCGCGTAGCTGTCGGCAAGCGCCTGCTGACCTTCGACGCCGCTGAGGTAGCGCACGAACCTCTCCGCGTCGTCCTGCTTCTCACTCGACGCGAGCACACCGGCGCCGGAGACGCTGACGAACGCCCCAGGGTCTTGGTCGTCGAAGAAGTGAAGGGCCGAGTTCGAGCTGTTCTCACCAGCCTCTTTCTGGTCCCGGTACCAGTAGTAGTGGTAGATCACGCCGACGTCGACCTCGCCGGCGTCCACCGCCTCCATCACGACGTTGTTGCCGTCGTACACCTCGCCGTTTGCTGCGAGGCCCTCGAGCCAGGCGGCGGTCGCAGCCTCACCCTCGAGGTCGAGGACGGCGCTCACGATCGCCTGGAAGTCGGCGCCAGACGGCGAGAAGGCGACTCTGCCGTCCCACTGCGGCTCCGCCAGGTCGAGGATCGACTCCGGCAGTTCATCCTCGCTGACGTTCGCGGTGTTGTAGATCAAGACGGTCGAGCGCGCCGCGAAGCCCATCCAGTGCCCGTTGCTCGGTGAGAACTGCTCGGGCACCTGTGCCAGCGTCCGCTTGTCAAGTGGTTCAAACAGGCCTCTGCTGTCGACCAGCGACATGGCCGGAGAGTTCTCCGTCAGAAAGACGTCCGCGGGTGACGCGTCGCCCTCTTGGACGAGCTGGTTGGCAAGCTCGAAGTCGTCACCGTTGCGCAGCTTCACGTCGATGCCGGTCTGTTCGGTGAAGCCAGGGGCGATCTCCTCGATGAGCTCCTCGTGCTGCGCGTTGTAGACGGTGATGTAGGGGCCGGAGTCTCCCCCGCTGCACGAGCTCAACACCAACGCCGCCGCGGCGATCGGCGCAGTCGCCCAGGCACGACTCTTCGTTCCCACGGTTCCCCTCGAAGTTAGGTTCGCCTTACCTTAGTCGACCCTCTTGTCGGCAGAGAAAGCGGCGCTGTTCGCAGGCGCGCTTCGGCACCACGACAGTCGGCCCTCCGACAGGAGCGATCGCGAGGCTTGCCTGGTCTTGGCGGGTAAACACGATGCCACCGGCGACACTTTCTTTACCTGCGGTGGGGTCGACGGCTCCTTACTGCGAGACGCAGAACTCGTTGCCCTCGGGGTCGGTGAGCGTGACCCAGGTATGCGGCCCCTGCGGGCCGGGGTGCGACATGACCGCACCGTTGGCGACCATCGCGTCGACGACTTCCCCGGCGTCGTCGTCACCGACCCGAAGGTCGAGGTGGACTCGGTGCGCGCTCGGAGGGATTCGAACCCCCAACCTTTTGATCCGTAGTCAAATGCTCTATCCGTTGAGCTACGAGCGCCGGCTGCGATGCGTCGTACCAGAGCCTCACCGGCCGCTGGAACGCCCAGGCAGTCTAGCCCGGACGACAGCGCGCGCGGAAACCTGAGCACACCGAGGGCACCGGCAGGCCTAGTTCACGACGGACCGGCTCCGGCTCGACCCGAGTCGCGCCTGATAACCCCTCGGGCGGTACGGTGTCAGTCACCGACCGCCAAAAAAGGGATGGTCGCCCGTATCCACATCAGTCCGCTGCGGGGTTGCAGCGGCCGGTGGCCTCGACGCCACCGCGGTGCGCGAGAGGGATGACGCCAGGCATGACTGCCGACACAGCAACCGACACAGCCGGTACGCCGGCTGGTACCGCCCCGACCACCCACGCCAGGCTGCGTGCCTGGGTCGACGAGGTGGCGGCGCTGACCCAGCCAGCCGAGGTGCACTGGTGCGACGGCTCCGACACGGAGTGGGACCGGCTGACCGACGAGCTGGTCAAGGCAGGCACGTTCGTCCGGTTGGACCCCGACAAGAAGCCGAACTCTTATTGGTGCGCCTCCGACCCGACCGACGTGGCCCGCGTCGAGGACCGCACCTTCATCTGCTCGGTCGACGAGGCCGACGCCGGACCCACCAACAACTGGATGGCGCCCGATGAGATGAAGGCGCGCATGACCGATCTGTACCGCGGCTGCATGCGGGGTCGCACCATGTACGTCATCCCGTTCGTGATGGGCCACCTCAACGCCGAGTCGCCGATGTTCGGCGTGGAGATCACGGACTCGGCGTACGTCGTGGTCTCGATGCGGGTAATGGCCCGCATGGGCGCCGACGTGCTGGCCCGGATGGAGGAGCTCGACGCCGACTTCGTCCCCTGTCTGCACTCGGTCGGTGCGCCGCTCGAGCCGGGGCAGGCCGACGTACCGTGGCCGTGCAGCCACACGAAGTACATCACCCACTTCCCCGAGGAGCGCACGATCTGGAGCTACGGCTCCGGCTACGGCGGGAACGCGCTGCTCGGCAAGAAGTGCTACGCGCTGCGCATCGCCTCAGCCAAGGCCCGCGACGAGGGCTGGCTCGCCGAGCACATGCTGATCCTGAAGCTCACGTCGCCGTACGGCCTGGTCAAGTACGTCGCAGCGGCGTTCCCCAGCGCCTGTGGCAAGACCAACCTCGCCATGCTCGAGCCCACCATCCCCGGCTGGAAGGTCGAGACGCTCGGCGACGACATCGCCTGGATGCGCTTCGGCGACGACGGCCGCCTCTACGCCGTCAACCCGGAGTTTGGCTTCTTCGGCGTCGCGCCGGGCACCAACGAGCGCACCAACCCCAATGCGATGCGCACGATCGAGCGCGGCAACTCCATCTTCACCAACGTCGCCCTCACCGACGACGGCGACATCTGGTGGGAGGGCATGGAGGGCGACCCGCAGCACCTGACCTCCTGGAAGAAACAGGACTGGACACCCGCCACCGGCGAGCTCAGCTCCCACCCCAACAGCCGGTACTGCACCCCGATCAAGCAGTGCCCGATCCTCGCGCCGGAGTACGACGACCCGAACGGCGTACCGATCGACGCCATCCTCTTCGGTGGGCGACGGAAGACGACGATCCCGCTGGTGACCGAAGCGCGCGACTGGGTGCACGGCACGTTCATGGGTGCGACGCTGTCGAGCGAGACAACCGCCGCGGCCACCGGCGCTGTGGGCGTCGTACGTCGTGACCCGATGGCGATGCTGCCCTTCATCGGCTACAACGCCGCCGACTACTTCAACCACTGGATCACTGTCGGCAAGGAGCACGACGCAGCGAAACTGCCGCGCATCTTCTACGTCAACTGGTTCCGCCGCAACTCAGCAGGCGGATTCCTGTGGCCAGGATTCGGCGAGAACAGCCGAGTCCTGAAATGGATCGTCGAGCGCATCGAGGGCACCGGTGAGGCCGCTGAAACGCCGATCGGTTACGTGCCGACTCTCGACGCTCTCGACCTTGCCGGTATCGAGGTCACGCGCGAGGAGGTCGAGGCGGCGCTCGCCGTCGACGCTGAGGAGTGGCGGGACGAGATCCCCTCGATCACCGAGTGGTTCGAGCAGTTCGGCGACAAGCTACCGACCGTGCTGTGGACCGAGCTCGACAGTCTCAAGGCCCGCCTCAGCTGACCCCTCAAAGGTCGTCTCAGCCGGCCCCCTCCGATCCGCCCGATTGGACCAGGCGGAAAGCTCCGCACTGGGTCGGACGAATCCCCAGTGAGGGGTCGCTCAGATGCCCATCGGTGGGGCTGGTTGCCGGTTCTCCGGGCCCTCGTTGTTGGTCGGCTCGGCGCCCGCGACGCGCTTCGCCACGTAGACCGTTTCGCCTGGTGAACCCGAGGACTCGCCCGTGGCCGAATCGACCGCACTGGCTGCCTTTTCCTTGGCCGCCTCTGCCTTGCGCTGCACCCGCGGGTCGGTCCACACTCGCTGCGCCTGGCCCTTGATCTGGTCGTACCGCTCACGGCCGGCCCGAGCACCGAGGACATACCCGATCGCTCCGCCAGCCAGCATCGTCAGCTTGCCCATGGTTTCTCCTTGTGTCGTACCGATCGTCGAGGTTCCCAACCTAGTGGACTGCTCTTCCCCTGCCCATTCGTCCAACCCAGGAGGGTCTACGCCTGGCGCAGTCGGACGAATCGCAAACCGGCTGGGCGGCGGGGGTGCTGCCGACGAGGTGGCGGAGGTGGCGGGATTTGAACCCGCGAGAGGGGATTACCCTCAACCCGCTTAGCAGGCGGGCGCCATAAACCGGGCTAGGCGACACCTCCACATCGCCGAGACGACGACCCCACACCTTATCGCCACACCTCGCGCGAAGAGCCGCTAGGGCGGCTCGCCCAGCCGGCGGTAACCGAAAGCCGTGTTCAGGCGTTCGTGCATCTCCCGCTGCGCCTCAGTTGCCCGCAGCCCCAGCAACGACAGCGGCACGAGCGACGTACCCCCTCCTGCCAGCTCCACCACGATCGCTGGACCGGACGTCGAGGCCTGCATGTGCACGGACTCCACGCGGGACCACTCAGCAGCGGGTACGCCGCCGCCACGCAGGTGCACGATCCGATATCCCGTGTCCGACAGCTCAAGGACGCGGGGTGGCCGGATCACCAACCAGATGCCCGCGGCGAGGCCGAGAGCCGTCAATCCGGCCGCGACCAGGCTCAGCACTGTCACCGCCCCTTGACCGCCCCACGCACCCGCGGCTCCGACAAGGAGCCACAGCAGGCCCAGCAGGGCCGCGAGGAGGCCGACCACACGGAGTACCTGGGCGCGCGACCAGCGGTACGTCGTAACGTCGGTCGCTGCTGGACTCATCACCATTTCCTGTCGTCCGCACTCTCGCTTCAGCGTCCGCGTCGTCCGGCTGGCGGAGGAGGCGGGATTTGAACCCGCGGCTGACATCACTGCCAGCGACCGCTTTCAAGGCGGTTCCGATAGGCCGCTCCGGCACCCCTCCAGCGACGGGCCGCGCGGGCCGCCACTCCCTCGATTGTCCCACCGACTGACCCAGTGCAACCCCCAGGTAGGCGCTGCGGCCGGAGCCGGGCGCTGCAGGCAGCGTCATGACGTGGGACGCTGGAGTATCTCCGGCGGTCCACCCATGCGCCGGTTTGCTAGTGACGGGTTGCGCTGACGCACTGACTTGACCCGGGCGGGGTCGAGGTCGCCGGTGGCTACCGCCTCCTCGTCACCAAGAGCGCACACGGTTACCCCCATCGGGTCGACGATCGTGCTGCGTCCGACGTACGACGACCCGGTTTGGCCGGCAGCGACGACGTACGCCGTGTTCTCGATCGCCCGCGCCCGCAGCAGGGTCGTCCAGTGGTCCTCCTTCAGTGGCCCGCGCACCCACGCGGCTGGCACCGCGAGGACGTCGGCGCCACGGTCGACCAGCGCCCGGGAGAACTCCGGGAAGCGCAGGTCGTAGCACGTCATCAGTCCCACCCGGAAGTCGCCCACCGGTACGACGGTTGGCTCGACATCAGCCGGGCTGAGCCGCTCGGACTCCCGGTAGCCGAAGGAGTCGTACAGGTGCACCTTGCGGTAGGCGCCAGCCAGCTCACCGTCCGGTCCGGCCACGACCAGCGTGTTGAAGGGGCGCGTGGCGTCGTCGGAGCGCTCGAACATGCCCGCAACGATCGTCGCGCGGCACTCGCCCGCAAGGCGGCGGATCTCGCTGACGAACTCGCCGTCCAGGGGTTGCGCTACCGGGCCCAACGGCAGGTCAGGGGCGCCGAAGTCGTGCATGGCAGCCTCGGGTACGACGATGAGGTTCGCGCCAACTGAGGCCGCTTCGCTGGCCAGATCCTTGATCCGCTCGAGGTTCGCCTCGACGTCGGTCGAGGCGGCGAACTGGACGACACACGCGCGCACGCCGCTCAGTCTGCCACCGGGCACGATGGCAACGCAGCGGCGAGTGGCACGATGTCGTGCATGCCGTCGTACGACGCCATCGTGCTCGCCGGGGGCAGTGGACGCCGACTGGGCGGAGTCGACAAAGCGGGGATCCGGGTTGGCGAGCAGACGCTGTTGGACCGGGCCCTCGATGCCGTCGCCGGGGCCTCCAAGCGTGTCGTGGTCGGGCCACCTCGGCCGCTCCCGCACGGCGTGCTGAGTGTGTCGGAGGAGCCACCGGGAGGGGGGCCGGCCGCCGCGATCGAGGCCGGCCTGGCCCAGGTGGTCGAGCCGCTCGTCGTGGTGCTGGCGTGCGACATGGCGCTGATCAACCGCGGTGTCGTTGCCGCGCTCGTGGCGGCTGCGGCTGGTCCGGTGGCTCTGGAGCGCCGCGACGGGGAGCCCCCTGCGACCGCGACGTCTGGTTCCCGCCGTTGCGACGGCGTACTGCTGGTGGACGAGTGTGGGCACCGGCAGCCGCTGGCAGCGGCCTACTGCGCCGACTCGCTGCGGCGCGCCATCGCTGGCCTCGGCACCGCCCGGGACGCCGCCATGCGCGAGCTCGTCGCGCAACTGCGCCTGGTCGAGCTGCCTGCGGGGCCTGACGCCACTTTGGACTGCGACACCTGGGAGAGTGTCGCCCGCTCCCGGGATCTGTTGGAGGAAGCATGAGTTTGACGAGCTGGTCAGCGGAGCTCTGCGACGCGCTTGGGCTGGAACTCGAGGTCGACATCGACGCGATCCTCGACCTGGCGCGCGACGCGGCACACCAAGTGGAGCGACCGGCGGCGCCGCTCACCACCTTCCTGGTGGGGTACGCCGCGGGGCTGCGCGGCGGGTCCGCCGCAGCAATCTCCGACTGCGTCGACATCGGCACCCGGCTCGCCGCCTCACACGGTCCGATCCCACCGCTCCTGCCCGAGAACTGAGCGCTCAATGCCCGCCGCTCCCACGGGGCGACTGGCGACACCGCCCCTGGCAGAGCATGCCGCGCGGGGGCGTGGTGGCTTAGGAGTCCGCGCGTCGAATGTAGAGATCGCGCAACAATGCGATCTCAGCGCCGTGGTGAATTTGCTCGTCGATGAGAATGCTTACGACCTCCCCTGCGCGGCGAGGGTCACCAAGGTGGCTGGGCCGTAGCTGGTCAAGATCTTCGTCCACTGCGGTGCCGAACCACGTGGTGATCGCCTCCCGGCTCTCCTGCCAGTGCCGCAAAGCGGCAGCAGCGGTGGATGGCACCGGCAGGTCGGGGAAGTTGCGCAGCCCTGGGCCAAAGGCATGGTCCCAGTAGATCCAGTTGTCTGCGGCGATGTGCACGAGCCGCCAGGCGATGGTGGTTACGGGCGCCGGAAAGGGTGGGTCGAACTCGTACTCGTAGCCCCAGCCGCTGGGAGCACCGTCATCCGGTCTTACGTTCCAACAGTCCGACACCGGTTCCCAGAAGAACTCCTCATCCGTGAGTCCGTGACACCGTTCTAGCAGGCGCTCACCACTCACGCTCCAGAGCTCCGCAAGGTAAGCAACAGTCTCCGCCATCCGCTCATTCTCAACCAGACTCGACCCCGGCGGTTACCCTGCACGCCATGCGTGCTGTGCTGTGCCGTGAACCGGGCGGGCCGGACGTACTGGAAGTGCGAGACGTCCCTGACCCGACTCCAGGCGCTGGTGAGGTCGTGATTGCCGTCGCCGCCGCGGGCGTCAACCGAGCCGACCTGATGCAACGACGTGGCGTCTACCCACCGCCGGCCGGGGAGTCCGACGTGCTGGGGCTGGAGTGCGCAGGAACCGTCGCGGCGACCGGCGCGGAAGTCACCCGCTGGCGGGTCGGTGATCAGGTGTGCGCTCTGCTCACAGCTGGTGGCTACGCCGAGCAGGTGGCGGTACCCGCCGGGCAGGTGCTCCCCGTGCCGCCCGGCCTCGACCTGACCGAGGCGGCCGCGCTCCCTGAGGTTGCCGCCACCGTGTGGTCCAACGTCTTCATGATCGCCGCTCTACAGCCCGACGAGTTCTTCCTGGTCCACGGCGGTGCCGGCGGCATCGGAACGACGGCGATCCAGCTGGCCACGGCGCTCGGCGCCCGCGTCGCATGCACGGTCGGTTCGGCGCACAAGGCCGAGGCGTGCCTGCGGCTGGGCGCCGACCTGGCGATCAACTACCGCGAGCAAGACTTCGTCGAAGAGGTACGCCGACTGGAACCGGCCGGCGTCGACGTGATCCTCGACAACATGGGCGCCTCCTACCTGGGCCGCAACGTCGAAGCGTTGGCCACCGAAGGGCGGCTCGTCGTCATCGGGCTGCAGGGGGGTGCCACCGGCGAGCTCGACTTGCGGAAACTGCTCGGCAAGCGGGGCGCTGTCATCGCCACGTCGCTACGGTCACGTCCCGTCGCTGAGAAGGCCGCCATCGTGGCGAGCGTGGAGGAGCGCGTTTGGCCACTCATTGCTGACCGTCGGGTGCGCCCGATCGTGCACTCCACCGTCGCCCTCGACGGCGTACGCTCCGCGCACGAGTTGCTCGAGTCCAGCGGACACATCGGCAAGGTAGTGCTCACGACGTAGGGTTGACAGATGACCACCCCCATCGCGCCCCAACCGCCACCCACCGAGGACTCTCAGGTGTTGGTCGTCGGCCCAGACGGTACGCCAGCCGAGCCGCAGCGGGATGGCGGCGGCCCCGACCGGTCCATCACCGAGCTCGTGGAGCAGCCGGCGAAGGTGATGCGAATCGGCAGCATGATCCGCCAGCTGCTCGAGGAGGTGAAGTCGGCGCCGCTCGACGAGGCAAGCCGATCGCGGCTCGCCGAGATTCACCAGGCGTCGATCAAGGAGCTCGAGCAGGGGCTTGCACCGGAGCTCGTCGACGAGCTGGAGCGGCTCAGCCTGCCTTTCGCCGAGGAAACGCCAACCGAGGCGGAGCTGCGGATCGCGCAAGCGCAGCTCGTCGGCTGGCTCGAGGGGCTGTTCCATGGCATCCAGACAGTCGTCTACGCCCAGCAGATGGCGGCCCGGGCACAGCTCGAGCAAATGCGAAAGGCCCTCCCACCCGGCGCCATGCCTAGTCCCGGCGGGCCGCCTGGCGCACCTGGCCGGCCCGAAGACCCCAGCAACGGCATGTACCTGTGACCTGACACCCGCGGACGCCCAGAAAGGCAATCCGGTGCAGGGGTCGGCGGAGAATCCCTAGTGTGACCACCACCAGCCGGACGCGCACCCTGCTCGGGGCAGCAGCCGGCCTGCTTTCGGCTGCTGCAGGAGTCGGCGCGTCACTGGTGGTGTCCGCCTTCGTTCGCGGCGCGCCAACCCCCATCACTGCCGTCGGTTCTCGAGTCATCGATGCCACCCCCGCCGCCGTCAAGGACTGGGCGATCCGCACGCTCGGCACCAACGACAAGCTCTTCCTGCTGACTGGCATCTTCATCGTGCTGGCCCTGCTTGCATGCGCCACTGGCATCGTTGCCTGGCGCAGCCGCCCCTTGGCGCTCGGCATCACCGCAGCACTCGGGCTGGTCGGGCTGGCAGCGGCGTACGCCGACCGCACCCAGCTTGCTGGTCCCGGCAGGCTGGCTCCCGCTCTCGCAGCGCTGGTCGTCAGCGTCGGCATGCTCGCTTGGTTCACCGCCGGCTGGGGCGGGGCGCCGGCACGCACCGGCGATGACGACCTGACCCGTCCGGCCGAACTGGCCAACCACCCCATGGCCGATCACCCCATGGCCCAGTCCGGCGCGCGAGCCGAGAACCCCGCCCCGGCCGGGTTCGACCGCCGCGCCTTCCTCGCCGCGGCCGTGGTCAGCGGCGCGGTGGCGACCACCGGCTTCGGCGCCGCGCGGCTGTTCGACGACGCCGGCACTCGTTCGCGAAGCGCGACCAAGCTGCCCCCGCCCACCAGCGCAGCGGCTCCCCTCGCCGCGGGTGCGTCGCTGTCGGTGGCCGGCATCACGCCGTACCTCACCGCCAACAAGGACTTCTACCGGATCGACACCGCGCTGACGGTGCCGCAGGTACCGGCCGCCAAGTGGACGCTGAAGATCCACGGACTGGTCGACAACGAGATCGAACTGACCTTCGCAGACCTGCTCGACATGCCGCTGATCGAGCGCCGCGTCACGCTGACGTGCGTGTCCAACGAGGTCGGCGGCGAGTACATCGGCAACGCCACGTGGCTGGGTGTGCGGATCGCCGACCTGCTGGAGCAGGTGGGCGTCAGCCCCGACGCCGACGCTGTCAAGTCCACTGCTGTCGACGGCTTCACCGTTGGTACGCCGCTCGCTGCGCTCACCGACGGCCGAGACGCCATGATCGCGATCGGCATGAACGGTGAGCCGCTCCCCCTCGACCACGGCTTCCCGGCCCGGATGGTGGTGCCCGGTCTCTACGGCTACGTGTCGGCGACCAAGTGGCTCGTCGACATGGAGGTCACCCGATTCGAGGACTTCACCGCCTACTGGACCGACCGCGGCTGGGCCGCCGAGGCGCCGATCAAGACCATGAGCCGGATCGACGTGCCCGCGGGGTTCGCCGAGGTCCAGGCCGGCAAGGTGGCGGTGGCCGGCGTCGCCTGGGCGCAGCACACCGGTATCAAGGCCGTGGAGGTGCGCGTCAACGACGGCGACTGGCAGCCCGCTCGACTCGCCACCGAGGACACGGTCGACACGTGGCGGCAGTGGGTCTACGCGTGGGACGCGACGCCAGGCTCACACACCCTGCAGGTCAGAGCTACTGACACCACCGGTTACACCCAAACGGGCCGGCAGGTCCCACCTGCACCCGACGGGGCCACCGGCTGGCACAGCGTCGAAGTGGCGGTCGCCTGATGGCGACCATGACCACGCTGCCCGTTCGCCGCTACCACCAGCGACTGCCGTGGTCGCTTCCGTGGCAGCGCGACGCGCATGGCACAGTTGGCGGCATGCGCCAGCACGCCACCCGCCATGAGCTGGCCGAGGTGATGGCACGCGTCGCCGCAGGCGAGCAGGCCGCCTTCGCGCACTTTTATGACGCCACCTCGCGCAGCGTGTTCGGCATTGTCCTTCGCGTGTTGCGGGACCGAGCGCAGGCAGAAGAGGTCACCCAAGAGGTGTACGTCGAGGCGTGGCGGGCCGCGGGCAGTTTCGACCCACTGCTCGGCTCCCCTTCGGCCTGGCTCAACACCATCGCCCACCGCAGGGCGGTCGACCGCGTGCGGTCCGCAGAGCGCAGCGTGGCCCGTGACCAGCGGCACTTCGAAGCAGCCGAGACACTGCACGGTGCTGACACCGCAGATCTCGTGGTGGCAGCGGACGAAGGCCAGCGCATCCGTGCGGCGGTTGAGGGACTGCCGGAAGCCCAGCAGACCGCGCTGCGCCTCGCCTACTTCGAGGGGCGCACTTACCGAGAGGTCGCAGAGTTCCTCGAAGTGCCGTTGGGAACCGTCAAGACCCGCATCCGAGATGCCCTGCAACGACTTAAGAAGCAGTTAGGGGGGCAGCCCGATGAACGATCCTGACGCGCAGGTCTACCCCTACGTCGTTGCGGCTCTGCCCCCCGACGAGGCCGCCGATTTCCAGACTCACCTCGCAGAGTGCGCCCAGTGCCGTGCCGAAGTCAAAGAGCTCCGCGAGGTCACCGCTCAGCTTTCGCAGTCAGTTGCCACCGAGCCGCCGCCCGCATTGCGCGACGCCGTGCTGGCAGCAATCGCGCGGACGCCTCAGCCGCCTCTGTCCAACGCGCAGTCGAGACCTGACGACGTGTCCACCGCGAGTCCGCGCCGCGACCGTGAGGTCACCGCCGAGCCGACCACCGCGACCGTCGTATCCCTGCATCGCTCACGATCCGGTCGACTTCCGGCACTGTTGGCTGCGGCGGCTGTGCTGGCCGCGCTGGCCCTGGGTGGGTGGGCCTTCCAGGCCAGGCAGGAAGCCCAGCAGACCGCGCAGGAGGTGACAGCCAACACCCAGCGGCTCACTGAGCTGCTCAGCGCCTCCGACGTCAGGGTCGTCTCGGGTCAGGTCACTACGACCGGCGGCACCGGCACCGTCGTTATGTCTCCCAGCCGCAAGCGGGCGGTGTTCGTCTCCACCGCGCTGCCAGAGCTACCGGAGGGGAAGATCTACGAGGCGTGGACCACCACGGACCGCGAGCCGGTCCCGGCGGCGATCTTCTCAGCCGGCGAAGCCAAGACGGCGGTGAGCCTGCCTGCCGCTGTCATCGACGCCCAAAGTGTCGGGGTCACTGTGGAGCCTGCCGGTGGGTCGCCAGCACCCACGAGCAAGCCGATCTTCACGGTGCGAGTGCCGCGGGCCTGACCACGGCACTCAGCCATGTGGACCAAGCTGCGGTTCGACCACCTGCTCGAAGGCGTCGAAGACCTCGTCCATGCTCGGAAGCCGCCGCCGCTCCACGGATCGCCGCTCGTCGGGGGACGACGGGTTTCGCGCCCGTCGCAGGTGGCGCTTGACCGTCGACAACGAGCACTCCAGCCGAGCGGCCAGCATCTCCAGCGAGTCGTCGGGGTGGGCGGCGCGCATGCGGAGTACGTCGTCATGGTCGACCGGCTGTCGGGCACCGCGGGTGCCCGCCAAGGCGTCGACATCCTCCGCCTCGACCTGCACTCCTAACACCCGGCGGATGGCCGCTCGCTCACGGGCGCTGGTGCAGCCGACGTAGCCCGACACGTCCGTCTGGGCAACCGCCTTGTACATGCAGTCAGCCAAGATCGGGCAGGCAGCGCACGAGGCCCGGGCGGCAGCCGCGAGCTCCTCGTAGCCCTGCCAAGTCTCTGTCGACACCGACGACCGAACCGGCGGCTCTTCCAGCAACGGATGCAGATAGAGGTCGACGTTCGTTGAGCACGGCGTGGCAGCGAAGCTGTCCTCAGGCGGTCTACGCCCGAGGCTACGCTCCGTCATTCGTGCCCCCCGTCGCCGCTGTGGCCGACTCCGACTGGTTCCGCTGGCGCAGACATTGTGCCAGTCCGAAGGCAGGTCCGGCTCCGCGTCGACTGTCAGCCTCGCCAGCTGTAGAGGTCAAACCACCGCGCCAGCTCCGTCACGACCCCGTCGTCGTAGATCGTGCCGGTCACGTCGTCCGCGACCGCCTTCACCTCCGGCGGTGACTGGCCCATGGCAACTCCCCGGCCCGCCCAAGCCAGCATCTCCAGGTCGTTGCGGCCGTCGCCGATCGCCAGTACGTCGGCTGGTCCCAGGCCCAGCTCAGCCGCCACGTCGGCAAGCGCAGCGGCCTTGGTCACCCCCTCCGGAGCGAGGTCCAACCAGGCGGTGTAGCCGACGAAGTAGTTCGTGCCATGCAGCCCGATCTGGTCGGCGAGGGCAAGGAAGTCCTCCGCGGAGGACTGGGGGTCGCGGATGATGACTCGGGTGACCGGCTCCTTGACCAGCTCGTCGAGCGGCTCTATCCATATCTGACCGCCGATCTCCCCGGCGGGAAAGTGCCGGTTGGCCCGGAAGCCGAGACCAACCACCTCCACCGCCACCAGCGCGTCGGGCACCTGCTCGAGCACCACCCGCACCGCCGGCGCGGCGTCGAACGTGAGCGCGGACGTCACCGTCACGGGTGGGTAGGTGAACGTGACAGCCCCGTTGCTGGCGACGCAGCGGCCCGCCGGCAGCTGGAGCAGGTCGATGATGTTGCCGATGCCGGAGACGGAACGGCCGGTCGACAGCACCACCTCAGCCCCGGCAGCCCGAGCGGAGGCGACCGCCGACACCACGGCCGGTGTCGCGCGCTCCTCGGCGTCGACGAGGGTGCCGTCGATGTCGAGCGCGACGAGGGGGAACCTCACTCCACCGGGTCTAACGTCTTTCGGCCGTGCAGGTAAGGCTGGAGCGGCTCGGGCACCGCAACGGTTCCGTCAGCCTGCTGGTGGTTCTCCAACAGCGCCACGATCGTGCGTGCGGTGGCCATCAACGTGCCGTTGAGCGTCGCGACGTGCTTGGCACCGTCGGCGAACCGGCTCCGGATGTTGAGCCGCCGGGCCTGGAAGTCGGTGCAGTTAGACGTTGACGTGAGCTCGCGGTACTTGCCCTGGGTGGGGATCCAGGCCTCGCAGTCGAACTTGCGGACCGCGGACAAACCGAGGTCGCCAGCCGCGGTGTCGATGACCCGGAACGGCAGTTCCAGCATGGTCAGCCAGTCCTTCTCCCATTGCAGCAGCCGCTCGTGCTCGGCGTAGGACTCCTCGACAGTGGTGTAGGTGAACATCTCGACCTTGTCGAACCAGTGCACCCGGAAAATGCCGCGGGTGTCCTTGCCGTAGGACCCTGCCTCCCGGCGATAGCAGGGGCTGACGGCGGCGTATCGGCGTGGCAGCGAGCTGGCGTCGAGGATTTCGTCGCTGTGGTACGCCGCCAGCGGCACCTCCGACGTACCCACCAGGTAGAGGTCGTCGTCGGGAAGGTGGTAGACGTCGGCTGCGGCCTGACCCAGAAAACCCGTTCCCTCCATCGCGCGGGGCTTTACCAGCGCCGGCGGGATCATCGGGGTGAAACCGGCGGCCTGGGCACGCTCTATCGCCAGCTGGATCAGCGCCAGCTCGAGCAGCGCGCCGACGCCGGTCAGGTAGTAGAACCGGGCACCCGACACCTTGGCGCCCCGCTCGATGTCAATCGCCTGCAGCCGCTTGCCGAGCTCGACATGGTCGAGAGGCTCGAAGCCCTCGGCGTTGAAGTTTCGGGGAGAGCCGACGTGCTCCAAGACGACGTAGTCGTCTTCCCCACCCGCCGGTGCCTGCGGTGACGCGAGGTTGGGGAGCTGCCGCAGCACCGAGTTCACATCGGCCGCGGCGGCGGCCTGGGTGGTTTCGGCGCGCTTCACCTGCGTCGCCAGCTCGCGAGTACGCCGGAGCAGCTCTTGCCTGTCCTCGCCCTGCGCGCGGGCGACGTGCTTGCCGAGCGCCTTCTGCTCAGCCCGCAGCTCCTCGAACGCCGCGATAGCCGAGCGCCTTGCCTCATCCGCTGCCAGGATCTGATCAACCAGCTCCGGCGAGGCGCCGCGCCGGCGTTGTGCCTCGCGGGCCAGCTCGGGGGCGTCGCGGAGAACGCGCAGATCAATCACCCGGTAAGGGTATCCGGGCTGGTGACGGCGCTTCGACCGAGATTCTCGGGCGCGTGAGAAAGTAGTCGGTCGTGACCGGGCACGTTGCCACCTCATCCACTCGACGGCTGACCGCGCTGGCAGCCGTCGTGCTCGCTGTGCTGTTCGGTGCAGTGGCGGCGCTGGTGGCGGCTCGGTATCCGCCGCTCATGTCGCTGGACCGTGACGTCGTCGCCACCTGGAGCGGCGCCGTCGAAGGCACGCCGTGGCACCGGTTCTTCGTGGTTGTCGCCACCGTGACCCAGCCGTGGGTCGTGCGCGCCCTGTTGGTGGCGGTCGCGGCGGTGCTGGTGCTACGCAAGGCGACGCTGACAGCGGCGTGGATCATCACCGTCGTGGTCGTCAACGGGACGGCGGGAGAAGTGCTCAAGCTCGTGGTACGCCGTCCCCGCCCCGACGCGCTGGACCAGGTCGTGGGTTGGTCTTTCCCGTCCGGCCACGCCTCCGAGATCGCGGCGGGCATGGGCGTGCTCGTCGTACTCACGATGTCGCGGGTCGCTAGGGCGCCGCTTCGCCGGGCGTTGGTCGGGCTCGAGATTGCTGTCGCTGTGCTGGTCGGCTGCGACCGGGTTCTCGTCGGCGCACATTACCCCAGCGACGTCGTCGGCGGCTGGCTACTGGGGTCGGCCGTCGTCTTGGCTGCCTATGCTGCCTACGGCGTACCGACCGCCACCAGGGCGATCGCCTCCCATCGACCGGTTTCGGCGCCGCCCGAGCGCCACCGCACGTTGGGCGTCGTGCTCAACCCGATCAAGGTGCCCGACGCCGACGCCTTCAAGGCTCGCGTCGCGAACGCCGCCCGCGCGGCCGGTTGGGACGAGCCGCTGTGGTTCGAGACGACGGTCGACGACGCCGGGAGCTCGATGGCGCGGGCGGCGGTGGCCGCCGGGGCTGACGTTGTCGTGGTGGCCGGCGGTGACGGGACAGTGCGGGTGGTGTGCGGCGAGATGGCCGGGTCCGGCGTACCGGTCGGCGTTATCCCTTCAGGCACCGGGAACCTACTGGCCCGCAACCTCGGCATCCCGCTCGTGCCGGAGCTGGCCGTGGAGACAGTACTGCGCGGCCAGGACCGCGCCGTCGACGTCGTCCGGCTGGAAGGCGACGGCCTGGCCACGACGCGGTTCGTGGTGATGGCGGGGCTCGGCCTGGACGCCGCGATCATGGACGGCGCCCCCGATGCGCTGAAGGCCCGGTTCGGCTGGCCGGCGTACCTGTTTGCCGGGGCGAAGCAGCTGCGCTACCCCGCGGTGCGCGTCGACATCAGCGTCGACGGCGCCGAGCCGGTACGCCGCCGGGCGCGCACCGTCGTTATCGGCAACGTCGGTAGCCTGCAAGCCGGCATCCCGCTGCTGCCCGACGCGCAGATCGACGACGGGGTGCTCGACGTGGTCGTCATCGCACCGCGGCGCCTGTTCGGTTGGATCGGGCTGGCGTGGCGGGTCTTGACCAAGCACCCCCGCGTCGACGAGCGCCTCGACCGATACACCGGCCGGTCGGTTGTGGTCAGGGCGGCACATGCGACTCCGCGGCAGCTCGATGGCGACACGGTCGGGGCTGGCACCGAGCTGCGAGCAGTGGTCGAGCCCGGCGTGTTGCTCGTCCGGGTCCCGCGTTGAGCTGCGTCGGTCAGGTGCGGGCCGCCAGCCGGTGTGGGACGTTGCCTGGGTTCGATGCCCACGCGCGTCTCGGGCCTCGGTCGATGCCCGGCGATTAGGCTCCTGGAGTGCCCCTCGACAGGACGCTGCTCAGCTGGCTGACGATTGCAGCGGTGCTGCTGGCGTTCATGGCGCTTGTCGTGGCAGCCGCTGCCTGGCGTCGCGCCGGCCGCGTTTCCGGCCGCGCGGCGGGACGGGCCGGCACCACGCACCGCCCACCCTCCCCGCGCGGCACAGCGAAGGGAACGCCGCTTGCGGCCGACCAGGTGGCGGCGGAGATCGATGCTCTTCGCGCTGACGTGTCGAGCTCGCTGCGGCACCTCGCCGTCGTCAGGTACGACGCCTTCGGCGACATGGGTGGGCATCTCTCGTGGTCGATGGCGCTGCTCGATGACGCGGGCGACGGCGTCGTACTGACGTCGATCCACGGCCGCAGCGACGCCCGCACCTACGCCAAGAACGTCGCGTCGTGGACCGCGAACCAACAGCTGTCGCCGGAAGAGGAGGAGGCCATCCGGTTCGCCCGCACCGGCCAAGCCTGAGCCCGCAGGCATCGGTTGCGGTCGCCGAGTCGGTGCTGCCCTGGCTCTTGCTGATGCGAGCTGGCTCAGGAAAACTCCGCGCGGTAGTGCTCGGCCTGGGCCGGGTAGTAGTCGTCCCAGGCCACCGTCGCCACGTCGGCACCTGTCTCAGCCGCGACCAGCCGGTCGAGGTAGTAGTCCCAGCCCGGACCGACGTTTTCCGCAACGGCTGGATCTGACATCTCCTGGGCGAAGGTCAGCGTCGTGACGCCGTCGGACTCCTCCAGGTTCAGCTCGAGCCGCCACACCGTGTCGGGCTGCCCCTCGCCGGGGGTATGTGACCGGGTGACCAGATGGCGCGGTGGTTCGCAGACGTCGATGCGGTAGATCTCCTCGGCCACGTCCTCTCCCTCGGCCGTCATCCGGAACGCCACCTGGCCCGAGGAGGGGTCGCCTGTCCACGTCCCGATCCATCGCACGAGGCGCTCCGGCTCCGTGACGGCCGCCCACACGGCGTCGATGGGTGCGTGGAAGGTCCGGGTGTAAACGATGTACGTCGTGCCGTCGTGCTCCTCGCGGCGTCCGGTGGGCTCGATGCTCATGCGGTCTCCTCGGTGGCGTGGGGGCTGGTTCTCGGGGTCTGCTCGCCGACGTGCTCGCGCACCGTACGGCGGACCTCGAGGTCCAGCCCGTCGAGCGCGGACTCGGCAAACGGTGGACGCGGGGACAGCTCGTCGATGAGGTCGGCGATGGGGGCGAGGCCACCGGGCAGGAGCCGGTAGTGGCGCTCGCGGCCGTGGTCTTGAGCGGCTGTCAGGCCGACCTCGGTCAGGATCCGCAGATGCTTGCTGATCGCAGGCCGGCTGATCGGGTGGGGCGCCGCCAGGTCGGCGACCCGGGCCGGCCCGGCGGCCAGGCGCCGCAGCAGGTCGCGGCGTACCGGATCGGCGAGCGCCATGAAGGGGTCCATGGAACATTAGTAACCGATAAGTTACCAATCTTCAAGCGATTGACCGGGCGCATGCCCACCTGTGGGCACGCCGCCAAGAGCCGGCGACCTCAGGTCTGGCGGAGGCGGTTGAGCCAGGCTGCTGCGTCGGCGAAATCGGCATCCGCTGTGCCGGGAGCGACCGACGTAACGACCTGGTCAGCGCGAGGGTAAGAGCCGAGGAACCGAACATCAGCGCAGGTGCGGCGCAGTCCCATCAACGCCTCCCCGACCCGCGCGTCGCCGACGTGACCCTCGGCGTCGATCGAGAAGCAGTACCTGCCGAGCTCCGACCCCGCCGGACGGGACTCGATGCGGGTGAGGTCGACGCCGCGCACCGCGAACTGCTCGAGCAGCTCCAGCAGCGCACCGGGGTGGTTGTCCCGGATGAACGCGACAAGCGAGGTCTTGTCGGCCCCGGTCGGCGGCGGCGGCGGACCAGGTCGCGACACCAGCACGAAGCGGGTCACCGCGCCCGCCTGGTCGGCGATGGCCGAGGCCAGCGTCGACAGCCGATACGTCGTGGCGGCGATCGGGGCGGCGATCGCCGCGTCGTACGGCGAGTCCGGTACGGCGACACGTGCTGCCGCATGTGCGGTGGAGGACTCGAGCAGCACCTCGGCGTCGGGGAGGTGGGCCGCCAGCCAGCGCCGGCACTGCGCGGCGGCGTGCGGGTGAGTGGCGACGCGCCGGATCGTCGCTACGGACGTGCCGGGCTTGGCCAGCAGGGCGAACTGGACCTCGACGTGCACCTCGCGGGTGATCATCAGCGGTTCGCCCGTCGAGAGCTCGTCCAACGTCGCCGCAACCGCTCCCTCGACCGAGTTCTCCAGCGGTACGACGGCTCCGTCGACGGTGCCCGTCCGTACCGCGTCGAGCGCCAGCCCCACCGACCCGAACGGCTGCAGCTCGGCCCGTGCCGCCGCGGGCAGCGACCGGAGCGCCGCCTCGGTAAACGTGCCCTCCGGCCCCAGGTAGGCGTAACTGGCGGGCGGGACTCCGGGCATCTCACCAAGCGTAGAGACGCTAGATTTCGGCCATGACCGACTCCCCCGCTGTGCCTCCAGCAGCAGCGGTATCAGGGGCCGCAGCGGGCTCCGTCGACCTCGGCTACGCGCGGCTCGACATCGACCGGGCTGCGCGCACCGGCGACGCCGAAGTGGTGTACGGCGCCGGTAAGTCGCCCGCTCAGGTTGTCGAGCTGCTCAGTTCGCTGCACGCCGCCCACCCCGACCGCACGGTGCTGGCGACGCGTCTCAGCACGGACGCGCTGGACGCTGTACGGGAACACGTGCCGGCTGCCGCTGTCGACGACGTAGCCCGGGCCGCCACCTTGGGGGCGCTCGGGAGGCCTCGGGGCCTGGTGGTCGTCGTGACGGCGGGTACCTCCGACGCGGCGGTGGCCGCCGAGGCAGCCCTGACCGCCAAGGTGTTCGGAGCCGCGTCCCGGGTCATCACCGACGTTGGCGTCGCGGGCCTGCACCGGTTGCTGTCGGTGCGGGACGAGCTGGCCGCAGCCGACTGCCTGGTGGTGGTGGCAGGGATGGAGGGGGCGCTGCCGTCGGTCGTCGGCGGACTGACCGGAGTCCCGCTGGTGGCGGTGCCCACGAGCGTCGGCTATGGCGCGTCGTTCGGTGGCATCGCCGCCCTGTTGGCAATGCTCAACTCCTGCGCTCCCGGCGTGACAGTGGTCAACATCGACAACGGGTTCGGCGCGGGCGTGTTTGCCGCCCGGGTGGCCCGCAACGCCGCGCCCCGAGAAGCAGTCGTTCGCCAAGCAGCGGCACCGTGATCGGCTGGATCGACGCCGCCTCCGGGGCCAGCGGTGACATGCTGCTGGCGGCGTTGCTTGACGCGGGCGCCGACGAGGCTCTCCTGGTCGAGGCTGTCGCGGCTGTCGCTCCCGAGCCGGTCTCGCTGCGGTCGGAACAGGTGCGGCGCGGTGGCCTGGCGGCCCGCCGCACCTACGTCGAGGTGGCCGACTCCGCGACCCACCGGGGGCTGGGTGAGGTGCTTTCGCTGATCGATGCTGCCGATCTCGACGAAGTGGTCGCCGGACACGCTCGCGAGGTGTTCACGCTGCTGGCGCGGGCCGAGGCGGGTGTGCACGGCATCAGCCCGGACGCCGTGTCTTTCCACGAGATCGGGGCCCTCGACGCCATCGCCGACATCGTGGGGGTGTGCGCGGGATTCGTGGCGCTCGGGCTCGACGCCGTGCACTGCGGGCCGGTCACGGTGGGGTCGGGACGCGTCTCCACGAGGCACGGCTGGCTCAGCGTGCCGGCGCCAGCGGTCGCTGCACTGTTGCGCGGCGTGCCGACAGCGGCCGGACCGGTGGCGGCCGAGATGTGTACGCCGACGGGCGCGGCGCTGCTCCGGCACTGGGTGACCGACTGGGGGCCGCAGCCGCTGATGGCGGTGCAGGCGGTCGGCACCGGTGCTGGCAGCCGGGACTTCCCTGACCACCCCAACGTCGTACGGCTGTTCGTCGGCACGCCTGCCCATGTCTCGAGCACCAGGCCGCCCGATCGACAAGCAGGCCAGAGAGCAGTCACCGACACGGCGGTCGTCTACGAGACCAACGTCGACGACCTCGACCCGCGGCTGTGGCCGCTGGTGCTGCAACGGCTGCTCGACGCCGGCGCCTCCGACGCCTGGCTCGTGCCGATCGTGATGAAGAAGGGCAGGCCGGCGCACACCCTGTCGGTGCTGACACGACCCGACCGGGCAGCAGCGGTGCGGGAGACGATCTTCACAGAGACCTCGGCGATCGGCCTGCGTGAACTCCTTGTCGGCAAGCACGCACTTGACCGTGACTTCGGCTCCGTGCAGATCCAGGGGCAGCCGATCAGCATCAAGATCGCCCGCTCCGGCGGTGCGGTGGTGAACGTGCAGCCGGAGTATGACGACGTCGTTGCCGCCGCGGTCGCGCTCAACCGGCCGGTCAAAGCGGTGCTCGCCGCGGCGATCGCCGAGGCGCAGCGGGCTTGGTCGACGTGACGGGTGCCGACTGGCACCTGATCCTGCTGAGCTTCGGGTTGATCTTCCCCGTCGAGCTGCCCGACAAGACCTTCGTCGCCGCCCTGGTGCTGTCGACCAGGTACTCGCCACTCGCGGTATGGATCGGGGTCGGTCTGGCGTTCGGGGTGCAGTGCCTGGTCGCCGTAACGGCTGGGCACGCGGTCTCGTTCCTGCCCGGTTGGATAATCCAGGCGCTCAGCACGGTGCTGTTCCTCATCGGCGCTGTCATCTTGATCCGGGCCGCACCGTCAGCCGACGAGGAGGAGAATGAGCAGGAGGAGGCGTTCGCTGCCAAGGCCGGCGCTCCGCGGAAGGGCTGGCACGCCGTCATCGCGTCCTTCCTCGTGATCTTCGCGGCCGAGTGGGGCGACTTGTCGCAGCTGTTGACGCTCAACCTGGTCGCAAACTACGGCTCACCGGTCTCGGTCTTCATCGGATCGTGGGCTGCGCTGCTCACCGTGTCCGGTCTGGCGGTCATCGGTGGCCGCGTGCTGCTCCGGTACCTGCGGCTCTCGCTGCTGCACTACATCGCCGGTGGGGTGTGCCTGCTGTTCGCGGGCCTGGGCATCGTCTCGCTGGCGACGGCGTAGGACCGCACCGATTAGGCTTCGCGCCATGAGCAGCCATCTCGGCGTCGAGAGCGAGGTCGGGCGCTTGCGCACCGTGCTGCTGCACCGTCCGGGTGCTGAGCTCAAACGGCTCACCCCGCGCAACAACGACAGCATGCTCTTCGACGGGATTCCGTGGGTGGGGCGCGCTCAGGAAGAGCACGACGCGTTCGCCGCGGCGCTGCGCGACCGCGGTGTCGAGGTGCTCTACCTCGTCGAACTCCTCGCCGAGACGCTCGCTCAGCCCGCTGCCCGAGAGCAGGCCATCGACCAGGCGACGTCGAGCTTGCAGATGGGCGAGACGCTGCGGCGGTACCTCTCGGGCTGGCTTGAGTCGCAGTCTCCCGACGACCTCGCGACGGCGATCACCGCCGGCATCCGCAACGACGAGGTGCGCGGCGGCCACGGGCTGGTGACGAGCCTGCTGCGGCAGGACGACTTCGTCCTCGACCCACTGCCCAATCTGCTGTTCACGCGGGACTCGTCGGTGTGGGTGAAGGACCGGGTTGCGGTGACCAGTCTGGCCATGCCGGCCCGGGCGCGAGAGACACAGCTGACCGAGCTGGTCTACAGCTTCCACCCTCGCTTCGCCGGCACAGAGCGGATCCACGGATGGCACCGGGAACACCTCGAGGGCGGTGACGTGCTGCTGCTGGCGCCCGGCGTGATCGCCGTAGGGGTAGGTGAGCGTACGACGCCCGCGGGCGCTGAGCGGTTCGCCCGCCGCGCCTTTGCCGAGGGGCTCGCGGCGACGGTCCTCGCCGTACCCATCACGCAGCAACGAGCGACCATGCATCTCGACACGGTCTGCACGATGGTGGACGTCGACGCCATCGTCATGTATCCCAACGTCGCCGACACGCTGATGGCGTACGCCGTCACGTGCCACCAGCCGAATGGCGACGAGGGGTTGTGCGAGCTGGAGGTGGCTGGGCCGGAGCCGTTCCTGGTCGCCGCCGCCAAAGCGATGGGCATCGACACGTTGCGCCAGATCGACACCGGCCTGGACCCGGTGACGGCAGAGCGCGAGCAGTGGGACGACGGCAACAACACGCTCGCGATCGCGCCGCGGCTGACCGTCGCGTACGAACGTAACGTCGAAACCAACGAGCGGCTCGAACAGGCCGGTATCGAGGTCGTCGCGATCGCCGGTTCGGAGCTCGGCTCGGGGCGGGGCGGCCCGCGCTGCATGTCGTGCCCCGTGTCCCGCGACCCGGTCTAGCAGCCAGCCCGTTCTGCCTACGGGTGCAACGTTTACCGCCACCCAGACGACGTACTGGTTGTGACTGATACCGACACGGCGCCGCCCGGCTTCGAGGAGACCTACACCGAACATCGGCTGGCTCTCGTCCGGTTGGCGTTCCTCATGTGTGGCTCCCGAGACTTCAGCGAAGACCTTGTGCAGAGCGTCTTCACGTCTGCTCATCCACGCTGGCACGAGATCGACAACCACGTGGCGTACCTGCGACGGTCCGTGGTGAACCTCGCCAAGGACGGTCAGCGCCAGCACTTCCGGCGGCTGCGTCTGGCACCGCCGCTGCAGCCAGCGCCGGTCACCTCGATGCCTGAACTCGATGAGACCTGGGCGCTGATCCTGCGCCTCCCGTCGGCGCAGCGCGCTGTCGTCGTCCTCCACTACTACGAAGACCTGCCTCTCGTCGAGGTAGCGAAGCTCCTTGACCGCCCGGCGAGCACGGTTCGCTCAGACCTCCACCGAGCCCTCGATCGGCTTCGAAAGGCACTCGCATGACAACCAAGCATCTAACCGAGCCCGAACTCGACCAGCACCTTCGGCGGACCCTGCAAGCAGTTGCCGCCACCATCGACGGTGAGCCCACCGCCGCGCCCAAGCGGCGTCGTCTGGGACGCCGCACCATGGTCGGCCTAGGGGCAGTGACCATCGCCGTTCCGATGGCCGCCGGAGCCTTCTATGGCGTTGGGTCCGAGTACGTCGACAAGATCCCGCCGGACAACGTGATCGTCGCTGGCAGCATCGATGAGAACCGCTACTGGCTGGTCGAGTCCTCCAGCACGGACGATTGCGGCAACCCGGAGCCGGGGGCGGAGCTCGTCGTCGAGGACAGAAACATCCTGGGACGGGAGTGGAACACGCTCGGAATCACCTACGGCGACCCACGAATCGTGCGCCGAGGCGGACAAATAATGGGCTGGTGTGGGTATGACGTCTCAGACGCCCTGGCAGATCCCGCGCGCTCGGATTCGGGGGGATCCTTCGTAGACGATACGTTCTTGCTGCGCTACGCCGTTCACCCCGCCGTCACAGCGCTCCGGGTGACGATCGACGGATCCACGCAGAGGATCGAGGTTCACTCCCTGAATGGGGCCGGCTACGCGATCTTCGAGGTGCCAGCAGACAGCGCACAGTACACCGTCGAACTCCTCATCGATGGTGAAGTGGTTCCTGGCTCCCGCGAGACCCGTGCAGTCCCTGAGCCCAGGTGAGCGACGAACTGGGAGCCGGCTGTCGCCGTGGCTTCGGGCGGTACCACCGCGGGACATAGTGGACCCGGCCGTTACTGACGGGGGATACAGCAACGACCGGGTTAGTAGAACAGTAAAGCGCATTGGGGACCCGACACAAGTCACCCCTAAGCAAACTGTGCCTCAGCGGATCGTGACCTGGCGGTTCGCGAGACCCGACCGGGCTGCCCGCTCCTCGGGGGTGAGCGGCCCGATCGTGTCTAGCGCCTGGCCAAGACGCTCAGCGAACGCCGCTGCGGGCGCCTCGAGGGCGTCGGCTCCGGTCCCGACGGGCAGGTCCCAGACAGGCACCAACAACCCGTGGGCGCGAAACGACCCAACCAACCGGCTCTGCGGCCCGAGTGAGTCAGCCCCGGCGGCGTGCAGCCGGGCCAACGCGTCGAGTGCGGCGTCCTCGTCGTACGGCAGCACCCATCGCAAGTGCTCCTTCGTGCCGACTGAGGTCCAGTAGGCCGCCTCCACGGAGGTCAGTCTGCTGGTCGGGTCGATTGAGGAGTTCAACCGCTCGAGGGTGGCCGCCACCGAGGCGTCGGACTCATCGACGTCGTCGAACCAGAAGTCAAAGCCCGACAGCACCGTGACATCGAACGCCCAGTCGGGGTCCACCACGTCCTGCAACCGTGGACCGGGGCCAGCCAAGGCGGGCATCATCACGGTGGTTCCAGGTTCACCCGACAGTGCCAGCCGCAGCGCCTCGGCGAGGTCCCGGCTCGGGTCACCCGACTGGTGGGCGACCTGGAGCGCGACCCAGACCGCACCGTCGTCGCGGACCTGGGCGGGCGCAATCCCGGGAAGGACTGTGGCCACCTTGACGACACGCCCCGCCGCGGCCCCGTCGTACGCGTCGTCGAGCAGCCGCACCGGAGCTGTCGCTGCGGGGACGAACTCCCGCAGCGCCACCCAGTCGCACTCGCCCGGCAACCCGGCGAACGTGCGCACGACGTACGGCACTGTGTCGTCACCACTGCCGTGGCAGGCCTTGTAGCGGCGGCCCGAGCCGCACGGGCACGGCTGCCGCGGACCGATGCCGTCGGTTGGGGAGCGGTCGCGCTTCGACCGTGTCTTCTTGGCCATCAGGTTCCTCGCGAGGCGCTCAGTACCGCTGGTCCGGCCAGCCCGCATAACTGCTCGCCGGCGCCCCCGCTGAACCTCCGTCGTCGGCATCAGCTCGCCTTCGCAGCGCGGCGAACAGGCCGATCAGCAAGCCGATCGCCAGCAGGGCGAAACCACCGCCAACCACCATTGTGGCGGTCACCCCCTCCTCGCCCTGGGCCGCTTGGTCGCCAGCGTCGGTCACCCCGTTGGCCAAAAACAAGCCAACGAGTACGGCGATGGCGCCCAGCACCGCCACCGCCAGGCCAGTCTTCTCCAGCCCCCCTCCCCCCGGCTTCTTGCCGAGCAGCCGCGACAGCCACAGCCACAGGGCGATCAGCGCCACCAGACCGACGACGACGAGGAAGATGGTGTCCAGCAGGTCGCTGGACTTGGCATCGTCGACACTCACCGACTGACCGTCGGCGAAGTCCTGGAAGATGCCGCGTCGGGCGCTGAACGCCCACACGGCGTATGCCAGCGACAGCACGGAGGCGAGTCCGAGCAGCGCCGGCAGCAGCTTGGAGGCCCCGTCGGAGGTGGCCGTCGTACCCGCGGAGGTGGTCGTTGGCCAGCCGGTCCCGGCTGCTGACGCCCCGCCCGGGTACGTCGTCCGGTGCGGATCAAATGCGGCCGGACCCGGCGGGTAGCCACCGCCGGTGGGTCCCGCCGCTGTCGCCCCAGCGGGGAGGACGGCGGTGTGTTCGTTCCCCGAGCGGCCCATGGGGGCGGTCGGCCCGGCGGCGGGTGGCCAACCGGCCTGCGCAGGTGGCTGCGGCGGCCACGCCTGTCGCTGGGGATGGGCCGGCGGGTGCTGCTGGCCAGTCGACGGCTGGCCAGTTGACGGTGGCCCTCCTGGCGGTCTGCCTCCGGGCGGCGGTCCTCCTGACGGTCGGCCTCCCGGCGGCGGCCCTGCCGGCGGCGGCCCTGCCGGCGGCGGCATGGACTGGTACGGCGGCCGCGGACCGGCGCTGCCAGGCTGAGCGGGCTGGTAGGGGGGTCCTGCGGGCGGCGACTGGACCGGGAGCCCGCACCGCGCGCATGCACTGATGCCGGGCTGGTTCTGCAGCCCACAGCGAGGACATTGCATGAGAACCCCAATCTTGACTGGATCGTCGGCGCTTAGCCGAGCGTACCGAAGCGAGGGTTGCCGTGAGCCACCCTTTGGGCGTGGAGCAACCCCAGCCACCACCCTCCGCGATTCGTCCGGGCGGACCACACTCAGACCCTCCGCACTCGGGCGGACGAATCCGATGGGCAGAAGTCACACCCGCTGCGTGCGCAGGAACTTGCCGAAGTGCGGAACGGTGAAGCGCACGACGCCACGCTCCTCGGCGTACACGAGACCCTTCTTGATCAACCCGTCGCGTGCCGGCGACAACGACTGCGGCTTGCGCCCGAGTGCCGCCGCCACCTCGGCGGTGAGCACCGGTCCGTCCTGGTTGCTGAGACCGAGGTCAGCCATGGTGCGCATGTACTCGCGCTCAGCCGGCGTCGCCCGCTCGAACCGGGCACCGAAGAAGCCGACAGCGAGCTCGCCCTCTGCCGTGGGGGCAGCCTCCTTCACATCGGTGGCGGTGATCGGGCTGGTCGGGGCCGCGTCCCACGTCACCTTGCCGTACGCCTGGACGAAGTACGGGTAGCCGTCGGTGAGGCGGTAAAGCGCGTCGAGCGCCTCGTCGTCGTACCCGACACCTTCGGTCCCGGCGGGGATCAGCAGCGCGCGATCGACTTCCGGCCGCGGCAACCTGCCGACCTCGCGGTAGTGGAAGAGCCGTTCCGCGTAGGACTTCGCCGCCGACAACGCGACGGGCAGGTGCGGCAGGCCGGCACCGACGACGATCAGCGGCGCTCCTTGCTGGCTGAGTTCGTGGCAGGCCGCGCACAGCGCCGACAGCTCCGCGGATGCGACGTCTTGCATCTCGTCGACGAACACCGCTACGCCGACACCGAGGTCACCGGCGAGGCTAGCCACCTCGGTGAACAACTCGAGCAGGTCGACCTCAAGGTCGCCGGAGTCGGCCCGCCCGCGAGCCGCTGGTACGTCGGTGGGTGGCTGCCAGCGATGCCCCGTGCGGTCAGCGAGCTGCGTCCGCAGCGCAAACGCCTTGAGTACACCAGTCACCTCGCCGACCCGGTCATGGTCTCGATGCCGATGACCCAGGTCGCGGACGGCGCCGTGGATGGCCTGGGCCACGGGGATGCGCAGGGTGGAGTCGGGCCGCGCCTCGAGCTTGCCGGTGCCCCACGCACGCTGGATGGCCAGGCTGCGCAGCGCGTTGAGCAGCACCGTTTTGCCGACGCCGCGCAGGCCGGACAGCACCAACGAGCGCTCGGGCCGTCCGTGTGCCACCCGCTCCAGCGTGATGGCGAACTGGCGGAGTTCACTGTCTCGCCCAGCAAGCTCAGGTGGGCGCTGGCCGGCTCCGGGGGCATACGGGTTACGAATCGGGTCCACGACTAGCACTCTATGAACCCCTCTAGTGTTTTCCCTAGATTGGCGTAGCCAGTGTTAGCGCGCGTCGCTCGCCGGCTCCTGGCCGGGGTCGGGGCCGTTAAGCCACGAAGGCAGTGCCTGCGTCGTCTCGGACCATCGGTCGGCCAGCCGCCTCCCAGGCAACCATCCCGCCAGCCAGGTTGACCGCATCCCGCCCCTGAGCACAGAGGAACTGGGTCGCCTGCGCGGAGCGGCCGCCAACCTTGCAGACGACGAGGATGCGATGCTCGGCGTCGAGCTCAGTGAACCGTTGCGGCACCTGCATCAGCGGGATGTGCAGCGCACCCGCAATGTGCCCTGCCTGCCATTCATCGTCCTCTCGTACGTCGAGCACGGTGACGCCCGGAGACGGTTCGACCGGGGCGGCGGTGACGTCGACTTCGGGGAGGGAGTGCATGCCCCCCACTGTGCCACTGGCCGCGCCGGCCAATGCAACCTCTGCCGATTCATTCGCGTCTTGGTCGCGTGAGTAGCGAGAGCAGCGGTCGCCAACGGTGCGGAAGGATGGTGGCGCAGTGCATCTCTTAGTCGGGACAGGAGCGGTCGATGGAATGAAACGGTCGAGCACTGCCGCCAAGGACGCCGAGTTCGCGGAGTACATGGCTGCTCGCCAGCCGAGCCTGCTGCGCGCGGCGTACCTCCTCACCGGTAACCGGCACGCGGCCGAAGAACTGGTGCAGAACGCGCTCGCCAAGCTGTACCTGTCCTGGGACAAGGTGCAGCGTCGAGATCTCCTCGACCGCTACGTGCGCCGGATCATGGTCAACGAGAACAACTCGCTGTGGCGGCGCGCGTGGAAGCGCAACGAGGTGTCGACCGACGACGGTCGTGTCCTACGAGCGGCCGCAGAACAGTGCGCTTCTCGTCAGGGACATGGTCTGGGAGGACGACTCGCACGCATTGACGACCGTGTACGAGGACGGCGCCTGGCACATCCTCCGGCTGGATCTCGACGGCAACATCGAGGCAGCGTCGAGCGCGGTCACGGCCGATGAGGTCAACAGCCTCTTCCGGTTCTCCACCACCCCGTAACCAGCGCGGCCATTACTTGAGCAGCCGCGACAGGCGGCGGTCGGCGAGCGGCTTGCCGCCTGTCTGGCAGGTGGGGCAGTACTGCAGCGCTGAGTCGGCGAAGGAGACCTCGCGCACCGTGTCACCGCAGACCGGGCATGGGCTGCCCGCCCGCCCATGCACCCGAAGGCCCGACTTCTTCTCCTTCTTCAGCTCCGCCGCCGCCAAGCCCTCGGAACGCTCGATCGCGTCGCGCAGCGTGGCGCTGATCGCGTCGTACAGCTGCTGTACGTCCTCAGCCGGCATCGCAGCTGGCTTGTACGGCGACATCCTGGCGACATGGAGGATCTCGTCGGAGTAGGCGTTGCCGATGCCCGCGATCACCGCCTGGTCGCGTAGCACCCCCTTCACCTGGGAGCGCCCAGCCGCCGCCAAGATGTCCGCCAGCACATCGACGGTGAAGTCCGCGCTGAGCGGGTCGGGGCCGAGGCGGGCGATCCCAGGTACGTCGGCCGGCTCGCGCACGACGTACACCGCCAACCGCTTCTGCGTGCCGGCCTCGGTGAAGTCCAGTCCTGAGTTGTCGTCGAGCACCAACCGGGCGGCCAGCGGGCTCTTGCCGGGTCGTGGTGGAGCCGTCGGCACCTCGTCGCGCCACCTGATCCAGCCGCCTCTGGCGAGGTGTACGACCAGGTGCAGGTCGTCGACGCAGATGTCGAGGAACTTGCCGTGCCGAGCGACACCCCCGATGAATAGGCCCTGCAGAGCGCTTGGCGCTGGGTCGAAGGTCTTCAGCGCCGAGAACGCCACCACGTCGAGCCGGGCGACCGCCCGACCGTCGAGGCGGGCCGCGAGGTCGGTCGCCAGGGCTTGCACCTCGGGAAGTTCCGGCACTGTCTCAGTGTGCCTGGTTCTGCGCCTTTGCCCTGGGGGGGCCAGGCACTGACCCGGGTGCTCGAGTTCGGTGAGCCTCGTCACCGAAGCCGTAACTCGGGACGCCTAGCATCGACGGCGTAAGGCTTGAGTTCCCGTGCGGAAGGATCGGTTCGATGTCTGTGCAAGCGGTTTGGAACGGCGCTGTCCTTGCCGAGAGCGACGACACCCACGTCGTGGAAGGCAATCACTACTTCCCGCCTGATTCGTTGAATCAGGAGTACTTCGCGCCGAGCTCCAAGAAGACGGTGTGCCCGTGGAAGGGCATCGCGTCGTACTACTCGATCACCGTGAACGGCGACACCAATTCTGACGCAGCGTGGTACTACCCGCACCCCTCGCCGTTGGCACGCAAGATCAAGGACTGGACGGCGTTCTGGAACGGCGTCGAGGTGGTCGACGTACCCGATGCGAGCGACGAGGAGCGGGCCGCCGATGACAGAGCTTGAGAAGGCGACCCGGTCGAAGAGCGAACCGGCAAGGACGAAGCAGGACCGCAACGAGGTGTTCCTCGAGTTCACCCGGTCGATCTGCCCGGTCTGCAAGGTGGTCGTCGACGCCCAGGTGAACATCCGCGATGACAAGGTGTACCTGCGCAAGCGGTGCCGGGAGCACGGCGAGTTCGAGGCGCTGGTCTATGGCGACGCCCAGATGTACCTGGACTCCGCCCGGTTCAACAAGCCGGGCACGATCCCGTTGGAGTTCCAGACCGAGGTCCGCGAGGGCTGTCCGCTCGACTGCGGACTGTGTCCCGACCACAAGCAGCACGCGTGCCTGGGAATCATCGAGGTGAACACCGGCTGCAACCTGGACTGTCCGATCTGCTTCGCCGACTCTGGTCACCAGCCCGACGGCTACTCGATCACCCTCGAGCAGTGTGCGGCCATGCTCGACGTGTTCGTGGCCAGCGAGGGCGAGGCGGAGGTGGTGATGTTCTCCGGCGGCGAGCCGACCATCCACAAGGAAATCCTGGCAATGATCGACCTGGCGCAGCAGCGCCCGATCAAGGCGGTCAACCTCAACACCAACGGAATCCGGCTCGCCTCCAACAAGCGGTTCGTCGCCGAACTCGGTCGGCGCAACCAGCCGGGCCGCGCAGTCAACGTCTACCTGCAGTTCGACGGTCTGGACGAGCGGACCCATCGCGCGATCCGCGGCCGCGACCTGCGCCACATCAAGCAGCGGGCCTTGGACAACTGTGCCGCCGCCGGCTTGACGGTGACGCTGGTCGCCGCCATCGAGCGCGGCGTCAACGAGCACGAGATCGGCCCGATCATCGAGCATGGGCTTGGCCATCCAGCGGTCCGCTCGATCGCTTTCCAGCCCGTGACCCACTCCGGGCGGCATGTGGAGTTCGACCCGTTGACCCGGTTGACCAACTCCGACGTGCTGCACCTCATCGCCGCCCAAGTTCCGCAGTGGTTGACTGCGCAGGACTTCTTCCCCGTGCCGTGCTGCTTTCCCACCTGTCGGTCCATCACCTACCTGATCACCGACGGCGTACCCGGCGAACCCGACTTCGGCCTGATCCCGATTCCTCGGCTGTTGAACGTCGAGGACTACCTCGACTACGTCTCCAACCGGGTGCTGCCCGACGACGGTGTCCGCGAGGCGCTCGAGAAGCTCTGGAGCGCCTCGGCGTTCGTCGGCACCGACACCTCCAACGACCGGCTGCGCCATGTCGCCGCCGCATTGGACTGCGCGGATGCCTGCGGAGTGAACCTGCCCGAGGCCGTGAACGACATCGCCGACAAGGTCTTCATGATCGTGGTCCAAGACTTCCAGGACCCCTACACGCTCAACGTCCGACAACTGATGAAGTGCTGCGTGGAGGAGATCACCCCCGACGGGCGGCTGATCCCGTTCTGTGCCTACAACTCCGTCGGTTACCGCGAGCAGGTCCGCGCGCAGATGTCCGGCGTACCGGTCGCCGACGTGGTCCCCAACGCGGCGCCGCTGCAGCAGATACTCACCGACTCGCCGTACGGCTCCAAGGTCGTCTCCTCCGCCAACGGCAGCGGACAGCCTGCGGCGGGCGACGCCGCCACGACCGCCGCCCGCAGACCGCAATGACCAGCGCGGGTGAGGTGAAGGCCTGCTGCGCGGCGGCGTACTCCTCCGACGTGGTGGCACTGCTGCTGGGCGACTCCTACCACCCCGGCGGCCAGGCACTCACCCGCCGCCTGGCAGCCGTCATGGGGCTGCGCACCGGCCAGTCGGTGCTGGACGTGGCCTCCGGTCGCGGCACGTCGGCGCTGACGCTTGCCGGCGATTACGGCGCGACGGTGGTCGGCGTTGACCTGTCCGCGCCGAACGTCGCGATGGCCGACGGGTCTGCCAAGGCCGCCGGACTTGGCGACCGCGTTCACTTCCGCACCGGTGACGCCGAGCAGCTGCCGGTGCCGGACGGAAGTGTCGACGCAGTGGTGTGCGAGTGCGCGCTGTGCACCTTTCCGGACAAACCGGCGGCCGCCGGAGAGTTCGCGCGAGTCCTGCGACCCGGTGGCCGGGTCGGCATCACCGACGTCACCGTCGATCCGGATCGGTTACCGGCCGAGCTCACCACGCTCAGCGCCTGGGTCGCCTGCGTCGCCGATTCCCGCCCAGCCGCCGAGTACGCCGACATCCTCGCCGGCGCCGGTCTGCGCGTCACCTCCATCGAGCGCCATGACGAGGCCATCGCACGGATGATCGACCAGATCGAGGCCCGGCTGCAGCTCCTGCAGATGACGGCACGCGCGACGATCGAGTCGTACGGCGTCGACCTCGGCCGCGCCGCGCCGGTGCTGGCGGCGGCCAGGGCGGCAGTAGCCGACGGCGTACTCGGCTACGCCCTCCTGGTCGCGGAGAAACCCGCCTAGCGACCGGCCTGACGTCGCAGCCTTCCAACTGTGACCGCGCTTACTGAACGCTCGAGCACAGCGCCGTAGCGTCAACCGCAGAGCCACCAATTGTCGGTGGGTGGCAGCAAGCAAAGGAGCCTGTGATGGCTAACGTAAGCGCGCCTTCGACAACCGGCACGATCTCAGTGGGCAGAGTGGCCAACGGCGTTGTCGGGGGGCTGGTCGGCGGGGTGCTGTTCGGCATCCTCATGCAGATGATGGACATGATCGCAATGGTGGCGATGCTGGTCGACAGCACATCCGTCGCCGTTGGGTGGCTGGTTCACCTGACCATCTCGGCCCTCATCGGGGCCAGCTTCGCCGTGCTCTTGGGCGGTCTGGCCACCAGCTGGGGCAAGGCTGCCGCGCTGGGTATGGGGTACGGCCTGGTGTGGTGGGTGCTGGGCGCGCTGCTGCTCATGCCGGCGCGGCTGGGCATGGACGTTTTTGTGGTGAACAAGATGGCCTGGCAAAGCCTGTTGGGTCACCTGATCTACGGTCTCGCCCTGGGGCTGGTGTTCGCGGCCCTGACACGGCGGCACACCAGTAACCGCTAGAGCGCGGGATGCCGCGTGGGAACGATCCTGTCCATCAGGACGCGGCAGGGCAGCTAACCGCGCCAGCTCCTGTTCACCGTCCCTCAGGAGCGTACTGTCTAGCGGGAACGCTGGATGACTTGGAGCGGATCAACCCCCCACCATGGGCACCCGGCCAACGCGAGGAGATTGCCGACGTGGAACGAGCAGCCGCGACCGGCGATGACATCTGGTGCATGGCAGAGGTCGACATCTTCGCCGACCTATCCGAAGCCGAGATGGAGGCAATCGCCGCCGCCGCGCCGATGAAGGCCTACTCGGCCGGTGAACTTCTGTACTCGCCGCACCAGCCGGTCGAGACGCTGTTCATCTTGAAGAAGGGGCGGGTCCGCATCTTCCGTGTCTCCCCTGAGGGTCGAGCACTCACCACGGCCCTGATCGCGCCTGGCACGGTATTCGGCGAGATGGTGCTCCTTGGCCAGCAGATGCACGACCACTTTGCCGAAGCACTCGACGCGGTCGTGGTCTGCGTGATGAGTCGCGCCGACGTGCACCGGTTCCTGCTGTCGGACCCGCGCATTGCGATGAGGATCTCGGAGATTCTCGGCCGCCGGCTGGCCGAGCTCGAGCGCCGACTCTCCGATGCTGTGTTCAAGAGCGTGCCGCAGCGGATCGCGGCCACCTTGGCCGTGCTCGCACGCGAACAGCAGAAGCGGTCGCTGGGCCGCGGCGTTCAAGTGGCGCTCACTCATGAGCAGATCGCCGCCCTGACGGGTACCTCCCGCGAGACCGCTACGAAGGTGCTCGGCGAGTACGCCGAACGCGGGCTGCTCCGGCTCGGCCGCGGCAAAGTCACCGTGCTGGACCCAGGCGCCATCACGGCCGAGGCCGGAGATTAGGTCGCGCTCTCGGTGGCCTACCGCCAGGGCGCCGGCAGGGGCACGGCCAACGCGCGCCGCAGCAGGCGCAGGTAGTCCCGGCGCGGCACTTCGACGACGCCGAGCGTGCGTAGGTGCGGGGTCGCCCACTGTACGTCGAGCAGCCGGTGCGGCTCGCCGTCGCTGAGCAGCTCGACCAACGCGACAAGCGCCACCTTCGACGCGTCGCTGGCGTGATGGAACATCGACTCGCCGGCGAACAACCCGCCGACCGCGACGCCGTACAGCCCGCCGACGAGGTCGCTGCCGCGCCATACCTCGACCGAGTGCGCCCACCCGAGCTGGTGCAGCCTCGAGTACGCCGCCACGATGTCGTCATCGATCCACCCGCCCTCGCGGGCGGGGTCGGCACAGTTGGCGACCACATCGTCGAAGGCGACGTCGACAGTCGTGGTGAACCTCTTGACCGACTGGCGCAGCGACCTGGTCAAGCGCAGCCCGGTCAACGGCAGGACCGCCCGCTCCACCGGGCTCCACCAGGCGACGTTTCCGCCGTCTCCCAGCGGCATCGGGAAGAGACCCTGTCGGTAGGCACCGAGAACGGTGCCCGGCTCCAGATCGGCGCCGATGGCAACCAGGTCGTCGTCGGCCTCGAGGGGGTCAGGGAAGACCCAGTTCGTTGCCAGGGGCTCGCTGGGCATGCCGCCTCCTCCCGACCGTCCGCCGCCTCTGCGTAGGGTAGGAGAGCGACAAGCCGGATCGGGCGAGGAGTGCGGTTATGGGTGCAGGCAGCATCGTTGGGCGAGTCATCGGCTCGTCAGCAACCAAGCGTGCCCCTGATATGGCGGCGAACCTCATCCGCCAGGCGTTCGACCGGGCTGTCGACGGTGCGGGTCCGCTGAAGGGTGCCGCCGAGGCCGCCGACCACAAGCTGGCCGACTGCAACGGCGATGTCGACGAGGCGATCGACAAGCTCGTCGACTCCCACGTGCGACTTGCCGGTGCCCAAGGCTTCGTCACGAACCTCGGCGGGGCGGTGACGATGGCGATGACGATCCCCGCGAACATCTCCGGCCTCGCCCTGCTGCAGTGCCACCTGGTTGCGGGCATCGCGCACCTGCGCGGCTACACCTTGTCCGATCCGCGGGTGCGCAACGCCGTACTCGCCTGCATCCTCGGCGCCGACGGGGTCAAGGAGCTCGTGAAAGATCACCGCCTGCCGGGCGCTCCGATGGTGATCGCCACAGCGCCGCAGCACGACCCAGAGCTGGATCAGCGGATCGCCACCGAGGTTGCGACGGCGCTGATCGCGCAAGTTGCCGGCAAGCGCACCGCGGCCATGGTGGGCCGCCGCATGCCGGTAATCGGTGGCGGCGTCGGCGCGGTCACCGACGGGTGGGACACCTATCGGGTGGGCCGGTACGCCGCCAAGGAGCTCAAGCAGCGCACCCGCCCATAGCGGTCTCAATTAGCGCACCCGCATCCAGCGGGTGGTGTGCTTACGCCAGCTAACGACGTACCCGGGGCACCTTCACTAGGTGAAACCATCTTCACTAGGTGAACGGCTCCCTAAACCGGGCATTTCGGGCGTCTGCGCGACCTTCTGCCTAGTCAAGATCCGGGAGATGCCGCCGAGGCGGCTAGGCCGAGTGTGCGTGGTTGGATCAGCCGAGATCCGGGACCGGCGATCAGGTGAGGTTTGGCGCGAGGGCGGTGACCACGCGGGAGGCGGGCTGTTTCCCGATCTGCGCGGCCATCCAGGCACTCGTCTCGATCAACGCCGGCAGGTCGACGCCGGTCGCGACGCCCATGCCGTGCAGCTGCCAGACCAGGTCCTCGGTGGCCAGGTTGCCCGTCGCGCTCTCGGCGTACGGGCACCCGCCGAGCCCGCCGGCGGCCGCGTCGATGACGGTCACCCCGCAGCGCATCGCGGTCAGCGCGTTGGCCAGCGCCTGGCCGTAGGTGTCGTGAAAATGTACGGCGACCTGCTCGGCGCCGACTCCGGCCTCGGCCAGCCCGGCGAGCAGTCGCTCCACCTGACCTGGCGTGCCGACCCCGATGGTGTCGCCCAACGACAGCTCCGAGCAGCCGAGCTCGATCAGCCGACGGCCCGCCTCGACGACCTGGCCGACGGGCACGTCACCCTCCCACGGGTCGCCGAAGCACATCGACAGGTAGCCGCGCACGCGCAGCCCCTCCTGCAGCGCCCGCCGTACGACCGGTTCGAACATGGCGTACTGCTCGTCCATGCTCCGGTTGAGGTTTCGGGCGGCGAACGACTCGGTGGCGCTGGCGAAGATCGCGATCTCGCGCACACCCTTGGCGAGTGCCCGCTCGAGCCCCCGCTCGTTCGGCACCAGCACGGGCATCCGGTCGGCGGCGTCAAGGTCCAGCGCGTCGACGAGCTGCTCGGCGTCAGCGAGCTGGGGCACCCAGCGGGGGTGCACGAAGCTGGTCACCTCGACCGCCGGCAGCCCCGCCGCGACCAGCCGGTTGACGAACTGCGCCTTGACCTCGACCGGAACGATCGCCGACTCGTTCTGCAGCCCGTCGCGGGGGCCGACCTCGTAGACGGTGACCTTTGCCGGCATACCCGGCGCAGGCTCGACCTGCGGCAGTCGGGTCACTGGTCGTTCCCGTGGTGGACGACGAACAGCCGCGCACCCAGGTTTACCTGCTCGCCCGCTTTGGTGTTCACCTCGGCCACCACCCCCTCGAACGGTGCCGTCAGCACCAGCTCCATCTTCATCGCCTCCATGACACCCAGTGTGGCGCCCGCCTCTACAGGTGCCCCGACCGTGGCCTGCACCGACAGCACGGTGCCCGGCATCGGGGCGGTTACCGACCCGTCGCCGACCACGGCGCGCCCGCCGGGGCCGAAGGCATCGGGCCGGTCGAAGACGTACGTCTGCCCGCGGAAAGCGACGAGCACGTGGTGCGGCTCCACCAGCACCTGTCCTTCGTGCACCTGCCCGTCGATCTCGAGCCGCAACCACGGGTCAGCGCCACCCACCGGACGCACCTGGAGGCGTCCGGATGGCCCGCTGACCGACCCCGCGGCGACATCGACGGTCAACAGCCGGCTGTCCCCCGCGACTGCAGCATTGGACAGCTCCAGGGGTACGGCGGCCGGTGCCGCCCCGGCTCGCCAGCCGTCGGCGACGGCGAAGGGGTGCGTGGTGTCTCTGTTCGTCGCGCCGGCAGCACCCGAGGTGGCGAGGCCCCACGCGGCGAGGCACCAGGCCTGCACCGGGGTCTCCAGCTGCAGCTCGTCAGGGTGAGAGTCGAGCCAGCCGGTGTCGATGGCGCTGTCGCGGTAGAAGGGCGATGCGGCCAGCGTCCGCAGGAAGCCGAGGTTGGTGGTCAGGCCAAGGATGGCCGTCTCGTCCAGAGCGGTCACCAGGGCCCGGCGGGCCGCCTCTCGGGTGGCACCGGTGGCGATGATCTTGCCCAACAGCGGGTCGTAGTGCGTGCTGACCCGTTGTCCGGAGACCAGCGCCGCGTCGACCCTGGCCCGAGCCGGCCAGGTGACCAGGCTGGCAACGCCCGCTTGCGGCAGAAAGCCGGCGTAGGGGTCCTCGGCGTACACCCGCGCCTCGATCGCGTGGCCGCGCAGTGTGACGGCCTCCTGGGTGAAGGGCAGCGGCTCCCCCTGAGCGACAGTGAACTGTAGGTCGACGAGGTCGAGGCCGGTGACGATCTCGGTCACGGGGTGCTCGACCTGCAGCCGGGTGTTCATCTCCAGGAAGTAGGCGTCGTCCCCCGAGACCAGGAACTCCACGGTGCCAGCGTTGACGTAGCCGACCGCAGTCGCCAGCGCCACGGCCGACGACGTCACCACCCGACGTACGTCGTCGGAGATGACCGTTGCTGGTGCCTCCTCGATCACCTTCTGGTGGCGGCGCTGAACGGAGCAGTCCCGCTCGAACAGGTGCACCACGTGGCCGTGTTCGTCACCGAATACCTGCACCTCGATGTGGCGGCCGTGCTCGACGTACCGCTCGAACAGCACGGTGTCGTCCCCGAACGCAGCAGCCGCCTCTCGCCGAGCCGCCGCGACAGCCTCGGGTAGGGCCGCCGCATCTCGGACGACCCGCATGCCCTTGCCGCCGCCTCCCGCCGCCGCCTTCACCAGCAGCGGCAGCCCCACCTGTTGGAGCACGGCGTCGAGGTCGTCGCCACTGGCCGGGTCAGCAGCGGGTACGACGGGCACGCCCGCCGCGACGGCGATCTGGCGGGCTCGGTCCTTGCTGCCCATCGCCTCCATCACCGCAGCGGGTGGCCCGACGAAGACCAGGCCAGCGTCGGTGACGGCCCGCGCGAACGCCGCTCGCTCCGACAAGAAGCCGTAGCCGGGGTGGACCGCGTCAGCACCCGCGCGCTCGGCGGCGCTGAGCAGCGCAGGAACCGACAAATAGGACTCCACCGCGGAGGCAGGGCCAATGCGGACGGCCGTGTCGGCCTCGCTGACGTGCAAGGCGTCGCGGTCAGCGTCGCTGTAGACGGCGACGCTCCGCAACCCGGCCGCCGACGCAGCGCGGATGACCCGCCGGGCGATCTCGCCCCGGTTGGCCACCAAGACAGTGCCGAAACGCGTCACGTGCGGCTCACATCCGGAAGACGCCGTAGCGGGGCTCGGTCACGGGGGCATTGGCCGCAACGGCCAACCCCATGCCGAGCACGCGGCGGGTGTCGACAGGGTCGATCACCCCGTCGTCCCACAGCCGAGCGGTTGAGTAGTAGGGCGAGCCCTGGTGCTCGTACTGATCCCGGATCGGCGCCTTGAACGCCTCCTCGTCGGCGCCGGACCACGGTTCGCCACGCGCTTCCAAACCGTCGCGGCGCACCGTGGCCAGCACCGACGCAGCCTGCTCGCCGCCCATCACGGAGATGCGCGCGTTGGGCCACATCCAGAGGAACCGCGGGTCGTAGGCGCGGCCGCACATCCCGTAGTTCCCTGCTCCGAACGACCCGCCGATCACGACGGTGAACTTCGGCACCACCGAGCAGGCGACAGCCGTTACCAGCTTGGCGCCGTCCTTGGCGATGCCGCCCGCCTCGTACTGGCGCCCCACCATGAACCCGGTGATGTTCTGCAGGAAGACGAGCGGTACCCCCCGCTGGTTGCACAGCTCGATGAAGTGGGCGCCCTTCAGGCTCGACTCGCTGAAGAGGATCCCGTTGTTGGCGACGATGCCGACCGGGTAGCCCCAGATGCGGGCGAACCCGCACACCAGCGTCTCGCCGTACAACGCCTTGAACTCGTGCAACCGCGAGCCGTCGACGATGCGCCTGATCACCTCGCGCACGTCGTACGCCGTGCGGGTGTCGCTCGGTACGACGTCGTAGAGCCCCTCGGGGTCTTCGAGCGGGTCCTCCGGTTCCGCGGCGACCACCGACGCAGGGGTACGCCGCTCCAGCGTGCCGACGATCGAGCGCACGATCGCCAGCGCCTCGGCGTCGTCGTCGGCCAGGTGGTCGACGACGCCGGAGGTGCGGGCGTGGACGTCACCGCCGCCGAGGTCCTCGGCGGTGACCACCTCACCGGTCGCGGCCTTCACCAGCGGGGGACCCCCCAGGAAGATCGTGCCCTGGTTGCGGACGATGACCGTCTCGTCCGACATCGCCGGCACGTACGCCCCGCCGGCCGTGCACGACCCGAGCACCGCAGCGATCTGGGCGATGCCGCGAGCCGACAGGTTGGCCTGGTTGAAGAAGATCCGGCCGAAGTGGTCGCGGTCGGGGAACACCTCGTCCTGCAGCGGCAAGAAGGCCCCGCCGGAGTCGACGAGGTAGATACACGGCAGCCGGTTGGCGGCGGCGACCTCTTGGGCCCGCAGGTGCTTCTTGACCGTCATCGGGTAGTAGGTGCCGCCCTTGACTGTCGCGTCGTTGGCCACGACGACGCACTCCCGGCCGCTCACGGTGCCGATGCCGGTCACGATTCCGGCGCTCGGTACGGCGTCGTCGTACATGCCGTAGGCAGCGAGGGGGGCAATCTCGAGGAACGGTGACCCGGCGTCGAGCAACCTGTCGACGCGGTCGCGCACGAGCAGCTTGCCGCGGCTTTGGTGCCGAGCCCTCGCGGCGTCGGACCCGCCGCGGCGCACCGCCTCGAGCCGTTGCCGCAGCTCGGCCACGCTCGGACGCAGCGAGGCGTCCGGCGCCCTGGGTTCGGTGACGACGCCGGTGGCCTCGCCACGTGCGTCGCTCATGCGCCTCCAGACAGCGGGTAGCCAACCACCTGCCGGCGTACCCGTTTCTGCCCTGCGACGGTTAGCCGTTGGCGTCCTAGGTTAGCGCCGCGGCACCGGGCCGACGGACGGCATGCCGTAGGCTGCACGGTCCGAGCCGACGCCGCACATCTGCGCCGGAAGGGGGTGTGGTGTTGTGGCGAACCGCGTCTTCCTGCACGTCGGCACGCCCAAGACCGGCACGACGTACCTGCAGAGCCTCTTGTGGGCCAACAAGGATGCGCTCAAAGAGCAGGGGTTGCTGCTCCCGTTGAGTCGGGTGCGTGAGCACTTCTACCTGTCCAACATCGCCCGCGACGACGAGCGGCCCCTTGAGACAATGCCGCCGCACGGGCACACCGCGTGGGAGCGGATGCTCGCCGAGGTGGGCGACTGGGACCGTGACGCGCTGATCAGCCACGAGCTGTTCGCGATCTGCTCCGCGGAGCGGGCCCGGTGGGCCGCCGAGTCTCTCGCGACCGTCGCGGCCGAGGTGCACATCATCGTGACCGCTCGTGATCTGGCCCGCCAGGTCCCGGCCGAGTGGCAGCAGACGATCAAGCACGGCCGCTCTCACCGGCTGGCCGAGTTCTACGAGGACCTGCGCTCCGAGCACCCGACGGTGGTCTTCTGGCGGGTGCAGGACCTGCCCGACGTGCTCGGGAGGTGGTCAACCGGCGTCGTCGACGAGCGCGTGCACCTCGTCACCGTTCCGCCGACCGGTGCCCCGCGCGACCTGCTGTGGACCCGTTTCGCGACGCTCATCGGCGTCGATCCCAACAGCGTCGATGTCTCGGTCGAGGCGCCGAACGAGTCACTGGGCGTCGACGAGGTGGAAACCTTACGGCGAATCAACCTTCACGCCCCCGCGGACGAGGAGATACCGCGACAGCAGCTGCTGGTCCGGCAGGTGCTCGCAGAGGGCATCCTGGCGGCGCGGCCTCATGCGCAGCGGTTCGCGCCACCGGCGCGTGAGCACCCTTGGGTCGTCGACCGCGGCACGCAGATGGTGCAGGAGCTGCGGCAGTCGGCGTACGACGTCGTCGGCGACCTCGACGAGCTGCTGCCGCCGCCAGAGCCTCTGCACGGACCGGACCCCGACGAGGTGGACGATACGGCTGTGGCGCAGGTCGCGGTCGAGACAGTGAGCGCTGTCTTGTACCGCACCCACGAGCTCGAGACGCAGCGGCTGACCACGCAGCTCCGTTCGCTGGAGCAGCGGTTGACTTCCCTGCAGCAGCGGCTGGCCTCGGCCCAACAGCAGCTCAAGGTCAGGACCGAGCGCGTGCAGAAGCTGGAGCAACGCGTCAAGACGCTCGAACGGCGCGCCAGGACGCTCGAGCAGCAGCTGGCAGGTGCCCGCCAGGCTTTCCGGGAGGAACGGGCACAGCCTCTCAAGGTGCACCTGCGCCGCCGGGCCGGCCTCGTCAAGCGCAGGCTGCTGCGCCAGCCGCTGCCGTAGTCGTCGCTGAAAAGCCTCTAGCTCACCCCGCCGAACCGTGTCAGCCCGGCGGCACGCGGCGCCGGTGATAGCGTGTGCCGATCAGCCAGTCGAGGGGCTCAGATGGCGAAGCGAGTCTTTCTGCACGTGGCCACCCCGAAGTCGGGAACCACATACCTGCAATCGGTGCTGTGGCACAACGCCGAGGTCCTGCGCAAAGCCGACCTGCTGCTGCCGGGCACGTTCCAAAGCCACTACACCGCGGCAAAGGGCGTCACCATGCGTCGGCGCATGCGGGAGGTCGACATCGACATCGGCACCGCCTGGGCACAGCTCGCCAAGCAGACCAACCGGTCGCCCGGTGGTGCGCTGATCTGCCACGAGTTGTTCGCCCCCGCGAGCACCGAGCAGGCCGAAGCTGCCAAGTCAGCCCTTGACACTCCGGAGACCCATCTCGTCCTGACGGCTCGGGCCCTGCACAAGCAGGTGCCCGCCTCCTGGCAGGAGGGCGTGAAGGGCGGCGGCATGCTGCCGTTCGACACGTTCGTTCACCATGTCCGCCACAACCGGGGCAAGGGGCAGTGGTTCTGGAGCGTTCAAGACCTCGGTGACGTCGCCTCGCGTTGGGGGGCCGGCATCCCCGCCGACCGCGTCCACATCGTCACGGTGCCGCCTGACTCTTCAGACCCCACGTTGCTGTGGCGGCGCTACGCCTCCGTGCTGGGCATCGACCCAGCCACGTGCGATGTCGACGTCCCGAAGCGGAACGTGTCGTTGGGCTGCGTCGAGGCAGAGGTGCTCCGGCGTCTGCACAGCCGCCAGGACCCCCGGTTCCGAAAGAGCCGGGGGCGCAGCTACGTGCCGTGGACACGCAAGCTGCTCGCCGTCCAGATCCTTGGCCAGCGGCACAGCGCGCCGTTCGGCCTGCCAGCCGACGCCCGCCACTGGGTCTCAGAGCGTACGGCGGCCATGGTGCGCGAGGTCAACGACCGGGGCTACCACGTGGTCGGTGATCTGGAAGACCTCGGCTGGCGGCCGCCGGCACCGGAGACCCGGCTGGTGTCGTCGGTCACCGAGGAGGAGGTCGACGATGCATGCGCGTGGACGATCACCCGGCTGCAGGAGGAGCTGGTGAAGCGTCAGCCCGCCGCCGTACCACCCACGGTTGGTCCTGACGACGGCGTCGACGGGATCCTTGAGCTGCTCGAGCACATCCGAGCAGCCGACACCGGCACTCAGCCGCGGCCCGCTCCGCCGAAGCGAACCTCGACTGCCCGACGGCTGCGCGCCGGCCGGCTGTCGTGGCGCCGCAGCTGACGCGGCATCCGACATCTGCGGCTGGAAAGATCCGACCTGGTGATCGCTAGAGCGTGGTCAGCGTCGGATCGTTTCCACGTGGGGCGGGCTTGCTCTTGCCGGTCAGACATGCTTCAGTTGAACCGTGGTTGAGACAGCTGCCACGCGGCCCTTCGTTGAAAGGCCCCAACGGAATGTCTCCCGTTTTTTCCCCTGCTGACCTGTCCCAACACCTGTACTGCGTAGATTCCACCGACCACTCCGGCTGTGACCGGGCCGAGCGCACCCATGAACTCCTGCTGCGGGCAGTTGACGCCGACGAGGCCGAGCGTGAGCGGCTGCACGAAGAAGTCGTGCTGCTCAACGTCGAGGTGGCTGAGTCCATCGTCATGCGCTACCGCAACCGCGGCGTACCGGTGGAAGATCTTGTCCAAGTCGCCTGCCTCGGACTGGTCAAGGCCGTCCACGGGTTCGACGCGGCCAAGAGCGACAACTTTCTCAGTTACGCCGTGCCCACAATTCTGGGTGAGGTGAAGCGCTTCTTCCGTGACAACGCCTGGGTGGTACGCCCCCCTCGCCGCATTCAGGAGCTGCAGGCCGAGATCTCCGCGGCATCGGCTCGGTTGATGCACGAGACGGGTCGGCCACCGACGCCTCGCGACATCGCCGACGACCTCAACCTTGAGGTCGACGTGGTGAGCGAGGCGCTCACCGCCGATGGCTGCTTCTCCCCCAGCTCGCTCGACCGGCCCAGCGGGGACGACGAGACTGCCACCTTGTCGGACGTGTTGGGCGAGCGCGACCCGGGGTTCGAGCGGGCCGAGGCCGTCGTGGCGCTGCGGCCGCTGTGCCAGCAGCTGTCCGAGCGGGACCGCCGCATCGTCTACCTGCGTTTCTTCCACGAGTGGACCCAAGCGCGCATCGCCGAGGAGTTCGGCGTCACGCAGATGCAGGTGTCGCGGTTGCTGACCCGGATCTTGAAGCAGCTGCGCAGCCAGCTCGGTGCACCCGACGCTCCAGCCGAAACGGCCGCCGTCACTGCCGATTCACCGCCGAGTGGGCGCAGCGTCGAGAACGCTTTCGAGGTGCCGGAGGTCCGCGCCAGCTAGCGCCGGCGGACTCGCCTGCGCACACGTACTGCCGGCCTGCGGCTTGCACTCACCGTTTACCGCCGTGTCGCGGTAGACGTACGCCGGTGACGGGTCCGGCCCACCGTCTACCGCCGTATAGCGGCAGACGTACGCCGAGGTGATTGCCGGCGCGGGACGTCGGGAGTTGCCGTCTGGTACACCTGCGGCATGTCCTTGATCTGGTACGCCGAAACGCCCCTCCGCCGCAGCCGGCAGATCGTCGCTGACGTCGTCGCCGTCTTAGCCCTGCTGGTTTGCTACTGGATCGGCACTGGAGTCCACGACCTGACCGCCGAACTCGCGGCGCCCGGACGGTCGCTTGAGTCCGGAGGTGCCGCTCTCGCCGAACGGATGACCGAGGCAGGCGCCGCGGCCAGTGAGGTGCCGTTGGTTGGCGACAGCCTGCAGGAGCCGTTCGACCAAGCCAGCCAAGCCGGCCGTTCGATCGAAGACGCCGGGGTCAGGCAGCAGGAAGTGGTGCAGACCTTGGCGCTCGCCCTTGGATGGGTGACCGGCGGCGTCCCCGCTCTCGTGGTGCTCGCCCTATGGCTGCCGAGACGGTTGCGCTTCGCCCGCCGAGCGGCGTACGCCCGGCGACTGATGCAAGGTGGCGCCGGTCTCGACGTCTTCGCCTTCCGGGCCCTCGCCGGGCAGCCGATCGCCGAGCTGGCTCGACTGCGCACCGATCCGGCCGCGGGTTGGCGCAACCGGGATCCAGAAACGATCGAGGCGCTCGCGGCGCTCGAGCTGCGCGGTCTTGGCCTGCGCCCTGGCGGTAGCCGAGCGGGTTGACGCAGGTGCCCTCCCCCGAGCTCCGTGCCTGCGTTGAGCGAGCGCACCTGTTCGGCACATAGCGTGAGGCTATGAGTGACGCCTTCGCCGCAGCTGACCGCTTTCTCATGAGCAACGCCCGGCTCCTCGAGCGGCGGCTCTTCGCCGCGTTGTTCCTCGGCCAGTCTGCGGGCAAGGTCGTCGATGTGCTGCGGGGCTACCAGAACGAGGACGGCGGGTTCGGGCATGCCCTGGAGCCGGACACCCGCTGTCCGGCGAGCCTGCCGATCTATGTCGAGGCGGCGCTCCAGGCGCTCGCGACTGTCGGTACCAGCGACGAGCGCATGGTGACGGCAGCCTGCGATTTCTGGGGCGGGTAGCGACCGACGCTGACGCGGGTGGAGCGGTGCCCCTTGCCTTCCCGGTTATCGAGTCCTTCCCGAGGGCCGCGCACTGGACGGAGTGGACCTATGCCCCAGCGCTCAACCCGACCGCCGGCCTGGTTGGGTTGCTTCACCGGCTGGACTTCGAGCACCCCTGGAGGGACGAGGCGCAGGCGTGGTGCTGGCAAGCCATCGACGCGGGCGTTCCCGCCGGCGCGCACACCCTTTCGGAAGTCCTCGTCTTTCTTGAGCACGTCCCCGAGCGCGCCCGCGCCGAGGCGGCGGCGGTCGCCCTGGCCAAGCGGTTCGAAGAGATGCCCGACGTCCATCTCGACCCTGAGGCCCCCGGCTACGGCCTCTCCCCGCTCCACTTCGCCCCGACGGCGGACGCCCGCTGGCGCCAGCTCTTCACCGACGCCCAGATCGAAGCGGACCTCGATCATCTCCAACGCTCCCAGCAGCACGACGGCGGCTGGCCCGTCTCGTGGGAGCCACCCGGCGAGACCGCCGTGCTGGAATGGCGGGGCGTGGTCACCCTTCAGGCGCTTCGTAGCCTCTCCTCGTACGGACGGCTGTCTCTGAGCTGAAGCAGGCGAACGTCCGGTGGCGGACCTCGGGGGCCTTCCGCTTGAACGGTTCGTTCGGTTCTTGAAGCAGCACCGATGCATGCGCGTCGCTATACATGTATAGTCGACGAAAGGAGGTTGACGAATGTTGGCTTTGAGGTTGCCGGCCGAGGTCGAGGCGAGACTCGAGGCGTTGGCCCGACGCACAGGACGTTCCAAGTCGTTCTACGCCCGCGAGGCGATCCTTGAGCACTTGGAAGACCTGGAGGACCTCTACCTGGCAGAGGATGCTCGAGCCGAGCACTACGCCTCCGGAGGCGCCACCGTCTCGATGGAACAGGTGATGGAGCGGTACGGCGAGTGACATACGCCGTCGAGTGGTCGAGGCGGTCCGAGAAACAACTCGCAAAGCTGGATCGGCAGGTCGCGAGGACCCTTGTTCGCTTCATGTACGAGCGGGTCCACGTCGCCCAGGATCCCAGAAGCATCGGTAAGCAACTCCAGGACTCCGAGTTCTGGCGCTACCGAGTCGGTGACTATCGGATCCTGTGTGAGATCCAGGACGAACGGCTGACAGTGCTCGCCGTCGACTTGGGCCATCGTCGTGAGGTCTACCGGCGCTGACGCGGTCTCTGCGCCCTGGCGGTCGACGTACAGCCGAGGCGGACTTCAGGGCAGGAATTGGGTTGCGGCCCCCGCGCCCCAGCGTGAGGCTGCTGGCATGGATGGATTCGATCCGGCGCAGAGCTTCGGCCCTGAGGTCGCCCAGCGTTACGACGACCAGCTGCGCGGAGACGAAGCCGAGACCGTCGACTTGCTTGCTGGCCTTGCGGGCGCAGGCCCCGCGCTGGAGTTCGCGATCGGCACCGGCCGCATCGCGCTCCCGCTGGCCGAGCGCGGCATCGGCGTCGACGGCATCGAGCTGTCCTCAGACATGGTTGCCCGGCTGCGAGACAAGCCGGGCGGCGCCGCGCTCCACGTGACCATGGGCGACATGGCGCGCGCGACCGCGCCCCGGAAATACCCGCTCGTCTATCTCGTCTTCAACACCATCTACAACCTTCTGACCCAAGATGACCAGGTCCGCTGCTTCGAGAACGCTGCCCAACACCTCACTGACGACGGCGTATTCGTCGTGGAGGCCGGCGTGCCGTGGGCCTGGTTGCGGGGGAACCAATTTGTTGACGTGGAGTACGTCGCGAACGGTGAGGTGGTCCTCGACGTGAACCGGTACGACCCGGTCACGCAGATCCTCGACGAGAACCACGTCACCCTGACCAACGCCGGCGTGCGGCTCGGGCCCATTTCGCAACGGATCAGCTGGCCGAGCGAGCTGGACCTGATGGCCCGGATCGCCGGGTTGCGCCTCGTCGACCGCTGGGGCGGTTGGAATCGTGAGCCGTTCACCGCCAGGAGCGAACGCCACATCAGCGTCTACTCCCGGTAGCGGTTCGCCGCGGCTCCGACGATCCACCGACCACACCTGAACGCCGAGCTCCCGCCGTCACCGCTTCGGGGACGTCCTCGGACCTAAGGCATGTTCACCGGGTGAACGGCGGGTCAGACCTGACATTTCGGGCGCGGGAGCGACCCCTCACCTAGTGAAGGCGCCGGAAGCGCATGGCTAGCGGTGCGAGAGCCGGGGCGCGACCTCCCAGCTGCGGTAGCTGGCGGGCGTCGGGAGGTGAGCTGCGGCGGCCGTAGCCGGCCCGCGCGGTCGGGATGCCGTCGCCGCGCAGGTTGTGTTGCGGCCGTACCGCGGCCCCGCTTCGTCGCTTCATAGTCATGCTGACTGATCGCGAGTCACATTCGCACTTTGCGTCGTCGCGGAGGTCGTGGTCTGCTGGCGCCCGGCCCGCGAGGATAGCGCGGCCACCGCAGCAGGCATCAAGGGAGCGCCCTGTGACCATCCACGCCGACGATCGGCCACACGGCCACCTGTACCGCCAGTTGCTTGGCGGGCTGTCCGCTGGCCTTGCTGCGTGGCTGATCGGTGCACTGCCTTGGATCGTCGACGGGCTTCTGCTGCCCATTTCGTCGGCGTGGCCATCGGTCACAGCCTCGGACGAAGTGCGCGTGGCTTTGCCGTTCGGGGAGTACCAGCTCACCGGCATCCTCGTCACCACGTTCATCGGTGGTGCGGTTGCCTCGCCGGTCGCGCGGCTCGCTTCACGTCGGACGGCTCCCGCCTGGGTCGGCGTGCTCGGGGCCTTGTTCGGGCTGGGCGGCGCGCTCGTTCACACCCTGCTCGTTGTGCTGCCGCTCGTGGCTGATCGAGCCGAGGCCCAGATGTTGGCGACCGCGCTGGCGTTGCTAGCCGGCGCCGGCATCGTGCTCGGCCTGTTCGTAGGCGCCGGCTTGGTCCGGCGGATGGCGTGGTGGTCACCTCTGGGCGGCGCGCTGCTGGCCGCAATGCTCACCAGTTGGATCGTCGACCTGCTCAATCAGAGCTGCCAGCCGGAGGTGCTGACCTCGCCCCGTTCAACCGGCACTCCATGTGGCTGGTCGCGGTCCTGCTCGCTGCGGCACTGCTTTGGGTCGGCTGGCGTCCAACTGGTCGAATGCTCTGGTGGCCGGCCGTGGTAGCGGTGCTCTGGATCTGGCCGGCGGTCACGGCGGCGTTGTTCTACGAGCCGAGCTGGCCGACGCGACTCGCGACGTCTTCCTCCAGGCCCTGGTGCCGGGCAACCACGCAGTCGCGCCCTACGTCGTCGGCGTCCTGGCCGCGTCCGGCATCGTCGTGAGCGCCTCACTTCGTGCACGGGCGCCGGACAGCGACCGGGGCCTCAGCTCTACGTCCGTCGGCGGGTAGGGGAACTGGGACGGCGACCATCGCCCGCTTGCTTGAGGCTCAGTGAGCGGGTCGCCGCAGCGGTGTGATTGCGGTGCGTGCGAGTTCTCCGATTGCGGTGTCGACGCGTGGTAGGTGGCGTTCGTTTCGTACCGCCTCGGTGAGGACGCTGACGGCGATCGGGTGCTCGTGTGGGAACTGGACGACTGCGGCCTCGTGGCGCAGGCGCCCGAGTGTTCCGGTCTTGCCGAACACGCCGACGTCGTCGTGGGGGAAGCCCGAGCCAAGGCGGTGTCGCCAGGCCTGGAGGCCCATGGCGTCTCGGACACAGCGGTGCGAGGGGGTTGCTCGTTGCCACAGCCGGGCCAGCACCTGGCACATTTCGATCGCGGTGGACGCGCTGGAGTATGCGGGGTCGTACTCGCGGGTGTGCACCGCGTGGTCGGGGTCGGCGAGCCTGATGTGGACGTCGGTGGGCGTGGTCGCGCCGATCTCGCGCATGATCTGTCGCTGGACGGCGCCCGATCCGCGGCGTACCACCGTGCCTGGTACGCCGAGCGCGACTAGGTGAGCATTCAGCCGCTCCTTTCCGATGTGCTCGATCAGGGCGTCGGCACATGCGTTGTCCGATACCGCCAGCATCAGGCGGGTGGCGTCGCGGGCGGTGAGAGTCACGTCGTCGAGGAGCATCGCTACGCCGGTGGGGCCCGGGGTCCGGCCTTGCCGGCGCATTCGGATCGGGGCACGCGAGTCGAGCTCGCCGGCGGCGACCAGGTCGGCCCACACCAACGCCAGTGGCAGCTTGTACAGGGAGGCGACCGCTACCGGTTCCGAACCGAGCAGGCCGATCTCCATTGAGGGCTCGGCAAGCCTGCGGGCGTGCAGGTTCACCCGAATGCCGGCGTCTGCCGCGATCGCGCGCAATTGGTCAACCACGTGTGCGTCGGTGGGACTCATCGCGACAGGGCCCCCTCGAGGGAGGCCCTGACCGCCAGGTGCTCGACCTCAGGCCGTCGCGCCCGGACGGGCGGCAGCACGATCCTCACCCGTAGGGGCGGCACGGCCGGGTCCTGCCCAGTCTCGTCGATAGCCGGCCGCACCGAGACAGCCCGGTCAGCCGCGACCAGTGCATCGCGCTGGGCGGGGTCGCTGCTCTCCACCACGTCCCCCGGGGTGGCCGGCACGTCGTAGCGCATCCACGAACTGGTCGTGCGCCGGTGGCTGGTGGTGCCGCGGCGGCACCACCACCGGGCGGGCGATGCTGCGCAGGAGCGCGGACGAAGGACCTTCGGCGGTGACGAGTCGCTGCGCCAGGCGGAAGACGTCGCCGGGCTCGAGGCCATCCACCACGCCGGGGTGCCTGATCACAGCGACGTCCAGCAACCCGTCGTGGATCCGGTTGACGAGGGTGGTGCTCCCTGCAATCTCAGGTACGGCCTCCATGCCAGCGTCGACCAGATGTCGGCATAGGACTGGGATCGTGGGACCGAGGTCGCCACACAGGCCGAGGCGTACCTGGGTCGGCAGCGAGAGATGCTGGACGACCTGATGAAAGTCGTCAGCAACCCGGAGAACATCACGGGCCGGGCCCAAGAGTTGCTGGCCCGCTGGGGTGATGCGGACACCTCGCGCGTCGCGATCGAAGAGCCGAACGCCAAGGTGGCGCTCCAACCGTTGGATCCCTTGGGAGAGTGGCGGTTGGGTCATTCCCAGGTCCTGGGCGGCGTGACCGAAGTGCCGGGCGTCGGCCACCGCGGCGAAGAAGCTGAGGTGTCGCAGCAGGTCCACCGCAACAGGATATGAGATCGCTATCGTGCCGGGTCGTCGATTGTCTTTGACTCTTGCGATGAAGCCTCAGAGGATCGCGTCGTGCGATTGCCTCCTCACGCCGCCGTGGCGTTGCTTTGCGTTCTGGGCGGGCTGGCCGCGTGCTCCGACGTTGACGGCGAGTCCGCCGACGAGGCCGCGGAGCAACTGGCTACCGGCCTGTCGACCCACTCGCTGGAGCAGGTCCAGCTCACCAGCGACGCGGACCGTGAGCGCTACGCGGAAGTTGTGCGCAACATGCGAGACCTCCCGGTGCAGGTGAGCGCCACAGAGGTGGACGAAGACGACTCGTCTGCAGCCGTCACGCTCGCATGGACGTGGACCTTGGGGGACTTAGAGTGGGCTTACGAGACCACCGTCGAACTGATCGACAGCGCCGGGACCTGGGAGCTCGACTGGGAACCGCAGTCCGTGGCGCCCGGCCTGCGCGCCGGCGAGGCCCTCGATGTCGACCTGCTGACCGGTGAGCGGGGCGACATCCTCGGCGCCGGCGACCAGTCGCTCGTCACTGAGCGGCCCGTCGTGCGCTACGGCCTTAACAAAACCGCCACTAAACCGCGGCGGTGGAGGGACAGCGCCACGCGCATCGCCCGCGCCGTGGGGGTCGATGTGGCCAGTTTTCGTCGCAAGGTCGACGCCTACGGTGAGGCGGCTTTCGTGGAGGCCATCGTGCTGCGGACCGAAGATGCTCGGGAGCTGATCGACGCCGAGTACGCCGAGATTCCGGGGGCTGCCGTCATCGAGGACGAGATCCCGCTGGCGCCCACAAAGGAGTTCGCGGCACCGCTCCTCGGCACGGTCGGGATGGCCACCGCCGAGATCATCGAGGAGTCGAACGGGTCCATTCAGGAGGGCGATGAAGTCGGCCTGTCGGGGCTGCAGTCTCGCTATGACGGCCAGTTGCGCGGTGAGCCCGGTGTTCGTGTCCAAGCCGTCGACTCCTCGGGCGATGAACGGACCCTGTTCAGCAAGGGTGCCCGCGACGGCAAGGATCTCCGCACGACGTTGGACCTGGACCTGCAGCTCAAGGCGGAGAGCGTCCTGGCAGAGTTCACCGCCGAGGCTGGGCCGCACAGCGCCTTGGTCGCGATTCGGCCCTCCACGGGGGAAGTGGTCGCGGCGGCCAACGGGCCGACCAACGAGGGCTTCAACGCCGCGACAGCCGGGCAGTACGCGCCCGGCTCCACCTTCAAGGTGGTCACCGCGCTGGCTCTGTTGCGGTCCGGTATCGCTCCGAGCGACGTCTTGGAGTGCGGTGCCACCACGGTGGTCGACGGCCGGTCGTTCAAGAACTACGACGACTACCCGAGTGCCGGTCTTGGGTTGATCACGCTCACGCAGACGATCGCCAACTCGTGCAACACCGGGTTGATCAACACCCGCAGCGCCCTCGACGGGGACACGCTGGCGCAGGCCGCTGCCGCGCTCGGTATGGGCGTCGACCACGACCTCGGCTTCCCGGCCTACTTCGGCCAAGTCCCTCCACCAGCCGGTGCCACCGACCAGGCGGCCAGCCTGATCGGACAGGGCCGAGTCCTTGCCAGCCCGCTGACCATGGCAACGGTCGCCGCCTCGACCGCGGCTGGGGAAGCGGTCCTCCCGATCCTCCTCCCGGACCTTCAGGTGCGTCAGCAGGAGCCGACAACGCCCCTCACGTCTACCGAGGCAGAGGAGCTGCGGGCCATGATGAGAGCCGTCGTCACCGAAGGATCCGCCACCTTCCTCGCCGACCTGCCCGGCGACGTCGCCGCCAAAACCGGCACAGCCGAGTACGGAACCCCCGACGCGGCAGGCTCGCTATCCACCCATACCTGGATGATCGCCACCCAAGGCGACCTCGCAGTGGCCGTCTTCGTCGAAACCGGCCAGTCCGGGAAAGTGACCGCGGGCCCGATCCTCGAAGCGTTCCTTAGGTGATCCACCAGCTGGCCCGGTGGTTTGCTGCCCTTCCCCTGATCGGGGTGGCCTGCACCGCTTGCGTCGCCGGCGACGCCCGGAAGGCGGCGGAACTGAACTGGAGTCGTCCCGATGCGGGGCAACGGTGGTGTCAGGTCCTCGGGAACTCCGAGATCACAGCGCTCATCGAGGCGGCCGACGAGTCGGGCTCGCCCTGGCAGACGATCGACTCGGGCGAGTTCGAGTAGGGCTGCACCATCGCGGCCACGATGGAGGGCCGCGGTCTCGACCAGGAGGAAACCCCGCCCCCACTACTCACCATCAACTCCAGCCTTATCGCCCCGAAGACCCCAGAGACCATCGCGGCCGGCAACTACATCCCTGTAGGCGCCGGCCTCACCGCGCCGGTCGCGTCTCACGGCCACGGGGTCTGGTCGGTGGAGCCGGCGGGGGAGTACTTCGCACGCAGGCCGTGCCCGCCCCTCGACTTCGCCGGTTCCGCCCCGCCGGATGATCTGCAGGTCCACCTGAGTGTCAACGACCCCGACGCTGTCGCCGCAGCCGAGGCGCACGGGTGCCGCCGCCGGCAGTGAGATCTCGACACCTCGAGTCGGCCCCTCCGGGGACCAGGAAACGCTTGCGCGCGGCCTGCAGCTGACGGCCAGCGCTCGGCGATCTCGGCCCAGGTGTCGATGGCCAGAGTTGCTCCGTGAGATCGACAAGGGACTCAGAAACTCCCGCGTCGGCATCACATGGTTACCCCGGCGCTGCTAAGAAGCATCGAGGCCGAGGGCATCGCGGAGAAGGAACTCTCTGTGCTGCTCGCGAGCGGCCGGGTGATCCCCGTCGCCCACGGGACGACGTTCGAGGCCCCCCGGGGACGTCAGCCCCATGCTCGCCACGCACTCCGGGCTGGACACCGCGGAGTCGTCCCTGGAAGACGTCGCCGCCAAGGTCGCCGCCGCCGCCGCGGCGCTCGCCGAGGACGAGGTCTGACGGGATGACGCGCGACGCCCCCCGGGACCCTCTGGTGTCGGGGCATGGGCGCTGGCGACTTCCCGACCGCCCTTTCAGTCGATTTCATGCGAGCGCGGACCTGCGCCGTCGTGCACCGCCCGGGGCGCCCCCTAGTGACAGTGACGCGCCCGACCCCGTCGTCGAGCACGACGCGTGGCTCCCCGAGCGTCCGTGCGGCCTCGTAGTCTGGGTCCCGCCAGAGACCAGGACGCTGCCTCGTTCCGCGAGTGATACGGTTCGCCGCTCCCGCCGGCCAGCACCGCCTCGGCGCGTTCCCTGAGCCAGCGAACGGTTGCCATCGGAGTCACTTACGCACCTTCTGAGGTTGTGCCCGAGGTGATCGACGCAGTCCGAGGAGCCCGTGTCCCTCCGGCGCCGTCCGTCCCGCCGGCCAACGGGAGTGCACCCCGGAGGGGTGCACTCCGATTCGCAGATCTCCGCGAGCTGTCCCAGAAAGTTGCCGTGGAGTGATCGCCCAACATCAGCACTGCGACTTAGGTGACTGAGACGAGCACCCACAACCACACCAGGAGGAAACGCCTCAGTAACGGTGACAACCGAATATCACGAGGCTCCAAACCGCCGGCCCCACGAAGTTGGCGCGGGGAATGGACGAAGCCCCGGGTCCGAGGACCCCGGATCCGAGGACACGGGGCCTGTCTGACGCGTGCGCGAGGGGGGAGTTGAACCAGAGCGATCTGACGCTGCGTTTCACTGTTTTCGCAGGTCAAAGCGGGTTTCGCCGCTCCCGTTGCCTCCCGTTGAACACCCTTTCCAGGTGGGGTGTGCTACACGAGGTAGCACCAGCGAGATCTTGAGTTGAGTACGGCGGAGTCCCGCCGGACGCCCTACAGACTACCCGGAGCGGCCGAATTCGAGCGAGCCTCGCTGCATGGCGATGCTGCCGAAAAGGTTGCGGCGCCCTCCATGACTTCCGGTGGTTGCCACTCAGCCCAAAAGTTCGCTCTCCGGATCATCCCGGACGCGTGAAAATTGAGGACCGGTGGGGTACTCGTACTTCTCGTTGCTTGCTGATCCCGGACTCGTCGTCCACAGAACGAGTTGAGCGATCCGTTCCCCTGGCGTCAACGCGATGGGGACTGTGCTCAAATTCACGAGTTCAAAGTTAAACATCCGTGAAGGTTTGGGTGCACTTGCACCGCGGTGGCAGACAGGAGGCCGAGACGTCCATAACTCGACCTCGTGAGCACCTGCGCCGTCAGATCAGCCGGAATTACCAGGTACTCCAAGGTAGCACCCAGCACGAGCTCGCCAGGGTGGAGCATATACTTCTCGTCCCAGGCCATCTCATAGGCAATTTGCATGGAACGGGGATCCTGTTTGCGATTCAACGGATCAAACGCACTCGTGCTGCTTCGGCGGAAAGCTATAAAGTGTCGCCCCACGCGCAGGTCCAATCCTGCGCCACGTGGCAGGTGCACCAGCGGCGTAGCTACAATCGCGTGCTCGTCGGTTCTTTGTAGGCGACCGAGCAGATCGGCAGCGGATAGCGCACCGCCCGAAGCGGGCGGTATACCGGCGGGATTACCGGACGCATCAAGGCCGTTCGGTCTGGTCGCACCTCTCTTATGCCAGCGATCGATAAACGTGATGGAGTCGATCGCCTTTTTCCCCAACTTGTCGTAAGGCGTTTTGGCGTCCTCCCTGCGGGCGATCCACGCCGCGTTGATGACGTCGGAGTCGACAGGCCGTGCCGAGGATGCGTCGGCCAATTGGATGACGTCGGTCCCAGGTACCCCAGCGTGCAACCGATCCGCAATCTCGCCGATCGCGGCAACGCGCTCAGCGAATGGATACGCTCCTGTGCCCATGCCATGCGACACACTCTCCAAGTCCGCAACGTGCGAGCTGAACAAGGCCGAGAGATAGTCAGCCCACGCCTCTGATCTGGGTGTTGTTCTTGAAAGCACATCTACCCAGGGAGCGAGCGTTCCGCTTAGGCGCGAGTCAATGACAATGCCTAGAGAATCAAGAAGCAGCTTGATTCGAAGATTTCCGGGTGGATGCGTTGTGTTGAGGTCGTCCATCGCCCCAATCACCGTGAAGTACTCTGCCAGAGCGCAGACCGCAGAGGGGCCAAACCTACTGAGGGCATAGAAGTCGCACAACAGTTCCGTTGCCCAGGACATTGCAATCTGATAGAGGCCCCTCGCTATTTGTCGGGAATCGTTAGTCCCGCGTGCTTGAGGATTATGAAAAGTGCCGGCGCTGGAAAAGTCGAACTTCTGCCGCAAATCATATTGATCCAACAGTGAATGCTCGGCAACAGCTATGTGAGCAACTTCGTGACCTAGGAGTATCGGGCTCCACACAATGCCGTTTCCTTCGATGCGCGGTACCTGAAATAGCGCGAACTTTTCAGGGGGTACCGTTTTGCCGCCATAACGGTAGACTACGCGGCTAACGTCACCATAGGTTGTCAGAAAGTTGTCCACTTTGCCGTGGGACAGGACAACACCATAGTCACTAACGCTAAGCCCCTGCAGCTCCTCGCGTAGTTGCTCGAGAAGTGCGTGTGAGAGCTCTGGGCGAGTACCGTGCGACAGGTGAAGATCAACAAATCCTGCTACCGCAACCGTTCCGCGAAGGAACCCGGAGAGGATCTGATACAACGCATCGTCATCGACACTGTTTTGCACCTCGTATTCGAGCGCAGAGCGCAACTCATCCGGATACTTTCCAAACAGCTCCAGTATCCTTCGATGATCAGCCCGCTTGGTAGAGAGTGCTCCGAGCAACCGATTGACGGTTTCCTCGAGCACTTCTGCTCTTGCCAGCAGAGCCTTCTCCAGTGCCTGGTTGAGCTGGTTGGCCATCGCGTTACGCCCTCAGAGCGCTACTGTGTGCTCGCCTACCCTGCCTGTTTCTCTCAGCGCCGAATCTGAGAGGGAGCGCAAGATCTCTATCAATCGATCCGTCGCTGCGGAGGAATCACCCTCACGGGCCGCTCGGAGCTGAGATGCAACCCGCTCGAGGAAGTCTGCGAAGTCCCCCGTCCCACTGACGTCTTGAATGGTGTCGATCGCCGCGTCGACTTGAGATGCGAGCGCACTAGTCGGTTGCCGACCTGATGTCCCGTGGGTTGCGAAGAACTCGACCGCATGGGCCGCTTGCACCATGAGGCTGGCTAGGGACTCCAACGTGGAGAGGTCCCGTGAGTCGAGGTTGTGCCCCTGCTGTACCCGCCGCAGGGAGGCAGTCGCTCGGGAGGACAACACAGCTAGGTCGACGAAGCCGGCATCGTTCCCCAAGAGGTCGTGAGACGAAGCACCGCTGTTTGATCCCTTATTTGCAGTCACGATAACCCCTTTGAGTCGAACGTATGTTCGAAGTGTCTCATCTGCCACCTCCACATGCAATGACCCTACTCGTTACGATCTAATTCCAAATGCTAACTTCGAATCCAGAAGGAGCGTGTCGCGATGGAGGTCGAGGACTTCTCGGATCAGCTCTTCGGCCGCTACCGCGCTCTCCGTATCTACAGCGTCATCGCCTCGATGTCAGACAAGTTCACAACCGCCGAGGTGGCTCGTCTGAGCGACGCCGCGGGCCCAGACTGCTCGAAGGAACTCCGCAGGCTGGTCGATCTAGGGGTACTTCGCACCGTCGACCGTCGCGGAGCCTACGAGCGCCCCGCGTCCCAGTTCTGGATCGCGATGGGGATGCTCGCGGAGTACGCGGAGGATGAGCGCCGCGTGCGTTAGCGCCTCTTTAGCAATCAGCCCAGATCCAGCCGATCGAACAGCGGCTCACCTGCAACTCGCTCGTGCGCGAGGCAGGAGTTGAACCAGAGCGACCTGACGTTCCGTTTCAACGTTTTCGCAGGTCAGAGCGGGTTTCGCCGCTCCCGTTGCCTCCCGTTGAACACCGTCTCCAGGTGGGGCGTGCTACACGAGGTAGCACCAGCGCGATGTTGAGTTGATCTCGGCGAAGCCCGCCGGCTGAGCTCCAGAGTATCCCGACTTCGACCCGTCAGACGAGGGCAGGACTGGCGGGAATCGGACAAATTTCGAGCGAGTGGGGACGTGCTCCGCCCTCGCGTACTGACTTTGGCTGTGCAGCGTGCCCGTCGGGGACGATGACGCCCACATTGCGGCCGACCTGTCGCGGGAAGAGTTCACGCCCCCGCGTTGCCTTGACTAGCGTGTGCACGTGATCACAGGCGACTTGAAGGCCAAGGTTGACCGCATCTGGGACTCGTTCTGGTCCGGCGGCATCAGCAACCCGCTCGAGGTCATCGAACAGATCACCTACCTGCTCTTCCTGCGCCGTCTCGACGACCTGCAGACCCTCGCCGAGAAGAAGGCTCGCCTCACCGGCGGGGTGATCGAGGACACCAAGTTCCTGCCAGGGCAGGAGCACCTGCGGTGGAGCAGGTTCAAGAACCTCGACGCCGACCTTATGTACACGACCGTCGCCACCGAGGTGTTCCCCTTCCTCCAACGGTACGGCGAACAGGTCGGCGGCGACGACTCGACGTACTCCGACCACATGAGGGACGCGCGCTTCACGATCCCGACCGCTGCCCTGCTGTCCAAGGTCGTCGACATGCTCGACGACATCCCCATGAACGACCGGGACACCAACGGGGACCTGTATGAGTACCTGCTGTCCAAGATCGCCTCGGCCGGGGTCAACGGACAGTTTCGGACGCCGCGGCACATCATCAAGCTGATGGTGGACATGGTCGCCCCAGAGCCGACCGACGAGATCTGCGACCCGGCCTGTGGGACCGCGGGCTTCCTGGTGGCAGCCAGCGAGAACATCCGCGAGACGCACCCGACCGCGCTGACCGACGCTACACAGCGCCAGCACTTCCATCGCTCGATGTTCCACGGCTACGACTTCGACTCCACCATGCTCCGCATCGGCAGCATGAACATGCTCCTGCACGGCATCGAGGCGCCCGACATCCGCTACCGGGACTCGTTGTCCGAAGGAGCGAGTGCGGTCGCCGAGAAGTACACATTGGTTCTCGCCAACCCTCCCTTCGCCGGCTCCCTCGACTACGAAGCGACGTCCAAGGACCTGCAGCGCGTCGTGAAGACCAAGAAGACCGAGCTGCTCTTCCTTGCGCTGTTCCTCAAGCTCCTCAAGCCCGGGGGCCGAGCCGCGGTCATCGTTCCCGACGGCGTGCTGTTCGGTTCGTCCAACGCGCACAAGTCGCTGCGCAAGACGTTGATCGAGGACCAGAAGCTCGACGCCGTCGTCAAGCTGCCTTCAGGTGTCTTCCGGCCGTATGCCGGGGTCTCCACCGCGATTCTGTTCTTTACCAAGACCAACTCCGGCGGCACGGACGAGGTTTGGTTCTACGACGTTCGGGCGGACGGGTTCTCGCTGGACGACAAGCGCAACCCGGTCGAGGTCAACGACCTCCCCGATGTGCTGGCTCGCTGGGCCTTGCGGACGACAACCGAACGGCACCGTCCCCGCACCGACCAGTCCTTCTCCGTGTCCAAAGCCGACATCGTCGCCCAGGGATACGACCTCTCCCTGAACCGCTACAAGGAGATCGTCCACGACGAGGGCGAACACCGCCCTCCGTCAGAGATCATCGCTGACATCGAGCAGTTGGAGGACGAGATCGCCAAGGGCCTGGCCGAGCTGAAGGCAATGCTCTCGTGAGGACGGCCCGGCTGAGCGATGTCGCGAAGCTCGACTACGGGTTCGCTTTCGATTCGAAGCGGTTCAACAAAGAGGGTCGCGGCTTGCCACTCGTGCGCATTCGTGACGTTGTCCCCGGCCGCTCCGACACGTACTACTCCGGGGAGTACACCGATCGCTACCTCGTGGAGGACGGCGACTTCTTGATCGGCATGGACGGTCAGTTCAACCTGGCGTGCTGGCAAGGAGGCAAGGCGCTACTCAACCAGCGAGTCTGCCGTATCGGCGCCCTCGACGACTCGCTCGACCGTGCCTACCTTGCTCGGTTCATGCCCGCCGCACTCAAAGCCATTGAAGACTCGACACCATTCGTTACGGTGAAGCATCTCTCCGCTGGGGTCTTGGGCGGCGTTCGAGTACCCCTTCCCCCCCTACCCGAGCAGCGCCGCATCGCCGCGATCCTCGACCACGCCGACGCCCTCCGCACCAAGCGCCGCCAAGTCCTCGCCCACCTCGACGCCCTCACCCAGTCGATCTTCCACGAAATGTTCGGCGACACGCCTCCGGACGCGACAGTGGGCGACATCGCCGAAATCCAGGGTGGCCTTCAGGTGTCGGCTAAGCGCAGCTCACTCCCAGTTGAAGTGCCCTATCTCAGAGTTGCGAATGCACACCGGGGCCGGGTGGACCTGAGCGAGGTCAAGACCTTGCGCGCGACCGAAGCTGAGGTCGTGCGTACTCGGCTCGTACCTGGGGATCTGCTTTTCGTGGAAGGCCACGCGAATCCTATGGAGGTTGGGCGCGTTGCAATGTGGAGTGACGAGATCCCGAAGTGCGTTCACCAAAATCACCTGATCCGGGGCCGAGTCAACCAGTCTCGCGTGTTGCCGGTCTTTGCCGCCACGTGGCTAAATACCTACGCTGGTGCGGCCCACTTCCGACGGGCAGGTAACACAACCTCAGGCCTCAATACGATCAGCGCCTCCGTCGTGCGCAGCGCTCCGATTCCGTTGCCGTCGCTAGGGCTTCAGCACCAATTCGTAGCTCGGGCACAGCACGTAGCGGCCCGACGGACCTCCGTGCGGCGCGCCCTAGCTGCCAACGACGAGCTCTTCGCCTCCCTCCAGTCCCGCGCCTTTCGAGGGGAGCTGTGACCGATGCCAGTTGAGATGAGGATGTGGCGCATCGATGGCGACCAGCCCCGGCCGCTGACAGCCGCGGTGCTTCCTGCCGAGAAGGATCTCCACCAGTTCCTCGCCCAAGACGCTTCGTTGCTTGGTGAGCGGCTCTTGGTCGTCGGGAGTGAAGTGCTGACGCCGTACGGCAAGCGCATTGACCTGCTGGCGATCGATGCCGACGGCAACCTACACCTGCTGGAGCTCAAACGCGACAAGACCCCGCGTGAGGTAGTCGCCCAAGCGCTCGACTATGGCTCATGGGTCTCGACCCTGTCGCGCGACCACGTCATCGACATCGCGACTGGGCATCTCGACGAGCGGTTCGAGGTCGCATTTGAGCGCGTATTCGACAGTCCACCGCCCGACGAGTTGAACGGCGAATTGCACCTCACCATCGTGGCGGCCGAGCTGGACGGCAGCTCAGAGCGCATCGTCACCTACTTGCGTGGCTTCGGCGTGCCCGTCAATGCGGTCTTCTTCTCGTACCTGGAGGACGAAGGGCGGCGCTACCTCGCGCGGAGTTGGCTGGTCGACGATCAGGTGGTCTCCACCGCGCCGGGTTCGAAGAAGAGCAAGCGCGCGCAGTGGAACGGTCAGGACTGGTACGTCAACTTCGGCACCCACGGCCGCGACTGGCAAGACGGTCTAGAGGTCGGATTCGTCTCAGCCGGCGGATCGCCGCGTTCGTCAAGGACGTTGCGCACCATCCCCGTGGGCGACCGTGTCAACGTCTACGTTCCGGGGAGTGGCTATGTCGGGGTGGGGGTGACTCTCGCGGAGGCCAAGCGGTTCGATTCCGCGCTCATTCAGCGTGACGGCCAATGGGCGCCTCTCGCCAGACAGGAGCTACGTGGAAGCTACCGGCATGCCGCACCCGAGAAGGTGGAGACAGACGACTTCGCCGAGTGGGTGCTCCCCGTCAAGTGGCTGACCGCCGTTCCCCTGGATGCGGCGTTTAGCGAGCCAGGCCTCTTCTCGAACCCCGGCACGTCGTGCAAGCTGCGCCAGGAGTTCACGCTGGAACGACTGGCTGCTCACTTCGATCTCGACAAGGACGGCGAGGACTGATGAGCAACTTCGACTTCACGAAGACCAAGCCCGCCGATCTGCGCCTGGCTGCTCGCGCGGCACGCTGCGCCCTGGTGATGAGTTCCATTCGCTATCGGTCTGAGTGACCAACTTTCAAGCGGCGATAGCACGGCCGGGTTCTGCAGGCCCATATCGACAGCGATAACAGTTGGTTACGCTGTGTTCATGGACATCCGAGCGGAGCGGCGGGCCGCTAGTCTGAGCCAGTCACAGCTGGCTAGGGCTGCAGGAGTCCCGCAGCCAAACCTGTCGGCGTACGAGAACGGTCGCCGGGTGCCCTCTCCAGAGGTACTGGAACGGATCAACCGCGCGCTCAGGGGACGACCCTCCGCGCGGGTCAATCAGCACCGAGACTCGATCCGGGCCCTGGTGGCTAAGCATCACGCCGTCGCGCCCCGGATCTTCGGGTCCGTCGCGCGAGGGGACGACGAGCCCGGGTCTGACATCGACCTGCTCGTCGATTTCACCGACGAAGCGTCACTGCTTGACGAGATCGGCCTTCGGCTGGCACTTTCCGACCTCCTCCAGGTCGAGGTCGACGTGGTAGGTGCAGACAGTCTCAAGGGCCAGGTACGTGAGCGGGTCCTGCGAGAAGCGGTGGCGGTGTGACGGAGTCGCAACGGAAGGCACTCGACGCGGCCGAGCGCGTTGTCGCCGTTTGCGACGTCCTTGTGGGCTTGGTTCCGTCCGACGTCGACGCCTTTGCGGCCGACTTACGCACGCAGTGGGCCGTCGAGATGGGTCTCATCCGCATCGGCGAGGGCGTCAACCGAATCCCCGACGAGGTGCTCGAGCTCTTTTCCGAGCAGCCCTGGCGGCAGATCATCGCCATGCGCAACTTCGCCGCCCACCAGTACGACGACCTCGACCCCCGGCGAGTGTGGCGCACGGTCACCCGCGACGTTCCCCGCCTGCGCGCCTACCTCGTCGAAACAGTCATCCCGGGGCTCGAACGATGAGCAACTTCGACTTCATCCAGAAGACTCTGCCGGCGGTCCACGCCGACTGCGTGCGTGCGGAGTCCTACGTCTCCAGCGACCCCGCGGCCGCGTGCTTCTACAGCCGGCGAGCGATCGAGCAGCTCGTGAGGCACCTGTACGACGTGATGGGTTTGCCCGCGCCGTACCAGAACGACCTCGCCGCTCGACTCAACGACTCGGCGTTCAAGGCGAAGGTCGGAGTCGGGATCACCTCGAAGCTGAACCTCATCCGACGGGTCGGGAACACCGCTGCCCACGAAGGTAGGCCGATCCAAGCGCAGACGGCGCTCCAGGTGCTGCGCGAGCTCTTCCACGTCGTGGTGTTCGCCGCCTTCCGGTACTCCACCGACCCGCGAGGTGTGCCGACCAGCAAGCAGTTCGACCCGTCGCTGGCCGCGAAACGCGCACCGTTGTCGCGACCCGAACTCGTCGCTCTTGCAGCGAAGTTCCGGGCCCAAGACGCTGCGCACGCCAAGGCGCTGGCGGACAGGGACGAGCTGGCAGCGGCCAAGGACGCCCAGATCGCCGCACTCAAACTGCAGATCGCCACTGCTCAGGCGGAGAACACCGAGCAGGACCACCACGACTACTCGGAAGCCGAGACCCGCCGCCTGATCATCGACGTCCTGTTGGCCGAGGCCGACTGGCCGTTGGACCAGCACCGGGACCGGGAGTACCCGGTCTCGGGCATGCCGAACGCTGCCGGCACGGGGTTCGTCGACTACGTGCTTTGGGGTGCCGATGGCCGCCCGCTCGCGGTGGTCGAGGCCAAACGTACGACTACGAGCCCGCAGGTCGGGCAGCAGCAGGCGAGGCTGTACGCCGACTGCCTCGAAGCGGAGTTCGGGCGTCGGCCGGTGATCTTCTACACCAACGGCTACCAGTACTGGGTCTGGGACGACGCCGCGTTCAGCGCTTCCGGGCGGGGCGGCTACGCGGCGCGAGAGGTCCAGGGCTTCTACACCCGCGACGAGCTGGAGCTGCTGATCCAGCGGCGGGAGACCCGGCTGCCGCTCGCCGGGGCGCCGGTGGACGCAGCGATCGTCGAGCGCTACTACCAGACCAGGGCGATCAAGGCGGTGGGTGCCGCGTTCGACGGCCGGCAGCGCGAGGCGCTCCTGGTGATGGCCACCGGGTCGGGCAAGACCCGCACCGTCATCGCGCTGGTCGACCAGCTGATGAAGGCCAACTGGGTCAAGCGGGTGCTCTTCCTCGCCGACCGGACCGCTCTGGTCAACCAGGCCGTCGGTGCGTTCAAGACCCATCTGCCGGGCGTCACCACCGTCAACCTGGTGACCGAGAAGGCGACGGACGGGCGGGTGTACGCGTCGACGTACCCCACGATCCTGAATCTCGTCAACGAGGTGGAGGGCGGCCAACGCAGGTTCGGACCCGGCTACTTCGACCTCATCGTGATCGACGAGGCCCACCGCTCGGTTTACCAGAAGTACGGCGCAATCTTCGACTGGTTCGACTCCTACCTCGTGGGTCTCACCGCGACCCCGAAGGACGAGGTCGACCACAACACCTACCGGCTCTTCCACCTCGAGGACGGCGTCCCCACCGACGCCTACGGGTTGGACGAGGCGGTGGACGACGGGTTCCTCGTGCCGCCGTTCGGGGTGTCGGTCGGCACCAAGTTCCTCCGCCAGGGCATCACCTACGCCGACCTGAGCGAGGAGGAGAAGGACGAGTGGGACGCCCTGGACTGGGGCGAGGACGGTCCGCCGGACGCGATCGACTCCGAAGAGCTCAACCGGTTCCTGTTCAACGAGGACACCGTCGACAAGGTGCTCGCCAGCCTGATGACGGACGGCTACAAGGTCGCCGGCGGCGACCGGATCGGCAAGACGATCATCTTCGCCAAGAACCAGGCGCACGCCGAGTTCATCGAGCAGCGGTTCAACATCCAGTACCCCGAGTACGGCGGCGAGCTCGCCCGGGTGATCACCCACCACGCGACGTACGCCCAGAGCCTCATCGATGCTTTCAAGCAACCAGACAAGGCGCCGCACATCGCGATCAGCGTCGACATGCTCGACACTGGCATCGACGTGCCCGAGGTCCTCAACCTGGTGTTCTTCAAGATGGTCCGTTCGAAGTCGAAGTTCTGGCAGATGATCGGCCGGGGCACCCGCCTGCGCCCGGACCTGTTCGGACCCGGGGAGGACAAGAAGGACTTCTTCGTCTTCGACTCCTGCGGCAACCTCGACTACTTCAGCCAGGATCTCCCCGGCTCCGAGGGGTCGCTGCAGAGGTCACTCACTCAACGGCTGTTCGAATCGCGGCTCGGACTGGTCGTCGCTCTCGACGACGCCAGCGCGGCGCCGGAGCTGCGGGAGTCGGCAGCGACGTGGCTGCACGAATTCGTGGCCGGGATGAACCTCGACAACGTCCTCGTCCGCGCGCACCGTCGCCAGGTTGAGACCTGGACCGACCGCAAGCGGTGGGCTTCGGTGTCCAAGGACGACGCGGGAGAGATCCTCGAGCACCTGGCTGGCCTGCCGTCCGCCGTACAAGACCCGGACGAGGACGCCAAACGCTTCGACCTGCTGGTGCTGCGCCGCCAGCTCGCGCAGCTCGACGGGGATGCGGTCACAGCCGAACGGGTCCGCGAGACCGTGCAGGCCATCGCCGCCGCGCTGTTGTCGAAGCGAACCATCCCATCGGTCGCCGAACAGCTCCCGCTGCTCGACGACGTGGCCGGCGACGAGTGGTGGGTCGACGTCACGCTCCCGGTGCTCGAAGTCATGCGGCTGCGGCTGCGCGAGCTGGTCCGCTTCGTGGAGAAGACATGGCAGAGCCCGATCTACACCGACTTCGAGGACACCCTTGACGACGCCATCCCGGTCGACCTGCCCCAGGTGACCTCCGGGATGAACTGGGAACGGTTCCGCGCGAAAGCGCAGGCGTACCTCAAACAGTACGAGAACCACGTCGCCCTGCAGAAGCTGCGCCGCAACAAGCCGCTCACCAACGACGACCTCGACTCACTCGCCGAGATGCTCATCGCTTCCGGAGGCGACCAGCAGGTCGACATTGCCTGGGTCACCGAACGCGCCGGGGCGCTCGGCCCGTTCATCCGCTCCCTCGTCGGCCTCGACCGCGTCGCCGCGACCGAAGCGTTCGCCGCGTACCTAGACGAGACGAAGTTCTCCGTCGAACAGGTGCGGTTCGTCTCCTTGATCGTCGACGAGCTCACCACCAACGGAGCCATGGAACCCGCGCGGTTGTTCGAGTCGCCCTATACCGACCATGGCCACGTCGACGTCATCTTCCCGCAGGACGTCGAGGTCATCGTTGAGATCCTTCGCGATGTCAATCGCAACGCCCTGCCAGCCGGCGCCGCGTGATGTCCGCCCCCAACGCGGTGCTGAACTCAGCCTCGCAACACCGTCTACGTATCGCTCACGCCGCGCGACTGCGAATGCGCCGCAACTGCAGCGACCTCCCCACCGATAGCTGCAGCACTGTCGAGCATCAACGAGCACTAACGACGCTGCGGAGATCTAGTCCTCAGTTGCCTCTGCAAGCCCCCCCAAATCGTCGGCACGCATGCTACGAAAGTCGTAGATGGGGTCGCCCGTGATCGGGTGGCTGACGTACGGTCTTAAGACCGTCCTCGCTCGGGAGCCGATGACGCGTGAGCTACCGCCGGAGACCGATCGCTTCCTCCAGATCAAATGGGCAGCGGCTCGGTCACGCAACGACCGCGTTCTGGCGCGACTCCAACGGTGCCGAGGCCGCTGGCTGGGACGCTGCCTACAGCTCCGAACGACGGTCTACCTCAACCCGATGGGTTCTGACTGATCTTGCCCCAGAAGCACCCGCTGCTGAGAACTCGCCCGCTTAGGCAGCTCTCAGATCAAATGGGCAGCGGCTCGGTCACGCAACGACCGCGTTCTGGCGCGACTCCAACGGTGCCGAGGCCGCTGGCTGGGACGCTGCCTACAGCTCCGAACGACGGTCTACCTCAACCCGATGGGTTCTGACTGATCTTGCCCCAGAAGCACCCGCTGCTGAGAACTCGCCCGCTTAGGCAGCTCTCAGAACGATGACGCTCTCACGCATCCAGCCGTCATCGTCGGTGCGTCGGCGAAGCATCCGCGCAACGCAGACTTCTTCGACCATCCACTCGGCCTGTTCGGCCAAGCCCGCGATAACCAGATCAGCCGCCACCACAAACCGCTGGTCACCCTCGCCGTGGGCAGAGTTGCCCACGATCACGGCTGCGTGTCCCCCATTGCGCACCTGTCGTCTGGCTTGCTGCAGCACGCGGAACATGTCGTCGGCGTAGCCTCGAATCAACTGCGTCCTACCCTTGGCGTACCTATCTGCGGGGATGCAGCGAAGTATCGGGGCGATAAGCGCAGCCACCTGATCGGCGCTCGCCGAACGCGGATAGTGATATTCCTCGGGGAAAAGGACGCTGGGATGACTTCGCAGGGTCGACAATCGCTGAAGCCGCATGTCGTCCTCTGAGGCGTACACCTCGAGAGCCCAGCTTTCGGTCTTGTAGACCTCCGTGTAGTCGATGTTGTTGGGGTACGGAGGGGAGAAGACCACCCAGTCGGCCCAGAGCGACTCATGCATGGGTGACGCGAGACGTGCATCCCCGTGGGCAAGCTGTACGTGCCCTTCGAAGCCATCACTGGTCGATAAGTCCTCCTGAACGATCCCGAGAGTCCCTTGGAATGCCATCACCGGGTGAACCGCCGACCGGTTTGGACTGAAGCGGAGAGCTCGGCCATCCTTCCTGAGAAGGCCGCTCGGCTCCACCGCCGCAGCAACGCACGTTAAGAGCACATCTCTTACGACGTCGTCCGAGCAACCGCGTGCCGCTCTCGTGAGAGCGAGCAGGGACCGAACATGTTCGGCGTCGTAGTAGCGAGGGTTGTTCAGCGTCACAGAGGGCGTGACAAGAGCTCTCGGCTTCCGCCGGTTAGACCGATACCGACTCCAGAAATCCTCGAGTTCATACTCCAGCGCTGCGCCGACGCGCTTTGGTTCCGCCGCGGCTCTGAGTTTTGCATAGGCGATCAGGTGCATGACCGGGTTGCGTTCGACACCGACGAGCCGCGCACTCACACCCTGGCTTTGCGCAAGTTCTAAGGCGCTTAGGAGAGAGGTTCCCGAACCCGCGAAAGGATCGAAGAGCGTGAAGTGCTTCTCAGGCCTCCAACCCCCATCCTTGATCAGCCGATCAAACAGCGCGTGGGAAAATGCTTCCTTGAACTTGAACCATCGGTGAAATGGTTCTTGACTGTTCCCGGTCGGCTTGACTAACGACGCGTAATCGGTCTGCCGATCATTGACTTGCCATCTTTCCGAGAGGCCCGAGTAATGCTCGGTGAGTGCAGCGATTTCGCTGCGGGTCACGGAGCCACCCCTTCCATGTCATCCCCGTCTACCTCATCAGGCTCGGCAAACTCACGCCATTGCTCTGAGTTGGGAAATAAATGCCAAGACCACAACTCGACACGTCGTTTCGTCGCTTTTCTGACGAACTCAGCGAACATCGCATCGCCGACTACATCAGCCCTCATGTCATAACAGCATAGGGCCACCGAGCGGACGTGCCGCTCGTCCCGATACACGGCGGCCTGCTTCAGTCCTTTTCGGATCGCACGTCTATTCTCGTTCGGCTGCACTAGAGTGCCACTGTGGTGCTTGGCTCGCAGAACCTTCAGTTCGAGCAACACTTCCTTTGTAGTCGAAGTGCGGTCGGTAACATCGAATGACTCGATCAAGAGGTCGAACCGCCCGCTTGGTGCTGGCTGTTCCTCAAGGACCTGGAAACTGCCTAGAAAACGCTGCGTCAGCCCAACCTTCAGAATCTTCTGCACGGTCAACTCGGCTTGATGCACCGGAACCAGCTTCGACGCGTCCTGCCACGTTGTGACCACTGAGCCTTGGGCCTCTGGCGTACGCAAATCGGTCATATAGATGGCGTCTAGCGCCTCTCGCACTTCCGCCAAACCGACGGACACACGCGAGAGATCCGTTCGATGACACTTGCTCGAGCCAATACCGTCAGGGAAGAAGCGTGCCTGAAACTGCCCGCTCCGGTTTGTGACCACGAGCGCGGGCACGTGGCCCACTTCGAATACATCCTTCAGCAGAGTCCAAATATCGGCGTCGTCTTCGTCGTTCTTGAGTTCGACGCTTACGCCTTCGTTAACCACTTCATTGACGAACCAAATCCGGCCCGTGATTGAGTGCCGACCATCGTCCAGCATTGGGAGCCTCTTGCTGCGGGCACGCTCGGGTTCCAGGGCTGGAGGGTCTAGTGGATGCAGCAGGAACACCACCGGCTGCTCGCTGGGCTGCTCGCCCTCGGCTTCAAACCGGGTCTTAGCCAGGATTGAAGCCTGCCGGGCGAACCGCAAGGCCTCGGGAAGATCTGCGTCTGCCCCTGCCCCTAGGGCCCTTGCGAGCGTGTTGCCCAAGGACTCCGTCGACCAGAACTCTGTGAACGCCGCTTCACTCATCGGCGTCCCCCATCAGGGGATAGAGGTGCCGAACGTATAGGGCAGTCAGCTCAGCAGGCGTTAACCGTCGAGACAGCCGCTCGAGACCTACGGCGGAAAGCCTCTGGTTCGCCAGCTCGGTCTGAGACCGCGAGTGACCCTCATCCGGATCAAGGTCCAGCACGGTGTTGCGATCCAGCAACGGATCGGAGTAGCTCGCGTCCACAAGAGCGGCTCTGGGGAGCTGGTCACTGCCAAAGCCTGCAACGGCCAATGCCACCTCGCGTATGGCCCCGTACTCGTAGAGCCAGTCAGCATCCGCATCCAGCACGTGCAACACGCCTCGGACCAACTCGGTGTTCAGCGCGTAATCCGCTTGAAACGCCCGACCTGCTTCCCGTCGTTCGAAGCTGATGTGCGAAACCTTAAGGACGCCTCGGGCGACGAGGTCGTCAAGAGCACGCTGAATCGGCTCGCTTCGAGGCACCCAGTTCGTCTTGAGCACGACGTCGTCTAGCGGGGGAAAGCCCCACACCGGCGCTAAGGCATCAGTCAAGTAAGTGACCGTGTGAAGGGCTTCCAATGGCACTGGGTAGAGAGCGCCTGTTGAGAAGGCTCGCACGATCATCAGCGCACGCGTTTGGTGCCGAAGTAGCGAACTCATGTAGCAGCACCAAACGCCCTACCTAGGGCTTCCCTGTACTCGTCTTCATGTTGCCTCAGCGCACCGGTCGGTGCAGCAATGTCGAAGAGGTTTACGACATGCGGATCGTCCGCATCGACGATCCCCAATTCCTCCGCGATTGTGGGGATAAGCAACCCCTCCACGAGGTTGGAGGTAATGATCACTCGCGACCCAAGGTTCGCCTTGCCGAAGCCGGTGAGGACCCGAGCAGCCCGAGGCGCGAAGATCGCATCCAAGGAGGACTCCGGCGCATCCATGATCAAGGTGCCGGAGCCGCCTTCGCCAGCGATGCTGACCAGCGCCATGCGAAACGCCAGATCAATGAACTCCCGTTGACTTTCCGAAACCTGCTCTGCGCGTTCCCTCCTAGTGGCCCCGCTCAGCCCACCGCCTGTCATGTCCACTTGGAACACAGAAAAACTGATTGGCTTCCCCAGTTGACCAATCTGTTCTAGGTGATTTCCCCAGACGAGATGACAATCCTCGAGCAGGAAATCCGTTGCGTGAGCGTCGAAGTGGTCCTTGACAGCATCCTTGTACGCGGAGAGTTGTCGGTTTTGCTCGTCGGCAACCCGCCCAAGCTCAGCCTTCATCTCGAGTACTCGTTCGCGAGCGATCATATTTTGAGCGCGAAGCTCATTGATTCCCTGTCGACGCTTGCTCAAAGTCCGGTTAGCGTCGGGCAGCGCCCGCTCAAGGCGGTCGATGTTCGCGTTGAGCTCGGTAACCTCGCGGTTGAGACGAGCGACCTTGGCGAGGGAGTCCACGTAGATCGATTCCGTCTCAGCCCGCGCCTTCTGCGCAGAGTCGTAAGCGTCCGTCGCCTCTTGTAGCCGCACCCGAGCGGCTATCACTTCTTCCGAACCAACCAGATCCGCTCGAGCTGTCACCTTCTCGTGGTTGTCAGAACCGCAGAGTACGCATGTGTAGCTCTCCAATCGAGTTCGTAGTTCCGCCGCATAGTCGGGCACGTGGTTTCCGCACGCCAAGCAATGGTCATCATCAACTATCGATAGGAGCAGGTACTTCGCAGTCTCGTCCTTGCTGGGAAAGGCTTGTTCCAGTTGCGCGTAACGTAGTTCGTCAAGTTCACCCGCAACGGAGGATCGTCGCTCCGCCGACTGCAGCGCTTGCAGCCGAGCCGCAGCCCGGTCGGCTTCGAGAACAGGTAGTCGCTCTTCCAGTTCCGCCAGTTGTGCTTCCAGTGCGTCACGAAGCTGCGCAAGCCCCCGCAACTCGTGCTCCATGGCCGGTTGCTTCGCCAACGCAAACTCCTGCTTGCGGAGTTCAGCCTCCTGCCGTGTTAGGGCCGCGGAGAGGTTACGCACGGCACTGTCCTCTTGCAGGATGGATCGTGTCAGTTCCGGGTTTGGCTCAAGCGTTCCTCCAGGCAGGAACAACAGCGGGAGCATCCTCCGCTGCGCCGTGGGGTCCCAGACCAGGGAGCGACGGTCATCGAAGTAGAAGACCAGGTACCGGAGAATAAGCAGCCAGTCGACGAAACCCGCCACCCCTGCTCGGTCCGCGATAACCGACCGATAGACGTCCTCGTCCATTCCAAACTCTTCGCCGTCGACCATCAGCGCGACGGCAGACAGGGTGGCGAGGTCTCTCGAGATGGATATCTGAGTGTCGCCAAGCGAAAAGTCGAGCGTCGCGAAAGCCTGGGCTGCTCCATCGTTCACGCGCTCAGAGAACGTTCTGAGCTCATCGCGACGTAGAGAGCGGACCTCAAGTTGCCCCGAGCCGAGGCCATCTCGGCTCTGCCCACGGAGGTCCGCCGGACCCGAAAGCAACCTGAAGAGCATCAAGACAAGGGTGCTCTTGCCTAAGCCATTGGCCCCGACCACGAGAGTGAGACCCGGTGTGAAATCAGCTTCAAGCCCTGCGTGGTCCGGCGGCGGTCCGGGATAGAGCTCATAGCCCTTCACCCGAAGGCGATTGAGAACTGGAAAGCGAATCATCGGGTCGTGTCCCCCTTAAATATCCGGTGCAGCACCGTACCGCTACGCCCTTGAGCACGGCCTAAGATCGCGACTTTACGATGGGCGCGACCGTGGACGGCCACCATTTCACACCGCCGCCGTCGGGTGCGACCGATCACGATTGAGTTCGGACGCTATAGCCCTGAGCGTCGGACCCATGCGCCGCTCGGCAAGGATTTTTTGAGTAGCTCTCTAGTCAACCATGCGCGGCGACCCAACTTGACACCCGCTTCACGCTTCGCAGCGAGTCCCTCCTTTGTGCGAACGCCTCCCACTGAGCTACAGCTGCTATGACGTTTGCGACCAGTTCGCCAGCGTGCGTCGTCGTATCAACCCCGAGATCGAGGGCAACGATCCCCCACCCCTGCCCCCGCGATCGCGCGAGAAGATGGACGAAGTCCGCGACCGAGCGTTACAGACGATGCAGCTTCGCCACGACTAGCACCCGCCCTCGCTGTTGCTCGAGCGCAGCCAAAGCCGCCTGCAGACCGCTGCGATTCACCAGCGTCTTTCCCGAGAGACCGGCGTCCTGGTACACGGCGGCGCTCTCGATGGCTGCCCGCTAGGCCTGGAGACTCGCCCCACTGTCCCCTTGCTCCTGGGTCGACACCCGGATGTCGCCCCACTGCCTCGCTGACGAGTTCCTGATCCTGGGACATGCTGTCGTTCTACAAGAAACGACCGAGTTGTGTAAGCATCGTGACCGCTTCGGGCTTGGCTCGGTCGCGTGTCGATGAACACTAGCGCTCCAACTGAGCTTCCAATTTGAGGCGTTCATCGGCAGCGCCGCCAGGGCGTGCGGCAATCCAAACTGCGAACGTCGACCATTGGCAATCGTTGTAAGAGTCGACTTCGTCGTCGCTGAGGTCCCTGTTCGGGGGGTTGTCCCCGAGGGTGATGAGAACGTTGGGCGTAATCGGCATTGCAACGTGGTCGGCCCTCTGCACGCCGATGTCCTGGTGTGGCCCAGCGCCCGGTTGTCCCTTGATCGTGGTGATCACCGGGGAGTCGCCAATCGCCAAATCGCGCGTAGCGGCGTAATGCACGTGCAAATCAAGTTGCTCGAAGCGCGTGCGGGCCGCCTGGAAGTACTCCACGTTTTGCCGACTGTGCCACTTCGCGAGGTCATTCGCTTGGACGTCGCCGATCAACTTATCCGCCATCCACTCAAGTGATGACCGCGATGTGGCGATGAGACCGGTTCGCTGCCGCAGTGCCTCCGCCAAGAAGTCGCGCCGCGTGTCGGGTGCGTCGAGCCGGTAGCGCCCGAACGTGCGATTGACGGCTTGACCGCGGGCTCTCACCATGCCCCGGCTTCTGAGCCAATGCAGGGCGAGCATGTCTCTGAGAGTGTCGACCGTCGCTGGGTCGCTCAACGCTGTCCGATCTTTGACCCCTGCTAATGCGGCTGGGAAGTTGACTTCAAATAGGTTCCATCGGTCCTCGGATCCCCGGGAGCCCCACGAATCGAAGTTGGTCGTGAAGATTCCTGCGCCGGGGCTGCGGAGGCGACGTTGTCGGTATTCACGGTCGAACACGGCTAGGCGTCCGTCGTTGGCAGCGAATCCCTTGAGAAGTCGTTCAGTGACAGTGTGCTGGCCTCGGGCCGGGCGGATGTTGTGGGCCACGCGTCTAATTCTCGATCACAGGCCGCCGGGCCGCCAATGACTGGACTGTTGGGTCGGAGCGCAGAGCGCGCGGAGCGGTGGTAAATCTGAGTCGAGGGCGACGTCCACGACAACGAGTTCATGGTCCTGGGTCGCCCTGCTGCCGAGGCGCTCGGCCTCGCGGCGCACGAGGCGCCCACGCGAGGCGCGTCTTTCCGTCGGCGATTGCCGCCCGAATGTGCTCATCTCAGGCTGCCGCTATCGCACTGGCTACGAGGGGTCGTCTTGTCCTCGAACCACCACCGACACGACCCTGGGAGTTGAACCGCTCCACATCAGTGATGTGGTCCCGTTCTCTAGAGTCAGGCTCCCCGAGCCACGAACTCGGCGACCCGGTGAGCGCGGTGCTCCAGGTCGCGGGCAAGCTCGCCCAGCGCCGCACGATCGACCGGGCTGGTCGCGTCAAGCGCCGCCACGCGTATGAAGGACGTGACCTTCACACCGGCATCCTGCGCCCTAGCTCGCAGGTCCTCGAGTTCCTCCGGCGAGAAGCGCACCGAGATGGTGACATTGCGTTTGACGGTGATCGGGACTTCCTCGCCACCGTCGAAGTCCGATGTGTCCTGGGTGCGGTTGTAGTAGGCCGCGAGCTCGGCTTCGCTCATGTTTTCGGTCATGTCATGCCTCCCATCCGGTGATTGGTCGAACTCCGTCGCGTACCAGTTGGACGATGACGACCACCGCCTTACCGCCGTCGGTTATCGACTTGATCCGCCCACGATCCGCGTCTCGCGCGGATGCTTGAGCATCCGGTCAGCGTTGAGGATCGCTTGCTCGATCTCTGCGGCGGTCAGCCTCCTGGTCGCGTGGTCGAGGTTGTGCTCGTCCCACTCGATCCGCTCCGAAGATCACCGCCGCATCACCAGTGTGTTGCATACGCCTCGCGAAAGCAACACGTTCGCTGCCCGCGGGTCGGATCGTGCCGCCGGTCAGGGCGGTGTCGATGATTCCGGAGATCAGCTCGTCCCCAGCCGGCAGCAGGTGACCGTAGGTGTCGATAGTGGTGGTGATCGACTCGTGTCCCAGTCGTGCCTGGATGTGTGGGAGCGGGGCGCCGCCAGCCACGAGCCAGGCGACATGGGTGTGGCGCAGGTCGTGGAACCGGAACGGCGCGATGCCCTCGGCCGCCAGCGCCTTCATCAGCTTGCGCCAGACGTGGGTGTACAAGTCGCCGTTGTGCACCGGCAGCCCAGAGTGGCTGAGGAAGACGACGCCGTCGGGCTGCTTGCCCTTGATCCGTCCAGCGAGCACCTCGGCGACCGCCGGGGAGATCGTGATGGTGCGGCGAGACTTCGGAGTCTTTGGGTTGCCGAGGTGGTGGTCGCGCATCGCGTGCTTGGGTCGCAGCTGCTTGGCCAGCCAGCCGGGGGTATCGGTTGTGTCGTTCTCACCGTTGCGCTTCCAGGCTTTGTTGACCCGGATGGTGCGGTGGTCCAGGTCGACGTTGCCGACCCACAGGGCGCTGACCTCGCCGAAGCGCAAGCCGGTGCCAACGGCGACGCTCAGCAGGTCGCCGTGGGTCCGAGCCGCACGGCGGTCTCCAGCTCGCGCTCGGTGAGGAACCGCAGCTCCGGACGCGACTGCTTGACGCGCGACTGCTTGGGCGCCGTACCGATCTCCGGGTTGGCGACGAGATAGCCGCGCTTAACGGCGTAGGCGAAGACCCCGTGGATCAGGCCGTGGTAGTTGGCCTTGGTCTTCAGGGACCGGTCCCAGTCGATCAGCCACTCCTTGATGTCAGACTCATGGATCGAGGTGACCGGGCGGGTGAAGAGCAGCGCGCCGCGCACCCGAGTGCCGGCGAGCACGTGGAGATGCCCGAGATACCGCTTCCGCTGGCCGGGTGAGAGGTCGACGATCTGTCGGACGTACTCCTCGCCCAGGTCGACGAACCGGGGCGGCGCGGTCAGCGGATCAGTCCCCGCCGGCCTGACGAACCCCTCGCCCTTCACCCACCCGTCGGGCCAGCGCTGACCAGCAGCGTCGACCATCTTCTTGAATCCATCGGCGCGCGCGACGTTCTGCGCATCGCTGCCGGCGCTGAACGTCTCAGCCTGATAGGACCCGTTGCGGGTGCCTTCCAGGCGCCACACCACCCGCGCGGAGACACCGCCGTCGCCGCGCGTGCGCTTCTCTATCCAAGCCATAGCTACACCTCCCGAAAGGGGCTGGTGCTACCACCGTGCTACCACGAGCCAACAGGCTACGCCTAGAAATGGACGAAACCCCAGGTCAGGCTGGGGTTTTCGATGGTGCGCGAGGGGGAGTTGAACCCCCACGCCCTCTCGGGCACACGGACCTGAACCGTGCGCGTCTGCCATTCCGCCACTCGCGCGTGGCGCCGGGACCAGCCCACACTCTGGCCGATTAGCGAGGGCAAATGCAGTCCACGGCGGCCAGCCATGCTAACACGCAGCGCCTTCTGCCGACCGGCAGTCGGCCGGGCAGCCGACAGCGTCGAGCACCGTACAACCACCGCTTGCGGCTACGATCGAGGCCGAAGCGATGTGCCCGAGTCGAGCGTACGGCGGCCACCGCCGCTCCGTGACGGGTCGAGACAACAGAGAGTGAGGCGAGTGCATAGTGGGGTCTTTGCACCGCCTCGAGCAACGCCTCGAGCACATGGTGACGGGCGCCTTCGCGCGCACCTTCCGCAGCGCCGTACAACCGGTCGAGATCGCCTCAGCACTTCAGCGGGAGGTGGACAACTCAGCCCAGGTCCTGAGTCGGGACCGGCGGCTGGCGCCCAACGACTTCGTCATCGACTTGTCGCCGGCGGACTTCGACCGCCTGTCAAGCTTCGGGGACGCCCTGTCGAGGGAGCTCGCCGACATGCTCCACCAGCACGCCGCCGATCAGCACTACGTCTTCGCCGGCCCAGTGCGGCTGAACTTCCGGCGCATCGGGGATCTCACCACCGGGCGGTTCCGGGTCCGCAGCCAGGCCGCCGCGTCGGTGACGCCGGTGGCTGGCAAGGAGCTCAGCGACAGCCTCATCGGCAGGGCACCGGTCTTCTTGGAGATCAACGGCATCCGTCACCCGGTGACTCCTCCGAGTGCGGTCGTCGGCCGAGGTAGCGCCACCGACCTGCGCATCGACGATCCGGGCGTCTCCCGCCGCCACGCCGAGTTTCGGGTCCAACAGAGCGGCGGCACGCCGCTGGTGAGTGTTGCCGATTTGGGTTCCACCAACGGCACGACGGTCAACGGCCAACGAGTGCAACAGGCCGTCCTCGGTGACGGGGCTGTCGTTCAGGTCGGCGGCACCCGCATCGTGGTGCGGATGGCGGAGCGGCGCCCGCCTCCCTCACCACAGCCGCAACCGCCACTGCAACCACACGACCAGAACACTCAGCCGTGGGCGCCGCCATCGTCGTACCCGCCCCAGCAACCGCGCCCTTGGAGCGGATGAGCGGTGTCGGAGCTCACTCTCACGCTCATCAAGCTCGGCTTCTTGGCATTGCTGTGGCTGTTCGTCCTGTCGTCGGTGTCGGTGATCAAGTCCGACATGTTCGGTCAGCGCGTCGAGGCGGCCCCAGCCGCGCCCAAGCCGGTCAAGGCCGGCAAGCCGCCTCGCAAACGGCGCAGCGCTCCGTCAAAGCTGGTCATCACCGAGGGCGTCAACGCCGGCGTCTCGGTGCCGCTCGACGGCGCGCCGATTCTGCTGGGTCGCGGCGCCGACGCCACGATCCGGCTCGACGACGACTACGTGTCGACTCGGCACGCCCGCTTCGTGCCGCACGGCCAGGACTGGTACGTCGAGGACCTGGGCTCGACCAACGGCACCTACATCGGCAGCCAACGCATCACCACGCCCATGGCCGTCTCGATCGGCGTCCAGGTCCGTCTCGGCAAGACAATCGCTGAGCTGAAGAAGTAGCCATGGCCCTCACCTGGCGGTTCAGCGCAGTCACCGACATCGGTCGCAGCCGCAAGAAGAACGACGACTCCGGCTACGCCGGTCCCCACCTCGTCATGGTTGCCGACGGCATGGGCGGCGCGGCGGCCGGCGACCTCGCCTCTGCGGTTGCTGTCCAGACTCTGCTTCGCCTCGACGAGCCGCCCCCCGACAACCTGCTCGAGGCGCTGGCGGGCGCCGTACACCGCGCCAACGACCGACTGGCCGAGCTGATCGAGCAGGACCCCGGGGTCGACGGCATGGGCACCACGGTCACCGCCGCGCTCTTCGACGGTGAGCGCATCGGCATCGCCCACCTCGGCGACAGCCGCGGCTACCTCTGGCGCGACGGCGAGCTGCTCCGCATCACCAACGACCACACCTGGGTGCAGAGCCTCATCGACGATGGCCGCATCACCGAGGAAGAAGCCAAGGTGCACTCGCACCGCTCGCTGCTGCTGAAGGTGCTCGACGGCCGACACGACCACGACCCCGATCTCACGGTGTACGACGTCCAGCCCGGCGACCGGGTGCTGATCTGCAGCGACGGGTTGTCGGGATTCGTCGAGCACGACCGGATCGAGCGGGTGCTCTCGGTCGGCACGGCCGACGCAGCCGCCCGTGAGCTCACCAGGCTCGCGCTGGAAGCCGGCAGCACCGACAACGTCACCGTCGTGGTCGCCGACGTCGTCGACGAACCAACCGCAACCCTTGAGCCGGTCACCGTCGGGGCGGCTGCTGAGGAGACGCGCCTCCCGCTCAGCCGCCGCCATGCCCGGGCACAGCGCAAGGAATCCCCCTCGGGCAAGTCGTTGATGGTCGACCCCACCGTCGACCCAGAGGAGCTGCGATACGCCCCCCGCGCGCCTCGCCGGTTCCTCGCGCTACGCCGACTCGCGGTCGTCTCCGCCGTTGTCCTGGTGGCCGGGTTGGTGGCGCTCGTGGGGTACCAGTGGTCGCAGCAGCAGTACTACGTGGCGGCGTACGGCGAGCGGGTCGCCATCTACCAGGGCGTGCAGGCCGACCTGCCGGGTGTCCAGCTGCACCATGTCTACGAGTCCCAGGATCTGCTGCTCACCGAGCTGCCGAGCTTCCGGCGCAGCCAGGTGATCGAGGGGATGACTGCCAACGACCTCGCTCACGCGCAGCGCATCGTCGACAAGTTGCTCACCTTCGCGCAGACCTGCGCACGACAAGCCAGCCAGCCAGCAAGCCAGCCGGTAACTACCGCGACCGTAACCACCGCGACCGTACCCACCGAGACACTCACCCCCACTCCGCGGAGCCCGGAGCGGTCGCCAACCCCGCGGCGGATCGACGGACCAGCCACCGCCCAGCTCACCACCTCCGCTGAGCCGCGCACGACCGAGGCCACCGAACCGGTCACGCCCCGGGAGTGCGCAGGCGCCAGCCCGGCGACGGGGACCGGGACGCCGCAATGAGCGCCAGCCTCGCGGTCGCCGGCCAACCCACCGGCACCTTCGTCCCGCGCAAGCGCCGGGGCTCCGAGCTCGTCCTGCTCCTGCTGGCGCTCGTCGTCGGCGTCAGCTCCTACGCGCTCGTCGGGATCGGCCGGGACGGCGAGATCCCTGCCGACCTGGTCCAGTACGGCGGCACACTGGTCGGTCTGGCGCTGGTCGCGCACCTGGTCGTCCGTTTCCGGGTGCCCTACGCCGACCCGGTCCTGCTCCCAGCGGTCGTCGCCCTCAACGGCGTCGGGCTCGCCATGATCCGCCGGATCGACCTCGCCAGCAACACCGACTACGGGAGCCAACAGCTCGTGTGGGCGGGCGTGTCGGTCGCCGGCTTCGTGCTCACGCTGCTCGTGGTCCGCGACCATCGGCTGCTGCAGCGATTCACCTACACCACGGGCTTCGTGGGCCTCGTGCTGCTCCTGTTGCCGTTGGTGCCAGGCATCGGGACGGTCATCAACGGCGCTCGCATCTGGATCAACGTCGCCGGGTTCTCGTTCCAGCCCGGCGAGATCGCCAAGATCGCACTGGCGATCTTCTTCGCTGGCTACCTGGTCGTGAAGCGCGACGCCCTCGCGCTCGCCGGCCGCCGGTTCCTGGGCATCGACCTGCCGCGCGGCCGCGACCTCGGGCCGATCCTGCTCATGTGGGTCATCAGCCTCGGCGTGCTGGTCTTCCAGCGCGACCTGGGGTCCTCGCTGCTGTTCTTCGGGCTGTTCGTGGTGCTGTTGTACGTCGCCACCGAGCGCGCGAGCTGGCTCGTTGTTGGGACGGCTCTGTTCGCCGGCGGCGCCTACCTCGGTTATCTGGCGTTCGCGCACGTGCAGGCCAGGGTGAACGGCTGGCTGCATCCCTTCGACGACCCCGACGCGTTCGGGCAGATCATCCAAGGCCAGTACAGCCTGGCCTGGGGCGGCATTCTCGGCCGCGGCTGGGGTCAAGGCAGCCCGTACCTGACGCCGTACTCATGGTCGGACTTCATCGCCACCTCGATCGGCGAGGAGCTCGGCCTGACCGGTCTGATGGCGATCCTCGTCATCTACGCGCTCATCGTCGAGCGCGGCCTGCGCACTGCGCTGGTGTGTCGGGACTCTTTCGGGAAGCTGCTGGCGGTGGGACTCTCGGTGGCAATGGCGCTGCAGGTGTTCGTCGTCGTCGGAGGCGTCACCAAGCTGATCCCCCTGACGGGACTCACCACGCCGTTCCTTTCGTACGGCGGGTCGTCGCTCGTCGCTAACTGGATCATCATCGCGCTCATCCTGCGCATCAGCGACTACGCCCGCAGACCTGTCCCCGCCGTGACGCTGCCAGCGCCTGACGAGGAGACCCAGGTGGTGAGGATGCGGTGAACAAGCCCATCCGCACGCTGGCGGTTGGCTGCCTCGTGCTGTTCGCCGCGCTGCTGATCAACGTGAACTACGTGCAGGTGTTCAAGGCCAGCGACTTCAACTCCGACACCGCCAACAAGCGCGTCCGTGAGGCCGAATGCTCCAGGGAGCGCGGCCCCATCCTGGTCGACGGCGAGCCGGTGGCGCGCAGCATCCCCTCCAACGACAACCTCGACTACATCCGCAAGTACAGCCGCCCGTTGCTCTACGCCCCGGTCACCGGATTCTTCTCCTGTATCTACGGCACCAGCGGCGTGGAGAACTCCGAGAACGCCATCTTGTCGGGCAGCGACGAGAGGCTCTTCGTCGACCGGATCATCGACCTGCTGGGGAACGACGAGCCCAAGGGCGGCAGCGTGCTGCTGACGCTGAGCTCGGCGGCCCAGCAGGCGGCGTACGACGGGCTCGAGGCGCTGCCGGGCAACACCAAGGGCGCGGTCGTGGCGCTCGACCCCGACACCGGCGCGATCCTCGCCATGGTGTCGACCCCGAGCTACGACCCGAACCGGCTGTCGACCCACGACGTCGACGCAGCCAACCGGAGCTGGGACCGGCTCAACGCCAGTCCGACCGAGCAGATGCTCAACCGAGCGACGCAGGAGATCTACCCACCTGGCTCGACGTTCAAGGTGGTCGTGTCGGCGGCCGCGTTGGGCAACGGGTACTCCCCCGACAGTCTCGTCAACGGCCGCGCCGTCCTCGACCTGCCGCTGTCCAGCAGTGTGCTGCGCAACCAGAGCCGCGACGACTGCGGTGGCGAGCAGATCCCGTTGACGCAGGCGCTGGCGGTCTCGTGCAACGTGGCGTTCGGTGACATCGGCCTCAAGCTCGGTGCGGCGACTCTGCAGGACCAGGCCGAGAGGTTCGGCTTCAACGACGACTACCTCGACGAGCTGCCGCTGGCCACGAGCACCTTTCCCAGTGACATCGACGAGCCGCAGACCGCCCTGTCCGCGATCGGACAGTACGAGGTGGCGGCGACCCCGCTGCAGATGGCGATGGTCGTCGCCGGGGTCGCGAACGACGGAGCTGTGATGAAGCCGTACGTCGTTCAGCAGGTGCGGTCGCCCGACCTTGACGTGCTGGAGGAGGCTGAGCCGGAGGTCCTGCACCAAGCCATGTCGGCCCCGGCTGCCAACCAGCTCACGGCGATGATGGTCGAGGTGGTCGACACCGGTACGGGGGTCCCAGCTCAGATCCCCGGCGTCGCGGTCGCCGGCAAGACCGGTACGGCGAACACGGCGAATGACCGGTCGCCGTACGCCTGGATGGTCACGTTCGCCCCAGCGGACAACCCACAGGTCGCTGTCGCGGTCTTCATAGAGAAGACCGACGTGGCTCGCGAGGACATCAGCGGCGGCGAGCTGGCCGCACCGATCGCGGTCGAGGTGATGAAGGCGGTGATCAACCGGTGAGGGCCATCGGCAACAGGCGCTACGACCTCACCGAACGCATCGCCGCAGGCGGCATGGGCGAGGTCTGGAAAGGCGTCGACAATGCCCTTGGCCGAACCGTCGCGGTCAAGCTCTTGCACTCCAACCTCGTCGACGACCCGAAGTTCCGCAGCAGGTTCGAGTTGGAGGCCCGCAACGCCGCCGCGTTGCACGACCCGGCGATCGCGACGGTCTTCGACTACGGCGACGACATCGACCCGGTCACCGGCAGGCACACGGCGTACCTGGTGATGGAGTACGTCGACGGGGTGGCCATGTCGGACCTCCTGACTGGTCCGCTGCCGCCCGAGCGGGCCGCCGGCCTCGTCGCCCAGGTAGCCGACGGGCTCGCCGTCGCGCACGCGACCGGCATCGTGCACCGTGACGTCAAACCGGCCAACTTCTTGGTGACCGCGGGCGACAAGGTCAAGATCACCGACTTCGGGATCGCCCGCGCGCTCGGTGCCACCGCACTTACCGACAGCGGCACCATTCTGGGAACGCCGCACTACGTGGCTCCAGAGGTTGCCGAGGGCCGGGAAGCCACCCCCGCCAGCGATATCTACTCGCTGGGAGTCGTGCTCTACGAGTGCCTGAGCGGGCGAAAGCCGTTCGCGGGCGACACTCCTGTCGCCGTCGTCCTCGCGCACCTGCGGGACCGGCCGCCGCCGCTGCCGGCGGCGGTGCCCCAGGAGCTTGCTGCGCTGGTGGCAGCGGCGATGGCCAAGGACCCGGCGCAGCGCCCACCCAGCGCCGAGCAGTTCGCGGCGGCGCTGCGGTCAGCCGCCGCACATGCGCCCGGTGTCGATGTCGCCGGGGTAAGCCCCGTCACGGCGGTACTACCGGATCCAGCGCTGACTACTCGGGCTCTCGCGGCACCATCCGCGGCGGCGGAGTCGCCCGGGCAACGGCGGTGGTGGCCGCTCGCCGCGGTGGCAGCGGCAGCGCTTCTCATCGCCGGCATCGCTTGGGGCCTTGGCTCCATCAACAACTCCGACGCGACGGCCTCGCGCGACCGCGGCGCCGTCTCAGGCCCTGGAGCAGCGCCCGCCTCTGCAGACACGACTCCGCAACGGTCTCAGGAAACGGCCGCTCCGCCGACTCAGCAGACGGCCGCTCCGCCGACTGCGCAGACGGTCGCTCCGCCGGCACAGCAGACACCGCCCGCCACCGCATCCCCGCCCAGCCAGACACCAGCAGGGGCCGACTACGTCGGAATGTCGGACGATGAGGCTGAGGATGCGCTCAAGGAGCGTGAGTTTGATGTCAAGACCGAGGAGGTCCCTGGCGGGACAGCAGGCGTCGTCGCTCAGGTGAGTCCTCTTGGGCTGCTTGCCCCCGGCACGGAGGTGACGCTGTTTGTCTACACCGGCGAGACGGGCGAGGGCGACGACAAAGAGAAAGAGAACTCGGGCAAGGGCGATGAGCAGGGTAAGGGGAACGACCCCGGCAAGGGGGACGACCCCGGCAAGGGGGACGACCCCGGCAAGGGGGACGACCCCGGCAAGAGCGACGAGAACGGCAAGGACCGGGGGAAGGGCTGACCCATGGACATGGGCCCCAGCGCGCTCGGCGGCGGACGCTACCAGTTGGGCGGCCTGCTCGGACGCGGCGGCATGGCCGAGGTGCGCGGGGCCCAAGACGTCCGCCTCGGCCGCACGGTGGCCATCAAGCGGCTGCGCACCGACCTGGCCAGCGACCCGACGTTCCAGGCGCGCTTCCGTCGGGAGGCGCAGTCAGCGGCCTCGCTGAACCATCCCACCATCGTCGCGGTCTACGACACCGGTGAAGAACCCGCGAACGACGGTTCAGATCTTCTGCTGCCCTACATCGTCATGGAGTACGTCGAGGGCCGCACGCTGCGGGATATCTTGCGGGAGGGGCGCAAGATCTTGCCGGAACGGGCGCTGGAGATCACCTCCTCGGTCCTGACGGCATTGGACTACAGCCACCGGGCCGGCATCATCCACCGCGACATCAAGCCGGCCAACGTGATGCTTACTCCCACCGGTGACGTCAAGGTGATGGACTTCGGCATCGCCCGAGCCATCGCCGACACCTCGGCCACGATGACGCAGACGGCAGCCGTGATCGGGACGGCGCAGTACCTCTCGCCTGAGCAGGCCCGCGGAGAACAGGTCGACGCGCGCAGTGATATCTACTCCGCCGGCTGCCTGCTGTATGAGCTGCTCACCGGACGCCCACCGTTCGTCGGCGACTCGCCGATCTCGGTCGCCTACCAACACGTCCGCGCGGAAGCCCCCGCGCCGTCCACCCTCGACCCCGAGATCTCCCCCGAGATCGACGCCATCACGTTGAAGGCTCTGGGCAAGTCGGTCGATGAGCGCTACCAGAGCGCGCTGGAGATGCGCACCGACATCGAGCGCGCGCTCGAGGGCAAGCAGGTACTGGCGCCCCCGATCGTCGGGGCCACGGACCTCGAGACCCAGCACTTCTTGGCCCAGCCCCCGCTGGAGCCCGCCGCGCCGACGGTCAACCCTGCGCTCGCTACCGCGTATGAGGAGGAGGAGCCCCGGCGGTCCCGCGCCGGATTGTGGGCAGGCCTGCTGCTGTTGCTCGCGGCGCTTGTCATCGGTGGCCTCGTCGTCGTACCTGAGCTGCTTGCCGACGACACCCCGGCTCAGGTGTCGGTGCCGACTGTGCAACGGCTGACCGTGGAGCAGGCGCGAATCGAGCTGGAGAAGGCTGGTCTCGAGCTTGGGGAGCAGGACAAAGGTTTCAGTACGTCGATCCGCCGCGGCCGCATCATCTACCAGGAGGAGCGGCCCGGTGACCTCGTCGACACGGGCACCGCGGTCGACGTCACTGTCTCGGCCGGATCCGATTCGGTCGCGATTCCGCTCAACATCACCGAAATGACCCTCGCCGAGGCCACCGCAGAACTCGAGCGGCTCCGCCTCAACGTCAACCCCGAGCCGGACGACCAGAGCACAGAGCGCAAGAACCAGGTGACATCGACCGATCCCGGCCCAGGCGTCGAGGTCGAGGCCGGCTCGGACGTGACGGTCTTCTACTCGACCGGCCTCGTGAGCGTGCCGTCGGTGATCGGCTTTCGGCAACCCCGAGCGGAGGCCGCCTTGCGGCGAGAGGGCTTCGAGCCGGTGGCTTCCGACACCGTGTCCGACCAGCCAGAGGGCACGGTGACCAGCCAGAGCCCGGTGGCGGGCAGCAAGCAAGAGCGTGGCACCACCGTTGTCTTCGAGGTGTCGTTGGGCCCAGCTGAACCGACTACCACGGCCACTACCACGGTTCCCACAACGACCACGCCCACAACGACCACGCCGCCCACAACCACCGAACCGACCACGCCCCCGACGTCGACGCCAACCCCGCCGACCACGCCGACCGTCACGACGCGGACCACGCCGACCGCGACGACCTTGACGAGGACCACGAGGACCACGACCACCTCGACGACTGCTCCTACGACGACAGCGACGACGACCAAGTCCCCTTGAGTTCGGCCCTCACCGAACCGACTAGCCGCCTGGTGTCTTGGTAGATGAGGGCTCGGCCGGGGTCGCGAACTGCATCGTCACCGGGCTGGTGTACGGCGGCACGGTGAGGCGGCGGGCGCTGCGCAGCGACCACCCGAGGTTGTACGGCGGACCGACGTAGTCGCGGTAGTTCTGCACCTGCGGCGAGGCGAGCAGTGCGTCGTACATCGCGGCGGAGTCGCCCACCGCGACGATCCGGTACGGCGGTGAGTACGGCACGCCCTGCAACACGACGGTGTTGCCAACGCACTTGATGCCGGTCGTGCTGATGATGCGCTGCCCTTGCAGGCTCATAGCCTCTGCGCCGCCGGCCCACAGTGCGTTGACAACAGCCTGGAGGTCCTGCTGGTGCACGATCAGCAAGTTCGGGTCAATCTCGCCGCTCAGCTGCTGCTCCCGGGGAGCGTCGTCGAGGGTGACGGCGAGGCCAGGTCCGACGAGCCCGCGCATTCCGGCGGGAATGCTCAGCCGCTCCAGAGCTCGTTGGACCTCGTCGATCTCGGTTCCGCTGACCTGTTCGGCCAGTTCGTCCACCTGGTCTTGCAAGACGCGACTTTGCCGGTCCAGCTCCTCGGCCCGGTCCCGCTGCTGGCTGACGATGCCGAAGATGTCGGTGTTGCGTCCGGCGCGCAGGTCGGTGCCGCGCGCGTTGAACATGCTCGTTGTGGCCAGCAACCCGGCGCAGGCAAGCGCGACGGGGACGCTCAGCCGCCAACCCCACGACCGGCCTGAGTCCCGCGTCGCTCGGCGCGGCGTCGGGGCACCCTTGTGCTGGTGCTGATGCTTCTGACCTGACATGGCTGCTTCCTGGCGGTCGGGCGACCAACCGCAGTCCGCGTGGGCAGGCGGTGGCACCGGCTACGCTAGCCGATGAAGCCCGCCGCCCGACAGGAGAAACGGTGCCCGAGTCACGTCCCCGCAAGCGGGCCGAGTACACCCCGCCGAAGACCCGCTCCACCACGAAGCGCGTCGGCGGCAGCCGCTGGGTCGCTCCCGCGATGGTCGCGTGCTGGGTGCTCGGCCTGGCATGGATCGTGGTCTTCTACCTGGTGCCGGAGCTGCCGTACCTTCGTGAGCTCGGCAACTGGAACCTCCTCATCGGCATGGGGCTCATTGCCCTCGGCTTCGTCTTCTCCACCAAGTGGGAGTAAGCGGGCCCCAAACTACAGGCCTGTAGTTTTCTCCACAGGAGTTGTCCCCAGTGTGGACAACTCGCTCAGCAGTCGTAGCCGGTCAGGTCACGTCGTCAACGTCATCGTGCGTACGACGACCAATCCCGCGCACACCACGGCCAGCCCGACCAGCATGCCAACGTGGATGGGAGTGCGTTGCTGCCGCGGCGCATAGGCGAACCCCGCTCCCAGGGCGAGGCCGGCTACTAAGCCGCCGACATGGGCCTGCCACGACACGGTCGGCACCGTGAACGTGATGAGCAAGTTCAGGCCGAGCAGGATCATCAGTTGCCTGACGTCGCGGCGTTGCTTGAGCAGCACGATCAGAGCGGCGCCGAAGAGGCCGAAGATCGAGCCCGATGCGCCGAGTGAGAGGCTGGTGGGCGGGGCCAGCCAGTACACGGCCACGGAGCCGGCCAAGCCGCTCAGCAGGTACAGCGCGAGGAACCGCCAGCGGCCAAGCGCGGTTTCCAGGAATGCGCCGAAGATCCACAGCCCGATCATGTTCATCGCGATGTGCAGGATCTGCACATGCAGGAACGTCGAGGTGACCAGCTGCCAGTACGCTCCCTGAGCGACGCCTTCAAACCGCGGCGGGAACAGCGCTGCGTCTGGCAACAAGCTCATGGAGAGGGCGAACTCGCCTCGCACCCCGCCGGTGGCGTTCGCGACCACGAACAAGACCGCATTGAGGGCGATGAGCCCCATCGTCACCGCCGCTGAGCCGTCGGTGATCCGGCCGCCGAACGCCGTACGAGCGGCCGGCGTGCTAGCCGCCGCCTCGCGCACGCAATCGGGGCACTGGAACCCGACGGCAGCCTGCCGCATGCAGTCTGGGCAGATGGGACGTGCACAGCGCTGGCAGGCGATGTAGGTCTCGCGGTCCGGATGGCGGTAGCAGTGGGGAATCGTGGCCGAGCTGAAGGCCGTTGGGTCCGAGCCGCTCATACGAGAAACCGTCTCATCGCCGGACGAGCCGGGTCGCTCACCGACGATCGATCTCGACGCGCTCGATGACGACCGGGTCGACCGGCCGGTCGCTTCGGTCTGTCGACGTGGCGGCGATCTGGTCAACCACCTCCCGACTGGCCTGGTCGGCGACCTCACCGAAGATCGTGTGCTTGCGGTTGAGGTGCTTGGGGGTAGAGACGGTGATGAAGAACTGCGACCCGTTGGTGCCCGGCCCCGCGTTGGCCATCGCCAACAGGTAGGGCTTGGAGAAGGTGAGCTCTGGGTGGAACTCGTCCTTGAACTGGTAGCCAGGTCCACCGCGTCCGGTGCCTTCGGGGTCACCGCCTTGGATCATGAAGCCATCGATAACCCGGTGGAAGACAAGGCCGTCATAGAAGCGCTCCTGTGATGGCGACCCGGTCTTGGGGTTGGTCCACTCCTGCGTGCCTTCGGCGAGGTCGACGAAGTTCCGCACCGTGTTGGGTGCGTGGTTGGGGAACAGCTCCACCACGATGTCGCCCCGGTTGGTCTTGAGCGTGGCGTAGAGATTTTCGGCCACCAGTCACCCCTTCGTGTTGTGGTTCGATGCGTCTGTTCATGTGCTGCGAGCGCGGCGCTTCCATCCTTGCACGCCTCGGAGGTGCCCCACCGACGACGCCGAATGCCCATGCGAGTCACTCATGCCCGCCGTGGTCGCACATCGAGTAGCCCGGCCAGGCAATCTGGCCGGCGACACTGGTGTACCTGACGCAGTGTTCGGGTACGGGACGTGCCCAAACAGGCAACGAACTGACAACCAGGAGGCGCTCGTCGTGTTAGGACGGACGGAACGCAACAGGAAAGTCACAGTGGTGGAGGAACGGACGGCGGGACTCCCCGCCGCGGAGATCGCCAAGGACAAGATCGGCGCGGTGACCGAGAGCGCACTGGCCTCCGTAGCGCAAACTGTTGGGCCGGCTCTTGAGGATGCCCGCCTGCGGCTAGCCCCGGTGGCCGAGCAGGCAATCGCCCAAAGCAAGCGACAGGGCCGTCGGGCGACCGTCAGGTTCCGGCCCGTTGCGGAAGAACCAGCGGAGAGCCCCAAGAGCCACAAGCTTCGCAATCTGGTGCTGATGCTTGGCCTCGGTGCCATCGCCGCTGCCGTCTACAAGAAGATGACGGGCAAGGACGCCGATCCGGCGTGGACGGCTGGGCGCGACACCGCAGCAGCAGCACCCGGCGAACCGGTGGTGACCTCCGTGAACGGCGGCGGCACCTCGGCCGTCGACCCGATCGTGGCGGAACCGGCGGGCAGCGACCCGCTGACCACCGAGCCCGCCGCCGGCTCGGCTGGCCCCATCGACGGCTCGGAGACGGCTCCAACTGCTCCGTTTGCCTCGGAAGAGACGGTGGAGTCGTCGGTGCCGACCACTCCCGACCAGCCGCTGGAGAAGCGCGACTTCAACTAGCCCTTTGGCCTTCGCCGTCCCCCCGCGAAAGATCCGACGCCGAGCACGTCATAGCGTGTCAAGCGTCGGATCTTCTTTCGGTGTGGACTGCGCGCGGACTCTGGCGGTCGCCATCCGCTCGGCCCAGAAGCTGAGGAACGGCACCGTGCCGAGCACCAAGATCAGCGCCGTGAAACCCAGCGGGAAGCGCGCGCGTCTGGCGAGATCGGCTGCCGCGACCAAGAAGATCATGTAGAGGAAACCGTGCAGCACACCGAGATTGGACGTGATCCACTCACCGATCTCCTGCGCTGTGGAGCCGTGGGGCGTCAGATACTTCAGCGGTACACCGACACACACCAACGCCACCAGCAGTACGCCGACCACGTAGGCCATCACCCGATACCGCAGCAGCGCTCCAGTCACGGGTGGGGACGCTATCTCACTCCGGTGGCTGACACGCGACCGACGTCGCGGACGACACCGTCATCGCCGCCGGGTGGCGACTCGTCAGTGTCGCGGACGATGCGCCACCACATGAACCCGACGAAGCCGGCGAACACCCACCACTGCACCGCGTACAGCAGGTTGCGCAGGCCAGCCCACGCTGACGACTCGGGCAGCGGCACGGAGACCGGCGGTAACGGGTCGGCTGGTCGGCTCGCTGTCAGCACGAGGTACCCCGAGTAGAGGTCGCCGCTGAACTCGTTGAGCAGGCTGGAGATGCGCAGTCCGTCAGCCACCCGCTGCCCGTTGAGCGGGCCCCCCGTCACCGTAGCGGGCTGCAGAACGCCGGTCACGGTGACCGTTCCGCGCGGCGGTTCGCCGGCCGGCCCATCGGTGGACCCTCTCACCACCAAGATCATCGAGCCGGTTCGTGTCATCAGTGGTGTGGTGACCGCGTACGTGTGAGACGAGCCGGTGAGGCCGCGGACGTAGATCTGTTCGGCGGCCAGGTAGCGGCCGGTGACCGTCACCGGCTGGCCGACTCCGGTGGCCGGGAAGGCCGCATCCGGCCTGAGGACCCGGTCAAGCGGTGTGGGCGGCTGCTCCAGGCGGGAGCGCGCGTCATGGGTCTGGTGCCGGTCATACGCCGCCAGTTGCCACCGGCCCAGCACCACCATCGCCCCGATCAGCACCAGTGCCAGCGCCCCGAGACCCAGGGCTCGAGCGGAGAGCCAGCGGCGCATGCAGCAAGTCTGCCAGCGGTGTGGTCACTGCGAGCGCGGAGTGGCGGGTACTACGGCTGGTCATCATCCTGGAAGGGCTCGAGCTCGTTCACGGCGGCGCCGAAGATCCAGCTCAGCAGCAAGACGTCGTCGAGGTAGCCGCCGGCGCGAAAATCGGGGACCAGGTCGACGGGGGTGATGAGGTAATGCAGCGCAGCGACGATCAGCCGCACGCGGGCCGACTGCCCAGCGACAGGTGGGCTCGTCGCGGCCCGCTGATGAGCGCTCGGCGACGCCGCCGCGTCGACGTCGAGAATCTCAGCCCTGGCCCGCAGGAAGCGAACGGCCGCGGCTACCCTGTCGGCGACGGCGGACAGCGGGGCGTCGGTGTGGTCAACCTTCTCCACCACATGAGCCAGCTGCCGCAGCGCTGCGGGATCATCCATGATCACTGCCGCCCGTTCGCGCGATTCGAGGAAGGCGGGACTGGCCAGGATTTTGGTGATGGTCGACTCTTTGGTGCGGAAGAGTGGCTTCCACCTCGGCTCGGTCATTGACCCGCTCCCTCCGCCGCGAGCCGTCCGCCGGCTACGACTCGAACCGACTATGCCATCTTGGCGCTGCCGATCAGGGCGGCGGTTCCCGGCGGTTGGGTCACGGTGGAGACGAAGGGACTCGAACCCTCAACCCCTGCCTTGCAAAGGCAGTGCTCTGCCAGTTGAGCTACGTCCCCCAGACGCTGAGGCGGACCGGAGTCAGTGGTTCACCTCGACGGAGTCGGTCGCCTCCGCCCACAGGTCGGCTTCGGCGTTGCTGTCCTTCAACTTCTCGGCGACGAGCTTGGCGACAGCGCCGATCAGAGCGGCGGTCAGGAGCTTCTTCAGCACGGTGCCCCCTTCGAAGAGGTCTAGGGAGTGGGCCTAAGAGGACTTGAACCTCTGACCTCTTCCTTATCAGGGAAGCGCTCTAACCGTCTGAGCTATAGGCCCCTCGAGCTCACGAGGTCGCCGGGGAAGGCTACCCCATGCAGACGAGCCGGCCCAAACGTCTTCCGCCTGGTCGGCGCCGTCTACTTCTGGTCTTCAGCGAGCGTGACTTCCACTCCACCGAGCAGGGAGGACGCCAGATTGTACAGGAAGGCAGCCAGTGTCGCGAGCGCAGTCATCAGTACGACGTTGAGGACCGCGATCAGCATCGCCAGACCGAGGACCTTCTCGGTGCTGACCCAGTCGGTGATGTCGAAGGCCTCGTCAGGCTGCTGGTTCAACACGCCCTGGATCGACTCGTTGACGTTGCCCCAAAGGCCCGATGCCGAGATGACCGACACCACCAAGAAGACGGCGACGACACTCATGATTCCCAAGGCGATCGACAGGAGGAACGCGATCTTCGTGATCGACCACGGGTCGACCCGGACAGCTCGCAGCCGCGCCCGGCGTACCGTGCGAGTTCGGCTCGCAGGCCGCGCTGGGGCCGGCTGCGGCTGAGTCTGTTCCGGTCGACGGTCCGGTGCGGCGGCGTACGCCGAGCCAGCCTCAGCCGGCGCGCGTCCGCCGGTCGCCTGCCCGGTAGCTGTGGACCCGGTTGGCCAGGGCGCATCCGGTGGATTTCCGGCCGGTGCTGACCCGGCAGGTGCCGAGCGAGCAGGAACCGCGGCCCCGGGGGAAGCTCCCCCCGGATTGGGCGTACTGCCCGGCGCGGTCGCCGGCGGTGCGCTTTGCCGCGGGTCGGGACGAGCCGGGTATGACGGCGTCAGCACCGGCTCGGTCGGTGCGTCTACTGACGACGGCGTCTTGTGTAGGGAGCGGCGAGGTGCCAGCGGCTGGTCGTCACGGGAGTTGCTCATTCGGGCGGATCCTCCTGCGGGTCGATCGCGGTCAGGTCGGCTGCCGGCTCTTCGCCAACCGGTTGGTCCGCAAGCGCCACATCGACCCGCTCGTCGGTGTCTCGAGCGTCGTCTGCGCTGACGACTGGGGACTCGAGAAGCACCTCGTCGACCTCTCGCTCAGTGTTGCGTGCGATTGCCACCACTGTGTCCGAGCCGCCGACCATGACGAACTTGACTCCCATGGTGTCACGTCCCTTGGCCGGAACGCCGGCAGCCGCCGACCGCGTCACCTGCCCGCTGGCCCTGACGGCCATCACCTCGTCGCGGTCGCTCACCACCATGGCACCGACGAGCGACCCGCGGTCGTCGACAAGCCGCATCGCTTTGATGCCCATTCCACCGCGCCCCTGCCGGCGGTACTCGGCTACGCGGGTCCGCTTGGCATACCCGCCGTCGGTCACCGTGAAGACGTACAGGCCGGAGGTCTCAGGGTCATCGCCCGCTCGGATCACCGACATCGACAACAACTCGTCGCCCGACCGGAACTTCATCCCCGTCACGCCCGAGGTGGCTCTGCCCATCGGTCGCAGCTGGGAGTCGTCGGCTCGGAACCGCACCGACTGCCCTTTTCGAGAAACCAGCAACAGGTCGTCGTCGGAGGTCACCAGCTCAGCTCCGATCAACTCGTCGTCGTCCTCGCGGAAGTTGATCCCGATGACGCCAGCCTGCCGAGGCGAGTTGTAGTCGGAGAGTCGGGTCTTCTTGACGTAACCGCGCTTGGTCGCCAGCACCAGGTACGGCGCGGAGTCGTAGTCGCGGACAGCCAGCACCTGGGCGATCTGCTCGTCAGGCTGGAACGACAACAACCCCGCCACGTGTCCCCCCTTGGCGTCGCGCGCCGACTCCGGCAGGTGGTAGGCCTTCGTCCGGTAGACCCGGCCAGCGGTGGTGAAGAACAGCAACCAGTGGTGGTTGGTCGACGCAAAGAAGTGCTCGACGAGGTCGTCGCCGCGAAGTGTCGCTCCCCGCACGCCCTTACCACCGCGCTTCTGCAGCCGGTAGAGGTCAGCCTTGGTGCGCTTGGCGTAACCACCGCGAGTGATCGTGACCACGATGTCCTCGTCGGGGATGAGGTCCTCCATCGACAGGTCTCCGTCGGCGGCCACGATCTGGCTGCGTCGCTCGGTGCCGTACTTGTCGACGATCGCCGCGAGCTCGTCACTGACGATCGTGCGCTGCCGCAGCTCACTGCGCAGGATGTCTTCGAGGTCAGAGATGACCCGCTCCAGCTCACCCAGCCTGTCGACGATGGCTTGGCGCTCCAACGCGGCAAGCTTTCGCAGCTGCATGTCGAGGATCGCTCGGGCCTGGATCTCGTCGATGTCCAGCAGGCCGATCAGGCCGTTGCGCGCCTCCTCGACGGTCTGGCTGCGCCGGATGAGCGCGATGACGTCGTCAAGGGCGTCCAGCGCCTTCACCAGACCGCGGTAAACGTGTGCTTCCTCTTCGGCCTTGCGGAGCCGGTAGCGCGTGCGGCGCTGGATCACGTCGATCTGGTGCTGCACCCAGTTGCTGACGAACTGGTCAAGGCTCAGCGTGCGCGGCACGTCGTCGACGAGGGCGAGCATGTTGCAGCTGAAGTTGTCCTGCAGCTGGGTGTGCTTGTAGAGGTTGTTGAGTACGACGCGAGCGACGGCGTCCCGCTTGAGCACGACGACGAGCCGCTGCCCGGTCCGAGACGATGAGTCGTCGCGCACGTCGGCGATCCCCTGCACCCTGCCGGAGTCGGCGAGCTCAGCGATCTTCAGGGCCAGGTTGTCGGGGTTGACCTGGTAGGGCAGCTGCGTGATGACCAGGACCGTACGGTTCTTGTTGTCCTCCTCGACCTCGACGATCGCCCGCATGGTGACCGAGCCGCGGCCGGTGCGGTACGCCTGCTCGATGCCCTGGCGTCCGATGATGAGGGCACCCATCGGGAAGTCCGGGCCTTTGATGCGCTCGAGCAACGCTTCCAGCAGTTCGGCCCGAGAAGCCTCGGGGTGCGCGAGCGCCCACTGGACCCCGTCGGCGACCTCGCGCAGGTTGTGCGGTGGGATGTTTGTCGCCATACCGACGGCGATTCCGGCAGAACCGTTGACGAGCAGGTTGGGGAACCGCGCCGGCAGCAGCACCGGCTCCTGGCTGCGACCGTCGTAGTTGGGGCGGAAGTCGACGGTGTCCTCGTCGATGTCGCGCACCATCTCCATCGCCAGCGGCGCCATCTTGCACTCGGTGTTGTGGCTGATGAACCCGTTCGTCACAAACGCGTGGTCGGCGGTATCAACGCGCAGGGAGTACACGTCTTGAATGCCGGCGTCTGAGACATCGCTTACGGTCGCGTAGTAGAACCGGCCGTCTACAAGCGACCAGACCACTTCGGCGGCTTCATCAGTGATATGGCTGAGGATGATCGCCTTGTCGCGCTCCCAGCGCTCTAGCCTGTCAATATTGTGGCGGGTCAGCCACGCTGCCGACTGCTTGTTCCGAGCGCCACTGTGGCGCAAAAAGTCAGCGACGTACGGTACGTGGTCGTGGCTCATGGCCCGGGACGTCGACGGGATCAACGTCAACATCTGTTCCAGGCGTTCCTGCTTCGCTCCCAGGAATCCAACGTGGACCGCGAACGTCCATGCGTCGCGACGGTTAGTGATGACGACCTTGTACTCGCCTGTGCCGTGGCGGGTAAGCCGTCCTGACACACCGAACTCCTGTAGCAACGTAAGGACGTCGCTGGCCAGTTGAAGGCTGTTCGTCGAGTAACTGACTTGGATAGTGTTGCGAGGCAAGGCCGAGCACGAGCCGTCACCGGTGAAGAGACTTTGAAGAAATCGCGCCTTGACTGCGAGGTTCGCCTGCCAGATCAGATGTGGCACTTGTTTGTCGGCGCTCTTGGCTCCGATCAGCGGACCTAGTGGGCTGTCCTTGAAGGCGTCCATCCGCTGCACGTCAAGCTCGTATAGGAGCGAGCCGGAGGCGATCTTCCGTGAGTAGACATATCGCGGGCCTCCAACGACGACGTCATAGGCCTCTAGAACCGACCGGAAGAAGCGCGGATCGGTGTTGTTGAAGCCAGCCCTACGGCTGCTCGCAAAACCTTCACTGACCCAGGCGCCCAGTAGCAGCGCTGCCGCCTCCTCGGTTTCGGTGGCCGACCCCCACTCTTCCGGCTCGGCCCGAAGCATTACGACGTGATCACCGCGTTGAATCTCGGCGAGCTGCTTCCACAGGAGCAAGGGCACGCCAGCGACTGCAGTCAGGCACAGGATTGGGTGGTTGAGTGACCCGGTCAGCGAATGCCCCTCTTTGGTCGTCATTCGCAGGGTGCGTTGTTTCCCGGAGTGGAAGAACTTGCTGGCGTGCACGGGCTCGCCATCCTTGCCGACCACCTTGAGATCGATGTCAGACTCCGTCGACGGCCCCGCGTCGGGCACGAGGTCAGCAATCCGCAGCGTCCCATCGTCGTAGGTTCGCACGCGCGTGTCGCCGGTCACGCAGTACCTCATGGCAGCTGCTGGGTCGTTGCCTGGCGAGCCGAAGTTCCCCTGGCCCGCTACCAGCGGCGCCCGCATCACCCACGGCTGGCTGAGCCGGACCAACGTGTCGTAGATCGCTGTGTCGCCGTGCGGGTGGTACTGACCCATCACGTCGCCGACGACGCGGGAGCACTTGGAGAAGCTCCGGTCGGGGCGGTAGCCGCCGTCGTACATCGCGTAGAGCACCCGCCGGTGCACCGGCTTCAACCCGTCGCGTACGTCGGGTAGTGCTCGGCCGACGATCACCGCCATCGCGTAGTCGATATAGGACCGCTGCATCTCGGTCTGCAGCTCAACCGGCTCGATCCGGCGGATGGGGTCGTCGGGGCTGATCGTCGTGTCGTCAGTCACCAGCGAGTTCCTTTTGCTCTGGCGGCGATCCGCCGTAGCGGGGTTCGGCGCTCATGTCTTCAGATGTCGAGGAAGCGGACATCCTTGGCGTTGCGTTGGATGAACGACCGCCGCTGCTCGACGTCTTCACCCATCAGGATCGAGAAGATCTCGTCAGCGTGCGCCGCGTCGTCGAGGGTGACCTGGAGCAGCACCCGGTTGTCAGGGTCCATGGTCGTCTCCCACAGCTCATTGGGGTTCATCTCACCGAGACCCTTATAGCGCTGGACGGCGTTCTCCCTGGGTAGCTTCTTGCCGGCGGCCAGACCGGCTTCCGTCAAGACATCGCGCTCGCGATCGGAATAGACGAACTCGTGCGGGTGCGGGTTGTTCCACTTCAACCGGTACAGCGGCGGTTGGGCAAGGTAGACGTAGCCAGCCTCGATGAGCGGCTTCATGAACCGGAACAGCAGGGTCAGCAGCAACGTGCGAATGTGGTGGCCGTCGACATCGGCGTCGGCCATCATCACGATCTTGTGGTAGCGCACCCGAGCGATGTCAAAGTCTTCGTGGATGCCGGTTCCGAGCGCTGAGATGATCGCCTGGACCTCGGTATTTGCCAAGACCCGATCGATGCGGGCCTTCTCAACGTTGAGGATCTTCCCGCGGATCGGCAGGATCGCCTGAATCCTCGGGTCGCGGCCGCCTTTGGCTGATCCGCCGGCCGAGTCGCCCTCGACCACAAAGACCTCGCACTCCTCCGGGTTGGTCGACTGGCAGTCAGCGAGCTTTCCGGGAAGTCCCCCGCCGCCGAGCAGGCCCTTGCGGTTGCGGGCAAGGTCGCGAGCCTTGCGCGCCGCGATGCGAGCGGTCGCGGCGGCGATCGACTTGCGGATGATGTCGCGGCCCTCGCCGGGGTTCTTCTCGAACCATGCCCCGAGCTGGTCGTTCACCACCTTCTGGACGAACGACTTGGCTTCGGTGTTGCCGAGCTTGGTCTTGGTCTGGCCCTCGAACTGGGGCTCGGCCAGCTTGATCGAGACGATGGCGGTCAGGCCCTCCCGGACGTCGTCTCCGGACAGCCTGTCCTCGCGCTTCTTCACCAGCCCCCACGTCTCGGCCCACGCGTTCACCGTGGACGTGAGCGCCGAACGGAAGCCCTCCTCATGCGCGCCGCCTTCGTGGGTGTTGATGGTGTTAGCGAAGGTGTGCACCGACTCGGTGAAGCTGGTGTTCCACTGCATCGCCACCTCGAGGCTCATGCCGACGGCGTCGTTGAACGCCTCGAAGGAGATGATCGTTCGGTGCGCTTCGTCCTTCGTGGAGTTCAGGTGGCGGACATAGTCGACGAGGCCGCCGTCGTAGCGGAACCGACGCTCCAGCCCGCCGTGCTGGTCTGGTCGAATGCCGTCGGGTCCACCGTCGACAGCGATGTCGATCGTCGGGTCAGCCACGGCGTCGGCGATCCCTGCGGCGAAGTCCGGGCGTTCGTCCCGGACGACGATCTCGAGCCCCTTGTTGAGGAACGCCATTTCGCGGAACCGGCTGGCGATCGTCTCAAACGAGTAGTGCGTCGTCTCGAAGATGTCCTCAGCCGCCCAGAAGGTCGTCGTAGTGCCGGTCTCTTCGGTTGGCTCCAGGCGTTGGAGTGGTCCGGTCGGCTCGCCGTACACGAATGACTGCACCCAGCGGTAGCCGTCCCGTTTGACGTCGACAGTCAGCCGCTGGCTCAACGCGTTGACGACGCTGAGGCCAACGCCGTGCAGCCCGCCTGACACCTTGTATCCGCTGCCGCCGAACTTGCCGCCGGCGTGCAGCACGGTCAGCACGACGGTGAGCGCCGGCTTCTTCTCGCCCGGGTGCTCGTCGACGGGAATCCCGCGCCCGTTGTCGACCACGCGCACGCCACCGTCGGCGAGCAAGGTCACGTCAATACAGTCGCAGTGCCCCGCCAGCGCCTCGTCGACGGAGTTGTCGACGACTTCCCACACCAGATGGTGCAATCCCCGCTCACCGGTGGAGCCGATGTACATGCCCGGCCGCTTACGTACCGCGTCGAGGCCCTCGAGCACCGTGATCGCCGAGGCGTCGTAGGAGTCCGACCCCGTGCCGGCCGACAGGTGCGCCGGGGCGGGTAGCGGGGCCTGCTCATCGTGAGACGCCACCCAACAACCTCCAAACTTCTACGACAAGGTCGCCTGCCGGCGACCGCGCGGGCGGTTGGCCGATGGTGCGCTCGACCGCCTCAACTCAGCACAAAAGCCGCTCACCCGATCACGCTGGGCTCGCTCCAGGAGATGCGGCGAGCACCTGCCCAGGCAGGTGAGGCGGCTTCAACACCGACGACCAGTATAGGTGATCCGCGCCTCGAGAGGGCGTCGATGTCCACAGGAACACGCCCAGCCAGCAGCAGATTCCGGCCTCAGCGGGCCTGCACCAACGATCTCAGGCCCTGGCAGCCTGCAGTGAGACTCCCCATACGGGGCAGCGCCGTCAAAGACCCGCTGAGCGCGGTTCAGCCGTATGTGTCCCGAGGTCCGCGGCCTCCCCGCACGGCTCGTCGTCCCCGACGCCACGAGGGCGCCGCGGGACCGACGACGTCGATTCGTGAGACGGTGCCGTGCCCGAGGTCCTCGTTGAGGCGACGAACAACTGTGGGCGCCAGCAGTTTCAGCTGCGTCGCCCAAGCGGTGGAGTCCGTACGGACCGTGACGTGGCCGTCGCGGAAGCTCTCGGGGGAGCAGTGTGCCGCGACGTCGCCCCCGACGATCGCGGCCCAGCGGCCGAAGACTGCGTGCACGGCGATCTCGGTCTCCCAGTCGTTGTCGGCGACGAGCTTGGCAACAGCGGCGCCCAACGGCGCTGGGTCCCTGGCGTCCGGATGTGCGCCGGACAACGTGGTTTGCCCGGCTCTGGTTCGGTCGGACGGGCGGCGCCGGCGGCCGGGAAGTCGGCGCAGACCCGCCGCGACCCACCGCGCGGCCTCCAGCCCGGCACTGTCATGCTCGTCGGGCACCGCTGACGACGCCGGTCCCGGCTGCGCAGGCATGGGCTCGCCTCGCATCCCTTCGGAGTCGCCCGAGTTCACCGGCTGGTCAGCCACGCGACACCAGTCCTTCCCGGACGGCATAGTGGTGGGTGACCAGATCCGCTGGTACGTCGGCGGCGACGGCCGCCGTGACGAGCACCTGCTCGGTCTTGGCCACCACACTGGCGAGGCGGTCTCGCCGTAAGTCGTCCAGCTCGGCGAAAACATCGTCGAGGATCAGCACCGGGTCGTCACCGTCGGCTCGCAACAGCTCGAAGGCTGCCAACCGGAGCGCCAACGCAAACGACCAGGACTCCCCGTGGCTGGCGTATCCCCGCGCCGGCATGGCGCCCAGCGTCAACAGCAGGTCGTCGCGATGCGGCCCCACCAGGCTGACGCCCCGGTCCAGCTCAGCAGTCCGCATACGGGCCATCTCAGCGAGCAACGCGTCGGCCAACGCGGTCCGGTCCACACCCGCTCTCGGCAGCGGGATCACGGCCGTATACGCCAGCGCCGCCTCGTTGCCACCATCGGCACGCGGAGTCGCCTGGGCGACATCGGCGTAGTTCGACGTTACGTGCGGGGCCAGGTCGGCGACGAGCTCGAGCCTCCCCGCCAGCAGCTCCGCGCCGGCCCGGGCGAGCTGGGCGTCCCAAACGTCCAGTGTTGCCATGGCTGCCTCGCTACCGCGACCGACCGCCCGGCCCCCCGCGCTCTTCAGCAACGAGTTCCGCTGGCGCAGCGCCCGGTCATAGTCAGACCGTACGGCGGCAAAGCGCGGCAGGCGTTGGACTAGCAGCGCGTCGAGGAATCGGCGCCGACCGCCGGGGTCGCCCTTCACCAGCTCAAGGTCGTGCGGTGAGAACATGACGGTCCGGAGCACACCGAGCACCTCACGGGTCCGAACCACTGCTCCACGGTTGAGCCGCGCACGGTTCGCGCCACCGGGGTTGATCTCGAGCTCGATGACCGCTTGGCGGTCCGCGCGCAGCACCGTCGTACGGACGATGGACCGGGCCGCGCCGGCCCGCACCAGCGGCTGGTCGGTCGCGACCCGGTGCGACGAGTGCGTCGCGACGTAGTCGATGGCCTCGACGAGATTGGTCTTACCCTGACCGTTGGGGCCGATGAACGCGCTGACGCCCGCGGCGAGGTCGATGTCCGCGCTTTCGTAGGAGCGGAAGTCAGTCAGGGACAGCTGTGAGACATGCACCCGGGCTCACGGCTCGCCGATGTCTGCCGCTGGAGTAGCCGTTGGCGCGCCACCGGCACGCACGGCATGCCCACCGAACTGGTTGCGCATGGCTGCGACGGCCCGCATCGCCGGTGAGTCGTCTTGCTGAGAAACAAACCGCGCGAACAGCGCAGCCGTGATCGCAGGCATGGCGACGCCGTGCTCGATGCCGGCCTCGACCGTCCAGCGTCCCTCACCGGAGTCCTTCGCGTAGCCGGCGATGTGGGCGAGGTGGTCGTCGTCGTCCAGCGCCGCGACCAGCAAGTCCAAGAGCCAGGAGCGGATCACCGTTCCCTCTCGCCAGGAGCGGAGCACCTCGGTGACGTTGTCAACCACCTGCACGCTCTCGAGTAGCTCCCACCCCTCGGCGTAGGCCTGCATGATTCCGTACTCGATGCCGTTGTGGATCATCTTGGCGAAGTGGCCGGCGCCCACCGTGCCGGCGTGGACAAAACCGAACTCGCCGTCGGGCTTCAGCGCGTCGAGGGCCGGCTGAACCTTGGCGACGTCGGTTGCCGCTCCCCCACACATCAGCGCATAGCCGTTGTCGAGCCCCCAAACGCCGCCCGACACTCCACAGTCAACGAAACCGATGCCCTTCTCGCCGAGCGACTCGGCGTTGACGGTGTCGTCGGTCCAGCGTGAGTTGCCGCCGTCGACGACCACATCGCCCTCCTGCAGCATGCCCTTCAGTTCCTCGATGACGCCCTGCGTCGGCTCCCCGGCGGGCACCATCACCCACACAACCTTTGGTGTCGGCAGGGCCGCCACCAGCTCATCAAGGCTGGCGACGTCACTCACTTCGGGGTTGCGGTCGAAGCCGGTGACGGTGTGGCCGCTACGCCGCAGCCGCTCGCGCATGTTGCCGCCCATCTTCCCGAGCCCGACCATGCCGATGTCCATCGCGTACGTCCTTTCGCTGTCGTCGATGTCTCAACCCTGCATGCGCAACGGCATGAGCAGGTAACGAAAGTCCAGGTCCGGGCTGGCGTCCGTGCCGGACATGCTGGCGAAAGCGGCGGGGCGCGCCGGTTGGGTCATCGCTATGTGCACGTGCGAGCCGGTGATGGCGCCGAGCCCGTCAAGGAGGTACGTCGGGTTGAACCCGATCGAGATGTCCCCACCGCTGAGCGTCGCCTCCAGTGATTCCGAGGCCTGTGCCTCCTCACCGTTCCCCGCCTCAAGGGTCACCATGCCGTCGGTGAAGGTGAGCCGGATGGGGGTGTTGCGACCAGCTACCAGGGCCACCCGCTTGGCCGAGTCGATGAGGGCCGCGACGTCGACTTGCGCCGTGATGTCTGACGTGGCCGGGAAAAGTTGCCGAACATTCGGGAACGCGCCTTCGATCAGCCGAGTCGTCGTACGCCGGTTGCCACCGGACGCTGTGGACTCGAAACCGATAAGGCCCTCACCAGACCCGGGGCTGCCCAACGCGATGCTGAGCTCGCCGCCTGCGGTGAGTGACCGCGCAGTCTCGGCGAGGACCCGCGCCGGGACCAAGGCGGTGGCCGTCAGGTCAGGCTGATCCGGTTGCCACTCCAACTCCCGCAGACTCAACCTGAACCGGTCGGTTGCGAGCAGGGACAGGGTCGACGCCTCAATCTCGACCTTGACACCGGTGAGGACGGGCAGCATGTCGTCGCGGCCGGCCGCCGTCACGGCTTGGCCGACAGCCGCGGCGAACATCTGTCCGTCGACCGTTCCCGCCACCGCCGGCATTTCCGGTAGGGCTGGGTAATCGTCGACCGGCATGGTCTGCAGGCTGAACCGGGAACTGCCACAGGTGACCGCGAGCTTGGCGCCGTCTACCGAAATGTCTACCGGCTTGACGGGAAGCGCCCGAGAGATGTCGGCGAGCAGGCGACCCGAAACGAGGACCTGGCCGTCATCTGCGACATCAGCAGGAACCGTCACGAGAGCCGACGTCTCGTAGTCGAAGCCGCTCAGGGTCAGGCCGTCGGCCCCCGTCTTCACCAAGATGCCGGACAGCTGCGGCAGTGTCCCCGGCCGGGCGGGGATGCTGCGGGCAGTCCAGGCAACCGCTTCGGCAAGGACATCGCGCTCGACACGAATCTTCACGACGGGGTCCCTCCTGTCTAGGCGGTGGTGAAACGGTGGTGGGAGCAGATACTGCCACTGGCACTGACGAGCTCACGCAAGGGTCCGACTTTCAGCGACGTATCCCCAGGAGCGGGTGGTAGGAGGTCTTGGTCAACTGTCATCTCGTTAGCTGTCCCATCGGGGTCGTAGCACACGTGGAAACTGTGGAGAACCGGCATCCGGCCAGTTCACGGCGATCTCCATTGCGCACGTGGAGATGTTGACAACTCTGGCCAGCACACACAGGTAGGGGTCGCCCCCGGGGCCACGCGACCGACTGCGCAGATCGTCCCCACAGTCCACGATGAAAAGGAACAGGCCATCCACAGAGTTGTCCCCAGGGTGTGAAGAGGTTCCCAGTGGGTGGAGCGGACCGCCGCTTCACTGCTGGCGAGCTTGCTGCTTGATGCGGTTGGTCAACTCGCGCACCTGGTTGTAGACACTGCGCCGCTCAGCCATGAGTTGGCGGATCTTCCGGTCGGCGTGCATGACCGTCGTGTGGTCGCGGCCCCCGAACTGCTGCCCGATCTTGGGCAGCGACAAGTCGGTGAGCTCTCGGCACAGGTACATGGCGATCTGACGACCGGTCACCAGCACTCGGCTCCGGCTGGCGCCGCACAGGTCGTCGATCGAGAGACCGAAGTAGGCAGCGGTCTGGGCGATGATGACGGCCGCCGTTATCTCGGGTTCGCCGCCCTCGGGGATCAGGTCCTTCAGCACGATCTCGGTCAACGTCAAGTCGACTGGTTGCCGATTGAGGCTCGCGAAGGCCGTAGCACGGATCAGGGCACCCTCGAGTTCGCGGATGTTCGTCTGGATCTTGCTAGCGATGAACTCCAAGACGTCAGGCGGTGCGGTCAGCCGCTCGGTAGCTGCCTTCTTCCGCAGGATGGCGATGCGGGTCTCCAGGTCGGGCGGCTGGACATCGGTGATCAGCCCCCACTCGAACCGGTTACGCAACCGGTCCTCCAAGGCGGCCAGACGTTTGGGCGGACGGTCGGAGGTGATGACGATCTGCTTGTTGGCATTGTGCAGCGTGTTGAAGGTGTGAAAGAACTCCTCCTGCGTCTGGATCTTGCCTTCCAAGAACTGGATGTCATCGATCAGCAGCACGTCGACGTCTCGGTAGCGGCGCTGGAACCCGGCTGCCCGGTCGTCGCGGATCGCGTTGATGAAGTCGTTCGTGAACTCTTCACTGCTGACGTACCGCACTCGTGCGCCGGCGAAGAGGCTGCGCACATAGTGACCGATGGCGTGCAGCAGGTGCGTCTTGCCGAGCCCTGAGTCACCGTAGATCAGCAAGGGGTTGTACGCCTTACCGGGAGCTTCAGCCACGGCAAGAGCTGCGGCGTGCGCGAACCGGTTCGATGAGCCGATGACGAACGTCTCGAAGACGTACTTCGGGTTCAGGCGGGTGTCCCGAACGCTCCCGTTGCCCTGGTTCCCGACGAACACCGCCATCGAGTCGGTGCGAGGCACACCGTTCGCCTCACCCGGCCCAGCAGAGCTGACGGATCCCACCCCGTCCGGCTCTGGCTCCTCGAGGTCATCGTCAGCCAGCGCCGGGTCAACCGTCACCGCGAGCCGAACCGAGTAGCCGAGCGTTCGGCTGAGACCGTCTTCGAGCCGTGGACGCAATCGGCTTTCCAGCTGGGTGCGCGTGAAGTCGTCCGGCACCGCCACGATGGCGGTGTTCTCGTGCAATGTGACGGGCTGCGAACTGGACAGCCAGGCACGGTGACTGGGGGAGAGGTCGTCGACGAGGTGAGTCCACACTGCGGTCAGGTCGGCGCCCTGCGTCATCGGATCTCCACCACTCCTTCTCGACGGCGCTCAGCGGACGTGCATCCACACACTTGTCCACAAGCTGTGCATATGTTGCTGGTTCCGCCCGAGGGCCGAGACGGCGGGGAAATCCACGGCGCGTGCGGGACGCTAACAACAGTTTGGGGGTGACTTCAAGCCGTTCTCCACAGGTTGCGCGGGAGAAACTTTTGGTCTCGGCGAGTCCCACCGGCGTGTCGGCTTGCCATGGGACAGGCCGACGTCTGTCAACCGTCCCGGCGGCAAATGGCGCTCGCCGAGAGCGCCCACCTACCGCTCCTTGCCGTGGGACACCGCGGTTTGACCGAGCGGAGAGCGCCACGTACCGTGGAATGCTGGCTGGACCGACAGCCTGTCGAGTGCGAGCGCATCCGCGCCCCTTGGAGATCGACAAGTTCATTTGTCGACACCGTGGGAAGTTGGATCGCAGCCGGCTGCCGCGTCCGACATACCCGCCGCGCGGCGCGAACCTGACTACGGGAGCTGTCAACCAAGTGAGCAAGCGTACCTTCCAGCCCAACAACCGCCGCCGCAGCAAGACGCACGGCTTTCGGCTGCGGATGCGCACGCGGGCGGGGCGCGCCATCATCTCCAGGCGCCGCCGCAGGGGCCGCGACCGGCTTGCTGCCTGAGTTCACCGTCGCTTTCACGTCGTGCTCTCCCGACCGCTTCGACTGCACGCCGCCAACGACTTTCGCGAGACTCTGCGGCAGGGTCGCCGCTGCTCGACGCGTACGATCAGCGTCCATGCCCGCTTTGACGACGCCGCTCCCCCTCCGCGGGTGGGGTTCGTCGTCAACAAGGCAGTCGGCGTCGCCGTACGGCGCAACCGGGTGAAGCGTCGGTTACGAGCGATCATGCATGCTGAGCTTGTCCATCTTCCTGGTGGTCGCATCGTCGTCCGAGCGCTCCCCGCCGCTGCCGCCGCCGACTTCGCGGAGTTGACTGCCGACATGACCAGGTGCCTCGACACGCTGAGGACCGAGCAGACGTGAGGCACCTGCTGATTGCGCTGCTCAGGGGGTATCGACTCGTCATCAGCCCGCTGTACGGCGACGTGTGTCGCTATCACCCGTCGTGTTCGGCGTATGCACTGGAAGCGGTGCAGGCCTTTGGCTCGGTCAAGGGGTCGTGGCTCGCGGTCCGCCGTCTCGGTCGCTGCCATCCGTGGGCGGCCGGCGGCCTTGACCCCGTGCCGCCCCGCTTCAGTTGGCGGGTTCCGACGGCCGCGATGGGGAGGGAGCTCCCGTGATCGACTTCTTCGTGTCGATCGGGCACGCGATCATGGCGCCGTTGTACTACGCAACGTCGGGCGTGCTGATCGTCTTTTATAAGCTCTTCAACGGCTCGATCGGAATGGCTGAGGGCTGGGCCTGGGCGCTGTCGATCGTCGGCTTGACAATCGTCATCCGCACGTTGCTGATCCCGCTATTCGTGCGGCAGATAAAGAACAGCCGGAATCTCCAGATGCTCCAGCCGAAGGTCAAGGAGCTGCAGAAGAAGTACGGCCACGACCGAGAGCGTCTCACCCAAGAGACGATGAAGCTCTACAAGGACACCGGCACCAACCCGCTCGCCTCGTGCATGCCGTTGCTGCTCCAGATGCCGATCTTCCTTGCCTTGTTCCGGACCCTCAACGAGGCGGCGCACAACGACGGAGTCGGGCTGTTTGAGCAGGCCCGTTTTGCTCCGTTGGTCGAGTCGTTGGCGACCAGCGAGATCTTCGGCGCGGTGAAGATCTCTGACTCCTTCACATCGGCCGACTCTTGGCACGTTCAGCTCGTTGCAGGAATTCTCGTTGCGTTGATGACGATCACGACGTTTACGACGCAGCGGCAACTGATGCGAAAGAACATGCCCGAATCAGCGCTCACTGGGCAGTATGCGCAACAGCAGAAGATCCTCCTCTATGTGCTTCCCGTGGTTTTCGCCGTCGGCGGAATCGCCTTCCCCATCGGTGTGCTGCTCTACTGGTCGACGTCGAACCTCTGGACGCTTGGCCAGCAGTTCTACGTCATCCGCAACAATCCAACTCCGGGCACACCGGCATACGAAGCCAAGCAGGCCCGAGACGCGAACAGAAAAAAAGACGACGGTAGTGGTGAACCGGCTGCCTCAGCGTCCGGAACAGCAACGGCGGTTGTCGAGTCGCCACGGCCTGTCCCTCGTAGCCAACCGAAGAAGCAGACCCGCAGCCAACGCAAGGCCAAGTAGCTCAGACCCGCTCGCAGAACTGGAGCCAACGTGAATGAGACGACCGAACCCGAAGCTTTGAGCGCGGAGACAGTGCCGGCCGCAGCCGAGGGCAACGCGGAGACAGCGGCAGCCGGAGTTGACGCCCACCCCGAGACAGCGGCCGCCGGAGCCGAGACTCCTGGCGAGGCGGCGCCGGCTGGATCCGACCGGGTCAAGCGGCTGGAGGCAGAAGGCGACATCGCGGCGGACTACCTCGAAGAGCTGCTCGACATCGCCGACCTGGACGGCGATCTCGACATGGACGTCGAAGGTGACCGCGCCGCTGTGTCAATCGTCGGCGACGGTCTCGACGTGCTCGTGGGTGCGGACGGTGAGGTACTCGAGGCGCTGCAGGAACTAACCCGGCTGGCCGTCTTCACCCAGACCGGGCAACGGTCGCGTCTTATGCTCGACATCGGCGGTTACCGCCAAGACCTGCGCAAGAACCTCGTTGCGCTTGCCCGCGAGGCCGGCGAGGAGGTTCAGGAGACCGGCGAAGCAGTGAAGCTCAGCCCGATGACCCCCTTCGAGCGCAAAGTTGTGCACGACGCGGTGGCGGAGATGGGGCTGACGAGCGAATCCGACGGCCTCGAGCCGACACGCTGCGTGGTTGTGCATCCGGCACGCTGACCGTCGTGGGGTCGCGTTTCACGTGAAACCCGAGGGCATGCCGGCGGCGGCGATTCTCGGCCTCTTCGGCTCCAGCTCCACCGTTGTCGAGTCCTACGTCGACGTGCTGGCTGACCGTGGCGTCACCCGTGGACTGATCGGGCCCCGCGAGGTCCCGAGACTATGGGAACGCCACATCCTCAACTGTGCCGTCGTTGCACCGCTGTTCCGGACCGGCGCGACAGTGGCCGATCTCGGCTCTGGTGCAGGACTGCCCGGCCTCGTCCTGGCGATCGCCCGGCCAGACCTGCGGGTGACACTCATCGACTCACTGCTGCGGCGTGCGACGTTCCTTTCCGAGGTGGTCGACCACCTGGGCCTGTCCGTCGAGGTCGTGCGGGCGCGAGCCGAGGAACTGCATGGCGCCTGCCGGTTCGACTACGTGACGGCCCGTGCGGTGGCACCGCTGGACCGCTTGGTCTGCTGGGCGCTGCCGCTGTGTGCGTCCCCAGGAGAAGTGGTGGCCTGGAAAGGGTCATCGGCCGAGCAGGAGTTGACCACGGCGCGGCCCGTGTTGAGAAAGCACGGCGCAGGGAGGGTGGAAATAGAGCGCTTCGGCCTGGGTGTGGTGTCGCCGCCTGCCACGGTGGTGCGGATACAGTCCTCGTAATCCGAAGGGAGTGCGCCGGTTGAAGCGGACGGATGTCATAGCCCGGCTGGGATGGCCAGGCCGGGCGGCCGCGGCCTCCCGCGGCCTCGGGTGGCCGGCGCAGACCCGGTTCGGGACCGATCGGCCACGGGAAGAGCAGTCGGCGGCAGAGCCTGGGACGCCCGCACCTTCCATGCAACCGACCCGCCCTGCTGAAACGGCGGCCAACCCGCAACCCTCGCCCGCACCACCTGCGAATGTTTCACGGGAAACCGCGGTGGGAGCGGGTCCACCGGCCCACCGGGCCGATTTTCCCCGGCCAGCGCGCACCCGGGTGCTGGTGGTGGCCAACCAGAAGGGCGGCGTAGGCAAGACGACGACCGCCGTCAACCTGGCTGCAGCGCTGGCGCAGTCGGGGCAACGCCTGCTGGTCGTCGACCTTGACCCGCAGGGCAACGCGTCAACCGCCTTGTCGGTGCTCCACTCGGAGGGGACGCCGAGCAGTTACGACGTACTCACTGGCCGGTTGCCGTTCGACCAGGTCACCGTCGAGTGTCCCGACGTACCCAACCTGTTCGTATTGCCCGCGACCATCGACCTTGCGGGAGCCGAGGTCGAGCTGGTGTCCCTCGTAGCCAGGGAGACCCGCCTGCAGAAGGCGCTGGACGGCCACCTCGCGGCGCAGGAGGCTCGCGGCCAGCGCTATGACTACGTGCTGATCGACTGCCCACCCTCCTTGGGGCTGCTTACCGTGAACGCGCTCGCCGCCGGGCGAGAACTGCTGATTCCGGTCCAGTGTGAGTACTACGCGCTCGAGGGCTTGACCCAGCTGCTGCGAACGATCGAGTCCATCCGCGACCATCTCAACCCGCAGCTGCGGGTCGCTGCCATCGTGCTGACCATGTACGACGCTCGGACGCGGCTGGCGGCCGGTGTCGCTGACGAGGTCCGCGGCCACTTCGGCGACGCGGTGCTCAAGACCGCAATCCCTCGGTCGGTCCGCATCTCGGAGGCGCCAAGCTACGGCCAGACCGTCTTGACCTATGATCCGGGCTCGCCTGGGTCACTGTCGTATCTCGAGGCGGCCAGCGAGCTCGCCGCGCAGACCCGGGAGGCGTGGTGAACAGTTCAAAGCGTGGGCTTGGCCGCGGGCTCGGTGCGCTGATACCCAACTCTCCGCACCCGTCCCGCTCGGTTGGCCGCAGGGTTCCGGAAAGCAGCGACGTGCCGCCTCGGCCGGATGGTCGACCGGTGGACGCGTCCGCTGTCGAGTCGGATGCGCCGCACGGATCGCCGGCTGCTAGGGCGCCGACGCCACCGCAGGACGTGCACTCGGCCGCAGATGAGTACCCGGGCGCGTACTTCACGGCGGCGCCGCTCGACGCAATTCGACCGAATCCCCGACAACCTCGCACGGTGTTCGACGACGACGCGATGAGCGAGCTGGTGGCGTCGATCTCGGCTGTCGGCCTGCTGCAGCCCATCGTGGTCCGCCCACGCGGGGATGGCCAGTTCGAGCTCGTCCTGGGCGAGCGCCGGTGGCGGGCCGCGCTGCGGGCGGGTCTGGATCACATCCCGGCCATCGTCCGCGAGACAGCTGATGACGCGCTGCTGCGCGATGCGCTGCTCGAGAACCTGCACCGCGCCCAGCTCAACCCGTTGGAGGAGGCGGCGGCCTACCAACAGCTACTCGACGACTTCGGAAGCACCCACGACGAGCTGGCCGCCCGCATCGGGCGGTCCCGGCCGCACATCTCCAACACCTTGCGTCTGCTCAAGCTGTCGCCGACCGTCCAACGCAAAGTGGCGGCGGGGGTGCTGACCGCTGGTCACGCGCGCGCGCTGGTCGCGGTCGAGGACTCAGCCGAGCAGGAACGGCTGGCCAGCCGAGCCATCGCCGAGGGCTTGTCGGTGCGGAGCCTGGAGGAGCTGGTCGCTACCGGTGACAAGACGTCGAGCCTTCCTCGGCAACCGCGCTCGAGGGTATCGGCGCCGGGCCTGACCGACATTGCCGACCGGCTCTCGGAGCGCTTCGAGACGCGCTGCCGGGTGGAGCTGGGCCGCCGGAAGGGCAAGATCAGCATCGAGTTCGCCTCGCTCGACGACCTGCACCGGGTGCTGGAGATGCTCGAACCACGGAGTCCCACCGAGGCGACAAGTCGACAAGTCTCTTAACCGAAAGCGAGGGAGTGGGAGCGCTTGCGCCGCACCGCCCGTCGTACCAGCGAACTGACGACCTGGCCAACATCTAGACCGGCAGCCTCGATGGATAGCGGCGCCAGGGATGTCTCGGTCATGCCCGGCGCGACGTTCGCCTCGAGAAACCACACGGTGCCTTCGGGGTCGACGATCACATCGACCCGGCAGAAGTCTCGCAGCCCGAGCGCGCGATGGGCTGCCACCGCCACCTCGGCACACTGCGCGGCGGTCGCCTCAGGCAGCTCAGCAGGGACGACGAACTCGGTGGCACCTGCGGTGTAACGGGCTCGATAGTCGTAGACGCCGCCGTCCGGGCGGATCTCGACCGCTGGCAGCGCCTCGGCGCCGGCGGCCAGCTCGAGAACGGTCACTGCGACCTCCGTCCCGGTGATGCAGCGCTCGATGAGCGCTACCGAGCCGTAGGAAAAGCAGTTCACCATCGCGGCCGGCAACGCCGCGGCGCTGGTGACCGCTGTACCGCCAAGGGCGGAGCCGCCGCTGGCCGGCTTGACGAACAACGGCAGACCCAGCCGCTCGACGAGTGCCTGCAGCACTGCCGTGGCACCGATCTCGCGAAAGGTGTCGGCACGCAGCGCCACCGAGTCAGGCGTGCTGAGCCCGGCCTCGCGGACGACGTGCTTGGCCACCGGCTTGTCGAAAGCGACCCGCGCGGCGGCTGGGGTCGACCCGACATAGGCCACGTCGGCCAGCTCGAGCACCTCCCGCAGCGATCCGTCCTCGCCCGCCGCACCGTGCAGCAATGGCACCACGCAGTCCGGCCGCTCCTGCCGAAGCAAGCCCAGCATGGCTGCGTCGGCGTCTCGCATGACCACCTCGAGGCCGGCGCTGGTCAAGGCATCGACAACCCGGGCACCGGAGCGCAAAGAGACGTCTCGCTCATGGGACAGGCCGCCCGCGAGGACGACGACACGCAGTCTGGTCACGGTTGCCCTTTACGCCAGGTTCGGATGCGGCTTGTCGTAGCTGGAACTGGCTGCAGAAGCCGACGGAGTGCCGAACGTCTCCAACAGCTCAAGCTCGGCGGAGATGACAGCGGCCAACCGCCGGACCCCCTCGCTGATGCGCTCCGGCGGCGGGTAGCAGTAGCTCAGCCGAACGTGTCGGCCACCTTGGCCGTCGGCGAAGAAGGCGGTGCCGGGGACGTAGGCGACGCGGGCGGTGACTGCCCGCGGGAGCATCGCCTTGGAGTCCAGGCCTTCCGGCAGCGTCGCCCAGACATAGAACCCGCCGGCCGGCACGGTCCACACCGTTCCCGCCGGCATGTGCTCGTCGAGCGCGGCCAGCATCGCGTCACGCCGCTCCCGGTACATCTCGGTGAAGTCCTTGACCTGCCGCTGCCAGTCGCAGGTCGACAGGTACGCCCCGACCGCGAGCTGGCTGAACGCCGGCGGGCACAGCGTCGCCGACTCCTGGGCAAGCACCAGTTTCTCGCGTACGGCGTGTGGCGCCAGCACCCAGCCGACCCTGAACCCGGGGGCGAAGGTCTTGGAGAACGTGCCGAGGTAGATGACCCGGTCGGACTCGTCGGCGCGCAGGGCTCGTGGCGGGCTCCCGTCGAAGCCGAGCAGGCCGTAGGGGTTGTCCTCCACGACGAGCAGGTCACTGCTCCGGCAGATCTGCAGCAGCTCAGCCCGTCTGGCGGCTGACATCGTCACGCCGGCCGGGTTGTGGAAGGTGGGCACGGTGTAGAGCAGCTTTGCGCGCCGGCCGGCCGCTGCGATGCGGCCCAGCGTCGCCGTCAGCGCTTCGGGGACCAGGCCCTCGTTGTCCATCTCGACATGTTCGACGTCGGCCTGAAAGGCGCTGAAGACCCCCAAAGCGCCGACATAGCTGGGCGCCTCGCACACCACGACGTCACCGGGGTCGCAAAAGACTCGGGTCACCAGGTCCAGCGCTTGCTGGCTGCCGACGGTGATGACGACGTTGTCAGGTGATGCGGAGATCCCCTCCAGACTCATGATCTCGCAAACCTGCCGGCGCAGATCGGGGTCACCTTGGGCAGAGCCGTACTGGAGCGCAACCGTGCCTCGCTCACGGGTCAGCTCGGCCAGCGCCTCGCCGACGGCGTCGAGGGGCAGCCCGGAGATGTTCGGCATCCCGCCGGCCAGCGAGACGACCTCCGGACGGCTCGCGACCGCGAACAGCGCCCGGATCTCCGACGCCTGCAGATGTGCGGTCCGCTCGGCGTACCTCTGCACGAACGAGTCGAGCCGGGTCTGCCGAGCCGCCGGAACTCCCTGCGGTTGCAACCCGACGGCGGGCAGGGGCTCAGGCATCGCAGGCATCTCGCTCGGAGTGAGGCGGTGGCTACTACCATGCCGTATGTGGCACCCGCATCTGCGCCGAGGTCTGCGGTGACCCGCCCACGGTCAGCGCTGAACAACGAAGCAGCGCACCCGGCCGCCGACGTCGACTCGTCAGCTGAGACGCGGAACTGAGCGCCGGTCATGGGTCGTCGTTTGGTGCCGCTCACGCTCGACAACGTTTCCGACCTGCCGGCGCCGTGCCGGGACTGCGCCTTCTGGGAGACGGGTCAGCGGGTCGCGGACGCGCCGGCCAAGTGTGACTGGCTGTCGGCGGTGCTGCTCGAGTGGGGAAGCTGTGGGCGGATTCTGTACGTCGATGGGTGCAGGGCGGGGTTCGCGACGTACGCCCCGGCGCAGTATGTCGCCGGCGCCGCAAAGCTCGGAGCCAGCGACGTGAGCCAGGACGCTGTCTTGCTGATGACCGCCTGGGTGGCGCCGGAGTTCACGGCTGCAGGACTTGGCCGGATCGTGATGCAAGCGGTGGTGAAGGACCTGATGGGTCGACGGGGCGTGCGGGCCGTCGAGGCGTTCGGAGATCTCCAGGGGCGGCAGCTGGAATGCCTACTTCCGGTGGACTTCTTGACAGCCGTCGGCTTCAAGACGGTGCACCCTCATCCGAGGTACCCCCGGTTACGTCTTGACCTCCGCAGCGTCGTGTCGTGGCGCACCGACATGGAGGTCGCGCTCGAACGCTGGCTCGGCGCCATCCGCCCGGACAAGAGCGGGAGCCCGGTGCAGGCGTTTCCCCGCACCGAGCCCACCGGGGAGTGACGGCTCTGTTACCTCGTCAGGTGCCGATGTAGTCCGACAGCTGGTTGAGCAGCGCCGCCTTGGGCTGGGCACCGACGATCGACTTGACCAGCTCGCCGCCCTTGTAGACGTTGAGGGCAGGGATGCCCGTGACGCGGTAGCCCGCCGGGGTGACGGGGTTCTCGTCGACGTTCATCTTCACGAACGACATCTTGTCGCCGTGCTCGCGCGCGATCTCCTCGAGAATCGGGGCGACCTGACGGCACGGCCCACACCACTCAGCCCAAAAGTCTACAAGTACCGGCTTGTCGGACTCCAAGACGGTTGTCTTGAAGTCGCTGTCGGTGACGGCGGGAAGGTTGCTCATCGGGAGTGCTCCTGGCTTGGGGTAGGGGAGGGACGGTTGCCGACGCTAGCTCATGCGTCGGACAGTGCGGTGAGGAAGCGTTCGGCGTCGAGGGCGGCAGCGCAGCCGGAGCCGGCAGCCGTCACCGCCTGCCGGTAGGTGTGGTCGACGAGGTCGCCGGCGGCAAAGACGCCCGGGAGGTTGGTGAGAGTACTGCGGCCTTGCACCTGCACGTAGCCCTCGTCGTCGAGGTCGACCTGCCCGCGTACCATCGCGGAGCGCGGGTCGTGGCCGATCGCGATGAACAGGCCAGTGACATCGAGTCGGCGGGTCTCTCCGGTTTTGGAGTCTTCGAGGACGATTCCCTCGAGCCGCTCATCGCCGATGATCTCGTTGACCGCGCTGTTCCACGCGAACTCGATCTTTGGGTTGGTCATCGCTCGGTTGGCCATGATCTTGCTCGCCCGCAAGGTGTCGCGGCGGTGCACGAGCGTGACCTTGTCGGCGAATCGGGTGAGGAAGGTCGCCTCCTCGACCGCTGAGTCACCGCCGCCGATCACCGCGATGTGCTGGTCGCGGAAGAAGAACCCGTCGCAGGTGGCGCACCAGCTGACGCCGTGTCCTGACAGCCGGTCCTCGCCCGTGATTCCGAGCTTGCGGTAGCCCGAGCCCATTGCGAGGATCACCGACCTCGCGAGGTGGGAGTTTCCGGCGGAGTCGGTGGCGATCTTGATGTCGCCCGTCAGGTGGACGTCGGTGATGTCGTCGGGCACGAGCTCGGCGCCGAACTTCTCTGCCTGCTTGCGGAAGTCGTCCATCAAGGCGGGCCCCATGATGCCGTCGGGAAAACCCGGGTAGTTCTCGACGTCGGTGGTGGTCATCAGCGCTCCACCGGCGGTGACCGACCCCTCGAAGACCAACGGAGCCAGGTTGGCGCGGGCAGCGTAGATGGCAGCGGTGTAGCCAGCCGGTCCCGAGCCGATGATGATGACGTCTTGAACGTCGTCAGACATTCCCTCGGGCCTCGATTCCTGCTGGTGATGAACGCGCTTGTCGCCGAACTGGCGTGCTCTGACGTCAACCGATCCTAGAGCGCAATCATTCCCCGCTCAGTAGCCGGTGCGGAACAGCACCTCCGAGGCGGTTTCGCAGTCAAACACCGTAGCCGTCCTTGCCTGAGGATCGACCACGACGACGGCCGGTGAGCCCTGCCACCGGGCCACCGAGACGACGTCATCAGCTGGCGCCGGCACCTCGGCGCAACCTTCGGATGCGGGGGCGAGGCTTCCGCTCGACTGTTCCGGTCCGGTGAGGCTTTCGGCGTACTGGGGAAGACTCGCCGCCGAAAGCGCGGCGAGCCGACGCTGTTTCGGCACCGGCGGCTCGCTCTCGAGCTGGCCGCCTGCGGACTCGCTGGCGGCGCCGGGTTGCTCATCTTCCCCATCCACAGCGGCGTCGACAGAGGCGTCCTCCGGGGCCGCCCGCCCGGCCACCGAGGAGTCCGCCGAAGGGCCGGGAGAAAGGTCGAGGTCACCGACCACCGCAGTCCCCACCACAACCAGAACGGCCGCTGCGGCGGCGAGGAGTGGCCAGCTGCGCCGGCGTCCGCCTGACGGCGCGCCAGCCGCTGCCGGCCGCTCGAGGGGCACCACGGCGCCGGACCGGTCAGCGTCAGCCCGCTCGCCGGCGGCCCGCCGCAGCGCCTCGTCGAGCCTGTGGGCGACGTCGTCGGGCATGGACACCACGCCGCCGCCGGCCTCGGCCAGGACCGTCGACACCTCCCCGACTGCGTCCAAGGCGGCGGTGCAGTCGGCACAACGCGACAGGTGCGCCGCCACCGACTCATGGTGCGGGGGTTGGAGCAGCCCGGCGTGATAGTCCGCGATCGTGTCGATCGTGGGGTGGTCGGCGGTCACAACGGTGTTCCTTCTTGCGGCGGCGGCGGCGGAGGCAAGGGCGTGGACGGCGGGGCGGCCTGACCGCCAACTGTTGCCGATTGGACGTTGCCGGCGCTGGGTTGGTTCCGCCGGTACGACGTCAGCAGGGGGGCCAACCGGGCGCGGCCCCGAGAGCAGCGACTCTTCACCGTGCCCGGAGCGCAGTTGAGCAGAGCAGCCGCCTCATCGACGGTATAGCCCTCCATGTCGACCAGCACCAGGGCGGCCCGCTGCTCATCGCTGAGTTGTCGCAAGGCGGCGAGGACGTCGGTACGCCGATCGCTCACGTCCTGTGCATCTGCGGCCGAGCCTGGGTCGGCCAACGCCTTGTCCCGGTCCTGCTCCTCAGGCAACGGGTCGGTGGGCTTGGACCTGCGGCGGCGCATGCCGTCCAGGCAGGCGTTCACCACGATCCGGTGCAACCAGGTGGTCACCTGGGCGTCGCCGCGGAAGCTGCCGGCGCGACGAAACGCCGACAGCAGCGCCTCCTGGACCGCGTCGGCAGCTTCCTCCGGGTCGCCGGTGGTCCTGAGCGCCACCGCCCACAGCCGGTCGCGGTGCCGACGGACGAGCTCGGCGAAGGCGCCGGTGTCCCCGTCGATGTGAGCGCGGAGCAGCGCGGCGTCGTCGCGGTCGGCTCCGGGCATCACTCGTAGACCTTCACCTCGGCCACCCGGCCCCGATAAAACCCTTCGACCTCGACTGGAAGCGACGTCAGCCAGACCAGCAGGTAGCGCGTCGACGTTGGCTGTTGGAGCCGGAAGGGAGCGCTGGTACCGGCCCTGACGACCGTACCGAGCAGCTTGTAGTCCTGCGCCGAGTCAGCAGGTGCGACGGTCGCCTCCGCTGGGGCTGCACGCAGCTCCACGGTGGTGCCCTCGCCTTGCAGTGCAACCGTTACCGACCGCACCTGCTGCACCGAGCCGAGGTCGAACAACAGGCCGACGCCGTCCTTCAACCCGCCCAGCGCCGGGTCGCCTTCGTAGGTAAGGGTCTCCCAGACAGTTGAGCGGTCGCCGTCGTAGGCGAGCGGCACCAGCTCAGGGTGCTCGTCGCCGGAGCCCGGATATGGGTCGAACGACCGAGCCGAGTCGATCTGGACGGGCTGCGGTGGCGGGAGCGGAGGGGTGGTCCGCTCTGTTGCGCTTGGCGAGGTCGGCGTGGTCGGGCCGTCCTGGGCTCCACTGGCGCCGCCGCCCTGCTGGGCGACCAGGTAGCCAAGCAGCGATATCCCAAGCACCAGTACCGCCACCGCGACCCAAACCAGCGTCGAACGAAACGATGAGCGCCGCTCCGGCGCGCTGCGGGGCGCCGGCGAAGCCGGCTCCCCCGGAGGTGGGTCAGCAGCGTCGCGGGGAAGCAGCGCAGGCGGCGGAGCTACCACCGGCCAGCTCGGCTGCTGGCCGGGCGACGTCAGCGTCGTCTCGCCGGCAGCGGACGCGCTGTCGTGGGCCAGGACGTGGGTGAGGTGGTCCTTGACCTCGGCGGCCGAGGTGATCGGCGGACCGTACCGGGGGGGTCGGCACAGGATCCGGTCGCAGATCTCGTCGAGCGTACGGGGCACCCCCGCCCGCACCTGCCGTGGCCGCAGCAGCTGCCCGTGCTCGACGGGCGCTGTCGGCAAGGCCGGGCAGCCGCCGCCCGGCCATCTGGTGGTCAGGCAGGCGTAGAGCAGCTGGCCCAGAGCGGTGGTGTCGGCCAACTCAGCGTCCTCGACGACCAGGTCGTCCTGCAGGGCGGCCAGAATGCCGAGCCCGACGATCTTCACCCCGCGGAAGTCGGTAACGATGACCGTGTCAGGCGCCAGCCGGCGATGGGTGACCCCCACGGCGTGAGCGCGCGTCATGGCGCCGGCGATCTCGCGCACCAACCAGGCGGCCCGCTGTGCTGGCAGGGGGCCTTCGCCGAGGATGACCTCGAGGGACTGTCCGGCGGTCCACTCTCGTACGACGTAGGAGAGTTCGCCGTCGTCCACCGCGTCCAGCACCTGCAGGATGCGAGGGTCAGCCACCCGGGCGGCGTGCTTGGCGGCGCTCAGCAGGCGGTCGGCGTACGGCGATGACGACGGCAGCACCTGCAGCACGACGGAGCGGGCAAGGACCTGGTCGTGGGCCCGCCAGGAGTCCGACGGACCCTCCGCGTGGAGCATGTCCTCGATGACGTAACGGTCGGCGAGGACGGTGCCCGGCTCGACCAAGCGCGCGCTCACGACGCCTCCCCGTCTCACTGATGTGGAGTGACCGGTCTGCGCCGGTTCGCATCTTCATGGTAGGCGCTGAGGGGAGGCGGTTGCCGCAGGTCAGGTGCGTCTTCCCCGCGAGATCACCAGGTGGACGATCTGGCTGATCTCGCCGATCCGGAGGGCTCGCGCCAAGATGATGTACCCGCTGAGCCCGACCAGACCACCGGCGACAAGCAGCGCCAGCGAGTCGAGCTTGCTCCCCACCTCGAGCCCGACCGCCTGCAGACCTGCCACCGCCAACCAGGCTGCGGCGGCGGCCGGCACAGCCGCAACGGCGACGCGAACGACGAACCGGGCGAGCCCGGCGGAGCGCAGCCCCCCCAGCCGACGGGCGAGCACCCCGAGCGACAGCACCGCGCCAACGGCGTAAGAGGCGCCGTACGCCAAGGCCAGGACCGGAGCCACCAGTCGCGGCTCCACGGCCAGCGTCAAACCGATCGCAAGGACGATGTTGACCGCAGCGATCACGCACTGGATGAAGAACGGCGTGCGGGTGTCTTCGAGCGCGTAGTAACCGCGCAGGACGATGTAGTGCACGCTGAACATGACCAGGCCGGCGGCGAAGGCCATCACGGTGAGACCAAGCGACCCGGTGTCTCCGGCGGCCTGGCCCCAGCTGAACATCACGGTGGCCAGCGCGGGGCCGAGCACCAGCAGAGCGACGCCGAAGGGCACGATCACGGCGAGGACCAGACGCAGCGTGCGGGACAGTTCCGTCGCCACCTCAGGCAGCAGCCCGTCGGCCGCGAGCCGGGAGAGGTGCGGCATGGTCGCGGTCGCCAGCGAGACCGTGACGATCGAGTGCGGCACCTGGGTGAGAAGGAACGCGTAGGAGTAGACGGTGAAGCCGCTCGCAACCGACGCGTCGGCGGCGCCTGCGGTGGCCCGGTGCAGCATGACGTAGAACGCCAGCTGGTTGACGATCACGAAGCCCACCGTCCACATGCCGAGCCGCAGGGTGTGCCCGAGGCCGGTGCCGGCGAAGTCGAAGCGTGGCCTGATCGTGAAACCTGTCGCCTTCAGGTAGGGGACCAAGATCAGCGCCTGTACGACGATGCCGACGGTGCTGCCGAGCCCGAGCAGAACCTCTTGGGTGGTGGTGTAGCCGCCGGCGGCGGGCTCGTCGGCGTACGCGACCAGGTACGTGACGATCACCGCGATCGCCACCAGGTTGTTGGCGATCGGTGCCCACATCATCGGGCCGAAGCGACCGCGGGCGTTGAGAATCTGCCCGATCAGGACGAACATCCCGTAGAAGAAGATCTGCGGAAGGCACCAGCGGGCGAAGTCGATCATCGACTCCCGCTGCGGCGCGAGGTCGGGGTCGGTGAAGAAGCTGGCGTCGACCATCACCCGCAAGATCAGCGGCGCGGCCAGCACGAGCACCGCGGTGACTCCGGCGAGGACGAGCGCCCCGAGGGTGACGATGCGGTTGGCGTACGCGTCACCGCCGTCTGGGTCGTTCTTGATCGCCCGGACCAGCTGAGGGACCAGCACGGTGTTGAAGACGCCGCCGGCCACCAAGATGTAAAGGCTGTTGGGGATGGTGTTGGCGACGTTGAACACCTCGGCCTGCAGCGACACTCCGATCGCGGCGGCGAGCAGCCCGGCGCGGAGGAACCCGGTCAGGCGCGAGACCAGTGTGCCGGCCGCCATCAGCCCGCTCGACGACAGCACGCTCGCCGATGTCGGCGCGCCGGCCCGGCTCATGAAGCGGCGGACTCGCTGCGGGCGCTGGCTCTCGATCCGCGGATGCGGGAGTGGATGCGGATGGCGGCTGCCCCGAACAGGACGGCCGCACCCAGGCCCATGGCTATCCAGATGACCAGCCCGAACTGGGTGGTGCGGACCTTGAAGTTCCAGGGCGCTCCGAACCGACGGTCATCGGGGGTGGCGAGCCGGACCCGCACCTCGGTCAGCCCCGACCCGTCCGTGCGGCTGGTCACCTGGACGTCGCGACGCTGACCGGCTTCCAGTTCCACCGCGTCGATCGGGTCGATCCGCAGCGCGGGGTTCTGTGGTTCGACGTCGAGGCGAACCGTGATCGGCACCTTCAAGCCGTTGGTCACCGTGAGCGGGAACGGCCCGCGTTTGCTCGACAGCGCGACGAATGTCGGCCCCGTGACGGTGACCTTCGCGATCTGCTTGGCGAGCCGCGTAGAGTGCTGGCGGATCATTGCCTCACCGGCAACTGGCCGCCACCGCCAGGCCGACGAGCCGGCGAGACCGAGCTGTTCGTTGAGGTCATCCACAGCCCGCTCGTTGTCGCTGAGCATGCCGGTGAAGATGCGACCGTTGTTGCGCAGGCTCGCGATCGCGCTCAGCACACTGGTGGGCAGCGGCGGAGCGCTGTCGGTGGCCTCGACTTGCCCGACGTACGGCGTGGGCGCCTTGCCCGCGACCGCGTCGCCGGTCCGCGGCTCGACGGCTGGGTAGGTGTAGGCCTGCTCGATGTCGACGTCGCCCGCCACCAGACCCGGGTCCCATTGGAACGGCACGGCGAAGACCGCGTGGCGCGCTTCTGGGTCGTCGATCAGCGACCGCACCGTGGCCTCGGCCAAGAGGTACTGCCGGAACTGGATGGCGGGGGTGTTTGCTCTCAACGGCTCGCCCGCGATGTCGCCGCGGACGACCAGCGCGGTAAGCGGTCCGGACTGGGTTGGCAGGCTGACCACCGCCGGTGGGTAGCTGTCCTGCTCCACCAGCCGGGTCAGGCTGTCCTCGGCCACCACCTGCACCGACGTGCCTGCGCTGCGGGTGACCGACAGCCCGCGTCTGGTTGAGGCGCCGTTGGTCTGCCAGCCGATCAGCGCTTCGTTGAGGTCGTGCCGGGTGGCGTAGCTTCGGCTCGCCAGGACGGCCGCCTCGACCACCCCCGGCATCCCGGCCCTAGCCAGCCCGCTGGCGTCGGGGGCTCCCCACGGCAGCAGCGACAGACGCTGGTCAGCAGCGATCTCCTCGAGCTCCGCGAGCCAGTCGGCCGCCTCCTGCTGCCCGCTGCCCGCCCGGCCCGGGTCTCCCTGGGCGGCTTCGGCCGCCGTCTGGACGACGTACCCCCTCGCCATGGCGCGGATCGCGTGGTGCAGCGCCGGATCGATGACGAGGTGCAGGCTCCGTGGGGGTGCTTCCGCGGCGAAGGTCAGCACATTGTGCAGCCGCCCGCCGGTTGTCAGCGTCCCCACGAGGTTGTCGTCAAGGAAGTCACCGTCGCGTTGACGCAGCACGGGGGCGGTCAACGGGATCAGCGTGACCACCTTTGTCGGGTGGAACGTGGAGTCGTCGCGCGGCAGCAGCGGAAGAACGGTGTCGACGCGGGCATCGGCGTTGAAGTCCCGCCCGTCTTCGTTCTGCGCGAGGACGCTCACCCCGACGTGGTAGACCCCGGGAAGGCCGCTGATCGGTAGCCGATCGAAAGGCACCGTCACGCTGTACGGCGTGGAACGTCCGGGTCCTACCGGCCCGATCTCGTCGAACAGGCCGATTTCGACGATGCGGGTGCCGAAGACCATGTCGCTTTCGGCGAAGCCCGTCAGCGTCGAGCGCGTGGTGGCCGCTTCGGCACCGACGTCGAGGTAGACCTGGGCGTCCAGCCAATGTGTTCTGCCGTCGTTGCTCACGGTTCCCGACACCGTGAGCTCGTCGCCGGGTGTGAGCGCCGCGGGTCGCAGGTCGTCGATGGTGACTGTCAGGCCGGTCTCCCGCTCCAGCTCAGTTTCGGCCCGCGGGTCAGTGGTCGGTGCGAGGTGGTCAATACCGCTGGCAACGGTCGGGCCGACCACCCAGCAGGGGACGGTCAAGGCCACGATGCTGCAACAGAGCCAGCGGGCGGCGGCTCTCACCAACACCGTCCACGCCAAGCTAGAGTCGACCACCGGGGCATGCGGCAAATGCTAGCCGCTGGCGCCGCAGGCCCGGCTGGCCTCATACAGTGGTGCATCGTGTCGAAACAGCAGCGGCCGTTGAGTGCCGCGCAGCGCACCGCCGTACGCCGCCTGGTGCAGGACGCTCCAGTCATCGGGCAGGTCGGGGAGCGGTTCGATCGGGCCGGGCACGAGATCGCGCTGGTCGGGGGATCGGTGCGAGACGCGCTGCTGGACCGGCTCGGGACCGACCTGGACTTCACCACCTCGGCGCGCCCCGACGACATCGAGCGGTGCCTGTCCGGATGGGCCGACGCGCAATGGGACGTCGGTCGGGACTTCGGGACCATCGGTGCCCGGGTCGGTGGCTGGCGGCTCGAGATCACGACGTACCGATCGGAGGCCTACGACCCGACCTCGCGCAAGCCGGGGGTGACGTTCGGCGACAGCCTGCGCGGCGACCTCGCCAGACGGGACTTCGCCGTCAACGCCATGGCGCTGAGGCTGCCGTCGCAAGAGTTCGTCGACCCGTTCGGTGGCCTGGAAGACCTGACGGAGGGAGTCCTTCGGACCCCAGGCTCGGCAGCGGCGTCGTTCTCCGACGACCCGCTGCGGATGATGAGAGCTGCCCGGTTCCTGGCCCAGCTGCGGTTCGCCGTGGCGCCGGAGGTGGTCCTGGCGATGCGTGAGCTGGCTCCGCGCATCGACATCGTGTCGGCCGAGCGGGTGCGTGATGAGCTGGTCAAGCTGGTGCAGGCGCCGCATCCCCGGCTCGGGCTGATGCTGTTCGTGGAGACGGGGCTGGCTGATCAGGTGCTGCCGGAGCTCCCGGCGCTCCGCCTGGAGCGAGACGAGCACCACCGGCACAAGGACGTGTACGAGCACTCGTTGACGGTGCTCGACCAGGCGGTGGCGTTGGAGGCCCGCCTTCCCGACGGCGGCCCCGATTTCGTCACCCGGTTCGCCGCGTTGCTGCACGACATCGGCAAGCCGCGTACTCGGCGGTTCGCCCCCGACGGGACGGTGACCTTCCACCACCACGACGTGGTGGGGGCGAAGATGGTGAAGAAGCGGATGGCGGCGTTGCGGTTCTCCAAGGACGAGACAGCAGCCGTCGCCCGGTTGGTCGAGCTGCACCTGCGGTTCCACGGCTATGGGTCCGGGGAGTGGACCGACGCGGCGGTACGTCGGTATGTGCGCGACGCGGGCCAGCTGCTGAATCGGCTGCACGTGCTGACCCGGGCCGACTGCACGACCCGCAACGCCCGCAAGGCCGAGCGGCTGCGGCGTAGCTATGACGACCTGGAGAAGCGGATCGACGCCCTTGCCGCGGAGGAGGAGCTGGCCGCCATCCGACCGGACCTCAACGGTCAGCAGATCATGGCCACCTTGGGCCTGTCTCCTGGGCCTGAGGTCGGTGCGGCGTACCGGTTCCTGCTCGAGCGTCGAATGGACGAGGGTCCGCTCGGGGAGGATAAGGCGCGGGAGGAGCTGCTGGCGTGGTGGTCGGCTCGGGCCTCGTCGCCATAGGTGACTGGCTCGGCTTGCGCCCTGGCTTGGGTTCGCCAGTACAGCACCGCGGTGACCGCGTATCCGACGGCGATGATCGACAGCACGACGTAGGACTTGCCGGTGGCGGGGATGATGAGTGCGCCCACCGCGGCCGCCGCCACGAAGACCACGTTGAAGACGACGTCGTACAACGAGAACACCCGGCCGCGGTAGGCGTCGTCGACGAACGTCTGTACCAGGGTGTCGACGCAGATCTTCACCCCTTGCGCCGAGACGCCAAGGAAGAACGCCGCGACCAGTAGCGACGGCTCGGTGTAGAGGCCGCCGGGGAAGGCTTCGGCGATGGCCGCGCCGGCCAGCAGCATCACGATCCACGCCTGCGGGGACATCCGTTCGGTGGCGACGGGGGTGACCACAGCGGCGGTGAGGAAACCGAGACCAGAGACCAGTACGGCGAGGGACAGTCCCGCGAGGCCGGCCCCGGTGTGGGAGGAGTCGTTGAAGTAGTTGCGGTAGAGCAGGATCGTCGCCACCGTCGACAGACCGTAGAAGAAGCGGTGGGCAGCGATGACCGCCAGTGCCGACGCGGCCACTGGCTGGCGCCGCAGGTGCTGCAGGCCGGCCAACAGGCCCTGGGTGACCACGGTGAGCGCATGCCGAACTGACGGTTGCCCGGCAAGCGCGTCCGGGCCGAGTTGGTTTCGCGGGACCCGAGTTGTGAGCAGCGCGGCGAGCAGGTACGACGCAGCGGCCAGCATCACAATCGCCACGTCAGCGTTGAGCGATGTGCCTGACAAGACCTTGCGCGCGCCGGTCGCCAGCGCCAGCCCGACGATGAAGGCGATGGTGCCGCTGGTCGGCGTAACCGAGTTGGCCATCACCAGCTTGTCGCGGTCGACGACATGCGGCAGTGCAGCGGAGAGACCGGCGAGGAAGAACCGGTTGATGCTGAACGCGATTACCACCAGGGCAAAGAGAGCGACGCCGTCGCTGTCGACGGCGATGACCGCCGCGGCGGCCAGCACCGGAAAGACCCGCACTAGGTTGCACCCGAGCAGCACCTGGCGACGGCTCCATCTGTCGAGGAACACGCCGGCGAACGGGCCGAGCAGGCTGAACGGCAACAAGACGGCTGCCAGGGCGGCGGCGATGCCGCCCGCGTCGGGCTGCCGCTCCGGGGAGAACAAGATGTACGACGCGAGCGCCGCTTGAAAGATCCCGTCGGCGCACTGGCTGGTGACGCGAACGGCGAACAGTCGACGAAACCGCGCGTCGGTCAGCAGGCAGCGCAGATCGCCGACGGCTCGCATGACGTGGCAATTGTGCCCGACCCGGTGGCACAGCGCTCGGCTGTCTCCCTGCCGGCGGTGGTCGGTTCGAGTGAGCGGGGGTTCCTCAGCGCGCCTGTCTCACCCGGCCGGAGGCGCAAAGCTCGCCGCCGTGAGGTGCACCCGCTACGCGACGCAGAACTCGTTGCCTTCTGGGTCGAGCATCACGATATGACCAAGGTGCTCGCCGCCGTAGGAGTCCTCGCGGACAGTCGCAGCTCCGGCAATGACCAGCTCGGCTGCTTTCGCACGGATGAGTCGCTCCCGCTCGGCCATGTCCCATGGCGGCTCGCCTGCCACCCGGATGTCGATGTGCATCCTGTTCTTGGCTGTCTTGCCCTCCGGCACCCTGAGCCAGCTGATCGCTGGCCCCACGCCGTCGGGGTCGATGATGGAAGCGCCGTCCGGGTCGTCGTACCCCGGCTCGCTTACATAGCCGAGCGCGATCGCCCAGAACGCAGCAATCGTCTGCGGGTCAGCAGCGTCGCAGCCGAGCGTCCAATGTGTCGCCATGCCGCAGACAGTACTTCGCCCCGCCAGCTATGCGGTCACGGCGATGGCGACGGTGTCGTCGTACTCGACCGCTCGAGCAGCGAGTCCAGCCCCTTCGCCGACCGCCAACGCGGCCGCCGCTTGGGAACCGGTCACCTGCGTCAACAGGACTCCTGTCGGGCTGAGCCAGCGCGCGCAGTCGCGCGCGACCTGTCGCCATGGGTCCAGCCCGTCTGGACCTCCGTCGACAGTGGACGCGGGCTCGACCGCTCGGTAGTCGCGCGGCAGCAGCGGCACATTGCCAGTGGGAACGTAGGGGAGGTGGGCGAGGATCAGGTCGAGTTGACCGGTGAGAGAGGTGGGGAGTTCCTCCAACCAGTCGCTGCGGTGCACAGCGAAGCCGAACCGAGCGCCGTTGCTCCTGGCGCATCGCAAAGCATCCGGGTCGATGTCGCAGGCGTGCACCTGCCACTGCGGATGTCGGACCTTGAGCGCGGCCGCGATCGCACCGGTGCCGCAGCCAAGGTCGAGGGCCACCATCGATGTCGACGCCGACGTCGGCGCGGTTATCTGGTCAGCCAAGGCGACCAGAAGCGCTGCCCGCGGGCGCGGGATGAACACCCCTCGTGCGACGGTGACGCACACTCCGGCGAACTCCGCCTCGCCGACGACAAGCTCCAGCGGCGCGCCTGCGCAGCGGCGTTCGACGGCTGCCCATCGCTGAGCGTACGTCGGGAACCGGCGCCTGATCAGCGCCAGTTCTTTCTCGGCGAAGACGCAGCCGCTGGCGCGTAGCCGGTCGACCAGACCGCTCATTCTGTCGTGCTCGAGAGCTCGCACGCTGAGCGCCGCAACTCCGCCGCCAGCCGCGGCAGCGCGGGCGCCGCGGTGTGCAGTGCGGCCCGTTCCGAGCTGTCCAGGGCAGCGATGGCCTTGACGAGGGCGTCGACGCGCCGGTCGGCGGCGACCCGCATCAGCTCTGTCCCGGCGGCTGTCGCGGAGATCAGCACAGCTCGCCCGCTGTGCGGGTGGCGCGCTCGTTCGGCAAGGCCTTGCTGGCAGAGACCGTCGACGATGCGGGTCATCGTCGGACCTGCAACGTCCTCGAGGTCGGCGAGCCGGCCCAATGTGCACGGTCCTCCGAACACCAGCGCCGACAAGGCACTGAGCCGGGCGGGGGTCAGCCCGGACTGGCGGTCCACGAAACGCAGTCCGCGCAGCACGTGGATGGCGCCCGAGTTCAGCAGTCGGGCGGTCTCCGCTGGATCGCGCTTGCTTCCCGCCATGGCGTATGTATAGCATCCCTACAAACCGATAGGGATGCTATGAGAGGCAAGACATGGAACTGCTACAAGTTGCCCAACGCGTCACCGACCTCGAGCGAGCGTCGGGCTTCTATGCCGATCTGCTCGGCGCGGAACCGGTGGCGGAGTTCGACCCGCCCGGGCTGGCGTTCTTTCGCATCGGCTCCACGCGGCTGTTGCTCGATCGGGCAGTGCCGTCAGCGCTGCTCTACTTCGAGGTCGACGACGTACGCGCCCATATCGAGGAGCTGAGAGGCAGGGGTGTCGAGATCAGCACCGAGCCGCACGTGATCTTCCAGCACGAAGACGACACTCTGGGCCCGGCAGGGACCGATGAATGGATGGCTTTCGTCACCGACAGCGAGGGCAACCAGGTTGGCCTGGTCAGCCGGAGCCCGTCACACGCCGACTAACCTGTTGGTCGCCTCGTCGTACGTCGGCTGAGCCGGCAGGTGCCGTTGTCCGTCGCGTGTCGGAAGAAGTACGCCGCGAGGCGGATGGGGGTGCCGTTGTCCGTCGCGTGTCGGAAGAAGTACGCCGGGGCGGAGGACCGCGGCTGCCTCAGCGCTCGACGTCGCCCCGGATGAAGGCCTCGACCGACGAGCGACCCTCGTCGTCGGGTCGCTGCACCGGCGGCGACTTCATCAGGTACGACGACGCCGCCAGCAGCGGACCACCGATGCCGCGGTCCTTGGCGATCTTCGCCGCCCGAATCGCGTCGATGATGATGCCGGCCGAGTTGGGCGAGTCCCACACCTCGAGCTTGTACTCCATGTTCAGCGGCACGTTCCCGAACGCGCGTCCCTCCAGCCGCACGTAGGCCCATTTGCGGTCGTCCAGCCAGGCGACGTAATCGGATGGTCCGATGTGGACGTTCTTCGCGCCAAGGTCGTGGTCGATGTTGGACGTCACGGCTTGCGTCTTGGAGACCTTCTTCGACTCGAGCCGGTCACGTTCGAGCATGTTCTTGAAGTCCATGTTGCCGCCGACGTTCAGCTGGAAGGTGCGGTCTAGCACCACGCCGCGGTCCTCGAACAGCTTCGCCAGGACTCGGTGGGTGATCGTGGCGCCGATCTGTGACTTGATGTCGTCGCCGATGATCGGCACACCGGCCGCCTCGAACTTCGCCGCCCACTCCGGGTCGGAGGCGATGAACACCGGCAGCGCGTTGACGAACGCGACTTTCGCGTCGATCGCGCACTGCGCGTAGAACTTGTCTGCATCTTCGGAGCCGACGGGCAGGTAGGACACCAGAACGTCGGCGCGGGTGTCTTTCAGAGCCTGGACGACGTCGACCGGCTCAGCGTCGCTTTCCTCGATCGTCTCCAGGTAGTACTTGCCCAGACCGTCGAGGGTGTGGCCGCGTTGCACCGTCACGCCGGTGGGGGGTACGTCGGCGATCTTGATCGTGTTGTTCTCGCTGGCGGTCGTCGCGTCGGCGAGATCGAAACCGACCTTCTTCGCGTCGACGTCAAACGCCGCGACGAACTCGACGTCGTTGACGTGGTAGTCGCCGAACTGCACGTGCATGAGACCCGGGACGACCGCCGACGGGTCGGCGTCGCGGTAGTAGTGGACGCCCTGCACTAACGACGTCGCACAGTTGCCGACGCCCACGATGGCTACACGGACCGAACTCATTCGGCTTTCCTCATTCCCGGCTTGGTCTCAGCCGACGACTCGTCGGCACTGGTGGTGTTGGCTGGTACGTCGATCGGGCGCTTGTCAGCATCTGGAGAGACCCGCTCGCTGGCGATCAGGTCGCTGAGCCAGCGAACCTCACGCTCGACGGAGTCAAGGCCGTGGCGCTGCAGCTCCAAGGTGTAACGGTCCAAGCGCGACCGGGAGCGGGCCAGCGACGTACGCACCCGGTCAAGCCGCTCCTCGAGCCGGCTGCGCCGGCCTTCGAGGATGCGGATACGGGTCTCGGCCGTGGTCGCGCTGAAGAACGCAAAGTGCACACCGAAGCTGTCGTCCTCCCAGGCGCTCGGCCCGGCCGCCGAGACAAGCGCGGCGAACCGCTCCTTGCCCTCGGCGGTGAGCTTGTAGACGATCTTGCCGCGACGGCTCGAACGTGCCCCACTCGTCTCCGGACCTTGCAGGTCTTCGACGATGAGGCCCTCGCGCACCAGTTGCTTCAGGCAGGGGTACAACGAGCCGTACGACAGCACCCGTCCCCAACCGAGTAGCGCGGTCACCTGCTTGCGCAGCTCATAGCCGTGCATCGGTGACTCGTGCAGAAGTCCGAGGACTGCCAGCTCGAGTGCGTCACCTCGCTTCGCCATGAAGAACACGCTCCCTTTCGACGTATCAGGGGACCATATCACCCGAACCCATCGGGTGGACCTATCATAGCGATATATCGTCGCATCTCGACGGCTACAGTGAGTACGTCGATTGACCCTCCGGTCGCCAACCCAAACCAGCCAGCGCAGGCAGTCGGCGTGCCGTCCGCACGGTTGGAAGCGATTCGCCCCTAGCACGTACCCTCGAAGGCACCATGTGGTCCCAACGGTCCGTCATCAACTACTCGCTCCAACGGCGAGCTGTGTTGGCGACCTTGCACAACGGCGGGGCTACGTCTCGAGACGACGTCTGCGATGCGGACCCGTACACGTTGCGGGCGGCCAAGCACCACGGTGAGCCGGCGGATTCACCCTGCCCGGTCTGTCGCAGGAACGAGCTCGCCCATCTGTCGTACGTGTTCGGTGAGGAGCTCGGTCAGTACTCGGGTCGGATCAAGTCCCGGGCAGAGATCGAGACGATGGCTCGCGAGCACGGTGAGATCCGTATCTATGTCCTCGAGGTGTGCCGAAGCTGCGGCTGGAACCATCTCGTGGAGTCGTACGTGGTCGGCGACGGCGTACCTCGTAAACCTCCCCGGCGCCGGCGCACCGTAGAAGACGATGACTAAGACACGAAAGAGTTCCTTGTGAGCACGCACCAGCCGCCCCGGCCTGGCTCGTCCGCCGCTCCGCCTGGCTCCACGGCGGCGGGCAGTCGCGCGGCCGGTACGACGGCGCGCCGGCCACGCTCCACCTCCTCGCGACGGCGGGGAAGAGTCAAGCGGGTTCTGAAGTGGCTGCTGGTCTTGGGTTTCTTCGGCCTCCTCGCCGGCGTCATCGCCATCTACGTGACCTACCGGATGATCGACATCCCCGACCCCAACAAGGACTTCCAGGCCCAGACGACGATCGTCTACTACGCCGACGGCAAGCACGAACTGGGTCGGTTCGCGCTGCAGAACCGCGAAAGCATCCCGCTGGAGCAGGTGCCTGAGCATGTGCAGAACGCCGTGATCTCTGCGGAGAACCAGACGTTCCGCACCGATGCCGGCGTCGACCCCAAGGGCATCGTTCGGGCGGCGTGGAGCAACCTGCGCTCGGACCAAACACAAGGCGCTTCGACAATCACCCAGCAGTACGTCAAGGTCTTGTACCTCTCCCAGGAGCGCACCTGGGAGCGCAAGATCAAAGAGGCGTTCCTTGCGGTGAAGATCGACAACACGTTGAGCAAGGACCAGATCCTCGAGGGTTACCTCAACACGATCTACTACGGTCGCGGTGCCTACGGCATCCAGGCGGCCGCCCAGGCGTACTTCGACAGCAACGCGGAGGATCTCACGACCAAGCAGGGGGCCGTGCTCGCCTCGGTGCTGAACTCTCCCGGCACCCTTGACCCAGCTGTCAGCAAGCGCAACCGTCCGGCACTCCTCGATCGGTACCGCTACGTGCTGAACGGCATGGCGGCGGCGGGCGACCTCAGCGAGCGAGCTGCGGCGAAGCTCGGCCGCACGCTGCCGAAGTTTCCCGAGGTTCCCGACGTCGACGAGTACGGCGGCCAGAAGGGCTACCTGATGAACCTCGTCGAAGACCGGCTTCGCGCGGAGGGGTTCAGCGAGCAGGACATCAACGGCGGTGGGCTGCGCGTCATCACAACGCTCGACTGGGATGACATGCGGGCGGCCGGACAGGCAGTCAAGCAGGTGCGCCCCGACGGTCTCAAGGAGCTCCATGTCGCCGTCGCGTCAGTCGAGCCCGGGACGGGGGCACTGCGCGCCATGATCGGCGGTGAGAACTATCTCGGCAAGGGCAAGCAGAGCCAGCTCAACTGGGCGCTGGAGGGCGGTCAGCCCGGTTCGTCGTTCAAGCCGTTCGCGCTGACAGCTGCACTCAAGGACGGGATCCGGCTCAACGACACCTTCGACGGCAACTCGCCGTACCGGTTCCCCGACGGCAGCACGGTGGCGAACGAGGGGGAGAGCAGCGGGTACCCGGACGGGTTCGACTACGGCATCGTCACCCTGCTCACGGCGACCGCCGAGTCGATCAACACGGCGTACATCGACCTGACGATTCAGATGGACAACGGGCCCGAAAAAATCCTCGATGCGGCTGTGGACGCCGGCATCCCGGCGAACTCACCGGGTCTGAAGCCGAACTCTGGCGTGGCGCTGGGGACCGGAACTGTGGCGACGGTCGAGATGGCCGAGGCGTACGCGACGTTCGCGGCCCAGGGTGAGCAGTCGGACTGGTATGTGCTGCAGCAAGTCAGCGATGCCAACGGGCTGCGGTACGAACACCGCGACGAAATTGAGCGGGCGTTCACCGCGGCGATCACCAGCAACGTCACCTTCGCGTTGCAGCAGGTCGTCAAGGAAGGCACCGGTCAGAACGCGCTGGCGCTCGGTCGGCCGGCCGCCGGCAAGACCGGGACGGCGACCGCTGATTTCAAGGGTGGCGAGCGGGTGTCGTCGTCGTGGTTCGTGGGCTACACGCCGCAGTTGGCCACCGCTGTGATGTACGTCCGCGGTGACGGCAACGACCCCCTCGACGGTTACCTAGAGCCGTTCTACGGCGCCAGTTACCCTACCCAGACATGGACGGCCTATATGAAGGCCGCGCTGGAGGGCGAGCCGGTTCTGGACTTCCCCCCGCCGGCCAAGCTGCCGGCCAGCGAGACGACGTTCACGCCGGCCACCTCAGCGGCGCCTACTACGACGTTCGCTCCGGTCACCTCTGCCGTGCCGACGACAACATCGTTCGCGCCGCCGACGACCTCGGTAGCTCCGACGACGACATCGTTCGCGCCGGCGACGACCTCGGTGGCCCCGACCACGGCTCCGCCGACCACTCGCCCGACCACGGCTCCGCCGACCACGGCTCCGCCGACCACTCGCCCGACCACGGCTTCGCCGACCACTCGCCCGACCACGGCTCCGCCGACGACTCGGCCAACGCCGACCCCGACCCCGAGCCCGACCCCCACGCCGACGCCGACGCCGACCCCGACGCCGACGCCGACGCCGGCCCCGACCCCGACCCCAACCCCAACGCCGACCCCAACCCCAACGCCGACCCCAACCCCGACGCCGACCCCACCGCCGACCCCGACGCTGCCGCCGTCAGCGACGCCGACGCCGAGCGGGCCGGCAACTCCACCGCCGACGCCGAGCGGGCCGGCAACTCCACCGCCGACGCCGACGAGTAAGGCGAAGCCGAGACCGACCCAAGTCCCTCCCCGTTAGCCGATGGGCGTTGGCAGGGGAGGGATCCGTACGCCGGACGGCGTGGTGGCGCCCACTCTCGACGATCCGGTTGCCCGCGCGTCGTCCGGTGCGGTGGGGGGGCCGCTAGGACGCCGGGCGTCCACGGGGCGTAGCTGGTGGACGCCGCTGCGGATCACGCTGGCCGTCGCCACCGTGGTGTTCGGCCTTGGCATCGTGCAGAAGTCGCCTTGCGTTGTCGAAAAGTGGTCCGACGCCGGGTCCCCGTTGACGTTCTCGCACCTGTGCTACTCCGACATCAGCTACCTGTACGTCGGTCGCGGACTGGCCGAGGGCATCTCGCCGTACCAGCCGACAGATCAGCTGCCCCCCGCCAAGCGGCCCGTCAGCACCGACGCCGCCAACAGCCTGACGGTGGAGTACCCGGTCGCCACGGGCGCGTGGATGGGGCTCGCCGCGGTGGTCACCCATGTGATCGGGAAGTCACCGGACGTGTCGAGGGTGCCGCACGAGGCGGTCGGCAACGATCTGGACGTGCAGCACGACTCGGCGGTTTTCTGGGGCGTGAACGCCGTCGGCTTCTTCCTGGTGCTGCTCATCGCGTTGACGTTGCTGGTGCGGGCGCAGCCGCGGCGACCGTGGGACGCGATGTTCGTGGCGGCGGCGCCGGTGTTGGCACTTTCCGCGATGATCAACTGGGACGTCCTCGCCATCGGCTGCGTCGCCGCCATCTTGTGGGCCTGGTCAACGCGAAGACCCGTGCTCGCTGGTGTGTTCATCGGCCTCGGTGCTGCGACGAAGCTCTACCCGCTGTTCTTCCTCGGTCCGTTGCTGGTGCTGTGCCTGCGTGAGCGGCGACTCGACGCGTGGGTGAAGACCTGTGCGGCGGCGCTGGCGACCTGGCTGGTCATCGACCTGCCGGTGTACCTGTGGTCACCGGAGGCGTTCTTGTGGTTCTGGCAGTTCAACGCCGGTCGCGGTCCGGACTTCGGGTCGCTGTGGTTGGTGGCGTCCGACCTCGGCCATGCCGCGAGTCCCTCGACGATCAACACCACGACCTGGATCGTCTTCGGGTCCGCCTGCGTGGCGATCGGCCTGCTCGGACTGCTGGCGCCACGCCGTCCACGGCTCGTTCAGCTGGTGTTCTTGGTGGTGGCGTCCTTCTTGCTGGTCAACAAGGTGTACTCGCCGCAGTACGTGTTGTGGCTGCTGCCACTGGCCGCCTTGGCCCGGCCCCGGTGGCGTGACCTGCTGATCTGGCAGGCCTGTGAGGTCTTCTACTTCTTTGCGGTGTGGATGCACATCGCAAACTTCTTCGTGTCCGAAGGCACCGTCGACTGGCTCTACGCGGTGGCGATTGTCGTGCGCATCCTCGGCGAGGTGTTTCTCATGGTGCTGGTGGTGCGGGACATCCTGCGGCCCTGGCATGACCCTGTGCGAGCCGACGGACTGTCGGACGACCCCCTCGGCGGCATCCTCGACGAGGGAATCGACGCGGAACCACGCGATCCCCGGCCGCGGCCGAGTGGTCTACACCCACTGCCCGCTAACTGATGACGACCTGATCGAAGTGAGTCGTCGTGAAGCGCACGTGTACGTCGACCTCGTCCCCGATGTCGGGCACGGCTGCTCCGGCGGGCACGAAGACCATGCTCACCTGCATGTGCGGCGGCTCGACGAACCAGCGCTGCTTGCCGTCCACGACGTACGGCGACAGCGCCCGCCCGACGGCATCGAGCCCGCCGCGGGCCAGCGCCACGGCGCGTTGCCGCGTCGACGCGGCGGCGGTTGGGGCCTCCAAGGCGATGCCGTGTCCGGTCCCACCGGCGACCACCAGCAAGGACCCCTCGCGGGTGACGGCCCGTTGCCGGTAGCCGACGCGGTCGCCTCGGCGTACGGCGTGCGCGTCGACCACGGTCGCCCTCGCTGACAAGGCGCTGCGGTCACCAAGCCACAGGGCGGTGCCCACGCGCGGCCGGAACTCGATGTCGGGGTGTCGCCCCCGCAATTCGGTCAGCTCGTCGGCGCCCAGATGCGAGACGAACCACCGACGCGCCGGGACGGTGGCCAGCCACCGCTCGACCTCCGCGATATGGCCGGTGCCGAGCGGGAGGTGCAGAGCCTGTCCCTCGAGGCGAACGCCCGGCGCCGCCCGCCCGTTCACCGCGAGCCAGCTCAGGTCCGCGAGCTCGGTCTGCGGCAGACCGTGTCGTCGCATCGAGGTCAGCGCCTCGAGCACCACCCTCGGCCGCACCGTCCGGGCGGCCAGCGCCTGGATGTCGTCAGCCCGGCCGACCGTGTGGATGACCCGCTCGCCGTAGGGCACGTCGGTGAAGAACGGCCGCCACGGCTCTAGGACCAAGATGTCACCACTGAACCGGCGCTCGACCTCGGCTACCTCTCGGTAGGTGCCGACGGCGATCACCGGCACGCGCAGCCACTCGGCCCGCCGCGCCAGCCGTCCGACGGTGAACCCGTAGCCGTTGCCCTTGGCCACCGGGACCAGGCCGGGTTGAGCGGCCACCGTGGCGGTCAGGTGGTCGCGCCAGCGCGGCCCGTCGACGTACAAGCTCAAGGGCATGCCGGCGCCCTAGCGGCGGCTCATGTAGACGTCGAACGCCTTGTACAGCACGCGGTTGAGCGGCAGGTCCCACTCGCCGACGTACTCCACCGCCTCTCCGCCGGTGCCGACCTTGAACTGGATGAGGCCGAGGTGTGGGTCGTTCTTGTCGAGGGTGTCGGTGATGCCGCGCAGGTCGTAGACGTCGGCGCCGGCGGCGATGGCGTCACGGATCATCTGCCACTGGATCGCGTTGGACCCGCGTACGTCGCGCTTGGCCGTCGACGAGGCGCCGTATGAATACCAGGTGTGGCTGCCGACGCGCACCCACGTCGTCGCGGCCACCAGGTCGTCCTCGTGATGAGCAAGATAGAGCCGGATCCGGTCGGGGTCCTCCGCCTGCAAAGCGCTGAACATCCGCTCGAAGTACGACAGCGGCCGTGGCGTGAAGGCGTCCCGGGCCGCAGTCTCGGCGTACAACGCGTGAAAGGCCGGCAGGTCCCCCGCGCTGCCTTGCTTGACCACGACGCCGGTCTTGTCGGCCTTCTTGATGTTGCGGCGCCACTGCTGGTTCATACCCTTGAGCAGGTCCTCCTCGGTGCGCCCGGAGAGCGGCAGCTGGAAGACGTACTGCGGCTGGCCAGCGGTGAACCCGTGCTCTGCGCGCACCGGACGCCAACCCTCGCGGCGCAGGACGGCCTGTAGGCTGCCGCCGTCGTCATGGCGGGTGTCGGCGGGAACGTTTCCGAGTCGCCTGTGCATCCCCTCGGCGAGAGCGGCCTTGATGGTCGCGGCCGACCAGGTGCGGGTCACCACGGGCGGACCCATCCGGACGCCGAACGCCCCCTGCGCCTTCAGGTGCGTGCTCATGGCGCTGAGCCACTCATCGAGGGCCGGATTCGACCAGTCGAGAACCGGCCCCTCCGGCAGATAGGCGAGGTACCGCTTCAGCCTCGGCAGCTGCCGGTACAGCACCAGGGCAGCTCCCATGATCTCGGCGGAGGTCGCCTCAGCGCCGCTGTACCAGCCGATCGACTCGTGCCGCCACTCGTTCTTGACCTGCCCCCACGCCGGAGTCTGCAGAAAGCTGACGCTCGGCTGGCGGTTGAGGAACTCAAGGTGCTCGGCGGCGCTGATGGTGCGTACGGCGATCACGCGTGGCACGCTACCCGACCGAGCCGCACCCGAGGCCACCGCGCAAACGATCCGACGCTGCGCACGCTCGGGCGGCCCTGCCGTCGGATCCATGAGGCCAGACAGCCAGCTGGGGCGGGTCGGGCCGTCGCTTAGGTCCCGTCGCTGGGGATGGACGTCTGCTGATACAGAGCCAGTCGCCACGCGCCGCCGACGTGGACGTAGACGCTCGACATGGCACCAACAAAGGCCGGGTCGCTCGCGTCGCCGTACGCCGTTCCGCGGTAGACAAGGGCCGCGCTGTCGCCGCCCGTCCGGACGAGCCTGGCGTCTTCGATGTCGTAGGTACGCCACGCCGGCGACTGGCTGAGCGCCTCGACGACCGCGTTGCGGTCCAGCACAGCACCGTTTGCTAGCACCATCACCGCGTCATCGGTCATCAGCTGCCCATAGAAGTTGGCGCTGGTGCCGTCGCACAGGGAGTCCCAGCCGCGGGCCTCGAGCTCAAGCAGGGCGGCCTGCAGCGCTTCGGTTTCCATGGCCCGCACGCTACTCCGGTGGCCGCCTCAAGTGAGGTGCTTGCGCAGCCAGGTGATGTCGGTGGCTTGTCCCTCGGCGCCGCCCGGCGTCTCGACGACGACCGGCGCGCGGGCTTCGCGAACCACCGCCAGTACGTCGTCGGGCGGGATCTTCCCGTCGCCGACGTTCGCATGGCGGTCGGCACCGGAGTCGAAGGCGTCGCGTGAGTCGTTGGCGTGCACCAGGTCGATCCGGCCGGTGATCGCCAGGACCCGGTCCACGAGCCCGACCAGCTCCTCTCCCCCCGCGTGCGCATGACAGGTGTCGAGGCAGAAACCGACGGAGTCGGCGTACTCGGTGTCGCTGATCGCATCCCACAAGCGGTCGATGCGCTCCAAGCGCCGCGCCATCGCGTTATCGCCGCCTGCGGTGTTCTCGATCAGCAGCGGTACGCGAATGTCGAGGCGCTCGACGCACTTGCGCCAGTTGTCGAACCCGAGCTGCGGGTCGTCGGTCTTCAGCACGTGGCCGCCGTGGACGATGACGCCGCGGGCGCCGATGTCAGCCGCCATGTCGACGGTCTGTTGCAGCAGCTTCCGTGACGGGATGCGGATGCGGTTGTTGCTGGTTGCCACGTTGAGCACGTACGGCGCGTGCACGTACAGGTCGACGCCCGCGCTCACGGCGGCGGCTCGAAGTGCCGCGGCCCCACCGGCGTAGGCGACCTTCGGACCCTTCCACCCCTGCGGGTCGCCGAGGAAGAACTGTGACAGCGTCGCCTCGCGCGCGCGTGCTTCAGCGATCGGATCCAGCTGATCGACGTGGCCGCCGATGCTGAGCTTGCTCATGCACGTCACTGTAGGGCCAAGGCCCGACACTGATTGCAACGCGCGGGCGCCAGGCCTCAGCCTGATGTGACGCCCCCGCCAGCCGCGGCCTGACGCCCCTGCCTTCACTAGGTGAGGGGTCGCTTGCATGCCCCAAATGCCAGTTTTGACCCGCCGCCCACCCGGTGAACATGCCCCCACATAGTGAAGAGCCGAGCGCGGCAGTACGCGCCAGGGAGGGCGCTGCCGGGCACCACAACGACTTTTCCACAGCGCGAGCGAGGTTGTGGACGTCGTCCCCGCCGCTGCCGCGATCTGGGCACGCTGGGTCCCATGCATTCAGATCTGCCGCTCGTCTTCACTCGCGAGGTGGCCTCGGGGTGCGGTTACTCGACCGGTCAAATCAAGCACCGGCTCAGCACGGGCCAGTGCGCGAATTCGTCGAGGGGTGTACGCCGAGAGCCAGCGGCTGACCGGCGACAGCGCGGCGCCGCACTCGCCAGCCTTTCTGGCCGCGCTCGCCACCTTGGCGTCGGCCGTAGCGGCGGTGAACCAGCCCGTCTGGCTCACTGGCCGGGCGGCGCGCCGGCTGCACGGTTTACCGGAGGCGCATCAACCGGGCGAGGCGGTGACGCTGACCTGCCAAGCCGGCGGCAACCACCACACGACTCACAACGGCATGACGATTACGCCGTCTGCGGTCCCGCCGCACCACCGCGCGGTGGTCAATGGCATTCCGACGCTGTCGGCGCCGCGGACCGTGGTCGACGCACTCCGGATCGAGCCGCTTGCCGAGGCGTTGATGATCGGCGACCGGGCACTGCGACTGTCCGACGCTACGCGTGGCCGGTCAGGAGCGACCCGCGACCAGATTGACGGCGTGCTGAGCGACTGTCGCGGCTGGCCAGGCATCGTTCGAGCGCGAGAGCGAGCCGCTCTGCTCGATGGCCGGTGGGAAACACCGCTGGAGTCCGGTTCGGTCGCCATGTTCATCGAGTGTGGACTGCCGATGCCCGAGCCGCAGTACGACGTCTGGCTCCGCGGCAGGTTCGTTGGACGGTCAGACTTTGCCTGGGTCGCGCAACGCACCCTCGGCGAGGCCGACGGGAAGACCAAGTACGTCGACGACTTCCCCACGGCCGGTCCGCTCGCCGAGCGCATCTGGCGGGAGCGGCTTCGACAACAAGATCTGGAGGAGGCTGGTTGGGAGGTGGTGCGGTGGACCGACTACGAGCGGCGCCACTATCCCGAGCGCGTGCAGAAGCGGATCCTTGCGGCGTTCGCTCGAGCGCACCGTCTCGGCTTGACCCGAGCTGGGTGAGCTTGACCCCGGCTGGGGTGCTGACTCGTCCTCCGGCGTCAGCCTTCACTAGGTGAGTGGTCGCTGTAAACGGGCATACCGGGCGGCATAACGACCATTCGCATAGTGAACATGCCGTCGGGTAGTGAAGGCGCGCGATGGTCGCGACCGAAACCGGGTCGATGCCAACCGGAAAGGCGCGCAATGATCCACCGAAACGTGGATCGATGCCAGCCGGGATGGCGCGCAATGTTCACCGAAACCGGGTCGATGCCTGCCGGGATGCTCCGCTACGGTGTTCACCGACGAAGCGCACGAGGGAGCGCTTCGCATGTCGATCACTTGAGGTAGCCCCATGCTTGGCGCCACCGTCGCCGATTCCACCGCACCACCACACGACCACTCCGTCGCAGCCCGCGCGGTTGACCTCCGCAAGGTGTACGGCGAGGGCGGCGCGGCGGTTGCGGCGCTCGACGGCGTGTCGGTCGACTTCGCAGCTGGGGAGTTCACCGCCGTCATGGGGCCGTCGGGGTCAGGCAAGTCCACGTTGATGCACTGCCTGGCTGCGCTCGACACCGCCACGTCCGGACAGGTGTTCCTCGGTGACACCGATATCACCAGGCTTGACGACAAGCGGCTCACCACCCTGCGCCGCGACAAGATCGGCTTCGTCTTCCAGGCCTACAACCTCGTGCCGACCCTCACCGCGCAGGAGAACATCGAGCTGCCGCTGGCGATCGCCGGCCGCAAGCCCGATCGAGCGTGGTTCGACACGGTCGTCGACACAGTCGACCTGCGGTCCCGGCTCAGCCACCGGCCCAACGAGCTTTCTGGAGGGCAGCAGCAGCGGGTGGCCTGCGCCCGCGCATTGGTGTCGAGCCCCGACATCGTGTTCGCCGACGAGCCGACCGGAAACCTCGACAGCGCCGCCAGCGCGGAGGTCTTGAGCTTCCTGCGGCGCAGCGTCGACGAGCACCACCAGACGATCGTGATGGTGACGCACGACCCGATCGCGGCGGCGTACACCGACCGGGTGGTGTTCCTCGATGACGGCCGAGTCGTGGACGAGATTCGCGAGCCCACCGCCGACCGGGTGCTCGAGCAGATGAAGATGCTCAGCTCAGGTGCCGTAGCCGGTACCCCGGCAGAAGGCTGAGCGTGCTCCGCATCACTATGCGCAACCTGCTTGCGCGCAAGCTCAGACTGGTGCTGAGCGGTTTCGCCATCGTTCTCGGGGTGGCGTTTGTCGCGGGGTCGTTCATCTTCACCGACGCCATGAGCGGCGCTTTCTCGGGAATCATCAAGGGCACGACTGCCGACGTTGAGGTCGCCCCGAAGGGAGCGAACGACTTCGACTCGCTGCAGGACCGGCGCACAGTGCCCGCCGAAGTCGTCGACAAGCTGGCAGGGCTGACCGAGGCCCAGTCCGTCCACCCCTACAACCAGCAGCAGGGCGTGTACGTCATCGACCCCGACGGCGACCTGGTTGGGGGCAGCGGACCGCCAGGGCTGGCGTTCAACTACAGCGACACCGTCGCCATCACCGGTGAACCGATCCTCAGCCTCACCGAGGGAGAACTGCCCAGCGGAACCAGTGAGATTGCGCTCGAGGAGTCGACCGCCGAAAGAGCGGGGTATGGGATCGGTGACGAGGTCGAGCTGGTGACCGCGGGTCGCGACCCCACGATGACGGCCACGTTGACCGGTCTCATGCGGTTCGGCTCAGCCGGTGGTCTTGGCGGGGCAACCCTCGTCATCTTCGACCCGGACGCGATGCAGGAGCTCTTCTTCACCGGCCAGGATGTCTACTCGGGTATCTCACTCACGGCCGCCGAGGGGGTCTCCCAAGAGGAACTTCGAGACGCCGCTCAGCCGCTCCTACCACCGGGGGTCCAGGCGCGCACCGGCGATGACGCGGCAGCGGCGAACGAGGCCGGGGTCCAGGAGATCTTGGGCTTCATCAACACATTCCTACTGGTGTTTGCCGGGGTGTCGTTGGTTGTCGGCACGTTCTTGATCATCAACACGTTCTCGATCCTCGTCGCACAACGCAGCCGTGAGCTCGCCCTGCTACGGGCACTGGGTGCCTCGAAAAGGCAGGTCAACCGGTCGGTACTGGCCGAGGCGCTAGCGGTCGGCTTGCTCGGTTCAACGATCGGTATCGCGGTGGGCTACCTGCTGGCATTGGGGTTGAAGGCACTGTTCGCGTTTTTCGGCCTCGACCTGAGCGGCGCAAGCTTCCCGATCACCCTCCGCACCGTGCTTGTGTCGTACGCCGTCGGGCTGGTGGTGACGATGATCGCCGCCTACCTCCCCGCGCGCCGCGCTGCCCGCATCGCGCCGGTCGCCGCGATGCGCGACGACGTCGCGTTGCCGGAGTCGTCGTTGCGGCGCAGGCTGATCGTCGGTGCGGTCATGGTGGTGGGCGGCGTTGGCTTGATGGCGCTCGGATTCGCCGGCGAAGGCGAGGGCGGCCTGGCGTTGATCGGCGCCGGCATGCTGGCCATCTTGATCGGTGTGGCGTTGATGTCGCCGGTTCTCGGCCGTCCGCTGATCTACGGTCTCGGGGCGATCTACCGGAGGGTCTTCGGCACCGTGGGTTCGTTGGCCACCCAGAACTCGATCCGCAACCCCCGGCGTACGGCGGCGACGGCCAGCGCCTTGATGATCGGGCTGACGCTCGTCGCGTTGATGTCGATCCTTGGGCAGTCGGCGTCAGCGAGCACTGACAAGGCGATCCGGGAAAGTCTGACGTCCGAGTACGTCGTGTCGAACGTGGTCGGCGCACCCTTCAGTCCCAAGATCGCTGGGCAGATCAGGGAGCTCCCCGAGGTCGAAACGGTCGCCCAGTTCCGAACCGCGCAGGCAGAGGTCGACGGGAGTTTCGCCTTCGTCGGCGCCGTCGACCCGAACGGCTTTGCCGAAGCCTTCGACCTGCCGATCCCGGGGGCTGTCACCGCGTTGTTTCGACCGGGAACCGTTCTCGTCGAGGAGAGCACAGCCGACCGAGGCAAGTACGAGGTCGGCGACACGATCCCGATGGAGTTTCAGGGCGGCACGGTCAAGCTCAAGCTGACCGCAACCTTCCCCCCTGGGGCTCTGCCGGCGAACTACCTGGTGACACCTGACACCCTCATCAAGGGCGGCTTGGAGCCGCTCGACTCCATTCTTTTCATCACCAAGCAACCTGGCGCGGCCGACGCTGATCTGCGCGCAGCGGTCGAAAAGATCACGAGCGAGATTCCCACCGTCACGCTGAAGAACCCGCAGGAGTTCGCCGCGGAGCAAAAGGAGCAGATCAACCTGTTTCTCTACCTGATCTATGCACTGCTCGGCCTGGCGGTAATCATCGCGGTGCTTGGCATCGTCAACACGCTGGCGCTGTCGGTGATCGAGCGGACCCGCGAAGTCGGCCTCCTGCGCGCCGTCGGGCTCAGCAGACGGCAGCTCCGCCGGATGGTGCGGCTCGAGTCGGTGGCGGTCGCCGTCCTCGGTGCCGTGCTGGGGGTGCTCATGGGCATCGCGTTTGGCGTCGCGCTGCAGCGGGCCATCGCCGACCAGGGCATCGACGTGCTGTCGATCCCGTGGCTGCGGCTGGCGGTGTTCGTCGTGTTGGCGGCCTTGGTTGGCGTGTTGGCGGCGGTACTGCCCGCCCGGCGAGCTGCCCGGCTTAACGTGCTGCGAGCGATCACCACCGAGTAGGCGAGCCGCGCCTCGGTTCGCCGGCACGAGGATCCGACGCTGAGCGCGCTATGGCGTACTAGCCGTCGGATCTTTGCGCGCGGCGACGTGGCGGCGGGGCTGTGGACAACGATTTCCGCGGTACGTCGACCCGCTGCTAGCCTGGCTGCGTTGGTCCGGCAAGACGCCGGGTCGCGCCACGCGAAACCTGCGCCGCCGACGCTGCAGATCGACGTACCAGACGAAGCGTGACCTCCTGTCACGGAACGACCGTGACCGCCCGAGTCCACAGGAGGTGGATGTTCCGCATGCGTAACTACGAGCTCATGGTCATCCTCGACCCCGACCTCGAGGAGCGCACGGTGGCCCCGTCGCTCGACCAGTACCTCAACCTCGTCCGTCAAGACGGTGGCAGCGTCGAGTCAGTCGACGTCTGGGGCCGTCGGCGACTGGCGTACGAAGTCGACAAGAAGAACGAAGGCATCTACGCCGTCGTCACGTTGTCGGCGGAGCCCGCTACGGTCAAGGAGCTTGATCGCCAACTCGGTCTCAACGAGTCGGTCATGCGCACCAAGGTCCTCCGACCAGATGCTCAGTGATCACCCGATCAGTGAGCTGAAGACCGATTCCCCCGGTCGTTCCCAGAACTGACCTACTTGGGAGGCTGTCCTATGGCAGGCGAAACCACTATCACGATCATCGGCAACCTTGTCGACGATCCCGACCTACGCTTCACCCCTTCTGGAGCTGCGGTCGCCAACTTCCGCATTGCGTCCACCCCCCGCACGTTCGACAAGCAGGCGAACGAGTGGAAGGACGCCGAGACGCTGTTCTTGAGCTGCGCGGTGTGGCGGCAGGCGGCGGAGAACGTCGCCGAGTCCCTGCAGCGTGGCATGCGGGTCATCGTCACCGGGCGGCTCAAGTCGCGCAGCTACGAGACGCGCGAGGGCGAGAAGCGCACCGTCTTCGAGATCGACGTCGACGAGGTCGGCCCGAGCCTCAAGAACGCCACCGCCAAGGTGACCAAGGCAAGCCGCTCCGGCGGTGACAGCAGCGGCTCGAGCTACGGCGGGAGCTCAGGCGGCGGCAACACCAACGACCCGTGGGCCGCGCCGGCTGTGGTTGGCGGTTCACAGAGCGGCAATGACCCGTGGGCAGCACAGTCCAGCGGAGCTTCGGACGAGCCGCCGTTCTAGCCGGTGGGCGGGCTGCCCCTTTCGGTGGCTGGGCTCGTCGAGATAAGTCATAACTGCACAGCACACAACCAGACCATTCCGGCGTTCGCCGGGCTCATGACAAAGGAGCACCACAATGGCCAAACCAGTTGTGCGCAAGCCGAAGAAGAAGGTTTGCGCTTTCTGTAAGGACAAAGCCACCTCGGTCGACTACAAGGACACCGCCTTGTTGCGCAAGTTCATCTCCGACCGCGGCAAGATCCGCGCCCGCCGGGTGACCGGCAACTGCGTACAGCACCAGCGGAAGGTTGCCATCGCGGTAAAGAACGCCCGCGAGATGGCCCTGCTGCCTTACACCTCGACCGCCCGCTGAGAGGGGACGACGCCATGAAGCTCATCTTGACGCAAGAAGTCTCCAACCTCGGCGCGCCGGGCGACGTGGTCGAGGTCAAGGACGGCTACGGCCGCAACTACCTCATGCCGCGCGGTTTCGCGATCCGGTGGACTCGCGGCGCCGAGAAGCAGATCGACTCGATCAAGAAGGCGCGGTCGGTCCGTGAGGTCAACGATCTGGGTCGCGCCCAGGAGATCAAGGCCCAGCTCGAGGAGCTGCAGGTCTCGGTGCCTGCCCAGGCCGGCGGCAGCGGCCGCCTGTTCGGTGCGGTAACGGTGTCTGACATCGTCTCCGCGGTGAAGAGCTCTGGTGGCCCCGACATCGACAAACGCCGCATCTTCCTCGGCAAGCCGATCAAGTCCCTGGGTTCCCACCAGGTGACGGTCAAGGTCCACGACGAGGTCTCCGCCACGGTCAACCTCGAGGTCGTCCCCTCCTCCTGACCGCAGGGGCTTTCACGATCGGCCCACCGCCGGCGAGCCGCAACGGTGCAGGGGTGTGTCTTCGCTGCCCAAGCCGACTATCCGGCGAGTTGCGTGTCCTGGGTGGTCTCCAGGTACTCCCGGTCGGAGCGGGAAAAGAGCAGGTAGATGAGCCAGCCCAGCAACGCCAGTACGGCGAGCGCACCGATCAAGACGAGCGCAAACCCCGGCTCGCCCGTCACGTCGACTGTCTGGCCACCGGTGGCGAGCAGCCCGACCACCGACAACGCAGTCAGCGTCGCGTGCGCCCAGCGGATCTGCTGAGCGGCTCTCGCTGTCCCAGCATCACCTGCCTGCGCAGCACGCCGCAGTAAGCCTGTGCACACAGCGAAGACGAAAACGCCAACCGTGATCGCCTCGAGGGCGACCAGCACTGCGTCCGCACCTAGGTAGATCGCAAGGTTGACCAGTACCCCAGCACCGGCCGCTGTCCTCGCCACCGCGAAGGCTGCGTGCAGGGTTTGCAGCCTCGACATAGCGACTACAGCCAGCACCCAGCCGATGAGGTCAGGGATGACGTCGACGCCATCGATTCGGATGTCGACGAAAACGAGGAGCAGACCCCATCCGGCCAACCGCAGCGGCTGCATGCTGCCTGACCATAGTCGCCGCGGCTCCTTGGACGAGCAGCGCGAGAGGCAACCGCCTGGAAATGCCAAGCACCTCCCCTCCGGGTGGAGGGGAGGTGCCGACCGATGGGCGTGTGCGTCAGCCTCGCTTGATCGCCAGCTTCGCCCGACCGAGGTGGACGATGGTGTCGTCCCTCAGATCCTTGGGGGTGCCGTTGAAGAGCTGGACGGTCACGGCGGTGACGTTGATGCCGATAGGCGTCTTCTGGACCGTCTTGAGGATGAACGTACCTACCCCTGCGACGTTCCGTGACTGGCCGGGAGCCGGCATTGAGATCGGCTCGCCGTTGACAAGGATCTCGCCGACGCCTGTTCCGTTGGCGTTGCGGAACACGTCGCCATCCGCCTGGCGGGTGACGTTGGCTCGCGCCTCGATGTTGCGGAACTGCAGCGCCGGGCTGAAGCCGGCCCTGTCGACGACGCTTCGGGTGTATCCGGTAGCGGATCTGGTGGCGAGCTGCTCACCCTTGACGGCCGAGTAGCGGGCGCCGATGAAGCCGAAGGCGGTGTCGAGCCTGCCGGTTCGGGTGTCCACTACCTCCCCACGCGTACCTGGGCATGGCATGGGCTGCAGCGCACCCCTCCCGAGGGCCGCGATGTTTCCCGTGCGGGCGTCTGAGCCCCAAGCAGATCCCCGGAAGAGGCCGCCCTCGATGTTGCCGTCGATGCGCGCGAACGCCCGTCCGACCTTCTCGACCGTGCCGTCATCCGCAACGAACTTCAGCACGTTGACTCCGCCGACGGCGCTGACGGCGTTGGCATTACCGACCTGGAAGTTGACGTACAGGGTGCCGGAACCCGGCACCGGAATCGCGGTCTCCTGCTCGCCGATCGGCACCGCGACCGGGGCGCCACCGATGGTCAACGTACCGAGGGTCGACGTCGTGTCGACGTGGAAACCGGAAGCGTCGTGGTAGCTCTTCACCAGCCCGGTCAGGTTGGTGAAGGCGATCTCTCCCCCGCCGAGGGTGCCGTCACTGATGGTGACGCGTGACGTCACGGCGGTCTGAGTGTCCGTCGCTGCGGTGAAGTTACGGGTGCGGACGTTCTGGAGCGCAACGCCGTCCCCGTCGCCCACCCGTTCGATGAAGTTTGCGTTGCTCCGCGGCACGTACCGCGTGCAGGGGAGGACCGAGAGCGCCGTCGCTCCGGATCTGGCGTTGTCGTTGCCCGTGGTCTTGGAACCGTAGGATGACGCGTCGAAACCGAAGTCGGTGAGCGTGCCCTGAGGGGCTGCCTGCGCAGGGAGCGCAGCGGCTGTGACGAGCCCCGCGCCGGCGAGGCCAGCAGTGGCCACCGCCACCACGGCACGTCGCCAGAGGCGATTTGAGCGAGTTGTTGACACGGAGAACCTCTTGACAGTAAGTGACCGGAAAGTCCCAGTCTATCTTACTCAGAGTGATTAGTTACTACGGAAAGTAACAGCCCATTGGGCGACACTGGGTTAGCTTCCGGGTGCCGTTGAGCTGCCGACAGCGGGTACCGAACCCAGCAGCAGCCACGCGTCGCTGCGCTCACGCCACAGCAAAGTGGCCATCCGCACGACCATGAAGCCGGTGAAGGCCCACCACAGCGCGGTCAAGCCACCACCGAGCCAGCCGACAGCGAGCGCCATCGGCGCGAACGCCATGAGGTTCACCACGCCGGCCCATGCCAGGTACCGACCGTCCCCTGCACCGATCAGCACGCCGTCGAGCACGAACACGATGCCGGCGACCGGTTGGTGCAGCGCCGCCACGAGCAGCACCGCCGACAGCAGCCGCTGAACGTCGGCGTCCGGAGTGAACAGCGGTACGACGAGTGGCCGCGTTACCAGCAGCAGCGCGCCGAGCGCCACTCCCGCGACGACGCCCCACCACATCATCCGTCGAGTGGCCGCTCGGGTGCCCGCCGCGTCGCTGGCGCCGAGCAGCCGCCCGGTGATGGCCTGACCGGCGATGGCGATCGCGTCGAGGGCGAAGGCGAGGAACGTCCAGACGGTGAACGCGACCTGGTGGGCGGCGACCGAGGTGGTTGATATGCCGGCGGCGACGTACGTCGTCAGCAGCAGCGCCGCCCGCAGGGTCAGCGTGCGCACGATCAGCGGCACCCCTACTCGCCAGGCTGCGCGGACGCCGGGCGCGTGCGGCGCCAGCGAGGCGTCGTACGCCCGAGCCCCGCGGACCACCACGACGACGAGGGCGAGAGCGGCGAGTCCCTGGGCGAGCAGGGTGCCGCCGGCCGACCCGGCGATGCCCCAGCCGAAGCCGTAGACGAACAGCAGGTTGAGAGCGATGTTGGCGAGGTTGGCTGCCACGGCGACCGCCAGCGGCGTACGGGTGTCCTGCAGCCCGCGCAGCACGCCGGTCGCGGCGAACATGAGCAGCAGCGCGGGGATGCCGCAGGCGGCGATGCGCAGGTAGGTGAGGGCGAATGCCCGCACGTCGGGGTCAGGCCTGAAGGCGTCGACGAGCACCGGGGCGAACGCGACGGTGAGGACGCCCACCAGGGCCCCAATGAGCAGGGCGAGCCACAACCCGTCGATGCCGACGGCAAGGGCGGCACGGCGGTCGCCGGCGCCGAGGTTGCGAGCAACCGTCGAGGTGGTGCCGTAGGCGAGGAAGATGAACAGCCCGATGGCGGTCTGCACGACGACTCCGGCGATCCCCAGTGCGGCCAGCTCCGGGGTGCCGAGGTGCCCGACGATGGCGGCGTCGGCCAGCAGGAACAGCGGCTCCGAGATCAGCGCAGCGAACGCGGGGACCGCCAGCCGGGCGATCTCCCGGTCGAGGGCACGCTTCTCTGCTCGGATCAGCGCGGGCGCCGTAGTCTCAGCAGCGGGACGGGAAGGCATCGGCGCCCATTTTCGTGGACAACTTTCTTTCCTCCACAGTTGGGTGCGCTTGATGGAGCAGGTCAGTCCCACTGCAGAGGGACAACGAAACCCGTCGTCCACAGGTGTATACCCAGGCTGTGCACATCGGCCGCTCCGCGTGCCCACAGGTGGGTGGCAGCCGTCCACAGCGGCTGTGTACGCCGCTCTTCCCAGCGGCTAGCGGCGCCCGTAGCGTCGCGACCGGCCGACAGCACCGAGGTTTGTCGGCGGTCGATCGTACGTTCGAATCAACCAGGCAGCCGAGCCCGCTACGGAAGGGAAGCCGTGACGATCGCCGAGTTCCGGGGTGCGCAGGTCAGTCGCGACGACGACTACGACCGGGCGCCCGCGGGCCGTACTCCACCGCAGGACGAGCAGGCCGAGCAGTCCGTGCTGGGCTCGATGCTGCTGAGCAAGGACGCGATCGCCGACGTCGTCGAGGTCATCCGCGGCACCGACTTCTACCGGCCAGCGCACGAGCTGATCTTCGACACGATCCTCGACCTCTACGGCCGCGGCGAGCCCGCCGACGCGATCACGGTGGCAGCCCAGCTGACCCGGGCGGGTGATGCGGCGCGGGTCGGCGGTGCGCCGTACCTGCACACGCTTGTCGCCGGTGTTCCGGTCGCGGCGAACGCCGGCTACTACGCCGAGATCGTGCGCGAGAAGGCGGTGTTGCGGCGGCTTGTCGACGCGGGCACCAAGATCGTGCAACTGGGGTACGCCGCGGAGGGGCAGGTCGACGACGTGGTCGACCGGGCGCAGGCCGAGGTCTACAGCGTCACCGACAAGCGCACGTCGGAGGACTACGCGCCGCTGGCCGACATCATGGAGCTCACGATCGACGAGCTCGAGGCGATCGGCAACCGCGACGGCGCGATGGCGGGGGTGCCGACCGGCTTCGCCGAGCTCGACGACCTGACCAACGGGCTGCACGGCGGCCAGATGGTCATCGTCGCGGCGCGCCCGGCCGTCGGCAAGGCGCTGGCGCTCGACACCGCGCTGCCGACGCCGACGGGCTGGACCACGATGGGCGCGGTGTCGGTCGGTGACTTCCTGGTGGGGGCCGACGGCCGGCCGACACAGGTGGTGGCGGCGACGGAGGTGATGACCGGTCGGCCGTGTTACCGGGTCACCTTCTCCGACGGCACGTCGATCGTCGCCGACGCGCAGCACCAGTGGCTGACCGACTCGGAGTTCGCGTCGGGGGTGCGCACGACCGAGGCGCTGGCCCGCGAGGTCGAGCTTGGGGTTGTGCATTCCGTACGCCGGCACGCGCCGCTGCGGGGAAGTGTTGCGCTGACGCACTGGACCTGCCCGCGGGTGGAGTGCGGCCGGCATGACGACTTCAAGGTGGCCTCGGTCGTGCCGGTCGAGAGCGTGCCGGTGCGTTGCGTCGAGGTCGACAACGCCGACCACCTCTACCTGGCGAGCCGGGCGATGATCCCGACCCACAACTCGACGCTGGGGCTCGACCTGGCCCGGTCGGCGTCCATCAAGCACGGGCTGACCAGCGTGATCTTCTCGCTGGAGATGAGCCGGACCGAGATCACGATGCGGCTGCTGGCCGCTGAGGCGCGCATTGCGCTGCACCACATGCGCGCCGGCAAGATGAGCGACGACGACTGGAACAAGCTCGTCCGCAAGATGGGCGAGGTGTCCGAGGCGCCGCTGTTCATCGACGACTCGCCGAACCTGACGATGATGGAGATCCGCGCCAAAGCGCGCCGGCTGCGGCAGCGCCACGACCTACGCCTGATCGTCCTCGACTACATCCAACTGATGACGTCCGGCAAGAAGGTCGAGAACCGGCAGGTCGAGGTCTCGGAGTTCTCCCGCCAGATCAAGCTGCTGGCCAAGGAACTCGACGTACCGGTGGTGGCGATTGCCCAGCTCAACCGCGGTTCGGAACAGCGGACCTCGAAGCGGCCCTTGCTGTCGGACTTGCGCGAGTCTGGTTGCCTAACCGCTGACACTCGGTTGATGCGGGCTGACACGAACGTCGAGGTCTCGCTGGGTGAGCTGATGGCCAGCGGAGCGCGCGACATCCCGGTCTGGTCACTCGACGACCGGCTCAAGCTGGTGCCGCGCACCCTGACCCACGCGTTCCCGAGCGGTGTCAAGGAGGTCTTCCGGCTTCGGTTGGCGTCGGGGCGCGAGATCAAGGCCACCGCCAATCACCCGTTCCTCACGTACGACGGCTGGAAACCGCTCGGTGAACTGGCGCCTGGCTCGCGCATCGGCTCCATCCGCCACGTCCCACCGCCGCTCGAAACCAAGCCGATGGATGACGACGAGGCGATCGCGTTGGCCGAAGCAGTCGCGTCAGCGTCGGACGGCGACGGCAAGCAGGCACCAAAAGCGGTGTTCTCAGCGCCGAAGACACAGATCGCGGTGTTTCTCCGTCAGCTCTGGGCGGCTCACGGATCCGTTCGGTGGGACGTCGCGGCGGGCGAGCTGCGCGCTCACTATCCCTCGACGAGCCGCCGCCTGATCGATGACATCGCGCGGCTGCTTCTGCGCTTTAACGTGTTCTCTCAGATCGACACCGTCCCGACGGCAGGCGGCCGCGATAGTTACCACCTGATCATCCATGGCGTCGACAACCAGCGACGCTTCCTCCAAGAGATCGGGGTCCTAGGCGCTCGCGGGGAACAAGCCAAGGAGATCGCCCGCCAGCTGGAGAGCATCAAGGCCCACATGAAGCTCGACACGATCCCCAAGGACATCTGGACGCGGGTCCAGGACGCTCTGGTCGAGCAGCACACGCCACAACGGCAGTTGACAACCGTCACGGGCACCGCGGTGTCTGAGCTACCGGGGATGCACTTACCGAGCCAGGAAATGATGTCCAAGGTGGCCGAGCTCCTCGGCGATGCTGACTTGGAAGTAGTAGCGACCAACGACGTCTTTTGGGACGAAGTCGTCTCGGTCGAGAGCCTTGGAGAGCAAGCGGTGTACGACGCGACTGTGCTAGGCACCCACAACTTCATCGCCGACGGCATCCCGGCCCACAATTCACTCGAACAGGACTCCGACGTGGTGATCCTGCTCCACCGCGAGGATCTGTACGAGAAGGAATCGACGCGGCCGGGCGAGGCCGACCTCATCGTTGCCAAGCACCGCAACGGCCCTACCGCCGACATCGTCCTCGCCTTCCAAGGCCACTACTCCCGCTTCGTCGACATGGCCCAGGGGTGATTGCGGGATACTCGCAATTACTGCTTGCAAGCACGGGTCAGCCAGAACGCCAACAACGCGGCACCTGGAACCGTTGATCGATGTGGAGCAGGCAAGCGAGTTGGCCGCCGTTCACTGATGTCCCCCGGACGGGACTCTCGCTGTCCGGAGGTTCCTTACCCCGTATCGGACCGCGCAGCTGTACCCCGCAGGTGACTATCGGACGCCTTGTCCGTTCCTCTCAAGCGCCTGCGGGGCTTGGGGTGGGGCTTTCCGGTTGTTGAGCCGACGCTTGGAGCCATCCTCGTCCAGTGTCTGGGGACGGGTCCTGTCCGCCAACTCCCCCACAAGGCGAGCGTCTCACTAGCACGTTCATCGGTTCGGCAGAATCTCGGATGATGGTTTCGGTCGGAACCCAGCCGCAGCTGCGGTAGAAGTCGACAGCCATTCTTCCGGTGGCGACCCAGATCTCAAAGATTCCGCGCTCGTCCGCCCACTGTTCCAGGTGGGCCAGCAACGAGCGACCCACCCCCGCATCACGCCGGTCGGCCCGGACGATCATGCCGAGCACCCAAGGCGATCGGTCCTGCCGCTCCTCGATGTCGAACTGTCCCAAGCCGACGGCGCCAACGGCTTCCTCTCGCTCATCGGTGGCGACAAACGTGACCGGCAAGTCGGAGCGGCCGGCCTCGCGCGATGTTGTGTCCACCCACCACGACATATCCTCACGCTCAGGCTCGTGACCCCATTCCCGCCACCTCATCTCGCCCACCGCTGGCACCAGTTCTGCCGCATCAGCCAGGAGTCCAATCGTGAAGCGCCGAGAGGGCTCGTCTGCCACGAGAGCGATCCTATGGACAGCGCCCTCCCACGGCGCCCCCAATTTCCCCGGGCGCAGATGCGGCAGCCGACGATGCTGGCCGACCAGGTGGAGGCGCTGACCGCCGTGGCGGCGGAGTACCCCGACGACGTCGACACCGGACGCGTCGACATCACCGGGTGGTCCCTACGGCGGCTATCTCGCCGCCCTGGCGGTGCTCCGCCGTCCGGACGTGTTCCACGCAGCCATCGCGGGTGCGCCGGTGACTGATGGCGGCTGTACGACACCTTCTACACCGAGCGGTACGTGGGCCACCCCGACGAGCAGCCTGAGGTCTACTAGTCCACATCGCTGCTTCCGCTGGCACCCCGACTCCAGCGACCGCTGCTTCTCATCCACGGCATGGTGGACGACAACGTCGTCGTGGCGCACTCGTTGCGGCTGTCGTCGGCACTCCTGGCAGCCGGCAAGCCGCACACGGTGCTGCCGCTCACCGGCGTCACGCACATGACGCCGCAGGAGGTTGTCGCCGAGAACCTCAAGCTGCTGCAGGTCGATTTCCTGCGCACGGCGCTCGCCGCGTCACCCGCTCCCCATGACTGAGTGGCGGTGCGCTCAAGGGGTCAGGACCCGGTAGGCGCCTCTTCGGTGGTCGATGTCGACAACGACAACCTGCTGCTTTGCCTCGTCGATCCGGTAACGCACGCGGTATTCACCGCGGCGGGCGCGCCATCGACCTTCGAACGGCGCACGGAGGGGCGCGCCAACCGTCCGGGGTCCTTGTGCAAGCGGGCCAGTGATGAACTCCCACGCCGCGAACGCAGCGGCCGAGGGCAGCACATCGGTCAAGGCGCGCCGGACGCCTAGAGAGACAACGACTATGTATGGCTCCCGACCTTCGGGGTCAGGAGCCACGAAGCTCGCGCTGTCGTCGCTGCTCCATCAGCTGCGACATCTCGGCCGCTGTCGTCGCGTCGCCCGCGGCGACGTCTGCCTCCGCCTGCCGCACCGTTGCCATGGCTCGCTCGTCGGAGAGCAGCTCAATTGTGGCTCAAGCGATTCCAGGTCGGCCGCCGAGAGCAGCACGACGTACTGATCGTAGTCTCTCCGAAGGTAGCTCTTCTATCGGATCGGCCGATGAGAGCGACCAATCATCGGTGTTCAACCGATTGTCAGATGGTGACCCGGTTCAGCTGTTCGTTCAGTGGGGAAGCCTGTGTGACGACACCGCCAGGGTGGAGGCCCTGGTCGGAGAGATATCGACGGAGAGCTTCATGCTCGGCGGCCGTGTCTTCCTGGTCGGCCGATGTCAGGAGGGCGGCAATGTCGTCCGCCCAGCGGGCATCTCTCTCATCGACTGGGCCGCCGGGCTCACCCATCCGCCCCCAGCGGTCCCACAGCAGCAGCTCATCGCCGAAGCGATGGGCGATCTCGATGATCACTTCATCGAACAAGAACCTCGCACCTCGCAACGCTGGTATGTCCGGGTCAACGCCAAAGGTGTCGGCATCTATCTCGTCCCTGCGGTAGGCACCCCAAGCGTTCGCGGCGGAGACGAACCCCCTGCCGGTCGCCGCATCCCAGATCATGTCGGTCGGATCCTGAATGTGGCCCGTTGCTTCAGCCAGCTCGGGATCGAAGAGACTCCAGCGCCCGTCAATCCATGCTTCGACGATGACGTGGTCGTGGTGCCAACCGTCGGTGAAGTACCCGGCGAATCCCACGCGAGAGCGAGCCGGTATCCCTCGTGCCCGTAGGGCGGAGACACAGAACACGGTGTGGTCACGGCAGCAACCCTGGAGGCGGCGTGTGACTTCCCGAGGCGCGTCAAGAGGCGCGGCGTGTCGCTGGTGATCCATCTCTAGCTGTCGGTGGACCCAGCGAAGGTTGATGTCGTCCCGGGTGGCATCTGGGAGAACATGTCCCGATGCACGGTAGTGGACGATGACGTTACGTGCGACCGCGGAGAGTCCTGCGGGATGGACTGGGAGCGTGTCCAACAAGTCGGCGAACCGCCCCGGGTCAGAGAACCGACTCTGACGGGCATGATCCATCGCCGACTCCGCCTCTGGGTTCATGTGATCGAAGGTACTGACGTACTCATCGCCTACGATGGGCGCCTCTTGAAGGCGCCAGCCACAATGGGCTCACCACGGCATCACCAAGAGAGGGGACCGATGTCTGAGGTGAGTCACTGGTCCGGTCGGATGGGTAAGCGGCCGGATGTGATCGTGGTCGGGGCCGGCGTCATCGGCTTGACTTTGGGGGTGTGCCTGGCCGAGCAGGGCTGGCGCGTGCAACTGCGGACGCGGTCCGCACCGGCAGCGACGACCTCTGCGGTGGCCTCGGCGATGGTCGGGCCCAATTTCGCTCCTCGGGATGATCCAGTGGGCATTTGGGCACGTGTCGGCATCGAAGAGTTCACCGCACTGGCCGGGGTGGCGGGTAGTGGGGTGGCACTGCGCCGCGGGCGGCTGGTGAGCCGACGGGCCGGTCTGCCGCTACCGGGGCGGCAACCGTGCTCAGCTGCTGAGCTGCCGGCCGGCTTCGCTGCCGGCTTCTGGGAAAAGCTGCCGCTGGTGGACATGCCTCTCTACCTCGACTACCTCGCCCAGCGACTTGCGGTCGCCGGTGGGCGGATGGAGCAGGCCGAGGTGGACTCGCTGACCGAGCTCGCCGAACAGGCACCCGTCATCGCCAACTGCACGGGGCTGGGCGCCCGCGAGCTCGTCCCAGATCCGTCGGTGCGCCCGGTGCGCGGCCAGCAGGTAATCGTCGACAACCCAGGGCTAGAGGAGTTCTTCATCTCAGCCCCGTTCGAGCCGGCCTGGACTGCATACTGGCCCTATCCCGACCACGTGATTCTTGGCAGCAGCCAGGCAGAGGATGACGAGCGGATGGAGCCGGACCCCGCCCTCTCCGAGGACATCCTACGGCGCTGTATCGAGGTCGAACCGCGGCTGCGACACGCGCGCGTTCGGGGGCACCAGGTGGGGCTGCGCCCCGTCCGTCCAAGTGTGCGCCTCGAGGCTGAACACATCGGCGATGCTCGGTGTGTGCATAACTACGGGCACGGCGGCAGCGGCGTGACTCTGTCTTGGGGCTGCGCACGCGAGGCGGCAGCCCTCTTATAGATCAGAGCCGCCGAGACTGCCCGAGGTGACCGATCTGCGAGAGAGGCGTCCTTATGGGCCGGGATGACGACAGACAATTAGTCACCGGTGGTGAAGACCCCCTGCAGCCGGGTCGAGCGCCCTCGTCAGGTCCGGCGTCGAGCCCTCAGCACCGAGTCGCCGACGGTGGCCGCGTCGTGCCCGTGGCGGGTCTCGGCACGCGCACGGACTTCGGCCACCTCGACCTTCCACTGCTCGGGGTCGAGGGCGGGCAGCAGGTCCTCGGGCGTGAAGAGCCACTCCCGGCGCCCGTGCCGCAACCCGGTGCCGAGGTCGTCGGGGTGGTGCCCGACAACGAGCAACGTTCCGCCGGGGGAGACGGCGCCGGCCAGTCGACGTACGACGTCGACCATGCCGCCGTCGGGCAGGTGCAGGAACTGCGAGGTCACCAGATCCCACCGCTGTTCTCCCGGTTCCCAGCCGCGTACGTCGGCGCGGCGCCACTCGATGCGGTGCTCGAGCCCCTCGGCGGCTGCCCGGTCGGCGGCGCGGCGCAGCGCCACCGTTGAGAAGTCCAGCGCGGTGACCTGCCAACCGCGACTGGCCAACCAGAGCGCGTCCGCACCCTCGCCCGCGCCGACGTCAAGGGCGCGGCCGGGAGTCAGGTCGGCGGCCTCGGCGGCGAGCTGGGGGTTGACGTGGCCGGACCAGACGGCGTCGTGGGCGGTGTACCGCTCATCCCACCACGGTTGCTCGAACCGTTTCGCGCGCGCGGTCGCCACCGCCGCCGCGGTTTCTTCCTCGACGAGGTCGGCGTTGATCCCTGCCCCGGCCTGCAGCCCGGCGCCCGCTGCCACCACCACCTGCGCAACCATGTCGGCCACGTTGCCGGCGACCCAGACGCCGGGTACGGACGTCGCGCCCATCGGTCCAGTCGGCACCTGGCTGCCGAGCAGCACGCCGGCGCGCTCCACTTCCTCCGGAGTGACGCCGAGGTCGGCGAGGACGTCGGCGCGAGCTCGCATCCGGCCCGCGACCACCACGGCCTCCGCCTCGAGGAGCCGTCCGTCGGCGAGGCGTACGCCGCGCACCGCGCCCGGCTCGCCCTCCACCGCCTCGACAGGGGCGTCAACCACGATCACTCCGCGGGCTTCGAGTCGCTCGCGGTCGGTGTCGCCGGGCGGCGGCGCGAGCGCGGGGTCGGCGACCAGGGTCACCCGGTCGGTCCACTGCCGCCACAGCAACGCCTGGTGCGCCGCGAGGCCGCTGGTGGCGACCACGACCAGGACCCGGTCGCGGACCTCCCACCCGTGGCAGTAGGGGCAGTGCAGCACCCCGCTGCCCCAGTGTTCCCGGACCCCGAAGAGGTCTGGCAGGTCGTCGACGAGCCCGGTCGCGACGAGCAGCCGGCGGGCCTCGACCTCATGACCGTCGTCGCTGGTGACGACGAACCCAGTCCCGGGCCGATCCCAGGGACGCGCGGTGCGCACGCGGGCGGTCTGGACGCGCACGCCGTACCCCTCGACTTCGGCGCGTGCAATCGCCAGCAGGTCGCTGGGCGGGATGCCCTCGCGGCCGAGGTAGCCATGGACGCCGTGAGCCGGGGCGTTGCGTGGCTCTCCGGCGTCGAGGACGAGCACGCGGCGGCGCGCCCGTCCCAGCGCCAGCGCGCCGCTCAGGCCGGCGGCGCCGCCACCGACGACCACGACGTCGTACGTCGGGTAGTCCAGGTCTCGTGTGGTCTCCATGTCTTCTAGGGTGCGGCAGCGTCCGTGAGATAGCAACCTTTCTTGCTACTATGGCAAACTGAAGTACATGGACGAGCTTGACGACGTTTTGCGCGGCGTGGGTACGCGGCTGCGCCAACTGCGACTCGAGCGCGACGCGACCCTCGGCGACCTCGCCGCCGAGACCGGCATCTCCGTCTCGACACTCTCCCGCCTCGAGTCGGGGCAGCGCCGACCGACCCTCGAGCTGCTGCTGCCGCTCGCCCGGGCCCATCGGGTGGCCCTCGATGAGCTCGTCGACGCCCCGGAGACCGGCGACCCACGGGTGCGGATGCGTCCGGTCACCCGTCACGGCCGCACCTTCGTGCCGCTGACCAGGCGGCCTGGCGGCTTGCAAGCCTTTAAGCAGATCGTCCCAGCGGAGCCCGATTCCCGGCCCGAGCCCCGCACCCACGAGGGCTACGAGTGGCTCTACGTGCTGTCCGGCCGGCTCCGGCTGGTTCTCGGGTCACGCGACCTCGTGCTCGGTCCGGGTGAGGTGGTGGAGTTCGACACCCGCACTCCCCACTGGATCGGCAATCCCGGCCCGCACGCCGCCGAGGCGCTCGCAATCTACGGGCCCCAGGGCGAGCGGATGCATGTGCGAGCCCGGGCCGGGTGAGCGACGACCTGAGCGCATATCTCGGGACCGTCTTGTCGGGCGTACGGCGAGACGCCGGCCGCGACGCCCTTGCCACACCCGGCCGCGACGCGTTGGCCCGACTTGGTTGCGGGAGCGGCGCGCTAAGCATGCGTTTAGTTGGCGAGTTGTCCACACCGGGGCGTTTCACTCTCGAACGTGTCGTCGAACAGGTGTACGATTGTATGCATGGATGAGAGTTACGCGAAGCTCGCTGTCATCAAGGACCGGCTTGCTGTCGCGTCCGGTGTGCTCAACGTCGCGAACGCCCGGCTGGTGCAGCTGACCGCTGAGCTGATCGAGACCGACCTGTGGCGCGGCTACGGGATCCGGTCGGTCGAGCACTACCTGACGTTGCAGACCGGGCTGTCCCCCGAACGCGCCCGCCAGGTCGTCGAGGTGGCCGCCGCTACCGTTGAGTTGCCGGTGACCACTGGGAAGCTCGCCGCTGGGGAGTTGTCGTTTGAGCAGGTGCATGCGGTGACCCGGCACCAGGGCAAGTTCTGTGACGAGGAGGCTGCGTCGTTCGCCACCATCGCCACCGTCCCGCAGATCCGCCGGACCCTGTCCCGCTACACCTTCACCACCCCGCCGGGAGACACCCCCAGCGCCGCTGCCGCGGACGAGCCCGGTGGGCAGCCGGGCGCTGAAGACGCCGGCGCGGGCTCCGCGACGAAGGGGCTGGCGGCTGAGGCGGTCGCGCCGGGTCGGGTGACGCAGTTTCATGACTCCACCCGGTACCGGCTGGTGGTGGACGCCCCCGCCGACCAAGGGGCGCTGATCGCCGCCGCCATCAGCGAGGCGAAGGATGCGCTGTTCCAGGCTGGGCAACCGCAGGTGAGTTCGTTTGACGCCCTGGTGGAGGTGTGCAACCGGTCCCTGTCCGGTGTGCAACCCACCTCGCGGGTCGACAAGTACCGGGTGTATGTGCACCTCGACACCGACGGCGCCTGGGTGGGCGCCGGACCCGCTCTCCCGCCGGGTCTTGTCGCGAAGTTGACCTGTGCCGGGTCGGTCGCCCCGGTGTGGGAAACCGACGGGCTACCGGTCAACGTTGGCCGCAGCATGCGGATCGTCCCGGACCGCACCCGCCGGCTGGTGGAGGACCGCGACCGCGGCTGCCGCTACCCCGGCTGTGTCGCCCGGTCGTACCTGGAGGTGCACCACACCATCCACTGGAAAGACGGCGGACCCACCGACACCTGGAACCTGATCTGTTTGTGCCCGCATCATCACGACGCCCACCACCGCGGCGAGTTCATGGTCACCGGCGACGCTGATGTCCGCGATGGGTTGCGGTTCACCGACACCCGCGGCGACCCGATCACCATCGGTCGACCGCACCCACCCGATGACCCGCTGCCCGGCCCACCCGACGGGCACCGATACGAACACCCGATCGGTGAACCCGTTCAACACAAATGGGTCTACTTCTCCCCACCCGGCAACACCGCATAGCGCGGCGTTGGGCCATCGCTGCCACGTTGGAAGCGACGTCTAGGTCACCGGTTGACCCGCAAGCCGGGGTGGGCTGAGTCAGCTCCGGTCGGCCTGGCCGGATGCGATTCGGCTGGCTCGGCTCGGGTCGGCCTGGCCGGCTGCGATTCGGCTGGCTCGCTCGTTGAGGTAGCGCTGCTCGGGGATGCTAGCGGTCAGACGTGCGGCGTAGGCGTACGCCTCGGCCGCTTCCTGATAGCGGCCGACCATCTCCAGGAGATGCGCAAGCACCGCGTGGGGGCGGTGATGCCTGCGCATCTCCGGCGAGTCGAGAAGAGGTTCCAGGTGCTGCAGTCCGGCCTCCGGGCCGTGGGCCATCCCGACAGCTACGGCCAGGTTGAGGGTGACGGTTGGGCTCGGTGCCATCTGGTCGAGCATCCGGTACAGCATCGTGATCTGCAGCCAGTCGGTGTCGGGCCATGTCGGAGCCTCGTCGTGGACGGCCGCGATGGCCGCCTGGAGCTGGAATGGGCCGACCTCCCCCTTCGGCAGCATGCTCTGCAGCAGCGCCACTCCCTCGACGATCGCCTGACCATCCCACCGGCTGCGGTCCTGGTGCTCCAAGGGAATCAAGTCTCCGGCCGCGTCGGTGCGGGCGTCGCGGCGAGCGTCGGTGAGCAGCATGAGCGCGAGCAGTCCGCCGACTTCAGCGTCGTCGGGGCGTACTCGTCGTAGTTGGCGAGTCAGGCGAATAGCCTCGCGGGTGAGGGACACGTCGAGCAGCTGGTTGCCGCCGCTCGTCGTGTAGCCCTCGTTGAACACGAGATAGAGCACATGCAGAACTGCCGCCAGTCGGGTTGTCATGTCTTTCCCCTCCGGCATGACGAACCGGGCGCCCGCTGCGCGCAGCGTGCCTTTGGCCCGACTGATGCGCTGCGCCATTGTCGACTCGGGCACCAGGAACGCCGCGGCGATCTGGGCGGTCGTCAGACCCCCGACAGCCCGCAGGGTCAACGCCACCTGCGACGGGCGGGTCAGCGCCGGGTGGCAGCACAACAGCAGCAACTCGAGCGTGTCATCCGCCGCGGGCGACAGGTTCGCGTCGGGGGGCGGGGCCTGGAACGCGTCGGCGGACTGTTGGGTCCCGACAGCCTCCTCGCGCTGGGCTCGCGCTTGGTCGCTGCGTAGTTGATCGATGCGACGGCGGGAGGCGACCCGCACCAGCCAACCACGTGGATTGTCCGGCATCCCTTCGATCGGCCACTGCCTGACCGCGGCGAGCAGAGCCTCCTGCGCGGCGTCCTCGCAGCCGTCGAAGTCGCCGTACCGGCGAACCAAGGCCCCGAGGACATGCGGCGCCTCCCGGCGCCACACATCCTCGAGGTCAGACATCACTGGTCGGCGCCACCGGGCCACATCGCGGGCCGCAGCTCGATCGTGTCGCCCGGCCCGGCGAACTGCGCCGCAATCGCCTCAGCGCGCTCTTGGCTCTCGACGTCGATGAGGAAGAAGCCGGCGAGGTGTTCCTTGGACTCCGAGTAGGGGCCGTCGGTGGCTAACGAGTCCCCGGCCTCCCACCGGTAGAGCTTGGAGGTGGCCGGATCGCCCAGCGCCTCCCCGCCGACGAGCTCGCCACTTGTCTGCATCTCCCGGAGCAGGGCGTCGAACTCCGCGTTCATCTGATCGCGCTGGTCCTGCGGCAGAGCCTTGTTCTCCGCGACGTAGTCGCCGGTCGGGTGGCCCCAGGGCTGGGGGTTTGAGTGGATGAGGATGACGTACTTCATCGGTCGCTCCCTTGTTCGTCAGTGGCCGTGCGGCCCTTCCACCCGAGACGTCGGCGCACAGGCGCGGATCTCGACATGCCATTGCCGAAACCGAATGTCGATCGGCGACCCTCGACTCCGACGTCCCCGTGTCAGCACGACACACCAGACTAGGTGCGCTTGGAACGCGGAGGGGTACAGCAATGTCGGAACGCTCACGGAACTCACGGGTAGGCACCATGATGACCAGCACCGGTTGGGAGCGAGAGCTTCTGCTCGGCAGGCTCGCCGCACAACGACAACACATCCTGACGGCCGTAGCGGGCCTCAGCGAGGAGCAGCTCCGATGCCCGGTCCTGCCGTCGGGGTGGAGCTGCCTGGGCCTGGTCCGCCACCTGACCGTGTCCGACGAGCGCTACTGGTTCGACACCGTCATGGGGGGCGCCGCGCTGGACTACTGGCCCGTAGGAGCCGGTCCCGACGACACCGCGGCCGACTGGCGGGTTCACGCCGACGAGCCCGCCGCCCAGATCATTGAGGAGTATGGTCGCGCGATCGACCGGTCGGACGCGATCATCGGAGGACTCGACCTCGATGCACCGCCCCGGATCACTGAGGCGTGGTGGGCCGAGGCGGGCATGCGATTTTCCCGATGTGCGGTCCGTGATCGTGCACGTGATGGTCGAGACAGCCACGCATGCGGGTCACCTCGACGCGGTCCGGGAGCTCTTGGACGGGCGGCAGCACCTCGTGTTGTGACACGCCGGGGGCGCGGTGGGAACCGACCTGGTTCACCTCACGTTCCAGGATGTTTCGCCGCACGGTGCCCGGTGGGTCGGTGGCTGTTCGGCCCGCGTTCACCCCGGCTCGTGACTGTTAGAGGCGACTACCCCGCTGCCTAGCTGATCAGGAGCCTTCATGATCACCCGCTTCGTCGGCCCGCTCGTCTTGATCCTTGCCACCGGGCTCTTGTCGGGACTGCCTACGCCAGCTGGGCAGGCTGCCACGCCGCCGCCCGTTGTCGGAAACGATCTGCGCGCCAACGCCACGCTCACGCAGTACGAATCCACACTGGCCGACGAGCAGGTCACGGCCACCGTTCTCCCGGGTGACCCGGCGCTCGAGCGGATCATCGAGGCGGAGTCGCTGCTCCCCGAGGTCCAATCCACCGCGCAGCTGTCCGCGCCGGGTAGCTGCTGTGGCATCGTCAGGTACGGCGACCAAGCACTGACCTTCGGCGGTGGCGGCACCGGCGACCCGGGCGACTTCTTCACGTTGGCGTTCGACGTGCCCCGCGACGGCCGGTACGAGATCGCCGGCGCCTACACACTCGACCCGAGCTTCGCGAAGTTCCAGCTGTCGGTCGACGGGGCCGACGTCGGCCCCGTCGTCGATCTCTATTCCCCGGTCGTGACGACCGAGCCACGAATCAGGCACGGCGCGGTGGACCTCACGGCCGGCCGGCACGAGGTCACCTTCACGATCGTCGGCGCCAACCCGGCCTCATCGGTGAACAAGGGCTACCGCATCAGCGTGGACCTGCTCCGGTTGCGCCAGCTCCCCACGGAGTCACGGCTCACCCTCACACCCCCGAACGACGCCGTCGTGCACGGCCAGGTGCCGGTCTACGGCTGGAGCACCGACTCCGCTGACACGCTGTCGCTCACGGTCGACGGCGCGTCGGTGGACGGCCGCGCCGCGTTGGCGGACACCGCCACGCTCGTCTACGAGGCCGAGGGCATCCAAAGTGCCTCCATCGGCTTCCGGGACCGGCTGGAGGTGCGCGGTCAGACGATTCCGCTGGCCAGCGACGTCGGAACACCGGGCGGCCCCTACGCCACCGACTGGGTCGACATTCCAGCCGACCTGCTCGCCCCAGGCACCAACACGATCACCATCGCCACCGGCACCGCGCCCAATGAGACCAACGGCAACAAGGACGACTTCACCGTGCGGAACGTCCGGTTGAAACTGGCCGACGGTACCGTCCTCACTCCCGCGCAGGGGTCCAGGTCGTTCGCCGTCGGAGACGGCTGTTGCCCCGACCCGAACTCCACGAAGCCGACGGCTGTCGACTTCGACTTCGTCGTCCCCCGGACCAGTTCCGGTGCCGCTCGCGCTTTTGTCTGGGACACCACGGAGGTGTCCAACGGCGAGCACGCGGTGAGCCTGGTCACCGACGGACCTCAGGGCCGGCAGGAGCAGACCTCGGTCGTCCTCGTCGACAACGAACCGCCGGCGTTCGTGTCGACCAGTCCCGCGCAGGACCAGCGCGTCAAGGGACGCTTCACCGTCGACGCGGTCGTGGACGACGGTGACGGCGGCGGTATCAAGTCGGTCACCGCCACTCTCGACGGTGAGCCCGTCGAGCTGCCAAGCACGCACTTCAGCGACGATCTTGCCGACGGCACTCACACGCTGGAGTTCACTGCGACAGATGCTGCCGGCAACGTCTCCACCTACACAGTCACCTTCACCAGCGTGGCGGAGGCACCCAACCCGGCTGAGGTCATCAGCCCCGAGGACGGCGCCACGGATGTTCCGGTCCAGGCCAAACTGCGGGTGCGGGCGAGCGATCCGGCGGGCGATCCACTCACGGTGACGTTCTTGAAGGCCGGGGCCAGTTCGCCCGCCCCGGACGCGTCGTTCACCGGCGACAGCGCATCCGAACCACCGGCCGCCCTAGAGCCAGGTGGCGAGACGGCGCTGACCGCGGACGAGGTGAAAGCGGCCGCCACGTCCGACGACGTTTACGCGCAGACGCGAACCAGTGACCAGTTCCCGTTCCAGCGCTACGACCTCAAGGTCAAGGATGCCGAGGACGTGAACAGGATCGACGTCACCTGGGAGGGACGGGTCCCCACCGACCGCGAGGTCGTGCTGTCAGTCTTCGACGTGCAGGCACAGGCGTGGACCCCGGTCGCGATGGGGCGCGGAGAGGCGGTCGGAGATCTGACCCTCGTCGGCTCCGTCGACCTGTCGCGCGCACTTGACGGCGACGTCGTCCACGTGCTCGTACAGGCCCGTGATCCGTTCGCTGACATCGAGGGTGACGAGTCGGACGGGCAGCTCGAGGACCCGGCAAGCTACGACTTCGCCCTCGCCTGGCTGACCGACACGCAGTACCTGTCAGAGGGCGCTGTTGAGGGTCGACCCGGCTTCGGCGAGGCATACACGGCGATCAACCAGTGGATCGTTGCCAACGCCGACTCGCGCAAGATCGTCTACACCGCACACACAGGGGACCTGATCAACAACTGGATCTCCAACAACGACACGCCCGAGTACGTCGAGCGGGCACGCAAGGAGTTCCAGTTCGCCAGCGATGCGATGGACATCCTCGAGGAAGCCGGCATGCCGTACGGCGTGACCCCGGGCAACCACGACAACAAGTTCGGCACGACCAACGAGCTGTACAACGAGTACTTCCCGCCATCCCGGTACGAGGCGGCGTCGCAGACCGCCGACCAGCCGTACTACGGCGGCTCGTGGCGCGAGGGCGACAACCACAACCATTACGACCTGTTCGAAGCGAGCGGGCAGAAGTTCGTGGCCGTCTATCTCGGCTTCATCGCCGGTCAGGAGGAGATCGACTGGGCGGACCAGGTGCTGGAGCAGTACGCCGACCGCAAGGCCATCTTCCTCACCCACGAGTATCTCCGGCCGAGCATGGACCCGGAGGGCCAAGGCGGCGCGCTGTCGGACGAGAATGCCCGCAGCCAGGGGCAGGAGCTGTTCGACGAGGTCGTGCTGCCCAACGAGAACGTCTTCCTCACGCTGTCCGGCCACACCCACGGCGTGGCGCTGAACATCAAGCGCGACGTCGGTGCGGAGGGCCGCACGGTCGTTGAGATGCTCGCGAACTACCAGTTCTACCAGGTCGCCGGTGAGCGGCGGGTGGGTCACTTCCGGCTGCTGCAGTTCGAGGTCGACGCCTCCGAGGTCGCAGTGAACACATACTCGCCGGTCCTGGATGACCACAACGCCGATGAGTTCGACACCTCGAACAACCGTGACTACGTGCCCGCGGCGGACGAGTTCCGGGTGCCGGTCGACCTGGCCTCGCGGACCACCGCCTTTGGCACCGACTCGATCGGCTTGGCCGTCCGCACCAACCGCGTGATCGGCACCGACCGCGTCGCGTCCGGCGACGAGGCGACAACAACGTGGTCGGGCCTCGACATGGGGACGCGGTACAACTGGTACGCCCGCACCGCCGACGACTTCGGCGGGGTCTCCGAGTCGCCGGTGTTCACGTTCACTACCTGCTCAGCCTCGACCGTCGGAGAGCCGATCGTCATCGGTGATCAGAACAGCGGCGTGGCTGACCGCCTCGTCAGTGCCGACTGTACGACGATCACCGACCGGATCGACGCGGACGGCGCGTGGAAGAGCCACCGGGCCTTCGTGGATCACGTGGATAAGGTGACGGCCAAGCTGGTTACCGATGGGGTCATCACGAAGCGCGAACGCGCCGCGATCATGAAGGCTGCCGCGCGATCGGACGTCGGCAAGTAGTGGTGTTGCGCCGGTGACGCGGGGACTTCCCAGGTTGACTGCCGTGGCCGCCGCTGCCCTGTTTGGGGCGGCGGCCACGGCAGTACTAACCGCCGCACCGGCCGCCGCGCACCCCATCGGCCCGCCGCAGACCGCCCAGATCAGCGGTCACGGGCAGCGGGTCGAGGTGCGGTGGTCGGCCAGCGGCGACGACCTGACCGCGCTCGGGCTGCATCTGGGTGTGCTGGGCGAGGAGCGAACGTTCGTCTACCAGGACGGCGCACTCGTGCCCGAGGAGTCCGATCCGGGAGACGCGGAACTGCTGGCCGAAGCCCCACAGCTGGTCGACTACCTCCTCGAGCACGTGGGCGTCACCCAGGGCGGCGCGGCCTGCACCGGTGCGGTGACCGATACCGACGACGTCGAGTCGGCCGGCGTCGGCTTGGTGTTCGACTGCGCCGGCGCCGTCGACGACGTTGAGGTGACGATCAGCACGCTCACCGACGTGCACCCGGCGTACCGCACGCTGGCCACCGGCCCCGACGGGCAGCGTGCCGCCTACACACAGGAATCGCCGCGGCACGGGTGGCAGCTCGGCGGCGATACGACGGAGACAACACCGATGGACGGCGCTGTTGTGCCGTTAGCGGTCGCCACGGTCGTCGCAGCCGGGGCTGGGCTGGGGTGGGCGATCGCGCGTCGGCGAACCATCCGGCGGGTGCCCTGACGTGGGTGCGGCAGTGGCGGCTGTGGACCTCGGTCCCCTAGGCGACCGGCTGCTGGCCGCCGTCGACTCGCCGGGCTTCGCGCCCACCGCGCTGGCGGTGGCATTCGGCGCCGGAGTGCTGCACGCGCTGGCGCCCGGACACGGCAAGAGCCTTGCTGCGGCGTACCTGATCGGTTCAGACGGACGCCGGCGGGACGCACTGCTGCTGGGCGGCACTGTCGCGGCGATGCACACTGCCTCGGTCCTCGCCATCGGCCTGACCTGGACGGCACTGTCCGCAGGTGCGGCCGCTGCCGACACCGGGGCGCTGTCGCAGGTGCTGCAGGTTGTGGCGGCGCTGCTGGTGGTCGCCGCCGGGGTGCTGCTGGTACGCAGGCGGCACGGCCATGACCACCACGTGCACCACCACCATGATCAGCAGCACCGTGGCGAGCGGCCGGGGCTTGTGCTGCTCGGCGCTTCAGGCGGCCTGCTGCCCTCCCCATCGGCATTCCTGGTCCTCCTGACCGGGCTGTTCAGCGGTCGCACGGGGCTGGCGCTGCTGCTCGTCGCCGTCTTCGGCTTGGGGATGGCGGTGGTGCTCACGTTCATCGGACTGCTGGCAGTGACCGGCCGGGACCTCGTCGCCAGCGCCGCGCCGACCAGCGCGTCGCTGCGGCGGGTGGCGTTGGTGGGCCCAGCGATTGCCGCGTGGGGCGTCCTCGCGGCGGGCTGCGCACTAACGGCCGCCGCTGTCGTGACGGGCTAGCCGTGCGGCGATATGGACACCGACCACCGCTCCTCCGGTCGCCGAGAGCGATGAGAGCCCTTGGCAGGCTGGCAGAGCACGCGGCCGGTGTACCCACGTCTCGTTGGTGCGGCGGTCAGCCGGTGTTCATCTGAACGGGGATGTCTTCTCTGGCGGCTAGGCGCTACCGTCTGCCGAAGCAGGGCAGGTTGGGGTGGCTGGCGCCGAGGAGGCGGGTGACCGGGCGGATTGCTGTCAACGGGCCGTCGGAGCGCACCCCATTGCCCCGAGGCGAAGGAGGGGAGCGTTGGGACCCGAGGTTGCAGAGTGGTTCGCCACGAGGACAACGACCAGCCAGCACTGGGTGCGCCATCGGCTGGCCAAGCTGAAGGCTGGCGCGACAGTCAGCGTGGTGCTTCCCGCCCGGGATGAGGCGGCCACGGTAGGCGCCATCGTCGCGGCGCTACGCCGCGAGCTCGTCGAGGCGGTGCCGCTGATCGACGAACTGGTTGTCGTTGACTCCGGCTCATGCGACGCGACCGTCGCGGTCGCTCGCCGGGCGGGTGCGCGCGTCGTACGCCAGGAAGACGTGTTGCCGCGGACGGGGAATCGACCCGGCAAGGGTGACGCGTTGTGGAAGTCACTATGCGCGACTGAGGGCGACATTGTGGCGTTCATCGACGCTGACCTGCGCGAGTTCGACCCTCAGTTCGCCGTAGGCCTCCTGGGGCCGCTGCTGACCGACCCAACCGTTGCGTTCGTGAAGGCGTTCTACGACCGTCCACTGGGCAGCGGCGACACGGTGCTGCCGGCTGGCGGGGGCCGCGTAACAGAACTCGTAGCCCGCCCGCTGCTGAACCTGCACTGGCCGAGTCTCGCCGGGTTCGTGCAGCCGCTCGCGGGCGAGTACGCCGCCCGCCGCAGCGTGCTCGAGCAGCTGCCCTTCCTCTCTGGTTACGGGGTGGAGATCGGCATGCTGATCGACGTCGTAGAGAAGTTCGGTCGCGACGCGATGGCCCAAGTGGACCTCGGCAGCAGACAGCACCGGAACTCAGGCGACGCAGCTCTCGGTCGGATGGCTGCGCAGGTGCACCTTGCCGTGCTCTCCCGGCTGCACCGACACGGGCGAGCCCTGCTGACGGGTGAGCCGGCAATGCTGATCACGCAGTTCGTCCGCGAGGGTACGGCGTTCGTACCCGTGGTCACCGATGTCGCCGTGACCGAGCGCCCGCCCATGATCGAGATCGAGGAGTATCGCCGCCGGATGATCACGGAGCCGGTGTGAGCCTGACCGTCCTCATGAACGCCGGGCCTTGGCTACCGGTTCCACCCCAGGGGTACGGCGGCATCGAGACGGTTGTTGCGACGTTGGTGCCGGAACTGCGTCAGCTGGGGGTGCGGGTCATTCTCGCCACCGTCGGGGCCAGCACGCTGGAAGCCGACGGCTACGTGCGGCCGATCGACGAGCCGCGGTTTCGATCGGTGGCGGCGCCGTACAACCAGACTTCGGGCATCCCGCACGCACACATGCATGGGGTCGTGGCGGCGCTGCGACAAGATCCGACGATCGATCTCGTGCACGACCACCTCGAGGTGGTGGGACCGGCCATGCTTTCGGCCCTGGGCGAACAGGCGCCACCGGCCCTGCAGACCCTGCACTGGGACCTGCGCAAACACGCCGACTTCTACTCCACCTTCGACGGGCGCGGGCGGGTGCGGTTCGCGGCCGTCTCCCAATCCCAGCTCGACCGGGCACCGGCGTCGCTGCGCGCACAAACCATCGGTGTCGTGCCGCTGGCTGTGCCTGCACCACCCGACATCGTGGTCGAACGCGGTTGCCATGCCCTCGTCCTCGCGCGCATAACGGCCGACAAGGGCCAAGACGTCGCCGCGCGGGTCTGCCGGCGCGCTGGCGTACCGCTTGTGCTCGCGGGGCCGGTGGCTGGCATCGACGACCCAGCGGAGCTCAACCGCCGCCTCGCCGCCGGAGATGAGGTGTTGGAGCAGCACCCGGACGTCCGCTACTACGTCGACTCCGTCGCTCCGCTGATCGACGGAGAAGATGTCCGTTGGGTCGGCGGCGTGGCCGGGCTGGAGAAGGAACGCTGGCTGCAGTCGGCCCGTGTACTGCTGGCTCCGATTCGCTGGGCGGAGCCCGGCGCGACCGGCGTCGTTGAGGCACTGGCCAGGGGGGTACCTGTCGTGGGCACTCCGTTGGGCGCGTTGGGGTCCCTGGTCGAGCACGGGGTCACCGGCTATCTCGCCCGGGGCGAGGACGATCTGGCAGTCTGTCTGCAGCAGATCGGTCGGCTCGACCCGGCGGCGTGTCGGGCGGCGGTGGCCACCTGGACACCGAAGGAGATGGCCACCCGATACGTCGAGCTCTACGACGTGCTGCTCGAAGGGGCCGGTTGATGACTCCCACCCGCATCGTCCTGGTTGGGGCAGGGGCGGTGGCCCAGCGCCACGCCGGCGTCTTGGCCGCACTCGTCGACGTCAAGGTCGTGGCCGTCGTCGACCCGGTGTCGGCCGCGGCCGAGACGTTGGCTCGGTCGTGCGGTGCCCGCTCCTTCGGTGACGTCGAGGAGGCACTCGACGGCAGCGACGCCGACGCGGTCTATATCTGCGTCCCGCCGTTCGCGCACGGCGTACCGGAGAAGGCGGCGCTGGCTCGCGGCCTGCCGATGTTCGTAGAGAAACCGGTTGCGGCTGACCTCGCGACCGCCGAGGAGCTCGCCGCCTTGGTCGCGGCATCGGGGGTGGTCACCGGCACCGGGTATCACTGGCGCTGCCTCGACATCGTGGCGGAGGCGCAACAGCTGCTGTCCGCGGCTCCACCGTTGCTTGCCAGTGGCTACTGGCTGGACAAGCGGCCGCCGGTGCCGTGGTGGGCCGACACCGCCAAGTCCGGCGGACAAGTGGTCGAACAGCTCACGCACGTGCTCGACGTGGCACGAGCCCTGTTGGGAGAAGCCGTCGAGGTGTACGCCGCCGGCGCCCGACAGCCTGCACCGCCGGGTCCGGCCGCTGACCGAGGCGATGTCGACGACGCCACGGCTGCCACCGTGCGCTTCGAATCGGGCGCGGTCGCGACGCTGGCAGCCACCTCACTGCTCACGGTCAAGCACCGGGCCGCCTTTCACACGTTCAGCCCAGGGCTCGTGCTCGAACTCGCCGAAGACCACCTGGTGATCGACGACGGAAGCGCGCGGCGGGAGCGCAAGCCAGCAGCGGATCCGCGGGTCACCGTCGACCGGGAGTTCATCGAAGCCGTGCGCGGTCAGCGGGAGTCGACCCGGGCGCCGTACGCAGAGGCCGTGCAGACTCACCGGCTCGGCTGCGCGGTCGCCGAGTCAGCGTGCACCGGTCGACCGGTACAGATCACACCCCCAACTGGGCTCTCGGCCGACGCTGAGCCTTCCTAGCGGGTACCGGTCTCACGCCGCGCGCAGGGCGTGGAAGCGACGAGGCCTGGGCGGCGCCGGCGGTCAGCGAACCAGTCGAAGCGGCGGCACCGCTGTGCGCGTGGCGCGGTCGAGGTCCCACACCCGGTGGTCGTCGAGGAAGGCATCAGGGTCATCAGTCGTCGCCACCACGACACCTGGCTGCTCGGTGAGGCACCGCCGAAGCGCCGCCCGGCCGGAGACGCCAAGCTGTGCGTCGATGTGGTCCAGTACGACGAGCGGCGGTGCGGCGTACACCGCCCGGGCAAGCAGCAGTTGCGCCCGCTCGGGCAGGCTAAGCGGCTCACCGCCCCGACGTAGCTTCGTGCGCTCCCCCTCGGGCAGGCGGTCAACGGCCTCACGCAGACCGACCATGTCAAGTACTGAGCTGATCGAGTCGTCGGACTCCGGGTTGCGGTAGCGCACCGCCCTGGCCACGGTGCCCCGCTCGATCGCCTGACCACGCGCCGCCACGCCGACCAACTCTCGACGCCGTGCCGCGGGAGTGTCGTGCAGAAAGTGACCGGCCACCCAGACCGAGCCCTCGAAGGCTGTGTCGATGCCGGCCAGCGCCCGGACGACCGCCTGGACCCGACGCGGGTCAGCGCTGCGCAGCACCACCCGCTCGCCCGGCTGCGCGGTGAGGTCGGGGACCGGGTGATTGCCAACGACCAGGCCGATGACGCGTACGGCGCCCGGCCTGACCGGCGAAGCAACATGCGGGGCATCCTGCTGCGCCAGCCGGCGGTCGTGCTCCATCGTTTGGAGACCTGGAGTCAGCGCGGGTCCGATGATGCGTGCGGCGGCTCGGTAGGATTGGCGGTACTCCACCACCCGGCCGAGGTCGCCGACGGGACCCGCGAGCACCCCGACGACGGTGAGCGCGGTCGCGATGGTCGCCCCGCCCAGGTCGTACCACGACCCGACCGCAGCGACCGCGACCACGGCCAGGCTCGCGGCCGAGGCCGCCGCGCCTCGGATGTAGCCGCTGACCTGGGCGCGGGCCACCGCGGCGCTGATCACGGCGCCGCCCACCTTGTCGATGTGCTTCAGCTCGCGGTGGAGCCCACCGGCGGACCGGATCGATTCCGCGGCCATGACCATGTCGCTGAGGTGGGCGGCGAGCGCTCCACGCCGCCGACGCACCGTGCGCGCGCGGGAGAACCCCAGCCGCGACAGGAGCAGCAAGGTGACGCTGAGCAGCAGCATTGGCACACCCACGGCCCAGGCGAGGAGTGGATGAAGCGTCGCGAGCGCAACGAGGGAACCGGCCAGCACCGGGACGCCGACGGCGAGCGGGGTGATCCCGAGCGCGATCCAGTTCCGTACGGCGGTCAGGTCGTTGGTGGTGCGCGCCACGGTGATCCCCACCGACGGTCCGCGCTGGACGAGGCTCGAAGCGACGAGGCCCTTACGGATCTGGTGCACGTAGTCCTGGCTCAGCCGCTCCGCGAGGACACGCTCGAGCAGGCGCATCACCCCGAGTAGCAGCGCCCCGGCGCCGAGCCCAACGACGCCGGCAACGCGTTGCGCGGGTGTTGTCGCCGTCAGCAGCACCGGCATCAGCATTACGGTCAGGCCGGCGAGCGCCGCCTGCCCGACCCCGGTGGCCAGTAATGCCGCAAACAGCCGGCGACGACGACCAACCAGGAGGGCGGGGAGTCTGTCGGTCACGGCAGCATCTTCAGCGCGGTCCCCGGCTCGGTCAGCGCGAAGGTATCGATCACGGGTACGTCGACGACGCCGGCCGTCTCTCGGGTGGACAGCGGAGAAGCGGTGAGGAATCCACTGATCGCGGCGACATCGGCGCCGAACCCACGCAGCACTGTCAGCCCGGCCGTCGCCCCAAGGGCATCGGTGGCGGAGAACACGACCCGATCCACCACTGCATGAAAAACCGGGTCGGCGAGCAGCCTCGCCGTCTCCTCTTGATAGACCCCGTCGGCGATCTCCACCAGCACAACGTCGGTGCTGGGCTGGGTGAGATCGCTGACGAGGGACACGAGCAACGCGCGGACCCGGTCGTGACCGAGTCGGAAGGTGGAAGGGAAGCCGAAGTCGGTGAAGTCGAGGACCCGCTCGGCGCCCGCGTCCTTGTACAGTCCCGGGTCGCCGCCGGCGCCCGTACCGGTCACCTTGCCAGCCGAGACCCTCAACCCCGCTTGGGCTAGCCCCCGAGCCAAACACGCCAGCGTCGTCGTCTTGCCGGAGTTCATGGCGGTGCCGAGCACCGCGACCACGGCTGGCCGGTCCGTAGGCAACCGGCCCTCGGGCAGAAGCGGCAGCCGGGCCGGCAGGCGGCGTGGGGCTAGGTGGGACAGGTTGACGACACCGTGTGGGTTGGCGAGCAGCCCGATCGGCTGCAACCGGGTCGGCTGGTCGATCGACGCGTGCTGTGCCGTCACCAGCCCGGCCAGCCCTCCGGCGGCCACCAGGTGCACTTCGTCGCCGAGGCTGTCGGGGACGTGCGCCTCGAACTGGTCGGATGCGTAGCGGTGCCCGTAGGCGACCAGCAGCTCATCACCAGGGAACAAGGTCTGCCGCCGGCTCGCCGGACTTTCGAGCTTCGTGTGCTTGCCAATCTCCAGCACACGAGCGAGCACGATGTCACCGGCACGTGGTGCGACAGCGGGGCCGGCCCGCAGCGAGTAGCCGCCAGCGTGGACAGCGAGAGCCTTGGCGAGGAAGCGGGTCGTGTAGGCGGTTTTGGCCCGCAGCAACCGGCGTGCGGAGAGCGGCTGGGTGGTCGACGTGACCACTGCGCTGGCCTGGGTGGGAGTCATGACTTCGACAGCGACCGAGCTCGCGCAGAGCTCCGCGGGGATCCTCATGGCCGCGACGCTAAGCGCGCCGGATGAGCCAGGCATGAGGAACGCGTGAGAGTCGGCCCGGGGAATCAGGAGTGGCTAGGCGCCGACGCGAAGGACGAATGCGCCCCAGCCGAGGTAGCGGCGGCCGTACTCGAGATAGCGGCGCTGCCACGTCCGGGAGAAGTCGCGAACCGCGGCATGGTCCGGGTCGTCGGGGTTGGCCCGCAGCCACACGTCGGTGGTCCACCAGTGCGCCGCGTCGTACCGGTCCCATGAGTCGCCGTCTGCCAGCACCATCTCGACGAGTTCCAGCCCATGCTGCTCGAACCGGTCGAGGGTGCCGATCAAGGTGGCGTTCTCCGTGCGATCGGGGTCGAAGGCCTCGTAGGCGCCGTCCGGCGGTTCCTCGATCCAGTACGGATGCCCGACGAGGATCAACGCGTCATCGGTCGCCCAGCCGCGTAACCTGATGAGGCTCTGGTCGAACCCGCCGGCGAACCACATGGCGCCGAGACAGGAAACCACCGGGAAGCGCTCGTCGGTTTCGAAGAACTCGGCGTCGCCCTGGGAGAAGGTCAACCGGTCTGCGACACCGAGTTCGGCTGAGCGCGCTTCGGCGGCTGCAAGGAATACCTGGCTGGCGTCGACTCCATGCCCTGAGACCCGATGGATTTCGGCCCATCGGCAGAGCAGCTCGCCCTTACCGCACGCGATGTCCAGTATTCGCGTGTGAGGACCCACCCGGGTCACTTCGCCGAGCAGTATGAGCTTGTCGTGGGTGAACGGGTTCTGGATGCGGTGGTTCGCTTCGGCGATCTCGTGGAAGCGCAGAGTCATCTGCCTACGCTGTCAGCGGCGTCAAGGGAAATGCCCCAGTAGGCAGGCTCAGGCAGTCCGGCGCCGGCTGGGGGCGGTTGGTATTCGTTGACCCGTGAAACCGCATATCTTTGGGCCATGCCTATGAGTTCCGGCGGCGACGCCGCTTCCCCCAAGATCTTCGTGACCGTTCGGCGCGACGGCACGGGGGAGGTATCTGTCGACGACACTGTCTATCCGATTGCCACGCGGACGCTGCAGGATGCCCGGCGTACCGCCGCCGAGATCATGTTCGCCCGCGCGGCACAGACGACAGGCGCCGCCGTCCGAGCCGCCACCAATGACCCAGACGGCCCATGCACGCTGGTCGTCCACCCCGACGGCAAAGTGACAGTGGAACCAGTCACTGAGCCGCCAGCGGCGGCACCGGTCGCGGCTGCCGACGGTCCACCCGCGGCCGCGAAGACCGCGCCGACGGCGGCTGAGGCATCGTTCTGGCCGCCTGGCGCCGCCGAGGAAAGCACCTGGTGGACCCCCCGGCACGCAGCCCCGGCTCTTGAGCCTCCAGTTGTTGCAACGCCTGCCGCTGGGGAACCCGCGCCCGCACCAGCTGCCGTTGCGGCTTCACCTCCGGCGGAACCAGCGCCGGTACCACCTGCCGAGCCCGCCGCCGGGCCACCTGCCGAGCCCGCCGCCGGGCCACCTGCGGAGGCCGCGGCCGCGCCACCTGCTGATCAAGAACCTCCAGCCGCGCCACCAGCTGATCAAGAACCTCCGGCCATGCCGGTCGCGCCGGGGCGGCATGCGCGCAAGTCCTTCATCGCCACCGAAGCCCCCGTTGAGCCAGCGCAGGTCGGTGTACGCGGGTCGCTCAATCGCATGGGGATCCGCACCGGCCCCTCGCGCAAGGAGCAGGCGCTGCGTGACGACATCAACCTCGTCAGCCAGCACTGGGCCGGGCCAAGGACTGTGGCGATCGCGAACCCCAAGGGCAGCGCCAACAAGACGCCGACGACGGTGTGCCTGTCGGCGATCTTCGCCCGCTATGGCGGCGGGCCGGTGCTCGCCTGGGACAACAACGAGACGCGCGGCACCGCCGCCTGGCGCACTGGCAAAGGCAACCACGACGCCACCGTCCTCGATCTGCTACCGAAGACGCAGGACCTCCTCGCAGTCGGCGCTCAGGCGGCCGAGCTCGCCCGCTACGTGCACCACCAGCCCGCCGACAAGTTCGACGTCTTGTGGTCCGACCAGTCCACCGAGGGCGAGCACGAGGTCACCGGCGAGGAGGTCGACGCGGTCCACGAGGTCGCGGCGAAGTACTACCGGCTCGTCTTCATGGACTCCGGCAACTCCGAGCGGGCCAGCAACTGGCGGGCGATGATCCGCCACGCCCACTCGCTAGTAGTGCCCTGCACGAACGTGGAAGACACGGCTGAGGCGGGTGCCCGCATGCTCGAGGCGCTGGCCCAACGTGACGAGCACTCTGCTGATCTCGCCCGCAACGCCGTTGCGATCATCTCCCAGCGCACCCCGGGCAACGACCCCCTGATGCGGCGGATCGTCCGCGACTTCGCGCCGCTGGTGCGCACCGTGGTGACCATCCCGCACGACCCTGCCCTGTACAGCGGTGTCATCCGCTTCGACGCCCTGCGGCCAGCCACTCAACGCGCCTGGCTCGCCGCCGGCGCTGCGGTCGCCGAAGGGCTGTGACGTAGGTGCGCAGATTGGTACGTTCTTGCAGTCGTGGCGGCGATTTTCTGCAAGATCGTTCCAGTTTGAGCCGGTGTTAGTGAGGTGCCACGTAGCAGCGCCAGGAGAACGCCGGGTAAGGAAGCTGCGCGTTCGGCCCCGGCTGACCGCCGTACTTGCCGATGCGAAGCTGCCACGAGACGACCTCGTTGACGAGGCGCTGCTCAGCGAACTCGACCTCGTCGACGTCGACTTTGCCGGCCGCTCGGCTCGGCTCGTGGACATCGAGGGCTGCCGGCTGACCGGTTGCACGTTCGCCCGCAGCCGCCTCGACAAGCTCACCGTCTCTGACTCGGTCCTGCAACGCTGCGACGTCGCCAACGTCGAGCTGTCCCACGGGGCGATGACCAGGGTCGAGATTACGGCGTCCCGGCTGACCGGCCTCGCCGCGCCGGACGCCGCGTGGCGGCATGTGCTCGTGCGGGACTGCCTGGCCGATTTCAGCTCGTTCCGGTTCGCGTCGTTCACCTCCGTGGAGTTCGTGGACTGCCGGCTACACAGCGCCGACTTCGTCGGCGCTGACCTGACCGGCGCTTCCTTCCGCCGCTGCGACCTGACCAGAGCGGAGTTCTCCCAGGTCAAGGCGGCGAACGCTAGCTTCATCGACTGCACCTGGGACGGCATCCGGGGCATCTCCAGCCTGGCCGGTGCCACCATCGTCAACTCCTCGCCGATCGACGCGCTGACGTTTACCGGCGCGATGGCGCAGGCCCTCCACATCACGCTGGGAGATCCCGACGACTTCCCGGAGGACTGACAACCGCTGGTCGGCCCCCGCTATGGTGCTCCCATGACGCTGCGGACCCGCTTCATGAAGGGCCTGGCCGGTCAGCTTGGGCATCCGCGGGGGCCGCTGGGCCGGGTCGTCGCTGCCCGCCTCAACCGCCGAAACCGAAGCAAGGTCACCGCGGCGATCGACGCGCTTGGCGAGCTCGACGCGGCGGCTGTCGCGGACCTCGGCTTCGGCGGCGGAGTCGGGCTTGAGGTCCTGTTGGAGCGGGTGGGTACGGCGGGTCACGTGCACGGCGTCGAGCTGTCGCAGACGATGCTTTCGCGTGCGCAGCGGCGATTCCGCAACGAGGTCAGCGAAGGGCGGCTGTACCTACACGCCGGAACGCTCGCGCGGCTGCCGTTGGCTGACGACTCGCTGGAGGCGGCGATCACCGTCAACACCATCTACTTCCTCCCTGAGCTTGACGCAGCTTTTGCTGAGCTGGCTCGCTGCCTGAAATCGTCCGGCCGAGCCGTCGTCGGCATCGCGGATCCCGACATGATGACGAAGCTGCCGTTCACCGAGTACGGCTTCCATATCCGCCCGGTTGCCGAGGTCGTAGCCACGCTCTCCCGAGCCGGGCTGGCGTTGCTGGAGGACCGTCGGGCCGGCGAGGGTGACGAGGCGGGCCACCTGCTCGTCGTCACGCCCGCCTGAGAGGGTGGTCCGAGTCGGCGCCGGCCAACCGGGTCCGTACGACGCAATCACCGACGTCGCCGGGGTGTGCGTCGGGCACTGCACCCTGATCCACGGCGATGGCGCACTCGACAGAGGCAACGGTCCGGTGCGCACCGGCGTCACCGTGGTACTGCCGCATCCCGACGGCGTCTGGGACCAGCCGGTCTTCGCCGGATCACACGTCCTCAACGGCAACGGCGAGCTCACCGGACTCGCCTGGGTCTCCGAGAGCGGCACCCTCACCTCGCCGATCGGGCTGACCAACACCCACAGCGTCGGGGTGGTCCGCGACACGCTGGTGGCGATCGAGGTGGAGAGCCGCGGGCAGGCCGGCGAGCACTGGTCGCTGCCGGTGGTCGGTGAGACGTGGGACGGCGTGCTCAACGACTGCGACGGCTTCCACGTGCGCCCAGAGCACGTCCGTACGGCGTACGCGGCCGCGGCTGGCGGTCCGGTCGCCCAGGGCAACGTCGGCGGGGGCACCGGCATGGTGTGCCACGGTTTCAAGGGCGGAATCGGCAGCGCCTCCCGGGTGGCCGGCGGGTACACCGTCGGGGTGCTCGTGCAGGCCAACCACGGGCGGCGCGACCGGCTGAGCGTGGACGGCGTACCCGTCGGCCGGTTGATCGGCGCGGGCGAGGTGCCGTTGCCCAGCCCGCCCGACCCGTCGACGTACCACGAAGGCAGCGGCTCGATCATCGGCATCGTCGCCACCGACGCGCCGCTGCTGCCGCACCAGTGCATCCGGCTGGCTCAGCGCGCCAGTCTCGGCGTTGCGCGCACCGGCGGTGCGGGAGAGAACAGCAGCGGCGACATCTTCTTTGCCTTCGCGACGGGGAACCGCCTTTCGACCAGCGCCACCGGCGAGGCAGCAGCAGCCGTCCGCACCGTCCAGATGCTGTCGAACGACGCTCTCGACCCGTTGTTCTACGCGGCCATCGAGGCCACCGAGCAAGCCATTGTCAACGCGCTGCTTGCCGCGCAGACCATGACGGGGCGCGACGGCATCACCGCGCACCGTTTGCCGCCTGACCGGTTGGCAGAGGTGTTGGCCGCTCCGGCCGGGGGGCCGGCGTAATCGAGCAGCGACGGTCAGGATCGCGCGGGCTCGAGGATGAACACGGGTATCTCCCGTTCGGTGTTGCGCTGGTAGTCGGCGTAGTCGGGGAACGCGGCCACCGCACGGTCCCACCACTGCGCCTTCTCGTCCCCGGTGACCTCGCGGGCCACCATGTCTTGCTTGACCGGCCCGTCCTGCACCTCGACGTCCCGATGGGCGGTCAGGTTGTAGTACCAGACCGGGTTCTTCGGCGCGCCGCCGAGCGAGGCGACAGCTGCATACCTGCCGTCGTGCTCGACCCGCATCAGCGGCGTCTTGCGCAGCTTGCCGGTCTTGGCACCCTTGCTGGTCACGATGATCACCGGCATGCCGCGCATCGTCGTACCCGATGTGCCACCGGAGCTCTCGTACTCTTCGACCTGGTCGCGGGCCCACTGTGACGGGCTGGGTTCGTACTCACCACTCAACGGCATGCGCTCAGTCAACCTTGGAGAGCCGCGACACTCAAGATGCCCGAGTACTAGAACGTACGTTCGAAGAGCGGTACACTTGCGGCTATGACGACGCACTTCCAGGCGTCCCTCCTTGACGCCGCGCCGACCACTGGCCCGGAGATCGGCTCGCTGGGCGGACTGGAGCGCACTCACCTCAGCCGCGGTGCGTGGGTTGATGTGCTGCCCGGTTGGGTGAGCGGGTCCGACGAGGTGTTCCAGCGCCTGGTCGAGACCGTGCCCTGGTACGCCGAGAGGCGGCAGATGTACGAGCGGCTGGTCGACGTACCCCGCCTCCTCAGCTGGTACGGCGAACACCAGCCGCTTCCACACCTTGTCCTCGAGGCGGCTCGGGAGGCCCTCTCGGCGCACTATCCCAGCGAGCTCGGCGAACCCTTCCGCACCGCCGGGCTGTGCTACTACCGCGACGGCCGGGACAGCGTCGCCTGGCACGGCGACACGATTGGGCGGAGCCGGCACGAGGACACCATGGTGGCGATCGTGTCGTTCGGGGCGGCTCGGCGGCTGCTGCTGCGGCCGCGGCTGGGCGGGGAGTCGCTCGGGTTCGCGCTCGGTCACGGTGATCTGTTGGTCATGGGCGGTTCCTGCCAGCGCACCTGGGAGCACGCCATACCCAAGACGACCCGCGACGTCGGACCGAGGATCAGCGTTCAGTTCCGACCGCGCGGCGTCCGCTAGCCTGAACGGCGATCGGCGGGGGGCAACAGAGACCCGCGAGCGAGAACGGGAGACGTTCTTCTTGACGACGCACGACATATCCGACCGCCCAGGCATGTCAGGTGAGGCGGCGCCGTGGTGGAAGACGTCGGTGGTCTACCAGGTGTACATCCGCAGCTTCGCCGACAGTGACGGCGACGGCGTCGGTGACATCAACGGGCTACGCGCCAAACTGCCCTACCTAGCTTCCCTCGGCGTCGACGCGCTGTGGGTCAATCCGTGGTACCCCTCTCCGATGGAGGACGGCGGGTACGACGTTGCCGACTACCGCGGGATCGAGCCGGCCTTCGGCACCCTCGCCGACGCCGAGGAGTTGCTCCGTGAAGCTCACGGGCTTGGCTTCAAGGTGCTGCTCGACATCGTGCCCAACCACACCTCGGCCGCCCACCCGTGGTTCCAGGCGGCCCTGCGCAATGAGCCGGGCGCTCGGGAGCGGTACGTGTTCCGGCCCGGCCGGGGCGAGAACGCCGCCGAGCCCCCGAACAACTGGCAGAGCAACTTTGGGGGGCCAGCCTGGACCCGCATCACTGAGCCGGACGGCACACCCGGTGAGTGGTACCTCCACCTCTTCGCGCCCGGCCAGCCCGACCTCGAGTGGGGAAACCCCGAGGTGCGAGCCGAATTCGAAGACATCTTGCGCTTCTGGTTCGACCGCGGTGTCGACGGCTTCCGCATCGATGTCGCCCACGGGCTGAGCAAGGCAGCTGGCCTCCCTGACGCGTCGCCGCCAGTTCCTGGGGCCCACCACACCACTGCGCACCCCGCGTGGGACCAAGACGAGGTCCACGAGATCTACCGCGGCTGGCGCAAGGTCGCCGACTCCTATGACCCCCCGCGCATCTTCGTCGCCGAGGCGTGGGTCGCGAACAACGAGAGGCTCTCGCAGTACGTCCGCAGCGACGAGCTGCATACGGCGTTCCAGTTCGACTTCCTCCGTGCGCCGTGGCGGGCCGCAGTCATGCACTCGGTCATCGACGACGCGATCTCGTCTGCGAGACAGGTCAACGCTCCCAGCACGTGGGTGCTCTCCAACCACGATGTCGTACGTCACGTGACCCGCTACGCGCGAACTCAGCCTGACCACCTGGTGGAAAGCCATGGCGCAAGGTTGCGTTGGGGTGAGGAGCCGGCTGACCTAACACTGGGACTCAAGCGGGCGAGGGCCGCGATCCTGCTCACCTTGGCGCTGCCCGACGTTGCGTACCTGTACCAAGGTGAGGAGCTCGGGTTACCGGAAGTGGAGGACATCCCTGGTCACCTCCGCCAGGACCCGACGTGGCGGCAGTCGGGCTACACCGACCCCGGGCGGGACGGCTGCCGAGTACCGCTGCCCTGGTCAGGGCAGGCGCCGCCGTTCGGCTTCAGCCCCGACGACGCCCATGCCGCCCCGTGGCTCCCCCAGCCCACCGACTGGGCCAGCCGCACTGTTGAGGCACAAGAGGACGACCCGGACTCGACCCTGTCGTTGTACCGGGACGCATTACGGCTCCGGAGAGCCCACCTGACCAGCACCGACGCGCTGGAGTGGATCGACTCCGCCGACGGGACGCTCGCCTTCAGCCGAGGCGACCTGGAGTGCTGGGTCAACACCAGCAACGGTGCCATCGACCTGCCCGAGGGAAAGATCCTCGCGATGTCGACCCAGTCGCCGACGCAACAAGTCCTGCCCCCCGACACGAGCGCCTGGCTAGTTCGGGGATGACCTGCTTCACCGGGTCTACCGAGCTACGGAGGCCCCGGAACTCGACGAGGAGGTCGATGAGGAGTGCGCTGAGGTCTCTTCGCGGGGGGAGGTGACCGTCAGGTTGTCACCCGTCGATGGGTCGAAGAGGTGCATCTTGGCCGCGTTGACATAGAGCTCGATCTCCTCGCCCTCGGGGACGCGACTGGCTGAGTCCAGCGACACCACGAGCTGGGTGCGGATCGACTCTCCGTCGAGGTCCCTCTCGAGCTGCGTCAACTGCGCCTGGACCTCCGGTGGGGCCTCGAACGGGATGTAGGCGTACTGCTGGTCACCCAGCCACTCGGTCACGTCGACATGAGCCCGGAACGTCGACCCTTCGGCGACCGTGGCGCGGTCCATCACCGAGGCGTCCTCGAAGTGCTCAGGTCGGATCCCGGCGATGAGCAAGCCACGTCCCTTAGCACGCGCTGCCTTTTCGGCGGGGATCTTGACCCGACCGAACGGCAGTTCGACCATGTCGCCTTCGACCGTCGCGGGCAGGAAGTTCATCGGCGGTGAACCGATGAACCCGGCGACGAACAAGTTGACCGGGTTCTCGTACAGCTCCCGTGGGGTCGCGAGCTGCTCCATAACTCCGCGCCGCAGCACCGCGACCCGGTCCCCGAGCGTCATGGCCTCGGTTTGGTCGTGGGTGACGTACACGGTGGTGATCCCGAGCCGCCGCTGCAGCCGGGAGATCTCGGTGCGCATCTGACCGCGGAGCTTTGCATCGAGGTTCGAGAGCGGCTCGTCGAACAGGAACGCCTTCGCGTCGCGGACGATCGCGCGCCCCATCGCCACCCGCTGGCGTTGACCACCGGAAAGGTTCCCGGGTTTGCGGTCCAGATGCTCGTCGAGCTCGAGCGTCGCGCTCGCCGTGCGCACCTTTTCGTCAATCTCCGACTCGCTGAAGTTCTTGGCCAGGCGCAACGGGAAGGCGATGTTCTCGTAGACCGTCAGGTGCGGATACAGCGCGTAGTTCTGGAACACCATCGCGAGGTCGCGGTCTCGCGGCGCGATGTCGTTCACGCGCTCGCCGCCGATGATCATGTCACCGGACGTGATGTCTTCCAGACCGACGATCATCCGGAGCAGCGTGGACTTCCCGCAGCCGGAAGGACCGACGAGAATCACGAACTCCCCGTCGGCGACATCGATGGATACGTCGTTGACGGCGGCGAACCCGTCGCCGTACTGCTTGACGATGTTCTTCATTTCGATGGCAGCCATCTGGCATCAACCCTTCACAGCGCCGGAGGTCAAGCCGGCCACGATCTTACGTTGGAAAAGCAGAACGATGATGATGATGGGCACCGTGACCATCATCGACGCTGCCGCCAAGGTTGACGTCGGCGCGTTGAACTGGTCGGGACCCACAAAGAACGCGAGCTGCGCAGGCACCGGTCGAGCATCGGTCGTCGAGGTGAGCGAGATGCCGAACACGAAGTCGTTCCAGGCAAAGAAGAACGTCAGGATCGCGGCAGTGAACACACCAGGAGCAGCCAGCGGGACGATCACCTTGCGGAACGCCTGCCACGCTGTCGCCCCGTCGACCTGGGCCGCCTGTTCCATCTCCCAGGGGATCTCCCGGAAGAACGCCGACAGCGTCCAGATCGCCAGCGGCAGCGTGAACGACATGTAGGGGATGATCAGGCCGGGCCAGGTGTCGAACAGCCCAAGCACCCGCCACTGATCGAACAGCGGTCCAACCAGCGATACCACCGGAAACATCGCAATGGCGAGGGCGATCGAGAGGACGACGCGCTTGCCAGTGAAGTCGAGGCGGGCGATGGCGTAGGCGGCCAGCGTCGCCAGGATCACCGACAGGGTGGTGGCGATGAGCGAGATCCCGAACGAGTTGATGAGCGCTCGCTGGAAGTCGTCGTTCGCGAGCACCTCGCGGTAGGTGTCGAGTGTCGGGTCCTTCGGCAGGAACTGCGGGCTTCCCGCAGCGGCCTCCTCGACGGACTTGAACGACAAGGAGAAAATCCAGGCCACCGGGAACAGGCACCACAGCAGAATCAGCACGAGTCCGATCCCTTGACCGACCTTGGTTCGCATTACCCCTCCTGCCTTGCCGCAGCAAGATCAACCCTGAACAACTTCACCAGCAGGAATGCAATCAGCATGACCGACAGGAACAACAGCACCGAGAGCGCGGACCCGATGCCCAGCTCGAACTGCTCGATCACCTGTCGGTAGGTGAGGAACGACGCTGACTCGGTGCCCTGAGCGCCACGGGTCATCACATAGATGTTGTCGAAGATGCGGAAGGCGTCCAGCGCCCGGAACAGCACGGCGACCATGATGGCCGCTCTCATGTTGGGGATGATCACCTTCCACAGCCGCTGCCACCAGGTGGCCCCATCGACCTTGGCCGCCTCCAACATGTCCTCCGATATCTGGGACAACCCGGCGAGCAGCAGCAGCGACATGAACGGTGTGGTCTTCCAGATCTCGGACACGCAGATCGCGAACAGGGCTGGCCACTTGCTCCCGAACCAGTTGAAGTCGTCCCCGACGAACGGGAGCCAGCCGTTGACGAAGCCGTTGTTGAGGCTGAACGCGAACTGCCAGGCGAACGCCGACACGACGGTGATGATGCCGTACGGGATGAGAATCGACGTCCGGACCACCCCACGGGCGAAGATCAGCCGGTGCATCACCATCGCGAAGGCGAACCCGATGACCAGCTCGACCGCCACGGTCACCACCATGATGAAGACCGTGTTGCCGACGTCGATCCACCACAGTGAGTCGGTCAGCACCGCCAGATAGTTGTTGAGACCGACGAACTCCCGGTCCTCGGGCGCCGTGAGCCGGTACTTGTAAAGCGACAGGTACAGCGCCCTGAACATGGGGTAGGCCGTGACCAGCAGCATCATCACGACAGCCGGTGCTACCAGCTTCCACCCGAGGCGGTTCTCGCCACGCGAGCGTTCAGTCGCCGCCCGTCGCGCCCTGTCGGACGCCTGCGGTCGAGGCGCGGTTACAGCTCCAGTCGCCATGTCTCACACCACCCTTCAGACCAGTGCGTCGCCGTCGAGGACCGCGTTGATGAACGTGGCCGTCTCTTGAGGGGTCGTCTGTTCATCTACTTGGCTCGGCGGGTGCCACTTGCTCAGTACGGCACTCACGACCGTGTTCCAGTACGGCGACGGCGGTCGGGGTCCGGCCGTGTCGATGCTCTCTCGGAACAGTTCGAGTAGATCCGTCGGGAACTGCTCCTTCAGGGCCTCGCTGTCGTAGGTGGCTTCGCTGGCCGGCATATTTCCGGTCTCGATCGCGTACTGGATCTGGTTCTCCTCGGAGGTGATGCACTCCACCGCCTGGGTGGCAAGGTCTGAGTTCTCGGAGAAGGCGCTGATCCCGATGTTGATGCCGCCGATCGGCGGGCGGGACTCCTTGCCCTCAACCGACTGCGGGTACCTCGCCCAGCCCAAGTCCTTGAAGACTGCCTCGTCGCCGCCCTTGACGGTGGCGTAGATGAAGGTCCAGTTGACCATGAACCCGCCGGGATCGCTGGCCTTCTCACCTAGGTACGGGATCACCGTGCCCTCGTTGGAGACTGAAATGTCGGCCTGAGCTGCCGAGGAGTTGGCGAGCTTCTCGACGATGCCAGCAGCGACGGTGCCTGCCTCGGAGTCGACGCCTACGGCGGCGTCGGCACCCTTGTCCGTCTCGGTGATGATGGCGCCGCCGGCACTGGTGATGAGCGCATTGATCCAGACGACGTACCCCTCGTACTTGTTGGCCTGCACGCCGACCGTGCCCTTGTTCTCGACGGCTGCGTCGATGACCTGGTCCCAGGTGACTGGTTGGCTCATGTCGAGGCGGGCGGCTTCGGCCAGGGACTTGCGGTACCACAACACCTGCGTGTTCGCCCACAGCGGCGCGGCCACGAGCTTGCCATCCCAGGAGGCTCCTTCGACCGCCCCTTGGAGCACTCCCTCGGACGCGTTCGCTGGAACGGGCGCGAGATATCCGGCATCGGCGAACTCCGCGGTGAACACCGGGTCGAGGCTCATCAGGTCGATGGAGGTGTCCTCGGCGGCCAGCCGGCGGAGGAGCTGGATGCGCTGCTCGGTGGCGCTTTGGGGCAGCAGCTCGGTCTCGACCGTGTACTGGTCGGTGCTGCACCGCTCGGCGATGCCAGCCTGCCCGAAGGTACCCTTGAAATCGTCGGGGGCAGTGGGGTCGGGGTTGATGTACCACGTGAGGGTCGGCTTCCCGGAGTCGCCGCCGCCACATGCCGCGAGCAGCGACGAGGCGATCACCGCGACCATGCCCAGCGCCACCTGCCGTCGACGCGGGTGCTTCCTACGGCTGGCGGTGACTGGTTCAGGGCGTCCCATGCTGCTCCTCCTGGAGTCTGGTTCCTTCACATCCTGCCGTGCCAGCCGAAAAGCGCAAGCCCGCCCCCAAAGTCTCGTCGCTCGGTGAGAGCACTCTAGGCAGTGAATGGCGGTAGTGGTCTAAGGCGCGACGGTGACTTTGCGCTCAAGTCGAGCCGCTGTCACGGCTGCGCGTGACGGCGGTGCCTCGGGATAAGTTCATGGCTAGCACCGAGGGAAGGCAGATGTGGAGTGGACCTACTGACGCTGGGAGTGATGGCCCGGTCGCGCAAGGAGAACGAGCGGCGCCTCCCTCTCCATCCGCGCCACCTCGAGCGCATCGACGCGGACCTGCGCGACCACCTGTATCTCGAACGGGGGTACGGCCAGCGGTTCGGCAGGTCTGATGAGACGCTCGCGCCGTACGCTGCCGGGCTCCGCTCGCGCGACGACCTGATCGCCGACTGCGACGTGGTGCTGCTGCCCAAGCCGCTGCTGCATGACGTCGGTGAGCTGCGGGCGGGGCAGGTGTTGTGGGGATGGCCGCACTGCGTCCAAGACGCCGAACTGACCCAGATGGGCATCGACCGTCGGTTGACGATGATCGCGTGGGAGTCGATGAACCTGTGGTCAGCGGACGGGTCGTTTGAACGCCACGTCTTCTCCAAGAACAACCAGCTCGCGGGGTACGCGTCGGTGCTGCACGGCCTGCAGCTTGTCGGGCTGACCGGCCAGTACGGTCGCCCACTGCGTGCCGGAGTGATGGGGTCAGGCGCGACGGGGGTGGGCGCAGTCACGGCGCTGAACGCCTTGGGAGTCGTCGACGTCGACCTCTTCACCCATCGCGACGTGAGTACGATCCCCACCCCGGAGCACTCGGTGCGGATGGTCCGCCTCGAACGCGATAGCAACGATCCAACCCGCCAGGACGCTCTCTTCGACTCCGGGCGGGTTCCGCTGGCGAAGGCGCTGGCGCAGTACGACGTCGTCGTCAACTGCGTGCTGCAGGACACCGACGCGCCGCTCATGTTCGTGACCGACGACGATCTCGCCGACTTCAGCCCCGGCAGCCTGATCGTCGACGTGTCGTGCGACGCCGGAATGGGGTTCAGCTGGGCGCGGCCAACGTCCTTTGCCGACCCGATGTTCACCGTCGGCAACGAGGTCCACTACTACGCCGTCGACCACAGCCCGTCACTGCTGTGGGACTCGGCGACGTGGGACATCAGCGAGGCGTTGCTGCCGCACCTGCGCACGGTAATGAGTGGACCGGCGGCCTGGGAGGCCGATGAGACCGTACGTCGTGCGGTCGAGCTGCGCGACGGCGTGATCCAGAACCCGCGCATCCTGTCCTTCCAGGGCCGGTCCCCCGACTACCCGCACGTGTCTGTGACTAGCGGCTAGCGCAGTGGCACGAATGCGTAGTGGCCGACTCGCCGCACATTGACGCTGCCGTCGACGTCGCGGTCGACGACTGACAGGCGACCGAAGACGGGGATGACCATCCGCCCGCCGCGGCCTAGCTGGTCGACAAGTGCCTCGGGAAGTCGGCGAGCCTCGGCGGAGACGAGGATCCGGTCGAACGGGGCATGCTCAGGCAGCCCCAGGACCCCGTCGTCAGCTGGTTGTATTGACGTCCAGGTCATGCCTTGAGTCGCCAGGTTCCGGCTACCCCACTCGGCCAGGTCGGGGACGAGCTCGACGCCGTACACGCGACCGCCTGAACCAGTGAGGTGGCCGAGCAGGGCCGTCGTCCAGCCTGACCCGCTGCCGACGTCGAGCACTCGGTCGCCCGACTGCACGTCGAGCAGGGTCAACATGTTGCGCACCGTCGTCGGCTGGGAGTTGGTCTGGCCGTGCCCGATCGGCAGTGGCCGGTCCTTGCCGGCGTACCGGCGCTCGGTGTCGGTGAGGAAAGCCTCGCGGTGCACTGCAGCGAACGCGGCGCTCACCCGCGGATCTGCCTCCTGCCGCCTGCTTCTCATGCCCGATTCTAGAACCGCCGGCAGCTCTGGTGGCTAGCTCAGCCAGGTTGGCCGCAGCGGGAAGCCGGCGTCGCCAGACGGTCCGACCTTGACCGCCAGCACCTGGTGCAACTGAACGTCGTTGATCTCGAACCCACGCCGCGAACCCGCCATGTAGAGGCCCCAGACTCGCGCGGTCGCCGCACCGACGTCGGCCACGCAGTCGTCCCAGTGGCGCACCAGGTTGGAGCACCAGGCGGCCAGTGTGAGCGCGTAGTGCTCGCGTAGGTTCTCCACATGGCGGACCTCGAGTCCGGCGTCTTGGGCTGCGGTAATGATGCGGCCGGCGCCGGTCAGCTCCCCGTCGGGAAACACGTAGCGGTCGATGAAGGCACCGGTCGTCACCCGTTCGGTGTTGGTCGGCCGGGTGATGCAGTGGTTGAGCAGCCGGCCGCCGTCGCGCAGCTTGTCGACGATGAACGAGAAGTACGCCGGGTAGTTGCGCAGGCCGACGTGTTCCAGCAGTCCGATGGAGCTGACCGCGTCGTAATCCGTGCCTGGCGTATCGCGGTAGTCGCCGTGAGTGATCTGAACCCGGTCACTGAGCCCGTCAGCCTCGACGGCGGCCGCTGCCCATTCCGCCTGGGCAGCCGACAGCGTGATGCCGAGGGCGGAGACTCCATAGTGCGTCGCCGCGTGGCGCACCATCCCACCCCAGCCGCAGCCCAGGTCGAGCAGGCGCATCCCGGCGCGCAGCCCGAGTTTGCGCGCAATCAGGTCGAACTTCTCCTCCTGGGCCTCCTCGAGGCTGGAGTCGGGCTTGGGAAACACCGCGCAGGTGTAGGCCATCGACGGACCGAGCACCTTCTCGTAGAAGGCGTTCGACACGTCGTAGTGGTGTCCGATCGATTCCGCGTCACGCTCGCGGGAGTGCCGCAGACCCTCGGCGATCCGGCGCCAGCGCGGCAAAGTTTCTTGGCGGGGCGGTTCCGGAGGCACGAGCCGCCGCCAGCCCAGCTCCTTGATCAAGGCCGCCAGCTCCACCGGGGTGGGTGGACGGAGGCGCCACTGGCCGAGCAGCATCAGCGCCTCGTACGGGTCGCCGGGATGGACACCCTCCAGGTCGAGGTCGCCCGAGACGTACGCCCGGACCATGCCGAGGTCGCCGGGTGCGGTGGCCAGGAAACGGAGCCCGCGCTCGGTCTTCAGCCGCATGGTGATCGGCGACTGCGGCCCCAAGCCGCTGCCGTCGTACGCCTCGAAGCGCAGCGGCGGGGAGTCCACCGTGAGCTTCGAGACCATGGCTGCGATCGTCATCTGCGTCTCACCGCCTTCTCATAGAGACCAGTCAGCCGGTGCTTTGGGTCGTAGGCGTCTTTGACGGCTCGATAGCTGGCGCCACCGTAGATCGAGTCGAACGTCGCCTCGTCGTAGTAAGCGTCGGAGTACAGCGACTTGTGTCCGCCGAAGTCAGCCACGGCGGCTTCGACCTGTCTGTTGACGTCCCCGTCGCGGCGCCCGCCAGTGATCGGCACGGTCCCCCAGAAGCCGACGTTGACGTACAGCTGCCCGGGGCTCAGCGGGTACAGCGGCCAGTGCCGGGCTGAGCCTGAACCGGCCGGCTCGCGCAGCCGGAGCGGACACAACCACACCGGCGACATGGCGACGTGCTGGGGTGAACCAGCGGAGGAAGTACCCCGTGCGCGCTCCACCGGGATCTCGACGTCCTACACGACGCGCTCGCGCGCCGGCCGCCCGCGCAGCCGGTCCAGCCGCGCCATCGCGCCCCATCGGTTCTCCAGCGCCACCAACCGGTGGTAGACGTCGCTGCGCCGATACCGCACCGGCCAGAGCCGTCGGGCTACTGGGTGCTGGGCACCGAGAGCCGCTGAGCACCAGAACCAGTCGGTGTCCCACCGCCACAGGTAGTCGCGCACCGTCAACAGGTCACGCGACCGGTCCCGGATCGACCGGTAGTAGATCTGATCGCCGGTGTAGTTGCTCGGCCGCAGCGGGCCGGCGTCGGCCGACCAGTGGCCAAGGGTGAGGTAGGACTCGTCGGGGCTGAACATCACCCCGTCGACGAAATGGACAGGCTCACCGTCGTGCTCGCGGCCCGGCTGCTCGCCGCCCATGCAGATGGACTCCACCGCCGCGGCCAGTCCGTCGAGGGAGTCGAAGCGGACGTGGCGCAGGGCGACGTACGGCTGCACCGGCTCGAGCTCGATGCGCAACCGGACGGCGTACCCCAGGCTGCCGTAGGAGTTCGGGAACGCAGCGAACAGGTCGGCGTGCTCGGTTGCCGACGCGGTGACGATCCGCCCGTCGCCGGTCAGGACGTCTAGCTTGGTCACCGACTCGTGCGGCAGCCCGTTGCGGAACGACGTCGACTCGATGCCGAGCCCGGTGACCGCGCCGCCGAGGGTGATCGTCTTCAGCTGGGGTACGACGAGCGGCATGAGCCCGTGGGCCAGGGTGGCGTCGACGAGCCGTTCGTAGGTGCACATCCCTTGGACGTCAGCCGTGCGCGCCACCGGGTCGACGTCGAGCACGCCGCCGAGGCCGCTGACGTCGAGGCCGGCGCCGCTGCTCTGGCCGCGCGGCGGAACAGGTTGGAGGTGCGCTTGGCGAGGCGTACGGGCTGGTCAGGCGGAACAGCGGCATACGACGCCTGCAGCGCCTGGACTGCCCGAGCGTGCGCCTGGTGGGTTGCCGCGACGGCCACCATGACCGATCACTCTAGCCACCCCCTGGGGTCAGGCTTCCCGCTGCGTGATGGTGTCGAGGTCGGCCTGCAGGTCCTCGAGCGAGTCGTACACGTTGGCGGCTCCGGCGTCTTCGAGCTCGCCGATCGAGAACCCACCGGTGCGCACGGCGTACGTCGGCAGGCCGGCGCGCTTGGCGGCCTTCGCGTCCCAGACGGAGTCCCCGATCATCACCGCGTGCACGCCCTTCACCTTGGCCATCGCCGTCTCGACCAGGTCAGGTGCGGGCTTGGTCTGCTCCGCGTCTGCTGAGGTGGTCCACGCCTCCGCCAGCCGGCGGCCGTCGAGCAGGTCCAGGTAGTGGTCGACGTGCTTGCTCTCCCCAGAGCTGGCGAGCACGAGCCGCAGCTCCCGCTCGCGGACCTCCTCGAGGAGCGGTTGCGCGCCTTCGAACGGCTGGACTTCGGGCAGGAACTTGTCGAACTCCTCGGTCCACGCCGACCGCAGCTGGTCGCCGTACTCGTCCTCGGCCTGTTCTCCGGCCACAGCCTCGACCAGCTGATCACCGCCCATGCCGATAGCCCGGTGAATCCGCCACAGCGCGGGGGTCATGTCGTAGCGTCGGAAGGCGCGATACCACGACAAGGCGTGCTGGTAGTTGGTGTCGACAAGCGTGCCGTCGACGTCGAAGACGATGGTGTCGATCATGGTTGGCGCTTTACCCAACCGGCCCATGGGCATGCTGTCGCGTGGGTCTGCGGACGGCGGAAACGAAGTACGGTGTGGTTGTCATACCGTCGACCCTGGCAGGCGAGGCAGATGTCACTGACCGAGCGGCTGGACCGGCTCCAACAACGACATCCAAAGCTCGGCTTCCCGCTGGCGGTGATCTACAAGTTTGTCGACGACCAAGGCAACTACCTCGCTGCGTTGATCACCTACTACGGGTTCCTCGCGGCGTTTCCGCTGTTGTTGCTCGCCTCGTCGCTCCTCGGTTTCCTGCTGCAAGGCAACGACGACCTCCGAGACCAGATACTCGACTCGGCACTGCGCCAGTTCCCCATCATCGGAGACCAGCTAGGTTCGCCGGAGGGCCTCACCGGTAGCCCGACCGCCGTGGCCATCGGCATCGCCGGCTCGCTGTACGGCGCGTTGGGCGTCGGCCAAGCGACGCAGAACGCCATGAACGTCGCGTGGGCGGTGCCGCGCAACCGGCGCCCCAACCCCGTCACCGGCAGGCTTCGCGGGGCGGTACTGCTCCTGACGGCGGGGGTTGGGATCCTTGCCACCACCGTGCTGTCCGGCTTGGCTGGCGGCGCCGACTCCTTTGGTGCCGAGATCGGCGCGGGCGTCCGCTTGCTTGCGACGCTGCTGTCGGTCGTCGTCAACGCCGCGGTGTTTGTCATGATCTTCTGGCTCGCCACCGTCCGCCGGCATAGCGTGCGCGATGCCGTCCCCGGAGCCGTCACCGCCGCGGTGCTGTGGCAGCTGCTGCAGCTCGTCGGAGCGGCGTACGTCGGCACCGTTGTCCGGGAGGCCAATGCCACGAACGGCGTCTTCGCGCTGGTGCTTGGCATGATCGCCTGGGTGTACCTCGGCGCCCTGACCATCGTCTTCGGTGTCGAGATCAACGTCGTGCGGGCTCGGGAGCTGTACCCCCGAGCGCTGATGACGCCGTTCACGGAAGACGTCGACCTCACCGAGGCCGACCGAGAGGCGTACGCCAACTACGCCGAGGCGCAGCGGTCGAAGGAGTTCGAGTCGGTCGACGTCAGCTTCGAGAACGACGGCCAAAATGCCAACCGTCGCGACAGCGACCAAAGCGCCAGCGGCCGCGGGAGTGGCCAGAGTTGACAGGCGGCAGTTACTGCAACGGCCCGAGGGAAGGGGACGGGGGACCCGCTGCACCTCGTTGATCTCGAGCCGCGCCGCGAGCCGGCCATGTACGTACGATGAGCGTATGACTCGAGTCGCTGTCTTTGCGTGGTGGCTGTCCTAACCGGACGGCCGTACTTGAGTTCTCTCTTTCGCCGTCCCGCAGGGGCGGCTTTCGCATGTCGAGGGCGTGTCGGCGGGACCCGTCCCAGGAGCGTGCAGCATGGTGAAAGTCACCGCCCCACCTGCCGATGGCTTGGCACCTCCACCCGGTGGCTCGGCCAGCCCCCAACTCGGCGACGATCACCCCCGGAGTAGCCGCGTGCTGTCGGGGATCACTCCCAGCGGCTCACTGACCCTCGGCAACTACCTCGGTGCGCTGCGGCGCTTCGCCGACGGCCAGCCGACTCACGAGGGCTTCTTCTTCGTCGCCGACCTGCACGCGATGACCACGGCGCATGACCCGAAACGCCTGCGCGACCTCAGCACCGAGACCGCGGCGCTGTTCTTCGCCGCCGGGCTCGACCCGCAGTACTCGACGATCTTCGTGCAGTCGCAGGTCACCGCTCATGTCGAGCTGAGCTATCTGCTGGAGTGCACCGCGCATGTCGGTGAGCTGGGCCGGATGATCCAGTTCAAGGAGAAGGGACGCAAGCCCAAGACGCGGGCCAGCCTCTTCACCTATCCCTGTCTGATGGCCGCTGACATCTTGCTCTACGACACCGACACCGTGCCGGTCGGCGGCGACCAGGACCAGCACGTCGAGCTCTGTCGCGACCTCGCCATCCGGTTCAACCGCTCGTACGGCGACACGTTCGTGGTGCCGCGCCTGGACCGGGCGGCGCTGGCGTCGCGGGTGGCCGACCTCGCGGATCCAACCGTGAAGATGAGCAAGTCCGCCGACTCGCGCGCTGCCGGGGTGATCCGGATGCTCGACGCGCCGGCCGCCGTCACCCGCAAGATCAGTCGGGCGGTCACCGACTCCGAGTCAGCCGTCAGGTACGACCCCGAGCGCAAGCCAGGTGTCTCCAACCTGCTCGACATCATCGCCGTCATCACCGGAGAGCGGCCCGAGGTCGTCGCGGCCGGCTTGTCGTCCTACGGCGAACTCAAGCGGGTCTGCGCAGCGGCGGTGGTGGAGACGCTGACGCCGATTCAACGCCGGTACGCCGACCTGGTGGCGGCCCCACAAGAGCTGACCGCCCTGCTGTCGGCGGGTGCGGAGCGCGCGCGGGCGCAGGCAGAGCCGGTCCTCGTCCGCGCCAAGCAGGCGATGGGGCTGGCGAGCTGACAGCGAACCACGATGAGCCCCCGCAGCCGCGGCCGCGGCCGCGGCCGCGGCCGAAGCCACCCTCCACTAGACCCGGGGCGGTTCAGCGGATCAGTCGGGGGCGTAGCTCAGGTACATGATGCCGCAGCGGAACGCCTTCGCGTCGAGCAGCTTCAGGCTTGGCACCTAATCCGTCTGGGAACAGGCGCCGGCCACGGCCCTGTACGACTGGATAGCCGAACAGTCGGTACTGGTCGACGAGCCCGGCTCCGATCAGCGTGGCACAGGGTGATACTGCCGGTCACCACGATGTCTTGGCCCGGCTCTTCCTTCAGTGCCCCGACCTTCTGTACGACGTCGCCCGTGAGGATGGTGGAGTTCGGCCAGTCCGGCTGCGCCATGGTGGAGGAGACCACGTACTTCTGCACCTGGTTGAGGTAGGCGGTAATGCCGGTGGTGTCGTCGGACTGTTGAGGCCAGTATCCGCGCAGGTCCTGAAAGGTCCGGCGGCCGACGAGAAGCCCGTCGGCGTCGCCGTTCTGTCGGTGCAGCTCCTCGCGCAGATCAGAGTTGTCAGTATCGCCCTGGCCCTGGGGGTCGAACCAGTCACCGAGCATTTCAATGGAGCCGTCGACGGTGATGTTCTGGGTGATGGCAAGCGTGCGCATAGCGGCGGCTCCATTCAGGTCGTGTGCACGGCTTTGATCTGCAGGCACCCGTCTTTCACTGCGGCCGGGCGCGGCGGGATAGTCAAGCTGGCGGTTGAGTATTGTTCGTTCGGGGATCGGCGGATTCTGGCAGTCAAGCTGATGCTGGGCGCGGAGACGGCGCAGCGCGGATAGGGTCACCCTTACTTCACCCGGGAGGGACCGCTGACGCAGTACATCGCCGCCATCGACCAGGGCACCACGAGCACCCGCTGCATGATCTTCGACAGGTCGGGCTTCGTGGTGTCCGTCGACCAGGTGGAGCACCGGCAGATCTACCCGCGCGCCGGCTGGGTCGAGCACGACGGCGCTGAGATCTGGCGCAACACTCAAACCGTGGTCGAGCGCGCTCTCGACAAGGCCGACCTGAGCGCCACCAACCTCGCCGCAGTGGGGATCAGCAACCAGCGCGAGACGACAATCGTCTGGGACAAGCTCACCGGAGAGCCGGTGCACCACGCGATCGGCTGGCAGGACACCCGTACCCAACGGATCTGCGACCACCTGGCGGCGGCGGGCGGTGGGGTTGAGCGCTACCGGGCCACGACGGGGCTGCCGTTGGCGACGTACTTCTCCGGACCGAAGGTGCGCTGGATCCTCGACTCGGTCGACGGTGCCCGCGAGCGGGCCGAGGTGGGCGAGCTGTTGTTCGGCACGATCGACAGCTGGTTGCTGTGGAATTTCACAGGCGGCGCTGAGCACGGCGGTGTGCATGCCACCGACGTCACCAACGCCAGCCGCACGCTGCTGATGGACCTCGCGACGCTGCGGTGGGACGAGCAGATCGCCGCCGATCTGGCGATCCCGATGGCGATGCTGCCCGAGATCCGCTCCTCAGCCGAGATGTACGGCGAGTGCAGCCGGGGCGCGCTGAGCGGCGTACCCATCGGAGGGATTCTCGGAGACCAACAGGCGGCGACGTTCGGGCAGGTGTGCTTCGACGTGGGTAGGGCCAAGAACACCTACGGCACCGGCAACTTCATGCTGCTCAACACCGGCGAGCAGCCGGTGCTGAGCGAGAACGGCCTGCTGACCACCGTCTGCTACCGCATCGGGGAGCAACCTCCGGTCTTTGCGCTCGAGGGGTCGATCGCCGTGACCGGCGCGTTGGTGCAGTGGCTGCGTGACAACCTTGGGCTGGCGGCGAGCGCGGCCGAGATCGAGGCGCTGGCGACGACGGTTGACGACAACGGCGGCGCATACTTCGTGCCAGCCTTCTCTGGGTTGTTCGCCCCGCACTGGCGACCCGACGCGCGCGGCGCACTGGTCGGGCTGACCCGCTACGTCAACAAGGGCCACCTCGCCCGCGCGGCACTGGAGGCAACCGCCTTCCAAACCGCCGAGGTGCTCGAGGCGATGAACGCCGACTCGGGCGTGCCGCTGACGGAGCTCAGAGTCGACGGGGGCATGGTCGTCAACGAGGCGCTCATGCAGTTCCAGGCCGACGTGCTCGACGTCGACGTCGTACGCCCCCAGGTCGCCGAGACAACGGCGCTCGGTGCGGCGTACGCCGCTGGGCTGGCCGTTGGCTACTGGGCGGACCAGGAAGAGTTGCGCCACAACTGGCGGGAGGGCAGGCGCTGGAGGCCGCAGCTCGACGAGGTAGAGCGGGCGCGGCTGTACCGGAACTGGAAGAAGGCCGTCACCAAGGCGCTGGACTGGGTCGATGACGACGTGAAGTGATCGCGAGGCCGTCCCTCTGGCGATTCGTCCGACTGCACCCGGCGTACATTGTCCGCACTGAGTCGGACGAATCGCCCCGTCCGCATTGGGTCGGACGAAATCACCCTGGTCGCGAGATCGGGAAGGTGGACGCAGATGCCGCAGACGGTCCAGGGGGTCATCGCGCCCGCCAAAGGTGCAGCAGTCGAGCTGACCACGATCGTGGTGCCGGACCCAGGTCCCGGCGAGGCGGTTGTCGCCGTCCAGGCGTGCGGGGTGTGCCACACCGACCTGCACTACCGCGAGGGAGGCATCGGCGACGACTTCCCCTACCTGCTCGGTCATGAGGCGGCGGGGACCGTGGAGGCCGTCGGTGCCGGCGTCACCGAGGTGGCACCGGGGGACTTCGTGATCCTGAACTGGCGGGCGGTTTGCCGACAGTGCCGAGCGTGCCGGCGAGGCCGGCCGTGGTACTGCTTCGCCACCTCCAACGCCTCGCAGCCGATGACGCTCGAGGACGGCACCGTGCTGTCTCCCGCGCTGGGCATCGGCGCGTTTGCCGACAAGACACTCGTGCACGCCGGTCAGTGCACCAAGGTCGACTCCGCCGCACCGGCGACGGCGGCAGGACTGCTCGGTTGTGGCGTCATGGCGGGACTCGGCGCGGCGGTCAACACCGGTGGCGTCGGGCGTGGTGACTCGATCGCGGTGATCGGCTGCGGCGGTGTCGGCGCGGCAGCCGTCGCCGGGGCACACCTGGCCGGGGCGGCGACGGTGATCGCCGTCGACATCGACCCGCGAAAGCTCGACACGGCTAGGCGGCTCGGCGCCACCCACACGATCGACGCCTCCGGCGCCGACGTGGTGCAGGAGATCAAGAACGCCACTGGCGGGTTCGGTGCTGACGTGGTCGTCGACGCCGTCGGGCGACCGGAGACCTACCAGCAGGCGTTCTATGCGCGGGACCTGGCGGGCACGGTGGTGCTGGTCGGCGTACCCACCCCCGACATGACCCTCGAGCTGCCGCTGCTGGATGTGTTCGGCAGGGGCGGGTCGCTGAAGTCGTCGTGGTACGGCGACTGCCTACCGAGCCGCGACTTCCCCATGCTGATCGACCTGTATCTGCAAGGGCGGCTGCCGCTCGATGAGTTCGTGTCGGAGACGATCGGCATCGGTGACGTAGAGGCGGCTTTCGACAAGATGCACTCCGGTGACGTGCTGCGGTCGGTCGTCGTGCTGTGAGCGACGTACGCATCGACACAGCAGTCACCAGCGGCACCTTCTCGCTGGATGGGCAGACGTTCGACGTCGACAACAACATCTGGGTTCTCGGCGACGACGAGGAGTGCCTGGTCGTTGACGCGCCGCACAGCGTGCCCGACATCGAGGACGTGATCGCCGGGCGCCGCGTGTTGGCGATCGTGTGCACTCACGCGCACGACGACCATGTGCGGGTGGCCCCCGACTTGGCGGCCGCGGTCGACGCTCCGGTGCTGCTGCACCCGGCCGACCTGCCGCTGTGGCGGTTGACGCATCGCGATGAGTCGCCCGACGGCGACCTGCACGACGGCCAGCGTCTCGTTGTCGGTGACACCGGCGTCGTGGTGCTCCACACGCCGGGTCATGCGCCTGGGGCGGTGTGCCTGTACGCCGAGGAGCTCGGGGGGGTGTTCACCGGTGACACGTTGTTCAAGGGCGGGCCCGGTGCCACCGGCCGCAGCTTCTCCTCCGCCGACGTGCTGCTCGACAGCATCCGCCGGCGGCTGCTGACCCTGCCCGCCGAGACCATCGTCCATCCCGGGCACGGCGATTCCACCACGATCGCCGCCGAATCCCATCTCCCCTAGTCGCAAACTCGGTCAAGGAGGGCACCAGCCCGTCCCTGAGCTGCCCTGTCCGGGCTGACGATGACCCGTTGCGTCGCGTGGTTGCCTACTCGCGCGAACACGCTGAGTAGGAACGTCTGACTGCTCTGACTCAGGGCGTGCGCGTCGCAACGGTGCGTCGAGCCGATCAGAACCGGGATCGTGAGCACCTCGTCACCTGGCGACAACTTCGCTGGCAGTGCGGCCCTGACGGCGGGGCGCAAGGTGAGCAGGACGCTCCCGAGCAAATCCTCGACGTACACCGGCGATGCCCGGCCCCGCACTGCGCTAGCGCGCCGGACGATCAGTGCGCCGCGCAGCCACTCCTCGCCGGCAACGATCACCTGGCGATAGTGCAAGCCGAAGGAGATGCTCGCTGTCTGTCTGAGCTGCCGTGCGGCACAGTCCGCCCGCCCTAGCCGTCCGAGCAGCCGTCGGCCAGCGCGGTCGACGGCCAGCGTCACCTCTGTGCCGCCCTGCATCGTTACCCGAAAGGAGGCATGGCGAGCCGGAAGGCTCCGGCAGTACGCCGATCCGTACCTCGTCTGCAGATCCACCGTCTGCCCGGGCGCCACGACGGTGTCCTTCGGGGTCGGCGGCAGCCGCCGCGCCCCCGCCCAGACGAGCCGCACCCCGGTCACGGTGACCGGAGCCGCCCCACGATTCGTCAGCTGAGCGTTGATCTTCCGGGTGCCCTCGTCGAGGCGGTACTGCGTCACCGTGACGTGAAGGGCAGTTTGGGTTAGCTCCTCGATGGCACCCGTTCCCGACTCGGCAGTGGTATTGAGCGAGGCAGGGGGTGCGCTCTGGTCCGGCGACGTGCCGGCTTCCGGCCGCTGTTCGGCTGGCCCCGAGCAGGCCGCGACCATCAGCATGGCCAGCGCGATCCGGCCGATGAGCCAGCTTTGCACGGCTCATTGTCGCTCACCGAAGGCGAGCGCCGACTGGGTGGTACCTAAGCGTCCACTCGGGCGAACGGCTATTCGCCCAGGGTGATGTTGCACTCCGACTTGGCGTTCTCCCTGATCGCCGCTTTGGCGTTGTCGAGGCTTGGGTCGCTCGTGAACTCCTGCAGCTTAGGTACCAGCTCCTGGATCTTGGCCGCATCGGCCCCTTCGGGCAGTTTTCCCTGCTGCAGCGTCGCAAGATCCGCAAGACCTATTCCGGCCTCGTCAAGCAAGCCCTTGAACTCGTCGAGCCTGTCGCCGACCGTTGCCCAGTCGTCGGCTACCTCGGTCGGGGCCTGCTCTTCAAGCGTGTCGAACCGGGCTCCCAGCTCGCTGAACTCCTCTTCGTTGAGCCTGGTGAGGTCCAGATCACTGAACTGCGTCTGCGACTCTTTCAACGTGTCGCAATAGTCGGCGCCGCTGCTGTCACCGCCGCTGTCAGAGCAAGCGCTTAGCGTAATGGTCATCAGCACGGCCGAAGCCAAGCCGAGTGCCTTCTTCATCGGATCTCTTCTCTCCCCCGGGCGGCTGGTTCCGTGAATGCACCGAGAAGGGCTAGTCGCCCAGGCTGATGTTGCACTCCGACTCGGCGTTCTCCTCGATGACCTGCTTGGCATCTTCCAAACCGCTGTTCTCGGCCAGCTCTTGCATCTTGGGTGCAAGCGCCTGAATCTTGGCCGGATCGACCCCCTTGGGCAGCTTCCCCTTCTGCAGCGTCTTGAGGTCGTCGAGACCGATTCCAGCCTGGTCCAACAGGTTCTTGAAATCATCGAGCTGGTCGCCGATTGTTGCCCAGTCGTCGGCCACCTTCGCGGGGGCCTGCTCTTCCAGCAGATCGAATCGGTCGGTCAGCTGCTTGAACTGTGCCTCGTCGAGCGTGCTGATATCGAGGTCATCGAACTGGGCCTGCGACTGCTTCAGCGTCTTGCAGTAGTCCGATGTCGGTGGCTCTGACGGCTGAGTAGTTGGTGCGGTGCTGGGCGCACTTGTCTCGGGGGTGGTCGGCGCACTTGTCTCGGGGGTGGTGGGCGCACTTGTCTCGGGGGATTGTGTGGTTGAAGCGCTGGTCTCCGAGGAGGGCGTCGACGCGCTGGTGTTGTCATCACCGCCGTCGGAGCACGAAGTCAACGCAACGGTCATCAACACGGCCGAAGCCAGGCCGAGTGCCTTCTTCATCGGATCTCTTTTCTCTCCCCGGGCGGCCGGCTGCCACCGTATGCACCCAAGAACCTTCTCACATCCGACTCTGTCGTGATGGGGGTGAGATAACCGCCAGCAGGGGCCGCACCCCGGTGCCACCTCCGGGTGGAGGCGGCTCACGAGTCGTAAACCAGATGCAATAGGTGCAGTTGGTTGACCACTGACGCGGACGGCGTCCGACGGCCGCGGGCCCGAGCGGGTGCTCAGGCCAGGGTTGCCAGGTTAGTATCGATGCGATCGCGCTCGTCGAACCTGAGCCACGGCTGGTCACGTAGCTGTACCAACATCTCGCGGGCCTCCCAATGGCGCCCGACCCCGACCAGCCACGCAACCTTGTGCTCCGCAGCAAAGCCGCGCATCCAGCGGCGTTCGAGCTCGATCGCATGGTCGTACGCCGCCTCGACCTCTGCCTCTCGCGCGCCGACCGACGTCAGCACGGTGGCGAGGTTCACGCTCATCATGCTGCGATCAAGGTCTGGCACGTCAGGGTCGGCGACGATGCGCTCAAACAACGCACGCGCCTCCGCAACGTCCCTGGCCTCGAATCGCGCCGCAGCGAAGTGTGCCGTGGCGCTGTACTCCTTACCATCCACGGCCAAACACTAGCGGTGGGGCGGCGACGGGCCAGCTTGCCAGCAGTTCCCGCGGATCGATTCCGTGGGGAGGGGATAGGGTGAACGGGTTCTGAGACGGTTTTGCCGAGGGGGTTCTGGGGTGCGCATCGGGCCGTGGCGCCGGAGTCGGGCTGGCCTGGCCACGGTAGTGGTCGCGCTGGCGCTGGCAGCTTGCACGGGGAACTCCGGCGAGCCGACTCTCGACGACCCGACCACGCCCGGTGGCGCAGGGGTTGACGTTATCCGCGAGTTCGCCGGGGCGTGGCCGAGTGCCGACGGGAACCGGTTCGGCGGCATCGTGGACCAGCCGCTGGTGGCCGCTCGTGAGATAGCCGGTCACGCGGCGGAGCTCGGCATCACGGCGACTCGAGTCGTTCCCATCGGTGAACCGGACTGCGACGATGACTCCTGCCGCACGCAGGCGGAGGTGACCCATGAGCTGGAGGGCGCTGGCGATTGGCGCTACGAGACGCAGATCAAGTCCCGGCTGACCCCCAAGGGCAGGTGGCTGGTCGAGTGGACCCCGGGCACGTTCCACCCCGACCTCACCACGGTCACCACACTGGTCCGCGAGCGCAGCCTGCCGCCGCGGGCGCCGATCCTCGACCGCAACGGTGTCGCCTTGACCCCCGAACGCGAGATCGTCCGAGTCGGGGTGGTGCCTCGCGAGGTTCGCCCGTTGACGTACACCCGTTTGAGCGACCTGCTTCGAGTCGACATCGTGCCGCTCAAGGACCGCGTCACCGCCGCCCAGCCGGACTGGTTCGTCTCCGTTATCGACCTGCGGCGCAAGGACTACCAGCCGCTGCGCGACGACCTGCTGGAGGTCCCCGGGATATCCATCGACACGGCCAAGCGTGCGCTTGCTCCCACGGCGGAGTGGGGTCGGGCGGTACTTGGGACGGTAGGGCTGGCTACCAGCGAGACCCTGGAGAACGCTGGGCCGTACGCATTGGCCACCGACGAGGTCGGTACGGCGGGACTCCAGCTTATCTATGAGCGGCGGCTTGCCGGGACGCCTGGGCTCACGATCGACGTGGTCGAGAAGGGAGCGCAGAGCGACGTGCTGAACCACGTGCTGGTACGCCGGCCGAAGCCGGGGCAGCCGCTGCACACGTCGCTTGAGCTGGGGGCGCAGAATGCGGCAGAGCAAGCTGTCGCCGACGCGACCGACGTCACCGCGGCCGTTGTCGTGAAGGCCAGTACGGGGGAGATCCTGGCGGCGGCCAACGCGCCCGGCCCGACGACGTACAACACGGCGTTCATCGGCCGGTATGCCCCCGGCTCGACGTTCAAGGTGGTCAGTGCAGCCGCCCTGCTGGAGCTGGGTCTGGTGACATCGGAGACGACGGTGCCCTGCCCCGACACCACCGTGGTCGGCGGCAAGAGCTTCAAGAACTACGACCCCGGCATCGTCGGCGGCGACGCCACCTTTGCGCAGGCGTTCGCGGCGTCGTGTAACACCACGATGGTCAGCTTCGCCGACCGGATCGGCGGCGCCGACCTGGCCGACATGGCGGAGCGGTTCGGGCTCGGCGCGCAGTGGGACATCGGACTGGAGGCCTTCAGCGGGTCAGTACCGGCCGACGACGAGCTGGTGACCCGAGCCGCCGACATGATCGGGCAGGGCACGGTCGAGGCGAGCCCGCTGGCAATGGCCATGGTCGCCGCGACCGTCGACTCCGGGGTCGCTCGCACACCTACCCTGCTTCCGGGGTTGCTCCCCGGCACTCGGCTCACCGAGCTCGACCCCACGATGATCGGGGAGCTGCAGCAGATGATGCGGCTGGCCGTCACCTCGGGCACCGCCACCTCGCTCGACCTGCCCGGCGTACCCGTCTACGCGAAGACCGGGACGGCGGAGTACCAGGACGGCGACCGGATCGGCACCAACGCCTGGCTGGTCGGCTACCGCGGCGATCTCGCGTTCGCCGTCGTGGTCGAGAACGGCGAGTCCGGTGCACATGACGCGGGGCCCGTCGTGAAGGAAATGCTCGAGCGCATGCCGGGCGCCCTCTACCGTTGAGGCAGCAGCGGTGTCAGCGTCCCTGCGCAACATGAAGCGAGACAGCGCCCAGTAGTCCACGCGGCTGCGGCTCGTGGCTCGGTCAAGGCGAGTCTGAGCTGCGCAGCTCGGCTATTTCGTCCCGCAACCGACCCGCCTCCGCCTCCAACCTGAGGACCTGTTGCACGCCCTCGAGGTTGAGGCCAGAGGAGAGCAACTCGGTGATGCGACGGATGCGCTCGACATCGTTTCCGCTGTAGCGGCGGGTGCCCCCCTGGGTGCGGTGCGGTTCGAGCAGGCCCTTCGCTTCGTACGTGCGCAGGGTCTGCGGATGCACGCCGGTCAGGTCCGACATCACGGAGATGCCGTACAGCGCGCGGTCACCGCCGAAGTCAGTGCTCATCTGGACCCCGGCTCACCTGGACTCCGGCGGCAACGGACGGATGATCACGGGGCCTGCCTCGAAGATGGGCTCCGTGAAAGCTGGCCTCGTGAATGGGGGCTCCGGGAAAGCGGGCTCAGTGAAAGGAAACTCAGTGCAGGTAGGCTCGGCGTCCGCGCTGCCCGTCTGCCTCTGGTCAGCGGCTCTCGCGGGGGTCTCCGCGGGTCTACTCCGCGCTCCACGGGTCAGGAAGTGGTAGGCGTCGCTGATGTCGGCAAAGCTGGGCTCGTCGGGCGGCCGACCGGCGTACATGTCGGGGTGATTCTCCCGTGCCAGTCGGCGGTACGCCGAGATGATGTCACGGGCCTTGGCGTCTGGGCCCAGGCCGAGGGCGGCCAGCGCCGCCAACCGGGCCGGGTCGTTGAGCTCGAACGCCATTGCAGCAACCTCCTCGCGGCGACCTCGAATCTTCCTGCCACATAGTACTTGACATCTGCAGCCGAATGTAGAAAATCTTAGGTGAGCCATTCAGATCAGTCAGTTCCCGGGACTGAGAAGCGCCGGGAGCATGCGAGAGGAGGACACTTGATCATGCTGATGAGGACCGACCCGTTCCGTGACCTGGATCGACTGACCGAGGCGGTCTTCGGCACCAGCAGTCGCCCCGCGGTGATGCCGATGGACGCCTACCGCGCCGACGACATGTTTCTGGTGCACCTGGACCTGCCGGGCGTCGACGTTGACTCGATCGACCTGACCGTCGAGCGCAACGTGCTCACTGTGCACGCCGAGCGCAAGCCGTCTGTCGCCGACAACGCCGAGCGCGTGGTGGCCGAGCGCACCTACGGCGTGTTCAGCCGCCAGCTCTTCCTGGGCGACACGCTGGACACCGAGAGCTTGACGGCCGACTACGACGCCGGCGTGCTGACGATCAAGATCCCGGTCGCCGAGCAGGCCAAGCCGCGCAAGGTCGAGATCGGCGCCGGCTCTGGTCGCAAGGAGATCAGCCGCTGACCTGCTCCGCACGGAGCGCCCAATCCAATCGTTGACTGCCTGGCCGAGGCTTCTCGCCTCCGGCCAGGCAGTTTCTTGGGGTACGGCTCACGGGTTGCGGATGAGCGCTCAGGAGGTGGCTCCGCCTGCAAGCAGCAGTCCGACGCCAGCGACGTACCCTCGGGTGCTCAGCGCCCGCAGATCTGCCGGTGCAGATGTGGGAGGATTGGATGTTCAGCATCTGCCGGGGAAGGACCAGCAGGAGTGCCAAACCGTCAACGGCAGCGGATCGCCGATCCTGCCGTGGAGCAAGAGATCAAGCACGAACAGGCGGTCGTCGACCGCGTCTACGCCCGCCTCGAAGCGGCAACCGCCGCCGCGAAGTCGCTGGCCGCCGAGGGTCATGCCCGGGCGCGGGTCGGCAACGAGGGCGGCCTGGTTGAGCGCGACGCGATCGTCTTCCAAGCGGCCAAGCGACTCGCCACCTTGGACGCCGCGCATGACGGCCTTGTCTTCGGCCGCCTCGACCTGCGCGACGGTGACGCGCGCTACATCGGTCGGCTCGGACTGCGTGACGAGCACCGCGAGGTACTGCTGATCGATTGGCGCGCGCCTGCGGCGTCGGTGTTCTACCAGGCGACAGCGCAACAGCCATCCGGTGTCGTACGCCGACGGGTCCTGCAGGCGCGCGGTGACAAGATCGTCGGGCTTGAGGACGACCTGCTCGACGCCGTACATGCCCCTGACGACATGGTCGTCGTCGGCGAGGGTGCGCTGATCGCGGCACTCGCCAAGTCCCGCGACCGATCGATGCATTCCGTGGTCGCCACCATCCAGCGGGAGCAGGACGAAGCGATCCGCTCCCCCCACCGCGGTGTCACCACGATCAGCGGCGGGCCCGGCACGGGCAAGACAGTGGTGGCGCTGCACCGGGCGGCGTACCTGCTCTATACCGACCGCCGGCGCTACGAAGGTGGCGGCGTGCTCGTGATCGGCCCTAATCCGGTGTTCATGGCCTACATCGAGCGGGTGCTGCCGTCGTTGGGCGAGACCAGTGTGTCGTTGCGGGCGCTCGGCGAGGTCGTCGACGGCATAGAGGCGACACGGCACGACCGAGCAGCGGTGGCGGCGATCAAGGGGTCGGCGCGAATGCGACAGCTGCTCGCTCGCACGGTGAGCGGACCCGTCCCTGGAGCACCAACCTCATTCCGCCTGTTCTACCGCGACGACGTGGTGAGCCTCGACAGCGCTCAGCTGGCGCGACTACGGCGCTCCCTGCTCAGCTCCGGGCAGCGACGCAACCGCGTCGCCGCCGGGGTAGTCGATGAGCTGATCGACGCGCTGTGGCAGCAGGTCACGGGGGATCGCGCCAGGGCTCGTGGCAAGAACGACTTCGCTGCCAGCCTGCTCGGTGACCGTGCTTTCACCGACTTCGCCAGAGCTTGGTGGCCCGTGGTCGACGCTGTCGACGTGCTCGGATGGCTCGCCGACCGCGAGCGGCTGACCGGCGATGCCCGAGACCTGCTGAGTGCCGACGAGGTCGCCGAGCTGATCCCGTCGCTGGTTGCCGACGACTTCAGCGTCGAGGACGTCCCGCTGATTGACGAGCTGCGCTACCTTCTCGGCGAGCCGCCCGAACCCGAGCCTGACGACGACCCGCTCGCCGACCTCTACGACGAGACGTTCCCCGAGCTCTTGACCGTCGACCAGCGGGTAGCAGGGCACGCAGCAGTCGGCGCGCGTGGTGGCGACCGACCCACCGGGTCGATCGAGGACGACGCGTATGCGCACGTCCTGGTCGACGAGGCGCAGGACCTGTCGCCGATGCAGTGGCGAATGGTGGGGCGCCGGGGTCGACAGGCGAGCTGGACGATCGTGGGTGACGCGGCTCAAAGCGCCTGGCCGCACGCTGACGAGGCGAGCAGGGCACGCACTGAGGCGTTGGGTCGTGGGGAGCAGCGCAACTTCCGGCTGTCGACCAACTACCGCAACTCCCGAGAGGTCTTCACGTTGGCGGCGGACGTGGCGCGGGCCGCAATCCCGGACGCCGACCTGCCCGTGGCTGTGCGCACCACCGGAGTCCAACCGCGGTTGCGCGAGGTGGAGCGGGCCGCCCTGGCCGACGCTGTCATTGCGGCCGTTGGGTCGGTGACCGAGCAGGTCGAGGGCACGGTGGGCGTCGTCGTGCCAGTCGGGTGGCGGCGGCGCGTCGACGGCTGGTTGGGTGAGCGCGACCGCGAGCGGGTTCCCGTCCTGGAAGCGCTTGACACCAAGGGACTGGAGTTCGACGGAGTTGTGGTGGTCGAGCCCGATGAGATCGTCGCCGAGTCGGCGGCTGGCGTGCGCACCCTGTACGTCGTCCTGACCCGTCCCACCTTGCGTCTGCAGGTCGTCGGCACGACCAGCAGGTGGCTGCCAGGCGCTGACGACGGTGCAGCCGCAGGCGGCACCATGGTGGCGGCGGCGTTGGGCCCTTCCGCCGGGGTGGTGCGATGAGGCAGCTCACCGCGCTGACGTCGTACCCGGCGTTTGCCCTGATCCGGTTCCACGGCGCACCGACGGTGACGTTGCTCGGCGGACGCCGCCGAGACCATGAGCAGCTGAGCGACGTACCGCTGGACGCCGGGGCAACTGCCGCCGGCCGCCGCTTCGACCGGCTGCTGTGCGTGCCCTATGCGCAGATACGCGAGCGCGGCTTCGACGTACACGAAGACGGCACGCCCCTATCGAGCATCGAGGTCGACTTCCAGGCCGAGGTGCCGACAGGCGAGTTGCTGACGGAGCTGCCGAATGAGCCGGTGCAGCCGGTCGGGCCGGCCGGCTTCGACGTCGCCGACGACGAGTACGCCGCCCTCGTCGGGCGCATCATCACCGACGAGATCGGTGCCGGTGAAGGGGCCAATCTCGTCATCGCGCGCAACTACCACGCGACGATCGCGGACTGGGACGTGCGGAAGGCGCTGACGGTGTTCCGCCGGCTGCTGGAGCGGGAGCGGGGTGCGTACTGGACGTTCCTGGTGTTCACGGGCGACCGGTACCTCGTCGGCGCCAGCCCGGAACGCCATCTCAGCGTCCACGGCGGCGACGTGCGGATGAATCCCATCAGCGGCACCTTCCGGCTGACCGGCATCGCCGACCCAGCGGAGCGCAAGCGTCGGCTGCTCGAGTTCCTCGCCGACGAGAAGGAGATCTACGAGCTGTTCATGGTGGTCGACGAGGAGCTGAAGATGATGTGCTCCATCTGCGGGGAAGGCGGACAGATCCTCGGGCCCTACCTCAAGCCGATGACTCACCTGATCCACACGGAGTACCTGCTGGCCGGCCGCAGCACGCTCGACGTCCGCGAGATGCTGCGCTCCTCGATGTTCGCGGCGACCGTGACGGGCAGCCCGGTCGAGAATGCGTGTCGGCTGATCAGGCAGTACGAGCGGCGGGGTCGCGGCTACTACGGAGCGATGCTTGCCCTGCTCGGGCGTGACGCCGGCGGCGCTGCCACCGTCGACGCCCCCATCCTGCTGCGCACGGCCGACGTCAGCACGACCGGTGAGCTGCGCGTGACCGCTGGAGCAACCCTGGTCCGCGACTCCGACCCCGCCTCCGAGGTGGCTGAGACAGCCGCCAAGGCTGGCGGCATCTTGACGGCGCTCGGCCTGGTGCCGGCTTCCCAGGCCCCTGCCGATGAGATCGCCGAGCTTGCCCGCGACGAGGATGTGCTGATCTCACTGGGCGCTCGCAACCAGCGGCTCAGCCGGTTCTGGTTCCACGACCAGTCCGGCGCCGCACCGGCACCTCACCTGGCGGGCAAGCATGTCGTCGTACTCGACGGCGAGGACGACTTTGTCACGATGCTCCGGCACATGCTGGGTGTCATGGGCATGACGAGTGAGACCCTGCGCCACCACGACTACTCAGCCGGTGCCTTCGACGCAGCCGACCTGGTGATCGTCGGCCCAGGCCCTGGAGACCCGCGAGACTGCGACGACCTCAAGATCAAGGCGGTGCGGGCGGCGGTCGACGACCTGCTCGACGCCGGTACGCCGTTCCTTGCCGTGTGCCTGGGACACCAGGTGCTCTGCGCGGCGTTGGGCCTGCCGCTCGTAGTCAAGGACATCGTGTTCCAGGGCACCCAGACGCGTATCGACATCCTGGGTCGGCAGGAGAACGTCGGCTTCTACAACACCTTCGTCGCCCGCGTCAGCCCTTCGCCGCAAATCCCTGACGAGCCGCGGGTGCCGCCGGGTGTCACGGTCAGCGCCGACCCAGCGACGGGCGACGTGCACCACGTTGTCGGGCCGCACTACCGCGGCATCCAGTTCCACGCCGAGTCGATCCTCACCGAGAACGGCTTCGACGTGCTTGAAGAGTTGCTCCTCGAGGTGCTGACTTCCCGGGCTGGATGACGTCTTCCGTCGCGTGTCGGCAGACGTACGGCGTTGGTGGGTTTGGGTGCCGTTAGCCGTCGCGTGTCGGCAGACGTACGGCGTTGGTCGGTTTGGGGTGCCGTTAGCCGTCGCGCGTCGGCAGACGTACGGCGGCCAAGTGGCGTCGCAGCGTCAGGCGGCGTCGGAGCCGAGTGTGAGGGTGACCGTCCTGGTGTCACCGGTCGACGTACCGCCTGGCGTGGACGAACTCACCGTCAGCGTGACCGTGTCACCGGGGCGGTAGGAACGCACTGTCGCCACGAGGGAGTCGGCGTCGGTGATCAGGTTGTCGTCGAGCTTGGTGATGACGTCGCCCTTGCGCAGCGCAGCCTTCGAGGCAGCCGTGTCAGGCTCCACGCGGCCAACCAGCGCACCGTTGGGCAGGCCGACCTTGTCGGTCGCATCACCGACCGTGACGCCGATCCGGGCATGGGTGGGAGTCTCCCCATTGCGCAACTGCTCGACGATGGGGATCGCGTCGTTGATGGGGATGGCGAAGCCCAGCCCGATCGACCCGCTCGGTTCGCCGGCGGTGCTCGAGTCGGTCTTGATCGCTGAGTCGATGCCGACGACCTCACCGGAAAGGTTGATCAACGGCCCCCCGGAGTTGCCCGGGTTGATCGCCGCATCGGTCTGGATCGCAGGGAAGACCGTCGCCGGGTCGCCGGAGGACTCACCTGCGGTGACCACCGGGCGGTTCAGCGCGCTGACGATGCCGGTCGTCACGGTGCTCTCCAGCCCGAAGGGCGAACCCAGCGCGACCACTGGCTCGCCGACAGCGAGGGAGTCGGAGTTGCCCAACGTCGCCGGTGTGAGCGTCGCGACCGTCCTGGCTTGGATCACGGCGAGGTCGGTCAGCGGGTCACGGCCGACGATGCGTGCTGCTGCCGTCGTGCCGTCGCTGAAGCTCACTGCGAGCTTGCCGTTCGCGGCCGGCTCCACCACGTGGTTGTTGGTGAGGATCTGGCCGTCCTTGGTCAGCACGATGCCTGAACCCGAGCCGCTTGCGGTCGGTGACGTCGCGTAGATCTTCACCACCGACGGCAGCGCGGTGGCTGCGGCTGCCTCCGCACTGTCGGGCTGAGCCGCGCCGCTGGTGTCGGAGCTGACTGTGAGGGGCTGGTGAGTGCTCGCGGCAGCCACCGCGGCGGCCGTGTCATTGTGCTGCAGCAGTGCGGCGCCGCCGACCCCGGCCACGGCACCGGCAAGCGCGCCGACGAGAAGAGCAGCACCGACGACGCGTCCCCCGCGACGCGGCTCCGCGGCAAGGGGGGACAGCGGAGAGGTGGTTGCGTGCGTGCGGGGGAACGGGTCGTCGGCCATGCACCCGACAATCGCTCGGGTCACTGAGCGATCGCTGAGATCTGCCTCAACAGCGGCTGTGAGTTTGTCCGAGGCTGGAGCACACAGCGACGCCCGACGACGATTGCCTCAGGTCAGCGGGGTACGCCGGCCGCAACGGGCCGTGCGACACGCAGCCGCCGCCCCTGGTCAGCGGGGTACGCCGGCCGCGACCTTGCGCTGGGCCGCCGAGGCAACGGGGCGGTCCTTCGCCTCCGGTTGGCCCGGCAGGGTGAGGGTGAACACGGCCCCATGCGGCTGCCGGTTGGCCGCGCTGACCGTGCCGCCGTGGCGCTCGGCCGCTTGTCGCACGATCGACAGACCCAAGCCCGACCCCGGCATCGTGCGAGCATCGTCGGCGCGGTAGAAGCGCTCGAAGATCATCGGAAGGTCCCGCTCGCTGACCCCTTGGCCCTCGTCCGCAACCGACAGGCTGCCGTTGCGGAGCCGCACGGTTACCGTGCCGCCCGGTGGGCTCCACTTGGCGGCGTTGTCGAGGAGGTTGGTGACGGCGCGTTCGAGGATCTGCGCCTCGCCGACCACCCACCAAGGCGCGGTGTCGACAGCGAAGGAAACCCCCGGTGCCCGGCGGCGTACCTTGTCGACAGCTCGCGTCACGATGTCGTCGAGGTCGAGCCGCTCAGGTGCGCGCTCCAGCGGTTCGTCGCGGGCCAACTCGACCAGGTCGCCGACCAGCGTCGACAGCTCCTCGACCTGCGCGGTCACGTCAGTGAAGATCTCGTCGCGCTGCTGTTGGCTGAGTCCGCCGCGCCGGTCGGCTTGCGCCAGCAGCTCCAGGTTGGTGCGCAAGCTCGTCAGCGGGGTGCGCAGCTCATGACCGGCGTCGGCGACGAGCTGGCGTTGCCGGTCCCTGGAGGCGGCGAGGGCGGCAAGCATGTCGTTGAACGACGCTGCGAGGCTCGCCAGCTCGTCGTCACCGGTGACCGCGATCGGTGTCAGCTCCTCGGTGCGAGCGATGTGTTCGGCCGCTGCGCTCAGCCTGCGCACCGGCACCAGGGCAGAGCGGGCCACCGCGAGGCCCATGAGCGCAGCGACGACGATGCCGCCGACGCCGACAAGGAACAGGACCAGACCCATCCGGTCGAGCGTGCGCTCGATCGGTTCCGACGACTGCACGAACATCAGCGCGGTGCCGGGACCGGCCGGTACCGTCGCCGCCCGGGACTCGATGCCGTCCTTGTCGATGGTCCGCAAGCTATGGCGCTGCAGTCCGGACGCGACCTTGAGCTCCGCTGAGCTGACCGGAGCGATCCAGCTGGCACTCTGCCGAGGCAGCACGGTCCCGTCGGCGTACAGGATGAACATCCGCAGGTCAGCGGCACCGAGGAAGTCTGCCGGGATGTCGTTGAGCGTTGCCTCCTTGACGATCCCCGTCTCGCTGGCCGCTGACGCGCGCGCGAGCAGGGAGGTGTCCAACCGCGCATGCAGCTGATCGCGCAGGCTGACGTACGCCGCCAGGCTCGCGACCGATACCGAAAGGCCAACGGCGCAAGCCGCGAGCAACGAGATGCGGGCGGCCATCGACATGCGGGTCATGGCGGGGTCTCCCGTAGCACGTAGCCGACGCCGCGAACCGTGTGCAGCAGCCGCCGCTCGCCCGCTGCCTCGGTCTTGCGGCGGACGTACCCGACGTACACCTCGAGCGAGTTCGCGGTGGTCGGAAAGTCGTACCCCCACACTTCCTCGAGGATGAACGCCCGGTCGAGCACCCGCTTGGGGCGGCGCATGAACAGCTCGAGCAGGTCCCACTCGGTGCGGGTCAACGTGATCGACCGACCCGCCCGCTCCACCTCGCGGGTGACCGGATTCATGGTCAGGTCGGAGAAGACGAGCGGTCCCTCGTCGTCGCCCTCGCCGGTGCCGAGGGTACGGCGCCGCAGCATCGCCCGCAGCCGCGCCAGCAGCTCCTCGAGCGCGAACGGCTTGGCGAGGTAGTCGTCGGCACCGGCGTCCAGCCCGTCGACCCGGTCGTTGACCGAGTCCCGGGCGGTGAGCACGAGGATCGGCAGGTCGTTGCCAGCCGCGCGCAGCGCCTTGGTGGTCTCGATGCCGTCGAGCCGCGGCATCATCACGTCGACGATCAGCGCATCGGGCGCGAGCCCGTTGATGCGGGCGAGGGCCTCGACGCCGTCGTTGGCCAGGGCGACCTGGTAGCCGTTGAACTCTAACGACCGCCGCAGGGAGTCCCGGACGGCGCGGTCGTCGTCGACGACGAGAATGCGCATGTTGCCAACCCTGCCACGGTGGGCTGAGACATCGCTAAGACTCATCACCTTGCCGTTCCCTCGCGGCCGTCGAGCAGCCCGCGTGCTGCTGCCCCCGCCCGAGCGCCGTACCCGCCGCCGAAGAGCGCAGCGTGCACGAGCAGCGGATGCAGCTGGTGCAAGGGGGCGCGTTCTTGCCAGCCGGCCTGCAACGGCGCCGCCTCGTCGTACGCGTCCAACAGCCGCGACAGCTGTGGCGCCCCGAACAACGCGAGCAGCGCGAGGTCGGTCTCTCGATGGCCGCCGTGGGCGGCGGGGTCGACGAGGTACGCCGACCCGTCGACGCCCCACACCACGTTCCCCGACCACAAGTCTCCGTGCAGCCGGCCGGGCGGCTCCGGGGGGCCGGCGAGGTCGGTCAGGCGGCTCAGCACCTGTTCGACGGCGGCTCGGTCGTCGGTGCTGATGGCGCCGCGGTCGACGGCCAGCCGCAGGTAGGGCAGCACCCGGCGGGTTGCCCAGAACTCCACCCAGTCGCCGGCCGTCGTGTTGTTCAACGGGAGGGTGCCGATGTAACCGTTGCCGTCGGCACCGAAGGACGGTGCGCCGGCGGCGTGGGTGGCGGCGAGTGAACGGCCGAACGCCTCCGCGGCCTCTGCGCTCGGACGTCCCGGCTCGACCCACGACAGCACCAGACAGTCCGCCGCGACCGCCAGCACGTCTGGCACAGCAGCGCCGCCCGGCGTCCGGAGCCAGTCCAGGCCGCGGGCCTCGGTGGTGAAGAAGTCCTCGGGGGCCCGATTGCGGGTCTTGACGAACGCGGTGCGTCCGTCGCTGAGCCGCACCCTGGTCGAGGCGCACACATCGCCACCTGCGACCGGCGTGGTTGCTACGACCGCCGCGCCGAGCAGCTGCTCCACACGGCGGGCGATAGTGCCGAGGCGGGCCATGGTTTGACCGTACGACGGGTGGCCGGGCCTGACCACTGCCAGCACGTCGTAACCCGGCCGCTGGACTCAACGTCCGGTACGGCCGCCCGCATGCTCCCAGTTACAGTGCGTTGCTCGCCGCTAGTCGTTCAGGCGGGCTTTGCCACCGAAGTTCTGCGCAAGGGGAGTCGTTGCAGCCGATCAGCGAGTTGGTCCGCGTCGCTCGATCATGCGACGGTGACTGGCGCAGCCCGCTCGGGAACGCTGCGGCCGCCGCCTTCGGCCTCGGACCCGCCCGTTTTGTGCGGTCAAGCGCCAACCATGTGTTCGTCAGCCGACCGGCGGTGCTACGGATCCGCCCTGCGGGAGGCACAGCCGAAATGCACGCCAATGCCATCGCGGAGTGGACTGAGAAGCTCGCCCGCAGTGGAGCTCCGGTGGCGGCGCCGCTGCGTTCGCCGGTGGGGCGCTTGGTCGAGCAGGTTCATTGGGACGACTCGTTGTGGTGTGTGAGTGCCTGTGCGGTCGTCGAGGGCGAGACGTACGACGACGAGGAGCTCACTCCTGACCGCGCAGCCGCGTGGGGACGCGTGCTTGCCGACGTACACCGGACCGGCTCCTCCGTGGCCAACCCGTCAGCGGGCACGCCGACGCCCCCGCCATCACTGGCTGGGTTACCGGCGGGTCCCGACGTGGTGGGGATGCTGCACGGCGACCCTGAGCCGGACAACGTTGTCTGGCCGGCGGACGCCGATGCCCCGGTGCTGGTGGACCTCGATGACGCGGCGATGGGATGGTTCGCGGCCGACGTGGCATTCGCTCTCCGAGCCTGGTCACCACCCGCTGGGGCTCCACCGCTTGACCATCCCATCGTCGCTGCCTTCGTCGCGGGCTACCGAGACATCCGGCCGCTTACCGACGCGGAGCTCGGGTGGCTCCCGCTCTTCGCGCGCTGGCAGGCCGAGACCCAGCTGAGCCGGCTCGTGCCCGTAGCTGCCGAGTCGCCCGACGAGTCGTGGCCTCAGTGGGCGCACGATCTGGCCGAGAAGATCCGTCGGCTAATGGCCGAACTGAGCCACGCCCTGCTCGCCTAAGTGGTGACGACCCCCGCCAGTGGTCGTCCGTCGCCGAGAACATGCGGCGCCGGTTCAGCAGCGGCGTTGTAGTTGCTCCACGAGCGCATCGGTGGTCCGCTCGACCATGGCCAGGACCTCCTCGAAGCCGTCGGGGCCGCCGTACCAGGGGTCGGGGACCTCGGCGTCGGCGGCTGCCTCGGGGTCGAAGTTTCGGAACAGTCGCACCCGGTCGAGCTGGCTCGGGTTTGCCGCTGCCGCGCGAATGTCGCGCAGGTTGGCCCGGTCCATCGCGAGCACCGCGTCGGATGCGTCAAGCCAGGATGCGTCGAAGTGGGCGGCGCGGTGCAGGCTCGGGTCGTAGCCGTGCGCGGACAACGCAGCCGCCGCCCGGTGGTCCATCGGCTCTCCGACGTGCCAGTCGCCGGTACCGCAGCTGCGGATCTCGACAGCGGAGCCCAGCCCGGCTCGCCGTACCTTTTCGGTCAACACGACCTGCGCCATCGGTGACCGGCAGATGTTGCCCAGGCACACCATCGCGATGGTGTACGGCGACTCGGGCTGCCGCGGCGGCGGCAGTTCGGCTGGGTGCAGGTGGGGTTCGTTCATGGTCGGGAAGCACCCTACCGACCAGCCAAGCTGGCGGCGGCACCGCAACCGGCCCGAGCGTTCGTCCGCGCGCGCCTTCACTATCCGGCGGCATGTTCACTATCCGAATGGATGGCTCAACGGCCGAATTGCCCGATTCTTCCTGCCATTCACCTAGTGAAGACGGCGGTAGTGAGTCGCCTAGGCGGTCAACGCCTGGCCCACCAACGGCTACGTCATCAGGACCGAGTCAGGACCGGAACGCAGGACCCGGGCGGTCTGCGCCAGCGCGATGCCGACCAGGACGAGGGCGATGCCGCACACCTGGGCGCCGGTCAGGTTCTCGGAGAACCACAGCCAACCGAGCACGGTGGCGCCCACCGGCTCGACCATGCCGATCAGCGTGACCTCGGTCGCCGAGAGGTGGCGTAGCGCGCTGAGCTCGGCCAGGAACGGCGCGACGGTGCCGAGCAGGATCATCCAGGCGAGCAGCAGCCACAACGGGGCATGCACCTCAGACAGCGTGCCACCGAGTGACCGGCTGGCCGCAAGGTCGGCCTCGAGCAGGCCCGTCGCCGGCCGGAGGAGATTCCAGAACACCGCCGCCACCACGAAGGCCTCGGTCAGTACATGCAGCGGGGACTCGTCGATGACGCTGTGCTCACCGAGCAAGAAGTACGTCGCCAGCGACACCGCTGCGCCGAAACCGGCAAGCACTCCAATGGCGTCGAGCGTCAAGCCGTCCCACACCTGCGCCACCAGCGCGAGGCCGCCCAGCGACAACCCGATGCCGAGCCACATCCGGTTGCGCACCTGCTCCCGGTAGACGAACCGGGCGAACAGTGCCACCAGCACCGGCGCGGTGAACTCCAGCAGCAGCGCGATTCCCACCGGGAGCCGGTCGATGGCGACGAAGTACAGCCACTGCACCAGCGCCACGCCGGTGATTCCGAAACCGATAACGACAGCTGTGTCCCGCCAGCCGCGCGGCAGCCGGAGGCGTTCGCCCCTGGCGAGCACTACCGCCACGAGGACGACAGCGGTGCCGGTGCAGCGCACAGTGGTCAACGTGACGGAGTCCAGCCCCGCCGCCTGGATCACCCGGGACACCCCGGCGTTCACCACGAACAGCAGCGCACCGGTCGTGACCAGCAGGTAGCCGGTCTTGGCGTCGCGGGGAGCAGGCATCCCCAGACCCTACGCAGCGCTCCAGCCGGTCGTATCGTGTCTGGTCATGACGACCCCACAGTTCCGGCCGGCCCTGGCGTCGATACCTGCCTACAAGGCCGGCAAACCACCAGCGGCGGGCAAGGCGGCGTCGTACAAGCTCTCGAGCAACGAGAACCCCTACCCGCCGCTGCCGGGCGTGATCGCGGCAGCAGCCAGGGCGGCTGAGACGCTCAACCGCTACCCCGACATGGCGGTGTCCAGGCTGCACACCGCGCTCGCTGACAAGTACGGCGTCGACGTCGGCCAGATCGCCTCCGGCGCCGGGTCGGTCGCGGTGTTCTACCACCTGCTGCAAGCAATGTGCGCCGCCGGCGACGAGGTGGTCTATGCGTGGCGGTCGTTCGAGGCCTACCCGATTGCGGTGGGGCTCACCGGAGCGTGCGGCGTACCGGTGCCGGTCGACGACGCTGGCAGGCACGACCTCCCGGCGATGGCCGCGGCGGTCACCGATCGCACCAAGGTGCTGGTGGTGTGTACGCCGAACAACCCGACGGGGCCAGCGGTTCACGGCGACGAGCTGCTGCGGCTCATCGACGCCGTGCCGCCGTCGGTGCTTGTCGCCATCGACGAGGCGTACCACGAGTTCGTCGACGACCCCGAGGTCCCCGACGCGCTCGAGGTCGCACGTGGGCGCGACAACGTCGTGGTCCTGCGCACGTTCTCCAAGGCCTACGGGCTCGCCGGGCTTCGGGTCGGGTACGCCGTCGGGCCGGCGCCGGTCGCCGAGGCGATCCGTAAGTGCGCGCTGCCGTTCGGTGTCTCGTCGATCGCGCAAGAGACGGCGATCGCCTCGCTGCAGGCAGAGGCGGAGCTGATGCAGCGGGTGGAGGCGCTCAAGGTCGAACGGGCCCGCATCGCCGCGGCCCTGATCGACCAGGGCTGGCAGGTCCCCTCACCGCAGGGCAACTTCGTCTGGCTGGCGCTGGGGGACGAGTCAGACGAGTTCGCCGCCGCCTGTGACGACATGGGGGTGAGTGTTCGCCCGTTCGCCGGCGACGGGGTGCGGATCACCATCGGCGAGCCGCAGGCCAACGACCTGCTGCTCACTGCCACTGACAAGTGGCTTCGCGACCGCGGTTGAGCGGCGACGCCACCTCCCTCCACACACGCACCGCACCGAAAAGGTCTGGGTATGGCGTTGTTGGGGCGACGTACGGCTCGGATCCTTGGGCCGGCGCGCGGCGGAATCGGGTCGCCGGCTGTCACAGGCATCAGATAGTCTGGGGCTTACATCCCCGCACTAACTCCGATCCGGCACGGCACCTCCCGGCGTGCCCCGGATTCCGTGGGCACTGCCAACCAACGCCGAGGGGGCAACCGCCGCCGTGATCTCCGTTCCTGCCGCTGACCCGGAGTCCGCCGTGCCGCCGGCCGCCGGTGGCGGTGGGGTCCGGTCCCTCCGGCGGCTGGCTCGTTACCTGCGCCCGCCGAACTCCGCCCCGTCACCGCCAACTGGCGGCGGTGGCGGTGGTATCCGTTCGCTGTGGCGGCTGCGCGGCTATATGCGGCCGTACGTCGGGTCGCTGGCGATCATGGGCAGCAGCGCGCTCGTCGGTGTCTTCGTCAGCCTGTCGATCCCGTTGGTCACCAAGGCGATGATCGATGGCCCGATAGCCGACCACGAGTACGACCCGATCCTTCCGCTCGGTCTGCTCGCCCTCGCTCTCGGTGTGGTGGAAGCCGCGCTGATCCTGGTACGCCGGTGGGTGCAGGCGCGGGCAGTGCTCGGGTTCGAGACCGCCGTACGCGACGACCTCTACCAGCGCATGCAGGCGCTGCCGATGGAGTTCCATGGCCGGTGGCAGAGCGGCCAGCTGCTCTCTCGGGTCACCGCCGACCTCAGCGCGCTGCGGCGCTTCATGGGGTTCGGGCTGCTGTTCTTGATCATCAACATCGTGCAGCTGACCGTGGTTACGATCCTGCTGCTGCGCATGTACGAGCCATTGGGCCTGGTGGTTCTGCTCTCCGCGGTGCCGATCATTGCGTTGAGCAAGCGGTTCGAAACTCAGTACGTCGTAGTGTCCCGCCGGGTGCAGGACCAGCAGGGCGATGTCGCGACGGCTGTCGAAGAGGCGGCCATCGGCTACCGGGCGATCAAGTCGTTCGGCCGCAGTGACTACATGGAGAGGAAGTTCGCCGCCCGGACGCAAACGCTGTACGACACCTCGATCGAGAAGGTGCGGCTGTCGTCGCGGTTCTGGACCTTCCTGGAGATCATCCCCAACCTCGCACTGGTGGTCGTCCTGCTGCTCGGTGCACTGGCGGTGGGCCGCGGGGACCTGAGCCCGGGCACCCTCGTGGCGTTCGTCATCTTGATGATGCAGCTGATCTGGCCGATCGAGTCGCTCGGCTTCATCTTGGCGATGGCGCAGGAGGCGATGACCGCGTCAGACCGCGTGCTCGAGATCTTCGACACCGAGTCATCGGTGCAAGGCGGCGAACGCGAGCTGGTCGACCCCCGCGGGCATCTGCGGCTGGAGAACGTCAGCTTCCACTACCCGGACTCCGACGAGCTGGTGTTGCACGACGTCAACCTCGAGGTCCTGCCCGGTGAGACGGTGGCGGTCGTTGGTGCCACCGGGTCGGGGAAGACGGCGCTCACCGCCTTGATCCCGCGGCTGTACGACGTCACGGCCGGCCGCATCACGATCGACGGCGTCGACGTCCGCGAGCTGACCCTGCCGTGCCTGCGCCGCGTCGTTGCCACCGCGTTCGAGGAGCCGACGCTGTTCTCGATGAGCGCCCGCGAGAACATCGCTCTCGGCCGCCCCGACGCCAGCGACGACGACGTCGCCGCGGCGATCGAGATCGCCCAGGCCCAGTTCGTCTACGACCTGCCGTGGGGCCTCGACACCCGCATCGGTGAGCAGGGCATGTCGCTGTCAGGCGGACAACGGCAACGGCTGGCGCTGGCCCGGGCTGTCCTGGCTGACCCCCGGATCCTGGTGCTCGACGACACGCTGTCAGCCCTCGACGTACACACCGAGGCCCTGGTCGAGAAGGCGCTGCGGCGGGTGCTCGCCCGCGCCACCGGCATCGTGGTGGCGCACCGAGCGTCGACGGTGACGCTCGCCGACAAGGTCGCGTTGCTGGAGGACGGCACGATCACGGCCGTCGGCACCCACCAGGAGCTGATCGCCACCGTGCCGGCCTACCGCGAGCTGCTCGCCGCCGACGCCGAGACGGCCGACGAGCTGGCCGGGCTGGCGGGGGAGGTGGTCTTGCGGTGACGACGGTCAAGGACTGGCGGGGCGTCGCCGCGGAGGACACTGACCAGGCAGACCTCACCGACAAGGTCTCGCTGCTGCTGAAGGAACGCTCGCGGCGGCTGTTCGTCGACCTGCTGCGACCGCACAAGCGCATCCTGTGGTTCCTTGTGGCGGCGGTGCTGATCGAGAACGCCGCCCGGCTGTCGGTGCCCTACCTCGTCAAGGAGGGCATCGACAAGGGCATCCCGCCGCTGCGGGCAGGAGAAGGCGCCGAAACCCTGCTGACGATCGTCGCCGTGCTCCTCGGTGCGGTTGTCGTGCAGGCGATCACTCGGCAGGCGTTCCTCATGCTGGCCGGCCGCATCGGCCAGGAGGTTTTGGTCACGCTCCGCCGGCGAATGTTCGGCCACTTCCAGAAGCTGTCCCCCGCGTTCCACGACGACTACACCTCCGGACGGGTGATCTCGCGGCAGACCTCCGACATCGATGCCATTTACGAGCTGCTCGAGACCGGCTTCGACGGCCTGATCACCGCGTTCCTCACCCTGTTCGGTACGGCGATCCTGCTGCTCGTGCTCGACCTCGAGCTAGGCCTGGTTGCGCTGCTGTGCTTCCCGTTCCTGTGGCTGCTGACCCGCTGGTTCCGGCGGGAGTCGGCCCGGGCCTATCGGCGTACCCGCGAGACCGTCGCCGTGGTGATCGTGCACTTCGTCGAGACCATCGGCGGCATGCGCGCGGTGCAGGCGTTCCGACGGGAGGGCCGTAACCAGCAGATCTTCGAGGACGTCAACGACGACTACCGGGCCGCCAACGAGCGCGCCTTCCGGCTGGTCGGCATGTTCATGCCCGGCATCAAGCTGATCGGCAACGTGACGATCGCCGTGGTGCTGATCTACGGCGCGCATCTTGCCTACCACGGCGAGGTGACGGTCGGGGTGCTCGCGGCCTTCCTGCTCTACCTGCGCCAGTTCTTCGAGCCCATGCAGGAGATCTCGCAGTTCTACAACACGTTCCAGTCGGCCTCGGCGGCGCTGGAGAAGCTGTCGGGGGTGCTCGAGGAGGAGCCGTCGGTGCCCGAACCGGCGGACCCGACGCCGCTGCCGTCGGCAGCCGGCGACCTGCGCTTCGAGCAGGTCAGCTTCTCCTACGTCGAGGGGCGGCCGGTGCTGCCCAACCTCGACCTGCACGTGCCGGCTGGCCAGACGGTGGCACTGGTTGGCACAACGGGGGCGGGCAAGACGACGCTGGCCAAGCTGGTGGCCCGCTTCTACGACCCGACGTCGGGCCGAGTCACGGTCGACGGGATCGACCTGCGGCAGGTCAGCGACGCTGACCTACGGCGGGCCGTGGTCATGGTCACTCAGGAGAACTTCCTGTTCAACGGCACCGTCGCCGACAACATCCGGTTCGGCAAACCGGACGCCACCGACGCGGAGGTGGTCGAGGCAGCCCGGGCGATCGGAGCGCACGGCTTTATCACCGCGCTGCCCGACGGCTACTCCACCGACGTGGCCAACCGGGGTGGGCGACTCTCGGCCGGTCAGCGCCAGCTGGTGGCCTTCGCCCGGGCGTTTCTCGCCGACCCGGCAGTGCTGATCCTCGACGAGGCGACCTCAAGCCTCGACGTACCGTCGGAGCGGTTGGTGCAGCGGGCACTGCGCACGATCCTCGCCGAGCGGACCGCGATCATCATCGCCCACCGGCTGTCGACGGTCGAGATCGCCGACCGGGTGCTCGTGCTCGAGCACGGCCGCATCATCGAGGACGGCGCTCCCGACGACCTCATTGCCAGCGGCAGCGGCCAGTTCTCCACCCTGCACACCGCTTGGGTCGACTCCCTCGCCTGACGCCGGGGTTCCCTGCCGCCCCGGCCCACCATGACGTCTCATGCGGCAGCCCGTTCTTGGGGCGGTAGGGGCGAGCTCCGGCGTTCGGCGGCCACCACCAGAGCAACCCCGGCGACCACGACGGCACCGCCGATGAGGATCGCGGGAGTGATCGGTTCGGCGAGGATCAGCCAGCCGAGCAGTACGGCGACGACCGGGTTGACGTAGGCGTACGTCGCCACCAGCGAGATCGGCGCCGCGTTGAGCACCCAGGCGTACGCCGTGAAGGCGATGACCGAGCCGAAGATCACGAGGTAGCCCCACGCGATCCAGGAGTCGGTGGGCGCCGCCCTGGGCACCACATCCTCTCCGGTCAGGAGCCCCCCGAGCAGCAAGAAGACCGACCCGAACGCCATCTCGTACACCGCGACAACGAACGGATCCGCTGGCAAGTCGAGGCTTGGCGTCTTCCAGGAGCCGAACGACCAGCAGATCGAGGCGACCACGATGATGAGGCAGGGCACGATCGGCACGTCACCACCGATGCCCGTCGCGGAGATGAGGCCGACCAGCCCAGCGAAGCCCAGCAACACTCCGCCAGTCGTACGCCGGCTGGGTCGGTCTCCTGAGCTGGCTCGGTAGACGATCACCCAGAGCGGCACCGCGGCTACGAGCAACGCCGCAATACCGGACGGGGCGCCAAGGTGTTCACCCGTGCTCACCAGGCCGTTCCCGGCCGCTGGCAGCAAGAACCCGAGGATCGCGCAGCCCTGCAGCTGCACTCGGGTGGCCCGTAGTCGACGTACGCCTCCTCGCGTCGCCAGGAGCGCGGCCAGGATCAACGCCCCAAGGAAGAACCGCCAGCCGGCGGACGACAACGGCGGCAGGTCCTGAACGGCGATCCGGATCGCCAAGTAGGTGGAGCCCCAGACGACGTACACGATGCCGAGCGCAACCGCAACGAGTACGGCAGGCGCGCGCAAACTGGAGGAGTCCGGAGACATGACCGTCGTCGACGTTTGCTCCTGTCGCATGCCAGCCAGCCTATCCAGCCGGCTTCGACTGCTTGACCGGCTGGCGGAGGGGGCGGCAGCGGCTACGTCGCGAGAAAGGTACGGTTGGGACTGTTGTCGTGGCGGTGAGAGCTACCCGCTGCGCGGCGAACCCGCGAGCGGTGACAGTAAGGGAGTGTGAGTGAGCGACTCCGGACTCGGTCCAGACCTCAGTGACGTATTCGGGCTCTCCTCCGCCGGCGGAGAGCCCGAGCTCATCCAACTGCTGACTCCCGAGGGAGAGCGCGTCGACCACCCAGAGTTCTCCTTCGACCTCGACGACGAGGCGATCAAGGGCTTCTACCGCGACCTCGTGCTGACCCGGCGCATCGACACCGAGGCCACTGCGCTGCAGCGCCAAGGCGAGCTGGGCATCTGGGCCAGCCTGCTCGGCCAGGAGGCGGCGCAGATCGGCTCCGGACGTGCGCTGCGCGACCAGGACTTCGCGTTCCCCACTTACCGTGAGCACGCTGTCGCCTGGTGCCGCGGCATCGACCCGCTTCACCTTCTCGGCCTCTTTCGCGGGGTCGACATGGGTGGCTGGGATCCGTTAGCCGACAAGTTCAACCTCTACACGATCGTCATCGGTGCGCAGACGCTGCACGCCACCGGTTACGCCATGGGCCTGCAGCGCGACGGCGTCATCGGCACCGGTGACCCCGACCGCGACGCCGCCGTTATCGCCTACTTTGGCGACGGGGCGACCAGCCAAGGTGACGTGAACGAGGCGTTCATCTGGGCCAGCGTCTTCACCGCGCCGGTGGTCTTCTTCTGCCAGAACAACCAGTGGGCGATCTCGGAGCCGATCGAACGTCAGTCCAAGATCCCGCTCTACCAGCGAGCTCTGGGTTTCGGCTTTCCTGGCCTGCGCGTCGACGGCAACGACGTCCTCGCGGTGTACGCCGTCACGCAGGCCGCCCTGCAGCGTGCTCGCGAGGGCAGCGGGCCGACCTTCGTGGAGGCCTACACCTACCGGATGGGTGCCCACACCACGTCCGACGACCCGACCCGTTACCGGGTCAGCGAAGAGCTGGAGCACTGGAAGGCCAGGGACCCGATCGAGCGGGTCAAGGCCTACCTGACGCGCAACGGTGCGGCCGACGAGGACTACTACGCAGCGATCGAGGAGGAGGCCGAAGAGCTGGCCGTCCGGTTGCGCAAGGGCTGCCTGGAGCTCCCTGACCCAAGCCCGCTCGGCATCTTCGACCAGGTGTACGAGGAGACGACACCGGAGCTGCAGATCCAGCGCGAGCAGTTCGCGGCGTACCTCTCGTCGTTCGAAGCGGCCCCGGGCACGCATCAAGGAGCACTGTCATGACCGCGATCACCCTGGCCAAGGGCGTCAACCTGGGCCTGCGAGCAGCCATGGACGCCGATCCCAAGGTGCTCATCATGGGCGAGGACGTCGGAAAGCTCGGCGGCGTGTTCCGGGTCACCGACGGTCTGCAGAAGGACTTCGGTGAGGACCGCGTCATCGACACCCCGCTTGCCGAGTCCGGAATCCTCGGTACGGCGGTCGGCTTGGCCATGCGCGGCTACCGCCCGGTGTGTGAGATCCAGTTCGACGGCTTCGTCTACCCCGCCTACGACCAGATCGTCAGCCAGGTTGCCAAGTTCCACTTCCGCAGCCGCGGACTGGTGAAGATGCCGATCGTCATCCGGATCCCCTTCGGTGGCGGCATCGGGGCGGTGGAGCACCACAGCGAGAGCCCCGAGGCGTACTTCGCCCACACCGCCGGCCTCAAGGTCGTGGCCTGCTCCAACCCCATCGACGGGTACTGGATGATCCAGCAGGCGATCGCGTCGGACGATCCGATCGTGTTCTTCGAGCCCAAGCGTCGCTACTGGGAGAAGGGCGATCTCGACGAGTCCGCTCCGCCCGATGATCTGTTCAGCTCCCGGGTCGTGCAGGAAGGCACCGACGCGACGGTGCTGGCCTATGGCCCGATGGTCAAGACAGCACTCGAGGCCGCCATCGCGGCCGCCGACGAGGGCACCAGCGTTGAGGTCATCGACCTGCGCACGTTGTCACCGCTCGACATGACACCGATCCACGCGTCGGTGCGCAAGACCGGACGGGCAGTCGTGGTGCACGAGGCTCCCGTCACATTGGGGCTGGGGTCGGAGATCGCCGCCCGGATCAGCGAGGAGTGCTTCTACTCGCTGGAGGCTCCGGTGCTGCGAGTGGGCGGCTTCGACACGCCGTACCCGCCGAGCCGGATCGAAGAGGAGTACCTGCCCGACCTTGACCGGGTGCTTGACGCGGTCGACCGCTCGCTCGCCTACTGAACGGAGACGGCCATGTCAGACGTGAAGACGTTCAAGCTCCCCGACGTCGGCGAAGGCCTCACCGAGGCCGAGATCGTCACCTGGAAGGTCAAGGTCGGCGACACCATCAAGGTCAACGACGTCGTCGTCGAGATCGAGACCGCCAAATCGCTGGTGGAGCTGCCCTCGCCGTTCGCGGGGACGGTGTCGGAGCTGCTGGTCGGCGAGGGCGAGACGGTCAACGTCGGTACGCCGATCATCACCGTTTCCGCTGGGTCGCCGGCCGCCAGTGCCCCTGCCGGCGGGGCGCCGCCAGCGGTGGGTAGTCAGTCCGAGGACCTGATCCCCACACCGAAGAGTGACGAGGCGGTCGAGCCAGGTCTGATCGGCGGGCCCGCGCCCGGCGGTCGCACGTCGGTGCTTGTCGGCTACGGCCCGCGGACGACCGAGGCCAAGCGCCGTCCGCGCAAGGGCAATGCCACCCCCGACGCCGCTTCTCCCGCGGCTGCGCAGGTCGGCGTACAGAACGCCTTCTCCACCGAGCCCACCGAGGACCCCGAGGTCAGCATCGTCGACGCCGAGCCGGCCGCTCCGGCCGAGCAGGTGCCCCCCGCTGAGCTTGCGCCCGCCGCTGAGCTTGCGCCCGCTGACCCGAGCGCCCGGGCGCGCACCAAACCACCGGTGCGGAAGCTGGCAAAGGATCTCGGTGTCGACCTGGCCGATGTGACCCCGACCGGACCGAACGACACGATCACCCGCGCCGACGTCGAGTCTGTCGCCGCCAACGGGCGCGGTGCTGCTCCTCAGCAGCGGCAGCAGCAGGTGGCTGCCGCCTCCGCTGGCAGCCCCGAGTGGCAACAGTTCGAGTCGGGTGAACAGGAGACCCGGATCCCGGTGAAGGGCGTCCGCAAGATGACCGCTCAGGCGATGGTCGCCTCGGCGTTCACCGCTCCCCACGTCACCGAATGGATGACGATCGACGCCACTCGCACGATGAGGTTGGTACGCCGACTGAGTGAGCACCGCGACTTCCGCGGCGTCAAGGTCTCACCGCTGCTCATCGTGGCCCGCGCCGTCTGCCTGGCCATTCGTCGTACGCCGCAGGTGAATGCCAGCTGGGACGAGGCCGCGCAGGAGATCGTGCTCAAGCGCTACGTCAACCTCGGCATCGCCGCCGCGACGCCACGTGGACTCGTCGTACCGAACGTCAAGAACGCCGAACGGCACTCCGCTCCCGAGCTTGCGCGGGCGCTGGCGGGCCTCACCACGGTCGCGCGAGACGGCAGGACCCAGCCCGCCGACATGGCAGGCGGGACGTTCACGATCACCAACGTCGGCGTGTTCGGGGTGGACGCCGGCACACCGATCCTCAACCCCGGCGAGGCGGGGATCTTGTGCATGGGCGCGATCCGCAAGCAGCCCTGGGTTGTCGGCAACGCGGTGAAACCGCGGTGGATCACCACGCTGGCCCTGTCGTTCGACCACCGCATCGTCGACGGCGAGCAGGGCTCGAGATTCCTCGCCGATGTCGCCTCGGTCGTCGACGACCCCGGCGCCGCAGTCCTCTTCTGACGGGCCAGCCTGACGGGTCAGCCTGACCGGTCACTGTCTGCTGGCTCAGCGCGGCTGTTGCGATCGCAGCTCGGGGCGCAACAGCGAGAAGTAGGCGTGCAGGAGCAAGCTCGCATGGATCATCTCGGTGACTCGAGCGAGATATCGGGTGACCTCCGCAACGAAGCCGACCGGTGTGAAGTCGACGAACGCCTGAAGTGAAATCAAGAGGGCGATGAGCGCCGCCATCCACACCAGCACCCGAAGAAGGGGCACGGGGGAGCCGTCGAGGATGCCCCGGTCGACCGCATCGACGCTGAGCGGGATGAAGAACAAGGCACCGAAAGCCTCCGCGAGCTCGGTGGTGACGGAGTTGTGGCCCCCGACCAGCGGTATCGCCACGGCCGCTACGGGCAGCAGCAACCACCAACGCGGCAGCGGCCGGCGTAGCTGCAGGTAAGGAAGCAGCAGCGCAAGCGCGAACGCCGACTCGTTGAGAGTCACTAGCTGCGCAGGTACCGGCCCGAACAGAAGTATCAGCCCGACCGCCCCCAACGCGGCGGCGGCCAGTAGAGCGGCTGAGCGGGCGTGAGCTGCGGTGAGCAGGCGGACCCGGACGAACTGGATCCACAGCGACACGGCGAGCAAGAGGAGCAGCCCTTCGGAGTTTCGGCTGAGCCGACCAGCCAACCCGCCGGGCAAGAGGGCGGGCAGCGTTGCGCTCAGAATCAGCGCCAGCAGAACTGCAAGGCCGCCGTAATAGGCGATCGTCAAGAAGCGCCCGCGGTACATAACTGGACTCTAAAGCAGCCAACAGGTGTGCTCGCGGAAGCGACTCCTGGCGGAGCGCAGCTCAAGCCCTTGCCTGCGGTCACAACGCCGGTCATGGGGTGTGCCCCGATGAGGTGAAGACGGAAACTACACATTGTTGCTGTCCAACTACAATCTGTCATAGGGTTGGGCAATTGTCCCGTTCGTCACCGCTAAACGAGGTCGTCTCGATGGAACTTTCACGACGTGGAGTGTTGGGTCTGGCTCTCGGCAGTGCCGCGGCGGCGCTGGTCGGGCCGACAACCCCAGCCCGGGCGACATCCCTTCGAAGCGTCCGGACCGCCGCCCAGTTGAGCCGGTTTCCCGGTGACCCTGGTGCAGGCAAGCTGTACTACGGGGCCAAGGTGTACGACGGCCTGGTGCGGTGGGAGAACCGGACGCTCGGGCGTCCCGTGACTGTTCACCGCAGCTTCTACCAGGCCTACCAGATGGACCTGCTGGTCCGGCAAGCCCGACGCGACATACGGCATGGCAGGTTGCCGCATGTGTCCACGAAGCCACCGGACACGTGGAGCTCGGTCGCAGTAGGCAACCACGACGAGTGGCTCAATGTGCTGGCCTACCGGCTTCGGCGGTTGGGCTCACCTGTCTTTTTCACCATTCACCATGAGCCCGAGGACAACGCTGCGGGCTGGGGGATGCGGCCCAGCGACTGGGTGGAGATGACGAGCAGGGTGGTGTCGATCTTCAGCCGCCGGGCCCCCAACGTCTCTGTTGTGCCGGTGCTCATGTCCTGGACTTTTGACCCAAGGTCGGGCCGTAACCCAGACGACTGGTTCGTCCCGGCGGCACCGATCTTCGGCGTGGACATTTACAACCCCTGGTCCCGAACGAACGGGTTGCCGTGGGAGACGTTCAGCTCCCAGCTGCTGGCGACGGTGGCGCATGCCCATGGCCGGCCGATCGCGGTGGGCGAGTACGGGTGCCGTACCGATCCGAGCAACCCCGGGCGAGCAGCGGAGTGGATGCGCGACGCGTTCGATAGTGCGCGGGCAAACAACGTGGTGGCCATGTCCTACTTCAACACCTGGGAGAACGCGCCCGATGGGACGTGGGAGCTCGACGCGGAGCGAGAGCCGGTGTTCGCTAGCAAGCTTGCGGCCGACGCCGTCGCTCGGCCGTAGCTGACGGTCACAAAGCCACGCCCAGCGGTGCGTTCGGATGAGGTGCGTCCGGCGCGAACGCGGGCTCACCGACTAGACTGAAGCGCTCCAAACGGTAGGACTGGATGGTGCGCAGAGCGCGGCGAGATCTCGTCCCGACCCAGGATCCGGCGGGGAGTAGCCGTACGTGCGATGAGCGAAAGAGGACAAGTGACGCCGAAGGCGACGCCCCGGCTCGTGTACATCGCCGGGTTTGGTCGCTCTGGGAGCACGTTGGTAGAGCGCACGCTTGGTGCCATCCCACGATGGGTCAACGTGGGCGAACTGATACAGGTCTTCCGCCTGCCAACGGCGGCAGCGGAGCTGTGTGGATGTGGCACGCCGTTTCGAGAGTGCGCCTTCTGGTCCGCGGTTGGTGAGCGGTCATTTGGCGGGTGGTCCGGCGAGACGCTCGAACAGATCAGAGCCTTGCAGGAGACAGTGGCCCGCCAACGGTTCCTGCCGAAGCTGCTCCTTGCTGGCGAACATCAGGACTCCCGATTCGCGGCAGCCCTTCGCGACTACGGCGCCGCGTATGAGAAGCTCTACGCCGCGATCGCCGAGGTGGCCGACGCCGACGTGATCGTTGATGCGAGCAAGTGGCCCGTGCAGGCGCTCGCTCTTCACCGGGCCAGCTCCATACCCGTAAGCCTGTTGCACCTCGTCCGTGACGCACGTGGCGTGGCTTACTCCTGGAAGAAGAGCTCGGTTCCTCGTCCGCATGCCGGAGCAAGCGACTCGGTTATGGCGTCGCTCTCCGTCTCTGCGACGGCCCGCCAATGGGCCGCCTGCCAGACGCAGATCGAACTGATTCGTCCGCTGTTCGACGCTTCCTGGCTGCTGCGCTACGAAGACTTCGTCAGCGACCCGCGCGTGGAGTTGGAGTCCGCTCGGTCAGCGCTGGGGCTCTCGTCTTCGACCGACGGCCTCGAGCACGTCGAGGAACACTCCCTCATCCTTTCGACGTCTCATGGCGTCGCCGGAAACCCGTCCCGCTTTGCGCACGGGCACATCGCCCTACAACCCGATGACCAATGGAGGCAGGAGTTTTCTCAGCGTGACCGTCAGGTGGTGACGGCTGTGACAGCGCCTTGGCTGGTTCGATACGGCTATCCAGTGGGGAGCACGCACACAATCACCGCGGCTGACGTGCAGGTTCCGCCCCGACCACCGGGGCCGGGGGAGTGGCCGCTCGTCGACGTGGTCGTTCCGACCCGAGGCCGACCCGATCTGGTGCGGGAGGCGGTGCAGTCGGTCGTTGACCAGGATTATCCCGGCCCGATCCGGGTGTTCGTTGTTCACGACCACGAGGAGCCACAGACCTCGCTCGCGGCGTTGGCCGCCCCGAACCGCACCGTCAGCCCGGTATCGAACACTCGGGCCGAGGGTTTGGCGGCCACCCGCAACGTCGGCGTCGAGCACACCTCCGCCGACTACATCGCCTCGTGCGACGACGACGACACGTGGGATCCTGACAAGCTGAGCCGGCAGATGACCCGCATGCTTAACGAGCCCGACCTGGCGGTTCTCGGTGCTGGCATCCGGCTGCTGATGTCGCCGGATCACGCAGTCGAGTGGCCCGGCAAGTCAGCTGTGGTGACTCGAGCGCAGCTCCTTCGCTCACGGCACAAGGAACTGCATTCTTCCACGCTGCTTATCAGGCGGCACGTCTTCGACGGAGTCGGACCGTATGACGAGAACCTGCCCGGCGGCTACGCCGAGGACTACGAGTTCTTGCTTCGAGCTGTCGAGGCGGGCCGGATAGGCGTCGTTAACCTGCCGCTCGCATCGATTCGCCAATACAACACGTCATGGTTTCGCGAGCGCGCCGAGGTGGTGGCCGAAGCGTTGGAGTACCTGCTGGCCAAGCACCCGCACATTGCTGAATCCAAGGCCGGTCACGCGCGGGTGCTCGGTCAGATCGCTTTCGCGCGCTCGTCTCTGGGTGACCGGAAGGGGGCAGTCGCGACGGCGGGGAAGGCTTTCCGGCGCTGGCCGATTGCTCCGCATGCCGCTCTCGCCTTGACCCATGCGGGGACTGGAGTGGAGCCCGCAAAGCTGCTCGCCATCGTGCGAAAGGCAGGACGTGGCATTACCTGAAGCGCAGCTGACACCTGCCGCCGCTGGTCACTCCACTCCAGCTCGTGCAGCGGCCCCCGCCAGCGGGTGGCTGCGTCCGGGGTGGCCGTTGACGGCGCTGTACGTCTTCTTCCCGCTGTGGTGGGTGCTCGGGCTGAGCCACTTCATCTTCTTGATCTTCGCTATACCGATGGCGTGGGAACTGGCGCGCAGGCGCCCGGTCTTCGCTCCGACGGGGTTCGGGCTTTGGCTGCTGTTCTTGGTCGTGGTGGCCACGGGAAGCCTGCTGCTGTGGATCGTTCCGCCGGGAACAGTCCCGGCCCATGGCGCAGGAAAGCTGATCGCCTGGTCTTACCACTTCGCCTGGTACGCCGCGATCACAATTGTGGCGTTATACATCGTCAACATGCCGGAGCGAGAGCTGCCCACCGACAAGGTGATGCGGTTACTTGGCCTGATGTTCGTCTACACGGCGCTCGGCGGCTTGGCTGGCGTGCTATTTCCCAGCGCGGATTTTCCGTCCCTCCTCGAACTGGTGATTTCCGTCCCCAGTGACAACTTCTTGTCGTTCTTGCTGCATCCCTGGGTGAACACCCCGAGCGACTTCCTCGGGTACGACCAGCCTCGCCCGGCTGCGCCCTTCTCCTACGCCAACGACTGGGGAAACAACCTCGGGTTGTTCCTCCCATTCTTCTGGGGTAGCTGGCTGCGCCGCGACGCGGGCTGGCGGCGCCCGGTGGGAATCGTGGTTCTCGTGGCGTCGTTCGTGCCGATCGCCTACTCGCTGAACCGTGGTCTTTGGGCAGGTTTGATTGCAGCCGTTGTCCTCGTGGCGCTCAGACTGGCCGCATTAGGACGCGTACGGGTGCTGCAGGTGACCGTTGCACTGCTGATGGTGGGCGCAGTGGCCTTCATGGCTTCGCCGCTATATGACACCGTGGCACTGCGAGTCAACACGCCCCACAGCAATGATCGACGAGCGGAGCTCTCCGAAGAGGTGTTCTCCACAACCGTCGTACTGTCTCCACTCCTCGGCTACGGTGAAACGCGCGACGTCTCAGGCAGCTTCGCCTCGATCGCGGGCGGCGATACTCCGGACTGCACGCATTGTGGGCCGCCGCCGCTCGGCACCCAGGGATTCCTGTGGCGGCTCATCTTCACGACCGGACTGCTCGGCACCCTGTTCTTTCTGACGTTCGTCATCGGGCAGTTTCTCCGCTTCGTCCGGGCCGAAGATCCGGTTGCTCTGATCGGTTGCCTGGTGATCTTCTTGGCCTTGCTCTTCTCGCTGGTCTATGACTCGCTGGAGTCGCCGCTCTTCACCATGATGATCGCGATCGGCCTGCTCAACAGGAGGTTCGTCCGCGACGGGCAGACAGCCAGGAGTCGTCCAGCTTCGAAGGCACAGTGAGCCGCTCGGTGGCGGAGCGCCTGCCGGATTCGGTGGTGGCGCTCTGGCCACCGCCGGCTCGTGTCGCCGTGCGCTGGTCGAAGCGGAACGACGAGACGAACTACTTCGTGCTGCCGTCGACGAGAAGAGTCCGCCTGATCGTGCCGATCGGCGTACCCGGGGCCGAACGGATGCTTGTTCGGCACGCTGGCGGTCCGTTGATCCGAGCCGGTCGGTCGCTGTGGAGCCGCGCCGCGCCGAGGCGGATGAGTGCGCGGCTTCCGGTGCGCAGGATGTGCGTACACGAAGCACCCGACGGCATCGAGCGCCACCTGGCCACCCAGCTGGCACAAGACATCCGGATAGGTGTTCTGCTGGGGCCGCCACGTCCCAACCAGAAGCCCGTCCTGCAGATCTTCGACGCTGCAGGCTCTACTCTTGCGTTCGCCAAGGTCGGGGTCACGCCCCTGGCGGCTGCGTTGGTGGCTGGGGAGGCAGCTGCGCTGCAGCTGGTCACCAGCGCGCGACGCCGTACGTTCGAAGCGCCGCAGGTGCTCTCGTCGGACTCTTGGCGCGGCCTCCCGGTGCTAATCCAGCAGGCCCTCCCGTTGTCACAGCAACGGCTGCCGCTGCAGGAGCCGCCAGTGACGGTGGTCGCGGAAATCGCTGCGCTGGCCGGGATCACCTCCGGACCGCTGAGTCGCACCGCACTGGTGGCGGCACCGTCGGTTCCCGATCGCTGGTTCGGCCTGGACCTCCAACCGTTCGAGCGCCTGCGCCAGCGACTGTCCGGCCACGAACGTTGTCCCCTCGGTAGCTGGCACGGCGACCTTTCCCCATGGAACTTGGCGAGCGACGGATCGACCACTCAGGTGTGGGACTGGGAGCGGTTCGAGCAACACGTTCCGGTTGGCCTTGACGCGGCTCATTACCGCATCCAGCACGCCGTCGCCGGCCGGCAAGAACTGCCCGAAGCGTGGCGGTTGGCGACGCGCGATGTCCGCACGGTGCTTACCGCATGTGGCCAGGCTGAGCGGCACGCGGACGTCGTAGCTGGCACATACCTGGTGATGATCTGTCAACGGTATGTTGGTGACGCCGTCGAGGGACCGGCTCCAGAACTTCGTCGGCGCATGAGCTGGCTGGCGGGTCTGAGTGCCGTAGCGGCCGCCGCACTTGAGAAAGGCCCAACGTGACGCCGTCGGTGCGCGAACTGGCTCCGCCAGCAGTTCAGCGGGCCGGCCGCAGCGTTGCTGTCACTCTGGGGCGCGCCAGTGCGCCGCTGCGGGCAGAGCCGACGTTCCTCGTGGTGGGGGCGCAACGCGCGGGCACCACGTCACTGTTTCGGGCCCTGCTCGGACACCCCAATGTCCTGCGTCCCAACCTGCACAAGGGTGTCAACTACTTCGACGTCAACTATGGCCGGAGCTGGTCGTGGTACCTCGGGCACTTTCCGTTGAAGGCGACGGCCCGGCGTCGTCGCGCCCCGGGCCAGCACACAGCCGCCGTGTTCGAAGCCAGTGGCTACTACATGTTTCACCCGCACGCAGCCGCTCGCATCGCAGCACGCCTTCCGGACGTGCGGGTCGTTGCACTGGTGCGAGACCCCGTGCGGCGCGCGCACTCGGCGTACAAGCACGAATACGCGCGCGGCTTCGAGACCGAGACCTTCGAACGAGCGCTCGACCTGGAGGACGCACGCATCGAGCCTGAGCTGGACCGGATGCTGGCGGACCCCAGCTACCAGAGTTGCGTCTACCGCCACCAGGCCTATCGACGGCGCGGACGCTACGCGGAACAACTGCGGCGGTTTGCTGATCTGATTGGCCGAAGCCGCGTCCACGTGATCGAGAGCGAGCGGTTCTTCACTGCACCTGCTGAGCAGCTCTTTGGCCTGTTGGACTTTCTGCACCTGCCGCCCTACCTGCCGAAGTCTTTCGACCGGTTCAATGCGAGGCCAGGGACAGCAATCTCACCATCGATCGAGGCAGAGCTTCGTGAGTACTTCCGCCCGCACGACGTCGCCCTCGCCGACTTCCTTGGGAAACCGCCGATATGGTCGAGCTGACAGGTCGAGTGACCCGGCTGCCGACGTTGGCCGGCTACCTGGCTTTGCTGCGCTCCAACCTTCTCGTGGTCCTGCTCGTCACCGCACTAGGCGGACTGGCCGGTTACTGGTGGCAGGCGCAACAGCCACATTCCTACCGCGCCAGTGCAGCCGTTCAGGTGCCCAGCAACCCGGTGTACGTCGACCTCGCTCCTGACGGTCCGACGCCGAAACCGGCCACCATCGACACGACCGCCCAACTGGTCTTCTCTGGCAATGTTCTGAGGCGAGTTTCCGACGCGACAGGCGAACCGCCTGCCGCTGTCCACGATGGCCTCAGCGTGTCGGCATACCCCCTCAGTGGGGTGTTGATCATCAGCTTCCAAGCCCGCACCGCTGACGCAGCAATCAGGGGTGCTAACGAAGCTGCTCGCGCGCTGCTGGAGGAGCGGGCCGAGGTTCATCCGGACGCTCGACTGGCTGGAGCTCGCGCGCTTCATCAACGACTGCTGGCACTGCGCAGCCAGGCTGAACGAGACGTGTCGCAGTTCCCGGCGGTTGCTCGGCGCATTGATACCCGCCTGCATCATCTCAGCGAGCTGCTGACCCAGCGGGAAGCCGTCGCTGGCCGCGTGGTCCATGGCGCGAGGCCAGCTGAGCGCGTCGGCGTCCACGCCGAACTGCCCATCACCACGGGGCTCGTCACCGGGTTCACGCTGGCGGTCGGCTGGGCGTGGTGGCGGCGTCCGGGCGTAGCGCTGGGGTGAAGCGGTGCCTCAGCGCCGCGGCTGGCTGAGCAGCCGCTCGACCAGGGCACCGAACCGCATAGCTGAGGCCCGTACGCGGTTCTGTGCTGCTTCAGCATCAACCCCGAAGCCGCGCGGAGCTGAGAGCCGCTGCAGCAGGGCTTGGCGAAACTCTGCCTCTGAACTGACTGCGGTCACCAGTTCGCTGCTGGCGAGGCGGCCGACGAACCGCAACTGATGGCCGTCGACATGCTCACCAAGCGTCGGGTCTCGCGCAACGGCGATCGGTCTGGTGCCGCAGCGCCGGGCAACGCTTATCGAGCCTGGTCCGCCATGAGTGACCACAACGTGGGCGGCCCGCATGAGCTCGGCGAGTTCGTCCGCCGTGAAGAACGCTTGCCCTGCTGCTACCCGAGGCGGAGGGGAACTCCCGTGCTGAACCAGCACATCGACGTCTGGAGCAGTCGCGGCGAACGTGTCGCACCAACCGACCAGCCGATCAAACCGGTGGTGGTCTGTCCCGACGGTGCACACAACCAGTGGCCGCACCCGGCTTTCTGTTCGACCGACATCGGTCATAGCAGCGGACCGATTACCTCAGCCGCCGGGTACTGCCGTCGCTGTTCCTCCCACTGCACACACATGAGGGAAATGAAGGGCCGGCACAGCCGGGCGGTCAACGTGGCGGAGTCGATTCGGTCGTAGACCTCGATGTAGGCGGTTGGGATCCGCATCAATCGGGCGAAGACGAAGAACGGCAGCGCCACGCCAGCTCCGGTAGAGACGACGACATCCGGTCGCGGCTGGCGAATGACCCGCCAGGCCAGCGCAGAGTTCCGCATCAAATTGAGGACGTTGCGCGTGGTCGGATGGTGCGCCCAAATGGCGTCTTCGTCTTCCAAGAGGGACACCGCGTCGGGAGTATCGAAGGTAACCCAGGTGCGCTGCCAGCTCTCCCACCACGGTCGCAGGGACCACAGCTGGGCTAGATGACCTCCGCTGGAGCCAACGAGCAGCACCCGCCTCTCGGCCGTCATCCGCGATTCACCACACTCTTCTCCACCCGGGAAATACGGTGCCCGATGCTAGTCTCTGACCGTGCAAATCGGTGACTTTCAGGACCGCCGAAGCAATCTGCTGCGTGATTCAATCCGCTATCACTGGTCCATCATCACCCTCGCTGCGCTGATAGGGATGGGTCTCGGTATCGCGTTGGTGTTCCTCAAGCCGGCCACTTTCTCGTCGTCGACCACCGTGATTTTGAACCCGATCTCGGGCAACCCTTACACACCGGCGTCTGAAGCCGACACACTGGAGATGCTGCAAACCGAGGCGGTCACGGTGACCTCGCAGGACACCGCATCGGCGGTAATCGACGAGTTGAACCTCAACATCACCAGTGACGAGTTGCGGCGTAACACGACGGTGACCGTTCCGGCGAACACGCAGGCTCTGGAGATCAACTACACCAGCACAAATCCCTCCATCACCGTCGATGTCGTCAACGCCCTTGCCCGCAACTTTCTGCAACAGCGTGAGCGGCTCGCCGAACAATGGATCGCGGCCGTAACCGAGTCGCTGGAAACACAACTCGCGGAGACTGAGGAGCTCCTCAACGAGGCAGCGGAGGCTGGCGCTGAGCCCGTGGCGGCGGGTTACCAGGCCGACATCATCGAACTGCAGTCACAGCTGGCTGCCGCCAGAGCCCTCCCGACAGACCCGGGACGCATCCTCACTCCAGGACTCGCTCCTGAGGAGTCCGGCGCACGTCATCTCCTGACGTTCGCGCTCGCGGGACTCTTGGTAGGCGCCCTCACCGGGTTGGCGGTCGCCTTGTGGCGCGAGCGGCGGGCTGATCTCGTCCGCTCCGCTGACGATTTGGGCGACTATGACTTCACCGCCCCGGTGAGTGTGATTAATGGCCCTGAGCTCGGCGCGACCGCCCTTCGCCACCTGCGAATGCGGCTGGCCCAGCATGTCGATAGTCATGGCGTAGTCGGAGTTGTGGGCGTCAGCCCGGGTACGGCGTTACCCATCGGGGGTGTCATAGCAGGCTCGCTTGCGGCCACCGGCACCTCCGTTGCCCTCATCGACGGCACCGGGACTGAACGCGGTCACTTCGACCCGTTTGGCTACAACGACAAGGCTGGCCTCGCCGAGGCGTTGGTGGACCCAGTGGCTGAGCTGCCGTCCGGTCACCGCATCTCTGAGCACTTGACCTACCTGCCAGCCGGCGCCGACCCGACAGCCGCCGTGGAGCACCTCGTCGGGAACCGGGCCCGCACCATCATCGGTTCACTGGCGGCTCGTAATGACGTCACCTTGGTTGCCTGCGTGGCCACCGATCGGGTGGAAGGCGAGGCGCTAGCGCGGCTCACCGACGGAGTCATCGTGCTCGTGGAGCTGCACCGCACCTCCCACTTCGATCTGGGCGCCGTGCTACATGCAGTGTCCGGCCTCCAACTGCCGCTTCTCGCCGTGTTCGTCGTGCCTGCCACTCCGTGACTGACTCACCGGCAAGATCCGGCAGCGATCCCATCCGGCACATAGCTCGCGGCAGCGCGCTCACCGGACTAGGGGCGGTCGTTTCAGCCGTGGGTGGCGTCGCCTTGACTCTGACTGTTGCTCGCGCCTTCGTCCCTGAGCTAGCCGGCACGTTCTTCGCGAGCACGACGCTGTTCCTGATCGTCGCCACCTTGGCGCAGCTCGGCACGGACATCGGGTTGGTGCGCTACCTGTCCGCACACTCCGCGACGGGGCAGGGACACCGACTGAGAGAAACCCTCCGGGTAGCCCTGCTGCCGGTCCTTGCGGTGTCGTTGTGCTGCGCGGTCGCTCTGGAGCTGCTGGCTTCGCCGATGGCGGGCTGGATAGGCACCGCTGCGGTTGAAGACGACGCGCGGTCGATGCTCAGGTGGCTGGCACCGTTCGTGCCGATCGTCGCTGTCTACGGCGCGCTGCTTGCGGCGACCCGCGGACTGGGCAGCATGAGGCAGACGGTCGGCATCGACTCCGTCTTTCGCAGCCTGGCACAGCCAGGACTGGTGGTGCTTACCGTGCTGGCTGGCGGCGGGCCGACGGCTGCAGTGCTGGCGTGGGTCGCGCCGTACGTCGTGGGGACCGCTTGGTGCACTGCTGTGCTGGTCCTCGTCGACCGCGAGGGACCCGCCGTTGCCTCGCCGCCGGGTGCTAGCGAAGCGGCAGCGTTCGGCAGGACGTTGACGAGAGACTTCTGGTCATTCACCGCCGCTCGGGCCGTGGCGGGAGCGGTGATCATGGTGTGGCGCCGGTTCGACATCCTGCTGGTAGCTGCCCTTGCCGGCCCCGCCGACGCGGCCGTCTACACCGCTGCCACCCGATTCTTGGTGCTGGGCAATCTCGGCATCCAGGCAGTGCTGATGACGGTGAGCCCGCAACTTGCCCGCCTGTTCGCGCGACACGACAACGCTGGAGCGAATCGGGTGTTCGCTACCTCCACCTTGTGGACCATGGTGTTCTCCTGGCCGCTGTATCTCGTCACCGCAGCGGCGGCCGGTCTTGTCATCCCCGTCTTCGGCGCCGGCTACAGCGCCGGAACGTCATCGGTGGTGGTGCTCTCGGTGGCCATGCTCGTTTCCACTGCATGTGGAAGCGTCGATGCGGTGCTGCTCATGTCCGGCCGGAGCGGGTTGAGTTTGGTCAACGCGGTGGTCACACTCGCCGTCAACGTCGGGCTCGATCTAGTGCTGATCCCGCGCTACGGCATCTTGGGAGCTGCTGTGGGGTGGGCCTGCTCGATTGCGCTGCGCAACGTTCTGGCTTTGGCGCAGGTGCGACTCTTGCTTGGCATGTGGGCCTTCACCCGGCGTACGGCGCTTGTCGCTGGGTTCTCTACCATCTGCTTTGCCGCGGTTCCCACCTGGCTGCAGTTGGCCTCAGCCGACGCTTCCTGGCTGGTACTGAGCCTGGCGGGCGGCGCTGCGCTCTATCTCGGCTGGCTGTGGCGGGCCCGACAGCTGCTGGAACTCGACGTGTTCGCCCAGGCGCTCTGGCCTCATCGTAGCAAGGCGGCCATGAGCCGGGGAGCCATCAGCTGACCTCACTGGCGCAGTCCGTGCGTCAGTGCGCGCCGTCCTTGGAAAGGACCGCCTTGACGGTGCGCAAGGCGATGAGGACGTCGCGGATCGGATGCCAGTTGTCGACGTAGTCGGAGTCGATGCGCACCGACTCGTCCCACGACAAGTTGGAGCGCCCGCTTACCTGCCACAGGCCGGTAAGGCCTGGCTTGACCGCCAGCCGCCGCCTCGCCCAGTCGTCGTACGTCTCGACCTCGTGCGGGAGCGCAGGCCGGGGGCCGATCAGCGACATGTCACCGACGATGATGTTCCATAGCTGCGGCAGCTCATCCAGCGAGAGCCGACGCAGCCAGTAGCCCACCCGAGTGACGCGCGGGTCGTGCTTCATCTTGAACAGGCCACCGCCGACCTCGTTCTGGTCGAGCACTTCGGCCAGCCGCTCCTCCGCGTCGACCGTCATCGTCCGCAACTTGTACATCAGGAAGGTGCGCCCATGCTCACGCACCCGAACCTGCCGGAAGATCACCGGACCTGGTGAGCCTAGTCTGATCAGCAGCGCGCAGACCCCGATCACCGGTAGCGTCACGACGAGAAGCACGGCAGCCACGACGCGGTCGATCGCGCTCTTGATCGCGGCGACCGCCCCCCGTGGTCGGCGGTGGGCGACATCGACAAGCATCCGTCGCCCGGCCCGGCGTACAGTCGCGCGTGCCTCGACCGTGTTTGTCACCGGAGTGATGATCGACAGCTGCGCGCCGATGTCTTCAAGCGTCCACTGCAGCCTGGCCAACTGCAAGCCACCCAGCTTGTCGACGTCATGCACTGCGACGATGTCGACGCCAACGCGGCGGCTGACATCCGCGACATCGGCCACTGTGCCAAGGACGGGGATGCCGTTGACGCTGCGCGGACGGTGGTCAGATTCCGACAGGCACACGCCGACGATGGATAGTTCCTCGACGCCTTCCCACTCGGCGACGGTGCGGGTGACGCTCTCGAGGTCGCCAACGACAAGGACCGTCTCATCGACGCGCAGGTTGAACCACCGACGCAGCGCCGGACGGCCGAGGCACCATCGCGCGCCGACGCCGAGGGCGCCCATTGCGGTGCCGATCACCAGCGTCGCTCGGGTGCCGTACAGATCGTCGAGGGCAAGCAAAGCCATCAACGTCAAGAAAAATACGAAGCAGACGTTTGCTGACGCGACACGACGCAGATCAAAGAGGTCGGCCATGCGACCGTCACGTGTGCTACGGATCGTCATGAACGTGAGCCACAGCAGCGCCACCAAGACCAGCACTGGCCGCTGAAGTAGCCAGGCGGCGCCTAGCCCGATCGCTGCGATCGTCACGTCGGCGCCCCACAGCAGCCACCGACTCCGCAGGAACGTACTCCGAAGTGTGGCGTCGTGACCGCGGGGCGCTGGTAAGGGGAACCGGATGATCGGTGCGGACAGTTGGTGGGGCGTGGGGAGACGGCTAGGCGTTGCGGACGCGACGGCCGACTTCGGGGCTGCGCGGTGACGGATGCGAACTGACGCGGGGGCGTCCGGATTGCTTGCGGTGGTATCGCCAAGGGCGGGCTCAGGCACAAGCGAGGTCGCGGTAGAAGCTCGCGACATTGGTGATTGTCCCCTTACGGCTGTGGGAGGAACGCGAGTTCCCAGCGGATCGGATGGTGGCATCGATCTTTGGACCGTTGGCGTCATTGGCATTTCAGATCGGGTAGTAACGGATAGTAGCCGTTTTGCCGCCCCTCGGCACCCCCTGTCCGACGAATCCACTGCGGCGTAGGCACCTGGACGACAGACTCCCTGTAGCAATCAGTTCACGTATTACGCACCGAGAGAGGTTGATTACTCTCAGCTAATAAAACGCTCCTCTTACGCAGGGTTCAGGCCCGCGTCACCGCTCGTTCATCCGCATGTGCGGTTTCCCACAGAAATTCACCGTAACGGAAGCCGCAGTGCTTCGTTGGAGTCCTTCCTCAAGCTGCACGGACGCAACAACGGTCCCGCGGGCTGGGATCACCCGGCAAGGACCGTTGTTGTCTGCGGCTGTGACGCTGAGTCAGCAGCCTTGGTGCTACGTCGTCGTCAGTGTCAGCCGAGGAGCGAGCATTGGCCCCCGAGACCGGCGCCGGCTGTGTTTCCCGATCCGACTGGGGCCGGGCTGTTGGCGGAGCAGGCGAACTTGTTCGCGGCGGAGTTGCGCTTCACCACCACCTGGGATGAGTTGTTGGCGATCGTGATGCTGCCGCCTTGGGTTACGCCCACCTCGTTGTCCGTGAGGCGCGTGAAGGCGCCAGTGTTTCGCTTGACCACGAGACTGTTGCCCACGACGTTGTCATGCACGCCGATAAGTCCCGAGTTGCCCACGAGTGTGATGTTCTCGCCGGTCGTCATCTGGCAGATGGCGATGTTGCCGAAGTTGTTGATCAGCGTGATGTTGTTGCCGACCGCAGGGTCAACCGCACAACCGGCGGCACCGATGACGATGCGGCGAAGTGTGCCTTGCAGGTTGATGTTGCCGGTGGTACCCGTGCCGACGACGTGGGTGTCGATCAGCTGAACCGTCCGAGCGCCGCTTCCGTTGACGTTGCCGTTGATCGTGGAGTTGTGGGAGATCAACGCGGCCCCCTCAAGGATGCGCACATTGCCGTTCACTGTGGCACCGTCCAGCGTGCAGGTCTCGCCTTCGGGCACGACGACCCGGCCGTCGATCTCGCCGGTCAACGTGGTCGTACACTCGGTCGCCGTGGCGGCGTTGGACGGAGCCTGCGCCAGGCCCACGACAGCGACGGCAGCGGCAGCGGTTGCCAAGAATTTACGCATAATGCCCCTCGTTACTCTCATTACCCTCCGTAACGCTGTATGCGGATTCTGTTGCTTCAGGCGGGGAGGGTGAACCAGTTGGATAACTGAGAGTAACGCCAAACATCCCAATGGTGGAAGTGCATAAAAGCGACATTACTCTGAGTAATTTAGTGCACGCTAAAAGCTATTAATTAACGTTGTGTAAAAGCTCAATTAGTGTTGGGTAAAGGCACAATTAGCACAGCGTTCACGCGGGGGCCGTCATACGCTCTGTCGAGCACCGAGGCTGCCGTATCGAGCTGTCCGCAGCCGCCTGAGCTGCGTGTGGTCGCGCTTCCTCAGAACGGTGAGTTCCTGGCGAAGGAAATCGCCAAGCCGCTCACAAAAGGCCTGCGGTTCATCCGCCGCGTCGGGTCGCTCGGGAACGATCCGGTCAACGATGCCGGCTGCCAGCAGGTCCAGCGAACGGACGCCTTGCGACCGCGCCAGGTCGGCGGCGTAGTGAGTGGACCTGTGGATGATCGCGCTGGCGCCCTCCGGCGGCAGCGGGGAGAGCCAGCCGTGCTGAGCGGCGATCACCCGGTCGGCCGGCAGCAGGGCCAAGGCGCCCCCGCCGGTGCCCTGGCCGAGCAGTACCGTCAGCGTCGGAGCGTCGACGCTGACCAGGTCAGCTAGGCAGCGGGCGATCTCGCCGGCTAGCCCACCCTCTTCCGCCTCCACCGAAAGCGCTGCACCGGGGGTGTCGATAACGCTAACCAGCGGCACGCCAAGGTCAGCGGCGAGCCGCATACCTCGGCGGGCCTCGCGCAGGGCGCCCGGTCCCATCGGCCGCTCCTCGGTCTGCCCCCGGCGGTCCTGGCCGAGGAAGACGCACGGAGCGCCGCCGAAGCGGGCAAGTGCTATCAACAGACCAGGGTCCGCCTCGCCTTGACCGGTGCCGTTCAGCGGCAGCACGTCGGTGGCGGCGTAGCGCAGCAGCCGACGTACGCCGGGTCGATCGGCCCGGCGCGACCGGAGAATGGATTCCCACGCGTCGACGTCAGCGACTGTTTCGTCGGCCCGGGCCGCGACCGGCGCGTCGTCGCGATCCCGAGCGTCGAGGACTGTGAGCGCCCGGGCGACGATCCCGGCGATCTCCTCGGGCGGCACCACCGCATCGATCAGGCCGTGCGCATGCAGGTTCTCCGACGTCTGTACGCCGGGTGGGAAAGGTCGGCCGTACAGCGCCTCGTAGACCCGGGGACCCAGGAACCCAATGAGTGCACCTGGCTCGGCCACCGTCACGTGCCCGAGCGACCCCCAGGACGCCATCACGCCACCGGTGGTGGGGTGGCGCAGGTAGACCAGGTATGGCAGCCCGGCGGCCTTGTGCTCGGTGATCGCCGCAGAGATCGTGATCATCTGCACGAACGCGACAGTGCCCTCCTGCATGCGGGTGCCGCCGGAGACCGGAGCCGCCAGCAGCGGCAGGCGCTCGCGGGTCGCCCGCTCGACGCCGTGCACCAGTCGATCGGCGGCGTCGACACCGATCGACCCCGCCAGAAAGCCGAACTCGCAGGCGAGCACCGCAACCCGACGGCCGTGCAGCAGCCCCTCCCCCGTGATCACCGCCTCGTCCAAGCCGGTGCGCTGGCGGGCAGCCGCCAACTCTGCGGCGTACGGCGCCGGCACGGCGCGCGGCGGCGGCGGCACGTCCCACGATGCGAACGAGCCGTCGTCGAGGACGAGGTCGATGAGCTCGGTCGCGGTGAGGCGGGTCGTCACAGAGCGGCTTCCCGTTCGTCGAGCCAGGCCGACACGGACTCGTTGTGCTCTCCCAACCCAGGTGGTGGCTGGTGCTGGGCTCGCCCGCCGGCGTACGGCAGGTCATCGAACCGCAGCGGAGGGCCGGGCAGCTCGATGAGACCGGCCGACGGGTGCGCTACCGCTACGACAAGCCCTTGCGAGCGGGTCTGCTCCCAGTCGTACACGTCGTCAAGACTGCGGACCTTGCCGGCCGGAACTCCCGCTGCCGCCAGTTGGTCAAGCCAGTGCTCGGCCGGGTGCTCGGTCAGCGCGGCCTCGATCAGCTCGGTGAGCTCGTCGCGGTGAACCACCCGGAGCCTGTTCGTGGACAACTTCCCGTCGTCGGGATCGAGGCCGACAAGCGGAGCAAACGCCCGCCAGAGCCCTTCACTGCCGCACGCGACCTGCACCGGTGCTGTTGCGGTGCGGAACAGTCCGTACGGCGCGATGGACGGATGGTGGTTGCCGATCCCGGCCGGCACCTCCTTGCCGACAGTCCACCGGGTTCCCTGATAGGCGTGGGTGGCGACGATCGCCGCGAGCAGGCTGGTACGGACGAGCCTGCCCCGCCCGGTCGAGGCTCGTTCGTGCAGTGCCGCCAGCACGCCGTAGGCGGCGTACATGCCCGCCAGCAGGTCCCCCATCGGCACGCCGACCTTGGTGGGCTCGTCCGGGGACGGGCCGGTGAGGCTCATCAGGCCCGCCTCACCCTGGGCGATCTGGTCGTAGCCGGCGCGACCACCCTCCGGGCCGTCGTGCCCGAAGCCGGTGATCGAGCAGACGACAAGCGCCGGGTTGAGCGCGTGCAATTCGTCGACAGAGAAGCCCAACCGGTCGAGCACGCCGGGGCGGAAGTTCTCCAGCAGGACGTCGGCCTGCCGCACCAACCGACGTACCAGCTCCTTCCCGGCGGGGCTCTTCAGATCCGCCGTCACCGACTCCTTGTTGCGGTTGCAGCTGAGAAAGTACGTCGACACCTGTTCGTCGTCGGCCCCCACGAACGGCGGCCCCCAGCCGCGGCTGTCGTCTCCCGAGCCAGGCGTCTCCACCTTGATGACCCGGGCGCCGAGATCCCCGAGCATCATCGCGGCGTGCGGGCCAGCAAGGGCGCGAGTCAAGTCGATGACGACGACGTCACTGAGCAAGGTGGTCACCTGGCGACTCTACGGCTCGGCGCCTCGGCGGGGTCTGCTACATTCGCCCTGCCGCCGCCCACGGTGGCGACAAGTCAATACTGCTCGCCTACAGGGGAAGCCGGTCGAAATCCGGCACTGTCCCGCAGCCGTGGCCGGTCTGAAACCGGAAGTCGGAATGCCTGCAGGGGAGTGAGCGGCTCCATATCTGTCGAGGTCTGCAGGGTCGGAGTCTGGACATCGTCCACGTGTGCCGTCGTCGGGCATCCGTTCCCGGGACCGCTCACCGAAAGGCACTTCGATGTCCACCCGGCTTCGCCGGCTCGCCGCTGTCGCGGCCGTGTCGGTTACCACCCTTACGACGGCCGCGCCCGCCTCGGCCGTCACCCCGTTCGTGCCGGCCGCGCCCGCCTCAGCCGGCACCGCGATCCCAGTTGCACGACTCGCCAGCCCGGTCGCCTCCGCGACCCCTGACTACCAGCAGCGGGCCGCGCTCGCCGCCCGCTGGCAGGCCGGTCAGCTCACCAACGGCCGCATCTACAACAGTCAGTTCAAGTTCGACGACTGGGGCCTCACCATCGACACCGGCCTCATGCTGGCCGCAGCCGGCACCTCGCCCGCTCAGCTGGCCGCCCTCGAACAGCAGGTGCGTCGACACTTCTACACCGATTACGCGGGCGGCGGCACCGCCGCCGGCGCGCTGGCCAAGACGCTGCTGTTCGCGAGCGCGCTGGGTGCCGACGTCCGGGACTTCGGTGGTCACAACGTCCGCGCTGAGCTGCTCGAGCACGTTCAGGGAACCGACGCCGGTCCGGAGCAAGGCCGGATCAGCGACGCGGGGAAGAAGGACTACAGCAATGTCCTGACTCAGTCGTACGGCGTTCTCGCACTGGCGCCGACGGGCGGCGTGCCGCAGCCGGTGGTGGACTACCTGCTGAGACAGCAGTGCCAGGCCGGGTACTTCCGACTTGATGAGGTAGCCGGCGAGACCTGCGAGCAGAGCGGCAGTGCCCCCGATGTCGACGCAACGGCGCTCGCTCTGCAGGCGCTGCAGTCAGCTGCTGAGCATGGCGCCGCGTTGCCCGCGGCAGCCGTCAGCAAAACCGTGGCTTGGCTGGTTTCGCAGCAGCACAAGAGTGGCGCCTTCGGGGGTGGGAAGCTGGGCCCGAACACCAACAGCACCGGGTTGGTGGCCAACGCTCTCACCGCAACCGGCAGCACCGAAGCTCGTCTTCGAGCCGCGAACTATGTGGCGCGGATGCAGATCACCACGGCGAACGCCGGCGGGGGTCCGGCTCGGGACGCCCTCGGCGTCATTGCCTACAACCGGGCGGCCCTTACCAGCGCGTTGACCAAGGGGATCCGGGCCGCCGAGCTCGACCAGTTCCGGCGCGCCACACCACAGGCCTACTATGCCCTCGCCCAGGCACCCTCGGCGGGCACAGCCGGACCCTGCCCGAGCGACACTGGGGTCACCGTCGTCGTTGACTTCCAGAGTCTCGGCGGAGATGTCGTCACGCGCTGTGCAGCCGCCCCGGTGACCACCGGGCTGGACGCCTTGGAGCGGGCCGGGTTCTCCTACTCCTTGGTCACGTCCAGCCTGGGGGCGCTGGTCTGTCGCATTCAGGGGGAGCCGTCAGCTGCGGACGAGGACTGCCAGGGCACACCGCCCCAGTCGGCGTACTGGAGCTACTGGAATGCAGAAGACGGTGGAAAGTGGGAGTACAGCACCAGCGGCGCGGGTAGTCGTCGGGTCACCGCGGGCGGCTTCGAGGGCTGGTCGTTCGCGGTGAACGACAAGGCTCGTCCGCCGGCCGTCGATCCCACCAGGCAGGAGCAGACGGCCACACCCTCACCCTCGCCATCGGCGACGCCGAGCACGACACCCCCTCCCGATGGCGCACCGAGCGAGGCAGCTCCCCCCGCAGACTCGGCTGCGGAGCCGGCCGGGTCGGTCCTGCCAACGGTGATCGGACTGAGCCTGATCGGCTTGCTCGCTGCCGGCGCCGGGCTGACGGCGTGGCGACGGTCACGGCGGGCGTGACGCGGACGCGGCGGCAGGGTCACCTGCTGGCCCGCCCCCTGCACCCGCTCGCCTGGTGGCTGTGGGCGCTCGGGCTCGCCGTCGCGGCCAGCCGCACCACCAACCCCTTGCTGCTCGCGACAATTGTCGCCGTCGCCACCTGGGTCGTCTTCGCCCGCCGCACCGACGCTCCGTGGGCGCGCGCCTTTGCGCTCTACCTCGCTGCGGGCCTCGCCATCGTCCTCGTGCGGGTGATCTTCCGGGTCGTGTTCGCCGGAAACCAGGGCACCGTCGTGCTGGTCCCGCTGCCGGAAGTCAGCCTCCCCGGTGCCGCCACCGGCATCGCGCTGCTCGGTGACGTGACAGCAGAATCGGTCCTTGCCGGTGTGTACGACGGCTTGCGCCTCGCGACGATGCTCATCTGCCTCGGTGCCGCGAACGCGCTGGCGAACCCCCGTCGGCTGCTGCGTTCGATGCCCGCCGCCCTGCACGAGGTCAGCACCGCGGTCGTCGTCGCATTGTCGGTGTTCCCTCAGCTCGCCGAGAGCTTCGTCCGGGTACGGCGTGCACGCCGGCTGCGGCCAGTGGCTGAGAAGGGCCGCGTCGCCGCCCTCCGGAGGATCATCGTCCCAGTGCTCGAGGACGCCCTGGACCGCTCGCTGATGCTCGCGTCGTCGATGGACTCCCGCGGCTATGGCCGCCGCGGCAGTCGCTCGGTGGTGCTGAGCCGGCTGACAGCGGGCCTGCTGATCGCCGGGCTGGCGGGGTTGTGCATAGGGGTGTATGCGTTGCTGGACGGAACTGCCCCGCGTTACCTGGCCACCCCCATGCTGCTCGCCGGGATCGCCGTCGGCGTGGTCGGCCTCGTGGTGTCGGGCCGCAGCGTCCACCGCTCCTCCTACCGACCGGATCGGTGGCGCGCGGCGGAATGCGTCACCGCCGCCGCGGGTTTGCTGGCCGGAGTAGCGGTCTTCGCGACCGCACAGGTCGACCCGGTTGACCTCTACCCGTCGCTCACCCCACTGTCATGGCCGCAGCTGCCCTGGCTGGCGTTGCTCGGGATCGTCGTCGCGCTGCTGCCGGCGGCCACGCCAAGATCCGAGTCTGGCGTCGTGGGGACAACGTGAAGCTCGGATCTTTGGCGCTGGTTGGGCCGGTTGTGCGCCCCGGTGGGGTGGTGGGGTGATCGAGTTCGAGCAGTTCTCGTTCTGGTACCCCGGCGCGGCCAAGGCTGCGGTGGAGGCGGTCGACCTGCACATCCCGGAAGGGGAGCTGGCGCTTGTCGTCGGCCACACCGGCTCGGGCAAGTCGACGCTGCTGCGGGCGGTCAACGGCCTCGTCCCGCACTTCACTGGCGGCCACGTCGAGGGCCGGGTGGTCGCCGGGGGGCGCGATCCCCGCGACTCCCCACCCCGCGAGTTCGCCGACACCGTGGGTGTCGTGGGACAGGACCCGTTGGCGGGGTTTGTCACCGACACCGTCGAGGAGGAGCTGGCCTACGGCATGGAACAACTCGCCGTACCGCCGCAGGTGATGCGGCGGCGGGTGGAGGAGGTCCTCGACCTGATGGGCATCGCCCGGCTGCGGCGGCGGGCGCTGCGCACGCTGTCGGGAGGTGAGCAGCAGCGGGTCGCGCTGGGTGCGGTCCTGACCAGCTCACCTCGCATCCTGGTGCTCGACGAACCGACGTCGGCGCTGGACCCGGCGGCTGCCGAGGACGCGTTGAGCGCCGTACTGCGACTGGTGCACGACCTGGGCGCCACCGTGCTGGCGGCCGAGCACCGGCTCGAGCGGGTGGTGGAGTACGCCGACCGGCTGGTCGTCGTGCACGAGCAGCGGGTGCGCGACGGGAAGCCGGCCGAACTGTTGCGCGACGCCCCGCTGGCACCGCCGGTCGTCGAGCTCGGGCGGCTGGCGGGGTGGGACCCGCTGCCGCTCTCGGTGCGCGACGCCCGCCGGGCCGCGGGTGCCTTGCGCAGCAGCCTGACCGGCGTGCCGGCGCGGGTTGCGCCGGTGGTGCCCGGCGACGCCAGGGACGGGCTGCTGGCCCGGCGTGTGGTGGTGGCCTACGGCGACGCGGTGGCCGTGCGCGACGTGGACTTCACGGCGGCTCCAGGAGAGGTAGTCGCGCTGATGGGGCGCAACGGCTCGGGCAAGTCGTCGCTGCTGTGGGCGCTGCAGGGGTCGCTGCGGCGCAGCGCCGGGTCGGTGTCAGTGGCTGGACAAGACCCGGCAGCCGCGTCGCGCGCAACGGCAGCGGCGCTGGTAGCCCTGGTGCCGCAGCAGGCGACCGACCTGCTGTACTGCGACTCGGTGGCGGCAGAGTGCACGGCAGCCGACCAGGGGGCCGGAGCGGTACGGGGGGCGACTCGATCCGTGTTCGGTGAGCTCGTCGGGGGAGCTGGCATCGACGACGCCACCCATCCACGCGACCTCTCCGATGGGCAGCGGCTGGCGCTCGCGTTGGCCGTGCAGCTGTCCGGAAGACCGCGAGTGTTGCTGCTCGATGAGCCAACCCGCGGGCTCGACTACACCGCCAAAGCCCGACTCGCTGGGCAGTTGGCGGACCTCGCCGCCGACGGGATGGCCGTTGTCGTGGCCACCCACGACGTGGAGTTCGTGGCGCACACCGCCTCCCGCGTGGTCGTACTCGCCGAGGGTGAGGTGGTCACGGCGGCCCCGACACAGGAGGCGCTGGCGGGGTCGCCGGTCTTCGCGCCCCAGGTCGCCAAGGTGCTGGCGCCGTTGCCCTGGCTCACCGTCGACCAGGTCGCCGCCGCGCTCACCGCAAGGAGCGTGGCGCATGGCTGACCACTCCTCCGGCGTGGCGGTAGCCCCAGGCGCCGCTCCCTCGTCGGCGTCGACGGCCGCGGTACCGGTCGGCGTACGGACGGCGTCGGCGCTGCTGCTGGCCTCGCTCACGGGGATCGTCATGTTCTGCTCGCCGCTGTTCGTCCGGGTGCCGGCCAGCTCGGTCGGCCACACCAGCGACGCGCCGCTGCTGTTCGTCGTGGTGCTGCCGTTGGTCGTGGCGATCGTCCTCGCGTCGTTCGCGGACGGTGGAATGGACTCCAAGGCGCTGGCCATGTTGGGTGTGCTCTCGGCCGTGAACGCCGCACTGCGCCCGCTGGGGGCTGGGATTGCCGGCGTCGAGCTGGTGTTCTTCCTCCTGGTGCTTGCCGGGCGGGTGTTCGGCGCAGGCTTCGGCTTTGTCCTGGGGTGCACATCGATGTTCGCCTCCGGCTTGCTCACGGCTGGGGTAGGGCCGTGGCTGCCGTTCCAGATGCTTGCCGCGGCGTGGATCGGCCTTGGTGCGGGGTTGTTGCCGCGGCGCATGAGCGGCCGGGCAGAGATCGCCATGCTCGTGGCGTACGGCGTCGTCGCGGCGTACCTGTACGGCTTCTTGATGAACTTGTGGTTCTGGCCCTTCGCGCTCGGCGGCGGCACCGACCTGTCGTTCGTGCCGGGTGACCCGCTGCTCGACAACCTGCACCGCTTCGTCGTCTACACGGTCACCACGTCGACGCTCGGGTGGGACACCGGCCGGGCCATCACCAACGCCGTCGCCATCGTCGTACTCGGGCCAGCGGTGCTGGCGACCCTGCGCCGGGCGTCCCGCCGCGCCTCCTTCGGCGCGGGTTAAGTGCGGGCCCGGTGTCGGGTCAGTCGGGGTCGACGATCGCGCCACCGACCGTGCGGCTGCGGCCGCGGAACTCCGCCACCACCCGGCCCTCGCACGTCACCTGCACGTCGTAGATGCCGTTGCGGCCGAACCGGTGCCGCTCGGCGGCTGCAGCGACCAGCCGGTCACCGTCGACGACGGGTGTCACGAACACGATGTCGCACGCCTGCGCGACCGAGCGTTCGTTATAGGAGTTGCACGCGAACGCGAACGCCGAGTCGGCCAGCGCGAAGACGAACCCGCCGTGCGCGGTGCCGTGTCCGTTCGTCATGTCCCCACGCACTGTCATCGCCACCGTCGCACGACCGGGGGCGACATCCCTCAACTGCATGCCGAGCTCGCGAGACGCCGCGTCGTCGGCCCACATGGTCTCGGCGCAGCGACGGGCCAGCTCGTCGGCGTTCACAGCGGCTTCTCCATCATCACGGTCTCATGCCCGTCGAGCTGCCGCAGCCGGCCGATCACCCGGTAACCCCGGCGGGTGTGGAAGGCCAGCGACTCCGGGTTCGGGGGCTCGCAGTTCACCTCGCAGACCATCCGGCCGTGCGCGGCGGCGTACGCCTCGAGGTGGTCGTACAGCGCGGTGCCGATGCCAGATCGGCGCCAGGTAGCACTGACCGCGATGCGGTCGAGGTAGAGGAAGTCGCTGAAGCGTTCGCTGTGCCAGCGGTAGTTGATCGACTCGTACGTCGATCCCGGCCCGTACGCCAGCGCGAACGCGGCCACCTCGCCGTCGACGTCGCAGACGACGGCGTGGGTGGCGTCTCGACGATGCGCCTCGAGCTCGGCAGCGGCGAGCGGGCTGAGCGCCGTAACCGACTCCTCGTTGAGCCGCAGCACGACGCCGGCGTCAGCTGGGACCATGCCGCGGATCCGCACGCGAGCACCATCTCACGTGCGCGGGTGACACAATGGAGGTGCCCGAGTTGGCGCACCGTCACACCGCCTTGCCCTGGAGCCACCCATGTCGCTTGCCGATGACTTCTTCGCCCGTCACCGCTCGATGCTCGACGACGCTGTCGCGGCCACCCGGTCTCGGGAGTACTACAGCGCGTTCCCCGAGTCACCGAGCCCACGCGTGTACGGCGAGTCGGCGGCCGCCGACGGCAAGGCTGCCTTCGAAGCGTTGCTGGGCCAGGAGTTCCCGCTCAGGACTCCGGGCGCCGAGGGCACCGTGGCGACCGAGAAGTCGCCGTACGGGTTGGCCTTGGAGGTCCGTTACCCGCGGGTGACGCCGGACGGCGTGCCCGCGCTGGTGGAGGCCGCTCGCGCCGGCCTGGCCGACTGGCGCGACGCCGGCGTCGAAGCGCGGGTGGGGATCGGGCTGGAGGTGCTGCACCGGCTGCATCAGCGGGTCTTCGAGCTGGCCAGCGCGGTCATGCACACCTCGGGCCAGGCGTTCGTGATGGCGTTCCAGGCCGGCGGGGCGCACGCGCTCGATCGGGCGCTCGAGGCGACCGCCTACGCGTACGCCGAGATGGCGCGGGTGCCGGCTACCGCGATCTGGGAGAAGCCGGGCCGCGACGCACCGGTGCGGATGGAGAAGACGTTCACCGTCGTGCCGCGCGGGGTCGCGCTGTCGATCGCCTGCAACACGTTCCCGACGTGGAACACCTGGCCGGGTGTCTTCGCTTCGCTCGTCACCGGCAACCCGGTGGTCGTCAAGCCGCACCCGGGTGCGGTGCTGCCGCTGGCGATCACCGTGCAGGTGTGCCAGGAGGTGCTCGCCGAGGCCGGGTTCGACCCCAACCTGGTCACGCTCGCCGCGGAGGACCCGGCCGACGGAATCGCCGCGGTGCTGGCGGTGCACCCGAAGGTCAAGTTGGTTGACTACACCGGCTCTGCCGCCTTCGGGGAGTGGTTGGAGGAGCACGCGCGGCAGGCAGTGGTGTTCACCGAGAAGGCGGGCGTCAACACCGTCGTCGTCGACTCCACCGACTCGTTCAAGGGAATGTGCTTCAACCTCGCGTTCTCGCTCGCGCTGTACACCGGGCAGATGTGCACCGCTCCGCAGAACATCTGCGTGCCCGCCGACGGCATTGACACCGACGAGGGGCACAAGAGCGTCGACGACGTGGTCGCTGGGCTGGCCAAGGCGTTTGACAAGCTGGTTGGCGATGACGCCCGCGCGGTCGAGCTGCTCGGTGGGGTGGTGAACCCCGGTGTGCTCGAGCGGCTGTCGGCCGTGGAGTCCGCAGCTGGCTCGGTGGTCATCGAGTCGCGCGAGGTGTCCCACCCGGCGTACGCCGACGCGGTGGTGCGGACCCCGACGGTTGCCGTTGTCGACGCTAGCGACTCATCGACGTACGAGAACGAGTGGTTCGGGCCGGTGAGCTACCTCATCAAGACCGGCTCGACGCAGGAGTCGATCGAGGTTTTTCGGCGTACCGCGCTCGAGCGGGGCGCGATGACCGCCTCGGTCTACAGCACCGACCCTTCCGTGGTGGAGGCGATGCGCTCGGCCGCCCTGGACGCCGGTGTTGCGCTCAGCGAGAACCTTACCGGGCAGGTGTTCGTCAACCAGTCTGCGGCGTTCAGCGACTTCCACGGGACGGGGGCCAACCCGGCTGCCAACTCGACGTACACCGACGGCGCTTACGTCGCCAGCCGCTTCCGCTTCGTCCAGTCCCGCCGCCACATCTAACCCTTCACGGAGTTGTCAGTCTCCAGTCGGTCTATCGGTCGACTACGTTCTGACAACTTCTCGGCCCCCGCGACTTGTCAGTCTCCAGTCGGTCTATCGGTCGACTACGTTCTGACAACCCTCAAGGAAGGACGGGGACGCCGACGGCGACCAAGTCGGCCACCACGGCCGCTGTCTCTAGACGAACCTCTCCGACGGTCGCCCGAAGTACGCGCTGCCCACTGATCACGACGCCGCGTTCACGCTTCATGTCCGCTTCCCAGTGCTCGACGCTGAGGTGGTGGCTGCCATCAATCTCGAGGATCACCACTGTGCCGTCAGGCGATTCCCACTCGCAGTCGAGATAGCGCCATCTGCCGCTCGCGTCCCTACGCCGCCGCTGTCGAGTCGGCTGTGCGAGCCGATATCTGCGGCACAGATCGGCGACGTCTAACTCTCCGAGGCTTTCCGCGCCACCAGCGATGTCCTTGAGTGCGAGTTGCATGTGCGCCTTGTGCCTGACTCGACCAGCTTCTGCCAACGCCGCCTCAAGTTGATGCGGGCTGCACACCCGCTGCTGCACTGTCGCCGCCAGCAGCCCGCAAGCGAAGCGCGGCCACGGCTGCCAGGCGGCGGCATCTATGGCAGACCGAGGCGAGGACGTCCGCGGCATGCCGTTGAACGACCTGATGTCGCCCTCATCGAACCGGCGGGACTCGTGTACGTGGACGCCCGGCAGAGCGACGTACCTCGCTCCTCGCGGCACGACCAGATGGATAACGCTCGACTCCTTGCCGAATCCCCGAAAGCCGACCATCTCAAGGGACGTATGGCTGCATATGGCTGTGGGAGATCCCGCGTCCAGGAGGGCGATCCACATGAGCTGGCGACGCGTCGGTGGAGCGTTTTGGAGAAGGATGACATTGCGTCCCCACTCGCTCCAGCGTTGCGCGCTCACCTGGTGAGCTGCGTGATCATGCGAGACGTTCACCGGGGCAAGCTGGTCACGGCGTACGGCGCCACCCTGGCGATCAGCCAGGGAAGCTAGTCCGGGGTGGAAGCTGGTACCTGCGTACATGCCGACGAGCATCTGCGCTAGCGCGCCGGGACGACAGTAGGCGACTAAACCTGTGGACGGTGCTCCTAGCGGCTCCCGCTGTGGAAGTTGTCAGACTCCACTCGGTCTATAGGCCGACTACGGTCTGACAAGTCGCGGGGGGAGGGGGGTGTTTGTGCCCATTGGGCGGCGTACGGCGAGTAGGTTGGGACCAGGAAACCGAGAAGGGAGCCTTGCCATGGGTATCGGACTCGGAATTGTGCTGATGGTGGTCGGCGCCGCGCTCATGTGGGCGATCAAGCCCAACCTGGACTTCATCAACGACAACGCGCTCGGGCTGATCTTCATCATCGCCGGGGCACTGGCCGTTGTGTTGTCGCTGGTGCTGAACGCGCAGCGACGCAAGAGCACGCATGTCGAGGAGCGCCGGTAGGCGTAGCCCAGGAACGAGCCTGCGGGTCCCCGGGAGTCTGCCAAACTTGCCCGCATGCGAGTCTCCGCGAAGTCCGACTACGCGTTGCGCGCACTGGTTGAGCTTGCCTCCAGCGATGACCGTACGCCCATGTCGGCGGAGCAGATCGGCCGGCGCCAAGACATTCCGCACGGCTTCCTCCAGGCGATCCTCGCTGACCTGCGGCGCGCCGAAGTGGTCTTGAGCGTGCGGGGCCAAAACGGCGGTTGGCGGTTGGGTCGGGAGGCGGCGGAGGTCACGGTGGCTGATGTCATCCGTGCGGTCGACGGTCCCTTGGTGAGTGTCTACGGGCTGCGTCCGGAAGCGGTGAGCTACAACGAGTCCGCCATGGTCCTGCAGCTGGTGTGGGTTGCCGCCCGCGCGAACCTACGCGAGGTGTTCGAGCAGGTCACGCTGGAGATGCTGGCGGCCAACTCACTGCCGCCAGGAGTGGTGAAGTTGACCGAGGACGAAGACGCCTGGCGTTCTCACTGAGCGCTGCCCGACGATTCCGACCGGCGACGACGCAGCTCTGGCCACGCGGCCAACGCGGCGGCCCCCAGCAGGCCAAGTGCCGACAGCACGAGTCCGACGGTGAAGCCGGGCGGCCGGAAGGTAACCACCAAGGTGCCCGGTTGCGTTCCGGCGGGAAGACGGACTGCCAGCAGGCCCGCCCGACTTCGGCTGACTTCGACCGACTGGCCGTCCAGTTCCGCTGAGTAGCCCGGCCAGCCCAGCCGGGCGAACACCAGCCTCGTGGTGCCGGCTCTGACCTCACTCAACTCCACGGTCTCTTGGGTAGCGGTCCCGGCGGCGTTGGCAACGGTGGTCCCCGGAGAGACCCAGCTCAGCCGGCTGTCCGGCCAGGGGTACGGCGAGTCGTGCTGCAGCACGACGACCTGCTGAGTCTGCACGGTTGCGCGCCACCCAGGCGGAGTCTTGATAGGCGCCACGAGCGACCGGTCAAGCACGACCGTGTCGATCTTCATCAGCTCGGCCAAGTTGGACTGTCCGGGACCGACCGGGTTCCACAGGTTGCGGTAGCCCTGTTCGCACGTGTCGCCCTTGAAGTCCATGCACAAGCGGTCGGTGAAGGCCTCAAGCCCGACACCCGAGTAGGTGTTGACCGAGTCCACGCCGATGGCGTGGAACATGCTGCCGCCGAGGAAGTTGCGCCATAACGACCGCCGCCCTGGCTTGTCCAGCTTGTGTTGAATAGCGTTCAGATCGGCGAACTGGATCACGGTGCCGGTGTATCGGGATGCGAACCGCTCGCTCAGCTGTGGCCGCGAGTGCGGAAAGTCCCACTCTCCGGCGCTGTCGTTCTCCGGGAAGACCTGCACCTGCAGCAACAAGACGAGCAGCGTGCCTGCCTGGAGTACCGCCAGCACGAGTGCCGGCCCGCGCCGCTGGAACCCGCGGATGGCGTACACCAGGGCCCCGGTCAACACCGCGACCAAGGCGAAAGCCGCTAGGTGCTCGCCAAGCATGGTCGGCCGCTGTGCCCAGGCCAGGAAGAAGCCGAAGCCGACAAGGCCCAGGCTGGCCGCCGTCCGGGCCTTGACCCGGTCAGTCGCGAACCCTTGCGTCATGGCCACGGCGAGCGCCACACCAAGCGGCAGGTAGAGATACTCGGTCAGTCGCAGCGGCCAGCGGAAGAGCCACACCGCAGTAGGGCCGATCACCAGCAGGAAGTAGATGCTGGCTACCACAGCCAACGCCAGCGACTGCCGCAACCTTGACCGGATCGCCGCCCCGCGCAGCCAGGGCAGGAGGGGGAGGACGAACCAGGCGAAGTAGACAACTGGCGCGCTCATGGGTGGGACGAACGCCTCGATGCCTGGGAGGAACGTCGGGCTGCTGAGCCCGAACAGGTCGCCGAGGTTCGGACTCATGAAGTCGGTGTTGCGGATCCCGGCCAAGTCGCCACGGACGGCCAGGGCAGAAGTGACGACGACCGGCCAGAACACCAGCGGGATGACCGCCGCAACGCACAACGACAGCAGCACGAGTCGCCGCGCCGCGGCCAGGTTCCGGCTGACGACGAACTCAACCAGCAAGCCACCGCCGACGACGGCCAGCCCGAGGACGCCGTACGGGTTTCCCTGCGTCACCGTGAGCGCCCCCACGAGGAAGCCGAGCAACGGATTCATCTGACCTCTGGCGACTCTGCGCAGCGCCCACCATGCATACGGCACATAGCTGAACGCGATCAGCCCAGCGGCCCACGAGGCGGCCTCCCAGTACAGGGTGAAGCCGACGAACGGCGCTGCTACGGCGGCGATCGAGGAGGCCCAGCGAGCGGCGCCGTACTCCCGACACAGCAGGTAGACGCCGAGGGCGAGTAGCGTGAGGAACTCGACCTTGACCACCGTCGCCGCGACCTGCAGGTTGGGGATCATCGAGACCGCCACCCAGTTGACCATGTTGATCGGGTTGTAGATCCCGAACAACGCCTCGGCGGGGTAGTTGCCGCCGTGCCAGGACGCCGGATCGAGCAGCGGTGGCCAGTTCCCGGCTCGGACGAGATCACCGAGCCGGGCAAACGTCGGCATGAACTGTGTGTTGCTGTCGCCACGGAGATAGAAGTTCGTGTTACCGACGGTTGGCGGAATCAACCCCAGCAAGGCGGTGAACGCGCACACCGCAAGCGGCGGAGCCCAGCTGGGCCAGCGCGGCTGGGAAGATGCCTCCGCCGGAGTGACAGCCGGCTCAGCCAGCGTGTCGTCGGAGGCCGAAACGCTGGAGGTCAACGCGCCTCCTGATGGCTCCGCGCCCTGCCCTCCACTGGGTCAGCTGCGGGATGCTCACGACCTGTGAGCACGAACTGGGCGACGGTGAAGGTGATCGGGATCGCCACCACGGCAGCCGCTAACGCTGACCAGCGCTGATCGAACCCGAGATGTTCGACGAGGAGATAAAGCCCCGTGGTCGTGATCACGAAGTTGGTGAGGGTCGACAAGGGGAACAGCAGAAAGCTCCGCCAACTCGGTTTGACCCGGAACGTGAAGCGGCAATTGAGGAAGTAGGACCCGACCACCGCCAAGCCAAAGGCAATGACATGCGCCACCAGGTAGGGCAGGACCATCCGCAGCAGCAGATAGAGGCCGAAGTAGACGCCGGTGTTGACGACCCCGACAATGCCGAACCGAACGAATCTGGCGAGGTTCACTCGCTACTGCGGTTCTCGTCGTGCGCGGGGCCGAGCGCTGTGGTGACCGGTGTCGAGGCGTCGCCGCTGCTCTCCTTGACCAGGAAGTGCGGGCGGCGCTTTGTCTCGTAGTAGATCCGCCCGAGATACTCCCCGATCACCCCGAGCATGATCAGCTGTACGCCGCCGAAGCCAAGGATTGCGCAGATGATCGTGACGTAGCCGTCGACGGGGTTGCCGCCGATCAGCGCGTCGACGACCACGAATGCGGCGTACGCAAAGGCGACCAGCGTGACGAAGGCTCCGAGGTGGATGGCCATCCGCAGCGGCCGGGCGTTGAACGACAACACGCCGTCAATCCCGTAGTTGACCAGGTCGGAGAAGCGCCACTTCGACTCGCCGGCTCCGCGCTCGACGTTGTCGTAGTCGACGACGGCGGTGTCGAAGCCGATCCACGAGAACAGGCCCTTGGAGAACCGGTTGTACTCACCCAGCGACAGCAACGCCCGTACGGCCCGCTGGCTGAGGATCCGGAAGTCGCCGACGCCGTCTTGGATATCGACCTCGATAAGCCGGTTGAACACGCGGTAGTAGAGCCGGGCCACGAGGCTGCGGGCGGCTGCGTCGCCTTTGCGGGTACGGCGGGCGACGACCTGGTCGTAACCCATATCGAGCAGCGGAAGCATCTTGCTCAGCAGTGCCGGTGGGTGCTGCAGGTCGGCATCCATGATCGCGACGGCTCGCCCGGTTGCCTGGCTGAGGCCAGCCAGCATGGCGGCTTCCTTGCCGAAGTTGCGGCTGAGTGCCAGGAACCGGAACCGAGGATCGAGCTGGTTGATCTTACGCATCAGCGCGACGGAGTCGTCCTGGCTACCGTCGTCGATGAACAGCACCTCGAAGTCGGAGGTGATCGCCGCCAGGTCGTGGGTGAGCGCCTCATGCAGGCGCAGCAGCATCCGCTCCTCGTTGAGGCAGGGAACGACGACGGACAGCTCAACGGTCTCCACGAGTCATACCCCCCAACATTGCTGTCACTGCGCCCGCCCAACGCCGTAACTGACGCTGGGCTTGAGTCTAGTGGACGGCTGTCAACGCGGCCTGAGTCGCTGCACGGTCGTCACCAGCTCGTTACGTGACCGAGAGATAGGCTTCGCTGCCATGACCGCGGAACCCGCTGCCGGAGCTACCCCACCGGCTCCCGCCGCTGCGGTGCGCGAGCTGGCGCGGCTTCGCGACAGCATCGACAACCTCGACGCGGCGCTCGTGCATCTGCTGGCCGAGCGGTTCAAGTGCACCCAAGAGGTCGGGGTACTCAAGGCGGCGAACGGGATGCCGGCGGCCGACCCGGAGCGAGAGGCCCAGCAGATCGATCGGTTACGCCGGTTGGCGGCCGAGGCAAAACTCGACCCGGAGTTCGCCGAGAAGTTCCTCAACTTCATCATCGCCGAGGTGCTGCGCCACCACGAGGCGATCTCCCAATGATGGAAATGGCGCCGGACGATGAGCAAGCGGTGACTGGTCTCGATGTTGCTGCGGTGCGTGCAGCGTTCCCCGCGTTGAGCAGGGGGGTTGCCCACTTCGACGGGCCCGGCGGTTCACAGGTGCCTGCGGCTGTTGCCCAAGCCGTGGCCGAGACGTTGTGTGGCGGGCTGGCCAACCGGGGGTCGGTGACGGCGGCGGAGCGGCGGGCGGAGGACGCCGTGGTCGCGGCCCGCAACGCGGTGAGTGACCTGCTGGGCTGCCAACCCGGCGGTGTGGTGTTCGGCCGGTCGATGACGCAACTGACGTACGACGTGTCGCGGGCGCTGGCGAAGCAGTGGCGGGCTGGCGATGAGGTGGTGGTGACGCGACTCGACCATGACGCCAACGTGCGCCCATGGGTCCAGGCCGCCGAGGCCGCCGGGGTCGCCGTGCGCTGGGCGGCGTTCGCGCCCGAGTCCGGCGAGTTGCCGGTAAGCGCCGTGGCTGAGGTTCTGTCGGAGCGGACAAGAGTCGTCGCCGTCACTGGCGCCTCCAACCTGTTGGGCAGTCGCCCCGACGTTGCCGGCATAGCGGCCGCCGCGCACGCGGTCGGGGCGCTCGTCTACGTCGACGGGGTGCACCTCACACCGCACGCGCCGGTCGACGTGGTCGCGCTGGGAGCTGACCTGTTCGCCTGCTCGCCGTACAAGTTCTTCGGGCCACACCTCGGAGTGCTCGCGGGTGACCCGGCGCTGCTCGACGCCTTGCGTCCGGACAGGTTGTTGCCGTCGAATGATGCGGTGCCGGAGCGGTTCGAGCTCGGCACCTTGCCGTACGAGCTGCTGGCCGGCACGACTGCTGCCGTGGACTTCATCGCGGGGCTGGCGCCTTCGGCGGAGGGCGACCGGCGAGCCGGGGTGCTGGCCTCCATGGCGGCGGTTGAGGCGTCGGAGGACCGGTTGTTCGCTCGGCTCCTCGCCGGGCTGGGGAAGCTGGACGGCGTTTCGCTGATCGGCGAGCCGGCTCGACGGACACCGACGGCGCTGTTCACCGTGGCGGGTACGTCGCCGCGCCAGGTCTACGAGCACCTGGCGTCGCGTGGGGTGAACGCGCCGGCTGGCAGCTTCTACGCGATCGAGGCGGCTCGTTGGCTGGGGCTGGGCGAAGCGGGCGCGGTGCGGGCCGGGCTGGCGCCGTACACCGACGACGAGGACGTCGACCGGCTGGTGGCGGGCGTCGCGGAGCTGGGCCCGTGAGCCGGGCGGTGTTGGTGACCGGCGCCTCCCGCGGCATCGGCCGGGCGATCGCCTCGGCGTTCGCGGCGCTCGGCGACCGGGTGGCGGTGCACTACGGCTCGTCGCGCGACGAGGCCGAGCAGACGCTGGCGACGCTGGCTGGCGCGGGACACCTGCTCGTGCAGGCCGACATGGGTGCCGCTGATGAGGTACTCCGTGCGGTCGAGGCGGCCGCGCGGGGGCTCGGCGGGCTGGACGTGCTGGTCAACAACGCCGGCGTCTTCACCCTGCACCCACCGGTGGACACGTCGTACGCCGACTGGCAGGCAGCCTGGTCACGCACGCTGGCCGTCAACCTGGTGGGTGCCGCCAACGCCACGTTCTGCGCTGTGCCCTACCTGATCGAGGCGGGTGGCGGCGCGGTCGTCAACGTGTCGAGCAGGGGAGCGTTCCGCGGCGAGCCGCACGGGCCGGCGTACGGCGCGTCGAAGGCGGGGCTAAACGCGTTCGGTCAGTCGATGGCGGTGGCATTGGCACCGCACGGCATCACCGTCGGGACGGTGGCGCCGGGATTCGTGGATACGTACATGGCGCGCCACGCCCTCGAGGGGGCTGAGGGCGACGCGATCAGGGCTCAATCGCCCTTCGGGCGCGTAGCACATCCCGAGGAGGTCGCCTCGGCTGTCGTCTGGCTGGCGTCTGCCGAGGCGCGCTTCACCAGCGGCACGATCATCGACATGAACGGCGCGTCGTACCTGCGCAGTTGATGAGCCGGCCTAGTAGCCGCCGTCCTCTTCTTCGTCGCCGTCTTCTTCCTCACCGGGGCTTACCTCGCCGACTCCGTCGTCACCGCCGCCGGGGTTGACGTCGGCGTCGTCGCCGCCGCAACCCGGCAGCACCGCCAGCACGAACACAGCGACCACGCTTGCCAGTCTTCGCATGCCGCCTCCTCTCCAGGCAAGCATGCTAACGCCTACCGACTGCTGGCAGCCGAGCGGCGCGGAGCGACGCTCAGCTTCGCTGCGACGAATCGACGACCTTGAACATGGCGCCCATCGGGTCGGCAGCCCGCGCGAGCCGCCCGTACGGCGTGGTCTCGGCGGGGATGATCACCGAGCCGCCGAGCTCCTCGATCCTGGCGAGTTCGGCGTCGGCGTCTTCGACGCCGAAGTAGATGCTCCAGTGCGCCGGAACGCCCTCAGGCAGGAAGGCGGAGGCGTCCATGATCCCTGCCAGCTGGGACTCGCCCTCACCCAAGGTGGTGTAGCGGAACTCGTCGGAGTCACTCACGACGTGGGTGTCCCAGCCGAACACCTTCTGGTACCACTCGACCGTGGCCGCGAAGTCCCGGGTATGCAACTCGAACCAGCTGGGGGTGCCAGGTTCCCCGATCAGGTCGAAGCCCCTTTGGGCACCGGGTTGCCAGGCACTGATCGCCGCTCCACCGGCGTCCTTGAGAACAGCCATACTGCCTGCATCCGCCACCTGCATGACCGGGAAGAGAACCTCACCACCATGCGTGGTGGCGGCGTCGGCCGTTGACGTGACGTTGTCAGTGACGAGGTAGAGCGACCATACGTTGGGTGGGCCGGTGTCCGGTTGGCTCTGCATGCACCCGGCGACGTACTGCCCGTCCTTGCTCAAGTTGAGGTAGCCCCCGTACTCCTCACCCGCGTCTTCGGCAGTCCAACCGAAGAGCTGCCCGTAGAACTCCGTCGCCCGGTCCGGGTCGGAGCTCATCAGGTCGATCCAGCAAGGGGCACCGGGGTGGTCAGGTCAGGCTGTGCCATCGCGAGCTCCTTCGAGTGGGAACGGCATGAGTTGAGCCCTCACTTTGCGAGATCGTAGCGGGCCGCCAGATCGGCGAACACGTCCAGCAGATGAACACTCTCTCCGCTGGGAATGAGTCGTCCGGTCTTGCCCGGACCTATCATCGGTGGTCATGGGTACTGATGCGACGACCGTCGACGCCTATCTGATGGACCTCCCAGACGCCCACCGCCACACCCTGCAGGCCATCCGTGCCGCCTGTCAGGAGTTGCTCACCGGTTTCGAAGAGTCGATGGCGTATGGCATGCCGTCGTACTCCCGCAACGGCGAGATCGAAGTGGCGTTCGCGAGCCGGAAGCAGTACGTGTCGCTGTACATCCTCCGCACGGACGTCGTGGCGGCTCACCGAGACCAGCTCGCCGGCCTCAACGTCGGTAAGGGGTGCATCCGTTATCGGCGGCCTAGCCAGGTCGACCCGTTGGTGGTCGAGTCCATGCTCTGCCAGACTGCTGGCGCAACCGGACCGGTGTGCTGACCCTTTGCGCGCTGCACGCCTTGTCGCGGTCGGGGGTGTCCTGTTGTTTTGGCTCGGGGTCATCGTCGCCGGTGCGCTGGTGGACGGCTATTCGGCCCGAGAGGACTACATCTCAAGCTTGGCCAGCCGCGGATCGCCGGTCGCCGCCCTTGGCGTTGGCGCTTTGCTTGCCAGCGCAGTCGCCCATCTAGCCACCGCGCGAGCCGTGTTCGTCGCCTGGCGATGCCGGCTGGGTGCCGCGTGCATTGCCGCCGCCGCGGCGGCTACCACCGTGGTGGCGGCCTTTCGTAGCTCCTGCCCGTCCGGGCCGGTGCGGTGTGCGCTGGCGGACGGACCCGCGGGGGACTGGGTCGACAGCGTTCACGGGGCGGGGGTCGTGGCGTATCAGGTCTTCGTTGTGGCGGCCATGATCACCATGGGGGTTCGCGGACTGCGTGGGACTTCGACACTGCCGCCGCGGACGCTCGGCCTGGCAAGCCTCGTCTTTGCGGTTGGATCGGTGCTCCTTATCGGCCAGATCGGTGGCGATCACGTCGGGATGTGGCAGCGGCTCTGGCTCGCGAACAACCTTGCGTGGCTGCTCGTCATCGCGTGGGTCGCAACGCGGCAAGCTTGCAGCCAGGAGCAGGCATGACGCTGCGGTCTACCATGCACGCGTGGATGTGGCTGGGGGTGCACTCGAACCGGTAAGCGCCGAGAGTCCTGCGTTGCCGACGCGCACGTTTATGCGTCAGCGCTGGCGGGACGTGGCGTTCCTGCACTGGCGAGCCGACCCGGAGCTCGTCGCGCCGCTGATGCCGGCGGGCACCCGTGTCGATGTCTACGACGGCGCCGCCTGGCTGGGGCTCGTCCCATTCCGGGTGGCGAGCGCCTCGATCGGTCGCGGTCCTAGCGTGCCGTGGCTGGGCACGTTCGCCGAGACGAACGTCCGCGTGTACGGCGTCGACGAGACGGGCCGTCGCGGGGTGGTGTTCCTGTCGCTGGACGCCGCCCGGCTCGCGGTCGTGCTTGGTGCCCGGCTGGTGTTCGGCCTGGCGTACTGCTGGGCACGGTTGCGGGTGCGAGCCGACGCCGGTCAGCTCCAGTACTCGACGCGCCGCCGCTGGCCGGGCACCCCAGGAGTCGGCGGCCGGCTCGTCATCCGCCCCGGCGCGGAGAGAGCCACGGGAGCCGCTCGATGACTTCCTCACGGCGCGTTGGGGCTTGCACACCAGGCGGCTCGGGCGCACCCTGTACGTGCCGATCCAGCACGAGGTGTGGCCGCTTCATGACGCAGCCCTGGTCGAGCTGGAAGACTCGCTTGTCTCGGCCGCAGGGCTGCCGTTCGTCGCTGGTCGCGAACCGGACTCCATTTTGTGGTCGCCCGGTGTCACGGCGGATTTCGGGCTGCCGTACAACGCCCGACGTCCTGTCGCTGGCTGACTCGCCGCCCGCCGTTGGGATCCCAGGATGCTCGGCGCCGTCGGCCGGTCACCGTGTCCGACGTAATCTCGATGACGTGAGCCTTGCACTTCCGCCGACCGTCACCCTCAACGACCGCTTCGCCCGCGAGCTTGCGGAGATGGCCATTCCCTGGCGGGCGGAGGAGGTTTCCGACCCGCAGCTGCTCGTGCTCAACGGGCCGCTTGCCACCGAGCTGGGCCTCGACCCCGCCTGGCTGCGGAGCTCCGAGGGCCTGCGGCTGCTGGTCGGAAATCTCGTCCCCAATGGGGCCACGCCGGTGGCGCAGGCCTACGCCGGGCACCAGTTCGGCGGGTTCTCCCCGCGGCTCGGCGACGGGCGCGCACTCCTGCTCGGCGAGGTCGTCGGCACCGACGGCCACGTTCGCGACCTCCACCTCAAGGGCTCCGGGCGCACGCCGTTCGCTCGTGGCGGCGACGGTCTGGCCGCCGTTGGACCGATGCTGCGCGAGTACGTCGTCAGCGAGGCGATGCACGCCCTCGGCATCCCCACGACCCGCTCCCTCGCCGTGGTGGCGACGGGGCGCTGGGTGCGACGCGAGACCCTGTTGCCAGGAGCAGTGCTCGCGCGGGTCGCGAGCAGCCATCTGCGCGTAGGCAGCTTCCAGTACGCCCAGGCGATCGGCGACGTCGAGCTCCTGGGCCGGCTCGCCGACCACGCGATCAGCCGTCACCACGCCGCGGCCGCGGAGGCCGAGCATCCCTATCTCGCCCTGTTCCAGGCGGTTGTCGCCGCCCAGGCGTCGCTGGTGGCTCAGTGGATGCTCGTCGGGTTCGTCCACGGGGTCATGAACACCGACAACATGACGATCTCGGGCGAGACGATCGACTACGGGCCGTGCGCGTTCATGGACGCCTTCGACCCGGGCACGGTCTACAGCTCGATCGACCATGGTGGTCGCTACGCCTACGGCAATCAGCCGGTCGTCGCCGAGTGGAATCTCGCCCGACTCGCCGAGGCTCTGCTCCCCCTCTTCCACGACGACCAAGAGGAGGCGGTCGCACTCGCGGTGGAGTCCCTCGGCGCGTTCCGCCGGCGGTACGCCGCCGCCTGGTCGGCCGGCATGCGGGCCAAGCTAGGCCTGCCCGACGGCGCCGACGAGGCGCTGACCGCACCGCTGGTTAACGAGCTGCTCACCCTGCTGCAGGAGAACCACGTTGATTACACCGGATTCTTCCGCGCGCTCGGGGCGGCCGCCCGCGGCGACGCCGAGCCCGCGCGCGGCCTGTTCCTCGACCTCGCGGCGTTCGACGCCTGGGCGCAGCGCTGGCGCGCCTTGAACCCAGACGCCGACGCGATGTACCGGGTCAACCCCGTCTACATCCCTCGCAACCACCTCGTCGAGGAGGCCCTTGCCGCCGCGACCAACGGTGACCTGGATCCGCTCGAGCGGCTGCTGGACGCGGTGGTTTCCCCCTACGACGAGCGCCTCGGGCTCGAGCGCTACGCCGCCGCCGCACCGGAGGACTTCGGCGCCTCCTACCGGACTTTCTGCGGCACCTGAGGTGGTCCAGAGCGGGGCGCGAGTCCCGACACCAAGTGGGGCGGGTGAGCGCCGAAAGGCAGCCAGTCTTCGGCGATGGTGCGTGCAACTGCCGAGAGGAGCCGCCGCGCGTCACGCATGCAGACCTCCGGGTCACTCTCCACGTCGGTTAGGGAGTACACCGCGCACAGGCCAGCCGCTTGTCGCTCAAACTCTGCCAATTCGTTGCGCCCCGTCACCGCGACGACGGTAGCTCCCCGTCCGGAAGCCGCTCGCGCCACGCCCACCGGACCCTTACCTCGCAAGCTCTGTCCGTCTAGCGCGCCTTCCCCGACGATGACGAGGTCAGCCGACGCGGCGACCTCGTCGAAGCCGGTGAGCTCGAGGAACAGTTCGGCCCCGGAGACGAGGCGGGCTCCAGCGATGGCGACGAGCCCGAAACCAAGGCCTCCGGCTGCGCCCGCGCCAGGCATCTCGCGGAAGTCCTTGCCCGTCGCCGCGGCGACTGCGTCAGCCCATTCGGCCAGTCGACTCTCAAGGGCCGCAACGCATCGCGGGTCTGCGCCCTTCTGCGGCGCATACACCGCGGCGGCCCCTGCAGGGCCCAACAGGGGGTTGTCGACGTCGCAGGCAACCACGATGTCAACCTCCGCTAGGCGTCCGTCGAGCCCCCGGCGACCCGCTACGGTTCTGCGAGGCTGTTGGTGAAGGGCAACGAGGTCTGTTCCCAGCGCCTCAACGGCGCCTGCACCTCCGTCAGTCGTTGCGCTTCCCCCGGCACCCACGACGACGTTGGTGGCCCCACGATGCACGGCCGCGAGAATGAGTTCTCCTACGCCATAGGTGGTGGCGCTCCAAGCCGTACCGGGGTCAGGCGCGCCCGGGAGCAAGGCCAGGCCGGCGGCGGAGGCCATCTCGATCACGGCCATGTGGTCGCGCATGGCAAACGTTGCCTCGACGGACCGTCCGAGCGGACCAGTGACGTGAACCGTGACGGGTTCAAACCCCCGCGCGAGAGCAAGTTCGACGGTGCCTTCGCCTCCGTCGGCGACAGGGTGCTTGACGACCTCAACGCGCGGACACCGCGCCAGCACCTCTGCGATCGCCTCCGCCACCTCTTCGGCGCGAAGTGAACCCTTGAACTTGTCAGGAGCAATGACAACCCGGTAGGGCCTCGTCATTCCGGCTTCGCCTTCCGATAGCGGTCGGCCAGGATCAGGTAGTCATTCGCGTTCTGCACCAGGCCTTCGCACTCCGCGTCGGTCAGTTCGCGTCGGCGTCCAGCAGGAACTCCTGCTATCAGGCTGCGGGCTTCGAAGTCTGCCCCTTCGAGCACCACAGACCCGGCGGCAACCAGGCACGTCGGACCGATCTTTGCGCCGTTCAGAATGACTGCCCGCATGCCGATGAGCGCGCCCTCGCCGATCGAGCATCCGTGCAACACCGCTCCGTGACCGACAGAGACGTTCCGAGCAACCACCACAGGGAACCCGGGGTCCGCATGCACTATCGCTCCGTCCTGAATGTTGCTCTCCTCGCCGATTGAGATCGTGGCGCCGTCAGCGCGCATGACGCTGCCAAACCACACACTTGCTCCGCGCTCGACCGTCACTGCTCCTGCAAGTACGGCAGTGGGGGAAACCCACGCTTGTGGGTCGACATGCGGGTTGTCCTGTTCGAGCTGGATTCTCACGACTTACCGCTTCCTCAGACGATGGCCACCGGGTCCAGCATCGAACCCGTGGTGCCCTTGATCTTTAGGGGAAGAGCGACGAAGAGGAACTCATAGACCTCGTCGCTAGCCAGCTCTTCGAGGTAGATGCCTTCGAAGAGGTAGATGCCGTTCTCGATCAGCAGCAGCGTGTGCACGGGCTGGGGGTTGGCCGGGGAACCTGGGTCCGGCGCCGGTTGGACCTCGTAGGTCTCCGTGTCGCTACCCGTGGCGACGACTCGCTGATCCAGCAGCCAGCGGGCTGCAGAGATGTCCGGTCCAGCTGTGGTGTGCAGGGCCATCTTTTCGGCGTCCGGCCAGGCTCCCAGGTAGCCGGTTCGAATCAGCACGACGTCCCCTCGGCGAATGGTGACGCCTTGATGCGTGGCTACCGCCTGAAGCTGGTCGGCGTCCACCGGCTGGTGGGACCTCAATGCTTCCACCCCGAGGTATCCAGGCACGTCCAACAGCACGCCACGACGGATGAACGGCGGCAGTTTGCTGCCATCGCCCACTGAGGGCCCTCGGTCACCGAGATGCTCTCCGGCGTTGCCCCCGCCGTACCAGTGGTCATCCTCGCCGATCGTCATGTGGGCGAGCGCATCGACGTGCGCGCCGCTGTGCGCGGTCCCGCTCACGTTTTCAGCCATGTACTGCAGGTTGACCTCGTTGTGTGGTCCCCAAGGCTCAACGCCGTCCCCTCGCAGACCGCTAGGCGTGCGGTACATCGTCACCTGAAAAGGAGGGTGCGAGCTGAAGAGTGGCATGCCTGTGTAGCGTGGCAGTGCCAGCGAGAACACCTTGCCGTGCCGGGGCACCCGCAGCGCGGCCAGCACCTCTGCTGGGCTCTGATCGCCCGCGGGCCCGACATGTCTGAGACCAGACAACGCATCCCTCAACGTGTGCTCGTCATACGCAGGGGCTCCCGCCTTCGATAGCCACTCGATTATCGATAATACGCGAAACGAACTCCGTTGTGAACTGCCATGTCTGGAGTTGGACCGACCTAAGGTTTACCGCATCAGGCGCACGCCGGGGGCGTGCCTCCTCCCGAGCGTCCCAAGAACGCTGCCACCTGCCGTGGCTTGACTCACACGATCATCGCCTTTAGTTTCGATTATCGATAGGAAGTCAAGCGAACGACTCACCTTCAGAAGCGAGCGATACATGACGCAGATGATGCAGGCCGTGGTCGTACGCGAGCCCAACGTGCTCGACATCGCCGAGGCGCCCATCCCGGAGCCGGGGCGCAACGAGGTCCTGGCCCGCGTCCGCTCCGTCTCGATCTGCGGAACGGATGCGCACCTGATCAACGGTGACTACCCCGGGTTCTGGCCGCTCGCTTTCCCCTTCACCCCCGGACACGAATGGGCGGGTGAAATCGTCGCTCTCGGCGAAGGTGCCGACATCTTTGGCTGGAAGGTCGGTGACCGTGTTGCGGGGACGAGCCACAATGCTTGCGGCGCATGCCAGAAGTGCGTCGAGGGGCACTACAACCTTTGCGAGAACTACGGCAAGCCGGGTCTCCACGCTCAGTACGGGCACAACGTGCAGGGCGTCAACGCCACCTACGCCGTGCACAACGTCAAGTGCATCTTCAAGCTGCCCGATGAGATGAGCTTCGACGAGGGTGCCATCGCCGACCCCGCCAGCATCGCGCTGCATGTGGCACGCCGCGGCAACATCAAGGCCGGCGACGCTGTTGCGGTGACCGGTGCAGGCGCGGTCGGGGTGCTCGCCGCCGACGCCGCGCTCATCTGTGGAGCGGCACGTGTCGTCGTCGTCGGGCGCGGCCACCGCCTGCAGCGCGCTGCAGCGCTTGGGTTCGACACAGTCGACACACTAGCGGGTGATCCCGTCGCAAGCGTGCGCGAGCTGACTGGTGGTTTGGGCGCTGACGTCGTGCTCGAATGTGCGGGAGCTCCCGAGACGCTGACCTGGGGGATGGCCATGCTGCGCCGTGGCGGTCGCTGCGCGATGGTGGGCATCCCGACGGAAGACGTGACCCTGAAGTGTCAGTCCCTCGTGCTTGACGAGCTCGAGCTCGCCGGGTCGCGGGCCTCAGCGGGCGAGATGCGGCGCGTCATCCCCTTTATCGCCAACGGGAGGATGCGGGCCAAGGAGCTCATCACCCACCACTTCCCGCTCTCGGAGTACGACAAGGCGCTGGCCACCTTCAACGACCGTTCCAGCGGTGCCATCAAGATCATCGTCAACCCCTGACACCGGCAGTCCTCACAACTCCGCAAAGAGGAATCGTGCGCTACTACCGACCAGTGACCACCGTGGAAGCGGTTGCGGCTCTCGCCAGTGAGCCCCAGACCTCCCGCATCCTGGTGGGTGGCACCGATCTCCTGGTCGCCTTGCGCCACAAGGCTGTCCAGCCCAAGCTGGTGGTCGACATCAAAGGCGTGCAGGACCTGTCCGCGCCGATCACCGTTGACGACGAGGGGATCACTTTCGGGCCGACGGCCACCATGAGTGACGTGGTGGCCCACCCCGTCGTCCGCGAATGGTTTCCCGCCCTCGTAGAGGCCGCCGTGGTGGTGGGGTCCGTGGCCATCAGGAATCGCGCTAGCCTCATCGCAAACTCTGCTAATGGGTCTCCCGCTGCGGACACATCGCCTCCGCTTGTTGCGCTCAGCGCCTCCGTCACCATCGCCTCGGTCTCCGGTGAACGCACCGTCCCCCTTCGGGAGTTCTTCTTGGCCTCACGCAGCACGTTGTGTGGCCCAGGCGAGATGGTGATCTCCATGCGGGTCCCGCGGCCTGCGCCAGGCAGCTCCTCCGCCTTCGAGCGGATGACGCGCCGCCGTGGCGTGGACCTGGCAACCTGCAGCGTCGGTGCGGTGGTGGACGGCAACGGCGCTATGACGGTCGGTCTGGGTGCCGTGGGTCCGACCACGCTTCAGGGTGGACCGGTGGCGCCCGTTGACCTGTCGTCTCAGGACGAGATGCAGCGTGCCATCGAAGCCTTGGTTGCGACGGCGACGCCCATCGCGGACGTCCGGGCCGGCAAGCCGTATCGAACCGCCATGATCCGCGTGCTTACCCGACGGGCGCTGCTCCGAGCCGCCGGGCGTCGCAACGATCGGGGCGCGTTGCCAGACGTGCTGGGTGGCAGCTCCAGCAGCACCATCCAGGCAGACCCAACGATCGGAAGGAGAAGCTCATGACGGCCTCGGACGTCCAGTCCCCCGACGACATCGGAAGTGACCAGGTCAATGTCACGTGCACCGTCAATGGGAAGCCCGCCGCGTTCTCGGTCCCGCCCCATCGCACCCTGATGGACGCACTGCGGTACCAGCTGGGTCTCACCGGCACGAAGACGTGTTGTGCCGAAGGGGAATGCGGTGCCTGCACGGTGATCATCGATGGTGCCGGTGTGAACAGCTGCCTCATGCTCGCGGCTGAGGCAGAGGGGCGCGACATCGTCACGATTGAGGGACTTGGCGCCGAGAAGCCACGCGGTATCTGCGACCTGCAGGAGTCCTTCCTTGAAGCTGGCGCCGTGCAGTGCGGCTTCTGCATACCAGGACAAGTGATGGCTGCGGAATACCTGCTGCGGACCAACCCCGATCCGTCGGTGGAGGAAATCCGCGAAGGGATGTCGGGCAACCTCTGCCGCTGCGCCGGCTACCAGCGCATTGTGGCTGCCGTCCAGATGACGGCGCAGAAGCGGGCAATCCCATGACCGATAAGGAGAAGCGCACCGATGTAGCGCAGCAGACGATCGACGATGTAGCGCTGCAGACGATCGACGATGAGCGTGCCATGACCGGCGCGCCGCTCGACTCAGAGCAGGCCGACGCACTGGCCGGCCGACTGCAGGGCGGGGTCAAGCAAGGTCACGGCTCCGGCGGGGCAGCATCGGCAACCGTTGGAGCGTCGATTCGACGCTACGGCGGGGATGACCGCGTCACCGGCCACCAGAAGTTCCTCTCCGACCTCCGTTTCACCGGTGCAGCCGAAGCCACCTTGGTCACCCTGCCCGTGGCCTGCGCAACGATCACCAAGATCGACACCAGCCGCGCCGCTGAAATGCCCGGCGTGATTGCGGTGGTCAGCGCGGCTGACTTGCCGCAGCCCGTTCCACGTTTCGGCATCTCCCATCAGGACCGGCCTGTCCTCGCGGACGGAGAGGTCCTCTACCACGGAGAGCCGGTCGTGGCGGTAGTCGCCGAGACCCTCGACCAGGCGGAGTCTGCAGCACGTGAGGTCGAGGTGACCTTCGACGAGAGGAGCGGCGTATTCGACCTCGAGCAGGCGCTGGAATCCGGTGCCCCGCTGGTGCGGGATCCCTCCCTGCGGCCTGCTGACGACGAGAACCGTGACTCCAACGTCCTGGAAACTGCTCTGTACGAGTGGGGCGACAACAGTGCTGCAGCCGACGGCGCGGACGTCGTCGTAGAGAACACTTACACGTTCCCCATGGTCACCCACTTCCCGATCGAGCCGGGCGGCACGGTGGCCGTCCCGACGGATTCCGGGGGCCTCGACATCTACTCCCCGGTCCAACACCCCTATCTGTTGCAACGCACCATCGCCAAAGTCGTCGGACTCCCGCTCGCACAGGTGAGGGTTTTCGCTCCCGACCCCGGAGGCGCATTCGGAGGCAAGCAGAACCCGAAGCTCGAGCCTCTGCTCGCCTTCCTGGCGCTGCGGACAGGTCGGGCCTGCCGGCTGGTTCTGTCGCTTGAACAAACATTCCAGATGATGCGTCGCGCAGCGTGCCGGGTGAAGGCACGGACGGGATTCACAACAGACGGAGCACTGGTGTTCCACGACTTGGAGTGCGACTACCTCATTGGTGCCTACGCTGACGTTGCGCCTCGAGTCATGACGAAGGGCAGCTACGTCGCCGCCGGCCCCTACCGGATTCCGAACGCACGAACGGCCGCGCGGGCCGTCATGTCGAACACCACGCCCAGCACCGCCTTCCGCGGCTTCGGTAGCCCCCAAGTCGCCTGGGCCACCGAGTCGCAGATGGACGCCGGCGCCCGGCAGCTGGGACTTGACGCGTTGCAGGTTCGACAGCGGAACCTCGTGAACGAAGGCGAAGCGTTCTTCCGAGGCCCTTACGAGGCAACTGCGGACGGGCAGTGGCATCAATCGTTGGAAAAGGCGGCCGAGCTGATTGGATGGGGACAACCGCTCGCGCCCAATCGAGGGCGAGGCATCGCAGTCGCCATCAAGCCGGGGGCGACTTCGGGGCTCTCTCAGAGTCTTGTGCGGTTCCTCGCAGATGGCAGCGCCATCGCCTACGCAGGCACCTCTGACATGGGGCAGGGGGCGCGAACGCTGTGGCAGCAGATCCTCGCTCATGAGCTCGGCACTCCCCTCGACAAGGTTCGCGTGATCAGCGGGGACACCGGCATCGTCCCCTTCGACCTACAGACCTCCGCGAGCCGCTCGACGGTCTTCATGGGCAACGCAGTCCTCGAGGCGTGTCTCGACATCAGGCAGCGCGTGCTGGCGCTCTATGCCGAGGCAACAGGTGTCGACGCAGCGGCGCTGTCCGAGGCTCCGGGCGTCCTCGTCACCCCTGACGGTGAGATGCCCCTGCTCGAGGCATCCCGCGTCGCGTTGGGCGCGTTGGGTGGCGAGTTCGTTGGGCAGGGCACCGCCCGGAGGCAGGGCCGCAAGGGACACCCGTTGGGCGGTGACGCCGCGTTCTACGAGTTCAACTGCACCGCAATCGAGGTCGAGGTCGACTTCGAGACCGGCGAGCTACTTCTGCACAAACACGTGTCGGTCAGCGACGTCGGCACCGAACTCAACCCGCTCCAGGTCATCTCCCAGGACGAGGGGGCCTCGATCATGGGACTCGGCCACAGCCAGATGGAGCAGCTACTCGTCGATGATCACGGAGTGATCCGCAACCTGGGTGCCCTCGACTACCGGATTCCCACCTTCAAGGATGTCCCGGTCGAGCTGATCACTCACGGAGTCGAGAACCACGACGGGCCGGGACCGTACGGCTCCAAGGGCATGAGTGAGGGAGCGTTGCTGTGCACTTCGGGCGCGCTCGGATCAGCGGTCAGCGATGCGATCGGCATGCCCGTCCGTGACCTGCCCCTGACGCCAGAGCGTGTTTGGACAACTCTGAACCAGGCAGGCGCGCAGCCGGGGGGCGGTGAGGCCGATACCTAGCAGGCGAGAGTGCGGCACGCCAGGTGCCGGTGCGAGACCTGAGCAGCGCACGTCAATCATCGACGCAACCACATCCGGTGGCAGATGAGTCCAGGGACGTGGTGTACGACTGGCCCGCTGTGAGCGTGGCGTCGTGACATGAGGACGGCCATCGCGTGATTCTTCAGAAGACCGCTGAAAGTCGAACTGAAGGAGATCGTCACGATGACCGCCAACCCCAACAGTATTGACCTGTCCACCTTCATCTGTGAGCACCTTGAGCGCGCCGAGCCGGATCTTTTGCGCTCGATGCTGAAGACGTTCGCCGAGGCGTTGATGGGCGCGGAAGCGGATGCGATCTGTGGCGCCCCTATGGGCTTCGTAGCCAGGAGCGGGTCAACTCTCGTAATGGTTACCGGCCACGGGAGTGGGACACCCGGGCCGGCACGGTTGAGGTTGCGATCCCGAAGCTACGGGCAGGGTCGTACTTCCCGGACTGGCTGCTGGAACGCCGCCGCCGGGCGGAGCGGGCGCTGACTACGGTGGTGGCCACCTGCTACCTGCTGGGGGTGTCGACCCGGCGGATGGAGAAGCTGGTGGAGACCCTCGGCATCACCCGGTTGTCCAGTCGCAGGTGTCGGTGATGGCCAAGGAGCTCGATGAGCAGGTGGAGTCGTTCCGCACCCGGCCACTGGATGCTGGCCCCTACACCTTCGTCGCCGCTGATGCGTTGACGATGAAGGTCCGCGAAGGCGGCCGGGTGGTGAATGTGCACGCCCTGGTCGCGACCGGCGTCAACGTCGACGGGCACCGGGAGATCCTCGGCCTGGACGTCACCAGCGCCGAAGACGGCGCCGGCTGGTTGGCGTTCTTCCGCGGCCTGACCCACCGTGGGTTGTCCGGGGTGGCGCTGGTGACCGCCGACGCCCACAGCGGCCTGGTCGGCGCCATCGGCGCTACCCTGCCCGGCGCGTCCTGGCAGCGGTGCCGCACCCACTACGCCGCGAACCTGATGGCTGTGACTCCCAAGTCCAGCTGGGGCTGGGTCAAGGCGATGCTGCACTCGATCTATGACCAGCCCGACGCCAATGCCGTGCACGCCCAGTTCGACCGGGTCGTCGACGCCCTCACCGCCAAGCTCCCCGCCGTTGCTGAGCATCTCGAGCAAGCCCGAACCGACATCCTCGCCTTCACGAGCTTCCCGAAAGAGCTCTGGCGGCAGATCTGGTCCAACAACCCCGCCGAGCGTCTCAACCGAGAGATCCGCAGACGAACCGACGTCGTCGGCATCTTCCCCGACCGCACCGCCCTGGTCCGCCTCGTTGGAGCCGTCCTGGCCGAACAACACGACGAATGGATTGAAGGCCGCCGCTACCTGAGCCTCGACGTCCTCGCCCGCTCCCGCATGACCTTCCTTGACGCCACCACCACCGACCACGAAAGCGAGGCGATGACACCCCCAGCACTCACCGCCTAGAGTGCTGCCACCGGATCACGTGGTGACGCCCTCATCCACCACCACCCTGGGCTTGGCCCCGGTGGCGCCATATAGGGATGCTTCGCGGCACCTCAAGTACGCAACCGCAAACCGACTGATCGGAGAAGAATGATGGAACGAAACGCTGTTGTCTGCCTTGCTGGCACCTTGGACACCAAGGGCACGGAGTACGCCTATGTCAGAGACTGTCTGCTCGCCGCGGGAGTAGACGTCTTTGTCGTCGACTGCGGCGTGCTGGGGGAGCCGGTGTTCGAGCCGGACGTCGACTCGGCTCACGTCGCCGAGAAGGCAGGCATCCGTCTTCAGGACTTCCAGTCCGGTGTCGAGGGGGCTGGAGGTCGGGTTCTGGCCGTCACGAAGATGAGTGAGGGTCTGCAGAAGGTGCTCGAAGAGTTGGTGGAACTGGACCGGATCGACGCGGTCATCGGTCTCGGAGGGACCGGCGGGACCGACCTGCTCAGCGGAGCCTTCAAGAACCTCGGCTTGGGTTTCCCCAAGCTGATCGTGAGCACCATGGCTTCCAACAACACCCGTCCGTACGTCGGCCACTCCGACATGCTCATGGCCAACGCCGTTACTGACATCGCCGGACTCAACAGCATCTCCAAGCAGGTGCTGGGCAACGCGGCCAACGCCGCCGCCGGCATGGCGAAGGGACGCGCACACATCCAGACGCAGGCGGAAGCCAGCAAGCCCCTGATCGCCGTCTCGATGTTCGGTGTGACCACGCCCGGTGTCATGCGCGTCCGTAGTCGGTTGGAGTCCGAGGGTTTCGAGGTCGTTACCTTCCACGCGGTCGGCGAGGGGGCGGGTATGGAGCATCTCATCGACCAGGGCGCCATCGATGGGCTCATCGACTTCACTCTCCCCGAGGTGCTCAATCACTGGAACCACGGCATCTTTGACCCCGGCTGCGAGCGAATGGAGGCAGCTGTTCGAACCGGCATTCCGCAGGTGGTGGTGCCTGGTGCCATCGAGTGCTTCAACTTCGGCGCGGTGGACACGATCCCTGCCGAGTTCAACACCCCTGAACGGAACGTCCTGATCCACAATCCGAACATCACCTCGCTTCTCGCCACCCCAGAGGAGCTCGGCAAGCTGGGCGAGTACGTCGCCGATCATGTCAACCGAGCACCCGGCCCCAAGGCCGTCGGTCTGCCGCTGGCCGGTCTCGACAACTACTTCAAGAAGGGCAGTCAGTGGCACGACGTGGACGTCACTCCGCTGTTTGACTCCATTCGCAGGGACCTTGACCCGGACGTCGAACTCATCGAGATGCAGAACAACATCAACGATGAGGAGTTCGCGGACGCCATCTTTGATCTCTTCATGAAGCAGTGGGCGGCCCGCAGGCAGCCGACTGCGGCTGTCGAATAAGGACAAACCGCCAGCTGCCGAGCCCTGGCCAGTTGAGGGAGAGATTCCGTGCCAGACGCGATCATCACCTGCGCCCCCACCGGGGCGATCCACACACCATCCATGTCGAAGTATCTTCCCGTCACCCCGCTCGAGATCGCCGAGGCTGCGCTGTCGGCCGCCGACGCGGGCGCTGCCATCGTGCACTTGCATGTTCGTGACCCCGCTGACGGACACCCGGTTCAGGACACGGGACTGTTCAGGGAGCTGCTCGCAGAGATCCAGAGCAAGTCCGATGTGGTCATCAACGTCACTACGGGCGGCAGCCCGCACATGACGGTGGAGGAGCGCATCGGCCCGGCGATGGACCTAGCGCCCGAACTCGCCTCACTGAACATGGGAACCATGAACATGGGCCTGTTCCCCATGCTGGATCGGTTCACCGACCTGAAGTACGACTGGGAGAGGCAGCACCTGGGCAACAGGGACCTCGTCTTCAAGAACACGTTCGCAGACATCGAGCGGATCCTGAGGACTTGCGGCGACCAGGGCACCCGATTCGAGTTCGAGTGCTACGACACGGCACACCTGTACAACTTGGCGCACTTCCTCGAGCGCGGCTTGGTCAAGCCACCGTTGTTCATCCAGAGCGTCGTCGGCCTACTCGGCGGCATCGGAGCTGACGTCGAAGACCTGTTGCACCTTCGCCGTACGGCCATTCGCCTCTTCGGTGACCAATTCGAGTGGTCAACTCTCGGTGCCGGCGCGGCGCAGATCCGGGTGGGCACAATTGCCCTGGCCCTGGGCGCAAATGCGCGGGTTGGGCTCGAGGACTCACTGTGGGACGGACCGAGCAGACTTGCTGAGTCGAGCCGGGTCCAGGTCGAGCGCATCAGATCGGCGGCGGAGATCCTTTACCGCGATGTCGCTACCCCGTCCGAGGCTCGTCGGCGACTTGCGCTCCGTTCGGTCAAGTGAAGCAGGCGGCAGGATGAACAACGTGAGACCATCCAGTCCCATGGAGGACGTCTCAAGAGGGACACGTTGAGCGACGGGCAGGGCACCCAGTCGGTTATCGGCGGTGAACTGCTGTCGACCTCCGTGAAGAAGCTCCTGCTCGACAGGATCATGCATGGCTACTACCAGCCGGGCGAGCGGATCATCGAGCTCCAGGTCTCCAAGGAGCTGGGCACGAGCCAGTCGCCTGTCCGTGAAGCGCTCAGAGACCTCGCCGCGATCGGGATCGTGACGATCCATTCCCGACGCGGAGCACGTGTCCGCCTGCCAACCAGCAAAGAGCTGGCCGACATCAGTCTCGTCCGTTCCGAGATCGATGCGCTCGCGGCCTCCTTGGCGTCACCGCGTCTGGACGAGGGTGTGCTTGGTCAGTTGCGCCAGGCCTACGCCGAAATGGAACGTCATCAAGCCCACGGCAACCACGTGGCTATGACGCAGGCCGATGCTCGCTTCCACCGGCTCATCGCCTCGACCTCCGCCAACCAGGCCATTCAACACGTGTTCGACCAGCTGGAGCCTTTCGCTCGCACCTTCATCACGTTGACGCTTCCGACGGCGGACATCAAGTCGATCATCGGTGACCACAAGCTGATCCTTGAAGCGCTCGAAAGGCGAGACGCGTCCCTGGCGGCGAAGCGCGCACGCGAACACCAGCTGAAGGTGAGCGCCCTGTTCCCCGATCATTACGAGCCTGGAGGCCTGGCGACCGAGGATGCCGATGGCGCCGGCTGAAGCGGCAAGTTCCGGCTCCTAGAGTGCTCGGGCAGCTCGAGGTAGCGACCCTCGCCACGACGGCGGTGACCTCGGTGGTCGATGCCCGGACGTCACTTCAGGTTCGACCGGGGACCAATGCCTGATCACAGGCCCTCCCACTCGTGGGAGCAACGGTCGAGCCGCTCCTTGACGCCGGCCTTAGAGCGCGCATATGATCGGCTCATCGATTATCGAGGATAACTTTGTCAGATAGGTTTGAGGGTGCGGCCCGAGCCTGGCGGGGGGTTAGGTGATCATGGGGAGTGGAGCGCAGGCGGTCGCTCTACTCGACGAAGCGCTTGGAGGGTGCCCATGTCCGGCTCCGACCTGCTGACCCGCAGCGTGCTTGCCGACCAGGTGAAGGAGTGGCTGCTCGAGGCGATACTGAACGGCTCCTACCCGCCTGACTCGCGGATCGTTGAAACCGCGGTGGCTAAGGAACTGGGAACCAGCCAGGCGCCTGTGCGAGAGGCGTTGCGCGGCTTGGAGGCCCTCGGCATCGTCGAGATCGCCCCGTTCCGTGGGGCCCGCGTGCGCCGGCTCGAGCCAGCGGAGTTGCTCGAGGCGTACGTCGTTCGCTCGACGATCGAGGTGCTGGGCGCCCGCCTGGCGATGGCTCGGCTGACCGATGACGACATCGCCGGACTGCTGGCGATCGGCGAGCAGATGCAGCACGCCGCGGACTCTTGCGACGGCCGAGCGCTCGCTATCGTGGACGCCGGCCTGCACGAGCGCATCATGCAACTGGCTGGGAATCGGACGTTGCTCCGCGTGTGGCGGTCGCTGGAGCCTTTGTCGCGCACGTACATCACCCTCGTGGGCCCTGGCTCCGACCCGCAATGGATCGCGGGGCTGCACGACCCGATCCTCGACGCGATCCGCGTGCGCGACACCGACGGTGTCGTCCACGCGATCGAGAGCCACTTCGAAGAGATACGCGACTGGCTCGCCGGCCACCTTGCCGAGGTCGTCGAGCAGCAGGCAGCCGGGCCGCCGGCATCCCGGACACCATGAGACTGTTCACTACGTCCGACCAGGCTCGCTGGCCGAAGCCCCCGACGTCCTTGATTCGGCCACCGCGGGCCAAGTTCCGCAGGGCGCCAGTATTCAACCCCGCTACAGGCGTGCAACAGGCCGAGGTCCTCCTTGCGGAGGCTGGCGACGTCGACAGGGTCGTGAAGTCGGCGGCGCGCCGGGTTCGCGTTCCGTGTTGACAGCCAAGTAAGGGAGCACAGATGAGCAACCTGGTGACCAACGAGGCGATGCACGCAGACACGGAGGCCCACCCGCCCGTGCCTCCGCTGCTGCGCATGACGCAGGAGACCCCGACCCGGCTGTGGAACGACTCAGCAGCGCCTGGGGAGCTCTGCGCCGCGATCGGCTGGGGGGCGGTGGGGGCGACCTGCAATCCGGTCATCGCATTGTCCGCGCTGCAAAGCGATCTGCCGCGGTGGCAGCGGCGGATCCGTGGATACGCCGACGAACACCAGACCGCGTCGGAGTCGGAGATCGGATGGGCGATGATCGAGGAGCTCTCGGTCGACGCGGCGGGACTGCTCGCTGACGCTTTCGCCGAGCACGCCGGCCGCAACGGCCGCCTGTCGGTGCAGACCGATCCGCGGCTCTACCGTGACGCCGAGGCGCTGGTCGACCAGGCGGTGCATTTCGATGCTCTCGCGCCCAACATCATCGTGAAGATCCCTGCCACGGAGGTCGGCATCCGGGCAACAGAAGAGGCCACCTACCGCGGGGTGAGCATCAATGCGACGGTGTCCTTCACCGTGCCTCAGGCGGTCGCCGTCGCCGAGGCGATCGAGCGGGGGCTGGAGCGACGGGAGCTCGAGGGCCTTGACGTCGCCGGGATGGGGCCGGTCTGCACGATCATGGTCGGCCGGCTCGACGACTGGCTGAAGACGGTCGCAACGCGGGACGGAGTCACCGTGGACCCGGGGATCCTCGAATGGGCCGGTGTCGCCGTGTTCAAGCATGCCTACCGAATCTTCCGCGACCGCGGTTTCCGCACCCGCCTGCTGTCGGCGGCGTTCCGGAACCACATGCACTGGAGCCAGCTGGTCGGCGGCGACGTCGTCATCTCCCCGCCGTTCGAGTGGCAGGAACGGCTCAACGCCAGCGGCATCGAGCCGCTACCGCGGATCGATGAGCCAGTGCCCGACGCGGTCTTGGGCGGTCTACACGAGAGCTTCCTTGAGTTCCGGCGAGCCTACGAATCCGACGGGATGACGCTCGACGAGTTCGAGGGCTTTGGGGCCACGCGGCGCACGCTTCGGCAGTTTCTCGGCGCCTGCGCCGATCTCGACAGCGTCGTCCGCGACGTGCTGCTGCCCGATCCGGCGAAGTGAGCTCGGGGTGTAGCCCCCGCGTTCGACGGGCGGCGGCCATGCACCGAGCCGGCGTCGTCACGCCACCTCGCTGTTCATGAGGAGGACCGGCTTGACGACGTCCCCGCTGATGCAGTCGGCGGCAGCTTGGTTGATCTCGTCCAGCCGGTAATGCGTGAGCAGTCGGTCAAACGGGAGCAGACCGCGCTGGTGTAGCGCGAGCAGGCGGGGGATCATCTGGCTCGGGGTGCTGTCGCCCTGCAGTACACCGCGGACGGTCAGCCCCTTCATCATGGCCTCGAGCATCAAGATGCCGCCTGGAACGCCGGGCGGTGCGGTGCCGACGTACGCGCAGGTGCCGAGCGAGTCCAGCGACCGCACTGCTTGGGTGAAAACTTCTGGGACGCCGGTGGTCTCGAGGGCGAACTCGACCCCTCGGCCGCCGGTTGCGTCCCTGATCGCCTCGACCGGGTTGTCCTGCGTGGGGGAGACCAGATGGGTGGCGCCGAACTCCGCCGCCAGTTCGAGCCGGGAGGCGCGGCGGTTGACGGCGACGATCGTTGTCGCGCCGCACAGCCGGGCCGCCATGACCGCGCAGAGTCCCACGGACCCGGTCCCGAATACGGCCACCGACGAGCCGGGGCTCACGCGGAGGACGTCGAGGACGGCGCCCGCACCGGTCTGCACGCCGCAGGCCAGCGGCCCGGCGACACGTAGATCGACATCGTCCGGGACCTTCACCACGCTGCGGGCGTTGGCGACGCAGACGGTTCCGAACGACGACTGGCCGAAAAAGTGATCCCCGACCGGACGGCCGAGCATATCGGTCGTGGCGACCGAACCGTCGGCACGGCAGCAGCCAAATTTCAGCTCCGCGATGGAGTCGCAGTACGCCGAGCGACCGGTGAGGCAGCGGCGGCACTGGCCGCAAGACGGGAAGCTGAGCACCACCTTGTCGCCGATCGTGACGCTGCGGACCGCGCTCCCCGTCTTCCGCACTATGCCTGCGCCCTCGTGCCCGAGGACCGCTGGGAGGGAGTCCGGCCGAGAGTCGCGCACCAGCAGGTCGGTGTGGCACATGCCAGCGGCCACGACCTCCACGAGCACCTCGTCCGGCCGCGGCCCGGAGAGCTCGACTTTCTCTAGATGGAAGAGGCCGCCCGGCTCGCGGACGACGGCGCAGGTGGCTGCGTGGTTCACTGGGTGGTCCTCACTGGGTGGCCGTGAGGCCGCCGTCCAGCGTGAGGATCTGGCCGGTCACGAACGACGAGACATCGGAGCAGAAGAACAGGAGAGCCCCCACGAGGTCGTCGGTCTCGGCGATCCGACGTAGCGGGATGCGGCTGACCAGGTTCTCGTAGAACCCGGGGGCGGCCAGCAACGTTGCCGCCTGCTCGGTGCGCACGAACGTCGGCGAGAGGGCGTTGACCCGGATACCGTGCTTGGCCCACTCGGTGGCGTGCTGCCGGGTGAGGGCATCCAAGGCACCCTTGGCCGCCACATAGGCGGAGTAGCCGGCGTCGATGCCGAGCTGGCCGCGCACTGAACTGATGTTGAGGATGGAACCGCCCCGACCGCCGGCGATCATCTCGCGGGCGGCGGCCTGTGAGACCAGCAGCGCCGTCGTCAGGTTCAGGTCGAGGATCCGGTTCCACTCCGCCGGTGGGTACTCCTCGGCGGCGTGAAGCGCGGTTCCGGCGCCCCCGCCGATGCCGTTGACCAGGACGTCGACGCGGCCAAAGGTCTCGAGTATCTGCTGCACGGCGTCGTCGGCGGCGGTCTTTTGCGCCATGTCGCCGGCGATGGCGAGCGCTTGGCCGCCGACGTTCTCAACGGCCTTGCGTGCGTCGGCGAGCCGCTCCTCGGACCGGCCGATGATGGCAACCTTGGCGCCGACGGCGGCCAACGCACAGCAGGTCCGGACGCCGACGCCGCCGGAGCCGCCCGCGACCACGGCGACGCGGTCGTCAAGCCTAAAGCGCTGCAGTTCGTTGGTGCTGGACAGTGTCATGACGATGAAAAGCCTCCGGTCGAAGTGAGCGGTGCCGGGTCAGCGGACAGGGGACCGCTTGGCGTTGAACTTGTCCCACAACGACGCGGCGTTGAGCGTCTGGATGTGGTCCATCATGTAGCCCTGGCCGACGTCCACCGGACCGAACTTGTCGCGGAAGTCCACGCGGGCGACTGTCTCCTCGCGCGACCAGCCCTTGGCCACCGCCTCGGCGACGGCGCTGGTCCACTCCAGAAGCACCGCGCGTTGGGTGGCCAGATACGTCGGGGTGGTCACTGGCCCGTGGCCGGGGACCACGGTGTCGACGTCGAGGCTGCCGATCAGGTCGAGAGCGCCGAGCCACTGGTCGACGTCCGAGGTCATCAGCCATGTCTGACACCTGGAGAACACCGTGTCGCCGGTGAAGACGACCCCTTCGTCGGGGACGTAGACCGCGATTTGCCCGGGGGTGTGGCCGGGCGTGTGGATGAGGTGAAAGCTCTTCTCGCCGACCCTGATCTCCAGGTCACCGGTGAAGACGAGATCGCCGCGGTTGGGGTCCTCGTAGTAGGTGTCCCGGTCCGGCATGATCGCCGCGGCGTCAGGGTCGTCAGTGGGTATGGCCTCGAGGGCGTAAGCGAACGGGTCAAGATCGGGTGTCGGGACCATGAAGTTGTCGGCGACACCCTGATGGTGGGCGACGTCGCCAGCGCCCTTGAAGAAGTAGTTGCCGAATATGTGATCGACGTGGTGCTCGGTGTTGATCACGAACCGGATCGGGCCCTCGGCCTCGGCCTGCTTGCGCATCTCAAGCGCCTTGGTGGGCAACTGCGGCGTGTCAATGACTACGACGCCGGCCGAGGTCACAACGTAACTGGGGTTGCAACCACGCATTTCGGTCGATGTGAAGACATGGGGTGTGACGCGCTGCACAGGACCTCCGTAGTAGAGAACTCGAGCGTGGGTTCATCGCGCCGAAGCAATCACGATCTCGCTGGCGTTCGGCTCAACACCCTACAATCGATTCTCGATGCGTCTCTGTCAACACTGGGGGACACGGAACACCGCCGAGTGCATGGGTGCGCGCTCCCGGAAAGCACCCGAAGCGGCGACGAGCTGCGGTGCGAATCCCCGGCAGGGCAGGTCGGCAGGTGGGACGAACGAGTGGCTGGGGGCAGGTAGGTCGCTGCGGCCCGGCTGTACTTGAGGGCCTTGACGCTCAATGTGGCGCAGGTTACATTCATCGATAATCGAAACTCGACTGAATCCGCCCCAAGAGTTCGGAACGACTTGGAGATTGGTGGTCACATGGGAGCGACGCACTCGCCCAAGCGCAGCACCGCGAGTCTCCTCGCGTGCACCGCGCCGGGCTGGACCGCATGAGCGGCCGCGCAACAGATCAGGCCGTGGTCGAGCCGGATGCGCCAACCTCCGTGGAGAAGTCGCAGAAACGCAGCATTCGCCGCGCAGGCACGCCCATGGTCATTGCCGCCGTTATTCTCGCGGCGGTCTGGCTGACCGGCAACCTGTCCGCGATCGTTCCCTCCGTCGTCATCGGACTCACCGAGCATGCGCCGCTCGTGTTGGCCGCCACCGGTTTTGCGCTGCTGTACCGCCTGACCGGACTCATCAATGTGGCCTATGCGGAAACGATCACCCTGGGTGCCTACTTCGCCATGCACCTCAACACGAACTACGGGCTCGGCTTTTATGTTGTCCTGATCCCTGCAGGAGTGTTGGCTGGGCTCCTGAGCGTGGCGACTTACCTGCTGATCTTCCGCCCCGCGAAGCTGCGCGGCGTCGGAACACTGGAGCTCATCATCATCTCGTTCGGGCTCTCGATCGCCCTGCGCTACGGCCTCCAATTCATCTTCGGCACGCCGGTGCGGTTCTTCGACGTGCCTCCGCCTGACAGCGTCAACATCTTCGGAGTCGGTGTTGCGTCGTTCCGCCTGGTCGCGCTGCTCAGCGTGGTGATCCTTGCGGTTGGTCTCTACCTCTTCATCCAGCGATCGCGCTACGGCCTGATGGTCCGCGCGTTGGCGGGAGACGAAGCGCTCGCTCAGGTCAGCGGGATCCGCCCATTCGCCGTGACGGTGCTGATCTGGTTCCTCGCTGGACTGGCGGGCGGCATGGCCGGCGCCTTCTACGGGGTCGGTTCCTCGGTCAGCCCGCTATTGGGGGAGCGCGCCTTCCTCTTCATCCTTCTCGTCGTCCTTGTCGGAGGGATCTGGGGCATCAACGGCGTCATGGCCGTCGGGGTCGGCACCGGCATCGCCCTCGCCTTCATGACGCTCACCCTCGGCAAGGTCCTCTACGCAGAATTGGCACTCACGGCTGCCTTCCTGGTGGTCCTCAAGGTGCGCGGTCGCCGGCTCACTGAAAGCACGAAGGTCTGACGCCATGGTTCTCGACACCTTCCTCATCACTGGCCTCTTTAACGTTGTCATGCTGATCGGGCTGGCGCTCTTGCTTCACCTGCAGCTCGGTCTCACCCGAATCGCCAACTTCGGAGTTGTCGGTTTCTGGGGCGTCGGCCTCTACACCTTCGGTGTTCTCTACGTGCGGGTGGACTGGCCTTTTGAGGACCCGATCCAGTTCGTGGTCTGCGCAGTGCTGGCAACTGCGGCTGCCGGTCTGTGCGGCCTCCTGATCGGTTGGCTGATTGCGGATCTAGACGTCGACGGCGTACTGGTCGGCACCCTGGGATTCGCGACGGCCGTCGCGATCCTCGCAACGACGGAACAGGGACTGACCGGCGGCGCCCGCGGCATGGGGGGCCTGCGCTTTCCCTATGACTCTGGTGACGTTGCCGTCAACGAGCTGATCTGGCTTCTCGTGCTGGTCGCGCTGGTGGCCGGCATCCTTGCCTATGTCTGGCTCGTCCACAGAGCGCCCTATGGTCGACTGCTCATCGCCATCGGAAGCAACGAGCCCCTCGCCAGAAGTCTCGGCAAGCCCGTAACGCGCACCAAGCTCGGGCTGTTCACCATCACATCCGCATTGATGGGCCTTCTCGGCGTCATGTACGGCGTGATGGTGCGGTTCCTCGAGGTGTCCAGTCTCGGCATAGAAGTGACCTTGGCCACTGTCGTCGGCCTCGTGGTTGGGGGATCGGTGCGCGTCCTCGGAGCGGTTGTCGGAGTGTTGTTGACCGTCGGGTTCTTCGACATCGTCATCCAGTCCTACCTCCCCCTGCCAGCCGAGTGGTACACCCAGACCATCCCCCTGATGCGTGAGGTCCTGTTCGGCGTCGCACTGATCCTCGTCCTCGTCTTCCGGCCGCTGGGGCTCCTGGGCCACATGCGGCGCGACCGACTCATGAAGAGGATCCATGGTGGCTGAATCCGGCACGGCCGTCCGAGCCGATCTGCCACATCGGACCATGCCCCGTGCCCGGCTAACCGTCACCGACGTTTCGAAGAGTTTCTCGGGCCGCACGGTGGTTGACGTCGACAGTCTCACCCTTGGCGACCATCCCATCGAGGGGCTCATCGGTCCCAATGGCGCGGGCAAGACAACCCTCATGCGGCTGATCATGGGCTCTCTCAAGGTCGACTCCGGGAAGATCCGTCTCGAACGCGAAGGAAGGCGCGAGATCGAACTCTCCCGACTTCCGGCACACAAGATCGCGCAGAGCGGAGTCGTCAAGAGCAATCAGGTGATCACCGACTTCGAGGGTCTAACGATCCTCGACTCGCTGCTGCTCTCGGTCACTCCGGCGCGACGCGAGCATCCCCTCCACCTGGCAGGCGAACGAGCGACGTACGACGAGCACCGCGCCGCCATCGAGCGCCAGCTTGATGACTTCGGTCTCGAAGATTCGCGCCGGGTGGCGCTCTCGGCGGGGGAGAAGAAGCTCGTTGACATCATCCGGTGTCTCCTGCTCAGACCCGCAGTCCTACTCCTTGACGAGCCGACGGCGGGACTGCCTGGAGAGGTGACCCGGAAGGTCATGGACGCTGTGGAGAAGCTGGCCGCTGACGGCACCACCGTGGTCATCATCGAGCACGACCTCGCCGTGATCTGGAGGCTCTGCGCCCAGGTGACCTTCATGGCGGAGGGCCGAGTACTGCTCCGGGGCGAACCGTCAGACATTCGCGAACACAAGACCGTCGTCGAGAGCTACTTGGGGCAGGGCCATGTCTGAGACGGCGAACGTGCTCGAGGTCAGCGGACTGAGGACCGGCTATGACGGGATCGCGGTCCTCGACGGGGTCGACTTCACGGTCGGCGAGGAGGTTTTTGCAATCCTCGGTGCCAACGGCGCCGGAAAGACGACCCTCCTGGCGACCCTGGCGCGGCTCAATCCCCTGATGGCTGGGACCGTGACATTCCGTGGCACAGACACCAGCGGACTGAGGGCCCACCAGAGCGCCGGTCTCGGCGTAGGGTACGTCCCGCAGGAGCGGGGCGTCTTCCCTGACCTCACCGTCATGGACAACCTGCGAGTTGGCGGCATGTTCGGTAATCGCTCGCTCCAAGAGCGAGTCGAAGAGGTCTTCACGTTCTTTCCGGACCTCAAGCGCAAGTTGAACCTTCGCGCTGGCACTCTCAGCGGTGGCGAGTCACGCATGGTCGCCTGTGGCCGAGCCCTAATGCAGGAGACCACACTCCTTCTCCTCGACGAACCGACCGCTGGGTTGTCGCCTCTGTACGTCAGCACGTTCTTCGAGGCCATCCGCCGGATCCGCTTCGAACGTCAAGTAGCGATCGTCGTGGCGGAGCAGAACGCTACGCAGGCACTCGGGGTCGCCGACCGCGTGATGGTGCTCAGCCTCGGCCGTGCGTCAGCCGCGATGGCCGCATCCGAGCTCACCACTGAGCGCCTGAAGCATGCCTACCAGATCTGACCCCGCCAGGTACTGGCACGAGAGAGGAACATCCACGATGAGAGGAACACCCCGATGAACCGTTCAGCCCCGGTGAGACGCGCCCTCGCTGCGCTGTTCGCCACCACCTTGCTGGCCAGTGGTTGCACGACCAGCGCCAATCAAAGCGGAGAAGAAGCGACCGGTGACGTGGCGGTCTGCGAGCTGGCCTACTACACCGGCGAGTTCGGCGCCTACGGCGAGTCCCTGACGGCGGATGTTGTGTTCCCGGTCGAGGAGGTCATCAACGAGGATCCGCCGCTCGGCCGGTCCTGGAAGCTGTTCCACGAAGACCTCGGCACCGTGGGCGAGGCGCAGGCTGCCCGCACCTGCATGGATCGCCACAATGCGGAGATCCTCGTCAGCATCGCGCACGGCTACCGAACGTATCGCGATTTGATGATGCAGCGCTGGGAGGAGCAGGACAGTCCATTGGGCCCCACCGTTCACGGTGGTGCGATCCCCGGAAACCTAGGAGGGAAGGCCGCCGAACCGATCTTCCGCGCCCAGGGGCTGGACGAGACACTCGGCATGACCGGCGCCCTGTACGCGGAGCAGATCGGAGCCGAGTCGGTGGTCATCTTCGCTACCAACGTCGAGGGGTTCCAGCTCGCAGCGGACGCGGCTGAGCGGACTGCCGACTACCTCGGTCTCGAGGTCCTCGAACGCATCGATGCTGGCGCCGAACAACCCTCCTACGTGGCAGAGGCTCAGCGAATCGCGGACCTGAAGCCCGACGCGGTCATCGTTCAGGCTGGCTCCGTCGAATCGGCCACGCTGATCAAGCAGGCCACCGAGGCCGGAATCTCCCTGGAGTGGATAGGTGAGACCGGCTGGGTCCAGCCCGAATTCATCAAGACGTTGGGCACTGAACCGCTTCGTGCTCAGAAAGGGGTCGGCTTTGCGGCCTTCTCCTACAACGACGACTCGCCCGCTTGGGACTTTTTCTCCGAGTTGTGGAAGAGCACACCCGGCTACGCCGACAAGTTCGGCCCGCCGACCGATGCATATCACTACTCCACCTATGACCTGATGGTGCAGACCGCGCTCGCGGTCGAGGCAGGCGGTTCCTACAAGGCCAGTGACTGGGCACCGGCCATGCACGAGGTCGGCGAGGCTCCTGGCGAGGTCTGCTACACGTACGCAGATTGCCTCAAGCTCATTCGGGCTGGTGAGGAGATTGACTACGACGGCATCACCGGCTCCGGCGAGTACACCGAGGGTGGTGTGAACCAGATCGTCCAGGCCTACACGCCGTTCAACGATGATGGCAGCCCCGGAGACCCGGTGGAGCTCGACGCCGACCGCGCGCTGGAGGTAGTCGACGCTATCGCCACCGAAGCGGAGTGTGACCCGGAAGATCCGCCGAACACCTGCGAGTGGTGAGTTGAGCTCACCGGTGATGCGCACCTGCGGCCCGGGGATTCGACCCCCAAGCCGTGGGTCCTCGCGACGGCCTTCGTATCGCCCTTCCGCGGCGATGCCGGACGGTGTTGAGGGATCAGGGAACGGATCATCCGAGCGGATGCCGGTTCTGTCGAGGGGTTGACGGGTGTTAGCCGTCAATCTAGATTATCGATAATCTAGCGCGGTGGTCGTCGTCACGAAGCTGATGCCACAGACCAGGAGGGGCTCATGACCGAGACCGTTGCCACCTTCTTCGGGGACGAGAAGTTCCCCGTCAATTGGGAGGATGGGCAGAAGGAACTGCTGTGGGTCCACGACGACCTGCACATCCCGAACCCGGTTTCGCCGATGTATGCCGACATCGGCGGCTGGTGGCTCAAGTGCGACTACATGTTCCGGCGATTCGGAACGCCGTTTGCCTCCGACTGGATCCACAAGATCGTCAACGGCTACGTTTACACCGCTGCCATCCCTGCGCAGCCCGGCCTCTCCGCCGAGACGACGGAGTACGGCGCCCGCTACGTGCCCCGCGTCCCGGACAACGACGAATACGCCGCGGAGATCGGAGGCTACCTCGGCTGGACTCTGCCGTACTACGCGGAGAACTTCCTCCATTGGTGGCGTGACCGCCTGGTGCCCGAGATGACGCGCAACTTCGAGCGCTTCGACGCCTACGACTATGATTCGGCGAGCCTCGTGGAGCTCGCGATCCTGCTCGAGGACGCGATCGACATGCACGATCGCCACTGGCAGATCCACTGGGTGCTGAACTTCGCCCAGTTCTCGTCCACCATGAACCTCAACTCGATCATCGCGGAGGTGAAGGGCCAGGGCGACCACAGCGACCTGATGGGGCGGCTGCAGAGCTCTCTGGAGAACCGTAACTGGGACTCCATCGAGGAGCTCTGGACGTTCAAGGAGCAGGTTAAGGCCGCTGGAGGACCTGTCGCCGAGGCGTTTGCGAGGGCCACGGCACCCGAGATCCGGCAGGCACTCGAGTCGACCCCCGAGGGGCGGTCTTTCCTGGAGAAGGACGTCGAGTCCTACCAGCAGGTCTTCGGGTTCAAGTCCATGTACGCCCACGAGTTCTCGTTCAAGACCTGGCGAGAGGACCCCGCCCCCGTGCTGGAGGCGATCCGTGGTTACCTCGAGGCTGACTACGACTACCCGGCCGAGATCGCTGCTGTGGCCGAGGACCTCGAGGCCGCCAAGGCGGAGGTCATGGAAGGAGTCGAGGGCGAGGGGCGAAAGCGTCTGCAGAGTGCGCTCGACCTCAGCCTCCGGATGAACCCGCTGACGCCCGACCACCACTTCTACATCGACCAGGGCACCAACGCCCGGGTCCGGCTCGTCCTGATCGCGATCGGCAAGAAGCTTGTCGCCGACGGCAAGCTCGGCGACCCCGAGGACGTCATGTATCTGCGATACAACGAGCTGCGTACCCTCATGGCCGGCAGCAATGGCTTCGACGCCGAGGAACTGGTGGGCGACCGTCGCGACCAGCGCGAGGATGCCTACGAGCTGCGCCCTCGTGACTGGGTCGGCACCGCAACTGAGGAGAACCTGGCGTTCCCATACCTGGCGCTGTGGGCGTTCCCGGAGAAGGTGTACCGCAAGCCGTCGGAGGTGGAGGGCGAGATCCAAGGCCTTGGCGCATCGAAGGGCGTCATCGAGGGGACCGCTCGCGTCGTTCTGTCCCCCGAGCAGTTCAGCCAGGTGGAGCGCGACGAGATCATCATCTGCCGCATGACGAGCCCGTCCTGGGTCGTGCTGTTCACCAGGATCGGGGGTCTCGTTACCGACGCCGGCGGCATGGCGTCACACCCCGCGGTGGTCTCTCGCGAGTTCGGCATTCCGGCCGTGGTGGGTACCTCCGATGCAACCCGCAAGATCAAGACGGGCGACAAGATCCGCGTCAACGGCACGACCGGTCTGGTTCAGGTGCTTGTGTGACCCTTCCGCGCAGAGTGATGCGGGAGATCAGGACGTTCATTCCCCGCGCGTCCTCGAGGGCACCTACTGACCCGACCGGTCCTCGAGCTGCGCCCCGATCGTCGACGCGCTGCGCCAAGACGACGCTGGCGTGACCCCGAAGGTCGTGTCGCGAGCACATCCAGCACTTCGGAGGCACCCTGTTTGGGAGGAGCTGTCCATGCCTGAAAAGCCATTCGTGCTCGACTTCACCGACGAGCGATGCCGCGAGGTCGCGCTGGCTGGAGGCAAGGGAGCGAGTCTGGCGTCGATGACCCAGAACGGACTCCCCGTACCGCCAGGCTTCGCGGTCACCTCGCCCGCGTTCGCCGAGGCCGTGAACGGTGAGAAGCTCCTGGGCTGCCTCAAGGCAGAGGATCTGGACGGCGCCCGCGCCGTCGTCGCGCAGACCGAGCCGCCACGAGAACTGATCAAGGCTGCCTACGAGCGGCTGCCCCAGGGCGCCTCGGTCGCGGTGCGGTCCTCGGCTTGCGCCGAGGACAGCCACGACGCCTCCTACGCCGGCCAGCAGGAGACCTACCTGTTCGTCGAGACGTTCGACGAAGTCCTGGAAAAGGTCGTTGAGTGCTGGCTCTCTTTCTTCTCCGAACGCGCCCTGTTCTACCGCGAGCACAAGGGAGACCTGGACGACATCCAGATGGCCGTCGTCGTCCAACAGATGGTCCACGCTGACAAGGCCGGCGTCATGTTCACGGTGGATCCCGTGAACAACCGCAAGGACCGCATCGTCGTCGAAGCCGTCCGCGGCATCGGAGAGCACGTCGTCTCCGGTGAGGTCACGCCCGATTACTACACGGTGGACCGAAAGGGAACAGTGAAGAAGGCGCGGGTCGTTGACGAACAGGTTCTCTCCGCATCCGAGTTAGCTGAGCTGGTGAAGATGGGCCTTCACCTCGCGGACCTTAACGGTTGTCCCCAGGACATCGAGTGGGCCTACGACTCCACGGGCCTCTACATGCTGCAGTCGCGACCCGTGACAACGCTGTAGTCACACCGAACTAAGGCTCACATCTGAAGATCATCGACGCAGTGAAGGATGTCGCCACGTGAAGTTCGTGACCTACGAAGCCCCGGCTTCGAACGGCCGCCGAGTCGGGTATCTCGACGGCGACGTCGTCGTCGACGCCGGCTTCGACGGCGACATGATCGCCTTCATCGAAGCAGGGACGCCGATCGGAACTACCGGAAGCGTCGCTAACGCGGTGCTGCGTGCCCCGCTGCGGCCCCGCACCATCCGCGACTTCCTCGCCTTCGAGGGGCACCTGCTCAACGTCTTTCCGAGCCTCGGCAAGGAGATACCCGAGGAGTGGTACCAGGTGCCGGCCCACTACAAGGGCCTGCCGGACACCGTGATCGGGCCAGACGAGGAGATTCCCTGGCCTGCCTACACGCAGAAGCTCGACCACGAGCTTGAGCTCGCCGCCGTCATCGGACGACCGGGCAAGAACATCACCGAAGCTAACGCCATCGATCACGTCTTTGGCTACACGATCTGGAACGACATGACCGCTCGTGACCTCCAGGTGCGCGAACTGCCCGTCGGAATGGGGCCAGCGAAGGCCAAGGACTGGGACGGTTCCAACGTCCTCGGCCCATGCATTGTGACCGCCGACGAGGTCGACCCCCACGACGTCGACCTGGAGGTCCGCATCAACGGAGAGCGCTGGGGCGGCACAAACACCAAGGGCATGCACCACACCTTCGAGTCGATGATTGCCTACGCCTCCCAGGCGCTCACGCTGCACCCAGGCGAGGTTTTCGGCTCCGGCACCGCCACCGGCGGCAGCGGAATGGAGCTGAACCGCTGGCTCAACGCCGGCGACACCATCGAGATGGAGGCCTCCGGCATTGGAGTTCTCCGCAACACCATCGGGTCACGACCGGACTGACCCCACGACTCGCCAACATCGAACAAACCCGACAACAGGAAGAGGAAACACTCATGGCATTTGTCGTAGCCGCCATCTGGAGGGCCAAGGAAGGGGAGGAGAAGCGGGTCGAGGACGTCATCCGGAAGATGACGCCGCTCTCTCGCGACGAGGAGGCCAACCTGTTCTACCAGGCCCAGGTATCCCCGGAGGACCCGCGCACGTTCTTCCTGTACGAGCAGTACACCGACGAGGCCGGCTACGAGGCACACAAGGCCACGCCGTACTTCCAGAAGAACGTGTTCGGCTACGTCATCGACTACCTCGAGGAGCGCTCGGTGAAGACCTACACCACCATCGATGTTTGAGGTTCAGCTCCTCCTGCTGCGGCACGGAGAGGTCGCCTCGCACCGAGGCGACGTCCCCGTGACTGAAGCAGGGCTCGTGCACGCGGAACGGAGCGGAAAGAGGATCGGCGCCAGCACTGACACTCCGATCTCCGTGATGTTCGGCGGCACGAGACGGACCCGAGAGACCGCCGAGGCGATCGTTCGAGGAATCGGTGAGCCGGAGCGTGTCGACGGCCCGACTGACGCTTTCGCCCTGCGCAACCCCGACATGTACGTGGCGGGCACCCGGGTGAACATGGTCAGCTCAGCCGCGTCTCTGGCCGAGCAGGTAGTCGGCATAACGCCGAACCACGTCGAGGCGAACGACTGGTGGACTGCGTTCTTCAGCGCTCCCGACCGCATCGGTTGGTGGCTGACCCAAGATGACCCGCCTGGCGAGACCAGCCGCGATTTGGCACGCCGGATTCAGCGATTCGCAAGGAGCTTCGCCGATCCGGGGCCCCACCGTGGCCGCTTCTTCGTGTGCGTGACCCACTCGCCGGTGTTGCGTGCCGTCCTCAGCGCGGTGTTCGGACAGGACCCCGGCGAACCCGCCTACGTGACGGGCGCGCTGGTCCGGGTTAGTACGGGGCAGATCGAGATCACACCCCACGACCCCCTCAACCACTGAGGGCCCAGCAGTCCGTACGGGAAGAACCGAACCCGCGAGAGGATCGTTCGTCTTGCCTTCTGACCCGATCATCACGGTCGACCCCGCAACCGGCCGCGAGCTGCACCGCTAGCCGAGACCTCGCCCCAGCAGTTGGCCGATGAGGGGGTCGTCGCCGCCGGGTCGCGCAGTTTTGTTCGTTACGAGCCCTTGGGCACGGTGCTGGCGATTATGCCTTGGAACTACCCCTACTGGCAGGTCTTCCGCTTCGTCGCACCCACCCTCACCGCGGGCAACGCTGGAACCCTCAAGCACTCTCCCAGCGTGACCAGGGTCGCGCTCGCCATCGAGCAGGTGCTGACCGACGCGGGCCTTCCCGCCGGTGTCTTCCGCACCCTCGTCGTTGGGACCCCAGAAAGTGGCGGTCCCGACCGCTCACCGCCACGGTCACCCACCAGGGATGGAACGCCTCCGCCAACGGACCGGCCGACAGCCCCAAGCCCGCTGGCAGTTAACGGCCGAACAGCATCTCCGCTCACTGCCCGACCCCGTGGGAGCACCAGCACCTATCGCTGTCCGCCGGCTGCCGTCCGCAGGCGGGGAGTCAGCCGAGGCTCACTTGGCCTCTATCGGGGTGACAGCGATGCTTTCGATCAACGCGACGAGGTCGTCCAGATCCGCGTCGAGTTCGGTGGCCCAGACTTCAGGGCCGGTGTCGTCGCGGCGCCAGAACGCGTCGTTGGCCGCGGAGACGGTGTAGCCGAGCAGGAAAGTGCTTAGCAGCCGCTCGATGCGTGGGACCTGCTCGGGTGGTACTCCGGCGTCGGTCAGCAGCCCGTACATGGCGTCCACGACACGCACGGCGTCGGGGGCGACATAGACCCGCGTGAGCAGCAGGGGTGCGACGCTGGGGTATCGGCGCGCTAGGGCGTGCAGCTGGTGGGCGACGAGGCCGAGCGCATCCCGCCAGGGATGTCCCGGCTCGGGCAGATTCACCTCGGCGAGCAGCCGGCCGACCAAGCCGTCCAGTAGGGCGTCCTTGTCCTTCACGTGGCGGTAGAGGGCCATCGGGGTCACCCCGACGCGCTGGGCGACGGCCCGCATGGAGACCGCGCCCAGCCCCTGGGTGCGGGCGAGCTCCAGGGCGGCGTCGAGGATTTGTGCCTGGCGACCCGTCATGGTCTACGGTCTACACGTGTACACCGTAGACTCTCAAGAGGTACGACGCCGCGGCCCGCTGGTCGCCCTGCTGGTGGCCAACGTCGTTTCCGTGCTCGGCGGCAGCATGAGCCTGCTTGCGGTGCCTTGGTTCGTCTACCAGACCACCGGCGACCCGCTCCTGACCGGAGTGGCTGCGGTGTGCGAGACGCTACCGCTGGTGGCGTGCTCCTTCTTCGCCGGACTGGTCGTGCAGCGCCTCGGGGCTCGGCGTACTCGGGTGTGGTCCGATGTCATCAGCGGGGCAGCGGTCGTCTCGATACCCCTGCTGCACGCGACCGCGGGGATCGCCTTCTGGCAGCTGCTCGTGCTGGTCGCAGTCAACGGAGCACTGCGCGCCCCGGCACCAGCGGCCAGCCTTGTGCTGCTGACGGCCGCCAGCGCAGCACGCGGGGCGACTACCAACTCGACCACCGGTCCGTACGTCGCCAGCGTCCGGGTGGCGGCCACGGCGGGGGCCCCGCTGGGCGGGCTGCTCATCGCCGTCTTGGGTGCGCCGGCAGTGCTGCTCGTGGACGCCGCAACGTTCTTCGCCTCCGCGGTGTTGGTGCAGGCTTTCCTGCCGGTGGACACCTCCACGCGTGCCGTCGTGCCCGCTCGAGCCGCGACGCCGGCGCGCCTAGGTGCGGGCTTCGCCGTATTGCGCCGCGACCGTGCCCTCGCCTTACTTACCCCCGCGGTCGTCGTACTCGCCGTCCTCAAGGCGAGCTGGGCCAGCGTGCTGGCGCCCGTCTACGGCCAAGATGTCCTCGACAGTTCGCTCCTGCTCGGGTGTCTCTTCGGCGCCTTCGGAGCCGGCGCGACCGCCGGATCCCTGCTCTACCCGAAGCTCACCGCACTCCTCCCGACTCAGCACCTGCTCTGGGCGGCGGTGCTAGCGGCGGGCGCGACCCGCTATCTGGTCCTCGCGGCCGCCCCACATCCGGTGTGGCTCCTGCAAGTCGTCCTCGTCTCAGGGTTCGCGGTCGGCGTTCTGGGTCCGTTGTGGCTGGACGTGCAGTACGAACGAGTTCCGCCAGAGCAGCAGAGCGACGTCTTCGGGGTGACGTTCGGCCTCGAACAGGCCGGAGTGGCCTTAGGCGCTCTCGGCGGCGGACTGCTGTTGCAGGCAGTCCCGGTGAGGTCGGCACTGGTCGTCCTGGCCGCCGCAGCTCTTGCCGTGGTAGCGGCCCTCGCGGTGACCAGGCCGCTGCAGTATCAGCCCGCTCGGGTAACGGCAGACCCGCCAGCAAGGTGACCCGCCAGCGAACGCCAGAGACGCCGGGGATCGTTGGCGGTCAACTGGTTGACCACGAAAGCGGGCTCTGACCGGGGAACACTGGAGCGGGTGAGGGGAATCGAACCCCCACTGTCAGCTTGGGAAGCTGATGTTCTGCCATTGAACTACACCCGCACACTCGTCGCGATCTTCACCGCGACGAGTGGACGTGATACTACCGCGCGCCATGGACTGGGACGACCGCTTCCTCGCCGTCGCCCGTCGCCGGTGGATAGGGGCTCCCGCGCCGGCCGGCGGAGCGCGCTTGACCGTTCTTGCTGCGTTTGGTGGGCCGCTTGTGACCGTCGTACGGCGGCGGGACCGGCGGGCGGGTAGGTCGCTCAGGCGCGTTGGAGCACCACGTCGCCGCTTCCCGACAAGACGTTGATCTCCACCGACCGCTCACCGTCACCCGGCGCGTCGGCACCGTTCAGATCCGACCGGACGTCGCCCGACATGGTCATGATGTCGAGATACGCCGCCGTACCGTGCGCCACTCCGATCGCGATGTCGCCCGACCCCGTCTTGGCCTTCACCCGGCCGTGGTCCACCCGCCGCAGCACCAGGTCGCCTGACCCCGCCAGTGCGTCGACGCCGTCGCCCCCAGCCGTCACCGAGACGTCGCCTGACCCGCTCTTGACATTCAGGGTGCCGCTCACCGAGGTGATCTCGACGTCGCCCGATCCGGTGACAACGTTGGCGTCGCCGGCGACTGAACCGATCACCACGTCGGCAGACCCGGACTTGGTGCCGCAGGACCCGGTGACCGTGTCGATCGTGATGTCGCCGGAGCCGGTGCGCACCTCGGCGTCGGCCGTGTGCTCGAGGTGGACGTCGCCGGACCCGCTGGCAGCTCGTACGTCGCCCAACTGGCCACGGGTCTCGATGTCGGCAGACCCCGACTCGAGTTTGGCGCTGCTTCCTAGCGGCACGTGGATCACCGCGCGTACGCCGTGGTGCCGCCGGAACAGACCGCCCTTCACGCGTGGTTGCAGAACGACGATCTCGTCACCGCGTTGTTCGACGGTCGTCCTGTCGATCAGCTCCTGAGCAGGCGAGGTGTCGCCGCCGTTCTCGGGCTCCATCTCCACCGTGGTGGTGTCGGTGTGCTCGGCAACGACGGTGATGCTGCCCTCCCAGAGTTCGACCCGCAACCGGACCGGGCTTGGCGTATGGAACGTGTGCATGCTGACCTCCTGGCTCATCGCACCCAGCCCTGGATGCGCTTGTTGGATGCGCGGTTTCGACCGGGCGCGCCGGGTCCGAACGGCGTAGAACTGACGTCGATGTTGAAGCTCGCGGCCGCCCTGGCCGCGTTGACCAGCCAGGTGTTGAGGGACTGGCCGCGCTTGGCAGCGAGTTCTTCGGCTCGCGCCTTCAGTGACTCGGGCAGCCGCAGGGTGATCCGGGCGACCACCTCGTCGCCGTCGTCGAATCCCGAGTCGGTGTCATCGGCCGCCTCGTCGATCGCCGGCGGCGAACCGGGGATTGCGGGCGGCTCGGTGGCTTGCCCGGCGACGACGAAGACCGGTTCGCGGCCTTTGAGGCGGACTTCGACCGACGTGCCGGCCAGCTCATGGGTGATCTCGGAGGCGGCCTGCGACAGCGCGTCCAACACGGTGAGCCGAACGGCTGGGTCCAGTGCGTGCGACAGCCGTTCGGCAGCAGCGCGTACGTCGGGGCCACCGGCCTCGGCCGCTTGCAGGAGGTCGTGCCGCAACGACTCGACGAAAGGCGCAATGTCCATGTCACCACTCTGACACCATTAGGGCGTCAAGTCAACACCATCATGGCATCTGGCAACAGCCGGTCCACGTCGGGCCCGTAGAGCCAAGCCGCCCACGGCCTGATGAAGACTGCCTCCATCCAGCTATTGGCGGCATCTTCACTGCCTCAGAGGATCTTCACTAGGTGAGGGGTAGGCGGATCCCGACAAAGGGGACACAAACGCCGCCCCCCACATAGTGAAGGCACGTGAGGCGTCGTTCCAGACCGCGCTACGGCCGGCCGGGATGGGGACGTCGTCTGGGCGAGCGCGGCGAACTCGACAAGCGGCTTGTCGAGTGGGTCCTAGGGCCGGTCGGGATGGGCGACGTCGTCTGGTGACGGAAGAGGTGTGACGGGTCGGGTGGATGTGTCTGCAGTTCCTGGGTCGTGGACAGGCGCGTCGGTTGGCATCACTGCCTCGATCGGGTCGGTTTCACCGGCGGTTTCGGGAGTTTCCGCCCCGGGAGACGGCGCACGCCGTACCGACGCCAACAGCATCTGGGCCACGTCGAGAACCTCCACGTCCGAGCCAGCCGACCCATCGGCCTGCAGGGCGGTCAGCCCGTCGGACAGCATCACCCGACAGAACGGGCAGCCGACCGCGATCTGGTTGGCGCCGGTCTCGACCGCCTCCCGCGTGCGGTTGAGGTTGATGCGCTCGCCGATCTTCTCCTCCATCCACATGCGGGCACCACCGGCGCCGCAGCAGAACGACCGCTCGGTGTTGCGCGGCATCTCCGTCAGCGCGGCGCCGGGTATCACCGACAGCAGCTCGCGCGGCGGCTCGTACACCTTGTTGTGCCGGCCGAGGAAGCAGGGGTCGTGGTAGGTGATCGTGCGACCGGGCGGGTGACCGTCAACCGAGGCGGCACCAGGCGGCAGGGGCGTTAGTCTTCCATCACGCACCAGCCGGTTCAGCAGCTGCGTGTGGTGCACGACCTCGAGCTCGACGCCGAATTGCGTGTACTCGTTCTTGAGCGTGTTGAAGCAGTGGGCACAGGTGGAAACCACCTTCTTTGCGGCCGTCTCCTTGAGCACCTCGGCGTTTTGCATCGCCAGCTGCTGGAAGACGAACTCATTGCCCGCCCGGCGGGCAGGGTCGCCCGAGCACGTCTCCCCGTCACCCAGCACAGCGAAGCTCACGCCTGCCTCGTTGAGCAGCTCAGCGACCGCGCGGGTCGTCTTCTTGGCCCTGTCCTCATAGGCGCCGGCGCAGCCAACCCAAAACAGCCAGTCGACCTCGTCGAGGTTCTCCACGTCGACGCCGACCTGCTTGACCTCGAACGGCAGGTCCTTCGCCCAGTCCATCCGCGCGTTCGGCGACATGTTCCAGGGGTTGCCCTTGTTCTCAAGGCCACGGAACAGCTGATTGAGCTCGGTCGGGAAGTTGGACTCGACAAGCACCTGGAACCGCCGCATGTCCATGATGTGGTCGACGTGCTCGATGTCGACAGGGCACTGCTGCACACAGGCGCCACACGACGTACACGACCAGAGCACGTCGGGGTCGATGACTCCGTAGGCGTCGGCGTCGGCGATCAGGGGCCGCTCCGCCTCCTGTACGACGGTCGTGGGGAGGCTGCCTCGCTGATTCTCGTCGGCCCGCAGGTACGGCGCCTTGGCGTGCGCGTGGTCGCGCAGGTTCATCACGAACAACTTCGGTGACAGCGGCTTCTCGGTGTTCCAGGCGGGGCACTGCGACTGGCAGCGTCCGCACTCGGTGCACGAGGTGAAGTCGAGGATGTCCTTCCACGAGAAGTCCTCGACCTTGCCGACGCCGAAGGCGGTGTCCTCGTCGAGCTCTTCGATGTCCGCGAAGTCGATGGGCACACCGCCGGCCAGCATCGGCTGCATCGCACCCAACGACGGCCGGCCGTCGGCGTGCCGCTTGAACCAGATGTTCGGCCACGCGGTGAAGCGGTGCCAGGCGACGCCCATGGTGGTGTTCAGCGAGATTACGATCATCCAGGTGAACGAGATGACGATCTTGACCATTGCCACGAGGTGGATCAGCGTCGCCAGCGCGCTGGCGCTGAGACCGGACAGTGCCTCGCCGACGAAGAAGGTCAGCGGGAAGTGCGCCCGGGAGGCGGCGTCCCCCTGCAGCGCGTACTCGGCGCCGCGCAGCGTGATGATGCACAAGGCGATGCCGACGATGACGGCTTCGACGAAGTAGCCCTGCCACATGGTGGAGCCGGAGAACCTGCTGTAGCGGCCGCTTGCGCCCCGTGGCCGGTTGACCAGCCGGATGGCGATGAGACCGAGAATCGCCAGCAGCATCAGCCAGGTGATGACCTCGGTGGCCCACTGGTAGACCACCCAGTGCCCGATCACCGGCAGCGCGAACTCGGCGTGGAAGAGCTGCCCGAAGGCGTTGACGAGCGTGAAGAACAAGAAGCCGAAGCCGACGAAGATGAACCAGTGCAGAATGCCGACGTGGCTCCACTGCAGCATCCGCGTATGGCCGAGGGTCTCCGTGAGCATCGTCGCCCAGCGCCTACCCGGGTTATCGGACCGGCCAGCGGTGGGCTGCCCCGTCTTGACGACCGCCACGATGTAGGCGATGGCTCGGACGAACAACGCGATGGCGACGACCGCGGTCACGACCGAGACCACGATCGCGAACGTCTGCATGGTCACTCCTCGCTCTGCAGATCCATCGTGACCTTAACCGGCGCCTGCGCGCCGCGGCTTGCGCAGCCGCTGTGACAAGCATCCCACCGGCAATAACCGCCCACTACGACGTGCCGGGAGGCGAACCGCCGAGCCGGCGGGTGAGGGCGTCAGCGGTCCGGCGAACTCGACGTACGACGTGATCGGCGTCCACACCGCGAGCCGTCTCGTAGGTCACCGCAACCGCAGCGACCGGGTGCCCGGCCGCATCGAGAACGGGTACGGCGATCGACGCGAAGCCCGGCGTGACGTCGCCTTCCTCTGTGGCGTAGCCGCGTCGGCGCGTGTGCGCAAGCAGGACCGTCAGCTCGCGCGGGGTGCTCGGTGCGTCGGTGTGCCGCGCGACGAAGGCAGCCGCGTCGGGGAACAGCGCGCGAACCTGAGCGGCGGGCAGCGAGGCGAGCATCGCCCGGCCGCTTGCCGTCAGGTGCGCTGGCAGGCGTACGCCGACGCCGCTGACGAGCGGTGGCCGGTGACCGGCCCGCTCCTCCAACACGTAGTAGACATCGCGGCCGTGGAGCACCGCGAAGTGGGCAGACTCCCCCAGCTCGTCGACGAGGTCCGCCAGTGGCCGGCGGGCAAGCCGGTGCAGCGGGGCCTGCCGCGAATAGCCACTGCCCACCTCGAACGCGGCGACACCAAGGGCGTACCGGTGTTGGTCCTCGACGTGGGTGATGAAGCCCTCGGCGATCATGGCGTTGATCAGGTGGTACGCCGATGAGCGCGGCATGCCCACCGCCTTGGCGATCCGGTCGAGAGCCACCGGTTCGGGCTGGGCCGCGACGAACCGCAGCACCCTGAGCGCCCGAGTTGCCGCGGGGGCTTGAGAGCCGGGCATGACGGCAGGCTAGCCCTCGTCAGCCGTAGGGTGCCGCGTGTGGACTTCGACCAGCCGCCGGTCGTGCGTGTCGTCCCGGAGGCCGGCGCCGGGCTTCCGCCAGGTCGATGGCCGGCAACTATCCCGGCCGTCGCTCAGCTGTTGCGAGACGGGCTGGATCTTTCTCCCGGTGTCACCTTCCTCGTCGGTGAGAACGGCTCGGGCAAGTCGACGCTGGTCGAAGCAATCGCTGTCGCGTACGGCTTGTCACCGGAGGGCGGATCGGCTTTTGGCCGGCACTCCACGCGCGAGACCGAGTCCCCATTGCACTTCGCCATCCGGCTGCAACGCGGAATCGGGAGCGGCCGGTGGGGATTCTTCCTTCGAGCGGAGACCATGCACAGCTGGTACACCTACCTCGAGAACCACCCAACTGACCCTCCCGACCCCCGATTTCACGAGATGAGCCATGGCGAGTCCTTCCTCGAGCTGCTCGACGCCCGGTTCAACTCCACCGGCTTCTACTGCCTCGACGAGCCGGAGGCCGCGCTGTCCTTTTCCTCGACACTCGCGCTGATTGGCGTCTTGGACCGACTCGTCAGCGAACGCTCGCAGATCCTGTGCGCCACCCACTCCCCGGTGCTCGCCGCGCTGCCCGGCGCCGCGATCCTTGAGGTGGGCGAGTGGGGACTGCGCGAGACCACCTGGGAGGAGCTCGAGCTCGTCCAACACTGGAAGCGGTACTTGCAGGCACCCGACCGTTACCTGCGTCACCTCCTTGCCGACGATTGACGTGCCTGCAGGCGAAAGCCAGGTTGTCTGACATGCGAGACGCCTGCTTCCGGCAAGCCCTACCCAGTGCCCCGCGATAGGGCTGAAATGGCGACTGTGGCACAACAAGTCGTCGTCGACGTCTCGCCGCTCGGCATCGGCGAGGTCGTGCATGTTGCACGGCACGGCGCCGCCGTCGAGCTGAGCGAGCGGGCGCAAGACGCGATTCAGCGTTCGCGCGCGGCGGTCGAGGAACTCGCCAAGTCACCCGACCCGGCGTACGGGATCTCCACCGGGTTCGGGGCGCTGGCGACCAGGCACATCCACGAGGAGATGCGCGCGCAGCTGCAGAAGTCGTTGATCCGCTCGCACGCAGCGGGCTCGGGCGCAGTGGTGGAGGCCGAGGTGGTGCGGGCGATGATGCTGCTGCGGCTGTCGACGCTCGCGACGGGACGCACCGGCGTACGCCTCGAGACAGCCCAAGCCCTTGCCGACCTCATCACGCACGGCATCACGCCGGTCGTCTACGAGCACGGCAGCCTCGGCTGCTCCGGTGATCTCGCGCCGCTTGCGCACTGTGCGCTGGCGCTGACGGGCGAGGGCGAGGTGTCCGACGCCGAGGGGGTACGCCGTCCAGCCGGCGCCGCGCTCGCCGCTGCGGGACTGCGCCCGGTCCAGCTGGCGGCCAAGGAGGGGCTGGCGCTGATCAACGGCACCGACGGCATGCTCGGCATGCTGGTGCTGGCGATCGCGGACCTGCGCACGCTGCTCACGACCGCCGACGTCGCGGCGGCGATGTCGGTCGAGGGACTGCTCGGCACCGACCGGGTCTTCGCCGCCGACCTGCAGGAGCTGCGGCCCCACCCCGGCCAGGCGGTCTCGGCGGCGAACCTGCGCGCGCTGCTGGACGGCTCAGAGGTGGTGGCCAGTCACCGTGGGCCCGATTGTCACCGCGTGCAGGACGCGTACTCGTTGCGCTGCTCACCGCAGGTGCTCGGCGCGGCGCGGGACGCTGTCGACTACGCGACGGCAGTGGCCGAGCGGGAGCTGGCATCGGCGATCGACAACCCGGTTGTCTTGGCTGACGGCCGGGTGGAGAGCAACGGCAACTTCCACGGCGCGCCGCTGGCGTACGTGCTCGACTTCCTCGCGATCCCGATCGCCGACGTGGCGAGCATGTCGGAGCGACGTACCGACAGGTTCCTCGACGTCGCCCGCAACGCCGGCCTGCCGCCGTTCCTCGCTGCCGACCCTGGCGTCGACAGCGGTCACATGATCGCCCAGTACACCGCAGCCGGGCTGGTCTCCGAGCTCAAGCGGCTGGCGAACCCCGCCAGCGTCGACTCCATTCCCTCCAGCGCGATGCAGGAGGACCATGTCTCCATGGGATGGTCGTCGGCGCGCAAGCTGCGGCGCAGCATTGACGGACTAGCGCAGGTGCTCGGGATAGAGGTGCTCACCGCCGCCCGCGGCCTCGACCTGCGCCAGCCGCTCAAGCCGGCGCCGGCGACCGGCGCGGTCGTCGCTGCCCTTCGGGAGCGGGTCGCCGGGCCGGGACCGGACCGGCACCTGTCGCCGGAGATAGCAGTTGCCGTCGACTTGGTGCGTTCGGGTGCACTCGTCGCCGCCGCCAACACCGCCCTGGTCCAACCGCTGGGGTGAGCTCGCTGGGAAAGGAGAAGTGCGCATGAGTGGACTCCGCACCGTCAAGGCCCCGCGCGGCACGACGCTGACCGCCAGGAGCTGGCAGACCGAGGCGCCGATGCGGATGCTGATGAACAACCTCGACCCCGAGGTGGCCGAGCACCCTGAACAGCTAGTGGTGTACGGCGGGTCGGGCAAGGCGGCGCGGGACTGGCCGTCGTACGACGCCTTGATCGCCTCGCTCACCGACCTGCACGGCGACGAGACCCTGCTCGTGCAAAGCGGGCGGCCGGTCGGCGTCATGCGCACCCATGAGTGGGCGCCGCGGGTGCTGATCGCGAACTCCAACCTGGTGGGTGACTGGGCCAACTGGGAGGAGTTCCGCCGCCTGGAGGTGCTGGGGCTGACCATGTACGGCCAGATGACCGCGGGGTCGTGGATCTACATCGGCACCCAGGGCATCTTGCAGGGCACGTACGAGACGTTCGCCGCCATCGCCGCCAAGCTTGCGGCCGGTGGCCGGCTCGACAATGGCCAGCCGACGCTGGCGGGAACGATCACCCTCACCGCTGGCCTCGGCGGGATGGGTGGCGCGCAGCCGCTGGCGGTCACGATGAACGACGGCGTCTGCATCTGCGTCGAGTGCGACGACACCCGCATCAGGCGCCGCATCGAACACGGCTACCTCGACGTGCGGGCCGACTCGGTACAGCACGCCGTCGACCTGGCGGTCGAGGCGAGGGACGCGCGGAAGCCGCTGTCGATCGGCGTGCTCGGCAACGCCGCCGAGCTGGTGCCCGAGTTACTCCGGATGGGCGCGCCGATCGACATCGTCACCGATCAGACGTCGGCTCACGACCCGCTGATGTATCTACCGGCTGGCGTCGAGTTCGACGACTGGGTGGCGTTCCGTGAGAAGGACCCGGCCGACTTCACCAAGCGGGCGCAGGAGTCGATGGCGCGGCACTGCGAGGCGATGGTCGGTTTCCTCGACGCCGGCGCGGAGGTGTTCGACTACGGCAACTCGCTGCGCGCCGAGGCCAAGCTGGGCGGCTTCGACCGGGCGTTCGACTACCCCGGGTTCGTGCCGGCGTACATCAGGCCGCTGTTCTGCGAGGGCAAAGGCCCGTTCCGCTGGGCCGCGCTCTCCGGCGACCCCAAGGACATCGCGGCGACCGACCGCGCGGTCCTCGACCTGTTCCCCGACGACGAGCTGCTCGCTCGCTGGATCACCAAGGCGGGGGAGAAGGTGCACTACCAGGGGCTGCCGGCGCGGATCTGCTGGCTCGGGTACGGCGAGCGGCACCGGGCGGGCTTGCGGTTCAACGACATGGTGGCCTCCGGTGAGCTGCAGGCGCCGATCGTGATCGGCCGCGACCACCTCGACTGCGGCTCGGTCGCGTCGCCGTACCGGGAGACAGAAGCAATGCTCGACGGCTCGGACGCGATCGCCGACTGGCCGCTGCTCAACGCCATGGTCAACGTGGCCTCCGGTGCGTCGTGGGTGTCGATCCACCACGGCGGGGGAGTCGGGATGGGCCGGTCGATCCACGCCGGCCAGGTGGTGGTGGTCGACGGCACCGAGCTCGCCGCCCAGAAGGCGGAGCGGGTGCTGACCAACGACCCCGGGATGGGCGTGATCCGGCACGTCGACGCGGGCTATGACCGCGCCGCCGAGGTGGCCGCCGAGCGCGACGTCCCCATCCCGATGAAGCGTGCGTCCGGGGGTAACTAGCCAGGGCTGGATCGCCAGTGTGACCGGTGGACGACCTCGGCAACCGGTTTGCGGCCACGCTTCAGCGAAGGAGACGGCTTGTCGGGAGCGCGGTGTCCGATGGTGATAGCCCCGATCGGCGTGTACTGCTCGGGAATGCCGAACTCGGCCCGAAACGCGTCCCACTTCTCCCGCGGCACCCCGAAGAAGCACGCACCCAGGCCCTCGTCGGTGGCCGTCTGCAGGATCAGTAGCGCCGCCATGCCCGTGTCGATGTCCCAGTAGGGCACCGGCCAGCGGGTCTCGTCCTTGTCGGTCCAGCCCTTGTCGGGGTCGGCGTACCGGTCGAGGTAAACCTGTTTGCACGACAGCGGTACGACGATCACCGGCGCGCGATGCATACCGCTGAGCCAGCTGTCGGGCAGGCCCTCGTTAGCTTCGGTAGATTTCCAGAACCTCTTGACGTCGTCGCGGGTGTCGAGCAGCAGGAACGCCCACCCTTGGCTGAAGCCGGCGCTGGGCGCGTGCAGCGCGTTGGCCAGGAGCCGGTCGACAATGGCCGGGTCGACCGGCGCGTCGGTGTAGTTGCGCACCATCCGGCGGCGGTCGACCACCTGCTGGAACTCCATACCGCCATCTTGCCCGCACGGACCACTCCACGGCACGCATCCAGCGGACGCCCGACGCGTCTGGGATATTGCACGGGTGAGCTTCGAGGAGATGTGGGCGGACCTGCTGCCGATCGGCCGCAGCGCCTCGACCGGGGGATACTTTCGCGCGCCGTTCGCTTCGGCAGAGCGAGAGCTTGTCGCCTGGTACGCCGAGCAGGCTGCCCGCCGTAGCCTGGAAGTGACCTACGACGGCCAGGGCAACGCCGTCGCCTGGTGGCGTCCGGCAGGCACCAGCGGCGCCAACGGCATCCTCATCGGCTCCCACCTGGACTCCGTCGACAACGGCGGCGCCTTCGACGGGCCGCTCGGCGTCGTCTGCTCGTTCGCCGCCCTCGACGTCTTGCGTGACCGCGGCGTCGTGCCGACCAGGCCGATCGGCGTGGCCATGTTCGTTGAGGAGGAGGGCTCCCGGTTCGGCATCGCGTGCCTTGGCTCGCGGCTCGCCACCGGGCAGCTGAGCGCGGAGCACGCCACCTCGCTCCGTGACAGTGCCGACGTCTGGCTGCTCGATGCAATGAACGCGGCCGGCGTCGACCCTGACCTCGGTTCGTCCAGCCTGCTCGACGGGGTCGAGGCGTACGTCGAGCTGCATGTCGAGCAGGGCCGGGACCTCGTCGACCGGGACCGTGCCATCGCGGTGGCGTCGAACAGCTGGGCGCATGGCCGCTGGCGGTTCGACTTCGCCGGCGAGCCAAACCACGCGGGCGCGACCCGGATGGAGGACCGCCGCGACCCGATGCTCACCTACGCCATGACAGCCTTGGCCGCTAACAAGCAGGCGCGGCTGAGTGGCGCCAGGGCCACGTTCGGCCGCGTGGAGGTGCAGCCAAACGTCACCAACGCCATCCCCGAAGAGGTCCGAGCCTGGCTCGATGCCCGCGGACCGGACGCCGCCATAGTCGAGCAGCTCGTGGCGGCCGTCGAGCGGCAGGCCCGGGAGCGGGCCGCGCGCGACGGTACGTCGGTGACGGTGACCGCGGAGTCGGTCTCGCCGACCGTCGACTTCGACGTTCCGCTGGGTGCCCGGCTGGCCGCCGTACTCGACGGCGCTCCCCAGATCCCGACAGGCGCCGGCCACGATGCGGGGATCCTGCAGCTCGCGGGCATCCCGTCGGCGATGCTCTTCGTCCGCAACCCGACAGGTGTCTCGCACGCACCGGCCGAGCACGCCGAGATGGCTGACTGTCTGGCCGGTGTCGAGGCGTTGGCCACCGTGCTGACCGAGCTCGCGGCGTGACGACGTACTGGTGTGAGCGGGCCTGGCTGGGCTCCCGCGGCTTCGTCGACGGCGTCGTCGTCGAGGTCGACGGCACCCACATCACCGGCGTCACGAAGGGCGCTGCGCCTCCCCGTGCCGAGCAACTGCCCGGCCTGACCATCCCCGGGTTCGCCAACTGCCACAGCCACGCGTTCCACCGGGCGCTGCGGGGACGCACCCACCAGCAGCGCGGCGACTTCTGGACCTGGCGGGAGACGATGTACGCCGTCGCCGACCGCCTCGACCCCGACACCTACTACGCGCTCGCCCTCGCGACCTACCGGGAGATGGCGCTGACCGGCATCACCGCCGTGGGAGAGTTCCACTACCTGCACCACGGCCCCGGCGGTGCACCGTACGACGACGCGAACGCGATGGGGTACGCCGTCGTGCAGGCCGCGAGGGACGCTGGGCTCCGCATCGCGCTGCTCGACGCCTGTTACCTGTCCGCGGGGTTCGGGGGCGAGCCGAGCGGTGTGCAGCGGCGGTTCAGCGACGGCTCCGTCGACGCCTGGCGCGACCGGGTGGCCACCCTGGGGAGGGACGTCGCTGACCCAGCCGTTGTCGTCGGTGCGGCGATCCACTCGGTCCGGGCGGTCCCGCACACGGCGCTGGGGGCTGTCGCGTCGGCACTGCCCGACGCGCCGCTGCACGTCCACCTGTCGGAGCAGGTCGCGGAGAACACCGCATGTCTGGAACGCCATGGCTGTACGCCGACCCAACTGCTCGCCGTCCATGGCGAGTTGACCGAGCGGCTCTCGGCCGTCCACGCCACCCACCTCACCGCTGGTGACATTGCTCTGCTGGGGCAGGCGCAGAGCAACGCCTGCTTCTGCCCGACCACCGAGCGTGACCTGGCCGACGGCATCGGACCGTCTCGCCGGCTGGCCGACGCGGGCGCCACCCTCACCCTTGGCTCTGACAGTCACGCGGTCATCGACATGCACGAGGAGATGCGGGCGGTCGAGCTCGACGAGCGACTGAGCGCAGGGCGGCGGGGCTCCTGGGCTGCAGCCGACCTCCTCCATGCAGCCACGGCGGGAGGACACCGGTCGCTGGGATTCGTCGCCGGTGAGATCGCGCCCGGCGCATGGGCCGACCTGGTGACGCTCGACGCGGGCTCGCCGCGCACTGCTGGAACTGGAGCGGACGCCGACACTGTCGTCTTCGCCGCAACGGCGGCCGACGTCACCGCGGTGATCGCGAGTGGTCGCCGCGTGGAGCTTGACCCTGCCGACCTCGGTCGCGATCTGACGCGCTCGATCTCCGCGCTCACCGGGCCATGAGCCCCAGCGCCCTCGTCACCAACATCGGCGAGCTCGTCACCAACGACCCGAGCCTGGGCGACGGATCGCCTCTCGGTCTGCTGTTAGACGCCGCCTTGGTGATCGACGGCGCCCTGATCGGCTGGGTCGGCAGCCGCGCGGATGCGCCCGCCGCCGACTCGGTGCTCGACGTCGACGGGGCGGCGGTCATTCCCGGTTTCGTCGACTCCCACTCACATCTGGTCTTCGCCGGTGACCGCGCTGAGGAGTTCGCCGCTCGGATGGCTGGCCGGCCCTACTCTGCAGGGGGCATCCGCAGCACGGTCGAGGCCACCCGGCAAGCACCCGATGCGACGCTTGCGGCGAACGTGGCTCGGCTCATGAGCGAGCTGGCCCGTCAGGGCACGACAACGGTCGAGATCAAGAGCGGGTACGGGCTCACCGTCGCCGACGAGGCCCGCAGCCTTGCGATCGCCGCCGCATTCACCGCTGAGACGACGTTCCTCGGTGCGCACGTCGTGCCGACTGAGTACGCCGACGACCCGGCGTCGTACGTCGACCTGGTCACCGGGCCGATGCTCACCGCAGCCACCCCGCACGCGAAGTGGATCGACGTGTTCTGCGAGCGGGGCGCCTTCGACGCCGACCAGGCACGAGCCATCCTGGCTGCAGGCATTGCGGTGGGTCTGCAGCCGCGGGTTCACGCCAACCAACTCGGGCCGGGGCCTGGGGTGACGGTGGCGTGCGAGGCCGGCGCGGCAGCCGCGGACCACTGCGCCCATCTGACTGACGCCGATGTCGCGAACCTGCGGGACGCAGCCGTCATTGCCACCTTGCTCCCGGGGGTCGAGTTCTCGACCCGCTCGCCGTACCCAGACGCCCGCCGGCTCCTCGATGCTGGTGTCACCGTCGCGTTGGCAACCGACTGCAACCCGGGCTCGTGCTACACGTCATCGATCCCGCTGTGCATCGCGTTGGCAGTGCGGGAGATGCGGATGACGCCAGCCGAGGCGCTCTGGGCCGCCACCGCCGGGGGTGCCGCCGCCCTGCGCCGCGACGACGTGGGCCGGCTCAGCGTCGGAGGGAGCGCTGACTTCGCCGTGCTGGCGGCACCGTCGTACGTGCATCTGGCCTACCGCCCGGGCGTGCCGCTGGTGTCGGCGACGTACCACCGTGGACGTCGCACTGCCTGAGCAACCGTCCGAAACCCAACCGCCGCGCGACTCACGGGCGGATCAGACGTTCGCGGTCTCGCCTGTCCGGCGGTGAGCCTCGTCGTCGTCCACCCGGGCGGGTGGAGAACTACCAGCGCGTTCGCCACGAGGGGGAAGCGGTGACGGTTCGACTCTCAAGAGCCGCGCAACGCCAGCGGGGAGCCACCAGTTCCACCGCCCCAACACGCTCACCAGCGCCGGGACGAGCAGCGCACGGACCAAGGTGGCGTCGATGAGGATGCCGACCGCGAGAGCGGTTGCCAGCACCTTGATGTCGGTGCCGGGCGCCGACGCCAGTGCCGCGAAGGCGAAGAAGAGGATCAGGGCAGCGGAAGTTACGAGCCGACCCGTTCGGCCCAGCCCGGTGATCACCGCCGCTTGCGTGTCGCCGGTGGCGTCGTACTCCTCTCGCATGCGGGCGAGGATGAACACCTCGTAGTCCATGGACAGACCGAAGAGGAACGCGAAGATCATCACGGGGAGCCAGAACGTAATAGCCCCCGTGGCCGAGACGTCGAAGATCGCGTCGGAACCGTTGCCCAGCTGCCAGAAGAAGACCACCGCGCCAAAGACGGCTGCTAGCGACAGGAGGTTGAGCAGCACCGCCTTGATCGGCAGCAGCAAGGAGCGGAACGTCCGCACCAGCAGGATGAAGGTGATCAGCGCGATGAGCGCCAGGACGTAGGGGAAGTTGTTGTAGACGGCGGTGAAGTAGTCCTCCACCGTTGCTCCTGCCCCGGTGACGCCAACGGGTCCAGTGGTCGCCCCCTCGACGGCTGACCTGACCGCATCGACAACCGCCGTGCCAGAGCTGTCGACGGTTTCATTGACCGGCAAGACGTCGACGACGGCCTGCCCGCCCTTCGTCGTCCCGACCACGGCCGTCTGCACGCCGTCGACACCTCGGGCGGCTTCGGCGGCGGCCTCGGCTTCGTCCGCGGGCACGAGAACCTCCACAGGAGTGAGCACGCCTGTCCCGATGCCGCCGTCGCGCAGAGTCGTCAGCGTTTCGAAGGCGGGACCGCTGCGCGCCAACGACTCGATCCCCGACTGGCCGATCTTCAAGCTGAACACCGGCACGATGAGAAGCGCGAGGGCTATCAGCGCTACCCCGGCAGCCACGAAGCGGTGACTGACGATGGCCCGAGCCCAGGCAGTCCAGCCACGGGAGGCGGTTGCCTCCTTGCGGATCCTGGGGTAGTCGATGCGCGGCCCGATGCTCGTCAGCAGCGCCGGCAACAAGGTCAGAACGACTGCCACACTGACGATGGGGATCAACATCCCGCCAATGCCCATGCTCCGCAAGAACGGCACCGGCACCACAATCAGAGCCAGCAGGCTGATGGCGACGGTGACACCCGACGCGAAGACGGCGTGCCCCGCGGTCTTCATCGCCACCACCACGGCCTCCTCGTTGCTGCGACCATGGGCACGCTCCTCACGCCAGCGCGACACCAGTAGCAAGGAGTAGTCGATTGCCACGCCGAGGCCGACGAGCGAGATGAGGAACTGCACGACGAAACTCACATCGCTGAACGTTGTCAGCCCGAGGACCAGAACGAACGTCGTCAAGATCGACACGGCGGCGATCAGGAGTGGGACGAGCGCCAGGAACGACGCGAAGACGAACAGCAGGACAAGGAACGCACCCGCCGCGCCGAGCAGGGTCTCGATCAGGACGCTGGGACCCTCGGTGTCGCCGCCGGCCGACAGCAGCCCGTACGACGTCAGGCCGCTCTCGAAGCCCTGCTTTTCGGCCGCCTGCGCAAGAACTGGCTCGATCACAACCTCGATCCCGGGCCCGAAGGACTCAGGTAGGGGGCCTTGGATGAGCGCGAACGTCGACCGCCCGTCGTCGGAGAGAAAGCCTTCGTCGTTCGTGCTCGCGAAGTCAACGACACGCGCCCGCGGCAGTGCCTGCCCAACGGCGCCGAAAACTTGGGCGACCTCTTGCTGGTTGGAGGTGACCGTCTCGCCTGCTGGCACCGTGACAACCGCGACGTAGGTGTCGAACGAGCTGGTTCCATATGTCTTGATCAGCTGCTGCTCGGCCGTGTCGCCCGGCTGCCCAGGCAGCGAGAAGTCCAGCGTGAGGCGGTCACTGAGTTGACCCGCCGAGGCTGCACCAGCGATGAAGAACACCAACCAAAACGCGCTGACGATGCGGCGGTGGTGCATGACGAAGTGAGCCAAACGCTCCACGCTGAACTCCTGACTGAACTCACCGACTGGGGTACCTTCAAGGGACGGTACTGATCCATCCGCCTAACCGTCAACATAGTTAACTATCAACGAGGTAAACTTCCGGTGACGTCGGGCGTAACGGCGCGGCGGTGAAGGAGGCGAGGTGGTCGTTCGAAGCGACAGCGCGACAAGCCTCGCCCCGGAGCAGGTCGACCTGGGCGACCTCACTGGCTTCCTGCTTCGGCGGGCGTTCGTCCGCGCGGTCGGTGCTGAACGCGCCTGCATGCCCGAGGACGGCCACGTCGCAGAAGTGACGGTGCTGTCAGTCCTCGCCGAGCGCGGCCCGGTCTCGCAGCGGGAGCTGAGCGACATCACCTCCGTGAACCGCACAGTGATCGTCAGGCAGGTCGACGCGCTCGAGTCCAAGGGATGGGTGCGCCGGGACACCAACCCGGCTGACCGTCGGTCGTACGCGTTGGAGCTCACCGAAGCCGGTCAGGCAGCGCTGGCGGAACTGAGCGGCGACCTCGACCAGGCCGAGGCCCAGCTCACACAGCCCTTGACGCGCGCTGAGACCCGCCGGCTCAAGCAGCTACTGCGGGAACTGCTGGTCGACGACCAGGCGATCGGCTGTCGGTCGCTGGCCGATCGAACCGGGTTCCTGCTGGCGCGGGCGCATCACACGGTTCGCGGGTGGGCGGAGCGCCAGCTGGGGACCCTCGGGATCCATCCCCGCGATTTCGGGGTGCTCGCCATCATCGGTCGTGAACAACCGTGCTCGCAGACCCAGGTGGCAGCGCGGCTTGGAATCACCTCGCCGGGAGTGCTCGGCTTCGTTGACGGGTTGGTGGCCCGGGGGCTGTTGCAGCGGTCACGCAGCGGCACTGATCGTCGTACCAATGACCTGGTGCTCACCGCCGCCGGGCGGCGGTGCTTGACCGCAGCGATCGACGTGGCCACCGAGCTCCAAGCCGACCTCGTACGACGGTTGGGAGCCCCCGGCGAAGCCGAGCTCAGGATGCTGCTGCGCAAGCTCATCGGCTGACGCAGCGGTTCGGCACCGGAAACCAGCACAGGGGAATAACGCCCTTCGGGCGCGCCGTTGACCCTTACGACAGCGTTGAGTGTGATCGACTCAACTAACTTGCTCCCAACATCGACGTACGACTACACTTGAGTCTGTACGACTCAATCTTTGAAAGGTAAGGCATCCATGGCACGAGCGGTCGGAATTGACCTCGGCACGACGAACTCCGTCGTGTCGGTTCTTGAGGGCGGCGAGCCCACAGTCATCGCCAACGCCGAGGGCGCACGCACCACGCCCTCGGTTGTTGCCTTCGCCAAGAACGGCGAAGTCCTGGTCGGCGAGGTCGCCAAGCGGCAGGCGGTGACCAACGTCGACCGCACGATCCGGTCAGTCAAGCGCCACATGGGCACCGACTGGACCCAGCGCATCGACGACAAGACGTTCACGCCGCAGCAGATCTCGGCGTTCATCCTGCAGAAGCTGAAGCGTGACGCTGAGGCCTACCTCGGCGAGACGGTCACCGACGCGGTGATTACCGTCCCGGCGTACTTCAACGACGCCCAGCGCCAAGCCACCAAGGAAGCTGGTGAGATCGCTGGCCTCACCGTGCAGCGCATCGTCAACGAGCCGACCGCGGCCGCGCTTGCGTACGGCCTCGACAAGGAGTCCGACCAGACGATCCTGGTCTTCGACCTCGGTGGTGGCACCTTCGACGTGTCGCTGCTCGAGATCGGCGAAGGTGTCGTCGAGGTCAAGGCCACCAGCGGTGACAACCACCTCGGTGGTGACGACTGGGACGCCCGCATCGTCGAGTGGATGGTCGACAAGTTCAAGAACGCGCACGGCACCAACCTCGGCGCCGACAAGATCGCCCGGCAGCGGCTACAAGAGGCCGCCGAGAAGGCGAAGATCGAGCTGTCGGCGTCGTCGGAGACCACGATCCACCTGCCCTACATCACCTTGAGCGAGACCGGTCCGCTGCACTTCGAGGAGAAGCTCACCCGCAGCGAGTTCCAAAAGCTCACCTCCGACCTGCTCGACCGCACCAAGAAGCCGTTCCAGCAGGTCATCAAGGACGCCGGCATCAACGTCGGCCAAATCGACCACGTGCTCATGGTCGGCGGCTCTACCCGGATGCCGGCCGTAGCCGAGGTTGTCAAGGGACTCACCGGCGGCAAGGAGCCCAACAAGGGCGTGAACCCCGATGAGGTCGTCGCCGTCGGCGCCGCGCTGCAGGCTGGTGTGCTGAAGGGCGAGGTGAAGGACGTCCTGCTGCTCGACGTCACCCCGCTGAGCCTTGGCATCGAAACCAAGGGTGGTGTGATGACCAAGCTCATCGAGCGCAACACCACGATCCCGACCAAGCGCTCTGAGGTCTTCAGCACCGCTGACGACAACCAGCCGTCGGTGATGATCCAGGTCTACCAGGGCGAGCGCGAGATGGCGTCCGCCAACCAGCTGCTCGGCAACTTCGACCTGACCGGGCTGCCACCGGCTCCGCGGGGAGTGCCGCAGATCGAGGTCACCTTCGACATCGACGCCAACGGCATCGTGCACGTGTCCGCCAAGGACCGTGGCACCGGGCGGGAGCAGTCGATGACCATCACTGGTGGGTCTGCGCTCTCGAAGGACGACATCGACCGGATGGTCGCTGACGCCGAGCGGTACGCCGACGAGGACCGCAAGCGTCGCGAAGCCATCGAGCTGCGCAACTCCGCCGACTCGACCGTCTACTCGACCGAGAAGTTCCTCAGCGAGAACTCCGACAAGATCCCGGCGGACGTGAAGGGTGAAGTCGAGGCAGACATTGCAGCGGTGAAGGCGGCCCTCGAGGGTGACGACACCGACGCGATCTCCAGTGCAGCGGCGAAGCTCGCCACCTCCAGCCAGAAAATGGGCGCGGCAATGTATGCGCAAAGTGCCGACTCGATGGGCAGCGACGGTACCTCTACCGCCGCTTCGGATGGCACCGGTCCCGAGGGCGCAGATGACGTGGTCGACGCCGAGATCGTCGACGACAACGGCGACACTGAGTCCAGTGAGGCCGGGGCCAGTGAGGGTGGCGCCAGGTGACGTTCGAATCTCAGGAAACCCAAGGTCCGGTGATCCGTGACCGGCGTCGCATCGACCCTGAGACAGGTCAGGTGAGGGAGCCGCAGGCCGCTGCGGCTCCCTCCACCGACGGCGAAGCAACGCTGGGACCCGACGAGGCGGCAGCTGCGGTCGGTGACTCCGACGGCAGGTTCGAAGTGGCCGCTGCACTCGCCGAGCGGACCGCTGACCTGCAGCGGCTGCAGGCGGAGTACCTCAACTACAAGCGCCGGGTCGACCGCGACCGCGAGCTGACTCGCCAGAGTGCGATCGGGTCCGTGCTGACGTCGCTGTTGCCTGTGCTCGACGACATCGGCCGCGCCCGTGAGCACGGGGAGCTGACCGGCGGTTTCAAGGCAGTCGCTGAGTCGCTGGAGCGCACCCTGATCAGCCTGGGGCTCGAGACCTTCGGCGAAGTCGGCGAGCCGTTCGACCCGCGCATCCACGAGGCGCTGATGCACAGCTACTCCGACGACGTCGACGGTCCGGTCTGCCAGGCGGTGCTCCAGGTGGGCTACCGGCACAGTGACCGCGTACTCCGACCGGCTCGGGTCGCGGTGGCCGAACCGTCTCCGCCCGACCAGCAGTCCAGCTCCAGTGCCCAGGCGACGGCCACGGAGCCGCCGGCCGAAGCCGTGAGCGCCGAAGCAGCAACCGAAAGCACCGAGTAGCAGCAACCGCCGACGGAGGAGGAGGTGAGCGCATGAGTCCCGCGGACTGGGCGAGCAAGGACTTCTACCAGGTTTTGGGCGTGTCCAAGGCCGCCACGGCCGATGACATCAAGAAGGCCTACCGAAAGCTCGCGCGCGCGAACCACCCCGACTCCCGACCCGGTGACACCGCCGCGGAGGAGCGCTTCAAGTCGATCTCTGAGGCCTACTCGGTGCTGTCCGACCCCGACAAGCGCAAGGAGTACGACGAGCAGCGGACGTTGTTCGGCTCCGGCCGGTTCCGGCCTCCCCGGCCGGGCCAGCAGGGCGGCTACGACTTCTCCGACCTGTTCGCCGGGCAAGCCGGTGGCGGCAGCTTCTCCGACCTCTTCGGCGGCGTGTTCGGCGGCGGCACTCGGACTCGGTCGACGCAGGCGCGGCGCGGCCAAGACGTCGAATCGGAGACATCGCTGACGTTTGATCAGGCGCTCGAGGGGCTGACCGTTGCCCTCCAACTGAGCAGCGACGCGGCCTGCCGGGCCTGCTCGGGCACGGGTGCGCGCGCCGGCACGCTGCCGCACGTATGCCCGAACTGCGAGGGCTCGGGGATGCAGACCTCGAGTCAAGGTGGCGTTTTCGCGATGACCGAGCCGTGCCGGGAGTGCCTGGGCCGCGGCCTGGTCGTCGACGACCCCTGTCCGGTGTGCCACGGCTCCGGCCGGGGCGTGTCAACCCGCACGATCCAGGCCCGCATCCCGGCCGGGGTCAAGGACGGCCAGCGGATCCGGCTGCGTGGCAAGGGCGCCCCCGGCGAGCGCGGCGGTCCCCCCGGCGACCTCTACGTCACCGTGCACGTAGCGCCACACCCGATTTTCGGCCGCAAGGGCGACAACCTGACGATCACAGTGCCCGTCCGGTTCGACGAGGCAGCGCTGGGCGCCGACATCGCCGTACCGACCCTTGCCGGCGGAACCGTGACGCTGAAGGTGCCGCCAGGCACACCGAACGGGCGGACGTTCCGGGTCAAGGGGCGCGGCGCTCCACGGCGCGACGGCACCAAGGGCGACCTGCTGGTGACCGTCGAGGTGGAGACGCCGACCTCCCTCGACGAGGCGTCCCGCGCAGCCGTCGAAGCGTTCCGGGCCGCATCCAACGGCCACGACCCGCGTGCCGGCCTGTTGAGGGGAGCCCGCAGTCATGGCTAGAGCGCCAGTGCGCTTCGACGTCGACAACGACGATGCGCCGGTCTTCGTCATCAGCGTGGCAGCTGAGCTGACCGGGATGCACCCGCAGACCCTGCGCGGCTACGACCGGATGGGACTGGTGAGCCCCGGGCGGGCGGAGGGCGGCGGGCGCCGCTACTCCCTGCGCGACATCGCGATGCTACGGGCGGTCGCCGACCTGACGTCGGCGGGCATCGGCATCGAGGGTGTACGCCGCATCCTCGAGCTAGAGAACCAGGTCAGCGCACTGCAGTCGCGGATCACTGAGCTGGAAGCCGAGCTGGTCGAGACCGCGCGCGCCTCGCTGCCGAACCTCCCGGTGCTCCGGTCGGGTACTGCCGTCACCCGATGGCGGCCGACGCAACCTTCCCGAACCACGAACAGACGCACGTAAAGGACACAGAGATCCGATGGACGCCAACAAGTTCACCCGACGTAGCCAGGAGGCGCTAGGGGCGGCGATCGAGCTCGCCACCACGGCGGGCAACCCGGCTGTTGAACCGGTGCACCTGCTGTCGGCACTCCTGGCCCAACCCGACGGCATTTCCGGCGCTCTACTGCGGGCGGTGGGGGTCGAGCCGGCGACTGTCGCCGACCGGGCCACCGACCTGCGGCGCAGACTGCCCGCAGCAGCCGGCTCGACCGTATCCTCGCCGTCGTACGCCCGCGCCACGATCTTGACCCTGACCGCTGCCGAGCAGCAGGCCGAGTCGCTGGGTGATGAGTACATCTCCACCGAGCACCTGCTGGTCGCGCTCGCCAGCGTCGACAGCCCCGTCAAGCAGCTCCTCGTCGAGCTGGGTGCAACCGACGCGGCGCTGCAGGGGGCCTTCGACAGGGTGCGCGGGTCCGCCCGCGTCACCAGCCAGGATCCCGAGGCCACCTATCAGGCGTTGGAGAAGTACGCCGTCGACCTGACCGAGCGCGCCCGCGACGGTTCGCTCGACCCGGTCATCGGCCGCGACAGCGAGATCCGGCGCGTCGTGCAGGTGCTGTCACGACGTACGAAGAACAACCCCGTGCTCATCGGCGAGCCCGGCGTCGGGAAGACCGCCGTCGTCGAGGGGCTGGCCCAGCGGATCGTGGCCGGTGACGTGCCCGAGTCGCTGCGCGGCCGGCGGCTGCTGTCGCTCGACCTGGCGGCGATGGTCGCTGGCGCGAAGTACCGCGGGGAGTTCGAGGAGCGCCTCAAGGCTGTGCTCAGCGAGATCAAGGACTCCGGCGGCCAGATCATCACGTTCATCGACGAGCTGCACACCGTCGTAGGCGCCGGCGCCAGCGGCGACTCGTCGATGGACGCCGGCAACATGCTCAAGCCGATGCTCGCGCGCGGTGAGCTGCGGCTGATCGGCGCGACCACGCTCGACGAGTACCGCGAGCGCATCGAGAAGGATCCCGCGCTCGAGCGCCGCTTCCAGCAGGTGTACGTCGGTGAGCCAAGCGTCGAGGACACCGTCGCGATCCTGCGGGGGTTGAAGGAGCGCTACGAGGCTCACCACAAGGTGGCGATCGCGGACTCCGCGCTGGTCGCGGCGGCGACGCTGTCCGACCGCTACATCTCCGGGCGGCAGCTGCCCGACAAGGCGATTGACCTCATCGACGAGGCGTCGTCCCGGTTGCGGATGGAGATCGACTCCAGCCCGGTCGAGATCGACGAGCTGCGTCGCATCGTCGACCGGCTCAAGATGGAGGAGTTCGCCCTCGAGCGGGAGGACGACCCAGGTTCGGTGCAGCGGCTGGAAGCGCTGCGCGCCGAGCTAGCCGACAAATCCGAGCAGCTGCGGGCGCTGGAGACCAGGTGGGAGCGGGAGAAGGAGGGCCTCAACCGGGTCGGTGAGGTCAAGGAACGTATCGATGACTTGCGCAACCAGGCCGAACGGGCAAAGCGCGAAGGTGACTTGGCGCATGCCAGCGAGTTGCTGTATGGCCAGATCCCTGCGTTGGAGAAGGAGCTCGCCGAGGCACAGGCAGCGGCTGACGCTGTGGATACCGGCGACCTGATGGTCCACGAGGAGGTCGGCGCCGACGAGGTCGCCGAGGTCGTGGCCGCCTGGACCGGTATCCCCACCGGCCGGCTGCTCGAGGGCGAGACCGGCAAGCTGCTGCGAATGGAAGAGGAGCTCGGCCGCCGACTGATCGGCCAGCGGGCCGCGGTCACCGCGGTGTCGGACGCCGTACGCCGGGCGCGGGCGGGTATCTCCGACCCCGACCGGCCGACCGGGTCTTTCCTGTTCCTCGGCCCCACCGGTGTCGGCAAGACCGAGCTCGCGAAGGCATTGGCGGACTTCCTGTTCGACGACGAACGGGCCATCGTGCGCATCGACATGAGTGAGTACTCCGAGAAGCACTCGGTGGCCCGGCTCGTGGGGGCGCCGCCGGGCTACGTCGGTTACGACGAGGGCGGCCAGCTCACCGAGGCGGTGCGCCGCCGGCCGTACTCTGTGGTGCTGCTCGACGAGGTCGAGAAGGCCCACCCCGAGGTGTTCGACATCTTGCTGCAGGTGCTCGACGACGGCCGGCTCACCGACGGCCAGGGCCGAACCGTCGACTTCCGTAGCACGATCTTGATCCTGACCAGCAACCTCGGGTCGCAGTACCTGGTCGACCCGACGCTCGAGCAGGAGCAGAAGCGCGACGCGGTGATGGCTGCGGTGCGCGCCGCCTTCAAGCCGGAGTTCCTCAACCGACTGGACGAGGTGGTCCTCTTCGACGCCCTCGGCACCGAGGAGCTCGCCGCGATCGTCGGCCTGCAGATCGACGCGCTCGCGCGGCGGCTGTCGACGCGGCGCATCTCCTTGGACGTCACCGACGCGGCGCGGGAATGGCTGGCGCTCACCGGCTTCGACCCGGCGTACGGCGCCCGGCCGCTGCGGCGGCTCATCCAGAGCGCGATCGGCGACGCGCTGGCCAAGGCGGTGCTGGCCGGTGAGGTGCGGGACGGCGACACCGTGCGGGTCGATCTCGACGCGAGCAAGGAGCGGCTGACGGTGGCGGCTGCATGAGCGCCGACTCGCCAAATCCCGCCCCGCGGCCCCGCGAGGTGACCTTCGGGGGGATGCAGGCGATCATCGGCAGCTCCATCGCGCTGCTCGGCGTGATCAGCGTCGCCGAGCAGCTCGACACTTCCACCGTGCAGGACGCGCTTGCAGAGCTCAGCGACGATCCGCGGGTTGCGTCCCTCGACCTCACCGTCGAGGGCATCCGGTCGTGGTTGAGGTACACCCTGATGGCGCTCGGCGTGATGAGCGTCACCTCGCTCATCATGGGCATCTTCGTGCTGCGCCGGCATAAGGCCTCGCGCATCGTCCTCACCGTGCTGGGCGGCGTGGTGGTTCTCGGGTCGCTCGCCGGTGGCCCCACCGGTTGGCTCGTCGCGGCGTACGTCGGGGTGTCGCTGTTCATGCTGTGGACCAAGCCTGCGCGGGCCTGGTTCGCGGGTGCTACCTGGTCAGCCGGGGGACCTGGCGGCGCAGCACCTGGCTCGCCGCCGCCTGGTTCCCCGCCGCCTCCTGACCCACCGCCGCCACCGCCGCCCCCGCCAACGCGGCCCTAGCGGATGAGGCCGCCGAGCCTCTCGATCGCTTCGTCGAGCACCTCGTCGCGCTTGCAGAACGCCCAGCGCACCAGCGGGCGCCCGACCTGCTTGTTGTCGTAGAACACCTCGTGCGGGATCGCCACGACGCCGCAGAGCTCGGGCAGCTTCAAGCAGAAGTCGAGCCCGTCGGCGTACCCCAGGGGAGTGATGTCGGTGCTGACGAAGTATGTGCCCTGCGGCACGAACACCTCGAAGCCGACCTCGCTGAGCCCCCGGCAGATGCGGTCGCGCTTCGCCTGCAGCGCGGTCCGGGCGCTTCGGTAGTAGTCGTCGCTCAGCAGCAGCGCCTGGGCGATGGCCGGCTGCAGCGGTGCGCCGGAGGTAAACGTGAGGAACTGCTTGGCGGTCATCACGGCTCGGACGAGATCCGCCGGACCGGTCGCCCAGCCGATCTTCCAGCCGGTGAACGAGAACGTCTTGCCAGCGCTGGAGATCGACAGCGTGCGCTCGGCCATGCCGTCGTACGTCGACAGCGGCCGATGCCGCACGTCGTCGAAGATCAGGTGCTCGTAGACCTCGTCGGTCACCACGAGCAGGTCTCGCTCGCAGGCGAGCCGGGCGATCGCGGCGAGCTCCTCTTCGGTGAGCACGGTGCCGGTGGGGTTGTGTGGACTGTTGATCAGCAGCAGCTTGGTGCGGTCGGTGACGGCGGCTCTCAGGGCGTCGACGTCGAGCCGGAAGTCGGGCGGGCGCAGCGTGACCGGCACTCGCACGCCACCGGCCATTGCGATGGTGGCGGCGTAGGAGTCGTAGTACGGCTCCAGCGCTATCACCTCGTCGCCGGGGTCGACCAGCGCCAGCACCGCGGCGGCGATGGCCTCGGTCGCGCCGGTGGTAACGAGCACTTCGCTGTCGGGGTCGAGCTCGATGCCGTAAAAGCGCTGCTGGTGAGCCGCGATCGCCGTACGCAGCTCAGGAACCCCCGGCCCGGGCGCGTACTGGTTGCGCCCCGCGCGCATCGCCGCCGCGGCCGCCTCAATGATCTCCGGCGGACCGTCGACGTCGGGGAAGCCCTGGCCAAGGTTGATCGAGTCCGTTGCCAGGGCAAGCGCCGACATCTCCGCAAAGATTGTCGTGCCCAGGCCGTCGAGCCGGGTGGCCGCTCTGGCATTCGTCACTGCTCGCTCCAACCGTTCTGTGCACTTGGCCAACAGGAACGATACGACGCCGGAGGCGGTGCGTTACTCGGGCCGCAGCTTGCGCTCCGGTGCGCGAGCGGTCCCTGAGGTGTCGTAGCCTCCACTAGTGCATTATCGACTTCTCGGCCATAGCGGGTTCAAGGTCAGCGAACTGACGTACGGCAACTGGGTCACGCATGGCAGCCAGGTCGGGGACGAGGCGGCCGAGGCGTGCGTGCGGGCCGCATTGGATTGTGGGATTACGTCGTTCGACACTGCCGACGTCTACGCCGGTGGGCGGGCTGAGGAGATTCTCGGGCGCGCCCTGAAGGGCGAGCGGCGTGCCGGCCTGGAGATCTTCACCAAGGTGTACGGGCCGATGGGTGACGGACCCAACGACGTCGGGCTGTCCCGCAAGCACATCCGGGAGGGCATCGAGGCGTCGTTGCGTCGGCTGCAGCTGGACTACGTGGACCTCTACCAGGCGCACCGCTACGACTACGAGACTCCTCTCGAGGAGACGATGCAGGCGTTCGCCGACGTCGTCAGGTCCGGCAAGGCGCTCTACATAGGGGTGTCGGAGTGGCGGGCCGAGCAGATCCGTGCGGCCAAGGCGCTGGCAGACGACCTGCACGTGCCGCTGGTGTCCAACCAGCCGCAGTACTCGGCGATCTACCGGGTCATCGAAGCCGAGGTCTTGCCGACCTGCCGAGAGCTCGGCCTCAGTCAGGTGGTGTGGTCACCGCTCGCCCAGGGGGTCCTCACCGGCAAGTATCAGCCGGGTCAGCAGCTGCCGGCAGGGTCACGCGCCACCGACGAGGCCGGGGGCGGCGCACGGTTCATCGAGGGGCTGCTGCGTGACGACGTCCTTCAGCGGGTGCAGCAGCTGCGGCCACTTGCTGACGAGGCGGGTCTGTCGATGGCCGGACTGGCGCTCGCCTGGGTCCTTCAGGAGGACAACGTCGCCGCTGCCATCATCGGGGCCTCTCGGCCCGAGCAGGTCCGGGACAACGTCGCGGCCGTCGGCGTGCGCCTGGACCCAGAGCTGAAGCGGCGCATGGACGACATCCTTGCCCCCATCACGGAGACCGACCCAGCCCTCACCCAAAGCCCGAATCCGCGCGGCTAGCCGACGGCTTCGCGAGCAAGCCTTTCGTCGATGGCGTCTCCTGGCGCTCAGGGAGCGCCCATCACCAGACCCTCGATGGTGTGCTTCTGCACGATCGGTTCAAGCCTGTCGACGACTCGGCAGTTGAGGTGAGACCGAACGTCGTCGGGCAGCTCGGCGTGGTAGTCGCGGGTGACCGACAGGTCGTGCATCTCGGCGTGGCCCGCGCCGGGCGCGTCCACCCCGAGCACAAGCACGGGGCGAGACTCGTCGGAGTGGTTGGCCGTGCCTCGGTGAATCGTCAACGCGGACCGGGCCGACACGTCGCCCATCTGAGGAAGTTTCTGGTGAGCGAGCGACGCGTACCTGGGCCACTCGGCCTGATCGGGGAACATGCCGTGGTCGAACTCCAGGCCGTCCTCCCACTGGGTGCCGTGAGCCACCTCGAGAGGCCCCATCTCGACGACGGTGTCAACGGCGGTCAGGTTGAAGGCGAGCGACGTCAGCCGCCGTCCCTCATAGGATTCGGGAGGAGAGGGGAAGTCGCGATGCCAGGGCTGGTTGGCGGCTCCGGGGAAGGGGATGTCGAAGCCGATCTCCACGATCTCGTAGTCGGGACCGAGCACTGACTCCGAGACGGCGCGGACCCATGGGTGCGTGACCAGATCGACGAAGCCGCGCATCTGCTCGGGGTGGATCTCGACGTAGTACCGCTTCGGTCCACGGCCGACCGCCCCGCCGGGGCGGGAGATCGCTTCCTCGAAGGCCGCCTCAATGTCCTCGCGCATGCGTGCCGCCCACTCGCGGGAAAAGGCCCCCTTGCAGGCCACGATGCCATCGGTGTACAGCGCCTGCGTGGATGCATCGACGTCAAGGGCGCTTGTTGTCATGACTGACCTCCCTGGTCGGTTACAAGCCAAACCTACCCGTCGGTGGATCGCGTGCACAGGGCCCAACGCACCACTCTTCCGTCGTAGGGTGACCGGCATGTCCGACCGCGTCGAGCTCCTGCGCCAGATCAACGCCAAAGCGGTGGTCAGGGGTCGGGTGACCCTGAGCTCAGGACTGGAGGCTGACTACTACATCGACCTGCGCCGGATCACCTTGGAGGGTCATGCGGCCCCCCTGGTCGGGCGCGTCATGCTCGAGCTGACCAGCGATTGGTCGTACGACGCGGTCGGCGGGCTCACGCTGGGAGCAGACCCGGTAGCTGCGGCGATGCTGCACGCCGCTGCGGCGCGGGGCGGTCGGCTGGACGCCTTCGTCGTCCGGAAGGCGGGCAAGGCGCACGGCCTCCAGCGCCGGATCGAAGGCCCTGACGTCGCTGGCCGGCGGGTGCTCGCGGTGGAGGACACGTCGACGACGGGTGGCTCCGTCCTCACCGCGGTGGAGGCACTGCAAGAGGCTGGTGCTGCCGTCGTCGGTGTGGCGGTCATCGTGGACCGGGGGGCTCGGGAAGCGGTCGAGGCGGCGGGCCTGCCCTACCTGGCCGCCTTCGAGACGTCCGACCTCGACCTCACCTGACGTCTACCGGGTTGTAACGGTAAACGGTCACCGTCCGGGCGCTGGGGGCGTACGTCTACCGGGTTGTAGCGGTAAACGGTCAACCGTCCCGCCGACGGGTCATGAGTTGAGCGACGTACCGGCTGCGCGGAGGTTCTCGCAGGCCACCTCCACCCGGGCCGCCATCCCTGCTTCGGCGGCCTTGCCGTACGACCGCGGGTCGTAGGCCTTCTTGTCACCGACCTCTCCGTCGACCTTCAGCACACCGGCGTAGTTGGTGAACATGTGGTCGACGATCGGGCGGGTGAAGGCGTACTGCGTGTCGGTGTCGACGTTCATCTTGACAACGCCGTAGTCGAGCGCCGCCGTGATCTCCTCCAGCAGCGACCCCGATCCGCCATGAAACACCAGGTCGAACGGTTTGGTGTCGTCGCCCAGCCCGTGCTTCTCGGCCACGGCGGCCTGCGCATCCTTGAGGATCTCGGGCCGCAGCTTGACGTTGCCCGGCTTGTAGACGCCGTGCACGTTGCCGAAGGTCAGAGCGGTGATGTAGCGACCGTGCTCTCCGAGACCGAGCGCCTCCGCCGTACGAACCGCGTCGCCAGGGGTGGTGTAGAGCTTCTCATCCATCGCGCCGACGATGCCGTCCTCCTCACCGCCGACCACGCCGACCTCGATCTCCAAGATGATGTGTGCGGCAGCGGCGTCCTTCAACAAGTCGCGCGCGATCGAGAGGTTCTCCTCCAACGGGACCGCGGACCCATCCCACATGTGGGACTGGAAGATCGGCAGCCCACCCCCGGCGACGCGCTCGCGGGACGCCTCGAGCAGCGGCCGCACGAAGCTGTCGAGCTTGTCGGCCGGGCAGTGGTCGGTGTGCAGCGCGATGTTGACGGGGTACTTCTTCGCCGCCTCCGCCGCAAACGCGGCGAACGCCAGGGCCCCCGACACCATGTCCTTGACCGACGCACCGGACAGGAATTCAGCGCCACCGGTCGAGATCTGCACGATGCCGTCACTGCCGGCCTCGGCGAACCCGCGCATCGCTGCGTGCAGCGTCTGCGACGAGGTCACGTTGATCGCTGGGTACGCGAAGCGTTCGGCCTTTGCCTTGTCGAGCATGGCGGCATAGGTCTCAGGCGTTGCGAGCGGCATTGCGGCTCCGTCGGGATAGGCGGGTAGTGGCGTTCCCAGTATCCCTTGCCGGTCCCGGCCCTCGCCACACCCGGGGCAGTCCCGGCCTTCGCCACACCCCGGGGCGCCAGGCTCAGGAGTGCTGGGCTCACTCCTGCGGTTCGGCGTGCTGGCGGACCCAGGCGTGCATCGCGATCGCGGCCGCGGCGCCGGCGTTGATCGAGCGCGTCGACCCGAACTGGGCGATCGACAGCGTCACGCCACACGCCGTACGCATCTCGTCGCTCAGCCCCGGCCCCTCTTGACCGAAGACCAGCACGCAGGCCCGCGGCAGCAGCGCGGTCTCGAGCGGTAGGGCGCCAGGCAGGTTGTCAACGCCCAGCAACGGCAGGTCGGCGTACGACGCCCACTGCTGGAACGCCTGCACCGAGTCGTGGTGGCGTAGGTGCTGGTAGCGGTCGGTGACCATGGCGCCGCGCCGGTTCCAGCGTTTGCGTCCGACGACGTGCACCTCCGCGGCGAGGAACGCGTTGGCGGTGCGTACCACCGAGCCGATATTGAGGTCGTGCTGCCAGTTCTCGATCGCCACGTGGAAGGGGTGCCGGCGACCGTCGAGGTCGGTGACGATCGCGTCGTGCCGCCAGTAGCGGTAGCGGTCGGCGACGTTGCGGGTGTCGCCGTACCTGAGCAACTCGGGGTCGTACCGGTCGTCGGTGGGCCAGTTGCCGTCCCACGGCCCCACCCCGACGGCTGGGAGGGGGGTGCGGTGCCGATGTCGGCCGGCGCCCGCGCGGTCGGTCACGGGCACACCCTATGGCGACGGTTACCCTCGACGGGTGATCGCCGACCTTCAGCAGCTCCTGCTCCTGGACGGTCTCCTCGACCCGCAGGGCTGGATCGACCGCTTTGGCACCTACGCCTTGTGGGGCGCGGCGCTGATCGTCTTCATCGAGTGCTGGCTGTTCCCCTTCTTGCCGGGTGACTCGCTGCTGTTCACCGTTGGGTTGCTGATCTCGCAGCAGGAGCAGGTCGGCGCGCCCATCTGGCTGGCGTGCGCGGTCCTGACGACGTCGGCCATCCTAAGCAACGTGGTCGGGTACGGCGTCGGTGCCAGGCTCGGGCCGGCGGTGTTCAACCGGCCCGACTCGCGGTTTTTCAAGCAGGAGTACGTCGACAAGACCTACGCGTTCTTCGACCGCTACGGCAACCGCGCGATCGTGCTGGCCCGGTTCGTGCCGTTCGTGCGGACCTTCATCACGCTGGCGGCCGGCGTCGGCCGGATGCCGATGCGCCGGTTCGTCACGTACTCGGCGATCGGCGGCTTCCTGTGGGCGACCGGTGTGACGCTGCTCGGCTACTGGCTTGGCCAGGTCCCGTTCCTGGCGAACCACATCGACCTGCTGCTCGTGGGCCTGGTCGCGTTGTCGCTGGTCCCGATCGCCGTTGAGCTGCTGCGAGCTCGCTCCGGCGGGCGCGACGAGAGGTACGACGAGGAGGCAGAGCGCGCGCGAGTACTGAGGGATCAGGCGGGAAACGACTAAACCTACGTCAAGCCCCCGCTAAGGACCCAACTGTCCGAACTCGAGAACCTTGCCGTCGGATGCGAGGAGGATCAGGTAGGCCTTCGAGCGGGTTCAGGGGGTCGTCGCACAACGGTTCAGATCGTCCTAGAGCAGGCTAACGAACCCTTCTCGAGGGGTTAGGTATCGAACAGGGCATCGACCCTCGTGCCCTGCTCGGCCGATGGCAAGCGTCGAACCGGAACCGCTGTCGCTCAGTCACGACAGGCACTACGCCGGACTTACGCGCACGCCTTACGCTCCGCAGTATGAACATGAGTGCTGAGGCGCGCGTCATCGCTTCCTTCACCTTCATCGTTGCGCTGCTCTTCGGCGCCTGGGGTGCGCTCGACCACCTGATCGCCGGGCCGCCCTCCTTTCTGCTGCCCGAGCCGGAACCTGGCCGTTTCGGCATCGCGCTGTTGCCGTTCGCGGCGACCGCGGTGGCATTCCAGGCGACGAACGCAGCGGAGGCCGCGTGGGCGCGGGTTCTTGGCAGTGCCGCCGTGATGCTCGGCATCCTCAGCAGCCTTGGCGGCGTGCTCTACTTGGTCACAAACTTGTGATACCTGCGTCAACGGCACTGAGCTGACGCAGGTATCGAACAGGGCTTCGGCCCTCGTGCCATGCTCGGCCGATGGCAGGCGTCGAACCTGAACCGGTGGTACTCCACAAACTGCCGAGGTGACGGGCACGGCAGTCATCGGGACGGGCAAGGGCAGTCATCGGGACGGGTCGGCGTCCGGATTGGCGTCGGCGAGGAACTGGTGGCAGCGTTCGGCTTCGGGTAGATCACCGATTCGGTCCGAGGCCTCGGCCAGCGCCGCCAGGCAACGCAGGAATCCGCGGTTGGGTTCATGTGAATCGGGGATCGGCCCGTGACCTTTCCAGCCACTGCCCCGCAAGGCGTCGAGCCCGCGGTGGTAACCGACCCGGGCAAAGGCGTAGCCCCGCAGATCATCGCCCTCCGCCAGGGCTGACTCTGCGAGCGTGGCCCACACCAGCGACGAGGCGGGGTGTGACCGGACCACCTCTTCCGCCGAAACGCCCCTGCCCAGCTCGCCGGCGGCGGGATCCTCGGGCAAGAAGGTGGGCGCTGGTCCGCCGAGGAGGTTGTCGAGTGTCATGGACCTATGATGCCCGGCGAGCTAAAGCGGCCACACCCGCTGGCCGAGCGCACCGTCTCCTCACCTTCACTAGCCACAGGGCCGTCTTCCCGCCCGAAATGCCCAGGTAGTGACCACTCACCCGGTGAAGGCGGAACAAGGCGGCCGGGCGGCGCGACGGAGCACTTCGGCCAAGGCAGCCGCGGAGCGCGACGACGGAACCGTCCCCCGCCTCGATTCCGAGGTCGCGCTCGCTGAGAGGGATTATGCCCTAACCGCGCGTCGTACCCTGGCACGAAGTCGACGCTGGCCTTAACCTGCCATAATGACATCGCAAGCTGCGCCACAGTTGCCGCTCGCTCTGGTGGGCATCGACCCCGGAAGCGAGCAGCTCTACCGCCTTGTGCTGCGGTACCCCGGCAGCTCTATGGAGTCCCTCAGCGATCGCCTCGGGCGCTCGATGGACAACCTCCAGCGCGACCTCGCCTCGTTAATCGACCGGCGGCTCGTCTCGGTCATCGGCCAACAGGTGACTCCCGAACCGCCTGAGTTCGCGCTCGGCCGACTGCTGAACCAGGAGACACAGCGGCTGGCGGAGGCGGAGCGTGCCCTGAGCGTCGCCCAAAGCGAGATTCGCACGTATGTCGGCGAGTACCTGCGGGGACAACAGCGCTCGGACTGGCGGCCCATCCCCATCGACGTCATCCCCGACGGCGAGCTCCTCGACGTAATGCTGACGCTGGTCAGCAACACCGAAGGGGAGCTGCTGTTCTTGCGGCCCGATCAGTGGTTCTTGCCAACGGGTCAACGCATGGACGTGGCGGTGACCGAAGCGATCAGCAACGGCCGTGGTTCGCGCGCGATCTACCCCGAGGCGATCATCGAGACCCACCCCGAGTCGGTGCAGGCGCGGGCGAGGGCGGGGGAACGCATCCGCGTCCTGCCCACGGTCCCGACCAGGCTTGCGGTGTTCGGCGCCGAAGCCGTGATCATCCCCGAGGCGTGGGGGAGCACTGTCGGTGCTCGGTTGCTCGTGCGCCAACCCGCGATCGTGGCGGCTTGCATCGCGCTGTTCGACCAGCTGTGGAGCCATGCCTTGACAGTGCCGGGCTTTGACGATGCCACGGCGAGCGGCAGCGCGCGACGCCAGTTGTTGGAGCTGCTCGCTCGCGGCGCCAAGGACGAGCAGATCGCTCGCTCGCTCGGTGTCTCGCTAAGGACCGTACGCCGGTGGATCGCGTCGATGATGGCCGAGCTGGGCGTCGACTCGCGGTTTCAGGCCGGCGTCGAGGCGGTCCGCCACGGCTGGCTGTAGCCCGGCTCAGGACGTGGGGGAGTCCTCGGCGAGCTGCGGTTCCCAGGTGTCGCTAGGGGCGATCAGCGTCAACGCCGCCCGTCGTACGGTCCAGGTGCGCTTGGTGAAGGGGCCGCTCAGCTCTCCGTCGGCGTCGCAGCAGAATCCGTTACCGCTCAGGGTCACCGACGCGGCCCGGGTGACGTGGACGTCGTGGCGCTCCTCCTGAGTGCCGCGCCGCAGGCGCATTCCGTACAGGAGGCGGGTGAGCAGGCCCACCGAGAACGACACGATGACGTCGGCAAGGCCGTCGGTGGGATCGGCGTCCGGGGTTAGTTCGACGCCGCCGCCGATGCGGGACCCGTTCCCGACGCCGACCTGGAGGACCGGGTGGCGGCCGTCGGCCAGCACAGCGCCGTCCGCCACGACCCGGATCTTGTCGCCAGGCGTCGTGAGTCCAGCGAGCAGGGCGCCCACGACGTACCCGATCTTGCCGAACCGCTTCCACGGCTTCGCCGCTCTGCCGGCGTCGGCGCCGATGCCGACGTGCACCGCGTTGACGACCAGACTGTCGTCGTCCCCGACCAGTACGTCGATCCGGCAGCGACGACCGGCGACCAGCAGCTGCGCCGCGTCCACGGGCTCGAGGGGGATTCCCATGCAGCGGGCCAGGTCGTTGCCGGTGCCCAGCGGGATGACGCCGACGGCGGGTCCGTCGAGCTCACCCCTGCTGTGCAGGGCGTTGACGACAGCGTGCACGCTGCCGTCGCCGCCTGCCACCGCGACATCGCGCTCCCCACGGCGGGCGAGCACAACGCCGAGCTCCTCCGGCCCGGCAGTTGCAGCGACCTCGACCTCGAAGTGACCACTGAGCACGTCCAACGCGTCGCCGAGGGCGTCGTCGTCGTTGGTACCCGCCTCAGCGTTCATGACGACCAGGAGGCGCTCCACGACGTACGACCATAGTGGCGCGCCGTCGTCAGACGATTCGCCGGCGCGTGGTCCGGTAGCGTGTGCGCACATGCCCGCGATCGTGATTGTCGGCGCCCAGTGGGGAGATGAGGGCAAGGGCAAGGCCACCGACCAGCTCGGGGAGTCCATCGATTACTGCGTCCGCTACCAGGGCGGCAACAACGCCGGGCACACGATCGTCGTCGATGGCGTGCGGTATGCCCTACACCTGTTGCCGTCGGGTGTGCTGACCCCCGGTTGCATCCCGGTGATCGGCAACGGGGTGGTGATCGACGCCGGAGTGCTGCTCGACGAGATGAAGGCGCTGGCCGACCGCGGCATCGACACCTCGCGGCTGTTGATTTCAGCCAACGCACACCTCATCGGCAGCTACCACTCGACGATCGACAAGGTCTCCGAACGTTTCCTCGGCAAGAGCAAGATCGGCACGACAGGCCGCGGGATCGGGCCGGCGTACGCCGACAAGATCTCGCGCCTCGGCATCCGGGTCGGGGACGTGTTCGACGAGAAAATCCTGCGGCAGAAGCTTGAGGGGGCGCTGGACCAGAAGAACCATCTGCTCGTCAAGGTCTACAACCGGCGCAGCGTCGACGTCGACGACGTCCTTGTCGAGTTCAAGGGGTACGCCGAGGCGCTGCGGCCCTATGTCACCGACACCTCGCGGGTGGTCAACACCGCGCTCGATGCCGGTCAGACCGTGGTGTTCGAGGGTGCCCAGGCAACGATGCTCGACGTCGACCACGGCACCTACCCTTTCGTCACCTCCTCCAACCCCATCGCCGGTGGTGCCTGCGTCGGCGCGGGCGTCGGCCCGACCCGCATCGACCGGGTGGTTGGCGTCGTCAAGGCCTACACCACCCGGGTCGGGTCCGGGCCGTTCCCGACGGAGCTGCTCGACGCCGATGGTGAGCGGCTTCGGCAGGTCGGAGCGGAGTTCGGTACGACGACCGGCCGCGAGCGTCGCTGCGGCTGGTACGACGCGGTGATCGCCCGGTTCGCCTCGCGGATCAATGGGCTGACGGATCTGTTCTTGACCAAGCTCGACATCTTGGGTGAGTGGGAGCGGATTCCGGTGTGTGTGGCGTATGAGATCGATGGCGTACGCCACGACGAGATCCCGATGACGCAGACGGAGTTCCACCACGCCAAGCCGGTGTATGAGTTCTTCGACGGGTGGGGCGAGGACATCTCCGGCTGCCGAGCGTTCGCGGACCTGCCGGCGAACGCCCAGCGCTATGTGCGCGCCCTGGAGGAGCTGTCCGGTGCCCCCTTCTGCGGCATCGGCGTTGGTCCTGGTCGAGAGCAGTCCATCCCGCTCCGCCCGCTCGTCTGATCTCGCAAGGCGCAGCTCGCGGCTTGCCGGCCTGGATAATTCGTGTGCGTACGGCGGACCCGGTCGCTTATCGTCAATCTCATGGGCACCGCAGGCTGACCTCCACCAGGCGCGGATTCGCGCTTGACGACCAGCGTCACGCTGCTGTGCCGCTGGTCCTGCCGGCTCAATCTGCGGGAAATCGACATGGCCTCCTTCGCTCAGCGGGCGTTTCCGCTGCCCCATACCAGCACCTCACAGTCTGAAGCTCGGCGCTACTCACTCGCCCGCCGCAATCTGTTGCCTCGGGACGACCGGGTGACCGCCGTTTCCGGACTTTGGCAGCACGAGTTCGTGATTCGCTCGGGCGCGAGCATCGAGACGTTCTTGTGGTGTCCCCGCTCGGTTGACGATCATGGGGCCGCGCCTGCCGATCCTTGGGCAACCGATCGAGTGCAGGCATGCCTAGCGGCCGCCGTAGGCCTAGCGGACGCCTCGTACCTGATCTCCGAACGCACGCTCAGGCGGTTACACCCGGGCCTTACTCCCCCTGCGATGTTGTCGGTAGTTCGCCTACCGACATGGAACGACAGTGCCCTGTCCTCCTCCACGACAGGGCTGCTGCTCGTCGCCGACGGCATCCAGTACGCCGGCAATCTTGGAACTCTGATCCGGACTGTTGACGCGTGCGGCGCCGATGGCCTGCTGCTGACGAACCCGGTCGCGCGCCTTACCAACCCGAAGGTTTTCGTTGCAAGCCGCGGCACCGTGCTGTCGACGCCGGTTCGCGAGTGCCAGTCGGTCGAGGAGGCGCTAGGGACCCTTCGCGCCGCGGGTTTTGTGGTGTACGTCGCCGATCCCGCCGCCGTCAACCCGTATCGAGAGATTCCGTACGGCTCCACTCGGCTAGCGGTTGTGGTCGGCTCAGAGGGTGACGGCGTATCACCCGGTTGGCAAGATCGAGGGCACAACCGCGTCGCCATTCCCATGCTCGGGCGAGCTGACTCGCTGAACGTGGCCGCATCAGCCGCCATCCTGCTTTACGAGGCCCGATCCCAGAGGGGGACCGCGCCCTGCCCTTGAGGTACGGGTCGGGAGGTTCGCAAGCGCAGCTAGTGTTTCCGGCCGCCAACGGCAGCGACCAGCGGTGTCTGGGCGTAGGCGGCCCCCAGTCACTACGCTCGGGCAGCGTGGAGATCCTGGTGATAGGTGCGGGTGGCCGGGAACACGCATTGGCGGCTTCGCTCGCGCGCGACCCAGCCGTCGATGAGGTGTACGCAGCGCCGGGCAACCCGGGCATCGCGTCCGTCGCGGGGCTCCACGACATTGACCCGGTGGACGGCGAGGCCGTTGCTGTGTTGGCGCTCAGGCTAGGGGTCGACCTGGTGGTCGTCGGACCCGAGGCTCCGCTCGTGGCAGGTGTCGCTGACGCGGTGCGTGAGGTGGGCATCGCCTGCTTCGGGCCGAGCCAGCAGGCGGCGGCGATCGAGGGCTCCAAGGCGTTCGCCAAGGACGTGATGGTGAGCGCGGGCATCCGCACCGCCGACGCGAGAGTGTGCGAGTCTCGCAGCGACGTTACGGCTGCGCTCGAGGCGTTCGGGTCGCCGTACGTCGTGAAGAACGACGGTCTCGCCGCGGGCAAGGGCGTGGTCGTCACCACTGACCGGGCGGCGGCCGAGGCACACGCGGCTGCCTGCGGGCGGGTGGTCATCGAGGAGTTCCTCGACGGACCGGAGGTGTCGCTGTTCGCGCTCTCTGACGGTCGCACGGTGCTGCCGCTGCTACCGGCGCAGGACTTCAAACGGCTCCTTGACGGTGACGACGGCCCGAACACCGGGGGGATGGGCGCCTACGCCCCGCTGGCCTGGCTTCCTGACGGGTTCTCCGACGAGGTATGTGAGCGGGTGCTTCGCCCTGCGGTGGCGGAGGTGTCCCGGCGCGGGACGCCGTTTGTCGGGCTGCTGTACGCCGGGTTGGCGCTCACCTCGGGTGGCGTCAGGGTGGTCGAGTTCAACGCCCGCTTCGGCGACCCGGAGACCCAGCCGCTGCTCGAGCTGCTTGAGACACCGCTTGCCGAGCTGCTGCACGCGGCGGCGACGGGGCGGCTCAACGAGTCTGGGCCGCTGAAGTGGCGGTCTGCGCACTCGGTGGCGGTCGTCATAGCGGCGCAGGGCTACCCGGTCGCACCACGGACGGGTGCGGTGATCACGGGCGTCGAAGAGGCCGAGGCGCTCACGGGGGTATGTGTCTACCACGCTGGTACGACGCTCGGGCCTGCCGGCCTCACCGTCTCAGGAGGTCGGGTGCTTACTGTCACGGGGACGGCCGACTCGCTCCCCGGCGCCAGGCGGGCGGCGTACGCCGGGGTTGAACGCATCCGTTTCGAGGGTAGCCAGCTACGCCGCGACATCGCCGCAGCTGCCGGGTGACCACGGTGCGGGAGCGACCACTCGGCGGTGCGGCGGAGTGGGAGACAATGAGCCGGTGATCACGAACGTGCTCGCTGCCAGGTACGCGTCGGAGGAGCTGCGCGAGATCTGGGCGCCGGCCAGCAAGGTGGTCGCGGAGCGGAGGCTGTGGATCGCCGTGCTCAAGGCGCAGCGTGACCTCGGCGTCGACGTTCCGGAGGCGGCGATTGCCGACTACGAGCGGGTTGCCGACCAGGTCGACCTGGACTCAATCGAGCGCCGTGAACGCCGTACCCGCCACGATGTGAAAGCTCGCATCGAGGAGTTCTGCGAGCTCGCCGGTCATGAGCACATCCACAAGGGCATGACCAGCCGCGACCTGACCGAGAACGTCGAGCAGGTGCAGATCCGCGACTCCTTGCTGCTCGTCAGGACGCGCATGGTGGCGACGCTGGCCAGGATGGGCGAGCTCGCCGCCCAACACGCCACTCTCGTCGTCACCGGCCGCTCGCACAACGTCGCGGCGCAGGCGACCACGCTCGGCAAGCGGTTTGCCTCCGTCGCCGAGGAGCTGCTGCTGGCTCTGGGGCGGCTCGACGACCTGCTCACCCGCTATCCCCTCCGCGGCATCAAGGGGCCGGTCGGCACGGCGCAGGACCAGCTGGACCTCCTCGGCAATGATCCAGGCCGGCTGGCCGAGCTTGAGCACCGCGTCGCTGGTCACCTGGGCTTCGACTCGGTGCTGGCCAGCGTCGGGCAGGTCTACCCCCGCTCACTGGACTTCGACGTCGTCTCCGCCTTGGTCCAGGCGACCGCTGCTCCCAGCAACCTAGCCACGACTCTTCGCCTGATGGCCGGCCATGAGCTGGTCACCGAGGGCTTCCAGCCCGGCCAGGTCGGGTCGAGCGCCATGCCGCACAAGATGAACACCCGGTCGTGTGAGCGTGTCAACGGGCTGGCCGTGGTCGTGCGCGGCTACCTGTCGATGGTGTCCGAGTTGGCCGGTGACCAGTGGAACGAGGGCGACGTCTCGTGCAGCGTCGTACGCCGGGTGGCCCTGCCCGATGCGTTCTTCGCCACCGATGGCCTGTTCGAGACGTTCCTGACGATCCTCGACGAGCTCGGCGTCTTCCCAGCGGTTGTGCAGCGCGAGCTAGACCGGTACCTGCCGTTCCTCACGACGACGAAGATCCTGTTGGCTGCGGTGCGCCGCGGCGTCGGTCGGGAGACCGCTCACGAAGCGATCAAGGAGCACGCCGTCACCGCCGCCCTGGAGATGCGGGAGAAGGCCTTGTCGCGCAACGACCTCTTCGACCGGGTCGCCGCGGACGAGCGGCTGGGGCTGTCAGCCGCCGACATCGCCGAGCTGGTCGCCGCACCACTGTCGTTCACGGGAGCGGCGACCAGTCAGGTCGACGACGTCGTACGCCGGGTCGAGCAAGTCGTCGCCGCGGACTCGAAGGCCGCCGGCTACCGTCCCGCCCCTATCGTCTAGCCCCTCCCACCCGGCTCCCGACCAATGGCCGCACGTATCTTTGCCGCCATGACTGGCACCGCTGTGCGCAAGTACACCAAGGCACCGCCCACGCAGGTCTGGGCGGTGCTGAGCGATGGTCACCGGTACGCCGAGTGGGTGCAGGGCACCAAGGAAATCCGGGACGTCGACGCCGACTGGCCAGCCGAGGGCACCGCCCTGCACTACACCGCCGGGGTTGGGCCGATGACCAAGGAGGGAGTGACGACGGTCCTCACCAGCCAGTCCCTTGGCCGCCTTGAGCTGGAGGTGCACGCTTGGCCGGGCGGCACCGTTCGGGTCAACATCGTGATCGAGCCCTCCGGTGCCGGGAGCATCGTGACGCTCGAGGAGCACCCCTGCGGGGACCGGCCCGGCTGCTGCACAACCCGATCACCCGGCTGGCCTTCCGGGCCCGCAACAGCCTGATGATCCGCGACCTGCTCCGCCTGGCCGAAGCGGAGTCGCACCTCACCTAGCCCGTTCGTCCGACTGAGCGCGGGCGGGTTTACGCCGAGCCCAGTCCGTCGATTCGCATCGGGAACTGAAGCGCCCCAGGTTCCTTGCCGCTCTCATACGGGTTGCGGCTCTCCGGGTGAGGGTCGCTCAGGGGCTGCTAGTGGAGCGTGTCATTAGTTAGTTTACGGTTGGGTGGGTCAGAATGGGGTATGGCGAACCGGGCTGCGGAAGCGTTGGCGTTGCGGGATGGCGATCGTGAGCGGTTGTCTTCGATGATGCGGAGTACGGCGGGGCGGGCTGGGCTGGCGCAGCGAGCTCGGATCGTGTTGCTGGCGGCCGAGGGCGAGTCCAACACGAGGATCGCGGACCGGACTGGGTTGTCTCGGCCAACGGTGATCGATTGGCGGAAGCGGTACGAGCGCAGCGGGCTGCAGGGTCTGGAGGATGAGCCGCGATCGGGTCGGCCGCGGCACATCGATCACGCCAAGATCGTGGCTGAGACGTTGAAGCCGCCGCCGAAGAAGCTCGGGGTCACACACTGGTCGTCTCGTTTGATGGCGTCTCGGCTTGGGATCGGCAACGCCACGGTCGCTCGGGCCTGGCGGGACTACGGGGTGCAGCCCTGGCGGGCCGAGACGTTCAAGTTCTCCACCGACCCCGAGCTGGTCGCGAAGGTCACCGACGTGGTCGGGTTGTACCTGGCGCCGCCGGAGAACGCGATCGTGCTGTGTGTGGATGAGAAGTCCCAGATCCAGGCGCTGGACCGGACCCAGAAGATGCTGCCGATGCAGCCCGGGTTCCCCGAACGAAGGACCCACGACTACGTGCGGCACGGCACCAGCACGCTGTTCGCCGCGCTGGAAGTCGCCACCGGCAACATCACCGCTGCCTGCAAGCCGCGGCACCGGCATCAGGAGTTCCTGGCGTTCCTCAAGCAGGTCGCCCGGGCCTACCCCGACGACGGCTCTGGAACCGAGCTGCATCTGGTGATGGACAACTACGCAGCCCACAAGCGGGTCGAGGTCCGGGACTGGCTAGCCGCTAACCCCAGAATCCAGGTGCACTTCACTCCCACCTCTGGGTCCTGGCTGAACCTGGTCGAGGTCTGGTTCGGCATCATCGAGAGGCAAGCTATCCACCGCGGCACGTTCGGGTCGGTCAGGGACCTCAACACCAAGATCCGTGCCTTCATCGACGGCTGGAACGACCGCTGCCACCCCTTCGTCTGGACCAAGACCGCCGACGAAATCCTCAAGAAAGCAAACCGTCAGACAACTTCAGAAACGGCCCACTAGGGCAAGCCAGGCATCCGCTGACCTTCAACCTCTATCTTCACGTCGAGGACAATTCGGTTGATGCGACCGACCCGACGGGAAGGTGGATTGGGGTGAATGCGTCGGAGATGTCGACGTCGTGTGGGACACGGTGTTGAAGGTGCAGGCACTGGCGACACCATTGATGCGCTCGCTGGTGCAGTCGGGGGTTGCGCCGTAGGGCCTTGCGGGGCAGCCGTGGGTGCTACCTGGCGCACTCGCCCGAGTTGGCTACGGTGGTCTAGCTGACTGGACCGGTATATGGCCTAGTGGAGGGTACTCGATGTCACGTAGGAGTCTCGAGGAGAGATTGGCAAGTCCATCGTGGCTGCGCCGCGTCGGAATCAGGCTCGGCCTCTTACTACCTGTCACTCGACTGGAGGACATCGAAAATGGAGTATCGCGCCGATATGGGCCCTTCGCGCGGCGGAATCTCGATCAGGACATTGCTCGTCTGCAAGCTCGGGTAGAAGCGCTTGAAGAAGGTCGCGAAGAGAGTCCCTAGGAATGAAGACAATGTGGGAGTCACAGACGATACCGTGGCTCGTACCGTCAGCCTGGTTCGTAACTGCCTGATCCACGGTGTGATACCAAACGTTCGCTTGTGAGCGGTGAGAGACTACGCATATGAGAGGCAAGACTATCCTGGAATACTTGGGCGTGTTGCCACCTGAGGGCGCCCCAGTTCCAACGCCTGCCCAAAGGGCGCAGGCCGTGATTGTCGCAGTGATTGTCGGCGTCGCCGTTATCATCAGCTTGGTCTGGTTTATTCGCTGAGAGTGCGTTGCTGACCTGACAGCTGCAACCCCCGATCTCCACCTTTAACGGCGCAGCAGATCCAGGTCGCCCAGACCGCAAAATCAAGCTGCCACGGGTGTGTAGCGGGTAACCACCCCCATCACGCTGATCGGTACGGCACTGCACTACACCGCAGGGTCGGTCCGCTGATCAAGGAGGGCGAGACGACGGTGTTCGCCAGCCAGTCGCTGGGCCGCCTCGAGCTAGGTGCATGCCTGGCCGAAGCGGAGCTGCAGCTCACCTAGCCCATTCGTCCGACTGGGCGCGAAGGGTCTACACCGGGCGCAGTCTGACGAATCGGTATGTGTGGACGTGCTGTAAAGTCCGCCAGCACCAGCTCGGCCCTAAGGCCCTGATGAGTTCGATGAGGCGCTGGGACACCAAGGCGCCTCGACCGCGACGCCCGCCCGCTACGCCGTCCTGGGTGCATGACGCTGCCAACCGCGATGGCACAACGCGGTGGACGAACCGCACTCAATCTACGCATAATGCTGCAACAGCGCCGACGCCTGCGGCGCGCCTCTTGCGCGAAGTCGCGCGACACCTTATGGTCTGCCCACGCGCTACGGTGCGTCACCTTCAGTTCACACCGGCCAAACCAGGCCGTCTTCTGCCATGGAGGCAGCATGCGCAAAACCCGACGCGCGGTCGTCAGTGCCGCGGTTTTTGTCTTAGCGGCTGGCACAGCGTCCGCACCTGCTGCGTTCGGCCATCCGGACCCAGGCTCTGACGGGCCGGTTAGCTCTAACGACGACTATCACCACGACGACCAGCACGGCAGCGACGGCGGTCATCTCCCAGCGTCGAGCAAGAACGTCAGCCTCATCGGCAAGGTCGACAACCTGACCTCGGTCGACGGCGGCATCAGCGACGTTGCGGCCTTCAAGAAGCACGCCTACCTCGGGGCGTTCCACCCGGAGTGCACCGGCCGTAACCCCGGCGGCCAAGGCGGCGGCGTCCACGTCGTCGACGTACGTGACCCCGAGAACCCGGTCAAGGTGGCGTGGATCCCCGCGCACCCCAACAGCTACGTCGGGGAGGGTGTGCACGTGTTCCACATGGCCACGCCAGCGTTCACCGGTGACGTCCTCGTGCACAACAACGAGACCTGCGACGGCAACCTGTACGCCCCGAGCGGGGTGTCCATCTGGGACGTCACCGACCCCCGCAACCCCAAGTCGCTGACGCTCAACTTTGGTGACGCGAGTCCAGCCGTGCCAAGGCAGGACTACCACACCACCCACTCCGTGCAGGGCTGGGCGACTGGTGACAAGGCGTACGTCGCGCTGCAGGACAACCAGGAGCTGAAGGATGTCGACATCATCGACATCAGCGACCCCCGCAACCCGACGTTCCTGTCCGAGCGCGGCCTCGAGGACTGGCCGGGTGCATACGGCTCCTACGCCAACGGCGAGACGGTGAACCACCACGACATGCAGGTCCAGAAGATCGATGGTCACTGGTACATGGCGGTGTCCTACTGGGACGCCGGCCAGGTGTTGCTCAACGTGGACGACCCAGCAAACCCCGTGTTCGTCACCGACTCCGACTTCAGCTCGCCCGACCCGGAGATGCCGGGCTTCCAGATCGCCGAGGGCAACTCGCACCAGTCCTACTGGAGCTCCGACGGCAAGTACCTGCTCTCCAGCGACGAGGACTTCTCGTCGTCCCGGACGCTGTTCCAGATCACCAGCGGCGCCAGCGCGGGCGCGTTCAGCGCCGGCTCGTTCAGCTGGACTCCACCGCTCCCGGCAGAAGGCATGGCCGGCACGACGGTGTACGGCGGCAGCGGCTGCGAGGAGGACGCGAACAGCAACGGCATCAGCGACCGCGCCGAGGTTCCGTCCGCCGCGTCGACGGGCGCTGACATCGTCGTCTTCACGCGTGGCACCTGCTTCTTCTCCAAGAAGACCGAGTCTGGCCAGCTGGCAGGCTACGACGGGGTCATCGTGGCGCAGAGCCACGGTGGCACCCGCAACGGGCTGCTGCCCGACGCGTTCATCTGCGGGTCGCAGGGCCACGCCTACACTCCCACCATCCCGGCGATTTGCATTGGCCACCGCGCCTCTCACCTGCTGTTCAACGATGAGGCCAACTACTTCGGAGCTGACATCGCGGCCGGCGGCGACATGCCGGCGATCGGCGCACCGGGCGAGTTGGTGTCGGCGAAGAACACCTACGACGGGTGGGGCTACATCCACCAGCACGACGGCATGACCCTGAAGGAGCAGGACACCTTCGCGGTGCAGGAGGCGCTCGACCCGGCGTACGCGACCGGCTTCGGGAACTTGACCGTGCATGAGGTCAAGACCGACCCGCGCGCCGGCAAGTACCTGGCCTACGCGTCCTGGTACGACGCCGGCCTGCGGGTGCTGAAGTTCGGGCCTCGCGGTATCACCGAGGCTGGGCACTTCATCGGCGGCGGCGGCAACGACTTCTGGGGCGTCTACCCGCTCATGCAGGGGAAGTCGGGCCCCGGCTCGACAGCCAGGCCGCTGCTGTTGATGAGCGACCGTGACAGCGGGTTGTGGATCTTCCGCTACACCGGTCGGGAGTAGCACACCAACAGGAGAACCCAAGCGGGGCGCCAGCGGCGAGAATGCGCTGGCGCCCCCCTTGGCGTCAGTCAGGAGCGCACCCGCCGCAGGCGGTCCTGCACCGGCCGCAGGCGGTCCTGCACCCGCCGTAGGCGGTCCTGCGCCAGCGCCGCCCTGGCCGCGTTGGAGCCGGGCGCCCCGTGCACACCGCCGCCGGGGTGCGCCGACGCAGACGCCAGGTAGAGCCCCTCGATCGGCGTCTCGGCGCGCCCCAGCCCGGGGACGGGTCGGAACACGAGCTGTTGGTGCAGGTTGGCCGTGCCACCGTTGATTGCACCGTTGTGCAGGTTGGCGTCGCGGGCCTGCAGCTCGCGCGGCCCCAAGATGCGCCGGCCGATGATCCGACTCGCGAGGTCGGGCGCGAACCGCTCCACCCGTCGCTGCATCCGGTCCGCCATCCGTTCCAGGTCATCGCGGTCCCAACGGCCGCGGATGCCTTCGTCGCCGGCGTCGGCCAGCGCGTGCTGCGGCAGGTGGCAGTACGCCCACATCGACTCGGTTCCAACTGGTGACCTGGTGGGGTCCGTCGTCGTCATCTGCCCCATCAACAGCAGCGGTCGTGCTGGCACGGTGTTGCCGTTGATCTGGGCTGCGTAGGTGGTCAGCTCGTCGACCGAGTCGGCGATGTGCACGGTGCCGGGTGCGACGCTGGGCGCCGGCTGCCATGGAACACCGCTGGACAACGCCCAGTCCACCTTGATCGTCGCGGGATCCCACGCAAACCCCACCAGCCCACGCCGGACCCGCGCGGGCAGGTCGTCAAGCGGGATCAGGCCGCCGTACAACGCCGGCGCCGATACGTCGGCGATGATCGCGCGGCTCGCCGGCACCTCCGCACCATCGGCAAGGCGTACGGCGACCGCCCGCCCTCGCCGTACCACCACCGACGTCACCTCGGCGCCGGTGGTGATCGTGCCGCCCCGCGCCTGGAACCGGCGGGCCATTGCCTGGGTCAGCTCCCCTGCACCGCCTTTGGGCACCGGGAAGCCCACGGTCTGTCCAAGCATCGTGAGCAGCAGACCGAAAAGGCCAGAGCCCGCGCTCTCCGGGGAGATGTCGGAGTGCAGCGCGTTGCCCGTGAGCAACAGCCGAGGCGCCTCCCCGCGGAAGTGCTCCTGCCCGAGCCGCCGGGCCGACACCAGCAGCAGCCGCAGCGCCTGCATGCCGCCTGCTTCGGGGAGGCTTGCCGCGAACCGGGTCCCGGCGCGCACCGGCGGGAACGGGTTGAGCAGAGCGCTGATGATCGGGGCGCCCATTCGGTCCCAGACCCGGCACAGCCGTAACCAGGCTTCCCCGTCGCCGGCGCACAACTCGTCGAGAGCGGCAGCGGTGTCGGCGGGGTTCCGGTGGAGCATCGCCCAGCTGCCGTCGGGCATCGGGTTGCCAAGCACGGCGGGGGCGTGCACCCACTGCAGGCCGTGCTCCTCCAACTGCAGCGTTTTGATCGTGTCGGACGCGGCGGCCAGCGGGTAGAACGCGCTGAACGTGTCGTGAGTGAAACCCGGTGTGATCTCGGAGTCACTACGGACCGCCCCGCCAATCGTCGGTTGCGCTTCGAGCACCGTCACCGACCAGCCCGCGTCGACCAGCAGGTTGGCGGCGACGAGACCGTTGGGTCCAGAGCCGATCACGACAGCGTCAGTCACGCCCTCATCTTGCTCTGCGCGGGACACGCGGACGCTACGGGGCCTGTTGGTCACCCAACGTAGAGAAGCAATTGGGCAGGATGACCCCATGACCGCGAACGTCTCGATCGGGGGGGCCCGCCATCTCCATTCCGGGAAAGTCCGAGAGCTCTACGAGCTGAGCGACGACCGACTCCTCCTGGTGGCTACCGACCGCATCTCGGCGTACGACTTCGTGCTGAGCCCGGCGATCCCCGACAAGGGCGTGGTGTTGACCCGGATGTCGCTGTGGTGGTTCGAGCAGCTGCACGCACTGGTGCCGAACCACGTCGTGTCGACCGACGTGCCTGAGCAGGTGAGGGGACGGGCGCTGGTGTGCGAGCGGCTCGACATGCTGCCGGTGGAGTGCGTGGCTCGCGGCTACCTTGCCGGCTCGGGCCTGGCCGACTACCGGGCGACCGGCGCCATCTGCGGCGTCGAGCTGCCGCCGAGGCTGCAGGACGGGTCACGGTTGCCCGAGCCGATCTTCACTCCGGCGACAAAGGCCGTGGCGGGGGAGCATGACCAGAACGTCGCCTACGCCGCAGTCGTTGACACGGTCGGCGACAAGGTGGCCGCGCGGCTGCGCTCGCTCACCTTGGCGATCTACCAGCGGGCCGAGGCGATCACGCGTCAGCGGGGAATATTACTGGCTGACACGAAGCTGGAGTTCGGGCGCCGGTACGACGGGCAGCTCACGCTGGCTGACGAGGTGCTGACCCCCGACTCGTCCCGGTTCTGGCCAGCGGACCGCTGGCAGCCGGGGCGGCCCCAGCCGTCGTACGACAAACAAATCGTGCGCGACTGGCTCACCTCGCCGGCCAGCGGGTGGAGCAAGGACTCCGGGGAGGCACCGCCGCCGTTGCCACCGAGCGTTGTCGAGAAGACCCGCGCCGCCTACGTCGAGGCCTACGAACGGCTGACGGGTGAGCGGTTCTGAGGTTTCCGGTGGGGCTCGCGCGCGCCAAAGATCCGACGGTGGGTTCGCCAGGGCGTACCGAGCGTCGGATCCTTTGCCCGGCAGGCGGCCTTACACTGGCGGCGTCCCCATCGCCGTGTCATGGCAGAACCTCAAGGAGGACTTCGTGGCCCGCGTCGTCGTCGACGTCATGCTCAAACCGGAGATCCTCGACCCACAGGGCAAGGCGGTGCACGGGGCGCTTCCCCGGCTGGGCTTCGACGGGGTGCGCGACGTGCGGCAGGGCAAACGGTTCGAGCTCGAGCTTGACGGCGACGTGACCGAAGACCGGTTGGTGGAGGTACGTCGAGTGGCCGAGACGCTGCTCAGCAACCCGGTGATCGAGAACTACGCGGTCCGGGTGGAGCCGTCGTGAAGATCGGCGTTGTCACCTTCCCGGGGTCGCTCGACGACGTCGACGCCCGACGAGCGGTCACACTGGCCGGGGCTGAGCCAGTCCGGCTTTGGCACGGTGACGACCACCTGGGCGGGGTCGATGCGGTGGTGCTTCCCGGCGGTTTCTCGTACGGCGACTACCTGCGCTGCGGCGCCATCGCCCGCTTCTCACCCGTGATGGGCGCGGTCGTCGACGCGGCGAACGATGGACTACCGGTGCTCGGCATCTGCAACGGGTTCCAGATCCTGTGCGAGTCGCACCTGCTTCCCGGCGCGTTGATCCGCAACGACAGCCGCAGGTTCGTCTGCCGCGACCAGCGGCTCCGCGTCGACAACGCCTCGACGGTGTGGACCAGCGACTACTCGGCCGGCCAGGAGGTCGTGATCGTCCTCAAGAACGGTGAAGGCGGGTACGTCGCCGACAACGCCACCCTGGACCGGCTCGAGGGCGAGGGCCAGATCGTCGCCCGCTACCTCGACACCAACCCCAACGGGTCGATGCGCGATATCGCCGGCGTCAGCAACGAGCGGGGCAACGTGATGGGTCTCATGCCGCACCCCGAGCACGCGGTCGACCCGCTCTGCGGCGCCGGCACCGACGGCTTGGGGTTCTTCACATCGGTGCTCGGCCAGTTGGCAGCGCACCACTGACGTCGAGCGGCTGATCTTTCCAGAACGCGAGGCTTGTCACGCCTTCGGCACGAGGATCCATAGCACGAGGTACACAAGTTCGCCGGCTCCGGTGAGCCCGAAGATGACGAAGAGAATGCGGACCAGTGTGGTGGACACACCGAACCGATTGGCCAGACCGGCGCAGACGCCGGCGATCATCTTTCCGTCGCGGGGGCGGACCAGTTCTCGACTTGTCATGTCGCCGACGTACCCGGAATCGTTACAAGGTATCGGCTTGCCTCCGACGGTTCGGTTGTCGCCGCCTCCCGGTACCCCTCCACGGGCAAGCCGACGTGGCAGGCGGGGGGCGACGATGAGTGCGGAAGAACGAATCGACCGTGCCAGGGTGCTCTATGAGCGCGCTGTCTTCGGTGGCGATGTGGACGCGCTGGTGGTGGCCGAGGCGGCGCTCGACGCAGTAGAGGCCGATCTCGCCTTGGCCCGTGGCCGGGTCATTCATGCGCGATTCCTCGAGCGGCGAGCCACCCAGTCCAGCGAGATTCTCCCCGACGGAGACGAGGACCTGCGGGAGCTGGGCTTGTTCGAGCGTGCGGCGGCGCTCTACCGGATGCTAGGTGACGTACGCGGCGAGGGCGAGGCGCTGTTCTGGATCGGTTGCTTTCACCAGGTCGTCCGTCACGACAACGACACCGCAGTCCCCGTTCTTGAGCGGTCGTCCGAGCTCGCGGCGCAGGTCGGCGACAAGTTGACGGTGTCCTACGCGCTCAGACACCTAGGGATCGCGGACCATGCCGCCGGCCGGCTGGACACTGCACGCCAACGTTTGGAGGAGTCAACGCGGCTTCGCCGAGAAATCGGCTTCCTGCCCGGGGTGGCGGCAAACATGATCGGGCTGGCTTACATCGCCGCCGGAGAAGGCCGCCGCGACGCGGCACTTGCAATGATCGAGGAGGCGGCCACGATCGCGGAGACCAGCGGTGCGCAAGGCATCTTGCGCTCGGTCGAGCAGGCGCGCTCGCAGCTGTAGGCACCACGCTACGAGGAACGTCGCAGTTCCGCCAACGTCCGGGTGCGGGCCGCCTGCCCTCCGCGCGTAAGCCTCCACAGCGAGAACCGGGAGAGGCGGGCGAGCGCCTCGACGTCATCGACGCCGAGCAGTGCCGCGACCGGCCCCATGGCGGCAGCGGAGCTCTCGGCCTGGGTGATCAGCGCGAGAACCTCGGGCAGGTTCGCTGCCACGCGGTCATGGAGCTCGAGGTCTGCAATGCGCCGTCGCCTGATCACCGCCGGGTCGTTGTCGTCAGGGTCGGCACCGAACGGGTACTCCGCACCGGCTGTCTCCCAAAGCCGGTCGATGCGGTCGGCTACCAGAGTCAGCGCCGCGATGAGATCCGGGATCTGACGTGTGCTGAGCACTGGGTTCCGCCCGTCGTTCGTGCTCAGGTGAACGTGCGGCCCCCGTGTTCCGGTGTCAGCGTGGCTCGCGAACCAACCTGCGATGTTGAGCCACTGGTCGCGGATGCCGGTCTCGAGGGACGCGTGTGCGTCCCCGTCGTCCGCTGCTTCCTCGTCTCGGTCGGGTTCCATTGTCCCAGGGTAGTGACGGGCGACCACCGGCGATCGCGCTCGGTCACGCGATCCAACGGAGACGCTCCGCTCGACGGGTTCAGGCGCCCCAGCGTTCGGCCAGCGTGGTGATGACCTTCAGGTCGCGGGTGGTTGCCACCCCGAGCGCCAGCTCGAGGCGAGCGTTGCTGAGCTTGGCCGCTTGGACGCCACGGGTGAGCCAGACGTGCACCGCCCGGCCGACGACCCGGGCCGCCTCGCCCTCGAAGCTCAGCGCGTCGACCGCTGCCGCCGCGGCCGCGTCAGGTTGGTCACGCAGCAGCGTCACGTAGCGACGGCACTCTCCTGAGGTTGATGGCGCGCAGAAACGCGACGTACGTGGCCATGACACCAGCCTCTCAGGCACCACGATGCACATCGCAAGGATCCGACGTGCAGCACGCTGGAGCGGTTTGAGCGTCGGATCTTGCTGCTCTGTAGCATCACCGCAGTGACAGCACAGCGTGTCATCGACACGGTCTCGGCCGCCGAGAAGGATCCTGACGCGCAGCAACCGTGGGCCGATCTGGGGCTCAAGCCCGACGAGTACGCCCAGCTGCGGGAGATCCTGGGTCGCCGGCCCACGTCGTCAGAGCTCGCCATGTACTCCGTGATGTGGAGCGAGCACTGCTCCTACAAGTCCAGCAAGGTGCACCTGCGCCAGTTCGGCGACACCATGACCGACGCGATGCGCGAGCGACTCCTCGTGGGGATGGGCGAGAACGCCGGCGTCGTCGACATCGGCGACGGGTACGCCGTGACGTTCAAGGTCGAGTCGCACAACCACCCGTCGTACGTCGAGCCCTATCAAGGCGCCGCCACCGGGGTCGGCGGCATCGTGCGCGACATCTTGTCGATGGGTGCCCGGCCGGTCGCGGTCTTGGACCCGCTCCGGTTCGGACCGCTTGAGGCCGACGACACCCGACGGGTGCTGCCCGGCGTCGTGGCCGGCGTCGGGGGCTACGGCAACTGCCTGGGGTTGCCGAACATCGGCGGCGAGGTCGTCTTCGACCCGTCGTACGCCGGGAACCCGCTGGTCAACGCGCTGTGCGTCGGGTTGCTGCGGCACGACCAGATCCACCTCGCCAAGGCATCCGGCGCCGGCAACCAGGTGATCGTGTACGGCGCCAAGACCGGCGGCGACGGGATCGGCGGCGTGTCGGTGCTGGCGTCGGAGACCTTCGACGAGACCGGCCCCGCCAAGCGGCCCAGCGTGCAGGTCGGCGACCCGTTCATGGAGAAGCTGCTGATCGAGTGCACGCTCGAGCTGTTCGCCGAGGGCATCATCTCCGGCATCCAAGACCTCGGTGGCGCAGGTCTGTCATGCGCAACCTCTGAGCTCGCCAGCGCCGGAGACGGCGGCATGCACATCTGGCTCGACCGAGTGCCGCTGCGAGACGCGTCGCTGGCTCCGGAGGAGATCTTGATGAGCGAGTCGCAGGAACGGATGATGGCGATCGTCGAGCCCTCGAGCGTCGAGCGATTCACGCAGATCTGCCGCACGTGGGACGTCGACGCCAGCGTGATCGGGGAGGTGACCAACACCGGTCGGCTGGTGATCGAATGGCACGGCGAGACGATCGTCGACGTACCACCGGGCTCGGTGGCTCACGAGGGGCCCGTGTACCAACGGCCGTACGCCCGCCCGGCCACCCAGGACGAACTACAGGCTGACAGCGCCGACCGGCTCCCGCGCCCGCGCAGCGGCAACGGGCTGCGCGCGACGCTCCTGACCCTCGCCGCATCGCCGAACCTGTGCGACAAGTCGTGGGTCACCGACCAGTACGACCGGTACGTACAGGGCAACACCGTGCTGGCGCAGCCGGAGGACGCCGGTGTCGTCCGCGTCGACGAGCAGACCGGGCTCGGCGTGGCGGTGGCGACCGACTGCAACGGCCGGTTCGTGCGGCTCGACCCGTTCGCCGGCGCCCAGCTGGCGCTGGCCGAGGCCTACCGCAACGTCGCGACCAGCGGCGCCCGCCCGATCGCGGTCACCGACTGCCTCAACTTCGGCTCACCCGAGGACCCGGCAGTGATGTGGCAGTTCGCCGAGGCCACTCGGGGACTGGCGGAGGGTTGCCGCGCTCTCGGTATCCCCGTCACTGGCGGCAACGTCAGCTTCTACAACCAGACCGGCGACGCGGCGATCCTGCCCACGCCGGTGGTCGGCGTGCTGGGAGTCATCGACGACGTACGGCGACGTACACCGCTCGGCTTCTTCGCGGAAGGCCAGCACATCTGGCTGCTCGGCGAGACCCGCGACGAGCTGAGTGGCTCCGAGTGGGCGCACGCGCTGCACGGTCACCTCGGCGGTCTGCCGCCTCGGGTCGATCTCGACGCTGACCGCGCCCTGGCCGACGTCTTGATCGACGCCTCGCGCCGTCGGCTCGTCGCCGCGGCGCATGACCTCTCCGACGGCGGGCTCGCCCAGGCGCTTGTCGAGTCGTGCCTGCGAGACGGCGTCGGCGCGTCGATCAGCCTGCCTTCTGGCCTCGACCCCTTCATAGCGCTGTTCAGCGAGTCGACGGCGCGGGCCGTCGTCGCCGTAGCGGCGGAGCACGAAGCCCGTTTCACCGACCTGTGTACGGCGCGCGGAGTCCACCACGCACAGATCGGCGTGACCCAAGGCCGCGACCGCGAGGCAGCGCTCGACGTGTATGACCAGTTCCGCATCCCGCTGACCGAACTGCGCGCTGCCTGGTCAGCAACCCTGCCCGCAGCGTTTGCGGACTAGACACATGCCGGCACGACTGCGTCAGTTGCCCGGCCCGGAACTCGGAGCGGTGCTGGCGCGGATTGACGAGGCGACGCTTTCGGGCGAGCCTCCCGACACGGCGGATCTCCGGGCAGCCGTCAAGCACTTCCTTGCGGTGCTGGCCGCGCGCGCACCAGGAAAGAGCGTCGAGGTGCGGGTGCCGCCGTACGCAGCGGTGCAGTGCGTCGAGGGTGCCCGCCACATCCGTGGGAAGCCCCCTGCGGTGGTGGAGACCGAGGCGGTGACCTGGATCGCCCTGGCGCGCGGTCAGTTGGGTTTTGTGGAGGCGGTAGACGCAGGCAGGGTTCGAGCGTCGGGTGAGCGATCGGACCTCACCGAGCACCTCCCGCTGGTCTGACTTGCTCCCACCGCGTACGTCTTTCGACACGCGACGGCAGACGGCGGCTGGCCGGGGCGGGGGCCGTACGTCTTCGGACACGTGACGGCAGACGGCGGCGGCTCGGGCGTGTTCGGACGGCACGTCCGTTCAGGTCTGAGCGTCGATAACATCGCGCGCATGAGTTCTGATCTGCGAGCCGCGGTGGCGGCGATCCTGCCGGGCGTTCGTGCCGACCTCGAAGACCTGGTGCGCATCCAATCGGTGAGCGCCGACCCAGCCCGCGCCGATCAGGTACGCCGCTCGGCTGAGGCCACCGCGGGACTCTTCCGCCAAGCCGGGCTGGAGGTGGAGATCATCTCCGCTGACGGCGGGATGCCCGCGGTGCTTGCCCACAAACCCGGTCCGCCGGGAGCGCCGACCGTGCTGCTGTACGCCCACCATGACGTCCAACCCGAGGGCGACCCGTCGACGTGGAACTCTCAACCGTTCGAGCCAACCGAACGTGGCGACCGGCTGTTCGCCCGCGGCGTCGCTGACGACAAGGCCGGCATCGCTGCCCATCTGGCGGCGATCCGGGCGCACGGCGACGACCTGCCCGTCGGCGTGACGGTCTTCGTCGAAGGGGAGGAGGAAGTGGGGTCGCCAACCCTCGACGCGCTGTTGACGACGTACCGCGAACAGCTGGCCAGCGACGTCATCGTCATCGCCGACTCGGCGAACTGGGAGATCGGCACCCCCGCCCTCACCACGTCGCTGCGCGGCCTCGCCGACTGTGTGGTCGAGGTCCGGGCGCTTGACCACGCCGTGCACTCCGGCATGTGGGGAGGCGTCGCCCCCGATGCGCTGATCGCGCTCTGCCGGCTCATCGCCACCCTGCACGATGACAACGGTGACGTCGCTGTACCCGGCCTGATTACGGGCAAGGCCGCCGATCTCCAGTACGACGAGCACCGGCTGCGCGCTGACGCCGGTATCGCCGAGGGGGTGGAGCTGATCGGCACCGGCTCGGTCGTCGACCGCCTCTGGGCCAGACCGGCGATCTCGGTCATCGCCCTCGACGCCACCCGGGTCGCCGACGCCAGCAACACGCTCATCCCCGCGGCCCGCGCCAAGATCAGCCTCCGCGTGGCACCCGGCGATGACGCGCGTCGAGCGCTCGACCAGCTGAGTCAGCATCTGGTCGAGTCCGCCCCTTGGGGCGTCCAGGTGACGGTCACCGACGGGGACGTCGGCCAACCGTTCACTGTCGACGCCAACGGCCCGGCGTACGACGCCGCGCGGGCCGCTTTCGCGGAGGCGTGGGACGGCACGGCGCCCGTCGACATCGGCGTCGGTGGGTCAATCCCCTTCATTGCCGCCTTCGCTGAGATGTTCCCGGCCGCAGCGATCCTGGTGACCGGCGTCGAGGACCCCGACACCCGGGCGCATGGTGCGAACGAGGGGCTGCACCTGGCGGAGTTCGAGCGGGTGTGCCTCGCCGAGGCGCTGCTGCTCCAGAAGCTTGCCGACAGTACGTAGACTGCGTTAGTGGCTCGCGGCGACGGACGGCTCACTTCTGACCTTGATCCGCACGAACTCGGACCGCAAGATGCGTGCGGGGTCTTCGGTGTCTGGGCCCCCGGTGAAGACGTCGCAAAGCTGACCTACTTCGGGCTCTACGCCTTGCAGCACCGGGGGCAGGAGTCGGCGGGCATCGCGGTCGCGAACGGTCGACAGATCCTCGTCTACAAGGACATGGGCCTGGTGTCCCAGGTCTTCGACGAGTCAACCCTCGCCTCGCTCAACGGCCACGTGGCGGTCGGCCACTCCCGCTACTCCACCACCGGTTCCAGCGTCTGGCAGAACGCCCAACCGACGTTCCGCTCCACACCCGTCGGCTCGATAGCCCTGGCCCACAACGGCAACCTCACCAACACCGGTGACCTGGCCCGCCGGGTCGACGAGCTGGCGGTGACCAATGGTCAACTCGACGTACCGACTCAGCAGTTGCGGGCCACCGAGGCGTCGACCGACACCGACCTCGTCACCGCGCTGCTCGCGGCTTATCCCGACCGGCCGGTCGAGCAGGCGGCGCTGGAGGTGTTGCCAACGCTGCACGGCGCGTTCTGCTTCGTGTTCATGGACCAAGGCGCGTTGTACGCCGCGCGCGACCCGCAAGGAATCAGGCCCTTGGTCCTCGGCCGGCTCGAGCGCGGCTGGGTGGTCGCGTCGGAGACAGCGGCGCTCGACATCGTTGGTGCGTCCTTCATTCGCGAGGTGGAGCCCGGTGAGCTCATCGCGATTGACGAGGACGGCCTGCGCAGTCGGCGTTTCGCGGGGGCCGAGCCCAAGGGGTGCTTGTTCGAGTTCGTCTACCTCGCCCGCCCCGACACCCTCATCAGCGGTCAGCGGGTGCATACGGTGCGGGCCGAGATCGGCAGGACGCTGGCGCGGGAGTTCCCTGTCGACGCCGACCTCGTGATCCCGGTCCCGGAGTCAGGGACGCCGGCGGCCATCGGGTACGCCGAGGAGAGCAAGATCCCCTACGGCCAAGGCTTTGTGAAGAACTCCTACGTCGGCCGCACCTTCATCCAGCCAAGCAACACGATCCGACAGCTCGGCATCCGGCTGAAGCTCAACGCGCTGCGCGACGTCATCGAGGGCAAGCGGCTGGTAGTCGTCGACGACTCGATCGTGCGAGGTAACACCCAGCGGGCCCAGGTGCGGATGCTGCGCGAGGCCGGAGCGCGTGAGGTGCACGTGCGGATCGCCAGCCCGCCCGTCAAGTGGCCCTGCTTCTACGGGATCGACTTCGCGACCCGGGCCGAGCTTATCGCCAACGGCATGAGCACCGACGAGATCTGCCGGTCCATCGGCGCGGACTCGCTGGCCTATGTCTCACTTGACGGTCTGGTGGCCGCGAGCCGGGTACCGAAGAACGATCTGTGCCGCGCCTGTTTCGACGGCGTCTACCCCGTCGAGCTGCCGGAGCCGCGCTTGCTCGGTAAGCACCTGCTCGAGCAGAAGCTCGACGCGCCGCTCGGCCCAGACGGTTTGTCCGCGACCCTTGCCGGCGGCGGCGCAGCGGACGCGCTGACCCGCCCGTGACCGGCGAGACACCCACCGCCGAACGGTCGCCGTACGCCGCGGCAGGTGTCTCGATCGAGGCCGGTGACCGCGCCGTCGCGCTGATGAAGCAGTGGGTCGACAAGGCGCGCCGCCCAGAGGTGGTGGGGGGGATCGGCGGCTTCGCCGGCCTCTTCGACGCGTCGGCGCTGCGCAGCTACCGCCGGCCGTTGCTCGCCACCAGCGCCGACGGCGTCGGGACGAAGGTCGCCGTCGCTCAGCAGCTCGACAAGCACGACACGATCGGGTTCGACCTGGTCGCGATGCTGGTCGACGACCTCGTGGTGTGCGGCGCCGAGCCGCTGTTCATGACCGACTACATCGCTTGCGGCAAGGTCGTGCCCGACCGCATCGCCACGATCGTGAAGGGCATTGCGGAAGCGTGCGTCGTGGCGGGCTGCGCGTTGCTGGGCGGCGAGACCGCCGAGCACCCCGGCCTGCTCGGTCCTGACGAGTACGACGTTGCCGGCTCCACGACCGGTGTGGTCGAAGCCGACGAGGTGCTCGGTGCCGACCGCGTCCAGCCGGGCGACGTACTCATTGCCATGGGTTCGTCGGGGCTGCACTCCAACGGCTACTCGCTGGTGCGGCGCGTGCTGCTCGAGCAGGCCGGGTGGTCGCTGGACCGTCAGGTCGACGAGCTGGGGCGCTCGGTTGGCGAGGAGCTGCTCGAACCCACCAGGATCTATGCGCTGCCGTGTCTGGCGCTCGCTCGGCACACCGCCACGCACGCCATGTCGCACGTCACCGGCGGCGGACTCGCCGCCAACCTCGCCCGGGTGCTACCGACGTCAGCCAGCGCGGTGGTGGACCGATCGACCTGGACACCTGCTCCGATCTTCGGCATGGTTCAGCAGGCCGGCGGCCTGAGCCAGGACGACATCGAGCAGACGCTGAACATGGGCGTCGGCATGGTCGCTGTCGTGGCCCCCGCCGACGCCGACCGGGCCGTCGCGGTGCTGACTGAGCGTGGTGTCGACTCCTGGGTGTGTGGCGAGGTGACCGCCGATCCTGCGGGCGAGGTCCGGCTGCACGGCTCGTACGGCGGCTCGGCCTAGCCGCAGGACGGTTCGGCTGGCGAACCCCGACGTTTGCACCAGCGGCGGCCGGCTCAGACACTCGACAATCAGATGTGTGAGCAGGGCAACCGGCGGGTATCGTTGTCGGCACGACATGAGACAGAACAGATCGGGCGCCCTCGCGGTGATCCGTCACGAATTGCGAGGGGGTCGACCCGGATGGGGCGCGGCCGTGCGAAGGCGAAGCAGACCAAGGTCGCTCGCGAACTGAAGTACCGCGAATTCAACACCGACTTCACCGAGTTGCAGCGTGAGCTCCACGGTGACACTCCGGCCGACTCCTCAGCCGACGATGTCGATGCCACTGACACCGCCGACGAGGCTGACGATCCGTACGCCGACGCCTACGACGAGACCTCACCGGCGAGCTGGCGCTAGCCCGGTCACCGTTAGCCCAGCCAGATCTTGGGCTAGCCCAGCCAGATCTTGCGGAGTCGGGTGACCTCGGCCATCCGTTGCTCGGCGAGTCGGTCGGCTGCGACTGCGGTGGGGACCCCGGCGCTGGCGGCGAGCGCGAAGACGCGTTTGGTGGTGTCGTAGATCCGGCCCGCTCGGGCCTTGGCCCGGTCGAAGGAGAAGCCGTGCAGCTCGTCGGCGACCTGCACCAGACCGCCGGCGTTCACGCAGTAGTCGGGCGCGTAGAGGATCCCCCGCGACTCCAGGACGTGCTCGATGCCTGGGTGGGCGAGCTGGTTGTTCGCCGCACCGCAGATGATCTTGGCCTTCAGCAGCTGGACGCTGTCGTCGTTGATGGCGTCGCCGAGCGCGCACGGGGCGTAGACGTCGAGGTCTGAGGCGACCAGCTCGTCGGTGTCCGCGGCAACCTCGACTTGTGGGTATGCCGCGCGCACCCGGGAGACGGCCGGCTCGTGCACGTCGGTGATGACGACCTCGGCGCCGTCGTCGTACAGGTGCTCCACGAGGTGGTGCCCGACCTTGCCGACACCGGCGACACCGACCCGCCGCCCGCGCAAGGTGGCGTCCCCCCAGGTCACTTCGGCCGCGGCGCGCATGCCCTGGAAGACGCCGTACGCCGTGAGCACGCTGGAGTCGCCGGCGCCGCCGTGCTCGAGCGTGCGCCCGGTGACGTAGTCGCACTCGCGGGCGACGACGTCCATGTCCTCGCTGAAGGTGCCCACGTCGCAGGCTGTCAGGTAGCGCCCGTGCAGTGACTGCACGAACCGGCCATAGGCGCGGAGCAGCGGCTCGGTCTTGTCGGTGCGCGGGTCACCGATGATGACGGCCTTCCCGCCGCCGAGGTCGAGGCCCGCCAGCGCGGCCTTGTAGGCCATGCCCTTCGACAGGTTCAGCACGTCACGGACGGCCTCGGCCTCATTCGGGTAGGGGTAGAAACGAGTGCCGCCAAGGCTGGGCCCCAGCGCCGTGGAATAGATCGCGATGATCGCTCGCAGCCCGGTGGTGCGGTCCTGGCAGAACACCACCTGCTCGTGGTTCTCCCCTCGGCCGAATACGGAGAAGTCCGCGGTCTCGGTCACGGTGGTGACTCCTCCTTGAATCGGATGCCCGCGCAGTGGCGTGGGTGGTTGCTCCCACGATATGTCGCAATCGGCGATGGTACGTCGCGGAGTCCCCGCGCACGGCTACTCTGACGCCGTGCTGCCCTACCCGTCGTACCTGCGGGTCTATGAGCCGGTGTCAGCCGTGAGCCAGGCGGTGCGGGAGGGGCTCCGGGGTGCGGACCGCGGCCAGCTTGACAGTGTCGGAACGCTGATCGCCGAGCAACAGACGGTGCTGCGGCGGACCGTCACGTCCACGACGGTCACCGTCGATGCGGATCAGCCGACGGGCGCGTACGTCCTGCGGCGCGAGGGGCGGTTGCATGTGTGTCCCGTCGACATGCCGCTGCGGTCGTGGCTGTCCCTCACCTCGCTGGTCGACAACAGCTCCGACCCCTCGCTCACCATGCTGGTGCCGGCGGGGTCACTGGCTGTTGCCGACGAAGCCTTCCTGCGTTGGCGGCGCGACCATCCGCAGGCGGTGGCGCACATCCAGCAGGTGACCTGGGGAGTGCCGCGCACCTGGTTCGTCTTGGTGGCTGACGACGAGCGCGAGCTGTACGACGCCGGCGGCTTCACCGGTCTTCGCTATCGCACCCGGATGCTCGACGCCCGCCGCCGGATGTCGTCGGCGCACCGCGTCGTGCGCGAGGTCGTCGACGACGCCGACCTGATCGACGAGATGACGCGCCTCGCGGCCTGGCTCGAGGCGTTCGATGACGCGTCGTGGGTGGAGCTCGACTATGCGGGAATCGCTCGGCTGTCTGCCCTGGCGCTGGCAGATGACCATTCGGCTCGAGACATCTCGCGGGCCTTGCGGGCGCTCCGGGCCGGCGACTACGCAGCCGCCGCGACGGCGTACCGATCGTTCGAGCAGCGGTGGCGCTCGGTGAGCGCCTACGAGCGTGCGAACTGATCTCCGCGTTAGTTCCGGTCTACGGGGTGTAGTCAGGCTTTGCGGTGTTCGGTTACTCTTGGCGTGGGATGACCGCTTGGTTCCACTGTGACGGCGCCGCCGTGACAGTGGGCTATCGGTTCGGGAGAGGCATCGTTAGCTGGCGGCGTCCTTTGGCTTACATTGACACTCACACCAGTGTCCGGCAGTCGCTTATCCGGACGCGTCACCGAAGGAGACCCGCGCGTGAACACCCGTGCTACCGAGTCCGAACCGCTACTGACCCCGGCTGAGGTGGCAGCGATGTTTCGAGTCGATCCCAAGACAGTGACTCGCTGGGCGAAGGCGGGCAAGCTCAGCTCGATCCGGACCCTCGGTGGGCACCGGCGCTACCGCGAGTCCGAGGTGCGGGAACTGCTCGGCACCATCCCGTCCCAGCGCACACCCAACTGACCGACAGCTTCATCCATACTTACCGGTCAGCGGTACGTCGAGCGCCGACCAGGGCGCCAGCCGACCAGCAGTCCGGCCGCTACCAAGACGGCAGCGATGAACAGCAGCCACTTCAGCGTGTTGATGATGAAGCTCAGCACCGCCAAGACGAGGGCGGCGACTAGCAGGATCACGACGAGTCGCACTCCCTAAGGGTAGCCGCTGCAGCGGTCGCGCCGGCCCGCCGAGGGTCCGAAGGAAGGGGGCAACCCCGTTGGCGGCAACCTGTTGGCGGTGCGGGAGGTAGTGATGGCTGCTCATAAGGCGCAGGTCGTTGTGGTCACTGGCGCGACCGCCGGCATCGGGCGGGCGACGGCGACTGCGTTCGCTCGGCGGGGCGCGAGGGTGGCCTTGTTGGCGCGTGGCGCGAAGGGGCTGGCTGGCGCCGCCAACGATGTCGAGGCAGCGGGCGGCCAGGCGCTGGTCCTGCCAACCGATGTCGCGCATGCCGACCAAGTGGAGGCAGCGGCAAGCCAGGTGGAAACCGAGCTGGGGCCAGTCGACGTGTGGGTGAACGTGGCGTTCAGTTCCGTCTTCGCGCCGTTCTGGCAGGTGAGTCCGGAGGAGTTCAAACGGGTCACGGAGGTGACCTACCTCGGCTACGTGTACGGCACCATGGCCGCGCTCAAGCGAATGCTGCCACGCGACTCCGGCACGATCGTCCAGGTCGGTTCGGCGCTCGCCTACCGCGGCATCCCGCTGCAAGCGGCGTACTGCGGGGCCAAGCATGCCATTCAGGGGTTCCATGAGTCGCTGCGGTGCGAGCTCCTGCATGACGGCAGCAACGTGCGGGTGACGATGGTGCAGATGCCCGCGGTCAACACGCCGCAGTTCGCTTGGGTGCTGTCCCGGCTGCCGAACCGGGCTCAACCGGTCCCTCCGATCTATCAACCGGAGGTCGCGGCGAGGGCCGTGCTGTACGCCGCTGACCACCCGAAGCGGCGAGAGTACTGGGTGGGGCGCTCCACCGCCGCCACTCTGGTCGCTAACGCGGTCGCGCCCGGTCTGCTTGACCGTTACCTCGCGCGCACCGGTTACTCCTCGCAACAGACCGACCAACCGCGTGACCCCGATCAGCCGGTCAACCTGTGGGAGCCAGCCGATGGCCGGGAAGGCCGAGACTTCGGCGCTCATGGTGCGTTCGATGACCGCTCGACGAGTCGCAGCCCGCAACTGTGGGCTTCCCAGCATCACGGGCTGCTGGGGGTTGCTGCTCTCGGGCTCGGCGGGGCGGCCGCAGCGGTCACCAGGTCGATGCGGCGTAGGCCTTGACCTGCGTCACTTACGCCGGCTTTGTTCGGCTTCTCACCGTGCGCCATGCCTGCCGGGCCTCGGGAAGCACAAGCGGGACCGCTGCGACGTTGGCGGCGGCAGCGAGCGTGCACCAACTGCAGATTCGCCGGTGCTTGGTCACTTGCTCGGCAAACAGGTACACCCCACCGAGAGCGTCGGCGGCCACCTTCGCCGCCGCCAGCAGGGGTAGCCACGGCTTGTCTTCAGCGCGATCGTCGGCTCCTGCACCCAGTAGCACCAGGGACAACCCGTACGACGCGATCCCGATGCCGGCGTCAGGCGTTCCCAGCGTGCGGTACGCCTCGCCGGAAGCGTCGACGCGATCTGCGTCGAGACCTGGCCACGTCGGTTCGGGCACTGAACGGATAATGCCTGACTGGTAGGCATCGACGACTCCAAGCGCGGCAACAGCAAGCAGGTAGAGCGCGCTGGCACCCCTCCTACGGCTCAAGGCAGAGGAGTCCTGCCTGCGCAGCGCATCGCTCACCCGCTCGGCGTAGTAGCTGCTCGACCGGCCGACTCCCTGATGGGTATGGATCTCGGCCGCAGGGGGGCCGGAAGGTCGTTTCCGGATTGTCGGCATTCGGGATCCTCCTCGAAGCAGGGTGGCAGGCACAGAGTAGTGGTTGTCCGGCTGCGGCGACTTCCTCGTCAAGCGCTAAGGTGGCGTCACCGCCGATCGCCGCCTTCCTACTGGTGGCCGGAGCGATTGGGTCGCGAGGAGGAGACATCGGCCGCGACGCCGTGAGAGGTCGCCGAGAGTGACAGCCGCCAGCCTGACAGTTGTGAGCCAGGACGGGAGCCACTCATGGCTGCCGTAGTCTCGCTGATCGTTGTCGCCACCATAGGACTGCTCATCACGAGGATCGCCACCGTCGCTCTTACGCTCACTGGGATGTCGCTGGACCATGCACGGTTCCAGGCGCGGTCGGCGTTCACGAGTACCGGCTTCACCACCTCGGAGGCGGAGGCCATCGTCTCGCACCCGGCGCGCCGACGGGTGGTGATGGCGCTGATGCTGATGAGCAGCGTGGGGGCCGTGTCGGTGATCGCCGCCCTCATTCTGACGTTCGGAGGGGTCGATTCCACCAGCAATGGACTGGCCCGAACGGCATTGATAGTTGGATCGCTGGTGGCGTTGTTGTGGCTCTTCCGCAACGACACCGTCGACCGGGCGCTGCGGCGGGTCATTGAGCGGCTGCTGCGCCGCTTCACCGACCTGGAGGTGCGCGACTACGCGGCGCTGCTGCACCTGCGGGGCCAGTGGGGGGTCGTGCAGCTCCCGGTGCAGGCAGATGACTGGATTGCGGCGCGGCCGCTGGGCCAGCTGCGCCTGCCCGACGAGGGGGTGACGGTGCTCGGGATCGAGCGAGCGCAGGGTTCCTGGGTTGGGGCTCCGAGCCAGGACGTTCAGCTGTGCCCCGGCGACGTCGTGGTGCTCTACGGCCGGCAACCCATTCTCGACGACGTGGCGAACCGGCTGCACGGTCCAGAAGGTGAGGAAGCGAGCGAGCGGTTCCGCGCTTGGCACGCGTCCAGCCCGCCCGACGAGCCGCTGCCGCACGACAGCGGGCGGCGCCGACGGGACCGCGCCTGAGCAGTCATTGAGCGGGTGGCACGGCTGAGAGTGGCCAGGGCCGGGATCGAACCGGCGACCTTCCGCTTTTCAGGCGGACGCTCGTACCGACTGAGCTACCTGGCCGCTGAGGATATGGCCACCACAGAGGCCCATCCACAGGTCTGCCCCGCCGCTGACGGGGCGCCCGAAGTCTATCCGATCTCGACCTGCTGGCCTTGCGGTGATTGCGGTAACGTTCGACGACCGAAGACGCCTACGTAGAAGGAGAAGACCCATGGCGACCGGAGAAACCGGGTTCGATGATGTGTCGTACGACCTGATCTCTGTGCAGTACCACTCGCTCAAAGCGGGCCACGACTACGGCCAGTACGTTCGCGACGCCGAGAACGCTGGGCGCACTGACATCGCTGACTTCTTCCGCAGCATCATGGAGGAGGACTCCGCCCGCGCCGCCAAGTGCCACGAGTTCCTCAAGGAGCTCAGCGGCAGCGACGAGTCAGGTCCCGCGCTTACCTGAACTCAGCCGGTGAACCACGAGCGAGGTGGTGCGCCCGGCTACCAGTTCCTCTTGGCCGCTTCCTCGGTGACCACCTTGTGGGTGCCGTCGCACCAGGGTGCAAGCGACGAACGGCCGCACCGGCACAGCGCCACGCACGGCCGGCGTACCTCGTGGGCCACGCCGGCCTCGTCGACCACCTCGTCAGCACCGCGCACCAGCAGCGGACCGTCGGGGCAGACGGTGACCGTCACCGACCTGGGGCTTCGCCGCCGCCAGGTCACGACCCGGCTCCGCTCATCGCCGGGTGGCACGGGCAGGCCCGTTCGGAGCAGTCAGCGGTGCCAAGATTCCGCTCACGATGGGCCGCCAACGTGAGCCGCTTTCCGGCGTACGGCACTCCGCCCCGCACGCGCCACCCAACCGCCGCCCAGGAGCACACCGCCCGCTCGGTGACCCACACTGGTGCCCACAACGCCGCGGTGGCCGGAAAGACATGGGCACCGCCTTGTCGCCGCCGGCCCAGCTCCGCCGCCGCGACCAGCGCGAGGCCAACCGCACCAGCCGTACGCCGACCGGCTGGGCGCCGCGCGGCCCACAACGCCGCCGGCAGCACCGCGAGCTCAACGGCGAACCTGCCCGGCTGAGCGAAGCTGTCGTAGGCCTGCCGGACCCGCTGCCGCCAAAAGTGCGCAGCGGTGGGCGGTTCGCGCCGCACGTACAGGGCTCGGTCATGCTCCACTCGGCCGCCGTGCGCGCTGATCGTGCGCAGCAGCTCGAGGTTCTCGAACAGCACGGCGCCGCAGTACTCACCTGCGGGCAGCGCCGAGCGGCGGATCGCCACGGTGCCAGCGAAGTCATGCCCGAAGGCGCGGTTCAGCAGGCTGCGGGCGGTGTCCCAGCGGGCATGCCACGGCAGCGGGCGGAAGTAGTTCTGCGGCACGACAGCGTCGGCGGTCTGCAGACGTGCCACCAGCCGCCGTAGCGTCTCATCGTCGTAGCGCACGTCGTCATCGGCGATGACCACCAGGTCGCCGGACGCCACCGCCAGCCCGTCGATGACGCCGGCGACCTTGCCGTTGAGCCGGCTGGACTTCACCGGCAGGTGCGTGGTGAAGCTGCTCCAGGCGTCCCGGTGCCGCTCGAACACGGGCGTCGGTGAGCCGTCGGCGACGACCACCTCGAGCCGCTGGCTCAGCCAGCGCAGGTACGCCGTCAGGTCCTCGTCGGCTGGACTGCTGAGGCGGATGGGCAGCACGTACGACGTTCCCGGCAGCCACGCTGACGCCTCCGACGGCGCGTGCATGCTGGCTGCGCTCACCCTGACGCCAGCTCGACCATCGGCCGCAGCAGGGCGCTCCGACCACCACGCCAAGAGTCGAGCAGCCGCCCGGCGGCTAGACCGTCGATGGCGAGGCACGTCGCGGCACCGAAGAGCACGTCCGGCTCGCATTCCGGCTCGTCGGAGACGAGGGCGCCGCACATCTCCCGAACGGCCACCTGCTCGTGTACGGCGTCCGCCTCGACGTGCTCGTCGAAGTAGCGCGCGGCCTCGTCGCCGTACCCCAACCGGCGCACGCCGGCGGCATAGCGGCGGTTCGGCAGCGCGCTGGTGGCCTCGAACGCCGCGAGGTGCCCGGCCGCCGCGCCCCGCAGGCGCCGGTGCAGGCCGAACAGTGACATCGCGTTGCTGGCCGCGAGCGTGTAGCCGGGCACCACGTCGACGTAGGCGCCGTACGTGCTGTCGAGGCCGCAGCGCGTCATCGTCTGAGCGAACAGGGTCGAGTGCATGTCGCCCGCCCGGCCCGCGCCGTACTCGTCGAACTGGATCTCCATCAGTGCGACCTTGGCGCGTCCGCGCAGCCGTGGGACCGCCCAGGTGTGCGGATCGGCCTCTTTGAGGTGGTAGACGCTGCGGTGGACAAGCAGCTCACGGAGCTGTGTGGTCGTGATCTCGCGTTGCACGTACTGCGCGAGGCGAGGTGAGTCGTCGTCGCTCATCATGGCGAACAGCCGCTCGGCGATGGGCTCCTCGATGTTGAGCCGTTTCTCGACTTCCACGCGGGTGAGTTCCCGCAGCTCAGCCTCGAAGCGCCGCTCGAGGTGGCCCCTGACCGCTATCACCTGGGGTGACCATTCGGCTCGCGGGTCCACATCGTCGAAGCCCTGGTAATGCAGTTCGTACAGCAGCCAAAGCGCCAGCTGGGCATCGTCGCAGTCCAGCAGCGGGCTGGTGTGGGAGTCAACTGCCCCTGTCACCTGATCGACAGCTAGGCCGACGTCCACCCCTCGCAGGCTTTGGAGAGCCTCGGTGATCGGGCCGCGCGGCTCAGGCAACCGCATGCGGCTCACCCGGGATTGGCCAGCGCGTCATGGCGCAAGGGTACAAGGCAGCAGTTCTTGTCCACGCCAGCAAGCGGCAGCAGCGACCCCGACGGGACTCGAACCCGCGGCCTTCGCCGTGACAGGGCGACGCGCTAACCAGCTGCGCTACGGGGCCAGGTTGTGGCGTTCCTGGGTCTCGACAAGCTCGACCGAGTACGCCGTTTCACGCGCCACGATAGCGCACGAAGCACCCCCAACGGGATTCGAACCCGTGCTACCGCCGTGAAAGGGCGACGTCCTAGGCCACTAGACGATGGGGGCCCAAGTCCGGGCATCGAGACGCGATGCCGTCGGGGACCGCACAAGCATAGGGGAACCCACGCCTGCACCGAACATCATGCGCGGTGCCGGCCACCTCAAGACCCGTCCCGGTCATGGGAGCGGCCCCGGTCGGCTCGGGAGCGTCGCATCGCGGACAGGCCGACCAGGCGGGTGATCACCATCGCGATGTAGAGCACGCCGGCGAGCTGTTCGATCATCGACACCGATCGGGCGAACGGCTTCACCGGCACTACGTCGCTCAGCCCGGTGCTGGTCAAGGTGGCGAAGCTCAGGTACAGCAGCTCCATCCAGCTGCGTTGCGCCTCCGGCTCGATCGCCGCGATGAAGCTTCCCGGCGCAAGGTACTGGACGAGCACGTACACGTAGGCAAAGCCCCACGCCACCAGGGTGAACGTGGCGCCGACGGCGAACATCTCATCGGTGGTGACCAGCTCGTCGGCGAACATGTATCGGATCAGGCCGACTGCCGTGTAGAAGTACAGCGCCGCCTGGAACGCCGCGCTCCACGGAGTGAGCCACGCAGCGGAGGAGACGATTTGGGCGACGAGCAGCACCACCGCGGGCGCGCCCAGCGCGATGCTGATCCAGGTGAACGACGGGGTACGACGCACGGCCAGCACCGCGAGCGCCAGCACCACGATGCCCAGCACCGCGAACGCCGCCCGGCCCTCTCTGGTGCCCTCCATGAACGGGTAGAGCAGAACGCCTGCCAGCTGGACGAGAAGCAGAAGGGCAGAGGGCGTGTCCCTCGCCCGCTGCAGCAACGAGGTGCCCGCTTTGGATGCCGACGACATGGCGACGAGGCTAGCCGCAGCGACGCCGCTACGCTGGCGGGCATGGTGGAGCTCGGCCCAGTGGAGTTCGAGGAGCTCGTTGCTGTCGCACTCGACGATCTCCCCGCCGAGATCGGTGAGCTGATGGATAACGTTGCGATCTTCGTGGAAGACGCGCCTGCCGACGGTGAGGACCTGCTCGGCCTCTACGAGGGGGTGCCGTTGACCGAGCGGTCAGGGGCTTACCTGCTGGCCACGCCTGACCGCATTACGATCTTCCGGCTGCCGATCCTGGCGATCTGCGAAACACCGGACGAGGTGAAGGAGCAGGTGCAGGTGACGGTGGCGCATGAGATCGGGCACCACTTCGGCATCGACGACCTGCGTCTGCATGACCTCGGATACGCCTGAGTGGGGGAGAGGCATCATGACACCTCGCAGCCGCCGGCTGCTCGCCGTACTGACGACAGCCGCAGGTGTGCTGTTGGCCGCCGGGTGCACTGATACGTCGGCCGGCAACGGGACTGACGGCACTGACACCCCCACGTCGGCGGTGAGCAGCACATCCGCGGCGACCACCTCCGAGCAGACCACATCAGGGGATGCCACCGGCTCTCCCACTCAGCCGACCGAGTCCGCCCAGCCGCAGCCCGCCGCGGTGACGGTCACGTCGCTGCCGGAGGACATCGACCTCACCGATAGCCGGGTGATTGCCGAGAATCTCCAGGTCCCGTGGGGCATCGCGTTCCTCCCGGACGGCGACGCGCTGGTCACCGAACGCGACACCGCCCGCCTGCTCCGGGTGAGTGCAGACGGCGATGTCACTCCTCTCGGCACAGTGCCAGGGGTCACCCCAACCTCAGAGGGCGGCTTGCTGGGTGTCGCGGTCTCCCCGACGTACGCCGACGACGAGACCGTGTTCATCTACGTCACGACCGAGGCCGACAACCGGGTGCTGTCTGGCACGGTGGAGGATCTGGTCGAGGGCCGTGGGACGCCGGTCGTGACCGGCATCCCCCGAGGTGATGTGCACAACGGTGGCCGGGTGGAGTTCGGGCCCGACGAGAAGCTGTATGTCACAACCGGGGAGGCCAACCAGCCTGACCTGGCCCAGGACCTCGAATCGCTTGGCGGGAAGATCTTGCGAGTCAACCCCGACGGGTCGATACCGACTGACAACCCGTTCGACGGCTCGCCGGTGTGGTCCTACGGTCACCGCAACGTGCAAGGCATCGCCTGGGACGACGAGGGCCGGATGTGGGAGACCGAGTTCGGCAGCCAGGTATGGGACGAGGTCAACCTGATCGAGCCGGGTAAGAACTACGGCTGGCCCGATGTCGAGGGTACCGGCAACCTCGAGGGCATGACCAATCCGTATGCCGTCTTCAGCACCTTTGCGGCCTCCCCCTCGGGCGTGGCGTACGCCGACGGCGCCCTGTGGCTGGGAGCGCTGCAGGGCGAGACGACGTGGCGGGTGCCGGTGAAGTCAGAGGGGCTGGGCACGCCGAAAGCGGTGCGGCTGGCCGAGGCCCGCACCCGGACGGTTGTTCTGGCACCCGACGGCTCCCTGTGGGTGACCACCAGTGAGACCGACAGACGCGCCACCCCTGAGGCGGGCGACGACAGGATCTTCGAGGTCGAGCCGTGACCCGCCGGGTCCGTTCCGCGATGCCGCCTGGGCAGTGGGGGGTGTAGAAAAGCCTCGTGACGTCTGACGCGCTCGTCCTGGGACCCTTGCTGCGGTACGTCGACGAGAGATCGGCCGCCATCTGGGTGGAGTCCGCCCGAGCCGCGCAGGTCGCGGTGACCGCAGCGGGCCGCACCTGGACGGCTGCCACCTTCACTGCGCACGGACACCACTACGCGCTCGTCGACGTGGACGGTCTGGAGCCCGGGTCGATGCAGGACTACACCGTCGAGATCGACGGTGCACGGGTGTGGCCGCCCCCGGACTCGCCGTACCCGCCGAGCCGGATCGCGACGCTCGACTTCAGCAAGCCGCTGCGGATGGCCTTCGGCTCCTGCCGCACGAGCGTCCCCCACGACAGGGCGGGCAATCGCACCCACGGCGTCGACGCACTGCGGGCGTATGCGCTCAAGATGGCCAGCGGTGACCACGAGAAGTGGCCGGACATGGTGCTGTTCCTTGGCGACCAGGTCTACGCCGACGAGACGTCGGACGCGATGCAGGAGTTCATCGCCGCTCGTCGCGACATCGACGAGGATCCTGGTGAGGAGCTGAAGGACTACGAGGAGTACACCCACCTCTACCAGCTCGCCTGGACAGATCCCGCGAATCGGTGGCTGCTGTCGACGCTGCCAAGCTTGATGATCTTTGACGACCACGACATCCGAGACGACTGGAACACCTCAGCCACCGAGCGCGAGCAGATGGCGGCGACGCCGTGGTGGCAGGAGCGGATCGTCGGCGGCCTGGGGTCGTACTGGGTCTACCAGCACCTCGGCAACCTTTCCCCCGGCCACCGGCAGGCGGACCCCCTCTGGCAGCTGATCGTGGCGGGGCGCGAATCGGGCCGAGAGGTCGACGTGACCGCGGCGCTCGACGAGCTCGCCGACCGCGCCGACAAGCAACCCGACAGCTACCGCTGGAGCTACTCCCATGACCTGGGTGACACCCGGCTGATCGTTGTCGACTCGCGCGCCGCGCGGGTGCTCGCGCCCGATCGACGCTCCATGCTGGACGACTTGGAGATGCAGTGGCTTAACGAGCGCGTGCAGGGCGGCTTCGACCACCTTCTCATCGGTACGTCGCTGCCGTTCCTGCTGTCGCACGGCCTGCACAACCTCGAGGCGTGGAGCGAGGCCGTCGCAGGAGGAGCGTGGGGCCAGCGCGCAGCCAAGCTGGGCGAGCGGCTCCGGCAGGGCGCGGACTTCGAGCACTGGGCGGCGTTCCAGCAGGGCTTCCTCGAGGTCGCCTCGATGGTGCTCGAGGTCGCGGACGGCAAGCGCGGTGCTCCGCCTGCCACCGTGACGTTCCTTTCCGGCGACGTCCACCATTCCTACGTCGCGGAAGTCAGCCCGGACGGCCGCAAGACCCGCGTTCTGCAGGCGGTGTGCTCACCCATCCGTAACCCGCTGCCACGCGCGATCCGGTACGGGATGGCGTTTCTCGCCTACGGGCTGGCGGCGCCACTCGGACGGCTGGCGCGTCGGGCTCGGGTGCCAGATCCGCCGTTTGGGTGGCGCAACATCGAGGGGCCATGGTTCGACAACATGCTGGCGACGTTGGAGGTCAATGGACGCCACCTGAGGATGCGCTGGGAGAAGGGTGTTGTCGAGCGAGGCGACGACGACCACCCGAGTCTGGAGGTCGTGTCCGACATCGAGATCGAGCCGGTGGCCTGATGTTCACGCGCCTGCACCACATGCTGCTGACGATGCCGGGTGGTGAGGAGTCTGCTGCTCGAGCGTTCTACGGCGACGTGCTGGGCATGACCGAGGTCGACAAGCCGCCTGTGTTGGCGGCTCGGGGTGGTGCCTGGTTCCGCGCCGGCGACGTCGAGTTGCACCTTGGCGTGGAGGAGGACTTCCGCCCGGCCCGCAAGGGCCACCCCGGCGTCCTGGTCGACGACCTCGACGCTGTCGTACGCCGCCTGCGTGCGGCGGGGCAGGACGTCGAGTGGGACGGCGACTTCCCCGGTTATCGCCGCGTCTACGCCAACGACCCCTTCGGCAACCGGCTCGAGTTCCTCGAGTCTTCGGACTAATCAGCCTGATACCGCGCCCGACTAGGAGACAGCGGACCTCTGGCGCAAGAGCGAGTAGGCACCGTCCGGGCGCCTGAAGATTGTCGGTTGCGATAATAACTTACTTGACTGGTAGCACACGCTTGATGTCGTGGAAGTGGTCACCGGGATCGAGCGTCCCGACCTGGAGGCTGAGTGCCGTGAAGCGTTCCGAGGCAACTGGCCGGAGTTCGTCTTTCACGACGCGATCACCAAGAAGTACATCGATCGCACGCACCTCTATTTCCCCAGACTGGACATCCTCCTGTTGGACCAGGGACGTGTTCTAGCGGGAGGATGGGGCGTTGCCCTGAGCTGGGACGGAAGCCTCACTGATCTCCCGGAAGGCTACGACGGTGCCCTGGAGCGGGCGGTGGAGGGCCATGAGGCCGGGCAGTCGGTGAACACCCTCTGCCTGATGGCGATAGCCGTGTCCAGCGAACAGAAGCGCCGTGGACTGGCCGCTGCTGTGATTACCGCCCTGCGTGAACGGGGCGCGGAACAACAACTCGTTAACGTGATTGCTCCTGTGCGGCCGACGCTGAAGCCGCAGTACCCACTCGCCACAATGGAGCGGTTTGCCTCCTGGCGACGCCTCGACGGACAACACTTAGACCCATGGGTGCGTACACATCTGCGAATGGGCGCCAAGATCTTGGGGACCGCTGCGCGATCCCAGGTCATTCGCGGTTCAGTGGCTGATTGGGAGCAGTGGACAGGCATGGCCTTCCCTGACTCTGGGGAGTACGTCGTTCCTGGCGCGCTCGGGCTCGTCCATATCGACCGCGATGCTGATCAAGGTGTGTACGAAGAAGACAACCTCTGGATTCAACACATCAGCTTGGAGTAACTCACCGTTCAACGCTTCGGTGGCGTGGCGGCTTGGGCATGACACGTCTCGAGCACCGCATTCCACCGCGCAAGCCCGAAGTTTGTCGGTGGGCTGGTCTATTGTCGTATGCATGTTCGAGCCAGTGATCAGAGACGACGAGGGTCGGGTGATCGACCCGCGCGACCTGCCCCCGACACGGGGTATGTCGCTGTTTTGCGCGTCGCAGCTGGACCGGTTCACTTCGGTGCTGTCAGCGAACGTGGAAGCCCTCGAAGAAGACAACCAGCTCGAGCTGGGTGCCGAGCTGACGTCGTGTGTGGCGACCCTGGAGTGGTTGAAGTGCCGGGTCGCGTCAAGTCTGGGAGTCAAGGACGCCACCGACCCGGTCGTGGCGCACACCGCCGCAGCCGGCCGCGGGCGGCCGATCATGCGGACCCTTGGTGGTGACGGCACCCCGGCGGTGTCGGAGTTCCTGGTCCCAGAGGTCGCGTTGGCGTTCGGGTGCTCCGAACGTGACGCCACCAGCTACCTCGCCGTGGGCCTGGATCTGCGGTTCCGGTTGCGGTGCACCAACGCCGAGTTCGGCGGTGGCCGGATCAGCTACGGCCACGCCAAGGTGATCTCCGAGGCCACCCGGCACCTACCCGTTGACGCCGCGGAAGCCCTTGACGGTGTGCTGGCCGACGCCGCGACCACCCGCACCCCCGCCCGGTTGCGGATCCTGGCCCGCCGCAAAGCCGCCGCCGCCGACCCGACCGGGCTCGCCGACCGGCACAGCGACGCGATGAGCAACCGCGGGACGGCGATGTTCAGCATCGGTGACGGCATGGGCAGCTTCTGCCTCACCACCTCCTTGACGGCGGCGGTCGCGGTCGCCGACCAGATCGACGAATGGGCCGCCAAACTCCGCACCCTGCAACCGCAGCTCCCGCTTGACGCGCACCGCGCCGACGCCGCCACCCGGCTCCTGCTCGGCCAGCACCCCCTCACCGGTCACAACCTGTTGGCAACCACGGCCACGCACACCCCTGACCGCCCACCCACTCCCCCCGGTCCGCCCGGTCCCCCCGGGACCGTCGCGTCGGCGGGAGAAGGCTCAAGCTGCGCCATGGTGCCGGACGGCGCTCCTGCGGGCGACCCAGCCTGGTTGCCGGCCCGCACCGAGCTGCGGGTCACGATGACCGCTGACACCCTGCTCGGCCTCGACGACGACACCTGCGACCTCGACGGCCACGGCCCGATCACCGCAACCCAAGCCCGCCACCTCGCCCTCCGATCAGCCCCGGTCACCCTGCGCCGGGTGTTCACCGACCCCGCCGACAACTCCATCCTGTTCCTCGACGCCAACCGCTACCGGTTCACCCGTGACCAGATCGCCTGCATCACCACCCTGCACCCCTACTCCACCTTCCCCGGCGCCACCACCCCAGCGACCAGATGCGACATCGACCACCTCAACGAGTACCGCACCGGGCCACCGGCCAATGCCGACCAGGCAGCCCGATCCGGCGACCCTCCCGGGCAGACCGTGGTGAGGAACGGTCAGCCCCTCGGCCGCCGACATCACCGTCCAAAGACCCACGGCGGCTGGAAAGCCCGGCGCGACACCGACGACCCGCACAGCATCCACTGGACCAGCGCACGTGGGCGCACCTACATCGTCAACGACACCGACGGCGCTTGATCCTCCCGCTCATCCGGGGTCGTCGGGCCTCAGCCGAAGCGGCCGGTGATGTACTTCTCGGTCCGCTCGTCGGCGGGTGAGCTGAAGATCTTGGTGGTGAGGTCGTACTCCACCAGCAGTCCAGTCCGGTCACCGGTTGTCTCGTCGGCGAGTGCCGTGAAGAACGCGGTCCGGTCGGCCACCCGCGCTGCTTGCTGCATGTTGTGGGTGACGATGATGATGGAGTAGTCGTCGCGCAACTCGGCCATCAGGTCTTCGATCCGCGACGTGGCGATCGGGTCGAGCGCTGAGCACGGCTCGTCCATCAAGATCACCTCCGGCCGTACCGCGATGGTTCGCGCGATACAAAGTCGCTGCTGCTGTCCGCCCGACAGACCGTACGCCGACTGCTTGAGCTTGTCCTTCACCTCGTCCCACAGGGCAGACCTGGTGAGGGCTTCCTCAACCAGGTCGTCCATGTCGGCCGACTTCATGCCGGTGACACGTGGCCCGTAGGCGACATTGTCGTAGATCGACTTCGGGAACGGGTTCGGCTTCTGGAAGACCATGCCGATGCGCCGGCGTACTTCGATGGGGTCGACGTCCTTGGCGTAGATGGACTGCCCGTGGAACGTGACGGCGCCCTCGACCCGGGCCTCGGGGATGAGGTCGTTCATCCGGTTCAAGGAACGAAGCAGTGTCGACTTCCCACAGCCCGACGGTCCGATAAGAGCAGTGATCTCGTTGTACCCGAAGCCTAGGGAGACATCGCAGACGGCTTTGAAGTCGCCGTAGTAGACGTCCACACCGTCGCACTCCATGATCGGCTTCGGCTCAGGAGGCAGCGACCTTCTGTCGTCCTGGAGGCCCTCGAGGTTGGGGGCCAGTTGGGTGGCTGCGCTGTCGTCCACCGCGTCGCGTGCTCTGGTGGAGTAGAAGTGGGAAGTCATGGTCACCAGCGCTTCTGGTATCGGTTCCGGATGATGATCGCCAACGTATTCATGATCAGCAGCAGCACCAGCAACAAGATGATCGCTGCCGATGCTACGTGTTGGAAAGCGAGTTGAGGCTGTTTCGCCCAGTTGTAGATCTGGATCGGTAGCGTAGTGAAGCCCGACAACAGCCCGTTGGGGTCGTAGGTGACGCGAACCAAGCCGCCGAGCAGCAGCAGCGGCGCCGCCTCTCCCAATGCGCGTGACAGGGCCAAGATGACCCCCGTGGCGATCCCCGGAACTGCTGAGGGCAGTGTCTGGCGCCAGATGGTCTGCAGCGGCGTCGCGCCCAGGGCCAGCGAGCCCTGCCGAATCTCTTGCGGCACCGCCCGCATGGCCTCTCGGGTCGCGATGATGATGACGGGTAAGACCAACAGAGCCAACGCGATCGCACCCGCCAGCACCACCCTGCGGGGCAGGCCGATCCATAACGCGACGCCGGCTGTCAGCATGCCGTAGACGATGGCCGGCACGGCAGCCAAGTTGGTGAGGTTCACCTCGATGAGCTTGTTGTACCAACGACGAGGGTCAGCGAACTCCTCCAGGTAGACACCTGCTGCCACACCGAGCGGAATGGCCAGCGCGGCCGTCGTGACGATGACCAAGGCGGAACCCAGTATCGCCGCCCGAGCGCCAGCCGTTTCCGGCAGCACGGTGGAGGAGTAGTTCGTGAAGAGATCTGCGTCTAGCCGGGTCTTGCCGTCCAAGAAGGAGTCGACAAGCAGCACCACAAGGGCCAGTACGGAGAAGAAGACCGCGAACCAGAGCAGACCCAAGAAGATGATCGACTTGGCGTTCTTGTCGCCTTCTCGTTCAGCTCGCAGAGGTCTTGTCGCGATCGAGCCCAGGCTTGCCATCAGTACGCCTCACGGATCCGTCGAACGATCGCTCCAGCGGTCACGTTCATCAGGAGCGTCACGATAAACAGCAACAGGCCTACCGCAAAGAGTGTGTTGTACGTCAGGGTTCCTGGCGTGCTCTCCCCGGTAGCTGTCTGGGCGATGAACCCCGTCATGGTCTGACCGTCGACGAGGGGGTTGGTCACCATTTGCGCCCGCGTGCCAGCGGCCAGCGCCACAATCATCGTCTCGCCGACGGCCCTCGAAGCAGCCAGCACGATTGACGCGGTGATGCCCGAGACGGCCGCCGGGAATACCACCCTGAGCGTCGTGCGCATCCGGTTAGCGCCCAGGGCGAGTGAGGCCTGCCGCAGTGACTGAGGCACAGCGCTCAACGCGTCCTCGGAGAGTGAAGCAACCGTAGGGATGATCATGATGCCGAGGACGAGACCGGCCGCGAGCACGCTGAACGTTCCGATCTCGATGCTCAAGAGGTCATCGAGGATGGTCGGCGCCACGAAGTACAGCGCGAAGTACCCGTACACCACTGAGGGGATGCCAGCCAGCACCTCGAGCACCGGCTTGAGCACTCGGCGTAGCCGCTCGGGGGCGTACTCGGCCAGGTAGATGGCTGCTCCGAGCCCGAAGGGGACCGCGATCAGCAATCCGATGAACGTCGTCCACAACGTCCCCGTGACGAGCGGCAGGACCCCGTAGCTGGCATCGGCGAACGTCGGCGCCCATCGCTGTCCGGTAAGGAAATCACCGACCGAGATCTCGCTGAAGAAGTCGACGGCTGGGAACAGTAGCGAGAAGAAGATGCCGAGCGTGACCAGGACCGATAGGACCGCCGAACCGACTAGAGCGACCTTTACGGCGAGTTCGCCATACCTCTTGTGCTGTTGGCGCAAGAAGCCAGCAGGGTCCTTGTCATAGGAGCCTTGATCAATGCCCTGAGGGGTCGTCTCGTGCGACGACCCCTCAGCGGTGGTGGTGCTCACAGTTCATTCTCCCTGGCTGAGCAACTTCCTTCGGCCGTCAGCTCGCCGCCAGCTGTTCTGCTGTGCCTTGCAGCTTAGACAGCTGCTCCTCGCTCAGTGGGATGAACTTCGCTGCTTCGACGATGGCCGGGTCGTTCTCGACGTAGTAGTCCACGAACGCGGCGACCTGCGGCTTGTCAGCGTAGGACTTGTCGGCTACGTAAACGAAGAGCGGCCGGGCAAGTGGGGTGTACTCGCCGCTCGCTGCGGTCTCAGGGCTCGGCTCGACACAACCGTCACCGCTGTCGATCGCGACGGCCTTGAGGGCGTCCTGGTTCTCTTCGTAGTAGCTGTACCCGAAGTAGCCAATGGCGTTGGGTGAGCCAGAGACACCTTGCACTGTCTGGTTGTCGTCTTCGGTGGCGTTGTAGTCGGAGCGGCTGGCTCCTTCCTCACCATTCACGGCGTCCGTGAAGTAGTCGAACGTGCCCGAGTCTGTGCCGGCCCCGAACAACTCCAGTGGCTCGTCAGGGAAATCGGGGTTGATCTGGCTCCACTCGGTGATCTTGCCTTCGGACTCAGGAGCCCACATCGTGTTGAGTTCCTCAATCGTGAGGCAGTCGACGAAGTCGTTCTCCGACGAGACGACGACGGTGAGAGCGTCGTTGGCAACGTGCAGCTCCGTGTAGTCAACGCCATTCTTCTTGCAGATGGGGACCTCCTCCTCCTCATCGATGGGACGCGAGGCGTTGGAGAGATCGGTTTGTCCTTGGCAGAACTTCTCGAAGCCGCCGCCTGTTCCGGAGGTGGCGACGGAGACGTCAACGTCGGGTTGTTCCTCGCCGAAGAGATCGGCGGCCGCTGACGTGAGGGGCTCCACAGTCGAGGAGCCGTCGCTGATCACCTCGCCCGACACGCTCTCGCCGCCGGACCCGGAGCCGGAGCCGTTAGAGGTGTTGGAGGTATCGTCCTGGCCGCCGCAGGCGGTCACCAGGAGCAGCAGGGTGCCGGCTCCGAAAGCGGCGAAGCGGCTCGATGCGCGTGAGTTCACAGTGATGTTGCCTCTCGTAGTACGTGCCGGATGGCAGGCAGAAGCCCGCCCGTCGCAGAGTCGACGCTAGAGAGACGTTGTGAACCGTCGAGCCCGCTTTTGCGAACAGCAGGTGAACAGAGTCGGGCGGACTGGCTCGATACTCGCCGCTGGCAAGCGCGTTGGGTCGCCAAAAGTGGGTACGAGCCGGTCATGCGAGTTGTCGTCTTCGGAGCGACCGGGAACGTGGGGACTGCCCTCCTCGAAGCCATGGAGGCAGACCCCGCGATCACAGAGGTGGTCGGCGTAGCACGCCGGCAACCGGAGTTGCCTGACCACGCAGCCGGCAAGATCTCGTGGCAGGCGGCCGACATCGACAGTGCTGACCTCGACCCGCTGGTCAGCAGCGCCGACGTGGTGGTGCATCTGGCCTGGCTGTTCCAGCCGACTCACCGGCCGAACCTGACCTGGGCCAACAACGTCATCGGCACGAGCCGGTTGCTGGCGGCGGTGGAGCGGTGCGGCGTCGGAGCCTTCGTCTACTCGTCGTCGGTCGGCGCCTACTCGCCTCGGGTCGATGCTGAGCCCGTTGATGAGTCATGGCCGACCCATGGCACGTCATCGGCTGCGTACGCCCGCGAGAAGGCGTACGTCGAGCGGCTCCTCGACATCTTCGAGGCGCGGACCGACAGTTGCCGCGTCGTACGAATGCGGCCAGCGTTTGTCTTTCAACGCCGAGCGGCCAGCCAGCAGCGGCGGTTGTTCGGGGGGCCACTGGTGCCGGGCCGGCTGATGCGGCCTGAACTCGTGCCCGTGTTGCCGGTGCCCAGCGGGCTGCTCTTGCAGGCTGTGCATGCCGACGACGCGGCCGAGGCGTTCCGAACGGCTGTCGTGTCGACCGCGTCGGGACCGTTCAACGTGTGTGCTGATGAGATCGTGCGCCCAGAAGATCTCGCGGAGCTGTTCGAGGCCCGCGTTGCGACAGTGCCTGCCCGGCTGGCGCGAGCAGCCATGTCGGCTGCGTGGCGGGCGCACGCCGTACCGGCTGCTCCGGAGCTGCTCGACGCAGCGCTGACAGTTCCGATGATGGCGAACCACCGAGCCAAGACCGAGCTGGGGTGGCGTCCGCAGGTCAGCGCTACCGACGCCCTGAACGAGGTGTTGATCGGGTTACGCGAGGGGGCTGGGCACCCGACTCCGCCGCTCGACCCGCAAAGCGGCGGCCCGCTGCGGTCAGACGAAGTAGCGACCGGAGTTGGCGACCGTCCCTAGTCAGGCGGTTGAGCTCACCGGGACGGTTGGGGGACGTCTACCTTCTTGCAGTTGATCTTGGGGTTCACGCCGACGTAGTTCAGCGGGCCAGCGATGATCGTGACCGCAGTGGTGCTGAACGTGGCGCAGTTGGTCTTCTCACGGGAGAAGTAGTCGCGTTGGGCGGCGGCGACCACCCCGATCAGCAGCCAGACGACGACCAGCAAGGTGATCAGGGACTTCACGACGCGCTCCTTGTCTCGACTGCGTGCAGCCTAACGGCCGCGAGCGCCGAAACGCCGTACGCCGCGACCGCAAAGGGCCACGGCGTACGGCGTCCTGTCACCGACGTGCGTCGGTCTGGTCAGCGCACCTGACCGGCGATGATGAAGCTGTCGACGTACGCCAGGCGCTTGCCGTCCTGCGGCGGATCGACCACCAGCCGGATCACGTGTGTCCCGCCACCGAGCTTCCGGAACGGTTCATTGAAGCGGAACCTTGGCTCCGCCGCCCTGCCGGTGAAACTCACCTGGCGGACCTGCTGTCCGTCTATGAACACCTGGGCCGTGCCGCCCGATGTGCTCTTGCCGTAGTGGAGGTCGACCTGCGGACCAGTGAAACGGAGCCGCATCGTGTCCCCAGCCGTGCCATTGGGCAAGTTGTCGCAGTAGTGGCCCTTCTCGGCGGTGGAGTCATGGTCGTGGATGAGCCGCCACCCTCCGGTACGTGCCACCGCGTCGCGCGAGCACTGGATGTCGTCGACAACAGTCACCCTCACGCTCGCCGTGTCGGTTTCGCCGCGGGGATCGGTGACGGTCACCGTGGCGTTGTAAACGCCGGCCTCGGCGTACTTGAACTCCACGGTCTCCCCGACTGCGTCCTTGTCGACCCCGCCGTCGTCCATGTTCCAGACGTAGTCAAGGTCGTCCGGGGTCTCCGCATCCGTGGAGCCGCTGGCGTCGAAGGTGATGCTTCGGCCATCGTGCACGCGCTTTGGCTGCGCCGTTGCCTGCGCGACCGGAGCGGTGTTTGCCGGCGGCGGTGGCGGGTCCTGCTCGACGTAGCCGTAGTCGAACTTGCCGCAGCCGTTGCCCATGGTGAAGTTGACATCGCCGGTGAGGTCACCGTTGGACTCCTCCGGTCCTACCTCGTTGCCTGCCATGCTCGCCACGTCGAACGTCAGGCAGTCGTACTGGAAGCGCCATGGGTTGTCGACATCGGGGTAGCGAGGGTCAGTCGACTTCTCCGCCGGGTCGTGGTAGTTGTCGGTGTGTCCGATTCCGGTGTCGGTGAACGACTTGTCACCAGCAGCCGCTGTCCATGCCGCGTCGGAGAGATCCGGTGTGTCCCGATCGTCGTTCGTCGGTGCCGGCTGGGAGTCCAGCGGGGACTGCGCCGGCGGGTTGTCGGTACCGACGTTGCCGTAGCCGTGCGCCTCGTCGGTGTAGACCAACGACAGGCCAGGAGCGAACGCGATGGGGTCGCGGTCGTTCTCGCCCTTGCCTTCCAGGTCGAAGCCTGACCGGTCGCGCATCTCGAGGTAGTACGCGTGGTCGGCCGGGGCCTCGGCGTCGGAGGCGATGTAGTTCCACCCCGTCGTGCACTGCGACGCTGTCGAGCTGTCGTCCTTACAGCCACCGTTGTAGAAGAACGGCGAGTCAGGACCGCCCTCGGCGTCGTCCTCGAGGTTGGCGTCGAGCAGCACCTCTTCGCCGCTGTCGAGCGTCGCCGTCACCTTCATGTCGTCGATGAACCAGCCCGGCCGCGCCAGTCCCGGGTCCGTGGAGTAGCTGAACCGCAGGACGCCGTTGTCGACGCCCGAGAGGTCGGTGATGTCGTACCGGTCGGCCAGGAACACCGACGGCGGGTAGTTGCCCAGCACCCGGTCGGTCGCGGCCGTGTTGTTCTGGTAGGAGCCGCTGGAGCCGGTGATGCCGTTGCCGTACTTCAGCTGGCAGGAGTTGCCGTTCGGGTTCTGGCTCCGCTCGGTGGTGTAACCCTTCTCCGACTCGTGGGAGATGTACTCCTCGCCGCCGTTGTTGGAGGTGAGCACGAACCCGTAGTCGAAGTCCCACTCGATGTCCCAGAGAGACTTGAACTCCAGCTTGAGGGGAGTCCCCGGCGGCAGGTCGCCAGCGCCCGGGATGATCACGTCAAGGTTGTGGCCACCGTCCGGCGGGCACCCGAAGTCGTTGCCCGAGCCTGACCACCAGGCGTGCGTCTTGCTCGCCTTGTCGCCGGTGTCGAACTTCGCCGGGTCGATGAGCTGCCGGCCCGGCAGCTTCGCGACGTACGCCTGAGCATTGTGGACGTTCGGCCCCTGCAACGTGTACGGCGTCCCGTCCCGCGTCTGCCACTGGATGGTGTGGGTGTCCTGCTTGGAGTCGGTCCAGCCCTGGACCGACGGGCTGGTGCCAGGCTTCAGCACCTCAGGGACGACCCAGCCCATCTCCTGACGCGAAAAGATGTCCATGTTCTGCGACTTGTCGGTTGCCATTAGGTTCCAGTCGCCGTACGTCTCGCGGCCGCCGAGGGAGTAGAAGTCCGGCAGTCCGAGGGAGTGGCCGTACTCGTGGGAGATGACGCTCGCGTTGTCGATCGCCGTCTCAGGGTTCACGTTGTACGGGCCGACGCGTACGAACACCTTGAAGTCGGTCACTTCCGTTGTCATCTGCGACCGCGACGCGTCGGTGTAGTAGAGCTTCTCGCCCTCGAGGTTCTTCAGCTGGTCGTCGCTGATGTAGCCGGTGAGACCGGTCTCGGGGTCGGTGTAGTAGAACTCCAGCGACGAGCTGTGCGGCCACACGTTGTCGTACGGCACCGTGTCGTACGGGCAGCCAAGGGTGCTGAGCTGCGAGGCACCGTTGCCGCCACAGCCGGCGTAGACGACCATGAAGAAGTCGACGACGCCGTCCTTGTCGGTGTCGTAGTCGGAGTAGTCGATCTCGGGGTCGGCGATGGTCGCCGAGTCGTAGACCAGCTTGCCGGTCGGACCGCATGCCGAGTCGATGTCGAACAGCGGACCAGGCACCTGCGAGCCAACGACCGCGGAACCGAACTTGTCGTCGCCGTAGTAGTCGGTGTCACCGGGCAGCTGGTAGAAACCGTCCTTGATCCGCTCCGGGTACAGCGGCGTGTTCTTCCCTTCATTCCCTACCGTGACGCCGTGGCAGGTGCCCTGCGGCTCAGGCGAGGTGAAGTCGTACTCCTTGTCGCCGAAGCCCCTGGTGGCGATGCCCGTCGAGGGGACGGTGCCGTTGGGGAACAGCTGGCCGAGCGACATCTCCTGGAAGAGGTTGAACGTCGACCCTGCCACGCTCGGGGAGTTGATCTTGTTGGCGAGCTCGTCACCAGAGTTGTCGGGCTGGTGCTTGCGGTCGCGGTAGTCGACCGGAACCACCGGGAACGGCCGGTCGCCGTAGCGGGCGGTGTCGTAGATCGTCGACTGCGGGATGACCTTGGGTCCGTGGCTACGGGACGTGGACGTCGTGCCGTCAGCCGTCAACGTCGCGGTCGACGAGAGGTCCTTCCACACGATCCGCGGGTCCTGCCTCGTAGTGGCGGCCTTTGACTCGATCACCAGGGTCGAGACGTTGCCGGCAGCGATGGTGCCGATGGTCCAGGTGATCGTCTTCTTGTCGGTCGAGATCGTTGCGGCTGGGCTACCTGGGCTGGTCTGCGTGAACCTCGAGCTGGGTGCTGCGGCCACCGTGACGCTCACATCATTGAACGCCCGGTCAGTGAGGTTGCGGACGAAGACGCGCGAGGGGTAGGTGTCGCCTGGCTTCACCCACCCGACGGCGGATACGAAGCTGTTCTCCACGATCAGGCCGGTCGGGGGAGTGCTGATCGGCACGGAGCCGGCGCCGGCGCGCTGTGCGGCGAACTCTCCCTGGTCCGGGTCTTGGTACTTCGCGTTGACTGCCTCGGCGGCAAGCGTGAGCTGGTAACCGCTCTCGGCACCAGCCTTCAGGTCCTTAGTGAAGGTGCCGGGGATCGTCTTGCTGAAGTCGCCGTTCTCCTCAGCTGTTACGCCGTCGACGCTGCCGAGGACTGTGCCGTCTGCCATGACGAGGCGCAGGTCGAACGTGGCCGGCACGCCGGTCTTGGTGGCGCCGGTGTTGGCGGTGGCGTCCAGCTCGTGCACGTTGCCGTTCACGGTGATGTCGTCGCCCGGTGCGTAGCTCGTCTTGGCGGCCGCGACGTTGGCGCCGAGCAGGTTGTGGCCGAACTGCGCCTCGCCGGCCTTTGCGCTGTCGGCCACGACGACCATCCGGATCTCGCCTGCTGGCCAGGTGTTGTCGGGCTTGATGCCAACGCTGTACTCGTTCGGCTTGCTCCGCTTGGTCGTGTCAAGAGTGGTGAACGGTTCCGTCGCATCGGCGGCGTACAGCTCGACCTTGACTGTGGTCGCCGCCTCCGACAGCGTGAAAACGGCGAAGCCGCAGTCTTCCCGGGTGTAGAAGGGGTTGGACGACACGTTGAGTGCGCTGCCGGTGCAAGCCGGCTGAGGCAGGGGGTACTTGTAAAACAAGAAGCCCGACGCCGTGGCTGCACCGCTTGGCGCAGCCGCCTCCGGCGACGCTGCTGGTGACGCAGCGCTGGCCGTGGTGGCCGGCGAGACGAGCGCCAGCATCAGGAGAGCAGCCAGCAGGCTGACAAGAGAACGGGGCGTTCCAGCAAGGCGGCGAGCGGCCATCGTGTGACGTCCTAATGTGTTCGAGCGCGCGCTAGCGCGCGGAAACTAAGCGGCTTGACTCCACAACGACCCAAACCGGACAAAGTTACGCCGACCCGGTGGTGACTTTCCGGGCCAGGCAGCACTCAGCGCTGCGCAGCCTCCACCGCGGCCAGCCACGTCTCGGCGAAGGCAGCGCCGTCGACTGCGGTGACCACTCGGCACGGCAGCCCGTCCTCGTACGGTTCGAAGCGCAGGACCTCGGCCTCTAGCACTGGCTCAAGCGTCATCGGCGATACGGTCACGCCCGACCAGCCCACCGCCACAGCGCACGTCAGCGGGTCGTGATGAAAGTTGAGCAGGTCATCAGCCAGGCCAGGATGGGAGGCAGCAAGTGCTGCGGCGTCCCTGTCGGCGGCGTAGGCCAGCGCCTGTCGAGCAAGTAGGTTCCCGAGCTCGCCTGACGCCCGGAGCCGCGGCAGATCGACGGCCCGCAGCTGGGCGCGCGCGGTCACCGCGATCGGCACCCAGGTGACCGAAGCATGCCGAAGGAGCGTGATCGCAGCGGCTGTGTCGCACTGGACGTTCCAGTCCCGCTCAGGCGCCCATGGCGGCAGATCGGGGTCGAGGGGGCCAGTCCAGCCGCCCATGGCAATCACCCGTGCACCGCCCAACCGGCCAGGGCGAGCGTTCTCGAGCCTGGCGAGGTTCGTATACGGGCCGATCGCGGCAAGAGTCGCGCGCCGGTCGATGCTCTCCTCGAGCAGGTCGAGCGCTGCGTCCGGTGGTGACAGGTACGGCGCGACCGGCGCTGTCCAGTAGCGGTCATGGTCAGGGGTGTCGCCCATCGGCAGCGACGTCGTACCGGAGACGGCGGCTCCGGACGCCAGCCGTACGTCGTCCCGTCCGGCGAGATGAAGGAAGTGTCGGAGGTATCCAGCCCGCCGACCGTCGGGATCGGCTGTCGTAGTGATGCCGGTGATCTCCACACCGGGCCATCCGAGCACCATGGCGAGCGCACACGCGTCGTCAGGATCCCCGGCGAAGTCGGTGTCGATGTGCAACAGCATCGGCTCTAGCGCCCGTGGGTGCGGTGCAGCCTGGCCCGCTCTGGTCTACTGGCTCCACCGCAGCAAGGCGGCAGCCGGAGCGCCGTCGAGCACCCTGCCGGGAACGATCACGACCTCGGCGGCGGTCCGCACCGCAGCCGCCACAAGCACCTGGTCCAGCGGAACACTCGCGCCGGTCTCGAGCCCGAGGTTCAACCCCCGGTGCTCAGCCGGACGGACGTTCTCTCGGCGGCTGCCGACCGGGTCGAGCAGGAGCGTGCCGACCTGGCCGATCACGAACGCGTCGAGCAGTGCCTTGGTACCAGTTGCCACCGCGTCGCCGCGACCTCGACGCTCTTCGTACTGGCGCACCCAGCCCAGCCGCCGCTCGACCACCTCCGCACGCAGGACATCGGCCACCGCGGCCTCCAGCGCCTCTCGGGAGCTACCCGCTGCGCGGCCGCCAGCCTCGACCTGCACCGTGCACTCGCCGGCCTTGGTGCCGAGCGCATCCTGAATCTCAACTCGGGCGCGCTCATCGCCGGCGAGTACGACGAGCGGTACGCCATCAGCCACCTGCCGGTCGATCAGCTCGGCGGTCTGGCGGGCGTTGCGGCGCCACACCTCCTCGGTGTGGTTCTGGTAGTGGTCTTGGGCCCAGCCTCCGACCTTCACCTTGTGGATGTGCTCTGTCTCACCATGAATCGTCGTGGTCTCGTCGGGTTCTCGATTGGAGGCCCGGTAGACCTCGATGTCGCTGCCCTCGCGGTCGGCTACGACCAGCAGAAAGGGGGTCGAGGCGTCCTGCAACCTCACCCACATGGCGACGTCCGGCAGTGGGCTCCAGCTGGCGACGGGGGCGTCGAGTCGCTCCTGCACCATGTCGTCGAAACAGACGGCTGCCTCCGTCGCGACCAGGAGGCGAGCCAGCGGCGCCAGCTTGTCGATCGGTTCATCCAATCTCGCTCGGAGCTGCTGGACTACCGGTTGCGGTGCGCCCGCGGCCTGCAGCTGCTGTAACGCCTCGTCGACGCGCAGGCTGCGCTGCCCAGTGCCGTCATCCCCGTCTTGGCTCACGTCGACCAAGACGCTGGCAAAGGGTCCAGGCTGGTCGAACAAGTCAGTAAGGGAATCGGTGCGCATGGCATGCCTCTCGGTCGTAGCTGGACTCGTTCGGTCTCGGCGCTGTCACACGTCGCGCCAGCTTGCGTCGGCCGCGTCGTGTCCGTGTGCCGCCATACCCATGAGCCCGCCGTCGACGACCACTGAGGTCCCGGTGACGTACGCCGATCTCGGTGACGCCAAGAAGCCGATGACCGAGGCGACCTCGTTGACGTGTCCAGGGCGGCCGAGTGGGTTGCCGGGGCGCTCCTCGAAGTAGGCGTCCGCCTCATCTTTGCCGGTCATCGGTGTGGCGATCTCGCCGGGAGCCACCGAGTTCACCGTTATGGCGTACCGGGAGAGCTCCAGCGCGAGCACCTTGGTGAGCATTCCCAGACCGCCCTTGGCCGCGCAGTACGCCGCCGACCCGACGCGGGGGACATGTTCGTGGACGCTCGTTACGTTGATGATGCGGCCGCCATGACCGTCTGACACGAGATGACGAGCCGCTCGTTGCGCGCAGAGGAACGCACCGTCGAGGTCGGTCGCCAGCAGTTCGCGCCAGCGGTCGTACGACATGTCGAGCGCCGGCTCACTCTGACCGGTGCCCGCGTTGTTGACAAGTACTCCCAGGCCGCCGAGCTGACCGGTGAGCTCGTCGACGATGTCGCCGGTGTGGGGAGATGTGAGGTCTTGCTGCAGCACGAAACACTTGGCACCCCGCCGCTCGATCTCCTCTCGGGTGTGCCCGGCGCCTGCTGCGTCAGTGTGGAAGGTGATGCCGACATCGAAGCCCTCGGTGGCCAGCAGCTCTGCGGTCGCTTGCCCAATGCCGGAGTCTGCTCCGGTGATGATCGCCTTGCGGGGATATGCGCCCGTCATGTGGCCTCCTTGGTGTCGTGAATCGCCGTACCCCCGCCTAGGACGGCCAAACCGGCCCCCCGATTACGCGCTGCCGCTTCGGCACGGCGCGAGCATGCTGTCCCCGGTAGATGGGTAACCTGAGACCTGACGCACCTTCGACTACCCCCGTCAGGAGTAACAACATGTCATCTCGGAACTCTGGTCACGCGGGCGACGGCGGCTACGGAGACAACTCGCTTCTCCGCAAAGCGGCTATGGCCGTCGGCGCGGTCTTTCTTCTCGTCGGCGTCCTAGGCTTCGTCCCGGGCATCACTTCCAACTTCGACCAGATGGAGTTCGCCGGTCACGAGTCGGGCGCCAAGCTGCTCGACTTGTTCCAGGTCTCGGTGCTCCACAACATCGTGCACCTGCTCTTCGGCGTCGCCGGACTCGCTCTGGCCAGGACGGTCTCGGGCGCCCGGAACTACCTCGTGGGCGGCGGCATCATCTACCTGGTGCTGTGGCTTTATGGGTTGGTGGTCGGCCAGGAGAGCAACGCCAACTTCGTGCCGTTGAACAACGCTGACGACTGGCTGCACCTTGTGCTTGGTGTCGCGATGATCGGGCTCGGGTTGGCCCTTTCCCGCGACAACTCCAGGGCGACCGCCTGATCGCACCTAATCAGCACAGTTTCGGCTGTCGTTGTGCCGCCTGCCTTGCTCAGACGCCCGTTGTGAGAAGTGCAGGCGGCACACGCACGTTACGACGGTGACCAGTGCGGGTTCTTCCTGATGTCCTCGCTCCCGGCCTTTCCGTCGTGTTCGCCGCCCCAGCCGTCGGCGAGTGCGCCGCCGACCGGGGCCACTACTACGCCGGGCCTAACAACGCCTTCTGGCGGCTGATCCACGAGTCGGGCCTGTCACCCCGCTTGCTGGAGCCGGTCGAGGACGCCACCTTGCCGACGTACGGCGTGGGGCTCGCCGACGTCGTGAAGGACCGCGACGACGTCACCGAGGGCGGTCCTGCCTTCGCCGTCGACTCGTTCGTGACAAGGATCGAGCGCTGGTCGCCCCAATGGGTGGGCTTCAACGGCAAGATGGTGGGGCAGGCAGTTGCTCGGGCGCTCGGCCACCGGGAGCCTCCGCTGGGGCCGGTTGAGTGGACGATCGGCGGCGCTGAGGTCTTCGTCCTGCCGAGCAGCAGCGGCGCCAACCGGCGCCGCGACTATGACGGTCGGGCGACGCGGCTGGAGTGGTGGCGCGAGCTGGCCGACTACGTCAGGTGACTCCTCATGCAGACGTTCCTGCCGGACCCCGACTTCCGCCGCTGCGCCGTACTGCTTGACGACAAGCGGCTCGGCAAGCAGCGCGTCGAGACGTTGCAGATCATGCAGGTCCTCGTCAAACTCCGCTGGAACGGCCAGATCGGTGCGATCGAGGAGTTCGAGCCGCGTGGCTGGCGCAACCATCCAGCGGTGTTGATGTGGACCGGCTACGAACTCGCGTTGTTGTCCTACCAGCGGCACGTGTGCGAGGAGTGGACGTCCCGCGGCTACCGGGACACCTGTTTTCCCAAGACACTGGGTTTGGTGCAGCGACGGCATGGCGAGCGGGTTCCGGAGTCCGTCTATCCGCCGTGGCTCGGCGATGAGCAGCTACACCGCTCTCACCAGTCCAACCTGATTCGCAAGGATCCCGACCATTATCGGCCCCTGTTTCCTGGCATCTCGGCGGACGAGCCCTACGTGTGGCCAGTAAGTAGGCAGGATCTCGAAGACCTGTGACGCCGCGTGTCGGCGCTTTGGCATCAGTTAGCAGTGAGCGGGTACTGCGCTGGCATGTCTGCCATGCCTCCCGAGCCGGTTGAAGACGAACAAGGCTCCGACGACTACGAAGACCAAGACGCCGAGCCCACCTCCACGGCGCCGGCGGAGAACAATCCCACGGTTCCTGACCCACCCGACTGACGGCGCTGGACGCAGCGGCAATCTGTGTGCGCTTCGGCGCCGAATCCCTGGTAGCGGACACTCCGGTCCGCCTAACTTCCCAGGAGGCCGCACGTGTCGGCTAAGTCAGGTTTTGTCTCACTCGCGCTCGTCGGTCTACTCGTCGGCGCCACTGGTTGCAGCGCAGACGACGCGTCTTCAGACAGCGAAGCTCAGGAGACCACGGCGTCCACTGCGTCTTCCTCCTCCTCATCGCCCAGCGAGCCTTCGGAAAGCAAGAAGGCCAAGCCGTCTGCCCCGGCTGAGGAAACTGCAGAGATCACGATCGTGGACTTCCAGTTCCAAGGCCCCGACTCGGTTGCGCCAGGCACTGAAATCACCGTCACCAACGAGGACAGCGCACCTCATACCGTCACCGCTGAGGACGACGGTGGATTCGATGTGACGGTTGCCGGTGGCGAGACGGTGACGTTTACTGCTCCGTCAGAGCCGGGAAGCTTCCCCTACATCTGCACCTTCCACCCGGACATGACCGGCACCTTGGTGGTGAAGTGACGGCCGCCCAGCCCGCGCTGGTCGTTCGTGCCCCCTCGACACAGGCTGTGGGCGCGGGCGGTGGCCGCGGTCGGGGTACTCGCTTCGCGGAACAGTGCCGACGCCTAGAGTTGCGCGCATGCGGGTCGCGTTCGTCGGCAAGGGAGGGGCGGGCAAATCCTCCATTGCGGGGACCTTCGCACGCCTGCTTGCTCGGCGCGGTGAACAGGTCTTGGCCATCGACACCGATCCGATGCCTGGCCTGGCCTTCGCACTTGGGATCGACCACTCCGACAGTGGCATCCCCGATGCGGCCCTCGAGGAGCAGGTCGTCGACGAGCGCAAAACCTACCGGCTTCGGCCAGGGCTGACCGCTGAGGAAGCCGTCCAGCGGTACTCCGCCGTCGGGCCAGACGGGGTGCGCTTCCTTCAGCTCGGCAAGGCGCGCGGTGTGCGTGGAGAGAACGCACGGTCGCATCAGGCCTTCCAGCACGTCGTCAAGGGCATCCCCGACGCCGGTTGGAGCATCGTCGGAGATCTTCCGGGTGGCACCCGACAGCCCTTCTTCGGCTGGGGAAACTTTGCTCGGACGCTTGTGGTTGTGGTCGAGCGGACGCCGGCGTCATTGCTCTCAGGACGGCGGCTGGCCCGCTTGGCCGGCACCGGAAACATCTCCCGGGTCCTTGCTGTCGCCAACAAGACCACTGGTCGTCACGACGCCGACCTCGTCGAGGAAAGGACGGGCCTACCCGTCATCGGGGCCGTCCCTTTCGACCCGTCGGTCAGCGACGGCGACCGAGTCGGCGAAGCGCTGCTCGACCACGACTCGAACGCACCGGCCGTCACCGCTGTCGACGACCTCGTGTCCAGATTGCTACAGGAGGAGGAGCACGCATGAAGGTTGCTGTAGTCGGGAAGGGCGGGTCGGGAAAGACCACCACGTCGGCGGTCCTGGCCCGCACGTTCGCGCGCACCGGGATGAAGACGCTGGCGCTCGACTGCGACACCAACCCCAATCTCGGGCTGTCGTTGGGATTTGGGGAGGAGGCCACCGAAGCGCTGATCGGAGTCCGGGAGGCTGTCGATGCCGGTGAGGAGGAGCACGCCGGGAGCGTTGCCGAGCTCATCGACCGATTCGGGGTCGACGGGCCCGACGGTGTGCGGCTGGCGGTTGTCAGCGCCATTGAGAACCCAGAGCCCGGCTGTCCATGCTGCGGTATCTCGCCCGAACGGCTACTTGCTCAAATGGAGGACGTCGAAGGGGTAGTAGTCGCTGACTTTGAGGCCGGGATCGGGACGATCATGCGGATGGGAGATGAGCCGCTCGATGTCGTCGTGATCGTGGCAGAGCCAACTGCGAAGTCCCTCGAGGTGGCTCGGCGCTCGGCCGATCTGGTCAACCAGCACCAGCTGGGCAGAGTCCTTGTCGCCGCTAACCGCTTACGAGACGACGACGACCTGGCGAGGGTACGTGCGGCGCTGCCGGGGCTCGAGGTGGTTGCTATCCCCGACGAGCCGGCGATCGCCCTGGCCGAACGGCAAGGGGACGCGCCCCTCGACAGCGCGCCCGACGCCGCCGGCGTTCGGGCGATGGTTGCCCTCAGTGAGCGGGTGATGGCACCCGCGTCACCGGGTGGGTGAACCCTCCGGCGCGACCGTCCGGTCGATCTCGTGGAGCACTCCCTCGATGGCAGAGCGAACCGGCGCCGGGACCGCGTCGAGCCCACCCGCGTCGGCTCGGTCAGCCGCCGCAACACTGCCGTCGTGGGGGACCACACCAGCCAGCGGCAGCCCGTCGGAGGCGAACGATGTCTCGAAGAAGTGAATGTCCTCTGGGCCACGAGACTTGTTGCCCACTGCAACGACATGCGGGATACCGAGCTCGTCGGCCAGATCCCGAGTGCGGATGGCGGTGATCACCGATTTCCGGGTGGGCTCACAGACGACCGCCAGCACGTCTGCGTAGGCCAGGGTTCCACCTGACCGGCTCAGATGTTCCAAGCCAGCCTCCATGTCGACAAGGGTGACGTCCGCGTTCGTCAGCGCATCGGCAAGCAACCCTCGAACTGTCGCGTGGCCTCCGCAGGTGCAGCCGGCGCCGGCCTCGGTGACCCGCATCGCCGACAACAGCGTTGGTCCGGCTGGAGTGGGTCTGCCGTACTCGTTCACGAGTGCTTCCGCCGTCGTGGTGCCGCCCGAACCAACGAGCACCGACCGCGGCAGCACAGGAACCGCTTCAGTCTTGGCGAGCGAGAGTCCGAGGCTGAGACCAAGGTTGGGGTTGGAGTCGGTGTCGATGGCAACGACCCGTTCACCGCGCTCGACGTACGCCCGCGCGATCAACCCTGCGAGCGTGGTCTTTCCGACCCCGCCTTTGCCGACGACACCTACGGTGAGCACTGACATCGGAACTGTCTCTCTCTGTCGACACCTGGCCACTACTAGCGCAGATCATATAGAGCAAGGCACACTGAATGGGCAATGATCGTCGGCTCCGCGGGCAGAGGAGGCCACCGTGGTTATCTTGTGGATCATGAGTGCTGTCGGTCTGCTCGTCGTGGCGCCGCTGGTGGTCGTGCTGGCACACCGGGTGATACGGCTAGCTCTTGAGTGCGCTCGGTATGCCGACGACATCCTCGAGCACGGCGTCGGTATCAGTGTGAACGTCGCCCCGGTGCCAGCCTTGGTCACGACTCGCAGCCTCGTAGCAGAAGTGACCAGTCACGCCGTTGGCTACGTCGGGGCGCTCCGGCGCCTCGTCGGGTAGCCCCGTCTCAGGAGCGCCATGTCTGTTGCCGCCATCGCCGCGATCACCGTGACAGGTGTCTTGGTTCTCGCGCTGGCCTTCTATCTCGCCTGGGTCGTCGTGATCTTGCGCCGGCTCGTCGACACCCTCAGCAAGGTGACGTTCGGGGTCGCAGCCGTCAGTCACCGCGTAAGCCCGATCGGACCGCTGGTCAGTGAGATGAACACCGACCTGACGGCGGTGGCGGAAGCACTGGAGGAGCTGGTGTCCGACATCGAGCGAGCCCAGCCTGCCACGGCGTCGTCAGCAAGTTGAGAGGTGAAGACTGTGGCTCTTGAGTTCCGGTGCGCGGACGTCGGCGTCGCGTGCAGCAAGGTCTCGCGCGCCGAAAGCGAAGATGAGCTGATCGCCTCCGTCGCTGCTCACGCGAAGAGCAAGCACGGCGTCGAGCTCAACGACACGCTCATCGACTACGCCCGCACCAAGGTCCGTAGCTCCGGCCAGGCATCTGGTGAGTGAACCAGATCAACGGGCTCACGAGTCGCTAGCAGCCTTGACGCCGCTACTTGACCGGCTTGAGGCGTTGCTGGGCGAAGTCGACGGTTATGACGACCCGGTCAGGGACTCCGTGTTCGAGTTGCTCGACGGCATCGACGCTCTCCACCGGCTAGCTATCCTCCAGCTGAGTCACGCCTTGGGTGACCAGACAGCGCGCCTGAGACAGGAGGACCCGGCGGTCAACTGGCTCTTCGAGGCGTACGGCGTCGGGGTCGACGATCGCGAAGCCGCCCAACGCGCTCTGGACCCGATGAAGCCGTACCTGCACGAGCACGGCGGAGACGTTGAGGTGCTCGACGTACGCGACGGTGTTGTCCACCTGCGAATGACGGGTGCCTGCTCGGGTTGCACCGCATCTGCTATCACCTTGCGCGAGGGCGTCGAGGAGGCGCTACGAGATGGGCTTCCCGGCTTCAGAGGTCTCGACGTCGAACCGGACGCCGCTGCGAAAGCGCACCCGCCACCCGGCCCGACGCTCCTGCAGATACAGCCCCGACCGGCCTGAGAGGTGGCCAGCAGCGGCCACCGAGTCACCTATGGTGCAGTTCGATGAGCCGCCGGATCTCCGCGACAGCTGGCTGCACGGCAGCAGCCGTCGTCGGCGACAAACCTCCCTGGATACGCTCGGTATCAAGCGTCTGCACACCAACGAGCAGGGTGGTGTCGGGCAGCACCCTGAGCCCGCGGGCGAGCATAAGGGCTCGCTCCGGGGTGGCGTAGTGCATATCGGCCAACTCATCATGGCGCTCGCCAACCGACAAGGCGGCCACGTCGGCGATGTTCGGGACTTGGGTGATCACGGTGCCGGGGGGACGACCCAAGTCGACGGCGTCGACCACCACCAACACATCGACTCCGGCAAGCAGTTCTTGGACCAGGTGGATGCCGCCGATCCCAACATCGAGGACCCGTACGTTGTCTGGTAACTCTTCAGCCTGGAGCTGGGCGGCTACGGCGACACCGAATCCGTCGTCACCTCGCAACGCGTTGCCGAAGCACGCGATGAGCACGCTCATCAGGGAAGCGTAGAACGCTTGTGCAGCCGTTCGAGACTGAACTCGACGAACTGAGATCTCGGCTCAGGCGATTCCCTGTCGCCCGATATCCGGTTCAGCACGCCACCTGCCAGTTTCATCTGGGAACGGTCTTGTTGCGGGCTGATCGACCCGAGGACGCGTTGGCAGCGTTGCAGACGGCGCAAGCGCGCTTCGCTGCCTGCGGAATGGTGCTGGAGCGAGCCAAGGCCGCGAACCTGGTCGGTGTCGCGCTACGAACATTGGGGAGGTCGGCGGAAGCGAGCAGGATCTTTGCCGATGCAGCTCGGGACTTCAACCGCGCTGACAAGCCCGAGGAGGAAGGTGCGGCGCTGTTCAACCGGGGGCTGGTCCTCGCACAGCAAGGCGACTTCTCCGCCGCTCAGTCCGCGCTGCGGCGAGCCGAGGCACTGTTCGCGGCGGCCGGGAGACCAGCTCAAGCGGCGGCTGCCGCGCGTGAGCACGGTGGTGTCCTGCTTCAGGCGGGCGACGCGGCCACCGCCATTGACCTGCTCTCGCCGGCGGTGGACATGGCCTGGCAGGGCGGGGACAGCGCAGGGGCGGGCGCTACCGCCAACGTGCTTGGTCTCGCTTATCTGGCTACTGGAGATAACGACCGGGCCATTGAGGCGTTTCGGCAGGCCCTCAGCGCTCATCCGCGCAGCGTGCGGCCGGCAGACTACGCAATGGCCAAGGCCAACCTCGCCTTGGCTCACGAGCGGCGGGGTGACACGGCGCAAGCTGTGCTGGCGGGGCAGCAGGCGCTCGGTGTGCCGGCGGTGGCACCACTGGTTCGTGCCCAGGCGCGCGAGCTGCTCGAGCGCTTGCCAGCCGCTTCGGGCCACGAGCTGTTCGCGGTCTTGGACGAGGAGCCCATGGCTCGATGGCCGGTTGTCGTACGCGAGGAGGTCGTGCGGTGGGCGGACGGTGTCCCCGGCGCGCGACTTGACGCAGCGGCAGCATGGATCGACGGTCAACTGGGCCGCCCCGACCGCGCCCACGACCTGGCGCAAACGCTCCTGGGAGCTCTGCTCGAGTTGCCGCCCCCGGGCTACCAACGGGTGGTTACGGCGCTGGTGCAGGCGGTAGCGAGGCGCGACGACGCCGACGCCGACGAGTTCCGCCGGGTCACGCGCTCAGCCATGGCTCGATTCGCGATCCCGCAGTGGCAGCGGCTGGCAGCGACGTTCGACCAGACGGCCGTGGAGCACGGCCAACCGGCGGCATGGGCGTGACCGCGTGACTGAGGACCTGTCCGCGGCCAGTCTGGCAGCTGCCATGCCGGGGCGACCGGTACGGGCTTACCCTGCCCTGCTGTCCACCGAGGCGGACGCGATGGCATGGGCGCGGGGGGGGGCTCCCTCGGGAGCGGTTGTCGTGGCCGACTACCAGGCGGCTCCCAGGGGGCGCGGTGGACTTCCGTGGCAGACGGCGCCAGGTGAGGGCTTGTCGTTCTCCATGGTCTTCAGACCTTCGCTGCCGTCCGAACGGGAGGGCTGGGGCTACGTGGCCGCCTCGTTGGCACTGGCCGAGACACTCGACGGCGCCGACGTGGTGACCCAGTGGCCCGACACCGTTCTGCGGGCCGGTTCCGGCGAGCGGCTGGCCAGTCTCGGAACCCATGTGCAGCTCGGCGCGACGGGTGTGGACTGGGTGGTGCTGACCGTGCTGATCGAGCAGGCGCAGCCGCCCCGCGAAGCCCTCTTGGCGCGGTGCGTCGCTGCCATCGAAGCGAGGCTCGCGGACCCGCCAGACACGGTACTGACGGCCTACCGGTCCCGGTGTGCCACCCTCGGCCGCCGGGTCCGGCTACGGCTCGTCCCGATGACCCCCGACGGTGTGCAGGTGGTCGGAGAAGGCATCGACGTCCGTGGCGACGGCGCGCTGGTCGTGCAGACGGCCCCCGGGCGGCGGGCCGCCGTACGTCCGCACGATCTCGGACTGATTGACGAGCTGCGCTCTGGAGACACCTGAAACCGGGTTTCAGCCATGCGCTCATGCACGTAGGGTTGCATCGCCGACGCTGTCAGCCAGGAGATTGAGCCCGAGGACCGCGACCAGAATGGCCAGCCCAGGGAAAGCCGCCAACCACCACGCGACCCGCAAGAATCGCTGCCCCTCACTGGCCAGATAGCCCAGGCTGACGGCGTCGGGATCGGACAGGCCCAGGAAACCCAGACTCGCCTCGATCAGTAAGACCTGCGCGGTGAGTAGACCCATCAAGGTGAACACCGTTGGTAGCAGATTCGGCCAGAGTTCATGCACAACGATGCGGTAATCAGAGGCGCCCTGGGTTCTGGCGGCTTCAATGAAGTCGCGACGCCGCAGCGACAGGGTCTGCGATCGGATCACCCGCGCGAGCAGCGGCCAGGAGGTCAAGCCCAGCACGATCACGAGGCGATCGGTTCCGGGTCCGAAGTAGGCGACGACGACGAGCGCCAGAAAGAAGCGGGGCAACACCTGGAGCGCCTCGGTTCCACGCATCAAGACGTCATCGAGCCATCCGCCCCGGTAACCCGACACGATGCCGACCGTGATGCCGATCAGGAAGACAAGCAAGCCAACCCCGCTCACTGTGATGAGGGAGGTCCGGGCGCCGTAGATGACACCGCTCAGCACGTCTCGACCGAGCGCATCGGTCCCCATGGGGTGAGTCGCCGTCGGCGGTGACAGCGACGGACCGTCGATCGCGCGAGGATCTGTCGGAGCGAGGAATGGAGCCAGTAGGCCCACACAGATCAGAGCCAAGGTCAACGTCGCCCCGATGACTCCCGCTGGCCGCGCGAGCCGGCGCATGATCTGCCGGCCTGGGGTGGCGACGGCAGGATCGGACGGCTTGAGGGATGCGTCAGGAGAAAAGGACACGTGGGTCCAGCCAGACGTAGATGAGATCGGTGATCAGGTTGGCCGTCATCACAGTGAGTGAGACGAGGAGGAATATGCCGAGAATGATCGGGGAGTCCTGGTCCCGCAAGGCGTCGACGAGCAACCGACCCATCCCTGGCCAGCCGAACACAACTTCGACGACGACCGCTCCCGACGCCAGGTGCGCAACCCGGTTGCCAATTACGGTGACTACGGGCATAACGGCCCCACGCAAGGCATGCTTGCCAACCACCATCGGCGGTGGTGAGCCCTTAGCGCGTGCTGTGCGCACGTGATCGCTGCCGAGTTCTTGCAACAACCCCACTCTCGTTAGCCGGCCGATAACAGCCACTTCTGGGGCCGCCAACACCAGTGCCGGAAGAACGAGATGGTGGGCAACGTCGACGGCATGGCTGAAACCGTTGGACGGGGTGACTGCGGACGTCATCCCTTGCACCGGGAACCATCCCGCTCCAAGTGCGAACAGCAAAATCAGCGCCTGACCGATCAGAAAGACCGGGGCGGCGTACGTTGCCAGCAATACGGTGGTCGCCGTTGTGTCTTGCCATGCCCGTCGCCTCGTCGCGGTAAAGATGCCGAATCCAAGCCCAAGAATGCTGGCTATGGTCAGCGCGGTGGCGGTCAACAGCAGCGTCGCAGGTAACCGCTCGAGGATGATTTGGCTGGCCGGACGACCTTGCACGTACGAGGTTCCGAGATCGCCGTGCGCCAGATTCGCGACGAACGTGAACAACTGCTCGTGCAGTGGCTGGTCCAGTCCGAACTTCGCCCTCATGAAGGCGTAATACTCTGCGTCGCCGTGCTCTCCCGCGAGCGCCAGCACCGGGTCACCGGGGGCGAGATGGATCAACGCGAAACCCACGAGCAAGATCAGGGCACTCGTCGGGACAAGCTGGGCCAGTCGCCGAAGGAGGTATCCCCAGCTCACTGCCGGCAGTAAGCGGCCTCGGCGAAGTGGCCCGCCTGGGAAAATCCTCCGCAGCGCGACGAATAGACCCGGGTGGCCTCCGTTTCCACCACCCAGAAGTACGGCAGGTCCTCAACCAGAATCTCTTGAATCTGCCGGTACACCTCGCCGCGCTCGCCCGGGTCGACCGTCGTCCTGGCTTGGTCAAATAACGAGTCGACCGAGGGATTGCTGTACGCGGCGGCGTTGGAAAACGGAACAGGGCCGATGGTGGAGGAGACGTACATGCGCTTGACACCTATTTCGGGGTCAGCTCCGTTGCAGTACGAAATGATGTTGCTGTCGAAATCGCGGTCAACGAAGACCGTCTCCGCGAAAATATCCGGCTCCTGCGGGTCTAACTCGACGTCGATTCCGACGTCGGCCAGCTGCGCTTTGAAGAGATCGCCGTATGCGTCGAAGCTGGTGAACAGTGTGAAGCCGAAGGACAACGGTGTCCCGTCCGGAATGCCTTGCACACCTTGGGCGACTCTGGTTCCGTCGCCTTGGCGTATCCAGCCCGCTTCATCGAGCAGGTCCTCAGCTGTTTGTTTGTCGTAGGTGGGCATGTCGGGCAGATCGTCGGCGTGGGCGAAGTCGATCCCACTGGAGATCGGCGCCTCCGCCACCTTGCCCTGGCCAAACAGCACACGATCGACGAACTGCTGGGAGTCGATGGCGGTGGCAACGGCCCGGCGGGTGCGCACGTCTTGAAAGACTGGCTTCTCCAGGTTGAAGCTCACGGTCATGATGCAGTTGGAACCGCCAGGGTTGACGGTGGTCCGAAGAAACTCGAAACCGCCGTCCTCCTCGAGTCGTGCGAGGTCGGCGCCGGGCACCCCGAACAACCAGTCGACCTCTCCAGCCTCAAGGGCAATGACTTGGCTCTCGGCGTCAGGGATCACCCGGAGTACGACTTCGTCGAGGAGTGGTTGACCGTCGATGAAGTAGTCGGGGTTTCGCACCAGCCGGATCTCTGCTCCGGGCTTGTAGGACTCGAAGGCAAACGGTCCGGTACCCACTGGCTCGAGGTTGGCCGGATTCTCCAGCGGATCAGTCCCTGCGTAGATGTGCTCGGGAATGATCGGCGCCTCGGTCACGTCGAGCTGGAGCGGAAACGGCGCGTACGGCTCTTTGAAGCGAAACTCGACAGTTCGCTCGTCAGGTGTCGAGATTGACTCCAGCGCCTGCCCCACCGACGCCGCGGTGCGCGAATGATACTTCAGCAGCACCTTCTCGAACGAGAATTTGACGTCCGCTGAGGTGAAGGGCTCGCCATCGTGCCAGGTCACGCCTTCGCGCAGGTGGAATCTGTACAGGGCACCGTTGTCCTCGACGTCCCAGGACTCCGCCAGTTCGCCGACCGGCTCACGGTCCGGCGTCAGGCTCACAAGCCCGTTGTACATCAGTTCTGAGGCCGTGTGGACGTCACCGCTTGTGGTGATCGCCGGGTTCAGTTGGCCAGGGTCCGCGGTGATCGCCGCAACGAGCGTGCCGCCTCGGACGGGCGAGTCGGCAGCTGGCTCGGGAGTGCCCTCAGTGGTGCTGCAGGAGACCAGCAGGACGGCGGAGACCACCAGGGCTGAGCCTCGACGAAGCATTCGTTCTCCGCTCACTAAAGACGGCGGCCGTCAGAAAGCAGGCCGCCAGGAGCAGCCGCCAAACCGCAAGGAAGCGTCTCATATTCCCGCGTGAGACAGGTAGGTGTGCGCAGCAGCTAGCGGGTGTCCGAAACCGTGCCAGCACTTGCGGAGACGGTCGGAGTCACAGTGAGGAGGAAGCCTCCAGCGCCTGCAGTCGGTCGAGTTCCTCGACCAGCGCCCACCACAGGGCCCAGTCGGTCGAGTTCATCCCTTCCCCACTGTGGGTGCTGGTGAGCGCTTGCTTCAGCCGGTCGCGCAGGACGAAGCTGCGTCCCCAGCGTGCCCGCTCGTGGAGACGCCGCAGTTCACTGAGCAGCGCCCTGATCTCGGTGAGCGCAGGGGAGACGCTGATCCGGTCGCCCCCCACGAGAGGGCGCAGCTCGTCGGCCAGGTCGAAGAGCGGCTGCCGCGCGATCTCGGTTCGCACGAGGTGGAGCGCCTGACTCAAACCCTGTTCGGCGGCGGGGCTCAGCCCTTCGCCCGGTCCGAGCGAGGCTGGCTCGACCTCGATAGCCACCGTGCGACGAGGGAGCGTTCCGAAGGCGCCGGCGACCTCGATGATCAAGTCGATCCCGACGTAACCCGTCACCGCATCACCGACCGCCGCCTGGACTTGTCCAACATCGAGGTGGGGAGCGGTGACGACGCAGCGCTCGACTTCTCCAGCGCGGCGTCCTCTGCGGACGGCTCCCACCAGCAGGAACGCACTCGGGCGCAGCTCCTCCAATCGCTGGCTGACCGCGACTGCGCCGTAGTGCAGCTCCTCGATGAGCACCTCAGGTGCAAACGACTCTCTTTGGAGCCGCTCCGCGGCGATGCGGCCGAGATCGAGGTCTCCTTGGAACAACTCCCCGACGCCCCCGACGAGGACTGTCACGGCAGGAGCAAGGGGTCAGTCCCCGCCGCAGGAGCAGGTGTTGACCTCCCGGACGACCTCCCCCTCACCGGTGTGGACGTGCGTCGTGCACGGCATACAGGGGTCGAAGCTCCGGATGGCCCGCAGCATGTCAATGCTGGTGAAGCGCGCAGGATCCGACACGTCCTCGATGATCGGCGTATTCATCACCGCCTCCTCGTAGGGACCGGGCTGGCCCCACGGGTCGCGCGGAGACGCATTGATCGTCGAGGGAGTGCAGATCTGGTAGTTGGTGATCTTGCCCTTGTCCATCACGAGGTGGTGAGTCAGCCAGCCTCGTCCGGCACCCCACCAGCCGACGCTCACGCGCTCGTCCTTGGGGATAGCCTTCTCCAGCGCTGACGGGTCGAGCGCAGCCACGCGCTTCTCACCCTGCTTCATCAACTTGTATGCCTCGAGCAGGCTCTCCAGCGCCACCAACTGGCTGAACAGGTAGTGGTAGGCGCGGCCGCGGTTGCGCTCGAACGCGTTCCAGCGCTCTGGAACCCGCCACTCGACCTCGCGCTCCCCCACCTCTCCCTTCGGCACGAGCAAGCGCATGCTGGAGCCCGTTGCGGAGATGAAGTCACTCGCGGGCAGCTTCTGCGCCATGGCCGTCATCAGCAAGCGTGAGTAGCAACCTGCCTCGACGACCTTGCGGTCCCAGCGCGGCGTGCACGCCCAGGTGTACTTGTCCTTCCAGTCCCGGGCGCCCGGCTTGGGCAGCGTGCGCTTGTTCCACGGGTGGTACGGCGAGAGCGGGTTGCCGAGCATGTCGTGGCTGTAACGCGATGTCGACGACTCCTCGTAGTAGGAGTGCTCGACGAACTCCTCCCAGCCGATGTTGATGTCGGTGAGCCTCGTCGTGACGAGCTCTCCGTCGATGACGACACCAGGAGTGGACCAACGCTTCTCGCCCCAGGCGTTGCAGTTCTCGTACGTCGCATCGTAGGCGTACGGGTCGTCCCAGTAGCCCGGATCGATGTGGTTGGTCGGCCGGTAGCCGACAAACTGGTAGCGATCGTCCGCCTCATAGAAGAACGCTGGGATGTCATCCCAGACTGCCATCATCCGCTGGGCGTAGTCGAAGATCTTGCCGAGCCGGGAGTGAAACTCGTTCAGCGTCTGCAGCGTGAGAGTCGTCGACACTCCGCCGGGTACGACGTTCTCCGGGTGCGGGTACTTCCCGGTGAGCAGTACCACCATCTCCCGCGACAACCGGGTGAACTCCAAACCCTCCCTGTACAACGCCCCGGTCAGCGGGTTCAGTGCCGTCATGAGGTCGGCCATGGTCTTGAAGCCGTGAATGTGCTCGTTGACGCACGACCACTTCTCCGCCAGCGGCCACAGCTCGGGGTTCGACGACTTGATGACAGCTTCGGAGTAGTCGGGGCCGGCCAGGAGGTAGAGGTGCAGCGGGTTGTCGTACCCCATCTCCGCCGCCTCGGTCATGTTGCGGACCACCGTCCCCAGCGGCGGCGGGCAGATGCCCATTGCCTGCTCGATCGCGTACGCCGCCGCGTGCGCGTGCACTCCGCCGCAGACGCCGCAGGCTCTGGACGCCACGAAGATGGCGTCGCGGGGGTCACGACCCATGAGGATGACTTCGTAGCCCCGGAACAGGGTCGCCTGCGCATGTGAGTCGAGGTACGCACCCTTTTCCAAGTCGGCCGTCACATGCACCGCGAGTGCTCCCGCGATCCGGGTGACCGGATCCATGTTCATGTCCTTGATGTGGCCGTTTCGGGCCACGAGCCGCTCGATGCCTTCCCGCCGCTCGACATCGCTGCGGGCGAGGTGGGGCTTAGCTACCGTCACGTCGTACGGGTTGGGGATGCCGCCCCGAAGCGTTGCGTTGCCGCGGTCGTCGAACTCGACCGGGAGAGTCTTGAAACACATGCGCTCGCTCCTAGGTGGTTCAGGCTCGGTGTGGGGGGCTGCCGCCACTGGGAGCCTCGTCGCGCTTGCCCCAGACGTCGGCGTCATTGCGTGCGGTGTCGGAGGAGCGCCGCAGTGTGTCGTAAAACTTGTGGCTGGCGTGAGAGAGCGCCGACGGCTCAGACTTCTCCCGCGAGAAGGCGCTCGGCGTCGCACCCTGCCGATCCCACCGGACCTCGCGGTTGAGGTTGTTGTTGCTGAATTTGCGCAGCGGCCGAATCACGCTGCCCACCATTCTCGAGACGGTGGTCGACGCCATCGAGCCCGGCGGGCGCTTGTAGAAGGGGGTGAACTTGTCGGGGAACCCTGGCATCGTGCAGCCGATACAGGCGCCGCCCGCGTTCATGCAACCGCCCACATGGTTGATCGCACCGCGAGAGGTGATGTTGCAGTTGACGACCGGCCCCCAGCAGCCAATCTCGACGAGGCACTCGGGGTCACCGAACTCTTTGGCGAACGAGCCCTCCTCGTAGTAGGCGCCGCGCACACAGTTGCGGTGCACCGTCTCGCCGAACAGCCATGCCGGCCTGCCAAGCTCATCGAACTCCGGCAGCGGCCCGAAGCCCTGGAGGAAGTACAAGACGGCGGCCACGGTCTCGTTGAAGTTGTCACCGATCGGTGGGCATCCGGGGACGTTGACGACGGGAACACCGAGCACGGAGCGGTAGTCCTTGCCGAGGAAGTCCATGAGGCTCATCGCCCCGGTGGGGTTACCCTCGGCGGACGGTATCCCACCCCAGGTGGCACAGGTGCCGATCGCGATCATGGCAGCCGAGTTGGGGGCCAGCCGCGCGACCCATTCGGTGGCAGTGACCGGTCGCAGTTCGCCGTTCGGCCCCCACGGTTCCTCGCCTTGGGACGACCAGTAGCCACCGGCCGCATTGGCCACCAACTCGTCCATGATCGAGCCCTCGAGGATGACGACGTACGGCGCGTCGAGCTCTCCGGCGATGGCCTGCTCGGCTGGCCGAAGGTAGTGGGCGCCGGACTCGACGTTCAACACCGGGTGGTGCAGGACCACCCGCGGCAGGCCGGGGTGCGCGCCCAGCAGCAGGCTCTCGAGAGAGGGAGTCGACGCGCCGGTGACGGCCACGCTGCAGCCGTCGCAGCTCGCCCCGGCGAACCAGAAGGCGTGCACCTTCTCCAGCGGCCCGAAACGGGTGGGGCTGCTTGCCGTCGCCACCGGCGAGAGCATGTCCTCGGTCATCGCGCCGGAGGGCATCCCGAAGGCACCCATGTGTGACATGTCGTGGAACTGAGTTACTGGACCCAGCTCGTCGAGGAGCTCCTGGGCGGGGGTGCGCGGCTCTCTTACCGGCGACCTGGTCTGCCGATCTGCCATGGCGGCTCCTGGAGGCGAGACGAAACAACGCGGGCAAGCACCGTAGGTGCACAGTACACCTAGCGTGATTTTCGGTGTACTTTGACAACGCAAACGTCCTGGCCAGCGGGAGGCGTCGTGAACGGGTGGATACTCGGCTACCTGATCGGCGCTGTGGTGGTGCTGCTCGTGGTGGCCCTGCTGCTATTGATGATCGTCGGCGCTCGGCGCACCGCACAGACCGCTGAAGCCATCGAAGCTCACCTCCTCGAAGCGCGAGATAGAACCGCAGGGCTTTGGGAAGTGCAGACCACGACGCTCACCGCGGCGCGGATCGCGGAGGCCGCCACCAGCGCACGAGAGGCGTTGTCGGGAGGAGATCGCCGATGAGCTCGACTGGCTATTGGTGGCTCGCCCTCGGGCTGGGGCTCGTCGTGGCCGTGGTGGCCGTCCTGTTGCTGCACGTCTTCTTGATGCAGGTCTGGCGGGTGGAACGCGCAGCCGATCGGGTCTGGATGGCAGGGAAGCAGCTCGCCGCGAACACCTCCACCACCTGGATGTTGGAAGCCACGGCCGACGAGTTGGGCAAGCTCATCGACGAGGCGGGGCGGCACGAACAACTGTTGGGGGCCGGTTCGGCCTCAACGCGGAGTGCACCGTGAAAGCCCTTCTGGTAGTCCTCACCTTGATCGAGATCGTTCTCGTCGCAGGGGTGCTCGTGTTCTATCTGGTGGCCATCGCTCGCTCCCTGCGACGCACGGCCGTGCTGTTGGGCAAGGTGGCCTTCGGCGTGCGCGCCATCGAGACGCAGTGTGGCGTCATCGGCCCGTCGGTCACCACGATCAACGAGCGACTGACCGCAGTCTCCGCCGGTCTCGCCGCGCTGACTGGCTTGGCTCAGGGTCGAGCACCAAACGGCCGGCCAGCACCTGTTCAGTCGACCGGTGCCCACCGGGTCGACTGATCGTGGACGAGCTGCACCCGCCGAAATCGGAGGCACTGCGCGCGCTGTACTGGCGAAGTGAGATTCTCCAAGTCATGTATTGGCTACGCGGTGAAGGACTCGGTGAGGTCGTCGACGCCGCCCTACTCGAGCGCTTTCTTGGCGTCGACGTGAGCATCGGCTTGGGGTACCTCGACCGGCTCGTGACCGAGGGCTACCTTGACCGCCGGCCCGGCGGGTATGTCTTGTCCGAGGAAGGGTTGACTGAGGGAAAGACGGAGTTCGCCCTCAGCTTCGCCGACCTGACCCGGCCAGCACACGGCGAATGCAGCGAAGACTGCTGGTGTCACGTGTCCGTCGAGGAGGCGTTGGCCTGCGCTGCCGACCGCCGTACGGAGGCTGGGACGTGAGTCGCGCCTCTCAGGTCGACGTTGCCGTCACCTTGCCACGCAACTACCTGCGCCCCTGCTTGTTGCTCTTATTGGGCGAAGGGACGGCGCACGGGTACGAGTTGATGGATCAGGTTGCCGAGCTTGGCCTCAGCAAGGTCGACCCGGCAGGCCTGTACCGCTGCTTGCGGGCCATGGACGAGGAGGGGCTGGTGGAGTCCCGCTGGGAACCCTCAACAGTCGGTCCGGCCCGACGCACCTACGGTCTGACCGATGAAGGCCGCGACTGGTTGCGCGGCGTGTCTGAGTCGCTTGCCGACTTGAATCGCGTCCTGGACCTGTTCCAACGCCGCTACGGCGTCCTTGAGGATCGCGACCCGTCACCATGAGGCTCGCGGTAGCCGGCAAGGGCGGGGCCGGCAAGACCACCATCAGTGCGACCGCAGCCAGGCTCACCGCGCGCACTGGTCGGCGCGTCGTGGCCATCGACGGTGACGCCAACCCCAACCTCGCTGTGGCGCTCGGGCTTGCGCCGATGGCCGACTCTCGGATACAGGCGCTGCCGCCGAGCTTGGTGTCGCGCCGGCTCGGCGGCGCCGGCCTAATCGCGCCACTCGACGATATGCTCGACCGGTTCGCGCTGCCCGCTCCCGACGGCGTACGGCTTCTGGCCATGGGCGCCCCGGCGCACGCCGACGAAGGATGCCTGTGTTCCGCGCATGCAGTGGTGTCGGCCGTGTTGGAGGATCTAGGTGCGCACCCGGACTGGTTCACGGTGGTCGACATGGAGGCGTCACCGGAGCACCTGAGCCGGGGAACGATCAGACACGCCGACGTGGTGTGTCTGGTTGCCGAGCCGTATTACCGGTCGCTGGAGACGGTACGCCGGATGGCTGCGCTGGCGGCCGAGCTTCCGGTGGCGCGCATTGTGGTCGTAGCCAACAAGGTTCGCTCAGCAGGAGACGGTGAGGCGATCGCGGAGTTCTGCGACCGCCACGGGTTCGAGCTGGTCGGCTCGGTGCCTTGGTGCGACGGTGTCGCGGCAGCTGATCGGGCGCGCCAAGCGGTCATCGATGTGCCCGGAACCGAACCGGTGACGGTGGCGGTAGCCGGCATCTGCGAGGCGCTCGGCATTCCCGTCGCTGTGTGACGGTGCCTGAGGCGGAACCCAGCGGCCTGCGGGTCGTGTGGTCCCAACCGGGCTACCGCCGGCTGTGGGCGGCGCGCACCTCCTCTCAGTGGGGCGACGTGTTCAACACCGTCGCTCTGTCGCTGCTGGTGCTGCAGCTGACTGACTCCGGGCTGGGAGTCACGGGCGTTGTCGTCGCGGAGATCGTGCCGATCCTGCTGCTGGCCCCCGTCGCGGGAACGCTTGTCGACAAGATGTCGCCGGTTGTCGTCATGGTGACAGCTGATCTGGCTCGGGCGGTTCTCGCCGCGCTGCTCATTGTGGCGTCCGGCGATGTGTGGGCCATCTATGCGATTGCCGCTTGTATGGCCACCGCGTCCGCGTTCTTTGCGCCGGCAGCGGGCGCTGCACTCCCGGCTTTGGTGTCGGGCGACAAGCTGGTGGCGGCCAACAGCGGCATCTGGGTAGCCGCCGTCGTGTCCCAGATCGCGCTGGCGCCACTCGCGGGGCTGCTGGTGCTGGCCGCCGGTTGGGAGTGGGCTTTCGCCGTCAACGCGGCGTCGTACGTCGTCAGCGCTGCGGTGTTGACACGGTTGAGACTGGCTCCGGCTGGCGCCATGCCAATCCGGTCCCGGTGGGGCAGCGGCATGCTGGGCGGCGCCACCGCAATTGCCGGCGACAGGTCGTTGCGGGTGCTGGCAGCGGGGCAACTGCTCGCGGCGTTGTCAGCGGGTGCCACCAGCGCGCTGCTGGTGGTCCTGGCCAAGGACTCGCTGCGGCTTGACGCGCAAGGGTATGGGTTCATGCTGGCGGCCATCGGGGTTGGCGCCGTCGTCGGCCCCGTTCTGGTCAACCGGGCCACCCAGGGGGTGGCTACTCCGGCGCTCGTGTTCGGACCGTTCCTCTTGCGCGGGGTCGTCGACATCGTGCTTGCCACGGTCACCGCTGTTCCGATCGCGCTGTCGGCCCTCGTTGCCTATGGGGTGGGCACGTCCGCCGGTGCGGTGACGTTCACGTCGTTCTTGCAGGCGCAGACACCGGCGGCAGTTCGAGGGCGGGTGCTCGCCGGATTCGACTCGTTGTGGCAGTTCGGCCGCCTCATCTCGCTCATCCTCGGTGGGATCGCAGCGGACCAGTTCGGCGTACGAGCGGTTTACGCGATCGGCGGAATCCTGCTGATTGCCGCGGCTGGGGTCGGCTGGAGGGGGCTACGGTCGCCAGCAGGCGGGTAGTCTCTGCACTAGATGTCTGCCTCACCTAGGCCGTCCGCATCGGCACGTGAGGTCGCAAACAGCAGCGACATGTCGTCTGGAGGTCACCGATGTGCCTGGGCGTTCCCGGTCGGCTCATTGAGATGGTCGACGGTTCAGGCAACCAGCTCGCTGTTATCGACTTCGCTGGTAGCAAGCGGCAGGTCAACGTCGGCATGCTCGAGGAACCGCCAGCTCCGGGCGACTGGCTGTTGGTCCATGTCGGGTTCGCTGTCGAGCGGGTCGACGAGGCGGCAGCGCGCGCAGCAATGGAGTGCTTCGACCTTTCCACGCCAGCGGATGCGCCGACCGCTGAGACGACCGGATGACCAGCGGCGCAGCAGGTCAGGTCAGGCTCGTGGCCAGCGCCAGGTCTGCCACTCGTCCCAGCCGTGGTCAGCGGTTTCCGACCCTGGACCGCCCGGTTACAGCAGTTCCTGGCCCGGTGCTTTTTGCGCGGTACGCGTTCCCACCGAACCATCACGGCTACTGCGGTCCGGCCGACAATCTCGCGTTCTTCCAGCAAGGCGTAGCGGGGCAAGACGACGGCGGATTACGAGCGATGGCGAAGGAGTTCGCCGGCGCGTGGCCCTACCTTGAGCTGATCGCTCACGGCACCGGGCTCGCCGACCCGCTGGACCGGCGCGTCGTCGAGGCGTACTGGGTGGGCAGTCCGCGGCTGGACCAGATCGGCGTACCCGCTATCGGGAACTCCATGGAGGAGAGGTTCCGATTCAAGTCGAGCCCCCGCTTCTCCAGCCTGGCCGAGGGAGTGCTGGCGGGCGGCGTGCCGCATCACAGTTTCGCTGTCTTCTTGATCTACCCGTGGGTCGGGCTGCTCGGTGACGACCGCCGGGCTGCCCAGGCGCTGACCGTGCTCGACCGCTGCCGCATCCGTTGGGGCAAGGTGCTCAGCCTGCACGGCGACCAGGTTGTCGTCGAGTCGGCGCCGCTGACCTGGGACGGCCACCGGCTCAACTACGGTCCACCGGAGGTCGAGACAGTTGTCCGCTCGATCGACGGCGTCGGTCTGGCGTCCGACCTCGCCGTCGGTGATTGGGTGTCCCTGCACTGGGAGTGGGTCTGCGACCGCTTGACCGAGCAACAACGCCGCCTGCTGCGCGACTACACCGACCGGCACATGGCCATCGTGAACGAGGCCGGTCACACCGGCCCGGCAGCCCTGCTCGGCTGACTGAGCGTCGGCATTCGGCGCCGGTCTCGTTGCATTGGCGCGTTATGCAGGTGCTGGAGTGCCTCGCGACATGCGCAGTGCGCCGAACCGGGGAGGAGCGCCGTCGCCGCGAGTCATAAACCAACTGCACCTAATCCCGCGGGGCGGTGGGCTGAGCGCCGCTGGCTACGGTTCGACCAGGTTAAGGCTTATCGCGTCGATGCTGCCGCTCTTGTCGACGTAGACGTCGACAGCCCACCACTCGAGGCAACTGGTGATGTTCTCCGGCTCGATCGTGAGCCGGAGATCCTTGTCAAAACCGGGCATGTCCGCCGCGCGGCCCCACGAGCAGGATTGTTGGCCCTCTGCGGTGACCGTCCACGTGTCCGGATCGGTGGCGAGTTTGTCACCGGCGCTGAACGGGCCGTTATACCCGTTGAAGGACTCGCGGTGGATCAGCCAGGCATCAGGGTTGTTGAGGTTCGGCAGGTGTTCTACTCTGACGGGCTCGTCGCCCAGCCCAAGCGTGACAGGCAGCATGGGTCCGCTGATTTGAGGCGGCCTATCGGGTGCCGTCATCAGCTCGTGCAGATATTCCACGATCTGGTGATTTTGCTCGGTGCGTGTCGTCGCCTCGCTGACATTAAGCGTTACCGTCGAGCCGCGGGGAACAATGCTGCCGAGCGGCGGGTCGGAGGACAACAAGACCCCGCTGGACATGTTCGGCCGGTACACGTCGTTCAGGCGGACCACCAAACCGGCCGTCTTTAACCGCGCCGCGGTCTCCTTCGGCGACTCATAGGGGACCGGAATGGCCATATACCCGGTCGGGATCGCCTGCACGGAGTCGAGGATCCGCCGGACGATCTGCTCGTCCGTTGAACGGACCAACACCTCGACGTCATGGCTGGGTACAGTCACACGGCCGACTGAGAATGGGTAGTCTCCCTGCACCTCGACGATGTCACTGCGGGTGATCTCAACCTCTCCCAAGTCGATCGTCGTCGCCCCCTTCTGCGCCGACGTGATCTCGCCGAAATGCACGGACGAGACGTCGCGCTGGGGGACGAAGCAGAGAAGAGTTCCGGTCCCTTCGAAGACGACGGTGTCCGCCAGCGGTTGCCCGCACTTGACCTTGTTAGTCCCCCAGTCCTGCGGGACCGCGACAGCGATTGGTCCCATGCCGACAAGGCGAGTGCCTGGGGGTGTGACGAGACCGTTCTCGGTTGGAGGCGGCGTCTCCGTGGGCGGGGTCGGTTGAGTGGCTGCCGGCTGATCGGCCGTGCGTTCAATATCCGACACGACCGCGGAACCAACCGCGATGACCGCCACCAAGGCGACGGCCCCGAACGCGGCGGTTAGCCGAGTACGTCGTCGCGTCCGCCTACCGCGGCGTACGAGCTCATCCGCCGGAGCGTCGCTTACGGTCAGATCTGCCACGGCAGAGCGCAGCAGGTCGCGCGCGCGGTCGTCGGTCAGCATGGTGACCCCCTTCGGGCTTCGTCTGCGTCAGCGTCGCCGAGGTCCTTGCCCAACTGTTCAAGCCCGCGGGAGAGCCGGCTCTTCACGGTGCCGGCGGGGATGCCGAGCGCGTCGGCCACCTGCCGTTCGCTGAGGTCGGCGTAGTAGCGCAGCACGACCACGGCACGTTGCGACTCGGTGAGCGCGCTGAGCGCAGCAAGCACCGAGGCTCGCTCGGCCACCGCGTCAGCAGGGTCTTCCACCGATCGATCCGGAAGGCGCTCGGTGGGGGTTTCGGCCAACCACCGGCGGCGTCGGCTCTTCGCGAGACAGTTGACGAGGGTGCGGTAGACGTAGGCGTCAGGGACGTCGGCCGACTGGACCTTCGCCCACCCCGAGTAGCAACGAGCCAGCGTCGTCTGCACGATGTCCTCTGCTTCTGTCGGTGAGCAACCGAGTAGCACCGCCGATCGAACCAAGGAGTCCCAGCGGGCACGCACGTACGTCGTGTAGTCCGCGTCCGGGTCCATCGGGTTCCCCGTTTCTCATCGGCTCTCGTTTAGATGACCCCTCGAGGAGACAGTTCGGTTCCGTCCGCGAAACCTTCCCTATCCACGAACGAGCCAGTCGCATCCACAAGAGCGCTGGCGGGGAAGCGTCTACACAGGACGGGGGGTCGCGGTTGCCCTCTCTTGTTCCTCGTTCCAGCCTCCCCCTAACCGGGAGGTGGAGGACCATGGGCGACAGCATGGACACGAGACAAGAGATGCTGCCGCTGGGTGTGCCGACGGGCCGTCTGGGGAGTGGGCAGCCATATGCTCAGGAGACGATGAGCTCGAGAGTAACCAACATTGCGAGTCCACCCGGCTTCAGCGTCCTGACGCATGCTGACGAGCCCGACTACTCCTACCTGGCTGGCGAAGCAAGTGCGCTCGTCCTCGGCGATGCGGTATCGGTTCTGGCGTCGATGCCGGAAGATTGCGTGCAGACCTGTGTGACGTCGCCGCCGTACTGGTCGCTCCGCGACTACGGCATTGACGGGCAGGTAGGACTGGAGGAGTCGGTCTACGACTTCATCGAGGCCCTCGCCGACGTCTTCGAGGAGGTCTGGCGCGTCCTGAGACCGGATGGAACCGTCTGGCTCAACATCGGGGACTCCTACACCTCCGGTGGCAGAACATGGCGCGCACCAGACAAGAAGAACCGGGCGCGAGCCATGAGTGTGCGGCCACCCACGCCGGACGGCCTCAAGTCCAAGGATCTGATCGGTGTCCCGTGGCGGCTCGCTTTCGCTTTGCAGGAGCGAGGTTGGTACCTGCGGTCGGAGATCGTCTGGAGTAAGCCCAACTGCCAGCCTGAGAGCGTCGGTGACCGGCCCACCCGATGTCACGAATACGTGTTCTTGTTGACCAAGAGTGAGCGGTACTACTACGACCAAGACGCCGTTCGCGGCCCGAACGGACGACGACTGCGCACGGTCTGGGATCTGAGCACTCAGTCCTACGCGGAGGCCAATGGTCATTTTGCGACGTTCCCTCCGGCGCTCGTTGAGCCCTGCATTCGCATTGGGAGTGCGCCTGGTGATCTGGTGCTCGACCCCTTCGTTGGATCGGGAACGACCGCTCTCACCGCCGGCAAGCTTGGGCGACGCTTCGCGGGGATCGAACTCAACCCGGACTACATGGCGATCGCCCATAATCGGCTGACCAAGGAACATTTCGTTCAGGAACCTGTGACGGGACACGACGACGCGGGAAAGGCCGTTGGCACCTGACGACTTCACCATCTTGCTACCGACGCCGGTTCGTCAGGTCTACGTCCACGGGCTGCTTCAGGCTGCCAGGAAGTCGGTCCTTCACGATGTGTTGCTTCAGACGCTTGGAAATGTGGATCCTGATGCGCTTGCGGACGAGTTGAAGGAGTTGTCACCGGCGGGCGGCCGCCGCGCTTTGGCCGCCGTAGGAATTCGTGACGAGTTGGTGTTCGCGGCACCGTCGGTGTTGCGGGTTCAGCCGTCGCTCGTCGGCTACTACCGACTCCTGCTGGGCGTGAGCCAAAAGCAGTTCTACACCGCCCGCAGTGGGCTTTCGCGTTTCAAGAACATGGAGGTCAAGAACACTCTCCCAGCTGCCGTGGCGCCTCTCCTCGCCGAGCTCTGTCGCGGGCTGAACGACGCCATGGGCGAGCTGGTAACCGCTGTAGCAGGCGGGTTCACTGCCGCCGACGTGAACCAACTGCCGCTGCTGGCGCTCGGCGCCCAGTTCGACGGTTCGTGGCGTACCAAGGTGGGGGACATAGCAACGAAGGATGTCTTCGAGACCATCAGGGACATAGTCAAGTCCGTTGGCATCGAGTTCGCCGAAACCGACACGAGCCTGGCGCTGGTGAACCGTTCTGGCCGCAAGATTACGGTCGCTCTCGCGGCGGACCCCGACGTGGTCATCACCGAGGAGCTTGCAGAAGGCCGCTCAATGCTGAAGGTCGCCATTGAGATCAAGGGTGGCAAGGACCGGAGCAATGCTCACAACCGGGCAGGCGAGGCGGAGAAGAGTCACCAGAAGGCTCGCAACAAGGGTGCTGGTGACTTCTGGACGGTGATCGCCACGGAGGGCGTTGACCGTGAAGTGCTGAAGCAGGAGTCACCGACAACGCGCCAGTGGTTCGATTTGGACGAGATTCTCGAGCGCCGGGACGAGGGCTGGCAGCGGCTCCAAGATCAAGTGCTGATCGCGATGGGTATCTAGGCAGCTCAGAGCTTTGCCAAGGATCGCGCGTCAGCACCTGGACGCCCGAGTGGCCAGGTGCGCGACAGCGTCCAGCCCACGTCTGCCCCGGCGGCGTACCGGGGCGGACCGGGCTCACGGATGAGCAGGTTGCCTACTGCCGTGTCCACGACGTAGTCGCTGTGCGGGCCGCGGAACCGGACCGCGAGCAGGCGGCCCTGCAGTTCCCCGCCGAGGCGCGCCCAACCGGGTCGTACCAGCAGCGGCACCGCCTCGCCCCCCGAGGTCTCGCCTGTGCTCTCCACGTCGAAGACACGGCCGTCGAAGTCAAGGGAAGCCCCGCCATCGCGAGCGCCGACCACCGTCACCGTCAGCACCGAGGCGGGTCCGGTCAGCCGGGCGGCCCACAGGTCCACGGGCTCGGCGTACACCTGCTGGGGGGTGCCGAGCTGGACGAGCCGTCCGGAGTTGAGCAGCGCGACGCGGTCGGCGAGCCCGAGCGCCTCCTCGGCGTCGTGAGTTGCGTACACACCGCCGGCGCCGCTCGCCTCCCTGCGCACGACCAGCTCGTCGAGGAAGACCCCGCGCACGTGCGTGTCCAGGTGGGCCGTCGGCTCGTCGAACAGGTAGAGCGACGCGTGCCGAGCCAGCGCCCGAGCGAGCCCGACCCGCTGCTGCTCACCACCCGAAAGCTCCGCCGGCCGCCGGTCGGCGAGGTGGGCGATCCGCAGTCGGTCGAGGATGTCGAGCGCCTCCGCGCGGGCGGTACGGCGTCCACCGCCCCGGCGCCGGATCGGGTAGGCGACGGTGTCTACTGCGCTGAGGTGCGGCCACAGGGCGTAGCTCTGGAACACCACGGCGACGTCGCGGCGTTCCGGCGGCTCCGCCCGCTCGCGGGTAGCTACCCGCCGACTCTTCAGCCAGATCTCCCCGCTCGTCGGAGCCAGGAACCCCGCGACGGCGTGCAGCAGCGTCGACTTGCCCGAACCCGATGGGCCGAGCAGTGCTAGCACCTCACTCCGCGCCACCCGCAGGCTCACGTCGTCGACGGCGGTCACCCCGTCGTACTCGACGGTGAGGTGCCGCACCTCGAGGACGTCGCCGGTGGAGGGGTCAGCCGGCATGCGAAAGCCGTCCGACAGGAGCGGCGTCGCAGGCACGCCGCGGAGATCTCAGCCAGCGGATCAGCAGCCACGCCGGCAGCGCCGGCACGAGCATCACCAGGGTCAGCAGCACCGACAGCGCGGCCGTCAACCCGACGCGACCCAGCTCGGCGCTGTTGAGGACGACGACGGCGAGGGTCTCGCTGCCAGGCCCGTAGAGCAGGCTCGACATGGTGACCTCGTGCAGGGCGGTGACGAAACAAACCAGCCACGCGGCGAGCAGCGCCGGCGCGAGCGGTCGCAGCGCCACCGTGCGTACGGCGGTCAGCGCCCCCGCGCCGCTGGCGCGGGCAGCCTGCAGCTCGCCGGGTGGAAGCCGGTCGAGTGCCCCGGAGATGGGACGGTGGGCGAACGCCCACAGCTTCGCGAGGTACGCCAGCAGGATCAGCGTCAACGTGCCGCCGATCCACCGGCCGTAGGCGATCAGCAACGCCACGGCGAGGGTGGACCCGGGCAGCACCAGCGTGAGCGTCACCAGGCTGGCCATGGCCCGCCCGGCCCGGCCGCGCTCCAGCACCGCAACGCAGCCGCCCAGAAGCGTGAGAAGGGTGGCAGCGATCAGAGCGAGCAGGGCGCTTCGAGCCAGCGCGTCGGTGGTGCGCGAGTTGACGACGGCGGCGAAGTTGTCGAGCGTCCAGTTCGCGGGGCTGCGGCTTACGCCGACCGCAGGGGTCATGGCGGTGGTGACCAGCGCGACGAGCGGGACGATCACGCCCAGCAGTAGGTAGACGCCGAGCCCGCCGGCGATCCACCGGCCGGCGGCTCCTCGCGGGGTGACGATCGGCGCTCCAGCGGAGTCGGCGACCCGGTTGACGCGCAGGCGGGGTCCGAGCCACAGGTCGGCAGGGACCACCACGAGCACCGTGATGGCGACCAGCAGCAGTGCCAGCGTGATCGCCTCGACGAACGACAGCGGGTCGCTGCCGAGGGAGAGGTCGCGGTAGATCGTCGTGGTCACCGTGCTGAAACCGGCAGGGGTGCCCATCACCTGCGGGATCGCGAAGCTCTCCAACGTCAGCACGAACGACAGCACCGACGCCGCCGCGAGCGACGGACGCAGCAACGGCAGCGTGACTTCGCGCAGCACCGCTGCCGCGCCGGCGCCCGACGCCCGCGCCGCCCGCTCGAGGTCGGGCTCGGCCCGCGTCGCGAGGCCTACCGCGGTAAGCAGGTACGTCAACGGCACCGTGTTGACCACGAGCACCGCCCACACGCCCCACGGTCCGAGCACTGACGGCCACGGCAGTCCGAAGACGGTGTCGGTAAAGCCGGCTCGGGCGTAGGCCTGAGTCCAGCTGTAGCCGAGGACGAACTGAGGGACGAGCACCGGCAGCAGCATCGAGAACCGCCACCACCGGCGGCCCGGCACGTCGGTTCGGCGCAGTCCCAGCGCCACGGCGGCACCCAAGGGTACGGCGACCGCGGTGACCGCGACCGCCAGCAGCAGCGTGTTGGTGACGGCCTCGCCGAGCCCAGGCCCGCCGAACACCTCGTCAAGGTGGCCCGACCCCTCGGTCCACACGACGTACCCGAGCCGGATGACGGGGAAGACGACAAGCAGGGCTATCACGACCCCGACGGCCAACACCCCGGAGCGGCGCCCGAGACCGGCCGGCCGCGAGGCCATCGCTCAGCCGCCGAAGATCTTCTGGTAGTCGGCGAGGAGCGCGTCCTTTTTGTCGGTGATCGTGGGCCAGTCGGGGTAGACGACCGGAGCGTCGACCGGCACCTCAGGACCCTCGACGCCCGGCAGGGTGGGGTAGGAGCCCGCCTCTCCCAACACCTGCTGGCCGGACTCGCTGACTACGTAGCTGATGAAGTCTTGCGCCACGGTGGAGTCCGCGCTGTCGTTGGCCAGCGCGATCGGCCCGTAGACGGCGACCGCGCCCGGTTCGGGCCACACAACGCCGATCGGTGACCCTGCGTCCTTCGCCAAGTAGGCCGAGTTGGCGATGGTGATGCCGGCCTGGTAGACGCCCTGGGCGACCCCAGTGACAACGTCGTCGGGGGTGCTGAGCTGCTGGGCGCCGTTCTGCTGAAGGGTGGCGTAGAAGTCGAGGCCGTACTCGGGGTTCTGGTCGAACCAGCCAAGCGCGCCCAGCGCCGAGGCGGCCACCGTCGGGTCGGGCAGCGCCACCGACTCGTAGTCAGCCCCGGCGAGGTCTGACCAGCTACTAGGCGCCGGTTCGTCGTTGCGGTGGATCGCCACCACGTAGAGGACCGCGACGCCGACGTAGTCGTCGGTGCGGAACTGTTCGGGTATGTCGGTCGCGTTGTCGGGCGTCCAGCCGCCGACCAGGTCCTGGTCGACGTACCCCTGCATGGTGAGCGGGTCGCAGGCCCAGACCACGTCGGCTTTCAGCCCGCCCGAACGGACGTCACCGGCGATCCGAGCGTTGAGGTCGCCGGTCGGCGCGCGGAAGAGGTTGACCTCGGCTCCGGAGTCGGCCTCGAACTGCTCAATGATTGGTTGGACGCTCTCGTCGCTCACGCAGGTGTAGAGCGTGATGGAGTCGGCGTCGGAGCCGCCGCTGGCGCTGGCGTCGCAGGCGAGCGGAAGCAGGGCGAGGGGCATCAGCAGGGCGAATCGGCCGCGGCTGAACCGAGCACGCGCCACCGCTTTCATGCCACGGAGCATACTTCGCAGCCGCAGCCTGCGCTGACGCCCACTGCGCTGACGCCACAGGGACGCCGTCGGCTATCAGGCGTCCTGGGCGCTGGCGGCCGGGGTGGTGTCGACGAGCGTGATGTAGACGACGACGTTGGATTGGTAGCCGTCGTTATCGGCGTCGTACTCGCCCCCGCAGGTGACGAGCTGCAGTGTCCTGGAACCGCCTGATGCGGCGTACACCTGGCGCGCGGGGAACTGCTCGTTGAGGTACGTCGCCACCTTGGTGACCCGGTGTCCGGTTGGAGACCCCCTGAATTGGTAATCACAGACAGTACACGCATGATGACTCAAAATAAGACTCAGCCGGGGCAAAAGGGTTGGGACGGACGCTAGGGTCGCTGAGCGGCTAGGACGTCGAGCGGCTCGTCAGCTTGTCGCGCAGGCGGTCCACGAGTCCTACGCCCGGTCCGACGAGCTTGTGGAAGACCTGGCTGTTGGGCGCTGACGGATGCGGACGGGTCGGCGCCATCTTCTTGGCGGTCTCGACCTTGCCGGCCATCTGGACGAGTTCCTCCCGCGGGATCCGGGCACGCAACTGGGGGAACTGGTCGGCCTCCTCGTCCTCGATGTGGTCGCGCAGCGTGATCTCGAGTTGGCCAATCAGCTCGGTGAAGCGGACGTCGTCGGCGTTGACAGCCTCGAGCTCCTTCATCGTGGCCTCGAGCTCCTTGTGCTCCTCGATGTCGTGCTGGACCGCCTCGTCACCGTTCGGCAGGTGCTCCTTCATCGCGGGATAGACGTACATCTCCTCAGCAACGGAGTGCCGGACCAGCTCGCTGATCAGCGTGTCCGCGAGATCGCGCCGCTCCTCCATATCAGTGGCCAGCTTGATCTGGTCGAGCAGGATGAGTGCTTCGCGATGGTCGGTGGTAAGGACGTCTACGACGTCTTGGCTGCTGGTGTCAGTCACTGTTCTTCTCCTGTCGCAATGGCGGCGGCTCGCACACTACGTCGTACCCGCTGTGACCTCGGGCACACGTAGACACCGGAGACTCCCAGCGACGACGACTTGGCTGGGTCCTAGCACCTGCGGCTTCGAGCGGCGGCGGCGGCGGCGACCACACCGGCGGCCAGTGCCAGCACCTTGGCGACGCGGCGGTGGTCGTGGTCACGCCAGCCGTCGTCGAGGGCATTGGTGGCGGGATCAGGGGTGAAAACGGTGCCGTCGTGGTCGGTGGACGGAGCTTCTTGCAGGGCGCCCAAGTCGACGAGAGGCCCCACCACGCGGTCATAAAGGCGAGGGACTAGCTGGTGTGCCCACGCACCGAGGTGCTGCGTTCGACCGACGACGATCTCCGCCGTGGGCTTGTCGACGGCCCGCACGACCGCGGACACGACGCGGTCAGGTGAGATCACCGGCGGCAACGGGCGGATCTGATGTCCGACGTAATTGGCCGCGTGGCGGTAGATGGGGGTGTCGACCGCCCCGGGCAAGATGGTGCAGACCGCGATAGCTGGGGCGTCGCGCACCTCTTGGCGCAGTACCTCGGAGAAGCCGAGCAGCCCCCACTTCGACGTCACGTACGGAGCGACGTAGGGAGAGGAAACGCGGCCATAGAGAGATGCGATGTTGACGAGCACGCCGTGACCTTGAGCCCGGAAGTGGGGCAACACCGCTCGGGCGGCATAGACCTGACCGAAAAGTGTGGTCTCCACGATCTGCCGGAACACCGGTCCAGGGGTGTCCTCAAAGCGTCCATAACTCCACACGGCCGCAGCGTTTACCCACGCGTCGATACGCCCGAACTCCTCGACCGCCCGTCGCACCAGCGCCTGCACCGCCGCCTCGTCGCTGACGTCGGTCGGCACAGCCACCGCACGCCCGCCCAGCGCCTGACACTCCTTTGCCACCTGATCCAAGGTCTGGGCGCTGCGCGCCGCCAGCACGACACCATCACCACGTGCAGCGAAGGCGCGCGCCGCGCCACGGCCAATGCCGCTCGAGGCGCCGGTGATGACGACAACCAACTGGCTCACGTGCGGCTCAATGGAGTGCTCCGTTCGGCTCGGGACTTGCCGGACCGCGTGTGTGTCCTGAAGCGAACCAGCGCTCAGCCCCGTGCGCCGGGGTCGAGGAGACGGTCGAAGATGACACCGGTGGCTTGGGCTTGCACGTACTTGTCCACCACGTCGATCACCCAATCTTGTGTCGACCACTGCGTCGGCTTGTAGAGCCCCAGGGCGGTGTTGAGCAACACATCACCGGTGTAAACAGTCGCGAACACCGTGTTGGTTGCCCGCTGGCCCCGCAGCCCCGACAAGGCGGCGACGCCATAGGCCGTGCCCCACATCGCCCCGAGCCCAAAGTGAGTCACATAGTTCAACCGTTTGCGACCCCCATCGGTGCTGGGATGGATCGGCAAAATCCGCTCGGCAAAGTTTGCTGGGGCGTAACTGTCCTCGCGCCCGGTCACGGGCATCTCAAGAAGCTTCTGAAACGCGGTCATCACCACGGTCCCCGCGACGCCCGCCACGACGCCGCGCCCGATCGTCTCAGCCTTGGTTGCCTGCTTGGTCGACTGCATATGACCTCTCTGTGGAGCATGCGAAGAGGGGAGCGCTCCAGCCTAGCTGGGACTCGCGCAGATCGTGACGGCTCCCTTAGGCGGTCCTGGTTCTGGTCCGCCCAGGTGACCAGCGAAACGAATCGGCGCCGAGGCCGCGGTGACGCTACGACGCAGGACGGCGCTCAGCGGGGCGGCGCGAGCAGATGACCGTGTCCGACGGGGTGTAGGTCACATGGTCGGTTTCGGTCTTCACGAGTGTGTCTGAGCCGGGTTTGCGGAAGTACCGGAAGACGTCGACGTCGAAGCCGCGGTAGCCGTCGTTCGGGACGCAGGTCTTTTTCTTGGGGAAGTACCTGGTCTTGGGCTTGGTGAAGTTGTAGGGCTCGGAGACACTGGCGGCGATGTCCCAGTACTTGGTGCTGTACATCTGGACGTGCATCTCACCCTGCCGAGTTGTGTCTCCGGGCACGACCCAGGCGCGGATCAAGACGCCGTACGGCGTGTCGTTGCGGAACTTCATGTCAATTGTCGGCCACGCCACTGTCGCCTCCCGCCCGAGCGGGTAGCGGTCGATGTAGAAGCTATGCGGGGTGTGTTCGACGTCTTCGAGGCCGGCGAAGAAGGCAGCGTTGTACGTCGTGGTGACGACCTGCGACACACCCCCGCCCAGCTCCTTGGAGAAGACCCCGTTGGAGATGATGAAGCCGGGGACGAATCCGTTGTCCTTCGTGCGCTCTCCGACCGTGTCGTTGAAGGAGAACGTCTCGCCCGGCTTGACGACCGTGCCATTGATCAGCTCGGCTGCCCTGGTCTGGTTGATGTTGCGATACTCGGCATACGGGTAGTACGTGACGAAGTCGCTGACCAGCTGTCTGATACCGAGCTCTCGAGCATCCGCCGTGGTGAAGCCCGCCCGGGTAGTTGTTGTGCCAACCGAAGCCGCCCGCGCCTTTCCCGACTTGGTGAGCACCGAGAGGATGGCGTCGGCTACTCGCCTCGGATCGAGCCTCACCCCAGGCTTGTCCGGTATCACCACGGGGGAACCGCTGCGGAGCACGACCTTGGCGTCCCGGGGTGGCACGCTGAACTGGTCCGTGATCCGCCCGAGCCTCGACGTCAGAACGGCAACGTCGAGCGACGGGACGAGTTCGCCGCGCTTGACGGTGAACGACAACGCGCGTGCGTACGTCGAGACCGGCATCATGATGGAGCGCCCGGGAAGTTGCAGCTCGATCGGTGCGGAAACGGCGGGCTCAAGCAGGTTCTTGCGCGCCCTGTCGAACTCGGCCGCAGACACACTAGGCTGCGTCTCGTCAACCGGCAGGTCGAGCGGCTGCCCACCGCTGAAGTACGCCTTCCTGGCGGCGCTCACGGCCGCCGGCTCGTCGACGTCGACCCCGACCACCGGCGCTGTAATCTGCAGGCTGCCTCGTTGGCTGACGGTGACCGACGGCTCCGCGGGATCGGACTCGACCCGAGCGGAGATGTCGCGGACCGCGGACCGCAGCGCCTCCCGGTCGACGGCTACCACGGGCTCGAGGTCGCTGCCTGACCCGAACAGCAGGTCCACCATGCGGACGGGATCCCAAGTGCGGTCGCCGCCGACGTCCTGCAGCGTCCCTTTCACGTCGATGCCGAGACCGGAGCTTGCAGGTCTTAGGGCATACCTCTTGCCGTCGTACAAGAAGGTCACCGGGGTGGCGGCCTCGTCAGCGAGCGCGGACTTGAGCTCGTTTCGGGCGGCTTCAGTGCGTAGGCCACCGATGTCGACTCCTGCCACGGTGGTGCCGTTGGGGACGCGGTCGCCTGTCATGTACCAGCCGGCCACGTACAGCGCGAGCAGCACCGTCGCTAGTGCCGCCAGCACCCACCACCCTCGGCGCCGTCGAGGGGACCCGCTCGAAGGCGCCCAATCGTTGTGCCCGTCGGACGTGCTGTCTGCCACTGAAGCCGCTCCTCCAGCCGGTCCCCGAGACCGGCGCCGCTCTGTCGCGCCGAGACTAGTCCGATGCAGACTCGCTCCACCGCTGTACGCGCGCATCAACGCTACCGATCACCGCACCGCCACGCGTGCGCTAGCTGGCCGGGTAACGCACCTGGCTGTGACGGCGGCGGCGTACCCTCTTAGATCTAACCCGCTGCTCGGATGACGAGGACAGGATTGCGGATGAGGTCGGCCGTGCTTCGTGGCGCGCTCTGGGCACTGGGGCTGGCCTTCCCCCTCGCCGTCGTTTGCGCGCTGCTCTACCGATTCCCGGTGCCCTTCGCAGGCTATGAGACTGGGCCGTCAGCGATAGTGCCTGCACTGCTTGCCGTCGTGATCTACGGCCTTTTGGGCGGCTTCCTGGCGCTCCTAGCGGCCGGGGCGATCAGTGGCGCGATGGCGCACGCGCTCGGCAGGCCCGATGCCCAGCGCGTCCGCCGGCTCACACTGATATTCGCTGGGCTGGCTGCCGCGCTCGGAGTGGGAGTGCTGGCGGTCCTCGACAAGCTCATCGGCCCTTGGTGAGTGCCGCCGCTGCCGTGACTCATTGACACGACGCGACCAAAAGCCGCACGGTAAGACATCGACTTGTCAAACAGGCAGGGAGGCGCAGGACGGCTCCGCCGCACAACGAGGGAGCGCGCCATGGCCGTACGGCCGGTGTTCGACAAGCAGGACCAGCTAGACAAGATCGCAAGTGGGCTACTTGAGGGGGAGCAACTCATAGCGGTGTACGACGCGATCGGGGCTGGGACCGGTTTCATCGGCATCACCGATCGGCGCGTGATCGTCCAAGACAACTCGTTCGTGGGTAAGAAAGTAGCTGTGACGTCGATTCCCTATTCTCGTATAACGAGTGTGTCGGTGTTATCTAACAAGAGCATGATGGGCCAGTTCTTCTCGACGTCATCGATCGCCGTGCATTCCTCCGGTCAGACGTACGAAGTTGAGTTCAGGGGGAATGAGAAGGCGCACCATGTGCACCAAGTCATCTTGTGGCACATAACGAAGTAGTTCTGTCGGGTAGCCCCTCGCGAGCACGGCGCTCGGCCGGCTACTACACCCTTCGGGGCCGGACTCCTCGGTCAGCTCCTCGAGCAGGTCGCGCATGGGGTGACGGACGTGACGCTCCCACCCACCTGAAGCGCTAGGTCCGCATCCTTGTTTTGGCGTGGTTGTAGTCGAGGGCAGCGTCGAGCCAGAACGACAGAGCTTCGTCGCTGTCGATCGATGCGGCGGACACGGCGATCCAGCCCGGCCCCATGTCGCGGCCGGCTCCCATCTCGGCCTGCCTGGCGCCGCGCTGTCGGGCTAGTTCGCCGTGTCGTTCCGCGTCGACGCGGACCAGAAGGTCGCCCTCTTTGAGAGCGCTGGCGACCATCTTGTCGTTCGCCATGAACGACCGGCCGCCGAACATGGACACTTCGCGGGTTGATGGCTCCTCGGCGAGCAGGGCGCGAGACGTTTGATCAGGTCTGCTTGCTGGGTCATCGACGCGTCCTGGTCAGGCGTCGACAGGCGGGCCGAAAGACAGGCGGTCGAAGATCAGGACACTTTCGGCGATCTTGCCGTCCCGGATGGCGAAGCACTCAGCGGCCGGTGCGCTAGCGGTGGCGGCGGTTTGGGGGTAGTAGAACAATGCGACGCGCTCACCGTCGGCGAAGCCGGCGATGTCGGTGAGGCCGGTCAGAGCGGGCGCGAAGCCGCCGATGAACTCGCGGTAGGCGTCCTTGCCGGTCAGGTCTTCGCCAGGTGCGCGACAGACGATGTCGTCTGCGACCAGGGTCATCGCGCGGTCGATGTCGCCACTGGTCCACGCCCGGTGATAGTCGTGCCCAATCCCGTATGCGGATGGCTGCGTCATGGTGTACTCCCTTTCCTTGATGGTGTGAGCGGCTCGGACTCGCCGATGGGCCGCCAGCGGTCGGGGCCGGCATCGCCGTCGGCTGCGGCGACGGCCAGTCGCGGCAGGAAGTGCTCCCAGCCGTCGGCGTGACCGGCAATCTCGGTGTCTGGCAGTCCGGAATGGACCAGATCGACCCGCGTGCCGTTTTCGGTGGCGGTTAACCGGAAATCGACCGTGGACGCGCCCCCCGGCAGGACCTCGCTGCCCGCGACACCCCAAGCAACGACCACGCGCGTGGGGCGTTTGACGTGCAGGTACTGGCCTCGGATTGGGTAGCCGGCGATATCGACCGCGAATAGCCCCGTCGGACGAGGGTCCAGGTCGGCGTGTTGGCCCATCCAGGCCGTCATGCCCGACTCTGAAGTCAGATAGTGGAAGACCGTCTCCGGTGATGCAGCCATCTCGATCGAAGTCCGATACTCAGCCACGATCGCACTCCTCGCCGGCTTCGACAACCGCTTTGAGCGCTGCGAGTTTGCTCGGCCAAAAGTTGTCCAGATACGACCGCACCGCCGCCAGCCCGTCACTGCGGACGGCGAACAGGTGCCGCGTGCCCTCCCAAGTCCCGGTCGCCAACCCGGCATCACGGAGCACGCCGAGATGGTGCGATGTCGCCTGTTGCGATAGCCCGACCTCCTCGGCAATGGAGCCCACCGAGCGCGGAGCGGTGCGGATCGCGGTCAGGATCAACCGGCGATTCGCGTCGGCCAGCGCACGCAACGCCAAGTCGAGATCGAGAGCATGTTCGGCACCCATCAAGGTCCCCTCAGTCGGCTACCGACACCGTAACACAAACAGTCACTTGTACTTATAGTGGCGAGTGGAGAGGCGGTGGTATCACGGGCGAGGGATTGGTCAGACTTCTGGATGGGCGTTGACGGCGCGCCACCGGTGCTGGCAACTCGATTCGTTCAGTGGGCCCCGTGGGACTCGAACCCACAACCCGCGGATTAAAAGTCCGCTGCTCTGCCGATTGAGCTAGAGGCCCGGGACGTGCGGACTTGATTGTGGAAAACCTGGTCCGCGCGCGTTTGTCCAGCGTTGGTTGGGTTGCTGGGTGAGCAAGAGTCTAGGCCCCGGCCGGATGGGGGATGGCCTGGCCGCGAGCGGGTAGGGTGCTCGCAGTCAAGCGTGGCGAGGTCGCCCGCGACGAGGTTTCTGCGGACCCAGTCCGTCCGAGCTTCCGCCGGTTAGCGAAGGCGGCGGGCAGCCTTGGCAACCATGGACGTCGACTTCCCGGAGACCAGTTCGCGGAACGCAGCGGGGAGTTGGACCTTGCGACCGGCGCGCTCGGCCAGGTCCGCCCCCAACTCGACAAATGGTCCCGCGTCTCGCCGTTCGGGCAGGACGGCCATCAACTCCCGAAGGGCGTCGAGCATCGGCAGGACGGCCGCGTCGCTGGCCCGAGCGACCTCAGCGAGTCCGGTGCTCACCCGCTGGCCGACCACGATGTCGTCCTGCAAAAGCAGTGCGCCTTGCCGGCCCAACTCGGCGCCATCGAGGACGCCGTACCTGGCCCGGTCGAGGAGTGCATCTTGCGCAGCGGTGCGGGCACGGGCGTCCTTGGCCGCTAGCCCCAAAATCAGAGCTGAGGACGCGGGCGCTCCATTGGGTGTGCGCGACCGCGCCAGGGCGTCGAGAACCGGGACGCTCGCTGCTCGGTCCTTGCGGAGATCTCGGTGCAGGTATGGGTGGGTGTGCGTGCGCTGCCAGGACGTCGGGATCGTGCGGCAGGAGTGTCGCTCCGAGCGCGAGGGTCTGTTCGAACCGCGGGTCGTACTCGCCGTAGGTGACCTCGGCACCGAGCGTGCGTTCGGGTCGGGGTCTGGCCAGGATGCCGTCGAGAGCGTCGCCTTCTCGGCCGGTGCTGTCTCGGAAGATCGGGATCCTGCGTTCCGGTTCCCTGTCGAGTCCTTGGTGACTGACGACCTCACGGTCCCAACTGGGTGGGGCGGATGCCAAAGCGCGACTGATGACACGTGCCTTGCACAGCGACGACGGCAGGACCACGTTCGCGCGATCGGCCGGCGGGACTCGAAGAAGGGCAACGGCGACTTCGAGCTCGGGCGGCCCCTGGCGACGTCCTAGCGCGCTCAGTCGCTTGGTGAGCACGTCGGCGTCGAGTGATCCGTCGGTGGTCTGCGGCAGCGCGACAGAGGGGTGCGTGCCGCGTCGGATCGCCGAAGCGATGCGGGTAAGCCGACGTCCAAGTGCTCCAACGAAGCTTTCGGGGGCAGCCGGTTGGGGAGGAAAGGCGCTGGATCCCAGGACGATTGGCCACTCCTCCTCGCGAAATCGCTTGCGCGACGCCAGCCAGGCGCGGGCGAGCACGGCCGGAGCGATGCGGGGGTCGTCGTAGTAGTACTCGCCCTGGCTCGCGCGCGCCCACAGCAAGTCGGAGATCTGGGGTCGCTCGTCGGCGAACCGCAGGAGTGCGTCGATCGCGCGCTCCATCTCGATCGCGTCGATCTCCTCCATGAGGCCCAGCAGCACCTCGCCCAGTTCGTCCGGCGTGGCGACCGGCTCGACCAATTGCGGTGGCGGCCAGGGTTCCGGTGCCGGAACCGCGAACGGATCGGGCTGTTCGGCGGCGGGTTCGACTTCGCCCAGCCGCCCGAGTAGCTTGGCGGCCTGGTCGCGGATGTCTGCACGAGGGTGGTCCGCCGCGATCCCTACGGCGTCCGCGATATCGAAATCCGGGTGAGCCTTGCCGAGCTTGTCCAGGAGCCGGAGCTGGGCCGCGACGGTCGCCTTGTCGCTCCGCCCCAAGGTCGCCTTGCTGGCATCGAGCACCAGATCGGGTTCGAACCGCGGTTCCCGCAACATGCGGAGAATCTCGCGCTGAGCGGTCTTGACGGATGGCCCGTGCTCGACGGTCAGGAGGCGTGCGTAGGTGGACTGACGCTCGATGAGTTCCTCAACGGTCGGCTCCAGTGCGTCATGCATGCCGACGTACCACCCGAGGTCGGCCGCGGCCCAGTCGCGCAAGGGCGCGGCCAGTACCGCGTCCAACAGGCTCCCACGATGCAGCCGCCCCTGCTGGGTGAGCGCGACGAGGGTGACGCGCCAGGTGCCGGCAGGGAACGGGACGTGCTCGGGGTAATACTCGTCCGTGCTCTCCTGAAAGTTGTCGTGGTAGGCCAGCAGCCGGCCGGTCCCCTCGGTCGAGAGCATGCGGAGCAGGTGATCCCCGCCGAGGTCGGGGTCGGCGTCCAGTTGGTCGATCAGGGGACGGCGGTCCTTGGCGAAGTAGTCCGGGAGTCCGCGCACTGTTCCCCGGAAGTACTCGGGATGGTCCGGTTCCGGCACCGCGTGGGCGCGCACGAGGCCTCGGGCGAAGCGCCAGTTCCAGTCGCCCTCGTCCTCCAAGAGGGCGTCAACGAAGTGGGGGAGCCAACTCGGGGCCCGTGCCTGCAGGATCGCGACCGCATGGTCGACGAAAGAGGAGTCGAGCCCGAAGGCGTGGTCCAAAGCGATCATCGCCTGGCGCCAGCCCCCCGCGGTCGCAAGCACGGCCAAGGCCGCGTGGGTCGATGACACTCGTGTCGGGTTGCCGCGCGTCAGCCAGCCGCGAACCTTGGGGCTGAGGCTCTTGCGATCACTCTCGGTGAGATTGATTAGAGCGGACCGCACATAGTTGGTGTCCCCGTGCTCCAGCCAGGTAAGGACGCTTTCGAGGCTCATCCCTGGCGCTTTCGGAGCAGGTCGGCGGCCAGCACGTGCTTGCACGGGCCTCGGCTGCCCTTGTGCTTTGCGAACCATGAGCAGGTGCATCGGTCACCGTCAGCGGTACGACGCACAACATGCTCGGACTCGCCGCTGCGCACGTACGCGGTCTCCCCGTCGAATCGGATCGCGCCGGCGTCCACCAAGGCGGTGGCGTCTCGGAGGCGGGGGTGCATCGCCGCGAGCCGGTCGGGGTCATACGGCAACTCACGGTGGAAATAGGCGGCCTCGGCGGCGTCGTACCCAACCCTGCCGGCCGCACCGAGGCGGCCGAGTGCGCGAGTGATGCGATTCTCCGGGAGGCCGGATTCGGCGGAGAGCCCCGCAATGTCAATCCGTGGTTCGAAGGCGAGCAGCGCCGAGACGAGGTCGGCGTCGTCGGCGGATTCCTCGTCCGCAAGGTCCCAGAGCACGCCGCCCTCCCCCGAGAAGCCCCGGCTGGAGTCCGGGCTGAGGGCCAGGACCAGTCGCGCGTCGTCCGACTCCAGCTCCCACAGGCCGGTGGCCCCTTGCGGGTCGTGTGGAGCGGCGTAGGCGCGCAGTGATCGCGCGAACCGCAGCAACGGCTCGAGCGGCTTGAGCCGGTCGAGCCCTGACAGAGAAACACCGTCTCGGGTTGGACGGGTCGTGATCCGCAGGCCGCGGCCTGCCGGGACGACCCAGACAGGCTTGCGGCTGCCGGAGCGGGGCAACCCTCGGATGAACCGCCTGGCCTCCGACGCCGCGACCTCGAACACGGGAGCCACGGTCGCGGAGGCGAGTTGTACTTCGGCGAAGCCCTTGAGCCAGCGTTCGGGCAGCGGGACCTTCTTCTCGGTCACCTCGGCGTCGAGTGTGCGGACCACGACGTCCTCGCCGACCTGCAGGTGGAGGGGCTCCAGACCGCCGATACGAGCGAGCGCATCGCGCATCGGCGGGTTGAAGTCGACGTTGGTCGTGCCGGTGTCGATCACGTTCCCATCGAGGCTCCCCGGCAGGGCGTCGTACCTCGCGTACACCCCGCAGCAGGCGGAGAAGCTCTCGAACCTCAGCCGGTCCCCGTTGCTGGTGACGACGGGATCGGCGGCGCGAAGGATTGCCGCGACCATGCCAGGCGGGGTGTAGAAGCGGGTGCGTGCGACCTTGGCGACCGCGAGCAACGCCGCCGCGGTCTGCTCGGGGTGACCGAGGAAGCCGTCGAAGAACACGGGGTGTGTGGCGGGACCGGCCGCCGTGCGTCCGCCGCTGGTGGCGAGCGTCAGATCGGCCTGACCGTCGGCGAAGGTCAGCGTCGAGGGCCTGGCGCATTTGTACGTCTGCTCCTTCGTCACTGCTGCCATGTTCTAGAACCTATCCAAGAAGAAGGCGCGCGGCCTTGGCTGCGGCAGAGCTGCCGTGAACTGACCCAGCCAGGTGGCCAGGGCTGGATCGGTGACCCGACGGCCAAGGCGGATCGACTGGTCACGCAGCAGATCCAGCAGCTCGTTGAGCCGGCGATGATCGGCTGGCGGCTGCGGTAGCAGTGCGGTCAACAGGTCCGCTACGGTGTCCGCGCCGTCGATCAGCGTTGTGGTGGGCCAGCTCAATGGGAGTCGGCTGATCCCCAACGGTGGCCTCGGCGCTCCAGTCGGAGCTACCGGGTGCCAACACCATGGCCAGGTTGGCGCAGTACGCAGCTCTCAGGGTGCCTCCGCACATGCGCACTGCGCCAGAGCGCGTGGCGCTTGCCGAACCCAGCCGGCGCGCCCAACGACGCGACGGTACGGCGGCCAATCGGGCAGACGTCGGGTCCACGCGGCAGGTGGCAGCGGCGCGCCTGTGGGCAGCGCAGGCCCGCCCGTACCCCTAGCATGTGCCGTGATCTTTTCGCACTCGACGGGAGTCCGCCGTGCCCTTGCGATTTCGACCGGTCGACGCGACGTTCTATGACCTCTTCGCCGAGTCGGCCAACAACCTCTGTTTAGGCGCTGACCTGCTTGCTCAGATGCTCCCCAAGAGCGCCGACCGCCGGGACGTGGCCGCGAAGATGCGAGACGCCGAGCACCAAGCCGACGAGACCACCCACGCCATCGTGCGACGGGTGAACTCGACGTTCGTGACGCCGTTCGACCGCGAAGACATCTATCGCCTCGCCGCCGGGCTCGACGACGTCATGGACTACATGGAGGAAGCCGTCGACCTCGTCAACCTCTATGGCGTGGAGGAACTACCCGCGGAGTGCGCCGACCAGGTGCAGGTGCTGCAGCGCTCAGCGGAACTCACTGCCGAAGCGATGCCCCGGCTGCGCACCATGCGCGACCTCGAGGAGTACTGGATCGAGATCAACCGGCTGGAGAACGCCGGCGACAAGGCGTACCGCCGTATCCTCGCGTCGTTGTTCAGCGGCACGTACGACGCGCTGACGGTACTCAAGCTCAAGGACGTCGTCGACTCCCTCGAGCGGGCGATGGACGCATTCGAAACGGTTGCGAACACGGTCGAACAGATCGCCGTCAAGGAGTCCTGAGCGTGGAGCTCGCCCTCGTGGTGGCGGTCGTCGTCATCGCCTTGACGTTCGACTACACCAATGGTTTCCACGACGCGGCCAACGCCATCGCCACTTCGGTGTCGACGCGGGCGCTGACCCCGCGCGTCGCGTTGATCCTCGCGGCGGTCATGAACTTCGTCGGGGCCTTCCTGGGTCAGGAGGTGGCCACCACCGTCAGCGACGTCATCTCCCCACCCGAGGACAGCCGCGGCCTCGTCGTCGTCGCGGCCGGCCTGATTGGCGCCATCGTCTGGAACATCGCCACCTGGTACTTCGGACTGCCGTCGTCGTCGTCGCATGCTCTGATCGGTGGGTTGGTCGGTGCCGCGCTCGCCTCCGGGAGTTTCGTGGCCTGGTCGGCGATCAGGGAGAAGGTGCTGATCCCGATGGTTGCGTCGCCGCTGGTTGGGTTCACCGTCGCCTTCCTGCTGATGTTGAGCATCATGTGGCTCTTGCGCCGCGGCCACCCCGGCAAGATCAACCGCGGCTTCCGGCTGGCCCAGACAATCTCGGCCGCCGCGATGGCCCTCGGCCATGGCCTGCAAGACGCCCAGAAAACGATGGGGGTCATCTTCTTGGCGTTGCTAACGGCCGGCTACGCAAGCGCCGACGACGGGCTGCCGTGGTGGGTCATCGCGAGCGCCGCGACCGCGATCTCGCTCGGCACGTACGCCGGTGGCTGGCGGATCATGCGCACGCTCGGCCGACGCATCATTCACCTCGACCCACCCCGCGGTTTCGCCGCCGAGACAACGGCCGCATCGATCCTCTACGTCACCGCCTACGTCTTCGAAGCCCCCGTCTCCACGACCCACATCATCACCTCGGCCGTCATGGGTTCCGGGGCGACCAAACGCCTGTCGGCGGTGCGGTGGGGAGTCGCTAGGACGATCGTGACGGCGTGGGTCCTGACGTTCCCCGGCGCCGGGTTGGTGGCCGCAGCGGTGTACGGCGTGTCGCACTTCGCCCTGCCGTAAGCCTAGACAGCGTGCTGTTCGCAGTCGACCACGCGACCGTCACGGTGGTGCAGGACCACCGTCTCGGCGGGCATCAAGCCGACCAGGTCGGTTCCAGCCGCCTCAAAGACCGGCCCGAGCAGTGGTCGATGCGTGCAGACCGCCGCTGGCTCCGCGCGGCGCAGCAGGTCGGCCACCCGCTCCTTGAGGGCCCCCGGCTCGGCCGTCTCCTGCGCAAGCGCCGGGTCGAGCACGAGGTCGGCGCCGCTGGCCTCGACGTACGGCCCCACCGTGTCGACACACCGGGCCGCGTCACTGGAGACGACCCGCGAGACGCCGTACGCCGACAATAGCGGCACGAGCTTGGCGGCTTGACGCTGCCCAGCGCGCTTCAGCGGCCGCCTCGCCTCGGCCCCGTCCCACGCCGCGCGTTTGACCGCCTCGGCGTGGCGCACGACGAGCAGCGGCGTGCTGTCGTAGCCGGCGGACTCGAACGCGTCGAGCAGTTCCACGTCGCGGGGGTAGCTAAGTGTCTGCCGGGCCGTGGGGAGCGCGGCCCAACGGAGCTCGTCGACCTCGTGGTTGCTCTCGAAGTCCGCCAGGTCAGCGCCGTACGCCGGCCGAGCGGTCCAGTAGTGCACCACCTTGGGCTCGCCGCCCACCTCGTAGTGCCGGTCCGGCAGGCGCGGTCCGAGTCGCACCTGCAGCCCCGTCTCTTCCTGCACTTCACGCGTCGCGGCAGCGATCTCCGTCTCGCCGGGATCGAGCTTGCCTTTCGGGAACGACCAGTCGAAGCGACGGGGTCGGTGGACCAGCAGCACCTCCGGGCCGTCCTCACCGGATCGCCAGACGACGCAGCCCGCCGCTCGCACCGCGGGAGGCGTCTCGAGCCGGGTCAACGGCGTACCGTCGGGGTCACCTGGCGGCGACCCGCGGTGGGCCGTTGGCCGCGTCGTACTGTCGTCGTCGCCTCGCGTCGACGGCGGTGGGCGGCGATCAGCGTGGCCTGCAGGTCGACCAACGCGGTGCCGTCAGCAGCGGCCGACCGGCGCTGCCAGCTGCCGTCGGCGGCCAGCACCCAGGCGGCCGTATGGTCGTCGAAGCCGAGGTCAAGCAGCTCGCCCAGGTCGCGGACATGGCTCTGGCTGGGGATCTCGACGAGCACCTCGACGCGGCGGTCAAGGTTGCGGTGCATCAGGTCGGCCGAGCCGATCCAGGCCTGCGGCTCGCCGGCGTTCTCGAACCAGAAGACCCGGCTGTGCTCCAGGAAGCGTCCGAGGATGCTGCGGACCCTGATGTTGTCGGACAACCCTGGCACCCCCGGTCGCAGCGAGCAGATGCCGCGAGTCCATAGGTCGACGGTTACGCCGGCCTGGGAGGCGCGGTACAGCGCGTCGATGGTTGCCTCGTCGACGATGGAGTTGGCCTTGATGCGGATCCGAGCGGGGCGCCCCGCCTCGGCATGTCCGATCTCCCGGCCGATCCGGTCGAGCAGCCCGCTGCGCACAGATTCGGGCGCCACCAGCAGATGCGAGTAGTTGCGCTGCCGGGCGAACCCGGAAAGGTTGTTGAAGAGGCTGCTGATGTCGCTGGTGATGCCCTCGTCCGCCGTGAGCAGGCCGAGGTCCTCGTACATGCGGGCCGTCTTGGGGTTGTAGTTGCCGGTGCCGATATGGGCGTAGCGGCGGATACCGACACCTTCGTCGCGGATGACCAGCGCCAGCTTGCAGTGCGTCTTCAGGCCCACCAGCCCGTAGACGACGTGGCAACCTGACTGCTCAAGCTTGCGGGCCCAGCGGATGTTTGCCTGCTCGTCGAACCGTGCTTTCAGCTCGACCAGCACCAGTACCTGTTTGCCGGACTCGGCGGCGTCGACGAGGGCGTCGATGATCGGGGAGTCCCCCGACGTGCGATATAGCGTCTGCTTGATCGCCAGCACGTGCGGGTCGGTCGCGGCTTGCTCGATGAACCGCTGCACGCTGGTGGCGAACGAGTCATAGGGGTGGTGCACCAGTACGTCGCGGCGCGCGATGGCCGCGAACATGTCGACCGGGCTGGCCGACTCCACCTCTGCGAGGTGGTTGTGGGTGTGCGGCACGAACGCTGAGTACTTCAGCTCCGGCCGGTCGAGGTCGGCGATCCCGTGCAGCCCGGTGAGGTCAAGCGGCCCTGGCAGGTGGAAGACCTCGCTCGGTGACACGTCGAGCTCTGAGGTCAGCAGCTCCAGGACATGCGGGTCCATCGACTCCTCGACCTCGAGCCGCACCGGTGAACCGAACCGTCGGCGCTGCAGCTCCTTCTCCAGTGCCGTCAGCAGGTTCTCGGCGTCGTCCTCCTCGACCTCGAGGTCCTCGTTGCGGGTGACGCGGAAGGTGTGATGCTGCAACACCTCCATCCCTGGGAAAAGCTGGTCAAGGTGCGCGGCGATGACGTCCTCGAGCGGCACGAACCGCTGCTCGCCGAGGGTGACGAAACGCGGGAAGATCGGCGGCACCTTGACGCGGGCGAAGTGTTCCTCGCCGGTGTCCGGGTTGCGAATGGTCACCGCCAGGTTGAGCGACAGGCCGGAGATGTAGGGGAACGGGTGCGCAGGGTCGACGGCGAGCGGTGTCAGCACCGGGAACACCCGATCGGTGAACAGCTCCTGCATGCGCTTCATCTCGTCGGTGTCGAGCTGGTTCCACCGCAGCAGGCAGATGCCCTTGTCGGCCAGGGCGGTGAGTACGTCGTCGCTGAAGACTCGTCCATGGCGGCTCATCAGCTCCCGTGACTCCGCCCAGATGCCTTCCAGCACCTCCCGCGGCATCATCCCGCTCGCCGACTGCACCGCCATGCCCGCCGCAAGCCGGCGCTTGAGGCCGGCGACGCGCACCATGAAGAACTCGTCGAGGTTGCTGGCGCAGATCGCCAGGAAGCGGGTGCGCTCCAGCAGCGGCAGGTCGGGGTCCTCGGCGAGCTCGAGCACCCGGCCGTTGAACCGTAGCCACGACAGCTCCCGGTCGAGGAACCGGTCAGCCGGCAGGTCGTCACCCGTCGGCTCGTACGGCGGCTCCACCTCGTACGGCTCATGCGGTGGGATCGGCAGTGCCGGGTCTGCCGACGTCGGCTCCGCGGCCTGCTGCGGCTCGGGGAGGGACACGGGGAGGGCATCGACGGCGCTACTCGCTGCGCGACTGGTGGGCGGGCTAGCCGACTGGGATGTCATGCCCTCATGGTGTCACCGTTAGGTTAACGAGTCTGCTGGGCTGCGCCGCTCGTACATGACATCGCTGGACACGTGGCTGAAACCGAGGCGCTGGTACAGCGCCAGGGCGGCCCCGTTGTCGCTCTCGACGTACAACATGACCGTGCTCAGCCCGCGGCGCTGCAGGGAGTGCAGGCCGACCATGGTCAGCGCCTTGCCGAGTCCCGAGCCCTGGGCGTCCGGGTGTACGCCCAACACGTAGACCTCACCGAGGGCGTCGCTGTCGGTGGAGTTAGCCGGGTGCACCTTGGTCCAGTGGAACCCGACCAGCCGTGCGTCTCGCTCCGCCAGGAAGAAACCCGCTGGGTCGAACCACGGCTGCACCATCCGCTGCGCGAGGTCGGCGGCGGTCAGGGCGCCCTGCTCGGGGTGGTCGCGGAAGGCGGCCGCGTTGACGGCCAGCCACGCGTCCTCGTCGTGTCCGACGCGGAACGTCCGAAGGGTGAGGCCCGGTGTCGGCGCCGGCGCCGAGACGGGGGCGTCCAGAGTTGCCCGCAGCTGGCGCAGCTCGCGCATCCGCACGAAGCCGAGCCGATCGGCCAGCCGGCGCGCCGCCGGGTGGTCGCCATGCGCCCACACTCTGAGCCGGCGTGAGCCAGTTTCCTGGATCAGCGAGCGCACCACCTGTGTGCCGAGCCCGTTGCTGCGGTGCCGCGGGTCGACGACCAGCTGCCCCACCGCTGGGCCGGTCTCAGAGCCCAGGCGAAGGGCGGCGTAGCCCACCACCGCGTCGTCCTCGGGCGCGCGCACGACGAGGTGTCGCACCGCCGCCGTCCCGTCGTACTGCAGGTCGAGGCGGGCTTGGTCATCGAGCGCAGCGACGCCGTCGGCGAGCAGAGCGGCGCGGTCAACGGCCTCGACCTGGGTGCGCTCGGCAGCGGTCAGCCGTTCGCTGCCCCTGACCTGGACTGCCGCGGAGCGGCTCACCGCGGCCGGCTCACGCGTGCGGGGAATGGACGGGCGCGTCGCCGCGAGCTGGTTGGCGCTTGTCCACACTTGGCAGCACGAACCGGTAGCCAACGTTTCGCACGGTTCCGATCAGCGCCTCGTGCTCCGGTCCGAGCTTGGCGCGCAGCCGGCGTACGTGCACGTCGACCGTGCGGGTGCCGCCGAAGTAGTCATACCCCCACACGTCCTGCAGCAGCTGCTGGCGACTGAAGACGCGGCCGGGGTGCTGGGCGAGGTACTTCAGCAGCTCGAACTCCTTGAACGTCAGGTCGAGGCCGCGGCCGTCGATCCGCGCGGAGTACGACGCCTCGTCGATCTCGACGTCGCCACTGCGGATCAGCTGCGCCTGCGCGTCCTCCTCGGAGTGGGCCAGCGCAATCCGGCCGATCGCCAGCCGCAACCGCGCCTCGAGCTCGGCCGGTCCAACGTCGGGGAGCAGTACCTCGTCGACTCCCCAGTCGGCGGTGACCACGGTCAGGCCGCCTTCGGTCACCGCGAGCACCACCGGTACGTCGACACCGGTGGCGCGCATGAGCCGGCACAGGCTCCGCACCGACGCCAGGTCATGTCGACCGTCGACGATCAGCGCGTCGCGTTGGGGTGCCTCCAGCAGTACCGTCGCCTCGGCGGGCAGCACGCGTACGTCGTGGGGCAGCAGGGCGAGGGCCGGCAGGATGTCGGTGGACGGCTGCAGCGTGTTGGTCAACAGCAGCAGGTTGCTCATTGCGGCTGCGACAATACCTGACATGGAACGACCGGGGACAGCCGCAACGCGGCGCGAGGTCGCCGCACCACCGGTGGTAACTGTGCGCTACTGGGCGGCGGCGCGGGCAGCCGCTGGGGTGGCCGAGGAGCGGCTGCCCGGCGCGACCCTGGCCGAGGTGCTCGACTCGGCGCGCACGGCGCATGCCAGCCGGCCGCGGTTCGCGGATGTGGTGGGCGTCTGCTCGTTCCTGGTGGGTGATGTGCCGGTGGGCGCCCGCGACCCGGCGGCTGTCGCGCTCCATGCGGACGACGTGGTGGAGGTGCTCCCGCCCTTCGCCGGGGGCTGACCAACCGCCCGGTTTGGGACGCGTGGACGGCCGGCGTAGCCTGGGGCCGTGGAGTCGACGTACCTCACCAAACGCCGCGCGGTTGACAACTGTCACACCGCGACGGCCATGTGTCCGACGCCCTGACCGGGCAACGCCTCGACTCCTCTTGCCCGCCGCCGCCGGCGGTTCGCTGCACATAGTCAGCCCAAGAGCGCGTTGCTCCCTGCGGTCCCCGTCGACCGCCCTTTCGCCACTCAGCTCGCCTTGGCCGGACTGCGCCTGGGCATTATCACGGAGGTAGATGCACATGAGCCGCGACGCCGTACTCGTTGACGCCGACTGGGTCGAGAGCCATCTCGACGACGCCGGGGTCGTCCTGGTCGAGGTCGACGAAGACACCACCGCCTACGACAAGGGCCACATCCGCGGAGCCATCAAGCTGCACTGGAAGGACGACCTGCAAGACCCCGTGCGCCGTGACTTCGTCAACCAGCAGCAGTTCAGCGACCTGCTGTCCAGCCGCGGCATCAGCAACGACGACACGGTCGTGCTGTACGGCGGCAACAACAACTGGTTCGCGGCCTACGCGTACTGGTACTTCACGCTGTACGGGCATGACCAGGTGATGCTGCTCGACGGCGGCCGCAAGCGCTGGGAGCTGGACTCCCGCGAGCTGACCGAGGAGGTGCCATCGCGGGAGGCCACGTCGTACACCGCCTCGGCCCCTGACCTGAGCATCCGCGCGTTCCGCGACGAGGTCGTCGAGGCGATCGGCTCGAAGAACCTCATCGACGTGCGTTCTCCCGACGAGTACGCCGGCCGGTTGCTCGCGCCGGCGCACCTGCCCCAGGAGTCGGCGCAGCGCGGCGGTCACGTGCCGACAGCGGTCAACATCCCATGGAGCAAAGCAGCGAACGACGACGGCACGTTCAAGTCCGACGAAGAGCTCAACCGGCTGTACGCCGACGCGGGTGTCGCCCTCGACGGCGGCAGTGGCGGGAAGGACACGATCGCCTACTGCCGCATCGGCGAGCGCAGCGCGCACACGTGGTTCGTCCTGCACGAGATCCTCGACCAGCCGAACGTGAAGAACTACGACGGCTCGTGGACCGAGTACGGCTCACTGGTCGGCGTACCGGTCGCTGTTGGTGACGAGCCCGGGGAGGTCGTGCCGTGAGCTGCGGCGCTGCCGTCGGTGGAGTGAGCCTTTCCGGCGTTGACCTGGCCAACCAGTCGGTGATCGAGGGTGTCGTCGTGAAGGACGGGCAGCCGGTCGGCGGGGCGTACGTACGGTTGCTCGATGGCACCGGCGAGTTCACCGCGGAGGTGCCTACCGGCGAGAGTGGGCAATTCCGGTTCTTCGCGGCTCCGGGAACCTGGACGCTGCGCACGCTGGCACCTCGGATCGCTCCGGTCGACACCGCGGTGGCCGCCGCCTGCGGCGACATCGCCGAGGTGCGTATCGCCGTCTGAGTCCGACGGCCGGCTCGTCAGCGCCGGTGGGCCTAGACTGCGGCTGCGCACCGGTTTCGAGCGCCGCGTGCGTCGAGACCGCCGACGAGAGGGATTGACCGGTGCCGATCGAGCGCGATGAGCGCCCCTGGGGCTACTACGAGGTCGTCGACGAGGGTAACGGTTTTCGCGTCAAGCGAATCTGCGTGACCCCCGGCAAGCGGCTCAGCTACCAGCGGCATTTCCGGCGCACGGAGCACTGGTACGTCGTGTCCGGCTCTGGTCTGGTGACCCTCGACGACGAGGAGCAGCCGGTGAGCCAGGGGTCGAGTCTCGACGTGCCGGTCCGGTGCGCGCACCGGATCGCCAACGTCGGCGCCGACGACCTCGTCTTCATCGAGGTGCAGACGGGCGGCTACTTCGGCGAGGACGACATCGAACGGCTTTCCGACGACTTCGGCCGCCACCCCGACTGACGGTTGTCTAGTTGATCGAGGTCTTGCCCGGGAGCTCGGCGCGCGGGTACTTCGTGAGGTAGCTCTCGATGTCGTCGTTCTTGACGGCCCGGAACAACGCCTCGCTCTTCTTCGGCGCGAGCCGAACGATGCTTTCGCCCTCCGGGGTGGTGTCGTAGCGGCCGAGCGGAGCCGTGACGAACTGCACGTCTCCGGTGCCGAGATCTCTCAGGCTCCAGGCCAGGTTTCGGATCTCCTCGTTGTCCCACGAGTCGTCGACGGTGAGATTGCTGGTGATGGCCGTCACGACCTTGCCAAACTTGACGAAATCACGGGTCGTCCCCTTGGACAGCAGCTCGCTCATGGTCGAGCGCATGAAGTTCTGCTGTCGGTGGATGCGGTCGAAGTCGCCGTCATCGAGGCCGTACCGGGTGCGGACGTACTGCAGCGCCCGTTCCCCCTCCAACGTCTGCCAGCCCTGCTCCCAGGTCGTTCGCTGAGACTCGTCGTAGAAGGTCTGGGGAACATAGACGCGCACGCCGCCAAGCGCAGTAGTGAGGTCCTTGAACCCAACCCAGTCGATGATCGCCAGGTGATCGATGGTGATCCCCGTCAGGTCCTGGACGGTGTTGACTGCCAGTGACGGCCCGCCGTAGGCAAACGCAGCGTTGATCTTGGCGTGGTGGTCGTCGGACGGGTAACCGTCGATCTTGGTCCAGGTGTCCCGGGGAATCGATACCAGTTGAACGGTGTTCCGGTCGGCCGGGATGTGCACGAGCATGATCGTGTCGCTCCGGTGCTCGAACGGGGTCCACTTGCCGTCCTCGAGGTCCTCTGCCACCGACTGGCCGACATCGCCGTGATCGGCGCCGAGCAGCAAGATGTTGAGGGGGTAGCTCTTCTCCTTGCTGCCTTCCTTCTCCGGGGGGGTTTTGATGTCCGCGTCGACGCGGGGGACATTCGTGAGCTGGTTGTTGAGCCACCACACATAGCCACCGGCCGCGCCCGCCAGCAGCACCAAGATCACCGCCAATGACGTGAGGGCTAGATGACGGCGGAAGAAGCCCTTCTTGGCGCGGGGTTCGCTCTCCGCCGCATCCGTAGAGGTAGAGCCGCTCCCCAATACCGGGTGGTCGTCGGAAGAGTTGTCTGCGTCGGGGGTCTCGTGAGTGGGGCCGTCGGTCGGACCCGTGCGGTCACTCATGAGTCATCCCTTGTCGCCGGCGGCTGGTCGAGCACGTCTCAGTGTGCCAACAAAGCGGCGACAACCGAAACCGTGCCCGTTGAGCATCACGGCTATTCTCGGGCCGGTGCATCGCAAACTCCTGTGTCACGTTGGCCCCGCAGTCCCCGTGCCGTGAGTGTCGCATGATTAACGCCGCCCGCTCGGGCGCTCTCCTGGGCGCGCCGTCCCCCGGTGAGACCCGCCGGATCCTCGACATCCTCCGCAAGGAGACGATCGGTGGTGCGCTGCTGCTTGTCGGCGCAGTCATAGCACTTGTCTGGGCGAACTCACCCTGGTCAGCCAGCTACCACACGCTGGTGGGCTATCGCGTCGGACCGAGCGCGTTACATCTTGACCTCACTCTGGCGGTGTGGGCAGCCGATGGGCTGTTGGCGATCTTCTTCTTCGTCGCCGGGCTGGAGCTCAAGCGCGAGTTCGTCGCGGGTGATCTGCGTGATCCGCGGCGCGCCTTGGTGCCTGTCACAGCTGCGCTGGGTGGCGTCGCCGTCCCTGCTGCGCTGTACACGGTTGTCAACCTGAGCGCAGCAGGGGGAGCGCTGAGGGGCTGGGCGGTGCCAACGGCAACTGACATCGCGTTCGCGCTGGCTGTGCTGGCAGTCGTCGGCCGTCACCTGCCCGATGCCTTGCGGACATTTCTGCTCACCTTGGCGGTCGTGGATGACCTGCTGGCCATCCTCATCATTGCCGTCTTCTACACCGACGAGTTCTCCGCACTCCCGCTGTTTGCAGCCGTGGTGCCGCTGGCGCTGTTTACGCTGCTGGTGCAGCGCCGAGTTCGCTCGTGGTGGGTGCTGATGCCGTTGGCCGCCGTCGCGTGGGCGCTGGTGCACGAGTCGGGCGTGCACGCCACGGTCGCGGGGATCCTGCTGGGGTTCGCCGTGCCGGTCATCCGCAGTCGTCGGGCCGGTGGTCCGGAAGCGGGCCCGGGGTTGGCCGAGCACTTCGAGCACCGCTGGCGGCCCGTGTCAGCGGGTCTGGCGGTTCCGGCATTCGCCTTCCTGTCGGCGGGGGTGAGCGTTGGTGGACTGAGCGGCTTGGCCGCGTCGTTGACTGATCCCGTGGCCGTGGGCATCGTCGTCGGCCTGGTCGTTGGCAAAGCGGTTGGCGTCTTCGCCGCGACCTATCTCGTAGCGCGCTTCACCCGCGCGTACCTCGATGAGGGCTTGGCCTGGATCGACGTCCTGGGGTTGTCGATCCTCTCCGGTATCGGGTTCACCGTCTCGTTGCTCATAGGGGAGCTGGCGTTCGGCATCGGCAGCGAGAAGGACCAACACGCCAAGGTCGCTGTCCTCACCGGATCGCTGCTTGCCGCCCTGCTCGCAGCTGTGATCCTGCGGCTGCGGAACCACGCCTACCGACGCCTGAAGGCGGCCAAGACCGCGAGGTGACCAGGCCGTAACCCCGGTGCCCGACCGGGGATTCAGCTCCTAGGGGTTCCCGCTAGAGTGTGAGCCGGTGTGCCGGGAAGCCTGGTCGGCGTCGTCACTTGTCGTCTGACGTGGAGGAGACCCGTGCGCGCCGCCGACCTTGCCTCGCCATATCCGGTTGTCGAGCTGTCCACCCCGGCCGTTGAAGCCGCCCGGCTGCTGGCTGAGGAGAACCTGCCGGGATTGATCGTCGTGGACGAGCAGGGCCGGCCTCGGACGATCCTGCCCGGTACCCAGGTGCTGCGGATGGGGGTGCCTACCTACTGTCAGGACGACCCGGCGCTTGCTCGAGTCATCGACGAGCCGGCGGCCGATGTCTTCTTGCGGGGGCTCGCTCAGCGCACTGTCGCGGAAGCATTGCCCCGCGAGCGCCGCGAGCTGCCAGTCGTCGACCTCAAGGCGACGGCGCTTGAGATAGCCGCACTGATGGCCCGCACTCGAAGCCCGCTGGTGGCTGTCACGGACAAAGACGGCCAGCTTGTCGGTGCCATCACCCTCGATGCGCTGCTCGAGCGGATCCTCCCGCAGTGACGGTTACCGGCTGGCTGGCCTTGGCCATCTTCGTCGGCGCCTACGTGCTGATCGCCACTGAGCGGATTCACCGGGTCGCCGCCGCCCTCGGCGGTGCGGTGCTGATGCTGCTGATCGGTGCCACCGACGCCGAGCACGCGTTCTACTCCGAAGAGTCCGGGATCGACTGGAACGTCATCTTCCTGCTGCTCGGCATGATGCTCATCGTCGCCGTGCTGGAGCGCACCGGTGTGTTCGAGTACGTCGCGATCTGGGCGGCGAAACGCGCGCGCGGTCGGCCCTTTCGGGTGATGGTGATTCTCGTCTTGGTGACTGCTGCTGCCTCAGCGATTCTCGACAACGTCACCACTGTGCTGCTCATCGCCCCCGTCACGTTCCTCGTCTGCGAGCGGTTGGACGTACCGGTCGCACCCTTCCTGATCGCCGAGGTGCTGTCCTCCAACATCGGAGGCACGGCAACCCTCGTCGGAGACCCTCCGAACATCATCATCGCCAGCCGTGCGGGACTGACCTACAACGACTTCCTGATTCACCTCGCTCCGTGGGTGCTTGTGCTCATGGTGGTGTTCATCGGACTGTGCCGGTGGCTCTTCCGGGCCGCCTTCATCTCCCACCCCGACCGCGCCGCAGCAGTGATGGACCTTCGGGAGCGGGACGCAATCCGCGACGGCCGCCTCTTGGTGGTCAGTCTCGGGGTACTGACCGCGGTCACCGTGGCGTTCGCGTTACACAGCGTCCTGCACCTCGAGCCATCGGTGGTTGCGCTCGTTGGCGGCCTCTTCTTGTTGGTTGCGTCGCGGCTCAACACCGAGGAGGTCGTCAAGGACGTCGAGTGGCCCACGTTGGCGTTCTTCGCCGGCCTGTTCATCATGGTCGGTGCGTTGGTTAACACCGGAGTCATCGAGCAGGTCGCCACCGCTGCTGCTGACGCCACTGAAGGGCGTTTGCTGCTCGCATCCATGGGGTTGCTCTGGGTGTCCGCAGTGATGTCGGCCATCGTCGACAACATCCCGTACGTCGCCGCGATGAGCCCCATTGTCGCCCAGCTCGTCGATGGCGCCGGTAACACCGAGCAGTCAAACGTCCTGTGGTGGTCGCTTGCCCTCGGTGCCGACCTCGGCGGTAACGCCACCGCGGTCGGTGCCTCGGCCAACGTCGTGATGCTGGGCATCGCCGAACGCTCCGGCCGGCGTATCTCGTTCTGGGAGTTCACCAAGTACGGCCTGGTCGTCGCCGTGGTCACGGTTGGTGCGTCCATGCCCTACCTGTGGCTGCGCTATTTCGTCTTCGCCGGCTAGTCGCTAAGCCGTGCTCAGTTCTCCAAGAGCACGGTGAACGGACCGTCGTTCGTCAGCGTCACCTGCATGCTGGCGCCGAAGACGCCGGTCTCCACGTGCGCACCGAGCGCCCGCAGCGCAGCGCAGAACTCGAGATAGAGCGCCTCGGCGATAGGACCAGGCGCCGCCCCCGACCAGGAGGGGCGCCGGCCCTTGCGCGTGTCGGCGTACAAGGTGAACTGGCTGACGACGAGCACCGGAGCTCCGACGTCGCTGGCCGACCGCTCGCCGCGCAGGATGCGCAGCTGCCACACCTTCGCGGCCAGGGCAGCCGCCGACTCGGCGGTGTCGGTGTGGGTGACACCTACCAGCACGAGCAGCCCCGGGGAGTCGACAGCGCCGACAACCTCGCCGTCGACGCGGACAGCGGCTTGCGACACTCGCTGTACGACGGCTCGCATGCGAAGTCCTCTTGGTCGGCGGACAGGCAACGGGCGAGCGCCGTCTGGCACGATGGCTGCCATGGCCGCCGCCTCCCCCAAGACTCTCATCACTGTCGCGCCCACCGGTGCTGAGACGGCGAAGGATGCGTTCCCGGCTCTTCCCACCTCGCTCGAGGAGCTGGTGGAGTCGGCGGTGCGGTGCGAGGCGGCGGGCGCGGCGATGATCCACCTGCACATCCGCGACGCCGAGCACCGGCCAACGCTGGAACCCAGCCGGCTCGCCGAAGCGGTGGCAGCTGTCCGTGCGGCGACGTCGCTGGTCGTGCAGCTGTCGACGGGCGGGTCGGTGCACGACCCGCTGGAGGACCGACTGAAGGTGCTGGACGCCGACCCAGACTCCTGCTCGCTGACGACGGGCACCACCAACTTCGGCGACGACGTCTTCCTGAACCCGTGGCCGTTCGTCTGCGAGCTCTACCAGTTGTCGCAGGAGCGCTCGGTGGTACCGGAGTTCGAGCTGTTCGACCTCGGCCACGTGGCTGCGCTGCACCGCCTGCTCGACACCTACGGGCTGCCCTTCGGCGGGCGGGTGCACTGTGACTTCGTGCTCGGTGTCCCCGGGGGTATGCCGGGCACCCCCGACGCGCTGCTGGCGGGCGTGGCCGCGCTTCCCGACGCGGTCACCTCCTGGTCGGCGACGGGGATCGGCCGTACGGCGCTGCCCGTCGCGTTCACCGCACTCGGCAAGGGCGGCCATGTGCGGGTCGGCATGGAGGACACCTTGACGCTGGCCAAGGGGGTCCCGGTCAGCCACAACGAAGAGCTGGTACGCCGGGCGGCGCAGCTGGCCGAACTCGCTCAACGTCCCGCGATGACACCCGACGAGTCGCGGGAGCTCCTGCAGGTCAAGGCTCGCTAGACTCAGCGGTCGTGGAGGCCTTCTATGTCAGCCTGTTGGTGGCGGCCGGGTTGTTTATCACCGGGTGGTCGGCCTACGCCGTGTTCCGGCTCTACCGCGGCCCGTCCTGACCGCCGTACTGCCTAGCGAACCGCCCCATGCCCTTCCACATCCCCGATGACCTGCACGCCGACCTGATGCCGATCGCGTTCCTGCTCGGACACTGGCAGGGCAACGGGCACGGCGACTACCCGACCATCGAGAAGTTCCAGTTCGGGCAAGAGGTCGCGTTCACCCACGACGGCCGGCCGTTCCTGCACTACTTCAGTCGCACGTGGCTCGTCGGCGACGACGGTGCGCAGTCCCGGCCGCTCGCCCTGGAGACCGGGTTCTTCCGGCCGCAGGCAGACGGCGAGCTCGAGGTGCTGCTGACCCACCCCAGCGGGGTGGTGGAGATCTACTACGGCAAGGTCGACGGCGCGAAGATCGAGCTGCGCACCGACGCGGTTGCGCGCACCTCCTCGGCGACGGAGTACACCGCCGGGCACCGGCTCTATGGACTGGTCGAGGGTCACCTGCTGTGGACGTTCGACATGGCGGCCGTCGGCCAGCCGCTGCAGCCACACCTGTGGGCCCGGTTGCAGCGCGCATAGTTTCGCCCCGACGGCGGTTGGTGCACCGCCACTAGGCTGGAGCCGTGGACCTGCACCAGCGCCTGCGCTCACGCGGGTACCGATTGACCCCCCAGCGGGAGCTCGTGCTCGAAGCCGTCAGCTCGTTGGGCCACGCGACCCCTGAGGATGCCTTGGGTTGGATCCGGGAACGCTCCGGCGGTGTGAACATCTCCACCGTCTACCGCACCCTCGAGCTGCTCGAAGAGCTGGGACTGGTCAAGCACACGCACCTCAGCCACGGGGCCCCGACCTACCATGCCGCGGCCGCGCCCGAGCATGTGCACCTCGTCTGCCGGCCATGCGGCAAGGTCATCGAGCTCGAGCCGCGGGTCGTCTCGCCGCTCGTCGACACGTTGCAGGACGACGTCGGGTTCGCTGCCGACGTAGGGCACCTGACGGTGTTCGGGCAGTGCGCGGAGTGCTCCCGGTGAGGGCGTGTTTCCGGTGACGCAGCACAGCCCGTTGGTGGGCAGCCCGCTGCTGGCTGTTGCCGGCGCGGTCGAGGCAGCGGGCGTTGACGCTGGGGTAGCGGCGCACTACGGCGACCCGCTGCGCGAGCAGCGGACGCTGCTGGCCGGTGCCGGCTTCGTCGACCTGTCCCACCGCGGCGTCGTACGCGTCACCGGGCCCGACCGGCTCAGCTGGTTGCACGCGCTGACGACCCAGCACCTCGCGTCGTTGGCGCCGCACACCGCTGTCACCACGCTGGTCCTGTCGCCGCTCGGCCACGTCGAGCATGCACTGACGGGCTATGACGACGGCGAGTCGTTCTGGGCGCACGTCGAGCCTGGTGAGGCGGCACCGCTGGTCGCCTGGCTTGACTCGATGCGCTTCATGATGCGGGTCGAGGTGGCTGACGTGAGCGCTGAGTGGGCGGCGGTGGCCAGATCGCAGTCGGCGGTCGGGCTGGTACGCCGTACCGACCTCGCTGCTGCTGCACAGTGGGGTACGCCGTGCGGCAGCTGGGCGTTCGAGGCGCTACGGATCGCTCGTGGCGAGCCGAGGTTCGGACTCGACACCGACCACCGGACGATTCCCAACGAGGTGGGCTGGATCGGTCGGGCGGTGCATCTGGACAAGGGCTGCTACCGGGGTCAGGAGACCGTCGCGCGCATCCACAACCTCGGTCGTCCGCCGCGGCGGCTGGTGCTGCTGCATCTCGACGGGTCGGTCGACACGCTGCCGGACTCAGGTGCGGCTGTGGAGCTCGACGGCCGCTCGGTGGGGTTCGTCGGCTCGGCTGCCCGCCACTTCGAGCTCGGACCGGTCGCGCTGGCGCTGGTCAAGCGCAATGTCGACACCGACACCACCCTGCTGGCCGGGGGCGTAGCCGCCACCCAAGAGGTCCTCGTCGACCCCAATGTCGGACTCCACGTCCGCGCCCGGCTGGGCTAGGCAGGCTCGTCAGTTGATCATGCCCGCGCCGACGGTGACGCCGGTGGCTTCGTCGATCAGGACGAACGATCCCGTCGTGCGGTTCTTCTCGTAGGGGTCGCAGAGCAATGGCACGGTGGTGCGCAATTGCACCCTGCCGATCTCGTTGAGACCGAGCTCCTTGGTGTCGAGGTCTCGATGCAGGGAGTTCACGTCGAGCCGGTACTGCACGTCCTTGATCAACGCCCGTGCGCTGCGGGTGGTGTGCTTGATCGCGAGCTTCTGCCGGGGCCGCAACGGTGCGGTTGCCATCCAGCACACCATCGCGTCGATGTCTTGGCTGGGCTGCGGCGCGTTCTGCGGGCGGCAGATCATGTCTCCGCGCGAGACGTCGACGTCGTCGTCGAGCCGCACTGTCACCGACATCGGCGGGAACGCCTCGGTGAGCTCGGTCTGGAACATGTCGATGCCCGAGATCGTCGAGGTCATGCCCGACGGCAGCACGAGCACCTCGTCACCCGGCTTCAGTACGCCGCCAGCGACCCGGCCGGCGTACCCGCGGTAGTCGTGGAACTCGTCAGACTTCGGCCGTACGACGTACTGCACCGGGAACCGGGTGTCGACGAGGTCACGGTCGGACGCCACGTGCACGTGCTCGAGGTGGTGCAGCAGCGATGGGCCCTCGTACCACGGTGTGTTGTCGGAGCGGGTCACGACGTTGTCACCGTTCAGCGCCGAGATCGGGATGATCGTCAGGTCGGGAATCGTCAGCTTGGTGGCGAACGAAGTGAACTCTTCGTAGATCTGGTTGTACTTGTCGACGGAGTAGTCGACGAGATCCATCTTGTTGATACAGAGCACCAGGTGGGGGACCCGCAGCAGCGACAAGATCACCGCATGCCGCCGGGACTGCTCGGTGAGACCTTGCCGGGCGTCGACCAGCACCAGACCGAGGTCGGCGGTCGATGCGCCGGTGACCATGTTGCGGGTGTACTGCACATGGCCGGGCGTGTCGGCGATGATGAACTTGCGGGACGGCGTGGCGAAGTACCGGTAGGCGACGTCGATCGTGATGCCCTGCTCCCGCTCCGAACGCAGCCCGTCGGTGAGCAGCGCCAGGTCGGTGTAGTCGTAGCCGCGGGCGTTGGAGGTGGCCTCGACCGCCTCGAGCTGGTCCTCGAAGATCGCCTTGGAGTCGAGCAGCAGCCGCCCGATCAGTGTCGACTTGCCGTCGTCGACCGAACCGGCAGTGGCGAACCGGAGGAGATCCATCTGCGGCCGGCCGGGCGTGGACTCAGCGGACACCGTCATCAGAAGTAGCCCTCTCGCTTGCGGTCTTCCATGGCCGCCTCGCTGAAGCGGTCGTCGCCCCGGGTCGCCCCGCGCTCGGTCACGCGGGCAACGGCGATCTCGTCGATGATGTCGGGGATGGTCGCGGCGTCGGACTCCACGCAACCGGTCAGGGTCAGGTCGCCGACGGTGCGGAACCGCACGGTGCGCTCCTGCACAGTCTCGCCGAGGCGCAGCGGGTTGAAGTCGCTCTCGGTGAGCAGCATGCCGTCACGCTCAAAGACCCTGCGCCGGTGCGCGAAGTAGATCTCCGGAAGCTCGATCCGCTCCTGGCCGAGGTAGTGCCAGATGTCGAGCTCGGTCCAGTTCGAGAGCGGGAAGATGCGCATGTGCTCACCGGCGTGGATGCGCCCGTTGTACAGCGACCACAGCTCTGGTCGCTGGTTCTTCGGGTCCCACTGGCCGAACTCGTCTCGGTGGGAGTAGACGCGCTCCTTCGCCCGCGCCTTCTCCTCGTCACGGCGTCCGCCGCCGAAAAGGGCGGTGAACCCTTCCTCCTCGATCGCATTGAGCAAGGTGCCGGTCTGGAGCCGGTTGCGGCTGGTCTTCCCGTCATCGACCACGACGCCGTTGGCCATGGCTTCCTCGACCGAGGCGACGACGAGCCGGACGCCAAGCCTGTTCACCCAGCGGTCACGGCACGCGAGCACCTCGGGGAAGTCGTAGCCCGTGTCGATCTGCAGCACAGGAAAGGGGATCTTCGCCGGGAAGAACGCCTTCTCCGCAAGCCGAAGCATCACGATCGAGTCCTTGCCGCCGGAGAACATCAGCGCCGGTTTCTCGAACTCCGCTGCCACCTCACGGAAGACGTGGATCGACTCCGCTTCCAGCTCATCGAGCTGGCTGAGGCGGTAGTCGGCGTGGACTGTCATGGATCAAGAACTCCCTCGGGCGGCAACTGTCGCGCTCATCCTAATGGTCGGCCGGCCGCCGGCCAGCCGCCACGGGCTCCTCGATCTGGGAAACGGTGGGCGTTCCGAACATCGGTAGGCCGCGTGTTCGGCGCACGATCCCCCACAACACCGGCACCAGCACGAGCAACGCGAGGCCGATAAAGCCAATCAGCACCGGGTGGGTGTCGTCTTCCCCAGCGCCGAGTGGCGCCCACCCCGCCTTGTCGAGCAGTGCGATTCCCGACACGATCAGCACGATGACGATGCCGCGCCGGATCACCGAGGCCGGCACCCGGGGGGCGATCTTCGCACCGAGGATCGTGCCAGGGACCGAGCCGATGACGAGCGGGATGAGGATCCCCCAATCGAGCCCGTGGGCGATGATGTTGGAGATAGCGGCCGCCAGCACGAGCGGCACTGCCTGCACCAGGTCGGTCCCGACAAGCTTCACCGCCGACAGCGTCGGATAAAGCATCAGCAAGGCGATCATGATCACCGAGCCCGACCCCACCGACGTAATGCCGACCAGCAGACCGCCGAGCGCGCCAACCAACACCGTCGGCACCGGCCGGATGACCGGATCGCTCTCACCCGGGTTGCGGCCGGAGGTGACTCTGCGCAGCTGGATGTACAAGCGCAAGGCGTACGTCGCCGCGGCGAACAGCAGCGCGAAACCGATACAGAGCTTGAGGAACGCATCAAGGTCGGCGCCCGGCGCCAGCCACGTCGCCAGGTGGGGGCCGAGGAATGCCATCGGCACCGACCCCACCATCAGCCAGCCCGCCAACCGCAAGTTCGGCGAACCTTCACGCCAGTGCACCGCGGCGCCGCCGGTCTTGTAGACAGCGGCGGCGGTGAGGTCGGCTGTCACGACGGTCGGGGCGTCACCGACGCCGAGGAAGATCAGAGCCGGCGTCATCAATGCGCCGCCGCCCATGCCGGTGATCCCCACCACGATGCCGACGAGGAACCCTGCGATCGCTGTCTTGACCCCAAGCCCGGTGATCTCGAATCCGCCGGCTGCCAGCAGCAGCTGCGCAGTGTCAAGCATGGGTCCTCCGCACGTCGTCAAGTGATGCAGCGTCAGGAGTGCAGCCAGCCCTCTGCGGCCAGTGCGTCGAGCAACTCAGCCAGGCATTCTGCTATATCTCTATCGGTTGTGTCGACTTTCACCGCATCAGTCGGCGGTTCGTACGGCGACGAGATGCCGGTGAAGTCCACGATCTCCCCGGCCCGCGCCCGGGCATAAAGACCCTTGCGGTCGCGCCGCTCACACTCCTCCAGCGGTGTGGCGACGTGGACAAGCACGAACCCACCACCGGCTCGCTCGACCATGCGGCGTACCTGTTGCCGGGTGGAGTCGAACGGCGCGATAGGTGAGCAGATCGCGACACCGCCGTGGCGGGCGATCTCTGCTGCAACGAAGCCGATGCGGAGGATGTTGGTCTCGCGGTCCTCCCGGCTGAAGCCGAGCCCCTTCGAGAGGTGGTGCCGGACGACATCGCCGTCCAGCGAGGTGACCGTGCGCTCGCCGTGCTCGAGGATGGTGTCGATGAGCGCGCGGGCAAGGGTGGACTTGCCTGAGCCCGACAGTCCGGTGAAGAAGATCACCACGCCCTGCTCGCTGCGTGGCGGTCGGTCGCGGGCGACGATGGCGTCGATCGCCGCGGGAAGCGGCCCGGACAGGTCGCCCGCCTCGAGGTGGAGCGTGGTGTCGGCGTAGGCGCGTGCGACGGAATCCAGCAGCCACTGGTTGGGCGACGGGCCACCATCGACGCCCACATCCCCGTGGTCAGCGACCGAGACGGCGACAACCTGCGCCCCTGGCTCGATGAGTGCGGCCGCCGCCAGAGCGGTCCGGACCAGCGCTGGACCCGACACACCCCTCGGCATGCCGTCCCCGACGCAGACCAGCAGCACCGGGGTCAGCGCCCGAGCCTCGGCTTCGGTGGCGACTGCCTCGACGGCGCGTGAACTGAGCGGCGCGGTGACGGGTACGGCGAGCAGCGTGTGTGGCGGATGAACCTGGTGTACGTCGGCCGGCGAGCGATGCAGACGGCGGAACGGCCCGAACTCGTTGTGCGCAAGCCGCTCAACGGGCCCCACCAGCCCAGTCCGGCCGCTGCCGGCGTCCCACCTGCCGGTGACTGCCAGGCGCGCTAGCGGCGCGCCCTCGGGATCGACGAGGTCGAGCCGGCCGACCGCCGTGGCCACCTCGGCGGTCTCCTCGGTGACCACCAGCGTGATGGGTGCGCCATCCGGAGCGGACGCGGGGTCGACGAACCCGTCGAGGGGCGGTGCGAAGCAGCCCTTGAGGAGCAGGTCGAGGTCGTCGAACTCGCGGGCGGTCGGGGTCCACTGGGGCACCGGGACCTGGCCGTCAGACACGAGGCGATTGTGCCACCCCCGCGTTCGCGCAGCCGCTTACAACCGGGTCGAGCCGCCATATTCTCACGGGCAGCCGCCGCGTCATTCCCGCTGAAGTACGCTCCGAGTCGTGGACGGTGCCGAGATCCTTGTCGACATCGTCCGCTCGCGATTCGTCGAGGGCCGTCACCGCGGGTCGGTAGTCGCGCTCGCTGCGGACGGATCCGTCGACTGGGCGCTGGGCGATGTGGACTCCCAGATCTACCCGCGGTCGTGCAACAAGCCGATGCAGGCCGTCGGGATGCTGCGGCTCGGTCTGTCGCTCGACGGTGAGTTGCTCGCGCTGGCCGCGGCCAGCCATTCAGGTGAGCCGTTCCACATTGCGGGGGTACGCCGCATCCTCGCCGAGGTCGGTCTCGATGAGACGGCCCTGCAGACACCGCCTGACTTCCCCCTGGACGAGGGGGCCAAGGCGGCATTTCTGCGAGCCGGGGCTGAAAAGTCGCGCATCGCGATGAACTGCTCAGGTAAGCACGCAGCCATGCTGGCGACCGCCGCCGTCAACGGTTGGCCGATCGAGACCTATCCCGATGCCGACCACCCACTGCAGCGGGTTATCACGACGACGTTCGCCGAGCTCACCGGAGAGGTCGTCAACTCCGTCGGGGTGGACGGCTGTGGAGCACCGCTGCTCTCCACCTCGCTCACCGGCTTGGCACGGGCGTTCCGCAACCTCGTGACCGGGGGCGCCGGTAGCCCGGAGCGACGAGTCACCGACGCATTCGTCGGCTACCCCGAGTACGCATCGGGCACCAACCGAGACGAGGCTGCGCTGCTGCGGGCCATCCCCGGCGCGATCGCCAAGGGCGGCGCCGAGGCGTCGTACGCCCTGGCCTTGCCCGACGGGCGAGCGGTTGCGCTGAAGATCGACGACGGGCATTCCCGGGCGCGGCCTGTCGTGATGGCGGCGGCGCTACGCCGGATGGGCGTCGACCGCGAGCCTGGTGTGGACGCCGACGCGCTGAACGCCACCGGGATCGTGCCCGTGTACGGCGGCGGGGAGCCCGTCGGGGAACTGCGCCCAACCTTCTGAGCTTGCCACGCTTCTGCGCTGTCGGGCCGAACCCCTGCTGGAGCCGGTTACCCTTGCCGGGTGACCACTGCAGCCATCAACCCAGTGGTGGCGCTGACGATCGAGAGCTGGGTGGCGCTCGGGATCTGGCTGCTGCTGCTTGCCGTGAAGGTGTTCGCCACCTTTGACGCGCTGATTCGCAAGGACGCGTTGTTCGTCGCTGCCGACAAGCAGAACAAGGCGTTCTGGCTGCTGCTGCTTGTGGTGTTCCTGGCTCTGCACTATTTTCTCCACGACCCGCGACACATCCTGAACCTGATCGGGACCGTCGCTGCGTTCGTCTACCTCGCCGACGTCCGCCCGTTGCTGCGCTCCATGCACTCCCGCTGACCAGTTCGGTGGTCGAGCCAGTCGAAACCCCGCCGAAGATCACCGTCGTCCGGGGTGACATCACCACGCAGGAGGTCGACGCCATCGTCAACGCCGCCAACTCCCGGATGCGCGGGGGCGGAGGCGTCGACGGGGCGATCCACCGCGCGGGTGGTCCGGAGGTGTTGGCCGACTGCGTGCAGAGGTTCCCGTCCGGGCTCCCAACCGGCCAGGCCGGCTGGACGACCGCCGGCCGGTTGCCCGCCCGCTGGGTGATCCATGTCGTCGGCCCGGTCTTCACTGGTGACACCGACGCGAGACGGCCGCTGCTGACCGCCTGCTACACCAACGCTCTCCGTGTCGCCGACGAGCTCGGCGCGCGCTCCGTGGCGTTCCCGCTGGTCTCGGCGGGTGTCTACGGCTGGCCCATCGACGACGCCGCCCGCGCCGCGATCGAAGCACTTCGGTCCACCCCGACCAGCGTCCGCGAGGCGCGGATGGTGGCGTTCAATACCGCGGCGTACGCCGCGCTCGAGCACGCAGCGACGGTGCGCGGCTGAGAGCGGGCTACCGCCGTTCCTGGTGGCTGAGGACGGTTAACGCCGACGGGCGCGAGCAGTGGCCCGAGCGCGTTCGTTCTGGTCGAGGGTCACCTTGCGCAGCCGGATGGCGTCGGGAGTCACCTCGACACACTCGTCCTCGCGGCAGAACTCCAGCGACTGCTCCAGTGACAGCCGGCGCGGCGGCACCAGCCGCTCAAGCTCCTCGGCCGTCGACGCACGCACGTTGGTCAGCTTCTTCTCCTTGGTGATGTTGACGTCCATGTCGTCGGCGCGGCTGTTCTCACCGACCAGCATCCCCTCGTACACCTCCGTGCCGGGCTCGACGAAGAGGCTGCCGCGCTCCTGCAGGTTGAACATGGCGTACGACGTGGCGACGCCACTGCGGTCGGCCACCAAGGAACCAGAGGGACGAGTGCGCAGCTCGCCGAACCACGGCTCGTACCCCTCGAAGACGTGATGGGCGATGCCGGTGCCCCGGGTGTCGGTCATGAACTCCGTACGGAAGCCGATCAGACCACGCGCGGGCACCAAGAACTCCATCCGGACCCAGCCGGTGCCGTGGTTGACCATCTGCTCCATGCGGCCCTTGCGAACCGCCAGCAGCTGCGTCACCGTGCCGAGGTAGTCCTCCGGGCAGTCGATGGTCAGCCGCTCGACCGGCTCATGGAGCCGGCCGTCGATGTGCCTGGTGACGACCTGCGGCTTGCCGACTGTCAGCTCGTAGCCCTCCCGGCGCATCTGTTCGACCAGGATCGCCAACGCCAGCTCACCGCGACCCTGTACCTCCCACGCGTCTGGACGCTCCGTCGACAGCACCCGGATCGAGACGTTGCCCACCAGCTCGCGGTCGAGCCGGTCCTTCACGAGCCGAGCAGTGACCTTGGTGGCCTTCGCCCGGCCGGCGAGCGGCGACGTGTTGGTGCCGACCGTCATCGAGATCGCCGGCTCGTCGACAGTGATCAGCGGTAAGGCAACCGGATTCTCCGGGTCCGCCAGGGTCTCGCCGATGGTGATGTCGGGGATCCCGGCGACGGCGATGATGTCGCCCGGCCCGGCCGAGTCACCGGACACCCGCTCCAGCGCCTCGGTGACCAGCAGCTCGGTGACCTTGACGTTCTTGCGTGAGCCGTCCCGCTTCAACCAGGCGACGTTCTGCCCCTTGCGCAAGGTGCCTTCCCGCACCCGGCAGAGGGCGAGGCGGCCAAGGAACGGCGACGCGTCGAGGTTCGTGACGTGCGCCTGCAGTGGGGCGCCTTCGGTGTACGTCGGTGGGGGGACCGTCTCGATGATGATGCGGAAGAGCGCCTCCAGGTCATCCCCGTCGGGCATCTCCCCGTCTTTCGGCTGCTCAAGCGAGGCGCGCCCGGCCTTGGCGCAGGCGTAGACGACGGGGAAGTCCAACGCGTCCTGGGCAGCGTCGGAGTCAATGAGGTCGAGGAACAGCTCGTACGTCTCGTCGACCACCTCGGCGATGCGGGCGTCGGGCCGGTCGACCTTGTTGACGACCAGGACGACAGGCAGCCGCTTCGCCAGCGCCTTGCGCAGCACGAACCGGGTCTGCGGCAGGGGTCCCTCTGAGGCGTCGACGAGGAGCACCACCGCGTCGACCATGGACAAGCCGCGTTCGACCTCGCCGCCGAAGTCGGCGTGGCCGGGCGTGTCGATGATGTTGATCGTGACCGGACCATCGGTGGCTGCCGGACCGGCGTACCTCACCGCGGTGTTCTTGGCGAGGATCGTGATGCCCTTCTCGCGCTCCAGGTCACCGGAGTCCATCGCCCGCTCGTCGACGTGCTGGTGCGCACCGAAGGCTCCGGACTGCCACAGCATCGCGTCGACAAGCGTGGTCTTGCCATGATCAACGTGCGCGACGATCGCGACATTGCGCAGGTCAGTCCGCGCGACGGCGGTGGCGCGTGGTCGAGCGGGCATGAGTAAGCGGCGTCCTGGTAGGGGAGAACAGAGGTCCAGCGGCGCCCGCAGAGGGCGCGCGAACAGTTCTCAGTCTATCCGTTCCGCGAGAATGTCGATTTCCGCCAGCGCCGTTCGTCAAGAGGGCAAGGCAACCACAACACAAGGAGGCACGATGGCGCAGTACATGTTCCTGCTCTACGACGACGAGAGCTGGTACGACAACCTCACTCCGGAAAGCTGGGAGTTCGCGATGAAGCTCCACGGTGCGTTCACGGAGGCGGTCGAGGCCGCCGGGGCGCGCATCGTCGACGGCGCGGCGCTGCAGCGGTCATCAACAGCGACGACCGTGCGCCGGGACTGGAACGACATGAGCGCTGACCCAGTGATCAGCGACGGGCCGTTCGTCGAGACCAAGGAGGCGCTCGGCGGTTACTACGTGATAGAGGCACGCGACCTCGACCAGGCGATGGAGCTCGCCGCGCAGTGTCCCTCTGGCGTGACCGAGGTGCGCCCGGTACTCGACACCAGCCAGCCGCCGGTCTGAGGTCCTCCGCGTGCCGGATGCCCGGACCGTTGCGCGGCAGGTCGACGATGCGCACCGCCGGCACTGGTCGACAGTCCTGGCGGCGGCGGTGCGCGTCACCCGCGACCTCGACCTGGCCGAGGACTGTGCGCAGGACGCGTACCTTCGGGCGCTGAGCAGCTGGCCCGATGGCGTTCCCGAAAACGCTGCGGGCTGGCTCACCACGGTGGCACGCCGCATCGCTCTTGACCGGCTCCGTCGCGACACGGCGCTGCGGCGCAAGCTGCCTCTGCTGCTCATCGAGTCCGAGGGGTCGCGCGACGACACGGTGGCGACCGATCCGCTGCGGCTCGTCTTCACCTGCTGTCACCCGGCGCTGTCGCGGGACGCGCAGCTTCCCCTCACGTTGCGGCTGATGTGTGGCCTCACGACAACCGAGATCGCCCGCGTCCTGCTCGCCAAGGAGTCAGCTATCGCTGCTCGGATCACTCGGGCGAAGCAGAAGATCGCCGTCGCCGGCGTACCGTTTCGGCTCCCGAAGGATGCAGAGCTGCCGGACCGACTCGACACCGTTCTGACCGTCGTCCACCTCGCCTACACCGCGGGCCACACCGCGGTAGGTGGCCGTCTCACTCGCACGGACCTCACGGGACGAGCGGTCGAGCTCGCCCGGATGCTGGTAGCGCAGGTGCCCGCCGAGCCCGAGGCGCAGGGCCTGCTGGCACTACTTCTGCTGTCGGAAGCGCGCGCGCCGGCCCGTGTCGGACCGAAGGATGAGCTGGTGCTGCTCGCCGACCAGGACCGAACCAGGTGGGACCACGAGCTCATTGCGGAGGGCCTGGCGCTGGCCACCACGGCACTACGTCGAGGCGACGGCCGATTCGTGATCCAGGCCGCCATCGCTGGCCTGCACACATCGGCACCGTCGTGGGAGGCGACGGACTGGCGGCAGGTAGTGCGGATGTACGACGCCCTGTTGCTGAACTGGCCTAACCCGGTCGTGGCGCTCAACCGTACGGCGGCCACGAGCCTGCTGCCTGGGGCTGACCTGGATCAGGTGCTGGCGCAGCTCGACCAGCTCGCCGACGAGCCCGCCCTGGCACGCTACGCCTATCTTCCGGCGACTCGGGCCGACGTGCTGGCGCGGGTCGGCCGCATCGACGACGCACGGGCGGCGTACGACGCTGCCATCGCGCTCACCGATAACGAGATCGAACGCCGCTTCCTGCTCCGCCGCCGCACCGCGTTAGGGCGGCAACCGCAGTCAGGTGTTGGTCGCCCGGAAGAGCAGGTAACTGAGGACTAGTCCCACGATCGTGCCGACAATGGCGACAACCAGCGCGATTGTTGACAGCCGCTCGCCCTTCGTGCGGCCGATGATCGCCAACACGATGGCCGCCGGACCCAAAGCTATGGGCAGGAAGATCACCGCAAGGCCGCCGAGCACAATGGCCAGGATCGAGAACAGGTTGCTCGCATTCTGCTGTGGCTGGCCACCGTCGCCATCTGGGTAGTTAGGGGGTGGCGGCGGGTAGTTGGGGTTGGCGGGCATGGAGTTCTCCCTCTCCTGAGGTGACGTTGGCGGACATACTCTCGGCCCACGACGGCGGATTTCGCCGATTGTTGCAGCAGCGCGAAGACAGTCGCAACCACCCCAAAAGCCCGTGTCCACACCGTGCGCAAAGCGCGACGCGCCCCCACATCCGCCGAAGAGACCGGAATGCAGCAGACTTGCGGGCGGTTGAGCTCCTCGGAGGTGACGGTGAAGACTCGGTCGGATGGCGACGCCATGGGGCGCGTTCTCCGGCGTCCGCCTCGACCTTCCCGCGTTGCCATGCTGAGCGTGCACACCTCGCCGCTCGACCAGCCTGGCAGCGGTGACGCGGGCGGCATGAACGTCTACATCGTCGAGCTGGCGAGACAGTTGGCCGACCGGGGGGTGGAGGTCGACATCTTCACCCGAGCCACGTCGGGACTGCTGCCGTCCGTGGTCGAGATGGCCCCGGGGATTGTCGTGAGGCACGTCTTCGCCGGCCCGCTCGAAGGCCTGACAAAGGCCGAGTTGCCGGCCCAGCTGTGCACCTTCGCCCGTGGTGTGTTGCGCGCCGAAGCGGCGTACGAGCCTGGCTACTACGACCTGATCCACTCCCACTACTGGCTGTCCGGGCAAGTTGGGGCGTTGGCGCGGGACCGCTGGGGAGTGCCGCTGGTGCACACGATGCACACGATGGCGAAGGTCAAGAACGCCGCGTTGGCCGCTGGTGACCAGCCCGAGCCGCTGACCCGGGTGATCGGTGAGGAGCAGGTCGTAGAGGCCGCCGACCTGATGATTGCCAGCACCGGCGCAGAGGGGCGACAGCTTGTCGAGCTGTACGGCGCCGACCCCGAGCGGGTCCAGGTCATCACTCCGGGTGTCGATCTCGCGGTCTTTCGGCCGGGTGACGCCGCCGCGGCTCGGGTGCGCCTCGGGATGCGGCCGGACGCGCTGGTGGTGATGTTCGTCGGTCGGATCCAGCCGCTGAAGGCCCCTGACGTCGTGATCAAGGCGGCGGCTCACCTGGTACAACGCCGGCCAGATCTTCGCGAGCGGCTCGTCGTACCCGTGATCGGGGGAGCGTCGGGAACCGGCCTGGAGACGCCGCTCGAGCTGGTCCGACTCGCTGCGGCCTGCGATGTCGCAGACGTGGTGCGATTCGTGCCGCCGGTGTCGCAGGCCCGCCTGGTCGACTACTACCAGGCTGCCACCGTCGTGTGCGTCCCGTCGTACAACGAGTCCTTCGGGCTGGTCGCGATCGAGGCGCAGGCCTGCGCGCGGCCGGTGGTGGCAGCTCGGGTCGGCGGCCTCGCGACCGCCGTCGTCGACGGAACCACTGGTGTGCTCATCGACGGGCACGATGAGGTCGACTACGCCCGCGTATTGGAGCGGCTGTTGCTGGACCCGGTTGAGGCGGCCCGGTTGGGCGCTGCCGCCGCCACTCACGCCCAGACCTTCGGCTGGGACCGGACCGCGGACCAGACCCTGCACGCCTACGCGTCAGCAGCCGCACTGCTGCGGGCTGACGCGATGGCCATCGCCACATGAGCGAAGCCGCGATCGCGGTGGTGCGTCAGGCGTTGCAGTCCGCTGAGCTGCCCGCACAAGAGCCGGCGCCAGGCACCTTCCTCTTCGACCTTCCAGGCGAGCACAAGCTCGCCACGCCCTGCCGGCTCGTGGTCGGCGACCACAGCCTCGCCGTGCACGCCTTCGTCTGCCGCAACCCCGACGAGAATCACGAGGCCGTCTACCGGTGGCTGCTCAGCCGGAACCTGCGCTTGTACGGCGTCGCGTTCGGCATTGACCACACCGGCGACATCTACCTCGACGGGCGGCTGTCGCTGTCAGCAGTGACAGCTGAGGAGATCGACCGGTTGCTGGGCGCCGTCTTGACGTACGCCGACGAGTCGTTCAATACGATCTTGGAGCTGGGGTTCGCTACCTCGATCCGCCGCGAGTGGGAGTGGCGGATCAGTCGGGGGGAGTCGACCCGCAACCTGGATGCGTTCCGTGGGTGGCTGGAGCAGTGATGGTGTCGACGATCACCCCGGCCCAGCTTGGGTAGGCGCCCGCCATGATCTACGATGTAAGAAGTAAAGGGCAGACTTTCCATTACACACGATAGCGGTCACCCGCCCCCGTCGGGCGGTCAAATCTGACCAGTTCCCCAGCGCCGTGGCGCTAGAAAGCAGAGGCACAACATGTTCACCGCACCGGACGTCGCCCGCGAAATCAGCGTGGCAAGGCGAGCCGAGGCACGGGAGTCAGTTCTGCTGGCAGCAGCCCGCCTAGCGAGGCGCGAGCGCCGGTTGCACCGGCGGATGCAGCGAGTGGACGAGCAGATCGCCGGGCAGCCGTTCACTGGCTGAGCCGGTCGCCGCTGCACTGTACGCAGCCTCGCCGGGCCTGATCTGACCCGTCAGCGGCCTTGGTTGGCGACCGCCGCGATGGCGGCGGCTGCTGCCGCCGGGTCGAGGTACTCCCCGCCCGGTCGGGTTGGCCGCAGATCAGCGTCGAGCTCGTACAGCAGCGGAATCCCGGTGGGGATGTTCAACCGGACGACGTCGTCGCCCGACATGTCATCTAAGTGCTTCACCAGGGCGCGCAGCGAGTTTCCATGCGCCGCTACCAGCACCGTGGCGCCGGTGCGCAGGTCCGGGACTATCGCGTCGTACCAGTATGGAAGCAGCCGGTCGACGACATCGGCCAGGCACTCCGTGCGCGGAACGATCTCGTCCGGCAGGCCGGCGTAGCGGGGGTCTGCCCGCTGGCTGAACTCGTCGTTGTCATCGATGGGTGGGGGCGGAGTGTCGTAGGACCGGCGCCAGCGCATGAACTGCGCCTCGCCGTACTGCTCCAGCGTTGCCTTCTTGTCCTTGCCCTGCAGTGCCCCATAGTGCCGTTCGTTCAGTCGCCATGACCGGCGTACCGGTGCCCATGACCGCTCGGCAACGTCAAGGCACAGTTCGGCCGTCTGGATGGCCCGCCGCAGCACTGAGGTGTGGAGTACGTCGGGCAGCAACCCGCGCTGCGCCAACAACTCACCGCCCTGCGCGGCCTCCCGCCGACCCTTCTCGGTGAGACCGACGTCGACCCAGCCGGTGAACAGGTTCTTGGCGTTCCACTCACTTTCACCATGCCGCAGCAACACGAGTCGATGGGAGTGGGTCATAGCCCCGCACTGTAACGGTCACCCCTGTCTACGGAGGCAGGGGACAGAACGACGAGGACTCGAAGCGCCGTCAAGAGCGCAGCGAAGGCGCGAGAGCCCGGCGGGCTGGACCTGATCGGCCGATCAAAGGCCGCGGTCTTTCAGACAGTAACCGGATGCTGACCGGTCACGAGGAAGATGATGCGGCGTCCCATCGATACCGCGTGGTCGCCGATCCGCTCGTAGTAACGACCCAGCAGCGCGACGTCGACGGCGGGCTCGACACCCCACCCCCACTCGTCGCTGAGCAGGATGCGGAACATTGACCGGCGCAAATCGTCCATGGCGTCGTCGGCCTCCTCGAGCAGCGCTGCCGCCCTGATGTCTTGGGTGGCGAGGATCTCAGCGGCTGAGGCGATCATCTCGTCGGCGGTCTCTGCCATCGACTTCACCGTGGGGACCATCACCTCGGGCACGGCGCGGATGGGGTAGCGCAGCCGCGCCACCTTCGCGATGTGCACCGACAGGTCGCCCATGCGCTCGAGGTCGGCGACCATGCGCAACGACGCCAGCAACGTCCTGAGGTCACCGGCCACCGGCGCTTGGCGGGCCAGTATCTCGTAGCTCTCCTCCTCGATACGGGTGCGGGCGTCGTCGATCGAGAGGTCGCCACTGATCACCAGCTCGGCGGCCGACGCGTCGGCCTCGAGCAGGGCTCGGGTGGCGTGGTTGAGCGCCTCGCGCACGCATCCCGTCATGTCGACGAGCTCGCTGAGGACGCGGTGAAGCTGTTGCTCGTATTGGTTGCGCATCACTCGAAGCCTACGACCGTCGAGTTACGACCGAAGCTCGTCGGGTGAACGACAAGTGAACTCTGGCCGAACCTGCATGCCGGGCCTCAGGTGACGGGCCGGTCAGTTCCGCGTGCGCGCGTACGATTTGGCATATGGATGCGTCGGCTGCCGCCGTGCTGGGAGGCGCAGTGGGTACGGCGCTCGGTGCAGTCACCGTGTTGGCCTGGCGGGTCAGTGAGCGCGACCAGACCCGGCTGCCGGCGGTGCCGGAGCCCGTGGTCCCCGCCGGAGTGGCCGCTGTCTTGTCAGTGCTGCGGTCCTCTGCGCTGGTGGTGGGGTTTGCAGACGAGGTCCTCAAAGCCAGTGCGCCGGCGTACGCCATGGGACTGGTGCGGCACTCCAGGGTCGGCGTTGACGAACTGCTCCAACTGGTCCGGCAGGTGCGTCGGGACGGGCAGATCCGGGAGGCCGAGCTGGTGCTCCGCCAGTCGCGCGGTGGCCCGCGACATGTCGTCGCCCGGGTTGCCCCGTTGGGCAGCCGCCTGGTCCTGGTCTTGGTCGACGACCGCACTCGGGAGCGGCGGGTCGAGACGATCCGCCAGGACTTCGTCGCCAACGTCAGCCACGAGCTGAAGACGCCGGTGGGAGCGCTACAGCTCCTGGCGGAGGCGGTTGCCGAGGCAGCGGACGACCCGGAAGCCGTGCAACGTTTCTCCGCCCGCATGCGCACCGAGAGCGAGCGGCTGTCTCGGCTGGTGCAGCAGATCATCGAGCTGTCGCGGCTGCAGGGCGACGACCCGCTGGAGGCGGTGAACTCCGTTCCCATCGACACGGTCATCGAACGTGCCATCGACAGGGTGCGCGTTGACGCCGCCGACAAGGGCGTGAAGCTGATCTCCAGTGGCGCCCGCGGCTACTCGGTCCTCGGCGACGGGGACCAGCTCGTCGTGGCGTTGGGGAACTTGGTCGAGAACGCCGTCGTCTACAGCGCCGCCGGGACGACGGTGACGGTCGTGGCCAAGGCGACCGGCGGCAGCGTCGACATCAGCGTCACCGACCAAGGCGTGGGAATACCCGCTTCTGAGCTTGATCGCATCTTCGAACGGTTCTATCGGGTCGACCCCGCCCGGGCTCGCACCACCGGAGGCACCGGACTGGGGCTGTCGATCGTCAAACATGTCGCGGCAACCCATGGGGGTGAGGTGCGGGTGTGGAGTGTCGAAGGAGCGGGGTCGACGTTCACCCTTTCGCTGCCGACCCTTACTGACCCGGAAGCCCCGCCGGTCGGGGTTGAGGCAACGGCCGCCTCGGCGCATCCCAACGGTACGGCGCCACCCGGGTCGCCGTACCCCAATGCCCACCAGGAGGCCTTGTGACGCTGGTGCTCGTGGTCGAAGACGAGGAGAGCTACCGAGACGCGCTGGCTTACGTGCTGCGCAAAGAGGGGTTCGACGTGGCGCTTGCTGCTACCGGCCCCGAGGCTCTCGAGGAGTTCGAACGGACGGGCGCCGACATCGTGCTGCTCGACCTGATGCTCCCCGGCCTGCCGGGCACCGAGGTGTGCCGTCGGCTGCGGCAGGTCTCGTCGGTGCCGGTGATCATGGTGAGCGCGAAGGACGCCGAAGTTGACAAGGTCGTCGGGCTCGAGCTTGGCGCTGATGACTACGTCACCAAGCCCTACAGCCCTCGCGAGCTCGTCGCCCGGATCCGCGCGGTGCTGCGCCGTGGTGTCGAGCCGGAGCTGGCGCCGCCGACCCTGGAGGTGGGTGGCGTCCGAATGGACACCGAGCGACACGTCGTCACCATCAACGGTGAAGAAGTACGGCTGCCGCTGCGGGAGTTCGAGCTGCTGGAGATGTTCTTGCGCAACGCAGGTCGGGTGCTGACGCGGGGCCAGCTGATCGACCGGGTGTGGGGCGCCGACTACGTCGGAGACACCAAGACCCTCGACGTACACGTCAAGCGGCTACGGATGAAGATCGAACCTGACCCCGCCCATCCCCGTCATCTGGTGACGATCCGGGGGCTCGGCTACAAGTTCGAGGCGCTGGGCGCAGCACGGGCCTAGGGTCCGACGGGCACGTCGGCGTACGGCGAGTCCGCACCGACGACGTCAACCACCGGCACGTCGAGTTCCACTGGCGCCGCGTTGGCGAACGTGAACGCCAGCGTCACGAAGTACCCGGCCCGCAGACTGTCGCTGCGGATGCGCACGGCGCCGGTGGTTTCCAACTGGACAAGTCGGCTCGGCGGCAACGCGATTCCGCCCTCGGGTAGCGGCAACACTCGCAGTGGGGCGGCTCCGTCAGTTGCGGTGACCGACAGCAGCCTGTCCTCGGTGGCTGCCTGGTTGATCAGCGCCGACACCACGGTGCCGTTGCCCTCGCCGTCGGTCACCACCAAGGTGTTGAGCGCGTAGACGGTGCCCTCGCGGTTGTTGATGCCGACGGCTGGCTGGTACGGCTGCTGGGTCTGGGCCTCGAAGTTCGACCCGCACCCAACGACACCCATCACTGCTGCCGCGGCGTACACCAGAGCCAGCCAACGTCGGGGTCGCCAACGCCGCATGCATGCAGTGGGTGAGGGTGTCGCCACCGTGTGTCATCCTCCTGCTGGGTGGGTGCTGATTAACGGGCGGAGCGCCTAAGCGGCATCAGCGTAGCGAAGCCGCAGCTTCAGCGACGAGCGCACCGAGGACAGGCACGTCTCGGCCCGTTTGTCAAGCCCCGATTAGTGCTCTGACCTGCGCAAATGTGACATCGAGCCGAATCCGACCGTGGTATCCTGGACACCTGGAAAGGGGTAGTTGACATATGACTTTCACGGTCGGCGAGACGGTGGTGTATCCCAACCATGGTGCCGCGGTTATCGAAGATATTGAGACCCGCCAAATCAAGGGTGAAGACAGGCTCTATCTAGTGCTGCGCATTGTGGCCCAAAGCGACCTCGTCGTCCGGGTGCCGGCGTGCAACCTCGACCTGGTCGGGGTGCGCGACGTTGTTGACGCGGCCGGGCTTGAGCGGGTGTTCGATGTGCTGCGTGCTGAGCACACTGAAGAGCCGACCAACTGGTCGCGTCGCTACAAGGCGAACCTCGAGAAGCTGCACTCCGGCGACGTGATGAAGGTCGCCGAGGTGGTCCGCGACCTGTGGCGGCGCGAGCGTGAGCGCGGACTCTCGGCCGGTGAGAAGCGGATGCTCGCCAAGGCCCGACAGATCCTCGTCTCCGAACTCGCGCTTGCCGAGCGCACCAACGAAGACAAGGCCGAGACCATCCTTGACGAGGTCTTGGCCTCCTAACCCGCCTCCGGCGGTCGTGACATCCGGGGTTGCTGCCGTCATCCCAGCAGCGGGCCTAGGTCGTCGGCTGGGAGACCAGAGCGGTACACCGATCCCCAAGGCGCTACGCCAACTCGGCGGGCGGTCACTGTTGGTTCGCTCGGTGGACGCGCTGTCCGGTGCCGTCGACCAGGTCGTGGTCGCCGCCGCGCCCGACCAGCTCGACCTCGTTCGCGAAGAACTGGCCGACTGCGCCATGCCCGTTCGGGTGGTGACAGGCGGCGACACCCGCCAGAGTTCGGTTCGGCACGCTCTTGCGGCAGTGGCTCGCCCTATCCAGTTCGTCGTGGTACACGACGCGGCCCGCCCGCTGGTGCCACCCGAGGTGGTGGCGCGAGTCATCGACGCCTTGCGCGGCGGTGCGGCGGTCGTCGTACCAGCGATCCCGGTGGTTGACTCGCTGCGGCAGCTCGCTGCCGACGGACGCAGCACACCGGTCGACCGGTCCACGCTGCGAGCCGTGCAGACGCCGCAGGGGTTCCGCAAAGATGTCCTTGTCGAGGCGCACCGGCGCGCACCGGACGGTGCCGCGACCGATGACGCCAGCCTGGTCGAACGCGCCGGCATTCCTGTCACCCTCGTTGAGGGTGCTCACCTAGCGTTCAAGATCACCACGCCGGTCGACCTGTTGGTGGCGGAGTTGCTACTTCGGGGCGAGTCCCGGCATTAGCGGTACAGCCTCAGCGGTAAAGCCTCAGCGGAAAAGCCTCAGCGGTAGACCAGCGCCGTCGCGACGGCGGCCAGGCCTTCACCTCGGCCGGTCAGTCCGAGCCCGTCGGTGGTCGTCGCCGACAGGCTCACCTCCGCGCCACACGCCTCGGCCATTACCAGCGTCGCCTCATCCCGCCGCGCGCCGAGGCGGGGAGTCGCGCCGATCAGCTGCACCGCGACGTTGCCGATCACCACCCCTGCGGCTCCCAGGCGGCGAGCTGTCTCGCCGAGGAGGGTCATGCCGCTCGCCCCAGCCCACCGCGGGTCCGACGTGCCGAACTGGCTGCCCAAGTCGCCAAGGCCGCCCGCCGACAGCAGCGCGTCGCACGCCGCGTGCGCGACAACATCACCGTCCGAGTGGCCAGCCAGGCCGCAGGGCTCGTCGGGCCAGCAGATGCCGGCAACCCACAGCGGCCGCCCCGGAACCAGCGGGTGTACGTCGACCCCGATGCCGACGCGGGCAGAGCTGGGACCAGTCACCTCAGTCGACGTCGTCCGTCGGGACGGCGAAGGTGTTGCAGGTTGCTATGTCGTTGTTGTTGAAGCCCTGCAGGATCCAGGCCCGGTTGGACCCGCCCGAGCCGTGGTCGCGTTCGTCCTCGTCGGCGTTGGGTTCGTCACCGAAGGCGCCAGCCACCTGCTGTAGCTGGGTATAGCGGGTCTCGTCGACCGGGAACGTGTCGGCGACGGCTCCGAGGAACAGCCCGCCCATGCAGCTGGCCTGCAGCTCGAGGCGACGGCTGAGTTCGGCACGGTTAGCGAAGCTGTTGTAGACGACGTCGTCGAACGCCCTGAGCAGGCCGGTCTCGGACTGCACGTGGTGGCCGAACTCGTGTCCGATCACGACCGCGTAGGCCACATCGATGTCACTGAAGAAACGGCGCATCTGGGGCACGTCGGCGTACATCACCTCATCGCTTGGACAGTAGAACGCCAACGTCCGCCCGGACTCCGGCGATGCACTGCCGCAGGGCGTCGACACCGGCGAGTCGAAGACCACCAGCCCGGGCTCGGTGTAGGAGTACCCGGCTCTCTCGACCGGTCCCCGCCACTCCTCGTTGAGGCAGCCCATCAGCGACTGGTAGAACCGCGTCTGCTCAGCCGTTGACGCGGCTCCCAGATCCTGAGCGGGGCAGCTCCCGTTGGGCAAGCCGCCCTGGTCGTACAACGTATTGCGGTCCAGCACCGCTGCGGCGTCCTGGGGGCTCACCGGTTCGGCGTTGGGGTCCGACGCGGGCGCGGGGGCCCGTGAGGCGATGTCACCGCTCGCCGGGGCGGACGGCGCCACCAGCGCGCCCAGCACGATCAGCGCGAAGAACATGGCGGCCCCAGTGCCGACCAGCCCGAGCAGCAGCCGGGCGAGGGTGCTGGTGCGGCGCGGTGGCGGCGTGGGATCCCAGCCGCCGTACGACCACTGCGCCGGGGGTGGCCAACCCAGTGGGCTGTACTGCGCGTTGCTGCCCGGGGGATACCACTGGTCGGAGGTGCTGCCCTGACGCTGGTACTGCGGGTAGCGCTGGTAGGCGCGCGGCGGGTAGGTCGGCGCTAGCGAGGGACGGTACGCCGTGTCCGGCGACTGCGGCGGCGGCAGCACCGGCGCAGCGCCCAGCGGTCGGCGTGCGGACTCGGGCAAGTGGGTTCCCTTCGCGGCATTGCAGGCCGATCGCGAGCGCCCGCAGGAGCGCACATTACCCTTTCGGAATGTCTAGCAGCGGGGACGGCAGCGCTGGCCGCCGCCGGTGGCCGCGACTGGGCACCTCCGTTCGCATGGCAGCCACCCCAGCCCTGCTGACTGCCACGGCGCTGCTCCTCACGGCACCTCCTGCCGGCGCCGAAGGCCACGGCACCGAGATTTCGCAGTACTCGGCCACAGTGCAGGTCAACGCCGATGGAAGCCTCCACGTTGCTGAGGCGGTCACCTACGAGTACGACGGTCTCGTCGGCGCCGGCCTCGAGGAAGTGCAGCGGACCATCACTACCCGGGAGCACTACGACGCGGAGAACGACCGGATCTACGAGCTGAGCAACGTGGTGGTCGACGCCGTACAGACTGACACGACCGCCAGCGTCACCTCCGACGGCGGGACCGACACGATCACGGTGCAGTTCGCCCAGCCACAGCGAGAGCAGGTCACTCTCACGTTCGACTACGACGTGCAAGGAGCTGTCCGGCAGACCGTCGACGGGCTGGAGGTGCGGTGGCCGGTCGTCCAAGGCTTCGCCGTCCCGATCGCTGAAGCCACCATCGAGTGGAACGCCCCTGACGTGATCTGGCTGTCGTGCCTCGCCGGGGCGGCCGGTTCGAGCAAGCCGTGCACGACTGCGCAGCTGATGGAGGTCCCCAGTCCTACGATGACCGAGCTCGACCTTGGGGCCGGCGAGCAGATGGTCGGCATCTTGGGACTGCGCGCGGACTCCGGCATCGCGCCGAACGCTGACCTGCAGCCGCGGTGGAGCTTGGCTCGCGGCTTCACCGCCACGGGCACACCGCTGTGGGTGGCGTTGGCGGTGTTGCTGCTGGGGCTCCTCGCGGCGCTGGGGTTGTGGTGGACCCGCGGCCGCGACAGCCGCTCCGACCGGCCAGAAACCGGGCGACCACTGGTTGAGGCGGCAGACGGCGGTGTGGCGTTCGCCCCGCCTAGCGGGATCCGGCCGGGGCAGATGGGCACGCTGGCGGATGAGCGAGCCGACATCGTCGACGTGACGGCCACGATCATCGACCTGGCGGCGCGCAACTATCTGTTCATCGAGGAGCTGCCACGCGGTGGCTACGGGCACAGCGACTGGCTGCTGCGCCGCCGCAACGGTCCAGGCGACGAGCTGCTGGCCTACGAGCGGGAGGTGTTCGACGCGCTCTTCTCGGCCGCAGACGAGGTGACCGTGAGCGAGCTCGGCGACGCGCTGCGGGACCGGCTCCCCGGCATCCAGGCGCTGATGTATGACGACATGGTCGACCAGGGCTGGTTCGGCGAGCGCCCGGACTCGGTGCGGGGTCGATGGACGACTGCCGGGTGGGTGCTCCTCGCCGCGGGCGCAGTGCTGACGGTGGTGCTGGCGTTGGTCAGCACGTTCGGGCTCGTCGGGGTTGCACTGCTGCTGGCGGGTGTGGCGCTGGCAGCGTCCGGTCAGCTGGCCCCGGCACGCACGTCGCGTGGCGGCCGTGTGCTGAGCGAGCTGCGCGGCTTTCGTGCCTACTTGGAGTCGGCGGGGGTCGACGACATCCCGGTTGCTCAGCGCGAGGAGCTGATCTCGCGGTTCTACCCGTATGCGCTGGTGTTCGGGCTGGGTGAGCGGTGGGCCGCCGCGTTGGCCGCCACCGACACCGACGTCGAGCCCGACGACCCGATCTACTGGTACGGCGCCCCATCGGACTGGCACCTGGCTGACATTGCGCCGTCCCTGCTCCGCCTTTCGACGGCGCTCAGCGCGGCGCTGGCTAGCCGGCGACTGCTCGGCGTCTGACCCCCCTAACCCAGACTTGTCAGAACACAGTCGACCTATGGACCGAGTGAATTCTGACAACTCTGAGAAAGGGCGTGGTTACCAGTTGCGTTCGGCGGGCGTCAGCGAGGCCGGCAACGGGTGGCTCGCCGGGTGGATCACGTAGACGATGCCGCCCGAGTGCGGCACCCACACACTCTCGAACTCGGCGCGGTCGTAGACGACTCTGACCTCGTCGTTGCTTTGGATCAGGTGCGACGCCGGGTCGTTGACGACGACGTCACCGTCGGGGGTGAAGCCAACGATGACCAGCAGGTGCCCGTTCGTGCCGTAGCCAGCACCGGTGAGCTCGCCCTTCTTGAACGACACCGACGCGACAAGCGGGATGCCGGCCTTGATGAACTGCTCCGCCTCGGTCAGGGACCGCAGCCGGGTGACGAAGCTCTCCAGGCCGTAGCTGCCGGAGTACGCCGTGTTGAACGGCCAGTTGCCGGTGCCGTCGTAGTTCCAGTCGTACGTTTGCGCCGCCGCGTAGTCGACCTGCGCGTCGGGGTGACCGGCAGGCTCGATCGTGGCCAGCTCCGCCGCGGACGGCCCATAGGAGGCGTTTCCGGTCTTCTGCTGCCAGTACGCCATCACCATCGCGGTAGAGGTCGGGCTGCACCAGGCTTCGCCGCCGCCGTTGTACTGCGGGTAGTCGCCGATGTGGGTCTCTTGCGAGTACGTCGGTACGTCGAGCGTGATGCCTTGCGCGCCCCCGAGCGGGCTGGCCGTCCACTTCGAGGAGGACTCAGGAAGCCGCGACGCCATCGCGCCGACCAGGCTCACCGACGGGGTGGCGGCGCTGCCAGTCTCGCGGTACAGCGACACCGTGAGCTGCCACGTCTTGAGGGAGCGGTCGGTGCGGGCCACGAGCGTGTCGATCGCCACGTACGCCAGTTCGTCGCCTTGCGCCGGAACCGACGTGCGGTGGATCGTGTCGGTGCCCTCGGCCCAGCGGCCGAGGACGTACTCCTTCGACCGGACTCCGTCGTCACCGACGCCTGAGACGCTCACCTGCACCCAGGTGCCGGCGGGGGTGTTGGCGTTCCACGAGGCGACCAGCTCGGTGTAGTTGAAGCCGGGGGTCACCTCCGGGGAGCGCCAGGTCGCGACGTCGTACGTCGTCGTCGAACCATCGCCGAACGGGTCGGTGTAGGCGAAGCTGCCGGTCGGGGTGGCGATGATCAGCGCGCCGTCGGTCAACGCGGTACCGGAGAAACTGCCCGCAGCGAAGTCGGAGGCGTCCCACTGCTGGTACGTGATGTGTCGCCCTACCGGAGCGGTTGGCTTCTTGGTGCCGGCGTCAGCGGGCACGCTGGTTACCGCGGTCGAGGTGGCACATGCCAGCAAGATAGTGAGTGCAGCGCGGACGGTGAGCATGGCGACCCCTCAATCGACCCGGTGGAGCAACGGACTGAGAGTAGCGCCCTCGGAGTCGATCCGTCACCAGTTGCTGTGCGAGTCGGGGTCGGGGAGCCGTTTGCTCGGCGGGTGGATGACGTAGACGACGCCACCTGCGGCGTCGACCCAGGCGTTCTCGAACTGCCAGCGCTGGTAAACGCGGCGCACCGTCTTGGCGGTGTCAGCGGCGGGGTCGTTGACGATGACGTCGCCGCCCGGGGTGAACCCGCGGATCACCAGCACATGACCGCTGGTCGAGCTGATCGGTGCGCCGTCGAGCTCTCCCGGACCGAACGACACGGTGGCGATCAGCGGGACGCCGGCGGCGATGAACTGCTCGGCTTCGCGCAGCGACCGCAGGCGGGTGACGAAGGCGTCGAGCCCGAACCGAGCGGCGTACGCCGTGTTGAACGGCCAGTCGCCGGTGCCGTCATAGCCCCAGGCGAAGGTGTAGCGGGCGGCGTAGTCCACCCAGGGCTGGCGGTAAGAGTCGTTGACCCAGGCGTACTGCTGCGGCGTCGGCAGCCGATCCCAGTAGCCCAGCACCATCGACGTCGAGGTGGGGCTGCACCACGCCTCACCGCCGCCGTCCCATTGCGGGTACTCCCCGAGATGGATCATCTGGGAGTACTTCGGTACGGCGAGGGACTGCCCGACAGCCGGACCTGAGGGGCTGGTGGAGGAAGTCTCCGGTAGCAGCGACGCGACCCCGGCGACTCTGGTCACCGTCGGCGTTGTGGTTGTGCCTGTTCGCCGGAACAGGCTGATCCGCAGCTGCCAGGACCCGTACGCGACGCCGGAGTTGGTGATCAGCGTGTCGACAGCGACCCGGCTCAGGTCGTCGGTCTGCGCGCCGAGCGACATCCGGTGGAACTTGACGTCGTGGCTCGCCCAGCGGCCGAGGCTGTCCCAGCTCGACGTCCTTCCAGCGCTCGTGCGGCCGCGGGCCGAGATCTCGATGAAGGTCCCGGCCGGCGTCGTAGCGTTGTACGAGGCGATGAGCTCGGTGAGCCCGAAACCCGGCTTGACCCACGGCGAGAACCAGCGACCACGGGCATAGTCGAGCCGTCCCGACGGTCCGTAGGGGTCGTCGTAGGACACCTTGACCGGTCGTGGGCCGATCTGGATGCCGCCGTCGAAGGAGGTGCGGGAGAAGGTGCCGTTGCGCAACGCTCGGGTGCCCCAACGGGTGGTGGCTATGTGCTTGCTGACTGCGCCGGTCGTCGTGCTTGCCTGCGGCTGCGGTGGTGCGGATCCGGTGCCTCCGGACGCCGCTTGGGCGGGCGCTGCCAAGACCCCTGCTGCCATGCCAGCCGCCAGCGCGAGGGTGAACGCCCTACCGGTCCGAGGTGTGGACAGATCATCCGCAGACTCACAGTAGTGACGCATGCACCCACTGTGACTGAAGGGAAAAGCGAACGCAAACCGGTCATCAACCGGCCGGCGGACGGAACACCGGAGACCGTTGTTGCTACGGGCGGCTCGAGCAGCGGAGGCCGATACCCTGACCCGGTGACGCTGCGCCTGTACGACACCGCGACTCGCGAGGTCCGTGACTTCGTGCCGCTGGTGCCTGGCCGCGTCGGCATCTACCACTGCGGGCTCACCGTGCAGGGCCCGCCGCACGTCGGACACATCCGCAAGGAGGTCGTCTTCGACGTGCTGCGTCGCTGGTTCGAGCGCAGCGGGTACGACGTGACGCTCGTCGCCAACCTCACCGACATCGACGACAAGATGCTGGCCAAGGAAGCTGAGCAGGGCCGACCCTGGTGGGCGATCGCCTACGCCAACGAGCGCGCCCTGCACGAGGCCTACCACGCCCTCGGCTGCGTGCCGCCGACGTACGAGCCGCGGGCAACCGGGCATATCCCCGAGATGGTGGAGCTGACCAGTGAGCTGATCGTGAAAGGGCACGCGTACGCCGCGCCCGACGGCTCCGGCGACGTCTACTTCGACGTCCGGTCCTGGCCGTCGTACGGCGAGCTGTCCAACCAGCGCATCGACGACATGGAGCCAGCCGCCGACGCCGACCCGCGAGGCAAGCGCGACCCGCGCGACTTCGCGCTGTGGAAGGGCTTCAAGAAGGAGGAGGAGCCGGCGACCGCGGCCTGGCCCGCGCCGTGGGGGCTGGGCCGGCCGGGCTGGCACCTGGAGTGCTCGGCCATGGCGGGCAAGTACCTCGGCGAGGAGTTCGACATCCACGGCGGCGGCCTCGACCTGCGGTTCCCCCACCACGAGAACGAGTTGGCCCAGTCCAGGGCAGCGGGACGCGGTTTTGCCCGCATCTGGATGCACAACGCGATGGTCAACCTGGCCGGCGAGAAGATGAGCAAGTCCATCGGCGACCCGATGCTGGTCAGCGAGGTGGTCAAGCGGGTGCGCCCGATCGAGCTTCGCTACTACCTGGTGGCGGCGCACTACCGCTCGGTCATCGAGTTCGGCTTCGAGTCGCTCGTGGAGGCCGGGGCGGGGTTTCGCCGGATCGAGGGTTTCGTCGATCGGGCCGTCGAGCTGGTCGGGGCGCGCGAGCCCGCCGAGGAGCTTCCGGCCGACTTCGCCGCCGCAATGAACGACGACCTTTCCGTGCCGGCTGCGCTCGCCGTCGTCCACGAGACCGTACGCCGGGGCAACGTGGCGCTGTCCGCAGCCGACCGGGACGCCGCAGCGGCTGAGCTGCGAGCGGTGCGCGGAATGCTCGGCGTGCTCGGACTCGACCCGTACGCCGAGCCGTGGTCGTCGCGTCGCACGGCGAGCTCGGCGGGGGCCGAGGTCATCGACACGCTCGTCGCCGCCTTGCTCCAGCAGCGGGAGCAGGCCCGAGCTCGCAGAGACTTCGCCGCCGCGGACGCCGTACGCGAGCAGCTCAGAGTGGCCGGGGTCGACGTCGAGGACACTCCGACCGGGCCGCGCTGGACGGTCCGATCCTGATGGCGGGCAACAGCAAGCGGCCGGGCGCCGTCCGCAAGCGGCAGGGCGGCAACCCCACCGCCGGCTCGGGTGGCCGGCGGCGCAAGGCGTTGGAGGGCAAGGGGCCGACCCCGAAAGCCACCGAGCGCGAGGGCCACAAGGCGCATCGGGTGGCACGGTCGGGAGCCAACCGCACGCCGGGCAGGCGCCCGGAGCGGGCTCGGGGGTCGGGCGCTGACTGGGTCGCGGGGCGCAACGCCGTACTCGAAACACTGCAGGCGAACGTGCCGGCGACGGCGGTCTACGTCGCCGAGCGGGTCGAGCGCGACGACCGGCTCCGCGAGACCCTGGCGCTGGCGGTGGCCCGGCACCTCCCGGTGCTGGAGGTGACCCGCCCGGAGCTTGACCGGCTGACCGATCGGGCGGTGCACCAAGGGGTGGCGCTGAAGGTGCCGCCGTACGAGTACGCCCACCCCACCGACCTCCTCGACGCGGCGAGGGCGGCGGGCGCGGTGCCGCTGGTCGTCGCGTTGGACTCGGTGACCGACCCGCGCAACCTCGGCGCGGTGGTGCGCTCGGCTGGGGCGTTCGGCGCCCACGGGGTGGTGGTGCCCGAGCGCAGAGCGGCCGGGATGACCGCGAGTGCCTGGAAGACCTCAGCCGGTGCCGCCGCGCGAGTGCCGGTCGCTCGCGCTACGAACCTCACCCGGCAGCTGCGCGACTACCGGGACGAGGGCCTGCTGGTGGTGGGTCTTGACGCCGGAGCCGCTGTAGACCTTCCTGCTCTTGACCTCGCCGATCAGCCGCTTGTGCTGGTGGTCGGAAGCGAGGGTAAGGGACTGTCTCGCCTGGTCGCTGATACCTGCGACGCGCTGGTGCGGATTCCGATGGCCGCGTCGGCGGAATCCCTCAATGCCGCCGTGGCAGCCGGCATCGCGTTGTACGAGATCGACCGGCGCCGGTCCGGTCGTCGATGAAAGCGGGGTCGGAGTGCCTGTCGAGCGACTGATGCCTACCGACGAGGCCGCCGAGCTCGTCAAGCTGGTGCGCGAGATAGCGACGGAGCAGCTGGCTCCTCGGGCCAGCGAAGCGGAGGCGGCTGCGCAGTTCCCCCGGGATGTGTTCCACCTGCTGGGGCAGACCGGGCTCATGTCGCTGCCGTTCGACGAGGCCGACGGTGGTGGCGGCCAGCCGTACGAGGTCTACCTGCAGGTGCTGGAGGAGATCGCCACGGCCTGGGTGAGCGTGGCCGTCGACATGTCGGTGCATACGTTGTCGTCCTCGGCCATGGCGCGCTTCGGCACGCCTGACCAGCGCGAAACCTGGCTGCCCGGCATGCTGGGCGGCAGCCAACTGGGCGCCTACGCCCTCTCAGAGCCGCAAGCCGGTTCCGATGTGTCGGCGATCGCCACCCGAGCGGTGCGTGACGCAGACGGCTACGTCGTCAACGGCACCAAGGCCTGGATCAGTCACGGACCGCACGCCGACTTCTTCCTGCTCTTCGCCCGTACGTCGGATGACGCCAAGCGGGGGCTATCCGCCTTCCACGTGATCGCCGGCACCCCCGGAGTGAGCTTCGGGGCGCCCGAGAAGAAGATGGGCATGACCGCGTCGACGACTACGCAGGTCATCTTCGAGGACGTCCGACTGCCGGTTGAGCTGCGCCTGGGAGACGAGGGCCAGGGCATGGCAATCGCTTTGTCGGCGCTGGACTCCGGCCGGCTGGGCATCGCTGCGTGCGCGACGGGGCTGGGTCAGGCGGCGCTCGATCTCGCGGCCGCGTACGCCACCCAGCGCAGACAGTTCGGGCGGCCAATCGCCGACTTCCAGGGGCTGCAGTTCGTGCTGGCCGACATGGCGGCCGCAGTGGAGTCGGCCCGAGCGACGTACCTCTCTGCAGCGAGGTTGCGAGACGCTGGTCGGCCGTTCAGCCGGCAGGCATCGATCGCGAAGCTGGTCGCCACCGATGCGGCGATGAAGGTGACGACCGACGCCGTGCAGGTGCTCGGTGGCTACGGCTACACCCGCGACTTCCCGGCCGAGCGTTACATGCGGGAGGCAAAGGTCATGCAGATCTTCGAGGGGACCAACCAGATCCAGCGCATGGTCATCGCGCGAAGCCTGCTTCGGGAGGCTCAATAGTTGCTGGCTGCAAAAGTTGAGCTCGAACGCTCGTCGCCCGGTCAGCGCCTTGACCTCACGAGCGAGATCGGCCGCCAACTGGGGGTCCTTGCTCTCCACCTGCTTGAGCAGGCTGCTCAGTGCTGACACGTTGCGCTATCTTCCTCCGTGCGCACAAGTCTTTCGGCGGTCTCCGCCCTGTTCTGTGAGGCTATAGCCAACGTCCGACTACTACCGCGACGTGGCGCTCATCAAACGGTTCTCTGGGCCGGTTGTTCACAGGCGAATGCGCCAAGAATACTTGTCCACAAGGGCCGGCGAGGGCGTAGTTCTGTCGGAGCACCCGTCTAGTGTTAGAGCATGATCGAACAAGAGTTCGAGGCGGCGAGCCAGCCAATGGCGTCCCGCGAGGTTACGGAGATCGCTGCCGCGATCCGTTCGTTGGGCTGTGCCGACGCTGACGCGACGGAGCTGATCGAGCAGATCGCCCGGTTGGAGGAGCTGAAGGGCACGGTCGCGGCGGCCCAGGCGAGGGCGGCGGTTGCGTTCGCGGCTAAGCAGCGGGCTGAGCAGCGAGCTGCCGGCCTGCCGGCTGCCCAGCTGGGCAAGGGGATCGCCGCGCAGGTCGCGTTGGCGCGGCAGGAGTCTCCGCATCAGGGGAGCCGCCACCTGGGGCCGAGGCGCTGGTGCATGAGTTGCCGCACACGATGGCGGCACTCGACGCTGGGCAGATCAGCGAGTGGCGGGCCACCCTGATCGCCCGAGAGACCGCGTGCCTGTCCACCGAACACCGCGGGCTGGTCGACGCCGAGCTCGCCGCCCACCCCGGCGGGCTCGGCACCCTCGGCGACCGTGCCATCGCTGCCGAAGCCAGAAGGATCGGCTACCGGCTCGACCCGCACGCCGTCACCCGCCGAGTCAGCAAAGCCGCAGCCGACCGCCGGGTCAGCCTGCGCCCGGCACCGGATGCGATGACCTGGCTTGGTGCGCTGCTGCCCACCCGGGAAGGCGTCGCCGCCTACACCGCGCTGACCCGTGCGGCCGACACCGCCCGCGCCGGTGGTGACGAGCGGGGACGCGGCCAGGTGATGGCCGACACCCTCGTCGAACGTCTCACCGGCCAAGCCACCGCCGACGCGGTACCAGTGGAGATCCAGCTGGTAATGACCGACCAGACCCTCATCAACGGCGACAACGAACCCGCCCAACTTGACGGGGTCGGCCCGATCCCGGCGCCGCTAGTACGCCGCTGGCTCCGCGACGACGGCACAGGACGCGCCGACGGCACAGGGCAGGGCGGTCAAGCAACGGCGTGGATCCGCCGGCTCTACGCCAGCCCCACCACCGGGCAGCTGGTCGCGATGGACTCCCGCCGCCGCTGCTTCGACGGCCAACTACGCCGATTCGTCATCGCTGCTGACCAGACCTGCCGCACCCCCTGGTGCGACGCCCCGATCCGCCACATCGACCATCCCGTCCGGGCCGCGGACGGCGGGCAAACCAGCGCCGACAACAGCGCCGGACTCTGCGAAGCCTGCAACTACACCAAAGAAGCCCCCGGCTGGACCACCACCCGACTGCCCAACCGCGTCCTTGAGATCAGCACGCCAACCGGGCACCGCTTCCCCAGCAGACCACCCCCGCCAGTCGGCCACACCGCTGAACGCGCGTCACCGTCAGCTCCTGACCAGGCCCCACGAGACCTGCTCGCCTCCTGACCTGAACGCGGCAGATAGCGCCCCGCACCTGCTGTGGATGACGCCGGACGGCGGGGCCGAATGCGGCCATGCTGGTCACTGTGACGTTTGGAGGGCACCATGAGAACCGTGACGGTCCTGCCGCGCAGCCGGCCGCTGCGCCGATCCGATCTCGAGGCGATGCCGGATGACGGCCACCGGTACGAGCTCATCGATGGCGCGCTTGTCGTGACCCCCGCGCCGTCCTATCGGCACCAGCGCGCGATAGGCAAACTGTTCGTGCTCTTGGAGCGGCACTGTCCGGCCGAGATGGTGGTGCTCTTCGCGCCTTCCGACGTTGCGCTGGGTGACGACACAGTGATGCAGCCCGACCTTCTGGTCGCCCGGCGAAGCGACCTGACCCAATGCGACCTACCGACCGCTCCGGCCCTTCGCCGTGGAGGTGCTGTCGCCGAGCACGAAGCGAATCGATCTGACCTTGAAACGGTCACGCTTTGAGGCCGCTGGTTGCGCGTCGTACTGGGTGGTCGACCCCGATGAGCCAGCGATGACCGGGTGGGATCTGGTCAGCGGCACGTATGCCGAAGTCGGCCACGTCACGGGAATGCAGACCTGTCGGGCTAACCTGCCGTTCGCCGTCGACATACAACCCGCCAGCCTCATCGCGGACTGACAAGGGCGCAGCCGCCTACCCGACGTGCGACCAGGTACCCGTCGTCAACCCGACGGGGTAGTTTGCTGTGATGCTTGAGCGCCCTGGAACCGGCCTCATCATGGCCATCGTGAACGCTATGGGCGCGGATGAGTCGGTCCTGGCCGATCCCGAGGAGCTCGAACGGCTGGTTGCCGCCTACAACGCTCTGCCATGGGAGCAGCGTCGGGCGATCAGCGACCCGGTGATACTGGGTCGGTCGGCCGCGGCCGACCACGATCCCGACGACGGGCTCGGCCTCGCTGATCCAGACCTGGCAGTGGCCCCATCGATTGGTCCGGTCGTCATGCCAGCCGAACATGAGATCGTCGAGTCGGCGGCCGCCGCGCCTGTGGTCCAAGGCTTCTGGCGCCTCGCGGAGTACTTCGCCGCCCCCGGCCGGACGCTGACCGCGAAAGGCAACCTCAAGATTGCTGACGCTCAGAGGTTGGTCGACCTGCTGGGCACCGGGGACGTCTACGAAGATCAGGTGGGCGACCGCGTGTATCGCAAGCGCTCCTCCACCGAGTTCCGGGGTGTCGACCACTGGGTGTGGTGGGCGCGCCAGGCCGGGGCCGTCCGACGCCAAGGCAGCCGGCTCGTTGGCGTCAAGGCGTGGCAGCGTCGCGTCGACGCCGATCCGGTCGAAGTCGTACGAGGGGCATTTACCATCCTCCGCGAGCACGGCGTCGTGGTGTCGTACACCACGATGGGCTGGCCACTGGATCGCACTCTGGACGCTGCTGTAGGCCCGCTCCTGGGCAGACTGTTGGTCAACGCTGGCCCCGAGGCGTACGACGACCTGCTCGACGACTGGGGTGAGCTGATGCACCAGGTCGGCGCCTATGAGAAGTTCCCCGGGCATCTCGCGAGTGCGTTGGACGACCAGCTCATGGTCCTCGAACGAGCGGGCATCGTGGCCCAAGCGGGCGCCGTCCATACATCCGATCGCTATGGGATTCGCCAGAACCGCGCCGGTGGAACTGTCCGGCTGACCCCGGTTGGCGTGCTGCTCGCCGTCGAGGTGCTGCAGCAGCAAGGTGTCGACGTCGACGTCGTACCACCGCCTGATCAGTTGACGCTGGGCGAGCTCGTCGACCTGGCGACCGATGAGTCGACCGGACCTTCCGTCTGGTGGGAGTTGGCGCGCTCCTGGCTGGCTGCCCGTCCGGGCGGCGAAGCTGACCTCGACCGGCTGGTTCAAGCGCTCGGTGAGGCCTCACCGATGCACCTGCTCATCCTCGTCAACGTGGCCCCCGAGCCGCAGAAGCCACAGCTGGCGCCCTCGCTCCGGGCGCTTGCCTTCGATCCGCGCACGCCCCGTAGTGGAGCGGCATCGGTCGCTCTCGGTTGGCTGATGGAGCACGGCCAGGTCGGTCCTCACGACTTCGAGCCCGAATGGGGTGAGAGCGCCATGGTCGACACGATGGCGATGCTCTCTCAGGACGACCCCGACCTGAGTGTGGAGCTGATCCAGCGGCTGGGCGCAGCCGAGGAACAACTGGGATTCATCGACGTCGTCCTGCGGGTGGCTCGACCGCGAAGCGCCGAGCTCCTCGATCTCGTCGGTGCCCACCACCCCGACAAGACCGTGGCCAAGGCAGCACGAAAGGCGTTGTTCCGGCTGCGGAGCCGTCGCGCGACCCCACCGGTATGACACGCAGGGGCGGCACACCGACGGTGGCATCGCGGGTCATGCCCGGAGACCATCATCGCGCGAGACTTGTTTCGAGGGGCTCAGTCCTGAGCTGGCGCCGGACGTAGTCGCGCGCGGTGTCGAAGATCTCGACCTCCCGACCGGCGCGTTCGGACAGGTACCACCGGTGCTCCAGGATCTCGTGGAAAGCCTCGGCGGCCTCGAGCGGCGACTTACGGGGCGGTGGGACCATCGCGACGATCGGCTCGAAGATCTGCGTGAGCCAGCGGTGCGCCACCAAGGCACGGTCTTCGCCCTGCAGGTCGTTTGCGGCCATGTAGGCGTTGAGGTCGTTGAGCAGGCGGCGGGCCTGGTTCTCTTCGACGTCGAGCCCGGTGAGCCCCTGCAGCCGGCGCGAGTGATGGCCGGCGTCGACGACCTTGGGCTGGATGCGCACGGTCGAGCCGTCCCAGTCGGTCACGATGTCAAGTTCATCAACGTCGAAGCCGAGGTCGTTGAGGCGTTCGATGCGCTGCTCGATCCGCCACATCTCGTCGGTGGTGAAGTCCTCCTCGGCAGTGAGCTCGGTCCACAGCGCCGTATAGCGGTCACCGACACCTTCGGCGATGGGTAGGGCGTCAAGGTCCTCGTCCATGAACCCGCCGGCCTGCAGGTCGAGCATCTCCGCGAACAGGTTGCCGGTGGCGATCTCGAGGTCGTAGGACCGCTGCCCGTCGCTGAGCTGGTGGTGGAGATCGCCGGTCTCGGCGTCGACGAGGTAGGCGGCGAAGTCGCCGGCCGAGCGTCGGAACAACGTGTTCGACAACGAGCAGTCACCCCAGAAGAACCCGGCGAGGTGCAGCTTTGTCAACAGGACGACCAGCGCGTCGACGAGGCGCGGCATCGTGTCGGCGCGAACGCCGCGAGAAAACATCTCGCGGTACGGCATCGAGTAGTCGAGGTGCCGCGTGACGAGAATTGGCTCGATGTCTTGACCGTCGGGTGATTGGCGGCCAGTGACAACACCCACCGGCTCGACGGCCGGTGCCTTTATGCGGCGCAAGTCGCGCAGCAGCCGGTACTCACCGAGAGCTATCGGTTCGCGGGTCTCCTTGACGGCGTAGATGTGGTCTTCCAGGCGGACAAACCGCACGATGTGGCGGGACAGGCCACGGGGGAGCGGCACGAGGAAGTCGCCGTCCCACTCCTCGAGCGGCAGATGCCATGGCAACGTGACAAGGGCCGGGTCTGGCGTCGTAGCCACGATGCGCAGCGCCATGAGACCGATCCTGCCAGACCGGTACGGCCGCCGGTCAGTCGCTGCTGGAACCGGGGTTCTCGCTTGTGGAGAGCCAGGCTGGCCCGGGCGCGACACCTGCCTGCTCGTCGTCGGGATTGCTCAATGCGCACGAACGCAGGCTCAAGCAGCCGCAGCCGATGCAACCGGTCAACTTGGACTTGAGCAACTCCAGGTCCGCGATCTGCCGGTCGATTCGGCCGGTCCACGAGCGCGAGACCCGTTCCCAGTCGGCCTTTGTGGGGGTACGTCGGTCGGGCAGGACGGCTAGCGCGGCGGCGACCTCGTCGAGGCTGAGCCCGACGCGTTGAGCAGCCCGGATGAAGGCCACCCGGCGCAGCGCCTGGCGCGGATAGCGGCGCTGATTGCCCGCCGTACGGTCGGCCCGGATGAGCCCGACCCGCTCGTAGAAGCGCAGCGCGGAAGCGGCGACACCGGTTCGGGCTGAGAGCTCGCCGATCGTGAGGTGGGTGGGCATCCGGGCCATGACTGCCTAGCCTCCTGACGGCGCTCCGACGACCGACTTGACTTAAAGGTAAGTTTAAGTTGCAGAGTCCTGGCATGACGATGACGACTTCCACGACGGCACGACGGCCATACGGCTACGGCCATCTCAGCGACCTGATGTCCCTGCAGACCGGCGACGAAAAGCATGACTCGGCCGCCACCTCCACCCTCGATGTCTTGTGGGTGCTGTACGACCGGGTGCTCGAGGTGTCACCAGAAACCATCGACCACCCGGGTCGCGATCGCTTCTACCTGAGCAAGGGCCACGGCCCGATGGCTTACTACGCCGTGCTGGCCGCGAAGGGGTTCTTCCCCGTCGAGTGGCTGACGGGTTTCGGCAGCTTCGAGTCGCCGCTGGGTCATCACCCCGACCGCAACCTCGTGCCTGGTGTCGAAATCTCTTCGGGCTCCTTGGGGCATGGGCTGCCGCTGGCCGTCGGAACCGCGTTGGGCTTGCGCGCCCAAGGCTTGCCATCACGGGTCGTGGCTCTTGTCGGCGACGCCGAGCTCGACGAAGGCACGAACGCTGCGGCCATCGCCTTCGCTGGGGCCACTGGCCTTGACCGGTTGACCGTCGTCGTGGTCGACAACTCCTCCGCCTCGCTCGGCTGGGCCGGTGGGCTCGAGTCGAGGTTTGAGGTCGAGGGTTGGGAGGCGACCCGCGTCTCGGGTCGCGACCATGCGGCGTTAGAGAGCGTGTTGCGTCGTACCGCATCGGCTGCTCCCACCGTCGTGGTGGCAGAGATCGGGCGAACTTTCGTGACGGCGCCGGGGAGCGGACCGATGCGAGCGGCGTTCGCCGCGACGGCCATCGACCTGGTCGAGTCCGACCCGTCGGTGGCCGTGGTGCTGGCCGACATCTCGACGCAGTACTTCGGCGAAGCGGCACTGACTCACCCTGACCGGGTGATCAACGTTGGGATCCGTGAGCCGCTTGCCGTGAATGTCGGCGCCGGTCTCGCGCTGTCGGGCATGCGGCCAATCGTGCACACGATCGCATCGTTCCTCGTCGAACGCAGCTTCGAGCAGATCAAGTTGGGCTTCAGCCACCAAGACGTCGGCGGCGTTCTGGTGAGCGTCGGCGCGTCGTACGACATCTCCGCCGGCGGGCGAACCCACCACGCGCCGGGCGACGTCGCGTTGCTCGACACGTTGCCCGACTGGGACATCCATGTGCCGGGGCACCCCGACGAGTTGACCGAGCTCCTGCGCCGCGCCGTAGCCGGTGACGGTCGGGTCTATGTCCGCGCGAGCACCGACAGCAACGCTGAGGCTATGCCAGTAGGACGAACGCACGTCGTACGTCGCGGCGCTAACGGAACCGTCGTTGCTGTTGGACCCATGCTCGACAAGGTGATGAGCGGCCTGGGAGACCTAGACGTGACCGTGCTGTACACCTCGACCGTGCGGCCGCTGGACACGCGACCGCTGGTGTCCACACTTGGGGTTGCGGACGTCGTACTTGTGGAGCCGTACGCCGCCGGGACGTCGGCATGGCCGGTGTCAGACGCGCTGTCGCACATCCCGCACCGGCTGCATTGCATCGGTGTGCCCCGGCAGGAACTGCGGCGCTACGGCACGCCAGCAGAGCACGAGGGGGCGATGGGCCTCGACCCGGCGGGACTGCGCCGAGCGGTCACCGACTTCCTGAGGGAGTAACGGGAGCGACTGCGTTTCCCGGCGCCCGTCGTTCGATTCGGTGACGCTGGCCGGGCTACTTCTTGAAGGCGTCCTTGACCTTCTCGCCAGCCTGCTTGAGGTCAGCCTTGCTCTGGTCGGACTTGCCTTCGGCCTGCATGTCCTTGTCGTCGGTGGCGTCTCCGACCTTCTCCTTGCCCTGACCTTGGAGTCCTTCGGCCTTGTTCTTCAGCTTGTCTTCGAGACCCATGGCGCTTACCTCCGTGATGACTAGCGGTACGTGCTGACGGTTGCAACGGTACCCCGCTGCGCCTCTGCCGACTGCAAGCAGACGTCTGTCAGCCGGTGTAGCGCACCTCGGTCTGCCAGTCGTCGTCCGGTGCCAGCGCAGCGGCTAAGAAGGCCGCCGCAATGCGCGCGGGGGCGAACGGCGTGCCTTCCTCGACCGTGCCGGCGACGGTCAGCGACATCGCCCGGATGCCGTCCGGTTTGAGTTGGTTGTCGACGGCCGTCACCAGGTTGCGCAGCGCAGCTTTCTGGGCGCCGAGCGATGCCGCCTCTGTCCACGGCCTATCCGCGGTTGCGCCACCGGTCGCGGTGATCCGGCTGCCCCGCGGGATGAAGGACCGCGCCGCTTGTACGGCGGTCAGCAGGCTCGCTGCCCCGAGCCGGAGGTCGGCGAGCAGTTCGTCTGCCGACAACTCCAGCGGCTTCTTGGCGGTGAAGGCGCTGGGGTTGAAGTGCAGGTGGTTGATCGCGCCGGAGTGTCTACCGAAACGCTCGATCGCCTCGGTGAGAGCCGCTGCGTCGGTGGCGTCAACAGCGGTCCACCCGGCGGTGATGCTCTCTCGTTGCAGGTCCTCCCCCAGCTCCTCCAACGTCTGCATTGAGCGGGCGATCAGCGCGACGTCGTACCCCGCCTGGCCGAACCGGTGCGCCACCGCCGCTCCGATGCCGCGCCCCGCCCCAACAACGACGATGACCGGATTGCTCACCTGGCAGAGGGTAGTGGGCGGCTACGACGGCCCAGTCCGACGCTGCCGACTACGATGAGCCAGCGCGCCAGCCGGCGTGGCGCAATTGGCAGCGCATCCGACTTGTAATCGGAAGGTTGCGGGTTCGAGTCCCGCCGCCGGCTCACCGCAGGCTGTGCGATCTCGGCTGATGCTGGACACTTCCTGATCGGCTGATGCATGACACCGTCTCCGGTGATGGTTTACACCGTCTCGGTTGGGCAGCGTTACCAGGCGGTCCTGGCTGTGCTTGAGGACGGCCTGATGGTGACCGAGGTGGCCGGAAAGATCGGAGTGAGCAGGCAGACCCGGCACGCCTGGCTGCGCCGGTATGCCCAGGGCGGCTTGGACGCTCTGGCGGATCGATCGCATCGACCGCGGTCGTGCCCGCACCAAATGGACCCCCAGGTCCAAGTGCGGCTTGTCGAGCTGCGCCAAGCCCACCCGACCTGGGGCCCGGACCGGTTGCTGTACCGGCTGGAACGCGAGAACGTCGACCGACGAGCTGCTAATAGACCTGCACTTGACCGAACGGCAGCAGCACTACAGCGTTCAGTTGGTGGTGCAGCGTAGTGAGGTAGCTGCTGATGGAGACGCGCGCGTGCACCTACTGGTAGAGGAGCACGAGGAGGACGTTCACGAGTCCAGGGTGGCAAGGAGCTCGCCAGCATCAACTTTGCTGAGCTTGATGCGGGCGAGCCGGAGGAGCGGCACTCGATGTTGGAGTGGGTGCTTCGTGAATCGAATTACCGAGAGTCAGTGATGATACCGGCTAAGTTCGTGGAGGGGCCTCCGGATCACTACACGATGATCGAGGTTAGAGGACCTAGAGACGGCGTCGCGATGACATCGAGCATGGCTCGGGTGAGAAGGCACGCCGCTAAGCTGCGGGGGGCGGAGGAGAACGGCCACGACATCTTGGGAGAATCTCACTCGCTGGCTCCGGAAGGCGACGGTGGCTGCCCTGGAGTTGGCCTTCCCCATTTATGAGGACGACACTGACCCTCACGAGCTGTTTGGCGAACTGCTTGACGAAGTGGCTCGCCTTCTGGCTCGGGGGGATACCCCCATGGAATGGGTACATCCCTGGATCGAGACGCGCTCCCCAGACATCAAGATCGGGGAGCGCGATTGGCTCGATTGGTTTGAATGGGACTGGTTCTAACCAACATCCTGCACCGGGTCTTAGCAGTCGTTCGGAAACTCGCCTCGACCGGCGTGGATGAGAGCGGTCCTCGTCACCCACACGGTGGTGGCTAACGAGTACCTGACGTGCATGGCGGTGTGGTACCGGTACAGGTGCTTGGTCGAGTCGTCTACCAGGGGGTTGAACCTCGCCTTCTCCTCGACGTTCTCCGTCTCGATGCCGTACCTCTCGATGGTCTCGGCGATCTCTCTACTGATCGTTACGGATAGGTGATCCTATAGAGTAGCCGCACCCTCACAATGAACGAGCATCGGAGCGCGACGAGTCATCCAGGCTCTCGCCCGCTGGTTGACCCCACGGAGGGAGCTGCCTTATGCGTCCGGATCTTGAAGTTGCATCTCGTCGTAGACCATTGCGGAGCGCGGTCTTCCGGCACTTGCGCCCCAACTGGCAGCACTTCACCCTGGGCGTCGCGACAAGCGCCGTGACCCTCTGGTTTGCCATGCCGGCATGGGCGGACGGGTCGTCACCTCCGGCCTCGTGCCAGAACGGTCAGGACTGGCACGTCGTCGGACATGACGAGGACAAGTATAAAAACACAATGAGTGGTGTTAAGGGCAATGTGTGGTTTGATGATGGTCATCACTGTAACCGGGTTTCCGCCATCATCGTAGTTGGCCCAGACCACACGAAGAGCGACTTTCAGTTTTATGAGTTCGGATGGATCACTGGGAACACGTTTGCTTATTGTGGCGGACAGTACTACCACAAGCCGACCCTCTTCATATCCTACAGCCGCAAGGGTGAAAAAACGCAGTGCGACGTGTACCCCAATAAGCAACCCGACTCCGGGTCTTACCATGTGATGCGTGCCTCCGATGAGAACGAGAACACCTGGTGGGGTGCGTACATCGGCGGCAACGAGATAGTAGCTAGCGTTACAAATATGGACTTCCATCAGGGCCTAGGGATTGCCAGCTCCGAGCGAGGAAACGCCAACGATTCCGCCTTCGCCGCGTTCGCGGACCTGCGTGAGCACCACACAAGCAACGGTTGGACCCCGTGGGAAAATGTCCGCCTCCTCCCCGACGGCGGCGACACCGATCCGGACTACCACTTTGAACGCTTGGGCAACGACTTCTTTTGGGTGGTGCATGACTGATGCGCATACAACGTAAATCGAATCAGCGGTGGATTGCCTTTGGGCTTGGTATTGCTCTTCCCCTAGTTCTTCTTGCCGCGTGGGCCATGATTGGTGGCGACAGAGGCGCGACGAGTGGAGAGGCTGCTGGAGTTCACGATGCCGTGAAAGGGGTGGAAGAAGGAGTCCAAAACTTCCCTAATATAGGCACCGGCGGCGAAGGTGGGCCCTGTATGTTCTCCCACCGCCTCAACAAGGCTGATCCCTTCGACGGAATAACTTCAGTCCCGCACTGGTATCCGCACACGGATGTCGCATCCCGCGCGCTGCTGAAGGCTGCATGGTCCTGCGCCGCTGACGTCGTAGTCCTCGAGTTCCGATCAGGCGTTGACGTCTATCTTGAACCTGGCTGGGGTACCGTCCCGAATCCAGGTGAGAAGTGGACAGACATGGCGGCGGAGCCAGACGGTGGTGATGTTCTTGAGGTCCGCGGCGCTCCGGCGCTTGTCACTGAGCCGGGGGCTAGTCACCCCCGCGGGGGTGTTCTCGTCATTGACGGCGGGACTCTGGTCCGAGTGCTAGGCAACGGAAACATTCCAGCCGCGGGACTAGTCCGTGTAGCCAACTCCATGAGCTAGCCGTTCCGCTGACCGGACGCGGACGCACCTATCTCGGGCGACGTACAGCTTGGGCGCCGGCAGAGACCGCTGCTTGGCCTTGGCGTGGATGGCTGGGTGTATAGGGTGCCGGGACACATGCCCATCGGCGCGGGAAACCTTTTATGGACCTGCGCCTATGTCGACGACATCGCAACCGGCGTGCTCACGGCTCTCTCAACTAGCTAGGGCGGCTGACGGGCTGGCCATCAACCTGGGTGAGCCCCGGACCGTGCCGATCACAGAGTGGCTTGAACAGATCGTGCATGCTGCCGACTCGCGGCTAGAACTCGTACGTCCCCGACGAGGCGCTGCCGCCAGATTTCGCCCTGGCCGGCGCCCCGGCGCAGCATGTAACACGTCGGTGCATCGGGCGGAACACCTCTTGGATTGGGCGCCGGCTGATCCCGCCCGCCGGGTAGCAGAGTCTGTGCGGTGGCACTTGGCCAATCCGCCCGACACTCGATGGACGGAGGAAGACACTCGCGCCGCTGACGGCGCTATCAGTGCCACCCGCAGCGAACCGCTAGGGAGTCGTAGCCAGATCGCTACCCGACTCCTTCAGGCCGCGGTGCCAAGGCCGCCGTGGCTCAATCTCGCGCTGTCGTACAAGTCTTGCTCGTCAGTGGCGCGTAACCGCTGCCCAGCTACCTGACAGCGAACGGCTGCACTGGACGGCCAGCGCTGTGCAAGGGGCACAGCGTCCACGGGTCAAACCAGGTGCGGGTCACTCGTAGCCCGTGGTAGATAGTCCGGCATGGCGAGCAGGGATCGCGCCTTGTGTCGAAGGCGGTTGGTCGAGGCGGCGGAGAAGGACCTCAGTGTCGCGGGTCAGTTGTTCGAGAAGGTCGATGCCCATAGCGCGCTGGCGTCGGAGCTGGACGCGCTCCTCGCGCATCCTGCTACCCCGCTGCTTGCGGTACTGCCATCGCTGTCCCGACCACCACCTGCGGTCAGAGCGTTGATCGAGGTGTCGGAGTCGAACCTCGCCCTGTGGAAAGCCAGGTCCACATCTTCGGGTGGCCCACCGTGAGTGTCGACGGGGTGGACGCGGTGGATGCCGCCTGGTTGATTGCCCAGCACGCTGACCTGCACAACGAGCGACGAGCAGCGTTCCTCCCCCTCATGGAGGAACTTGTGCAAGCGGGTGAAGTGGACCCGCGGCAGGTCGCATGCTTGTCCGACCGAATCGCTATCGGCGCTGAGCGCGCGCAGAAGTACGGCACCTCTGTGACCGTGGAGATAGGGCCCAGTAGTTCCGCCGCGCTTCGGGTGACACCGGCCTGGCCCGTCGATGACATACAGGCGATGGAGAGTCGGCGTGCGGCGCTGGGTTTGCCGTCATGGGAAGAGGAAGCCCCTGGCTGCGCACTGGCGACTTGATCCCCTATCGGCGGTTCCGCAACCACTGCCTGCTGCTTTCCTGGCCGCACCCTGTCGCGGGTCGCTAGGCCGCCTCGACCTGGCGACGATCGGCTCTCTGTGGTGGCCACTTCCTTTCACTCGAAGAGCCGGACCTGCTGACCACCGATTTCTCGGGACATCTTCCGGCCGCTCCGTGGCATTCCCTAGGGCTGTTTGAACTCCTTCGTCGCCGGGCACATCAGGCGATCGCTGGGCAATACTGTGGGCATGCGCTACAAGCCAAGCAAGCCGGCTGCGATCGTCAGCTGTGTGGTCGGCGCCGGCATGTTGGTCTTCGGAATCGTCCAGCTGATCGATGCTGACGACGCGAAGGTGCGTGCCTTCGTCGGCTTCTGGTGCATCTCCCTGGTCGCGATTCTGGGGCTCAACGTGTGGGCCGCCTTCTCTGAGCGAGGGTCTCTAGGGACCTTCGTGGGAGGTGGGCCGTCTGCCGGCAATCCCGGAGCGGGCGCTGACACCAACGGTGGCGGAAGTGGGGACGGCGGTCAGCCGTGAACCGCACCGGCGGGGAATGCAGCCGACACGGGCGCCGGCTCACCGCATAACGCAGGTACCCGCCATCACTCGACGCCGCCGAGCGTGATCACGACCTTGACGTCGTCGGGCTGAGACGCGAAGGCCTCGGCGAATCGCGCTAGCGGCACCCGCCGGCTGATCAGCCGCTTCAGCCACTCCACATCTGCACCGGCAAGCGCATCGGCTGCCGACTGGTAGTGGCCGAGGTTGGCGTTGACCGACCCGACCACCGCGTCGTTCTCCAAGACGATGTCGCGGTTGAGGGTGCCAGCATCCACCTCGAGAGTGCGCCCGGCGGGAGAAACACCGGTCAAACAGACGATGCCGTACGGCGATGTGCCGGCCATGGCGGCGAACACCAGCTCCCCGACGCCGGTGGCTTCGATGACGATGTCAGGCTTGACCCGCGCGGTCACCGCGTCGACCGAATCGGCGTGGTAGGTGGCCCCGAGGTCCTGAATGAGCTGCGGCTTGGGTCCCTGCGTGACGCGGTCGAGGACGTGCGTTTCGAGTCCCCGTTGTACGGCGAGGAGCGCTGTGAGCAGCCCGATCGGCCCGGCTCCAGTGACCAGCGCGGTGCGCGGCTCGAACCAGGCCCGCTGGCCCACCTTCTCTACCTGCTCCCACGCCTTGGCGACCACCGAGGTGGGCTCCAGCAGCATGCCGACGTCGGCAAGCCGCGGGTCAAGCTTGACCGCGAAGTCCTGCTCAACGCACCAGGCGTCGCTGGCGTAGCCGGCCAGCTCCTTGATCCCGCGTTCGGTGTAGCGACCGTTGCGACACATGTCGAACTGCCCGTGCGCGCATGCTCCGCACGGCACCGGGTCAGGTCGGCGTACCACGCCCACAACGAGATCTCCGGGCGCGAAATCACTGCCGTCGGGTGCCGCTCTGACCCGCCCGAGGGACTCATGGCCGATCACCAACCTGTCTGCCCCCGGAGGCTTCCAGCCGTAGTCGCCCGCGGCGATCTCCTTGTCGGTGCCGCAGACGCCGATCGCTACCCCGTCGACCAGTAGGTCGCCGTCGCCCGGCTGCGGGTCCGGGACGTCAGTGACGGCGAGCGAGCCCTGCTCGTGCGGGATGACCGTCAACGCTCGCATACTGGCTCCTTGCCGCCGTACTTGTGATGTGCCGGCACGTGTGCTGCACGTGCGAGGACGTGATCCCGCCGTGTTCGTCGCCGTGTCACTCGTCGCCGTGACAGGGTACGTGGCGACGTTGCTAAGCCGTACCCAGAACCCGAGCCGGCTGCGAGCGAGAACGGCACAGAAAGAAGGCGGATGGCCATGGATTTCGAACACGTGGTGGAGCTCGTGGGCAAGTCCGTCGACGCGGTCGGTGTTGGGGTGATCGTGATAGGCGCGCTCGTAGCGACGGGGTTCGCCGCAGTCCGGCTGACTCGCCGGAACGACCGGGTCTACCGGCCCTACCGCCAGCAGCTCGGCCGGTCGATCTTGTTGGGGCTGGAGTTCTTGGTGGCCGCCGACATCATCCGCACGGTGGCCGTCGCGCCGACGTTCACCAGCGTTGGAGTACTAGCCGTCATCGTGCTCATCCGGACGTTCCTCAGCTTCTCGCTCGAGTTGGAGATCACCGGCCGGTGGCCGTGGCAGAAGGAGGAAGGCGACGACAACGCCAAGGAGTGATGACCATTCCGGCGAGCACCGAGCCAAGGTTCGTCCTGGTCGTCACCACGGACGGGGATCGCTCTTGAGGTGGCGTGCGAGAGTAACTTGGGCGCTGTGATCGCCTACCGAGTCAACAAGGCCGCAGTAGCCAAAGCGCGCAAGCTGATCGACGCCGGCGAATACGACGACAGCACGGAGTGGTCCGACGCCGCGCCGTCCACGAAGCAAGAGAATGACGAAGTCGAGCAGCACGGGTACGACGGATTCGGGGAGTGGCACCTCGGGCTCCAGGAGGACGCCTCAAAGGAGACCAAGGGCCGTTACGGGTTTCCTTACGGCGACTTCTCCAAGGTCAATCGGGCGGCGCTCATCCACGCCAAGCAACGCGCGACTCAGAACAACCACCAAGAGATCGCCGACGCCGCCGACGATCTGCTCCAGCGCCTCGACGACAAGCGGTCATAGCGGAGTCGGCGCTCGGCAGTGGTAGGCAGGTGGTGCGCCTAGGATCGTCGGAGGTCGCGCCGATCGAACGGGTCCGCGCAGAGGGGCGCACCATGCCGCAGTCGACAACACCCGCCACGGCCGACGCGTCGGCGCGGGCAAGGGGGACATCACTGGCGAGGTCGCCGAGGTGCTGGCCGCAGCGCGACGTTCGACTACCTGTGGGAGGAGCTCACGTTGCCGGTGCCCTACCGCGAGGACTGGAGGCTGGCTGAGAACATTCTGCGGGAGGAGGCAGAGCGTGCCTCTGCTTCGGCCGAGGCCCAGGAGGCGATCACGCAGATGCGAAGGCGATACCCCGTCGGAAGGGCCGATGTTGAGCCGCGGGTCTTCGTTCGAGCCACCGACAACTGGGTAGAGCTGTCCGCGCGGTTCGTGGTTCCGGTCCGAGACGCCAGACGGGTCAAGGATGGGATGACCCGCCGGGTGCTCCACCGGTTTGCCGAGGCTGGTCTCTCGGTGGCCTCCGCCACCCAGGACATCACGCTCCACCGGGCTGACGATGCAGGAGGTGGCACTTGAACGTTCCCATGGCCGGGATAAAAGAGCGGTTCTGGGCGCTGCCGATGTTGTGCGCCGTCGTGGCGGCAGCCTTGGGGCTGGGGTTGACCGCAATCGATGAGTCCCTCGACACATCCTCGACCTTGCCGTTCCTGTTCGCGGGTGGACCCGAAGGCGCTCGAGCGCTTCTCTCAGCAATCGTGACGTCGATGATCTCGTTCACCGGCCTGGTGTTCTCGATCACGATCGTGGTCCTCCAGCTGACCAGCAGCCAGTTCTCCCCCCGGGTGCTGCGCACCTTTCTTCACGACAGGTTCAACCAGCTCGCGCTGGGCGTCTTCGTCGCTACCTTTGTCTACGCGCTCGTCGTACTGCGAGCCGTGCGGGGAACCGCGCAGGTGAACCCGTTCGTCCCCCAGATCGCCACGACGGTCGCGTTCGCATTCGTCCTCGGCAGCGTGGTGGTGTTCCTCGCCTACATCAACCACATCGGTCAGTCGATCCGGGTCGCGACGATCATCGACCGGATCGGGGCTGACACACGTGCGGCGCTGGGCCGTAGACACCCCGCCGACGCGGAATCACCCTCCCCGACGACTTCGCCTACCGGGCCAGTTCATCAGGTCGCCGCCGAAGCTGCTGGCGTCGTACAGCGCATCGACGACGATGCCCTGCAGCACCTCGCCCAGCAGCATCACGTCACCGTGTGCCTGCTGCGCGCTGTCGGCGAGTACGTCCCCACCGGGGCTCCGCTGCTCAAGGTGTACGGCGAGGACCCACCTCCCGACGATCATCTTCGCGCCGCTGTGCACAGCGGCCGGGAACGCAGCCTCGATGAGGACGTCGGTTTCGGTCTACGCCAACTGGTGGACGTCGCGGAGCGGGCGTTGTCTCCCGGCATCAACGACCCAACGACGGCGGTGCAGGTCATCGACCAGCTCCATGACCTCCTGCGATACCTCGCCACCCGTCCACTGCCACCACGTCAGCGCGTCACCGACGACGGCCGGCTCGCCGTCGACATTCCGCAGCCCGACTTCGCCGACTACCTCAGTCTCGCGGTCGATGAGATCGCCCACTGGGGAGCCGACTACGAACGGATCCAGCGCCGGCTGCGGGTGATGCTGCACGATCTGTACGCCGCCGCACTGCCCGAGCATCAACCAGCGGTAAGCCGAGTGCTTTCCCAGATCGATGCCGAGCCAGCATCCGGCGACACCCTGGGTACGCCGGCGCCCTCCGACATTGGGCTACGTTGAGGTGACCCTGCTGCTGGCGTTCGCCGTGGTGCTACTGGCCGGAGTCTTGATCTCTGGCTTGGCGCACCGCAGCGTGCTGTCCACGGCGGTGCTGTTCCTCGTCGCGGGGTTCTTGCTCGGCGACGGCATGCTCGGAGTCGTCCACTTACGCCCGCGGGATCAGCTGGTAAGCACGCTCGCGGAGCTAGCGCTGTTCTCCGTGCTCTTCACCGATGGTCAGCGCGTCGGTCTGAACGATCTACGGTCGGCCTGGCGACTCCCGGGGCGGGCGCTGGTGTTGGGGATGCCCCTGACCTTCCTCGTCACCGCGCTTCTCGCCGTCGGAGTCGCGGGCCTGCCGTGGCCGGAGGCGCTGCTCGTGGCCGCCGTACTAGCGCCCACCGACCCCGTCTTCGCCGCAGCGATCGTCGGCCGTGAGGAGGTGCCGGGGAGGCTGCGACACCTGCTCAACGTGGAGTCGGGGCTCAACGACGGCTTGGCGTTGCCGGTCGTGCTGGTGCTACTGACCGTGGTCGGTGGCCCCGACGTCGAGTACGCCGCCCTCGCCGGTGAACTCGGGCTCGGGGTGGCAATTGGGGTGCTGGTTCCGCTGATCGCAACCGTGCTGCTGCGGAGCAGGTTCACCGCCACGACGTCGGTGTATGAGTCGCTGACCTCTGTCTCCGTCGGACTCATCGTGCTTTCGCTGGCCGAGCTGACGCACGCCAATCTCTTCCTCGCCGCGTTCGCCGCCGGAATCACGATCGCGACGGCGGCTCCGGAGCTTCGAGACTCCTTCCATGAGTTCGGGGAGCTGGCCACCGAGTTGCTCAAGTTGGTGGCGATCATGGTGTTCGGCGCGCTGATCTCGCCGCAGTTCTTAGGCGAGGTCCCCGCCTCGGGCTATCTGTTCGCGCTGCTCGCGCTCGTCGTGGCACGTCCGGTTGCGATCGCCCTGTCGTTCCTGGGTAGCCGGTTGCCATGGCCAGAGCAAGCGGCGGTGGCATGGTTTGGGCCGAAGGGCTTCGCCTCCGTCGTCTATGGGTTGATCGTGCTCGACTCCGACGCTTTGCGGGCTGACGAGATGTTTCACTTGGTGGCCATCGCCGTCGTGCTGTCGATCCTGGCCCACTCCTCCACCGATGTGCCGATCGCGCACTACTTCGCCCGAGCGCGGGAGCGACGTCGACACCGAGGCGACGCCACGCTCGACGGCGAAGAACCGACCGCGCCGCCGTACACCGGTCTGCCCGCTGGGGAACACCGGCGCAAGAATCCGCCGCTGTGACCGGCATCTCGACCGGGCGCCTGTTACGCCGAGCAGTCACCCAGGCGCGGGCGCCGGAGACGTGGCTGCTGGCGTCTCGGGGGCCACCCTCAGCCGCTTGCTCGGCCACGCGCTGATCGGCCCGAGAACGGTGAGCAGAGCCGGCATGAGCAGCGACCGCACGATGAAGACGTCGATCAGGATTCCGACGCACATCGCGAACGCCAGCTGCCGGAACGAGGCCAGCGGCACCATCGCGAGCAGGCCAAAACTGGTTGCCAAGGCCAGCCCCGCCACCATGATCGCTCGGGTTGTTTGCGGCACCGCGATGGCTATCGCGTCGGCCAGTGGTCGCCGCCGAGCCTCCTCCCACACGTGACCCACGCCGAAGATGTTGTAGTCCGAACCAAACGCCAGCAACAGCACCGCGGCTGCGAACGGGACGTAGAAAGTCAGCCCCGCTCCCGGCTCCACCAGCTCGAACAGCCAGGTAGTGAGCCCCAGTGTCGCCGCGACCGACAAGACCGTGGCGGCCAGCAAGAACAGCGGTGCAACCAGCGCGCGTAGGAAAAGCACCAGCATCAGCAGGTTTGCCAGCACGGCGGCCACGGTGATCCGGAGGATGTCCTGTTCGGTCAGCTCAACGATGTAGGTGGCGGTTGCGGTGTCACCCGCCAAACCGGCACGCGCTTCGGAGAGTCCGCTAGTCCGCAGCAGCATCGGCAGCTGCTGCTTCAGCTGGTCGACGGTGTTGATGGCTGCGGCACCGAGTGGCTTGTCATCGAGGACGACAAGGTATCGGGCGGCGTCACCACTCTCAGCTAGCAGGATCCCCAGCTCAAGGCCGAGTGGCTGATCCCCCGGGCCTAGCACACCGGCGACCCCGTCGAGGGACTCCAACTCCCTGTTCAGTCGCGACAACGCGCCGAGCTGCCGACCGAGGGCGTCACCCTCGACGAGCACCACCGTGGGGGACAAGATCCCTGGCGCGAATCCGGATTGCGCGGCAGCTGCCGATCGCGCGACGGAGGCATCACCGGGCAGTGAACCGACGAATGACACGCCGAGGTCCAGCCGCACCAGCGGCACGGCTGCTAGGGCGAGTATGGCCACGCAGGCGGCGACAACCAGGCTGGCGTTGCGTCGACTGCCCGCGACGCGGCTGACCGCTGATGTCCGGCCAGGCGAGCCCGACGGTTCGGGAGAAGCCGGCTGCGGCTCCGCAACGTGCCGCGGCGGCTGCGTCGGCCAGAACACCAGCCGCCCGAGCAGGGCCATCAGCGCAGGCACGAGGGTGATTGCCACCGCCAACGCGATCAGGACCGTGAACATGAGTGCCGGCCCCAGGGCTTTGAAGAAGGTGGACTCCGCCACGAGCATTGCTCCGGTGCCCGCTGCGACGGCAAGCCCCGCGATACCGATGATGGGAGCGAACTGTGCTGTCGCGTCACGGGCAGCGTCAAGCCGGTCCGCACCGAGCATGAGTTGCCGGCGCAGGGCAGCGCAGAAGAACACCACGTAGTCGGTGACGACACCAAGCAGCAGAGCAACGACGACTGGCTCCAGCTCGCTCGGGCTCGGGACGTTGAACAACGTCGACACGTAACCCGACAACCGCAACGTCAGCACGTAGGCGATCGCGGTGGTGGCCACCGTAAGCACCGGCGCCACGATCGAGCGGAAGTTCACTCCGACGATGAGCACGATGGCCGTAAGCGTCGCTAACTCGACCAGCGGCAGCGCCGCTCCGATCAGCTTTCCTTGCTGCGCCCGGGCAGGGACCGGCCCGGTGACACCGACCACGTCGTCCCGCGCATCGAAGTACCTGTCGGCGTAGCGACGGGCAGCTTGTGCCTGCGTAGCGAAGCCGATACCGGGGCGGGCGAAGAAGTACGTCAAAGCCGTGGTGTCACGCTCGCTAGAGGCGGGGAACAACCCGCCGGTGTTGGTAATGGGGAGTGCACCAAGCAATGGCCCCATTTTCTGGTAGCGACCGGTGTTCACCCCGACGGCGTTCGCGACCGTGCGCGCCTGGTCATAGACCGACAACCCGTCTGGGTCGCGCTGGACAAGCACCGTCCGGCCCAACAACGGAAAGCCGAAGGTCTGCACCGATCGGATCTCGGTAGCCACTGCTGGAGCGTCCACGGGCAGCAAACCCCGCAGGTTGTCTCCTCTCTTGACCTCGGACAGCGCAGGCAGTACGAGCACCGACAGGGTGGTTGCCAACAACCAGAAGGCGACGACCCACCAACGCAACGCCACCACCGCGTTCGCAAAGCCGGACGCGAGCCGTCCCGGTGCCGGAGCCACCGGGCGATCCCCGGCGGATGTCATGAACCCGGCTTGATCTCGATCTCGGAGCAGGCTTGCGTCAGCTGCTCGAGTCGGGCCTGGGTGTCCTCCAGGGAGTTCAGCACACGGACCAGCTCCTCCGGCTGAACATCGCGGACGGCGGAGGCTCCCTCTCGCATGAGCTCGACGGCCAGTTCCACTTCACGAACCGCCTCGGCACAGGCTCCGGGCACCGTGACCGTCGTATCGGAGGAGGGGGACCCAGTGGGAGAAGGCGCTTGCTCGACCGGTGCCGCGGCTGATCGGTCATCGTCGCGGGTCAACCCGATGAGCAGTCCGCCAAGCATCATGCCAACGACGAAGGTCGCCACCGGCAGAATCCGCAACCAGTTCACGCTCGACAGGCGCGGGGTGTCCGTCATCAGCCCCCGGCCCTCAGCCGGCACGCATCGATGGACGCGTTGGCATTCATGCTGAGTGGACCTCCGATCGTCCGTGCTCGCCTGAGTCCAAACCGTACATCCGGTTGGCAGGATAGGGCGGCCGAAAGGGTCCATCGACATCTCGGCGTCATGTTGCCCGCAGTCGATGTGACGAACGCATGACGTTCGGTCATCACGATGCCAATCGAGATCGACTCCGAGGATCCGAGGTGCCGTCGCTGCCGGGCTTGGTGTGACAAAGTTCGGCGGCACCGAGACAATGGCGTGCGTGGCGCGTTCGGTGCTGGCGGTCGAGGATGATCCCCGCCTCCGTCGAGTAGTGAGCCCGACGCAGACGCCGTGACGGCCGGGTTCAAGACATCAAGAACGAGGAGCGGTCGTAGGTGCTCGACGGTGTAACGATCGCCGCAGTTGCGGCCACCCCGGCTGACCTGGCCGCCGCGCGCATCCAGATGGCAGTGTCGCTGGGATGGCACATCATCGTCGCCTGCTTTGGCGTGGGGATGCCCGCCATCACAGTCTTCGCAGAGTGGCGTGGGTTGCGCACCGGGGACCGCACCTTGGGGGGAGTGCTCCGTGCGCCGTCGCTGCTCTGGTTGTTCTGGACGTTCCAGTCCGGGGTAGGCAGCGCGAGTCAGTCGTCGCGGTGAAGCTTCCAATGGGGCCCCGCAAGCAGCCGGCGTCGGAACCCGCCCCCAAGCCGCATGTCAATCTGAGTCGGACACATGGGATCGCCGACGAGCACGGCCGGCCGCCTCAGCCCATGCCCATACCCAACTGGGTACGCCACACCATTGCTTACTCCCTCGCTGCCCTGGCCGTCGCGGGGGTGTGCTGGCTGATCGGCGTGGTGCTCCTTCGACTGGGGTTTGTGTCCTTCACCCTCGCCGTCGCGGTGCTGATGACCGCGCTCTTGGCTCCGCTGGCGGGCCGTCTGCGCCGCGCCGGTACACCCGATGGCCTTGCCGCATCGTTGGCTGTGTTGTTGCTGATCGCCGTACCAGCCGGGATCGGCCTGCTGCTCTGGGTACGGGTTGGGAACCAGGTTCAAGACCTGCGGCCGGCGCTAGCCGCAGGGATCGATGACATCCGCGCCTGGCTGACCACGGGACCGTTGTCCCTGGACCCCGCGCAGATCGACAACCTCCGCGACCAGGTTGTCAACGTCGTCGAAAGGGGTTTGCCGGCTCCCGCCGCCGGAGCCCGTACTGCCTTGCACGTCTTGGGGGGTCTCGCGCTGGCCGTGTTCACGGTCTTCTTCCTCCTCAAGGACGGAGACCGGATGTGGCAATGGGTGCTGGAGCGCACGCCGCAGCAGCATCGGGACCGGGTCGACGGGGCGGGGAGGCGGACCTGGACCGTACTCACCGGCTATGTCGTCGGCGTAACCGTGATCGCCCTCGTCGATGCAGTGCTCATCGGTGCCGGACTGTTTTTCGTCGGTGTCCCGCTGTGGCTGTCCTTGGCTCTGCTGGTCTTCGTCGGCGCCTACGTGCCGATCCTCGGCGCCACCCTAAGCGGAGCGGTCGCCGTGCTGGTGACCATGGTGACCAACGGCCCTGGCGACGCAGTCATCATCGTGGTCGTGGTCCTGGTCGTGCAGCAGGTGGAGGGCAACCTCCTCCAGCCCCTGGTCATGGGCCGGGCCGTGCACCTCCACCCGGTCGTCACGCTTGTCGTCGTCACCGCCGGCACCGTGCTGTTCGGGATTGCCGGCGCCGTCTTAGCCGTCCCAGTGGTCGCCATCGCGTACGGCGTCGCGGAGTACCTGCGCAACAACCGGGGCGTCTCCGGCTCACCCTCTTAGGCCGCCTGCTGGTGCGCAGAGGCGCGCACAGCAACGACCTCGAAAGGCGGTGTCGTTGAGAGTGGCCGCGGGGGATTGGGAAGATCCCCCGCGACCACGGCACCAGTGGAGCAGCAACCACTCCGGCCGTCAGTTGACGCGGGGCTGTCGGCCAACGTGAGTGCCCCTCTGGATGACTCTCACATCTGCGCATTCGTCGCCGGGCGCCGAACGGATTGGACGGATCCAAAGTTTCTTGCGGCACAAAGTCGAATCGCTCTTGCGCGGCACTGGCGGCGGGTGTCGGGCGACCCTACGATGCACTAAGTCCAGCAGGAATTGCCGAGTGCGGCTCGGGCCCCGGTGCCGCAGGTAGGAGCCTTGCATGAACCTGATGCGTACGAAGACGATTGAGCAGTCAATCCGTGACACGGAGGAGCCGGAGCACCAACTGCGCAAGCAGCTCGGTCCCGTGCAGCTCACGGTCTTCGGCATCGGGGTCATCATCGGCACCGGGATCTTCGTCCTCACCGGCGCAGCAGCGGGCGTGCGGGCCGGCCCGGCCGTCGCCCTCTCGTTCGTGTTCGCCGGCATCGTCTGCGCGCTGGCTGCCTTGTGCTACGCGGAGTTCGCCAGCACCGTGCCGGTCGCCGGTTCGGCGTACACCTTCTCCTACGCGAGTCTCGGTGAGCTGATCGCCTGGATCATCGGCTGGGACCTGATCTTGGAGCTGGCCCTCGGTGCCAGCACCGTGGCGGTCGGCTGGTCGACGTACTTCGCCGATGTGATGAACGAATTCGGCATCACGATTCCCGGTTGGGCGTACGGCGAGGGGCACAACTTCCTGGCCGCCGGCATCGTGCTGATCTTGACAGCCGTCATCTGCCTCGGGATCAAGGTCTCTTCTCAGGTCAACTTCGTGATGGTCGTGATCAAGGTCGGCATCGTGCTGTTCGTCATCATCGCGGGCCTGTTCTACATCAAGACCGCCAACTACACCCCCTTCATCCCGCCCGCCGGGTCACCAGGAGCCCCCGGCGCTGAGCCAACGTCGTCGCTGCTGCAAGACCTCGGCTTCGCTCCTGGAGCGTTCGGTATCAGCGGCATCTTCACCGGAGCGGCCCTGGTGTTCTTCGCCTACATCGGCTTCGACATTGTGGCGACCGCGGCTGAGGAGACGAAGAACCCACAACGCGACATGCCGATCGGCATCCTCGGCTCCCTGGGCATTTGCACCGCGTTGTACGTCGCGGTGTCTCTGGTCGTGGTGGGCATGGTGAACTACACCGAGATTGCGATCGACGCCCCGCTAGCGGCGGCGTTCCGCTCGGTGGGCCAGCCGACGTTCGCCACCATCATCTCAATCGGAGCAGTCGTCGGCTTGACGACGGTGATGATGATCTTGCTGCTCGGACAGAGCCGAGTCTTCTTCGCGATGAGCCGTGACCGGCTGCTGCCGCCCGCCTTCTCCAAGGTGAGCGAGCGGTATGGCACGCCAATCCGTACGTCGATCTTCACCGGCCTCGTCGTCGCCGCGCTGTCGATGTTCGTCCCGCTCACCGAGCTGGCGGAGCTGGTCAACATCGGCACGCTCTTCGCCTTCATCTTGGTCGCTGTCGGGGTGATCGTCTTGCGGCGCACGCGCCCCGACCTCGAGCGCGCCTTCCGCACCCCCGGAGTGCCGGTCGTGCCGATCCTCGCGGTACTCGCCGCGTTCTACCTGATGCTGAACCTGCCCGCCTCGACGTGGGTCCGGTTCTTCATCTGGATGGCCATCGGGGTCGCCGTCTACTTCCTGTACGGCGCCCGTAACAGCCGGCTGGTCACCGACCCCAACTACTCCAGAGAGGCAGACGAGGCGGCGCGCTCCCGCCGGTCGGGTTGACCAGTGACCCGCCCCATGGCCATCTTCACCAAGAGCCCGCCGCGTGCGGACATCGACGAGTCCGAGCTCGACGTCGACAAGCCGAAGCGCTCCGCCGCCGGGTTGCCCGCAGTCGTCGTCACGATGAAGCGCGGCGTCGAGGCGATGGGTGTCGTCCGGGCTGCGCGTGCGCTGCGGCGGCTCAACCAGGTCGACGGCTTCGACTGCCAAAGCTGCGCCTGGCCCGACCCCGACCCGAGTCACCGGCATACCGCCGAGTTCTGCGAGAACGGCGCAAAGGCGGTCGCGGAGGAGGCGACCAGGCAGCGCGTTGGTCCGGAGTTCTTCGCTGAACACAGCCTCGCCGACCTCGAGCAGCGCACCGACTACTGGCTCGGCCAACAGGGCCGCATCACCACACCAGTCGTGCGTCGGCCGGGCGCATCTCACTACGAGCCGATCTCCTGGGACGACGCCTTCCGGGTGATGGCCGACACGCTCAAGGGGCTCGACAGTCCCGACCAGGCGATCTTCTACACCTCCGGCAAGACGTCGAACGAGGCGGCCTTCGTCTACCAGTTGTTCGTGCGCGCCTTCGGCACCAACAACCTCCCGGACTGCTCCAACATGTGCCACGAGTCCACCTCGGTGGCGCTGGCGGAGACGATCGGCGTCGGCAAGGGCACGGTCAGCCTGCAAGACGTGTACGACGCGCAGCTGATCGTGATCTGCGGCCAGAACCCCGGCACCAACCACCCCCGCATGCTCGGCGCGCTGGAGATCGCGAAGCAGAACGGCGCGAAGATCCTCGCCGTGAACCCGCTCGCGGAGGCCGGGCTGCTGCGCTTCAAGAATCCGCAGACGCCGCGCGGGCTGTCGGGCATGGGCACCGGGCTGGCCGACCTGCACCTGCCGATCAGGGTCAACGGCGACTTCGCGCTGTTCCAGGCGATCGGGTCGCTGCTGTTGGCTGCCGAGGACGCCGCTGCGGCCGCTGGTCAGCCGGGCACGGTGCTCGACCTGGAGTTCATCGAGCGGCACACCACCGGTTTTGCCGACTGGGCCGCCCACCTACGCCAGCTCGACTGGGACGGTGTGCTGGCGGCGACGGGCCTAACCCGCGCCCAGATCGAGGCCGCCGCCGACATGTTCATCGCCTCGAAGGCGACGATCACCTGCTGGGCCATGGGCATCACCCAGCACCGCAACTCCGTCGCGATGATCAAGGAGATGGTCAACGTCGCCCTGGCCCAGGGCAACATCGGCAAGCCCGGGGCCGGCCTGTGCCCGGTGCGCGGGCACTCCAACGTGCAGGGCGACCGCACCATGGGCATCTGGGAGCAAGCGCCCGAGCACTTCCTCAACTCGCTGCGAGACGAGTTCGGGTTCGACCCGCCGCGTGCGCACGGGCTCGACACCGTTGACTCGATCCGGGCACTGCGCGACGGCAAGGCGAAGTTCTTCATGGCGATGGGCGGCAACTTCGTCTCCGCGACGCCCGACACCGTGGTGACCGAGGAGGCGATGCGCAACGCCGAGCTGACCGTGCACGTCTCCACCAAGCTCAACCGGTCGCACGTCGTCACCGGCCGTACCGCGCTCATCCTGCCGGTGCTGGGCCGCAGTGAACGCGACCTCACCGGCGGGGTCCGCCAGCGGGTCACGGTCGAGGACTCGATGTCGGCGGTGCACTCCTCGCACGGCCCGCTGGAACCGGCGAGCCCCGATCTGCGCTCCGAGGTCGACATCGTCTGCTCGCTGGCTCCGGCGGTGCTCGGCGACCGGTACGCCATCCCATGGACGGACTACAAGGCCGACTACACCAACATCCGCCGAAGCATCGCGCGGGTGGTGCCGAACTGCGCGGCGTACGCCGAGAAGATCGACCGACCGGGCGGCTTCGTGCTGCCGCACGGACCGCGAGACTCCCGGACGTTCCCAACTCCGGAGCAGGCGGCGGTCTTCTCGGTCAGCCCGCTCGACGTGCTGCACGTGCCCGATGGCCGGCTGCTGCTGCAGACGCTGCGCAGCCACGACCAGTTCAACACCACCATCTACGGCCTGGACGACCGCTACCGCGGCATCTCCAACGGCCGCCGGGTGGTGTTCGTGCACGCGGACGACATCGCCGCACTCGGCCTGTACGACGGTCAGCTGGTCGACCTGGTCAGCGAGTGGACCGACGGCGGCGAGCGGTGCGCGAAGGGTTTCCGCGTTGTGCGGTACGAGACCCCGCGTGGGTGCGCGGCGGCGTACTATCCCGAGACCAACCCGCTGGTGCCGCTGGACTCGACAGCGATCGGCAGCAACTGCCCGACGTCGAAGTCGATCATCGTCCGGCTGGAGCCCGCCGGTCAGCACAGCTCCGAGGGCAGCCCCGGTGCCGGTGTCGATGCAGCCGCGTCAGACGGTGACCGCAAGCCGGCCGGCGCCGACCGAAGCCAGCAGTCACCCATCCAGCCTCCCGATCTCAGCTGACGGGCGGCTTTACAGGTCGGCCTCGGACTCGTCGACGATGTGTACGGCGGCCTCCTCCGCACCGGCACCGGCGCCGTCGATGCCGACGTCGGAGCCGACGAGGTCGTCCTCGGTGTCCAGGCCAATGCGCGCGTCGGGGTCAACCAGCCGACCAGCCCGGCGGTCGCCGACCTCGCCGTCGTCAAGCAGGTCACCGTCGAGGTCGGGCTCGACGTCAGGCTCCTCTTGGGCCAACCGCAGGTCGAGCGTCTCGCCCTCGCGCATCTCCTCGGCGGTGTTGCCGAACTTCTGCGCAGGCGACCACTTCTCGGGCGGCGAGAACCCCTCGTCGAGAACGTCCGCCACCCCTCGGTCCTCGAGCGTGTCGTAAGGCTGGCCCTGGCTCAGCTGCTCAGACTGCTCCTGTACATCCACGTCATCGCTGGGAAGTTCTGTCATGGCCCCACCTTGCCACGCCTGCGACTCCCCGCGGTGTGCGGTCCTGACCGGTCGGCCCGAGGCTGGATCGATAATGCATGGATGGCGGTGACGAAGCCTGTCGGCGGTGCGCCGCCGGTCACCTCGGTGGTCACCCGCGGCGGCCTGCGCTGGGTTGCACGGCTGCTAGTGCTCGCGGTCGTCGGAGGGTGTGACGGCGCGGCCACTGAACTCGCCAACGCCCCGTCCCGGTCCGACACCGCCGGCACCACGTCCCCCGCGACGCCCGCAGCCACGGCTCGTTCTCCGGCCGAGACGCCCAGCCAGCTGGACAAGCCAGCGGATTACCGGGTCTCCGATCTCGAAGCGGCGCTGCGGTCAGTGGCGGCGGAACTTGCCGACGTACCGCTCACCCCACGTTTCGCCACAGGCAGCTTCGTGGCCTGTGAGGCGGACGAGTCGGACACGTTCCTTGACGCCACCCTTGGCTACACAGCGCAGGCGCGCCTGGACTACTTCGTCGGGCAGGCGGGCAGCGAAGCCGATGCGGAGGAGCTCGTCGCGAAGCTCGAGACAGCCGGCTGGCAGCCCCGCAACGACGACTGGGCAACCGGCGGGATCCACCGGGTCCCCGGCAACGACCGATGGACGCTCTACCTCACTAGGGACGGCCTGTCGCTGCGGGTGGACATGCACGTTGACGTCCCCGTCGTCCTGGTGAGTCTCAGTGGCCCGTGCGCAGCGACCCCCGCCGAGGAAGCTCACCGGTTACGGCTGCGGTCGGCGCAGGAGCTGAAGCTCCCCGGCGCGGTACCACTGGAGGATGCGCCCGTGCGGACCACGGACGGGCAGTTGCTTCCCCCTCGCCAACCCTGAGCGCGAGTCGTCCCCCGAGTCGCTAGCGCACGGACGGAGGTCACTCGGGCGGGATCGACCAGTCGATCGGCTCTGCCCCCTGCTCAACCAGCAGGGCGTTGGCCCGACTGAACGGCCGTGACCCGAAGAACCCTCGGGCTGCCGACAGCGGCGACGGGTGCGGGCTGGCGATAACCGTTACGTCGCGCAGCGCGGGCCGCAACGACTGGGCGTCGCGCCCCCACAAGATCGCCACCAACGGTCCGCCGCGGTCAACCAAAGCCGCGATCGCGGAGTCGGTGAACTCCTCCCATCCCCGGCCGCGGTGGGAGCCCGGAAGTCCGGGCTGCACCGTCAGCGACCTGTTCAACAGGAGCACGCCGCGGTCGCTCCAGGCCGACAGGTCTCCGTGCGGCGGCGGCCGTACCCCCACGTCGTCCTCGAGCTCCCGGTAGATGTTCGCCAAGCTCCGCGGGAGCGGTCGCACCCGCCGGTCGACCGAGAACGCCAGGCCCACTGCATGACCGGGGGTCGGATACGGGTCCTGACCGACGATCAGCACCCGAACCGACTGCAACGGGGTGGTGAACGCCCGCAGGATGAGGTCGCCGCGCGGCAGGAAAGTCCGCCCGGCGGCGACCTCCGACCGCAGGAACTGGCCAAGCCCGCTGAGCGTCGACGCGACGGGCAGCAGGGCGGTGGCCCAGTCCGGAGACACGATGTCAGCGAGCGGAGCGGGCGTCATGGGATCTCACTGTGCCGCAACGCGGTGGCCGTTTGCAGCCGCCCGTTGGCCTCTCCGGCGTGTCAGTGCGGACACGCCGAGGCCCTCAAAATCGAGGCATATTTCTGGTGACGAGGTCTTGCGCGTCGCGTTGACGGGAGGATAGAAATCTACCTACGGACTTCGGAAACGGAGTCCGGGGCGGATCGGAAGCTCTGGTCACGACCGGCGGGTTTAGGCCCGACGGCGCGGAGCCGGGAAACTGGCTTCGGTCCCGTCCGGTGACGGGCGGATGGACCAGGTGGGAAGATTCGTCGTCTCAGACGTCACCGCTGAGACAAAACGGAGGCTCCGCAAACTCATACTTTGCGGAGCCTCCACCCTTTTCAGGGGCTTGGAGCAGCTAGCAGCGGACTTCGAGTCGCGATCCTGTGGCCTCAGCCTACTCGTGACCTGCCAGGTTCGCCGGATGTGGCGCGACGTGTCGGCCGCTTTCCGCCGTGCACTGGCCGGGCGGGTGCGGACGAGCCCTTACGCCGAGCGGCGGAGCTCGTCGGTCGCGTCGAGGTCGGTGAGGAACCCTCTCGCCCAGGCGGAGATGTCGTGCTCGCGTACCTGTCGGCGCATCGTCCGCATCCGTCTGGACAGGTCGCGAGGCGCCGCACGCATCGCCGCCCATATCGAGTCCTTGAGACCATTGATGTCGTAGGGGTTGACGAGGAAGGCCTGCCTGAGCTGGTCCGCTGCCCCAGCGAACTCCGACAGCACCAGGGCGCCGGTGTCGTGGTAGCGGCACGTGACGTACTCCTTGGCCACCAGGTTCATCCCGTCGGCGAACGGGGTGACGACCATGATGTCGGCCGCCTGGTACAGCGCGGCCATCTCGTTGCGCGGGAACGAGTTGTGCAGGTAGTGGATCGGCTGATAGCCGATCCTGCCGAGGTCGCCGTTGATGCGGCCGACCCAGCGCTCGATGTCGGCACGGACCTCTTTGTACTGGTCAACGCGTTCGCGGCTCGGCGACGCCACCTGGACGAAGACGGCATCCTCCACCTTGATCCGACCATCGGCGATGAGCTCACCGAAGGCCCGCAGCCGGGGCCGGATCCCCTTGGTGTAGTCGAGCCGGTCGACACCGAGCAGCACATGCGGCGGGTCGCCGAGCTCGTCGCGGATCTGAGCCGCACGTGCCATGACCGCGGAGGTCTTGGCTAGTGCTTCCAGCCCGTGGAAGTCGATCGAGATGGGGTAGGCGCGCGCCCCGACGGCCCGGCCGTCCGCCAGCACGATCTTGTCTCGGTGGGTCTTGTGGCCGAACCGCAACCGCACCAGCCGAACGAAGTTGGCGGCGCCACCCGGCCGTTGGAACCCCACCAGGTCGGCGCCGAGGAGGCCTTCCAGGATCCGGTCCCGCCATGGCATCTGCCGGAACAGCTCGGTGGGCGGGAACGGGATGTGGAGGAAGAAGCCGATCCGCAGGTCCGGGCGTCGCTCCCGCAGCATGGCCGGGACCAACTGCAGCTGATAGTCCTGGACCCACACCACAGCGCCCTGCGCCGCGGCATCGGCGGCAAGGTCAGCGAACCGCTGGTTCACCTCGACGTACGCCTCCCACCATTCCCGGTGGAACGCCGGCTTGGCGACGACGTCGTGATAGAGCGGCCACAGGGTGCCGTTCGACATGCCCTCGTAGTAGTGCTCGACCTCTTGGGACGAAAGCTCCACGGGCACAAGCGACAAACCGTCGGCCTTGAACGGTGAGTAGTCGTCGAGCTCGCCGCCCGGCCACCCGATCCACACGCCGTCGTGCTCGCGAAGGACGGGGTGGAGAGCCGTGACCAGCCCGCCGGGGGAGGCCCGCCAGCCCGGTTCGCCGTCGGCTCCGGTGACCCGGTCGACGGGCAGCCGGTTGGCGAGGACGACGAAGGAGCTGGTCGGCTGGTCGGCCACCCGGTCAGCCTACGGCGTGCTCGGACCACGGCGACGCCGAGCCTGGGGGTGGCCGGCTTACGTCGGGTCGCCCGGCAGCGTGGAGCCGAGCTGGGCGCGCATCTGGTCGAGCACCGCCATAATGGCGACGGTGTCGTCGAGCGGCACCAGGTCGGATTCGGTAGCGCCTGCGCGCAGGCACCGGTGCACCTCTTCGATCTCGTGGACGTACCCGCTCCCGGACACCGGGTAGGCGTGGGGCGTGGTCTCGCTGTCCACGGTGACGGTGAACTCGGTCGGGGCGTGGAACGGCGGCGAGACGTCGATGCGGCCGCGGCTGCCGGCGACGTACGCCCGGCCGGGTGTGAAGGCGGTCATCGTGCAGTGAACGGTGGCTGCACCCGCGTCGTACGTGAAGACGCTTGCGCATGACACGTCGATGCCACGCTCCGACAGCGCGCCGGTCGAATGTACGGCGCGGGGCTGCCCCAGAAACAGCCAGACGAACGTCGTTGCGTAGACCCCGATGTCCAGTACGGCGCTGGCACCGAAGGCCGGGTCGAACAGCCGGTGCTCGGGCGGCTTGCCGGGTACGAAGCCGAAGTCGGCCCCGACAGCGGTGACGTCTCCGAGCGTCCCCGTGGCGGCGATGTCGCGCATGGCAACGATGTTGGGGTTGCACCGCATCCACATGGCTTCCATGAAGAACAGCCGTTTGCTTCGCGCGGTCGCAACGAGTTCGGCAGCGTCGGCCGCGTTGAGGGTCAGCGCCTTCTCGCAGAGCACGGGCTTGCCGGCGTCGAAGCACATCTGCACGTTGTCACGGTGCATCGAGTGCGGCGTCGAGACGTAGACGACGTCGACGTCGGGGTCCGCAGCGAGCTCCTCGTAGCTGCCGTGCGCGCGGGCCACGCCGTGTTCGTGCGCGAAGCGCTGCGCGGACTCCAACTGCCGAGACCCGACCGCGGCGAGTTCAGCGCCCGGCGTACGGCGGAGATCGGTGGCGAAGGTCGCGGCGATGTCGCTGGTGGACAGCAAACCCCATCGGATCGATTTCATGGTGGCGTCCTCTCGGTGGCCGGACGGCGGTCGCGGGTGGTGCGCGTCCCTGCCACGAAACACGCGCGCAGAGGTGGGTGGCAAATGACATCGATGTAGTTCGTCACCTACGATGCCTTAGGGCGGCTGTGGACGCCGCCCATCAGTCCAGTGCGCCACAGCCAGGAGTCGACCGAAGTGGATGCTGCGAACGTCTCACGAACAGGTGAGGCCACCGATGCCGCCCTGTCGGAGCGCGACCAACAGATTCTTGCGTTCCAGCGGCTGTGGTGGAAGTACGCCGGCGCCAAGGAGCAGGCCATCCGCGAGCAGTTCGGCATGTCCGCAACCCGTTACTACCAGGTGCTCAACGCGTTGATCGACCGACCGGAGGCCCTGGCGTTCGACCCGCTGCTCGTCAAGCGGCTGCGCCGGCTGCGCTCGGCGCGGCAGCGGCTGCGGTCTGCTCGTCGTCTCGGCATAGAGATCTGATCGCGATGGCATTGCCGTCGGCCGTCAGCGTCGGGAGCCTTGCCTTCGTCGTCGCGGCCGGTGTCGGCCTCGTGGCCGTCTCGGCGAGTGCCTTGAAGGAGGAGCCAGCCGCCAGCCCACCGGCGTCTGGGGTTTCCACCTCTTCGCCGGCCGCACCGGTTGCCTCTTCTCCTGCTTCCACCGCACCGTCGCAACGACCGACGAGGCCCGTTGCGCCAGCGCAGACGCTCCACAAGCGCAAAGCCTCCCCACAGCAACGCAACGACGCGCCGCACCATCGCAAGGACGCACCCCAGCAACGCAAGGACGCGCCGGACAAGCGCAAAGACCCGCCGCCGGCTCAGCCGGACGCCGTACCCAAGGTGCTTGTCGAGGTCTACAACAACTCAGGCATCTCGGGCCTGGCCGCGCAACAGGCGGCAGTTCTGCAGAGCGCGGGATGGAGCGTGGCGGCGACCGACAACTGGTATGGCAACATCCCGGCCAACACCGTCTACTACCCGCCACAGCTGCAGGACGAGGCGGTGCAGCTCGCGAAGGTGCTCGGTGTGCAACGGTTGATGCCCGCGGTCGCGCCGATGCAGTTCGACCGGCTCACGGTCATCTTGACCACCGCCTGAAGTGCTCGCCGGTTGTGCACGTCGATCTGAAGCGGCGCTGGCCGGTTGACGACGTACCGTGAGTTCCGACAGGTGCTTGCAGCGAACCTGAGAGGCGATGATGGCCGACCCGGGCACGCCCGCTGACCGCTCGCCGAACGGCTCTCGCCCGGTCGGCCGCACCGTCGGCATTGTCGCCGCAGTCGTGCTGCTCGTGGCCGCCGTCATCACGGCGATGTGGGTGTTCACGGCTGATCCGCTTGCCGAGTCTTCCACCGCGCAGGAGGCGCTCGGCTATATCCCGAGCGACGCTACCCGGGTCGAGATACGAGCGCAGCAGGAGATAGAGCAACGGTTGGGGATCGACGACGTGGACACCGGCGCGGACGAGGCACAGATCGACCGCTACCTGGAGAAAGCCGTGGACAACCCGTTCATCCAGAATCGCTTCACCGAGTACCTGCCGATCATGAACGAACAAGGCGCGGCATTCACGGCGTTGGACGTCAACTGGTCGGCGTCCGTGGCCTTCGGTTCGGTGACCCTGTCCCCGGGCATCGAGCTGTTCGGCATGGACGCCGCCATCGAGCTCGACCAGGTTGCCGACGACATGGTCGACGCGGGTTGGAGGGACTCCGAGATCGAAGGGGGACGACTACTCGAAGTCAACATCGCCGAGCTGGACCCCCTGACCCGGATGCGGGGTGCCTACCCCGCGACCTCAGTCGGGCTAACCGCCGAGGTGGTGGTCCTACCCAACGAACACCTGATGGTCACCGGCGACTACGAGCGGGTACTCGACGTGGTCGCCGGAGACTCCGATTCCCTGCAGGCAGCGGATGACGTCAGTGAGCTCCTCGGCGCGGACGAGGACCCGGAGTACGTGCACCTAGCCAGAGGTGGCGAGCTCTGCGCAGACGTCGTCAGCCGACTGCTGGGCAGCAGGCCATCGCCCGAGCTCCTTGACAAGATTCGGCAGGAGGGCGCTGGATTGGCGACTCCGACGGCGACCGCCTCGCTCGTCCTGGCCGACGGTGACGGGGTGACCACGACCAGCCGCTTGCTCTTCGCCGACGCGGATGAGGCGGCCGATGACAAGGAGGCCCGCGAGAGATACCTGCGGGATGGCACCAGCTTCGTCACCAGGACGCCGATCGCGGACCGGCTCACTGTCGACTCGATCACCGTCGACGGGACCGTCGAGACCATCACCTACACCCTCAAAGCGGGGCTGCTGAGCATGAGCTCGGCCATTTACCATGAGGACTTCGCGCCGACGTTCTGTCTGGACCTGTGACACTCGAACCGACCACTGCCGAGGGTCGCGCCGGCCTGGCGGCGATCCGCACCGAACCGGCGCAGGCGCTCCTCGCCTTCGACTACGACGGCACCCTGGCTCCGATCGTGCCCGACCCCACGCAGGCGGTGCCACGTCCTGAGGCGATTGGTGCGCTGGCGGAGTTGGCGTCGTACGTCGGGTGGGTTGCCGTGGTCACCGGCCGGCCGGCGGCGGTGGCGGTCGAGCTCGCCGCACTCGACGGCGTGCGCGGGCTGGAGGGGCTCGTCGTGCTCGGCCACTACGGCCTGGAGCGGTGGGACGCCGCAACCGGCACGGTTGAAACGGCCGAGGCTCCGCCGGGGCTGGACAGGGCTCGGGCTGAGCTGCCCGGTTTGCTCGCCGGCTTGGACCTCGCAGACGCCGACATGGAAGACAAGGGTTTGTCGGTCGCCGTACACGTTCGCCGGCTGGGCGATGCAGATCGGGCGTTGGAGCGGCTCGCCGGCCCGCTTCGGGAGCTGGCCACCGTGTGTGGTCTCGTCGCTGAGCCCGGTCGGCGCGTGATCGAGCTGCGGCCGCCGGGGACGGACAAGGGGCGGGCGTTGCGCGGCCTCGTCGTTGAGACCGGCGCACGCGCGGTCGGATTCGCCGGCGACGACCTTGGCGACCTCGCCGCGTTTGCTGAGGTCGAGCGGCTGCGGAGTGAGGAGGGTCTGGCTGGTCTGCTGGTGTGCTCAGGATCGGTCGAGCAGACGGCGCTCTGCGAGCGTGCTGACCTCGTGGTCGACGGCCCCGAAGGGGTCGCGGGGTTCATCAAGGCCCTCGTCGCCGAGCTGAGACGGGAGCGCTGAGCCGCCTCGCGCCGACACCCGCGAGAACCGCCGACAACCGCGAGGAACCGCACCAACCGCTAGAACCGCCCGCCATCGGCGAGAACTGCACCTTCACTGTCTGGATGGCCGGTCAAAAGGTGCAAAGCCGGCGCGAGGCCGTCCCCTCACCTAGTGAAGGTGCTTTCCGGTAGTGAAGGGAGGTGAACGCCTCAGGCTCCGGACTGTTTCGATTGCGGGATCGGCAGGGCGGTTACACTCCACCACTGGCAGGCTGGATTACCGCTCTACCGGCCAGCCATAGGAGGTGGAGGGTGCAGTTCGATCCACACCGTCTCGTCCAATCCGTGATCTTGACCGAGCACGACCCAGTGAAAGATTCCCTCGAGGTGGTCAGGGAAAAGCAGCTCGGAGCTGACGTCGTACTGGCCGTTCGCTTTGAGGACCGGCAAGGGCGCCAACGCCGCGGTCTGTTCGGTGTCCGGTGCGCTGACGATCGATGTAGGCCCACGGGCTCGTTTCTCGGAACCGCTCGCGACAGCACCGGTCAGGATATCTGGGAGACAAGCGGAGGATGGGGCGGCGGACTGGAGAGCGGATCTACGGCCGTGGTCGGCGGATGGATCGGCCGCTCGGATGCCGTCTCGATCCGGGTGATTGATCCGTTTGGCAGGGTTCAGGAAGACCGTGTAGAAGGTGGGGTGGCGGTGCTGATGTGGAAGGGCGACTTCGACCTCCGCGGCGCGACTGCGGAGCTGTGCGATTCCCACGGCCAGGTGATCACGAGTGGCCCGGTGCGCCCCGTGAGGAGCCCCAAGTAGAGGGCTCGGCACTGCGTTGCCATGGCTTGCACTCGGTTGGGGTGAGTGCTAAGAATGGATTAGCACTCTCGACCCGAGAGTGACAGCCGATCGGTTCGATGAGGGCCGTTGCCTGCCGCGAGAAGGGATCGCGGCAAGGTGCGACCCGTCCGTCGCGGGCGTCGTACCGATCGAAAAGTCCACACTCAAGCGCGGGAGGACTCGCGTACATGCCCAAGCTCATTGCGTTCAACGAGGAAGCCAGGCGCGGCCTCGAGCGGGGAATGAACACCCTCGCCGATGCCGTCAAGGTGACACTAGGCCCCAAGGGCCGCAACGTCGTCCTCGAGAAGAAGTGGGGCGCACCCACGATCACCAACGACGGTGTCTCCATTGCCAAGGAAATCGAACTCGAGGACCCGTACGAGAAGATCGGCGCGGAACTCGTCAAGGAAGTTGCCAAGAAGACCGACGACGTCGCCGGCGACGGTACGACGACCGCGACCGTGCTCGCCCAAGCGATGGTCCGTGAGGGCCTGCGGAACGTCGCAGCCGGCGCGAACCCGATGGCGCTCAAGCGCGGCATCGAGAAGGCGGTCGAGGCCGTCAGCGAGCAGCTGCGCAGCCTGGCCAAGGACGTCGAGACCAAGGAGCAGATCTCCTCGGTCGCGGCGGTGTCGGCAGGCGGTGACGTGAGCGTCGGCGAGATCATCGCCGAGGCGATGGACAAGGTCGGCAAGGAAGGCGTCATCACCGTCGAGGAGAGCAACACCTTCGGGCTCGAGCTCGAGCTCACCGAGGGTATGCGCTTCGACAAGGGCTACATCTCGCCGTACTTCGTCACCGACGCCGAGCGCATGGAGAGCGTGCTCGACGACCCGTACGTGCTCGTCGTCAACTCGAAGATCTCGGCGGTCAAGGACATGCTGCCGATCCTCGAGAAGGTCATGCAGTCGGGCAAGCCGCTGCTGATCCTCGCCGAGGACGTCGAGGGCGAGGCTCTTGCCACGCTTGTCGTCAACAAGATCCGCGGCACCTTCAAGTCAGTGGCCGTCAAGGCCCCCGGCTTCGGTGACCGGCGCAAGGCCATGCTGCAGGACATCGCCATCCTCACCGGTGGCCAGGTCATCAGCGAAGAGGTCGGCCTCAAGCTGGAGAACACCGGCGTGGAGCTGCTCGGCCAGGCCCGCAAGGTCGTGGTCACCAAGGACGAGACGACGATCGTCGAGGGTTCCGGCGACACCGACCAGATCGCTGGCCGGGTCAACCAGATCCGCGCCGAGATCGAGAACAGCGACTCCGACTACGACCGCGAGAAGCTGCAGGAGCGGCTGGCCAAGCTGGCCGGCGGTGTTGCGGTGATCAAGGTCGGCGCCGCCACCGAGGTGGAGCTGAAGGAGCGCAAGCACCGCATCGAGGACGCCGTACGCGCCGCGAAGGCGTCGGTCGAGGAGGGCGTCGTTGCCGGTGGTGGCGTTGCTCTGCTGCAGGCCGCGACCAACGCGTTCGAGAAGCTGGAGCTCGACGGTGACGAGGCCACCGGTCTCAACATCGTCCGGGTCGCCACAGCGGCACCGCTGAAGCAGATCGCGATCAACGCCGGCCTCGAGGGTGGCGTTGTGGCGGAGCGGGTCCGCGGCCTCGAGCCCGGACACGGTCTCAACGCCGCGACCGGTGAGTACGGCGACATGCTGGCCGCCGGAGTGCCCGACCCCGCCAAGGTGGTGCGGTCGGCGCTGGAGAACGCCGCCTCGATCGCTGCGTTGTTCCTCACCACCGAGGCTGTCATCGCCGACAAGCCCGAGAAGGCCGCTCCCGCCATGCCAGGCGGCGACGGCGGCATGGGTGGTATGGACTTCTGACCAAGTCCAGCCAAGGCTTGACGCGAAACGGCCCCGACCAGCGTTCCTGGTTGGGGCCGTTTCCTTGCTCGGACCCCGCGGTGCCGTTGCCTCCGGTCGGTGCTGGCAGGGCCCTCGGGCCTTCGCTGCGCTCTTTGACGGCCCTTCGGGTCCCCGCCGGCCCCTCCCTCTTGACGTGCCTGGCTTGCTCAAGTGCAGAGGCGGGTGATGAGGACCGCGTAGACGCGGGCGCACGCGAAGAGGTCGACAAGCTTGATGTGCTCGTCGCTGGCATGAGCAAAGCGGACGCTGCCAGGCCCGTACTGCACCGTCGGGATGCCGGCAGCGGAGTAGTGGCGAAGGTCGGATCCGTAGGGTCCGCCGAGCGCGCGCGGCTCTCTTGCTCGTACGTCGGTCACCGCGCGGCGTACGTCGTCGAGCAGGTGGTGTCCCTCGGGCATCGCGCCGGGGGCGAATCTGCCACCCGGCCAGGAGACTGCGACGGGGTGGTCAGCGAGCCAGCCGTCGGCGGCACATGTCTCCGCGACAGCTGACTCGAAGGCGGTGATCGCCTCGGGGATGGACTCATCGGCGCGCACGCCGTACCTGCCCTCGGCGACCAGCCGGTCGGGCACGGTGCTGGCCCAGTCCCCGGCCTGGACGATGCCGATGGACAGCGGCCACGGCAGGTCGAGATGGGCGAAGAGTTCGGGGGCGCCAACGTTGCGCTTTCGCTCGAGCTCGCGCAGAGCGCGGTGCACCAGCTCGAACTTCTCCACCGCGCTGACGCCGCGGGTGCGAGTCGAGCCGTGGGTGGCGCGGCCAGGGACTTCCAGGCGGAACGTCAGCGAGCCTGCGTTGGCGGGGATGATGTGGCCGTCAGTCGGCTCGGTGCTCACGCAGACGTCCGCGGTGTGGCCCCGCCGCAGCGTGGCGAACGCGCCGACGCCGCCGTCCTCCTCGGCGCTGACGCAGTGCACTGCCACCGGTCGCCGCAGCTCGCCGCCCGATCGGCGAACGGCGTCCAGCGCGCCCAGGATCGCCGCCACACCGCCCTTCATGTCGCACGCGCCGCGGCCCCAGGCGATCCCGTCGTCGACGTGCAGCGTGAACGGGTCGCCGTGCGGCCATGCGGCGAGGTCGCCGGGTGGTACGACGTCGGTGTGGCCGTAGAGCGCGAGCGCCGGCTGCTGCGTCGCATCGCCGAACACGCCGACGCAGCCCACGGCGGTGCGGCGATCGACCTCCATGCCGGGGAAGTCCTGGTCGGTCCGCAGCTCGCCGAGGTCGATGTCCCAGGTGTCCACGGAGCAGCCGCGCTCGCTGAGGCGCTGGGCGCACCACCGCTGCACCTCCGCTTCGGCCGTCGTGCCGTCGACGGACGGGATCGCTACCAACGCCCGCAGATCGGACAGGATGGCGTCGTCGTCGACCGCGGCGACGATCGCGGACTCCAACTCGCTCGGCTCGGTACTCACACTCTCACCACTCATCCCGCAACTATCGCGTAAGGTCCGAGCTTCGCGCCGCCTCGACAGCGTCAAGCTCGGACCTTTGGGCCGGAGTGGGCGAAGATGTTGGGGTGGATGATCCGGTGCCGTACATCTTCGACGGGCACAACGACCTCGCCTGGGCGGTCCGCGAGCTGTGCGGGTACGACCTCGACGCGATCGACCTGGCCAACGGCACCGAGCGGCTGCAGACCGACCTGCCGCGGCTGCGCCGAGGAGGGGTGGGTGCCCAGTTCTGGTCGGTGTTCGTGCCGTGCTCACTCACCGGGGACTCGGCTGTCTCGGCGACGCTGGAGCAGGTTGACTTCGTTCGCTCCCTCGTCGCCCGTTACCCCGAGGACCTGGCGCTGGCCGCCACGTCGGCCGAGGTGCGGAGCGCCGTCGAGGCGGGGAAGATCGCCAGCCTGCTGGGCATGGAAGGCGGTCACTCCATTAACTGCTCGCTCGGCACGCTCCGCATGATGCATGCCCTCGGCGTGCGCTACCTGACGCTGACCCACAACGAGAACGTGCCGTGGGCCGACTCCGCGACCGACATCCCCGCCGTCGGCGGGCTCACCGACTTCGGCCGCGAGGTGGTGCGCGAGATGAACCACCTCGGCATGTTCGTCGACTTGAGCCACGTCTCGGCTGAGGTGATGCGCGACGCGTTGGCTACCACCGCCGCTCCCGTGATCTTCAGCCACAGCTGCGCACGGGAGCTGTGCGACATCAACCGCAACGTGCCAGACGACGTACTCGCTGAACTTCGCGACAACGGTGGTGTGTGCATGGTGACGTTCGTGCCGATGTTCGTGTCGCAGCCGGTCGCTGACTGGTACGCCGAGTGCCTGCGCACGGTTGACCAGCGCGGCGGTGACCCGCGCCGGTTGTCCAGCGTCGAGCAGGTCATCGCCGAACGCAGCCGCGTCGATCCGCCACCGCCGTGCACGGTGGATGACGTCGCTGACCACGTCGAGCATGTGCGTACGGTGGCCGGCCTCGATGCCGTCGGAATCGGTGGCGACTATGACGGGGCCACCTTCTTCCCCGTGGGGATGGCCGACGTGGCGAGCTACCCGCTGCTGCTCGATACGCTGCGCCAGCGCCGCTGGTCGACTGCTGAGCTGGCGCAGCTCGGCCACGGCAACGTGTTGCGCGCGATGCGCGACATGGAGTCAGTCGCCAGGGAGCCAGCGGCCGCGCCCACAGGCTTGGGCCCTTGGTGACGTCTCGGCAAAATCGTCGGCAGGTGGTGGGGGTGGTGCTGGCGGCAGGGGCCGGACGGCGGCTGGACCTCGGTACGCCGAAGGCGCTGGTGACAGACGAGCGCGGGCGCACCTGGCTCCAGCGTTCCGTGGCTGCGCTGCGCGGCGGTGGGGTCGCCGAGGTGTACGCCGTTGTCGGCTCCGAGGCGGCTGCCCTCGAGGCGGCCATGCCCGCCGGCTGTCGCACCGTCTTGGCGCTGGACTGGCAGGAGGGGATGGGGGCGTCGCTGCGGGCCGGCCTCGAGGCGGTCCGCCTGCATTCGCCAGACGCCGACGCGGTGGTCGTCATGCTTGTCGACACGCCGGGCGTGGGCGATGAGGTCGTACGCCGCGTCGTCGCCCGGAAGGCCCCCAACGCCTTGGCTAGGGCGGGGTACGGCGGTGTGCCGGGCCATCCGGTCCTGATCGGCCGCGAGCACTGGCCCGGCGTACTCGATGTGTCGGCGGGGGACCGCGGGGCACGCGAGTATCTGCGTTCGGCTGACGTCGACCTTGTCGAGTGCGGCGACATCGGGTCGGGCGTCGACATCGACACCCCCGAGGCGTTCGAGATCTGGCGCCGCGGCGCCTTTGGGTAATGCCGCGCGATGCGGAATCCTGTCTGGGTGCACACCGTCTCCTCGCCACCTGAGCTCGCCGATCTGCTCGCGGAGACTGGTTACCTCAGCGACGAGGGGCTGGCTACCGTCGGGTACCTCGCGCTGGCCATGGGCCGCCCGCTCCTGCTCGAAGGCGAGCCAGGTGCCGGAAAGACGGCGCTCGCCGAGGCGCTGGCCGAGGCGCTCGATCTGCGCCTGATCCGGCTGCAGTGCCATGAGGGCATCGACGCCAGCCAGGCGCTGTACGACTGGGACTTCGCCCGCCAGATCCTGCACCTGCGCACTGTCGAGGCGACCCGCGGCGATGCCGAGGTGGATCAGGCCGAGGTCGAGAAGTCGCTGTTCGACGAGCGGTTCCTGCTGGCCCGCCCGATCCTGCAGGCGCTGCGCGAGACCCCGGTGGTGCTGCTCATCGACGAGATCGACCGCGCCGACGACGAGTTCGAGGCGTTCCTGCTCGAGGTGCTGTCGACATCGGCGGTGACGATTCCCGAGTACGGCACGGTGGCCGCCTCGACCCCACCGATCGTCGTCCTCACCTCGAACCGCACCCGCGAAGTGCACGACGCGCTCAAGCGCCGCTGTCTCTACCACTGGGTCGAGCACCCCGACCTCGACAGAGAGATCGAGATCGTACGACGGAGGCTGCCCGACGTACCCCCGCTGCTCGCCGAGCAGGTGGCCTGGGCCACGGCGCGGCTGCGGCAGCGCGACGACCTGGTCAAGCCGCCGGGGGTCGCCGAGACGTTGGACTGGGCGCGGGCGCTGCAGGCATTGGGCGCCACCGAGCTCGACCTCGGCACCGCCGCGGCGACGCTCGGGTCGGTGCTGAAGTACCGCGAGGACACCGAACGGGTGCGCGCCGCGCTCAGCGGGATCCTGAGCCCATGACTGCCGTCGCCCGACACGATGCCGACGAGGTGCTGGCCGGCTTCGCTGCCGCGCTGCGGGCTGGTGGCCTGCCGGTCACCGCCGACCGCACTCAGGCGTTCCTGCGCGGCTGCGCCGCTGTTGGCGCCGACCGCCGAGCCGGGGTCTACTGGGCGGGGCGGGCCACCCTGTGCGCAGGGTCCGACGACTTCTCCCGCTACGACTCGGTGTTCGCGGCGTGGTTCGACGCTCGGCCTCCGTCGCCGGCCCAACCCGCCGCGACCACCCGACGAGTCGCCGAGGCTGACCTCGAGAGTGGCGAGGACGGCGAGGAGGCCGACGGCAGCGCCGTCGTGCGGGCGGCGGCAAGCGCCGTGGAGGTCCTCCGGCATCGAGACCTGGCGTCGCTCAGCCCGATGGAGCGCGCTGCCGTCGCCCGGCTCTTCGCCGGGCTGCGAGCGCGACCGCCGCTTCGGCGGTCGGCTCGGCGGGCGCCGGCCCGACGCGGAGAGGTCGACGTACGCCGCACGCTGCGTGAGGAGCTGAGACGAGGAGGGGAGCCGGCGCAGCTGCGCAGACGCGCGCGCAGCCGCCGAGCTCGCCGCGTCGTCGTACTCGTCGACGTCTCCGGGTCGATGGCTCCGTACGCCGACAGCCTGTTGCGGTGGGCGCACGTCGTGACACACGGCAACCCGGGCCGCACCGAGGTGTTCACGGTGGGAACTCGGCTGACGCGGGTGACTCCAGCTATGCGTCTGAGAGCTGGCGAGCAAGCCCTCCAGGCGGCTGGAGAGGCCGTGCCCGACTGGTCGGGGGGAACGCGCCTCGGGGAGTCGCTGCAGGCGTTCCTTGACCGATGGGGCCAGCGTGGCCTCGCCCGTGGGGCGGTGATCGTGGTCATGAGTGACGGCTGGGAACGCGGCGACAGCGCCCAGCTCGGAGCGCAGATGCGCCGGCTGCACCGGTTGGCGCATCGGGTGGTCTGGGTCAACCCGCACCAGGGGAAGCTCGGCTATCTGCCGGTCCAGTCGGGAATCGTCGCGGCGCTGCCGTCGGTCGACCACTTCATCGCCGGGCACAGCCTGGCCACGTTCGAGCAGGCGCTGAGAGTGGTGGCAGATGCGTGACGTGCTGCACCGGCTCCTCCCGTGGTGGCAGCGGGGGGAGGCCGTCGGCATGGGCACGGTCATTGCCACGTTCTCCTCCGCCCCCCGAGCGCCGGGTGCCGCCATGCTCGTCGGTCCCGGCGGCGAGGCCGTCGGCTCGGTCTCCGGCGGTTGCGTCGAGGGAGCCGTATACGAGCTGGCCCAGCAGGTGATCGAGGATCGGCGGCCGGTCCTGCAGCGGTACGGCGTCAGCGACGACGACGCGTTCGCCGTCGGCCTCACCTGTGGGGGCATCATCGACATCTTCGTCGACGTGGTGGACCAACAGACCTTCCCCGAGCTGGCAGACGTGGCTGCCGACATCGAGTCGGGGCAACCTGTCGCTGTCGCGACCGTCGTCGCCCACCACGACGCAGACCGAGTGGGACGCCGCCTGGTCATCCGGCCTCCAGACTCGGCGGTGCCGGTGACCGGGTCCCTCGGCTCCAGCCGCGCCGATGACGCCGTGACCGCCGACGCGAGGGGGTTGCTTGCCGCCGGCCGCAGCGAGACGCTTCACTATGGCCCCGACGGCCAACGGCGCGGCGAGGGCATGGCGGTGTTCGTATCGTCGTACGCTCCGAGGCCCCGGATGCTGGTGTTCGGCGCCATCGACTTCGCTGCGGCGGTGGCTCGCATCGGCTCGTTCCTGGGCTACCGAGTCACCGTGTGCGACGCCCGGCCGGTGTTCGCCACGGCGGCCCGCTTCCCGGAGGCCGACGAGGTCGTCGTCTCCAGGCCGAACAAGTATCTGGCAGCAGAGGTCGCCGCCGGGCGGATCGACGGTCGCACGGTGCTCTGCGTTCTCACGCACGACCCGAAGTTCGACGTACCGGTCCTGGAGGTCGCGCTGCGGATCCCCGACGTCGCCTACATCGGCGCGATGGGGTCCCGCCGTACCCACGACGATCGGATGCAGCGCCTCAAGGAGGCGGGGTTGACGGGGCAGGAGCTGTCCCGGCTCTCGAGCCCGATCGGTCTCGACCTCGGCGCCCGCACACCGGAGGAGACGGCGGTGAGTATCGCTGCCGAGATCATTGCGTTGCGGTGGGGCGGCCGGGGCGACCGGCTCGCGCAGGTAGGCGGTCCCATCCACCATGACACCTGACTTCGACTAAATGGCCAGGGGGTCTTGTGCTGGTCTCGGCCAGCAGGTTGTCTGTGACCTACAAGACCTTCCCGTTCCCGTCGCGCTGCTGCCGTCGGCTCTCGGGACACCTCTTTCGAAGGATGGCCGATGGCTCAGATAAGCATCAAGGTCGACGGTGTGGAGTACGCCGACGCCGTCGAACCCCGCACACTCCTCGTCCACTACCTCCGTGACCAGGTGGGTAAGACGGGGACGGTCGTCGGCTGCGACACCAGCAACTGCGGGTCCTGCACCGTGCACCTCGACGGCACGAGCGTCAAGTCGTGCACGGTTCTCGCGGTGCAAGCCGACGGGCACGAGGTGACAACGATCGAAGGCCTGGCCAAGGACGGCGAGCTGCACCCGATGCAGCAGGCGTTCCACGAGAACCACGCGCTGCAGTGCGGCTTCTGCACCCCCGGCATGGTCATGCAGAGCATCGACCTCCTCAGGGACAACCCGTCTCCGACGGAGGAGGAGGTCCGCCACGGTCTCGAAGGAAACCTGTGCCGCTGCACGGGCTACCAGAACATCGTCAAGGCCGTGCTGGCCGCCGCCGAGTCGGCACCGGTGCGGATCGGCACGGCAGGAGGAACGCTATGACAGTCACCGAGGAACGACCCGTCACCGAGGTCGGGAGCCCCCGGCGTCGCAAGGAGGACGGCAGGCTCGTCACCGGACGCACCCGGTGGACCGACAACATCTCCTTGCCGGGAATGCTGCACCTGGCGATGGTGCGCAGCCCGATGGCGCACGCGACGATCACCTCGATCGACGTCGAGGCCGCCAAGAGCTCACCGGGCGTCGTCGCCGTCTTCACCGGCGCGGACCTCGGGGACGAGCAGGGCAGCCTCCCGTGCGCGTGGCCGATCACCGCGGACCAGAAGGCTCCGCCACACCCCTCCATCGCCGTCGACACCGTGAACTTCGCCGGCGAGATCGTGGCGTGCATCGTGGCCCGATCGGCCGTCGCAGCCAAGGACGCCGTCGAGCTCGTGGACCTGGAGTACGACGAGCTGCCCGTCGTTGTCGAGATGGCGGCTGCGGCTGAAGGTGGGAACCTCACGCATCCAGACCTCGGCACCAACGTGTCCGCCACGTGGGTGTTCGACTCGGCGGAGGCGGGGACCGGTGGCAACGTCGAGGACGCGATCCGAGACGCCGAGGTCCTGGTCGAGCGCACCTTCCGCCAGCAGCGGCTGATACCGGCGTTCATGGAGCCGCGTTCGGTGGTGTGCGATCCCACCGGCGAGCAGACGACCCTGTGGTCGGCCACCCAGATCCCGCACATTCTGAAGCTGATGCTGGCGCTGACCTGCGGTATCTCTGAGTCCAAGCTTCGCGTCATTGCCCCCGACGTGGGTGGTGGCTTCGGTGGGAAGCTGCAGGTGACCCCAGAGGAGGTCATCACCCTCGTTGTGTCGCGGCGTCTCGGCAAGCCCTGCAAGTACACCGAGACCCGCAGCGAGTCCCTGCTCGCCGGCCATCATGGCCGCGACCAGATCCAGACGCTGACGCTGTCGGCGACTCGGGACGGCATCGTCACCGGGCTGAAGGTGGACCTGCTGGCCGACATGGGTGCCTACCTGGGGTTGGTCACACCGGGTGTCCCGATCCTCGGCGCGTTCATGTACAACGCGATCTACAAGTTCCCGGCGTACCGGTTCGAGTGCCGCAACATCTTCACCAACAAGAACTGGACGGACGCCTACCGCGGCGCCGGACGACCCGAGGCGACGTTCGCCATCGAACGGTTGATGGACGAGCTCGCCGTCGAGATCGGGGTCGACCCGCTGGAGATCCGCGAGCGCAACTGGATCAAGCACGAGGAGTTCCCGTTCTCCACCGTCGCGGGGCTCGAGTACGACACCGGCAACTACGAGGCCGCGACTGCCCGCGCCAAGGAGCTCTTCGGGTACGACGCCCTGCGCGCCGAGCAGCGCGAGCGCCGCGAGAGCGGTGACCCCGTGCAGCTCGGGATCGGCGTCTCGACGTTCACGGAGATGTGCGGCCTTGCTCCCTCCCGGGTTCTTGGTGCTTTGTCGTACGGCGCAGGCGGCTGGGAGCACGCGTCGATCCGGATGCTGCCGAGCGGGAAGGTCGAGGTCATCACCGGGTCGAGTGGCCACGGCCAAGGACACGAGACCGCCTGGAGCCAGATCGTGGCCGACCGCCTCGGGGTGGCGTTCGACGACGTCGAGGTGCTGCATGGAGACACCCAGATTTCGGCCCGTGGCCTGGACACGTACGGTTCGCGCTCCCTGACGGTCGGCGGCATGGCGGTGGTGGCGGCGGCCGACAAGGTGATCGAGAAGGCACGGCCGATCGCCGCGCACCTCCTCGAGGCGAACGCCGACGACCTGGAGTTCACGGGCGGCAAGTTCAACGTCAGGGGGACCGACTCGAGCATCGGGATCGGCGATCTCGCACTCGCCGTGTTCGCCGCGCATAACATGCCCGACGGAGTCGAGCCGTCCCTCGACGCCGAGGCCACGTTCGACCCGGAGAACTTCTCGTTCCCGCACGGCACGCATCTGTGCGCCGTCGAAGTCGACACCGAGACAGGAGAGACGAAGATCCGTAGCTATGTCTGCGTCGACGACATTGGCAAGGTCGTCAACCCGCTCATCGTCGAGGGGCAGGTGCACGGAGGACTCGTCCAGGGCATCGCACAGGCGCTGTGGGAGGAGGCGGTCTACGACGACTCGGGGACGCTCGTGACCGGGTCCTTCGTCGACTATCTCGTCCCGAGTGCCGCCGACCTGCCGCACTTCACCACCGACCGCACGGAGTCGCCGTCGTCGACGAACGCGCTGGGGGTCAAAGGAGTTGGCGAGGCGGGCACGATCGCGTCGACGCCAGCGGTCGTCAATGCCGTCGTCGACGCGCTGCGTCACCTTGGAGTCCGCGACATCGAGATGCCGTGCTCACCGCACAGGGTGTGGTCGGCGCTCCAACATCTCGACGGCGATGGGAGCTCTTCCGGGGCGGACACACCGACCGAGAAGACGTATGTCGCCGACGACGCCGACCCCTCGCACAACGCGCAGCTCAGCGGCGAAGATGCTGGCCGTGCAGCGGCTGACCACGGAGGGCTCGGATGATTCCCGTAGCGTTCGACTACACCGCTCCTAGCTCCGTCGCGGATGCCGTCAGCGCGCTCGGGTCCGACAGCGAGGAGATCAAGGTGCTGGCCGGCGGCCAGAGCCTGATCCCGGTGTTGCGACTCCGGCTGGCCGCCCCCACACTGCTCGTGGACATCGGCCGGATTCCCGAGCTGCGTGGGATCACCGACGAGGGGGACGCCCTGGTCATCGGAGCGATGACCACCCATGCGGAGGTGGCCGACAGCGACCTCGTCAAGGAGCATGCGGGAGTGCTGGCGAAGGCGACCGAGGCGGTTGCCGACCCGCAGGTCCGACACCGGGGCACGCTTGGGGGTTCGCTGGTCCACGCCGACCCGGCTGGTGACCTGCCGGCCCCGATCCTGGCGCTGGACGCCGAGCTGGTCATCGCCGGCGCCGATGGTGAGCGGACGGTCCCTGCGGCGAACTTCTTCCACGACATGTTCGCCACCGCCGTCGGCGACCGGGAGATCCTCACGAAGGTGCGGATACCCAAGCACACCGGTTGGGGGGCGCACTACGAGAAGTTCACCCGGGTAGCGCAGCAGTGGTCCATTGTGGCCGTCGCCGCTACGGTCAAGGTGGACGGCGGATCGATCTCTGCGGCCAAGGTGGCCCTCACCAACATGGGGGCGACGCCGATCCGGGCGACCGGGGTCGAGCAGGCGCTGCTGGGGAGGGCTGCCGCCGGTGACACGGTGAAGCAGGCAGCGAGCTCAGCGGCGGAGGGGACGAACCCGCCGACCGACACCAACGGTGACGCGTCGTATCGTCGCCACCTGGCCAACGTGTTGACTGGCCGCGCGGTGCTGGCCGCGGCTGCCAACTGAGCTTTCACCGTCGTACTGCGGCAAGGGGTCCCCACCTGATGGAACTGACGCACCGTTTCACCGTGTCGGTGCCGATCGAGGAGGCGTGGTCGGTGTTCAACGACCTCGAGCGGATCGCGCCCTGCTTCCCTGGAGCGGCGCTGACGTCGTACGACGGTGAGCGGTTCGAAGGGTTGTGCAAGGTGAAGCTGGGGCCGATCTCGTTGCAGTACACCGGCTCTGGGCACTTCGTCGAACGCGACCTCGATGCCAAGCGGGCGGTGGTCAAGGCGAAGGGCAAGGACAAGCGAGGCAACGGGACCGCCGCCGCGGCGGTCACGGCGCAGCTCACCACCACCGACGAGGGCACGACCGCTGTCGAGGTCAAGACCGATCTCACCATCACGGGCCGACCGGCTCAGTTCGGCCGCGGCGTGATGCAGGACGTCAGTGACCGGTTGCTCGCCCAGTTCAGCGCCTGTGTGGAGGACCAGCTGGGGTCGGCCACTTCCGTCGAGGCCGCCGACCAGCCCGAGCCAGCCGCTGCAAGCGACGAGGCTGACGTGGCCCAGCTCGACCTCGGCTCCGCGGTCGTTCCAATCCTGGCGCGCCGTTATGCGCCCGCGGTGCTGGCGGTGCTGGCGGTGCTTGTCGTCAGGAGGCTGGTGGGGCGACGGTAGCCAGCCGGCCCAAGGCGGCAACCACAGTGCCCGACTCCGAGCACACCCAGTGCGGGTCGGGGCCGAGCTCCGGCTCGATCGACAGGCTGTGCTCGACAGGGTTGGCGCAGCCGATGCACAGCGGCCAGCGGCGCGACTCGTCGAAGAGCGCGTCCTGCACGTCCTGGGCGACCAGCCCGTCGACGTACGCCGCGCCTTGCTGCCACTGAGCCAGCCACCAGCGACGCCTAGCCAGGCAGTCCTCGACAACTGACACGGTGTGCGCGTCAGCGAGGCCGTGGGCGGCGAGGTCGTTCAGCACACGCGCTCGCGCGGCTAGCAGCGGGTCTCCCGTCGACATGCCCTCCATCCTGGCAGGCTTGAGCCCGTGACAACGGACCCGCGCAGTCGGGCGCTCATCGAGGTGGTGGCCCTGCACCCCACCGACGCCGAGCGGGCCGAAGCCGGCGGTGCTGATCGGCTGCACGTCTGTGTGGTCGACGGCGACCAGGCGCGCTCGGTCGAGCCGGGTGCGGTCAGCGCGATCGTGCGGGCGACGGCGCTGCCCGTGCGCGTGACGCTGCGGCTGTCTCCCGGCTTCTCCACCATGGGCGGGGAGTTCGCCCGCCTTCGCGGCCTGGTCAGCGACTACCTCTCGGTCGGCGTCGAGGGATTCGCCTTCGGCTTCCTGACCGCCGACCTCGACGTCGACGTCGAGGTGTGCGGCGAGCTCGCCGACGCGCTGATCGGGGTGCCGTGGACGTTCGACCGGACCTTCGACTCGGCCCTGCAGGCGCGTACGGCGTGGCGGGCTGTCCGGTCGCTGCCGGGCTTGGACGCCGTACACACCTCGGGGGCAGCGCTGGGCATGCACACCGGTTTCGACGACCTCGTCGAGATGGCGGCGGCTGACCCGGAGTTCGCTGCGGTCGCGATGGCTTCGGACGGTGTGCGACCGGAGCACGTGCCGTGGCTGGCGCGGGCTGGCGTGCACATGCTGCACCTCGGCAGCGCGGTGCGACCGGGGGGTTCCTGGGCGAAGTCGTACGTCGACGACGGGTTCGTGCGCTCGTGGCGGCTGCTGCTCGACGACTCCGTCGGCCGAGTGACCCGGCAGGCGGCCGACGCTGGATAGGGCGGGCACGTGCTCGCTTGAGGGGGACTCGCCGCGATCGGCGCTGCTGCGGCCGTCCCGGCTGGCTTCCGGTGACCGGGTCGCTGTCGTCGCCACCGCCGGGGTGGTGCCGCCGCTGCGACTAGAGGCCGGCGTGGCCCGCCTGCAGAGCTGGGGCTTTGACGTCGAGGTAAGCGCGCACGTACTCGACGTCGACCCGCGGCTGCCCTACCTCGCTGGCATTGACGCCGACCGGGCGGCGGACTTCACGGCGGCGTGGACCGGCCCTGAGGTCGCCGCGGTGATGCTCGCCCGCGGCGGATATGGGACCGCGCGCCTCCTCGAGCTACTCGACTGGGATCTGCTGGCGGCGGCCGGTCCCAAGGTGCTGGTCGGGTTCTCCGACGGCACCGCCCTGCACCAGACCGTCGCGGCCCGGCTCGGGCTGGTGACCCTGCACTCGCACGTCGTCACCTCGCTCGGCAGCGCAACCGAGGACAGTGCAGAGGCGCTGCGGATGCTGCTGATGGAGCCGGAGTCGGTTACGGACCTGCTAGCCGGCAGCTCGGCGGTCACCGTGACGCCCGGGCGGTCGGTGGGGGTGCTGGTCGGAGGGAACCTTGCCCTGCTTGCTTCACAGGTCGGTACGCCGGGTTGGCGCCCGCCCGAGAACGCCATCGTGCTGCTCGAGGACGTGCTCGAGACGCCGTACCGCATCGACCGGATGCTGACCCAGCTGCTGCGGGCCGGGTGGTTCGACGGCGCCACGGGTGTGGTGCTCGGAGCGTTCACCGAGTGCGGGGACGCCGCGCTGGTCGAGGCGGTGCTGGCCGACCGGCTCCGCCCACTCGGCGTACCGATCGTTGCTGGACTGGACTTCGGGCATACCGACAGCAGCGTCACGGTCCCGCTCGGCGTCCAGGCGCGCCTCGACGCGACCCGCCTCTCTCTTGTGCTCGACGAGCCAGCACTGTCCGGTTGACTACTGTTGGGCACATGACCGAGACGACCGCCTACCCGCCGAACTGGTACCCCGACCCCTGGGGCCGTCACGAACACCGGTACTTCGACGGGACCACCTGGACCGACCACGTGGCCAGCCATGGGCGCCAGGCCGTGGACCCACCGGGCGGCGATGCGCGCGTGCCGACGGTGAACCGGGCGACGGAGAAGATCCAACGCGACGTCGCCAAGGCAGGGGCGCAGACGGCGGGATTTCAAGGCGGCGGATCGCTGTTCACCGAGCCGGTCCTGGTCGTCAACCAGAAGGCGAAGCTGATCGAGATCAACCAGGAGTTCGCGGTCTATGACCAGGCGGGCCGCCAGATCGGCGCGGTGCGCCAGGTCGGCCAGAGCGCGGCGAAGAAGGTCATGCGCTTCGTCGCCGACGTCGACCAGTTCATGACGCACAAGTATCAGGTGGTCGACAGCTCCGGCCGTGTAGTGCTGGCCCTGACCCGGCCGCGCAAGTTCATGAGGTCGCGGCTCATCGTCGAGGCGGGCAACGGCCAAGAGCTCGGTCAGATCGTGCAGCAGAACGTCATCGGCAAGATCCGGTTCTCGTTGGAGGCGGGCGGGCAGCAGGTCGGGTCGTTGAACGGCGAGAACTGGCGGGCCTGGAACTTCAACGTCCAGGACGCGTCCGGACGGGAGGTCGCCCGGATCACCAAGACGTGGGAGGGGCTGGCGAAGACGATGTTCACCCAGGCCGACAACTACGTCGTCCAGATTCACGAGCCGCTTCCTCAGCCGCTGCACAGCCTGGTGGTTGCCTCCGCCCTCGGGATCGACACCGCCTTGAAGCAGGACCAGCGGGGCCTCAACGCCGGCGGCGTCTTCGGCTAGGGCCGATCAGAGCGGAGCAGGCAGGGGTTTGGCGTGCACGATGACCAGCGATGTCACGGCCCGGGTGAGGCAGACGTAGAGGCGGCGTAGCCCGGTGAGGGCGTCCGCCTCGGCCGCGGCGATGTCGGCGGGTTCGACGAGGACCACCGTGTCGAACTCCAGCCCCTTGGCCAGCGTCGCGGGTACGACGTCGACGCTGGCCTCGATGTCGTCCGCGCGCCCCAGCACGCTGTGGTCGACCTGCGCGCGGGTCAGCTGAGCGTCTGCCTGTCGCACCAGCCCGTCGGGCACGATCATGCCGATCGACCCCGGCTCGGCAAGGCTCTTCTGCACGGCTTCGGTTGCGGCGTGGAGTGGGCGGCCGTGCGACACGATCTGCAGCTCGCCCGTCGCTCGCCGTACCGAGGTTGGCCGGGTCAGTCCGGGAGCGATGACCGGCAGCAGCCGAGTCGCGTAGTCGATGACATCGCCCGGTACCCGGAACCCCAGCGTCAGCTCCTCGATGTGCGCGTCGTCCTTGCCCAGGTGCGCCAGCGCGTTGTCCCACCGCTTGACCCCCCACGGCGTGGTCGCCTGGGCGACGTCGCCGAGCACGGTGACCGACCCGGTCGAGCAGTGCCTCCCGACGCAGCGCAGCATCATCGGCGACAGGTCCTGCGCCTCGTCGAGCACGACGTGGCCAAGACTCGGCGTCCGCTCGAGCAGGTCGCGCGCCTCGTCTACCAGCACCGCATCGTGCAGTGACCACTTGGCTCGAGCCCCGCCAGCACGTGCCGGCACCGGCGCCACAGCGGCCCGCTCGGCGTCGGTCAGCAGGCCCGCTGAGGATTGTTCGAGGAACGCCGGTTCGCTGAGCAGGCGGCGGACCAGGCGACGGTCGTCCACCGCTGGCCACAGCGCATCGACGTACTGCTTGACGGGTCGGCTGCGCGCCACGGAGTTCTGCACGCGGTCGTCGGGGGAGTCGCCGGACAGCTCCATCTTGACCAAGATGGCCGAGGCAAGGCGCTGCGGAAGCATCGCCCGCCCGGCGGCGTACCGGACACCGCGATCGCGGAGCTGCGCGACGATCTCGTCCGCCTGGTACGCCGGGACCCGCCACCGCCGTGCCCCGGAGGGGACAACCAGCGCGTCCGCGGCCGGGCGGATCGACGACCAGAGTGCTCGGTGAATCACCTCGGCCATCCGGGCGTCGCCCTTGACGCGTGCTGTCAGCACGTCGTCGGCAGCCGTCACCGGCACATGCGCGACGAGCTCCTCAACGGTGGTCTGCCGAGCGTCGATCTCGCCGAGCGCGGGCAGCACGTCGCCGATGTAGCGCAGGAACGACGCGTTGGGGCCGACGACGAGCACCCCCTGCCGGCTGAGCCGGTCGCGGTGCGCATAGAGCAGGTACGCCGCCCGGTGCAGGCCAACCGCTGTCTTGCCCGTGCCGGGCGCTCCCTGGACGCACACGCTGATAGTGAGATCGGCCCGGACAATGTCGTCCTGCTCCGGCTGGATGGTGGCAACGATGTCGCGCATCGGACCCAACCGCGGCCTTTCTATCTCGGCCTCGAGGATGGCGCTGGGGGCCGTCTCGCTGGGGCCGCTCTCGAGGGCGGTCGAGGGCGCCGTACCAAGGACCTCGTCCTCGAACGCGGTGACCACGCCGTGCTGGAATCCGAAGCGCCTGCGCAGCCGCAGGCCCATGGGATCGGTGCGACTGGCCCGGTAGAACGGTCGGGAGATCGGTGCCCGCCAGTCGACGATCATCGGCTCCCCGCGCTCATCAGTCACATGCCGGCGGCCGATGTAGAAGCGCTCATCCGCTGCCTCGTGCGATGACCCGTAGTCGAGCCGGCCGAAGAAGAGCGGCACCTCGGGGTCGTCCTCGAGCGCCTTCATCCGTTTGTACAGCGTGAACTTCAGGTACTCCCCACTGAACCGGTCACCGGCCGACGCCGACATCGACGCCGTGCGTTCCCGCATTCTCGCCAGCGCCTGCCGGGACCGTTCCAGGTGCGCTTGTTCGGTCTCCAGATCCGGGCGCGCAGCAGCCACTCGATCGTCAGGAGGCATCTGGGTATCGTCGCCGAACTCGGGCCTATCCGTCCACCCGAATACCGTTCGTCCGCACACTTGTCGCGCGAGCTGGCGGCCGTGGCTCAGGGGCCAGCGGTGTGCGGGTGGTCCCAGTGGTCAGGGCTCGTCGGCATCGCCCACGTCGGGTCGGGCCTGAAGTCCGTGTAGCGACCATCGAAGGGCGCCTCGCGGCGTTCGAGCTTCGCGATCAGCGCCTCACCGTCGGCGCGGATCTCAGCCATCTGGTCAACGGTCCAGTAGCCGGGTCGCCCCGCTTTGGTCGCGAACGGTCCCTCGTCCTTCCACCGCCACGTTCCATCAGCTTCGATGTCGACGTCGAGCTCCCGATCGGAGGTGTCGATGCCGCGAGAAGCGGCTGGCCCCTCCCACCGGATCTTGGGCGCTTCGAGGTTGCCGTACCACCCGTCGAAGGAGCCGTCATCGCGGAAGAACCACCAGACCGACCATGGCTCGTCGAGTGGGAACTGCATTACGACGCCGGCGCCGAACCAGGTGCGAGCCTGCATGACCGCGACCCGCTGGGTGTCGATCTCCAGCGCCTCCAGCTTCGGCATGTCGCGCAGCAGCCGGCCGTCGGGAAGCGCCAGCTCGAGCACGGGAGCCTTCGGAGGGACCCAGACCGTGACGACGTCTCCGGTGTCCTCCACCACGACTGCCGAGAGAACCCCTCGGGCTTTGCCGAACCGGCCGAACCGGACGATCAGCGGATCACCGGCCCGCCACGGCTGCGTCACGTACCCGACCTTACGTGCGCTCGGGTGAACGTTTGCCGCGGTAACCCGGTAGACGTACGCCGTGGGGTGCACTGACGACCGTTTGCCGCGATAACGCGGTAGAAGTACGCCGCCGGGCCGACGCTGGCGCCGTTAGCCGTCACGTGTCGGAAGACGTACGCCGTCGGGCGGTTTCCAGCGCCGTTAGCCGTCACGTGTCGGAAGACGTACGCCGTAGCGGGTCGCGGGGCGGTGTCGCGGCGCCTATCGGTCTTCGGCGAAGAGCGAGTCGGAGTCGATGATCGTGTAGGAGTAGCCCTGCTCAGCCAGGAACCGCTGCCGGTGCTGGGCGAAGTCCGCGTCGACGGTGTCGCGCGTCACGACGCTGTAGAACCGGGCGGTCCGGCCGTCACCCTTCGGCCGCAGCAGCCGGCCGAGCCGCTGCGCCTCCTCTTGCCGGGAGCCGAACGTGCCCGACACCTGGATCGCCACCGACGCCTCGGGCAGGTCGACGGAGAAGTTGGCCACCTTGCTCACCACCAGCAGCGGTACGTCGCCGCAGCGGAACGCCGCGAAGAGACGCTCCCGCTCCTTGACCGGCGTCTCGCCCTTGATCAGCGGGGCGGCCAACTGCTCGGCCAGCTCGTCGAGCTGGTCGATGTACTGCCCGATCACCAGCGTTGGCTCGGCGCGGTGCTGCTCGACGAGCTGGCCGACTACGGCGGTCTTGCCCTCGCACGACGCCGCCAGCCGGTAGCGGTCCTCGGGTTCCGCCGTCGCGTAGGCAAACCGCTCACCGTCGGTCAACGGCACCCGCACCTCGATGCACTCAGCCGGTGCGATGTAGCCCTGGTTCTCGATGTCCTTCCACGGCGCGTCGTAGCGCTTGGGCCCGATCAGCGAGAAGACGTCACCCTCGCGGCCGTCCTCACGGATCAACGTTGCGGTCAGGCCGAAGCGGCGCCGCGCCTGCAGGTCAGCCGTCATCCGAAAGATCGGCGCCGGCAACAGGTGCACCTCGTCGTAGATGACAAGCCCCCAGTCCCGGGCGTCGAAGAGCTCCAAGTGGGCGTACACGCCCTTGCGCCGCGTCGTCATCACCTGGTACGTCGCAATGGTGACCGGCCGGACCTCCTTCGTTGCGCCGGAGTACTCACCGATCTCGTCAGCGGTCAGCGTCGTCCGGCGGAGCAGCTCCTCCTTCCACTGCCGGGCCGCCACGGTGTTGGTCACCAGGATGAGCGTGGTGGTCTGCGCCTGCGCCATCGCCGCCGCTCCAACGAGGGTCTTACCCGCGCCGCACGGCAGCACCACCACCCCGGACCCGCCGTGCCACAGCGACTCGACGGCCTCGAGCTGATAGGGCCGCAGCGCCCAGCCGTCCTCGCGCAGGCCGATCGGGTGCGCCTCCCCGTCGACGTACCCGGCGAAGTCCTCAGCCGGCCACCCCAGCTTGAGCAGCGCCTGCTTGAGGTTGCCGCGTTCGGACGGATGCACGACGACGGAGTCGTCGCCGAGCCGCCCACCGAGCAGCGGCGCGATCCGCTTGGCGCGCAGCACCTCCTCGAAGACGCCCCGGTCGGTGCTGGACAGCACCAGCCCGTGCGTCGGGTGCTGATCCAGCCTTAGTCGCCCGTAGCGGCCCATCGTCTCCGCCACGTCGACCAGCAACGAGTGGGGCACCGGGTACCTGGAGTGCGTCAACAGGGCGTCGATCACCTGTTCGGCGTCGTGACCGGCCGCCCGAGCGTTCCATAGACCGAGCGGGGTGAGCCGGTAGGTGTGAACATGCTCTGGTGAGCGTTCGAGCTCCGCGAACGCCGAGATGTCCCGGCGGCAGTCGCGCGCTGCCGGGTGGTCCACCTCGAGCAGCAGCGTCTTGTCCGACTGCACGATCAGCGGTCCCTCGGTCATGCTCCCTCGCTCAGCTGCGGGACCTCAGACTTACGCCGGGCACGATAGGCCGCGACATTTGCGCGCGAGGAGCACCGGTCGGAGCAGTACCGTCTCGACTTGTTGGGGGAGGTGTCGATGAACACGTGATCGCACTTGTCCGAGGAGCACACGCCGAGCCGGGTGGGGCCGTAGTCGACCGCCAGCATGGCCAGCCCCATCAGGCACTCCGCCGTGATCAGTGCGGCGACGCTGGAGCCGCGTTCCGCGACGTGCAGGTGCCAGCTCTCGCGGTCGTGGCCGGCGATGTACGGCGATACCGGGTGCCGGGCGAGCAGCGCGTTCACCAACGTCACGACCTTGTCCTCATCGCCGGCTGCCGACGCCTCGAAGATGGCCCGCAGATCTCGGCGCAGGCGCCGCAACTGGGCCAGATCGCGCTCGTCCAGCCTGTGCTGGAGCCACTTCCGGTCGTCGAGATACCTGGCCAGGTCGTCCTGGGTCTCAAGCGGCGCGTTGATCAGGCCGGCAGCCAGGTCGGCGTAACGGACGAAGTCCACCCGGACATGATAGGCGCACCCCTCCTGGCAGTAAGAACCAGAGACGACGGAGAACCTTACTTGCCGTTTCGCACAATGTGTGCCGCGCTGATCCGGCGGACAGGAACGGCGATGTCGTCGCCGTAGCGCGCGTCCTGCGCGAGCAGTTGCCCGTCGGCTACGTCGACGGCTCGCACGAGCCGTTCGCTGGTAGCACCGCGCGCGTCGACCAGCGAGATCCAGACGACCTCCCCTGTCTCGACTGCCTGCCGAAGCGCGTCGACAGGGGCGACTCTCGGCTCCGGCGTCCGTAGTCCAGGCGCGCCCCGGTGGGGGCTTGTCGATTCGGCCTGCCGGAGCCCGGCAACGATCGCGGTGGCTGCCGCTGGCGGGAGCAGATCGGCTGCCGACGATTCGCCCGGCCCGTGCCGAGGGACCCCGCGCGGTGGTGCCGGCTGCTTGGCCGCGGGCTTGGACGAAGCACCTGCCTCGGTACGGCGACGGGCTAGGTCGTGCACGAGGTACCGCAGCGGTTGGGGCAGCGCGGTGCGCGACCGAGACCGCAGCACGCTGAGGATCTCTTCGGCGTCCCAACCCGCGTCCAAGCCGCGCCCCAGGGACTCAGCCGTGAAGCGGTAGACGGTCGCGCCACCCCGGGACTCGACGTCGGCCAGGGTCCCCAGCTCGCGGGACGCAGCGGCGGTCAGTGGGCCGGGTGCGATCGCAGTCAGGTCCGCCTGGACGAGGACGTGCTCGGATCGCATGGGCAAGTGCCGGGCGAGCGTTGACGAGTCATGGTCCGCTTCGTCCCGGTGCGCCGGGGGTCGTGCGTGCCGTAAATGCGGTGCGAACGACGCGACAGCCCCCAGACCGGTCACACCGACCCACGAGCCCTGGTCGAGAAACGTCGCTACCTGCCGGTCGGTGCCAACGGCCAGCCGAGGACGTTGCCACGCCACCCAGGTGCGTAGCTCGCTGGCCGAGAGCACCCTGCCCTCGGCCGGGTCCCCGAACGCCTCCAGGCACAGCCGTTTCAGCCAACGTGGCCCACCCCCGTCGTGCGCATCGAGCCAGCTAGCGGCAAGCACTGCCCACTGGTCGGCCAAGGGACGGTCAAGCCAACCGTCGAACGCCGTCGACGGCAGCAGCACCTCGTTGCCGTCGTGCGCCGCCAGGCCGAGCAGTCCAGCTTTCTCAGCCACCTCCAGGTGCAGTGTCGCAACAGCGGCTGGTACGTCGAGAAGTGCGGCAATGACCTTCACCTCCCGGCTTGCGAAGCCACCGGCCCGCGACAACCGCAGGGGCAGGTGGTCACAGTGCTCGACGAGCACCTCAACGCGGCGTACGAGCTCGAAAGCGGAGCCGGCGGCGACCTTGTCGACCAGGCTCGGCGGCTGGCGCGGCGCGTCGGAAAAAGTGGGAGGATGCGCCGCAGGCACCGTTGCAGCCTCCGCCCGTGCCCCCGCCGCCGTCCCCGGCCCGGCGAGCAGCGCACTCATCGCCCGCACCGGCCGCAGCGAGGTGGCCGGTCCCCATACCAGCGCCAGCCGTTGCAGCCGCTGTAGCGCATCGAGCGCGGCCACCTCGTCGAGGCCAGCGGCGAGAGCCGTGCCGTGGACGTCGGCGGGAAACCCCGCGGTGGAGGCGCTCGCCCGTCGGGCGACCTCCAGCTCGAACGCGTTGAGCGTGTCCAGCGCGGAGCTCACCGAGTGCCGGGTAGTGGCCCGGGAGGCGATCTGGGTGAGGTCACTTGGCGGCGGGAACGCCAGGTCAGGACGGGTGAGCAGCAGTCCGGCCAACGTGGCGTCGTCCCACTCGCGCAGCATCTGTGTCAACGTGCGGGGCGAGTTACTCCAGGCGGGCATCAGTCCCACGGTAGTTGCTGTCGCACAACAGCCAGGACCCGCTGGCATGGCAGGATGGCGTCGACATCGGGAAGGGGGCCGTCACTATGGCGCTGATCCAGGCGCGCGGTCTGAGCAAGACCTTCGGCAACAAGGCAGCGGTTCGCGGACTGTCCTTCGACGTGGTGCCCGGGTCGGTGACCGGATTCTTGGGACCCAACGGCGCCGGCAAGTCGACAACGATGCGGCTGATGCTGGGTCTCGACAACGGCGAGGGCGTCACGACGTACGACGGCGTGGCCTACCGCGACCTCAAGCAGCCGCTGCGCCACGTCGGGTCAGTGCTCGACGCCAAGCCGTTCCATCCGACCCGCAAGGCGGTCAACCACCTGCGGATGCTCGCCATCTCCAACGACATCCCCACGACCCGGGTCACCGATGTGATCAACATCGTGGGGCTCGGAGATGTCGCCAACGCGAAGCCGAAGACGTTCTCGCTCGGCATGGGGCAACGCCTGGGGATCGCTACCGCCTTGCTGGGCGACCCCGGCACGTTGATCCTCGACGAACCCGCCAACGGACTTGACCCGCAGGGCGTGCACTGGCTGCGCAACATGCTGAAGACGCTTGCTGCCCAGGGGCGGTCGATCTTCGTCTCCAGCCATCTGCTCTCTGAGATGGCGCTGATGGCTGATCACCTCGTGGTCGTCGGTCGCGGCATGCTCATCGCCAGCGGCAAGATGAGCGACTTCATCTCGACCAGCGCGCGCAACGCCGTGGTGATCCGCGTCGACAACCCCGAGCTGATGACGCGGGAGCTGCGCGCCCGCAACGCCGCCGTGGTCACCGAGCCCGACGGCAAGCTGGCCGTCACCGGGATGGACTCCGACGCCGTCGGAAATCTTGCGCACGAGCTCGGGGTGCGGATCTTCGAGCTGTCCAACCGGCAGGCCACCCTCGAGGAGGCGTTCCTCGACGCGACCGGCGCGTCGGAGGAGTTCCGTGCCTCGATGGGGTTCGGGGCGCAGCAACCCGGCTTCGGCGGGCCGATGGCAGGGCCACCTCCTGGGTACGGCGCACCACCGCCCGGCTACGGATCCTCGGCGGGTTACGGAGCACCGCCGGGTTACGGAGCACCGCCCGGTTACGGACCGACGCAGGGGTACGGCGCCTCGGCGTACCAACCGCCGGCTCAGCCCGACGGCGGCCAGCCGAGGGCGGACCAGCCCACCTATCAGGACGGAGACGACAACCGGTGACGGGTGCCCTGAAGTACGAATGGGTGCGCATCCGCACCATCGCGTCGAGCTACTGGATGTCGGGTCTCGCCATCGGCCTGAGCGTCGGAATCGCCCTCTTGATCGCATTGTTTTCGAGCGCCGATGACGTCGCCGAGCTGAATATCGGGCAGTTCACGTCGTGGGTGGTCACCGCAGGAGCATCGTTTGCTGGCATCCCCGTGCTCGCGGCTGCGTTCTTCGCGACGATGGGTGCGATGGCGATGGGCCATGAGTACCGGTATGGCACCAACAAGGCGACGTTGACGGCGCTGCCTGACCGGGTGGCGGTTTACGTTGCGAAGGTGGTCGTCCTCGTGAGCTGGGTGACCGCCGCAGTGGCGACCATCCTGCTGCTGGACCTAGCCGTGGCCTGGCTGTTCATGCGCGACCCTGAGCTCTCCTCCGAGGCGGTCCGTCCCATCATCAACTACTGGGGCTACTGCGTGGGCTTCGCTCTCGCCGGCCTCGGGTTGGCCGCTTTCTTTCGCAACCAGACCGGCGCGATTGTGGCGGTCCTTGTCTGGCCCTATGTCATCGAGCCGATCCTCTATGTCGTACTCGGCACGATCGGAGAGGCGTCGAACGCGGGCATCGGGAAGCTCACAAACCTGTTGCCCAGCTCCGCCGGACGGCGCTCAATCTTCGACCCGTACGAGCTGGCCGGGTTCGCGGGGGCGTTCGACGTGTGGGGCGTTGGTGCGAGCACCTTGGTCTTCTGGGTTGGAATCGCGATCGTGACGGCGGCCGGGGTGGCGTCGTTCATCACGCGCGACGCATAGCTCGTGCCCACCCCCCTTGTCGTTGGCTTCGACCTCGACATGACCCTGCTGGACACCCGCCCAGGCATCAAGATCGCGTGGGACCAGTTCTCCGCACTGACCGGCGTCCCCGTCGACAGTGACCTCGCCGTCTCGAGGCTCGGGCCGCCGCTAGTGGCCGAAATGGCCAACTGGGTGGCGGCTGAGCGCGTCGATGAGTACGTCGCTCGCTACCGGTCGCTCTACCCCGCCTACGCCATCGAACCAGCAGAGCTGCTCCCGGGTGCCCGCGAGTCGCTGGCGGCGGTGCGGCAGGCGCAGGGTCAGACGGTGGTGGTGACGGCGAAGAACACCGCCAACGCCCGACTCCACCTCGACCACCTCGACTTGCCAGTCGACGTGGTGGTTGGAGACCTCTGGGGAGCCGGCAAAGGCACCGCCTTGGTGGCGCATGGCGCCAGCGTCTATGTCGGTGACCACGTGCACGATGTTGCCGGAGCGCATGCGGCCGGGGCCCTCGCGGTTGCGGTCACCACGGGGCCGTGCTCGGCCGCGGAGTTGCGGTCGGCGGGTGCTGACGTGGTCATGGACTCGTTGACCGCTTTCCCGGCGTGGTTCGACGAGCACGTCCTGCTGACTCGACTAGAGGCGCTGAGGACTCGACTGGAAGAGCTGGGCAGTGTCGTGGTTGCCTTCAGCGCAGGCGCCGACTCGGCGTTCCTTCTGGCGGCGGCGGTCCGGGCGCTCGGTCGCGACAAGGTCGCCGCGGTGACCGCGGTGTCGGACTCGTTGCCGGCGGCGGAGCGGGAAGCGGCGGAGCGGTTCTGCGCCACCCTCGGCGTACGCCATCTGACTGCGGAGACGCAGGAAATGCAGCGGTCCGGCTACCGCGCCAACGGCGGCGATCGGTGCTACTTCTGCAAGGCCGAGCTCGTCGAAGTGCTCACCGGGCTCGCCAACGAGTTGGAGCTGGCCGCGGTGGCGACCGGGACGAATGCCGACGACGCGCGCGCGGGCTTTCGACCGGGGATCACCGCTGCCGCGGAGCGCGCGGCTGTGACTCCGTTGTTGGACGCGGGTCTTACCAAGGCGCAGGTCCGGGAGGCGTCGCGCCGATGGGGCCTCCCGACGTGGGACAAACCTGCCGCGGCGTGCCTCTCGTCGCGGATCGCCTACGGCATCGAGGTGACGCCGAGCCGGTTGTCGCGGGTTGAGCGGGCCGAGTCAGCGGTGCGGTCGCGGCTGGCCGAGCACGGCCTGCGGGTTGGCAACCTGCGCGTGCGGGACCTAGGGGACGTCGCCCGGGTCGAACTCGACCCCGAACTGGTGCACTGGCTCGAGACCCACCGGCAACAGGCCGAGGAGGTGGTGGCAGCGGTGGTCGCTTCGGGCTTCGACGGTGCAACTGTCGACTCCCGAGGGTTCCGTTCGGGTGCGATGAACGAGCTGCTCGCCGATCCGGCTCGCTACCGCTGAGGCTGTAGGATGACGGTTCGCCTCCGAACATTTTCGGGGGTGCCTCATGTCCATCATGAGCGGGTAACACCGGATGTCAGCGCGAGCGTGAGGTCAAACAGTGCCAACGGGCAAAGTCAAGTGGTACGACGCCGAGAAGGGCTTCGGTTTCCTCACCACCGACGACGGGAGTGATGTCTTTGTGCGCTCCGACTCCCTACCTGCCGGTGTCACCGCGCTGAAGTCGGGTAGCCGGGTCGAGTTCGGGCTGGTGCAGGGACGCAAGGGTGACCAGGCGATTCAGTTGAGCGTGCTCGAGCCGACGCCGTCGGTGGCCAAGGCCCTGCGCAAGAACCCCGAAGAGATGGTCGAGATCGTCGAGGATCTGATGAAGCTGCTCGAGGGCCTGGAGCGCACGTACCGCCGCGGCCGGCACAGCGACCCACGGTCGGCGAAGCAGACCGCTGCCCTGCTCCGTGCGCTCGCCGCCGAGCTCGAGTTGAGCTAAGCCCAATGTCTCGGTCGGGCCGGCCGGGTCCAGCCCGCCGGGCTCTCGCGCCTTCGCTTCGCTCTTTGACGGCGCTTCGAGTCCTCGTCGATCTGTCCCCGGCCTCCGTAGCGCCTTACGCCGGCGCGCGAGAGGGTGGGCGGCCCGCTAGGACGCGTCCGCGTAACACGAACACCAGCCAAGCGACCAGCACGGCCGCGACGATGAACAGCCCGAGTCGGGGGATCAGCGGCATCAGCACTCCGAGCAGTCCCCCGAGCACCCACGACAGCTGCAGCAACGTCTCCGACCTGGCGAACACACTGGTCCGCACCAGCTCGGGCACTTCACGCTGGATCAGGGCATCGAGGGAGAGCTTCCCGAGCGACTGGCTCATCCCGGCGACCAGACCAAGCACCATCGCCGGTATGAGGCCGAAGAACAAGGCGGCATAGATCGCGGCCGCGGCGTCGGCGGCAAGGGTGATAACGACGATCGACTCGGGCTTTCGCTCCCGCACGAAGTTGCCGAGGAAGGTGCCCAACGTGCTGCCCGCACCCGCTGAGCCGATCACCAACGCCAACAGGAGTGTACGGCGGTCCTCCCACCCGGCGATCGGTTGCTCGCGGAGCAGAAAGGCCATGAACATCGTCAAGAAGCCCGACAGCACCCGAAGCCCGGCGTTGCACCGCAAGCCGGTGACCACCAGCGGCGCTATTCCGATGCGTCGTCGCTGTCCTGGCTGGGTGATCGTCGACAACCCGATCTCGGCCTGCTCCTCTCCCTCGGAGGAGTCGACCCGTGCGGGAAGCAGGATTGCGAGGATCGTGCCCCCGATGTACACCAAAGCGGCGTACCGCAGGGACCACTGGGAACCCAGCAGCGAGGCCGCCGTGGCGATAGGCGCGGATAGCGAGGCACCCGCGATCCCGGCAAGGGAGATACGGGAGTTCGCTCGGACCAGGGTTAGACCGGATGGGATGAGTCGGGGTACGGCCGAGGCACGCGTGACGCCGTACGCCTTCGACGCGACCAGGCAGGCGAGCGCTGTCGGGAACATCCACGGTGAGTCGGTGGTCACCGCGCCAGCCAGCGCCCAGCACGCGAACGCCCGCAGTGCCATCGTGGCGCCGATCGCCCACCGGCGACCGCGTCGGAACTTGTCGAGGAACGGTCCGACGAGCGGGGCCACGATCGCGAACGGCAGCATGGTCACGCCGAGGAACAGCAGGATCTGGCCGCGTGCCTGCTCAGTCGGCACCTGGAAGAACAGCGTGCCGGCCAGGGAGACAGCCAGCGCCGTGTCGCCGGCCGCGTTGAAGGCGTGCAGCTCGATAAGCCGCGACAGGCCCGACTCGCCTGCACCCTCGGCGTGCGTAGCGCGTCGCGCGACCCGTACGGCGCCGCCGGCGGCGCGACCGGTGACGGTGGCGACCTTGCGCCCGCCAGTTGCCGCTGTGCGGGCCGACCGGGCAAGAGTGGCGCCCGTGCGAGCGGGCCGGCTCCGCAGCGGCTGTCCGTCGGGTCCGACACTCACCTGACCACGCCGGCGGCGGTTGCGCCGGAGGTCCGAGCCGTCCGGACCGGCTGCGGCCTGACCTCCCGGACGACCGCTCGGCCGGGGGCGCGAGTCGGGCTCAGACTCAGGAGGCTGCACGCCCCTATCCTGCCCTGCAAACCGCACATCTCCCGCCGAACGCCCCGGCCGATTACCGCCGTCCTCGGTGATCAGTGACAATGGCTCGGTGCCAACGTCTCCCGCAACGCCACCTTGCGTGACCTCGCCTGCTCCGAAGCAGCCGCGCGTAAGGGCACCTAAGGCGGACGCGGTGCTCCTCGGCGCCGTGGAAGCCGCGCGCGCAGCGCTTATCGAAAGCCTCGGGCGTGATGGCGGCGGTGCTCATCTGGGCGCGGTAGCCGAGGGCGACCGGGTCGTGACGCACTTCTTCGCGGCAACTCACCCCGGCTACTCCGGCTGGCGCTGGGCGGTGACGCTGGCGCGGGCTCCGCGGCAAAAGGCACCGACGGTCAATGAGGTCGTGATGCTCCCGGGCGACGGGGCACTGGTGGCTCCTGACTGGGTGCCCTGGAAGGAAAGGGTGGGCAAGGAGGACCTCGGGCCGGGTGACCTCGTTCCCGTGAGCGACGACGACCCGCGACTGGTCCCTGGCTATCTGGTGGGTGACGAGGTGCTCGACGGCACGTCTGCGCGTGAGCTGCGTGAGGTGATACGCGAGGTCGGGTTGGGACGCGAGCGCGTGCTCTCCGTGGAGGGGCGAGATCAGGCGGTCGAGCGCTGGTACGACGGGAGGAACGGACCGCACTCGGAGCTCGCCAAGTCGGCACCGGCACGCTGCGTGTCGTGTGGTTTCTTGGTGCGGGTCAGCGGTCCGCTGGCAACGGCCTTCGGTGTTTGCGCCAACGCATCGTCGCCGAGCGACGGCCAGGTGGTGTCACTCGACCACGGGTGCGGGGCACACTCCGACGTACGGATGGAGCAGTCGCATAGCCAGCCCGCTGCCGCGCCCGTTCACGACACGCTGACTTGGGACACCTGGACCGACTCAGACCTGGAGATCATCACCCGCTGAGGCCGGGGTGAGGCACTCAAACTCCCGCGGCTCCGAGGGGGCTGGTCTCCACCTCACGCTCGGGCTGAGAGGCAAGCCGACGGCGTCGACGACGGCAGTACTCCAGGCCGAGCAGCCCAAAGAGGAACCCGGTCACGCAAGTCCACAGCCACCAGCCTCTGCCCTGATCTTGCAGCGTTGAGTAGAAGGGCAGCAGCGCGGCCAGCGCAACGAGCCACAAGCAGGCACCCACTGCGACGGTGCGTACGCCGGTGACATCGAGGGGTGGAATCTTCGCCGCCTCGAGCCGTGGCTCTTGGGTGACCTCCGTCGGCTCGATCGGCGACGTATCAGCCAGCGCGGCGGGCTCCGCTGGCCGATTCTTTGCCCTGCTCGTCACGGGCACCACTGTACGACTGCTCAGCCACTTGCTCAGAACTTGCACTTTGCCGCCAAGTTAAGGGCACATTGCCATCTGGTTGACGCTTGGGGGTGGACCTCGGCGAGATCGGCTCCGGTTGGGTCGGCCGGTCGAGCCCGCCGGGCTCTCGCGCCTTCGCTGCGCTCTGGACGGCGCTTCGAGTCCTCGTCGGTCTCTCCCCAGCCTCCGCGGGCAGGTGGTTGAGCGGGCTCCCATGAGCGCGCCAGCCAACGGCGACTTGCCTGGGCCGCCGTCTATGCCGTTTCGCCGGGTGGGGAGAAGTAGACCCATTTGTGTTGAATGGGTTCACCGATCGGGTGTTCGTACTGCCGCCCGTCTGGTGGGCCGGGCAGCGGGTCATCGGGTGGGCGGGATCGACCGATGGTGATGCGGTGGCCGCGGTTGTCGGTGAACGCGAGCCCGTCGGGGAGGTCGGCGTTACCGCTGGTGAGGAACTCGCCGCGGTGGCGGGCGTCGTGGTGGTAGGGGCACAGACAGATAAGGTTCCAGGTGTCGGTGGGTCCGCCGTCTTTCCAGTGGATGGTGTGGTGCACCTCCAGGTACGACCGGGCGACACAGCCGGGGTAGCGGCAGCTGCGGTCGCGGTCCTCCACCAGCCGGCGGGTGCGGTCCGGGACGATCCGCATGCTGCGGCCAACGTTGACCGGTAGCCCGTCGGTTTCCCACACCGGGGCGACCGACCCGGCACAGGTCAACTTCGCGACAAGACCCGGCGGGAGAGCGGGTCCGGCGCCCACCCAGGCGCCGTCGGTGTCCAGGTGCACATACACCCGGTACTTGTCGACCCGCGAGGTGGGTTGCACACCGGACAGGGACCGGTTGCACACCTCCACCAGGGCGTCAAACGAACTCACCTGCGGTTGCCCAGCCTGGAACAGCGCATCCTTCGCCTCGCTGATGGCGGCGGCGATCAGCGCCCCTTGGTCGGCGGGGGCGTCCACCACCAGCCGGTACCGGGTGGAGTCATGAAACTGAGTCACCCGCCCCGACGCGACCGCCTCAGCCGCCAACCCGGACGTGGAGGAGTCGGCTGAAGTGAGTTCCGTCGGCGTTTCGGTCGAGCCGCCGCCATCGGCGCTGGCAGTCTCGGCGGTGGTGTGGGTGAAGGTGTACCGGGACAGGGTCCGGCGGATCTGCGGCACGGTCGCGATGGTGGCGAACGAGGCGGCCTCCTCGTCACAGAACTTGCCCTGATGCCGGGTCACCGCATGCACCTGCTCAAACGACAACTCCCCAGCGGCGAGCTTCCCAGTGGTCACCGGCAACTCAACGGTAGCGGCGGCCACCTCGACGACCTGGCGGGCGCGTTCGGGGGACAGCCCGGTCTGCAACGTCAGGTAGTGCTCGACCGACCGGATCCCGTAGCCGCGCCACAGGTCGGTCTCGATCAGCTCAGCGGTCAGCTGCACCAGCCGGGCGTTCGCGACGTTGAGCACACCGCACGCGTCAGCAAGCCGGTCCTTGATGTCGACGAGCTTCGCGTAACTCTCCTCCATACCTACAATAGTACACCTGTTCGACGACAAGATCACGCGGTCGCTGCGCTCTTGTGGACGAATTTGCGCTAGCCCGAGGGTCACGGGAGTGTCGGGACCGTTTCCCAACTGAGGCAAGCCTGAGTGCAATAAGGTGTCCCGCGTGAGCAGCACTGGGTCTACGCGTACGTCGCCAGCCCCGACCGGAATCGACAAGTTCTTCAAGATCTCCGAACGCGGGTCGAGCGTCGCTCAGGAGGTCAGGGGCGGTGTCGTCACCTTCTTCACGATGGCCTACATCATCGTGCTGAACCCGCTCATCCTCGGCGCGGCGGTCGACGTCAACGGCGCTTCGATCACCGGCGGACCGACGGCCGATCTGGCGCAGATCGCAGCGGTGACCGCCCTCGTTGCCGGCGTGATGACGATCCTGATGGGCCTGGTTGCCAACTTTCCGCTGGCGCTTGCCACCGGCCTTGGGCTGAACGCGTTCGTGGCGTTCACTGTCGCGGCGGGCATGACCTGGGCTGATGCCATGGGGCTGGTTGTGCTCGAGGGCCTCATCATTCTCGTCTTGGTTCTTACCGGCCTGCGAAGGACCGTCTTCACCGCGGTGCCGGCGCAGCTCAAGATCGCCATCAGCGTAGGGATCGGCCTCTTCATCGCGCTCATCGGTTTCTTTGACGCCGGCCTGGTAGGTCGCCCGTTCCCGGCGAACGCTCCGCCGCTGGAGCTTGGCACCGGAGGAGTACTGACGGGTTGGCCGCTGGTTGTCTTCGTCGTCGGGCTGTTGCTCATGATCACGCTGTTCGCCAGGCGGGTTAAGGGCGCGATCCTGATCGGCATAGTGGCCGCGACAATCCTGGCGATCATCATGGAGGCGATTGGTGACTTCGGGACCCAGGGTTACGACTTCAAGGCGAACAGCCTGACCAATCCGACCGGCTGGAACCTGACCGAACCTCAGTTGCCGGAGACGGTATTGGCTACACCTGACTTCTCCCTGCTGGGGAACTTTTCGCTTTTCGGAGGCTTCGAACACGCGGGCGTGATCACGGCGGCGTTGTTCGTCTTCTCCCTGCTGCTTGCGGACTTCTTCGACACGATGGGCACGATGACAGCCATCGGTGCTGAGGCCGGCATGCTCGACAAGAAGGGGATGCCGCCGAACACCCAGCGCATCCTGATCGTCGACTCGGTGGCAGCGGCGGCCGGGGGCGCGGCATCGGTCTCCAGCAACACGTCGTACATCGAGTCAGCGTCAGGAGTCGGCGACGGCGCCCGCACCGGCTTGGCCAGCGTGACCACCGGCGTGCTCTTCCTGCTAGCGACGTTCCTCGCGCCGCTGGTCGCAGCCATCCCGCAGGAGGCCGCCGCCCCGGCGCTGGTGCTCGTGGGCTTCTTGATGATGACGCAGGTCAAGAGCATCGACTGGGACAACGCGGAGATCGCCATCCCAGCGTTCCTCACGATTGTGCTCATGCCGTTCACGTACTCGATCACCGCAGGCATCGGGGCCGGCTTCATCGCCTACATCGTGCTGAAGCTGGCGCGCGGCAAGGCTGGAGAGATCCACCCGCTGTTGTGGGTCGTCGGCGCCCTCTTCATCGTGTACTTCGCCATCGATCCGATCAGTGACTGGCTAGGCGCCAGCTAGGCAGCCGACCGCCGGCTGAACGCCGTACAAGGGTCCGCGGAGTCCTTTATTTAGCGTCGCTAATGAGTTATGCTAAGGGCAATGCCTACGCACGTCGCTAAGCTAGCTCGCACTGACGCTGGACTCTCCAGCGCTCTTCGTATCTCAGTAATGCGGCTCGCCCGACGGCTGCGCAACGAGCGCGATGCCCGCGACGATCTCAGCGCTAACCATCTGGCTGTGCTCGGCACCTTGTCGCGCCACGGCGCCATGACGATCGGCGAGCTCGCCGCCGTCGAGAAGGTGCAACCCCCGTCGATGACCCGCACGGTCACCTCACTGTGTGACAAGGGACTCGTGCGACGAACCACCCATGACTCCGACCGCAGAGTGGTTGTCGTGTCACTCACCGACGCGGCTCACAACGTCATCGCCGAGTCGCGGCGCCGCAAGGAGGCGTGGCTCAACCATCGCCTCCGCGAGCTCACCCCGGCAGAGCGGCAGACGCTGCGCGACGCCGCGCCGATCCTCGAGCGGTTATCTCAGGCATGAGCCCCACGTTCGAAGCGCTCCAAGTTCGCAACTTCCGCCTCTATTCGATGGGCGGTGTAGTCAGCAACACCGGCACCTGGATGCAGCGGGTGGCCCAGGACTGGCTCGTCCTTGAGCTCACCCACTCGGGTACCGCCCTCGGCATTACGACGGGTCTACAGTTCCTGCCGTTCCTGCTCGTCACGCCGTACGCGGGTCTGGTCGCTGACCGCTTTCCCAAACGCCGGGTGCTCGCCTTCACCCAGCTCTCCATGGCCGTCACCGCCGGGCTGCTCGGCCTGCTCGCGGTCACCGGGGCAGTGCAGGTCTGGCACGTCTACGTCCTTGCGCTGCTGTTCGGCGCCGGTACGGCGTTCGACGCCCCGGCGCGCCAGTCCTTCGTCGTGGAGATGGTGGGCCGAGACTTCCTGCCGAACGCCGTCGGCCTCAGCTCGGCGTCGTTCAACGTCGGGCGCATCATCGGTCCGGCGCTCGCTGGCGTGCTGATCGCAGCGCTCGGGTCGGGGGTGGGCGCTACCGGTTGGGTCATCTTGCTCAACGCCGCGAGCTATCTCGCGGTGATCAACTCCCTGCGCGCCATGCGGGCCAGTGAGCTGGAGACCCCGGAGCCGATCGCTCGGGCCAAGGGTGCATTACGCGAGGGGGTTCGCTACGTCGCCGGGAAACCCGACCTCATCTTTGTCTTTGTCGTTGCGTTCGCTGCGGGCACGTTCGGGCTGAACTTCCAGATGACAACGGCGTTGATGGCAACCGGTGAGTTCCACAAGGGCGCCAGCGAGTTCGGGCTGCTCGGGTCGGCCATGGCCGTCGGGTCCCTAGCCGGGGCGCTGTTGGCCGCTCGTCGAGGGCGACCACGCCGGCTCGTGCTGGTACTGGCCGCCGCGTCGTTCGCGCTCGCCGAGATCGTGGCCGGCCTGATGCCGACGTACTGGCTGTTCGCCGCCTGGCTGCCCGTCGTCGGGATCGCCGCCCTCACCATGCTGAACTCCCTGCAGACGACGGTGCAACTGACGGTCGACGCCGACATCCGCGGCCGGATCATGGCGCTGTACATGATGGTCTTCATGGGCGGCACCCCACTCGGGGCGCCCCTGATTGGCTGGGTTGGTGAGATGTTCGGTCCGAGGTGGACGCTGATCGGTGGGGGCGCGGCCACCTTGCTGGCCGTGATCGGTGCGACGTGGTGGCTGGTGTCGACAGAGCACATCGACGTACGAGAGGTGTCGGTGAGCTCTGCCAAGGTGGCCACATGATCAGGCTGAGCGGATAGCCTCGCCGGGTGCATCCGCGCTACCGCCGGCTGATCATCCCCGGCACCCTTCTCCTGCTGCTGGCCATCGTCGTGGTGACCGCCGTGTGGCGCGGTGGGTCATGAGCACTACTGCGCGTGCCGAGCTCGCCGCTGTCCGAGGGGCGTTGCTCGACGACCAGGCGCTGGTGCGAGCGGTCGGTTCGGGGCGCCAGCGCAACACCGTGGTGCCGTTCCGCCGGGTCGAGGTCCGCTACGTCGACCTGCGCGCGGGCCGCCAGCTGCAGGTGACGTCGTACGACGACACGTCGGCGCACACTCGCAACGTGCCGCTCGGTGAGCCGGCCCGGCAGGTGGTCGACGAGCTGTTGAGTCTGCCGTTCGCCAACTGGCACGTTACGACGACCAACGAGACGGTGCAGCTGCGGGTCACCAAGAAGGGCCGACCGCTGCTGCATCGCGGTGCTCCACCCGCTGCGGTCGAACCTGATCGCGCCCACGACCGCCCGAAGTCCCGCCGCCTCGACGAGCACGACGAGGTCTTCACCGTGCTCGGCCTTAGCACCGCTGACGGGCGGCTCAAGCCGAGCCGCACGGCGAAGTTCCGCCAAGTGCAAGACTTCCTGGCTGCGCTCGATCCGTTGCTCGACGATGTCGTTGCGTTGGGTCCCGCTGACCGGCTAAGCCCTGAGCGCCCGCTGCGGGTGGTCGACCTCGGGTGCGGCAACGCCTACCTCACCTTCGCCGCAGTCCGCTACCTGAGCGCGGTGAAACAGCTCCCGGTCAGCGCGGTTGGGGTCGACGTCAAGAGCTCCGCGCGCTCCCGCAACCGTGAGCTCGCCGAGCAGCTCGAGCTGATCGACAGGATGCATTTCGTCGACAGCACGATCAGCGACACGGAGCTAGCCGATGCGCCCGACCTGGTGATGGCCCTGCACGCCTGCGACACCGCCACCGACGAGGCGCTGGCCCGGGCGGTGCGGTGGCGGGCGCCGGTGATCGTTGCGGCCCCGTGCTGCCACCACGACATCCAGCGCCAGCTGACCAGCGCCTCGACGCCCGAGCGCTACCGCCTCGTGACTCGCCATGGCATCCTGCGCGAGCGCTTAGCCGACGTCCTCACCGACGCGCTGCGGGCAGCGATCCTGCGTCTGGTGGGTTACCGCGTCGAGGTCATCGAATTCGTCGACCCCGAGCACACGCCCCGAAATGCGCTCATCCGGGCGGTGCGCACCGATGCCGCACCGTCACCAGCAACGGTGGCGGCATACAACGCGCTGGTCGAGGAATGGAGCGTCGCACCCGCGCTTGCCACGATGCTGGCCAATGACTACCCCGTCCTTGCCGCCAGCGGCCGGCGGCCTGTCGAGCACTCGTGACTGGTGGTGCTGCTTGGTGAGAGTGGTGAGGCGCGCGTTCGCGGTTGTTGCCGCGACCCTGGTGACGGTGGCAGCCGCTGCAGGTTCTGCGTCGTACGCCGAACCCAACCGCGACGGGCACCGCGCTTTCACGATCCGGTCGCCCGAGATCACCGAGTCCAGCTCGCTCGCCGTCAGCACGACGCGCGACGGCCTCGTCTACACCGCCAACGACTCAAGCCACGCTGCGACCGTCTATGTGCTCGACAGCTCGACCGGCGCCGTCGTCGGGCGGACGTCGCTTTCGGGGGTTGAGCCGGTCGACATCGAGGCGATGGCCGCCGGAGCTGATGGGTCCCTTGTCGTCGCCGACATCGGCGACAACGACAGCGACCGCGGCTCTGTCACCGCCTACCGGCTCCAGCAGCCAGGGCGAGGCGGTCACGAGGTGAGGCCCGACAGATTGAGGTTGACCTACGCCGACGGGCCGCGCGACGCCGAGGCGGTCCTGTACGACGCTGAAGTCGGCCGCATCTTCGTCGTCAGCAAGCAGACGTTCGCCGCGTCGATCTACGCGACACCGCAAGACGTGTTCGGCCGCGACCGCGCGGTACTTCGACCGGTGGCGGCAGCGCCCAGCGTCGTCACCGATGCAACGTTCCTGCCCGGCGGCACGTTGGCGGTGCTGCGCACCTACGTCGGCGCATTGCTCTACCGGTATCCCGGGTGGCAGGTGCTGAGAAGCGTCGAGCTGCCGTCGCAGCAGCAAGGGGAGTCAATCGCGGCGCCGCCGGGTGGGCGCGTTGTCTGGGTGGGCAGCGAAGGTCGCGGCTCCGATGTGCTGGCGGTCCGGCTCCCGCCGCTGCTGCCAGCGTCGCCGGTTCCGAAGATTCCTGACCCGCCGTCGCCTCCTGAACCGGCTGACGAGACGCCAGCTCGTGCCTCGCCGGAAGAGGAGGCGCCGAGGACAGCACGCGACGGCTGGGGAACCTGGGAAACTTTGTGGAGTGTCCTCGGTGTGGCGCTGGCCGTCGGCATCATCGGTGGCTGGCTCTTGCACCGGCGCGATGGCGCCAAGCGGTGAGGAGGTCAACTGACCGCCGGAGCGCAGCTGCCAGTGGTCAGAGGTGCTCGACGACCCAGTCGATACAGACAGTCAGCGCCTCGACGTCGGCGGGTTCGACCGCCGGGAACATGGCGACACGAAGCTGGTTACGGCCGAGCTTTCGGTACGGCTCGACGTCGAGAACGCCGTTCGCCCGCAGCGTTCGCGCCACCGCCGCGGCATCGACCATGTCGTCGAAGTCGATGGTGCCGACCACCAGGGAGCGGTCTGCCGGGTCGGCGACGAACGGCGATGCGTAGGCAGACTTCTCGGCCCAGGTGTAGAGGTGGGTCGAGGAGTCAGTCGTACGCTCCACAGCGGCTGCCAGCCCGCCGCGGTCGTTCAGCCAACCGACCTGCTCGGCGAGCAGGAACAAGGTGGCCAGAGCCGGGGTGTTGTAGGTCTGGTTGAGGGCGGAGTTGTCGATCGCGATCTGCAGGTCGAGAAACGCAGGAACCCATCGGCTGCTCGATTTGATCTCGGCCACTCGGTCGAGCGCGCGAGGCGACATGATCGCCAGCCACAGTCCACCGTCGGCGGCGAAGCACTTCTGCGGCGCGAAGTAGTAGACGTCAGTCTCGGCGATCTCGACCGGCAGGCCGCCAGCGCCAGAGGTGGCGTCGATGAGCACGAGTGCATCGTCGTCGGCGCCAGCCACCCGGCGTACCGGTGCCATCACGCCGGTGGACGTCTCGTTGTGCGGCCAGGCGTAGACGTCGACGCCGGGCTCGGCGACAGGATCTGGCCTATGCCCGGGCTCGGATTGGACCACCGCAGGCTCGTCGAGGAATGGCGCAGCGGCAACCGCGGCCGCGAACTTGGCCGAGAACTCCCCGAAGGACAGGTGCTCGCTCCTCGACCTGATCAGGCAGCAGGTGGCGATGTCCCAGAACGCCGTGGTCCCGCCGTTGCCGAGCACGACCTGATAGCCGTCGGGGAGCGAGAAGAGGTCCGCCAGACCGGTCCGAACCTGGCCGACGACCTGCCTGACCGGCGCCTGGCGGTGGGACGTGCCGAGGTAGCGGGTCCCGGTCGCGGCCAGTGATTGCAGCGCATGCAGCCGCACTTTGCTCGGACCGGAGCCGAACCGGCCGTCGCCGGGCAGCAGGCCGGGAGGGATGGAGAGGTCAGCCACCGCTCAGCTCGCCCATGAGGGGTCCCAGCCCTCGACCGTCGAGGGGTCGCGCGAGGGCGGACCGACGTACGACGCGGAGGGCCGGATCAGGCGGCCGGTCTTCTTCTGCTCAAGGATGTGGGCACTCCACCCGGCGGTGCGGGCACAGGTGAACATCGACGTGAACATCGGCGGCGGCACCGCGGCGTAGTCGAGAATGATGGCGGCCCAGAACTCGACGTTGGTCTCGAGCACCCGGTCGGGTTTGCGTGAGCGTAGTTCGGCGAGCGCGGCCTCCTCGAGCGCCTTCGCGACCTCGTAGCGCGGCGCCTTGAGCTCTTGAGCGGTACGGCGAAGCACCCGCGCGCGGGGATCCTCCGCCCGGTAGACGCGGTGCCCGAATCCCATCAGCCGTTCGTTCTTGTCGAGCAGCTCCTTCACGTACGCCGTCGCGTCATCGCGGCGCTCGACCTCGTCGATCATGTGCAGCACACGCGCGGGCGCACCGCCATGCAACGGCCCCGACATGGCTCCGACCGCGGCCGACAAGCTGGCCGCCACGTCGGCGCCGGTGGAGGCGACGACCCTGGCCGTGAACGTCGAAGCGTTCATGCCGTGCTCAGCCGCGGAGGTCCAGTAGGCGTCGATGGCCTGCACGTGCGCGGGATCCGCCTCGCCACGCCAGCGGCGCATGAACCGCTCGGTGATCGTGCTCGACTGGTCGATCTCGCGCTCCGGGACCATGGGGACGCCGATGCCGCGAGCCGCTTGGGCGACGTACGACAGCACCATCACCGCAGTGCGCGCGAGGTCGTCGCGAGCGTGACCCTCATCGATGTCGTAGAGCGGGCGCATCCCCCACGCCGGGGCGATCATCGCGATAGCGCTCTGCACGTCGACGCGGATGTCACCGGAATGAATCGGGATAGGAAACGGCTCCGCTGGCGGGAGTCCGGGGTCGAAGGCGCCGTCGACGAGCAGCCCCCAGACCTTGCTGAACGGGACTCGACCGACGAGGTCTTCGATGTCGACACCGCGGTAGCGCAGCGCCGACCCCTCCTTGTCGGGTTCGGCGATCTCGGTCTCGAAGGCGACGACGCCCTCGAGCCCGTGGTGGACCTCGACCATGCTGGCTCCTTGTCCGTGGTTGACGCTGCGACCATTCTTCCCGAGCGGCTTCTTCGGACAAGAGGTGGCTTACCGACCGGCTTCCACCAACGCCTGCCGTACCTCCGTACGTTTACCCCGATACCGCAGCAGACGGTTAGCCAAGAGCTCTGGGACCGAACGTTTACCGCGATACCGCGGAAGATGGTTGGTGCCCGGAGACTGTTTGAGGCACGGCCCTCCGGATGGCAGTACGGCGTCAGGGCGCCAACCGCTGGGTCGCCCAGGCCATCTCGTCGACGCGCTCGAAGCAGATGCGGTCGTGCAGCCGACCGGGGCGACCCTGCCAGAACTCGATGAGGTGCGGACGGATCCGCAAGCCGCCCCAATGAGGAGGACGCGGGATGTGCTCGACGCCGGAGAAGCGGTCGCTTTCATAGGCGAATCTTGCGTGCAGGAACTCGCGGTCCTCGACGGCGGCGGACTGTGGTGAGGCCCAGGCGCCGATCTGGGCGTTGCGCGGGCGGACCGCGAAGTAGGCGTCGGACTCAGCCTCGTCGACCCGGGCAGCCACCCCCTCTACCCGCACCTGACGCTCGAGCGGGTGCCAGGGGAACAGCAGCGCACACTCAGGGTTGGAGGCAAGGTCGGTCGCCTTGCGGGAGCCGTAGTTGGTGTAGAAGACAAAGCCTCGCGCGTCGACGCCCTTCAGTAGCACCATCCGAGACGACGGCGAACTCTGCGGACTGACCGTTGACACCACCATGGCGTTCGGCTCGTGCAGACCCGCCTGGCCGGCGGCGACGAGCCACCCGAGGAACGCAGCGATGGGGTCCGGGCCAAGGTCGCTCGCGGTGAGCCCGCGGTCCTCGTACTCCCGCCGCCAGGCGGCCAAGTCGCGCGTCGGCTCCGACGTCATAAGTTCTGAATCTAGGTGATGCCTCACCGTCGGCGACGGATGACCAGCACGGCTGAGTCCAACCGCGGTAGCGGACGAAAGGCGGATCGCGGCACGGACATGACCCTCCCTAAAGAACTCGCTGAGCTAACAGTCCGGTTCCGCCCTCCCTTACGGCAGTGATTCGACGAAGTCCGACAGCGCGATGCCAAGGAGTCGGAGCCGCTGCTCCAGCGGCGTGAGCGGGTTGACGGCAAGGTCGCGTTCCTTACCGTGAGACAGCCGAGCCATCAACGCTGCGGGGGGGCCGAAATGGAAGTTGAGGACGGCGGACCGCGGATCGAAGTGTGCCCAGACCTCGTCCGCGCTGAGCGGGTCGCTGGGATCCACCTGAGCCATCGCAGCGTCATCGCTTGCTTCGTAGCCCACTGCCATGTCATCGGGCATCTCGTAGTAGCCGATGACGGCGTAGCGCAGCTTCAGCATGTGCGGTGTGAGGTGCTCATCGACGAGGGCAAAGAACTCGTCGGGGTCCCGTGTTGCCACCACCTCGCATCACCCCCGTCGGCTGCGGCGTCCGTGCCCGCACTGTCCGGGCGAGTTTCGGCCAAGATCCTACCCCGAAGGCCGAACCCCGACGCCGAATGCCAAACCCTGGCAATGGCACGACGGGTTGGCGACGTCGACGAACAAGCGGGCACTCTAACGTTGCTCAGGCAGATCGCGGCGGTCTTCACCCTCATGGCCAGTAACCCTTGGAGCGCTCGAACTTTACTTGAACAGCTGCCCCATGACCTGCTCCCGTTCATCCAGTGCAGACTCGCTCCGGCTGCTGCGAGCGCTTTTGTGGCCCTACGCCGTCAGGGCGCCAGGCGCCCCGCCCAGGAACTCGATGATGTGCTCGACTCCGGAGAAGCGGTCGCTCTCGGCGGCGAACCGGGCGTGCAGAAACTCGCGGTCCTCGACGGCGTCTGACTGAGGCGACGCCCAGGCGCCGATCTGGGCGTTGCGCGGGCGGACCGCGAAGTAGGCGTCGGACTCAGCCTCGTCGACCCGTGCAGCCACTCCTTCCACGCGTACCTGACGCTCAAAGGGGTGCCACGGGAACAGCAGCGCATACTCAGGGTTTGAGGCGAGGTCCGACGTCATAAGTTCTGAATCTAGGTGATGCCTCACCGTCGGCGGCGGATGACCAGAACGGCTGAGTCCAGCCGCGGTGGCGGACAGAACGCGGTTCGCGGTACGAACAGGCCTTGGTGCAGCTCGAAGTCGCGCATCCATCGGTTCGCGCCGGGTGCGCGGCCGTCGACGAAGCGTCGGACGACCCATCGCTGCAGGACCAGATCCGCCGAACGCAGACGACTTCCCCGCGACAACAGCTGACGAAGCAGCGCGCTCGACACGGCGTACGGCGGGTTTGCGACAACTCGGTACGGTCGCTTGGGCAGGTGCAGTGTCGCGGCGTCGGCGGCCACGACCGTCACCGGCTGGTCGCCGAAGCGCTGACGCAGGATCCGCCTTCTGCCGGGGTGCAGCTCGACAGCGATCACCTGGGCGCCCGCGGCTACCAGATGGGCGGTGAGTGCGCCGTCGCCGGCACCGATGTCGAGCACCAGCTCGCCCGGTTGTACGGCGGCTGCGTCGACTATGCGCTCTGCCCAGCTGTCAGTGAGGCGGTGCCATCCCCAGAACTGCTGCGGCGGAGCCCGTTGCCCGGCGCTGTGCGCGGGCCGTCGTTTGCGGCCGGACACGGCGGACCATCACCATGAAGCAAGACATGCGCCAACCCTATGAACGATGTCGATCAAGGCGCAATCGAGTTTGTACCCGCCTGGTGGGCTGGCCACCCGCGGTTTGTGGAGTATTCCCGGCACCTGGTGCCGGAAGGACGCCACAAACTGCCAGCCTGGTGGCGGCTCGGCCGGTGCCGGGTCTGCTGGCCCGGCCGGTCCGCTTAAGGTGACCGGGTGACCCTTGGTAACGACCCCGGGGCGGTCCAAAAGCAGTACGCCGACGAGTCGCGCCTCACGACTCGCAGCTCGGTCTGGCGGCCGGCGGTCGACGGCCGCTCTCCCCAAGACGTGGCGGCTGCCGCCATCGCCGCAGCGGATCCGGAGCGCCTGCTCGAAGTCGGCTGCGGCACCGGCGCGTTCGCCGAGCGCCTGACAGCTGAGAACCCGACGTGCTCGATCGTCGCCACCGACCAGAGCGCCCGCCTTGTTGAACTCACCGCAGCGCGTGGGGTCGATGCCCACGTCGCCGACGTCATGCACCTGCGGTTTCCCGATGCGAGCTTCGACATCGTGGTGGCGATGTGGATGCTGTACCACGTGCCGGACCTCGACCGGGGGCTGGCAGAGGTACGCCGAGTGCTGCGGCCCGGCGGCACGTTCGTGGCCGCCACCAACGGCGACAACCACCTGGCTCAGCTCCTCGTCGACGCAGGCGGTCAGCCGTTGGTCACGCAGTTCAGCACCGAGAACGGCGCCGCAGCGCTGAGCCGCCACTTCGACGACGTACACCAGAGCGATCTGGCCACCCTCGCCATGTTCCCCGACCACGCCAGTGCCTGCGCGTATCTGGCGACGTTCGACGAGTCACTAGCGGCCAACCTGCCGCCGTTCGATGGCCCTCGCGAGTACGCCGGCGCCACGTCGGTCTTCGTCGCCCGCTGACCATCCGAAAGCCATGAGAGCCGTTCCGCCGAGAACCGCCATGTTCCTCGTGTAGCATCACGCGCACGTCGCGATGGAAGCGACCTGGGGTAGGCACCGCCCCCTTTGTCTCCGCCGTACGTGCGCATCTGTTCTCTGACTTTGTCGGCGGATTTCGGTCCCGACGAATGGATGGCCATTGCTGGGCGCAACCGCACAACAGATCGGTGTCGTCGTCGTTCAGCGCGGTCCCCAGCTAAGCCCACCTGCCTGGCGACAGCTGGTGTCAGGGCTGCCGTTGACCGAGCGGCGTCGACTCGAGGGACTGCATCGCTGGGAAGACCGCCAGGATTCCGCTATCGGCTGGCAGCTGCTGCACCAGCTAGCAGCAGAGCGTGGTGTCGCCGTACGCCGGGGTGCCAACGGGAGACCTTGCGCCGACCCGCCGGTTGACATGAGCTTGTCCCACAGCGGCGGGTGGATCGCGGTCGCTGCCTGCGAGACCGGCCGCATTGGCGTTGACGTGGAGTCCCGTCGCGACGTGTCACCGGCGCTGGCGCAACGCTGCCTGTCGGCTGAGGAAATGGCATGGCTCGAGCTGGCCCAATCAAAGGGGTCACGAAGTATGCGCTTCCTTCGGTTGTGGACCGCGAAAGAGGCCTATCTGAAGGCGACGGGTGTGGGCTTGGCCGCTGATCCGCGCGACATCAGCATCGACCACACCAGTGCTGAGCCGCGGCTGTTGGGTGCGGCGGCGGCATGCTGGCGGTTCTCCTCCTCGGCACCCGCGCCCGGCGTGTGCGTCACCGTGTGCGTGGAGTGTGCGATGTGAACACCGAGGCCACGCTTCTCGACGTTCTCGTCTCGGCAGCGCAGGAGGCGCCGGACCAACTGATCGTGCAGGTCGACAGCGACGGCAGCGAGCGGGTTCAGACCTACCGGCAGCTGCTCGACGACTCGATGCTGGTCGCGGGAGGCTTCCGAGCGGCGCACCTGCCGGTCGGTACGCCGGTGATCGTGCTTCCGGGGCGCAGCAACGACTTTCTGCCGAGCTTCTGGGGGGCGCTGGCAGCGGGCTTGGTGCCGGTGCCGCTGGCACCCGTGCCCGAGAAGGTGCTGGCGGTCTGGACCCATCTGCAGCAGCCGCCCATCGTCGTAACCGACACCCTCGAACCGCTGGTGCGCAGCTCGTTCGCTGCCGCGGGCAGCCCGGGCACCCTTCGTCTGCTGACCCTCGCGGAGCTTCGCGACGGCACCCCGACGACGACGGTTCACCGACCCGCGCCCGAAGACCTCGCATTCCTCCAGTTCTCCTCCGGCAGCACCGGCGCTCCCAAGGGAGTCGAGCTCACGCACGCCAATGTGGTGGCCAACATCGACCAAGCGCGTACGGCGGGTGCAGCGACGGCGAGTGATGTGATCGTGAGCTGGCTGCCGTACTTCCACGACATGGGGCTCATCGGTGCGCACTTGGCGCCGCTGTCGGTGCGCATCAAACAGGTGAAGATGGAGCCGCACCACTTCGGCAAGCGACCGACGCTGTGGTACGAAACGGCGGCGCGGCACCGAGCGACGTTGTTGCCGATGGCGAGCTTCGCTCTTGCGTTGACGCTCCAGCGCGTTCCCAGCGAGCAGGTCGCCGGCTGGGATCTCAGCTCGGTACGCCTCGTCGGCGTCGGCGCGGAGCCGATACCCGTGCGGACGTGGCGGCAGTTTCTGGCGCACATGCAGCCGGCACAGCTCGACCCGAGCGCCCTCATGCCTCTCTACGGGTTGGCTGAAGCCACTCTCGCTGTCTCGTTCCCTCCCGTCGGCGAGGTGGCCCAGCCGCTCGCGCTGGATCGCGCCGCGCTGTCGCAGGGCCGCGCCGTCGACGTGGACCCAACGGTCAACGCAGGGGATGACGATCGTGTCGCCGCCGCTGCGCAGGGCGCGGGACCGGCCGAGTTCCTCGACGTCGGCTTTCCGGTCCCCGGTGGCGAGCTGCGCATCGTGGGTGACGACGGTGAGGTCCTGGCCGACTCGTTGGTTGGGCACGTCGAGTTCAGCGGACCCAACGTCGCTCGCGGCTACCACGCGCGCCCTGAGGAGACGGCGACGACGTTCGTCGGTGGCTGGCTGCGCACCGGTGACATCGGGTTCCTCCGGAAGAACCGGCTCTGCATCACCGGCCGCGCCAAGGACGTGCTCTTCATCAACGGGCAGAAGTATCAGGCCCACGATGTCGAGCAGGTCGTGGCCACGACGCCCGGAGTGCCGTCCGGTCGGGTGGCAGTGATCGGCTGCACCGATGCCGTCAGTGGCGCAGAACGCGTAGCGGTCTTCATGTCATCGCGGGAGTCCCCTGTCAGCGAGCTGGCCGACGCAATCACGGCGGTGCGAGCGCGCGTGCGAGAGGCGTTGGCATACGACGACGTCTGCGTTCTGCCCATCCCGTCGAAGGACTTCCCGCGTACGACGAGCGGCAAGCTCCAGCGCGCCACCCTGCGAGACCGGTTTGCGGCGGGCGCCTTCGCCTCGCTGGAGGCCGAGATCGCTCAGATGTACGCCGATACGGCCGCGTTGTCGTCGACGCGACCGCAGCCACCTCGCCACGCGATGGAGGCGCAGATCATCGAGATCTGGGCTCAGGTGCTTGGAGTGCCCGCGGAGTCGATCCATCGGCAGGATCGTTTCCTCGCGATCGGCGGCTCCTCGCTCGCGGCGATGCACGTCCTCGGCAGGTTGGAGGACACGTTCGGGAGGCCGCTGGAGCCGGCGGTGCTGCGCGACTGCGCCACGGTCGCTGCGCTGGCCGAGCACCTGCTCGGCCGCCTCGACATCCCCGCGCGGCAGCTGCGGGCGACCGAATCGACGTCAGCGCCGCGCCACGAGACTGCCGAGGCGGCTGACGGTGCGGCTGCCGGTACGGCGGTCATCGGGCTGGCGTGCCGTTTCCCGGACGCCGACACGCCAGACGCCTTTTGGGACAACCTGGCGAGCGGCCGTGACAGCGTTAGGGAGGTCCCAGAGTCCCGCTGGCACCCGCCTCCCGGTGCGCGGGCCCGGTGGGGAGCATTCCTCGACGAGGTTGCCGGGTTCGACGCCGGCTACTTCGGGATCGAGGCCGCAGAGGCCGCGGTGATGGATCCGCATGCCCGCATCTTTCTCGAGGTCGCCCACGAAGCACTCGAGCGCGCCGGCTATGCCGGCGAACGACGTAACGGCCGTCGCATCGGCGTCTTCGTCGCGGTCGGAGAAAGCGGTTACCCGCAGTTGCTCCACGAGGCGATCGACAGCGGCGTTCCGGTATCTCCCGCCGCTCTTGTCGGCAACCTGCGCAACCTCATCGCTGCGCGGGTGGCGCATCACCTCGACCTGTCCGGCCCCGCGATGGCGGTCGACACCGCCTGCTCGTCGTCGCTCGTCGCCTTGCACCTGGCTCGGCGCAGCCTGGAGGCCGGTGAGTGTGATGTCGCCGTGGTCGGCGGGGTGAGCCTGAACCTCACGGCCACGCCGTACCAACTTCTGGAAGCGGCGCAGGCGCTGTCGCCCACCGGTCGCTGTCGAGCCTTCGGCGACGGTGCCGACGGTTTCGTTCCGGGCGAGGGAGCAGCGGCGATGGTTCTGGAGCCCCTCGCGGCTGCCCAGGCGGCCGGAGATCGCGTGCTGGCCGTCGTACGAGGCAGTGCGGTCAACAACGACGGCCGCTCGCTGAGCTTGATGGCGCCTAATCCGCTGCTACAGGAAGCCGTCATCGCCGACGCCTACCGAGATGCGGGCATCGACGCCGCGACGGTCAGCTACGTCGAGGCGCATGGCACGGGTACGGCGATCGGTGACCCGATCGAAGCTCGCTCGTTGATGCGGACCTTTCCCCCCCTCCCGGGGGCAGCGCCGCGATGGCTGGGATCGGTGAAGACCAACGTTGGACATCTGCTCAATGCGGCGGGCATGCCGAGCCTGCTCAAGGTGGTGCTTTCCCTTCACCATGGTCAGCTGCCGGCGTCGCTTCACTATGCGAGACCGTCGCCAGAGTTCGACCTGGCTGCCGCCGGCTTCGAGGTCGTGACCGAACTGCGCGAATGGACGGCTCCCGGCCCCCTGCGCGCAGGCATCAACGGCTTCGGTTTCGGCGGCACCAACGTTCACGTCATCCTCGAGGAGGCACCGGGGGACCCCCGACCGGCCGCGCTGCCCAGTTCCCCGTTAGTGAGATCCGCGCCGGGACCGCACTTGCTCACCCTTTCCGCAGCGTCCGAGGAAGCCTTACGTGCCTGTGTTGCCGACTTGGCGGCGTACTCGCGAACGCACCCCGATGCCGACGATGGCGACCTCTGCCTCACCGCGAGCACCGCCCGCGACGAGAGTCGGCACCGCCTGGCGTTGGTGACCCACGGCGATCTCACCACCCAGCTCGAGGCCGTCGTAGCCGAGCCACGTGCGGTTGGCTCGATAGCACGACGGCGCCCGCGGGTCGCACTTCTGTTTGCCGGCCAAGGCTCACAGGTCGCTGGAATGGGTCGTGCACTGCACGAGTCCCAGCCGGTCTACCGGCAGACGATGGAAGACCTGTCAGCAGCCGCCGGCCTGGTTCAGGGCCGAAGCCTTGCCCGGTGGTCCCTCGACGAGGACGTCGATCCGGCTGACCTCGCCCAAACCGCTGTTGCCCAACCACTGTTGGTCGCATTCGGAATCTCCCTAGCCGCTCAGCTGCGCGCCTGGGGAGTGCAGCCCGATGCCGTGCTGGGCCACAGCGTGGGGGAGCTTGCCGCCGCCGCCGTCTCCGGCGCACTGACCCCGGTCGAGGCGGTCGGCTTCGCTGCCGAACGCGGGAGGTTGATGCAAGAACACTGCGCCCCTGGAGCGATGGCCGCCGTTCGCGGCGCCGAAGCAGACGTCTTGTCGGTAGTTGCTTCCGCTGCTGGTGAGCTGTGCTTGGCTGCGGTGAACGGTCCGGCCCACTTCGTCATATCGGGGCCGCGGTCGGCGATCGACGCAGCCCTGTCGGCGCTGTCTGAGCGGGGATGCCGAGGTCGCCGCCTGAACGTGTCCCACGCCTTTCACTCCTCGATGCTGACTCCGGCGTTGGACGCGCTGCGCACAGCAGCTGGGAGGTTGACGCCCAGGCCCCAGCTGACTCCGCTGCTGAGCACAGTGACGGGCACGTGGACGCCGACGTTCGACGCCGCATACCTCGCTGAGCATGCGCGCCGACCCGTCGCCTTCGGGCCCTGCGTGCAACGCCTGCTCGATGATGGCTACGACACCTTCCTTGAGGTTGGCCCCGACGCGACGCTCACCGGCCTGGTGCGGTCGATGGCCCGGGCCGGCGGCGAGGAGCACGACATCGAGGTCCTTTCGGCCTTGGAAGGGCACGTACACGACAGTTCCGCGCTGACTCGTACGGTCGGTCGGTTGTGGGCGCGTGGAGTGTCGATCTCCCGCCCCGCTGCCTCGCCGGGACGTCGCCGCGTCGAGGTGCCGACGTACCCGTTCCAACGCCAGCGGTATTGGCTCCCAGACATTGACCGTCCCACGCCGGCCGGCTCTGTTTCCCCGCCGGTCTCCGCTTTGCTGCATCGCTTCGGTTGGGACGAGACACCGCTCCCCGCAGGGGCCGTACTGCGTTCGGTGTGCATCGTGGGCTCGGACTCGACGATGGCAACGGAGTTGGCCGATCGGCTGGCCAGGCGTGGAGTCAGCGTTCATCGCCCACCTCGGGGGAAGCTCGACGGGAGCCCGCCGGCGTCCGTGGTGATCCTGCTTTCCGGGCCGGCCGTCGAGATCGAGGGCGTGGGATCGCTCGATGCTTCAGCGCGGGACGCCGCAACGACTCTGCTCGAGGTGTCCCGCTATCTCGAGGACCGGCCAACACCGCTGATCGTCGTTACCGAGGACGTGGCCCTGACCAGCACCGCCGTGGAACGCGCGCGCCCAGGCCAAGCCGTCGTCGCGGGTTTGGCGATGGCGCTGCCTGAAGAAAGCGACCAGCAGGCGGTTCGCGTCGTGGATCTGTCGTCACTCGATGACCGGGTTGCGCGCCTCGATGCCTTGGTCCGCGAACTGGACGCACCACCAACACCGGGGCCGGCGCAGTCGGTGGCCTGGCGGAACGGACGTCGGTTGGCGAAAGCGCCGCGGTGGAAAGAGGCGCTGAGTTCGGACCGGTCGGCGACTCTTCCCGCTAACGGCCGCTACCTCATTACCGGTGGTGCAGGTGGAATAGGCGCCGAGCTGGCGCGCTTCTTGGCGGGCCGAGGAACATCCGAGATCTTCCTGGTCGGTCGTTCACCTGTTTGTCCGCCGGCACTCCTGACCGAGCTCGAGCAGCTGGGCGCAAGCCCGCACTACGTTGCTGCGGACCTCTCAGTGGAGTCCGAGGTCGACGCCCTTGTCGATTCCCTACCGCCCCTGGATGGCATCTTCCACGCAGCTGGGCTGCTAGCGCCGGGGCGACTCCAGTCGAACACGGTCCGCGATATCGAGGAAGTACTCGCGCCCAAGGTTCGGGGCACCTATCTTCTGTCGCGCGCGCTCGACCGAAGCGGGCGGCGACCCGACACCTTTGTGGCCTTCTCTTCCATCGCTTCCGCGCTTCCCGGTTACGCCGGCGGGCTGAGCGCTTACGCCGCGGCCAACGCTTTCCTCGACGCGTTCGCCCTGGCTGAGACGCAGGCGGGTAGGCCCATGCAGGTGGTGAACTTCGCCCTCTGGGCCGACACCGGCATGGCAGCCTCTCCCGCTTTCCGGGCGGCGGCCGCGGCAAAGGGGGTGCCGCACGTATCGACCGAGCAGGCATTACAGGCGGTCTACGACGCGACGACCCTCACCGCTCCGCAACTGCTGGTCATGGACGCCGCTCACCACCGCGGTCTCGTCGATGCCACCGACGAGGCAGTGCCGGCCACTGCGGCGCCAGTGCTGATGCCGGAGCCGATGCCGACGGCGGCGCCGGTGCAGATCCGCACGGCGGGCTCCCCGGTGCGCGACGTGATCGCCGACCTGATCGCTGCCGAGCTCGGGCAGCGGGCAGCAGACATCGACGACAACGCATCGTTCCTGGCCATGGGGTTGGACTCCCTCACCGCCGTCGACCTGGTGAAAAGGCTTGAACACGAACTGGTGCGGCCACTGCCGACAACGCTGCTTTTCGAGTACTCCTCGATCGCTCAGTTGACGGCGTACCTGTCGAAGGCGCCTGCTGAGGAGCCGACGGCGGAGGAGCCGACTGCGGAGGAGCCTAGTGCGCAGGTATCCCCGGGGCATGACGATGCGTCGTCGTTCGCGCTGACACCGGTGCAGTTGGCGTTCCACACAACCGGAAGGCTCCATCCCGATATCGCCGCTTACGCCTATCTGCGGCAGACCATCGCGGGGAAGTTGGATGAAGCGCTCGTTGCCCGGTCGTTGGTTCTTCTCGAGCGACGCCATCCCATGTTGCGGATGCGCATTCGGTCCGACGCCGGGGAGCCGCGGCAGGTCATCGCGCCACCCACCGACGCAGACCGGCCCGACTGGTTCGAGACGGCCGACCTCGACGGTCCGATCGAGGCGGTCGAGGACGAGCTGTGCAACCGGGTGTTCCAGTTGGCGGATGAGCCGCCTATCCGGGCTCTGTTGTTGCGCGCAGGCGCCGACCGAGCGTCGCTGCTCATCGTCGTGCATCACGCGGCAGCCGACGGCGCGAGCCTGAACGTCCTGTGCGGGGAGCTGTGGCAGGTCTATACCGCAATGTCCCAGCGGCGATCACCGGAGCTGCCGTCGCCGCAGTCCGGCTTTCGGGACTATGTCGACAGCGTCGAGAAGCTGCGGACGTCGGAGACGTTCGCCGACGACTGCCACTACTGGCGCGAACGTCTAGCGGCGGGTGGGCACGCGCAGCCCCTGCCGTACGACGGCGACCCGGGCGCGCAGCCCCTGCCGTACGACGGCGACCCTGGCGCGCAGCCCTCCGGTCCGTTGGCTGCCTGGCAGTTGGTGACCAGCGCTTCGCTCACCACGGCGTTGCAGGCACGCGCTGCCGAGCTCGACGTTTCACTTTTTCACCTGGTGCTCACTGGCTACGTCCGGCGGCTGGCCAGTTGGAGTGGCCGGCCGCAGGTCACCGTCAACGTGGCCCGTGCCGGAAGAGACGCCCGCCTGCCCGACATCGACCGGCTGGTCGGTCCCTTCGCCGACACGCTCCCCGTCACCGTCACGGTGCAGAAGACCAGCGATTCGGCTGCCCTGGCGCACGAGGTGCGGGCGGCGTGGCTCGAGAGCGAGAGACACCCAAGTGTGACGACGCTCGACCTGGCCCGCCTGCTACCAACGGTCGACGCGGCCCCACGGACGGCTGGTACGGCCAGCTTCAGCTTCGCTCGCTTTCGCCTCGAACCTCCGCCGGGATGCCCGGTGAGTGTCACGGCCACTGCGGCGCGTACTGCATCGGCAGCAACGCAACTCGGCTTGGTCTGCTGGGAGTTCGACGGTGCTCTGCACTTCTCGTGGAACTACCCGGAGAGCCTCTTCTCGCCCGAGACCATCGAGCGCTTCACCGACGAGTACCTGGCGGAGCTCACCGCGATGGCCGGTCGTTCCCCCACCCCGGCCGCGGAGCCGTCGGTCGCCCACCGGATCCGGGCACAGTGCCGGCGTACGCCGGATGCGGTCGCCGTCGAGGCGGGTGCTGTCACGCTGACCTACGCCCAGCTCGACCAGTCAGCCCACCGGCTGGCGACGCGACTGCGTCGGCACGGGATAAAGCCAACCGACCGCGTCGCGTTGTTGACCGCACCCGGCGCCGACACGGTCGTCGGGCTCTTGGGTGTCCTGTTGGCCGGGGCTGCCTGGGTGCCGCTTGACTCGGCGCACCCGGTGCAACGGCTGGTCGCTAAGGTCACTCGGGCTGGTGCTACCGCAGTCGTCTGTCACGGTCCCACCCGTGCGGTAGCCGAGCGGCTAGGCGAGCTTGCCGTCATCGACCTGGACGCTCCGGCGGCCGAGGAAGTCTTTGTCGACGAGTCCGACCCTGTTGTCGGGCCCCACGACGTTGCCTACATCATCTTCACCTCCGGAACCACGGGGCACCCGAAGGCCGTCCCCATCACGCACTCGGCGATGACGACGTACCTCGACTGGGCGATATCAACGTTCGGCTACAGCGCCGCCGACCGCATGGCGGCGACCGCCTCGATCTGCTTCGACGCGTCGGTTCGTCAGTTGCTGGCACCTCTGCTTGTCGGTGCCACGATCGTCGCGATCCCGCGTGACGTGCTTCGAGACCCGGAGGCCTTGCTCGCCACGGTCGAACGCCGACAGCTCACAGTGTGGAGTTCGGTGCCGACATTGTGGGAGCACCTACTGCGCGCGGCCGAGCGTCGTACTGCACAGGCAGGTGCGACCCCCGACCTCTCGGCGTTGCGGTGGATTCAGGTGGGCGGTGAGTCCCTCTCGGCGGCGCACGTACGCCGCTGGTTCGACCTCTTCGGACCGGGGCACCGGATCGTCAACCTCTACGGGCCGACCGAGGCGACGATCAACGCGACCTACGACGTCATCGACTCGCGGCCCGGTGACGACGTGACCGGACTCCCGATCGGACGTCCGGTCGCCCACACCGTGATCGATGTCGTCGGCCCCTCCGGGCAGAGCTGCGCGCCGGGCGAGCCCGGTGAGTTGCTGCTGGCCGGTCCGGGCGTGACTCCTGGGTATCTCGACGAGCCGGGCCTGACCGCCAACGCGTTTGTCGAACGCGGCGGGGAACGGTACTACCGCACTGGTGACCGGGTCGTGCTCCGCTCGGATGCGAAGCTCGAGTTCCTGGGGCGGATCGACCGACAGGTGAAGATCCGCGGTCATCGCGTCGAGCCCGGCGAGATAGAGACCGTGTTGCAGGGCCACCCCGGCGTGGAGCGGGCGACGGTCGTCGCGACGCCCGCCGACAGTCCCGACGTGGTGCGGTTGGTCGCATACGTCCAACCGCGGCCATCCGTAGGGGTGGGGGAGCCCTTAGGCGGAGCCGACGATCTGCGTGCCTATCTCGGCTCGCAGCTCCCTGACTACCTGGTCCCGGCGCAGGTTCGGCTCGTCGCTGACATGCCGCTTACCGCTGCGGGAAAGGTGGATACCGCGAGCTTGCCGGCGATCGCGGCACAGGGCCGCTCCGCCTCGACCGGTCGCGTTGGTACCCCTCCCGCAACCGAGACCGAAGAGCTGCTCGCGGCAGTGTGGAGCAGACTGCTCGGCGTCGACCCGGTGTTCAGGGAGGACGACTTCTTTGCGTTGGGCGGTGACTCGATCGGGGTCTTGGAGGTCTTCTCCCGGCTGGAGAAACAGGTTCCCGCGCTACCCGCACCGACGGCGATCTATCGCCACCGAACGCTTTCGGCTCTGGCAGAGGCCATTGACACCTCAACGCCGCGTTCGGCTGGTTGCTGCGATCAGCCAGCCGACGTCGTCGGGCCTTTCCCCCTGACGCCGGCGCAGCGCGGCTTCCTGTTGGCCGAGGCGTTGGCTCCCGGCGCGCAGTCGAGCTGGCTGGCGTGTTTCCGCCTCGCCGGTCCACTGGACACCGGGTTGTTCCAGCAAGCGGTCGACCTCTTGGTCGACCGCCACCTGATGCTGCGCGTGGTCATTGCGGCCGAGCGGCGCCCGCCGATGCAGCAAGAAGTCCCGACACCCGGGAAGCTTCCGGTCTCCTGTGCGGTGATTGACCCGGCGGAGCTCCACCAGCGCATCGCCGAAGAGCGCGAGCACCGGTTCGACTGTTCGAGCTGGCCCCTGATTCGAATGAAACTGCTGCGGCTTGCGCCCGAGGAGCATGCGCTTGTGGTGCATGCGCATCACCTCATCGGCGACGGCTACAGCGTCGTACTTCTCGGTCAGGACTTGATGGCCTTGTACGACGGACTCGCCTCGGGGCAGCCAGCTGCGCTGCCGCAGTTGCGCAGCACGTTCCGGGACTACGCCCAGTTGGTCTTGGACAGCCCCGCTGGGGCGAACACCGCCCCAGCCGGCTGCGCTGGATCCGACCGAGAGCCCTACACCGCTCCCGATATCCGTCGGAAGGGCACGGCCGTCGTGGCGCCCGGGGCTACTCCATCGACGGCGAGCTTCACCGTCGACCGGGGCACGACATCGGTACTTCGGCGGGTCGCGGCCGCGGAGGGAACGACCCCCTACGCGCCGCTGCTGACGGCGTACTATCGGGCCCTGACTCGGCTGACAGGTCAGCACGACCTGCTGCTCGGTGTCGCCGTGACCGGTCGCGATTACTCATTGCCCGACGTCAGTCGCATCGTCGGACCGCTCGCCACCGTGCTTCCGGTGCGGCTGCGCAAAGCCGGGCCGATGTTTCGAGCGCAGTTGCGCTCCATCACGCACGCCGTGACGGCGGCGCGAGCGAGCGGCGCGACGATGCAGCAACTCGCCAGTCGGTCTTCCTCCTCGCCCGGACAGCCATCGGTTGGCGCGCAGTTCCTGTTCAGCTACCTCGACTTCGACTCCCTGGGCCCGATCGCCGGCGAAACGGTCAGCCTGAGGTGGGACGAAGCCGGCACAGATCTGGAGCCGCCACCGATTGGCACCGACCTGCTGCTCACGGTGCGTCCTATCGGCGGCGGTCTGCACGTGACGGTGCGCGCCGCTGCCGCCGTCATGGAACCGGGGGAGCTCGGCGACTTCGCTGACGAGCTTCGCCGCGAGCTCACCCAGGTCACAGCATCATCGCCCGTGAAGCCGACCAGCACGACGGCCCGTCCCGAGGTTCTCGACGCGGCGCTCATCGGCTATCTCCCGGCGCCGCGCGACGTCGCTCGACTCGCCGGCATCCCTGCCTTCGATGGGCTGCGGGAGGTGATCCGGGCAGCGCTGTTTCCTGATGGACGGGCCAGGGCCCTGGAAACACTATCCACGCCGTTGGGCCGCTCCGGATTCGTTTGCCTGCCGATCTTCGCCGACGAGCTGCCAGCGCACCCTGGTGACGCGCTGGTGCGTGACGCTGTGCAGGCGGTGGAGTTCGCTACGAGTCTGGGGGCACGGTGCGTTTCCCTGGCCGGCATGATCCCGGCACACACGGCGTACGGCTTCGACGTTGTGCGCGCTCTCGGTTCCACTGCGGCCCGGGTTACGACTGGTCATGCCGCCACCGCAGCCTCGGTGGTGAAAACGACGATGGCCGCCCTGGCTCAAGCGGGCCGTGACCTCTGCGAGAGCACCGTGGCGGTTGTCGGGCTCGGGTCCATTGGGAGGTCGTCCCTGGAGCTGTTGCTCGCCTTGGAGGTCGGCTCTCCGAAGGGGCTGGTTCTCTGTGACGTGGCTAGCCGCTCGCGGCACCTAGCCGATGTTGCGACTGAACTCAGGGCCAGCGGCTATGCCGGTCAAATCGCGATCTGCGCCTCGGTTCCATCGCTGCCTGCGCAAGCGTATGAAATCGACGTCATCATCGCCGCCACCAGCGCCGACCGGCCGATTCTCGACATCGGTCGGTTGCGCCCGGGGACCGTCGTTGTCGATGACTCCTTCCCGCACTGCTTCGATGCCGGCGCTGCCGTTCGTCGAATGCAGCTGCAAGGGGATGTCCTGGTCGTCGGAGGCGGCTTGCTGACGTGCGGACCGTCAGAGCAACAGCCAGCAGACGACCTTGCCATGCTCGCCGCTGGAAGATTGTCGGGTCTTCGCCTCCCGGACACCATCGCCTCGTGTCAACTCGAGTCGCTCCTGCACGCCGGTCACCCGCACCTGCCCGTGGTGCACGGGCTCGTCGATGTGCCGCTCGCCCTGGCCTACTGGGAGGCACTGGCGGTGGCGGGCGTTGACGCCGCTCCGCTGCACCTCCTTCAGCACGTCGTCACCCCCGAGTGCCTGCGGACGTTCTCTCACTGCTGACAGGTGACGCTGCGGCGTCTGGCTTTGCTGGCCGCTGCGCATCCGACGCGCCTTCTGGAGGGGGCTGTGGCAGTGGCGACTTCGCCGGGTGCCTCGCGGCAGAGAATCCAACTCTGCGGTCAAGCGAGGTTCTTGTGCAACCCTCCTGTTATGACCTCTTGGGAATGTGAGAATGGGCATGTCCTGCCTGCTGGCAAGGGACGATGCAAACAGTGCGGGGCGGGTCCAGCTCAGGCAGTGAGATGTTCCAGGGGCCATCCGATGCCGATCGGTAAGGACTCCTGTCCACGATGTGGCCAGCCGCCTGGCGAGGGGCGCGCCGACGTCGGCGCGACTGACGTCGGCGCCGGCTGGATCTACATCTTCGCCGGCAGTGCGGTCTTGATCGGCGGCCAGTTGTTCCGCTTCAGCAGTGAAGCGTCCGTGGCTTTCGTCGGTGTGATCCTGTCGTTCGTCGGCGTGGTGATCGCCCTTATCGGAGTTGTCGCGGAGGGTGTCAGATTAGGACTCCGCGGAAGCTGACTGGGGTCGCTGCGTGGTCAGTCGCGGACCTCGGAGCCGGTGACTTCTGATGGTGCCCATTGTCGAGCCTGACGTGGCATGGTGATGGCGGGACGAGCCGGACGAGTGGGGCGACCTCGCCTCGTGTCGCCAAGCCGCCGCCTCGTGAGCACGGTGCCGGCTCGGGGCGAGCTGTGGTGGTGCGAACTCGCGACATCGGCAGGCGCCCGGTCGTCGTCCTGTCGCGGGACGCGGCCATCCCGCGACTTGGCCGACTGGCCGATACCCGCATGCGTCAGATCTGCGGTGCTCTCGCGCTCGCGGTTGACTGCGAAGGTTGACGCTACAAGCGCTGCGGCAGAGTCCCGGTCACGGGTCACAGCGTCTTCACCAGACCGCCGTCGATGACGACGTCGCTGCCGGTCATCCAGGCGGCGGCGGGGCTGGCGAGGAACACCACGAGGTGCGCGATCTCCTCGGCGGTGCCAAACCGGCCGAGCTTGATCCCGCCGAGCCCCTCGGCCATCGCCTGCATCGCGCCGTCGATGTCGGTGCCCATCGCGCCCGCAAGCTGCTCAGCGAGCCCGCCGGGGCCGGTCCACAGCGGGGTTCGGACCGGGCCGGGAGAGACGGTGTTGACGCGAATGCCCTGCGGCGCGAACTCCGCCGACAGCGACTTGGAGAGGTTGGTCATCGCGGCCTTGGCGGCGGCGTAGTCCACCACGCTGGGATCGGGCAGCAACGCATTCACCGAGCTGACGTTCACGATCGAACCACCGCCACGCTGGAGCATCACCGGCAGCGCCGCCCGGGTCGCCCGAACCGCGGACAGCAGGTTGAGCTCCATGCTTCCCACCCAATGGGCGTCCGACACTGAAAGGAAGCCGCCGAACCGGGGCCCGCCCCCCGCGAGCCCGCCCATGTTGTTGACCAGCACGTCCAGGCCACCGAAACGCTCGGTGGCAGCGGCGACCAACTCGGCCGGACCCTCGGCCGTGGACAGGTCGACGTCGACCGGGGAGAGGACGTCGGCAGGGGCGAGCCCAGCAAGGTCGGTGCTGGCCTTGCGGCTGCCCACCACGACCCGGGCGCCGGCTTCCAGCAGCTGACGGGCGACGGCAGCGCCGATGCCCTTGCCGCCGCCAGTGACGACGGCAACCTTGCCGGTGAAGTTCAGGGATTCGGACATGCTTCCTCCAGTTAGCGACAGCCGGTCATTGTTGACCGGTCGATCAGAAACGAGGGCAGGCGACGGCCGGGCCCCGTGCGTTCGTGCGATCAGGGGTGTAGGACGGCCAGGGCGGTGTCCAACGCGCGGACCAGGGTGGCGCGGGGGGTGCCGGCGGCGGCCATGACGCTTAGTCCCTGGACCGTGGCGACGGTGAGCGCCGCCCAGCCGGTCAGGTCGACGGTGTGGGCGACCAGCCCGGCGATCCTGGCGCGCTGCGCTGCCTCCAGCAGCGCCTCTTCCAGCCCGGCAAAGGCCACCGCCACCCGCACGCGGACCTGAGGGTCCTCCTCAGCCCGGTCAGCGGCGGCCGCCACGAGCATGCACCCGGCGGGCCGGTCGGTGCAGCTGCCGTCCAGTATCGGCAACAAAGCCTCACGCAGGGTCACCCGCACGTCCGCCCCCTGCTCCAGTGCGGCGACCAGAGGGGCGAAGAAGTGTTCACGGTAGCGATCGAGCGCGGCGAGGTAGAGATGCTGCTTGTCCCCGAACGCCAGATACAGCGACTGCCGGCCCACGTCCGTCGCAGCTGTCAAATCGCTAAGCGATGCTCCGTCGTAGCCGCGCTGCCAGAAAGTGCGCATCGCGGCGTCCAGCACCGCATCGGTGTCGAACTCTCTCGGCCGGGCCACGCCTCGACTATGACAGGTTATGGATCGGTCAGTCAAGTATCTACCGGTTCCTCAAACGACGGCGACGGCCGGCTCATTCGTATGGTCAGTCGCGGACTTCGAAGCCGGTGAGGCCTGACTCCTCTTGGTCGGCGACGTCGACGTGCTCGACCCGCGCCTGCGACGGGCCGGACTTGCTCCACTGAACCATCCGATCGACGGCGTCGCCGTCGCCTTCGAAGACTGCCTCGACGGTGCCGGACGGGTCGTTTCGCACCCACCCGGCCACGCCGGCCGCCTGTGCCTGCTGGCGGCACTCGTCGCGGAAGAAGACACCCTGGACGTCGCCATGGACGACGACCCGCACGGCAGCCATGTCAGCCGCCCGCCATTGCGCCGACGATCAGGAACGGCTCGTCGCCGGCGGCCACCCGCTGAGGTAGCGGGGTGTCCGGTGGCTCGTGCGACAGGTCCTCCTCGCAGGCGAAGAACCGCACGAACGACCGGCGCTGCTGGGTCGCCCGGTCGCGGATGGTGCCCTTGAGCGTCGGATAGCGCGCCTCGAGTGCATCGAGCACCGCCCGCGGCGTCACTTCTCCGTCGACGGAGAGCTGCACCTCGCCGTCGACCTGGGCGAGCGTGCGCAGATGTGCAGGGAGCACGACGCGGATCATGGCAGTGTCTGGACCTCGACGGACAGCACGGGCGGCAGGTCGCGGACGATCGGTGCCCAGCTGTCGCCGGCGTCTGCTGACGCGTAGACCTGCCCACCCGTCGTACCGAAGTAGACCCCGCATGAGTCCAGCGAGTCGACGGCCATCGCGTCACGCAGCACGTTGACGTAGCAGTCGCTTTGCGGCAACCCCTTGGTGAGCGGCTCCCACTCGTTGCCACCCGCGCGGCTGCGGTAGACCCGCAACTTGCCGTCGGGCGGGAAGTGCTCGGAGTCGCTCTTGATCGGGACGACGTAGACGGTGTCGGGCTCGTGGGCGTGGACGTCGATCGCAAAGCCGAAGTCGGTCGGCAGGTCGCCGCTGATCTCGTGCCAGGAGTCGCCGGCGTCGTCGCTGCGCATGACGTCCCAGTGCTTCTGCATGAACAGCACGTTCGGCCGCGTCGGGTGCATGGCGAGACGGTGCACGCAGTGCCCGACCTCGGCGTCGGGGTCGGGGATGCCGTCGGACAGCAGGCCGCGGTTGATCGGCTGCCACGTCTTCCCGGCGTCGTCGGTGCGGAACGACCCGGCAGCGGAGATAGCGACGAAGATCCGTTCGGCGTCGGTGGGGTCGATCAGGATGGTGTGCAGGCACATCCCGCCTGCACCGGGCTGCCACGACGGACCCGAAGGGTGCTCACGAAGCGCGGAGAGCTCGTGCCACTCCTTCCCGCCGTCGGTTGACTTAAAGAGCGCGGCGTCCTCAACCCCGGCGTACACCGTGTCGGGGTCGGTCAACGAGGGCTCGAGGTGCCACACGCGCGCGAACTCCCACGGGTGCGGGGTGCCGTCGTACCACTGGTGGGTGCCGGGCGTGCCGTCGTACTGGAACGCGTTGCCGACCGGCTCCCAGGTCGCGCCGCCGTCGTCGGAGCGCTGGATCAGCTGCCCGAACCAGCCGGTGGACTGAGACGCGTAGAGCCGCGATGGGTCGGCCGGAGAACCGGCGACGTGGTAGACCTCCCAACCAGGAAAGTGCGGCCCGCTGACGTCCCACCGCTCGCGTTGGCCGTCAGCCGTCAAGACGAAGGCACCCTTGCGGGTGCCGACCAGAACCCGTACACCGCTCATCTGGATCCCCTTCCGATGCGCAAGTCGTCGCGTTACGGATGATCATGGCATGGGCGTCCGACAAGGCGGGAGGGGTCCTCGAGCGACGTTAAGCGGCCTTCTCCAGCTCGGCGAGCAGTCGTTGGCGAGGCTCCCGAAGGCTGGACTTGGCACCGGACCGACCAGATGCTTAGGAATGGTTGGCACCGGACGCAGATCGTCCGGAACTTGCCCTAGCGTGATGGCCATGGGCGACTTCCACGAGCAGGACCTCAACTGGTCCCAGGTGGAGAACCTCCCCCTCAAGGACTGTCTCTGCATCGTCCTCAATGAGGAATGGGAGCACCGGCTCTACGGCGAACGTGACCTGACCGCACTAGAGAAAGCGAACTGACCATGGACATCGTGCTCATTCCCGGCCTATGGCTCGACGGATCCGCGTGGGACAAGGTGGTGCCCGCCCTTGAGGAACTCGGCCACCGCCCCGTGCCGCTCACCCTCCCCGGTCAGGGTGCCGGATCTGCCTCCGCCACCCTCGACGACCAGGTGGCGGCGGTGCTCGCCGCCGTGGACTCAGCCTCCGACAAGCCCATGGTGGTGGGGCATTCCGCCGCCGCGACGCTAGCGTGGCTGGCGGCCGACGCGCGACCGGAGAAGGTGGCCAAGGTCGCCCTCATCGGCGGCTGGCCGTCCGCCGACGGGGAGCCCTACGCCGACTTGTTCGAGCCGAAGGACGGCGTCATGCCCTTCCCCGGCTGGGGGCCGTTCGAAGGGCCAGACTCCGCTGACCTCGACGAGGAGGCCAAGCGAAGCTTCGAGTCTGCCGCGATCCCCGTCCCCGAAGAGGTGAGCAAGGGCGTGGTGCGTCTGGCTGACAAGCGACGGTACGACGTCCCAGTCGTGCTCGTGTGCCCCGAGTTCACCCCCGCCGAGGCCCAGGAGTGGATCGACGCCGGAAACTTGCCCGAGCTCGCCAAGGCCAAGCACCTTGACCTCGTCGACATCGACTCGGGTCACTGGCCCATGCTCACCAAGCCGGTCGAACTCGCTGGGCTCCTGGCTGCAGCGGCTGGACGGGCAGGCGACAAGTCGGGAGGGGTCCTCGAGCGAAGTTAAGCGGCCTTGTCGAGCTCGGCGAGCAGGCGTTCGCGAAGCTCCCCAAGGCTTGACTTGGTGGCGAGGATCTGGCCGGCGATGCCGTCTGCCTCGCGGATCAGCCCGAGCAGCACGTGCTCGGAGCCCAGCTGGTGATGGCCGAGCTGCTTGGCTTCTCGCAGTGAGAGCTCCAGCGCCTTCTTCGCCCGTGGCGTGAACGGGAGCCTCCCGCCGGGTCGTCCGCCGTGGGGCTGATCGAGCACACCCTCACCGAACGAACCCTCAACCTTCGCTCGTACGGCGTCGAGATCGATCCCGAGGACCGAAAGCGCATCCGCCTCCTGCGCGCCGAGTTGATCGGTGCCGCAGCCAACTCGACGTACCACTTCAGCCCGCACGAAGTCGGGCGATAGGTGGGCTTCGGCGAGCACTGTCGCTGCGGCTCCGCTCGACTGGCCAAGGACTCCGAGCAGCAGATGCTCAGTGCCGACGTATTGGTGGCGCAGTTCCCCGGCTTCCCGCAGGGCCGTCTTCACCACCTCACGCGCGGACGACGTGAATCGCTCGAACATCGACTACCTCCCTTTGCGCAACCGGCGTCCGCCGGCATGCTTTTGGTGCACTGCCTGCTTGCTGACGCCGAGGGCCTCGGCGATCTCCTGCCACGACCAGTCCTGGTTGCGTGCGTTGGTCACCTGGATCGCCTCAAGCTTCTCCAGCAGCGTCCGCAGCGCTCGCACGGCGCGTAGCCCCACCCGGGGGTCTTTGCTGCCCGCATCCTCAGCAAGGTCCGTCGCTTCGGTCATACTCGTCAACCTATCTTGACGAATAGCCGCCTGTCAAGTCACCTTGACGAAAGGAGTCCAGGCAGAAACGAGCCCGCGGGCTGGCGTGGCGCTTGCCACGGCTGGATGGACTGTCCAGCACCCACGGGCTCGGGTAGCTAACGGGAATTCGCTACGCCGTCCAACGTTGCGACTGCCTAGCGGCTAGCCACCTCACATGTCCGATAAGAACACATTCGTCGGACCACCTCCTCTCACGTGTGCGAACACGGTACGTCGGGCTGACGGCCAAGACAAGGCCTTTACATTGACCCGGTTTTCCGCGTGTCGAGCAGGTTGTTGACCGACATCCGACCGCTGCGGAGCTCCGCCGACTGCCGCCGTCCCGCACCGCCGGTTGGTGGCTGATGCGGGAGATGGGACACAATGGCGAGGCACGAGCCCTTCCTTTTCTGCGCGACAGGGGGACGATCCGTCGTGACGGACCTCATCGACACCACGGAGATGTACCTGCGCACGATCTTCGAGCTGGAGGAGGAAGGGATTCTTCCGTTGCGGGCGCGGATCGCCGAGCGGCTGCACCAGTCCGGCCCGACGGTGAGTCAGACCGTCGGCCGGATGGAACGCGACGGGTTGCTGACCATCGAGGGCGACCGGCACTTGGAGCTGACCGATGAAGGGCGCCGGCTCGCGACCCGGGTCATGCGAAAGCACCGGCTTGCCGAGCGGTTGCTCACCGACGTGATCGGCCTGGACTGGGAGCACGTGCACGCGGAGGCGTGCCGATGGGAGCACGTGATGTCGGAGACGGTTGAGCGCCGGCTGCTGGAGATCCTCGACCACCCGACGGTGTCGCCGTACGGCAACCCGATCCCCGGTCTGGCAGAGCTCGGGGAGGGTGCCCTGCAGGAGGAGTTCCTCGACGGCGTCGAGCCCGTCGGTTCGGTGGCGGACGGCACCGAGCAGCAGGTCGTCGTCTGCCGCATCGCTGAGCCGATCCAGACCGAGGAGCTGATGGTGGCCCTGCGCCGGGTCGGCGCGCAGCCCGGTCAGGTGGTCACCGTGACCCGCGGAGCCGTCGGCGTGCTGGTTGCCAGCGGCGGAGAGTCCGCGGAGCTCGACGATGACGTGGCCTCCCACTTGTTCGTACGTCGACTCGCTGATGACTGACCGGCGGTCAGACGGCAGTTGAAGAGTCCGTTCGAGGGCCTCCCGCGGGAGGTCGCCGTGCTGGCCGCTGTGGCGGTGGCGGTAGCGGTCGGCTTCGGGGTGGTCGCACCAGCGATCCCCGAGTTCGCTCGCTCCTTCGGAGTGGGAAAGACAGCAGCCGGGGCGGTCGTGTCAGCGTTCGCGCTGATGCGCTTCGTCTCGGCGCTTGGCGGCGGGCGCCTCGTCGACGCGTTCGGGGAGCGGGTCATCCTCGCCACCGGTATCGGGATCGTGGCAGTCTCCACCGGCCTTGCCGGCCTCTCGCAGAGCTACCTGCAGCTGCTGCTGCTGCGCGGTGTCGGCGGCATCGGGTCGGCGATGTTCACGATCTCGGCGACCGCGCTGCTGTTCCGGGTCGTCGACGGCTCCAGCCGCGGCCGGGCAACCGGCCTCTTCCAGTCCGGCTTCCTCATCGGCGGTCTACTCGGGCCGCTCGTCGGCGGGTTCTTGACCGACGTCTCGCTGCGGTTGCCGTTCTACGTGTACGCCGTGTCGCTGATCGCCGCCGGATCGATCGGTGCGCTGTTCCTCTCCAGCGCCCGGTTGCGCAGTGACACGGACGCCGACGCAGACGAGGAGCCAGCCACCGCGACGTCACTGCGGGAAGCATGGGCCAGTCCCGCCTACCAAGCCGCGGTGATCGTGAACTTCGCGATCGGCTGGGCCTTCTTCGGCGTCCGGATGAGCCTGATACCTCTTTTTGTGATCGAGGCGCTGAACCAGCGCGCCATCTGGACGGGCGTTGGGTTCGTGTGCGCGTCCTTGGCGCAGGTCAGCTTCCTCGTCATTGCCGGTCGCTTCGTCGACAGCAAAGGTCGGCGCCCGGCGATGATCGCGGGTACGGCGGTCGCTGGCGCGTCGCTCGTCGCGCTCGCGTTGACTACTTCGCTGCCGGTCTTCTTGGCGGCGATGACCGCCATGGGGGTCGGCGGCGCGTTCATGGGCACAGCACCCGGTGCCGTCGTGGGGGACGTCATGTCAGGCCGGGGCGGTCGTGTCGTGGCGGTCTTCGGGATGGCGTCCGACGCCGGGGCCATCACCGGCCCGCTGGCGGCCGGGTGGCTCGCCGACCAGCTCTCGTTCGGGGCGGCTTTCGCGGCCTGCGCGGTGGTGCTCTTCATCGGCACAGCTGCGGCGGTGCGCATGCCGGAAACGCTCGAGCTGCAGGTCGCCCGCTAGCCTTGGCCTGCGACACGGGGAGGCGAGCCAGATGAGGCGGCGACGCACGAGAAGGCTGTTGGTCCGCCCGGTTGCTCGGCTAGGCAGCGTTGCCTGCAGCTTCGCGCTCGCCGCGACAGCGTGCACGGGTAATCCGGCGGACGCGCCGGTCAGTGCGTCATCGCCGCCGCCCACACCAGTCGCGGCCAGCGGTGAATGCGGGTCCTTGACGATCGCCTACGACGCCAGCAACGGCTACGAGATCAGCGCCTTCATCGTCGGGCGCATCGCCGCAGACGAGCTCGGCTGCGACGTCGAGTACGTCGACACGACGTCTCGGCAGGCCTGGCGGCTGGTGGCCTCGGGTGAGGCAGACGTATACCTTGACGCGTTCGGCAACACCGACCTCCAGCAGAGCCTCGCCGCGCCTGGCGGCCCGGTCACGATCCTCGGCAGCAACGGCATCCTCGGAGGTGTTGACCTGCTTGCACCGTTCTTCATGGCCGACCGCGGCCTGAACTCGGCGCGGGACCTGCCCGACGTACGCCGCATCGGCTGGGGCCGCACCCGGCCCTCGATCACCACCATCCCCGAGCTGTTGGCACTGGCTCGGGCGTTCGTGGAGTCACAAGGCCTCGACTACGCCGTGCGGGACTACAGCCAAGCAGCCGAGGAAGCCGGGACCGCGCAGCTGCTCGAACAGCCCCGGCGCGACGACGATCAGGGCCGCCCCAACCTCTACCTGGTCGCTGGCCCGCGGCAGTTCCTCGGCGACGGGCCCGGCCGGCAGGTGGTCGACATCCCCGAGTCGGCCGCCGAGTCGTGCCAGCCGAGCCCCGCGGCGACGCTGTGCTCCCTCGACAACTTCCGTTACCTGAAGATCGCCAACTCGCAGTTCGCCCACTCCGACAACCCGGCGTACAACCTGGTGTACAACTTCCGGCTCAGCCGCGTGGAGGCGGGAAACGTCCTCGACATCGTCGCCCTGAGCGGGTACGACGTTGGCTCGGCCGACGCAGCCGCTTGGGTCAACACCCACCGCGGCGTCTGGCAACGCTGGCTCGAGTAACCCCCCGAAGATGGGAGGGGAGTGGCACACTGAGGCTTGGCCAGCCGTCGACCTCGACGAGGAGTGCTCATGCTGGGTCGCAGCAGCGCCATTGCCGTTTCGACGCTTGCTCTGCTGGTTGCGACGGCTGGCGGCGCGGCGGCCCGTAGCTGCGACGAGGGCGCCGTCTCCAGCTCCCCGGCCAGCACGGTCGCCGTAGCAGCGGCAGTCGGTGACCGTTCGCCCGGAGCCGCGCAAAGGTCACAACCGCAGCAGCGTCGGTTCTGGGTCAGCGACCGCAACTACTACCGGTCGGACTGGTACGCCGGCAAGCACCGCAAGATGATCGCGTACGGCTGCACGCGGGCGCCGTACTACGCCCCCGACCCCCGCTGTCAGAAGGGCCGCGGCTTCCACCACGGCATCGACATCGCCATGCCGTGCGGGACTCGCCTGTTCGCCGGCTTGCGCGGCACCGTGGTGCGGCCGACCTCGCCGGGCGCCCTCGGGTCGGCGTACGGCGCCGATGCTTTCCGGTTGCGCAACAGCCGCATGCAGAAGGACTTCGTCATCGGTCACGTGCGCAAGGTCTTCGTCCAGCCGGGCGACCGCGTCGCTCGCGGCACGCTCATCGCGCGGGCGTCCGACGCCGGAGCGCCCGACGGCTGCCACCTGCACTTCGAGGTGCGCCCAGCAGCTCAGGGATACCAGGCGGCGGTCGCTCCGACGGACGACATCGGGTTGCGCCGCGTCGGTTAGCGGCTGCACGCGGATGGCGCTGCGGACCCCTGGCACCTAAGGTCGAAGACCTACCGCGCGCGAGGAGGCAGCAGTTGGCCGCATCGAAGACAGACCGCTCGACGCTGATCGTCGACACGCTGATCGAGGCGTTCGAGCCGCTGATGCAGGCCGACCCCGCCGCTTTCCGGACCAAGTTCCGCAAGATGGCGGCCGACCCGTTCGCGTTCTACCGGGGGAGCGCCTGCGTCTTCTACGCCGACATGGCCGAGATTCGCGACCCGTTCGCCGACGAGCAGACCAGCCGGGTGTGGATCCACGGTGACCTGCACGCTGAGAACTTCGGCACGTACATGAACTCCGAGGGTTTTCTTGTCTTCGACGTCAACGACTTCGACGAGGCCTACGTCGGACACTTCTCCTGGGACCTGCGCCGGTTCGTCGCGAGCCTGGCGTTGATGTGTTGGCAGAAGGCGCTACCCGACGAGGAGATCCGCTCACTCACCACCCAATACCTGCGGGCGTACGTCGCCCAGGTGGGCCACTACGTCGAAGACCCGAACGACGACAGCTTCGCTCTGGGCCTCGACAACACCGACGGCGCCATCCACCAGGTGCTGCGCGCAGCGCGGATGTCGACCCGGGTGGCGCTGCTCGAGTCGATGACCGAGGTGAGCGAGTACGAACGCCGGTTCAAGCGCACGTCGCTGGTCCGCGAGCTGAGCAAGGCCGAGCGTCGCAAGGTCGAGGCGGCGTTCAATCGCTACCTGAAGACGATCCCGCCCGCCAAGCGCGAACATAACGACGTCTTCTACGACGTGAAGGACGTCGTAGGGAAGATGGGGTTCGGTATCGGCAGCGCCGGCCTCCCGGCGTACAACATCTTGATCGAGGGGTACAACCAGGCGCTCGAGAACGACATCGTCTTGACGATGAAGCAGGGCAACATCGCCGCGCCGAGCCGCATCGTCGACGACCAGCGGGTGCGCGACTTCTTCGAGCACGGGGGCCATCGGACCGTGGTCAGTCAACGCGCACTGCAGGTGCACACCGACCCGTTCCTGGGGCACACCACGGTCGACGGGGTGGGTTTCGTGGTGTCCGAGCTCTCGCCGTACGAGGCTGACCTGGACTGGGGCGACATCACCGAGCCCGACGAGATCGCGAGCGTGCTCAACTCGCTTGGTCGAGCTACGGCGAAGGTCCACTGCGTATCCGACCAAGACAGCGAAGAGAACCTGGTCGACTTCCAGACCGAGGATGCCATCGCAAGAGTGATCGGCGACGACGTCGACGGGTTTGTCGAGGAAATGGTCGAGTTCGCGATGGAGTACGCCGCCACCGCCCGCAAGGACCACGCGCTCTTCGTCGACGCCTTCCGCGGCGCCAGGTTCGACCTGGTGTCCGCGACCTGAATCCGCGGCATCGTCGGGATGCGACCAGAATCATCCCTGGATAGTGGACGCCGCTGCCTCCGCCCGCCGAGTAGCCGTCAAGCTAGTGACGGTGACTGTCGCGAGCACGACCACGATCACGGCCAGCGACAGCAGCGTCGGCACGTCCGGGACGCTGGGCCACTGAAGGTGTGCCCAGTGGAGCACCAGCTTGACCCCGATGAAACCCAGGATCGCAGCCAACCCGTAGCCGAGGTGGACGAGCTTGCTCAACGCTCCCTGCAGTACGAAGTAGAGAGCGCGCAGCCCTAGCAGGGAGAACGCGTTCGTGGCGAAGACGAGAAACGGGTCGCCCGTGATGCCGTAGACCGCGGGAACCGAGTCGACGGCGAAGATCACGTCGGTTGCCAGGACTGCCACGACGACCACCGCCAGCGGCGTGACCGCGCGCTTACCGCCTAGGCGGGTGGTCAACGCCGCGCCCTCGTAGTCCGGCGCGACGGCGACGAACCGGCGCAGCAGCCGTACGCTCCGCAACTTGTCGACATCGACTGAGTGGTCAGTTCCGCGGAGCGCATCACGCAGGATCTTCACCGCCGTGAGCAACAAGATCGCACCGAACAGCAGGAACGCGAAATCCAAGCTCTTGAGGGCCGCCGCCCCGAGCGCGATGAAGACACCACGCAACACAAGTGCCCCGATGATGCCGTACAGCAGCACGCGCTGTTGCAGTTGCGCCGGTACGGCGAACGCCGCAAGCAACAACATGAACACAAAGAGGTTGTCGACCGACAGCGACTTCTCGACCAGGTAGCCAGTCAGGTATTCAAGGCCGCGCTGATCGCCGAACCGCACCCAGATGTAGCCGCCGAACGCCAGCGGCAGAGCGACGTAGAACGCCGACCATGCCACCGCTTCGCGCATCGATACGTCGTGCGGTCGGCGGGTGATGACGAAGTCGAGCGCCAGGAGGCCGACCACCGCAGCGATGGTGGCAGCCCACAACGTCGGAGTTCCAACGGATGACAGCGGCGCGGCGAATGTGACAGGTGTGGCGGCGAGAGGTGCCATGGATTCGTACTCCTCGGACGAGTCGGTCCGAGGTCTCCTTCACCTGACATCGTGCAGGTGGTGGCCCGGGGCGCCAGGGGGCGCCGTAATGACCGGACTCACTCTTGGGGAAGTACTCCCCTCGCTAAAGTCGAGGATAGCGATAGAGATCTTGTGGTGCCAGCCAACCCAACCCCGCGCCCGGTCAAGTTTCAGGTGGATGGCGCGCACGCCCTTCGGAGGGGGCAGACTGTGGGGTGTGAAGAAGATCTGGAAGACCGCTCCTGCGGCCGCGCTCGCTGCCGTCACGGCTCATGACCTGATTCAGAAGCGGCATGCGATTCTCCGGAACTTCCCGGTGATCGGACATGGTCGGTTCCTGGTCGAGGCCATTGGTCCGGAGCTTCGGCAGTACATCGTCGCCGGCAACGACGAGGAGCGCCCCTTCAGCCGGGACCAGCGGCGCTGGGTCTACGCGTCGTCGAAGCTGGAGAACAACTACTTCGGCTTCGGCACCGACAACGACCTCGAGCACAGCTCAGGCAACGTGATAGTCCATCACCGCACATTCGGACGCACTCACGCGACGCACGGAAAGCCCGGCCAGGAGGCTTGGCTGCCGTGCGCCAAGGTGCTCGGTGGCGCGCGCGGGAGGCAGCACGCATTTCGGCCCGACTCCGTGGTCAGCATCTCCGGGATGAGCTTCGGGTCACTGTCCGCCAACGCCATCGAGGCGCTCAACCGTGGGGCCGCACTCGCCGGCTGCCTGCAGAACACCGGCGAGGGTGGTGTGTCGCTGTACCACCGCAAGGGCGGTGAACTGATCTACCAGATCGGGACGGCGTACTTCGGCTGCCGCGACGAAGATGGCCGGTTCAGTCTCGACCGCCTCAAGCAACTCGTCGAGAGCGCCCCGATCCGGGCGCTGGAGGTCAAGCTCAGTCAGGGCGCCAAGCCCGGTCTCGGCGGGGTGCTGCCCGCGCCGAAGGTGTCCGCCGAGATCGCCGAGGCGCGCGGCGTGCCCGAGGGCCAGGACGTCATCAGCCCCTCCCGCCACGCCGAGTTCCACGATGTCGACAGCATGCTCGACTGGGTCGAGATGCTCGCGGCCGAGACTGGCCTGCCGGTCGGCATCAAGTCGGCGGTCGGGGACCTCGGCTTCTGGTACGAGCTGGCCGACGCCATGCAGTCAGGTGACCGCGGCGTCGACTTCATCACGATCGACGGCGGCGAGGGAGGCACCGGCGCCGCGCCGATGATCTTCACCGACGCGGTGTCGCTGCCGTTCCGGCTCGGGTTCAGCCGGGTCTACTCGATCTTCGCCGAGCGGGGGCTGGACCACGACGTCGTGTTCATCGGCGCGGGCAAGCTGGGCTTGCCCGACAACGCCATAGTTGCCTTCGGCCTCGGCGTCGACATGGTGAACGTCGGCCGAGAAGCGATGCTCTCGATCGGCTGCATCCAGGCGCAGCGCTGCCACACCGACAAGTGTCCGACCGGTGTTGCCACCCAGGACAAGTGGCTGGCGCACGGGCTGGACCCCGACTTGAAGTCAGTGCGTGCCGCGAACTACGTCAAGACGCTGCGACGGGACTTGCTCAAGGTGTCCGAAGCTTGCGGCGTAGAGCACCCGGCCCTCATCGGTCCGGACTCGGTGGAGATCCTCGACAACCTGTCCGACGGCAGGTTGCTCCACCAGGTCTACGGCTATCAACCAGGATGGGGCTTCCCCTCGAAGGCAGACCAGGCGCGGCTGGTGGCGTTGATGGAAGGAACCGACGAGCCCGAGGTTGACACCGAAGGGCCGCCTGAGGTGGCCGAGGACGGCGCGGACGGTGACAACCTGACCGGCGACGAATCCGTCCTGGAATGACCCCGGTGTACGACCAGGCGCGGCTGCTGTTGATCGCTGACACCCACGTGCCGAAACGGGCCCGTGACCTTCCGCCGCAGCTGTGGGACGAAGTCGACAGCGCGGACGTGGTGATCCATGCGGGCGACTGGGTGGCAGAGCCCCTGCTGGACCAGCTCGAGGACCGCGCGGCTGACCTGATCGCCGTATACGGGAACAACGACGGGCCAGCACTGCGTCGCCGGCTGGACGAGGTGGCGCGCCGAGAGCTCGCCGGGGTGAAGTTCGCCGTCGTCCATGAGACCGGTCCGTCGACGGGGCGTGAGCGGCGGTGTTCGGCACTGTACGGCGATGTCGACGTGCTGGTCTTCGGCCACAGCCACATCCCTTGGGACACCACCACGGACACCGGACTGCGCCTGCTCAACCCCGGATCACCGACGGACCGGCGGCGCCAGCCGTACTGCACCTACCTGACCGCAACCGCTGCTGAGGGGAGCCTTCGCGACGTCCGGCTGCACCGCCTGCCCCGCCGTACCTGAGCAGGGCTGTCCGCCGCCGGCGGCCGACCTCGCCGGGCGTGCGGCGGCGACCTTCGGGGTACAGTGCCAAGATGCCCGCAGTTCCGCGGCTGGTCGCTGACCGGTACCGACTTCTGGCCGTTGTCGGTCGAGGCGGCATGGGTCAAGTGTGGGAAGCCCGTGACGAGCTGCTCGCCCGAACCGTGGCGATCAAGGAGGTGCGGTTCCCCGCCGACGTACCAGACGAGGAACGCGCCCAGATGGGCGAGCGCACCATGCGCGAGGCTCGGCTCACCGCCCGGCTGTCGCACCGGGGCATCGTCACGATCTACGACGTCGTTTCCGTGGAGGGCCGTCCATGGATCGTCATGGAGTTGGTGCGCGCCCCCAGCCTGGCCGATCGGATCGACGAGGACGGGCCCCTCCCGCAACGGGCGGTAGCAAAGATCGGGCTGCAGCTGCTCGACGCCCTGGCGGTTGCCCACCGCGAAGGCATCGTGCACCGAGACGTCAAACCGAGCAACGTGCTGCTTGCCGATGACCGGGTGGTGCTCACAGACTTCGGCATCGCGACCAGCGAGAGTGACGCGACGCTCACCTCGACCGGACTGCTGATCGGGTCCCCGACCTATATGTCACCGGAGCGGTTGCGCGGTGAAGGAATCGGCCCCGCCGCGGACATGTGGTCGGTTGGAGCGACTCTGTACGCCGCGCTCGAGGCCGGGCCGCCGTTTCGCGCGACCACCACGATGGGGACGATCACCGCGGTGCTGGTCGATGATCCCCGGCCTCCGCGCGCCACCGGCGCGCTGCGTGAGGCAGTGCTCGGCATGCTCGACAAGAACGTCGAGACGAGGCTGTCCTGCCCAGAGGCTGCCGACCTGCTCAGAGAGGCTGCTGAGCACCTCGTCGGCGCTCCGGCGGTGTCGCCCGACACCCCGGTGTCGCCGATGCACTCCCCACCCGTAATGGCTCCTGTGGTGACGTGGGACCGTTCCGATCCCGCTCCTCCGCCCGCGCCCCCGGCAGATCCACCAGCCGGCTGGCCCGCTGCTGGCGGTCTGTCGATTCTGCACCCCGCGGGCTCGGGCTCAACAGCCGGGGCACAAGCAGGAGACGAAGACGGGGGCGGGTCGAGCGCTAACGACCGCGCGCACTTTTCGAGTTGGTCCGAGGACGACGACGACGCCGAGCAGCCCCTCCGTCGGCGAGGGTTGATGGGTGCGCTCACAGCTCTCGCCGCGGTGGCGCTCGTAACGTTGGTGATCTTGTGGACTCAGCTCGCCGGCTCCGACACCACGGCCGGCTTGGGCAAGACAGTCGATTCCCCTACCAACGGTCCGACCAAGGTGGGCCCCACGGAAAAGGCGACCAAGACAACCGACCCGCCACCCACCGGCGACAAGAAGACACCGCCGCGGACGGCCGGCACGAAGTCGCAGCCCCCGCGTACGACCGCTACCAGAACGACGGCGCCGAGCACGACTGCGCCGAGGACGACGGCGCCGAGGACGACGGCGCCGACCACGACGGCGCCGAGCACGACGGCATTCACGAGGACCCCGCCGACGAAGCCCTCGCCGACGAAGACCCCGCCGACGAAGACCGCGTCGACGACTACCCCGCCGGCTACGACGACTCAGAACGCAGGCGCGGCCCCGCCGGGTTTCGATCTGGCAGAGGATCCGTTGGGTTTCAACGTTGCGGTGCCAGAGGGTTGGTATCGGCGGCTCGACGGAGCAACCCGGGTCGACTACGTCAACCCCAACAACTCGGGGAACTACCTGCGGATCGACCAGATTCCCCAGGCGGGGCCTGATGCGTACCAGGCGTGGGTGGAATACGAGGAGAACACCCTGCAGCACACTTTCGAGGATTATCAGCGGATCCGGCTGGAGCGAGTGAACTTTCGAGGATGGCCGGCGGCAGATCTGGAGTGGACCTATAACGACGGCACCATGCGTGTGCTCGACCGCGGTTTCATCACCGACCCGAGAGGGTTCGCCATACTTATGTCCGGCCCCGCCAGCACGTGGGAAACCGAGAGCCGTCCGGTGTTCGATGTCGCCGCGTCGACCTTCACGCCGACCTTCACGCCGTAGCCGCGCCGCGGTTTACTGAGGAAGCGGTAGCCCTTCCATGATGACCAGGTCGCCGTGGCCGCCGTAGCCCACCACTGCCTCGCCGTACGGAGTCCCGTCGAACGTGAGCATCAGTTGATAGGGACCGTCAGCTCGGTCGATCGTGACCAGCTGCGGGTGCGGGATGTTGGTCAGGTACGGCGCGTCGAGGGTGCCCACTCGACGCATGGTGAGGTCGTAGAGCAGGTACTCGCGAAGGTCGCTGTCGCTGGCAGCCAGCCGCCAGTGGCCGTCGATCTCGGTGAGGATCGGCCCCTCGCACTGGTGCAGGGAGTCGTCGGCGCCTACTAGCTCGAGCGGTCCGACGTAGTCTTCGCCTGGCGCTGTGGCGGCGAGGGCAGGGTGGAAGTCGAAGCGCTTGTCTTGAGATGGACTCTCCACGAAGCCGACGTACCACCGCTCGTCGATCCGGCCGAGAGCCGGGTCCCAGGCACCAAATCGTGTCGGCAGCTCGAGTCGCTCGGTCGCCAGGACGTGCACCCCTGACAGCACTTCGAGCCCAGCTACGGTGTGCCGGACATGGATGTTGCCGATCGCGAAGTCGCCCCACGAGCTCACCGCGACGATGCAGCGGTCACCGTCGATGATGATCTGACCGGCGTGGTCACCGAGCACCAGCCCGTCGCGGGTGAAGTACAGCTGCGCCACCTGCTCCAGCCGGGTCAGGTCGTCGAGGTCGAGAGTGAAGACCCCCCAGTGCGCTTGTTGGAAGAAGCCCAGCCCGGCGCAGGTCATGGTCATGTAGAGCTTGCCGTCCCGGATGTACGGCGTCCCGTCCGGCGACTGGATCACGTGCAGGTCGCGCACCCCGGTCATGCCGAACAGCCCGGCCCGCACCGACGTGACCTGAGCCGGGGCTCGCGCTGTATCGCCGCCGCCCGGTGCGTCGCTGCCACCCAGTCCATCGAGGCTTAGGCTGCCGACCTGGCTGTCACGACGCCCGCTGCGCTTCAGCTGGCTCAGAATGCGCCGCACCGCGTTGGGTGGAGTCGAAGGAGCAGCAGCTGAAGCATCAGTCGAGCGTGTCCCGTAGGCGTACGAGAATCGCCTGAGCACGTCGGACTGCCGAAAGTCAATGAAGGCTGCAACGTTCTTGCGGGTAGAAACCAGCGGCTGCCAACCGTTGCCCCGGTCGGCAAGTGCCGTGATCTGGTTCTCGCACAACACGAAGGCGAGACCGAACGGGGCCGTCAGCGTGATGCCGCGCACCGCGACCACGCGGGTGCGGCCACTCACGCGAATCTCGATCGTCACTCGCTGCCGAGCAGGGTCGTACGTGGCAAGCGCGTGGTCGCCGTCAGGGCTTGCGATCCCGGCCAGCACCACCGCGGCATCGGTTGTGTCGACGCGAACCTCGACACCGAGGAATGGTGCGGCAGGTTGTTCGGAGGTGACCACGAGGCCGTCCGGCCGAGAAGCTTCGGCCGGTTGCGGGGAATCGAGTTGCACGAACTCCGGCGACACCAAGGCAAACGGTCGATAGCGGTGTATCTCCGCGAACTTCAGTTCAGTGATGTCGCCCTCCAGTTGCCTCTCGGCGCCCTAACCCGGCACCGTCCGTAAGCCCGTCGAGAGACTACTGCGTAGTCAGGGCCTCACGGCTGCGCCTGCTGCGGCACGGTGAGAACTTCGGCTCCGTCGTTGGTGATAGCGATCGTGTGTTCGCTGTGTGCTGTCCGGCAGCCCGTCGCGCTTCGGAGTGTCCAGCCATCGGCATCGGTGACGAGCTCGGCGGTGTCCGCCATGACCCACGGCTCCAATGCCAGCAGAAGCCCAGGGCGCAGTCTGTATCCACGACCGGGTCGCCCGATGTTTGGAACGTGCGGGTCCTGGTGCATCGTCGAGCCGACACCATGACCGCCAAACTCGGTGTTGATCCGATACCCCGCCTCGTTGAGGACCGCGCCGATGGCATGGGAGATGTCACCGATCCGAGCCCCCGGTCCGGCCGCGGCTATCCCTGCGCTCAATGCGCGCTCGGTCGCACTGATCATCGCGACGCTCTCCGAGGACTTCGAGTCGCCCACGATGAAGCTGATGGCGGAGTCCGCGACAACTCCGCCTTTGGAGACGGCGAGGTCGAGCGTCAGCAGGTCGCCGTTTGCAAGCGTGTAGTCGTAGGGCAGCCCGTGGAGCACAGCATCGTTGACTGACGTGCAGATGTAGTGGCCGAACGGCCCGCGTCCGAAGGGCGGCTCGTAGTCGACGTAGCAGGACTGCGCACCGGCCTCGGTGATCATGGCCTGGGCCCACAGGTTGATGTCCCGCAGGTTCGTGCCTACCTCGCAGCGGCTCTTCAGCGTCTGCAGAATGCTGCCGACCAGGGCACCTGCTTCCCTGGCTCGTGGCAGCTCTGTTGAGTTCAAGATTTCGATCATCTGACACTTTCTCCGTACTACAGACTTTCTCCGTACTACCAATAACTATCCCGGTACTAAACGCGTGGACGCGACTCTCGATCAACGTCGCCGGTCAGTACAACTAGGCGCACCCAGCGCCCGTACCTACTAGGCGGCGTCGTTGTCGCGTCTGTTGCGCCGAGCGTCGAGTTGGGCGCGGAGGTGTTGGTGGTGGCTGAGCCAGCCGGGTAGGTGGAGGGGGTTGTCGAGTTCGCCGGGTGGGCCGGTGCCGTACCCGGTGGCTGGTGGTGGCAGGGAGTAGTACTGGTGCCCGGTGGGGGTGGTCCAGGTGAGCACGGTGTCGGCATCACCGGTCACAGCCCAGCCGGGATGGGATCGGGCCAGGTGGGACCGTTCGCATACTCCTTGCAGGGTGTCGGGTCGGGTGCGGCCGCCGTCGGCGTAGGGGTGTTTGTGGTCCAGGTTGCGGATCCGGGCTTCACAGACCGGCAGCCGGCAGTGCCGGTCTCGGCAGATCACGGCGTGCCGGGTGGCGTTGTCGGGCCGGTACTTGGTGGGGTCGGTGACCATGACGGCCCCGGTGATCGGGTCGCACAGCAACCGGGTCAACGTCACATCACCGGCGGCGATGATGCGCCGGGCCACTCCGGGGGTGATGGTGCCGTACCCGTCCAGGAGCCCGTTGCGGGAGTCCAACCCGAGCAGGCTGGACAGGGAGATGACCACCTGCACCGAGGTCGGCTTACCCGCCCGGGCGGGGTGCCCGTGCTGGTCGGGGCGGGTGGTGTCGAGGTCAGCACCGGTGAGGGTTTTGGTGAGGAGGTCGGCGCGGAGCTGGTCATCAAGGTGGCGGGGTTCCCGGCTGCCCGGCAGGTGCGGGCCAGCTGATCGACCCGGTTCCAGGCCCGGAGCGCGTCCTCGGCGGGTAGTACCGCACCGAGCAGGGCGACACCGTCGTCCATCGGCTTGATGAACACCCGCCGATCAGCCGCGGCGCGTTGAGCCAGCAGGTCGGCGTGCTCATCGGCCCTCGGCGACCCGGGCCCGGGCGGCGGCGATGGCTTTGCCGGCGGGTTGCTCGACCGCGTCGGCGGTGACCGCCTCATCAAGCAACCGCCGCGCCTGCTCGGGTAGCCGGCGGGTCGCGGTGGCGACCATCGACGCCACGAACCCCGACACCTGCCCGAGCTGGAGGGCTTCGCCGAGGTCACGGTGCACCGTGTGCAGATCGTTGGCCAGAGTGAGTTGTTTGTGGGCGGCGGTGGGGGAGATGTTCAACGCCAACGCGACCTCTTCGGCGGCGAACTTGCCCGCCTCAGCAGCCAGGTTGGCGCGCATCCGCAGCACCGCGGCCCGCTGCGACGGGGTCTTGGTCGCCAACGCCGCCTGCATGTCGGCGCACATCTTGGTGTCGGCGTCGGTGCGGGCGGCCTGGAACCGGCGCATCGTGTCCAACCGCTGCGACTCCACCCACGCCGCGACCCGGTCCCACGCCACCAGCTGCTCGATCAGATCAACCGCAGCGGCGTCGGCGTCCAGCACCGGCGCAGCCTCCTGCACCGCCACCAAATCAGTCACCAGCTGAGCATCCGGGCAACGATCGAACATACAGACGACTATGCCACCACCCACCGACAGTCTTCGGTGGGTTGGCTAGCGCGCTAAGAGGCGGGTGGGCACTCGCCCACCCGCCCGTCAGCATTGGCGGCTTAGAGCGTTCCGCCTTGCGGACGCCCATCGTTGTAGTCGGTCGTGCCCGGGGTGGTGCTGTCGAGCTCATCACCGTCGGCAGGGATCTCTTCGCCTGCTCCCGCAGTGGTCCCGTAAGGGTCGTCGGCCGCGACGACGGTGTCCGTTACCGGTGCGTCGGTGTAGGTGCCGGTGACCGGTGCGTCGGTGTAGGTGTCAGTGACCGGCGCCTCGGTGTAGGTGGTCTCTTCGGTGACTACCGGGTTTATCTCCGTGGTCTCCGTCGACGTCTCGGTGTCCTCCTCGGACCCGCTTCGGGACGCCGCGGCGGCCGCCACACCGACTGCGGCAGCGGCAACTCCGGCCGCAGCGACCTTGCCCGAGATACCGGACTTCCCGGTGTCACCTTGTGACGAGATGGCCGACTCCACACCAGGGGTGCCGACCGTTAGGCCCTCGACGTCGCCGCGCCATGCGCCAGTCTCGTCGTTGCGGCTCTCGATGAAGGTCTTGAACTTCTCCAGGTCAGACTCAGCCTGCCGCTCCACGATGTTCAGCTGGTCGGCCGCCTTCTCGAGGAGCCCCTCGGGCTCGTACTCCAACTCCAGGGTTACCGAGGTCTGGCCAACGCCCGCAGAGGCGAAGTACACCGCGCCGGCGTTGGTCGCGCCCTCGGTCGCGGCCCAGGCGATCTTCTCGTCCGGACGCTGCTCGAGAATCGTGGCGTACCACTCGCGCTTGACACCGCCGATCTCGGCCACCCAGTGCAGACGTTTGTCATCGAGCTGCTCGACCTGGCTCACGCCGCCCATAAACTGCGGGAAGTCCTCGAACTGGGTCCACTGGTTGTACGCCGTGCTGATCGGCACGTTTACCGTGACGGTCTTCTCGACTTTGGTGGTCATGCTCTCCTCCTTATGGGCGCGGCCTAGCCGCGCAGTGGATTGCGCCCTCCCTCACCCCCGTTCCCTGTGCAGCGAGGATCAAACGGGAAGTGCTCCCGTCAAGGGACGGCCAGTGCCGATACCAGTCAGCGTGGCTGCGCCGGGTTCGTCGGTACCCCATGGGAGGGCGGGTTGAGCACCGGACCTGCTGTCTCGGGAGACACGGCGGACCCGCCCGGTGAAGACGGCGCAACGTCCCCGGAGTCGGCCGACGGATCACCCCCCGACGGCTCAGCGCCCCGCTCAAGCGCGTCCAGTCTGGCTTCCAGCACCTGCAGGACCGGCACCCGCGCCCCGTGCTCGCGTTCGTAGTCGATGAGCTGCCCCAGACGACCGCTGTCGAGACTGCGAATCCGATGTGTGAGGGATCCCACCGGAAGGTGGTCGTAGTCCGGGATGGGAAGTGCGTCGCGAGTGGCGGGTTGGTCGGCCGAGTCGCTCATGTGCTACCTCCTGCACTCGTCTGCTGGTCCTAAGGGGTCAAGCCAACGACGTACCCGACGAACCGCCGGCCATTCACCGGGCCCGCAGGTGTTCAACGCCCGAAGCAGGGAACAGCGACCTGGTGACCGTAAGCGGCTCAGGGAGCGACCGGCCAGCGGTCTATGTGGCGCTCGGCGACTCCATCTCCATCGACGAGTACGCCGGCGGGCGGGGGCGCGGCGGAGCGAGCCTGCTCGCGCTCAACCGGGACGACGACTTCCCTGAGTGGCGGGGCAGCGACCTGCAGAGCCGGTTCAGCGACCTGCGCTGGGAGGTGCTTGCGACAGACGGCGGTACGACGGCGACGCTGCTCGGGCACCAACTGCCGCGGCTTGAGCAGCTCGGATTCCGCCCGTCAATCATTACGTTGACAGTCGGCGGCAACGACGTGCTGTCCTGCTACGGCGACACGCGGGCCGCACTGGAGACCATCGCCACCGTCCGGCAGCGGGTCGGCATGGCGCTCGACCGCTTGCGCGGCGTGACGCAGCCCTCGGCTGAGGTCGTCGTCGGCACGGTATATGACCCCAGCGACGGCACCGGCGACGCCTCCACCGTTGGGCTCCCCCCGTGGCCCGATGTGGTCGCCGTACTGGCTGAGCTCAATTCGGCGTTGCAGGCGGTGGCCGTCGAGAACGGGGCCGTCGTCGCCGACATCCACGGCTGGTTCCTCGGGCACGGGCTTTCCTGCGGCAACCCCGCCCAGGCTGATCCGCGACCGGCCAACCGCGACCTGTGGTACTGCAACATCATCGAGCCCAACGCCTGGGGGGCAGGCGGCGTACGGGGAGCATTCTGGGAGGCGCTCAGCTAGGCGCGCATGTAGTTGCAGCGGGCGGGCACTACTCGGGCATGCGCAGGAGTGTCGACGATCGGGGAAGCCGCCGAGGGTGCGGCGACCGCCTGCGCGTCTGCTACTACACCCGGTCGGCCGATCCCTCCGGTATGGGCGCCCACATGCTCGACCTCATCCGCGCCTTCGCCGGTGAGTCGGAGCTATCGATCCTGTGCCGTACGTCGGAGAAGGCGCGGTGGCTGTCCGACCGAGCGGCCGAGCTTGGCGCCGTCGCCGTGCCGCTGCCGAGCCCGCACGACTCGGCGTACCCGAGAGTCATCGTCGACTTCGTGCGCTCGCACCAGGTCGACGTCTTCCACGGGCATGCCGGCTGGGGGTGGGAGGACCCGGATGGCTTCCGGATCGCCAAAGCCGAGGGTGTCGGAGCGGTCGTGCTGACCCATCATCTGCCGTTCCTCATCCACGACCGGCGAAAGGCCAGCCGGCTGCTGGAGACCACCGCACCGGTCGACCACTTCATCGCGGTGTCGTCGGGTCTGCGCCACACCTATGAGCGGATTGGCGTGCCGAGCGACCGGTTCACGACCGTGCCCAACGGCATCCACGCCCGGGGGAGGGGGCCCGGGCGGCTTGCGGCGCGACAAGCGCTGGAGCTGAGCCCCGACCAGCCCGTGGTCATGACAGCGGGCCGGCTCATCAAGATGAAGGGGCACCGCTACCTGATCGACGCTGTCCCTGAGCTGGTACGCCGGTTCCCCCGCCTCGCGGTGGTGGTCATGGGCCGCGGCGCGTTGCGCGACAGCCTGCACGACCAGGCGGCAGCCCTCGGCGTGGGCGCCGCCGTGCGGATCGTTGGCCACCGACCCAACGCCCGCATGCTGCTGGACGCCGCCGACGTCTTCGTCCTGCCGTCCCGACACGAGGGGATGCCGCTGGCGGCCATGGAGGCGATGGACGCCGGCCTTCCCGTGGTGGCGACCCGGTCGATCGGCACCGACGAGGTGGTCGTCGACGGCGAGACCGGGACGCTGGTCCCGACCGAGGACCCAGGCGCCCTGGCCGCAGCGTTGGCAGCGCTGCTCGCCGATCCCGACCGGCGGGCTACGTACGGCGCCGCCGGCCGCGGGCGGTATCTCGAGCACTTCACGGTCGAGCACATGGCCGCGCGCACCGCCGCGGTCTACCGCGATGTGCTCGGCATTTCCGGGACGGCCCAGGCTGCTGGAACAGCACCTTCGCTGCTGGCGAGCGCGTGAAACCCCTCCGGATCGGGTGCGTGGGCACCGGCTTCATTGCCGGTCGACATCTGCAGGCGCTGTCAGGGTTCCCCGAGGTTGAAGTGGCGGCGGTGGCCGACGCACTGCCTGAGCGGGCAGCGGCGGTAGCCGATCACTACGGCGGCCGCGCGTACGGCGACGGCATGGCGTTGCTGGCTGCTGAGGACCTTGATGCGGTGTGGTTGTGCGTCCCGCCGTTTGCGCATGGGCCGCTCGAGCAGGCTGCCCTCGACCGCGGGCTGCCGTTCTTCGTCGAGAAGCCGATAGCGCTCGATCTGGACGTGGCTACGGCCGTCGCGGACCGGGTCCGGGACGCCGAACTGCTGACGGCGGTGGGCTACCACTGGCGCCACCTGGACGTGGTGACGCAGGCCGCCCGACTGCTGCTGGACCGGCCGGCCGGACTGGTGATGGGCTACTGGCTGGACAAGACGCCGGCTGTGCCGTGGTGGTCGGTGCGGGCTGAGTCCGGTGGCCAGGTGCTCGAGCAGACGACTCACGTCTTCGACCTGGCGCGCCTGCTGGTAGGCGACGTTGCCACCGTGCAGGCAGTGGAGCGGACGGCTGAGCGCGCGCAGTTCGCCGGGGCCGACGTACCCACGTCGTCAGCTGCCTTGCTCACCTTCGAGTCAGGTGCGATCGGCTCGATCTCGTCCAGTTGTGTGCTGGACGCCCGACACCGGGTCGGCCTGCACCTGGTGGGCGAGGCGATGTCGGTCGAGCTGGTCGAGCGTTCGTTGACCGACCACGAGCTACGGGTCGTCACAGGGGGCAGCGAGCGGGTCGACGTCAGCGACCAGGATCCGATCGAGCGGGAGGACCGCGAGTTCGTCGACGCCCTGCTCGGCCGGGTGCAGCACGTGCAAGTGCCGTACGCCGAGGCGCTGCGCACCCAGGCGCTGGTGTGGGCGGCGGACCGGTCGGCGCGCGAAGGTTCGCCCGTAGACCTGACCCAAGCGGCTGCCCGTGGCTGACCGCGGGCCACCCTCCCGGCCACTGTGCCGGTCATTGGGGGTGGCTGCGCCGGGAGAGCTCGGGTTCTTCGACCTCGACGTGCCGCCGCTAGCGGCCGGCGGTGTCGCGGTACGAACCGTCTACAGCGGCCTGTCGACTGGCACCGAGCTCGGGTACGTCAAAGGCACCGACCCAGCCTTCACCTCGCGGCGTGATCCTGCCCTGGGCGTCTTCGTGCCGGGGGAGGGGTCGCGGGCGTTCCCGGTGCAGGTTATGGGCTACATGGAGGTGGCTCAGGTCGTTGAGAGCCGCCGCGCCGACCTGCGGGAAGGCAGCCTGGTCGCTGCGGCGTACGGGCATCGCAGCTGCCACGTGCTGGCGCCTGCGGACTTCGTCTTCCCCGTCCCGGACGACGTCGACCCGGTCCTCGGCATCTACTTGGCACAGATGGGGCCGATCTGCGTCAACGGGCTGTTGCATGCGGCGGCAGAGTTCGAGGGCGTCAACGTCGGGTCTCTCGGCGACGGGGTGCGCGGCCGACGGGTCCTGGTCACCGGCGCCGGTGTGGTTGGCCTCCTCACCGCCCTGCTCGCGATCCACCATGGCGCGGCCGAGGTGGCAGTCAGCGATCCCGACCCTGGCCGCCTCGCGGTCGCGGCTGCGTTCGGGGCGCAGACTGTCGACGAGCGTACGACGCCCGCCTGGCGCTGGTGCAAGGAACGCTGGAGCCACGGGCCCTCCGACTCCGGGGCGGATCTGGTGTTCCAGTGCCGCGGCCGGCCGGCCGTGCTACATGAGGCGCTGCGCTCGCTGCGGCCGCAGGGCACCGTGATCGACCTGGCGTTCTACCAAGGTGGTGCCCCGGAGCTGCGGTTGGGCGAGGAGTTCCACCACAACGGCCTGACGATCCGGTGCGCTCAGATCGCCCGGGTGCCACGCGGACTTGCGGAGACCTGGGACCGGCACCGCCTCGCGATCGAGACGGCTCGGCTGCTCGCCGTCCGGGGCGACGCCGTCCGCGAGCACCTGGTCACCGACGTCATCGCGATCGAGGAGGGGCCGGCGTTCGTCTCCGCTTTGGCTCGCCGTGAACGCAGCGCGCTGCAGGTGGTGTTCAGCTACGCGGACCGGCCGTGACTGCCTCGTGCGCGAGAATGGCCCGGTGGCAATCGCTGCCGAAGACCCCCGAATCGCGTGGCCGGGCCTGGCAGCGATTGCTGGTGGCTTTGCGGCCCTGCTGGTGGCGACGAGCGGCGGATACGGATACCACCGCGACGAGTTGTACTTCATCGCCGCGGGCGGTCATCCCGCGTTCGGGTACACCGACCAGCCACCTCTCGTGCCACTGCTTGCGCATGCGCTCGACGAGCTCTTCGGCCACTCGCTGGTCTGGCTACGCGTGCCCTCGGCCCTGGCCGGCGCCGCAACCGTGCTGCTGTGCGGACTGATGGCTCGCGAGTTCGGCGATGGCAGGCGGGCTCAGCTGCTCGCGGCGGCGTGCTTTGCTGTCTCGTCAATCGCCCTGGCCGTGAGCCACCTGATGTCGACCACGACGTTCGACCTACTTGTGTGGGCCTTGCTGTCCTGGCTGCTGATCCGAGTGCTTCGAGACCGCGACCGGAGCTGGCTACCGCTGGGGCTGGTCGCGGGTCTCGGCTGGAAGTCAAGACGCTTGTCGTGTTCCTCCTGCTGGCCGTGGCGATCGGCATCCTGGCAGTCGGGCCGCGAGACGTACTTCGGTCGAGGTCACTGTGGCTGGCTGCTGGCCTCACCCTGCTCATCTGGAGCCCGAACCTGTGGTGGCAGGCAACCCACGGCTGGCCGCAGCTCGAGCTCTCCAGCGCCATCGCCAGCGGAACCTCCGGGACCAGCGAGCCGCGCTGGCTGTTCCTGCCGTTTCAACTTCTCTTGATCAGCCCGGTGCTGTTCCCGGTGTGGTTCGCCGGCTGGTGGCGGTTGGCCACTGACCGGGCTCTCGCGTCATACCGGGTGTTTGCCGTTGCGTACGTCGTGCTCGCCGTTGCCTTCCTCGTCACCGGCGGCAAGCCCTACTACCTCGCGGGCATGTACCCGGTGCTGCTGGCGGCCGAGGCAGCACCAGTGCTGGAGTGGGCGGCCCGGGGGAGGCGGCGTCTCCGGTCGGGCTTGCTGGCCGCTGCGGTGGTGCTCACGCTGGGCGTCTCGTGCGTGCTGTTCCTCCCCGTGGTGCCGGCCGATCAGCTGACGGACACACCCATTGTTGCGGTCAACTACGACGCCGGTGAGACCGTGGGCTGGCCCAACTTTGCGGCGGCCATCGGTCAGGCGTACGACGAGTTGCCGCCTGACCGGCGGCAGGGGACCGTCGTGTTGGCGGGAAACTACGGCGAAGCTGGCGCAGTTGAGCGCTTCCGCCCAGACCTCGCCCCGGTGTACAGCGGTCACAACGCCTACTGGGACTGGGGACCGCCACCCGCTGACACCAGCACGGTCATCGCGGTGGGATACGACGAAACCGACCTCCGGACGTGGTTCGGCGAGGTCCGGCGGGTCGCGACGTTCGACAACGCCGTCGGTCTCGACAACGACGAGCAGGGGACGCCGATCTGGCTCTGCCGGGAACCCCGGCAGAGCTGGACCGACCTGTGGCCAGAAATGCGCCGGCTCGGCTGAGCCCTCACGCGTTGGCGTCTGAGCGGGCGGCCGCGAGGGCCGCGCGCAGCAGCGCCTCTCGTTGCACGATCCTGGCCCGTGCGCTGCCGCGCTGCTGACCAAGCTCGATCTCGGCCAGCTCGATCGCGAGCCAGCCGTTCCAGTCCACAGCGACCACGCCACGGTCGGCCAGGAACCTCACCACGGCGTCGGGATCCCTTTCTGGCGCCAGGGGAACGTTCGGCACGTCCTCGAGCATCGAGGCAACCGTCTCTCGGGCATCGTGCTTGTTGGTGCCGATGACCCCCGTCGGTCCGCGCTTGATCCACCCGGCGACATACAGCCCCGGCTCTGGTCCACCGGGGCCGAGCACCCTGCCGGCGTCGTTGGGCACGGTTCCGGTTCGTTCGTCAAAGGGGAGCCCGGGTATGGGCAGCCCGCGATAGCCGACGGAACGCAACACCATCTGCGCGTCGATCGTCGACATCGCGCCGGTGCCTACCGCGTTGCCGGACTCATCGAGCTGAGTGCTCTCCACCCGAAGTCCCGTCACCCGCTCGTTGCCCAGCACCTCCACAGGTCGCAGCCAGAACCGCAGGTGCAGCCGACGTGGCCGGCCGCTGGGGCGACGCTCCGCCCACCCGCGCAGCACCTCGAGGTTTCGCCGAGCTGCCGGCTGAGTGGCCAGCAGTTGCTCGCTGACCGGGTCGAGCTCGAGATCGGCCGCGTCGACAAGCACGTCGGCGTTGGCGATCTCACCGAGCTCGCGGAGCTCCCTGGTCGTGAACTTGGCTTGCACTGGCCCCCGGCGCCCCACCATGTGGATGTCGGTGACGTGGCTGCGGTCGAGCACGTCAAGCACGTGGTCGGGCATGTCGGTTGACCGCAGGTCGTCAGCGGTCTTCGCGAGCAGCCGGACGACGTCGACGGCCACGTTGCCCATACCGACCACGGCGACACTTCGGGCGTCAACGGTGAAGGCGTCGATCGGGGCGTCCGGGTGGCCGTTGTACCAGGCGACGAAGTCGGTGGCGGAGAAGCTGCCCGGCAGGTCCTCACCGGGTACGCCGAGCCGCCGGTCGACGGCGGCTCCGCTGGCGACCAGGATCGCGTCGTAGTAGGTGCGCAGCTCGGCCAGGGTGATGTCGGCCCCGACGTCGACGTTGCCGAGAAACCGTACGTCGGGGTGCTCGAGCACCCCGGTCAGCGCCGCGCTGATCGACCTGATCTTCGGGTGGTCGGGCGCCACGCCGTACCTGACCAGCCCGAACGGCGACGGCAGCCGGTCGAACACGTCGACGGTGGCGTCGCCCCGGCGGGTCAACGCCTCGACCGCATACACACCCGCGGGCCCGGACCCGACGATGGCTACTCGAAGCACGACACCACCTTGTCATGCCCGCGCAGCCCGTCGAGTCGCTAGCGGTCCTCGGTGCCGGCCTGAGTCACGATCAGGGCCCAGTTGTCGGCCGGGCGCCGGTCAGCGACCGACGGCCTCGTCGTCAATGCGGTAGGTGGCGATCACGCTGGGACGCGGGAACCGGTCGGTATGGGGCCAGGTGCTGCTTGGGTTCTCAAACGTCGCGTTGTCCGTCTCCCCGGGGTGCTGCACGGCATTGAACAGCGTGAGCTGGTCGGCGGAGATCAGTGGACCCGAGCATTCGGCACCGATCGGCACGGTGAGGAACTGCAGAACCTGACCGCGGTTGGCACCCTGGGTGGGCACAACGAACATGCCGTCGTTGGACCCCAGCTCGTTGCCGTCGGTGGAGATCCACAGGTTGCCCTCGCGGTCGAACTCCACGTTGTCCGGACACGAGATCGGGCTGACCCGGTCCTTCGGGTAGCCACCAAAGTACGTTTCCGAAGCCTCGGGGTCACCACAGACCAAGAACAGCAGCCAGCGGAACGCGCGGGCAGCGGCGTCATTGTTGACCTCTGTTATCTCCATGACGTAGCCGTTGCGGTTGCCGCTTTCTCTGGTCAGTGGGGCGCCCAGTGAGGCACGCACGTGACTTGAGGCCAACGGGTTCGCCTCATTGGTCGGGTACGTCGAGCCGCGGGAGTCGTTGTTGGTCAGCGCACAGTAGATCCGGCCGTTGACCGGGTTGCGCTGGATGTCCTCGGGACGGTCCATGCGGGTCGCACCGGTCGTGTCCGCGGCGAGCCGAGTGTTGATCAAGACGTCTCGCACCGACATGCCCTGAACGAAGGACTCGGTGTCCGAGGTCAGCGGGATCCACTCACCGGTTCCGTCGTACTGCCCGTCTTCGGTGCCGTCACCGGTGAACTTCGCCACGTACAAGGTGCCGGAGTCCAGCAGTCGCATGTTGTGCCGCTTGGCGCGGGCGCCGGTACCCGTCCAGAACCGACGGGTGGACACGAACTTGTAGATGTAGTCACCGCTCTCGTCGTCGCCCAGGTATGCGACGACCCGACCGTCCTCACTGATCGAGATGTCAGCTCCCTCGTGCTTCATCCGGCCGAGCATCGTGCGCTTGCGCGGTGTCGAAGCGGGGTCGTACGGGTCCAGTTCGACGATCCAGCCAAAGCGGAACGGCTCGTGCGGCTCGGTCGATAGGTCGAAGCGGCTGTCCACCTCGCTCCAACCCCGGCTGTCGGAGCCGGTGATGCCGTAGCGGGCGTAGCTCTTCGAGTAGCGCGAGTCGAGCTCACCGGACTTGTCGAAGTACTGGTTGAAGTTCTCCTCACCGCTGAGCACGGTGCCCCAGGGGGTCATGCCGCCGGCGCAGTTGTTGAGCGAGCCCAGGACCTGTGTGCCGGTCGGGTCGTCGGAGGTCTTGAGACGGTCGTCGCCGGCGGCCGGACCCGTCAGTTCCATGGGTGTCGTGACCGTGATGCGCCGGTTGTGGGTGGTGTGCTCCGGGCGGACGCGGATCCACGACCCGACGGCCGCAGCGCGGCCCTTGCGCCTGATCTCGACGACCGACATCCCGTGCGCCTGCATCGAGATGCGCTTCATCTTCGCGCTCGACATGCTGTTCGCCGGGTACATGAGGTATTCGTCGGTGTACTCGTGGTTGACCACGAGCAAGGAGTGATCGTTGGAGCCTCCCAGGGGGAGAACAGCGACGTAGTCGCAGTTGTAGCCGAACTGCTCTGCCTGCGCCGCGGGGGTTTGGTCGTAAACGTCGAAGTGTGGGGCCTTGGCGGTGACCCGGTCGCCCCACCGGGCGACGACGTCGTAGTCGTAGCCGGAGGGCACGACGACGTTGTCGCGTCTGTTGGGTGGCACCGGCTCGAACGTGATTGCGCCGAAGCGGTCAACCGGGTCCGCGTCAGCCCCTTGCGGGCGGATCGCCGCCGCGGCCGGTGACGGCAGCACGCTCCCCAGGGCCGTCGCCGTGGCCGCTCCCATGGCGCCCTTCAGAAGCGTGCGGCGGGCGACAGCAGCGCGCAGGACGTCTTGGATGTGCTCGTTACCAGAGGTGTTGGGCTCTGGGTGGTCGCAGGCGTTGCCGCACCTGAACTTGCAGGTCAAAGCGCTGCGACTGCCATGGGGACCGGTGGTGGTGACCAGTGGAAGGAGGCGAGGGGGCATCAGGCGGCTCCGATAAGAGTGCGGTAGCTGACGGCGATGACGTTAGGTCAAGCACGGCCCGCGCCGGATGACTGGCAGTTGAACAGACGCCGTACGTTTCGGTAAGCCGTCGGGTCCGATAGTTCGTTAGGGCCGGCGCGGTGGCCGGCGCAGGTACATGTTCGCCACCTTCGACGCGACCTTGCTCTTGTCCGCGGACTCCAGCACCGAGAACCGCGCCTTGAAGGTCAAGGCCCGGGCCGAACTGGCCACCTTGGTGGCCGTCGACGCGTTGCCCTTGGCGCGTTGGGCGCGCTTCAACCCATTCTGGGCATAGTGCTCCATCATCACGCTCAGAGCGGTCACGGCTGCGTCCGCAACGGCGGCGTCATAGAAGTGCTCTGGCACCGGGTCGACTGGATCACTCACCGCCTCGACGAGCTCCCGCGGGTCGCCCACGACGTGGTACGGGCGCTCCTTCAGGGCGTCGGCCAACTCGGCGGCCCGCTTCCTGATCCATACGAGGTCCTGTTCCGGAATTCGGATCGGTGGACCGCTTCGCTGGCGCAGCGCGGGCCGGACCACCTCCCTCATCAGATAGAGGTACTGACGATCGTCCAGCCGTCCGGCGAGGAGGGAATTCAGTCGGCGGAGCAGCTCGGCTTCGGCGGCCCCTACCGACGTGTTGATCGGCTGTTCAGGAAGCGTCAACGAACCGGGTTCAAGGCCGATCGACTCGGTGAACCTTTCAGCGAGGAGACCGGCGGGTGCCCCGGGGGGAGGCACCACCACGATGTGTACTCGCTCAGGGGGGACCACCGACGTCCAGGCCTGCAGGATGCGGTCGAGGTCGAACCGAAGCCAGAATCGGACTCCGGCAGTGGCGGCTCCTGATGCGGGCTCACGGACGGCCGTGAGGAACTCCGAGAGTGTCCAGGTGCGTGACATCGCAAGTTCCTGCTGCCACATGGACCGGATGGTGCGCTCAAGATCTCGCACGGTCACGACGACATGCAGTTGCGCCGGGCTGAAGTCGCGCACCATCCGCCGGATGTTCCGGGGCCGGGCGTGGACCAGGAACTCCTCGGAGATGACGATCTTGTCGCCCTCCCATTTGCGCACGGTGTCGACAAGGCTCTTCCACGCACCCGGGACGCGTGCCTGATTGACCCCTCGCAGGCGGCGACCCAGCAGGTCCCATGCAGCCTGCCGCTGTGCGTCCTTCGGCGTACCGGGGAACAGGACGCCTTGCCTGGACAGGTCTTCCTGGCTCACCCGCAAGGCATCCTGCAGGTAGGTCGTCCCCGACTTGGGGAGACCGATGTGCAGGTATATCTCGCGAGTGGACACCACTACCTCCTGAGGCAGGATAACCGCGAGGACTGTTAAGAGCAGCGCACCCCGTCCTAAGTCAGCGGGGTGTCGACAAACTCTCGCATTGCCAGTGCCCCGGCAGCGCTCGGTCATCGCCGCCGTGGCCTGCCCTCTTCTCTGAACGGAAGCCGCCGCGCCCTCCGAAACGGCCAGGGGGGCGGCGGTGGCTGAGGGGGTCCCCTCGCTAGGTGAAACGAATGGCCGGGGCGGCGCGTCGTATTCATATGCGTATGGCTCGGACTGAAGAGGCGGTGGTCATGGCCCAATGCCTGGAGCAGTTCGTAGCCGCGCATGGCCGCGAGTTGCTGAGTCTGGCCTACCTAATTTCCGGCAACACCGACCGTGCACACGACGCGACTCAATCCGTCATCCTCAGACTCACTGAGCGGGGCTTGGATGGACTCGAGAACCCGTTGGCTTACGCCCGCCGAGCTGTCGCGAACGAGATCTGTGACGGCTACAGGCGCGAGGCCAGTCGGAACCGTGTCATCACACGACTCATGGAGATCGAGGTTCCTCCAGACCCCGAAACCTTGACGACCAACGCGATCGTCGTGCGCGAGGCCCTGGCAACCCTTCCCGTCCGGCAACGGACAGCCATTGTCATGCGCTTTTACGGCGACAGCAACGACCGCGAGATCGCTGAGACACTTGGCTGCGCCACGGTGACAGTCCGGGTCCTGATATCTCGAGCAATGAAGAAGATGCGACTGACGATGGGACAAACCGGTGCCTGACACAATGCCTCAGCGACCTCACCAGGAGGCTCTCCTACGGGCTGCACTTACCGAGATCGCCGGCCATCCAGCACACGATCTCGAGGACAGCGACCTGGCGTCGCAACCAACGCCCGAAGACGGCGTGCGCTGGCAGGACCAGCCAACCCGCACCCGCTGGGCTCTGCCTGCGGCTGCAGCAACGATCCTTGCACTGGGTGCAGCAGCGTTGGTCGCGACGAACGAACAGTTCCTCGGCGGCGCCGAGGACGGTATCGCGGCCAACGGTACGGAGCTGGCGCAGGTTGATGTGGTACCGGTTGGAGAAGGCAGCATGGTGAGGTTCGCCTCGGCGAGCGCCCAGGATTGGACCCGGAACTCCGACTGGGTCGCCGAAGTCGCGGTGACGGCAGAGCACCCAACTGCGGAGGTCCATGGCACTGAGGAGGGCGAGGGTTTGGTGGTGACTCGCGAGGTGGAACTAACCGTGCAACGTGTGTTGTGGCAGCGCACCGCGCCTGCGCATGAGCTCCCTCGCCAGCTTTCTCTTTGGGCGGCGGGGTGGACCAAGTCTGCAGAGAGCAGCTCAACACTGACCCCTCTCGCGTTCGAGGGCGAGCCACGGTTGGAGATTGGGCACAGATACGTTGTCGCATTGGTTTGGGTGCCTCGGGCATGCAGTTCTGGAGATGGAGCTGAGCCGGCGCACTGGTCGGCACTTGGCTCAGGGGCCGTCATTCCCTTCGATGAGGGGAAACTGGGCTATGGCGAAAGCGAAGGGCGCACAGTCGCAGGTGATGAAGACCAGGCACAGCCTCGAACGCTGGAGCGAGAACTGCTCGGCCGAGACGCTGCGGCCTTGATTGAGGAGTTGGCATCCGCGCCCGCGAAGCCGCGGTCAGACGTCTTCCCAACAGCTAGCTGCTGAGACGTGTTCTGCGCGCTGTCAGGCCAACGAGCACGCCGATAGGCATCTCGGCCGACTAACAGCCGAGGTCAGGCGGGTGCCCCCGGCAGGATTCGAACCTGCGGCACACGGTTTAGGAAACCGTTGCTCTATCCCCTGAGCTACGGGGGCGGGACCTGCGGACTTGCTTTGGAAAACCGTCTGCGTGCCCGCCGGTCGCGTGGTGAGCGACAGGGTATGCCGATTTTAGAGGTCGACGGCTGCCATCTGATGAGCACGGTCCCAGCTCCCGCCTCAGCATGGCCGGCAATCGAACAACGCAACAGACCGTCTGATTTCCTTGCGCCGAGTGGGAACCCAACCGTGGGATTGAGTGATCGTACTGTCGTCGGGATTGGAGGCAGCCTCGTGGACTTCGACGAGTTCGTGGTCGCTCGGCGCGCTAGGCTGGTACGCATTGCGGCGCTGATGGGCTGCCATGAGGCCGATGCAGAGGACGTCGTGCAGACGGCGTTGCTTCGCTGTTATCGGCATCGGCGCAGGGTTCAGCGAGCTGAAACGCCGGACGCGTACGTCTACAAGATCCTGGTCAGGCGCTGTCGTGAGCGCCGACATCGCCAACCGGTACGCCAGGAAGCAGCGAGCGATGGGCGTGCAGCGTCGGCTCGAAGCCGAGGCTCTAGCAGCGATGCGCGCGGACGAGCGTGCTGCCGAGCAACGACGGCAGCGGCGGGAGGCGTACGGCGAGATCACGTCCGCTCGCCGGCAAGGCGGCAGAGATGACGACGCGACTCCCCCGGCTCAGACGGACGCCCGTCGAGGTCTCGCGGAGCGGGCCGGCACCGGCCCAGTGAACTCGGACACCGCCTCCAAGCTGCAACGCATCGTCCACTCGGGTGACGAAGCCGACAAGGCCATCATCGAGCGCGTCATGCTGGAGATCGGGTACGAGCGTGGCGCTGCCGGGTTCACTCCCAACGACGTCAGACCGTACCTGCGGATCGATGGCGTCTGGGAGGTCAACCGATACCTCGTCAGCGGGATGTACTCCACGTCGTGCAGCGAGGGGCTAGCGGAGGCCATCGACTCGACCCGTATCCACGACCCAAGAAGAGGCAACGAGGGGACGGCATGCAACCGCTACCGACTCATGGTTCAAGGGTCGTCGATACGCCCGGACCTTCTACGGACTGGATGATGGTAGGGCTGCGAGTGCAGGCCGGGGGTTCCTCGAGGTCGACCTGCTTAACTAGCACGGCGAGCGTCCGCGCGGTGGTCCCCGAGCCTGCCTGAACCGGTGCGGTGCTGTAGCGATGCACCGAAGTGAAATGAACCGGGAGGGAGGGCTCTTACTAAGGAATTAGGGGCGTAGCAGCTCCATCATGCGTTCCCTGGTCACCGTCACGCTCGGGCGCTGAGCATCCTGGTAACCGTGCACAGTTTCGATGAACACGTAATTGGGCGTGCGCGCGGGTCGTCCATCCCCGACGTCAACCTCTTCATTGGTAAATAGCAGTAAGATGGATCCCGGAGACCACACATCAGGCGGTGGCGCATCACCGTAGTCGAGGGTGTAGCCGTCTACTGTCCCCCCAGAGCCCTAATGGTGATTACGTCGCCAGCAGTGAGGGGTCCCTTGTATACATTCGTGAGCAAAACAGTGTCTGGTTGATACACGATAGGCGTCGCATCCGGCACGGCCGTTGGAGTTGCCAGGACCGGATCAGAGTTAGTCCGCACAACCGCCCGAAAGATCGACTCGTTGTCATCAAACCTTACGGCTTGCTCTGCACCGGCCGGGAGCGGAAACGTGTCGAGCTGCACCGCCGTAGGGCCGGAGGTACTGCTCGGCGTGGTGGGCCGGGTATTTTCGGCAGGTGAAGAATACTGGGTGTTTTCCTGAGGCGAAGAATGCCGACTATTGGCGCAGGCGCTGAGCGTCAGAAGGGCGCAAACTAGGACAGTAGCGGCGGCTCCCCTCCAGCAGTTGCTTGTCATGACCGTATCTTTCTTCAATACAGCGCCTTGATGCCGTCACGGTCGTCCTCTTCAGGCGACCGCTTCACGGTGTAACGTTCATGGCTGACTGGCGCTCGGCAGCGGTCATAGAGCCACACTGGTCAGGGTGTTGCAGTCCACTCGCGTGCCCGATCTCATGAACGGCCACTGTTTGAAATCTAAGTTCTTGTTGCCGGGATTCATGATGCCGTTCGTATTGACTGCCACCGAGTGTTGAAGTCCACAGACGCTTGGCCATGCAGGCCGCTCACTCCGAGAGTTTGGGCGGGGCACTCACGTGGCCCTGTTTCACAAAGTTATACCAGCGACGTGTACGACGACGGCAAAGCGGCTAGTGCTCCGGGTTGACGGCAAGCATGGCGGCAGGGAGACTCGCCCCCGATGACGCCGAGCGCAGATACCTCGTCGGTCGCGTCAGTGGTCGAGGCGGTAGCAGCCTGTGTTGAGTCTCGATACGTTGACGCCAACAGCGGCGCCAAGGCCGCCGAAACGCTGCGGCGACGGCTCAACGCCGGTGACTACGAAAGCGTGCCGTACGCGGCGGCGCTTGCCCCTCGGCTCACAGCGGATCTCCAGGCGGTGTTGCCCGACCTCCACCTGCAAGTGCGGTGGAGCGATCAGGTGCGCGAGGAGTCGACGATCAGCGACTGGGATGACCCGGACTTCCTCGCCGCGTACTGGGCACGCGAGGCACTCGACAATCACGGGTTCGACAAGGCGGAGCGACTCCGCGGCAACGTTGGTCTGATTGTCGTACGAAACATTGACGAGCCGGAGGGCACTGCGGAGGTCGTCGACGCAGCGTTCGCCTTCCTCGCCCGGTGCGACGCATTGATCGTCGATCTCCGGCGTACGACCGGGGGAGCACCGACCGGCGTCGCCTACTTCCTTGGTCATCTCCTGCCGGCGGGGACGCCGTTGATCCAGTCCTTCGACCGCGAGGGCGCGGTCATCGAGCGAACGGCCACCCCGACTGGCAGAGAACCCACCTTCGCCAGTGAGGTACCGGTGTTCGCTCTGACCGGTCGCCGCACGGTGTCAGGTTGCGAGGAACTCGTCTACGACCTGCGCGCGGCGGAGCGGGCAACTCTTGTCGGTGCGGCCACCGCCGGAGCGGCCAACCCGGTCGACGTGTACGTCGTTGACCCTCACGTCGTGGTCCGAGTGCCCACGGCTGTGGTCCGGCACGCTGTCACCGGAGGCAACTGGGAGGGCAACGGGGTCGTCCCCGATGTCGAGTGCGCCGTAGACGATGCTCTCGACGTGGCGCACCGGCTCGCGGTCGATGCGATCCGGCGCCGGGTCGCCGCCGGTGAGGTGGTTCGGGCTGAGAGCCTGCTCGAGGAGCTGGCCGATGTAGAGGCGGAACTCGACGAGCAGCTGGGACACCGCCAGATGTAGCCGAGAGTGGCTGCGTCAGTAGGCAGAGACCATCGAGCGGTGCGACTTACCTCCGCTCAGCCCAGGCGGCGGTAAAGGTCGGTTGGGCAGCTCACGTTGTCGGCGTGCACGCCGAGCTGAGCGCGAGCGATTCCCTTCCGGCAAAGCGCCACCCGACCCATCATGGTTGTCCACGACGGCAGCCTCCGACGTGAACCAGGCGGTCAGCTACCTTCGCGAGAGCGCCGCCGCGGGCGGGTGTGCCGGGGCGTTGCGTCATGGCAAGGCCGCGAGCGGTGGGTGAGTCAACTACGTCATCACCCTGATAGCCACCGTGACGGTCAGGCGGGCCAAGGCTCTCGGGTGAAGCGGAGGATGCGGCGCAGTCTCGCTACGTCGACCTCCGGCAGCCTCGCCTCCACAAGGTCATACGTCTCCTCAGCAAGCGACTGCAGTGACTGTGCTGCTGGCTCGGCGTCCTGAGGCGCGACGTCATGAAGCCGCTTGGCAAGGCCTGGAGGGCATATCTCCAGATCGCCGATCGCCCACGTCGGCCACTTCGTGCCCGGCCACCAGCGCCCGTTGAGGGCGCAGGCGATGTGGACCAGCGCTCCGGCAACGCCAGCGAAGTGGCGACGCAGCCCATGCGCATCGCCGCGTTGCACGAATGCCTGCCACCGCCAGAAGTTGTCGATTTGACCATGCCGAGTAATGACAGCTACGGCGAGACCTCGTGGGTATGTCTCCAGCCGGGCAAGGACATTCCGCGCATCACCGGTGAGAGGGAGACCGTAGGCGTACGCAGCAGCCATGCTCAGTAGCCACTCTTCGGGCTCGTGACCAACCACTAGGCGGTCAAGGAGGGCATGGGCTCCCTCGACCGTCGTGTGCACGATCTCAACGAGCAGTCCCTGGCCGGCTTGGCCACCGGTCCACCACTCGTCAAACCAGCTTCGGCTCTGCTCGTCGTACGGGAAGAAGCGGGCCGCGCCCCCGCCCACCGCCACCACGGCCGCCTCGCGGTGTTCCGCCCGGGGTGGCTGAGACCAGAGCACCGTCAGCTCGAGGTCTGACCACCGATCAGCATGTCCTCGCCCGGTGGAGCCGGAGCAGATCGTCGCCACTAGCCCGCCGTTACACGCCACGAAGGCGTCGGCGGTTGCGCGGGCAACCTCAAGCCGAGCTGCCACGGCGGTTCGTCCGTCAGAGCCCACGGTGGGAAAGGGCATGGTCATCGATCGGCGTGGATGGTGAACGCGTCAAACGCCATCCCGTTGGTGTCGATCGCCTGCCCGTAGATTCGGCGCTTCGTGATCTGCAGGTCCAGGTAGTGCAAGGTGCTCGCGGAATACGCCGTGAAGTCCTCTCGACCGGTCGGACGCGTCTTGCCACCTCCACCGCTGACGACGTACACGACGCCATCGATCGGCTCAGACCGCTGATAGTCGTGGTCGTGTCCCGCGAGCGCCAGGTCGACGCCGTACTCGGCAAACAGGCCCGACCACGCTTCTCGTACGTCGCTCTCTGACCCCAGCGGTCCGGCGGAGTACGGCGGGTGGTGCATCGCCGCGATGGTCCAGGTCGCTGCCGACGTTTCCAACGTTGCCTGCAGCCAGGTCGTCTGTGCCGGATCGTCAACCTGCTGGGAGTCGAGCACGACGAAGAGCACCGGACCGACTTCCTCGGCGTACCAGGTCGACTCGCCTCCGAGGCGCTGCATGATCGCCGCCTCGTCACCGTTCTGGTAGTCGTGATTGCCCAACACAGGCATCAGCTCGACTGAAGGCTCGAGCAGTGGTGCGAACGGTTCGATAATCGTCTCCTCGATCAGCGTGACGTCTCCGTCTGGATATATCAGGTCGCCAAGCAGAAGCAGGCCGTCGTAGCCACGCTTGGAGTGCTCAGCTGCTAGAACTCTCGTGACGGCGTACTCGTCGGAGTTGCCGGTGCCAGGATCCCCCACGACCGCGACCCTGACGCCGTCACCTGCCGGCCCGAGCCGGTCTTCGACCGCCCAGGTCTCCTCCGGTGCACCTACCGAGTAGCCGCGCAGGTCGTACCACACCCATTGCCGGAGCCTCGGTACGACCGCCACTACGACGGCCAGTGCGAGAAGCGCCACCGCCGCCACGCCGATCCGCCGAGTCCGCGCGGCCACGGCTCGACAATACGGGAACCGGAAACCTACAGCCGAGGCTGCATTGCTAACTGCGAGAAACTAACTACCCAGAGTAATTGGTAATGCGCTGGAATACAGCGACTTAACGCACTGTAATCGTCTAAACGCTCTGCGTATGAGGCTGTCTGGCGTTCCACAGTTACCGCTAGGGAGATTTGCAGATATCACACTGAGTAACGCATCATTGTTGGCGGGTGGGATAATGGAGGAGTCGTAATGCTTAGAGGCGTACGTCGTCTTACTATCGCGGGTGTTTGCCTAAGTGCGTCGGTAATGGTCTCTGCCATGACCGCCGATGCCTCGATTGCCCACGACACCGTGGTCAGCGAGGCCCCTGCCAGGTTCACGCCGCACGCCCAGGACGGCGGCGGCGTGACCGACGCCGCGGTCCACGCGTTCAACCAGATCGGCAACACCATGTACGCCGGCGGAGAGTTCCGGGTGGTCGCCGACGCGGGGCGCACCACGACGTATACCCGTTCTCACCTCTTCTCGTTCAACGCCAGCACCGGTGAGGTCAGCGGTTTCGCGCCCCAGATCGACGGTCCCATATTCGCTCTGGAAAGCAGCGGCGCGTCGCTGTACGTCGGAGGGAAGTTCAGCTCGGTCGACGGAGTAGCTCGACGGGCTCTGGTCAAGATCGACACCGGCACGGGTCAGGTCGACTCACGCTTCAACGCCGGTCTGTCCTCGGGCCAGGTGACAGAGATCCGCTTGGTCAACGGGCGCCTGCTCGTCGGTGGCACGTTCCCTGGGCAGTTGCGGGCGCTCGACCCGGCCACCGGTGTTGACACCGGTTACATCAAGGCGGCGATCACTGGTCGGCTCGCCAACAAGGACGGACTGGTCAACTCCGGTCTCACCTCGGTCTACAAGTTCGCGGTGACGCCAAACGGCTCGCGGCTGGTGGGGATCGGAAACTTCACCCACGTTGACGGCCAGCCGCGCAGCCGGGCATTCATGCTTGATCTAAGCGCCAGCTCATCGGCACTCAGCTCGTGGTACTACAGACCGCTCCAGAGAGCGTGCAAGGCCGAGTCCATGCCCAGTCAACTGCGGGACGTCGACTTCTCGCCTGACGGCAGCTACTTCGTCATGGTCGCCACCGGATGGGTGCCTCAAGCTGGCGGCGTGGGCACCGACATCTGCGACGTTGCAGCGCGGTTCGAGACCGCCAAGCTGAAGCTTCGTAGGCCGACGTGGACCAACTACACCGGCGGTGACACGCTGCACTCCGTTGCGATCACCGGCTCCGCTGTCTACGTCCAAGGACACCAGCGCTGGCTCGACAACCCCAGCGGCGTCGACAACAAGGGTCCGGGAGCTGTCGACCGGCCGGGCATCGGTGCTATTGACCCCGTCACCGGCAAGGCGCTGCCGTGGAACCCCACCAAGGACCGCGGTATTGGAGGCAAGGATCTCTACGTCACCTCAGCGGGGCTCTGGGTCGGCAGCGACACCAGTAGATACCGGCTTGAGTACCACGACAGCATCGCCTTCGCCCCGCTGCGGTAACGACGCCTCACGGGCAACATCGGCCGCTCGTACGCTGCGCTCTGCTGACCTGCACAGTTCCGGTCACTCTGTGTAAGTGCAGTCTCCACCCCCTTGGGGGTTTGCTCGGGCCCCTTTCGAGCCTTCGTGGAGACCACTTCGCGTCCGCTTTGTCTGCGTTGGGGCAAGACAGAAGATTGTACTTTCTGTGGGCGTTCAGTTACGCTGTGTAGTCTATCGGTCACAGGGTTGCGGGGGACGTCCCGGCGATGCTGCGCCGCCAGAAGGGCCCCCATGCGCAGCACCGTAACCAGCTCTGCACGTTCGCTGTCACGTCGTCGGCTGGTCGCGGGCACGGCGGCATCAGGCGCCGCTCTATCGCTCCCGCTGTCATCCGGTAGCGCAGCAGCGGCGTACGACGCCTACTTGCCGCCGGTTCGTCCGTACGACGGCACGCCCCTTGCCGACACGGCGACGCGGCACATGGCCAACCGCTTCGGCTACGGGTACACCCCAGCACTTGGCGCCGAGATGCGATCGGCCGGTGGGCCGATGAACTGGTTCGACCAGCAGCTCTCGCCCGGGGCCATCGCCGACAGCTTCGCCGACGGTTTCGACGGCTGGTTCCCCACGATGTTCACCTCGGCCGCGACGCACGCCGCTCGCGCCGAGAACACCAGCGGCTACGCGTATGACGTGGTCGCCGATCACGGCCGTTGGAGCCTGCTGCGCCGCACCTATTCACGCCGACAGGTGCACGAGGTCATGACGGAGTTCTGGGCTAACCACCTGCACGTGCACTGCGGAGCTGACCTCACCTGGTTTTGGCGGCACGACTACGACGCGCTGGTTCGCAGGCACGCCCTCGGTCGCTTCGACGAGATGCTGCAAGCGGCCATCACCCACCCCACGATGCTTGTCTACTTGGACGGCGACCTCTCGCAGGTCGTGCGACGCAGCACGCCTCTTGGAACCCAGGTCATTGAGAAGATCAACGAGAACCTCGGCCGCGAGCTGCTCGAGTTGCACACGGTCGGGCGCGGGGCCGTCTACACCGAGGCCGACGTCCGCGACTCGGCGTACCTGCTGACCGGCTGGACCGTCGACAGGGATGGGACGTGGGAGGGCTCTTACGACCCGCAGCGCCACTACACCGGTCCGGTGCGGGTGCTGGGTTTCTCCGCCGACAACAAGCTCCTCGACGGCCGGGCGGTGCTCCGCGACTACCTGAACTACTTGGCTCGCCACCCGGCTACCGCCCAGCGGATCGCCCGCAAGCTCGCCGTGCGGTTCGTCTCCGACACCCCCTCCTATGGGCTCGTCGCCGACCTCGCCCGGGTGTTCCAGGAGTCGGGCACCGACATCTCGGCGACCATCCAGGCACTTGTGCGGCACCCGGAGTTTGCCGCCTCGGCGGGCAAGAAGGTCCGAACCCCAACCGAAGACGTCGCCGCGACCCTGCGGGTGCTTGGCGTGCAGATCCATAAGCCCAGCGCCGACCAGGACGCCGGAAACGCCATCTACTACCAGTCCAAGAACACCGGACAGATCCCGTTCGGGTGGGAGTTTCCCGACGGGTTCCCCGACACCGCTGGTGCCTGGTCGTCGGGGGCTCGGATGATGGGCTCGTTCCAGCTGCACGCGTCCACCGCCGGAGGCTACTGGCCCAAAACTGGTGTGACCTACCGGCTCGGCGCGGCGTGGCTGCCGCAGCGGAGGATTCGCTTCGACGCGCTCGTCGACCACCTCTGCCGAGTACTGCACGGGCGCGGGTCAACGAGCCTGCTTCTCGGAGCCGCTTGCCTGGCCGTCGACCAGTCACCGGCCGACATCATCACGCGAGACCACGTGCTCACCAACTACCGGATGCCGAGGCTCATCGGCCTGCTGCTCGATGCCCCGCAGCACCTCACGAGATGAGCACCCACATGACCGCGAACGAGACCTGCTCGTGCCCCGACTACTCCAGGTCGCGGCGATCCTTCCTCCGTAACGCCGCGGCGGTGTCGGCCGGCGCGGTCGCCACGACGATGTTCGGCGACGCGTTCCGCCAGGCGTCGTACGGCGTGACGAACGGCAACGTGATGGTCGTACTCAGCCTGCGCGGAGGCGCCGACGGGCTGTCGATCGTCGTCCCGTACGGCGACCCTGCCTACTACGCGGCTCGACCGACGATCGCCGTACCCCCCACGTCGCTGTTGGTGCGCGACACGATGTTCGGGCTGCATCCCGGCTTCGCGCCGCTTGAGTCGATGTGGAAGGCAGGCAAGTTCGCCGCCGTCCACGCGACCGGACTGCCGCAGCCGAACCGCTCCCACTTCTCGGCCATCGAGGAGATCGAGGACGCCGACCTCGGCTCCGCGGCGCGCACCGGCTGGATCAACCGGCTCATCGGCTTGGACACCGAGCGGTCGCCGCTGGAGGCCGCCGCGATGGGGTCTGCTCTGCTGCCGACGTCGATGTACGGCCCGCAGCCGACGCTGGCGACCGAAAGCATCGACGACATCAGCCTGGCCGGCGGTGAGGACCCCGAGGCCAAGCGGCGGCGGCGCAGCGCATTGACTCAGCTGTGGCACGACGGCGGCGGACCGCTCGGCGTCGGAGCGCGGTCAGCCCTCAAGACCACCGCGAAGCTGGCGCCGACGCTGGCGCAGGGCTACCTCGTCGCCAATGGGGCGAACTACCCGGACGGCGACTTGGGCGACGCGATGCGCGACACTGCCCGACTGGTGAAGGCGCAGGTGGGGGCGGAGATCGTTGCGATCGACTACGGCGGCTGGGACATGCACTCACATCTCGGCACGCTCGCATCGACTGGCCTCCCCAGCATGAACGGCATGGTCACCAACCTTGGCAAGGCGCTCGCCGCCTTCTTCACCGACCTCGGCGCGTTGGGGTCACGGGTCACGGTCGTCACGCTGACCGAGTTCGGGCGGCGGGTGAAGGAGAACGGCGCGCACGGCCTCGACCACGGCTGGGCGAACGCGACGCTCGTGCTGGGTGGCGGAGTCAACGGCGGACGCTACTACGGCCGTTGGCCCGGTCTCGCCTACGACACCCTCGTCGACGGTGACCTGAAGGTCACGACCGACTATCGAAGCGTGCTGTCCGAGATCTTGACCCGGCGGCTCAACGTCTCGACATCTCGGGTGTTTCCCAGCTTCACTCCAGAGGCGGTCGGAGTGATGGCCTGATCGCCGAGCTGGCGCAATGGGTGATCAGCGGTGGGGACGACATGGGTGCAGTTATGGCGCAATGACCTCGGGAACGGTTCCGAAAGCGAACCCGCGGTTCTTGAGCTTTCTGGTGATGCAAGGGAGCGCATTGGCATCTTGGGACTGCGCGCCGACGTGGAAGAGGATGATGTAGCCGTTTCCTTGGAATGTCGCGGCATCCATGGAGTCGACGACGCGATCGCAGATCGCGGCTGCGGTCAAGCCCCTCCAGCCCAAAGAATCCACACTCCACATGACATTCTTGGCGTATCCGTTCGCCCCGACGTCGCGGAGAACGCTACTGTCAAAGTCTCCGTATGGTGGGCGGAAGTACGGTTTGGTGGACCTCCCGGTCAGCCGCATGACTTTTCTATTCGTGGTAGCAAGTTCTTCAGTCCGTCGTGCCGGGCTCAACGTGGACTTGCCGGTGGAACGCCCCGTCAACGAGTCGTGGCTCCAGGTGTGGTTGAAAATGTGGTGGCCTTCCTTAGCCATCCGCTGGACATACGTCGGGTTAGTTGCGGCCCACTTCCCCGTCATGCCGAAGCTCGCTGTGATGTCGCGGTTCTTAAGGAAGTCGAGGATCTGCCCCGCATAACCTAGGTCTGACCCGGCATCAAAGGTGTAGGACACCATTCTACGGCTGGTGTTGCCGCGGTAGAACGAAGTGGCTGGCGTCCCTTGGAGCACGACGTACCACGAGCTGATCCAACCGACTGTGCCTGCATAGCTCGTCTTGAACCAATCACCAGATGTGGCGGTCAGGGAGAGAACGCTGCCATGCGGGATCTCGTTGAGAATTGAACAGGTGGTCGACCCACAAGCTCTCAAGTTCAGTGTGCTGTCGGGGGTATTCGTTTGGCCGGTCAGATTAATGCCGGTACCAACAGGAGAAGCAGAACTCGACGGAGCCTTCCCGGTTGGGACGGCGTGGACGACCTGGTCAGAGGTCCCGAAAGGCGCACTCATCCTGACAGTTGGATCGGTGTGACGGTAGGCAGCCGCAGCTGGAGGAGTTGCCGTCGTGCTGACGGCGCTGACTGAGAAGGTAAGCGCGAGAAGACAACTCCTGCTACGCAAAGAAACCTTATCGTTACGGACAGTAACTTTGCGAGAAGTTTTCACAGCAAACGCCTTTCGGGAGGCTGTTAAGAGTCCCAATTCGACGCGTCTGATCATGACGCACGCGCGCATGTTCGTACAGAGGGAGCACTACATTTCCTTGATGCCCAATGCGCGGTAGGGGGTGTTAAGGGGTGTTAGCAGACCGCCCAGCGCCAGTTAGCGACCGGTGGAGGTGGGGTGGCGTTCCACCGCGAGCAGCACCCGCTCGACGTGGGCTGTCTCGAGCAGCCCCAACTCGCCCGCGTGCTCGGCCGCTGCGAGGCTGTCGCTGATCAACAGCATGGGCACGCCGAGCCTGTCCAACTCCTCCGCGAGTTCGCGTACGCGCTGCCGTCGACCCGGCGACTGCGGCGGCACCTCGCGGATGTAGATCGCGTGCAGACGCTCCGGTCGAAGCCGGGCCACTGCGGCGTACGCCTCAGGGTCATGCTGGCCGCTGTCGCCGACCAGCACCCAGCGCAACTGCGGGTGCTCATCGATCCGGGCGAGGATCGTGCGCGACTTGAACCCGATGCTGTCCTCCCGGAACAACCACTTGCCGCCAGGCCCCCAGTCCGTCATCAGCATCGGGCCAGCGGGGAAGGAATGCCGCTCGAGGAAACGCGCGAGCACGGTATGCAGATTCCACGCCCCGGTCGAAACGTAGAAGACCGGCGACCGACCGTCGTCGGCGGCGACGAGACCGGTGTAGAGCTCCGCTGCACCGGGTATGGCGACGCGGGCGTCCTCGGACACCAACAGGGTGGTGCGGATCGCCTCAACGAGCCGGGTGAGTCCGGTGTGGATGATGGTGTCGTCGATGTCGCTGACGATGCCGAGCCGCGCGACTGGGTCGACGACGAGCGCCTTGCCGACGACGGTGGACCCTGCGCCGTCGAGCCGGAAGGTCACGGGGTGCCAGCCGGGGGCGAGATCCACGTCGAGTGTCACGTCGACATAGCCCTCGTCGTCGCTGACCGCTGGCTGGACTCGACCTGCGACGTCGATCGTCACCTGCGCCCCGGCGACCTCGGCGCTGAGGTACCGCCCGATGGCCGTCAGCAGGACGGCCGTGGGGCCGCTGAACTGGCGAGGCTCGCGGCGTCTGGCCACCGCACGGGCGCGCAGGTGCAGCCGGTTGGTCGTGCCGTGGCCGACGTACGGCAGGACCGTGAGACCCCACGCGGGACGTCGAAGCAAGGTTGCGCCGATGCGGCGATCAGCGGCCCGCTCTGCGTTGGTCAGCGCGTGCGCCAGCCAGGTGCGCGCTTGTGCCATCGACCCTCTCCTCCGCCGAACTGACGACGTCAAGCGGCGCATCGCAGACCGAGCTTTGGGTTGTAGAGATCTGTCACCACGTGGCGGAAAGGCGGCACTGATGTCGGCTAGCGGGGAAGTTCCTGGGCTACGTAGTCGAGTTGGTTGATCCGCAGCACGAGGCCATCAGCGTCGGTGACGATACGCACCCACGCATCAGTCAGCGCCGCCAACTCCTCAGCTACCGGTTCGGCCACCGTGTCGCCGTCGTAGTCGGCCTGGGCGACCGACAGGTCAGGGTTGTCGCCCAGGTTCAGCGGTACGTTGTCGAGGCACCAGCGGCCGGTGTCGTCCACACATGCCGTCAGCACGCCAGCGGCTCGAAGCAACACGGGGACTGGTGTCGGGGCGGGTGTGGGTTGCGGTGTCGGGGCGGGCGTGGGGCCCGGGGCCGGTGTCGGTGTCGGTTGCGGTGCCGGGACGGGCGTGGGGCCCGGGGCCGGTGTCGGTTGCGGTGCCGGGACGGGCGTGGGTCCGGGGACTGGGTCCGGAGTGGGCTTCGGGTCGGGCTCGGGCTGCGGGTCGGGTTCGGGCTGTGGGTCGGGTTCGGGCTGTGGGTCGGGCTCGGGCTGTGGCTTGGGGTCGGGCTCGGGCTGTGGGTCCGGCTCGGGCAGTGGCTCCGGTTCGGGTTGCGGCTTGGGGTCAGGCTCCGGCTGCGGCTCGGGCTGTGGCTTGGGCTCCGGTTCGGGTTGCGGCTTGGGGTCAGGCTGCGGCTGCGGCTCAGGTTCGGGCTGCGGCTGCGGCTCTGGCTCGGGCCGTGGGTTGGGGTCAGGCTGCGGCTCCGGCTCGGGCAGTGGCTCCGGCTCGGGTTCGGGCTGTGGCTTGGGGTCAGGCTGCGGCTCTGGCTGTGGCTGCGGTTCCGGTTGTGGCTCGGGCTGCGGCTGCCGCTGCGGCTCTGGCTCGGGCTGCGGCTCTGGCTGTGGCTGTGGCTCCGGCATCGGGTCAGGTCGCGAGTCAAGGTCGGAGTCCGCAGAGCCGTCGGTCGGTGGAGCGGGCTGGGCCTGCACGGGCGTCGAGGGTCCTGAACCCGGCGCAGCCGACTCCGGACGTTCGCGGCGCGCCGCCCCCTCGGGTACGGCGGGGGGTGACGGCTCCTGAGGTACGCCGACCGTGGGCAGGCGATTGCCTTGCGGTGAATCCTCGTCCGTGTCTGCCTGCGCGGACTGAGCATGCTCGGCGGGCCTAGCGTTCCGGTCGTCTTGAGCGGCCGGAACAGACGGGTGATCTGCGGTCGCCGCTGGCGGCACCGGCGGCACCTTCGGGAGCACGATGTCGCTTACCACGGTGAGATCGCCCCGGTCGTAGGCGGCGGCGATTCTCAGCACTAGGTCGACGTAGGCGTTGGAGTGGTTGTATCGGTAAACCGCCTCGCGCGCCTCGCGCGGCACGCGCATGTCGCCGGACCCTGCGCACAGGTAGCTCGCGGTCGCCAGCGCGGCGTCATGGAAGTCGAACGGATTGCGGTCGCCGTCCTGGTCGCCGTCGACGCCGGCGATTGCCCAGGTTGAAGGGAGGAACTGCAGCGGTCCGACCGCCCGGTCCCACACCTTGTCGCCGTCGAGCACGCCGCGGTCGGTGTCGCGGATCGCCGCGACGTCGCCTCGGCCGTTGAGCGCGATCCCCACGATGCGAGGTGAGGTGGTGCCGTCGGTGAGCACGGTCGCACCGCCGAACCGGCCATGGTCGGACTCGACCTGGCCGATCGCCGCGATCATCGACCACTTCAGGTGGCAGTCCGGGGCGCTGCGGCGCAGCACGGCCGCGGCGTACTGATAGGCGTCGACGGCGACCAGCGGGACGTCGTACGCCGACTGGGGGCTCACCTGGCGGATGCGCTCGGACCGCGCTGACCGGACGACGGCCTTGTCGGTGCTCGCTGGCACCACCGACACTCGGCGCGCAGCTGTGTCGGGGTTCACCGGTGCCGGCGCGGCACCTGACGGCGGTGGGATGACCGCCCGCGCGGACCGCTGCGGATGACTTCCAGGCGCGTTCGAGAGGGGTTGGGCTTCGGCCGCGAAGGAGGCAGGCAGCAGCAGGGCCACGGCCAAGCACAGGACGCGACGCTGGAAGCGGAATCTGAGAACCCCCACGCGCGCAAGACTAGGCCGGTAACACTGCGTCAGCAAACTGCCGGCAAAGCAGGCACCCTCCTGGCGGCGAGATCAGCGTCGGGTCACAGGTACATTGCCTCGGTGACCGCCGATGCGACGTACCCCATGGTCAGCCGAACCCTCGACAACGGGCTGCGCGTCGTCGTAAGTCCGACGCCCGGCCTGGGGGTGGTCGCGGTCAATCTCTGGTACGACGTGGGGTCGCGGCACGAGGAGCCACATCGGCAGGGGTTCGCCCACCTCTTCGAACACCTCATGTTCCAAGGCTCCCGCCACGTGCAGCCGGGTGAGCACTTCTCGTTGTTGCAGGGAAACGGCGGCTCGCTCAACGCCACCACCTCCTTTGACCGCACGAACTACTTCGAGTCGGTGCCGGCTGGAGCTCTCGATCTGGCGCTGTGGCTGGAGGCGGACCGGATGGCGTACCTCGATGATGTGCTCACCCAACAGAACTTCGACAACCAGGTCGACGTGGTGGCCCAAGAGCGCAGCCAACGGATGGACAACGTCCCCTACGGCACGGTCTTCGAGCGGCTGCTGCCGCTGGTCTTCGACCCCGGGCACCCGTACGGCCACCTGCCGATCGGCAACATGCAGCACCTCGCTGAGGCCACGCTTACCGAGGTCAGCGCGTTCCACGCCAGGTACTACATGCCCAACAACGCTGTGTTGTCGATCGTCGGTGACGTGACAGCGGAAGCCGGCTTCGCCAAGGCCGACCAGTACTTCGGCGCGATTGTGCCCGGCGACGCCCCCAAGCGCGAACTGCCGCCACCGCTGCCTCCGCTCGACACCCCGGCCCGGCTGGACCACAGTGAGGAGGTGCCGGTGCCCGCCGTGTGGTTTGCCGGCCGACTCCCGGCGGACGCACCCGACAACCGCGCGCTCACTGCGGCCGCCCTGGCAAGCAGCATCCTTGGCGAGGGCGACACCAGCCGACTCCACCGACGGCTGGTGCGTGGCGACCAGATCGCCCTGGCCGCGGCGGTGAGCATCAACCCCCTGATCGCCGGCAACTCCTTGCTCGTGGGCTCGGTGCGTGCCGTGCCCGGCCACGACCTCGACGAGGTGACTGCGGCCGTCGACGACGAGCTGCGTCGGCTCGCCACCGATGGCCCGACCGACGACGAGCTGGCGATCGTGCGCGCCCAGGCCGAGCGCGAGTGGCTCGACGACATGGGCACCGCCGCTGGTCGGGCCGACGCCATCTCGGGCTGTGCGCTGCTGTTCGACGACCCCGATGTGCTCAACCAGCGGCTGCCGCTGGTGCAGTCGGTGACGGCGGCCGAGGTGCAGGAGGCGGCGCGGCACTGGCTCCTGCCCGCGCTGCACGCACAAGTCAGGGTGCTGCCCTCCGCCGCGTCTGACGCCGCCGCTGTCGCCGTCGCCGCCGGAGACGGGGTTGAGGTATGACGCTCGCAGCGGTGCCACCGCCGGTCGGCGTACCAACGGGCTGGCACTTCCCGACGTACGACGAGAGCCGGCTCGGCAACGGGCTGCGGGTGCTGGCCTATGACTGCCCCGGCCAGTACGTCGTCGCGGCGTCGTTGCTCTTCGACGTCCCGCTGAGCGCCGAGCCGCGCGACCGCGAGGGGGTCGCGGAGTTGACGGCGCGGTGCCTGACCCGGGGAGCGGGCGGGTGGTCGGCCGAGGAGTTCGCCGACGCGCTGGCGAGCTGCGGCGCTGACCTGCAGGGGGCTGCGTCGTCGGACGCGTTCGCGTTACGGCTGAGCGTGCCCGTCGCCCACCTGGCACGGGGGCTGGATCTGATGGCAGCGGCGATCGGCAACCCGACCTTCGCCGAGGAGGAGTTCGCGCACGAGAAGGCGCTGCAGCTGCAGGAGATCGACCAGGCGCACGCCTATCCCCAGCACGTCGCTGGCGAGGAGCTGAACGTCGCCCTGTTCGGTGCGGCCCGGGCTGCCCGCCCCGCTGGCGGCACTACCGCCACTGTGCAGGCAGTCACCCGCGACGATGTGGTCGAGTACACCTCTAGCCACCTTTTCCCCGCCGACGCGGCGCTGATCATGGCGGGGGACTTCAGCTCCGTTGATCCGGCGGAGACTGTCGAGCGCTCCCTCGCCGCCTGGCAGCGCCCCGCGCACCCCGTCCCCGACTTCGAGCACCCGGAACCGACGCAGCGGGCGCAGCTGCTCCTCGTCGACTGGCCGGACGCGCCCCAGGCGACGGTGCGCGTCGCCGGAAAGTCGGTGACGCGTGCCGACCGGCGATGGCCAGCGATGTTCGTGGCCAACCATGCCGTCGGTGGCAGCTTCTCCTCGCGCATCAACACGGTCCTGCGCGAGCAGAAGGGCTACACGTACGGCGCCACCTCGGGCCTGGATGCCGGGCGGCATCGCGGCACGTTGTCGGTCTCCACCGCGGTGCGCACCGACGCCACCGCCGACGCGGTCACTGACATCGTCGACATCGTGACCGCGGCCAACGGGTCGATCACCGACGACGAGGTCGCCATGGCGGTCCGGGCAGCAACTCAGTCGGCCCCGCTGGGATACGAGCGCGCCGAGGCCGTGGTCGGCCGGGTGGAGCTGCTGCTGTCGCAACAGCTGCCGCTTGACCATGTCGACGCCAACCTGGAGCGGATCCGGGCGGTGACGACTGCCGACGCCAACGTTGCCTGGGGCGAGTGCATCGATCCGCAGGCGCTGACCGTGCTCGTGGTCGGTGACGCGAGCGCAGTGCGCGACGGGTTGGCGGCGTGGGGCTATGCGGACCTGCGGGAGGTCACCCCCGCCTGGCGCTAGGCCGCCCTCGATCCTGCGCTGCCCGCCGAAACCCTGACCAAAGTCGGTGGTTAGCGGCAATTGCGGCCGGAATCTAGGACTTCGGTCAGGGGTTTGGCGGTTAACGTGCCGATTTCCGCAGGATCGCAGGGGCGTTCAGCGCAGGGCAGCCAGCACGACCGCCTGGGCCTCCTGTTGCACCTGCGCGAGGTGCTCCGGCCCACGGAACGACTCGGCGTACACCTTGTAGACGTCCTCGGTGCCCGATGGCCGGGCGGCGAACCACGCGGACTCCGTTGTCACCTTCAGCCCCCCGATCGGGGCGCCGTTACCAGGCGCTGCGGTGATGGTGGCAGTGACTGGCTCGCCCGCGACCGTGTCGGCGGAGACGTCGGCGGGTGAGAGCCGGGCGAGCTTCGCCTTCTGCGCCCGATCGGCTGGAGCGTCGATACGCGCGTACGCCGGGTCGCCGTGCCGGGCGACCAGGTCGGCGTACCGTTGGCTGGGCGACTGCCCGGTGACCGCCAGGATCTCGCTGGCAAGCAGGGCGGCGATGATGCCGTCCTTGTCGGTGGTCCAGGTGGTGCCATCGAAGCGGAGGAAGGACGCGCCGGCTGACTCCTCGCCGCCGAAGCCGACACTGCCATCGAGGAGTCCGGGCACGAACCACTTGAAACCGACAGGCACCTCGAGCAGAGGGCGGCCGAGCTCGGCGGCGACCCGGTCGATCATCGACGAGCTCACCAGCGTCTTGCCGACGGCGGCTGAGCCCGGCCAGTCGGCTCGGTGCGCGAACAGGTAGCCGATCGCCACGGCGAGGAAGGCGTTGGGGTTCATCAGTCCGGCGTCGGGGGTGACGATGCCGTGGCGGTCGCTGTCGGCGTCGTTGCCGGTGGCGATGTCGTACGTGTCTCGGGCAGCGATGAGGGAGGCCATCGCGCTAGGGGAGGAGCAGTCCATCCGGATCTTGCCGTCGGTGTCGAGGGTCATGAACCGCCAGGTGGGGTCGATTTCGGGGGTGACGACGGTCAGGTCCAGCCGGTGACGGTCGGCAATGGCGGCCCAGTAGTCAACGCTGGCGCCGCCCAACGGGTCGGCTCCCATCCGCACGCCGCCGGCTCTGATCGCGTCGAGGTCGACGGCGGCCGGCAGGTCGTCGACGTAGTGGCCGAGGAAGTCGTACCGTCCGCAGGCTGCGAGCGCTTGCTCGGCGGGCGATCGACGTACGCCCGCAAGCGTGTCGGCGAGCAGGTCGTTGGCGCGCTGCTCGATCTTGCTGGTGACATCGGAACCTGCTGGTCCACCGTGTGGCGGGTTGTACTTGAAGCCGCCGTCGCGTGGCGGGTTGTGGGACGGCGTCACGACGATGCCGTCGGCCTGCCCTGAGCCGCTGGGCCGGTTGAGCCGGTTGAGCCGGTTGAGCCGCAAGATCGCGTGCGACACCGCTGGCGTGGGGGTGTAGCCGTTGCGCTCGTCGACCAGGACGGTCACCCCGTTTCCGACGAGCACCTCGATGGCGGTGTGCCAGGCGGGCAGCGACAGCGCATGGGTGTCGCGGCCGATCACGAGCGGCCCCGTGATGCCCTGAGCGGCGCGATATTCGCAGATGGCCTGGGTGGTGGCGGCGATGTGGGCGTCGTTGAAGGCGCCGTCGAGACTGGCGCCACGGTGCCCGGACGTGCCGAACGCGACACGCTGGTCGGGGTTGGCCGGGTCGGGTGTCACGTCGTAGTACGCGCCAAGGACCGCGTCCACATCGATCAGGTCGTCCGGTCGGGCTGGCCGCCCGGCCCGTGCGTGTGGCATGGGGCGATTGTCCTCGATGGCTGCGGGAGGTGTCGACCTCCCGCCCTTCTTCAGAGTTGTCAGAACGTAGTCGACCCATAGACCGACGGGAGTCTGACAACTTTCGAGGAAGCGGGAGTTGTCAGAACGTAGTCGACCCATGGACCGACTGGAGACTGACAACTTGCGGTAAGGGTCTGTTATCGTCCCGTTATCTCACTTTTCTGAGAGGGGAGACGGTGAGGGTCTTCGTCACCGGAGCCACCGGGGCGTTGGGGACCGCCGCAGTCGCCGCGTTGTTGGCCGACGGTCACGAGGTGACCGGTCTGGCCCGCAGCGACGACAAAGCGCGCGTCTTGCAGCAGGCGGGCGCCACACCGGCGCGAGTCCGCTTGTTTGACCACGCAGAGATGGCATCAGCACTCGAGGGTCATGACGTGGTGTGCAACCTAGCAACGTCGATCCCGGTCGGCCTAGCAGCGCTGCGGCCAGGCGCCTGGAGGGCCAACGACCGGCTGCGCACGGAAGGCTCGAAGGCGGTGGTCACCGCCGCGAAGACCGCCGGCGTCCGCCGGATCGTGCAGGAGAGCATCTCGTTCATGTACGACGACGCCGGCGACCTGTGGATCACCGAGACAAACCCGGTGTGCGTGACGCGCGCCGTGGAACCAGCCGCAGTAGCCGAGACCGCTGCCACCGACTTCGGCAGCACCTCACGACAGTCGGTGATCTTGCGGTTCGGAAACTTCATCGGCGACGACCCGACGACGCGGTGGCGGCTGGCGCAGGCTCGGACGGGTCGTCCGGTGGGGGTCGGTGACCCACGCGGGTGGGCGCACGTCGTACATCTGCACGACGCTGGCACGGCGGTTGCCGCAGCGCTCACCGCACCTGGCGGTGTCTACAACGTCGGAGCAGAACCGGTGCGCAGGGACGCGCTGGCCCGGACGTTCGCTGCAGCGGCGGGGCGTTCGCGGGCGCGGTTCGCCGGCCCGTGGATGGTCAAGCTGGCCGGTGAGCGGCTGGAGCCGCTGACGCGGTCGCACCGTGTGTCGTCGGCGAAGCTGCACGCCGCCACCGGCTGGAACCCCGCGTACGACGCCTTCGACGCGTCGTGGTTGTGCGACCTGGCGTCGACGTGAGCGAGGCCGGGCAGACGCACGGGCCTGCAGGGTCCGACGATCGCAGGCGCCAGGCAAGGCGCCGCCAGGTTGCCAACGTCTTCGGCGACGTGCTGCCCGACACCACGCGCGACGAGCAAGGCTCCGCGGAGGACGGGTCCGTCGACAGCACGGATGAGGTCCTGCGCCGAGACGTGCCCCCTCATCACGGCTGACCGCCGCTCCCACGCGAAGGATCCGACGCTGAGCACGCTATAGCGGTCAGACCGTCGGATCGCTCGCGCTGGGCGTCGGGGTTCCGCTACGGGCGATCAGGTCGCGGATCTCGGTGAGCAATGCGACATCCTCAGGAACGGCGGCGGGCTCGTCGAGATCGCCAAGGCGCAGCACCTCGCGAGCCTTCATGTACGGCACGACGATGACGAAGTAGACGACGGCGGCGAGGATCAGGAAGCTCACGAGCGCCGTGAGGAAGGCGCCGACCGAGACACCGCCGGGATTGTACGTCGAGAAGTCCCGCACACCGCCAAGCTTGCCGACCCGTCCATGATCATCTGCACGGTGGCGGTGACGACCGCCGTAAACGCCGCAGCCATGATGAAGGCGACGGCCAGCTCGACGATATTCCCGCGCAGCAGGAAGTCCCGAAAACCTTTCATGAGTGCCTCCTTCGATGATGTCCCAGGCCTGCCCGAAGGTAGGAGCGGTCGAGGCTACCAATCGCGTTGGCCTAGCCCCGCAGACTCACCGACAGCACCGACGCGGCGCTGGCCTGCGCGATCTCGGCTGCCTCGGTCGCCGTGACGGCGACGACGACCAGCGCCCCGCTGCCAGTGTCGGTCCCCACTCGAGGCAGCATGACGACGACAGCATTGGCGACGACTCGCGTCGCCGGTCCGCTGTCACCGGTTGCGGCGTAGAGGTCGATGCGGTCGCCTGGGCGCAGCAACGCCACCACATCGGCGTCCTCGATGCGTACCGGGGACGCCACCGTGCCGGCCGGGTAGCCGGCGATCAGGGCCGCACCCAGGACGCGGCGATCCGTCAGCGGCTCCCCGGCCCGCATCGGAGCGGTCACGCTTGCACCCACCGCCGCCTGGGCGTCAAGTGCCCCCGTTGGCACCACGTCTGGTGCCACCTCAACGGTCCGTACGTCGCCCGCGCCGATCACCGCGCCGCCGGCCAGGTCGCGGGCAGCCACGACCACTGACACGAGTTCCGGCTCCGGTGGAGAAAGCACCCGGGCGAGACAGAACACCGCTGCGGCCGCCAACGTGGCTGCGATCAGTCGCCGGTGCCGCACCATGCTGCGGCGTGCCCGCCGTACGGCGGAGTGGAAGTCAGGCATCCCGACAGGGTAGGAAGCCAGCGGCAACCGGCGCGGCCGTTATCCACAGCCTGGCAATCAGGGAACTGCTACGGAGTCCGACCGGGACGTGCCCGACTTCTGTGCGGACCCGGGCTTCGCGGGGTCGGCGCGCTTGTCCGCGGCACCCTTCTCCCTGGCTCCGGTCTCGCCGGGTTCAGGCTTCGCGGCGTCGGTCTTGGCGGAGTCGGAGCCGTCGGAGGCGGTCTTACCGTCGCTGCCGTCGGCGCCGTTGCGCCCGGACGAACCGTTACGGCTGTCGGTGCGATAGAACCCGGACCCCTTGAACACCACGCCCACCGGGCTCAGCACCTTGCGCAGCCGACCGGTGCAGGCCGGGCAGACCGTCAGGGCGTCGTCGGTGAAGCTCTGCCGCACCTCGAGGTCGTGACCGCACTCGGTGCAGGCGTACTGGTAGATGGGCACGGCTCTCCTTGTCGGTTAGCACTCAGCTGGCTCGACTGCTAACGGGTTTCCATTGTGCGACAGCCGGGCCGTGAAGGCAAAGAACTCGTGACAGCGAGTGGCAGAACCTCGGACTGGCCGGCACCCCGGCACAATGGAGCGGTGCCTCGATGGTTGCGGATCGTCAACTGGTTCGCTGCGATCCTGGCGCTGGCGCTGATCGCCGGCTCGGTGGCGGTGGTCTGGACCGTGCGCAGGTCGATGCCGCAAACCGAGGGGACCATCACCCTGCAGGGGCTGACCGCGCCGGTCACCGTGATCCGGGACGCTGCGGGCATCCCCCAGGTCTACGCCGACACCTCCGCCGACCTGTTCTTCGCGCAGGGGTATGTGCAGGCTCAGGACCGCTTCTTCGAGATGGACTTTCGCCGCCACCTCACTGCCGGCCGGCTCACCGAGCTGTTTGGTCGAGACGCGTTGCAGGCTGACATGTTCGTCCGCACCCTCGGCTGGCGGCGGGTCGCCGAGGCGGAGTTGTCGCTGCTGTCCACCGACACCCGACGCTACCTGGAGTCCTTCGCCGCCGGAGTGAACGCCTACCTGAGCGGTCGTTCCAGCGACGAGCTGTCGCTGGAGTACGCCGTCCTCGACCTCAACGGCTTGACCTATACGCCTGAACCGTGGACGTCCGCGGACTCGCTGGCTTGGCTGAAGGCGATGGCCTGGAATCTCGGCAGCAACATGGACGACGAGATCGACCGTTCCATCGCGTCCATCAGGCTGACCCGACAGCAGATCGCCGAGCTGTACCCGGCCTACCCCTACGACGAGCATCAGCCCGTCGTCACCCAGGGCGCACTCGTGGACGGTGTGTACGACCAGGACGCGAAACGGAACGACACCCGGCTGCCCAGCCGGCCGCCGTACCTGGTCAAGGGGGCGACGACCGTACTGCGCGACGCCGCGACGACCAGCGCAGCCCTCGACCACCTCATCGGTCTTGGCGACGGGCTCGGCTCCAACGCCTGGGCGGTGAGCGGTGAGCACACCGCCAGCGGCGCGCCGATCCTGGCCAACGACCCGCACCTGGATGCAACCATTCCGAGCGTGTGGTACCAGATGGGGCTGCACTGCAACCAGGTCGGCACCGAGTGCCCGTTCGACGTCAGCGGTTTCACCTTCGCTGGCCTGCCGGGCGTGGTCGTCGGGCACAACCAGTCGATCGCCTGGGGTTTCACCAACCTGCACGCCGACGTGCAGGACCTCTACCTCGAAGCCGTCGACGACAGCAACCGCTACCTCTACAACGGCCGCTCCCGCCGGCTCGCCATCCGCGAGGAGAGCTTCGTGATCGCCGGCGAGGCCGACCCGGTGACGATCACCGTGCGCGAGAGCCGGCACGGCCCGCTGATCTCCGACGTCAGCCACGACATGTCCCGGGTCGGGGCCAATGCGCCGGTGGGCAGGCGCGCTCCCGATCCCGGCAACGGGTACGCCGTGGCGTTGCGCTGGACCGCTCTGGAGCCGGGCCGGACGGCCGATGCGCTCTTCGGCATAAGTCGGGCGTCCAACTGGGACGAGTTCCGCGACGCGGCCCGCCTGTTCGACGCCCCCGCCCCGAACCTCGTGTACGCCGACACCGCCGGCCACATCGGCTATCAGGCGCCTGGGCGCATCCCGATCCGGGGGGCTGGTGACGGGCGGTGGCCAGTGCCCGGCTGGGACCCGGCGTACGAGTGGAACGACAGCTACATCCCGTTCGACGCGCTGCCGAACGTGCTCGACCCCAAGGACGGGTACGTCGTCACCGCCAACCAGCCAGTCACCGGCGAGAAATACCCGTACTTCCTCGGCAGCGCCTTCGACTACGGCTACCGCGCCCAACGCATCCGATACCTGCTCGAGGGCACCAACAAGCTGACTGTCGACGACATGGCGGCGATCCAGCTCGACACCTTCAGCTCGCTGGCGAAGGAGCTCACGCCGTTGCTGCAGGCGGTGCCGCTGAAGACGACGTACTACCAGGCCGGGCAACGTGCGATGGCGCGCTGGGACTTCCAGCACAGCGCTGAATCGGGGGGCGCGGCGTACTTCAACGTCGTGTGGAGCAACCTGTTGGCGCTGACGTTTCACGACGACCTGCCCGAGGAAGCCTGGCCGAAGGGCGGTTCGCGCTGGTGGGCGGTGATGCAGGCGTTGATGGACGACCCGACCAACGACTTTTGGGACAACGCCGACACACCCGGCGTGGTGGAGACTCGTGACGACATCGTGCAACAGGCGATGTTGGTCGCCCGGGACGAGCTGACCCAGCACCTGTCCCGGGACCCTCGCGACTGGGAGTGGGGGCGGCTGCACACGCTGCACCTGCGCAACGAGTCACTCGGGTCGGAGGGGTCGCCCGCGGCGTTCCTCTTCAACCGGGGCGGGTACGAGCTCAGCGGCGGGCCAGCGGTGGTCAACGCCAGCAGCTGGGACGCCCGGGAGGGCTATCAGGCGACGGCCGTGCCCTCGATGCGGATGATCATCCCACTCGACGACTTCGACGCATCGCGCTGGATCAACCTCACCGGCGCCTCCGGCCACGCCTTCGATGACAACTACACCGATCAGACCGAGCTGTGGGTGGAGGGTCAGACGCTGCCGTGGGTGTTCAGCCGCGAGGCGGTCGAGGCGGCCGGTGAGCACGAGTTGACGCTGATCCCAGCGGGCTGGACGCTACCCCCGAGCGACTGAGACCCGCAGAGTGCGGGTGGGGGTGATCAGCACGTCGACGGGTTGGTCATGCGAGTCAGCCGGTACGGCGTCGAGCACCTCGTCGTCGTAGAGCAGCAGGCAGCGCAGCTCGGAGTGGTCGAGGGAGGCCAGCGCCCCGTCGTAACAACCGGCGCCTCTGCCCAGTCGATGACCCTGGAGATCGCCGGCGAGCCCCGGACAGATCACCACTGATGCGGCAGTGAGTGCCTGCGGTCCAAGCGGGGGAGATGTCGGCTCGCGGATGCCTTTCGGGTTGAGGCGCTCGTGCCCCGGCGAGTGCGCGGCCCAAACCAAGGTGAGGTCCGGTTGCAGCAGGGGCAGCAACACGATGACCCCACGAGCGTGCAGGACTTCCAGGAGCGGGTCCGTTCCTGGCTCGTCGGGTAGCGAACGGTACACGGCCACCGTGTCCGCCGCCTGCACCTCCGGCAGCGCCAGCACTCGGTCGCGGAGCAACGCGGCGGCCTGCTGCTGCTCGGAAGGTGACCGCTGGCTGCGGTTCGCCAAGACGCGGCTCCGGATCGCCTGCTTGGATCCAGAGGTCTTGCCGGTCACCGAATTACTGTAGGGCGCTGCCAGGCGTCGTACCGCGCCAGCGGCGTCATCGACCCGCGCCTAGGTCGCGTGTTTGTCGCCGGGCATGACATCGGTCTCGGACTCGTGCCAGACCGGAGAGTCGGTGGCGGTCTCGACGTTGAAGCCGTAGTCATACACGAGTGACCCGCCGATCGCCCCGCCGACGGCCGTGAGCGTCGCCGCAAGGACCGACAAGACAAGGACCAGCAGAGGAGTCGCGGGTTCGTCGGCGTAGACGGTCATGCGAAGGGCGATCAACACGAGCACGAGGACGGTGACGGTGGTCATCACTAGCGCGTGCGCGTTCACCGTTCGCCATGCCTGCGTACGCCGAGGTGTCGAGCCAGCCCAGTCGGCCACCCCAGTCGCGGCAGTCAGGAGCGATACGACGCCGCCGCCGATGAGCACGAACGTGCCGGCGCGGAAGAGGTCGCGGGCGAGCTCACCGTTGGTCAGTACCGAGATGACGTCGAACGCCGCAGCGAGGGTGTACGCGCCGACCGGGATATCAGTCAACGGCGGATGCAGCGGCTTGCCCGCCATCCCGCGCAGACCATGGAACTCTCGCCCGCGCGTTGTGAACGCGGGTCGGAACGAAAACAGGCGGGCCATCGCCGTACCTCCCGTTCACCGGATGCACCGGCGTTTCGCCAATAGGTGTGCTCAGTATTCGAGTGCTGCCTCAATATGTCAAGAGATGTTGTCGAAACCCCGTTTCAACAGATACGGTGGTGACATGGATGCACCGGCAGAGGACGTGCTGGCTCTTGGCGCACTCTCGGAGCCTCAGCGGGCTCGCATCTACGACTACCTTGCATCGGCCAATGCCCCGAAGACCCGCCAGGACGTCTCGGCGGCGCTTGGGATCGGACGAACGCTGGTTACCTTCCACTGCGAGAAGCTCGAGCAGGCCGGTCTGATTGAAGCGATGGCGGCTGACCCGGCTCCCGCGGGGCGTCGAGGGCGACCCCCGCAGCGATATCGGGTCACGCAGCAGGAGATCAGTGCCAGCGTGCCGCCGCGGCGCTATGAGTTGCTGGCCGAGATCCTGGTCCAGGCGGCGAGCGAACAGGCCACCGCCGAGCCACTACACGAAACTGCGCTGCGGGTCGGGAGGCGCCGCGGCCGGGAGCTCGGCGCCCAGGTGCGGGGTGCAGACGATGGGTCTGGGAGCCGGTGCGAGGCGCTCAGTGCCCTGCTGATCCGACTCGGGTACGAGCCGGTCGATGATCGCGGGGACGTCGTACTGACGAACTGTCCGTTCCAGCGGCTGATGGTGCTGGACACGAAACTGGTGTGCTCAATCAACGCAGCTCTTGCGGCAGGCTATCTCGAGGGGCTCGGTGTTGACCGGCACGTCTCGGCCCGGCTGCGGCCCTGCCCAGACAATTGTTGCGTGGTACTGGAGCGCTCGGCCTGAGTGCTGGTGCGAAGGCACAACACCTGCCTCTGCGCGGATGCCGGCTGCGACAGCTACTGAAACGGTGGAAGGAGCGGCATGCGCCGGTTGTTGCCCCTACCCGGCGCTGACGACGTCGATCTCGACGAGGCGTACTGGCTCTCGGACGTCGGTCATCAGCAGGTCCGTGGCGTCATGGTCGCCAGCGCAGACGGAGCCGCCCAGGCGCACGGCCGGGCGGGGGGGCTTTCGGGACCGGCCGACAAAGCACTGTTCGCGGTCCTGCGGGGCCAAGCGGACGTGCTCCTCGCCGGAGCCACCACCGTGCGAGTCGAGGGTTACGCCGGAGAGCAGCCCACAGCCGATCGGAGGGACTGGCGACGGGCACGGGGGCTCTCCGAGGCACCGCCCATCGCGGTCGTCACCAGGACGTGCGATCTTGACCCGGCCGCCGGGTTGTTCACCGAAACGGTGGCAAGGCCGATCGTCATTACGCATCGGCAAGCCCCCCAGCATCGCGTCGCCGCGCTGGCTGAGGTGGCGGACATGATCACGGCCGGGGAGCAAGAGGTCGATCTGTCCGCCGCGCTCGACGCGCTCGCCGAGCGCGGGCTGCGACGGGTGTCCTGCGAAGGTGGCCCGAGGCTGCTCTCGCAGGTCGCGGCGGCAGATCGGCTGGACGAGTTGTCTTTGACGGTCTCCCCGCTGTTGGTCGGTGGCTCGGCCCTGCGCATCCTCGACGGCGCACTCCTTGAACCGCCAACTCGGCTGCGCTTGGCGGACGTACTCGAGGACGAGAGCTTCCTGTTTCTCCGCTATCTGCGCGCGGGCGCTGACGGCGAACGGGAGGTCCAAGACGAGGTCAACGGCAGTTGACTGACCGCACCGCTGGAGATACCGACGCAGCACTGTCGCAGCAAGCGCTGCGCTTGGGCGGCCGGGTGTTTCCCCCCGGGGAGATGATTGTCATGGGCATTGTGAACCGGACGCCCGACTCCTTCTATGACCGCGGAGCGACGTTCACCTTGGCCGCCGCCGTCGCTGCGGCAGAACGCGCCCTTGACGCGGGCGCTGCGATCGTGGACATCGGTGGCGTGAAGGCAGCGGAGGGCGACCCCGTTTCGCCAACGGAGGAGCTCGACCGGGTGTGTGCCGTCATTGCAGCGGTCCGTTCTCGCCGCCCGGAAGCAGTGATCAGTGTCGACACCTGGAGGTCCGGCGTGGCGCGAGCGGCCGTCACTGCCGGCGCAGACCTGGTCAACGATGCTTGGGAAGGTTACGACCCGGACCTGGTCCGCGTCGCCGCCGATGCTGGTGTCGGCGTGGTCTGCACCCACGCCGGCCACCTGCCGCCTCGTACCGAACCCGACAACCCCCGCTACGACGATGTCGTGGCGGATGTCGTGCGCACGGTGTCCCACCTTGCTGAGAGGGCCGTCGCGGCCGGTGTCTCCCGAGATCAGATCCTCGTTGATCCCGGTCACGACTTCGGCAAGACCACAGTGCAGTCACTGGAGATCACCCGAGGCCTGACCGACATCGTGGGAACCGGTTGGCCAGTTCTCGTCGCGATGTCGAACAAGGACTTCATCGGCGAGACACTTGACCTCCCGGTCACCGCCCGGCTACCTGGAACTCTCGCCGTCACCGCGCTAGCGGCCTGGCTGGGCGCGCGAGTTTTCCGCGCGCACAACGTCGACGAAGTACGCCAGGTCCTCGACATGGTCAGCTCGGTGCGTGGGGAACGCGCCCCCGCGGTCAGGCGTCGCGGTATCTCATCGCCCAACCGCTCCGACGGCCGACCGACTGCGGTCACCTAGCATCGGGTGACATGAGTGCAGAGGGCCTTGTGGCAGCCCAGGAGAAGATGCGCGCCGGAGGAGTTCACCCCGTCGCGATTGACGTGTTTAGTCACTACTACCGCCTGCTCGAAACCGGCGCCACCGGTCTAGTGCCCGAGACAGCCATCGAGCCGATCACCGAGCCGACGCGGCTGGTCGATCTCGAGCTTGACGCGCAGCACGGTGAGGCAGCGCTTGGGGACACTGTTGTCATCAAGCTCAACGGCGGCCTGGGTACGTCGATGGGCATGTCGCGCGCGAAGTCGCTGCTGGAGGTGCGCGACGGGTTGACCTTCCTCGACCTGATCGCCTCCCAGGTGCTGCACGCGCGCAAGCGTTACGGCGTACGGCTGCCGCTGGTTTTCATGGACTCCTTCCGAACTCACGAAGACACCCTGCGGGCGCTGGCCGCCTACCCTGACCTGCCCGTCGGCGATATCCCGCTGGACTTCATCCAGAACCGCGAGCCGAAGATCCGCGCCGACGACCTGATGCCCGCGGAGTGGCCCGCCGACCCGAGCCTGGAGTGGTGTCCGCCCGGCCATGGGGACCTCTACACGGCGCTCTCGGTATCGGGTCTGCTCAGCCAACTCCTCGACGCCGGCTTCCGCTACGCGTTCGTGTCGAACTCCGACAACCTGGCCGCCACCGCAGACGTCCGGATCGCTGGCTGGTTCGCCTCGACGGGGGCGCCGTTCGCCACCGAGGTGTGTCGCCGTACGCCGGCGGACCGAAAAGGCGGGCACCTGGCGATCCGCACGAGCGATGGACAGCTGATCCTGCGCGAGACGGCGCAGACCGCGCCGGAGGACCTTGAGTCGTTCATCGACATCACCCGACACCGGTACTCCAACACCAACAACTTGTGGCTGAACCTGTCGGCCCTGGCCGACACACTGGACGCCAGCGGCGGTGTGCTGGGGCTGCCGCTGATTCGCAATGCCAAGACCGTCGACCCGGCCAACTCGTCGTCACCGGCCGTCATCCAGATCGAGACGGCGATGGGCGCAGCCGTCGAGGTCTTCCCCGGTGCCACCGCGCTCGAGGTGGAGCGCGACAGGTTCGTGCCGGTGAAGTCGACGAACGACCTGCTCGTCCTGCGCTCCGATGCGTACGAGATGTCCGACGACTTCTCGATCCGGCTGGCCGACGGACTGACCGACGCGCCCTTGGTCGACCTCGACCCGGCGTTCTACAAGCTCATGGGCGACTTCGACGCGAGGTTCCCGGCCGGACCGCCCTCGTTGGCGGGCGCCACGTCGCTCACTGTGCGCGGGGACTGGACGTTCGGTGCCGGTGTGATCGCGCGCGGCGATGTTGAGGTCGAGGCCGACGGATCGCCCGGCGTCATCGCCGACGGGACGGTGCTCGAGGGGCATTAGGCTTGCCGACTGCCGTCCCACCCGACCGAGAGCCCGTGCGAATCTGATGCGCAGCGTTCACGAGCACCTGAGCATGATCTTGGACGGCGTGCGGCCGCTGCCGCCGTACGAGCAGCCGCTGCTGGAGGCACTCGGCCTGCCGATCTGCGAGGACGTCAGGTCGCCCATCGACCTGCCGAGCTTCGACAACTCGGCCATGGACGGCTATGCGTGCCGGTTGGCCGACCTGCTCGACGCCTCCCGCGACAACCCGGTTCGGCTGCCGGTCGTGGGCGAGTCAGCAGCCGGGCAGACCAAGGCGTACGCCCTGTCGCCCGGCCAGACGGTCAAGATCATGACGGGCGCGCCGCTGCCGGCAGGGGCCGACGTGGTCGTGCCGATTGAGTGGACCGATGGCGGCCGGGCGACGGTGTCGATCGTGCAGACGCCGAGCCCGGGCCAGCATGTGCGGCCTCGCGGTGAGGATGTGCGGGCGGGCGACGCTTTGCTCGAGCAGGGCACCGTGCTGGGGCCACGGCAGGCAGCGATCCTCGCCGCCACCGGATACCCGTCAGTGAAAGCGCGGCCCCGACCCCGGGTCGTGGTCGTTTCGACGGGCAGCGAGCTGCGCGAGCCGGGTGAGCCGCTCGGCTTCGACTCGGTGTACGACGCCAACTCGTTCGCGCTGGCGGCGGCCGCGCGGCAGGCGGAAGCGATCGCCTACCGGGTCGGGATCGTCAGTGACGACCCGCAGGAGCTCACCGACACCTTGTCCGACCAGCTGGTGCGCGCCGACTTGGTGGTCACCAGTGGCGGCGTCAGCAAGGGCGACTACGACGTGGTCAAGGATGTGCTCGGCCGGCTGGGCACCGTTGCGTTCGCTGAGGTGGCGATGCAGCCGGGCAAGCCGCAGGGCTTCGGGACGGTCGGTGAGGACGACACCCCTATCTTTACGCTGCCAGGGAACCCGGTGTCGTCGTACGTCTCGTTCGAGGTCTTCGTGCTGCCGGCGATCCGGCGGATGATGGGCAAGCTGCCCTACCGGCGGCCGCTCGTGCGGGCCACCTGCATGGCTGGCTTCGGCTCGCCACGGGGGCGGACGCAGTACGTGCGGGGGAGCTTCGAGGTGACGGCGCGTGGCGCCCAGGTCAAGCCGGTGGGCGGCCACGGGTCGCACCTCATTGGCAACCTGTCGCAGTCGAACTGCCTGATCGTCGTACCCGAAGCGACAACTGCGGTCGAGGCCGGCGCCATTGTCGACGTCGCCGTGCTTGATCGGAACTTCTGATGCCCACCGCCCGGTCCGATCAGCCAGCACAGCCCGATCAGCCGGCACAGCCCGATCAGCCGGCACAGCCCGATCAGCCGGCACAGCCCGATCAGCCCGCTGGCCCCGGTCAGCCCGACCGCCCCCCTCGCCTGACGCACGTGGACGAGACCGGCGCGGCCCGCATGGTCGACGTCTCGGGCAAAGAGGTCACCGAGCGGGAGGCGGTGGCGGCCGGCCGGGTGCGGGTCTCCGCCGAGGTGGTGGCGCTGCTACGCGGCGATGGGGTGCCCAAGGGGGACGCCCTCGGTGTCGCGCGGGTGGCCGGGATCATGGCCGCGAAACGGACCGGCGACCTCATCCCGCTGTGCCACCCGCTCTCCCTCAGCGGCGTGGTGGTCGACCTGGAGGTGACCGATACCGCAGTGGAAATCACCGCGACCGTACGCACCGCCGACCGCACCGGTGTCGAGATGGAGGCGCTGACGGCCGTCTGCGTCGCCGCGCTCACCGTCGTCGACATGGTGAAGGCGGTCGACAAGGCGGCGGTTATCGACGACGTCACGGTGTTGGCGAAGTCGGGCGGTCGAAGCGGCAGCTGGACCCGGCCCGAGGCGGCGCGGTGAGCGGCCTGCAGGGGCGGCGGGCGGTGGTGCTGTCGGTCTCGAACCGGGCGGCCGCCGGCGTGTACGACGACACGACAGGCCCGCGCATCGTGGCCGCGCTGACCGATCTGGACTTCGACGACGTCTCGGCAGCGGTGGTGCCCGACGGCGAGCCAGTTCTCGCGGCGCTGGAGGAGGCCGTCTCGCAAGGCGTGGACGTCGTGGTCACCACGGGCGGCACTGGGCTGTCCCCGACCGACCAGACGCCGGAGATGACCCGGCAGGTGCTGGACTATGAGGTGCCCGGTATCGCGGAGGCCGTCCGCGCCTATGGGCTTGGGCAAGGGGTGCCAACGGCGTCCCTGTCGCGCGGGCTGGCGGGCGTCGCGCGTCGTACGCTGATCGTCAACCTGCCGGGGTCGCCGGGCGGCGTCAAGGACGGCTTGGCGGTGCTGCTTCCCATTCTTGGCCACACGTTGGACCAGATTGCGGGCGGTGACCACCCGCGGGCCGAAGCCGGCGGTGCGCCCTGACCCGCGGCTGGCCGGTGCGGCTGTCCAACGGGCGGGTGGGCCTGCGCCCGCTGACGATGCGTGATGCTTCCCGGTGGGCTGAGCTGCGGCGTACCAACGCTGCGTGGCTCGCGCCGTGGGAGTCGACTCGACCACCGGGGCCATCCCCGCGCCGCACCGGCTACCGGGCCATGACCCGGGATCTCATCAGGCACGGCCGCGCCGGGCACGCCTTGCCGTTCGTGGTCACCTACGACGCGGTGATGGTCGGACAGCTGACCGTCACCGGCATCACGTGGGGATCGGCACGGTGGGCGCAGATGGGTTACTGGATCGACCAGGGCCACGCGGGGCGCGGCATCATGCCGACGTCGGTGGCGATGGCGTGCGACCACTGCTTCGGCACGATGGGGCTGCACCGGATTGAGATAGCGATCCGGCCGGAGAACGTGGCCAGCCTGCGCATCGTGCAGAAGCTCGGTTTCACCCAGGTTGGCCTGGCTCCGCGTTACCTGCACATCAACGGGATGTGGCGGGACCACCTGCTGTTCGGTCTCACCGCCGAAGAGGTGCCGTACGGCGTGCAAGCCCGCCTCAAGCAGTAGCCCGCGCTCGGTTCACTGTCGTCACACAACTTCTCAGCCGACACACCGCTGCAGCTGTCCAGCAAGCGCCGCGTGCCGCTCTACGGTCGTCTCGTGGGTCTCACCGGCATCATCTACGGGGCGATCGTCGTGGCGTGGGCCGCCTACCTGGTGCCGTTGGCTCTGCGTCGCCACGACGAGGCAGCCCGGTCCCGTTCAATCGACAGGTTTTCCGGAGCGATGCGGGTGCTGTCACGTCGCGACATGTCGACCGCAGGCCGGCTGGTCGTAACGCCGCCGCGAGCAGTTGACCGCTTGGTGAGTCCAGGGCTGAGCCGGCACGTTACGGCCGCCCCCGTGCCCGCTATCCGGCCGAGCCGCGAGTCGCTGCGGCTGGCTGCGGCCCGCCGTCGACGGGTAGTCGTTCTCTTGCTATGTCTTACCGCTGCCGTCTCGGTCGCAGCCGGTTTCCGCGTCGTCCCGCTGTGGTCGCCTGCCGTGCCGTTGGCCTTGCTCGTCGGATTCTTGTGCCTGGTCCGTCGACAGGTTCGCAAAGCGAGCGACGCTTACTGGGCCGAAGTGGCCTCGGCAACGCGGGCTCCGTCTAACGTCGTCCGCCGTACGCCGTCCCGTGTCGACGCTTCACACGGAGCAGCCAAGGGACCCGACGAGGAGCCGACGGTGCCGTTGGATGTCGGGGCGCTTCAGGAAGCCGTCGCCGTCGCCGCGATCGAGCCGGAGCGAAGGGTGGCGGTGGCGTTGTCGACCGCCGACGGTGGCTCATTGTGGGACCCGCTGCCGATCACGCTGCCGACGTACGTCGACAAGCCGGTCGCCGCGCGAACCAGCCGTCGCATCGACCTCAGCGCGCCCGGCACCTGGTCGTCGGGCCACTCGGCCGAGGCGACCAAGACGGCTGCGATGACTGGCGGTGGTACAAGCGGCACAGACGCCGGGGCTGCCGACGAAGAGCCAGCCCGCGCTGTCAACGGCTGACCGGTCAGCGTCCAGGTGAGCTGGGCGGCGATGTTCGCCAGGTCACCGGGCAGCTGGCACAGGTTTCTTTCCCTGGCCCGGCTGCCGGGCCGCCTGAGGTCCTGACTACCGGGGCAGGGCTTCCACCTCTTAAACCAGGTGCAGCTGTTTCAGTTGGTTGACGACGCGCGGCCCTCCCTCCCCCCGGGGCCCTGTCGCGGCAAGAGCTCGGTCTGCGCTCCGGCGTCTGAGTGCTAAGGTTTCCGTTCGGTTGAACCCGCTCGCCGTGCTATCGCGCGGCCACCCCGGGGCTGTGGCGCAGTTGGTAGCGCGTCTCGTTCGCAATGAGAAGGTCAGGGGTTCGAATCCCCTCAGCTCCACCGAAACGCCAGGTCACGGGCCGTGTACGGGATCCTCACTCAGGAGGACCTTCGACGGCAAGGTCGACCTGCAGCGCCGCTACCTGCGCACCCGGCTTCCAGCGGGCAGCCAGCCACCCATCCACCCATCCACCACGTCCCGTCCTCGGCCGACTTCCTCGACGCCGTCCGTCTCGGGTTCGGGTGGGGCATGCTGCCCGACAGGCAGAGCCATGCCCACGAGCAGGCCGGCCAGCTGGTCGACATCGACCCCTCCAGCACCATCGACGTCGTCCTCTACGAGCAACAGTGGAAGCTGCGCTCACCGGGCCTCGACCGCATCACCGCAGCCGTTCTCGACACCGCCCGGTCGCGCCTGGTGCCGTAGCCGCCGGTCCGGGTCTGTTCAGCGCGATCAGCGGCCCGGCATTCCCGTGTCGATCAACGGCCGTGGCAGCGGCACGGTTCGCATAGGGAAGGGCGTCCGGTCAGGTCGTCCTCATCCCTGCTGGGGCGGGGGGCTGGCGAGGAGCCGGAGCAGGCAGGTGAGGGCGGGGTGGTGCTGGCTCCCGCGGCGCACGGCGGCGTAGAGAGTCCGGTGGATCTGCGGGTTCGTGACCTCCAGCAGGCGCACCGCTGGGCCACCGCGGTCAGGGGAGGGTGGGGCGGCGATCGAGGGCAGCAGGGCCACGCCGTGACCGGCGCCGACCAGGGCGGCGGTCACGGCGAAGTCGGCGCACCTGGCGACGACGTGCGGTTCGTAGCCCGCCAGGGCGCACGAGCGTTCCAGGAGCACCGCGCAAGAGCTGCCCGGGGCTGGAGCGATCCACCGGGCGCCGCTCAGCTCGGTCAGGTGCACGCGCGGGCCGGCGGCCGGGTGGTCGGCGGGGACGACGATGTACACCGGCTCGGTGAACAGGTCGACGCGCTCCAGCTGGGACAGCGCAGCTCGTGGAGTCAGGGCGTACTCCCCGGCCAGCGCCAGGTCGAGCTGACCCCGGGCCAGGGCCGGCAAGCTGTCCTCCGGCTCCATCTGGTCGATCCGCAGCTCCACCTGCGGCGCGATCGCGGCCAACCCGGTCAAGACATTCGGCAGCAGGGTGCGGCCGAGGGTGGCGATGGTGGCAATCCGGAGCGTTCCGGTGATCCCGCGGCCGGGGCTAGCCAGGGCGGCCAGGTCGGCTTCGGCGGCCTCGAGGCCGGCGAGCACGGTGCGGGAGTGGCTGGCCAGGCGCTGGCCGGCCTCGGTCAGCCGAGCCGTGCGCTGGGTGCGGTCGACCAGCGCCAGTCCCAGCTGGCGCTCGAGGGCGGCCAGCTGCTGGGAGACCGCTGGAGGGGTGAAGGACAGCGCTCGGGCGGCGGCAGCGATGCCGCCGTTCTCGGCCACCGCCAGCAGAACCCGCAGGCGCCTTACGTCCAACATGTAAGCGACGCTACATGACGCATCTGCAAGCCGTTACTGGCGCTTTCGGCCCGGACGCGGCAGCATCCCCGCCATGATCGAGGATCGACGCGTGTTCACCGCGGTGGGTGCCACGCTGTTGCTGTGGGCTTCGGCGTTCGTGGCCATCCGCATCGCCTTGACCAGTTTCAGCGTCGCGGGCTTGTCTCTGGGCCGCCTGGTGGTGGCCTCCCTTGCGCTGGCCGCGTTGGCCCCGCTGCTGGGGGTACGCCGGCCGGGACGGGCGGATCTGGCCCGGATCGCCGCCTGCGGGGTGAGCGGCATGACCGCCTATCAACTGCTGCTCAACGCGGGTGAACGCACCGTGTCCGCGGGCACCGCCAGCCTGCTGGTCAACACCGCCCCAGTCTTCGCTGCCGTCTTGGCCCTGGTACTGCTCCACGAGCCGCTCGGGATGCGCAGCTGGGCTGGGATCGGCCTGGGCTTCGCCGGCGCCACCGTCATGGCCGTAACCCAGGGCAGCGGTGCGCGTCCGAGCGTGGACGCTCTGCTGATCCTCGGCGCCGCGCTTAGTCAGGCGCTTTTCTTCGTCCTGCAGAAGCCCCTGCTGGCCCGGTACGGCGGGTTGGAGGTCACCTGCTACGCGGTCTGGTCGGGCACGCTGTTCGCCCTGCCGCTGCTCCCGGCGCTCGCCGCGGACTTCCCGCGCGCCGAGACCGAGCCGTTGGCGGCGATGGTCTTCCTCGGTGTGGGTGCCAGTGCGGTCGGCTTCGTCACTTGGGCCTACGCCCAAGCGCGCCTGCCGGTCGCCACCGCGGCCAACACCCTCTACCTCGTGCCGTTGCTCTCCATCGGCATCGGCTGGGCCGCCCTCGGCGAGACCGTCCACCCCGGGGCACTCATCGGGGGCCTCCTCGCCCTCACCGGCATCGCCATCAGCCGCAGGACGCCCACACCCAGGGCAACGTCCGTCCCCGGGCAACGCCATGCCCGGTGACCGATCCGCCTTCGGGACAACGGCCGCTGGCTATGCCGCACTGTGCGGACGTTGCCGTCGAGGGTTCCTTGCTACGGAACAGGCGCAGGCCGGCTGTCGGAGGTTCGTTCGAGAGGCGTTCGCTTCACCCCGGCGCACTTCTCGTCGCGGTCGGCCCGTGACAGCGCAGGACGCCACGACTTGGCGCCGCGTCAGGGACAACCTTGGGCGACGTGACCGACCACCCCGTCAATCACTGGTTGGGGTCTGTGGCGGAGCAGCCGGGGAACCGACGCGGAGATGAATTGTGTTGAGAGCCGACGGGAATGTCACAAGTTCCGGCGCGCCTCAGGACGGGGAATCGGCACTGGGCCGCCGGCCTCACTCGTTCCCAAGCGGTGCAACTCATGCAGTGGTCCGTCCAGGCTCTCCTGCAGGCCCGCCGTCCACTGGGAAGCACCGCCGACGGACGCGGCTCCGTCGACGCTCCGCCCGCACCCGGACGGACTTGACAGCCGACAGAAGAGCCGAGAGCAGGGCACTTGAGTGCCGGTGGACAGGACGCCCTAGATCCACTTCGTCAGCCACATGCGGTCGTTCCACTCCTCGTTGCTCATCAGCTGGCCGGTGAGGACCGGATAGAAGTAGATGAAGTTGACGGCGACCGCGAGCACGAACGCACCCACCGCGAGTGAGCCGACAAGGCGGCGGGTGTACGACGCACTGGCTCGGCCCAGGATCTTCCCGAGGAGGAGCGTCACGCCCATGACCGTGAACGGAATGATGGCGACGCCGTAAAAGAAGAAGATCGGCCGGTCGGAGAACAAGACCCAGGGCAACCAGGTTGTCAGCACGCCAACAATCGGTACGCCGAACCGCCAGTCCCGCCGCGTCACCCAGTACCCTAGGCCGACGATGAGGGCGAGCACACCGCCCCACCACAGCACCGGCGTACCGATGGCCAACACCTGCTTGACGCAGTCCTGACCCGGTGGGCATTCCGGGATCACGGTCTTGTCACCGCTGACGGCGGAGATCCCGAGTGGCCGGTTGATCACCAGCCAGCCAGCGGGGTCGGACTGGAACGGGTGGGTCGCCTCCTTGATGTACTCGCCGGTGTGGAACTCGAAGACCTCCTTATGAAAGTTCCACAAGATGTTCAGGTCATGCAGCGCACCCTCCACGGGGCCGTCCGGTTTGTCGTTGACGGAGCTCCACGTCCAGTCGTTGGAGTCCACGGCGTGGCCGAACTCCGCTTCGAACTTCTCCGCATGGGTCAAGAAGCCCATCCACGACACGACGTACACAACAAGGGCGACGCCGACAACTGACACGAGCGCTGGCAGCCCGTCGGCAAGGACCGACTTCGCCGGCGCGAACCGAACGCCGATCGCCCGGCGCATCCCGCAGTCCCACGCGAACATCAGCAGACCGAACCCGGCCAAGACAAACAGACCGCTCCACTTGGTGCCGATCGCGAGGCCGAAGCACGCTCCGGCGGCGATGCGCCATGGGCGCAAGAGAAGGCCGCGCACGGGACCAAAGCCACCGGCTGCCGATCGTGGTGATGTCTCATACCGCCGAGCGAGCTTCACCCGGGCCCAGTCCCGATCGGCGACCACACAGTGGGCCGCGCACAGCAACCAGAACGCCAAGAAGATGTCGAGCAGCGCAAACCGCGACATCACGAAGTGCAGACCGTCCAGCGCGAGCAGTACGCCGGCGACGCACCCGAGCAGCGTCGACCCGGTGAGCCTGCGCACCAGCCGGCACATCACCAGCACCATCAGGGTGCCGGTGAAGGCAGCGGAGAAGCGCCAGCCCAGCGGCGTAAGGCCGAAAAGCCACTCGCCGACGGCGATCATCCACTTGCCCACCTCGGGGTGCACCACCAGGCTCGGCGGCTTGTCGAAGATCTTCTCCGTCGAGCCGGAGTTGATGATCTTGTCCGCTTCGCTCTCGTCGGTGCTGTCGTCGTTGACGAAGCTCGAGGCGTACCCCTTCACCAGCAGCGAATAGCCGTCCTTCGCGTAGTACGTCTCGTCGAACGTGATGTCGTGCGGGGTCGTCAGGTTCCAGAACTGCAAGAAGCCGGCCAGCACCGTGATGATGACCGGCGCCAGCCATCCCCACATCGGGTCGCTGCGGAAGTGCAGCGGGGTGAAGCGGCGCCGCATCCGCGGCAGCGGATCATTCTCGACCGTGGAGGCGAGCACGGCACCGACGCTCGGATTGCGCGCTGAAGACCCCGTGGGTCGGGCCGGTGCTGACGTCGCCACGCCGGCAATCGTACGAGCGCGAACCGGTCAATGAACGGCTAGCGACGTCACGGTGTCGCCCGACACAGGACCGTCGACCGGGTTATGACGGTACAAGTACGCCTGCGCGGGGTTTGAGCGACCGTTTGCCGCGGTGACGCGGCAGACGTCGCCGTTGGCCGGCGGCGGGCCGTTAGTCGCCACGTGTCGGAAGACGTGCGGCCTGGGGCAGTTCAAGCGACCGTTAGCCCTCACGTGTCGGAAGACGTACGGCGTGGAGGCGGCGGCTGCCAGGATGGGGGCCATGACGTTGGTGGTCGCCGCCACCCCGATCGGGAATCGGGCGGATGCCTCGCCCCGACTGGCAACCGAACTGGCGGACGCCGGTGTCATCGCGGCCGAGGACACCCGTCGCGTACGCCGACTGCTTGCGGACCTCGGCGTTAAGCCGAGCGGCCGCCTGGTCTCGTACTTCGAGGCCAACGAGCAGCAGCGCACGCCACAACTGCTCGAGGCGCTGGAGGCGGGGGAGCGGGTCGTGCTCGTTACCGACGCTGGCATGCCGAGCGTCTCCGACCCCGGATACCGGCTCGTCGCGGCCGCCGTGGGCGCCGGCGTCGAGGTGACCGCCGTACCCGGCCCGTCAGCGGTGCTGACCGCGCTGGCTGTCTCCGGCCTCCCGGTCGACAGGTTCTGCTTCGAGGGGTTCCTGCCCCGCAAGGCTGCCGAGCGCGCCAGCCGCCTCGCCGACCTGCGCGACGAACCCCGAACCATGGTCTTCTTCGAGGCGCCGCACCGCACGGCCGCGACGCTGGACGCGATGGCCGAGGCTTTCAGCGGCAACCGACCGGCCGCGGTGTGCCGGGAGCTGACCAAGACCCATGAGGAAGTCCGCCGGGGCAGCCTGGAGGAGATGACGGCGTGGGCAGCGGACGGCGTACGCGGTGAAGTGACGATCGTCGTCCAGGGCGCTCCGCCGGCACAACCACCTGAGCTCGACGACGCCGCACTCCGCCTGCTCGTGGCCGACGCGGTGGCGTCCGGGCGGTCGAAGAAGGACGCCATCACGGCCGTGGCGGCCGAGACTGGTCTGCCGCGCAAGACCGTCTACGCCGCAGCCCATCGCTAATCGCAGTGGACAGCCGCTCGTGGACTGAGCGGTCATGAGCCCCGCGCCAATGAGCTATGAGGTCTTGATCTCGGGTGGATGGCCGGGCGTGACCCCCGTACTGTGCGCAATGACCACGAGCACGACGACGGTCACGATGAGTACGGCGGCGATCGCAAGCGGAAGCGCCGATGCCTCTCGGCGAACCACGGCAAGGACGACGATCCCCATCGCGACGATCATCGCGAAGTTCATACCGAGGAGCAGCAATCTCCCAGCGTCCGGTCGACGTCGGTCGCGAGCGCTGCGATGCCAGCCGCCGCGCCGGCCGGGACGAGCGCCAACGCGGCAACGGTGCCGATCAGCGTGTCGGTCTTCTTCTGCGTCAACGCGACGACCCCGACAACACCGCCCGCCAGCGCCGCCGCGAGGCTCCACCAGCCGGGGCGGACCCGCTCCTCAAGCATCGGTTTCCCAAGCAGCTCGGTGCCGGGGGCATCACGTCGGTGAGCCGCGCGGCGTCAGCGCCGCTTGCTCGACCACGTACTCCAACGTGTCATCGTCGCCCTCGGCCATGTTGCCCTCCTTGTCGAGTTGGTTGGCTCGGTCGCCGCTCGATCGGGTGACTTGGTCGCCACAAGTGGTTACAAGTGGTAAGGCTCGGACGGTGCCGATACGTCGTCAGGGTCAGACCCTGATTGGAGTGGACAGCCGCTCATAGGATGAACGGTCATGAGCCGCGTCCTTTCAGCCGTCGCCTGGCCGTACGCCAACGGCCCACGCCACATCGGCCACGTTGCCGGTTTCGGCGTGCCCTCCGACGTCTTCAGCCGGTACATGCGGATGGCCGGGCACGACGTACTGATGGTCAGCGGCACCGACGAGCACGGCACCCCGATTCTGGTCGCCGCTGACATCGCGGGCGTCCCTCCTCGCGATCTCGCCGACCGCAACAACCGTCTCATCGTCGAGGACCTGGTCGCTCTCGGGCTGTCGTACGACCTCTTCACCCGCACCACGACGCCCAACCACTACGCGGTGGTGCAGGAGATGTTCACCACCGTGCACCGCAACGGCTACCTGGTCGAGCAGACGACGTACGGCGCCATCTCCCCCTCGACGGGTCGCACGCTGCCGGACCGCTACATCGAGGGCACCTGCCCGATTTGCGGGTACGACGGCGCGCGGGGCGACCAGTGCGACAACTGCGGCAACCAGCTCGACCCGACCGACCTGCGAAACCCGCGAAGCCGCATCAACGGTGAGACGCCGGAGTTCGTGGAAACGCAGCACTTCTTCCTCGACCTGCCGGCGCTCGCCGAGGCGCTGGGGGAGTGGCTCGACGAGCGGGAGGCGTCCGGCACGTGGCGGCCCAACGTGATCAAGTTCAGCCAGAACATCCTCACCGACATCAAGCCGCGCGCCATGACCCGCGACATCGATTGGGGCATCCCCGTGCCGCTTGACGGCTGGCGTGACCAGCCGACGAAGCGGCTCTACGTCTGGTTCGACGCCGTGATCGGTTACCTGTCGGCCTCGATCGAGTGGGCCCGGCGGTCCGGTGACCCCGACGCGTGGCGGCGGTGGTGGAACGACGCCGATGCCCTCTCCTACTACTTCATGGGCAAGGACAACATCACCTTCCACGCCCAGATCTGGCCGGCGGAGCTGCTCGCCTACAACGGCCGCGGCGAGCGCGGGGGAAGCCCCGGCGCGTACGGCGACCTGCAGCTGCCCACCGAGGTGGTGAGCTCGGAGTTCCTGACGATGGAGGGCAAGCAGTTCTCCTCCAGCCGCGGGGTGGTCATCCATGTCCGTGACGTGCTGTCGCGCTACCAGGCCGACGCCTTGCGCTACTTCATCTGCGCGGCTGGCCCCGAGAACTCCGACAGCGACTTCACCTGGGCGGAGTTCGTGCGGCGTACCAACGGCGAGCTCGTCGCCGGCTGGGGAAACCTCGTCAACCGCACCGCCACCATGGTCGCCAACAACTTCGGCGAGATCCCGCCTGCCGATCAGCTGAGCCCCGCCGACGAGGCGCTGCTTCGGCAGGTGGAGGCAGGCTTCGACACCGTCGGCCGGCTGATCGAGGAGCATCGGCAGCGACAAGGGATCGCCGAGGCGCTGCGCGTCGTCGGCGAGGTCAACAAGTACGTGACCGAACAGCAGCCCTACAAGCTCAAGGACCCCAGCGAGCGTGACCGGCTCGGCACGATCCTGCACGTCGCGGTCCAGGCGGTGAGCGACTGCAACCTGCTCCTGGCGCCGTTCTTGCCCAACAGCGCCAACGCGGTTGACGCGGCGCTCGGCGGCACCGGCGACGTCGCCCCGCTCCCGCGCATCGAGGAGGTCGACGACCTCGACGGCGGGCCGGCGTACCCCATCATCACCGGCGACTACGGCAACGTCCCGGCCTGGCGACGGCGCCCGATCGTGGTCGGCACCCCCGTGGCTAAGCCCACGCCGATCTTCACCAAGCTTGACGCCGCGGTAGTCGACGAGGAGCTCGCCCGCCTGCAGGCGCGGGCCTCCGCGTGAGTATGGCGACTGCGGTCGTGGCCGGAAGCGTGCCGACGCGGGCCCCGGTATGAGCACGCCGGCCAACCAGCCGACGCGGTCGCGCGTCAACGCCGAGTTCGGTACGACGCGCGACGTCAGCCGCCCGCCAGCGCCCGAGCCCCTGCCGGTGCCGGTCGTCGACAACCACTGCCACCTCGACATCGAGGACGGCGAGTCCTGGCTCGACCCGGCGGCGGCGGTGGAGCAGTCGACCGCCGTCGGCGTCGACCGGATCGTGCAGATCGGGTGCGACCTGCCGGGCGCCGCGTGGGCGGTGCGCACCGCGGAGCAGCACGGCGCGATCGTGGCCGGCGTCGCGCTGCACCCCAACGAGGCGCCGAAACTGGCGCGGGCCGGCCAGCTCGATGCAGCCCTGCAGGAGATCGAGCGGCTCATCGTCTCCAGCGACCGCGTGCGCGCCGTCGGTGAGACGGGGCTCGACTACTACCGCACCGGACCAGAGGGCCTCGAGGCCCAGCGTCGCTCGTTCGCCGCCCACATCGAGCTGGCGCACAGACACGACAAGACGCTTGTCGTCCACGACCGGGACGCGCACGAGGACGTGCTGGCCATGCTCGATGAGTACGGCGTCCCCGACCGCACCGTGCTGCACTGTTTCTCCGGCGACGCGGACTTCGCCCGGCGCTGCCTCGACCGCGGCGCCTACCTGTCCTTCGCCGGCACGGTGACGTTCAAGAACGCCGGCTATCTCCGCGACGCGCTCGCCGTCGCCCCACTGGACCGGATCCTCGTCGAGACCGACGCGCCGTTCCTGACGCCGATGCCGTACCGCGGCCGGCCCAACGCGTCGTACCTGATCCCGCTGACCGTGCGCGCGATGGCTGAGGTGCGCGGCGATGACCTCGAGCGCCTCTGCGCCGCGATCAGCGCCAACACCGACGCCGCCTTCGGCGGCCCGTGGGGAACCGGCCGGGGATAGACCGACGAGGGACTCGAAGCGCCGTAAAAGAGCGAAGCGAAGGCGCGAGAGCCATCGGCGGGCTTGACACGGCCAGCGGTCAGAGGCGACGCACGAAGCGTAGCGGCGGCACCGAGTGTGACCCCTGGCGTTTACGGCTGTGACCAAAGTGACCGCTGGTAGCGGTGAGGCGGAGCGTGGTCACTTTTTTGCATCGCCTCACGCCGTCTGGCAAGGTCGGCCCCTTGCCAACCGTGGCGGGGCATATCTCACTGTCGCAACTCAAGCGCACCGCAGCCCCGCCGAACACGGACGTCCGTACGACCCCCGGAGCATTGTGTCGAAGAGAATCACCCTTGCCATCCTGTCCACCACCCTCGTCGCCGCCCTGATAGCCGCCGCCTTGGCCTACGCAGTTGCCCGCAAGACCGTGACCGTGTCGGTCGACGGTATGGAACACCCAGTAACAATCACCGCCTTCGATAGCACCGTGGCCGACGTACTCGCGGCCGACGATGTCACCCTCGGCCGACATGACGCGGTGGCACCCAGCCTTGATACCCCGATCGACGAGGGCACGCGTATCGCCGTCTCCTACGGCCGGCTGCTGAGATTGACCGTCGACGGCGAGCAGAGCACCTACTGGACCACGGCCCGCAACGTCGACGGTGCCCTTGACCAGATCGGTGAGCGGTTCCTCGCCGGCTCGGAGTTCTCGACCAGCCGGTCCAGCTCGATCGGCCGCCAAGGGCTGTCACTGGTCGTCAAGACGCCCAAGGACGTCGTGCTCAAGGTCGGCGGCCACCCGGCGAAGCGCGTCACGACAACAACCCTGACCGTGGGCGAGGTCCTCACTGAGCGCGGAGTCAAGCTCGACCGCTTCGACTCGGTGAAGCCCCGGCTGGCCGCATCGATCGACGACGGCAGCAGGATCGTCGTGACTCGGGTCGCGAAGAAGTTCGCGCCCGGGCGGCAGGTGACGCCGTACCAGACCATCGAGCGAGCTGACCCCAACATGTACGAGGGCAAGATGCGCGTGGCCAACGAGGGCCGCGCCGGCGTCGACAAGCTGACCTACAAGATCATCCGCACCAACGGTGAGCGGATCGACAAGCGGATCGTCAAGCGGGTCACGCTGCGCGCACGGGTGGCGCGCGTCGAGTACTACGGCTCAAAGGTCTACGTGCCGCCTGCTCCTGAGCCCGAGCCGGTCCCCGAGCCGCCGCCGGCGCCTGAGCCTGAGCCCGCGGCTGAGCCCGAGCCTGCGCCCGCGCCTGAGCCTGCGCCCGCGCCAGCCCCCGCTCCCGCACCGGCCCTCAAGCCGGCACCGACCCCGGCTCCTGCGCCGACCACCCCCGCTCCTGCGCCGACCCCCGCACCGGCACCGGCACCGACCCCGGAGCCCGCACCGAACTACGCCAGCGGCAGCACCGTGTGGGACGCGCTCGCCCAGTGTGAGTCCAGCGGTGACTGGGCCATCAACACGGGCAACGGCTACTACGGCGGCCTGCAGTTCAGCGAGAGCACGTGGCTGGGCTTTGGTGGCGGCGCCTATGCCCCTTACGCGCACCTCGCCACCCGCGAGCAGCAGATCGCCATCGCCGAGAAGGTGCAGGCTTCGCAGGGCTGGGGTGCGTGGCCGGCCTGCTCGGCAGAGCTCGGTCTCGGCTGAGGCCCCGCCCCTACCCGGTCGACGTGCGCCTGAGGCGGGACAGATGAACGCCGAAAAGCCCTCGCCCGCTGCCGGTCCGAGACTGCTCGGGCCGGCGGAGGTTCGTTCGCTGGCGCATCGGTACGGCGTGCGGCCGACCAGGCAGCGGGGCCAGAACTTCGTCATCGACGCCAACACCGTGCGGCGCATCGTCGCTGCCGCCGACCTGCAGCCCGACGACGTCGTACTGGAGGTGGGACCAGGGTTGGGATCGCTCACGCTGGGGCTGCTGGGGGCGGCGACCTCGGTCACTGCCGTGGAGGTCGACCCCGTTCTTGCCGCAGCGCTGCCAGCGACGGTCGAGGAGTTTGCCCCCGACCGCGTGGATAGGTTGCGTGTCGTGGCCGCCGACGCCCTGGACCTGACCGACCTGCCACGGCCGGCGCCGACGGCTCTGGTCGCGAACCTGCCCTACAACGTGGCCGTCCCGGTCCTGCTGCACTTGCTGTCGAACCTGCCGTCGCTGGATCGCGTCCTCGTCATGGTGCAACGCGAGGTGGCCGACCGGCTGGTGGCCCCGCCCGGGTCGAGAGTGTACGGCGTCCCGAGCGCCAAGGCCGCCTGGTACGGCGACGTCCGCCGGGTCGGACTCATCGGTCGGCAGGTCTTCTGGCCCGCACCGCGCGTGGACTCCGGCCTGGTGGCCATGCGCCGGCGGCCGCCCCCGGCGGGCCACGCCGACCGAGAGGCGACCTTCGCGGTCGTCGACGCCGCCTTCTCCCAACGCCGCAAGATGCTCCGCAGCGCGCTGGCCGACCTGGCCGGGTCGCCGGCGGCGGCTGAGCGCGCCCTGCAGACAGCCGGAGTCGACCCGCGGGCCCGGGGGGAGCAGCTCAGCATCGAAGACTTCGCCCGGGTGGCAAAGGCGTTAAGGGAGCCGCAGGGTTGAGCTCGCGACTGCCCCGTTAAGTAGCCCCAATGAGCCCATCGCTCGACGAGCCGTCGCTTCAGGCGGAGCAGGGGCTGAGCCGATCGACGTAGCCTGTCAGCGTGGCAGCCGTTACGGTGCGAGCACCCGCGAAGATCAACCTCGGGTTGAGCGTCGGCGCGCCGCAGGCCGATGGTTACCACCCGATCGTCACGATCTACCAGGCGATCTCGCTGTACGACGAGTTGAAGGCAAGGCCGGCGCCCGACGGGGAAATCACCGTCCGGGTCACCGGGGAGGGACACGACGTGGTACCACTGGACGACACCAACCTGGCCGTGCGGGCAGCTGCCCTGCTCGCGAAGACGCACAACGTCACCGACGGGGCGGCGCTCAGCATCCACAAGACCATCGCAGTGGCTGGCGGGCTGGCTGGCGGCAGCGCTGATGCCGCGGGGGCGCTGGTCGCGTGTGACGCGCTGTGGGGGATCGGTTCCGGCCGGGAGGAGCTCGCTGACCTCGGCTCCTCGCTGGGAAGCGATGTGCCGTTCTGCCTGCTCGGCGGCAACGCCATCGGCACCGGTAGGGGAGAAGCGCTCTCGGCAGTGCTCGCGCGGGGTTCCTACGAGTGGGTGCTCGCCTACGCCGCCACGGGCTTGTCGACCCCGCAGGTGTACTCCGAGCTCGACCGCTTCCGCGGACCGGCCGGCGCTGCCGCGCCGGAGCTGTCGGAGACGCTGATGTCGGCGTTGCGCGGTGGCGACCCGTACGCCGTCGGGCCGGCCCTACACAACGACCTCGAGCCGGCGGCGGTGCGGCTGCGACCATCGCTGCGGCGAACCCTGGCGCTCGGCAAGGAGTACGGCGCGCTCGGCTCGATGGTGTCCGGAGCCGGTCCGACCTGCCTGTTCCTCGCTGCCGATGAGGACCACGCCATCGACCTGGCCGTCGCTTTGTCGAGCAGCGGGCTCTGCCGGTCCGTTCAGCGCGCCACCGGCCCAGTCACCGGCGCCCGCCTCATCACCTGACCGACCCGGCGCTGTCGAAGCGGGCGACGATGGTCCGCAGCAGGTCGGCCAGCTCACGTCGCTCGGTGCCGCTCAGATCGGCGAGCAGGAGGCGCTCGTGCTCCAGCAGCCCGTCAAGGGCCGCGTCGACCCGCTGCCGGCCACCATCGGTGAGGCGCACGAGTACGCCGCGCCGATCGCCCGGGTCAGGCAGCCGCTCGACCAGGCCCTTGGTGACAAGCCGATCGACCCGATTGGTCATCGTCCCGGACGTGACCATCGTCTCCCGCAACAGCCGCCCAGGAGACAGCTCGTACGGCGGCCCCGCCCGCCGCAGCGCCGACAAGACGTCGAACTCCCAGGTCTCGAGGCGGTGGGCCATGAACGCCTGCCGGCGCGCCAGGTCCAGATGCCTGGCCAGCCGCGTGACGCGGCTGAGCACCTGCATGGGCGCAGCGTCGAGGTCGGGCCGCTCCCGCTGCCAGGCCGAGACCAGCCGGTCGACCTCGTCACCGCGGGACTGCTCCATCCCGAGAGGCTAACCATCAAGACTCTTGACATCAAGAGAACAAGTGAGACACCATCGCCTCGATGGCCACTTGGGACCCCGCGACGTACCTGCAGTTCAGCGGCGAGCGGTCGCGGCCGTTCTTCGACCTGACCTCCCGCATTGGTGCGACAGACCCGAACTACGTCGTCGACCTGGGCTGCGGTCCCGGGACCCTGACTGCCACGTTGGCCGACCGCTGGCCGGCTGCGCGTATCGAGGGCATCGACTCCTCACCGGAGATGATCGACGAGGCCAACACACACTCCGACAGCCGGGTCGATTTTCAGCTCGCTGACCTGGTGACCTGGCGGCCGGATGCACCAGTTGACGTCCTGGTCTCGAACGCGACGCTCCAGTGGGTGCCGGGCCATCGCAACCTGCTGTCCCAGCTCGTTGAGATGCTGAGCCCGAACGGCTGGCTGGCCTTCCAGGTGCCGGGAAACTTCACCGAGCCCAGCCACCGGCTGCTGCGCGAGCTCGCGACCGACGCCCGCTATGCCGAGGCGACCCGAGACGTGGAGTACCCGGCCGCCTTCGACGCCGAGACGTACCTCGCCGACCTGGCGACGCTGGGGTGCGAGGTCGACGCCTGGGACACGACGTACCTGCACGTGTTGACCGGGCCCGATCCCGTGTTCCAGTGGATCTCCGGCACCGGCGCCCGGCCGGTGCTGCAGGCGCTCTCTGACGTGCAGCGCGAGCAGTTCGTGGCGGAGTACAAGGTCAAGCTCGAGCAGGCCTATCCGGCGCAGGGGTTCGGGACCGTGCTGCCCTTTCGCCGCGTCTTCGTCGTGGCGCACAAGCGCTCGTGAGCGTGCGCGACTTCATCGCGGCGCTGCCGAAGGCCGAGCTGCACGTGCACCAGGTGGGGTCTGCCTCGCCGCGGATCGTCGCCGAGCTCGCCGCCCGTCATGGCGACACCCCGGTGCCGCCCGACACGGACGAGCTGGCCGGCTACTTTGCGTTCAGCGACTTCGCGCACTTCATCGAGATCTACCTCTCGGTGGTCGACCTGGTGCGCACCGCCGACGACGTGCGCATGCTGACCTACGAGGTCGGCCCGCGACATGGCCGGCCAGCAGATCCGGTACGCCGAGCTAACCTGCACGCCGTACCTTTCGCTGGCGCCTCCCGTGCCCTCGCCAAGCGATCCGACGGTGAGCACGCCATAGCGATCACGACGTCGGATCTTTGGGCAGGCCCCCGGATCTTTGGGGAGGGTTGGCGAAGCGTGCGCTAGGGGCGGGTGCGGAGCTCGGGGTCCTTGTGGATGCCAGAAAGTCCGTACCAGGCCAGGTTGACCAGGTGCGCGCCGACTTCGTCCTTGCTGGGGGAGCGAGCCTCCAACCACCACTGGCCGGCGGTTCCGACCATGCCGACGAGCATCTGCGCGTACAGCGGCGCGTACTGCGCGTCGAAGCCGCGGTTGCGGAACTCCTCTTCGAGGATGTACTCCACCCGAGACGCGACGTCGCCGATGATCGAGACGAATGACCCCGATTCTGAGCCGAGGGGCGAGTCGCGCACCAGGATGCGGAACCCTTCCGAGGACTGCTCGATGTAGTCGAGCAGGGCGAGGGCGGCCTGCTCCAGCAGGTCGCGGGGGTGCCCGGCGGTGAGGGCCGAGCGCATCATGTCGAGGAGTTGGCGCACCTCGCGGTCCACGACAACGGCGTAGAGACCCTCCTTGCCGCCGAAGTGCTCGTAGACGATCGGCTTGGACACCTCAGCGCGGGAGGCGACCTCCTCGATCGACGTACCCTCAAAGCCCCGTTCGGCGAACAGCGTGCGGGCGATCTCGATGAGCTGCTCGCGCCGTTCCGCGCTTGTCATGCGCGAGCGCCCGTTGCGTTTGTTCTTCGGCTGGCTCAAGCGCTGGCCGCGCTGACCCGCTTTGCTTCGACCCGCTCCTTGACCGGCCACCGGACTGCGTTGACCCAGCCCAGCTTCTCGAACGCCCAGATGATGCGGGCGGAGGTGTCGATCTGACCGCGCAGCACTCCGTGGCGGGCGCAGGTCGGGTCGGCGTGGTGGAGGTTGTGCCAGGACTCGCCCATCGACGGGATGGCGAGCCACCAGACGTTGCCTGACTTGTCGCGGGACTTGAAGGGGCGCTCACCGACCGCGTGGCAGATCGAGTTGATCGACCAGGTGACGTGGTGCAGCAGTCCGACGCGGACGAGCGAGCCCCAGAAGAAGGCGGTCAGAGCGCCCTGCCAGGACATGGTCCAGAGGCCACCGGCGACAGCGGGCAACAGTAGCGACACGGCGACCAGTGCCGGGAAGGCGCGGGAGATCTTGACGATGTCCTCGTCCTTCAGCAGGTCGGGGGCGTACTGGCGCTGCGAGGTCTGCTCCTCGTCGAACAGCCAGCCCATGTGGGCGTGGAACAGGCCCTTCATCAGGGCGGGGATGGTGTCGCCGTAACGCCACGGCGAGTGCGGGTCACCGTCGCGGTCGGAGAACTTGTGGTGCTTGCGGTGGTCGGCGACCCAGCGCACGACCGGGCCCTGGATCGCCATGGACCCCGCGATGGCGAGAACGATCTTGAGCGGGCGGTTGGGCTTGAAGGACTTGTGCGTGAAGTAGCGGTGGAACCCGACCGTGACGCCGTGGCCGGTGATCGCATACATCACGAAGGCGATGACCACGTCGTGCCAGCCGAGCCAGCCGCCCCACGCCACGGGGACCGCAGCGGCCAGCGCCAGGAACGGCAGCACGATGAACGCGCCGAGCGCGAGGCGCTCACCCATGGACTGGCGGTCACCGCCGAGCGTGCCGTAGGGGAGTTCGTCCAGTTCCGGCTGCTGCTTAGCGGGAGGGGCCGCGACGGCGGTGGCTGGGGTCATGTCTTCGTGTCCTTTGACTGAGGTGGTGCGGTGCTTACGCAAGCGTAACCTACGGTTACGTAACCGAGAAGTATGCGGGTCCGTGATGTTCCCCTCTTCTTACGTTGTAAACCTCTGCATTCGTGGGTCGGCCAAGCAAAGCCGCTGGAGCAGACCGCTGTGGCAGACTGTTGAGCACGCAGGGGTGCGCCGCCGACGGAGCACGCCACGCAATCCCCTGTGGGGTAACCCGGCAGCCCGCGAGCCTTTGAAGCTTGAGGTCCTGGATCGAAGCCAGGCAGGGGAGCAACACGGCGAGGAGCTCTTGTGACAGCAGACCGCCCGGCGGCAGTTCTCGTGCTCGCGGCAGGTGGCGGCACCCGCATGAAGTCGGCGAAGCCCAAGGTCTTGCACACGATCGGCGGCCGGACGCTGCTCGGGCACGTGCTGCACGCCGCTCGCGGCCTTGCGCCCGACCACCTCGTCGTCGTCGTCCGGCACCAGCGCGACCTGGTGGCTCCGCACGTCGGCGAGCTCGACCCCGCGGCCATCGTGGTCGACCAGGACAAGATCGCCGGCACCGGTCGGGCCACCCAGTGCGGTATCCAGGCGCTGTCGGGCGACGTGTCCGGCACAGTGCTGGTGACGTACGGCGACGTGCCCCTGCAGACCACACAGACCCTCGCGTCCTTGATCGCCACCCACCAGGCGGAGGCGAATGCTGTCACGGTGCTCACCGCACAACTCGCCAACCCGTTCGGCTACGGGCGCATCCTCCGCGACGCCGCCGGAGCAGTCGGCGCGATCGTCGAAGAAAAGGACGCCACCGCCGAGCAACGGGCGGTGCAGGAGGTCAACTCCGGCATCTTTGCCTTCGACGCCGACTTCCTGCGCGCGGCGCTGGGCCGGATCGGCACGGACAACGCCGCTGCCGAGATGTACCTGACCGACGTGGTGGGGATCGCGGCGCAGGACGGCCGCCGCGTCGGCGGGTTGCAGGCCACTGACCGCTGGCAGACCGAGGGCGTCAACACTCGCGCCCAACTGGCCAACCTCGGCCGTGAGCTCAACCGCCGAGAGCTCGAGCGGTGGATGAGCGAAGGCGTCGAGGTCATCGATCCGACCACCACCTGGGTCGACGTCACCGTCGAGTTGGCCGGAGACGTCACCTTGCGGCCGGGTGTTCAACTGCACGGCAGCACCCGCGTTGAGACCTCGGCGGTGATCGGTCCCGACACCACGCTGACCGATGTGCAGGTGGGCGCCGGCGCGAGCGTCGTACGCACGCATGGCGTTGGCGCGGTGATCGGGGAGCGGTGCAGTGTTGGCCCGTTCGCCTGCCTTCGTGCCGGCACTGTGCTGGGCACCGACGGAAAGATCGGCACGTTCGTCGAGACGAAGAACGCCCGCATCGCCGAAGGGGCGAAGGTGCCGCACTTGTCGTACGTCGGTGACGCCACGATCGGTGCCGGCAGCAATATCGGGGCCGGCACGATCTTCGCCAACTACGACGGCGTCGCCAAGCACCCCACGAGCGTCGGGCGGCACTGCAAGACCGGCTCCAACAACACGTTCGTGGCGCCGGTCGAGATCGGCGACGGCGCGTCCACCGGCGCGGGGACGGTTGTCCGGCGCGACGTGCCGCCAGGTGCGTTGGCCGTCAGCACGGGTCCGCAACGGCACATCGACGACTGGGTGCAGCGCAAGCGACCGGGAACACCAGCTGCGCAAGCCGCAGCCGCTCGCGTGTCCGACGAGGAGGCCCGAGCGTGACTGGCGTCAAGCGGACCACTGAGAAGAACTTGATGCTCTTCTCGGGCCGAGCGCACCCACATCTCGCTCAGGAGGTCGCGGACCTGCTCGACACGTCGATCGTTCCGACGTCGGCGTACGACTTCGCCAACAGCGAGATCTACATCAGGTTCGAGGAGTCCGTGCGCGGCAGCGACGCCTTCGTGCTGCAGAGCCACACCGCCCCCGTGAACCAGTGGATCATGGAACACCTGCTGATGGTCGACGCGCTCAAGCGCGCCTCGGCGAAACGCATCACGGTGGTGCTGCCGTTCTATGGCTATGCCCGCCAGGACAAGAAGCACCGCGGTCGCGAGCCGATCTCGGCTCGGCTGTTGGCTGACATGTTCAAGACGGCGGGCGCCGACCGGTTGATCTGCGTCGACCTGCACACCTCACAGATTCAGGGTTTCTTCGACGGCCCGGTCGACCACTTGATGGCGCTGCCGATCCTGTCGGAGTACGTCGCCGAGCGGCACGGGCACGAGGACCTCACGGTCGTGTCCCCCGATGCGGGGCGGATCAAGGTGGCGGAGCAGTGGTCTTCGCGCCTCGGGGGAGCGCCGTTGGCGTTCATCCACAAGACGCGGGACATCTCCCGTCCCAACGAGTCGATCGCTAACCGCGTGGTGGGTGAGGTCAAGGACCGCACCTGTGTGCTGGTCGACGACATGATCGACACCGGCAGCACGATCGTGAAGGCGGCCGACGCCTTGAAGGAGGCGGGGGCGTCCGACGTGGTGATCGCGGCAACACACGCGATCCTGTCGGGGCCAGCCATAGATCGGCTCAAGAACTGTCGGGCGTGTGAGGTGATTGTGACCAACACGCTTCCGATCTCTGCCGACCGGCAGTTCGACAAGCTGACCACGTTGTCGATCGCGCCGCTGATCAGTCGGGCCATCCGCGAGGTGTTCGAGGACGGCTCGGTGACCAGCCTGTTCGACGGCAGGGCGTGAGTCTCCGGCAGGTCCCGAGTCGACGGCAGGTCCCGAGTCGACGGTAGAGCCTGAGACGACGGGAGAGCCTGAGCGTCGCCGTCGCCCGAGCTCGTCGCTGGATTTCCGGTCAGGCGTGGGCTTGGTTACGATCGTGCGGTGTCCTCCGAGGTAAAGATCCAGGCAGAGCCCCGAACCGAGTTCGGGAAGGGTGCGGCTCGTCGTATCCGTCGCCAGGCCAAAGTGCCCGCCGTTTTGTACGGTCACGGCAACAACCCCGTGCACATCAGCCTGCCCGGGCATGAGCTGATGCTGGCTCTCAAGACGGCCAACGCGCTGCTCTCGGTCCAATTGAATGGCAAGAGCCAGTTGGCGCTGCCGAAGCAGGTGCAACGCGACCCGATCAAGGGGTTCATCGAACACGCTGACCTGATCGTGGTGTCTCGGGGCGAGAAGGTGACGGTGGAGGTCCCCGTCGTCCTCGTTGGCGAGGCTGACCCTGATGCTCTGGTCACGCTGGAACACGCGACTGTGGCGCTTGAGGCGGAGGCCACGCACATCCCCGAGTCTGTTGAGGTTGACATCGAGGGCGCCGTGGCCGGCACGCAGATTCTCGCGAAGGATCTCAAGCTGACCGAGGGCTCCACGCTGAGCCTGGACGAAGAGGCCCTGGTGGTGAACCTTGTCGCCGCGCCCACCGCAGAAGACATCGAGGCGGAGTTGGCCGAGGCGGAGGCCGACCTGGGTGTCGAGCACGACGAACCGACCTCGGAGACTGAGAGCGACGAGACGACCGAGGATGACGGCGCCCCCGAGGCGGGCGAGGGAGACTCCGGGACGCCTGGGCAGGAGTGAGCTTCCGGCTCCGCAACAGGCAGGCGCCCAACGGGCAGGTGTCTGGTTACGACGGCTGGATCGTTGTCGGCCTTGGCAATCCGGGCGCGCCGTACGCCGCGACTCGGCACAATGTCGGTTACCTGGTCGCCGACGAGTTGGCTAGCCGAATGAACGGGTCCTGGAAATCGGCTCGCGTCCCGCGCGTGTTGGTCGTCGAGGGGCGGCTGGCCGGTATCCCTGGCGTTAGGACCGTCCTGGGTAGAGGGCGCTGCTATATGAACGAGTCAGGGGGCCCGGTGTCGGGCCTGCTGAAGTTCTACGGTGCGGAGCCTGAGCGGTTGATCGTCGTCCATGACGAAATCGACCTCCCCTTTGGTCACCTGCGGGTCAAGCTCGGCGGCGGCGACAACGGCCACAATGGACTGAAGTCGATCCGACGCTCACTCGGCACCGGCGACTATCACCGGATCCGTTTCGGAGTCGGTCGACCGCCGGGACGGCAGGAGCCCGCCGATTACCTCCTCAGCCCGTTCGCTGCTGCTGAACGCTCGGACCTGCCTGTGCATGTGCAGCGGACCGCCGACGCTGTCGAGTCACTTGTGAGCGAGGGGTTGGACAAGGCGCAAAACCAGTTCAACAGTTGAACCTCGGGCCACCGCGTGCGGCCGCCCCCGGACCGCAGCGTGCTGGCCCGCCCCCGGGCCGCCGACCAGCCCGCGTGCTGGCCCGCCCCCGGGCCGCCGACCAGCCCGCGTGCTGGCCCGCCCTCGCGCCGCCGACCAGCTCCGTACTCCCCCCAGAGGTCACGCTGACGCGGAGGTGTCGTGAGTCGTAAACCGGGTGCAAGAATCCGGGTGCAATAGGCGCTAGCGGCCGAGACGGCTGGAGTAGCGTGACGGCCGTGGAAGCGACATGGCTGTAGAGCGGGCGGGCTGGAGGAGCCGTGGCGTCTGTAGATAGGCGGCTGGGGGCACTGGTTGGCCAAGCTGTCAGGAATCGGTGTGGCAAAGTTGCGCCGTGATCGACGCCGACTCGGCTGGCCTGCCGACTGCACCCGCGGACGTGGCTGTCGACGACCACCGATTCGCGGCCTGGGCCGCCACCCTCACCGGTGAGCGCCTGCAGATCCTGCGCGAGAAGGGAAGCGACGGCACCCCGCTGGGAGGTAAGGCGCTCAAAGACGCTGGCGACGCTCTCGGTCAGGCCATCTTGATGCAGTTGCTCGCGACGTACCGACCAGACGACGCGATCCTCAGCGAAGAAGGCAAGGACGACAAGGTCCGGCTTACCAGCGACCGGGTCTGGATCATCGACCCGCTCGACGGTACTCGGGAGTACTCCGAGCCGCCGCGCGACGACTGGGCGATTCACGTCGCCCTCTGGGAGAGCGGCGACCTCGTTGCTGGGGCGGTGGCCCAACCGGGGTTGTCGACGACCTTCAGTACCGCCGACCCACCAGCCGTGCCACCGCGCACCAGCGACCGGCCGCGCGTTGCGGTCAGCCGGACCCGCCCGCCCGCGTTCGTCGAGGAACTCGCGGCAGAAGTCGATGCCGAGTTGGTGCCGATGGGCTCGGCCGGCGCCAAGGTCATCTCCGTCGCCCGAGACGTCACCGACGCGTACATCCACGCGGGTGGACAGTACGAGTGGGACTCCGCCGCGCCGGTTGTGGTCGCGCGGGCCGCCGGGCTGCACACCAGCCGTGCGGACGGCGCGCCGCTGGCGTACAACCAAGACAACGTGTTGCTCCCCGACCTGCTGGTCTGCCGACCGGAACTCGCCGACGTCATCACGTCCTTCGTCCGCAGGCACTGGGCCGAGACGGGCCGGTAGCAACCGAGAGCCACGACAGCTCCGACCGGATGGGCGCTCGACGGGTGGGCATCGGACCTTAGACTGGGCTCCACACCCCCATCCGATGCTGGATCGGGGGTTGTCGTGGTGTGCCCGCCCGCTTGCCGAAGGATGCGCTGTGTCACTGTCCGCACTGACGCCGATCGTCGCTGCTGAGCCGACGCTCGCGCGCGCGGTCGAGCAGGCGCGCGAGCCGATCGCGTCGACCCTTGACCTGACCGCGCCGGCGGCGCTTCGTCCGTTCGTGACGGCTGCGCTCGCCGCCGCCCGCGACGCGGGTGGCGCAGCCAAGACGGTGTTGGTCGTCACCGCCACCGGGCGAGAGGCCGACGAGGTCGCCGCCGCCGTCTCCTGCCTGGTCGACGGCAGATCGGTTGCGGTCTACCCCGCTTGGGAGACCTTGCCCCATGAGCGACTCTCCCCCCGCGCCGACACCGTTGGCCGGCGGCTGGCGGTGCTGCGCCGGCTCGCCCACCCCGACCCGGACGACCCTCGGCTCTCGGCGTTGAACGTCATCGTCGCGCCCATCCGGTCGGTCCTGCAGCCCCAGGTGAAAGGGCTAGCTGAGCTCGAGCCGGTCGCGCTGCGAGAAGGCGACGAGGCAGACCTTGAAGATGTGGTACGGCGACTGACGGCCGCCGCCTACACCCGGGTCGACCTGGTCGAACGACGCGGCGAGTTCGCCGTCCGCGGCGGCATCGTTGACGTGTTTCCACCAACCGAGGAGCACCCCGTCCGGGTCGAGTTCTGGGGCGACACCGTGGAGGAGATCCGCGCTTTCGCGGTGGCCGACCAGCGCTCTCTCGAGGCAGCGCCGAGCGGTTTGTGGGCATCGCCGTGCCGCGAGCTGTTGCTGACCGATGAGGTCCGCACGCGGGCCACGGCGCTGGCAGCCGAGCACCCCGAACTTCGGGAGATGCTCGACAAGCTGGCCGCCGACCACGCCGTCGAGGGGATGGAGTCGCTGGCACCAGCGCTGGTTGACGACATGGAGCTGCTCGTCGACCTGATCCCGGCCAGCTCGGTCGTCGTGGTGTGCGACCCAGAGCGCGTCCGAGGGCGAGCACACGACCTGGTCGCGACCAGCCAGGAGTTCCTCCACGCATCATGGGCGGCAGCGGCCGGAGGCGGGGCGGCGCCCATCGACCTCGGCGCCGCGGCGTACCACTCGTTGGGCGAGGTGCGTACCCATTCACTCAACCGCGGCCTCTCCTGGTGGTCGATCTCTCCCTTCGGGCTGGGCCCGAAGAGTCAACACAGCGGCCTTGGGCCGAAGAGTCGGCACAGCGGGCTCGGCCCGAAGAGTCAGCACAGCGGGCTCGGCCCGAAGAGTCAGCACAGCGGGCTTGGCCCCAACAGTCAGGACAGCGGCCTCCGCACGTATGAAGACGGAACGGGCGCTGAAAATCGGCCGCCGCTGCGCACCGAGACCGGGGAGATCGTCTCCATCGACCTGGACACCTCGTCGACGGTGGAGACGCTGACCCTCGACGTGCAACCCGCCCCGACGTACCGGGGAGACACCGACGCCGCGGTCGAGGACATCGCGGGGTTCCTGCGCAGCGGCAGCAGCGTCGTGCTCGTCACCGAGGGCCATGGCCAAGCTGAGCGGCTGGTCGAGGTGTTGCGGGAACACGACGTCGCCGCCCGCCTGGTCGAGGGCCTCGACGAGTCCCCCGCCCGTGGAGTCGTTGAAGTCGTGCAAGGCGCGCTGACCCACGGGTTCGTGGCTCCCGGTATCGGCCTGGTCGTCTTGACCGGCGACGACCTCACCAGTCAGCGCGCGACCAAGGACTCGCGCCGAATGCCGTCGCGGCGCCGCAAGCAGATCGACCCCCTCGAGCTGCGGACGGGCGATTACGTCGTGCACGAGCAGCACGGCGTCGGCCGCTACGTCGAGATGATCCAGCGCGCGGTTGCCGGCGCCACCCGCGAGTACCTCCTCATCGAGTACGCCGCCTCCAAACGGGGCCACCCACCGGACAGATTGTTCGTCCCCACCGACCAGCTCGACCAGGTCACCCGCTACGTCGGCGGGGAGCAGCCCACCCTCGACCGCCTCGGCGGCGGCGACTGGGCCAAGCGCAAGGGCAGGGCGCGCAAGGCCGTGCGGCAGATCGCCGCCGAGCTGATCAAGCTGTACGCCGCCCGGCAGGCCACCAAGGGTCACGCCTTCAGCCCCGACACCCCCTGGCAGCGCGAGGTCGAGGACGCCTTCCCTTACGTGGAGACGCCCGACCAGCTGGCCAGTGTCGAAGAGGTCAAGCGCGACATGGAGCAGTCCGTGCCGATGGACCGGCTGATCTGCGGCGACGTGGGGTACGGCAAGACGGAGATCGCCGTGCGAGCAGCGTTCAAGGCGGTCCAAGACGGCAAGCAGGTGGCGGTGGTGGTGCCGACGACGCTGCTTGTGCAGCAGCACCTGCAGACGTTCGCCGAACGGTTCGCCGGCTTCCCTGTGGTCGTCAGACCGCTCAGTCGCTTCCTGACCGACCGGGAGGCGACCGAGGTGATCGACGGGCTCCGCGTCGGCACCGTTGACGTGGTGATCGGGACCCACCGACTGTTCAACCCCGACGTCAAGCTCAAGGACCTCGGGCTGGTCATCGTCGACGAAGAGCAGCGCTTCGGGGTCGAGCACAAGGAGGCGCTGAAGCGGATGCGGACAGCTGTCGACGTGCTCAGCATGTCGGCAACGCCCATCCCGCGGACCCTGGAGATGGCGATTACCGGCATCCGCGAGATGTCGACGATCACCACTCCGCCGGAGGAGCGGCACCCGGTCTTGACGTTCGTCGGCAACTACGACGACGGACAGGTCACCGCAGCCATCCGGCGTGAGCTGCTGCGCGAGGGCCAGGTGTTCTACGTGCACAACCGGGTCCAGAGCATCGAGCGGGCGGCCGCTCGGCTGCGGCAGCTGGTGCCCGAGGCACGCATCACGACAGCCCACGGCCAGATGCACGAGCACGAGCTCGAACAGGTCATGCTCGACTTCTGGGAAGGCAAAGCCGACGTCGTCGTGTGTACGACGATCGTGGAGGCCGGGCTGGACATCTCCAATGCCAACACGCTGATCATCGAGCGCTCCGACCTGCTGGGGCTCTCCCAGCTGCACCAGCTGCGGGGACGAGTTGGTCGCGGCGGCGAGCGGGCCTACGCCTACTTCCTGTACCCGCCGGAGAAACCGCTCACCGAAACCGCCCACGACCGGCTGGAGACCATCGCCCAGCACGCCGATCTCGGCGCCGGCATGGCGGTCGCCATGAAGGATCTCGAGATCCGGGGGGCGGGCAACCTGCTGGGCGGCGAGCAGTCCGGCCACATCGCCGACGTCGGCTTCGACCTCTACGTCCGGCTCGTGGGGGAGGCGGTGGCGGAGTATCGCGGTGAGACTCCCGTCGACGAGGCGGAGGTGCGGATCGAGCTCCCGGTCGACGCGCACCTGCCCCACGAGTACGTACCCAGCGAGCGGCTCCGGTTGGAGATGTACAAGCGGTTGGCTGAGGTGCGTTCCCTTGAGCAGGTCGACGAGGTCCGAGCTGAGCTGGTTGACCGGTACGGCGTGCTGCCCGGCCCCGTCGAGAACCTGCTGGCAGTGGCCGTCCTCCGGGTCAAGGCCCGTAACGCCGGTCTCACCGACATCAACACCCAAGGCAACTACGTCAGGTTCGTCCCGGTCGGCCTCCCCGACTCGGCGCGGGTCAGGCTGGACCGGCTCTACCCGAAGACGGTGGTGAAGCCGGCCGTGCACAGCATGCTCGTGCCCCGCCCGACGACCGCCAGGGTCGGCGGCCAGCCGGTGCGCGATGTCGCCGTACTAGATTGGGCCGCGCGCGTCATCGACGACATCGTTCCCAGCCAGTCGGCACCGGCAGGAGGCCAGCTGTGACACCTCGCCGCTTGGCGACCGGCCGCCGTTGTCTGGTTGCGGGTGCCCTGGCCACGCTGCTGCTCACCGGCTGCGGCACCGGCATCCGCCCTGGTGCGGCGGCAGTGGTCAACGGGCACGTCATCAGCCAAGACGAGGTGGACGAGCTGGTGTTGGCGGCGTGTGATTACTCAAAGGCGGTCCGACTCGAGCAGGGTGGCGCCGAGCCGGCTCAAAGTATGGCCGACTTGCGGTCCCGGCTCGCCTTGGCGCTGATTCAGTTCGAGATCACCAATGCGGCGGCAGCGCAGCTCGGCCTCTCAGTCAGCGAGGCGAAGATCGGGCAGCTCACGTCCGCCAACCCCCCGATGCCACCCGGCCTCGGCACGGCCAGCCGGGACTTGCTCGAGGAGTTCCTCTATAGCGCCGCCCGGGCACAGCTGCAGCAGGCGGTCGTGGGTGCGAATCTGCGCGACCCGAAGATCACCACAGCGGACGCCGTCACCCTGGCAGACGCCGAGGCGGCCACCAAGTACCTGGGTGACTTCGCCAGCAAGCAAGACGTGACGGTAAATCCAACCTACGGCGAGTGGGACGGCTCGACGCTCGTCGACGTCTCCGGGTCGTTGTCCGACCCGGTGTCGACGACCCCGACGCCGGCTGACCCTGCCGCCGACCCGGTGGAGGACCTGCCGCCGTCGCAGGTCTGCGGCTGACCCGACGCTGGTCATGGAGCGCCCGCGCAGCGTGCAGGGGTCGCGGCTGCTCGCGCTCGTCGACGTGATGGACCGGCTGCGGCAGGAGTGTCCGTGGGACCAGCAGCAGACGCACCAGTCGCTGGTCAGGTACCTCGTCGAAGAGGCCTACGAGACGATCGAGGCGATCGAGACCGGGGACTATCAGCACCTGCGCGAGGAGCTCGGCGACCTGCTGCTTCAGGTCGTGTTCCACGCGCGGATCGCGAGCGAGCACCCGACCGACGGGTTCGACATCGACGACGTCGCCGGCGAGATCGTGGCGAAGATGATCCGCCGGCACCCGCACGTCTTCACCGACCAGCTGGCCGGTGCGGACGGTGCGGACGGTGCGGACGCGGCGGACCACGTCGAGAGCCTCAGCGCCGAGGATGTCCACAGCCGCTGGGAGACGCTCAAGGCGCAGGAGAAGGGCAGGTCCTCACCAGTCGACGGCATCCCGCTCGGTCTGCCGGCGCTGAGCCTCGCCGACAAGGTGATCTCGCGGGTACGACGCGCTAGCGGACCGCTCAGCGTCCCGCTACCAACTGAGCCGGCGTACACCACCGAGTCGCTGGGCGAGGTGCTCTTCGCTCTGGTCGCCGCCGCCTCGGCGGCTGGGCTCGACGCCGAGCAGGCACTGCGGCAGCGCGTGGCCCGCGAGATCGCCGAGCTGCGCGCCGCTGGTCAGCGTGGCCTGGCCGGCGATGCAGGTGAGCCCGGTTAGGCTGAGCGGAATCCGGTGGTGTGCAGGTGAGGAGCAATGTCGTGGCCAACATCGATACTGTCGGTGCCCGCGAGATTCTGGACTCCCGCGGTAATCCAACGATCGAGGTAGAGGTCTCCCTCGACGACGGCACCGTCGCCCGGGCGGCCGTCCCGTCCGGCGCCTCGACGGGACAGTTCGAGGCGGTCGAGCTGCGGGACGGGGGCGACCGCTACTCCGGCAAGGGGGTCGGCAACGCCGTAGCAGCGGTCGACCAGACCATCAACGAGGCCGTGCGCGGGCTCCCCGTCGACGAGCAGCGTGCGATCGACCAAGTGCTGCTTGATCTCGACGCCACCCCCAACAAGGCCAAGCTCGGTGCCAACGCGATCCTGGGGGTCTCGTTGGCCGTTGCTAGGGCGGCTGCGGAGTCGGCGCGACTGCCACTGTTCCGGTACGTCGGCGGCCCCAACGCTCACCTGCTCCCTGTCCCGATGCTCAACATCCTCAACGGTGGGGCCCACGCCGACACCGACGTTGACGTGCAGGAGTTCATGGTGGCGCCGATCGGTGCGCCGACCTTCGCCGAAGCCCTTGAGCAGGGCGTCGCCGTCTATCACGCCCTGAAGGGCGTCCTGAAGTCGGAGGGGTTCGCCACCGGCCTCGGCGACGAAGGCGGCTTCGCGCCCAACCTGCCGTCCAACCGGCAGGCGCTGGACCTCATCGCGGCGGCCGTCGGCAAGGCCGGCCTGACCCTCGGCCGAGACATCGTTGTGGCCCTCGACGTTGCGGCCACCGAGTTCTACGACGCTTCCGCCGGCACCTACCGGTTCGAGGGGCAGGAGAAGTCGGCAGCGGAGCTGACCGACTACTACGTCGACCTGGTGGCGGCCTACCCGATCGTGTCGATCGAGGACCCGCTGAACGAGGAGGACTGGGACGGCTGGGCGGCGCTGACCGAGTCCCTTGGCAGCAGGGTGCAGATCGTCGGCGACGACCTCTTCGTTACCAACGTCGAGCGACTGCGCCGCGGCATCGAGGAGCGGTCGGCCAACGCCCTGCTGGTCAAGGTGAACCAGATCGGCACCCTCACCGAGACGTTGGACGCGGTCGACCTGGCCCATCGCAACGGGCTCCGGTGCATGATGAGCCACCGTTCCGGCGAGACCGAGGACACCACGATCGCCGACCTTGCCGTGGCGACGAACTGCGGGCAGCTCAAGACCGGCGCCCCAGCCCGATCGGAGCGGGTCGCGAAGTACAACCAGCTGCTGCGGATCGAAGCGGAACTCCAGGACGCCGCGCGGTACGCCGGGCGCGGCGCCTTCCCGCGCTACCTCCAGGCAGGCTGACCCGGCGATGTCGTCGCGTGCCCACCGTTCTTCCGCGCCCGGCTCGCGGGGTGGTCGAGCCGACCGTCGGCCGACGTCGGGGCCGCCCTTGGCTCGCCGTACGACGCGAACGGGGGCGGCAACCGGTGTGCCGGCCGCGTCCGGGGTGCTGGCCGCGCCGTCGCCGTCGCCGTCCAAGGCGAAGCTGACCGGGCGGGCGGCAGTCTTGGTGCTGGTGGTGGCCGTGCTGGCGGTGTCGTACGCGTCGAGCGTGCGGGCCTGGGTGCAGCAACGCAGCGACATCAACACGCTGACCGCTGAGATCGCCGATCGGCAAGCCGAGGTGGCGGCGCTCAAGCAGACCAAGCAACGCTGGCACGACCCGGCGTACATCCGCACCCAAGCTCGCGCGCGCTTCGGGTGGTTGATGCCGGGAGAGACCGGCTACCGCGTCATCGACGACAACGGCGACATCCTGGTCGCGGGCAGCCAGCTGTCCGACCCGGTCGACACCCGACCGAAGAGCACCCCGGAATGGTGGGAGACAGCCTGGGGAAGCGTCGTCGCAGCCGGTCGCGACCCGGCCGACGACGCCGCCGCGGCGGCACGCACGGCCGCGAGGCGACCCACTCCTGTCGACCAGATCGGGGGTCGCCCGGCGGGCGGCACGGCGCTGGACCGGGACGAGACGGTTGATCGCGGCGACGGGCTGGTCCCCGAGAGCGGTCAGGGTCGGGCGGTTGACCGCTAAGGAGCCGCTGTCTGAGGCGGACCTTCGCGTGGTCGAGGCACAGCTCGGGCGGCCACCCCGCGACGCGGTAGCGGTGGCGCACCGGTGTCCGTGTGGGAACCCGGACGTGGTGGCCACCGCGCCTCGGTTGAGCGACGGAACGCCGTTCCCGACGCTGTACTACCTGACCTGTCCGCGCGCATCGAGCGAGGTTGGCACGTTGGAGGCCGGTGGTGTCATGAGCCAGCTGACGGACCGGCTCCGCCACGACGCCGAGCTGGCCGCTGCCTACCGCCACGCCCACGAGGCGTACCTGACCGACCGCAGCAGGTTCGGCGCCGTACCCGAGATCGAGAACGTGTCAGCAGGTGGGATGCCGGACCGGGTCAAGTGCCTGCACGTTCTGGTGGCGCACGCCTTGGCGGCGGGGCAGGGCGTGAACCCGTTGGGCGACGAGGCGTTGGCGCTGCTGCCCGCGTGGTGGGCGAGGGGCGCGTGCGTGCCTAGCGACGTGCGACAGGCGACCGGCTCGTGACTCGGGTGGCGGCGATCGACTGCGGGACGAACTCACTGCGGCTTCTGGTCGTCGACCTCGACCCGGCGACGGGTCGGGCGGCGGAGCTGCTGCGGCGTACGACGATCGTGCGGCTGGGGCAAGACGTCGACCGGACCGGCCGCTTCGCCCCAGCGGCGGTGGCGCGGACGTTCGAGGCGTTGGACGGGTACGCCGCGGACGTCGACCGCCTTGGGGTGCAGTGCATCCGGTTCGTCGCAACCTCGGCTGCCCGCGACGTCACCAACCGCCAAGAGCTGACCGACGGAGTGGTGGCACGGGTGGGCGTCGAGCCCGAGGTCATCACCGGCGACGAGGAGGCTTGGCTGACGTACGACGGCGCCACCCGCGGGCTGAGAGGTGACCCGGCCTTTCCCGAACCGCTCGCAGTCCTCGACATCGGCGGCGGCTCGACCGAGCTGGTGACCAGCGGCGACGCGGGCGGACCGGGAATTCGCGGTGAGTCGATGGACGTCGGCGCCGTGCGACTGACCGAGCGGCATCTTCACGACGATCCACCGACAGCCCGGCAGGTGGCCGCGGTCGAGGCCGACGTCGAGGCGGCGCTCGGGCGGCTGAGGCTGCCGCTCGGTGAGGTGCGCACGCTGGTCGGAGTTGCCGGCACGATCACCACGCTGGCGGCGATGGCGCTCGGCCTGGGTCGCTATGACCGCGGGTGGATTCACCGCGCGCGCATTCCCACGGCTGACCTGGTCCGGTGCGTCGATCGGATCGTGCGCATGTCGGTGGCGGAGCGCAAAGCGCTGCCGTTCATGCACCCCCGTCGCGCCGATGTCATCGGCGGCGGAGCGCTGGTGCTCGGCTGCGTCGTACGCCGGTTGGGGCTGACCGAGCTTGTCGCATCGGAGCACGACATCTTGGACGGGATCGCCTGGTCGCTCGCCCCCTCGCAGGTCGAGCGGGCTGGCTCGCCGGTCGAGCTGGCTGGCTCGTTAGCCGAGCCCGGTGGAGACCAGCGTGTGAACCGTCAAGAGCAGGTGACGTGACCGACCTGCCGCACCCGATTACTGGGCAGCCGTTCCCGAGTCCCGTGCCGGCCGGGACCGGCTGGCCGGGTGACCCGGCGACCGCAGCGACGCCGCAGGCGCACACGTCCGACGATGTGCGTCGCCTGGCTGTCGCGGGTCCAGGTCTCGAGGAGCTGGGGGCCGCGATCTCGGTGTGCCGCGCCTGCCCGCGGCTGGTGGCCTGGCGGGAGTCGGTTGCCGTTGACAAGCGGAGGTCGTTCGCCGATCAGCCGTACTGGGGTCGCCCGATCATCGGCTGGGGAAGCGCGCACCCTGCCGTGCTCGTTGTCGGTCTGGCGCCTGCTGCGCACGGCGGCAATCGCACCGGCCGGATCTTCACCGGCGACCGGTCGGGTGACTGGCTGTTCGCGTCCCTGTACCGGGTCGGCCTGGCCGCTCAACCAACGAGCGAGCACGCCGGGGACGGGCAGGCGCTGATCGACACGCGCATGGTGGCCGCCGTACGCTGCGCCCCGCCGGACAACAAACCGACACCGTTCGAGCGGGACACGTGTGCCCCCTGGCTGGACGCCGAGATCGGTCAGGTGCTGCCCAGTGCGCGGGTGATCGTGTGCCTTGGCTCGTACGCCTGGGACTCAGTTGCCCGTTCGCTGGCTCGTCTGGGACTTGCCATACCGAGGCCGCGGCCCCGCTTCGGCCATGGATCGCGTTTCGAGGTGGTGCGCGCGGCAGGGGCGAGCGGTGCTGGCGTCTCCGTGTTGGGGTGCTTTCACCCCAGCCAACAGAACACCTTCACGGGCAAGCTCACCGAGCCGATGCTCGACGCTGTGCTGGGGGAGGCCGCCCGGTTGAGCCGCACCGATGCCGCCGGTGACGCCGCCAGTGACTCGTCCAGACCGCTCGGTTGACTGGCACCAACGCCGGCAGTCACTCGACTCGCTGATCTGCCGCGCCTCGCACGCTGGTTCCTGGAGTATCCCCGGCGCCAGGTGCCCTCAACCAACTGCAAAGAAGGGCGAGTAATGCACGGGCCAACGGGGGCGCCGGGATGCCCCTCCGCAGAACTGCAAATGCGGCGCAAGCCTGGGCGGAACGGCAGTGCGGCGCAAGCAGGCGCGGCGCAGAAAGGCGGCCGCCTCGGACTCGACAAGTAGCTTGTCTTTCGCGCGGGCAGGGGTCCCTGGCCCCCTAGGCGGTCCGGCTCACCGCCGAGGGGTGCGGTGTCCCGGCCGAGCAGTGCGGCGTCAAGTCCAGCCGAACTGCCTCAGGGGCTTGTGAAAACTTTCACGAGGGGAGTAGGCTCGATTTCATGAGCACTCCTCACATTGTGATCGCTGGCGGCGGGTACGTCGGCATGTACACCGCGCTCGGGCTGCAGAAGCGGCTACAGCGAGGCGACGCCCGCATCACCGTGATCGACCCGCGGTCGGCGATGACGTACCAGCCGTTCCTGCCGGAGGCGGCTGCAGGCTCGCTCGAGCCTCGCCACGTCGTCGTACCACTGCGCAAGACGCTCGACGGTTGTGAGGTCATCACCGCGCGCATCACCGCCATCGACCACGCCGCCCGGACGATCCGGGTTGAGCCGCTCGCGGGCGGGCCCTACGACCTCGGCTATGACGAGTTGGTGGTCGCGGTGGGGTCGGTGGCGAGGACCCTGCCGATTCCGGGGCTCGCCGAGCACGGGATGGGGTTCAAGCAGATCGAGGAGGCCATCTCGCTGCGCAACCACGTGCTCGACCGGCTCGACGTCGCCGCTTCGGTGCAGGACTCCGCGACGCGGGGCAAGGCGCTGACCTTCGTGTTCGTCGGCGGCGGGTACGCCGGTGTCGAGGCGTTGGCCGAGATCGAGGACATGGCGCGCTTCGCGACTCGCTACTACGAGACGATCAGCGAGGCCGACCTGCGCTTCGTGCTCGTCGAGGCCGCCAACCGGATCCTGCCCGAGGTCGGGCCCGACTTGGGCCGCTACACCGTCGACCGGTTGACCGAGCGAGGCATCGAGGTCCGGCTCAACACGCGGTTGGTGTCGTGCGTCGACCGGAACGTCGTGCTGTCGGACGGCGACACGTTCGAGGCCGACACGATCGTCTGGACGGCGGGAGTCAAGGCCAACCCGGTGCTCGCGGCCAGCGACCTGCCGCTCGATGACAAGGGCCGCGTTCGGACCCTGCCCACTTTGCAGGTGCAAGGCGTCGATTCCGCCTGGTCGGCCGGCGACAACGCCGCGGTGCCCGACCTGACCGCCGCCCCGGGTCAGTTCTGTTCGCCGAGCGCTCAGCACGCCGTACGCCAGGCCAAGGTGCTGGCCGACAACATGGTCCGGTCGCTGCGCGGTGAGCCGCTGGAGGAGTACAAGCACAAGCATGTCGGGTCGGTGGCGAGCCTGGGGCTCTACAAAGGAGTCGCCCAGGTGTACGGCGTCAAGCTGCGCGGCTACCCGGCCTGGTTCATGCACCGCACCTACCACATGAGCCGGATGCCGACCTTCAACAAGAAGGTGCGGGTGGTGCTTGACTGGACGCTGGCGTTGTTCTTCCGCCGCGACGTCGTCTCGCTCGGGTCGCTGCAGCACCCCAAGGACGATTTCCGCCGCGCGGCCGCGTAAGGGCTCCGCCCCTACGATGAGACCGCTGGCCCCCGTATCCCAATTGGCAGAGGACGCACCCTTAAAAGGCGCTCAGTGTGGGTTCGAGCCCCACCGGGGGCACCACGTTCTGAGTTGATGTTGTGTGCCGACCACTCTTCTGCGCCGTACCATTCCTCCGCCGTGTAGACCTGAGCGGCCTCCGGATGTGTATTAAGAGCAGAAGGTCCGATGCTGACGGAGCCGAGTGGAGTGTTGTCGTCCTTTGACGCGTTCGCGCGGGCAGAAATGCCGAGGTTGCTGGGACTCGCGCGCCTGCTCTGCGGCAACGACCACGACGCTTGGGACTTGACGCAAGACACGCTGATCCAAGTTAGTCGCCATTGGCAACGGATCGACGCCGACCGCAATCCCGGCGCGTACGCCCGGCGGTGCGTGGTCAACCTCAACCACAATCGCCTGCGGCGGCTCAGCCGCGAAGTCCTCACGGCGTCCGTCCCGGATCGGAGCGACAAGGGCAGTGAGCTGGGGCAGGAGAACCTGGATGAATGGCTCGATGTCGCGCTGCAGCGGCTCCCGTGGAAGCAGCGCGCTGCGGTGACGCTCGCCTATCTCGAAGACCTGTCCGTTCGCGACATCGCCTTTGTGCTCGACTGTTCGATGAGTGCGGCAAAGACACATCTGAGTCGTGGACGCGATTCCCTTCGCCAGGCAGCGGCAGCCGAATCGGCCGAACGGACCCCACGCCCGGCTCCACAGCTGAGGAGTGCAGACCATGGAAACTGATGAGCTGATCGCGTCGACCATGCGCAGAGTTGCGACCTCGGCGCAACCGGGATCGGTCGATCACATTATGGTGCGGGCGGCACGACAGCGGCGCGCCCGGTTGTACGCCGCCGCGGCAGCCGGTGTCGCGGCAGTCACCGTCGCGACTACAGCAGCAGTCGGTGGTCTACACCTAGGATCCGCGAACCAACAGCCTGATGTCGTTCCGCCCGCTAGTCAGCCGATGAGTGAGCCAACGGCGCCGGTGGAGGATCTGACCGGCAAGGCAGTGGGCGAGGCGCTGGGTCTGACTCCGATCACGACAGGTGTCGTTCGCGGTTGCGATTACTTCGCGGAGTACGCCGATGGCAAGGGATACTGCCTAGACCCGGTGGACCTCCCGAAGGTTGACATTTACCTTCTCATGCACCAGATCTCCGGCCGGTCTCGTACACCGACGTCGATTGCCTACGCCGAGGCCATCCTTGAGCTGCACCAACTTACGAACGTTGGAGACCACACTGACAACCAGCAGGTCAGGGACCTCGTGGCACGCATCGTTGACCTTGAGCAGGAACTCAAGGCTGAGCAAGGGCCTTAACTGAGTCGCCGGTTCCAGTAGACTGGATGCGTCACCAGGGCAACGAGCTAGGTGTAATAAGGAGTCAACCCATGCAGAGCAGCAACCCGGTGTTCGCCAGGGCTGAAGGCTTCAACGGCAGCACGGCCCAGGCCTACGGATCCCCCAGTTTCCCTGCGGGTGGGCAGGGCTACGCCGGCTACGGCCAGCTGCCGCCCCCTCCGTCCGCTGACCCGTCGACGTGGCAGTACCCCACCGAGCCCGGCGTCCAGGAGCCGATGACGATCGACTCGGTCGTCTCGCGTACCGCCATCTCCCTCTTTGTCGTCATCGCCAGCGCCGCTGCGACGTGGGTGCTGATGCCGAACGAGCTCCTCGGCATGGCGTGGCTGGTCGGCGCCTTCGGAGGGCTCGGCATGGCCTTCGCAGTCTCCTTCATGCGCAAGGTCAACCCCGCGTTGGTCATCGCCTACGCCGTGCTCGAGGGGCTCTTCCTCGGCGCCATCAGTGAGACGTTCCAGGGCTTGTACCGCGGCGTCGTACCCGGAGCGGTGTTGGGCACCACGGCTGCCTTTGTCGCGACCCTCGCAGCGTACAAGTTCTTCAACATCCAGGTGAGTGCCAAGTTCCGCAAGGGCGTCACGATCGCCATGTTCGGATTCTTCATCGTGGTGATGTTTGACTTCATGCTCAGCCTGTTCGGCAACTCGATCGGCTTCGTCGACTTCGGCGGACTGGGCCTCATCACGAGCTTCGTCGGGCTCGGCATCGGTGTGCTGATGCTCATCCTCGACTTCGACATGGTCGAGAAGGGTGTCGCAGCCGGACTGCCCGAGCAGGAGTCCTGGCGCGCAGCGTTCGGGCTCACCGTGACGCTGATCTGGATCTACATCAACCTGCTGCGGATCCTCGCGATCATGCAGAGCGACAACTAACCAGCGCGCTAAGCACCCCGAGACGGCCTCCGGAGCGATCCGGGGGCCGTCCCGCGCTTACTCGAAGCCGCGGCGGTGTGCCGCCCGCACCAAGTCGTGCTCGTGGACAATCGCTGTCGCATGACCGTGCGCCAGACCGAACTCGTCACGCAGCCACCGCACGCGGTCGTCGAACCGGAGCAGACCGGGGCCGTTCTCAAGCTGGCCAAACCACTCAGAAAGCGGACGTCCGGTCGCATCGGGTACCCGCGCGACCAGCATCTGATGCGTCTCTTCGGAGTGGTGTAAGGCCATGGTTACCTCCGGCTCACGAGCAGGTGTCTAGTGGAAACTGAGCCTGCCGCATGACCACGACGCAGACAACCCTTGCGGCTATTTCTCCTGCAACTCAACGGCTGTTACGCCATCGGCCGCGGCCCCGACAGCGTCCGCTTCGCTGTCAACGTCGCTCACAGGGGGGATCGCACGGCGGCGGCGGTGTCGAAGCAGCACCCACCGCCCACGCGGACCGTGTTCCGCGCCGGCCAGATCAGCACGCGACACCTCGCTACCTGTCGTCTCCACGGCCTCCGCGGCGGCGGTGGCGATGGCCAGCACACCTTCACCGCGCGCGGCCTCGGGCTCGGGCTCATCAGCTGGTACGACGCCCACAGCCGCCGCGACCGTCGGCAGCATCGCGGCGGCGCAGCTCCGGTAACCCGCCGGCGAGGGGTGGAACCTGTCGGGTCCGAACAGGTCCGACGGGGCTGCGGCGAACTCTGGGCCCAAGATCGTGCCCAACGACACGGACCTGCCGCCAGCCTCCACCACCGCGATCGTCTGGGCTGCCGCCAGCAGCCGGCTCCAGCGGCGGGCCACCTGGCGCAGCGGTGGAGCGATGGGGCGAACAGTGCCCAGGTCGGGGCAGGTGCCTACCACGACCTCCGGGCCGGCTGCACGCAGCGTCGCTACGGCGTCTTGGAGAAAGCGGACCGAGTCGGACGGGCGCACCCGGTGGGTGACGTCGTTGGCGCCGATGATCAACACACAGACATCGGGCCGCCCGGCAAGAGCCAGCGGTATCTGCTTTTCCAGATGCGACGTCCGAGCGCCCACCACCGCGACGCTGTGCAGGTACACCGGCTGGCGGGCGACGTCGCTGACACCGGTCGCCAGGAAGGCTCCGAATGTCTCTTGGGCGGACCTGGCGCCGTATCCCGCGGCCCCGGAGTCGCCGAGTACCGCAACCCGCAGAGCCGGGCCGCGCAGCGTCGCGCCGTACAGACCGGTGGGGTCGGGGGGAGCCTCCACGAAGGCGCCGATGCGTCGCCGGGCGATCTTTGCCTGCGCTGTCAGGACGCCGTACACCGAACCACCGAACAGGCCCAGACCGCCTCCGCCGAAGGCGGCAGCAGCAGCCAACCTGCGCGCTGCACGAGCCTTGCTCATCGGTCCTCCTTACGTCCGGGCTTGTCCACTTTAGGGTGCTGTGGCGCAACCTGCTGTGCGTTGCGAGCCTAGGCTGTGGACGTGGACTACGTGGATTCCCTGCTGGACCTCGTCGGCAACACCCCGCTGCTTCGGCTCAGCCGGACGACTGACGAGGCCCGGCCGCTGATCTTGGCCAAGGTCGAGTACTTGAACCCCGGCGGCTCGGTGAAGGACCGGATCGCGTTGCGCATGGTGGAGGCGGCCGAAGCGAGCGGCGAGCTCAGACCCGACGGCACCATCGTCGAACCCACATCCGGCAACACCGGGGTCGGCCTGGCGATCGTCGCGCAGGCCAAGGGCTACCACTGCGTGTTCGTGTGCCCCGACAAGGTCAACGAGGAGAAGCGCAACGTGCTCAAGGCGTACGGCGCAGAGGTCGTCGTCTGCCCGACCGCCGTGGCACCGGAGCACCCCAACAGCTACTACACCGTCTCGGACCGGCTGGTTCGCGAGATCGACGGCGCCTGGAAGCCCGACCAGTACTCCAACCCGCACAATCCGCTCAGCCACTACGAGCAGACGGGGCCGGAGATCTGGAGGCAGACCGAGGGCCGGGTGACGCACTTCGTCACCGGCGTCGGGACGGGCGGGACGATCAGCGGCGCCGGCCGCTATCTCAAGGAGGCGTCTGGCGGCCGGGTGCAGGTCGTCGGTGCTGACCCAGAGGGCTCCGTGTACTCAGGCGGCTCGGGGCGGCCCTACCTCGTCGAGGGCGTCGGGGAGGATTTTTGGCCGGCGGCCTACGACCGCACCATCGCCGACCGGATCATCCCGGTGTCGGACCGCGACTCCTTCCTCACCACCCGCCGGTTGGCTCGCGAGGAGGGGCTGCTGGTGGGCGGGTCGTCCGGCATGGCGGCGGCTGCGGCGATTCGGCTGGCGCACGAGCTCGACGACCCCGGCGCCGTGATCGTCGTCCTGCTGCCCGACGGTGGGCGCGGCTACCTGACGAAAGTGTTCGACGACGCGTGGCTGGCGCAGTACGGCTTCCTCGCCCAGCCGGCCGAGCTCACCGTCGGCGACGTGCTGCGCGGCAAGGGTGACCGGCTGCCCGACCTGGTGCACACCCACCCGAACGAGACAATCGCGGCGGCCATCGGCATCCTGCGCGAGTACGCCGTGTCGCAGCTGCCCGTCGTACTCGCCGAGCCACCGCTGATGGCCGCCGAGGTGGCGGGTGCGGTCAGTGAACGCGACCTGCTCGATGCGCTGTACGGCGGCAAGGCCCGGCTCACCGACCGCGTCGAGGACCACATGGCCGAACCGTTGCCCGTGATCGGCTCAGGTGAGCCGGTGTCGGCGGCGGTGGAGCGGCTGCAGGAGGCCGACGCGGTGCTGGTCCAGGACGACGGCAAGCCGGTCGGTGTGCTGACCCGTCAAGACCTGCTCGGCTTCATCGCCTCCACCTGACCCCCGCACCCCCCTCGAG
>JAUJOD010000001.1:1207606-1303551 GCA_030447865.1 Nocardioidaceae bacterium
AGTTGTCAGACTCCAGTCGGTCTATAGGTCGAGCACGTTCTGACAACTCCGAAGCCCGTCGAGAGTTGTCAGACTCCAGTCGGTCTATAGGTCGAGCACGTTCTGACAACTCCGAAGCGGCGCAGGTGCTTAGGCGCCGGTGTCAACCCCTGAGCCAACGGGGCGAGCGCCGAGGCCGCCGCCGGCTCCGGCACCAGCTGTGGCGGTAGCGCTGGCCGGAGCTTCGGCGGTTGACTGCTGCCCTCGCTCGGCGAGCCGCCGTTCGAGATACGCCGCGAGTTTCGACAAGGCGTAGTTGATGACGATGAACACCAGCGCCACCGTGCCATAAACCAGCAGTGCTCCGTTGTCGACGAACTGAGCGACTTGCTTGGCGTAGCGCACCGCCTCGTCGTACAAGACCAAGTAGCCGAGCGAGGTGTCCTTCAGGACGATCACGCACTGGCTGATGATGGCCGGGAGCATGTAGCGGACCGCTTGGGGCATCAAGATGATGGTCATCACCGCGGATTTGCGCATGCCCAGTGCGTAGGCTGCCTCCGATTGGCCTCTGGGGACGGCGTTGATGCCGGCGCGGAAGACCTCGGCCAGGACCGACCCGTTGTACAGGACGAGCGCGGCGACGACCGACATCAGCGTGCCGATCGTTTCCTTGAACCCGAACCAAATGCCGATGATGAGCAGGGCGACAGGTACCGCCCGGAAAAACTCGATGACAGCAGTGCACGGCCAGCGGATAAACCGGTGATCGCTGAGTTTGCCGGCGGCGAAGACGGCTCCGAAGGCGATGGCCCCGAGAATGCCAAGGGCCGCCGCCTTCAGGGTTGCCACGAAGCCCTCGAGCAGGAACTGGATATTGGTGTTCTGGAAGGTGTCGTTGAATACCTCAGCGCTCAGCACCCCCTCGGAGCGCAGTCGCTGCACCGCCCACCAGGCGATCGCCACCAGCAGGGCGGCGAACAGGACTGTGAGGGTGAGGTGACGCCGTCGGGCGCGCGGCCCGGGTATGTCAAAGAGAACGGCGCTCATCGCTGCAGAGCCCCCCGCCGCTCAGCCAGCGCACCAAGGGCAGCTATACCCCACACGATGATCATGTAACCAAGCGCGAAGCCGAAGAAGATCGGCCACCGAGCCGTGGCGTAGTTGTTGTTGAGCTTCTTCATGATGAAGGCAGCCTCGGTCACGCCGATAGCCAGCGCCACACTGGTGTTCTTGGCCAGCGCGATGTAGGTGCTGGTCAGCGGCGGCACGACAGCACGGAACGCTTGGGGCAGGATCACCGCGCGCATCGACTGGGCGAACGGCATGCCGATCGCCCGGGCCGCCTCGGCTTGACCCACCGGGATCGAGTTGATGCCTGACCGCAGGGCTTCACACACGAAGGCGGCTGTATAGAGCCCGAGCCCAGTAGTGGCGGCGATGAAGAAGAAGTTGAAGTAGTTGTTCACCTCGTAGGCGAAGCCGACGTCTGGGAGCCCGAAAGAGAAGATGAACAAGATCAGCAGCAACGGCGTGTTGCGAACCAGGTTGACGTACGCCGTGCCGGTCAGTCGCATGATCGCGACAGGCGACACTCGCATAGCTACCAAGACCGTCCCGAGGACCAACGCGATCAGGCCAGCAAACAACAGCAACCACAGCGTCTTGACGAAGCCGGCCAAGATCAGGTCGAAGTTGTCGATCAGCACCTGCATGTGCCGCCCTCACCTCCCCGTCCTGTTCGGGGATGGCGGCCGACGCGGGAGGTGCCGACCGCCATCACGGTGAACATGTGCCTTCGGCCAGGCCCGCTTAGGGCTGCTACTCGCAGGGGTCGAGCGCTGGCGGCTCCGGAGTCTCAACCCCGGCCTCGCCCAGCGTGGCCTCGAAAGCCGCCGCCCAAGTGCCGTCCTCGAAGGACTGCTCAAGCGTGTCGTTGATGAACTGGCACATCTCGGTGTCGTCCTTCTGGTAACCGATGCCGTAGCGCTCTTCGCTGAACGGCTCGGTGACCACCTCGAGCTCGTCAGGGTTCTCTGCTGCATACCCGAGCAGAATGGCGCCGTCGGTCGTGACCGCATCGACTGTGCCGTTCTCCAGCTGGTCAACACACTCGGAGTAGGTGGGCAGCGGCACCGGGGCGGCGCCGTACTCGACTTCAGCGGTCTCCAGCGACGTCGAGCCCTCGACGGAGCAGACCTTGATGCCCTTCATGTCCTCAGGACTCGTGATCGTGTCCTTGTCCTCCTCCCGGACCAGCAGCTGCTGGCCGGTGACGTAGTACGGGCCGGCTTGGCCCACTACCTTGCGGCGGTCTTCGGTGATCGAGTACGACGCCGCTACGATGTCGACCTCACCTTCTTGCAGGAACGGCTCCCGGTTGTCGGAGATCGTCTCCTTCCACGTGATGCCGCCGTCATCGATGCCGAGGGCGCCGGCGATGATGCGGCCGATCTCGATGTCGAAGCCCTCGGGGATGTCCTCACCCGGCACCTCGAAGCCGATGCCGGGCTGGTCCTTCTTCACACCGATCGTGATCTCGCCCGCCTCGGCCAGCTTGGCCATCGTGCTGCCTTCAGGGAACTCGGGATTCTCGGCAACCTCGACCTCGATGTGGCTGTCGCCGCCTCCCGTGCCAGCGTCGTCGCCGCAGGCGGCGAGCGACAGTGCCAGCACCGCCCCCGTAGCGAGGGCTCTTGTCTTCAGCAATCTCATGCGTTGGTTCCTCTTCCTCTGCGGGCCCGAGGAAGTCGGGCGCCTGGGTGGTGTGTTGGTCTTGCGGCGTCGCTAGTGCGTCAAGATCTTGCCAAGGAAGTCCTTGGCGCGATCGGTCTTTGGGCTGGTGAAGAACTCCTGCGGTTGTGCTTCCTCGAGGATCTTGCCTTCGTCCATGAACATGACCCGATTGGCCGCCGTACGGGCAAATCCCATCTCGTGGGTGACGACGACCATCGTCATGCCCTCTTGGGCCAGCTCGACCATCACGTCGAGCACTTCCTTGATCATCTCCGGGTCGAGCGCCGATGTGGGCTCGTCGAACAGCATGACCTTGGGTTGCATGGCGAGCGCCCGGGCGATTGCCACCCGCTGTTGTTGGCCGCCGGAGAGTTGCGCGGGGTACTTGTTGGCCTGTTCCGCGACGCCCACCCGCTCAAGCAGGGCGAGCGCCTGCTTCTTCGCCTCACCGGCGTTACGTCGGCGTACCTTCACCGGTCCGAGCATGACGTTGTCGAGCACTGTCTTGTGAGCGAACAGGTTGAACGACTGGAATACCATGCCCACGTCAGCCCGCAGCTTCGCCAGTCCCTTGCCTTCAGCCGGCAGGGGTACGCCGTCGAGGCGGATCTCGCCTTCGTTGATCGGCTCCAGCCGGTTGATCGCGCGGCACAGCGTGGACTTGCCCGACCCCGAGGGCCCGATCACCACGACGACTTCTCCGCGGCCGATGGTGACGTTGATGTCCTTCAGCACGTGCAGGTCGCCGAACCACTTGTTGACACCGGTCAGTACGACGAGCGCGTCGGTGTCGGTCGCCGGGGTCGCAGCTGTCGCCGCTTCGGTCATGCCCCAACCTAACCAGTGGAGTGCTGCCGCGCCAGCACCACGCCGTTCGCCCTGGCGACATCATCTGGACTTGTCAGTCGCCATTGGACCTAGAGCGGCACTACGTTCTGACACGTCGTGGCAACTGGCGCGCCTGTCGGTGGGCGCTCGTAAGGTGACGGGGTGAGATTCGGCTTCGTCGTTCCGTACGCCGACGCGCGCGATTTCGCAGACCTCGCTGAGCTGGGCGAGCGCCACGGCTGGGATGGCATCTTCACCTGGGAAGCCCTCTGGGGAGTGGACGCCTGGGTGTCGCTCGCGGCAGCGGCGATGGTCACCGACAAGATCAAGCTCGGCACCCTTCTCACGCCCGTGTCGCGGGTGCGCCCTTGGGACCTGGCGACACGGGTTGGCACGGTTGACCGGCTGAGCGGCGGCCGCACGATCCTGTCTGCAGGTCTGGGCGCCCTCCATGAGGGCTGGACGGCGTTCGAGCCCGACGAGGGTAGGCGCGTTCGCGCCGAGAAGCTCGACGAGTGCCTCGCCATCTACGACGGGCTGATGCGAGGGCAGCCCTTCTCGTTCACCGGCACGCACTACTCCGCTGCTCCGACCGACTTCATGCTGCCCGATCCGCCGGTGCAGCAGCCGCGGCCGCCGGTCTGGGTGGTGGGAGCTGCGGTGGCCGGCCGGGAGTCACAGCCATCGCTGGCCCGGGCGGCGAAGTGGGACGGTCTGCTGCCGCAGGTGATCGACGGGGAGCACCGCGGCAAGGTCCGCAGCCCTGAGGAGATGGCCGCCGTGGTCGAGCCGGTGCGAGCGCTGCGGGCGGCGGCGGGCTTGCCGATGGAGGGGTACGACGTCGTACTCGAGGCCGACAGCACCGGCGAGTGGGAGGCGACCGATCCCGCCGATTCGGCAGCGTGGGCAGACGCGGGCGTCACCTGGTGGGTGGAGAGCTGGTGGGGCATCGAACGCGGCGAGAAGGGTCTCGCCGAGCTACGCCGGCGCATTGCGGCCGGTCCCCCCACTTAGCCCGGTGGCCGGCACGTTGGTGATCCGGGTGGACGGGCCGGGCCGCCGTGGCTCTTGCGGCTTCGCTTCGCTCTTTGACGCCGCTTCGAGTCCCCGGCGGCCCCGCCCAGCCACGGCTCGGCGCTTCCGAGACCCGGCGGCCCTGCCCGGCCCGGGCCCGGCGCTGCGACTCCTTGCCGGGAACGACAAGTAGCTTGTCGAGTTGGTCACCTGAGGCCATCCGCCCCCAACGGGTGTAAAGAAAGCGCAAGATGGTGGGACCTTGTTTACCTGTCAGGCGGTCAGCTGCTCTCGAGCCACTCGCCGAAGGCGAACGGCTCCCGCGTGACGAGGTAGGTCGCCCAGTTCATCTTGGTCACGGTGCCGTCGGCGTCGCGGGTGATGCGCAGGAGTTCACCCTGCTCGCGCCCCGACTCCGTGCGGTACACGTCGTCCCCGATCATCGCGAAGACCGAAGGCGGCTTGTGCGCCGGGGCCGCCTCAGCACGGGCCTCGAGCTTCCCCTGTCGCACGCTGAACGTGTAGGCCTGGCCTTCCGAGAACCAGCGCCCCAACACGCCGGTCAGCTCGGCGGGCACGTCGGTGCCCGGACGCCACGGCTCCGGCTCCGCCGGCTCGTGCTCGAGCACGTAGCCGGCGAGCTCCACCGCCAACGGGGCCGGGTCAGGCGCTGACGTGGCGTTCATCAGGCAGATGCCACCGGTGGCGGAGTCGCGGTGCACGAACAGCCCGGTGATGTGACCGGGCATGCCGCCGGTGTGGCCGACGTACACCTGGTCATCGGCTCGCAACAGCATGAGGCCGAGGCCCCAGGCGAGCTCCCAGCGGTCGAGGTCCGCCACGATCTGCGGCTGGCACATCTCCTCGACCGTGTCGGCGCTCAACACCTCGTCGACGGGCTTGGCCAAGAACCCCGCCCAGGTAGCCAGGTCGCGCGCGGTGCTCGCCAGCCCGCCGGCCCCCGCCATGGCGCCGATGTCGAGAACCGGCTCGACCACGGGTACGTCGCTGTAGGGCGGGACGAAGTAGCCGGTCGCAGCGCGCCCGGTCAGGCCAAGCGTCGTACGCGACATCTCGAGCGGGTCGAGGATGCGGGCTTGCAGGCTCTCGACCCAATCCCGGCCGTCGAGTCGGGTGACGAGCTCGCCGAGCATGGAGTAGCACAAGTTGGAGTAGTGCCACCGGTGATGAGGCCGAAGGATCCGCTCCGCCTCGCTCCAGCCCTTCACCAGCGCCGAGCGATCGGGGAAGGACAAGGTGTCCCACACGTCGCCAGTAGGTTCTCGCTGCATACCGGTCGCATGGCTGAGCATCTGACGGATCGTGACGCCGCTGTGCTCGGTTTCCGGGATGTGCACGTCGAGGGTGTCGTCGAGGCTCAGCTTGCCCTCGTCTCGCAGCGCCATGACCAGCACCGCTGTGAACGTCTTGCTGATCGAGGCGATGAGGTGCTGCGTGTCGTCGTCGGGGGGAGTGTCGGGGTCGTCAAGGTCGGCGGCACCTACGCCGTCGCTCCACAGCAGCTTGCCGTGGCGAACAACGGCACCGAAGACGCCGGGGACGCGGTGCTTCGACTGGCGGTCAAGGAGGGTACGGCGCAGGGCGCGCTGCGACGATTCGCGAAGGGCGGGCATGCCTCGACTGTAGACCCGCCGCTCCAACCGGCTGTAGACCCGCGGCCGCCGTCGACAGGTGACCCGGGCCGTCAGACGTTGAGATCCTCGGGGTGGCGGAAGCCGGTCTTCTTGGCCCGAGCTCCACGGTTGATGAACCACGTCAGCAGCCACAACACGATGCCCACCGCAAGCAGCCAGGCGGCGATCTCGTATTGCTGCTGCTGCTCCTCATCCCGCGCCCATGGGCCGGTCATGAAGGCGCACAGCAGGGCACCGAGCACCGGGAGGAATGTCGGCGCGGTGAAGTGGCCGTGGTCGACGCGGTCACGGCGCAACACCAGCACCGTGATGTTCACGACCGTGAAGACGGTGAGCAGCAGCAGCGAGGTGGTGCCGCCAAGGAGGCTGATGGCGTCGGAGTCCAGCCGCAGCACGACGTACGAGATCAGGCCGACAGCGATGAGCGTGGTGAACGCGATCGAGACGTACGGCGTCCGGCGTTCGGGGTGCACTCGGCCGAGGGTCCGCGGCAGCACGTCCTGCTTGGCCATGCCGTACAGCAGCCGGCTGGCCATCAGCATGTTGATCAGTGCGGAGTTCGCGACCGCGAACATGGCGATGAAGGGGAAGATGTCGCCCATCGGCAGCCCCGGTGCCCCCACCTCCACCACCTGAACGAGCGCTTCCGCGCGATCGTCGTCGGTGAGGTTCCCGACCGGAACCAAGGCGACGGCGGTGATCGACACGAGCACGTAGATCAGCCCCGTGATGCCAAGACCGGTGAACATGATCTTGGGGAAGATCCGAGACGGGTCCCTGGTTTCCTCGGCCATGTTGACCGAGTCCTCGAAGCCGACCATCGCAAAGAACGCCAAGGTGGTGGCGGCGGTGACCGCGAAGAACGCGCTCTTCCCCGTCTCGGACTCGAAGATCACCACCTCGGTGAAGTCCGCCCGTCCCTGCAGCAGGGCGTACAGGCCGATGAAGATGATCATCAACAGCCCCGAGAGCTCCACCAGAGTCAGTACGACGTTTGCCCGGACGCTCTCGCTGACCCCGCGGTAGTTGATCAATCCGACGAGTGCCATGAAGCTCAGTGCGATCAGCAGTGTCGTCCCGCTGTTGGTGTCCAGGCCGAGGTCGAAGCCGTCGTTGAGGAAGCTCGCGAAAGCGGCGGAGGCGGTCGACGCTGAGGTGATGCCGGAGCTCATGACCGCGAACGTGACGAGGAACGTGAGGAAGTGCAGGCCGAATGCCTTGTGTGTGTAGAGGGCCGCGCCGGCGGCTTGCGGGTACTTCGTCACCAGCTCGAGGTACGAACAGGCGGTGATCGTCGCCACGATGAAGGCGGCGAGGAACGGCGCCCACGCGGCGCCGCCGACCTTGCCGGCAACGTCACCGGTCAGCGCGTAGACCCCGGTGCCGAGGATGTCTCCGACGATGAACAGCAGCAAGAGCTTGGGGCCCATCGCCCGCTTGAGCTCCGGCTCGCGGTGATCCCGTTGCAGTGTCGTGTCGCTCATCTGTCCGCCTAGACCTCGATGCGGGTTCGGTTGCTACCTACCTTGGTGCAGGCGGGCAACCGGCGCAACGACTCGCGCGCCGCTGTTGGAACCTGTGCTACTACTGCTGGTTGTGAGGCTTCGGCGTATTGGGTGATGCTTCGGCGTTGTGAGGGTATGCCGTCGTGGGTTCAAGGCATGCAGAGTCGTTCGACCGCTTGGCCGGTCACCTCAGAGATCAGGTCGAAGTCCTTGTCGAAGTGCAGCACCGTCAATCCGGCCAGCTCAGCCGTGGCGGCGACAAGCAGATCCGGGACCGCTGGTGCTCGGTGGCGCCCGCGGCGCGCCAGGGCTCCTTGGACTTCGACGGCTCGTGCTTCGATGAGAGGCGTCGCGTTCTCGACCGGCATGAGGGACAGCGGCGGCGTGGTCACGACTGCGGTCCAGTCCCCGGCGGATCTGCCGAGAAGCCGACTTCAAGCACGGTGGGCGTCGTCACGTAAACCAGTCCGCGTTCTATCCGCTCGGCCCATTCGGCAGCATCCGAGAACCTGCCCAGCCGCGCGTACGCGGACTTGTCGATGAGCCAACGCTCGACCCGCGTCATGACCACGCGTGGCGCATGACCTCGTCATCGAGGAGATCTTGGCTGAGTGTGCCCGCTCGCTCCAGATCCGCGACGGTCACGCGTCCTTTCTCCCAGGCGGCATCCTGGCTGATACGCCGCCTGAGATACTCGCCACGGGAGAGCCCGAGACGAGCGGCACGTTCATCGATCCGAGCAAGATCTTCCTCTGGCACGTTCCGGATCAAGACGTCGGTCACTGAAATCACCCCTTAGATATCTAACGATATCAGGCGCGCCTAAACGGATTGCGGGAACGATACGCCCGTGGCGTGTAGGGGGCAGTAGCCGTAGGGGTTCTTCGCGAGGTACTGCTGGTGGTATTCCTCGGCGAAGAAGTACTCGTCGAGCGGCTGGATCGAGGTGGTGATCTCGCCGTAGCCGGCCTTGGTCAGCTGCGCCTGGTACGCCGCGCGCGACCGCTCGGCCTCCTCCCGCTGCTCAGCGCTCGTCGTAAGGATGACCGACCGGTACTGTGTGCCGCGGTCGTTGCCCTGCCGCATGCCCTGGGTGGGGTCGTGGTGTTCCCAGAAGACCTTCAGCAGGTCGGCGTAGGACACCTTGGCCGGGTCGAAGACGACCCGCACCACCTCGGCGTGGCCGGTGCGCCCGCCGCATACTTCCTCGTACGTCGGGTGGCGGGTGACCCCGCCCGCGTAACCGACCGACGTCGACCAGACACCCGGGATCTGCCAGAACGTCTTCTCCTCACCCCAGAAGCACCCCAGGCCGAACACCGCCACGCCGAACCCGTCGGGCACCGGCCCCTCCAGCGGCGTACCGAGCACTTCGTGGCGCGCGGGCACTGAGAACGGGCGGCTGTCACGTCCGGGCAGCGCCTTGTCGGCCGTCGGCAACTCGGACTTGGTGCGGCTGAAGATCACGGGGGCTTCCTCTCGTTATGCGTCACCTGAAGTCTCGCAGGCCGCTCAAGCCGGACCCGGATCTGGCAGCACCGGTTCGGCCACCCCCGACCGGAGTGCCTCGAGCTGGGCGGCCATCGCCGTACCGAAGAACAGCGCGATCGACGACAGGTAGCACCACAACAGCAGGGCCATGACACCGGCGAGCGGGCCGTACACGCTGCCGAACGAGCCGCTGTAGTGGATGTACGCCGCCAAGAGGCCCGACGCCGCCATCGTCATGACGACAGCGAGGCCCGCCCCAAGGGCGAGCCACGACAGCGCGGGTTGGCGGCGCCGGGGGGAGTGGTCGAGCAACACCGCGATGGTGACCGTCGTGAGCACCAGGCCGACCGGCCACCGCAGCACGTCCCACCACAGGTGAGCGGCGCGGGACCAGCCGTAGGTTTCGGTCAGGGCGTCACCGAGCGAGCCGCCTGCCACCAGGAGCAGGAAGCCGACCCCGACAGGGAAGGCGAGTACCAGCGTCATGACCGCGGCGCGGCCGTACTTGTGCAGAGCCGGGCGGTCCCGGCGGATGCCGTAGATCCGGTTGCTGCCCCGCTCGATCTGGGCCATCGCGGTCGTCATCGAGACCAGGGCGAAAGCGAGCCCGAAGCCCAGCGCCAGCTCGCCGGCTTCCTCGCCGCGCGCATCGGGACGCACGACGTCGCCCATCACCGCCGCCCCGCCGGCCCCGGGAGTCAGCGCGCTGACGGTCTGCGCGACCACGTTAGCCATCCGACCGTCGTCGATATCGGCGGCCAATCCGGTCAGCGCCAGCAGGAACGGCACGACCGACAACGCCATCTGCAACCCAACCGCGCGGCTGTTGGTGAAGCCGTCGCCGTAGCGAAAGCGCTGGAACGACTGGGTCAGCAGCTGCCCGAGGCCGTGCTTGCGCACCAGATGCCAAGCGTCCTCGGCGTCGAGCTCCTCGCCGTCGTGCTCGACGGTCACCGGCACCTTGGTCGCTGTGGTCATCTGGACATCTTCCCTCCCCAGGTACGGCGGCAGGTGGCTGCCCGCGACCGGCGGTACGGTCGATCGGTGCCCGCTTTCCTCAAGCGACTCACGGCCGCGGACGACGCTGCCTTGACTGCGCTGTGGCAGGCCGCGACGGTCCTCCGCCGAGAAGAGCTCGGTCTCGAGGCGTTGCACGAGGCCGCGGGGGTCCTGCAGCGGCCCGACGCGTTCGGCGTCGGTCTCTTCGAGGGAGGCCACGGCCGCGCTGATCACGGCGGCCGCGCTGGTCCCGGCGGCCGGGCTGGGGCCGACGGCGGAGACGGTGAACTGGTGGCGGCTGCGGTGGCGATGCCGGCTCGGGGCGACGACGGACGCAGCGAGCACAACGTGCCAGGGCTCGCGCACATCTCCTCGGTGGTGACCCGTCCGGACCGGTGGGGCGAGGGGCTGGGCGGGCGGGTGGTCCGGGCGGTGCTGTCACACGGCGTACGCCGGGGGTACGCGCGCGCCCAGCTGTGGACGCAGGCGACCAACGCGGGAGCGCATCGGCTCTACGAGCGGGAAGGCTTCCTGCGGTCTGGACGCGAGCGCACCCAGCACCGCGGCGAACACATCGTCCACTACCTGCGTGACCTGCCGGTCCTCCCCACGACGTCGCGACCCGCGGCTCGCATGCTGTGCCTCGACGCTGAGGACAGGGTGCTGCTGCTGCACTTTCGCGATCCGTTCGACGGCCACCAGCTGTGGGAGCCGCCCGGCGGCGGTCTCGAGCCGGGTGAGTCCCCGCTCGAGGCGGTGGTGCGTGAGTGGGGTGAGGAGACCAGCCTCCCGCTGCCGCAGCTGGCGGCGACATCGACCTACGTCGCCCGCGACGTCGTCTGGCGCGGCGCCCGCTGGGTCGTCGATGAGGAGTTCTTCCTGGGCCGGCTCAAGGGGCCCGGCGCGGCGATCCCGCTGGAGGGCGTCGACCAGGAGATGGACGCCTACCTCGGCGCTGCCTGGGTGCCCTGGCGCGAGGTCGAGGCGCTGGACGACCCGGTGGAACCTGACCTGCTGCCAACCCTACGGCGGCTCGACCCGAACGGCCCGTGGGCCGACTGACCCGCTTAGGCTGCGTGGTCATGGGCGACACGCGAAGCTACGGGTTCGAGACGCAGGCGATCCACGCCGGGCAGCCGGCCGATGACCAGACCGGCGCGGTGATGACGCCGATCTACGCCACCAGCACCTACCGCCAAGACGGGGTCGGCGGCCTGCGCAACGGCTACGAGTACTCCCGCACCGGCAACCCCACCCGCCACGCCCTCGAAGAATGCTTGGCGACACTCGAGCAGGGCGCCCGCGCTGTCGCCTTCTCCTCCGGGATGGCGGCCGAGGACGCCCTGCTGCGGGTGGTGTGCCGACCCGGCGACCACGTCGTGATCCCCCACGACGCGTACGGCGGCACCTACCGCCTCTTCAACCAGGTGCTCTCGCCCTGGGGGCTCGACCACACCCCCGCCCCCGGCGACGATGTCGACGCCATCGTCGGCGCGCTGCAGCCCGGCCGCACGAAGGTCATCTGGATCGAGACACCCACCAACCCGCTGCTCGGGATCGCCGACATCGCCGCGCTCGCCGAGGTGGCGGAGCACCACTCTGCGCTGCTGGTCGTTGACAACACGTTCGCGACGCCATACCTGCAGCAGCCGCTCACCCTCGGCGCGCACGCGGTCGTGCACTCCACCACCAAGTACGCCGGCGGGCACAGCGACGTCGTCGGCGGCGCCGTCGTCACGGCTGACCGTGATCTCGGTGACGAGGTGGCGAGGTTCCAGAACTCGACAGGCGCGACCGCGGGCCCCTTCGACGCCTATCTGGTGTTGCGGGGGCTCAAGACGCTCGCGGTGCGGATGGAGCGGCACTGCGACAACGCCGAGCGCATCGTCGACTTCCTGGTGAGCCACGACGCCGTGGGCAAAATCCTCTACCCGGGGCTGGAGCAGCATGCCGGTCACGTCGTGGCCAGCAAGCAGATGCGGCGCTACGGCGGCATGATCTCGTTCCGCCTCGCCGCCGGTCGCGAGGCGGCCCTCGAGGTGTGCAACCGCGCCCAACTGTTCACGCTCGCGGAGTCCCTCGGCGGTGTCGAGTCGCTGATCGAGCTGCCCGCGACGATGACGCACGCCTCGGTTGCCGAGTCGCCGCTGGCCGTGCCGGATGACCTCGTGCGACTGTCGGTCGGTATCGAGTCAATTGATGACCTGCTCGCCGACCTCGAGCAGGCGTTGGCCAGCTGAGCGTGGGCTTGGTCTACTGCGTCGACTTCGGGTCGACGTTCACCAAGGCCGCTCTGGTCGACACCGAAAGCGGCGCCTTCGTCGGTACGGCGAGCCACCCGACGACGCTCGACACCGACATTCTCGACGGCTGGGACGCTCTGCGGGCCGAGTTGGCGCCGCTGGCGGGGGGCGCTGAGGTCCCCGTGCTGGCCTGCTCGTCGGCCGGCGGGGGACTGCGGATCGCGGTGGTCGGCAACGAGGAGCTGGTCACCGCCGAGGCGGGCCGCCGGGTCGCGCTGTCAAGCGGTGGACGCGTCGTGCACGTGTCGTCGTACGACGTCGACCTGACCGCCCTGCGAAACAGCAGCCCCGACGTGGTGCTGCTGGTCGGCGGCACCGACGGCGGTAACGCCGAGGTGCTGCTCGCGAACGCCGCCGCCCTCGCCGCGGCCGAATGGACCGGCCCGGTCGTGGTTGCGGGAAACCGCGAGGCGGCCGACGAGGTGACCGCCCGGTTGTCGGGCGGTGGAGTGCCGTTCGTGGTCGCCGACAACGTCGTGCCGCAGATCGGCGTACTGCGTCCGGACAGCGCCCGGGCGGCGATCCGTGAGATGTTCCTGGCCCACGTCATCGGTGGCAAGCACCTGTCGAGCCGGGCGGACTTCACTGCGATGGTCAAGGGCGCCACGCCCGACGTAGTGCTGCGCGCAGTCGAGCTGCTAGCGGCTGGTCTTGGTCGCGACCGGCCCGGCGCGGGAGACGTGGTCGTCGTCGACGTCGGCGGCGCCACCACCGATGTGCACTCGGTGGTCGAGATCGACCCTGAGCACGCCGGACTGGGCCGGGAGGTGGTCGCCACCGTGCCGGTCAGCCGGACCGTCGAGGGCGACCTCGGGATGCGCTGGAGCGCCGTACCGACTGTTGAGGCGGCGCAGGAGGCGGGCCTTGAGATGGCAAGCGGCCTGTCGGCAGCGGCGGAACGGCGGCGCGCCGACCCCGCGATGGTGCCCCGAAGCGGCGACGAGCAGGCGGCGGACCTGCAGATCGCCTCGGCTGCGGTCGCGCTCGCCGTACGCCGGCATGCCGGTCGGCAACGGGTGGTCTTCGGCGCTGACGGTCGGCTGGTGGAGCGCTCCGGCAAGGACCTGCGGGAGGTCGACCTGCTGGTCGGGTCGGGCGGCGTGCTGCGGCACGCGACGCCGGTGGACGCGTCGAGGGTCCTGGCGGCTGCCACGGGAGAGGGAGGTGACGGCGGCTGGCTGATGCCGCGCGAGCCCCGGCTGGTGGTCGACCGCGACTACGTGCTCGCCGCTGCCGGCCTGCTTGCCGAGGAACACCCGGACGCCGCCTATGCGCTGGTGTCGAGGCTATGGCGCGTGCCCGCTTAGTGCGCGAGCGCCACCTCCTCCTCGGCGTCACCGTGCTCTGCGGGGCCGGGCTCCCGGGCCTTCAGCGGCAGCTCCTTGATGAAGAACGACACGAGCAGCGCGACAAGCACCACCGGGATCGCCCAGAAGAACACGTCGTTCAATGAGTCAGCGAACGCCTGCAGCACTCTGCCGTGCTCCGGCTCGGGCAGCTGCTGGATCTTCTCGACGTTGTTGGTCATCGAGTCGCTGCTGGCGAGCGCGGCGGCGCCGGCGCCGACCTGCTCGACGAGGTGGGTGGCAAGCCGACTGGACAAGATGGCGCCGAAGACCGCTGCACCGAAGGTGCCGCCCATCATCCGGAAGAACGTCACTGAGCTGGTGGCGGCGCCCATGTGCCGCTTCTCCACGGAGTTCTGCACGACGGTGATGATGATCTGCATCGTCAGCCCCAGTCCGGCGCCGAAGACGAAGATGGCGAGCGCGGCCTGCCAGTACGGCGTGTCCACGCTCATCCGCGACAGCAGGTACAGCGCCACCATCACGGTGCTCGCGCCCAGGATCGGGAAGGACTTGTAGCGGCCGGTGCGGCTCATGATGATGCCCGACGAGATCGAGGTCGAGAAGATGCCGACCACCATCGGCAGCAGCGCGAGGCCCGACGTGGTCGGGCTCATTCCCTGGACGACCTGCAGGTACAGCGGCAAGAAGATGATGCCGCCGAACATCGCGAAGCCGATGATGAAGCTGAACACGTTGCTGGTGGAGAACACCGAGATCCGGAACAGCTCCAACGGGATGATCGGCTCGACGGCGCGGGCCTCGATCGCGATGAACAGTGCGGTGAGTACGACGCCCGCGGCGACCAGCGTGAGCGCCAACGGGGAGCTCCAGCCGTGATCGGGACCGGCCCAGGTCGTGAAGAGCAGGAACGAGGTGACAGCCGCCACGATCGTTGCGGCACCCCAGTAGTCGATGACGTGGTCACGGCGCACATGTGGGATGCGGAGCGCCGCCGAGGTGATGACGAGCGCAACGATGCCGATCGGCACGTTGATGAAGAAGATCCACCGCCAACCGGGACCGTCGGCGAACGCGCCACCGAGGACGGGACCGAGCACACTCGACGTACCGAACACCGCGCCGAAGTAGCCGCCGTACCGGCCGCGCTCGCGCGGGGGTACGACGTCGCCCATGGTGGCCAGCGCCAGCGCGAACAGGCCACCTCCGCCGAGGCCTTGCACCGCGCGGTACGCGATCAGCTCGTTGATGCTCTGCGCGAGCCCGGACAGCAGCGACCCGAGCAGGAAGGCGATGATCGCGGCCTGGAAGATGACCTTTCGCCCGTAGAGGTCGGAGATCTTGCCCCACAGCGGAGTGGACGCCGTTGACGTAAGCATGTAGGCGGTGACGACCCAGGAGAGCTTGTCGAGCCCGCCGAGCTCGCTGGTGATGCGGGGGAGTGCGGTGCCGACGATCGACTGGTCGAGTGCGGCGAGGAACAAGCCGGCCATCAGGCCGCCCAGCACGACAAGGATCTGACGGTGGGTGAGGTAGCCCTGCTCGTCAGGAGTCTGCACCGCTGCGGCCATCACCGGGCTGCCGTCTCGGGTTGGAAGTCGGCGGTGTCTTGGTCGTTGGCTGCGGCCAGGTCGGCCGCTAGCCGGGTGAGCAGCTGGTGAAGTTGGGCGCGATCCGCTTCGCTCCACGGCTCTAGGACTGCCTGGATTCGCTTGAACCGACGTTGGAAGGCGGCCTGCATGACGGCGCGGCCATGGCTGCTGAGCCGGACCAGACTGGCCCGGCCGTCGGCGGGGTCATCGGTACGCTCGACGATTCCCTTGTCTTCCAGCTGCTTGATCTGCCGGCTCACGGTCGACGCGTCGAGTCCGATGTTGGCCGCGAGGTCGGAAACGCGCATCGCGTCGGTGCACATCAGCTGCTTGGCGAGGGGGAACGTCGACGGGTCGACCTGGTCCTCGGGGTGGCGGGTCCTGAGGCGGCGACCTGCCTGCATAAGCAGCGTGATCACCGCCTCTTCGGGACTCTCGGGCGCCTGATCAGTCTGAAGTTGTTGCATGCCGCAAGCATATATCAATGTGCATGAGTCATGCAAATAGTCGCCCCCCGGGCAAGTGGAGCCCACTTCCTTGGTGAGCAACCGCCTTCCGACAATGCTGCGGCATAGGCTGCGGACATGGGTGTTCTCGAGGGGACGGATCCGGCGTACGAAGAAGCCGAGAGCCACGCCCAGCATGCCAACACCCCGGCCGAGGATGCCAACACCCGAGCCGAGGATGCCAACACCCCGGCCGAGGATGCCAAGGCGCCCGCCGAGTTGCCCGCCGCTGAGCTGGGCGGGGCGACCGAGCTGGAGGGAGCCACCGCGGGCGCCCAAGCAGCGGAGCCATGGCCGACCGTCACCATCGCCGACATCAAGGCCGCTCGCGAGACGCTGCGGGGCACCGCCCTCGTCACCCCGATGGAGGGATCCCGCTGGCTGAGCGCCATGACCGACCAGCAGGTCGCGCTCAAGTGTGAGAACCTCCAGCGCACCGGCTCGTTCAAGATCCGGGGCGCCTACCTGCGCATCGTCAACCTCACCGACGAGGAACGCGCCCGCGGAGTCGTCGCCGCGAGCGCCGGCAACCACGCCCAAGGTGTCGCGTTGGCGGCTGCCGTGTTGGGCACCCGGTCGACAGTCTTCATGCCGTACGGCGCGCCGCTCCCGAAGGAGCGTGCCACCCGTGGCTACGGCGCGCACGTCGAGTTCGTCGGGCACACGATCGAGGATGCGCTGTGCGCGGCGCGGGAGTTCGAGGCCAGTACCGGAGCTGTGCTGATCCACCCCTTCGACCACGCCGACATCATCGCCGGACAAGGCACCTGCGGCCTGGAGATCCTCGAGCAGACCCCCGACGTGCAGACCGTCGTTGTGCCGACCGGCGGGGGCGGGTTTCTGGCCGGCATCGCCACTGCCGTGAAGTCCCTGCGTCCGGACGTCACGGTCATCGGTGTCCAGGCTGAGTCGGCGGCGGCCTACCCCGCCTCTCTCGAGGCTGGGGAGCCGGTGGCGCTCGAAAGCATGATGACGATGGCCGACGGCATCGCCGTGGGACGGCCCGGCGACGTACCCTTCACCGCGGTCCAGGCGTACGTCGACGAGATCCGCACCGTCTCAGAGGAGTCGCTGTCGACCGCTCTGCTGGCTTTGCTGGAGCGGGCCAAGGTCCTGGTCGAGCCGGCGGGTGCCGCCGCTGTGGCAGCGCTGATGGACAGTCCGCACGACTTCAAAGGGCCGATCGTCGCCGTGCTGTCGGGAGGCAACATCGACCCGCTGTTGCTCATGCGGGTGATCCGGCACGGCATGGCTGCGCAGGGCCGCTACCTGGCGGTGCGCTGCCGCATCCCCGACCGGCCCGGTGCGCTCGCCTGCCTGCTGCATGAGCTCAGTGAAGCCGAGGCGAACGTCCTCGACGTGGTGCACGAGCGGACCTCGGAGACGCTTCCTCTCGACCAGGTGGAAGTCGTGCTGCAGATGGAGATGCGCGGCTCAACGCATCGCGAGGAGATGTTGAAGCGCCTACGTGAATGCGGCTACGCCGTCACGGTTTCGTAGTTCGCGGCGCCTTCTCGACAGCATCCTCGCGCATCTCGGGGCCGGGTTGCTGCGGCCTGGTCGAACGAAGGACAAGTCACTTGTCGAGTGTGCGGCAAGCGCCTCTGCCTGAGGTGGGCCGGGGTCGCGAAGGACAAGTCACTTGTCGAGTGTGCGGCAAGCGCCTGGCCCGGGCGCCGGGCCGGGGTCCGCGAAGGACAAGCTACTTGTCGAGTGTGCGGAGGGGTCCGCCCTGGGGGTCAGGCGACGAAGGGCTTCGCGTCGACGATCTCGACCCCGACGGTCTTGCCGTTCGGTGCGGTGAAGGTCGCGGTGTCTCCCGGACGCTTCCCGATCACTGCGGACCCAAGCGGCGACTGCGGGGAGTAGACCCCAACCTCGACGCTGTCGTCGAGCGCCATCACCTCCCGGGCGCCCAGCAGGAAGGTCTCGGTCTCGGACTCCCCGGCGAACCGGACAGTCACCTCCATGCCGGCGTCGACGGTGCCGTCGTTGACCGGCGTGTCGCCGACGCTTGCCCGGCTCAGCATGTCCTCAAGCTGCCGGATGCGCGACTCGGTCTTGCTCTGCTCCTCACGCGCGGCGTGGTAGCCGCCGTTCTCACGCAGGTCGCCTTCCTCGCGGGCGTCAGCGATGCGCCGAGAGATCTCGACGCGGCCGGGGCCCTTGAGGTGCTCCAGCTCAGCGCCGAGGCGGTCATATGCCTCCTGCGTCAGCCAGACGACGCTCTCGGTGGAAGACTGAGCCACGGGTTCTGCTCCTTGCTTGCGGGCGCCGAAGGAGCGGTTCGCCCTGGGCGGAATAGACGAGGTTATCAACAAGGCACCTGGGCGCCGCAAACCTGAATCCTCAGGAGCACTCCGAGACGTCGGCGGTCGTTGCCTCCCGGTCGGTGGTGATCGACGCTCGCACCGTCAGGTCGCCTTCCGCACCCGGCGGGACCCGCACAATCTTCTCACCCACCACTGAGTAATCCACCGCCTGAGCCGTGACCGTGCACACCAGGACAGCGTTCTCCGGCCGGTGTACGTCGAGCAGCACCCTGACCTCGTGCGGCGATACGACGTCGTACGAGCGCACCCTCGCCCCAGCCGGGGCCGACGCGTGGTCGACCGCAGCCCAAATCAGCCAGCCCAAGAAGGCGGCGACGAGCAGGCTCAGCAGCACGACGGTGACGACTCGGCGGTGCGGCGAGGGGACGCCGTACCGCTCGGTCATCGACTGCCGCGGACCGTCCGTGCTTTGGAGGCTCACCCGCCTGCCCTTCTGAGGAGTGCCGCTCGCCGTCGCCCACTCGGAACGCACCAGCGGAATGGACTCACCTCAGGTGCTGTTGCCCTTCGGTGTCACCATTGTGGCTCACAGCATCGCCAGCGGCTGCCGCCGCGGGCAGCGCCGCCAACTGACCGCCCGCCAGCACACCAGTAAGGACCAGGAGTGACCGAACAACTTCGGCTCATGCACGTGCACGCGCACCCTGACGACGAGTCGAGCAAAGGCGCGGCCAGCACGGCGAAGTATGTCGCCGAGGGCGTCGACGTGCACGTCGTCACCTGCACCGGCGGCGAGCGTGGCTCCATCCTCAACCCCAACATGGACCGATCGGAGGTGCTGGCGAACATCTCCGAGATCCGGCGCCACGAGATGGACCGGGCACGCGAGATCCTCGGCGTGCGGCAGGACTGGCTCGGCTTCGTCGACTCGGGCTTCCCCGAGGGAGATCCGCCCCCGCCACTGCCGGAGGGCTGCTTCGCGACGGTGCCGGTGGAGGACGCGGCTGAGCCGCTGGTTCGCCTGATCAGGTCGTTCCGGCCGCATGTCGTCACGACGTACGACGAGAACGGCGGCTACCCGCACCCCGACCACGTCATGTGTCACCTCATCACCGTGCGCGCCTGGCAGGCTGCGGGCGACCCGGAGGCCTACCTCGGTTCCGGTGAGCCGTGGCAGCCGCTGAAGCTCTACTACCACCACTCGTTCAACCGCGAACGTATGGTCGCGCTGCACGAGGCCATGCTCGAGCGAGGACTCGAGTCGCCGTACGCCGAGCGGCTCGAGGAGTGGAAGGCTGACGCCGAACGCGAGCGACGGGTCACCACTAGGGTGCCGTGCGCGGAGTACTTCCCGGTGCGCGACAGGGCGCTGATCGCCCACGCCACCCAGATCGACCCGGACGGTTGGTGGTTCGGGGTGCCACTGGAGGTGCAGCAGGAGGTGTGGCCGACCGAAGACTTCCAGTTGGCTGACGCTGCGGTGCCGACCGACCTCCCTGAGGACGACCTGTTCGCCAGCATCCGCGACCTCGCCGCGACCTACGACGGCCGACGCGAGAGCATTGGGGTATGACCGGTGCGTTGGGCTGGTTGGCCTCCGTTGGCTGGCTGGCGATAGAGCCGGAAGACGCGCGGCCCGGCTATGGAGCGCTGCTGCTCGTACTCGGGCTGGCCGTAGTCACCTTCCTGCTGTGGCGCAGCATGAACACCCAGTTAGGGAAGATCCAGATGCCGCCGAGCCAGTCGCCGGGCCAGTCGCCGGGCCAGTCGCCCTCCGAAGCGGCCCGCGGCTCAGAAGGGGTGCCCGGCTCCGACGTCGACCAAGAGGATGACGATGGCGACCGCCCACCGGCTCCGCGAGGCGACTAGCCCGTATCTGCAGCAGCACTCCGAGAACCCCGTCGACTGGTACGAGTGGGGCGAGGAGGCGTTCGCGGCGGCCCGGGAGCGCGACGTACCGATCTTCCTGTCGGTTGGATACGCCGCCTGCCACTGGTGCCACGTGATGGCGCACGAGTCGTTTGAAGACCAGGCCACCGCCGACTACCTCAACGAGCACTTCGTCTCGGTCAAGGTCGACCGCGAGGAGCGGCCCGACATCGACGCGATCTACATGGAGGCCACGCAGGCCATGACTGGCCACGGCGGCTGGCCGATGACGTGCATCCTCACGCCCGACGGGGAGCCCTTCTTTACCGGCACCTACTTCCCGCTGGAGCCGCGGCACGGCATGCCGTCGTTCCGCCTGGTGCTCGAGGCGATCTGGACGGCGTGGCGGGACCGCCGCGACGAGGTCACCTCGATCAGCGCCGACGTCGCCAGCCATCTGCGAAAGGCCCAGCAGCTGCCGAGCAGCAGCATCGAGGAGGTCGGCACCCAAGCGGTCGCCGGGCTGCGACAGAGCTTCGATGAGAGGTACGCCGGCTTCGGCCGCGCGCCGAAGTTCCCCCCGTCGATGGTGTGCGAGTTCCTGCTGCGCCGGGCCGCTCGGGTCGACGATGCCGAGGCGCTGCGGATGGCCGAGCGGACCCTGGAGGCGATGGCCCGCGGCGGCATGCACGACCAGCTCGGCGGCGGGTTCGCTCGCTACAGCGTCGACGACCGCTGGGACGTGCCGCACTTCGAGAAGATGCTGTACGACAACGCGTTGCTGCTGCGGGTCTACCTGCACTGGTGGCGGCAGACGGCGACGCCACTCGCCGAGCGGGTTGCCCGCGAGACCGCCGACTTCATGCTGCGCGAGCTCGGCACCGCCGAAGGTGGGCTCGCTTCGGCACTCGACGCCGACTCCGAGGGCGAGGAGGGCACGTTCTACGTCTGGACGCCCGACCAGCTGGTGGCCGCTCTCGGTGACGACGACGGCGCCTACGCCGTGTCGACCTTCGGGGTGAGCCGGCAAGGGAACTTCGAGCACGGTACGTCGACCCTGCGCCTCGACGCCGACCCGCCCGACTGGTCTCGCCACCGAGACGTGGTGGACCGGCTGATGCGCGAGCGCGACAATCGGGTCCGGCCCGCCCGCGACGACAAGGTGGTGGCGTCCTGGAACGGGCTGGCGATCGCTGCGCTGGCAGAGGCGGGGGTGCTGCTCGACGAGCCGCGCTACCTCGACGCGGCCAGGGCGGCAGGGCAGCTGCTGGTCGACGTACACCTCGACGACGCCGGGGCGTTGCGGCGGGTCTCCCGTGACGGCCTGGTCGGCAGGCCAGCCGGAGTCCTCGACGATTACGCGTGCGTCGCGGACGGGTTCTTGGCGCTGTTCGCCGCGACGGGGGAGGCGCGGTGGTACGAGCACGCTCGCCACCTGACCGGGCAGATCCAGGAGCGGTTCAGCGACGGTGCGGGCGGCTTCTTCGACACCGCGGCCGATGCCGAGGTGCTGCTGAAGCGGCCACAAGACTCCTCGGACAACGCCTACCCGTCGGGCCAGGCGATGACCGCGACGGTGCTGACGTCGATGTTCGGCCTGACAGGCGACGAGGGCTATCGCGGGGTCGCCGAGACGCTGCTCGGTCGGCTCAGCGGCGTGGGGGCCCGGGCGCCGCGGTTCGCCGGCCAGACGCTCGCGACGATGGAGGCGTTACTCGACGGTCCTCGGCAGGTGGCCGTGGTGGGGGCCGCTGACGACCCGCGCCGGCACGCGTTGGTGCGCGCCGCTTTCGCCCTTCCGCATCCAGGGCTGGTTGTCGCCACCGGCGACGGCACGGGCGGGATCGAGCGGACACCCGTGGCGCTGCTCGAGCGCCGCAGCATCATCAACGGGCAGCCAACGGGGTACGCGTGTCACCACTTCGTCTGCGACCTGCCGGTGACCTCACCCGACGACCTGCGCTGACGGCGCGCTGGCCAAGCTCGCGGCCACCCCACCTGGCGCAAGGGATCCGACGCTCAGCACGCCATAGCCGTCATACCGTCGGATCTTTCCGCGCCAGCGGTTCTCGGCTCCTAGCCGCGCGCAACGATCCGACGTTCAGCTCGCCATAGCGGCAATAGCGTTGGATCTTCCGCAAGGGGGAGTCAGGCAGCCGGCTGACAACCAATTGGCGCTGCCACCTCGTTGAACAAGCAGAGGGGAGCGCCGATGAGTGAGGCTGTCTGTGTGAGTCCAATCGCCAGCACCGGTGAGCCGGGGTCGGCGGTCGGCGCCGTGAGCTTCGAGCAGTTCGTGGCCGCACGCAGCGGCGCACTCTGGCGGAGCGCTTGGCTCCTCACCGGCGATGCGCAGAAGGCCGAAGACCTGTTGCAGACGGCGCTGCTCAAAGCCTGGCGCAACTGGAAGAGCATCGCCCGCGACGGGGCAGTCGAGGGATATGTACGGCGGGCGCTTGTCACGACGTACACCGACTGGTGGCGACGCAAATGGACCGCCGAGGTGCCGACGCTGGAGCTGCCTGAAACCGCTGACGGCTCGCGCGACGACGAGGTAAGCACTCGGCACGACGTGATGACGGCCCTGGCCACGCTGACGAGAGGTCAGCGGGCGGTCATCGTGCTGAGGTACTTCGACGACCTCACCGAGCAGCAGACCGCCGACGCGCTCGGATGCAGCGTCGGCACCGTGAAGAGCCAGACAGCGCGAGCGCTCAAGGCGCTGCGGTCGTCGCCGATGCTGGCAGACCAGGAGGAGCAGCGATGAAGGACCAACGCCCCGACGGCCGTGACGTCGACCGTATCCGCGAGATGTTGGAGCGAGCAGCGCCGCAGGACTCCCGCGCCTTGGGGCGGGCCGATGCCGTCGTACGTCGGGGGCGGCGCGCCCGCACCCGTCATGGCGTCGTCGGCGCTGTCGCGGTTGCGGTTGCAGCGGCGGCTGTCATCGTCGGACCGCAGTTCGTCGACAGCAGCCCGGTGACGAACGAAGCCACCAACCCCACGAACAGTGCGACGACCACACCGAGCAATCCTGCGGCGCCGGTCAGCCGAGACCCGTACGCCAATCCATGCCCGAACACTCCTGTCGTCGTCTCCAGCATGGTGGGCAACGTCGCCCTAAGACTGGAGTCGGACGTCGCCATGATCCGGCTGTGCCGGGCCAGGGTAGAGGGGTGGCTCAGTTCCCCGTGGGATCCGCCGGCCGATGCGCTGGTCACCGGCCTGGACAGCTTCGCCGCGCAGCTGGCGGAGCTCCCGGCTGCGGACCCTGACCCGTGCCCAGCCGCTCGGCCGACGCCGCAGCCGTTCGCCTTGCAGATAATCGGCTCGGCGGGTGCAACGCAGACGTTGGGCAGCGCGCTGACCGCGTGCGGCGTCGTAACCGTCAACTCGAAGCTTGTCTCGGCAGAAGCCTTGCTCGACGTGTTCAAGCAGGCGCTCACCGAGCAGCGAGGCGCTCTAGAACCGCAGGTCACCGACACGACGCTGGAGTGCCGCGACACACGGCCCTTTGTTCGGCTCGGCTGGATGTCGGATGTCACGACGGATACCAGTTTTGTCGCCGCGATCCAATGTCCGCGGACCTCGGAGGGCGACGCTGTTCCACCCGACCCGGCTTCCGATGCTGCCATTGAACTGCTCAACCAGGCATGGGCCGCCAACGCCCGAGACCTGCGCACTGTGAAGCCGGTTCACGTTGATCTGTGCCCGACGGCGTTCATCCTGCCCACCCCGACGTTTGTGATGACCTCATGGGGGGATGTCGTGGCGATGCGTATGGTCGCATGCGGCAACTACCGGCTCGGGCCTTTCCAGTTCCTCCCCAGCCTCGAGCTGATCACTGCGATGTCGCTGCCCTACATCCCGCAATAGCGAGTTGTCAGACTCCAGTCGGCCCATAGGCCGACTACGTTCTGACAACTTCGGGGCTAGTGCGACTTGTCAGACTCCACTCGGCCTATAGGTCGACTACGTTCTGACAACTCTCGAGGGAGGGGGAGGGGGTGGGGGGCGGCGGCGGCGGTCAGCGGGCGCCGTACACGATCATCGAGACGCCGACGTAGTGCGCAGCGAAGGCGGCGATGGTCAGGCTGTGGAACACCTCGTGGTAGCCGAACCAGTGGGGAATCGGGTCGGGGCGCCGGATGCCGTACACCAGCCCACCGAGGGAGTAGAGCAGGCCCCCGATGATGATGAGGGCGAGTACGACGGGTCCCGCCGCCGCTGCGAAGTCGTCCAGCCAGAACACGGCGGCCCAGCCGAGCGCGATGTAGACCGGCAGGTACAGCCAGCGTGGCGCCCCAATCCACAGCACCCGGAATGCGATGCCGATCAGTGCGCCGCCCCAGACGATGCTGAGCAGGATGCGGGCCCGGTCGCCGTCGAGCAGCGTCAGCGCGAACGGTGTGTAGGTGCCGGCGATCAGCAAGAAGATGGTGGAGTGGTCGAGTCGGCGAAGAACTCCGTGCCAGCGGGGCGACCACGGCTGCCCACGGTGGAACAGCGCAGAAATGCCGAAGAGCAGCGACGACGACACCGCGAACACGGCGGTCGCGATCCGGGTCGTGGTGGTTGGTGACAAAAAGATCAGCACGAGCCCGGCAATCACGCTCAGCGGGAAGACCCCTAGGTGCAGCCAGCCACGCAGCTTCGGCTTGATCTCCCGGGCGGCTTCCTTGAGCAGCTCGGTGGCGACCTCCTTGAGACCCTCCGGTTCGTGCACGATCATGGCACCACGGTAATGCCCCGAAATGGGCGTTGAGCCGAGTACCCTCGCCAGGAGATGTCATCTCGCTGACTCCGCGCCTTCCGCTGCGGGTCAACTGTGGTCGAGAGGTGTTGACGTGGTCTCGGTGTGGTCCCTCGCCTATGACCTCTATGAACGCCGCCTGCTGCGCAACCTGCCCGAGGACAAGATTCCCCACCACATCGGCGTGATGTGCGACGGGAACCGCCGCTGGGCGAAGGCGTTCGGCGAGGAGCTGGAGGGCGGCTACGTCGCCGGCGCCGACAAGATCGAGGAGTTCCTCGGTTGGTGCGACCAGCTGCACGTCAAGGTCGTCACGCTGTGGCTGCTGTCCACCGACAACCTGAGCCGCTCACCCGCCGAGACCGGCCCGCTGATGCGGGTCATCGAAGACCTGGTCGACGAGCTCGCCTCCACCGGCAAGTGGCGCATCCTGCCCGTCGGCGCCCTCGACCTGCTGCCAGCCGCGACCGCTCGCCGCCTCAAGGCCGCCGCCGAGCGCACGGCCACCGTCGACGGCATGGCGGTCAACATCGCCGTGGCGTACGGCGGCCGCCGCGAGCTCGCCGACGCCGTACGCTCGCTGCTGCACGAGCGCGCCGCGCAGGGTACGACGATCGAGGAGCTCGCCGAGGTCATCGACGTCGAGCACATCGCCGAGCACCTCTACACCCGCGGCCAGCCCGACCCCGACCTGGTCATCCGCACGTCCGGCGAGCAGCGCATGTCGGGCTTCTTGCTGTGGCAAAGCGTGCACAGCGAGTTCTACGTCTGTGAGGCGATGTGGCCGGACTTTCGCCGTACCGACTTCTTGCGGGCCATCCGGGACTACGCCGCCCGCAACCGCCGCTTCGGCGCCTGACGGCGGCCAGCTGATGCCACTGGCCCCGAGCGCGGCACCCGACTTCGGCGCCTGACGGCGCCTCAGCCGACGCCGCCTGCCTCGGTCGCGCGTGTCGAGGCCGGTCGCGGGCCGGTTCAGCCGTAGCGTCTCACCTGACGCCAGGTCGCAACTCCTGGTGTCTCGGGAGGCCACGTGCTGCAGACCGCAGCAGCGCATGCAAGAGGGCAGGCATCGTGCCCTCGGGTGAGCAGTTCCCGGTCCGACTGACGAGCCAAGGACCGGCGGGCGATGCGCGCGCGGTCCGCGAGGGGATACAGAGTGGTCGTCGCTCCAGGCTCCACCGGCCGCCGGCCCGCCGCTTCGCCGGCCACCCCGGCGGCGCGAACCGGCCGCCGTACCGGCGCGGCGCCCGCGAAAGGCACGGCTGCCACCACAAGCACAGCGCCCACCAAGAGCACAGCGCCCACCAAGAGCAGAGCACCCAAGAGCACAGCGCGCACGTACGTGCTCGACACCAGCGTGCTGCTCGCTGACCCGGGGGCGCTGAAACGGTTCGACGAGCACCAGATCGTGCTGCCGGTCGTCGTCATCACCGAGCTCGAGGCCAAACGCGCACACCCGGAGCTGGGGTTCTTCGCCCGATCGGCGCTGCGTGCGCTCGACGACCTGCGGGTGCTGCATGGGCGGCTGGACTCCGCCGTACCGATCGGAGACGTGGGCGGCACCGTACGGGTGGAGCTCAACCACACCGACCCGGCCGTGCTGCCGGCGGGGTTCCGTCTGGGTGACAACGACACCCGCATCCTCGCGGTGGCGCTGAACCTGCGGGCGGAAGGCGCTGACGTCACGCTCGTCTCGAAAGACCTGCCGATGCGGGTGAAGGCGTCATCGGTGGGCCTGTCCGCCGAGGAGTACCGCGCCGAGCTCGCCGTCGAGACCGGCTACACGGGCATGGGCGAGCTCGACGTGAGCGCCGACATCATCGACGACCTGTACGCCGAGGGCGTGGTTGACCTGGAGGCGGCGCGAAACCTGCCGTGCCACTGCGGCCTGCGGTTGCTGTCCGAGCGCGGGAGCGCGCTGGGTCGGGTGACGGCTGACAAGCAGGTGCGCCTGGTGCGCGGTGACCGCGACGCGTTCGGACTGCGCGGCCGGTCGGCCGAACAGCGGATCGCCCTGGAGCTGCTCCTCGACCCAGCTATCGGGATCGTGTCGCTCGGTGGACGCGCCGGCACCGGCAAGTCCGCGCTGGCGCTGTGCGCCGGGCTCGAATCGGTGCTGGAGCGGCACCAGCACAAGAAGGTGGTGGTCTTCCGCCCGTTGTACGCCGTCGGCGGCCAAGACCTCGGATACCTGCCCGGCAACGAGTCGGAGAAGATGCAGCCCTGGGCGCAGGCCGTCTTCGACACGCTCGGAGCGGTCAGCAGCGGCGATGTGATCGAGGAGGTGCTCGGCCGCGGCCTGCTCGAGGTACTGCCGCTGACCCACATCCGCGGCAGGTCGCTGCACGACGCCTACGTGATCGTGGACGAGGCCCAGTCGCTGGAGCGCAACGTGCTCTTGACCGTGCTCTCGCGGGTCGGCGCCAACTCCCGCGTCGTACTCACTCATGATGTGGCGCAGCGCGACAACCTGCGGGTCGGCCGCTACGACGGCGTCGTCGCCGTGGTGGAGAAGCTCAAGGGCCATCCGCTCTTCGCCCATGTCACCTTGACCCGCTCGGAGCGGTCGCCGATCGCCGCTCTCGTCACCGAGATGCTTGAGGATGTCTCCAACTAGCTTGCCTAATCCCTCATGTTCTAACGCAGGTGCTTCCTGGGTGCATCGGCCGTCGGAGGTAAACAAGGTGTCCCGGTAGCACTTTCCTTACCTGCCAGCGAACTCCCAGTACAGCCAGTGCACGGTGCTATTTGGCGCGAAGTAGAGCCCCCGACGACTGCTCCGATGCCAAGACCGCATTGCAGCCGGAGACCGCGGGCAGGTGGCTCCTAATCGCCGACATCTTCACCCTGCCCGGGGTTTGAGGCGTTCGTGTCGGATGGGTCTTCGGTGAGGGTCGATGCGTTGGGGTGGGATGCGTTCGGGGATGCCGTCGGGGGCCATCACGATGGCCCATTCACCGGTGTCGAGGAGGCGGTGGTGCCAGGAGCACAGCAGGCACCCGTTGGTGATGTCGGTGGGTCCGCCGTGGTGCCACGCTTTGATGTGGTGGGCTTCGCACCAGGCGGGTGGGCGGTCGCAGCCGGGCCAGACGCAGCCCTTTGTCGCGGACGGCCAGCGCGATGCGTTGGTGACGGTCGAACAGCCGTTGGGACATGCCGAGGTCGAGGATCTTCGACGGCCCGTCCAGGACCACCGGCAGCAGTCCGGCGTTGCAGGCCAGCCGGCGGGCCTGGCCGGCGGAGATGACAGCCCCGGTGTCCAGGGTGGCTTCGCCGATGCCGGTGGCCAACGTGGCGGCGTCGATGGTGACCACGATCTGGGCGTTGGCGACGCCGTGTTGGGGGAGCTTGTCGACCGGGAGGTGTTCGATCAACTCCAGGAACGCCCGCCCCCGCCGCTGCCCGTAGGTCAAGGTCCCGATCTCGGTGTCACAGTGCACACCATCGGCGTCCAGCAGATCGGATGTGCCCGGCCCGTGGACGGTCTCGGCCAGGCCGGTGCCGGGTGGGTTGGTCGGGGTGCGGCGCGGGGCGGCCAGTGCGTCCAGGGCGGTGGTGAGCATGTCCAACGCCTGGTTGGGCAGTTTGCCGGAGAACCTACCGATCCCGTCGAAGCCCTTGCGGGCCGAGAACGTCGTCTCCTGCAACGCCCGGGCTTCCTCAGCCGCCAGCAGCGCCGCGAGTTTCGTGTCGGCGCCGTCGGGGTCGACCACCTCGATGACATGGTTGGCCAGGTGCCGCAACTCGGGGTAGCTGAACCGGGGCGCCTGGTCGATCAGGTAGATCTCCGCGTGGTCCCGGGCGGCCAGGTCAACGGTGCCGGTCAGCCCGGTGACGGTCTCGGCGATCAGCACCGCCTGCTCAGTGCTCAGCTGGCCGGCTGCCCACGCCTGCCGGGTGGTGTCCACACCGTCGTTGACTGCCTTGGCGCGGGCCACGATGCCGGCGGCGGCACCCCGAGACAGGCCATGAGTGGATGCGAGCCAGGTGGTCGGTGAGGACGCCCCGGCTAACCGGGCCAGCTCCCGCTCCAACGCCGACCCCACCAGCCGGGCCAGCAGCTCATCCACCCCAGCGCTGACCGCCAGCGTGGCGCTGATCCGGTCAGTCAACGCCTCATCGGTCAACGACCAGGCCGGTGTATCGGCCACCTGCGCCAACGCCGCGGACATGGTTCGCAGGCAGACGTCGTACGGCTCCACCGACGGCGTGCCACCACCACCGCCGGACCGCTCCACCGTCGCCGTCGCCATACCAAGGACACTAGAACCACCCACCGACAACCTCGAACAACCGTTCGAGCCCTGTGGATGGCAGCGGCGCAATGCACTCGAGCAGCGGCGGTGTCGGTAGGCCGTGATCCGTCGGAGGTAAATTCGGAGGCACATAGAGGTAAATAAAGGGTGACGAGGTGGCACTTCCTTTACGTGCCAGCTGACCCGAGCTCGCAGCGCCACTAGTCCCGACGCAAGACAAACCGCCACAGAGGGTCCCCACGATTTGGATTGGTGCGGCGCTTCCCCCAGGCTGGGCCGGTCTGCCTGCTGCCTCAAGGAGTAGTTCCCGCGTGCCCGGACGCAGTCTCGCGCCACGTCACAAGGCGCCGCGCTCGGTCAAGCGGTCGTTGGCCCGCGTCGCTGGGAGCGCCAACCAAGTTGCGGGGCGGCCAGGCACCACTGCGACGCTTGCCTTCCTCGCCGCATCGGCAGTCGCGACCGGGTACGGCGTCCACGCCGCGCAGCCGAACACCGCCGAGCACGCGTCGACTCCGGCCCGACCCGACTCGGCCGCGGTAAGCGCGGCCCTGAAGGACCACACGGCGGCATCCAACGAGGTCAGCCGGTCAGGCACCCGTCCGCCGGCCGTTGCGGTTCAACGCGCGACCAAGTCACGGGCGCTCCGGGTGAGCAAGCAATCCCCGTCACGAGCGATCACCGCGACGGTCGCGCCCGCCGACCCGCGGGCGATCGCGCTGTCGATGCTGCCGGCGTACGGGTGGGGCAGTGGTGAGTACGCCTGCCTTGACCAGCTGTGGATCAGCGAGAGCGACTGGGACCCGTACGCCGAGAACCCGACGTCGGGCGCTTACGGGATCCCGCAGTCGCTGCCGCCGGCGAAGATGGCGAGGGCTGGCGACGACTGGCGCACCAACCCGGCCGCCCAGATCGAGTGGGGACTGGAGTACATCCGCCTCTCCTACGGCACTCCGTGCGGTGCGTGGACGTTCAAGCAAGCCAACAACTGGTACTAACGCAAATCGACCAATGCACGCTCTGTAGTCCCTGCGGTCGGTAACGAATTGATAACGCTTGGCTCAAACATAAGACGGCTGGGCCTGAACTGCGGTTGGTTTAGCCTGGCGCGGAAAGTCTTCCGTCGTCACGCTCTGTCAAAAGAGGGGTTCCTATTCTCGTGTCTTTCGTAACTCGTCGAGTCGGTCGCCGACTCCTGGGCGCAACCGCGTCCCTCGCCTTGGCCGCTGGTGGCGCCGCAGCAATGGCGCCAGCCTCAGCTAGTCCAACTCCTACTCCCCAGTCGCTCGGCGCCGCCGAGACGCAGAGGCCTTACAAGACGCCGCCCGCCGGGCGCTACGTCGTCGTGATGAAGGACCTGCCGGAGGCCGCCTACAACGGGCAAGTTCCGGGGTTCGCCGCGACACGTCCGCAGCCCGGTCAGCAGTTCAAGGTCGACGCCGATGCGTTGAACTACCGCGGATACCTCCAGAGCCGGCAAGACCTGGCTCTCTCGCGAGTCGGAGCCGGCCCAGCCGCCAAGATCTACAGCTACACCACCACGGTCAGCGGCTTCACCGCGAACCTCAGCGGCCGTCAGGTGCTCGAGCTGCGGAAGATGCCCAACGTGGTCAGCGTGCAGCGCGACAGAGCGGTGAAGCTCGACACCGTCGACTCCCCGAAGTTCCTGGGGCTGAGCGGCCGGAACGGCGTGTGGCGGCAGACCGGCGGTCCTGCCAACGCGGGCGAGGGCATCGTCGTCGGCATCGTTGACACCGGCATCTGGCCGGGTAACCCGTCCTTCGCGGGCGCCGACCGGGTGCCGGATGTGCCGGGCTTCGAGGGCTACTGCTCGCCGAACACCGAGCGCTGGAGCAGGGACACTTGCAACAGCAAGATCATCTCGGCCCGCTTCTTCGTCGACGGAATCGGCAGGGAGAACGTCTCCGAAGACGACTACATCTCGCCGCGTGACGGCAACGGCCACGGTTCGCACACCGCTGGCACCGCCGCCGGAAACCACGGCGTGGACGTGCGCATCGAGGGCGTGGACCTCGGCACTGCCTCCGGAATGGCCCCGGCAGCGAAGATCGCTGTCTACAAGGCCTGCTGGGAAGCAACGGACCCCAACGCCACTGGCTGCTACACCAGTGACACCACCAGCGCCATCGACAAGGCAGTCCAAGACGGTGTCGACGTGATCAACTACTCGATCAGCGGCAGCCGCGACGACTTCTACGACGCGGTCGAGCGCTCGTTCCTCGGGGCAGCCTCAGCTGGTGTGTTCGTCGCGACCTCGGCCGGCAACAGCGGTCCGGGCCGGTCCACCGTGGCGCACCCCAGCCCGTGGGTGGCGACGGTCGCAGCCAGCACCCACCACCTGTTCCCAGGCAAGGTCGTGCTGGGCAACGGTGAGGAGTACGTCGGAGCGATGATCTCCGACCAGGCGGTGAGCAAGCGGCGGATCATCCTGTCCTCCGACGCCGCCCAAGAAGGCGCCAAGCCAGAAGAGGCAGCACTGTGCTACCCCAACACGCTCGACCCAGCCAAGGTTCAGAACTTCATCGTGGTCTGTGACCGCGGCGTCATCGCGCGGACCGACAAGAGCGCTGAGGTGGAGCGCGCGGGTGGTGCGGGCATGGTGCTCGTGAACACCACTGCGGGCAGCCTCGACGCCGACTTCCACTCGGTGCCGACGGTGCACCTCAACGATGAAGACGGTGCCAAGGTCAAGGAGTACGTGCGCGACAAGGGCGCGGACGCCCGGGCTCGCTTGGACCCCGACGCGCCGCCGTACGAGCCGGTCCCGACGATCGCCGGATTCTCCTCGCGCGGTCCGTTGCAGGCAGGAGACGGTGACATCCTCAAGCCGGACATTTCGGCGCCGGGTGTCAGCGTGGTAGCCGCTGTTGCGCCGCCGTTCAACAATGGACACCGGTGGGACCTCTACTCCGGTACGTCGATGTCGTCGCCGCACATCGCCGGACTGGGTGCGTTCATCAAGAACCTTCGCCCCAGCTGGACGCCGGCCATGGTCAAGTCGGCCATGATGACAACGGCGTACGACCTGAAGCGGGCGCACAACCCGTTCATTCAGGGTGCCGGCCACGTCAACCCGCGTCGGTTCCTCGACCCGGGCCTGGTCTACAACGCCGGTCCGATCACCTGGCTGAACTTCCTCAACGGCGACCGCAGGGCAAGCAACGTCAACCAGGCGTCGATCGCTATCGGTGAGCTGGCCGGGCGTGAGCGGGTGGCCCGTATGGTCACCAACGTCTCCGACGAGACCGAGACCTACACGGCCGTCGTGCGTGGCATGGAAGGAGTGCAGGTCGACGTTGAGCCAGCCACTCTCACCATCGCCCCCACCAAGGTGCGTAAGTTCGAGGTGGAGTTCAGGTCGACCGAGACGACCGTGTTCAAGAAGTACTCGACCGGCCACCTGGTCTGGATTGGCGACCAGGGTCACCGAGTGCGCACGCCGCTGGTAGTCAAGCCGGTAGCTGTTTCGGTGCCGGACGAAGTCGGCTCCACGCAGGGCTCCGAGGCGAGCACCGATGGCTACCAGGTTATCCGGGGTCGGGCTGGGTTCACCGGCGAGCTCGACCTGACAGCGGTGGGCCTCGAAGGGGCCACGCCGAAGGTGGGCCAGGTCAACGAGGGTGGTGACAACCTCACGTACGTCGAGACGATCCAGGTGCCAGCGAACACAACCGTGGCCCGGTTCGACATGAACTCGGTCGACAACGAGGACGATCTTGACCTCTACGTCTTTGGCCCGAACGGGGCGGTGTATGTATCCGCTGAGCCTGCCGCAGATGAGCAGATCACGCTCGTGCGACCACCGGCAGGCGACTACGACGTCACCGTATACGGGTTCGACGATGCTCAAGGCGAGGGACCCATCGACTACGTCCACACCGGTTGGGCGGTGCCGAGGGGCAACCAGGGCAACTTCAGGGTGACGCGCGATCCGCAGGAAGTCGTCGCCGGTGAAGCGTTCCGTTACCGGGCCGTCTGGGACAACCTGAGCACCGAGCAGCGCTACTTCGGCTTCGTGAAGTACGAGGCCAACGGCCGCAACACGGGCCAGCGCACCTACGTCACGGTGAACTAGTTCGTCGTTGCTCAGCCAAGGCGACCGTCCCCGGGTGCAAACCCGGGGACGGTCGTTCTTTGTGTACGGATGGCTACCCCGCTGGCGGCTCAGGCGGAACCGAAGACTGACTGAGCGAGTCAAAGAAGCATGACGAAGAAACCGATTCCCACTGCACTGGCCACTTTGTCGGGCCTTGTGCTGCTGCTCGGCTGCGGCAGCCAGACCAGCGGCGGAGACGCCGCCGGAGCCGCCGCCTCGGTCTCGCAGACCTCATCGAGCTCACCGACCTCACCGGTCTTGACTGCGGTGCCGGACAAGGGGACAGGCACGGTCATCGTGCCGCCCCGCAAGGGGAAGCCGGTGGCCCCGGGTGACTTCGCGCCGGAGGTCGTGTGGAAACAGGACATGCTGATCGTCACGGCGTACGGCAGCAGCACGTGCCGGCCGGTGGCCGAAGAGGCAGTCGCCATGGACGAGCAGACCATCCTCCTGACCTTCGGCGACCGACCCGACAACGTGGCCTGCACCGACGACTACGGGCCGACTCGCAGTCGGGTCCCCGCGCCGAGCGGTGCCGTCGACCTCAACGGCGACGTGTACGCCACGTTCGACCTGGAGGGCACCCCTCAGCAGCTGATCCCCGTCCAGCTGATCGACCCGGTCCTCAACTGAACCGCCGAGGTGTCAGGGGTGCGTCATCCCCAGTACGTCGAGTGCCTCGTCGAGCTGTTGCTCGGTCAGGGTGCCCGAGTCGACGTACCCCTCCTCGATCACAACCTCGCGGATCGTACGGCGTTCGCTGACCGCACGCTTGGCGACCGTGGCAGCGTTCTCATAGCCCAGGTAGCGGTTGAGCGGGGTCACGATCGACGGTGACGACTCAGCCAGCTCGCGGCAGTGCTCGACGTCGGCCTCGATCCCGTCGATCGTGCGGTCGGCCAGCACGCGTGCGGCGTTGCTCAGCAGCCGGATCGACTGCAGCAGGTTCGCTGCCATCACCGGCATCATGACGTTGAGCTCGAAGTTTCCCGACGCGCCGGCGAACGCGATCGCCGCGTCGTTGCCGATCACCTGCGCGCAGACCATCGACATGGCCTCGGGCAGCACGGGGTTGACCTTGCCGGGCATGATGCTCGAGCCGGGCTGCAGGTCGGGCAGCCGGATCTCACCGAGCCCGGCGCGCGGGCCGGAGCCCATCCACCGCAGGTCGGTGCAGATCTTGTGCAGGCTCACGGCGATCGTGCGGAGCTGCCCGCTGGCCTCGACGAGCGCGTCCCGGCTGCCCTGCGCCTCGAAGTGGTTGCGCGCCTCCCGCAGCGGCAGGCCGGTCAGCTCCGCGAGCTGTGCGATGACCCGCCCTGAGAAGCCTGGTGGCGTGTTGATGCCGGTGCCCACTGCGGTGCCGCCGAGCGGCAGCTCACACACCCGTGGGAGCGAGGATTCCAGCCGCTCGACGCCGATCCGCAGCTGGGCGGCGAAGCCGCCGAACTCCTGGCCGAGCGTCACCGGCGTGGCGTCCATCAGGTGCGTGCGTCCGGACTTGACGACGGTGTCGAACTCCCCGGCCTTGGCCTCGAAGGAGCTGGCGAGGTGCTCGAGCGCAGGGATCAGGTCGCGGGTGATGGCCTGAGCCGCCGCCACATGGATCGATGTGGGGAACGTGTCGTTGCTGGACTGGCTGGCGTTGACGTCGTCGTTGGGGTGCACGCTGCGCCCGAGGGCTGCCGAGGCCAGTGAGGCGATCACCTCGTTGGCGTTCATGTTGCTCGACGTGCCAGAACCGGTCTGGAAGACATCGATCGGAAACTGGTCGTCATTGCGGCCCTCCGCCACCTCCATCGCCGCCTGCTCGATCGCCTTGGCGACATCGTCGTCGAGCACCCCGAGCTCGGCGTTCACCCGCGCGGCGGCCGCCTTGATCAGCGCCAGCGCGTGGATGTGGTCGGCCGCCAGCCGAGTGCCCGAGATCGGGAAGTTCTCGACCGCCCGCTGTGTCTGCGCCCGCCACAGCGCGTGAGCGGGCACCCGCACCTCGCCCATCGTGTCGCGCTCGATGCGGTACCCGGTCTCGCTGTCGTCGTGCTTCCCAGTCATGGCTTCACCGTATCGCTCGCCGCCTCAGTGCCTTTGCCCGAGGAACAGGTGGTACGTCGTCTCGCGCGCGCCCAGCCGCACCGGCACCGCCAGCTCCTCGCTGCCGGGCTGGTGAAACTGATGCTGCTCGACTTCGAGCCGAACCGCATGCGGTGCGTCATCGGTGTTGTCCTGAGCCGGAGAGCGAGTGGGCAGACCTACTCCTGGACGCCAAGTCGCCCGTGGCCGAAATGGCGCGAGCGGATTGCAGATATCACGGCAGCAACCAGGAGGGTGCCCATGAGTGATCCGAGCGCCACGCCGACCGCACCTATCGGCCACAGATTCGCGCCAACCACATCAGGATCCGTCGAAGCCCCGACAGACCAGCACAGGGTGAACGCCGCCGGTATCACCGCTACGGCCACCCGTGGGTGCCCGAACCAAGCAGCACTGCCGGCAAGCAATGCCAAAACCGCCACTACGCCGATGATCTGCCAAGCCTCGTACGGACCGGAAGTCTGCCGTGTCACAGGGTCCAGGTCCCTCTGCCGGTCCCAACCCAACCACGCCAAGTAAGTCAGCACCGTCGCTACTCCCAAGGCCAGTGCCGCCCAGGCGGACGAGGTGGAAGTCTTGGGAGTGTGCTTCCCCGTCATGGCTTCACCGTATCGCTCGCCGCGTCGCTCCGGCGCCCGAGGAACAGGTGGTACGTCGTCTCGCGCGCGCCCAAAAGGACCGGCACCGCCAGCTCCTCGACCCCGTCGAAGACGGCGGTCATCACCGCCGACAGCTCCGCCGAGGGCGAGCTCGACCAGACGGCCGTGACGCCGCCCGGCGTGGTGGCGCGTCGGCACGCGCGCAGGAACGGCGCGCGGTAGACCGCGGCGTTGGCGTCGTACACCAAGAAGCCGGGTCCGTTGTCGACGTCGAGCAGGAGGGCATCCACTGATCCAGGCGGGACCGTCTCGATCAGCTCGGCCACGTCGCCGACCACAACCCGCACTCGGGGGTCAGCGCCTGCCCCGGAAGTCGGCGGGATGAGACCGTCGCGGTGCCAGTCGACGAGGGCGGCTTCGATCTCGATGACGAGCACCTCGGTGACCGCGGCGTCACGTAGCACCTCGTCGAGGGTGAAACCGAGCCCGAGACCACCGATCAGAACCCGCAATGGCTCCCTTGGCCGCCCTTGCCAGCGCGCGTGCAGACGGTTCAGCGTCGTACGAGCCAGCAGCCGCTCGGTCGCTGTCTCGACGGTGTCCATGACGAAGACGCCGTTGACCCGCAGCTCCAGCGCGCCGTCGCGCTGTCGCCGTAGCAGGACGACTTCGCCCCGCTCAGTGACCGCTCGAGCAACGTGCGTAGTGCCGGGCATGCTCTCCCTCTGGCTGTCCTGTGATGTGTGGCTTGACTAACCGTCGCTCGGCTTAGAGTGCTCTGATGCGGGCAAACGTTTACGTCGACGGCTTCAACCTGTACTACGGACGCCTCAAAGGCACCAAGCACAAGTGGCTAGATCTGGAGAAACTGTGCGACCGAATGCTGCCCAACGACAGCGTGCAGAGAATCCGCTACTTCACAGCCTGAGTCAGCGCTTTACCCAACAATCCCAATGCTGCGCTCAGGCAGCAGGTGTACCTTCGCGCTCTCTACACACTCCCACGTGTATCGGTGCACTTCGGACACTTCCTGGTGACCTATCCCCGTGTCGCACTCTTCGACCCGCCGTCTGGATCACCGACGACCGCCCAGATCGTCAAGACGGAGGAGAAGGGCTCGGACGTCAATCTGGCCACCTTTATGCTGGCCGACGCCTTCAGGAACGATGCTGAGGCGTACGTGGTCATTAACAACGACTCGGATCTCATGCAGCCCCTTCGGCTCGTTCAACACGAGTTGGGGCACACGGTTGGGATTCTGAACCCGCATCCCAATCCAAGCCACATGCTGTTGCGGTGCAAGCCCACCTTCACGAAGTCCGTCCGAGCCGGAGTGGTCGCCAGCTGCAAGCTGCCAGACAGGATCGTCGATGCCTACGGCAGTACGATCGAGAAGCCCGCCGATTGGGCCTAGCAAAGCAGAAGCCCCGCCGAAGCGGGGTTTCGCACCCAGCCGTCGAAGCGGCTGGGGGGATGAGTAAACATTAGCAGGTTTACATAGGTTTCCAAGCACCCAATGATGAGGCGTTGGCCTGCCTAAGATGGGTAGGAGACCCCATTGGACGCCGTGGACGCACCCCGGCAGGCTTGAGGTGCGATGTGGCCACCGGGGCGCATCCGCAACCGTGACACCAACGAGGAGAAACCATGATCGGCTTCATCGTGGCCGGATTGATCATCGGCGTACTCGCGCGTCTCATCCTGCCGGGTAAGCAACATCTGAGCGTCGTCATGACGCTGCTACTTGGTCTGGCTGGGTCGGTTGTCGGCGGACTGGTGGCCAATCTGCTCGGCACTGGCAGCATCTGGGAGCTGAACGTCATCGGCTTTGTCGTCGCCGTGATCGCGGCCATCGCCTTCATCGGAGTCGCGGAGGGCTTCACGGCTGCCCGCGACAAGAACCCGCTGTCATCCCACTGAGGGTGTCGCAACCCTTCTCTGCTTCCCCCGACGCCGAGAGGTGCTGCCAGCTGACGACTGCCTGACGGCGGTTGCTGGACGCCTCCTGGGTGTCGAATAGCTCCGGAGTGCGAGAAACTGCTCCTATGCAACAGCTCTCCCCGCTCGACGCGCAGTTCCTCAATGTCGAGACCGCCACCACGGTCGGACACGTCGGCAGTCTGATTCTCCTCGACCCGTCGACCGCGCCCGGCGGGGAGCTCACGCTCGACCGGATCCGCGAGGTGCTCGAGCCACGCCTGCACCTGGCCCCGCTGCTTCGCCAGCGGCTGGTCAACGTGCCACTCGGTCTCGGCGGGCCCTACTGGGCCGACGACCCGGACTTCGACATCGAGTTCCACCTGCGCGAGCTCGGGCTGCCGCGGCCAGGCGGCGACAGCGAGCTGAGCGAACAGGTGGCGCGTATCCACGCCCGACCGCTCGACCGCACCCGGCCGCTGTGGGAGATGTACCTCATCCACAACCTCGAGGGCGGCAAGCAGGCGCTGTACTCCAAGGTGCATCACGCCGCGATCGACGGGGTGTCGGGCGCCGAGATCCTCGCCACGATCATGGACGTCACCGTTGAGCCGCGCGTCGAGGACCAGCCGGAGGAGATCTGGGATCCCGACGCGCTGCCCGACCCGCTGAGTCTGGTACGTCGTGGCGTGACGTCGATGGCAGCCCAGCCGCTGGAGGCGCTGCGGACGCTCCCGAAGGCCCTGCCCCATCTCGCGGACCTGCCGGGCGCATCGCTGGTGCCGGGCATCGAGACGATCAGCAATCTCGCCGACTCGCTGGTGCAGCTGGCGGGGGCGCCGGGCCGCAGCGGGCCGCGGCGTACGATCTCCACCCCTCACACGCCGTTGAACGGCCGGATCACCGCTCACCGCCGGTTCGCCTACGGCTCGCTGCCGCTGGACTCGATCAAGCAGGTGAAGAACGCCTACGCGATGACGGTCAACGACGTGGTGATGGCGCTGTGCACCTCGGCGCTGCGGCGGTGGCTGCTCGACCACGACGGGCTGCCGGAAACACCGATCGTGGTGGCGGTCCCGGTGTCGGTGCGCTCCGACGACGACCAGGGTGAGACCGGCAACCACATCTCGGTGATGGTGGCCGAGATGCCCACCCACCTGGCCGACGCGGAGGCGCGGCTGGCCGCCGTACAACTCGCGATGATCGAGGCGAAGGAGCACTTCGAGGCGGTGCCGGCGACGATCCTGCAGGACCTGACCGCGGTGATACCCACCGCTTTGTCGGGGCTGGCTGCGCGGGCGGTGTTCACGATGATGCAGGGCGGGGGCTACCCGTTCAACCTGTTCATCTCGAACGTGCCGGGCCCGCAGGTCCCGCTCTACATCGGCGGCGCCAGCGTGCTGGGGGTCTACCCGATGTCGGCCGTCACCGACTTCACCGGGGCGCTCAACATCACGCTGTTCTCCTACAACGGGTCACTCGACTTCGGCCTCATCGCCTGTCGGGAGCTCGTGCCCGACGTGTGGAACCTGATCGACTACCTGCGCGACGCCCTCGACGAGCTGGTGAAGCTCTCCGAGACCTGATCGCTGGAGCCTGATCGCTGAGGCCTGATGGCGCTGCTCAGCTGGGCGACTCGACCTTGGCCCGCTTGGCGGTGCGTTCGATGCCGTCGGCAAGCACCGGCCACAGCTCACGGGGCAGGTCATGGCCCATGCCGGGGATCAGCAGCAGCTCAGCGTTCGGGATGGCCCGAGCGGTCGCCCGGCCACCCGAGACGTGCACCAGCCGGTCGGCCAGGCCGTGGATGACCAGCGCTGGTACGTCGAGCTCCCGCAGCGCCCGCGACCGATCGGGCTGAGCCAGCAGCGCGAGCGTCTGGCGGGCGACGCCGGCGGCGCTGACGCCGCGGTCGAAGGTCTCCGCTGCCCGTGCCCGGATGTCGGCTGGAGGCAGGGGGTACGCCGGAGAGCCGATGGCCGCCCAGGTCACCACCGACTGCGCCATGAACTGCTCCCGTGAGCGTCTCTCGGCGATCAGTCGCGGCAACAGCCTCGGGTCTTGCCACCCCACCGAGCGCCGACCGGTGGTCGCCATGATCGACACGAGCGACAGCACCCGGTCGGGGTGGTCGATCGCCATCGTCTGCGCGATCATGCCGCCCATCGAGACGCCGGTCACGTGCGCCGTGTCGATGCCGAGGTGGTCGAGCAGCCCGACACCGTCGGCCGCCATGTCGCTGAGCGTGTACGGCGGCGGCGTCTTGGTGCGGATGAACGTCTTGACCACGTCGGTACGCCGTCCGCCGGCCCAGTCCAGCTTCGTCGACCTGCCGACGTCCCTGTTGTCGAAGCGGATGACGAAGAACCCGCGGTCGGCGAGGATCTGGCACAGCTCGGGGGCCCACCAGGTCAGCGGCCCGCCGAGGCCCATGATGAGCAGCAGCGCCGGGTCGTCGCGCTCGCCGAACGTGTCGAAGCACAGGTCGATGCCGTTCGGGAGGCTGGCGGTCTCTTCGGTCTGCTGCTGCATACGTCGGTAAGGCTCCTAAGCGGCTTGCGGGCTTGTTACTTCGGAGTTTACCGACAGCTCCCGCCGCCCACCCCGCTACAGAGTTGTCAGGACGGCTCGCGCCTAGAGGTGTCCTCTACACCCTGACAAGTCGAGGGGAGGGGGTGGCGGGTCAGGCGTGCTCGAAGTTCACCGCGGCGTACTTGCTCAGCTTCTCGAGGCGGTGCTCGCTCATGATCGACCGGATGGTGCCGCTACGGGAGCGCATCACGAGCGAATGCGTCTTGGCGCCGCCATGGGCGTAGCGGACGCCACGCAAGAGTTCCCCTTCCGTGATCCCGGTGGCGACGAAGAAGCAGTCGTCGCCGGAGACCAGGTCGTCGGTCGACAGCACGCGGCCGAGGTCGTGGCCGGCGTCGACGGCTCGCTCGCGCTCTGCGTCGTCTCGTGGCCACAGCCGTCCTTGGATGACGCCGCCGAGACACTTCATCGCGCAGGCGGCGATGATGCCCTCCGGCGTACCACCCACACCGAGCAGCAGGTCGACGCCGGTGTCGGGACGCGCAGCCATGATCGCGCCGGCGACGTCGCCATCGGTGATGAACTTGATGCGGGCGCCGGTGGCGCGGATCTCGTCAACGAGGTCGTTGTGGCGCGGTCGGTCGAGGACGACCACGGTGATGTCGTCGCGGGAGCTGCCCTTGGCCTTGGCGGTGCGGCGGATGTTCTCGGCTATCGGCAGCCTGATGTCGACCACGTCGGCCGCCTCGGGTCCGGCGGCGAGCTTCTCCATGTAGAACACGGCCGAGGGGTCATACATCGACCCGCGCGGCGACACCGCCATCACTGCTACGGCGTTCGGCATCCCCTTGGCGGTCAGCGTCGTACCGTCGATCGGGTCGACAGCGACGTCGCACGCCGGACCCGTTCCGTCACCGACCTTCTCGCCGTTGTAGAGCATCGGCGCGTTGTCCTTCTCGCCCTCGCCGATAACGACCACGCCGTCCATGCCCACCGTGCCGATGAGGGCGCGCATGGCGTTCACCGCCACGCCGTCGGCCCCGTCCTTGTCGCCGCGCCCCACCCAGCGGCCGGCCGCCATCGCGGCCGCCTCGGTCACCCGCACCAGCTCCATCGCGAGGTTACGGTCAGGTGCGTCCGAAGGTGTGTCGAACTCGGGGCTGATCATGGTGGGGAACTGGCCGGTCACAGCTGTCTCCTCGCGTCGGTTGAGCCTGATCGTAACGCTGTTGGCGCTAGCGTCGCCCCGAGCAAGATCCGAGGCTGACGCCGTTAGGCGACGCCAAACTCGGAGCTTGCGGCGTCGCCCCCAGCAAGATCCGAGCCTGACGCGGCTATAGCGACGCCAAACACGGAGCCTGGCCCAATCACGGAAGGGTCCGAGTCACACGCGGTTAGAGCGACGCCAAACTCGGATCTTTCGAGGTGGGGGAAGCGGGGCGCCGCTACGCCGGGTAGACGGTGACCTCCGTGGCCTTCACCGACGCCCACAGCGTCGACCCAGGCGCCAGCCGCAGCGTGGCCATTGCCGCGGGGGTGATGTCGGCGAGCAACGGCACGGCCGCCGCGATCTGCACCCTGATCGCGTCGCCGTGCGGGGTGAGAGCGGTGACCCTGCCCGGCCAGGCGTTGCGTGGGCTGCCGCTGGGCCGCTCGGTGAACAGGCTGACCGACCGCGGCGAGAACGCCGCGAAGGCAGGTCCGGACAACCGCTCGGCAGCCACGACCTCCGTGCCGTCGGCCAGCCGTACGGCGCCGTCGACGGCGGTGCCGCGCAGCAGGTTCAGCCCGACCAGCGAGGCGACGTGCTGGGTGCGCGGGTGCGCGGCCACGTCAGCCGGTGAGCCGGCCTGCACGACGACCCCGTCGTCCATCACCACCAGCCGGTCGGTGAGCAACAGCGCGTCGAGGGCGTTGTGGGTGACGAGGATGGTGACCGCCGACAGCGCGCGGAGGTGGTCGCGCAGCGCGGTCCGCAGCGACATCGCCGCAGCCGCGTCCAGCGCGGCCGTCGGCTCGTCGAGCAGCAGCAACGCCGGTTCGCCGGCCAGCGCCCGGGCGATCGCCACCCGCTGCGCCTGGCCACCCGACATCTCGCGCGGACGGCGGTCAGCAAGCGCCGCGACGTCCAACCGCCGCAACCAGGTCGCGGCCACGTCGCGCGCCGCCGTCTTCCCGGCGCCCCGCGCCCGCAAGCCGAAGGCAACGTTGTCGGTGGCGGTGAGGTGCGGGAACAGCAGGTGGTCCTGGAACACGAAGCCAACCGGCCGCCGATGTGCCGGCAGCTGATGCCCCTCGCCGGCCAAGACGGTGCCGTCCAGGGTGATCTGCCCGCGCGTGATCGGGAGCAGTCCGGCGAGCGCTCGCAGCGTCGTTGTCTTCCCGGCCCCGTTCGGCCCGATCAGCCGATGACCTCACCGCGTTCCGCTGTGAGGTCGACCTCGGTCAGCTGTCGCGGCCGGTGTACGGCGAACTGCGCGGTCAGGCTCATGCCAGGCACCCGACCTGAGCTCGAGACATCGGACTCATGCCGAGAGTCCAGACAGCCAGCGCTCGCGCAACAAGGCCAGCACGGTCACCGACACGACGATCAGCAGCAAGCTCAACGCGATCGCCGTGTCGGGTTCGGACTGCAGCGCCACGTAGATCGCCGGCGGCAGCGTGCGCGTCGTACCGGGGAGGCTCCCGGCGAAGGTGATCGTGGCACCGAACTCCCCCAGCGCCCGGGCCCAGCACAGGACGGCGCCCGACACGATGCCTGGCCAGGCGAGCGGCAGCGTGACCCGGCGAAACGTCAGCCAACGGGAGGCTCCGAGCGTTGCGGCCGCCTCGTCGTACCGCTCGTCAGACGCCCGCAAGGCGCCCTCGACGCTGATCACGAGGAACGGCAGCGCGACGAAGGTCTGGGCGAGCACCACGGCAGCTGGCGTGAACGGCACGGTGACGCCGAAGGCGGCGTCCAGCCACCGGCCCAGGACGCCGTTGCGCCCGAACGCGAGCAGCAGCGCCACCCCGCCGACCACCGGGGGAAGCACGAGCGGCAGTACGACGAGCGCGCGCACGGCGCTGCGGCCGCGGAAGTCGGCGCGCGCCAGCACCCAGGCGAGCGGCACGCCGAAGACCAGGCACAGCAGTGTCGACAGCAGCGTCGTGGTGAGGCTGAGCCGCAGCGCCTCCTGCGCCGTGGAGCTGGTGAGGCGCTCCCCGAGCGACGCCCATGGGGCGCGCAGGACCACCGCGACGACGGGTACGCCGAGGAACGCCAGCGCCACAACTGCCGGACCGGTGAGCCGCAGCGGAGCGCCGCCCAGCGTCGACCCGCGACCGGGGGGGACCACCCCGCTCGTTGTCACGGGGGGCCGAACCCGGCTGCCTGGAACATCCGCTGACCGGCTTGGGAGTTCACCAGCGAGATCCAGTCCGCGGCCACGTCGGGCGACGGTGCGCCCTTGACCGCGGCGATGTAGTAGGCGTTCACCACGTTGAGCTCGGCGGGGATGGCGACGGTGTCGACGTCGTCTCCGGCGGCGCGAGCGTCGGTGACGTAGACGATTCCGGCGTCGACCTCGCCCAGCGTCACCTTGGCGAGCACCGAATTCACGTCCGGCTCGAGTGAGCGGGGCTTGGGTTCGGTCGTCGCCAGCCGGGAGAGGATCCGCTGGGCGGCCGTGCCACACGGAGCTGACGGGTCGCACATGACGAAGTCGACGGAGCCGAGGTCGCTCAGGCTGTCGACATCGGCCGGGTTGCCTGGGGGAGTGGCGACCGCCATCGTGTTGGACGCGAACGGCACCGGATCAGCCGCCAGCAACTGCGCGTCGGCGACGACCTGCATGCTGGTGTCGTCGGCGGTCGCTACCACGTCGGCCGGAGCGCCCGCGGCGATCTGTTGGGTCAGCGTGCTGCTCGACCCGAACGAGATCACCACGTCGACACCCGGATGGTCGGCCTCGAACGCCGACTCCAGCTCGGTGAACGTCTCGGTCAGCGAGGCGGCAGCGAAGACGGTGAGCCGGCGGTTGTCGGCAGTGCCTTCATCGCCGCCGCAGGACGCCGCCGCGAGCCCCATCGCCACACCGACGATGGGCAGCAGCAGCCGGTACGGCGTCCGCTGACGGGATCCGGTCGACTGACGGCGCAGCCGCTGGCTCGTGCTCACGTTGGCAGCTCGGCGCAGCCGCCTCGTACTCACGCCGGCAGTTCGGGGCAGCCGCCTCGTACTCACGCCGGCAGTTCGGGGCAGCCGCCTCGTACTCACGCCGGCAGCTCGACGACGACGTTGGTGGCCTTGATCGACGCCACCGCCACCACACCGACATCGAGCCCGAGCGCGTCGGCGGCCTCCCGGCTCATCAGCGAGACGACCCGGTAGGGGCCGCAGCTCATCTCGACCTGCGCCATCACCTCGTCCCGCTTGACGGCGGTGACGATCCCGCGCAACTGGTTGCGGGCACTCACCCGGTGCGACGCCGCCGCATGGCCACCCGGCAGCTCGGCCACCTGTTGAGCCAGCCGGGCCAGTTCGGTGCCGTCGATGCCGGCCCGGCCATCGGGGGTTCGGGACACAGTGAACCGTCCAACGTCGGCCCATCGACGTAGCGTGTCGTCGCTTACGCCGAGCAGACCAGCAGCCTCGGCGAACCGGTACGTTGCCACGCGAGGCAGTGTAGCTCCGCAGAAGCGGATCGTGCCTGCCGGATGACTTCCGCACGTGCGGCTGAGCTCTACGTGTCGCGTAGTGTCGACGCATGTTCCTGTTGCTGTTCTTGGTGCTGGCGGCACTAGGTGGCGGACCCGCCATCGGCCTCATCTATGCAGTGCTCTTCTACTAATGACGGCAGCGGCCGTCGGGGACCTCCGCGGTCGCTCACTTGTTAGTCGGATTGGTTGAGTTCGCGGACCCCTACCGCTCGCAGTACAGCGGTGAGGCCCTCCGGTGTGCCGGGCCAGTGCTGGCGCAGCGCGTCGACACCTGCTTGCCGGGCGACCGATCGCAGTACCCAGGCGACGATGATGGCGTCGTCGGCGTAGCCGATCACCGGAAGGAAGTCCGGTATCAGGTCAACGGGCATCGCGAGATAGCCGAGCAGCAGCCACAGGGTCACCCGCATTCGGCGGGGCAGCGCGTCGTCAGCGGCCAGCCGGTTGAGCAACCGCACGAGGTTGGGCAGCAGCCGCAACATCTCGCGCAGGCTCGGCCGTTCATAACGTCGGCTCTGCAGGAGCAGGACCACGACGAGCGCGAGCCAGCCGGCGGCCAGCCCTGCCGCGGTCCCGATGGCCAGCTTCCAGGCAGCGTCCACCCAGGCAGCGTCCACCCGCGCATCGTTCCACCTGGCATTGTCGTTGCCTGGCTAGTCACCGCTCGCCGGAGCAGCCCAAACGCCAACCGAGCGCCAGGGTTTGCCGGCACCGGCGACGGGTGTGAGGTCGTCGACAAGCGACAATGGCGGCGTGGCGGAGGCGCGCGGTGGCTACAACAGGAGCGTTCCCGGTCTCTTCGGCGCGCTGATCGCCGTGTGCGCGCTGATCGCCGCTGTCTGGCTCTTGTCGCAGTTCCAGAATCGCGGCACTCCGGACCCAGCCAAGACCGTCGACTACACCGCCGAGCTCGCCGAGGCGCGCCGAGCCGCACCGTTCGACGTACTCGCCCCTTCGCCGGTGCCAGCCGGGTGGCGGGCGACGAGCGTCGAATGGGACGGCGGTGGACCGGAGGTGTCGTGGCACCTTGGCTTCCTCACGTCGGCGGAGGAGTACGTCGGACTCGAGCAGGGCAACGCGTCAGCACCCGACTTCCTCTCCGACCACACGCCAGCCACCGAGGTTGTGGACCCCGTCGACGTGAGCGGCGAGAGCTGGCAGGTTCGCGTGTCGGAAGACGGCCGCGAGCACGCGTTGGTGCAGTTGCGGAACGGTGTCACGACCATGGTGACGGGGACCGCACCAATGCCGGAGCTGGTCGCTTTCGCCGAGTCGCTGACAGCCGATTGACCGGCGCCGTGTCGGTTTGGTGAGGCCGCGCCCGGCAAGTCGGCGGTTTGGGGAGTATCTCCGGCAACGTATGCCGGGAATACTCCCCAAACCCCCGCCGAGGCGAGTCTCCCACGCGATTGGTCCGACTCGACGACGCTCAACCATCCCGCGCTGGGTCGGACGAATCGGTGGGGGCTCGGTGCTTGCTCGATTCCGCGGCCGCAGGTGGCTCGGCTGGCGCTGCCGCGTTCATCACCGCGTCGAGCCTGGCTCTGGCGCCGTCGAGCCACCGCTGGCAGATCGCGGCAAGCTCCTCGCCGCGCTCCCACAGGGCGATCGACTCCTGCAAGGACGTGCCGCCCGCCTCGAGCTTCTGTACGACGGCGACCAGCTCGTCGCGCGCCTCTTCGTAGCTGGGGGTCTCGCTCATGGTGTCCCTTCACCGCCGTTCGCTCGAGCTAGATCGGCCGCGTCGGTGCTGTCGACCGTGGCCCGGAAGCTGCCGGACGCCAGCCGGGTGGTCACCGATTGGCCGGATACCACCTCGGACGACGCCGTAACCAGGCTGCACGCGTCGGTCTGTACGACGGCGTACCCGCGCTGCAGGGTCGCCAGCGGCGACAGCGCGCGCACCCGCGCCAGCCGATGGGTGATGTCGTCGTGCGCCCTGACCAGCCGGTGGTCGAGGCTACGCCGGCTGCGCGCAACCAGGCCGTCGATCGCCTCCGACATCGCGTCGAACGTGCGGTGCGGGTCGGCCAGGACCGGGCGGGAGCGCAGCGTCGCCAGCCCCTGCTGCTCACGGTGCAGGCGTTGGGTGAGGACGTATCGCACCCGGTCGCGCATCGCGGTGACCTTCGCAATCTCGTCGCGCATGTCGGGGACGATGCGTTTGGCGGCGTCGGTGGGGGTCGAGGCGCGCAGGTCGGCCACCAGGTCGAGCAGCGGGGAGTCCTGCTCGTGGCCGATCGCGCTGACCACGGGGGTGCGGCACGCGGCCACCGCCCGCAGCAGGCCCTCGTCGGAGAACGGCAGCAAGTCTTCTAGGGCCCCGCCGCCTCGGGCGATCACGATGACGTCGACCGTGGCGTCCTTGGCGAGTACGCCGACCGCCTCGATGACCTGCCGAGCCGAGTCGCGCCCCTGCACAGCGGCATGCTCGACGCGGAACTGTACGCCAGGCCAGCGGCGGCGCGAGTTGTCGACCACGTCGCGCTCGGCCGCGGAGTCGCGCCCCACCACCAGGCCGATCAGCCGGGGCAGGAAGGGCAGCGGACGCTTGCGGGCGGCATCGAACAGCCCCTCGGCGGCAAGCAGCTGGCGCCGTTGTTCGATGCGGGCCAGCAGCTCGCCCATGCCAACCGGTCGGATCTCACGCGCCACGAGAGTCAGCTGGCCGCGCGGGACGTAGTACTGGAACTTGGCGAACACCACCACCCGTGCCCCCTCGGTCACGGGGACGGCGAGGGCGTCGAAGATCGACCGGTGGCACGACACCTGGACCGACACCTCGGCCAACGGGTCGCGCAGCGTCAAGAACACCGTGGCCGTCTGCGGCCGGCGCATCAGTTGGGCGATCTGCCCCTCGACCCAGACTGGGCCCAGCCGGTCGACGTACCCGGTCAGCGCGTTGGCGATGACCCGCACCGGCGCAGGTTTGTCGAAGCTGGTGTCCAGCGGCACCCACAAGAGGCTAGTGGTGCGCGACGACACCTACCATGGAGGCATGGCTGTTACCGCTTCGACCGACGCTGCCCTCGGCTCACCCGAGGCGGCGCCTCCTGTCGAAGCCGCGGTGCCCGGCTCAGCTGAGGCGGCGCCGGGCGACCGAACCGTCCTGCTCGCCGCGCCGCGCGGCTACTGCGCTGGTGTCGATCGGGCGGTCATCACTGTCGAGAAGGCGCTCGACCTGTACGGCGCGCCGGTGTACGTGCGCAAGCAGATCGTCCACAACAAGCACGTGGTGCGGTCGTTGGAGGCGCGTGGAGCCATCTTCGTCGAGGAGCTCGACGAGGTGCCGCCGGGCTCGACGGTGGTGTTCTCCGCGCACGGTGTCTCGCCTGCGGTGCACGCTCAGGCTGCGGAGCGCGGGCTGAAGACGATCGACGCCACCTGTCCGCTGGTGACCAAGGTGCACAACGAGGCGCGCCGGTTCGCCGACGATGGCTACGACATCTTGCTGATCGGCCATGACGGCCACGAAGAGGTCGAGGGTACGTCGGGTGAGGCGCCGAGCAACATCACGCTCGTGCAGAGCCCCGAAGACGCCGCCGTTGTGCAGGTGCGCGATCCGCAGCGGGTGGCGTGGCTGTCGCAGACCACGTTGTCCGTCGACGAGACGATGGAGACGGTGGGGCGGCTGCGTGAGCAGTTCCCCTACCTGCTCGACCCGCCGTCCGACGACATCTGCTACGCCACCCAGAACCGCCAGCAAGCCGTCAAGCAGATCGCCAAGACCGCCGACCTTGTGCTGGTGGTGGGCTCGCGCAACTCCAGCAACTCGGTGCGGCTCGTCGAGGTGGCGCTGGAGAGCGGCGCTCGGGCGGCGTACCTGGTCGACGACGCCGCGGAGGTCAACGATGCCTGGCTCGAGGGAGTCTCGTCGGTTGGTGTCACGTCCGGCGCCTCGGTGCCCGAGGACCTGGTCGAGGGGGTGCTGGCGCTCCTAGCGGCACGCGGGTTCCCAACCGCCAGGACCGTGCACACCGCCGAGGAGTCGCTGATCTTCGCCCTGCCGCCCGAGCTGCGCAAGGACCTCCGCGCCGCCGACCGCGTCTAGAGCGGGCCACAACCCCTCCCCTGCGACTTGTCAGGGTCCAGGGCCCTACTGCCGCGTGGATCAGCCTGACAAGTCGCGGGGGTGGTACGTCGGGGGTCAGCCGCTAAGCACCCCCGACTTGTCAGAACCCATTCGGCCTATAGGTCGACTACGTTCTGACAAGTCGCGGGGTTTCAGGGTCAGCCGCTGAGTCGGGCGGCGAGCAACTGCTTGCCCTGCTCCGCACCCTTGCGGCTCTCACTCTGCGCGCGCCGGAAGAAGTCGGCCAACTCGTTGTCCCCGGCCCGCTCAGCATCGCCGATGTAGACCTCAAGCTTCAACGCGTTGCTCAGGCACGTCTCCGTGAACCAGAGGATGTTGTAGTCCTTGTCCTTGGTGCCGGTGACGTCGCCGGTTTCGCTGTCTTCAAGCATGTCTGCCTCTCCTTGGGTGGTCGGTTCGCTTGGAGTACCCGTCTACACGGACTCCAAGCCCCCGGTCAAGGAGCGCTGAGCTGTCGACGAGCGATCAGGCGAGCGCCCACGACGAGCAGCGCGGCGCCGTACCCACCGACGAGTCCGTCGGCGTGGGTGGTCAAGCCGACCATGAACACCTTGCTCAGGCTGGCGTCCGGCAGGATCGCGTCGGGAAACAGCGCGGCCACCGCGCCAATCACTGCGGCGAACGCCAGCGGCGGCAGTACGGCGGCAGTGAACAGGTCGTGACGACGTACCGCCATCGCTGCGACCAGCCCCACCACCACGAAGCAGACATCGAAGAAGAACGTCAGCCCGCCGACCAGCGCCAGGTTGAGCGCGGCAACGGCAGCGGTAGCAGCGAGCGTGGCCAGGATCGCGCCGCGCCCCGGGATGCCCGGCTCAGCGGCGTACTCGGCAGCCGTGCTGGCAGTTGTGGCGCCCGTCGTGGCGACAGTGTCAGCAGCGGCTGCGTGCGAGCCGGTGTGGGGCACCGACAGTCGCTCACCGGTGCCGGCGACCCGCCACGTCACCGACGCCGGGTAGGGATCGGTGGCAGCCGTGGCCCACTGCTCGGTGCTGTCGTCGGGCAACCAGACGGTGCTACCGCTGGGTGGCGGGGGCTCCTGGACGAGGAGGTCAAACTCGACGTCCGGCTCGTTGGCGGACTCCGGGCGCGTCGCCCAGTGCGAGGTGGTCATGTCGCCTCCGCAGTGCCGGGTCTTCGCTGCTCACGCTAGGGGAGCGGTCGACGTACGGCGGTCACGCCACGCCGCTGACCACTGACCCGTCTCACGTCCGCGGTCTGCGGCCTCCGCCCCGCCCGCGGCAAGGATCCGAGTTCTGCGTCGTCCCTACGACGTAAGACTCGGACCGTTCGTGAGGGGGTGAGGGAGGGTCGTCGTGTCGGTAGGCTGCGGCGGGCGAAAGGAGGGCCATGACGGACCTGGTGTTCGAGACCGAGCGCTGTCGGGTGCGCGACTGGCGAGCCGACGAGGTCGAGCGGGTGCTTGATCTGTACCGCCGGTGGGAGGTGGCGCGCTGGCTCGGCAGCGTGCCCGCGGCGATGGAGTCGATCGAACAGGCGAGGATCATGGTCGAGCGGTGGCGTTCGTCAAACTCCGAACACGACATCGCCGGGCGGTGGGCAGTCGAGCGCAAGGCCGACGGAGTTGTCGCTGGGACGGTGTTGTTGGTGCCGCTGCCTGACGGCGACGGCGAGTTCGAGGTCGGCTGGCACTTCCATCCCGACTCGTGGGGGCAGGGATTCGCGACGGAATCGGCTCGGGGTGCTCTGGCTCATGGCTTCGAACACGGCTTGGAGGAGGTGTTCGCCGTCGTACGGCCCGACAATGCGGCGTCGATCGCGGTGTGCCGGCGGTTGGGCATGGCGGAGCTGGGCCGGACGTCGAAGTACTACCGCACCGAGCTCGAGCTGTTCCGCACCACGCCGGCACCTTGAGGCACGCTGCACGCCGTAACCTAGACGCCCGTGGCTCTCACCATCGGGATCGTCGGGCTCCCCAACGCCGGCAAGTCGACGCTGTTCAACGCGCTGACGAAGAACAACGTGCTGGCGGCGAACTACCCGTTCGCGACGATCGAGCCCAACATCGGTGTTGTGGGGGTGCCCGACCCGCGGCTCGACGTACTGGCGGAGATGTTCGGTTCGGCGAGGGTAATGCCGGCGACCGTCCAGTTCGTCGACATCGCCGGCATCGTGCGTGGCGCCTCGGAGGGGGAGGGGCTGGGCAACAAGTTCTTGTCGCATATCCGGGAGGCGGCTGCCATCTGCCAGGTGACGCGGGTCTTCGAGGACGACGACGTCTCGCACGTCGAGGGCAAAGTGTCGCCGGCTGACGACATCTCGACGATCCAGACCGAACTGATCCTCGCCGACCTCCAGACGGTCGAGAGGGCGCTGCCACGGTTGGAGAAGGAGGCGCGGCTGCGGAAGGAGAATGCTGCGCTGCTTGCGGCGGTGCGGGAGGCGAAGGCGGCGTTGGAGACGGGTACGCCGATCACCGCGGCCGCCGACGTCGACTCGTCGTTGTTGCGAGAGCTGTCACTGATGACAGCCAAGCCGTTCCTCTACGTCTTCAACTGTGACGCCGACGAGCTGGGCGACGAAGAGCTGAAGGCGCGGATGCGCGACCTAGTCGCGCCGTCGGAGGCGATCTTCCTTGACGCCAAGTTCGAGGCGGAGCTGGTCGAGCTTGACGACGACGAGGAGGCGCGGGGGATGCTCGCCGAGATGGGCGTCGACGAGCCGGGACTCGACGTACTCGCCAGGGTGGGGTTCGAGACGCTCGGTCTGCAGACGTACCTCACCGCCGGTCCTAAGGAGTCCCGCGCCTGGACGATCCGCCGTGGCGCGACCGCCCCCGAGGCGGCCGGCGTGATCCACACCGACTTCCAGCGTGGCTTCATCAAAGCCGAGGTCGTCTCGTACGACGACCTGGTCGCCGCCGGCTCAACGGCGGCCGCCAAAGCGGCTGGCAAGGTGCGCATCGAGGGCAAGGACTACGTGATGGCCGACGGCGACGTGGTCGAGTTCCGCTTCAACGTGTGAATCCGCGCGTTTGCGCAGTTCAGAGCCGGTGTAGCGACTCCCAGTCCGCACAAAGCCCGCAAGAAGATTCAGTCTGTTGGGCTCGCGGTGACCGCTTCAGGGTCCTGCGGGGCTCTCAGAGCTGACGGCCGACGTCCCCGATAGCGGCATGGTCGGTCTCAGACGGCGCGCTGTCGTTGGGCTGAGTTAGGTTTGCGTAGTGGAGCCGACAGATCCCATGAGCCGCCCTCAGGCGTCGGGTGATCGTTCAAGGGCGGCCTTCGAAGTCATTGCCGCATCCTCGCTGGGGGGCCGTCGGTTCGAGCCGGTCCGGGAACGTCTTGTTGATCCGGATCTCCGCGCGGCGGCTGGTCGCTTGCGGTTGCCCGCCGGCAGCTTGAACTTCCTCATAGCGGAGTGCCCGCTGCCGGTCGGACTGCCAGACCTGTTGATTGCTTCGCTTGATCAAGTTGCGCTGCTTGGGCGCTTGGCCGTTGGCGCTCCGCCGATTCTGTCGGAACCCGCCACGCGCCTAGTCGCCAACCTGAGCACGACGCGCCCGGCCACGGTCGACTCGCTAGCAGGTTTACTGGGTTCGACCAAGCGACAGGGGAGCAGGGTGCTGCTTGGATTGGCCAAACTCGGCGCCGCCTACCGCGAAGGAGACCGGTGGTTCCGGGCGGCTGGCTTCGAGCCAGTGGGGCGAACATACGCCCTGGAAGCGAAAGTCGACGACTGGCGATCGGGCTTGGATCAGTGTCTCAGGTACGGCGCCTATGCGGATTCGACGACCCTCGTCCTTCCTCGGATGAGCGAGAAGGTGAGAACGTCCGCAGTTGGCAGATTCTCGGCATTAGGCGTTGGTCTTTACGTCGATGGTAGGTGGCTAGTCCGCCCGAGACTTTCGAGGCTGAAGGCCGCCAAGCGGCTGCTGGCCAGCGAGTACGTATTGGCTGCTCTCGGAGACACGGTGTCGCTGAGCTCTTCCAAGCAGCCCTAGATCCAGATCCCCTCCGCGCGGGCATACGCCTCGAGCCCTCCCACGGGGCCATCTATGTGTTGCCCTCGTACCTGCTGGAATAGCCGGCTGTAGCGGCGCCTGAAATAGTCAAGCTCCGAGATCGAGAACTCGTAGATATCCCGCAGGGCCTGCACACGGTCGGCAGGGCTTCTGCCGGCCGAATCCACTGTCGCGACCAGAGCGCGCACGGCACCAAGGTGGTGGTGGCGGAGATCCGCCGTGGCGGACGACACCGGTCCCGTGTAGAGGGAGTCCGCCCTTGTGGCGTCGTTGCGCTGGAGGATGTCGCTCACAGAGTTGTGAAGCCGGGCGGCGAGACCCTCGAAGGTGTGCCACTCGGCTTGACGTCGCACCTGAGTCGGGTCGTTTCGTTGGTACGTGGCTGGGGAGCAGACCCGCTGCTTGGTGTGCCAACCGGATCCAACGGAAGATGCACCAGCCGCAATCCCAGGAAGGCCGAAGAGATCGGAATGGCACAGAACCACGCGGGAGCGCCTGGCGAGCGTCTGGATGGTCCGGCAGGCCGCCGCAGTCTGTCGGAGGTCACTCATATCTGGCGGATAGTCGATGGTGTCTCGCACAACAGTCACGAACCAGGTCGGCGCCCGAAGGCTCATGAGAGATCCCACGTGATGCGTCTAGATCTGGCGACAACCAGAACCCCCGTCGACCGCTGAGGGACTGCCAGGCAGCTGGGTCTTGTCCCCGGCCGTCTTCTGCGAGGTCAACAGCGCTGTCCGCGGACGGCCCGATCGGATTCTCCAACGTCAATGTTGGAGTGAGATGCGGTGCCCCTAACGCGGTCTGGTGGTCGAACACTCGGGCCACATGCTCTTGGATCAGAGTAGGTGTGGAAAGGTCCCCGCGCGGGCCACCCCACAAGGACCAGGTGCGGTAATTGGCCCAGTTATCGACACCGGGCAAGGTGACCGCGTGTGTAGTCGCATCGAAAATCACCTCGCCGTGCGCACCTCGAATCCGGTCCGCGTAGTCCTCCCCTGATGGGTTTCTCGGCCTCGGAACCTGCGGCGTGAAGAATGGGCTCATCACGGCACCGTCGGCGACGCCGGCGGTAAGAGCCGCCTCCGTCCAGGTTGCCTGGCCGCCAATAGATCCGTCATGAAGGTAGAGCGCCATCAATTCCCCCTTAGGTCCGCGAGCTCCGAGAGGACCTCTGCTGCATCAATCCATCGGCGACCGGGTTGGCGAGCGATGCACCCGTCGACCAGCGCCACCTGCTTGGCATCCAGATCCCCCCGTACCGCTCCCAGGCTGGGGGGGTCTGTGTAGAGGAGCCGGGTTCGGTAGTCGCCGAGATTCCCCCCGACCGGGATCGGATAGTCTCCGGTGAGCGCCAAGTACGCCAGAATGCCGAGCGTGTGGACGTCGGAGGCTGGCGTTACACGAACACCAGCTGTCGCCTGCTCGGGGCTCATGAATCCGGGTGTGCCGGGCGTGAACAGCCCCGTGATGGAACTGCGGTCCAGGTGCTTGGCGAGCCCAGGGTCCAGAATCTTCCACTCCCCTGAGCTCGTTCGTCGCACGTTTCGCGCTGAGAGGTCGCGATGAACGCAGTTGGCCTGGTGCATTGCGGCGAGGCCAGATGCCACCCCTTGCATCATCTTCTCGGTGTCATCCCACGACCATTGAGGACCGAGAAGTGTTGCGAGGTCGTCGCCGTCCAGGAACTCCTCCACCCAATACGTCGCCTCCGCTGGGGATCCGATGACCTCCAGGTCGCTCAAGACGCGAACGATGTTCGGGTGGCTGAGCGACTTAAGGAGTGCGACCTCTCGCTCGCAGCGCTCCAGCGCATGCGGGTCTGGAGCCCCCGCTAGCAGGACGACTTTGACGACTACATCGGCTGCCCCTTGAATGGCCTGGGCTACCAGCTTTTGCCCACCCTGGGCTATCGGAGCTATCGATGTCAGGCCGTACTGGGCAGCTGCCTGCCTAAGAACGTCGTCGTGATCCATAGAGCCCTCCATCGCGTTCTCATACCCTGGCACATGAATCGAGACAGTCCGCGACGGCGGGCGACAACGTGCAGACCGACGTCACAACCGACAGTTGCCAAGGCTGAACCGCCTGGCGGCCGCGATCTGCGGCTGAGCGCGGGTACTTAGCTGCGAGGAGGGCCAGATGTGCGGTGAGTCTCTGATCCGGCGAGTCGCCGGAAAGCGCGGCCCGTCTTGCTGGTCTAAGCCCTGGCAGCCGGTCAGCGCGGTGACGCAGCCCATACTGGGCCGAAAGGGGCACGTCTCGAGGCCTCAGGTCTGGTACGCCGAGCGACGTTCATCACCGCTGCGGAGTGCCAGTTCATGAGCGGTGGCGTCGCCACAGATCGTCTTCGAGCGCTGACCCTTTGTGATCTCGGAGTGACGCGGACAAACTGAACGCCGCCACCTGTTCGAGCGCAAGTTGCTCCTCGCCCCCGTCCGCGGGCGGCGGCGTGTGCATGCCGGGGTTTCGGATCGCGGCGTAGAGCCCGTCCGCGAAGGCGCGAGCGCCACGGTGCAGGTCCTGGTACGTCTTGCCGCGCAACCGCGCTATGGCAGCCAGCCAAGCCAGTCCGCCAGCGGGTAGACCAGTGCGCCACCGAGTGCCGCTATGAGGACGCCTTGGATCAGCACAACCACCGAGGTCACGACGAAGCCGGGCGCACTCCGCGGCGGCAATCCTGCCGCCTGCCGAACTCTCGGGCCTAGGGTGAAGAACCACGCGATCGCGCCCACGAAACCGCTCTCTCGCTCCGCTTGCTCGTCGCGCATGTGCTCCAAGAGTCCTAAGGCTTGCAGGCCAATCTGGGTAACGAGCGGGGGATCGAGCATTGGCTCGTCGTCGAAGATCGTTGCCCACACCACCGCTGGGTTGACGGACTGCCTGTTCCAAGTGCCTGGCGGCTTGTAGTCCAACCAAGCCCCCGCAGTATTGAAAGCCATCGCGGCAGCACCAGTGAGGCCTGCTACCTTGGCTCTAAGCACGCCCACACGAGTGTCGTGCCCGTACTTAGGCCGCCATGTTGGGAACGACGAGAGAGGGCTGCCGGCGACCGGCTCCAACTCGCCGACCAACTCGTCGAACGCTTCGAGGAATGACCGAAGGTTCATCGCCGCTCTCGCGTAGTCATCCGCTCGCATGGCGCGAACACTAACCCGCGCTGCCGACAGGCTTCCCTTCGGAAACGAGACCAAGGATTCTGTCGGGGGATCAGACAGGCCGCCCATGTGGGCGGCTTCGCCGGAAAGCTTGGGCGTAGGCGCTCGGGCTCCCACGCCTTGTCTCGCGAACCGCCTTGGGTGAGTCTCCAAAGCAAGGGATGTGGGGGTCAGGCTCCGCGGGACCGATCGGCACGCGGATCGTACCGGTGGCCGCAACATGAAGATGTCGGCGCTCCGAGGCAGAATGTCCCCCGTGGCGAAGATGGACCCGGAGTGGGCAATCACTGAGATCGACGCGTTCCTGCACGTAACGGCGCAGGTGGTCCCCGACACCGGTCCCGGCGTCGTCTACTTCGGGACGGTCATGCGCGGACCCCAGACCGACGCGACGGCACGGGCGCACGTCGTGGAGCAGATTCTCGACCGGACGTTGCCGGGCTGGAGGAACGGAGGCCCAAGGACGACGAGGACTACTCGTGGCTTCGCGACCAGGCTTTCCGCGCCAAGGCCGCGCTCGAGAGGCTGAACTCGCGGAGAAGCTGGGTGACGACGCCCCCGAGATGGACGCAGCGAACCTGCACCCGTGGGCATGGGAGAGCGGGGCGTCGTACTGGAACAGCGGCCACTTCCACCAGGCCGTCATGAAGGCGGCGAGCCGGATCAACTTCGAGCGCAGACCAAGTTGGGCTGGATGGACCTGTCCGAGACGGCGCTCTTTAGCGAGGCGTTCTCCCTCGAGGCGCCCAAGGAAGGTGCCCCGCGACTGCGCTTGGCAGAGGACGACGGCTTCACTGAATCGATGCCGTGTCGCGATCGGCTTCCGGTACGTATGGCAACCGGGGCTGACACCGGTTCGTTCACACGCCGGGGTCGGCGAGCTCACCACATGCACAGTTCCGGTGTTGGGACCGACGGCTACGTGTAGAGCCGTTGACTGTCAATATAATGGAGGATAATCTCAGTTATATGAGAACTGAGGCGCCGCTTCTCGCTCCGATCTTCCGGTCGGACGGCCAGGCGCGCCTGCTCTCCACATTGTTGCTCACCGGAGAGGAACTGAGCGTCACCGATCTGGCCAAACGGGCCGGCCTGGCTTACCCGACCGCGCACCGCGAGGTCGCGCGCCTGGTGGACGCTGGCATCCTGAGCGAGCGACAGGTGGGCCGCACGAGGCTAATCCGCGCCAACGGTGAGAGCGCGCTGGTGGACCCCTTGCGCGAGATTCTCACGGTCGCGACCGGCCCAGTGGTGATCCTGGCCGAGGAGCTTGCGCGCATCGACGGGATCGAGTCGGCGTTCCTCTACGGGTCCTTCGCCGCGCGGATGCTCGCAGATGCCGGTCCGGCACCGCACGACATCGACGTCATGGTGCTCGGTGAGCCTGACGTGGACGCGGTCTACGAGGCGTGCGCCCGGATCGAGTCCGCGGTGCACCGTCCCGTGAACCCGTCGATCCTCACCCCTGAGGAGTTCGCCGCGCCGTCCGGGTTCCTGGACAGCGTGCGCAGCGGCCCGGCGATCGCCGTAATCGGGAAGCTGCCGTGGCGCTGACTCGGCTCACCCGCGTCCAGCAGGCGACGGTCCTCGTGCTCGTCGAGGCGCGACGTCTCGATGTCGTGCCCGCAGACGTCGCGCGTGCGACCTCGTTCCTGCGGCAGGCCGAGGAGCGCCTGAACCAACTGCCGCTGCTCACCAGTGTCGTGGTCAGGTACGGCATCGCCTACGACGCCTGCCACGACACGGGCGAGGCGCTGCTGGCGGCGTACGGCTTCCGGACGACCAACGGGCCCGGCCAACACGAGGCGCTCGGGCGCTATCTGCGTGCCGTCTTCGACAAACCGCCCGCGGAAAGGGCGGCGCGAGAGTTCGACCGCCTGCGACGCGCGCGCAACCAGGACCGCTACGAGGCGAAGCCGGTGGGTGCCGCGGCGACCGAGAAGGCCGAGCAGGTCGCCCGGACGCTGTTCGACGCCGCCCTCGCCAGAGGGATGTCGCCGTGACCCGGCAGTCCGCAAATAGTCCGCAAGAAGGTCAGCCGAGACCGACGCGCGCCGATCGCACCCAACGCTTCAGTGAACGCGATTCCCAGGTCAGACACTGTTTTCAGGGAGCAACTAACGATGACCGCAACCAGCCGAAACCCCGCGTGATCGTTCCGCTTCCTCTGTGAAATCAGCCCGGGCGCAGGTCAGCGCAGGACGTCGTTCGTCCGGAACTAGTGCGAGGCTGCGGGGATGAACACGTCGACCACGGCCTCGGTTTCCTGGGCGCAAGCGCTGGCTTGGCGGATGGAGCGACAGCTGTTCGACCCCGTTGGGTCTGAGTCGGTCGCGGGTGTCGTACGTCGGCTCGGCGCGGTGCTCTCGATGGACGAGTCGCTCGCTGAGCTTGCTGTTCGGACTCGCCGTGCGAGGTCGCGTCGAGGCGAGCTCGTGGCGGCCCTGGCCGGCGGGGAGGTGATCAAGGCATTCGCGTTCCGCGGGTCGCTGCACTACCTCTCGCCGGAGGAGGGCGGCATCTATCTGGCCCTCCGGTCGGCCGGTCGGCAGTGGGAGCTGGCGAGCTGGGTGGAGCACTACGGGCTTTCGCCGTCGGACTGGCCGGACTTCCGGGCCGCGGTCCGCGCAGCGCTGAGCGACGGACCGTTGACCGTCGTCGAACTCGGCCGGGCGTTGACCAGGCACCGCGCGTATCGGCACCTGCGGCCGGTCTTCGACGAGGGCGCGGGCACCCTGATCAAGCCGCTGACCTGGCAGGGTGACATGAGCTTCGGTCCGCCGCAGGATGGAGGGCACACGTTTCAACGCCTCGACAGCAACCCGAGGTGGCGGGGCATCCCCGATCTTGACGACGCCGGCCCGCAGGCCATCACCGCATACTTTCCGGACTTGTGGGCCAGCAACGCTCGATCACCTTCATTACTGGCTCGGCGAGGGCCTGAGTGCTGGCCGTAGACGGCTCGAGGCATGGTTCTCCGAGCTCAGCGACCGACTGGTCGCGGTCGATGTCGAAGGCACCACGGCGTATGTCGTGCGGGAGGACGTCGACGCCCTCGTAGCTTCGCTCCCGTCGGAGGCGGTGCGGTTGCTTCCCGGCCACGACCATGGGTGATCGGTCCTGGCACCAAGGACGTCCACGTCACCCCGTTGTCGCGACGAGATCTCATGACGCGCAAGGCCAACCCGGTGATCGTCGGCGGGGTCGTGTGGCACATGGGCGCGAAAGGCCGACGAACTCACGGTGAGCTGGCTGGATGAGCGTCGGCGACCCGACGAGGCGATCGGGCGGGAGTCCGACCGCCTGGCCGACATCCTCGGCCGGCACCTGCAGCTACGTCTGACCTCTTAGTGCGCCCCGGACAGGTCAGGGGTCTTCGCCGGAGCAGATTGCGTCCATCTCCGCCAAGTATCCCGCAGCGGCTCTCACCCCGCTTGGGCGCCCGTACGTCGATTATCGAGCGATCCGTGATGTGGCCGATCTGACTATGCATACCATGAGGACGCTCCGCGACGTGCCGAGCATCCAACTGGAGGTGTAGACGTGCCCCCGAACCCCCGCGAGGCGGCCATCCTCGAACTGATCCACGCTGGCGACGCGATCCCCGACACAGTCCAGATCGTGCGGGAGAAGCGCCACGGCGAGCATGCGGTCGTGGCTGCGACCTTCCGCCGCAGGGGATCAGGACGGTTTGTGCGCGGCTTCGTCGGTATCCGTAGGTTCAACGATTCAGGCTGGCGAGGTGACGGCAGTTGGTCGTCCGGGCCACGCGACGTTGGCGCTGATGCGATCTGGTCATCCTCAGGCGGCTGGGGCTCAGACGACGGAGGCGTCTTCGGAGGCTGGGTCAACGAACCAGCCGCCCGGAGAATCAAAGTGACGGACACCAACGGCCGCACAGAGGAAGACACCATCGAGGCCGGGGTCGCAATCCTCATCTGGGAAGGTGGCTTCCACCACTACCGCGCCACCGCCGAGCTTTTAGACGACCACGGACAAGTAATCCGCACCGGCCCCATGCGCCCTCACAGGGACGGTTGAGTCCGAGCCGATCGAGGTAACCGACGAACACAAGGCGATGATCGAGGCCCCGGGCAGCAGAGGCTTCGGCTGACCCGTCGATCGAGCTGATGTGGGACGTGCGTAACGCTCGGCTTGCCGCGCAGTGCGTGACTCGACTGCCTCGGCCTTCCACCCACGGTGTGGAAGACGACGTTGCCGCGATCGTTGATCACTACGAGCAGTTCGACGCGGCGCCGCCGACTGGGTTGAAACACGGCTTGGATGTGCGGGTTGAGCGCATCCACATGTTCCCCGAGTCCAGGGTCTTCGTCTTCAAGCGTCGGCTGCTGCTTAAGCGGTTCCCGCACATGGCCGTGTGTCCGCATATTGGCGAACTGAGCCGACCCTCTTTTGGCACAGTGTGAACGCGCTGGTCGGGATCCGGCTGCCGCGTGTCACGGATTCGCTTCGGCCGGTGTCGTATGAGCGACACCCGCAGTCGAGGAGGAGACATGACCAGTAACACCCGGGTGCCCAAGGCCGAGATCACCGGCGTCTACGGCGCCGTCATGAAGCGGTTCAGCAAGAAGATGTTTGGCCAAGTGGCGGAGCCTCTTGAAGTGATGTGGCACAACAAGGCGGTGCTCAAGTTCTACCTCAGCCTCGGCCAGAAGGCTCAGAAGTGGAGCACGTGTGACGAGAACCTGAAGTCCTACGCCCACATGGCTGTCGCGTCCCTGGTCGGCTGCACCTGGTGCCTCGACTTGGGCTACTTCCAGGCGAGCAACGAAGGGCTCGACGTGGCCAAGGCCCGTGAGGTACCGCGGTGGCGGGAGTCCGACGTCTTCACGGCGCTGGAGCGCGACGTGATGGAGTACGCCGAGGCGATGTCGCAGACGCGGCCGAGCGTCACCGACGAGCTTTCGGCTCGGCTGCTCACGCAACTGGGGGCTCCGGCGATGGTGGAGCTCACCGCCTGGGTCGCGCTCGCGAACCTGTGGACGCGTACGAACACCACGCTGGGCATCGAGGCGCAGGGATTCTCGGCAGCCTGCGGCCTCGCGCCCTTGGCCCAGCCAAGCGGCGTACCTTCGTTGGGATGACCGACGACCCGTTCGTCGCCCACCGCAGCCTGCTGTTCACGGTCGCCTACGAGATGCTCGGCTCGGCTGCCGACGCCGAGGACGTCGTACAAGAAACCTGGCTGCGGTGGGCGGGTCTCGGTCCGGAGGCTAAGGCGACCGTCCGCGACGCGCGTGCCTACCTCGTGCGGATCGTCACTCGGCAGGCGCTCAACAGGCTGCGCACGCAGGTGCGCCGGCGGGAGGAGTACGTCGGTCCGTGGCTCCCCGAGCCGCTGCTGACCAGCCCCGAGGTCGCCGACGACGTCGAGCTCGCCGAGAGCGTCTCGATCGCGATGCTGACCGTGCTGGAGACGTTGGGCCCCATCGAGCGGGCGGTGTTCGTGCTGCGTGAGGTGTTCGACACGCCGTACGACGAGATCGCCGAGGTGGTCGGCAAGACGCCGACGACGGTGCGGCAGATTGCCCACCGTGCCCGCGACCGTGTGGCCGCGCGGCGCCCGCGGGTGCGGGTGAGCCGGCCGAGCAGGGAGCCGTCGTGGAGCGGTTCCTGGCCGCGGTCCGCGGCGGTGACATGCAGGAGCTCCTCGACGTACTTGCCCCCGATGTGGTCGTGGTGGCCGATGGTGGCGGCGTGGTCGCTGCGGCGCTCCGCCCGATCGAGGGCGCCGACCGGGTGGCGGCGTTCCTCGGCGGCCTGGCGAAGCAATACGCCGGCTTCGAGGCGACGCCGATGTGGGTCAACGGCGGTGCGGCGATGCGGATTGACATCGATGCGACGCTGAACACCGTCGCTAGCCTGGTTATCGCGGGGGGCCGGATCAGGCAAATCTATGCGATCCGCAACCCGCACAAGCTGGCTGGACTCGACCAGGAAGCCGAGCTCAGCCGCTGACCGGAGCTCAGCTGGCGCTTCAGGTGCTCAGGCCCTCGTCGATCTCGGCAAGCGCCCGAGTGAGGTCCACGGTCGGGGTCCACCCCCACCCGTGCGCCCGCCTCGCCAGGATGCGCCCGGTCCAGGCGGGAGCGTCGTCCCAGATCGGCTCAACGCCGAGAGCCCCGGTGACCGTCTCGTAGTAGTTCCTTGCCGTGGCCGGGCCGGCTGCGACGTTGACGACGGTGCAGGCTTGCTCGACCGGTCCCGTCGCGGGGTCCGTCGAGGTCGCGACTCGGCCCGACGCCACATCCGCAGCGAGGGCCGCGAGGTCGTCGACGTGCACCCAGGCGAAGCTCTGTCCGGGGACGGCGTGGCGGGCTTCCTTGTCTTCGCGCATTTCAGCCGGGCGCAGGGTGTTCCAGATTGAGCTCTCGCCGGAGCCGAGAATCGCGGGCGGACGGAGGATGACGCGGGTGAGGCCGTCGACCTCGCCCAGCGCGGCATCGGTGTCGCGCTTGGTCGCTGCGTAGTCGTTGGCGTCGTCGCCGACCAGCGGCGATGCCTCGTCCACGTCACCGACTCCAGGAGAGCGGTCGTAGACCGCCGCCGTGGAGATGTGGACCAGCCGCGCGACGCCCGCGTCGCGAGCCGCGCGGGCCAGGACCGGCGTACCCTCGACCGCAATCCGGTGCTGAGTCTCGCGGTCGCTCCCCATCGGATGAACAGTTGTTACGACAGCGCTCGCACCCTGCACCACCACTGCTGCGAAGTCGGGGTCGTAGAAGTCGCCGACCCACTCCTCAACGCCGGTGAGGGCGGCGGCCGTGCCGGGACGCCGTACGACGGCACGCACCGTCGCACCCCTGTCGACCAGCGCCGAGCAGATCCGCGACCCGACGAAGCCGTTCGCTCCGGTGACCACGACCACAGTGGGCTGGGCTGCGCTTGGCTGACTCATGCCGCCACGATGACATGCGGTGGTTGGTCAGCCGGGCGGGGGGCGCTCATTCTGTGTCGATGGCCCGTCCATGAAGCGACGTAGCTCTCCGGCGGCAGCTCGCAGGTAGCGGACAACCGTCTCCTGCTCCTGGGGGGTGAAGTCCTTCGCCAGCGAGTCCATCGCGGCGAAGAGCGGAGCTAGCTCGCCCAGCACGGCTTGCACCGCGCTCGGGGAGGCATGCAACCAGACGCGACGCCGGTCTCGCGTGTCGCGGTGCCGCTGTAGGTGCCCTGCCCGTTCGAGCCTGTCGACGAGCTCGGTGCCGGATCCCGTGGAGATTCCGAGGCGTGCGCTGAGCTCTGCCGGGCCGAGCGGGGTCTCCGCGGCCATCATGTGACCAAGGGCCGCGTGCTCCAGCTGACGTAGCTGCAGGCGGCGAGCCAGCTCGACGTCCAGCTCGTTGGCGAGGCGGTTGACCTCCCGCAGCGCCCAGGACATCTCGGAGGCCGAAACGAGTTCTCGTTCTCGGATCTCCACGGAGTCTTGCGGTATCTCCGCCACGGAGGCACACTACTCCTTGCCCAAACTATCTCCGAAAAGGAGACACTCCGTAACGGAAGGATTCCTGTGCCCTCTTCACCGTCATCTCCTTCGCGACCCGCAGCCGGCCAAGGAGCAATGCCGGCCGGCAGCGCTCCGTCGCACGAGGTCGCTCCTGGCGTCAGCAAGGACGTCAGAGCGTTGCAGCTGCTGCTGCTCGTCCTCTGCGCGGCGCTGGCACTGGTGGTGGCGGGTAACTCGGCGTTAGCCATCGCGCTGCCCGGCATCGCTGCCGACCTGTCCGCGGACCAGGGGGAGCTCACCTGGATCATCGATGCCTACGCGCTGACTTTTGCGGCCCTGCTGCTGCCGGCTGGTATCGCCGCGGACCGGGTGGGTCGCCGGACGATGCTGCTCGGCGGCCTCGTGGTGTTCGGGCTGGCAGGGGCCGGCTCAGCTTTCGCGCCGGACGCCGGATGGCTGATTGGCCTGCGTGCGCTGGCGGGTGTCGGTGCCGCCGCAACGTTCCCTGTGACCTTGTCGGCGCTGGTGGACGCCTATCCGGTGGAGCGTCGCGGGTTCGCTGTCGCAGTTTGGTCAGGGGTCAGCGCCGCCGGTGCTGTCATGGGCACCCTGATCGCGGGTGCGCTGTTGGAGGTGTTCGGCTGGGGCAGTGTGCAGCTCGTCTTCGGCCTCGGGGCGCTCGTCCTGCTGCCTGCCGTGGCCATCCTTGTCGCCGAGAGCCGCAACTCCGCCCTCTCCTTAGATCCGCTGGGCGCGCTGTGGGCGGTGATCGCGCTCACCGGACTTGTCTACGGGGTTATCGAGGCACCGCAGCTCGGCTGGACGGACCGGGTGACCTTGTCCGCTCTCGGCATCGGGGTGCTGGGTCTCACCGGTTTCGTGGTCCACGAGCTGCGCTCCCGGGCGCCGTCGCTGGACGTGCGCCTGTTCCGCAACCGCGGGCTCGCGACCGGCTCCCTGCTCGTGAGCCTGCAGTTCTTCGCCTCCCTGGGCCTCTTCGTCCTGGCTCCGCAGTACCTGCAGGTGGTCCGCGACTACAGCCCGCTGCAAGCGGCCGCCGCCCTCTTGTTCATCCCGGTCGGCGTGGGCGCCGGCACTGCCCTGGCGCCCCGTCTGCTGAAGGAGGTCGGCGCCAAGGTACCCGGCGCGGCCGGGCTAGCAGCGATGGCCGTCGGGTTCGCCGTACTCGCCTCCGCTCTGGGCGACGTCGACGCCACAGGTGCCGTCCCGCGTTGGTGGCTCCCTGCGCTCGGCCTGCTCGCGTTCGGCTTCGGCTTCGGTCTCGCCATCACCCCCGGCACCGTGCTGATCCTCGACGGCCTCCCGGAGGACCGGCGCTCGGTCGCCAGCGCAGTCAACGACATCACCCGCGAGGTCGGAGGGGTGCTCGGCATCGCGGTGCTGTCGAGCATCCTCATCAGCGTCTACCGCGACGACATCACCTCGGCCCTCGCCGCCCTGCCTCCGCCGCTCCGGGAACCCGCGCTAGACGGGGCCGCCGGGGCCATCGCGACTGCGGACCGCATAGGCCCGCAGGGCGCCGCCCTCGCTGAGGCAGCCCGCGCGGCCTTCGCCGCAGGTCTGGCTGCTGCACTGTGGATCGGTGCCGCCGTGCTCGCGGCCGCAGCGGCGGCTTGCGCGATCCTCGCCCCCGGCCGGCCCCCGGTCGAGGCTCCCGCTGCCGGCTCCCACACCACTGGCCCAGTCTTCGTGCACGATGAGCCGCCGGGTGATGTGCGGCCAAGCGGCGAGTCCCAAGCCACGCCGGCCCGCTCCGACGGTTCGGACACGACCACACCAAGGCAGCCGTGACATTCACGCAGGTCCCGACCTCCCGCGGGAGTTTCGGGGTGCGCTGCCACGGCGAGACGGGTGAGCTCGTGGTGTGCATGCACGGCTTTCCCGACGACGCCTCCACCTTCGACGACCTGGCGACCGCGCTCGTCGGTGCCGGCTATCGAGTCGCCGCCGTGAACCTTCGGGGTTATGCCCCCTCGCCACTGGACGGTGCCCTCGGTCTTGACGACCTCGTGGACGACCTGCTCGCCGTCATCGACGCGCTCTCACCCGACGCGCCCGTCAGCCTTATCGGCCACGATTACGGCGCGCAGCTGTCCTACCCGGCTATGGCCCGGGTGCCGCACCGGTGGCGCCGGGCAGTGCTACTCGCCGGCGCTCATCCCGCCTTCGTCCAGCGCAACGCCAAACGGTCCCTGCGCCAGCTCTGGATGAGCCGGTACATCGCCTTCTTCCAACTCGGCGGCTACGCCGACCGACGCGTCGCTCGGCACGACTTCGCCTACATCGAGGACCTGTGGCGACGCTGGTCACCCGGGTTCACCATGCCGGCAGAGCACAGCGCGCATGTGAAGCAGACGCTCCGCGCCAGCATGCCGAAGCCAGTGGCCGTGTACCGGGCCGGCGGCTTCACCGTCGCCCGCAACAGGATCGCCGTCCCCACGCTGTACATCCACGGCGCCGACGACGGGTGCGCCCAGGCCCTCCTCACCTCTGGACAAGACACGCTTTTCACCCACGGCTACATGACCGAGACGTGGGACGGCGTCGGGCATTACCCCCACCTCGAGCAGCCGAACCGGACCGCCGCGAGGGTCACCGGGTGGCTCAGCTCCTAGCCGGCCGGGATCCTGCGTCATCGAGTGAGGTCACGGTGTGCGTACCGCGGCAGACTGGTCGGCATGATCGAGACGCTGAAGCCGTGCTCGACCGGTCCCCACACCGTGCGCGCAGAGGTATGGGCTAGGCGAATGGGCCGCTCGTGCCATAGCGGCCCACCGGGATCTCTTCGACCCACTTCGCTGACACCTTGTTGGCGACTCCGGTAGAGATGGCGCCGCCCGCGACCACGTTCATCCGGATACCGTCGGCGGCGTACTCGGCCGCCACCGTCCTGGCGAGGCTCAGCAGGCCGGACTTGGCCACGCCGTACGCCGCCTGCAGGGGTGCGGACATGAAGCCGGTGACCGAGCCGACACTGACGACGGCGCCGCCTTCGCGCTGCTCCAGGAAGATGGGCAGGACCTGCCGGACTGCGCGAGCCACGTAGCGGAGGTTGACGTCGTAGATGGTGTCCCAATCCTCATCGGCCATCTCGTGGAGCTTCACCGCCGGGACGAACGCAACCTGGCCGCCGACCACCGTCACCAGGCCGTCCAGGCCGCCTAGCAGGTCAACCGCCGAGCCGATCATTGTCTCCAGGTCGTCTGCCGAACGTACGTCGCCCCAGATGGGCCACGCGGCTGCTCCGCCCTTGACGAGCTCGGCGGCGGCTTCCTCGGCGCGGTCCTGCTGAAGATCGGCGACCACCACGCATGCGCCGGCGTCGCCGAGGCGTCGCACAATGGCTCGGCCGATCCCCGCACCACCCCCGCCGAGTACGAGCACGCGCTTGCCTTGGGCCATATTCGGGAGTCTAGGTGCCGCCGAGTCGGCGACCGCGTGAGCCGCTTGTTGACACCTCTCGGACCGCCCTGACAATGGCATCGCGGCTGGCGTCCTCGCGTCCGCGCAGCCGGGCCAAGGCGCAGGGCGAGGGAGGCAGCCGCAGCCCGCGCAGCGGTAGGACGGTGATCTGCGGGTGCCGGAAGTGGTCTGCGAAGGGGGCCACAGTGGGATGCACCAGCCGACCCTGGGCGATACGCGCATGACGGACAAGACGCAACATCGAGCCGTGGACGGCAAGCCAATGACCGAGGAGACGATTCAGCAACTCGCCGACGAGGCTGAGGCTGGCTACGACACCAGTGCGCTTCGGCGCCAAGGGGGCGCAGGCCGATGGGCTCGACCGCGGCGCGAGTGATCCCTGTCCGCCTCGACCCTGAACTCTATCGGCGGAACACCCTGCGCCCGGCCGAGATCCGCGACGACAAGAATGCCCGTCATGCCGTCCCTAGGCAGAGCTTCGCCTGGGTGCACGTCGACGACCTCGCGGCCCTCGCCGCAGATGTGGCGGCGGCCGAGTCGCCCCCTCGACGGACCCCCGAGACGGGACCGGTCGAGCAGGCCAGCACCGTCGTCAACTGTCGAAGCAGGCCCGGCCACGGCCCGGGGAGGGCACTGACAGTCCTCGCTACTCAGGCTTGGTGGCAGGTTGAAACGTGCCCACGCAGGCCTTGTTGCCGTCCGGGTCCGCGATGACGGTGTGCCCAGGCGCACTGCTGTCGTCGACGATCACAGCCCCGGCCGCCACTGCGGCGGCGATGCGTTGCTCGGCAACGTCGTACGGGAGCTGTACATCGATGTGGAACCTCTGCCGCGGTGTCGGGTGAGGATCGGTGTCTTGGAACCCCAGGATCGGCATCCGGCTCGTGGTGTCGCGCACGTCATCGCCGATGGTGCCACGCCCCAGCGCCTCGGTGCCGGTCAGCAGAGCCGCCCACACCGGTGCCAGGGTAGCGGCGTTTGCGGTATCGAGTACCAGCTCTATGGCGGTAACGGATCGCGGATCTGCGGAGAGCGACTGCTCGGCGGCGATCTCACTGATTCGGCGGGCCAAGTCGACGTCCTGTTGGGTCACCCACTCGACCTGGTGCTCGGTGCCCGCGTCGTCGCGGTAGATTGCGTCGTCGCTCAGCAGCTTCAGGTCTACATAACCCGTGCCCATCCGAACCTCGGGATGGTGCCCGGCGGCTTCCCCGGCTTCGCCGATGGCGGAGAGGAAACGGACACCTTGCCGAAAGTCGGAGATGAGGAACCGGGTGTGCAGACCCTGGCCGAGTTTGCGCCAATCCGTGAGGGCGGCCGCGGTGATCTGCGCTCCGCTGAGCATGTCCATGGTGTGCGTCCTCCTGCCTGTGGATGTACGACGACGGTAGCTCCGATCCCGGATGAAACCCTTCCGGAGAAGATTGGGCATCGGGCGCTTCGGTTACTGGGTTGCGGGGCTTGGCGCTCTCCGGCACCTGTCCCGTGTCGCTGAGGGTGGACTGTAGCTCCACTGGGCGTCTGCGCCAGTCAGAGCGGTCATGCAAACTTGCGCCAGCGGCAACAGGGCGCTCCACAAGGAGAAGTCATGGCAATTTTCACGCGGTCCGACGACCTGCAGGGAGCGGAGTTCGTCGACGCGGACCTGCGTGGCGCCCGGTTCGTCGGGGCTGACCTATCCGGCGTCGTGATGCGCGGGGTCGACGTGGCGGGGGCGGACATCGACGCACCGTGGCTCTTGGACGGCGAGAGCTTCTTGCGCGTCAACGGAGTCGACGTGGCTCGACTCGTCGAGGCCGAGCTCAACCGCCGCTTTCCCGGCCGCGCCGATCGGCGTGCCGAAGATCCGGACGGCCTGCGCGCGGCCTGGGCCGCCCTGGAGCGCACCTGGGCGGCCACGCTCGACCACGTCGCGGCGATGCCCGACGGCACCGTCGACGTGTCGGTGGACGGCGAGTGGTCGTTCTCGCAGACGCTGCGGCACCTGGTCCTTGCCACCGACACGTGGCTGGGCAAGGCGATCCTGGAGATGCAGCAGCCGTACCACCCTATCGGCGTGGCGAACGCCGAGGCCGAGGACGAGGGCCTGGACATGTCGATCTTCATGAAGGACACGCCGTCGTACGCCGACGTGCTCCAGGTCCGCGCGGAGCGCGTCGCCATGGTGCGCGACTTTCTCGCCACCCTCACCTCAGAAGACCTGGCCGCGCCGCGCGAGAACCCGTGGGCACCCCAGTACCCGGAGACCACGCTCTCCTGCCTGCACACGATCCTCGAGGAGGAGTGGGAGCACCACCGCTACGCCGTCCGCGACCTCGACGCGATTGAGGCGAAGTCCGACCCACGAGCCGGTGACCGAGGTGATTAACCCCAACGCAGGCCCGCCGACGGAAGCAGCCGAGCGCAGAGACCGCCTCGCAGGCCGTCTAAGTGAAGCGGCCGCAGCTCACTCGACCTTCTGGGTCGTGGTCGGGGCCTGACCGGCGGTTCAGTTGCCCTCGCCCGCTTCGCGACGAGCGCGTGCCCGGCGCTTGCCCTCATGCATCGCGCGCACGCGCGCCACCGGGATCTGGCGCCCCTCCTCGATAAGCACCGGGGCGATCGGTTGCAGCGGTGGCATCAAGTGCGCCCACGGGTCTGAATCGGCGAGGAGCGCGGCCGCGTTGCGGATCGTGAAGTCCTCTGGCGTCACCTGGCCCAAGTCATCCCAGGCCACCGGGAAGGAAACCGGCGTCCCCGGTCGCGCCCGCGGGCTGTATGCCGCCACGACCGTCGCCCCGCCGGCGCGCGTCGAGTCCAAGAACACCTTGCCGCCGCGATCTTCGCGGATGAACTCCGTCGTTGCCAGCACCGGATCCAGCCGCTCAGCCCGTACTGCGATCGCCCGGGTCGCCGCCGCTGCATCCTCGACCGGCGTCTCCGTGATCGGGACGAACACGTGCAGCCCCTTGGCGCCGCTGGTCTTGACCGCGCCCGCCATGCCGACCTCGTCGAGGGCCTGGGCAACAAGTAGTGCTGCCCTGGCCGCCGTCGAGAAAGGGCAGCCGGCTGGAGGATCGATATCGAGCACCAAGTGGGTAGGTCGGTCCCATCGCTCGGCGTGCACCAGAGTCGGGTGGTACTCGACTGCGCGCTGATTGGCGAACCACAGCAATGAGCGGCGGTCCTCGCAAAGCGCGTACGTGACCTCGCGCTGGGAAGATTCGGCCCAGAGCGTGACGCGCGGCAGCCACGGCGGGGCGTACTTTGGCAGGTTCTTCTGCATGAACGGCCGCTGACCGCGCAGCACCCGGATCACGGACAACGGCCGCCCCCGCAGCTCCGGCAGGATCCGATCCCGCGCCGCGTCGAGATAGTCGACCAGGTGCCGCTTGGTCGCCTGGGCCTCGTCGAACAGCGGCTCATCAAGGTTCGTCAGTCGTACGTCATCCCGCACCTCGTCCCCGGTCATCAGATCACCATGGCACGCCTGCACAACTTCAGAGGACATCCGACTTCCACCGCCGGCTGCCGGTGGTGACCCATACCGCCCACTAAGACGCGCGTAAGAGCGCACGGACCTAGCCGATGTGCGGATGCATAGCTGGCTGAACCTCGGCGCTTGGTGCCCTGCCGGCACGGGCGGGCTGTGGCACCGCGGCTAGGCTCGCGAAATGCGCCGGATCATTCCTTCTACGCTTCCTGCCAGCGAACGGGAGTCACTGGAGTCGTGGCTGAATTATCACCGCGCAACGCTACTGCTGAAATGCGAGGGGCTCAGCGGCGCGCAATTGGCCACAGCGTCGTGCCCTCCGTCCGATCTCACGCTGATCGGACTGGTCCGCCATCTGATCGGCGTGGAGAACTGGTTTCACCGCTTCGATGACGAGGCGCCGCTGGACCCGTACCCCGGCGAGGACGGCTTCGTGCCCGAGCCTCACCACGTCACCCGTGACCTCAGGTCCTACCGAAATGCCGTCGAGCGGTCGCGTCGCGCGGTCGCCAGGCGCAGCCTTGAAGAAGTAATCGACCTACCTCACTGGGTGGGCGACGACCGGCCCAAGGAGATCCGTCCGACCTCCCTGCGATGGGTGTACCAGCACATGATCGAGGAATACGCGAGGCACAACGGACATGCAGACCTGATCCGCGAGCGCATTGACGGCATGGTCGGTGATTGAGGGCTTGATGTCGCGCTCCTGACCGTCAACCGCTTCGTTCACGTCTCCTGCATGTCGAAACGCTCAGCGTGAACGCACTCACATGCCGAACCGGGGCGGTGGAAGACCTGCGTCTTACCGCCGCCAACGACTGTCAAGACCTGGGGCCGTTCGTCGCCGATACGACACCCGCTAACGCGATCCTGCACTGTCTCTTCTCCCCTGTTTGGCCCCGGCGAATATGCAAAAGGGAGAGTGCAAGTTAGCCCGTTGGACCGGCCTCTTCGCCCGAAGCAGGGTGGAGGTGTGACCCAACGGACCTCCGAACGATTCCCTAGCGACCTCGTACCGTGGCGGTCGTCCCGCCGTTGAGTCTTCGCTCGCGCGCCTGCTCACCGCCGGGCGCGGCGGCGCAGCCAGCCGCCGCCCCACAGCGCCCACAACACGAGAACGGGTTGGAAGAAGAGACGGGCGAGACGCTTGCCGTCGGTGTCGAGCCCGAACGCGTCGGCGCCCTCGACGTACTGCGCGACATTGCCGGGAAAGACCACCACGAAGAACCCCGCGAGCAGCGCGCCTACGAGCCGCCTCCGGGCCGGCAGCGCGACGAACGCGATGCCCAGCGCGATCTCGACCACGCCTGAGGCCAGCACCGTGAGGTCCTCATCGACCGGGAACCACGCAGGCACCTGCGCCCGGAAATCTTCACGCTGGGCGGTCAGGTGGAGGACGCCGGCACCCACCATCGCCGTGCCGAGCAAGAGGCGCGCGAGGGTGCTCGCCGCGGCGGGTGTCATGCCGCGAGCCTAGGCTGCCACGCCTCCACGGCCCTTCGCTCTTCTGGAGTTCGGCACGCAGCATCAGCCGCGGAGTGCGTCTTGGTGGAACGGTCGAGACGAGAACCGCCTCCTCCCGAGGCCGCTATCGTGAGCCGCATGGGCAGTTGGATGGCCGACAACTTGAGTGCTTCCGTGCCGGTTGTCCTGGCTCCGATGGCTGGAGTGGGAGGGGGGAACTCGCGCGGGCGGTCTCAGCGGCCGGCGGGTTCGGGATGTTTGGCGTCGATAGCAACGCCTCGGGTGACTGGATCCGCGCCCAGGCGAAGCTCGCCGGGGCTGACGCAGTGAGCTACGGCGGTGGTCTGATGGCCTGGGCTCAACCGCACGCACCGCAACAGTTCGAGGCTGTTTCTTGCCCTGAAGCCGGGCGTGGTCTCAGTCAGTTTCGGCGACGTCACGCCGCCCATGGCCCGGCTGCGGGACGCAGGCATGCGCACAACCACGCAGGTCTGCGCCCTATCGGACTTGGACGCCGCACACGAGGCCGGCGTTGACGTGGTCGTTGTCCGTGGAGCCGAGGGTGGAGGACATGGACGCAACTCGATGGGCACGTTGCCGTTGCTGCAGATGGTCCTTGAGCGGTCGGACCGGCCGGTGCTCGCCGCCGGCGGGATCTTCAACCACCGCGGGCTCGCGGCGGTGCTGGCCGCCGGCGCGGTCGGCGCCTGGGTGGGCACCGCATTTCTGGGCTGCACCGAAGCCGCAATGTCATCCGCCGAGCGGGCGCACCTGTTCACTGCGGCGGAGACGGCGTTCGGGCGGGTCTTCGATGTCGCCCAGCGGTACCCGTGGCCACACGGGTATGGGGGACGAGCCCTGCGCAACCGGTTCTTCGCGGAGTGAGCCGGCCGAGAGGACAAGATGGACGACACAGCCCGGACATCTCACCACGCTGCAATGCAAGTCGGGGACTTCAGCACCGCCCACTTGTACGCCGGGCAGGGGGTCGCTGCCCTCACGCACGAGCGAAGCGCCCAGGAGGTGGTAGACGAGTTCGCCCGCGCGCATTACTAATCCGACGAACGCGCTGTCACAACATCAATGCGGGCGCTCGGACCTAGTGAGAACAATCCCCGAACGTGCGTCTTTCCGGCTCCCCTCCGTGTCAAGGCCGCGGTCTCGTCGCCTCTGAGCGTGCGCCGGAGCTTGTCGCCGTCAAGGTCGTTCGTCCGGTGGGGCGCTCCACCTTGACGGCTTCGGCGCGCCGGCGCGGAGGGCTGGCCGTCGAGGCCGCGTGGGGGTTCTGACGCCGAATGGGTGGGGGTAGCGTCGGTGCTGCGGGTCCGGGAAGTGGCTGATCCGAAGTGTCGATGTGCGGGGGCAGGTCGACCGCGCTGGATTCTTGAGACGCCCCGCAGTGCCCTCCCGGGCCCGCCTCGATTGCTTTGTCTTCAGCCGCGCGGGCGTCGGCGATGAGTTGGCGGTAGACGGCGTCGGAGATCCTGCGCTTGAGGCAGCGCATGGCCTCCATGCGGGTCTTGCCTTCGGCTTGCTTGCGTCGGTAGTAGGCGCGGCCTTCGGTGTCAAGCCGGATCTGGGTGGCTGCGGCGATGTGGATCATGTGGTTCATCCGCCGGTTTCCCGCCCGGGACAGCCGGTGCCGGATCTGCTCGCCGGAGGAGGCGTCGAGCGGTGCGGTGCCGGTCCAGGAGGCGAACCGGTTCCGGTCGGCGAATCGGGCGACGTCGCCGACGTCGGCCAGGATCCGGGCGGCGACGACCGGTCCGACGCCGGGCAACTCCATCAGGGTCGAACCCCGGGCGAGGACTATGGCCTTTAGCTCCTTGGTCAGCGCCTTGATCTTGTTCTCGACCGCCATAAGCTCGGCGAGCTGCTCGGCCGCGAGCCGGCGCCGAGTCTTCCCGACGAGGTCACGGGGACGCACCGAAGCCAGGATCACCTTGGCCTGCAGGGCGGTGATGTCCTTCTTGCCCTTGCCGGGGATCAATTCAGCCAGCAGTCGTTGCATCCGATTGACGGTCTGCACCCGTCGCCGCACCAGTTCGTCGCGGTGGTCGGTCAGCATCCGCAGAGCCTCGAGGGCGGGGTCGTGGGTCAGGACGCGCAACTGCTTCGCGCGAACCGCGGCGACGGCGACCGAGTGCGCGTCGTGGGCGTCGGTCTTGCGGCCGTGGCCGGTGTCGAGCATGCGGGCCCGGGCGGCGAGCTTAGCCGGCACGTCGACCACATGCTCGCCGTCGGCCACTAACCGCTGAGCCAACGGGCGGCCCGCGCCGTTGCTGCCCTCGACCGCCCAGGTCGGCTTCGGCCAGGCGGCCACGTGACGGCGCATCGCGGCGTAGCCCGCTTTGTCCGTGGTGAACCGGCCAGCAGCCAGCAGCCGCGCGTGGTGGTCAACGACCTCGATCGTGACCGACAACTTGTGGGGATCGACCCCGATGACAATGTTCTCCACCTTCTCCATGCACGTCCTCACGTCTCTTCAAAAGGGATAGGACGGCGAGGCGGGCATTGCTGCTGCGAGCCGGGCACACCCCTCTTGAGCCACGCCCCACCACGGCACCCGACGGGCACGCAAACCGGAATAGAGCCACACCCAAGGAACGGGTGGGCAGCCGCGAAGAGAGCGTCCCGCCGAGCACCTAGACCGAGTCTGGCCTGACACCGGCCCTAAGGAAATCGTCTAGCAGCCGCGTATGACGCAGCCTTCCTGCACTCACCGATCTTCTTGCGGGACGGCTCATAGCAAGAGCTGCACGCTCGGCGAGAGCTGTCGCCAACGACCGCTGCATCGCCGGCAGCGCCACCCTGAGTAAACGCGGTCGACTCCCGAACGCCCCGCCATCTACGCTCGACGGTGCGATGCACAACTTTCCCCCGGCGGTCAGCGTCTTCCATACGCTCCCGGGAGAGACCCCCACCCCCACGCCGGACCTGAGGTCGCCGTCGCGGTTCCTGCTGTGGCTGATGCGGCAGCAGGCACCGGTCATCGCCAGCGCCACTTTGGTCGGCATCTTGTGGCAGATGCCAATGACGGTCGGGCCATGGCTGGTCGGCCGCGCTGTGGATCGGGGCATCCTCGCCAACTCGACTGAGGCCTTGTTGCAGTGGACCGGGCTGTTGCTCGTCGTGACGATCATCGGCGCGGTCTTCGGCATCGCGATGCACACGCTGGTGGTTCGCAGCTGGCTGATCGCCCTCTACGGCACGGTTTCGATGGTCACCCGGAAGGCCGTGCAGCTGGGCCACGTGCTCCCTCGGCGTACGCCCACGGGTGAGGTGCTCAGCGTCGCATCCAGCGACTCCGACGAGTTCGGCGGCCTGACCGAGGTCGTGGCACGGGCATTGTCCCAGTTCGTCGCCTATCTGACCGTCGCAGCGATCGTGCTCCTGACCTCGCCGACGCTCGGCCTGATGGTGCTGGCTGCGGCACCGGTGCTCGTCGGCGTGGCGCTGCCACTGCTGCGTCCCTTGCACAGTCGCCAGCAGACCGAGCGCACGCGCAACTCGACGCTGACGTCGATGGCCACCGACATCGTCGCCGGCCTGCGGATCCTCCGCGGCATTGGCGGCGAGAGCACCTTCGGCCGCAACTACGCCCGCCAGTCCCAGCTCACCCGACAGGCCGGGGTGTCCGCCGGCGTCTGGCAGGCCGCGATCGAGGCAGTCGGAGTGCTGTTGTCGGGCTGCTTCCTCGTGCTCCTCATGTACGCCGGCACCCGCGCCGTCGACTCCGGTGAGCTCACCGTCGGGGAGCTGGTGAGCTTCCTCGGCTACGGCCTCTTCATGGTCGGCCCGATCCGAACGTTCTTCGAGTTCGCGCAGAAGCTGACCCGCGCGCTGGTCTCCGCCAAGAAGGCGGTCGCGGTTCTCGAGCTCACCCCGCCGTGGCGGCAGCCGACCGATCCCGTTTCGCTGCCCCACGACGGCGACCTCGTCGACGAGTCGAGCGGCTTCGTCGCCCGCCCCGGCAAGCTCACCGTCGTCGTGAGCGCCGTACCGGAGTCCTCAGCGGCGCTCGCCGACCGACTCGGACGCTGGTTCACCGTCGAGGAAGAACCGCCGCCCTTGCTGGAAACGACCGGCCGTCGCTGGGGGCGCCAAGCCAGGGCAGAACGCCGCGAGCGACGTGAGCTGATGGCGGCAAGGGATGCCGCTCGCGCGGCCGAGCCGTGGGGCGTGACGTATGGCGGCGTCGACCTCGGCACCGTGCCGCTCGACGACGTACGCCGCACCATCCTGGTCAGCGACTCGAACAGCCGGCTCTTCGCTGGCACGCTGCAGGACGCCGTAGACCCCCACCACCAACTGACACGCGAGCAGGCCGAGGAGGCGCTGCGTACGGCGGCCGCCGAGGACGTCTACGACGCGTTGCCCGGCGGCTGGGCAGGCGAGCTTGACGAGCAGGGGCGCGGTTTGTCGGGCGGCCAGCGGCAGCGGGTCGTGCTGGCCCGCGCGCTTGCCGCCGACCCGAGGGTCCTGGTGCTCGTCGAGCCGACCTCCGCAGTCGACGCACACACCGAGGCCCGGATCGCCGAGCGGCTCGCGGAGCACCGCCGGGGCAAGACCACGGTGGTCACCACCGTGTCTCCGCTCTGGCTCCACCACGCCGACCATGTCGTGCTCCTCTCCGGTGGCCGCGTCGTGGCCGAGGGCAGACACGAGGAGCTGCTCACCGACGACCCCGACTACCGCGACGTTGTGGTCCGCACGATGGAGGACGTCGGTGTCTGACCTCCTCGCGACCTCCGCGGCAACGTGGCGCGACCCCGCCCTCGATCCGCCGCTCCTGCCGCCCCAGCTCGCACAAACGCCGCCGAGCGACGCCCCCGCGAGCGAGCAGCTCAGGGCGATGCGCGACCGCCACCGCTTGCGCCGGGAACGCGCTGAGCGGGTGTACGCCGACTCGCGCAGCCCGGCGCGCGGCTGGCCCGTCGCGGACGACCGGACCGTCGTACGCTTCGTCGTCGCCATGATCGGCCAGCGGCGCTGGTCATTCACCGCACTCGTGGTGCTCAACGCCCTCGCAGCGGCGGCTGCGCTCGCCGTACCGCGGCTCCTCGGCGAGCTCATCGACCGCGTCACCGCCCCCGGCCCCGCCGCAGGCCTCGGGTCGATGGCGATGGTCATCGTGGCGGTCGTCGTGGCACAAACGGCGTTCACCTTCGCCGGCCAGCTGACGTCCACGCTGTTCGGCCAGAACCTGCTGGCCTCGATGCGTGAGTACGTCGTCGAGACGATCCTGCGGCTGCCGCTGAGCCGCGTCGAGGGGGCCAGCACCGGCGACCTCGTCACCCGGGTGACGCGCGACGTGGGCACGATGAGCCGGGCGGTCCAGTACGCCCTGCCGATGGCCGTCATCACCCTCCTCACCGTCGTGCTCTCCGTGGTCGCGATGCTCCTTAACTCCGTCCTGTTGGCCCTGCCTGGGCTGCTCGTCATCGCCGCGTCGGTCGTGCAGGTACGCCGGTACCTGCGGCGGGCCTCGATCTGCTACATCGCGGAGGGGGCGACGTACTCGCGGATCAACACGACCCTCACCGAGACAGTCGAAGGCGCGCGCACCGTCGAGGCGCTCGGCATGGCGGAGCGTCGGGTGCGGGCGGAGGAGGACGACATCGAGGTGTCGGCGCAGGCCGAGCGCTACGGCTTGACGCTGCGCAACCTGCTGTTCGCGGTGATCGACATCGCCTTCAACCTGCCGAGGGTGATCACCGTGGTCGTCGGTGCCTGGGGCTACTGGAACGGGTACCTGACCCTTGGGCAGATCACCGCCGCGGTGCTCTACGTCGAGGCGGTCTCCGGGCCGCTGGACCGGCTCGTCGCCCAGGTCGACCGCCTGCAGGTCGGCGCCGCATCCACCGCGCGGCTGCTCGGCATCGCCACCGTGCCGCCCGACCGGGACCCGGGCACCGCGGTGCCAGCGAGCCCGGAGCTGGTCGGTGAGGACCTGCGCTTCGCGTACCGGCCCGGCCACGACGTACTCCACGGCGTTGACCTGCGGCCAGTCGTCGGCGAGCGGATCGCCGTGGTAGGCCCGAGCGGTTCGGGCAAGTCGACGCTCGGCCGGCTGCTCGCCGGGATCAACGGCCCACGCACCGGCTCGGTCCGGATCGGGGGCGTCGACCTGATCACGCTGCCGCTGGAACACCTTCGTGAGGAGGTGGCGCTGGTGACCCAGGAGCACCACGTGTTCATCGGGTCGGTGCGCGACAACATCGTGCTCGGCCGCGAGACGGCGGACGACGAGGCGGTGTGGGCGGCGCTCGACGCGGTCGGCTCCGCTGACTGGGTACGCCGACTGCCCGACGGGCTGGACACCCAGGTCGGGTCAGGCAACCTGGCGCTGACGCCCGCGCAAGCGCAGCAGATCGCGATGGCGCGGCTGGTCATCGCCGACCCGCACACCCTGGTGCTCGACGAGGCGACGTCGCTGATCGACCCGCGGACCGCACGCACCCTCGAGGGCTCGGTGCATGCGCTGCTGGTGGGCCGCACGGTCATCGCCATCGCGCACCGCCTGCACACCGCCCACGACGCCGACCGGGTCGCGGTGGTCATCGACGGGCGGATCGTGGAGTTCGGCAGCCACGACGAGCTCGTCGCCCAGGACGGCGAGTACGCCGCGCTCTGGCGTGCGTGGACCAGCTGAGCCTCCGACGGGTGGGACATAGACGCCCGACAACGCCCGCTCTGTCATGGGTGGACTGAGCCGGCTGCATCACTGATAGCATCAAATGATGCTGACTGTGGAGGTGAGGCATGCGGACGACCGTCACGCTGGACGACGCGTTGGTTGCCAAGGCTGAGGAGCTCACCGGGGTCACGGAGAAGTCCCGGTTGCTTCGTGAGGGACTCGAAGCCCTGATTCGGACGGAGAGCGCACGCCGGCTGGCAGCATTGGGGGGCACCGACCCGGATGCCGCATCCGCGCCCAGACGCAGCGGCGGGGCCGGGTGATTCTGGTCGACACGTCAATCTGGATCGACCACCTTCACGCATCCGAGCCCCACCTGGTCGAGCTGCTGGGGCGAGACGAGGCCTGCTCCCACCCGATGGTGGTCGAGGAACTGGCATTGGGGTCGCTCGCTCGACGTGAGGAAACGCTTGAACTCCTGGGCAACCTCCCCGCCCTGCCGATCCTGTCCCACGCGGAGCTTCTCGTCCTTGTTGCTGCGAACCGGCTGTGGGGGCGTGGCCTGAGCCCAGTTGACGTACACCTTGTGGGCTCGACCAGACTGGCGGGAGGAGCAGCGCTGTGGACGCGAGACAAGCGGCTGCACGCGGCCGCGCTGGAGCTCGGCGTTGCCCATGCTGCGTGACAGTCGACGCACCCGGCACCTACGAAGCCGAGTACTCCCCAGTCGCGGTCGACGGTGACACAGTGGTGGCCACCGGCACCTCGCGATACCGCGAACGGCCTGACGGGCCTGTCGTCCGCACGTACGACAACTGCTTCGTGATGCGATTCGACAGCGAATCACGCTGCCGCGAGTTCACCGAGTAACTACGTTCGCCGCCCTGATTGACGGCCATCTCCGGCGTACCCGGTCACCACCTCGTGGCGACAAAATCGCGTGGCACCCGGTTGGCGGCTCCAGCTGTCCAAACGCTGCCCGTCCAAACGCTGCCCCATGAAACCTCCCCTCGTTGCGGATGCGGAAGTCGTGCCAACCGACTGCTGGTCCCTGGCGTTATGAAGGGGAGGAGGCGAGTTGTGGACGAGTCCGGGTTCACTGAGTGGGCGGTTGGAGCGCAGCGGCACTTGTTGCGAGCAGCTGTCCTTCTCACCGGCGACGTTCAAGTGGCCGAGGACCTCGTGCAGGAGGCATTGGTCAAGGTCGCGCTGCGTTGGGAACGTCTCGCCCACGAGAATCCGACTGGATACGCCCGAACGGTGATTGTTCGCGACAACATCTCGCGGTGGCGCCGACGCCGGGACCTACCGATTGGGGCCCTTCAAGAACTCGCGGCAACCTCCACCGAGCCGGAGACGGCCATGGTCGTCCACTCCGCGCTGATGAGGCTGACACCTAAGCAGCGCGCCGTGGTGGTGCTCCGGCACTTTGAAGATCTTTCCGTCGAGGAGGCCGCCGCAGTTCTGCGCGTTGGGGTCGGGACCGTCAAGAGTCAAAACGCCGCGGCCCTCGCCCGTCTGCGCGATGGCGCGCCCGAGCTGCTCGACCTGATCGGGAGGACCCGGTGACCGAACCGCACGAATGGCGGAACCTAGGCGACCTGCTCGACCTAGCCACGGATCGCGTCGAGAGCCCGCACCTCGCGGAGCGCGCCGTGGTGGCCGCCCGCCGACGCCATGCGGTTGGGCGTCGAGCCCTCGTGGTCGGCGTGGTCACCATCGCCGTGCTGGTTGCGGTTATCGGCGTCCGGTTGGACCGGCGACTCGATAGCGCCCCACCGGCGGCACCGTCTACGTCATCAGCATCTTCCACGCCGTCGATCACAGCAACGCCAACCACCGCACCCGCTAGCCCCTCGACAACAAAGCTCCCGCCAGGAACCGTGCAGCCGAAGTGGGACCCGCGAGAAGTCAACGCGCTACCCGCGGCAGCAGACCTGGCGCCGCAACTGCCTAAGGTCGTCACACCGCCGAAGTCCGCGCCTTTCCTGGGGGACTCGCCAATGAAGGTCGCCGTTCTCAGTGTCGACCGCGGCGGCACGATCCAGCTGCTGGCTCCAGATGGGTCGTGGCGCAGCGTGCCGGCCCTGGACATCAGCGCAGGCGCCGCCTCGTTATCGCCCGCCGGCTCCAGGCTCGCCATCCAAACAGCCGATGGCATAGAGGTATGGAGCCTCAGCGCTGGGGAGCGAAGGCAGCTCGCGTTTCCGTCGGGACTCAAGCCGTGGGACTTCACGTCGACGAGATGGGTCGATGAGCGGACGCTACTCCTGGATGACCGAGCCGGGGGCTGGCTCATCGATGTCGAAACGACCTCCGTCAAGCGGGTGCCGTTCCCGACCCAGCACCCTTACTGGTGGACGCTCGACGCTGACGGCGCGCTCGTGGAGGGGGCTGACTACGCTGAACCCGCGGTCCTCACGGACTGGCGAAGCGGCGATCCCAGAGAAGTTTCGATGGCCGGTACGGGACGGCTCGCGCGGCCGGTCGTCTCGCAATCCTCGGTCGCAGGGTTGATCGTCGAGAAGGGCCCCGTCGATGGTTTCGCCGTTGCGATCGCGGACCGGTCCGACCTCACACCAAGCGCGGTTCTGCCAGTGCATGACCACGAAGGCAACTACAGCAACTGGGCACTCGGCACAGTCGCGTTACGCGAGGACGGCACGCTCCTGCTGTGGACAGCCCTACCCGGCGACAGTGCCAACGACGGCTGGCGACTGGTGGCATGGGACTCAGAGTCGGGTGATTTGAGCATTGTCACGCGCAGCGAGGCCAGTCCCGTGTGGCCCCTGAGCTTTGCCATCGACCTCCTTCGCTGATCCGCTGCCTTATCACTCGGAAGTCGCCACCACGGGCGCTGCGAAGACCGGTGATGGCGACTTCAGGGGCTTGCCGACCGTTGCGGATTCTCCGCCGGACGTCCGCCGGTAGTCACGACGTGTGCACAGCGTCGGAACTCGGCTGCGCGGCGACCGGCGCTCGTTGCAGGGTGCGCACCGAGCGGGGCACCAGCGTGACCAGCGAAATGACGATCAGGGCCACACCGCTCACCAGCAGGACGGGCTTGAAGCCGAACGTGTCGCCCAGCGGCCCGAAGCACAACTGACCGATCGGCATCGCCACGAAGGATCCCAGCGCGTCGTAGGAGTAGGCGCGCGACAGCATGTCGTCGTCGATGTTCTCCTGCATCGCGAGGTTCCAGCCCATGTTGAACACCTCGATGCCGGCTCCAGCGACGAACGACAGAACGATGAGCAGCCATAGGTCCGGCTGCACACCCAGAGCCATCATCGGAAGGCCGTAGAACGAGCACCCGAGCATGCCGAGGAGCAGCGGGCGTTGGAGCGGCACCCGAAGCAGGACCAGCGTCATCACCAGCAGCCCGGCCGACTGCGCCGACAGCACAAGGCCCCAGCCCTGCTCGCCGATCGTGTCCTTGGCCAGGGCCGGCCCCAGGGTGAACCAGGCGCCGGTATGGATGGCGTTGAAGAAGGCGAACGCCAGCACGACGACCCACAGCCAGGTGGTGGCGACGAAGAAGCTCCACCCCTCTTGCAGGTCCTGCAGCGTGCTGGTCTGCTCTTCTTTGGGCGGCTTGGCGGGGATGTTGACCTGAACCAGGAGCACGCTCGAGACCAGCCAGGCTGCCGCGTTGACCGCGAGCCCCCAACCGGGCCCGACGGTCACCACCAGCAGAGCGCTGAGGGATGGGCCGATGATCGTGAGGCCACCTCGGGTGAGCGACAACAGCGCGTTGGCCGGTTGAAGCTGGGAGCGCGGCACCAGTTGGGGCACCATGCCGGCCATCGCGGGGAAGCCGACGGCGTCGGCGAGCCCATTGACCGCGGCGAGCACGATAAACATCCACAGCTCTGCCTGCCCGGTGATCACCAGGAACGCGAGCGTGCCTTGGGTCGCCGCGGCCATCAGATTTGACGACTGCAGCACGAGCGTGCGCGGGAACCGATCGGCCAGCACGCCGCCGAACAGCATGAACACCACCAGTGGAATGGTGTGCGCCGCCAGCACCTGGCCTAGGGCGGTCGCTGATTCGGTGGTGTCGAGCACGGCGAAGGCGAGCGCCACGCCGGCCATCATCATGCCGAGCGTGTCGGTGAGCCGCGAGGCGAAGTACCACGCGAAGTTGCGGTTACGCAGGGGTGCGAAGCCGTCCGCCCAGGTCATGTATCCGCCTGCGTAGTACGAGTGTCGCGATCGATCATCCGGAAAGCCGCAGCGGTCAGGTTCACGTGGATGGCGCCGGGAGTGCGAGGTGGCTGCGCCTCGCGGTGCACGAGGTGCGACGCCTGGGTGACCAGGGCCACGACCTCGTCCCAGATCTCGGGCGCGACCCAGAGCGCCGCGTCGGTCGTCAAGGCAGGCATCCCGGGCTCTTTGAGCCCGTAGCGGCGGACCAGTTCGGCGGCGACGGCGGCGACGTACTCCTCGCTCTCCTGGCGGGTGGACGGTGGTCCGGAACCGATGCCCGTGTCCCAGGGGTGGCGGTACCGCTTGGCGATGCCGCCGCGAATCTTCTCCTCGCCGGCCTCCACGACCAGACCCGCCGCTGCGAGCAGGCGAAGATGGTAGGAGGCGTTGGCGTGGGTAATGCCCAGCTCGCGTGCGATCTCCGCGGCGCTGAGCTGCGTGCCCGTGAGCAACGACAGCATCTGCAACCGGACGGGGTGGGCGGTGGCGCGCATCTGCGAGACCCGTGCCGCGGAGTCGTCATACATCTGCGCCTCCTGCTCTGACTCCCAAACGTCTCTTGGAGAGTTGTACACCGAGCTTGGCTGACTGTCAAGCAGTCATTGGGAGGTGCTAGCCGTAGTCTGGAAGGCGGGATGCAGATTGGAGGCGATCATGGCTGAGTATCCCCAACTGCTGCACACCGCCCTCGACACCACCGACGCCAGGGCACTTGCCGAGTTCTATCGGCAGCTCCTTGGCCTGCAGTATCGGCAGGGCGATGAGCCTCCTGTGGAGGGTGAAGCGGACGATGCCGACTGGCTCGTCCTCGTGGACTCGGGCGGTTCCCGCAAGCTGGCGTTCCAGCAGGTCGACCGTCTGGAGCGCACGACGTGGCCCACGCATGACGTCCCGATGCAGATGCACCTCGATTTCACGGTGTCGAGCGTCGACGAGCTCGAGCGGCAGCGGGAGCGGGCGTTGTCGCTGGGAGCGCAGCTGCTCCTCGACAGAAGCGATGACTCGGACGAGCCGCTGTACGTCCTTGCCGACCCGTCGGGCCATCCGTTCTGCATCTTTGTCGCCTGATCTCATCGCCTGATCTGGAATGCGCAATCCGGACGCCGGTCGTCCGGAACGTTCGTTATGGTGCCGGCATGACCAAGCCAACGGCTCGCAAGCCGGTTCTCGACCTCGTCATCCTCGACTGCCCCGATGCGCTGGAGCTCGGGCAGTTCTACGCCGAGCTGCTCGGGTGGGCCATGGAGGACAACTCGGACCGTGACTGGGCGACGCTGATACCTCCAGAGGGCGGCGTTTCGCCGGACAATCCCAACGGGCGTCCGACTCTCGCCTTCCAGCGGATCGACGACTGGGTAGCCCCCACCTGGCCCGGCGGCAGCCACCCGCAGCAGTTCCATCTCGACTTCTCGGTCGGTGACATCGACGCAGCCGAGCCATCGGTGCTGGCCCTGGGTGCACGCCGGCACGACCACCAACCCTCCGAGGACGGCGGTTTTCGCGTTTACCTGGACCCGGCCGGGCATCCTTTCTGCCTTATCCGCTAGAGACTCACGGCGGGACCGCCGAGACCGGCGAGCTGAGAACGCTGGCGGCCGAGCGCTATGGCTTGGCCGGCGTGCGCATCGTGCGACGAAGAGAGACGGTCTTTCATGACGAAGTACGTCATCACTCCCGGCGTGGCGATTCTGCTAGCTGACAACCAGGCGGTGATTCGCGACGAGCACAAGATTCTGGCTCCGACGCTGCTCCGCTCGCAGTTGCTGTCGCTCCTCTACCAAGCGGTGCACCGCGGTGAGATGTCGAAGAAGGATGCCGAGCAACGGCTCAGCTACGTCCGCGGGTTACGGATGCGACTGCTCGGTGACCGCGTCCTTCAGGACGTCGCATGGAAGATCGCAGCCCAGCTCGGGTGGTCGGACACCTTCGACGCCGAGTACGTTGCGCTGACCCAGCTGCAGGCCGACGCTTTGATCACGCTCGACGAGCAACTGGCCGATGCCGTGAAGGACCTGGTGACGGTCGCACCCATCGAGGCACTGTTCTAGTCCCCGCCCGTACGACGGCCGGCACCGCGCATGCGTGGACCACCGAGGCGTTTCGCTTCGCTATCGGTAATTCATTTGCCGCCCCCGCGCACAGGCCCTAGCGTCAAGCGGTGCCTGACCGGCTGTTCGATGATCCCCGGTTCGCGGGCATCTACGACGCGCTGGAAGCAGGCCGCAGCGATCTCGACGTGTATGCGGCGATCGTTGACGAGTTCGAGGCGACCAGCGTCTTGGATATCGGTTGTGGCACCGGCACGTTCGCCTGCATGTTGGCGCAGCGGGGCGTCGATGTGATCGCGGTCGACCCTGCCGGGGCCAGCCTCGACGTGGCCAGGTGCAAGCCCGGTGCCGATCGCGTGCGCTGGCTGCACGGCGATGCGACGACGCTGCCGCCGCTCCAGGTCGACCTCGCGACCATGACCGGCAACGTGGCCCAGGTCTTCCTGGCTGACGACGAGTGGCGCAGCACTCTGCACGGAATCCGAGACGCCTTGCGGCCGGGTGGCCGCCTGGTTTTCGAAACGCGGGACCCGGCGCGCGAAGCTTGGCGGGACTGGACCGCCGATCAGACCCTCACCCAGATCCAGCCCAGCGGGGTAGGACCGGTGCGCTCATGGGATGACGTTCTCGACGTCACCGCTCCCTTCGTCACGTTTCGTTCGACCTGCGTGTTCGACGCCGACGGCGTGGTGCTGACATCGGACTCAACGCTGCGCTTCCGAGACCGGGAGGAGGTCGCCCACACACTCGCTGAGTCCGGTTTCGTCGTCGACGAGGTACGCGACGCGCCCGACCGCCCCGGTCGAGAGTTCGTCTTCGTCGCTTCGCGAGGCGCCTGAACAGTCCGAAGACTTCCCGTTAAGGCCCCAAGACTTCGCCGACAGTGATCAGCGCGGAGCTCCGTTGCGTTGCCACGTGAGCCATGATCCTCGGCAACGGCATGGCGGAATCGCGCAAGACACCTCCAGGCCGAGAAGAGTTCCCGTCAAGTTTCTAGACGGTGATTCCCTCTGGGTGTAGACACTGCGCATGACGCATGCTCCCACCACCCTCAGGTCCCCGTCCGTCCGGCGCTCGGCGTCGCTGCTCAGCAGCGTGCTGATCGCCCTGACTTCGCTGTTCTTCGTCGCCGCTCCTGCCGAGGCGCACACCAAGATCAGCCACTCCTACGCCACGTCGCAACTCCGCAACGCGGGCATTACGTGGTCGTCTAGCGGCAACTGCTCCGACCGCTACAACTCCACCTGCACGTCGTTCGAGCAGATCAACCAGGAGACCATCTCCGGTGTGATCACGCTCAAGCGCGCCAGCGGTTGTTCGATCAACGCCACCGGCGGCACGGAGGTCGGGCACGCGTCCGGCACCTACAGCCACTGGAACGGCTACAAGATCGACATCTCCAAGTACACCTGTGTCGGCAACTACATCCGCAACAACTTCAGCTACATCGGCGGATCCAAATGGAAGGCGCCGTCAGGCAACATCTACTACGACGAGGGCAACCATTGGGACATCACCTACTACACCTGCGGCTGCTGAGGGACGTCTGTTGACCCGCCGTACGACCGCTGGCCTTAGCCCTCGGCGTACGGCGTCACGGCTCGATGCCTCGCTTCGCCAACAGTTCGCTCCGCTTCCAGGCGTAGCCGACCATCCAGTGGGGGCGATAGCGGTACATGTGTGGGTCGTCGCTCCACTCGAGCGGTGAGCTGCCGTAGTGGGCGGTCCAGTGGCTGATCGTCTCCTGCCAGTCCGAGTCAGACTCACGCATCCGCTCGACCCGGCCGTGGCTGAACACAGCGAGCTCCTCGTTGTCGACGTGGGCGACGCTGACGGCCGGCCGGGCTTGCATGTGTCGCGCTTTGGCAGCGGTTCCGCTGGTACCGAAGGTCCAGGTGCCATGCAGGAAATGACCGTCCAGCGCGCTGATCCGGGGCTCGCCGCGGGCGGTGACGGTGGAGACGGCTATCACCTTCATGCCGATCAGCAGTGCGACGAGGTCTCGCGCCGAAAGCCTGCGGTCGTCGTTGATGATGCTGCGCAGGTGGTCGGTCGCGGACGCGTGTGAGGCGTCTAGGAGGCGCTGCAGGGCGGCGATTTCGTCGGTGGTTTCCAACATGGCGCAACGCTACGACTTACTGCGGACGATCAGCAGACGGCGTCGCTGTAGTCCCAGTCGGCGAAGTGGGAACGCATCAGAGGTTCGGCGCGCTGCCGCCCGAGGTTCCACTCCAGCCAGTCGTCGTTGCCGGGTTCATGCCTGATCAGCGCGCACTCGACCACCTCGTCCGGGAGGGTAGCGAGCACGGGGACCGCATCCGCCGACAGCCCCTGCAGGTAGTACCAGTCCACCTTGCCGGTCGCGGCGTACCGGTCCAGGTTGTGCTGCGCGATCCAGGCGTCCGGGTTGACCGCAGCCAGCAGGAGCAGCAACCCGGCCCCGCTGAGCAACGCGGCGCGGGGCAGCCAGGCCGCCCGGAGCGTCAGGCCCGCCGCCAGCACGCCGAGCACCAGCAGACCCAGCCAGCCCTCGAAGACGTCGACCAGAAGGCGGAGCCGGGTGAAGCCGTAGGCCTCCTGGTAGACGTGCATCCGGTACAGAGCGGAGGCGACCACGACCAAGGTCAGGACGCAGAGCAGGCCAAGCGAACCGCGCAGCCAGGCCAGGTCGGCGGCCGTCGTGCGCGGTGCCTTCCGAGCGGCCGCCCACACCACAAGCAGGGTCAGCGCGGTGGCCACCGTGAGTTGGCCGAAGCCCTGGTGGACGTACTCCGCGTAGGTGAGCCCCGTGGTCCGCTCGAGGTAGTCGTGTCCGCCGAAGATGACAGTGGCCTGCGCGCCGAGAAACACCAGGAAGACACCGTCGACGAGCAGCACCGGGACCAGCCACTCGTAGCGGTGCGCAACGGCCCGGGCCGAACCGCCCCCCGGCTCGACGCTGGGCGGGTTCAGCGCAAGGTACGTCGCCGCCAGCACCACTCCGCCCACCGCGACGGTGAGGAACGCCCGCAGTACGAACGAGTCGAGCTGCAGGTCAGGGACGACTGCGCTCGCCCACTCGGCGAAGATCGCGTCGGCAGAGGCGAACAGCACTCCGAAGACGACCACCCCCAGCAGTGACCACCCGACCGTGCGCAACGCCGCCGCAGTCTTCCCCAGACCGGTGACGGCGCGCACCGAACGACCGAGCCACGGGAGGCCCCGCAGCCCGGCGAGCGGCCAGGCGATGCCGGCGAGCACGAAGGCGGTCAGGGTGCGGCCGTTCACGAGCCCGGCAACGCAGACCGCACCGCCGGCCAGGAGGCACAGAACCACGATCCAGTCTGCGTCCCGGATGACGACGGTCGCTGCCAGCAGCGCGCACAGCGCGGCACAGGCCAGGGTGAAGGGGGAACGGCGGTTGACGCTGAAGCCCAGCACCACGCCCCCGGCCGCAAGCAGTACCGCGAACGTGCCGAGCCCGTGGTCCCGGAACGGCAGCACCATGGCAGCCAGCAGGCCGACCCCGAGGCTGCAGAGGACCGCGCGCACGTTTCCGGGAACACCGGTGTCGGGCCAGAAACTGCCGAAGAGCGTGTTCATCGCCGGCTCCGGCATCGGGCCGACAGCGGGTGCGGGCAGAGCGGGAGTGTGGACCGGGTTCGTCATGACTGGCTCCTGGGCGCTGCTGGGGATGTGGGTGTGCTGGCGTGGCTCGTGCGGCAGATCGACGCGGACCCGGGCGCCGGCGGTGCGCGGCTCGGGCTCGACGAAGTGGATGGTGCCGCCGTGGAGGTCGGTCACCCAGCGGGCGATTGCGAGGCCGAGGCCGGTGCCACCGCCCCCCTCGGCCTCCGCCAGCGTCCCGAACCGTTCGAAGACGCGGTCCCGGTCGGCGGCGGGGATGCCCGGCCCTTCGTCGGCGACCTCCAGTCGCCAGCCGGTCGGCGTGCCTTGCGCGGTGATCCGGACGACTCCACCGGCGGGACTGTGGCGGGACGCGTTGTCGAGCAGGTTGGCGACCAGCTGGTGGAGCCGCGCCGGGTCGGCCGTGGCGGTCAGCGCTGGCGGCGTGACGCGCACGTCGTACCCCACCTCACGACCGGCCACCCGCGCCTCGGCCACGGCGCGCTCCAGCAACTCCATGACGGACACGTGCGTGGTGGACAGTTGGACCTCGCCTGCGTCTACCCGGGCGAGGTCAAGCAGGTCAGAGGCGAGGGTGGCGAGCCGCTCGGCCTGGTCAAGCGCCGTCCGCAGGGCCGCGGGGTCCGGCTCGGCGACCCCATCTACGAGGTTCTCGAGTACGGCGCACAGGGCGGCGAGCGGGGTGCGAAGCTCATGGCTCACGTTCGCCACCAACTCGCGGCGCTGTCGGTCGACGGCGGCCAGATCCTCGGCCATCCGGTTGAAGGCTCTTGCCAGCTCGCCAACCTCGTCGCTCGAGGTCGCGGTCACCCGGCCGGAGTAGTCGCCGCGGGCCATTCGCCGGGCGGCAGCGGTCATCTCGCGCAGGGGTGAGGTCATCCCCACGGCCAGCAGCTGGGTCACGCCGAGGGCCAGGGCGACGGTGACCGGGATACTGAGCCAGAACGGCACCCCGCCGCCGACGCCGACCGCCGCGACGACCGAGGCGACGGTGACACTGACCGCGACCAGCAGCCCGAGCTTGACCTTGACCGACGTGACCTGGTCGAGCAGCGGGCTGCTCACGTGGCACCGCCGGGCTCGAGGGCGTAGCCGACGCCGTGCACCGTGCGCACCCGGTCCGCACCGATCTTGGCTCGCAGCGCTTTCACGTGGCTGTCGACCGTCCGGGTCCCGGAGGCGCCCGGCCAGCCCCAGACCTCGGCGTACATCTTCTCTCGGGTCAGGACGACGCCCGGGTTGCCGGCCAAGTAGAGCAACAGGTCGAACTCGGTCGGCGTCAGGTGCACCTCGGTGCCGGTGACCCAGACCCTGCGAGCGGCCGCATCGACCCGCAGGTCACCCAGATCGGTGGTGGCGCGGCCGGCCAGTTCCGCTGCCCGGTCGACCCGTCGCAGCAGGGCGGCGACCCGGGCCACCAGCTCCCGCATGCGAAACGGCTTGGTGAGGTAGTCGTCGGCACCGATGCCAAGCCCCACCAGGATGTCCGCCTCGTCGTCGCGCGCGGTCAGCATGAGCACAGGGACCGGCCGCCCGGCCTGGATCCGCCGGCACACCTCGTGGCCATCGAACCCGGGAAGCATCACGTCCAGGAGGACCAGGTCCGGCGCGGTGTCCGCGAACCGCGCGACCGCGCCCGGTCCGTCCCAGGCCTGGACGACGTCGTATCCCGAGCCGCGCAGCCGGTCGGTGACCGCCTGGTTTATCACCGGCTCGTCCTCAACGACGAGGATTCTGGCGGCCGCTCCGCTGACTGGCATGGTGCGAGCCTAGGAGCGTGCCTGGTGAGGAATGGGGGACGACTCGTGAAGGTTCTGTGCAGGTCTCGGCGGCCAGACGCGGCGGCCCGGTCGGAGGGCGGGGACCTCCTCCGACCCAGGCTCGCTGGCAGGTTGCTAGTTGTACGTCACGGTCGTGGTGTTCGTCAGGGTGTCGTGGGTGATGTACCCGTGCTGGAAGTAGACCCGACTCGCCCCAGTCAGCGCGACTGTGTCGGAGGTTGGCCACCCGAGCGGGGAACGAACCCCGCCTCGCCGCGCGTACGCCTCTCGGATCTCCCCATGAACCTCGTGCGCCCCCAGCCCCTTCAGCCAGTAGAGGGTGGCGTTGGTGAAGCCGGTACGCCGCCCTCCGGCGATCCAACGCTCCCCGACGAAGGGTGAACCCACCCAGGCGGTCTCGCCGCCCAGCGACTGCCACTTGGCGTTGATCTTGGTTGGGGTTGACCCGATCCGGTCGGCCACTCGCTGCCGCAGGGTGGGCAACCACGCATACACCAATTCACCCGGGCAACTTGTACTCATGCTGTCGCGGTGACCAGCGATGACGTTGAAGGTCTTGGGCGCTCCGGTGGTGGAGGAGTACAGGGTGGTAGTTCCCAACGCATCGCGGTAGTGCGATCCCAGCACCCAGCTCACGATGCTCACCAGCGAGTCCTTCATGCTCTGCGGAGGGGCTTCGGCATCGAAGTTGCCCATCAGCGAGATGCCGGAGGTGTTCTGGTTGTACTCGCCGGAGTGCGCTCCTCGAATCGGCAGCCGCCACCCGCCGTCCCTGCCCTCGAAGATCTGGCCGTACCTGTCGACCAGGAAGTTGTACCCGATGTCGCACCAGCCGCGGCTCTGGACGTGGTAGGCGTAGATGCCCCGCACGATCGCGGGGGAGTCAGCGGCGGTGTAGATGTTGCTGCCGGCGGTGTGGTGCACGAAGACGCCCTGAATGGTGGTGCCCCACGGCGGGTCCCAGCACCCTCCTCGCAGCGACGGGTCCGCACCCCACTGCTCCCGGGAGATGATCGGAGGGGCGCCCAACAACGTGGCACTCGGCGTGGTGGTCGCGAGGGTGGATAGGGCGGCTTCGGTGTCGGTGGTTGAGGTGCCGGGGTCGATCAACTCCACCGCGACTGCTTCGGGAGCTCCGGTCGGGGAGGACACCCGGATCTCGATACCCCTGGCGTGGTTGACCCAGAGTGGCGACGTGCCGTCCCTGGCGTCGGTCTCCTCGCTGGGGCTTGGGCCCTCGTCCAGGTCGACATCGAGCTGCTTCCACGCACTCCAGGCGTTGCCGTGGTGGACGCGGCTCTCCACCGTCACTCCGGCAGGAGCAGTTCCTGCTCTCCACGTGACGCCAACCATACGGAAGTCGGGGGTAACCGGATCCCGCAGCTGCGCCACGACGTCCATCCCGCGGTTGCCATCAGGAACGGACGAGGTAGCGGGAACCGGTAGCGCGCGAACGGATGGGCGAACCGGATCTGCCGCCGGGGCTGGGGTTGACTCGATCGGCAGGGATGCCGCTGCCGGCGCAGGTTGGAGGAGGGCAGCAGCCACTCCGGACGCAAGCAGTACAGCCGCGGCGCGAGGCGCCCATAGCTGGGATGAGATCGACACGTGTTCTCCTCTAGCGAGATGTGAGGGATGACAGGTTGATTGGTTGTACGGCGCTGCGATCGCACCTGGTCCTGCTGAGTGAGGTCACTTGGCCAACGCCGCCTTGATGTTGAGCCGGCCACCGGTGGTTGTGCTGCCGGACAGTGAGGCGGTTGGCACGGCGCTGCTGAGCAGGGCGTTCTTGATGGCTGCTGCCGACGATCCGGGATGAGCCGCTGCATAGAGCGCGGCTGCACCGGTGACGTGTGGGGTCGCCATGGACGTGCCGCTGTAGAAGGAGTAGCCGTTGTACGGCGTGGTCGAGACGATGTCCCGGCCAGGTGCGCCGATGTCGACGCTGATCGCGCCGTAGTTCGAGAACGCGGCCCGTTCGCCTCTTCTGGTGATCGCGGCCACCGAGATGACGTTGCTGTTGGGGTACGACGCTGGGTAGCTGGGTGAGGTGTCGTTGTCGTCGCCGATGCCGTCGCTGCCGCCGTTCCCTGCCGCTGCGACGAAGAGGATGCCGGCCCGGTTCGCGCGTTCGATCGCGTCCTGAAGCGCCTGGGAGTAGCCGCCGCCGCCCCAGGAGTTGTTGGTGGCCACGACGTTGACCCCGTGGTTCAGTTTGAGGTCGGTGAAGTAGTCGACGGCCTTGATGGCGTCGCTCGTCGTACCGCCGTCAATGGTGAGGAACTTGGCGCTGATGATGCGGACGTTCCAGTTCACCCCCACGACGCCGGCTCCGTTGGCCTTGGCGCCGATCGTTCCGGCTACGTGCGTGCCGTGGGAGTCCGACGTCGCCAACTTTCCGCCGTCGTACACCGTCTTGTCGTCGGTGGTGAAGTCCCAGCCGCGCACGTCATCGACGTAGCCGTTCTTGTCGTCGTCGACGCCGTTGGCTGTCTCGCCGGGGTTGCGTACCCGTCCGGACAGGTCGGGGTGCGACACCTGAATGCCGTCGTCGATGACACCCACGTAGACGTCGGCTGAGCCGGTCTGCCCCGCGGCCCACGCACCGGCCGCGTTGCTTCCGTACCGGTTGGCAGGGTTGGTCTTGGCGCCGTACATCCCCCACAGCGACCCGTTGGTGAAGTAGGGGTCGTTGCTCGTCACTTGGTTGGTGTAGATCCAGTTCGGCTCGACATAGGCGACGGCGGGATCGTTCGCTAGCTGGAGCGATGCGTTGGCCCGACCTACGCCCTGGGGCAGCCGCACCAGGTCGACCTGGGGCCGGTTGCCCTGGCCAGGCACGACCCGCTCGACGAGCCGCACATCCGCCCGGCCGCGAGCCCGGTCTCGGGCTGCCGCGCTGGCACCGGGTACGTAGCCAACGAGAACCTCACCTGGCACCGCCTCGGCGGCTCTCGGGCTGGACGGCTGTGCCGCGGCGGGGATAGGTGGAAATGGCTTCAGCCCAGCGTCAGCGGGGGCGGCGCTCGTGATTGCCACCGGCAGAACGACAGTCGCCACGAGGGCCGCCAGGAAGGCGACCGTCGGCGTCGGCAGACGGGGGCGATCAGCGACTCCAGCCACAACGTACCCCTCACCTGAAGTCACTGATACATTACTTAGAGTAATTGTAACAGGTCGCCACAAAATCGGTCTAATCGCCTGCTGTTACCCGCGTCTTGCAGCGGTCGGGTGAGGATAGGCGACGCTAGTTGGCGGAGCGCATCAGCGACCAGACGCGTCGAATCTCTGCTTCGCTGAGCACCATCAGCGACCGGCGGATCTCCGTCCGCATCGCTTGGAGAACCGGGTCGGAACCGCCGTTCCCCGCAGTCCCGACCGGAACCACTGCCGGCAGCTCGTTGCCAGCGCTGTCACGCACCAGGGCGAGTACGGCGCGCAGCTGGGCCTCTGTCAGCTCCATGACCGCGGGGCGGACCCGGAGCCGCAGCGCCACCAGATCCGCCTTGACGCCGAGCAACCGATTGGGGGTGAAGGCCTCCTTGAGGCTGTCGGTGCAGTACACGTGCACCATCTCGACCGAGGAGCCCTCGTGACTGTGCGCGCGGGGGATAGACCCCAACGGGGGCAGGGGACTGCCGGTGAACATGACGCCACCCAGTTGGCCGCCGTACACCAGCGCTGCCCGAGGGTTCGCCGGGTCCAGCCCTCTGGACCGGTCGGGATTGAAGAAGTGTGTCGGGGCAGCCGGGTTCGACAACCCCGGCCGCCACGTTGACATGAGTTCCGCGGCCGATTGGGTGCGGCAGAAGTCGTTGACCCCGTCGAGCAACTTCTGCGCCTTGGCGCGGTCGGCGGCAGACGCACGTGCGATGTTGGGCACGTACGTCGAGTTGTGCGGCTGCGCCATCTCCACCGTGTTGCACGTCGCGCCGATCACCATCGGTTTGCCCGTGCCGCCGCGCCCCATGCCCCCTTGCCCCATACCACCGTTTGCCATCCCGCCGTGACCCGCGCCCGCGTGGCCTCCGCCGTGCGCGTCGTCCGAGCCGGCTGGTGAGGTCCGCGAGGACTTGGTGGGGCAGACCAGCGCGTTCGAGTCGCGCAGCGTAGACAGGCCGGCGAAGCCCGCGACGAGGAGCGCACCGGTTGTCCCGCCCACGATGATCTGCTTGAGACCCACGATCGCCCCTTCCGTCATTCAGGTGGGCTCGGCGCTGCAATCCGTTGGCGCCGTGACGCGCGTGGACGAGCAGGACGTTGGTGACCTTCCTACGTTGCCCATAGTCCGACGCTGTGTCGAGTCTATCCACGGGTTGATGACACGGCCCCTCCACAGCAAGGGAGGTCACCGCCGCCGCTCGGGGAGCCCACTACCTCCTGATCGCTGGCAACGGCTCTGCCACCCGGCGCACCATCGTCACCACCAACAGACGTGCAAGCTTTCAGGACTTGCCCGGTGTGGAGCATCTGGGCCTGCGCTGACGGCTGCGGCGTGGCCCCTCGAAGAGTTGCACTGTGCTGGCTATGCGCAGGGACGTGTGTCGACGGGCAGAATCTCGTCTTCGCGCAGCTCGAACGCCTTCGTCGAGATCTGGTTCAGCTCGTCGCTCTCGCGGACCTCGTCCTTCGGGTCGACCCGGATGCGCAAACAGTAGACACCGTCGCCCATCGATGGCGGCAACGTCAGTGCCTGCCCGACCAGGTAGTAGGAGTAGAGGTCGACCCAACCCCTGGAGATGCCCTGTGGTGTGTCGCGGGCGCAGTCTCCGTAGTACTGCGGCTGGTTGAAGGTGCCGAACGACGCCGGCACCGGCTCGGAGTCGCGCAGACAGAAGCTCATCTTCCGCTGCCGCGCGATGATGTTGCTCTCGCCGTCTGGTCGGAAGATGGAGTAGCGCGCGGTGGCCTCGAAGTGCCAGTGGTTGTGGGCGGCGTGAAACAGCATGCAACCGGCCGACCGCCGGGTGGTACGGGTGTCGACTGACCGGTTGAACCAGCTGTTGTCGTCGACGTCGCGGTAGATGATTTGGGAGGCGTGCCGCTGTCCCGTCGGGCACTGCTGGGCGCTGTTCGGCCGCACCTCCAACGGCCCGCGGCCGATGTTGGCGAGCCGAGACGAGAACCGAAGCTTGCGGTCGCCTGACTGCGTCTGCTGGAGCATCAGGTCCGACGCCTGCACGGGCCTCAGGTCGGGCAGCAGTGGGTCGGCCGTCGTAGCGGCCGTTGCAGGCGCCGGTGGGGCGGACGTCGCGCCGGATGCAATGCTCGGTGCCGGCGCCAACGCTGCAACAACCGTGGCGAGGACGGGCACGGCGACAAGGGTGAGACGGTGAGACCGCCTACGCACGGAACTCGACATCGGGGTCCTTCACCGTAGTCGTGAGGTCACTCGGCCGTCACGATTTCTCCGCACACTACTGGACGGCGGGCGCCTCGGCTCGCTCTGGACACCGGTGGTTCGGCGTCGCTACCGTCTCCGGGCACCCCCCGGCGGCCACCGCCGCCGCACACTCGACAAGTGGCTTGTCTT
>JAUJOD010000001.1:1303651-1390158 GCA_030447865.1 Nocardioidaceae bacterium
TCCCGGCCCCCTCCTGGGCCACCGCCGCCACACTCGACAAGCGGCTTGTCCTTCCTGGCACCCGAGGGGATGCGGCCGCCGCACACTCGACAAGTGGCTTGTCTTTCCCGGCCCCCTCCTGGGCCACCGCCGCCACACTCGACAAGCGGCTTGTCCTTCCGCCTCGCGGGCATCGCCGCCACCCGCTCGACAATGTGCACCCAAGCAACGTGTAGATGCAGTGCGTGGAACCTCTCAGCGGTGCCACGTTGTCTCATCAGTAGGGCCAAGAGAGGACTGCGTGGACACGGACGGCGACTTCACGGCGTACGTCGCTGCCAGGGGGCAGACCCTCGTGCGCAGCGCTGTGCTCTTGGGTTGGTCGCTGCCAGAGGCTGAGGACCACGTACAGACGGCGTTGATGCGCTGTTACTCCAACTGGGACAAGGTGACTGCGGCCGCGGACATCGATGCGTACGTGTACCGGGTATTGCTCAACGCGCTGTCGACAAGCCGACGGCGCAAGTGGTGGGGGGAGCGGCCGACTGCCGAGCTCCCGGAGACCTCCGTCGCCGACGCCGCCGACCAGGTAGCCGTCGGAGCGGCTGTGCGAGCAGCACTGAAACGGCTGCCGGAGCAACAGCGAACCGTCTTGGTGCTGAGGTACTTCGCCGACCTGACCGATCGGCAGACGGCCAAGGCACTCGGCATACCTGTCGGCACCGTGAAGAGCCGGTTGTCCCGCGCCCTGACTGAACTGTCCAACGACGATCACCTTGCCGACCTGCCAGGTAACCGGAGCACGCCATGAACGAGACACAAATCCGCGAACTGCTGGAAACCGCGGGGCAAGACATCGCGGCGGAGCCGATCGACGCTGACTCGCTGTTGGCAGCCAGCCGCCGGTCGGCTCGTACGCGTCGCCTGGTTCAGGTGCTGTCGGTATCCACTGCCGTTGCTGTGATTGTCGCCTTGGGCCTAGCCCTAATACCGCGCGGCAGTGACCCGCAGAAGCCGTCGACAGAGCCAGTGACAGAAGAGCGGTTGGCGCCGCCCGGTATGCGGCTCGTGGGGATGAACGGCGTCGCCGTGGCCGTTCCCGAGGACTGGGGGACCAACCAGACCCGTTGCGACGTAGCCGTCGAGAACACGGTCGTCTTCGACAAGGGCACCCATCGCTGGTGCCGCCTCGCCCCCTTTCCTGACGTTTCGTCAGTGCATCTTGTCAAAGCATCCTCGCTGTCCGGTGATTACTGGAGGGCCCAGGTTGACCACTTCGAGGCGGTCAACGGTATGCGGGTGGGCATAGCGCCTGTTCGACCAAACTCCTGTAGTACCGGGATCGAACTCCCGTGCACGGGCGCACCCGCTGGCGCCGTGGTCATCACTGCCGAGGATCTGGTCATCTGGGCGGAGTCGCCCGACGAGCCGTTGGCGCGGGAGGTGCTGGCGTCGGTGCGACTCATTCCCGCCGGGTACACCACAGTCCCCGACGTTGTCGGGATGGCTGAAGCCAAAGCAAGGGAGACCCTCGAGCAAGCCGGGCTCACGGTAGCTGACGACGTGGTCTGCCGGCAGTCCGACGGCGGCCCTTGGGTCGAGCTGTGCTCAGACGTGACCGGGTCAGACGTGCCGCAGGGCGGCGTCGTACCCGCGGGCTCTGAGGTCGAGTTGTTGTTCTCGTCTGGTCAGTTGGCGCCAGGCGCAAGGCTGTTGTCGCATCGCCGACTGGAAATCTTTGTCTACGGCAGCTCCTCATGCCCGGAGCTCGCCGACTCCGTCGACTCGGCAGCAAACAATCTGGTCACTGTGCATGTGTCGCAACATGGCGGGCCCATATGCACCTCCGATCTCCGGCCTAACCGGAGTGTCGTCACCTTGCCCGCGAATATCGACACCGGACAGCCCATCTCATTGACGCTCGTGCGTGCGTACGCAGCCTCGCACCCTTACAACGCGGTGCTAAAGCCGCCGGCGCCATTCACACCGCCGTCGCCGGAAGCTACACGATGGCTTCCTTGCACGCGTGATGACCTCGTTGTCTTTCTTAACCGGTCTGCCCCGGCCACAGGGACTTCTTTGCGAATGGCTGCCCGGTCATGGGTCGATTCGCGTGACGGGCAGCGGTACGTACTCACCGATAAGAGCGCCAACGAGGCGTATGCGGTCATCCTCGAGTCTGACGGAACCCCACGTGTCATCTTCAAGCTGAGACGGTGGCCCAACGGTGGGTGGGCGGTTGAAGCATTTGGCGAGTGCCGACGCTAAGCCATTCGGAGACGGAGGCCGGGAGTGCCCTCAGCAACAGTCGAGGTCGAGGACCCGAGCGACTGCCTTGACCGACTCCGGCACCAGCCGGTAGTAGACGTTGATGCCGCGCCGCTCCTTCGTCACCAGTCCGGCGTCCAACAGTTGTTTGAGGTGGTGGCTGACCGTTGGCTCGGACAGGCCAACTGCCGGGGCGAGCAGGCAGGTGCAGGATTCCTGGGTCGGTTCCGTCAGCAGCAGCGACACAAGTTGGATGCGAGCGGGGTCGCTGAGCGCCCTGAGTCTGTGAGCCAGCGCCAAGGCGTCGGATGGTGGCATCATCCGTTCGGCGTTCAGCGGTTCGCAGCAGATGGGTGACGTGTCGGTGAGCACGGGCAGCGACTTCGGCATGCATTCGATGGTGCCATCTCCTTGACATATGTCAAAGAACTAGCACTATTAGACGTATGTCGAACGGCTTGCTATCTGGCGTCTTCGGCGGACCGCAGGGAAGGAGGTGTGCCATGGACTGCTGTGATGACTGCAGTGACTGCTGCTGCGAAGGTTGTTGCTGAACCGCCCCGGCGTGCTGCCCCGGGCGGGTTCAGTTCGGGGCAGCACCCACGCCGTTCCCCTGGCCCGATCGGGCCAGCGCTCGTCGTAAGGGAGGTGCCACGTGGCCAAGCCCGTTGTGCTGTTCGCTTGCATCCACAACTCCGGACGGTCTGTCGCGGCCCGGTTGTTGCTCGAGCACTACGCCGCTGGAACCGTTCAGGCGCGCTCAGCTGGGTCGGAGCCCAAAGCTGCCGTCAACCCAGTTGTCAGCGAGGTGCTCGCTGAACGGGGGCTGACCACCGACGCGGAGGTGCCGACCCACCTTGACGCCGACATCGTGCAGGAGGCTGACGTCGTGATCACGATGGGATGTGGCGAGACGTGCCCGTTCCTTCCGGGTAAACGCTACGAGGACTGGCCAGTGGATGACCCTGCCGGTCAAGACCTTGACGAGGTACGTCGTATCGTCGACGACATCGACAGCAGAGTCCAACGGTTGCTCGACAGCCTGCGCCCACTCGGTTAAGGCGATCTGTGGCGTATTTCCGGCGTCTGGTGCCGGAGGAACTCCACGAACCGGGGCGGGGTTGGATGGGGCCTCGGGAGGTGACGCCGCTGCCGTAGCCAACCGGCCTGGATAGGAACGCCCGTGTCGTCAGCCGGCTTACACCTCGCTGAGCAGCACCCGCAGCGGCTGCCACAAGCCCGGCGTTGCGGCGAGTACGTCGCCGCTTGCTGGCCAAATGCCGGGCGTTCGCCCGCTGAGGTCACCGACGACTCCACCGGCCTCCTGCACAAGCAGGACGCCAGCTGCGACGTCCCAAGGCTGCGCGTCAGGTGACCACACCGCGTCCGCTGCGCCGATGGCGACCTCGGCAAGCGCGGCCGCCGTACTGCCTCCCCGCCGGACGTGCCGGACCCGAGGCAGCAGCGCATCAACCATCCGGCCGGCATTGTCGCGCGTCTCACCGCGTCCGAAGTTGATGCCGACGAGAGTGTGGCTGAGGTCTGCGGTGCCCCGGACGTTGACAGGTCGGCCGTTCATCCGGGTGCCGCCACCGCGACAAGCTTCGACCACCCGCCCGAGCACTGGGGCCGATACCACCCCGGCGAGCAGCTGGCCGTCGCTGACCCGCGCGGCCGCGATGCTGACGGTCCAGTCCGGCAGGCCATACAGGTAAGCCAACGTTCCGTCGATCGGGTCCACGATCCACTGGATCCCGCTGCTACCGGCGGCTTCGCCGGCTTCCTCGCCCAGCACGCCGTCGTCGGGCCGGTGCTGCGCGAGCACCGCGCGTACGGCGGCCTCTACCTGCCGGTCAGCCTGGCTCACCAAGTCCCACGGACCCGTCTTCTCTTCGATGTGCAGCTCATCGGCCCGCTGCCGCCACGAGAGGGCCAACTCAGCCGCCACCTGAGCCGCCTCGCGGGCTACCTGGAGCAGTTCGCTGGGTGTCGGGCCAGTACCGCCGTCGCCAGCAGACAAATCGGGGGGCCGCACCGGGCAACCCTGTCACAGGCACGTGCGGGAGCAGTGGTGCAGGGCACTCAGGGTGACGTCCTAGGCCGCCATGGCCCGCGTCGAGCACTGGCAGCCGAACGGGTCGGTGCTGGTGCCAGTGTTCTGGTTCGGGTGGGGCGGTCAGTCAAAGGTCGTCGTGACGGGTGCGGGCGGCGGTGGCAGTTCCAACTTGGCCGCAACCGCTGCGAAGACCTCACACGTCGCTTGGCGGATCAGCTCGCGCTCGGGATTTACAAGGAACTCCTGCACGGGAAGGTGCAGGCCGAAGCGGTGCTCCTGCTGCTTCTTAGAGAACGAGTAGATGATCTTTCGTCGAGGTTTGTCGTCAACCTGCAGCAAGACAAGGACGTCGTCGCGGCTCAGGTGCTCGGTGAGCCAGGCGTGCCAATCCGGGTGCCGGCGGACATCCTCGCGGGCGAGCCATGAGTCGTCAGGGCCCTCTGGCGGGTCTGCCGAACCCACCTGGATGCCCATCTCGGGATCGTCGCCGAACCCGTCGTCAACGAACTCCGAGTTGCCGCCCGGCTGGTACAGCGAACTCATCCAAATGATAGAAACGCCCCACGCGAACGGGCGCCGCTGCGGTTCTTGAGTCACTACAGACGCACTTTGGCATACCCGGCGGGCACTTCCGCAAGCCGCTCCCGCTATGCCGAGCGACGTAACGGGCCGTGTGATGCGCTTCGGCGCCCAGCGTCTGTCAGTCGTCAATGACCTCAAGGCGGACGTTGTCAAGGTCGCTTAGCGGTGTGGCCGTTGCGAGCGCGCGTGGATCAAATGCCCGCCGTTCCTATCGAGCCGCGGTTCGCCTTGCTGCAATCGGTACGTCGACAATCAGCCGGCCCTCGCGCCAGTCGGGGAGCTCAGCCACGACCTCGCCTCCAGGCGCGACGAGCGCCGCCCAGCCGGGGAAGTCCTCGTCGACGGTGGCTCCGGCCTGCGTCGATACCGCGAGCCACTGGCCAGGCCTGAGTAGCCGCCTGGCGTCGTCGACGACGCTGCCGCGCCACCAGTCAAAGCCGTTGCGCCAGTCGGCGTCGGTATGGCGCCGGTTGCCGTAGAGCCCTGGGGCTGCCGGCGCCAGTACCAGTGTCGACTCGAGCTGGTAGGGCGGCTCGGTGCCGATCTCGGCGCAGACGGCCAGCGACACCGGCACCCCGGCCAGCGTCAGGCGGTCAGTGGGGTCACCCGGCACGAAGTGCTCCGCTTCGCCTTCCCCTAGTCCCGCCTTGCGGTGCACGGCGGCCACGCGGCCGTTGTTGGCCAGCACCTGGGTGATGTACGGCGACTGGCCGGGGGCGCTCTCCTCGACCAGGCCGAAGCACAACGCCGGGCCGCCTCCGGTGGCCTCCACCAGCTCGGCCACCGATGGGTCGGCGAGCGTGATGGCCGCATGGGGCAGGTATCCGGTCAGCGACATCTCCGGCAGCAGGACGAGGTCACAGCCGGCATCAGCGCCGTGGCCGAGCAGCTCGTGGTGGCGGGCCAGGTTGGTCCCGATCTCGCCCTTCGGGCAGTGCAGTGCAGTGAGGAGAAGTCGCAACGCGGGCCTCCTGGACGGCGTACTCGTCGGAGCCTATCCGCGCTCGTCGCCCACCTGGGAGACGGCGGCCGGGGCCAGCCGGTCGATGGCGGCGGCTAGCTGCACGTCCATCTCGGTGAGGCCACCAGCGGAATGGGTGGCCAGCCGGAACGTCACCGTGGTCCAGCGGACGTCGATGTCGGGATGGTGGTCGATCTGGTCCGCCACCGCCGCCACCTCGTCGACGAGCCGAATGCCCGCGGCGAAGCTGGGCGCCTTGATCGAGCGCACCAGCATGCCGTCCTCGACGCGCCACGCCGGCACGGTCGAGCGAAGTGCCTTGTCGAGTTCCTCAGCGCTCAACAGGTCACGCATCCTGCTCCCTTCGCCGCCGCAAACTGGAACAATCTTGCAGTTGGAGGCAGGTGTTGAGTGCAAGATCGTTCCAGTTTGCGACCGGCTGCGGGGCACGGCACGGGCGCGTTAGTCGAGGTTGGCCCGCGGCACTGCGTAGACGTACCGGCGCAGGGGGTGCTCGCTGACGTTCCACAGCTCGTCCCGCTGCGGCCAGTACCCCAGATCCTCCGGGCCGACGGCCAGCACCGGTCCGCGTTCCTGCAGCGGCTCGTCTCGCTGCCTGCTCCACAAGGTCCCACGGTGCCACCGTCCGTTGCTGGTCGCCAGGTACTGCCGACCGCCCACCGACACCGCACCCTGCATCCGCGGCGGTCCGTCGTGGCTGACCGCGACCGGCCGGGCGACGCCGTCGTCCAACGCCAACCCGCCGGAAGCAGGGTCGATCCGGAACCGGGCGATCCGCCGCGTCGCGTCCGCACCGCCGTACTCGCCGGTGACCAGGCACGGCGCCGAGCCGCTTCGGTCCAACGAGACGAACGAGAAGCGGAACCGCTCAATACCCTCACCAGCCACGGCGCGGTACGCCGACCGCTGCGGCAGCACGTACCGGTACCCCTCGACGGGCGCTCCGTCAAGTCGCAGCAGGTCATCGACGTCGAACAGTCGGAAACCGCCGTACGTGTCGACCACCCAGATCGTCGTCCCGTGCCAAGCGATACCGCCGGCGTGCACGTGCACCAGCCGCGGCTGCACAGCACGGGTGTGATCGTCGCGGACCGGTTCGACCAGCAGCACATGGTGGTACGTCGGCTGCTCACGGTCGGTGACGTCGACGAAGGTCAGCCGCGCACCGGGGCTGCGCCCACGAAACTTCTTCGCGTACCACGACACGACAACCAGTTCCCGGCCGCCGACGAGACCGGCCTCGGAGGCGTCGGCCGACGTGGTGACCCCCTGCGGCCACCACCGGAGAGTGGTGGAGTCGAGCAGGTTCCAGCGGAAGCCGTACGACGCCGCAGGTGCGGGTGGTCTCACTCTGGTGGCACGCCTGACGCCGCCAGGTTTCGACAAGCTCCACGACCGGGCCTGGTCACCCAGGAGCAGCCCGTCGACGCCGACTCGCTCGCCATGTGCGGCGACGAGCTCGTCCCCGAGATCCCCGCGCTCAAGCTCAGGCGCCGGGCTCAGCCATACGTCAGCAGCCGACGCGGAAACGACGCTCTACACCTCTTCGCGGCTGGCGCGGTCACCGCGCTTGAAGATCTTCGAGCCGAGCCACACGACCGGGTCGTACTTGCGGTCGGCGACTCGCTCCTTCATCGGGATGATCGCGTTGTCGGTGATCTTGATGCCCTCGGGGCAGACCTCCGTGCAGCACTTGGTGATGTTGCACATGCCAAGCCCAGCGGCGTCTTGGGACAGCTTGCGCCGGTCGTTGGTGTCGAGCGGGTGCATGTCGAGCTCGGCGTACCGGAGGAAGAACCGCGGACCCGCGAACGCCGGCTTGTTGTGGTCGTGGTCACGGACGACGTGGCAGGTGTTCTGGCACAAGAAGCACTCGATGCACTTGCGGAACTCCTGTCCCCGCTCGACGTCGACCTGCATCATCCGCCGTTTCCCGTCGGGGTCTCGGGGAGTGGGCGCGAACGACGGCACCTCGCGGGCCTTCTCGTAGTTGTACGAGACATCGGTCACCAGGTCGCGGATCACCGGGAACGACCGCATCGGGGTCACCGTGATGACGTCGCCCTCGGCGAAGTCGGCGAGCCGGGTCATGCACAACAGCCGCGGCCGGCCGTTGATCTCGGCACTGCAGGAGCCGCACTTGCCGGCCTTGCAGTTCCAGCGCACGGCTAGGTCACCGGCCTGGGTCGCCTGCAGCCGGTGGATGGCGTCCAGCACGACCTCGCCCTCCTCGACCTGTACGGCGTACTCGTTCAGGCCGCCGCCGGACGCGTCGCCTCGCCACACCCGCAGCTTCAGGTCGTACCCCATCAGTTCACCTCGGTCATGGCTGGGCCTCGAACAGGTCTTGCAGCTCCTCGGGCATCGCCGGCAGCGGCTGGTGCCGCAGCTGAACGCGACCGTCGTCGCCCAACGTCAGCACGAGGTTGCGCCCACCCCAGTGCGGGTCGGGGCCGGGGAAGTCGTCGCGGGTGTGTCCACCGCGGGACTCCTGGCGCTCCAGCGCCGCGGTGGCGATGCACTCCGACACGAGCAGCATGTTCGACAGGTCGAGGGCCAGATGCCAGCCAGGGTTGTACTGGCGGTTGCCCTCGACCGAGAGCCGGCTGGCCCGTTCCTTCAGGGCCTCGATCTCGCGAAGCGACGTGCTCAGCTCGTCGGACTTGCGGATGATTCCGACCAGGTTCTGCATCAGATCCTGCAGGTTGTATTGGATCGTGTAGGGGTTCTCAGCGCCGGCGATCGAGAACGGCGCGAGGGCACGCTCGGCCGCCGCCCTGACCTCCTCGTCACGCACCTGCAGGGACTGGTTGCCGGACTTCAAGGCGGTCTGCGCGGCGTCGATGCCGGCCCGGTTGCCGAAGACGAGCAGGTCAGACAGGGAGTTGCCGCCGAGCCGGTTCGAGCCGTGCATTCCACCGGCCACCTCGCCCGCGGCGTACAGGCCCTCGACGCTGGACGCGCCGGTGTCGGGGTCGACCTCGACACCGCCCATCACGTAGTGGCAGGTCGGCCCGATCTCCATCGGCTCCGCCGTGATGTCGACGTCGGCGAGCTCCTTGAACTGGTGGTACATCGATGGGAGCCGCCGCTGGATGAACTCCGCGTCGCGCCGCGAGGCGATGTCGAGGAACACCCCGCCGTGGGGTGAGCCGCGGTCGGCCTTGATCTCGGAGTTGATCGCCCGCGCCACCTCGTCGCGCGGCAGCAGCTCAGGGGGCCGGCGGTTGCTCGTCTTGTCCTCGTACCACCGGTCGGCCTCTTCTTCGTTGTCGGCGGTCTCACCTTTGAAGTACTCGGGGATGTAGTCGAACATGAAGCGCTTGCCCTCGGAGTTGCGGAGTACGCCGCCATCGCCGCGCACCGACTCCGTCACCAAGATGCCGCGCACCGAGGGCGGCCACACCATCCCGGTCGGGTGGAACTGGACGAACTCCATGTTGATCAGCGACGCCCCGGTGCGCAGCGCGAGGGCGTGCCCGTCGCCGGTGTACTCCCAGGAGTTGCTCGTCACCCGGTAGGACTTGCCGATGCCTCCGGTGGCGAGCACCACGCTGGGGGTCTTGAAGACGATGAAGCGGCCGGTCTCGCGCCAGTAGCCGAACGCGCCGGAGACGCGCTCACCCTCGTCCGAGGGCGTCTTGAAGATCTCGGTGATCGTGCACTCCATGAACACGTCGATGCCGAGCGCGACGGCCCGTTGCTGCAGGGTGCGGATCATCTCCAGCCCGGTGCGGTCGCCGACATGGGCGAGGCGGGCGTAGCGATGTCCACCGAAGTCGCGCTGGGAGATGAGGCCGTCGCTGGTGCGGTCGAACAGCGCCCCCCACTCCTCCAGCTCGAGAACTCGCTCAGGAGCCTCCTGTGCGTGCAGCTCGGCCATCCGCCAGTGGTTGAGCATCTTCCCGCCGCGCATCGTGTCGCGGAAGTGCACCTTCCAGTTGTCCTCGGGGTAGGCGTTGCCCATGGCCGCGGCGATGCCACCCTCGGCCATCACGGTGTGGGCCTTGCCGAGCAGCGACTTGCAAACGATCGCGGTGCGCGCGCCGGCGTCGTGCGCGGCGATCGCGGCGCGCAGTCCAGCGCCGCCGGCGCCGATCACCACGACGTCGTACTCGTGCTCCTCGAACCCGTGCCCCTCCGCGGCAGAATCCGCAGTCAGGCGGTTGCCGGTCATCGGGTGCCGGGTGGGTGCGCCGGCCGCGGTGCTGCCGGTGGTGTCAGGGCTGCCGGTGGTGTCGGTCATGGCCGTCAGAAGAACCTCGGGTCGGTGAACTGGCCGGTCGCCAGCAGGTAGATGTAGAAGTCGGTCAGTGCCACGGAGAACAGCGACACCCAGGCGTACTTCGCGTGGTCGCGGTTCAGCTTCGACACCCAGGTCCACAGCTGGTAGCGCATCGGGTGCTTGGAGAAGTGGCGCAGCCGCCCGCCGACGATGTGGCGGCAGGAGTGGCACGACAGGGTGTACAGCCAGATCAGCACGACGTTGACCAGCATGATCAGCGTGCCGAGGCCCATGTGGCCCCACTCGTGGTCCGCGTCGCGGAAGGCGAGCACCACGTCGAAGGTCAGCACCAGCGAGACCAGCATCGCGGCGTACCAGAAGTAGCGGTGGATGTTCTGAAAGATCAGCGGGAACCGGGTCTCGCCGGTGTAGTTGGAATGCGGCTCGGCGACCGCACAGGCGGGTGGGGAGAGCCAGAACGCCCGGTAGTAGGCCTTGCGATAGTAGTAGCAGGTCAGCCGGAAGCCGAGCGGGAAGATCAAGATCAGCAGCGCGGGTGAAAGCTGCCACCACGAGAACGGCTGGCCGAAGTCAGACGAGCCCTCGACGCAGGAGTCGGTAAGGCACGGGGAGTAGAACGGCGAGAGGTACGGCGAGGAGTAGTAGTTGTCGCCGTCGAAGGCGCGCCAGGTCGAATAGATGATGAACGCCAGGAACACCGTGAAGGTGGTGAGTGGCGCGATCCACCAGTTGTCCTGGCGCAGCGTCTTGGCCGGGACCTCAGCGCGCTGCGGCCCCAACACTCCACTCGACATCCAAACCCCTTTACGGCGCTCGGCTCAGGCCGTGCCACTCCTGTCCGAAATCCAACCACATCGACGCGGCCGAATCTCCTCAGGATGGGTGTAGGGGGCTGTCTGTTCGGTCACGTTGAACCCCGTCGACCTTGGCGTGGTCGACGCTCGTACCGCTGCTGGCCCGTGGTGGCCGCGGCCCGGTCGAGCCCGGCAATGGCTCTCGCGCCTTCGCTTCGCTCCATTACGGCGCTTCGAGTCCATCGCCGGTCTCTCCCTTGTCCAGGTCGCCGGTGCTGCCCCGCTCAGCAGCCGTGGTTGAACTGTGCGCAGGTGTTCAGACCCCACTGCAGGGCGAAGTCGCGCCTGTCACCGCTCATGTAGTCCACCGAGACCGTGATGGGATCGAGCCGGGAGGTGTTGGTCTTTGGGTCCGCGAGCACACCCCCGGTAGGCAGGTAGCTCATCGACCATAGGCCGTTCTCGCCTACGACAGCCTGTTCGGTGTGACCATCGGGGAATGTGTAGGAGATCGCCTGGACCCCGTTGAAGTCGCGGCCGGCTGCGAAGAAGTAGTTCGAGCCGTTAGCGGGGGTGCCCAGGAAGTTCTCGCTGATCGACAGCGTCCCCACGCTGGGTTGGTAAGGAATGCCCTTCAGGTGAAGGGAGATCAGGGTGGGGACGTATCCCCGCTCCGACTGTGGGCCCCCAGTGGCCGCGGTGGAGTCGTCGCAGACCACCCACGCCGTCTTCGTCTCGTACAGGTAAATGGTGCCAATGTCGGTGTCCCGCTGCGCGGTAGCCGTGGCGTCACGCACGCTGGGCTGGAAGCGCGCCAGCTCCTTGACCTCCTCGTCGCAGCTGACGGCTCTCTCAGGGAGATCGGGGAAGCCGGGGCCGCCTGGCTGAACTCCCGTAGGCGGTAGAGCCGTGCGCGGCAGCAGTGAGGGGGTCAACGTCACAGCTGGCTTTCCAAGCGTGGCCGTCGGAAGGGGCACTGTGGTCATCCCAGGCCCCGGTGATGCGGACGGCGAGAGAGTGCCAGGTGCGCCGGTTGGCTGCACTGTCGTCGGTGGAGCCACGGGAGTGGGCTCTTCCCCCGGTGGGGCAGTTAGAGCGGGCGATGTGCGCGTTCGTGGGGCAGTCGTCGGAGGCAGAACGGAATGGATCTCAACGGTGGCGGTGTCCGGTGCCCGCGTCGACGCGTCGGCCGGCTGCAGCGGGTCGCGACCGAGGCCATCGCTGGTGTCCTGTGTCGCCCTCACCGCGAACGCACCGAGTACGACGGCGACAACCGCGGCAGCGGCGACCAGCGGGGTGGTCCAGCGCCCCCAGCGAACCGCGAGGCCGCGGCCACCCTGGCCGGTGTCGTCTCCGGCTGCCGCTGCTGCAAGCTGGCGGCGGATGTGAGCGCGCGCCCGGTCGGGCATCGGCTGCTCGGGTGGTGGGGTGAGGTCGGGTGTGTCAGGCATGGTCGTTCCCCGTTCGTTGGTGCATGGACGGCGAGTTGTCGGGTGAGGCGAGCGAGGTGACCAAGCGCTGACGTGCCCGGGACAGCCGCGACCGCACGGTGCCGACCGGCACGTCGAGCGCGGCTGCGGCTTGTTCGTAGCTGAGGCCGGTCCAGGCCACCAGGGCGAGCACGTCCTGTTCGCGCCGCGGCAGGCGCCGGATGGCCACCAGTACCGCAGCCATCCGGCGCTCGCTGTCGACCTGGTCGGCCACCAGATCAGCGGGGTCGGGTGCCGTCCCCTCCGTCGGCATCCGACCGACCGCGTGCAGGTGGCGCTTGGACGTCCGGGCGAGGTTGCGGCATACGTTGTTGGCGATGCCGTACAGCCACGGCAGCGCCGAGTCGTCGTACGCCGACACCCGGCCGCGCCCGCGCCAAGCCTCCAGGAAGACGGTTGCGGTGGCGTCCTCGGCGGCGTGCCAGGACGCCGTACGCCGGAAGCAGTAGTTGTAGATCGCGTCGCCGTGCCGGTCGAAAAGCGTTGCGAGCGCGCTGCCACCGCCGGCGTTGAGCTGCTCGACGAGCACCGGGTCCGACGGCTCGGTGTCGGGCTGGCTCATGAACGTCCCCTCGAGTGGCCTCACACCTGCTTATGTCCGCAGCCGGGTTGGAGTTCCCGAAAAGTTACGGGCCGAGTATGGCGCGCGTCGATAGGGTGCGCCGATGGCTCTCGAGGTGGCTGCTGCGGCGATCGTGCGGCACAGCCGGGTGCTCGCCGCTCGACGCGTCGGGCCGGCGGACGTGGCGGGCGGCTGGGAGTTGCCGGGCGGCAAGGTCCACGCCGGGGAGATGGCCAACGATGCGGTCGTGCGTGAGGTACGCGAGGAGCTCGGGTGCGAGGTGGTGGTGGTGTCGTCGTTGGCGGGTCGCGTTGCGATCAAAGCCGGATATGAGCTCACCGCACACGTCGCCGCCGTGGTGTCCGGCGAGCCGACTCCGCGTGAGCACGATGCGATCCGGTGGCTGGGTCCGGAGGAGCTCGACGAGGTGGACTGGTTGCCCTCGGACCGCCCGTTCCTGGCCGAGCTGCGCGCCCGGCTGCTCGACGGTCAGCGGCTGGAGGGGGGAAACGTCGGCGGAGCGGTACGGGTGGGCTCGACGGTACGCCGGCCAACCGGTCCGTGGACTCCGGCCGTGCACGGGCTGCTGCGGCACCTGCGCGCAGTCGGCTTCGACGGTGTGCCCGAGGTGCTCGGCGTCGACGAACGCGGGAGAGAGGCGCTGACCTACCTGCCCGGGCGGGTCATCGCGGTCGACGGCGAAATGGCGGCGCTCGACGTGCTGGTGAGTGCGATGCGGTGGCTGCGGCGCTATCACGACGCCGTCGAGAGCTATTCGTCCAACGGCCCGTGGCGATGGGGGAGCCGCCAGCTTGCGGCGGGGGAGCTGATCTGCCACCACGACTTTGCGCCGTACAACGTCGCCGTGAGTTCCAGCGCCACCGGCGAGCGGGTGGTCGGGGTGTTCGACTGGGACATGGCCGGCCCCGGCACGCGGCTCGAGGACCTGGCGTTCGCCGCCTGGAACTGGGTCCCGCTTCACGGTCAGCTGCCGCCGCCCGAGTCGGCGTACCGGCTGAGGGTGATGGCCGACGCGTACGGCGGCGTGTCACCGCGCGACATCCTTGCTGGCGTCGCGCGCCGGGTCGACCGCTCGATCCGGCTGATCAGCCAGGGTCAGGCCGCTGGCGACACGGGCATGCTCAACCTGGCCAACGTGGGTGAGCCCGAACGGACGATCCGATCCGTTGCCGACCTGCGGTCCCGGCTGCCCGCCATCGAGCGAGCCCTCGCCGCCGCCCGAGGCCCAACGATCCGACGCTGAGCAGGCCCTAGCGGTCTCAGCGTCGGATGCTATGCGCCGGGCCGAGCAAAACCGGATCCGGTCAAACCGGACACTCACGGCGTCGTAGGCTTTCGGTATGACTGCTGGCTCGGCGCCCGACCGCCGGATTCTGCTCGTGCACGCGCACCCCGACGACGAGTCGATCAACAACGGCGCCTCGATGGCCAAGTACGTCGCCGAGGGGGCTCAGGTCACCCTGGTCACCTGCACGCTCGGCGAGCAGGGCGAGGTGCTGGTCGAGGAGCTGGCGCACCTCGCACCGGACAAGGACGACGCGCTCGGCCAGTACCGCATCGGCGAGCTGGAGAAGGCGATGGCGGCGCTCGGCGTCACCGACTTCCGCTTCCTCGGCGGGCCGGGACGCTACCGCGACACCGGGATGGTCTACGACCCGGCCGGGCTCGCGACGGCGCCACCCGACGTACGCCCCGACTCCTTCTGGGCTGCTGACCTCACCGAGGCCGCCAACCACCTCGTCGAGATCATCCGCGAGGTGCGCCCCCAGGTGCTGGTGACGTACGACGAGACGGGCGGCTACGGCCACCCTGACCACGTCCAGGCCCACCGGGTCGCGATGTACGCCGCCGCGCTGGCCGCCGCGCCGTCGTACCGCCCCGACCTCGGCGCCGCCTGGGACGTCGCGAAGATCTACTGGACCGCGATGTCGGAGTCGCTGTTTCGCGAGGGCATGCGCCGGCTGCGCGAGATGGGCGACACCACGACGTACGAGGGGATGGACCCCGACGGGCCGCTGCCGCCCTTCGCGGTCGCTGATGAGTTCCTCACCGCCGAGATCGACGGTGACGCCTACGTCGAGCAGAAGCTGGCCGCGATGGCTGCGCACGCCACCCAGATCAGCGTCGACGGTCCGTTCTTCGCGATGTCGAACAACCTCGGCAACCAGGTGTGGAGCAAGGAGTTCTACCGGCTGGTGAAGGGCCGCGCCGGCGCGGCCCCCGGCGAGCGAGAGACCGACCTCTTCGCAGGCGTGGCCTGACCGGTGCCTGCAGCGAGCCGCACGGTCCTTGGCCTGGTGACGGCTGCCGTAGTCGCCGCGCTGTCGGTTGGCGTGGCGGTCCTGGCTGGGTTGTTGTCGCGGGCGGCCTGGCGACCGGGCGACATCGTCGTACCGTGGGGTCTGCTGCTCGGCGTCGGCGCCTCCGTCGCGACAGTCGTGCTGGCCCGCGGCGGCACCAGGGCGCTGGGCTTCGCCGCCGCCGGTGGCTGGGTCGCCGGGCTTGCCGCGTTGCTGAACGGACGGCCAGAAGGTGACTACGTCCTCGCCGGCGACCTGCTCGGAAAGGCGTTCCTGCTCGTGGCCACCGTGTCAGTGTTGGTCACCGCGATGTGGCCGGGCGTTGCAGCAGGTGACCCGACGTGAGGAGTCGAGAGCGCCGGCGGGTGTACGACGACGACCTGCCCAAGACCCACGACGTGCGCTACGGGTTCCTGTTCCTCTTCGGCGTGGTCGGCATCCTCGTTGGGCTCTACGCCATCGGCTACTTCGCCGCCGGCAACAAGCTGCCGTGGGGTACGGCGATCGGCGGGGTCGACGTGGGCGGCATGACGCCCAGCCAGGCCCGGGTCGCCGTAGACGAAGGGCTCGGGTCGCGGATCGAGAAGCCGCTGACGCTGCTGGCGGCCGGTGATCGATACCGCCTCAAGCCTCAGCGGGCGGGGATGGACTTCGACATCGACGCGAGCATCCACACCGCCCTCGGTGGAGAGAGCTGGGACCCCCGCCACATGGTTCGGGTGCTGCTCGGCGGTGCGGAGATCGACCCGGAGCTCGTCATCGATGAGGCCAGGCTCGACGCCGCGCTGGCCACGGTGGCCGCCGAGGTCAGGCGGGAGCCGCGCGACGCTACGGTGTCGTTCGCCTCCGGGCGACCGCAGCTGGTGTTCGGACGCACCGGCCAGGCCCTCGCCGTCGAGGAGTCCAAGCAACGCCTGGCCGCCGCCGTGCGGTCGGGGGAGCGCACGGTTCGGCTACCCGTGGCGCCGGTGGAGCCGGCGATCACCAACACCGAGGCCCGCACGTTCGCCGGCACCGTCGCTACCCGAGCCGTCAGCGAGCCGGTGACGTTGCGGGTGGCCGACACGAAGCTCACCCTCGAACCGAAGATCTTCGCGCCCGTGCTGGGCACCGAAGTGGTGGACTCCGACCTTCGGCTGACGGTCGACGCGGGTCGCCTGTACCAGCGCTCCCGGGGCGTGATCGGGACGCTGCCCAACGCACCGGTCAAGGCCAAGATCCTTTTCGGGAAGTCGCGTCCGGTGGTCATCGCGAGCCGCACCGGCATCTCCGTCGGCGCGAAGGAGTGGGCGGCCGCGGTGCTCCGCGCGGTCAGCCGGGAGGGTGACGAACGCACGGTGGCGGTCACTACCCAGCGGACGGAGTCGACCTTCACCACGAAAGACGCCCGCGAGCTCGGGGTCCGCGCGCGGGTGGCCACCGCCAGCACGCGGTACCCCACGGTGGCCGTCTCCGACCTTGCACCAGCCGCCCGGCAGCTCGACGGCGCACTGCTGAAGCCCGGTGAGACGCTGAGCTTCCTCGACCAGGTCGACGCTCGCCGCGATCTGCAGCCGGCGACACTGCTGGCGGCCACCACCTTCGACGCCGCATTCAAAGCCGGCCTCGCCGTCCTCGAGCACTCTCCGACGATCTTCTACTCGGCGCAGTACCCGCTGGGCCGCGATGCCCGGGTGCGCCCACCCAACCGGGACCTGCTGCTGCGCAACGACAGCCCGTACGGCGTGTTCTTCCGCGCGACGGTCGAGCGGTTGCGAGGCGGCGGCGCGATCGTGCGCGTCGACGTGTGGAGCTCGCGGTACTGGCAGATCAAGGTGCGGACGTCGAACCGCTACCAGCTCGAGAAGCCGAAGGTGAACGTGGTCAGGTCGCCGCGCTGCCGGCCGCAGCCGGGGAGCCCCGGCTTTGCGGTCGACGTGACCCGGGTGTTCCTTCGGCGCGGCGAGCGCGTCGACTCCGACGTCACCCATTCGGAGTACACGCGGCAAGACCGGGTTGTCTGCCGCTAGCCGGTGGTCGAGCGCGGCCCACCCGCACCTCGCCGCTTCGCTCGAGGAGGGATCTGCTTGCCTGCCACCACGTCCGTTAGTGGCACGGTGACCAGTTGGCCGCCTTCTCGGCGTACTGAGAGCGCCTGGTCGTCCCATGCCTCCAAGATTCCGATTACGTCGGTCAGGGCCGGCCCGCCGCTCGGCCCGACCTCGCCGCGGACCGCTCGGCGTACGATGACGCGCTGGCCGACGAGACCGGGATGGAGCGTCATCGACCCTCCGACACATGGACCTGCGTGCGGTGGGCGCCGCAGGGGCATAGATACTAGGGCTGGTGCAGCGATACTAATGACGTTGCACCGCCGCCGCTGACGGCAGACCGCAGACATCGAGGAGGACCAAGGTGACGTACGTCATCGCGCAGCCGTGTGTCGACTTGAAGGACCGGGGCTGTGTCGACGAGTGCCCCGTCGACTGCATCTATGAGGGTCAGCGGATGCTCTACATACATCCCGACGAGTGCGTTGACTGCGGTGCCTGTGAGCCGGTGTGCCCGGTGGAGGCGATCTTCTACGAGGACGACACGCCTGAGCAGTGGAAGCAGTACTACGCCGCCAATGTGGAGTTCTTCGACGACCTCGGCTCTCCTGGTGGGGCCGCCAAGATGGGCCTCATCGACAAGGACCACCCGACCATCGCCGCGCTGCCGCCACAAGCCCACGACGAATAGTGCCCGGCCGTTCCGGCGCGCCGCCTCCCCATGTTGGGTTGGCGGCGCAGTCGGTTTCGCGGCGCCTGCCCGACTTCCCCTGGGACCGGCTCGCCGCTTACAAGGAGCGGGCGGCTGCCCATCCTGACGGGATCGTCGACCTGTCGATCGGCACCCCCGTCGATCCCACTCCCGCGGCGGTGCAGGCAGCGCTAAGCGCGGCGGCCGATGCGCCCGGCTACCCCACGGTGTGGGGGACACCGGAGCTGCGGGCCTCGATCATCGCTTACCTGCAGCGCCGGTGGAGCGCGGTCGAGTTCGACGACGACTGCGTGCTGCCCACGGTGGGCTCGAAGGAGCTCGTCGCGTCGTTGCCTGCCCAGCTGGGCGTCGCTACCGGCCAGACCGTGCTGGTGCCGGAGATCGCCTACCCGACGTATGTGGTCGGTGCCTTGCTCGCTGGCGCCGACTACCTGGCGACGGACTCAACCCTGGCTGCCGGGCCGCTCGACGTACCACTCGTCTGGGTGAACTCTCCCGCCAACCCCACCGGCCGGGTGCTGCCAGCCGCGCACCTGCGCAAGGTCATCGCGTGGGCGCGCGAGCGTGGGGCCGTGGTGGCGTCGGACGAGTGCTACCTCGAGTACGCCTGGGAGGCTGAGGCTGTGTCGGTGCTCGACCCGGCCGTCAACGGGGGGTCGCTCGAGTCGGTGCTAGCGGTGCACTCGCTGTCGAAGCGGTCGAATCTCGCGGGTTACCGGGCCGCTTTCGTGGCGGGGGATCCCCGGTTGGTGGGCGAGCTGAAAGAGGTACGCCGCCACGCCGGGCTGATGGTTTCGGCACCGGTGCAGGCGGCGATGCTGGCAGCGCTCGGCGACGACGTACACGTTGAGGAGCAGCGGGAGCGGTACGGCAGGCGGCGGCTGGTGCTCCGCGAGGCGTTGGAACGGGCGGGGTTTCGCATCGACCTGTCCCAGGGCTCGCTCTATCTGTGGGCCACTCGGGGTGAGCCGGCGATGTCGTCCGTTTCGTGGCTGGCCGACCGCGGGATCCTGGTCGCGCCTGGGGACTTCTACGGTCCTGCGGGCGCTGAGCACGTGCGCGTGGCGCTCACTGCGACCGACGAGCGCGTCGCCGCCGTCGCCGACCGCCTGCGCGCCACCTGAGCCCCCGAAATCGTGCTGCCCCCTTCCCCACACGTCGGGGGTTGTCAGAACGTAGTCGACCTATAGCCCGACTGGAGTCTGACAACTCTGCCGGCCGCCGGAGTTGTCAGAACGTAGTCGACCTATAGCCCGACTGGAGTCTGACAAGTCGGCGAGCGGGGTTAGTCGACGTCGACGTGCACGTGGTCGCGGTGCTCGAGGATCGCCAACGTCTCTGGACTCTCGTCGCCGGTGAGCCCCGACGGGTTGAATGGCCGCCAGCCTTCCTCGGACGGCGTACCGGCGGTCCAGATCTTGCCGTCGAAGATCACGTGGGCAAGCGACAGCCGGTCGGCGTTCGCGACGAGGTAGTGGGCCAGGACCCAGCCGCGCCTGCGGTTCTCGGCGTTGATCGGCCGAAAGAACACGTCGAGCGCCCGGCCGTCGTAGTGGCTCGACCCAGCTATGTGCCCGCTCGTCACGCCGCCTGGCTGGAAGCCACCGAGGGGCAGCTCACCGAAGGACTTGGCGATGTCTTGGCGTACGGCGTTCGCGCGGGCGGTCAGGCCGTCGGCACCCGCATCCTGCGCGCTCACGTCGGCGCGGGAGACCACGCACGAGAAGGCTGCCCTGCTGTAGCCCGCCATCGCACTGGCGATGGTGCGCCCGTCGAGCTCGTGGTCGGCGTAGGCGTCGGGGAAGGCGGATCGCTGCACAGCCTGCGCGGCCTCGGTGATCGGCATGTCGCGGTAGCCGTCGACCCGAACCAGGGCGTCGTAGAAGGCGTTGGCGGCGTAGTAGGGGTCGAGGATCTGCTCGCGGGTGCCCCAGCCCTGACTCGGCCGCTGCTGGAACAGCCCGAGTGAGTCGCGGTCACCGAAGTCGAGGTTCTGCAGCTTGGATTCCTGGTACGCCGTCGCCATCGCGATCGAGACGGCCCGCGCCGGCAGTCCACGCCGTTCGGCGACGGCCGCGATGATCGAGGCGTTCTCCGCCTGCTCGGTCGACATGGCAACGGCGTGCGCGTCGACGGTGGCGGTGCAACCCGCGGGGTCGGGGAGCGGCCCCAGGCCCGTGTCCAGGGCGAAGTAGGCCCCGCCAGCGACCAGTCCAGCCACCGCCAGCGCAGCCACGGCGGCGATCGCCGTACCCTTACTCATTGCTGTGCAGGCTGGCGTTGAGCTCGATGCCGGAGCTGTTGCGGCGGTGCGCCTCCACCCCACCCGTCACGCTGTTCTGCCAGAACTGCCAGCCGGACTGGCCCGACAGCTCCCGCGCCTTGACGACCGAGCCGTCGGGCAGGGTCAGCTTGGTGCCGGCGGTGATGTAGCAGCCGGCCGCGACCACGCAGTCGTCACCGAGGGAGATCCCCACGCCGGCGTTGGCGCCCAGCAGGCATCTCCGGCCGATCGAGATGACCTCCGTGCCGCCACCTGACAACGTCCCCATGATCGACGCGCCCCCGCCGATGTCGGACCCGTCACCCACGACGACGCCGGCGCTGATCCGGCCCTCCACCATCGAGGCGCCGAGCGTGCCGGCGTTGAAGTTCACGAAGCCCTCGTGCATGACCGTCGTGCCCGCGGCCAGGTGCGCGCCGAGGCGGACCCGGTCGGCGTCAGCGATGCGTACGCCGCTCGGCACGACGTAGTCGGTCATCCGCGGGAACTTGTCGACGCCGTACACCTGGATCTGCTGACCGGCCGCGCGAGCCCGCAGCCGCGTCGACTCGAAGCCGTCGACGGCGCAGGCGCCGAGCGTGGTCCACACCACGTTGGTGAGCAGCCCGAAGACGCCGTCGACGTTGGCTTCGTGTGGCTTGACGAGGCGGGAGCTGAGCAGATGCAGCCGCAGCCACACGTCGGCGACGTCGCTCGGTGGGGCGCTGACCTCGTCGGTGCTCACCTGCACCACCCTGCGGTCGACCCGGCGTACGTCGTCCGGACCCTCCAGCCGGTGCAGTGCGTCCGGCGGTGTCGAGCCCTGCGGCGGCGGACCCAGCGCCGGCTCGGGAAACCAGACGTCGAGCAACGCTCCGGCTTCGTCGTACGTCGCGAGCCCCCACGCCCACGCCCCGGCACTGGTCGAGGCGGCGTCGTCGGTCACCTACCCCACGCTACCGAGCCGCCCTGGGTGTCTCGTATGGCCATCGCGCGCTACGACACGACGTGGTTGGGCGGTCCGTTAGCCGTCATGGGTCGGAAGACGTACGGCGTGGGGTGGTTGGGCGGTCCGTTTGCCGTCGTGGGTCGGAAGACGTACGGCGTGGGGTGGTTGGGCGGTCCGTTTGCCGTCGTGTGTCGGAAGACGTACGGCGTGGGACCGGCGTCGAGGAGTTGCGGAGACTGAGTCGGTTTGTCGATGACGTGAGCGACGTCCAGACAGCCCGACCGCCCAACTCACCAACGAACAATCCAAGTGGTGGAGCCCTGACAGACTGGGCGGGATGGACAACAATCAGCCTGTCGTCCGCCGGGTGATGCCCGATGATCATCGGGCAGTCGTCGCGCTGGCGCCGCGCCTGACGGAAGGCGTCGCCCCCTGGCGGGCTCCGGCCGACGTACGACGAGCGGTCGAGGAATGGGTCTCAGGCTCCCTGTCGTCCGCTGAGAAGCCCGAGCACGGCTTCTTCGTGGCCGTAGTCGCCGACACGGTGGTGGGATTCGTCTCGGTCGGGCAGCGGGTGCATTTCAGCGGCTCCGTTGACGGGTACGTCGGGGAGCTCGTGGTCGCGAGGCAGCACGAAGGCCGGGGCATCGGCGGCCTCCTCATGGATCACGCCGAACGCTGGACCCGTGACCGGGGCTATGCCCATCTCACGCTAGAGACGGGCGCGGCGAATGCGGCTGCCCGAGCGTTCTACGAGGCCCGTGGCTACCAAGAAGAGGATGTCAGGCTCACCAGGCCGTTGTGAGGTGGCACTGACCTCGGCAGATGTCGAAGACCGTGCAGATCCGCCGCGGCCGGACCTAGCTGCCGGATTGACGCGATCGAGTGACCTAGTCCACGCCACCAGGCCGCCATAGGGTGATCTGCATGGCCATCGCGCGATACAAAGACCTGTGCATTGACACGACCGGAGGCGAAGCCCTGGGTGGCTTCTGGGCGGGCGCGCTCGGTCTGTCGTTCGAGGCCGATGGCGAGGCCGGTGTGCTGGCCGGCGAGACGCCGGAGCACAAGGTCTGGATGAACGTCGTGCCGGAGGCCAAGACGGTCAAGCACCGAGTGCACATCGACGTCCACGCCGGCTCGGTCGACGAGCTCGTGGAGCTGGGGGCGGAGGTCCGTGAGCCAGCGGCCGAATACGACCGGCCGTGGACCGTGCTTGTCGACCCCGAAGGCGGCGAGTTCTGCGCGTTCGTGCGCGAGCCCGACAAGTTGCCGGCGTACCGGCTGTATGAGCTGGTCGTGGACTCCGCCGAGCCGCGCGAGATCGCCCAGTGGTGGGCGGACGTCTTCGGTGCCGAGCTCGGCGGTGACGAAGGGAAGGGCTGGTGGTGGCTCGAGAACATCCCCGGCGCCCCCTTCGAGGGGATGACTTTCGTCTCCGTACCTGAGCCTAGGACGGTGAAGAACCGCATCCACTGGGACGTCACGGTGACGCTCGCCGACGACCTGGTCAACGCTGGTGCTCGCCTGCTCAGGGAACCGGACGACGAGATCTCCTGGCACGTCTTCGCTGACCCCGAAGGCAACGAGTTCTGCGCCTTCACGCCGGCAGCCGACGCTGAGCCCGAGACCGAGCGAGGCTGACTGACAGGCGCGCTCAGTTCAGCATGGTGCGTCGGGGCCCTGAGTGATCCGGCACGGGCGGTTCCTCCGCGACGTAGTCGGCCGGTGGATCGCCTACGACGAGCCAGATCGGGTTGCTCAGCGCCTCCATGTCCCCGCTGCTGGCCTTGGGGTTGGTCGGCTGCAGGTCGGGCTGGCCACGTACCTCGGCGCGGACGTAGCCGCCACCAGGCGGAACGGCCACCTGCACCTTGACGACCTCGTCGTCATCGGAGAGCTGCGTTACGGAGAACACCGCTCCCTGCGCTATCAGCAGGAGCCGTCGCCCGGCGCCACGGCGCACCCGGCAACTGATGGTGACCGGGTCACCGACGTCGCCCCACACGGTGCCGCCGGTGTGGGTGCATTGACCGGGGCGGCGGGCGAACAGGTAGAGCTCGACACCGTCGGGCGCCTTCGTGATGAACGACCGTCCCGCCCGAACTGCCGCGATCACGTCACGCTTGGCCAGCCTGCGCGCATGCACCACCGTGGTGGGCAGTCCGGCGGCGAAGCCTGCGTCATTGTCGACCCCATGCAGGTCTGATCCGCCGTTGGCAGCGATCCGCCAACCCCGCTGCAAGGCGCGATCCCAGTAGTCCAGCGCCTTCTCCTCGTCAGGCTGCCACGGCCCGGTCCAGACCTCCACGCCGTGCGTCCGCGCGGCAGGCCGGGTCTCCGCCTCAGCGAAGAACTGCCAGGCCAGGGTCGCGCCGAAGGGGTGAGCGGCCGAGACGTAGCCGCCCATTGACTCCGCCACCCGGATGAACTCGGCGATCCGCGCTCCTCCGGTTGGAAGCGGCAGCCCGTACGGACTTTGCCGGAAGTCCAGCCAGTCACCGGGGGAGATCCCCGACACGGTGGCGTGCCCGTGGAACCAGTTCGTCATCTCTTCACCGGCCATGAGCAGCACGTCCGCGCCCGCGTCACGAGCAAGGAAGTAGTTCTGCGTCACAACGTTGTGATCGGTCAGCGCGACGAAGTCCAGCCCGATCCGCCGACAGGTGGCCGCCCACTCTCGCGGAGACAGCGCCGAACCGCTCGACCACGCGTCGGAGGACGCCGGGGTGTGGCAATGGAAGTCGCCGCGATACCAGCCGGGGCGGTCCAGGACCACGCCCGGCTCTGGGCCAGGCGCGAAGCGGGGAGCGTCTCGATCGGCGAAGGACAGAGTGACCCGCACCGTGATGCGGGTCGGGACCGGTGCCCGGAACACCGGCACGATCACCGTCCAGTTGCCCGCCGCCATCGGGCCCGGCATGAAGGACTGGCTGGCCGCGTCGCGGGTGACCCAGAACTTGGACCGCTCCTCGCCGTAGATGCCGCGAAAACCCGACGACTGGTACGCCGCCCCGCGGGCGTCGAACAGCCCAACGCCGACCTTTGTCTCCTGGTGGGACTTTGTCAGTTCGGCGTCGATTCGAGTCACCCCGCGCGGCACCCGGAACGGCAGGTAACGGTAGTCGCCGGTGCCCTCCACCACGGTCTCCAGCTTGACCGTCTCTGGCGACCGGATGCGTTGAGCGGCGTAGGCCGCTTCGGCGCGGCCGACCAGCCCGGTCACGCCGGCTACTAGAGCGGCGCCGCCAGTCAGCACCTGGCGTCGGGACGGTTGCGGGTTCGTTGCCTGGTCCCGGTCAGTCACCGCGTGAACGATGCCGGATGTTCCCGACCACCGCCCCAACACCGCCAGACGGGTAGATGAACAACGCGTGGTCGGCCAGTCGTTACCGGCAGGTTCGGCACAATGGCGCCATGGCTTCCCGCGTCCTCGCCCTCGATCTCGACAGCGACGTCGTCGACCTCACCGCTGCGCTTGTCGACATCGAGTCGGTCAGCGGCAACGAGGAAGCCATCTGCGGCGCGATCGAGGCGGCGTTGCGCGAAGTACCGTGGCTGCAAACGTGGCGGCACGGCAACTCACTCGTCGCCCGTACGGCGCTCGGCCGGCCTGACCGCGTGGTCATCGCCGGCCATCTCGACACCGTGCCGGTCAACGCCAACCTGCCGTCGCGGGTAGACGACGGATTCCTGCACGGGCTCGGCTCGTGCGACATGAAGGGCGGGGTCGCGGTCGGCCTCAAGCTGGCTGCCTCGGTGGCCGCGCCGACGCGCGACGTCACGTACGTCTTCTACGAGGCCGAGGAGGTAGAGGCCGAGCGCAACGGGCTGGGGCTGATCTCCACGGCTCGGCCCGAGGTGCTGACCGCTGACTTCGCCGTGCTGATGGAGCCGTCGAACGCCGTGGTCGAGGCGGGCTGCCAGGGAACGATGCGGGTCGACGTGTCGACGTACGGCGTCCGCGCACACAGCGCCCGGGCGTGGAACGGCGTCAACGCGATCCACGGCGCGACCGGCATCCTGGGCCGGTTGACGGCGTACGAGCCACGCCGCCCAGTCATTGACGGCCTGCGGTTCCACGAGGGCCTCAACGCCGTCGGCATCAGCGGCGGGGTCGCCGGCAACGTCATCCCAGACGCCTGCACGGTCGCGGTGAACTACCGCTTCGCGCCGGACCGGACGGTTGACGAGGCAGCAGCCCATCTGCGCGAGGTGTTCGACGGTTTCGATGTCGCGGTCCGCGACGCCGCTCCCGGCGCGCTGCCGGGCCTCGACCGGCCGGCGGCGGCAGCCTTCGTGGAAGCGGTCAGCGGCGGCGCGGATTCCGACGTCGGGCGGATCAAGCCGAAGTTCGGCTGGACGGACGTTTCGCTGTTCAGCGCGCTCGGCGTACCCGCGGTCAACTTCGGCCCGGGAGATCCCGAGCTGGCGCACACCCAGCACGAGCGGGTGCCAGTGGCGCAGCTGCACTCCTGCCTGGCCCAGCTCACTGCCTGGTTGAGCTGACCCGCTGAGGGCGTCCGTCTCGAGAGGCGGGGATGCCGTTTCACCAAAGCCACGGTCTAGGTTGTGCCCATGACTGAAGCGATGCCTTCCCAGCCAGCCGAGCGGCGACGCGGACCGTTGATATTGCGTCGCCAGCAGGTAGAGGAGTCGACCACCGACCAGCGGTTGCTCGACGACGGCGGGCGGGGCGAGTGGGTGCACACCGACCCGTGGCGGGTGTTGCGCATCCAGGCGGAGTTCGTCGAGGGGTTCGGCTCGTTGGCGGAGCTCGGTCCGGCGATCTCGGTCTTCGGTTCGGCTCGGACGCCACCGGACCACCCGGAGTACGCCCAAGGCGTCAAGCTCGGAGCCGCGCTGGCTCAAGCGGGGTTCGCGGTGATCACCGGCGGCGGTCCCGGAGTCATGGAGGCGGCGAACCGCGGCGCCGCTGAGGCGGGGGGTACGTCGGTCGGTCTCGGCATCGAGCTGCCCTTTGAGCAGGGGATCAACGAGTGGGTCGACATCGGCATCAACTTCCGCTACTTCTTCGCGCGAAAGACAATGTTCGTGAAGTATGCGCAGGGCTTCATCGCGCTCCCGGGTGGGTTCGGCACGTTCGACGAGATCTTCGAAGCGGTCACGCTGGTGCAGACGCACAAGGTGACGTCGTTCCCCATCGTCTTGGTCGGATCGGCGTACTGGGGCGGACTGCGGGACTGGTTGCGTGACACGGTCTTGGCCGGCGGCAAGATCGGCTCTGAGGACGTCGATCTGCTCCGGGTCACCGACGACCTCGACGAAGCGGTGGCGATCATGGTCCAAGCTCGGGAAGAGCGAGCGGCGAGCGGAGGAGGCGTCGGGTCCGGTCAGGCGCCGATCCGGCCGCATCCGTCGGAGTAGCGCTGCGTCAACCCACGACGGCGACACGTCGCTGCTCACCCGCTTCGCTGACCGCTGCGCAGCGTGGCACGATCGACCTCGTGATCTGGGTATGGGTCGTTGCCTTGGTGCTGGTCATCGGCGCGATCGCCGTCGTCGTAGCGGGTCGCGACGACGCCATGGCAGAGGTGTACGACGACCGCCCGGACGCGACGCTTCCCACCGGACGTCCGTTGACGGCTGAGGACATCGCGGCGGTGCGGCTCTCGACCGGCGTACGGGGGTATCGCATGGACGAGGTGGACGCCCTGCTGGACCGGATCCAGGCCGATCTGTTGGCGCGCGAGACCAACCAGGCCGCCGCGACGACCGCCGGAGCCGCCGCTGAGATTCCGGCCGATCCCGCCACTGAGAGCCCCAGCGATCCCGCCTCCGGGGCGACCGGAACCGCTGCTGAGATTCCAGCCGATCCCGCCGCTGCTACTCCCGCTCAACTCGCCGCCGGGGAGCCCGCTGACGTCCCCACCAAGAGGCCGGCGGGAGCGACCGTCCGCACCCCGGCTGTGCCGCCCGCCGACGCCACCGCGCTGGCACCCACTGAAGCCGCCGCCGGGACCAGGGCGGCAACCCAGCCGCCGTCGTGATCGGCGGACCGGCCGCTGGTCTCGATGGCCGACTCCGCTGCGCGTGGGCGCTGTCCGCTCCCGACTACCTGATCTACCACGACGAGGAGTGGGGCCGAGCCATCCGGGATGACCAGGGACTCTTCGAGCGGCTCACTCTCGAAGCGTTCCAGTCCGGCCTTTCCTGGTTGACCATCTTGCGTAAGCGGGACAACTTCAGGGCGGCGTTCGCCGGATTCGACATTCGCCGCGTCGCGGAGTTCGGCTCCGCCGACAGGGCCCGGTTGCTCGCCGACCCCGGCATCGTGCGCAACCGCGCGAAGATCGATGCGGCGATCACGAATGCGCGGGTAGCGCGTGACCTGGACGGCGGATTGGCCGCGCTGGTGTGGCGGTTCGCACCGCTGTTCCAACCAGCACCAGTGGCGCTCAGCGACGTACCAGCGCAGACTGTGGAGTCGAGGGCGCTGGCTGCGGAGTTGAAATCCGCAGGTTTCGTATTCGTTGGACCGGTGACGACGTACGCCCTGATGCAAGCTGCTGGCCTGGTGAACGACCACTTGGCCGGCTGCGGCGTCCGCACAGCATGCGGAGAAGAGAGAGCAATGACATGAGCCGCAGCCGACCGATGATCGCGGGACTTGCGCTGAGTTCAGCCGCGGCGCTGATCGCCATCCACGGCGCCGCCTCCGCTGGCGTTACCCAGCCGTCCACCCAGCAAGCCCACGGCGGCAACGTTGCGTCGGCAGCGGCGGGGGCCGCTGTGGTCGGGGCGGGCCGACCGGCGGTGGTCTCGGCTCGGGTCATCGGTCGGTCGGTGAAGGACAACCCGATCCGGGCCTACGAGCTCGGAGATCCCAACGCTGCGGTCGCCGTCGTCGCGTTGGGTTCGATGCACGGCAACGAGACGGGCGGCCAGGTGGTGCTCGGCGACCTGCGCGACGGCGACCCGATCAAGGGGGTGCACCTGTGGGTGATCCCGCGAGACAACCCCGACGGGGTGTTTCGCGACCAGCGCCACAACGCCAATGGTGTCGACCTCAACCGCAACTTCCCGACCAACTGGAAGCCGCTGACCGGCTGGTATTACTCCGGGCCGAAACCGTCGTCGGAGCCCGAGACGCGCGCCCTCAAGGCGTTCCTGAACGAGATCGACCCCGACTACGTCGTCACCTTCCATTCGCCGCTGTACGGCGTCGACGTGTACGGCGCCAAGGACCGCCCCTTCGCCCGGCGGCTGGCCAAGGAGCTGCAGCTGCCGATCAAGGAGTTCGACTGCGCTGGCGTATGCCATGGCACCTTGACCCAGTGGTTCAACAAGAACCACGCCGGTGCCTGCGTGACGGTGGAGTTCAGCCGCTCACCGACGCAGCGGTACCTGCACGTCCGCGCGCCCCGCGGGCTCGTCCGCGCCATCGGCGGTCACTTCTAGCCGTCCGTCCGCACCCCCCGACCGTTTACCGCGACAACCTGGTAGACGTACGCCGCAGGCGGGTGGACGGTGACCGTTTACCGGCACGTGTCGGAAGACGTACGGCGTTCAGGGTTGCGGTCGACCGTTTACCGCGACAACCCGGTAGACGTACGCCACAGCCGCCGGACGGTGACCGTTTACCGGCACGTGTCGGAAGACGTACGACGTGCGGCGGGTGGACGGTGACCGTTTCCCGCCACGTGTCGGAAGACGTACCACGAACGCCGGAGCAGCTACCGGGTGAGGAGGTAGTTGTGCGGGCCCATGGCGACACGAGGGTTCCGTTCGGGGTCCAGCCACCGGATCAGCCACCGGACGTCGGCGCGGGGCATCGCCACGCAGCCGGCGGTGAGCCCGTCGTCGGCGACGTGCAAGAAGATGCCGCCGCCGCGGGAGGTGTCGGCCGGTTCGGTGGCTACCCGTTGTTTCCGGGTCGCCGAGTAGTGCACGCCGCTGGGCAGGTTGAACCCGACGACGATCGCGTAGGCGTACTGGCTGGGGTAGTCGGTGAGGTGCTCGGAGTAGTCGGCGCGCCAGCGCGTCGAGGCGGCCTTGTGGAACTGATAGACGTTGTACGTCGCCGGGTCCCGCGGCTCGTACGGCCACCAGTCGTTGCCGTCGAACTGCCGGTACAGCACCTGAGCGCCCGGATCGGAGAACCGCCCGAACGCATAGGGCAGTCGGAACACGCCTGCCGGCGTGGTGCCGGTCGACTGCTGCCTGGCCGCGGCCCGCACCCAGCCGTTGTAACCGAGGACGATCTTCACGGGGCCGCGCACTTGCACCCACTCACCGGCCGCAGGCCGGCGCCACGCCCGCAACGTGCCGCTGGTCGAGGACCAGTCAGGTGAGCTGACCGTGATGAGCTGCCGCACCCGCGCCGGTGGGTCGATCGCCTCGGGTAGCGTGCGTCCCGCACTGGTCGGCGCGAACCCCGCCGCCGCCGGCGCCGCCTGCGCGAACCCCGCCGCCTGCCCCACCGACGCAGCCGCAGCAGGCTCTCCCGACGCGCCAGCCGACGCACCAGCAAAAGCCAGCGTGGTCACGAGGGTCGCCGCGGCCGCGAGCGACGTGTTTCGCACGAGCGACTCCTCTCGGTCAAATCAATGACCACTGAAGGTGGGTTTCTCCTTGGCGACGAACGACCGTACGGCGTTCCGGTGGTCGGCCGAACCCCCTGTGCGTGCCATCAGCTTGCTCTCGAAGGCCAATGCCTCCTCCAACGAATGCGTAGCGGCGTACTGCACCGCCTCCTTCACTGCGGCGAAGGCAAGGGTCGGACCCGCCGCCAGCCGGCCAGCAATGTCAGCCACCTCGTCGGCAAGCTCGGCAGCGGGGAACACCCAGTTCACCAAGCCGATCTCGAGCGCCTCGGCGGCGGTGACGCTGCGCGGCCAGAGCAGCAGCTCCATCGCCTTGCCTCGCCCGACCAGCCGCGGCAACGTCCACGACGTGCCGGTGTCGCAGGAGAGCCCGACACCGGTGAAGGCCGTGGTGAAGCTGGCGCTGTCGGCGGCCACTCGCCAGTCGCAGGCCAAGGCGATCGCCATGCCGGCGCCCGCCGCGACGCCGTTGACTGCCGCCACGACGGGCTTGGGCATCGTCGCGATGGTGTGTGCGATGGGGGTGTAGTGCTCATCGACGGTGGCCCACACCTCATCCAAGGCCATGCTGGCGAGGTTGTCGACGTGTTCGCGCAGGTCCTGCCCCACGCAGAAGGCGCGGCCGGTGCCAGTGATGACGACGCACCGCGCCTCAGCGTCCGCCGCAGCCCGGCGTACGGCGGCCAACAGCTGCTCCTTGGTGGCTGTGTCGAGGCTGTTCATCGCCTCGGAACGGGTGAAGGTGAGCGTCGCGACGCCCGCCTGTACGTCGTAGGTGACCGCCGACGAGGATGTGTGGTCATCCGACGAGGATGTGTGGTCATCCGGGTCGACAGATGCGGGCGCGCGATCGGTCATGGCGACTCTCCCAGTAGGCGTAGGCAGGCGTCAACGTAGCGGCTGGCACCGGGAAGCAGGCGCGCCGCCTCGGCGTCGAAGAACCGCGCCGCAGAGTCGCCGGCCCAGTCGGCTGGCAGCAGCTCGGCAGGCAGTCCGGGGTCACGGAACAAGAACTTGCGCCACTCGTGCACAAGCCTGCTGCGGGTCACAAAGGCTTCCTGGTCCGAGCACTCACCGCTGGTCTCTCCGACCAGGGCCTTTGCCTCGTCGAGCCAGCGCGCGTACGCGCGACCGAGCCCCTGCAGGTCCCAGGCCGTGGCGGTCAGCGTGGCGACGTCCCCGTCGTACTCCGCCAGGAACCGCTCGGCCCGTACCTTCTCGTTCTCCAGCAGCGCGTCGACCTCTCCCGACTCACGAGGGCTGATCCACGTGTTGTCGCGCACCATCGCGTAGCCGAGGTATGCGAGGCCCGAGCGGACGCGATCGCGAGCGGCTCGGTCGGTGATGTGGTCGAGGACCAGCAGATGCCAGCGCGAGTCCCACGAGGTCAGCTCGCTTCGGTAGATGCGGGTAGCCGCGTCGCTCAGGCGGCGCTCGGCGCGCGGGGTCAGTCGGTAACCCGCACCCTGCTCCAGCTTCACCGGTACGAGCCAGTGTTGGCGCACCATCCGGGAGATCGCTGTGCGTACGGCGGGAGCGGCGATACCGAGCGGGGCCATCATGCGAACGAGCGCAGCGACCGGCGCAGCGCCGCCGCGCGTGCGGAGGTGGTCGCCGTACACGTCGAACAGGGCCGAACGAGCGTTCACAAGGGAGCAGTCTGCCGCACCTGTCCCCAACCGGTGCGATAATGAGAGCAGTTATCGACGCGCTGCCTTCTCGGCCCCCGGCGGGCGGAGTCAGGCGCTCAACGACGAAGGGTAGGTTCGCGCATGGCGGCGATGAAGCCGCGGACAGGCGACGGTCCGCTGGAAGTCACGAAAGAGGGACGCGGTCTGGTGATGCGGGTTCCGCTCGAGGGCGGTGGGCGCCTGGTTGTCGAGCTGAACGCTGAGGAAGCCAAGGCCCTTGAGGACGCACTGAGCCTGGTGACCACCTGAGAGAGACGTTTGTTCACCGAGTAAGACCCCGGAAGGCGCAGCCCGCTCTCCGGGGTCTTACTGTTTCTCGCGTGCTCGTTGACGCCCAGCCGCTGCCGCCCGTCATTGACGTCAGTACGTCGAGCGCGGCCTCGACCGGCGCCACCCTGGTCGCAGTGGGGTTTACCCGACGCAATGACGACTACATCATGCAGCGTGGCGCCGAGGAGGCGCTGGGAGCTCTCGGGCTCGACGGCTTCGCGCTGCTCGGCCGCGCTCAGGCGACCGGTGCTGGCGGAGAGACGGTCGTGCACCAGCTGTTCCCGACCGCGAGGGGGTCAGCTGCGAGGCGGTCCAAGACCGGCGCACAGCAGAACGGTATCGAGCAGGTCGCCCTGATCGGGCTGGGCGAGGAGACGCTGACGGACTACCGCCGAGCCGGAGCCGCGCTCGCCCGGCTCGCCAAGGGGAAGGACGCGGCTGCCTCCTCCATCGGCAGCGGGGCTGACGACGACCAGCTCGCTGCCTACTGCGAGGGGCTGGTCCTCGGTGCCTTCGGCTTCCACCGCAAGTCCGGTCAGGTGAAGCCGCCCAAGGCCCCGCTGCTGGTGTTGACCGATCTGGGGTCACCGCCACGGACCGAGGTGATCCATCGTGCCGGCGCCCTCGCGCGCGCGTCGTGGCGCGCCCGCACCTTCGCGCTGACCCCGTCGAACGAGAAGGGCCCGGTGCAGCTCGAACAGTGGGCCCGAGAAGCCGCGTCGCAGGCCGACTTGGAGATTGACGTCTGGGACGAGCGGCGGCTGGCAAAGGAAGGCTTCGGGGGCATCCTCGCCGTCGGCGCTGAGTCGGCGTACGAGTCGAGGTTCGTGCGGCTTGACTACGCGCCCAAGCGGGCCGGTCGCCGTACTCCGCATGTGGTGTTGGTGGGCAAGGGGATCACGTTCGACAGCGGCGGCATCTCGATCAAGCCGCTCGAGGGCATGATGACGATGAAGCGCGACATGACCGGCGCGGGGGTCGTCATCGCGGTGATGGGCGCGCTGCGGGAGCTGGCCGTGCCCGTCAAGGTGACCGGCCTGGTTGCGGCTGCGGAGAACGCGTTCGGCGGTGGGGCCATGCGGCCCGGTGACGTCATCACCCACTACGGCGGTCGCACCAGCGAGGTGGGCAACACCGACGCCGAGGGTCGGCTGGTGCTCGCTGACGCGCTCGCGTACGCCGACGCCGAGATCGAGCCGACGGTGGTTGTCGACATCGCCACGCTCACCGGCGCAGGAAAGGTGGCGCTGGGTACGTCGCTCGGTGCGCTCTTCGCCAACGACGACGCGCTCGCCGATGCGCTCGCAACCGCAGGGGCCGCGGCCGGCGAGCCCGTCTGGCGACTGCCGCTGAGCAAGGAGTACGAGCAGCTGCTGGACAACCCCGTGGCCGACGCGACCAACGCAGCCGGTGGCCCCGGCGCCATCACCGCCGCGCTGTTCCTGCAGCACTTCGCCGGCTCCCGGCCGTGGGCGCACCTCGACATCGCCAGCGTCGGGGACTCGAGCAAGGACGCCCACGAGTACACCCAAGGCGCGACCGGGTTCGGCGCCCGCCTCCTGCTGCGCTGGCTGTCGGCCCTCGCCGATGCCTGAGCTCGTCGACCCGGACCCGCGGTATCAGCGATCGTTCCTGGAGTCCGTCGAGGAGTGGTTGGCCGCCGGAGACGCGGAGCGGTGGGCCGGGCTCTCGACGATCCCCGCCATCGGAGAGTCAGAAGGTGAGGCGTTCACACTCGTGGAGCTCGCCGACCCCAGCCGGTTCTCGACGTACACCGCCCGGCTGAAGTCACTCGCCGACCCGGCGACGCCGCTGCCGGCTGGCATCGTTACGGCGACGCAGCTGTGGTGGGTCGACGGGCAGGAGTACCTCGGTCGGCTTTCCATCCGGCACTCGCTGACACCGTGGCTGTTGGAGTTCGGCGGACACATCGGTTACAGCGTCCGACCGTCCGCCCGGCGGCGGGGTCACGCGACGGCGATGCTGGCCGCCGCCTTGCCCGTCGCCAACCGCCTCGGCATCGACCCGGTCCTAGTGACCTGCGACGACACCAACGTGGCGTCTCGGCGGGTCATCGAGGCAGCCGGTGGTGTCTTCGAGGACCAGCGAGGAGAAAAGCTTCGCTACTGGATCGCGACGTCGTGATCGCCGGCGGGGGTCAGCGCTTCTGCGCGAGGAGGAGGCCGTCTCCGACGGGGACCAGGACCGAGATGAAGTTCTCGTCGTCGGCAACAGCTGACAGGGTTTCGCGGATAGCCAGCGTGTCGGCATCACGCACCCCAGAGTCGGCCACCCGGTCGCGCCACAGGGAGTTGTCGATCGCCACCACACCGCCCGGTCGCAGCAGCCGTCTGGCCTGCTCGAGGTACTGCGGGTACTCCTGCTTGTCGCCGTCGCAGAACACCAGGTCGTAGTGCCCCGCGGTTAGCCGGGGCAGCACCTCCAGCGCCGCGCCGGAGATGAGCCGGACCCGCTGCGGTGCGATGCCGGCGTCGGTGAAGGCCCGCTTGGCGAGTCGCTGGTGATCGGCCTCGATGTCGACGCTGGTGAGTACGCCGTCCGACCGCATCCCCCGCATCATCCACACCCCGGAGATACCGCACCCGGTGCCGATCTCGACGACGTTCCTGGCGTCCAGCAGGGCCGCCACGAACCGTAGGGTCGCCCCGCCGCCCGCTCCGATGGGTGTGGCGTCGACCTCCGCGGCGCGCGCTCGCGCTGCTTTCAGTACCTCGTCCTCTGGGACGAAGTCCTCCGCATAAGCCCACGACGCTGGCTTCAACCCGGTGGCGATGCTGGCCTCCTCGGTACGGTCCCCATCGGGGGATGTGCACGACCGGGCTGAGCCTATCCGGTGCCAACCGTCGGCTACACCAGGCGCGGCAGCTGTGGCAGCCGCCCTGCGCCCTGGTGCGCCGGCTTCCACCGTGCGGCATGCTTGGGTAAGGGGACATGACAGGAGCAGGAACTTGGCAGAGTCTTCGCCGGGGCAGGACCACCCTTCGCCGGGCCCAGACCAGCCTTCGCCGGGGCAGTGGCAGCCGCCCGGTACGGCGTACGGCCAACCCCCCATCCCCGCCTACGGCCAACCCCCCATCCCCGCCTACGGCCAGCCGCCGTCCGATGCCGGCTACGGCCCCACTGATGCCGGCTGGACTGGCCCCGCCGGTCATGTCTCGCCTTCGCACTGGCAGCACGCGCCGCCTCCTCAGCCATCACCCCAACCGCAGCCTCCTCGGGCGAAGACGCCATGGTTGCTGCTGGCCCTGCTGTCGCTGCTGCTCGGCGTGGGTGGCGGGGCTCTCGGCGGGACGCTGGTCGACCGCGACGTGAGCGTCACCCGCCCCACCCCGACAGTGCCCACGAGTCCGACGCCTGACGTTCCGACCATGACCGCAACCATCAGTCGCGGGGGCGGCAGCCCGGTGGTCCAGGTGGCCGCCCGGGTGCTGCCGAGTGTGGTGTCGATCGACGTACAAGGGTCGAGCCTCGGGGGGGTCACCGGCTCGGGATTCGTCTACGACAACGCTGGTCACATCGTCACCAACAACCACGTCATCGACCCCGCAGTCGATGGCGGTGAGATCGAGGTGTCGCTGCCTAATGGCCGAGAGGTCCCCGCGACGATCGTCGGACGCAGCGCGTCGTACGACGTGGCCGTGCTCGCCGTCGACGAGTCCGTGCGGCTGACGCCGGCGGCCCTGGGCACCTCGGAGGACGTGCTGGTCGGCCAGAACGTCGTGGCCATCGGGTCACCGCTCGGACTCAACGCCACCGTCACCGCGGGTATCATCAGCGCGACGCAACGGCCGGTGATCGCCGGCGGCAAGGGTGAGACGTCGTACATCAACGCTCTGCAGACCGACGCGGCGATCAACCCTGGCAACTCCGGCGGCCCACTGGTCGACGTCAACGGCACGGTGATCGGCGTCAACTCGGCGATCGCCACGGTGGGCGGCGGCAGGTCGCAAAAGGAGTCCGGAAACATCGGCGTCGGCTTTTCGATCCCCATCGACCAGGTGAAGACGACGGTCGAGCAGATCATCGAGACAGGCCACGCGGAGTACCCGATTATCGGCGCCAAGGTGAGCATTGCCCGCGGGACAGATGGGGCGGTGGTCAACGAGGTGACGGCAGACAGCCCCGCTGAGCAGGCCGGTATCGAGGAGGGGGACCTGATCACGGAGGTGAACGGCGAGGAGGTCGTCAACGGCGTTGCGCTGATCGTGATGATCCGGTCGTTCGAGCCGGGCGAGACGATTACGTTGAGCGTCGAGCGAGACGGAGAGGCGCCGTCGAGCGTCGACGTCGTGCTCGGGACGCAGATCGGCTGAGCTCAGCCCGGTTGGTCTCTACCCAGCGGATCGACGTACCGGGGCAGCCTCACCGACCGAAAGCCTGACCGAAGTGCCGTCCCAGTCGGTTTACGGGCCGTCAGCACCGACTTCGGTCAGGGTTTTGACGGTGGACAGAGACTCAAGGTCCGGCCTACGCCTTGGCCGGCGCTAGGTCGCGTCGAGGTCGAACGGCGGCGCCTCGTCCTTCTCCAGCGGCCGATGGCCGGCTCTCACCGGCGTCTCGTCCTCGAGGTCGTCGATGATGTGCTTTTGCACCAGGGCGCGTGGGTTGAGGTCGCGTAGGTCGAGGTCCTTGAACTCCGGCCCGAGCTCCTCAGACAGCTGCGACCGGGCGTTGGTGAGCGCCCGACGAGCAGAGCGCAGCAACTGCCCGGCCTGCCGCGCGATGTCGGGCAGCTTGTCGGGCCCGAACACGAAGATCGCCACGATGGCGAGCACCATGAACTCCGCAGGGCCGATGTCGAACATGCGCTCAGCGTGTCACACGACCTCAGCGGCCGGCGGGGGTCAGGCCGAGCTGTAGACCAGCCAACCCGCGGCCCTTCGCGGTCAACTGCTGGGCGATCGAGGTCAGTGCGGCGGCGGCTGGAGCGTCGGGCTCAGCGAGCACTATCGGCCGGCCGGTGTCACCCCCCGCACGCAGCCGTACGTCGATCGGCACCTGCCCCAGCACCGGGACGTCGTACCCGAACCGGTTCGTCAACGTCGCCGCGACCGTCGCGCCGCCACCGGCGCCGAACACGTCGATGTGGTGGTCGTCGCCGCAGTGCGGGCATACCAAGTAGCTCATGTTCTCGATGACACCGACGACGCGCTGCTTCATCATCGACGCCATCGTGCCGGCCCGTTCGGCGACCTCGGAGGCCGCGAGCTGCGGTGTCGTGACGACGAGCACCTCGGCGTTGGGCAGATGCTGCCCCACCGAGATGGCCATGTCGCCGGTGCCGGGCGGCAGGTCGAGCAGCAGGACGTCGAGGTCACCCCAGTAGACGTCGGTGAGCATCTGCACCAGCGCCCGGTCGAGCATCGGTCCGCGCCAGGCGACCACCTGATCGCGGCGGGGCTTCAGCATGCCGATGCTGATGACGCTCACCCCACGCGCCGGGACCGGCATGATCATCTGCTCGACCTGCGTCGGGCGCTCGTCGGCGACACCGAGCATCGCGGGCACCGAGTGACCGTAGATGTCGGCGTCGACGATCCCGACCTTGCGGCCCTGGCCAGCCATCGCCAACGCGAGGTTGACCGTGACCGACGACTTGCCGACACCGCCCTTACCGGACGCGACAGCAATGACCTTGGTCAGCGAGTCGGGCCGGGCGAAGGGGATCTCCTTGACCGGCCGCCCACCGCGCAGCGACTGCTGCAGCTCCTGGCGCTGCTCTGGTGTCATCACGTCAAGGTGTACGGCGACCGACGACACGCCGCTCACGGCGCTGACGGCGGCGGTGACGTCCCGGGTGATCGTGTCCTTCAACGGGCAGCCGGAGACCGTCAACAGCACGGTGACGGTGACGGCGCCGTCAGCGTCGACCTCGACGTCGCGAACCATGCCGAGGTCGGTGATGGGGCGCCGGATCTCGGGGTCGTTGACGGTCGCCAGCGCGGCGTGGATGCGCTCGGACTGGGAGGGGGCCATGCAGCCAGGTTACGGGGTGGAGCTGCCGTGACCGTCAGTAGCGTGGTCCCGCCGCGACCGGTCCAGATCGTCGAGGTCGGCGAGCAGTGAGCGCAGCTCGGTGCGGACGAAGTCGCGCGTGGCCACCTCGCCCACCGCCATCCGCAGCGACGCCACTTCGCGGGCCAGGAACTCCATGTCGGCATGGGCTCGCACGTTGGCGTCCCGGTCGCGTTCCGAGATGACCCGGTCACGGGCCTCCTGCCGGTTCTGTGCCAGCAGGATCAGCGGGGCGGCGTACGACGCCTGGGTGGAGAAGAACAGGTTCAACAAGATGAACGGGTACGGGTCCCAGCGCAGGCCGAACAGGCCGATCACATTGATCGCGATCCAGATGATCACGAACACCGTCATATAGGCGAGGAACCTGGCGGTGCCCAAGAACCTGGCGAACGTCTCCGCGAAGCGGCCGAACATCTCCGGGTCGTAGTCGGGGCGGCGTACGAAGGTCCGGGTGGTGTCTCGTGGCACGTCGAGTCGCGGGGCGCGGGCCCGCTGTCGGCGTCCGGTGTCGCGGCGGTCGTCCTCGCGCGACTCCTCACGCACCACCGGGCACCGCCACCCGAGATGCGGTCGGACGCCCACGCCAGTCCTCCGGCAGCAGGTGGTCGATCACGTCGTCAACCGTGACCACGCCCAGCAGGTGCCCATCATCGTCGACCACGGGGCTCGCCACCAGGTTGTACTGCGCCAGCAGGCGTGTCACGTCTTCCAGCGGGGCGTCAGCCCGCAGCGCCTCCAGGTCGTTGTCGGTGACTCCAGAGACCAGGCTCGAGGGCGGCTCTCGCAACAGGCGCTGGAAGTGACCAACGCCGATGAAGCGCCCGGTCGGTGTCTCGAGCGGGGGTCGGCAGACGTACACCATCGCGGCGAGTGACGGCGAGAGGTCCGCGTCGCGAATGCGGGCCAACGCCTCCGCCACCGTCGCGTCGGGCGGCAGGATCACCGGGTCGGTCGTCATCAGACCACCGGCGGTGTGCTCCTCGTACGACATCAGCCGCCGGACGTCCTCGGCCTCGTCGGGCTCCATCAGCTGCAGCAGCCGCTCCGCTGTCTCGGGTGGCAGCTCGGCGATGAGGTCGGCGGCGTCGTCCGGTGACATCTCCTCCAAGATGTCGGCGGCGCGCTCGGACTCCAGCTGGCCCAAGATCTGCACCTGGACGTCCTCGGGCAGTTCTTCCAGTACGTCGGCCAGCCGCTCGTCGTCGAGCGCTGCAGCGATCTCGCCACGGCGCTTCGGCGACAGGTCGTGGATGACGTTGGCGAGGTCGGCAGGTCGCATGGTGTCGAGAGCTGCAAGCAGGTGAGTCGCCCCCTGGCGGGCGTGGGCGTCGGTGAGACCGGAGACCTCCGACCACTCGACGACTCGGGTCTGCCCTTTGCGACCGAAGCGCTTCGAGCCGTGCTGCACCGCGACCCGCGACAGCACCCACTCCCGGGTGCGTGCCTGTTCCATCGCGATGTCGTAGACGACACCTTGCTCGCCGGTGTCGACGAGGGTGATGGTGCGGTCGAGCAGCTCACCGAGCACAAGGGTCTCGGTGTTGCGCTGCTCGAATCGGCGCATGTTGACAAGCCCGGTGGTGACGACCTGTCCCACGTCGACCCTGGTGACCCGGGTCATCGGCAAGAAGATGCGCCGACGGCCCAGCACTTCGACGACGAGCCCCAGCACCCGCGGCGGCTTCGTGTCGACGCGCAGAGCAGCCACGACGTCGCGGATCTTGCCCACCTGGTCACCGTTGGGGTCATAGACGAGCAGGCCCGCGAGCCGAGCGATGAAGACCCGAGCCGGCGCGACACTCACGCCCCTGAGGTTACCGGTGGGAGCGGCTGTCTAGGCTGCACACCGTGCCTGCTCCAGCCGCCGATTCGACTGCGGTCGAGCTCCCTTCCCGGCTGCGGTACGACGTTGTCGACGTCTTCACCGACCGGGCGTTCGCTGGCAACCCGCTGGCCGTCGTGTACGGCGCGGACCTGCTCTCCACCGCTGCACTGCAGGCCATCACCGGTGAGTTCAACCTGTCGGAGACGAGCTTTCCCAGCTTCCGCACCGACGGCTATGGCGAGGGGGCTGCGGACTACGCTCTGCGGATCTTCACCCCAGGCGGGGAGATCCCCTTCGCCGGGCATCCGACGCTAGGGACCGCCTGGTCGCTGCGTCAACGCGGCGACCTCGCCGCCGGCAACCGGAAGCAGGCGTGTGGCGCGGGGCTGATCGACGTACGGCTGCCGGTCGACCCCGACGCGCCAGTCGAGCTGTGCGCCCCGCCAAGTGACCCCGCGACCGAACTGTCCGCTGGCGCGGTTCGCGCCGTTGTCGAGGCCGTGGGCCTGCGGCCCGATGACGTGGTCGCACCGACGTACGTCGCCGGGTGCGGGCTCACCTTCGTGCACCTGCCCGTGTCACCGGCGGCGCTGGGCCGAGCTCGCCCCGGCGCTGTGCCGTTGAGCGAGCTGTCGGCGTTGGGCGACCTGGCGCTGCTCGACCCGCTGGAGGGTGTCAACGTCTTCGCCGTCGATGGGGACCACGGCGCAGCCACGACTGGCGCCGCCCCGGCCCGTGACGCCGAGGCATCGCCAGTTGCCCCCGAGAAAGCACCTCGAGAGCTCCGGGTCAACGCGCGAGTGTTCGTGCCGGGGCTCTCGGTGCCGGAGGACCCGGCGACCGGGTCAGCCGCCGCCGGTCTCGGTGTCGCGCTGTGTGCCCTCGGCCTCGCGGCAGCGGACGGCGAAACGCCGTACCGGATCAGCCAAGGCGTCGACATGGGCCGGCCGTCGGTGTTGCACGGCCGCGTCGAGGCGGCGGCCGGCCAGCCGGTGGCGTGCCGGGTGGCGGGACAGGTGGTGCCGGTAGCGACCGGCACCATCGCCGTACCCCAGCTCTAACCCTCTCCGACTTGTCAGACTCCATTCGGGCTATAGGTCGACTACGTTCTGACAACTCCGGGACCCTTGAGAGTTGTCAGACTCCATTCGGGCTATAGGTCGACTACGTTCTGACAACTCCCGAGGTGGAGGGAAGGATGGCGGTGTGCCCGGGCGTCAGACCTCCGATCTGCACGCCACCTCCGTCCTGCTGCTCGTCGTAGGCGTCATCGGGGTGTCGATGTCGGGGCCGTTGATGGCGGCGGCGACGGCGGTGCCCGCGCTGGCGATGTCGCTGTGGCGCAGTGGGCTCGGCGCGCTCTCCCTTCTCCCGAGCGGTCTCACGGCCTCACGGCAAGAGCTCCGCACGCTGCCCCGGCGGGAGGTCGTGCGCAGCTGCTTCGCCGGCGTCATGTTGGCCTGTCACTTTGCGACCTGGACCGCTTCGTTGAAGTACACGTCGGTGGCGTCAGCCACAGCTTTGGTATGTACGCAGGTGGCGTGGGTGGTCGTGATCGCCCGGCTGTCCGGGGTACGCGCCAGTGGTCAAGTGTGGCGGGGCCTCGGTCTCGCCCTGGCCGGAGTCCTCGTCGTATCCGGTGTCGACCTGTCGATCTCCACCCGCACGCTGACCGGGGACCTGCTGGCGCTCGTCGGAGGTGTCTTTGCCGCGGTCTATGTCACCGTCGGCGGGCGGGTGCGCGAGCAGGCCAGCACGACGACGTACGGGCTGTTGTGTTATGCCACGAGTGCGGCGGTGCTGCTGGTCGCGTGCGTGCTGGGAGGGGTGCAGATCGCGGGGTTCTCGACGCGGAGCTGGCTGCTCATCGCCGCCGTGACGGTGGCGTCGCAGATCCTCGGCCACTCCGTGTTCAACTACCTGCTGGCTACGATCAGCCCGACTGTCGTGTCGATGACGATCCTGCTGGAGGTGCCGGGCGCCGCCTTGCTGGCCGGCGTCTTCCTCGGCCAGGCGCCCCCACTCACGGTCTACCTGGGACTGCTGCTGATCCTCGCCGGCCTGGCCTTGGTGGTCAACGCCCGCTCTCGGCTGGACTCTCTTGTCGAGGCTCCCGTCGACTGACCGTCCACGAGCCTTCCGACAGCGCTCTCCGCCGCGCCGGCTCACCATCTCGGCGGATACGGCTGGGGGGCGGCTCCGTGTCACGATAGGGGCATGACATCACCACTGCGCGAGCTGCCAACGGGCCTGCCGATCGGCACGTATCCCACCTACGCCAAGGCGCAGGAGGCGGTGGACTACCTGTCTGACAACGAGTTCCCCGTGGAGAACGTCACGATCGTGGGCAGCAACCTGCGGCTCGTCGAGAACGTCACCGGCCGGCTGACCCGCGGCCGCGTGGCCACCGCCGGCGCCGGAAGCGGCGCGCTATGGGGACTGTTCATCGGCGTCTTCGTGATGCTGTTCGGCGAGGGTGTCACGCCGCTGGTCCCCATCGTCGCGGCCGCGATCGGGGCTGGCGTCGGCGCCATTTCCGGCCTTCTTGCGTACGCCGCAACGGGCGGCAAGCGGGACTTCACCTCGAACACCGGCGTTGTCGCGACGTCGTACGAGCTGGTCTGCCAACCGGCGGTGGCCGAGGATGCCCGCAGCCTGTTGGGTCGGCTCGCGTTGAGAGACGGGTAGCGCGGACCTCGTGCGGAGCCGTCGCAACTGAACTTCAACGCCAACTACGGCGAGAACCCTCCGGCTGGTGGCGGTCGAAACCACCGCGCTAGAAGCGCCCGGAGCTAGGTTGTGGGCGTGGAGGAGATGGTCGTCCTGAGTGACGGCGCAGCGTTGTGGGCGCAGGCGGAGACCCGGCCGGGCGCTGCGGGGATCGTCTGTATTCATGGTGGCCCCGGCATGTGGGACTACCTAGCTCCGGTCGCCGACCTGGTTGCCGACAAGGCCAGCACTTACCGCTATGACCAGCGAGGATGCGGGCGGTCGGGTGCCAACATCGACTACCGGCTGGCCCGGTTCGTGGCTGACCTCGATGAGTTACGTACGCACTTCGGGTACCTGCAGTGGTTCGTGTTCGGACACTCCTTCGGGGCGACTCTCGGGCTTGCCTACGCAGGCGTCTACCCCGATCGCGTCGTCGGACTCATCTACTGCGGCGGCGTTGGCCTCAACTGGCGACAGCACCGGGGCGACTACCGTCGCCGCGCTGACGCTCGGCTCACCCACGAGCAGCGGTCTCGGCGAGAGGAGTTGCGACGACTCGACCGGTCCTGGAGTGAGGAAGTGGAGTGGCGGACACTGTGCTGGCTACCTGACTATGCCGACGCGGTCGCTGCCGAGGAACTGGCGCGCCGGGAGGCGCAGACGCGGTTAAACCTCAATCTGGAGTGCAACCGCGCGCTCAACGCGGAGACGAACACGCGCAGCACATGCAGCGAGCGGGCTGAGTGTGCCCGCGTCACCGCGCCCGTACTCCTCATCCACGGCAATCACGATCCGCGACCAATCGACGGTGTCGCTTCACTCGCCCGGGCACTACCCAAGGCGACGCTCACGGTCATCGACGGCGCCGGTCATCAACCCTGGGTCGAGCGCCCAGATACCGTTCAACGGCTGATCCGGGACTTCCTACCGAGCTGATGAGTTGCGCGTGCCCGTCCATGCGGGATGGGCAGCTACGGCCGCTAGAGTCCGCTCAGTGAGCACCGAGGACATCGCGAACGAGATCTGGCTGATCCGGCACGGGCAGACCGAGTGGAGCCTGTCCGGTCAGCACACCGGCGTCTCCGACATCCCGCTAACGGAGGCCGGCGAGCAGGCAGCGCGCTCGTTGCGACCAGTGCTAGCCCGTACGTCGTTCGATCTCGTCTTGTCGAGCCCGCTTCAGCGGGCCCGGCGCACCGCAGAGCTCGCCGGTGCCAACGACGTACAGATTGATGATGACCTGCTGGAGTGGGACTACGGCGACTACGAGGGCATGACGCGGGTGGAAGTGCGGGAAACTCGGCCGGACTGGACCGTCTGGACCGGGGGCGCCCCGGGCGGCGAGTCACCCGAGCAGGTGAGCGCCCGGGTCGACCGGATCATCGAGAAGTACCGCGCCCTCGACGGGCGGATCGCCCTGTTCGCCCACGGCCACATCTTGCGGGCACTCGCGGCTCGCTGGATCGGACAACCGGTCGCGCTCGGGGAGCACCTGCCGCTCGATACTGCCAGCGTCAGCGTGCTGGGTCACGACCGCGGCACTCCCACCCTCGACCGCTGGAACTGCGACCCGCGCTGACAAGAACCGCAGCTTTGCGAGCCGGCAGCTTCGGTGGTGTACATCTTCCGACAGACGGCGGCAGACGCACCGTCCGAACCAGGTCACCGCGTCCGTCTTCCGACTCGCGGCGCCAGACGCACCGCGCCGCGACTACAGCCCCGGCCGGTGCGCAGTTCGGCCGTACGTCGACCACGTGTCGGTTCCAAGGCCACGCCCGCCGCTGGCCGCGCCAGCGCGGCCTAGGCCGAGCCAGCCGCCGATGAGGCCGAAGCGGGTGAGAGCCTGTCCAACAACCAGTCACACCAGCTGAGCATGTGCTTCTCATGGCTGATGCCGCATTGCAAGGTTGCGTAGGCAGCGAACGACGGTCGAGACGCGTCTGCTTTGTCGTCGTCGTTGAACGCCCGCTCTTCCTGCGCGTACCCGGCCAGCCTGTCGCTGTGATGGTGACGCGCCTGCTGGATCAGAGCCCGCGCGACGTCCGGAGATACCATCCACAACGCACGCACCCGCAGCAAGAACTCACTGCGGGACTCCGGTGGCGGTAGCGGAGAGGCGATCCAAGCCAGTGACCGACGTGTCCGCGGTCGGCGGGCTCGCGTGACGCAGATCCCGCTGCTGGGCTAACTGTCCGCGCGAAGCGCCCCCGACCAGACATCCCAGGAGGCAAGCGTCTCCGACAACCCTGGTGAGCACCCCAGCGAGCCGAGCTCCTCGCGACTGACCCAGGTCACGTCCGTGGCGTCGTCGCCAGCGCGCAGAGCCGCCGGGTCACCGACCACGCTTGCCGCGAAGTCCGTGACGTCGTAGACGACGTCGTCGCCGGCCGGTATCTCGACCGCACCAACTGCCGCGCCGACCGCGACCACCAGGCCGGTCTCCTCGAACACCTCGCGCTTCACGGCGGCGGCCAGCGACTCACCGGGCTCAACCCGCCCACCCGGCAACGACCACAGGTCCTGGGCAGGTGGATAACGGCGGCGTACGACGAGAAGGCGGCCCTGATCGTCGAGCACGACGGCGCCCACGCACGGCACTTTCACCCCTCGACGCTAACCGCGCTCCGCAAAGGCGCAGGTCGCGGGCTTGACCGCGATGCTGCTTGACCATCACCGTTGTTCCGTGCAGTCGCGTCTCACGGTCGTTGAGCCCTTCGCCGCCGTCTTCGGCGGCCAGGTCAGTGCTGTGCCCGCGCCGGTATGGACGCCGTGGCCGCTGCCCGAGCACTGGGTGTTCGGGGGACTGGCCTACACCGGTTCCCCCGCGGACGGCGGCTGCGCAGTGACGAGCTGGAACGGTCTCGACCAGTTCGGCGACCGGGCCGAGTTGTTGTTGATTTCCGAGGAGGCCGGCGCAGGCGTCGGCGGACATTTCGCTGGCCTGCCCGTCAGCTATCCCGGCCCGGAGGTGGGCGAAGGCCCGCCGCATGCGCGGTTCGAGGTGGAGGACCGACCGGTGCCGCTGTGGGCGGTCGACGGCGCCGTTCCGGACAGGGCGGTGTACGCGGGGGAGGCTGCCGGCCGCTGGTTGTGGGTTGTGGTGCACCCAGCCGGAGCCGGCGCCTTGGTCGTCGAGCCGATGCAGCTGGTCGACGCCCGCCAGCTCGGAGCCGAGCTGAGCGTGCTGCCGCTGGGTGAGCTCTCACCCCGGCTGGTCGTCGACTGACGCTCCGCCGCTGTCTCCGGACTCACGCGTCGCCAGGTGTGCACGTCAGGCTGTCACGTCCGCGCCCGCCTCTAGGGTGAGACCCGTGCGCATCGACCTCCACAGCCACTCGACCGCCTCCGACGGCACCAAGGCCCCCGCAGAGGTGGTTGAGCATGCCGCGGCCGCAGGGATCGACGTACTCGCCCTGACCGATCACGACTCGGCCGACGGGTGGGCGGAAGCGGCCGAAGCGGCCCGCCGGGTCGACGTCGCGCTCGTTCCGGGCATCGAGATCTCCACCAAGCACAACGGCGCCGGGGTGCACCTGCTGGCCTATCTGCCCGATGTCAGCTACCCGCCGCTCAGCGCCGAGCTCGACCTCATCCTGGCCGGTCGAGAGGGCCGGCTGACGTCGATCATCGCCCAGCTCCGGCTGGCTGGGCTCGACATCACCGAGGCCGAGGTGTTGCAGCAGGTCGGGCGGTCCCCAGCCATCGGCCGACCGCACATTGCCGATGTCATGGTGGCGAAGGGGTGGGTGCGCGACCGCGCCGAGGCGTTCGACCGCTGGCTCAACACCGGTCGGCCGGGGTACGTCGTCCGCTACGCCACGCCCACCGCCGACATGATCGCCCTGGTCGCAGCCGCCGGCGGCGTCAGCGTTATCGCCCATCCCTGGGGGCGCGCCAGCCGAGGGGTGCTCGACGCCGAGGCGCTGGCTGGTTTCGCGCGTGCCGGGCTGGTCGGTGTCGAGGTCGACCATCAGGACCACAGCGCCGCCGACCGGCGGGCGCTACGGGCCCTGGCCGGCGACCTCGGTCTGGTGGTGACCGGCTCGAGCGACTACCACGGCGACGGCAAGGTCGACCACGACCTGGGCTGCAACCTCACCGCGCGGGACGAGCTCGAGCGGCTGCTGGCGGCCGCCGCCGACACCGCCGCGGCGGCTCACCGAAGTGTCCCCGAAGTCGTACGTCGATGAGTGCCGTCGTGAACGCCACTCTGCTGGCCGAGGTGTTCATCACCTTGTTCGTGATCATGGACCCGCCCGGCGCCATTCCCCTGTTCTTGTCGTTGACCCGCAACCTGGCCCCGCGCACCCGCGGTCGAGCGGCGTGGCAGGCGGTCACTGTCGCGTTCTGCGTGATCGTGACGTTTGCGCTGTTCGGTCGACAGATCCTGAGCTACCTGCACATCTCGCTGCCAGCCCTGCAGGCCGCCGGGGGCTTGCTCCTGCTGCTCGTGGCACTGGAGCTGCTCACCGGCAGGGAGCAGGAGCCGGCCGCGACCCGCGACGTCAACGTGGCGCTGGTCCCGCTGGGCACGCCCCTGTTGGCCGGGCCCGGCGCGATTGTCGCCACCATGGTGTTTGCTGAACGCGTTGACGCCGTGCCAGACCTCGTCGCGGTCGCCCTCGGCGTCATCCTCGTCCATGTCGTGATGTGGGCGACGCTGCGCTACTCGACGGTGATCTTGCGCATGATCCGCGAGAGCGGCATCACGCTGGTGACCCGGATCGCTGGTCTGCTGCTGTCAGCGATCGCCGTACAACTCATCGCTGACGCCGTGCGGGCCTTCATCGCAGGCGAGGGGTAACCCGCACATGTGGGTGAGATGAGCTAACTCATCCACAGCCGCACCAGGGCGTCGCGCGTCTCCTCGGGCTGCTCCCAGGCAGGGGAGTGGGCCGCATCCGCGATGACGACCACCTGAGTGCCGAGCGCCGCCGCCAACCGGTCCTGTACGTCGTGTGGCCAGGTGTCGTGTTCCCCCCGCAGCACGTTGACAGGCAAGCCCAGCGCAGCGAGCTCCGCCGTCTGATCAGGGGCCTGACCGAGGTGGCGGGCGATGGCGGCCAGCGATTCGGCTGAGTTGGCCACGAATCGCCGATGCAGGAACTCCTCGATCTCCGGACTCTCCGGCCGCCACCCGCGCTTGCGGTCGCGGCGACCGATCTCCTGGTAGAGCCACTCCACCCCGCGGCGCTCGACCGCCGCTGCGGCGGCCAGGACCTCGTCCCGAAGTCCGCCGTTCAGGCCGCCGGGTCCCGAGCACAGCAGGGTGAGGCTCGCCCAGCACGTCGGCCACGCCAATGCTGCGCTGGCGGCGACCAGGCCGCCGAAGGAGTGCCCGACGAGGTGCACGCGCTCCGCCGTACCGAAGACTGATGCGGACACCGCCCGCGCGTCGGCTGCCAGACCGGCGAGGGAGAAGTCGTCGCCAGGCTCCGCCGGCGACTCGTACTGGCCGCGCTGGTCGTACGTCGCGGCGCTCCAGCCAGCCTGGGCCAGCAGCGGGAGCAGCGCCGCGAAGTCCTCCTTGGAGCCGGTGAAGCCGGGGATCAGCAGGACCTGACCGCGCGGGAGAGACGAGTCAAGGGGCAGACAGCTGAGGGCGGCGAAGGTACCCCGGGCGGTCTCGACATCAGTTCGGGCTACACCAGCAGCGAGCACAAGTGTCCGGGGTCTGCTCACCCACGCCGCCTGGCGAGCTTCTCCACGAGTCCTCGGGGAGCCAACCGGGTCGCCGTAACCAGCGCCTTGTAGCGGGCGCTCGGCACGCTGACCGCCTTACCGGCGCGCAGGTCGCTCAGCGCTTCCGCGACGACCGCGTCAGCGTTCAGCCACATCCACTCGGGAATGCCGTCCACGCCTGCGCCCATCCGGGAGTGGAACTCGGTGCGGACGAAGCCGGGGCACAGCGCCAGCACGCGCACCCCGGCAGGCTGGTAGTGCAGGTGAGCCCAGGTGCTGAAGCTCGTCACCCACGCCTTGTGCGCGCCGTACGTGCCGCGCGGCAAGAACCCCGCCACGCTCGACACGTTGACGATGTCTCCGCTGCCGCGTCGCAGCATTGCCGGGAGAGCGGCATGGGTGAGCCGCAACACCGCGCGCACCAGCACGTCAAGGCCCCGTTGCTCGGCCTCGATGTCGTTGTGCTCGAACGGTCGCCACAGCCCGAAACCGGCATTGTTGACCAGTACGTCGACCGGCTGGTCGCGCAACCGCTCCTCTACGGCGAGAGTCGCATCAGCGTCCGCGAGATCCGCTGGCAGCACTGTGCAGGTGACGTGGTGGCGGCTGGCGAGCTCTTCGGCGACCTGTTCCAAGCGGGCCTTGTCACGGGAGACCAAGGCGAGGTCGAACCCTTCGGCGGCTAAGGCGGCGGCAAAGGAGTAGCCGATTCCGGCCGTGGGTCCGGTGATCAGGGCGGTAGGCACCGCGTCAGCATCGCTTCGGATTCGGCGCAATGCAAGGCGACACAATGCGCCAGCCTTACAGTGTTAGCCGGGATTCACGCGGGGTGCCGCCTAGAATCGGCCAGGTGGTGCCGTCTTCCCCAACGCCATTCGGCGTCTCCAGCTCCAAACGGCTCTCGTCGGCCGTCGGGGCGGTCGCCGTAACGGTCCTCACGTTGGCGGGGGCAGTGGGCGTTGGCCCGGGCGCCGCGATGGGGGAGACGCCTGCCACCAGCGACTCGCATGGGGAACCGTTCGACCACGGGCAGGCACGCCAGCGGGCTCAGTTCGCGCCGACGCAGATCTCCGGCTGGCTGACGGTCGAAGACGCAGCCGCGAGCGTCGGCGGTCCTGACGCTTCAGTGGGCAGCGGTGCCCAGCCGGCGGCTGAGCCGAGGGTGCCACCGCGGTCGGGTCAGGGCAAGCGGATCGTCTACGACATCAGCGATCAACGGGTCTGGCTCGTGACTCGCAAGGACGCGGTGGCCCGGACCTACCTCGTGTCGGGCGGCACTGACCCGGATCTGCTCGACCCCGGCCGCTACGCCGTCTACTCGAAGTCGCGCCACGCCGTCAGTTTCAACCTAGAAGAGACGATGAACTACATGGTGCGGTTTGCCACCGGCGAGCGCTCAGCCATCGGCTTCCACGACATCCCCGCGTTCCACGACGGCACGCTGGCACAGTCCCGCAGCCAGCTGGGCACGCCACAGTCCGCTGGCTGCATCCGGCAGTGGATCACCGACGCGAGAGCGCTGTGGGAGTTCTCCCGCATCGACACCCGCGTCGTCGTCACGCCCTGATCCCCCTCCCCATAGCGCCGACTGGTCGCTCCGGTACCGCCGAGTGGTCACTCCGGTACCGCCGAGTGGTCACTCCGGTACCGCCGAGTGGTCACTCCCGTACCGCCGACTGGTGGCGCCCGTTCCGCCGACCGGGGCTAGCTGTCTGCTGATCTCGTCAACGGTTCGCCGCTGCGGGTGCGGCTGCGGCTGCGGGAGCGCCGACGCCGAGGAACCGCCTGGTTCTCGGTACGGGCGCTGTCGCCGTCACCCGAGGCGGCGGGATCTTCGACCCGCGAGGAGGTCCGTTGCTGGCCACTGCGGGTGCGGCGCCGACTCCTGTCTGACCGGGCGTGTCCGGTGCCACCGTCAGTCTTGGCGTTAGCGGATGGTCGCTCCCGGCTTGGGCCAGGAGCGGACTGGGGCGCCGTCGACAGGCGACCCTTCGCCCCGGCTGGGATGCCGTGCTCGTGATACAGGTGCTCGCTGGTGGAGTACGTCTCCACCGGCTGGTCGAACGGCAAGTCAAGTGCCTTGTTGATCACCTTCCACCGTGTCACGTCGGCCCAGTCGACGAACGTGATCGCTATCCCTGTCGCGCCCGCACGACCTGTTCGGCCGATCCGGTGGACGTACATGTTCTCGTCCTCGGGGCAGCTGAAGTTGATGACGTGGGTGATGCCGACGACGTCGATACCGCGAGCAGCGACGTCGGTTGCGACGAGAATCTCGACCGAGCCGTCACGGAAGCGCTTGAGCGCCCGCTCACGTGCGACCTGCGCCATGTCGCCGTGCAGCGGTGCAGCGGGGAACCCCCGGTCGATCAGCTCTTCGGCGATCCGCTGCGCCTGCCGCTTGGTTCGGGTGAAGATCAGCGACAACCCGCGGTTCTCGGCCTGCATGACTCGGGCGATGATCTCGGTCTTGTCGAGGTCGTGGACGAGGTAGACGAACTGAGCGGTGGCCGGAACCGTCGCGTTTTCGGTGCTCGACTCGGCTCGGATGTTGACCGGGTGCCGCATGTGGGTGCGCGCCAACGTGACGACCTCGCCGCGCATCGTTGCGCTGAACAGCATCGTCTGGCGTAACTCGGGTGTCTTGGCGATGAGCCGCTCCACGTCGGGCAGGAAACCCAGGTCGAGCATCTCGTCGGCCTCGTCGAGCACCAAGACCTTCACGTGCGACAGGTCGAGGGCCTTGCGGGCGGCCAGGTCGAGCAGGCGGCCCGGCGTGCCGACCACGATGTCGACCCCGGACCGCAACGCGTCGAGCTGTGGTTCGTAGGGCACACCGCCGTACACGGTGACCGTGCGAGTGCCGCGCAGCCTGCCGGCCACGGTCAGGTCGCCCGACACCTGCAGCGCCAGCTCTCGGGTCGGCGCAACGACCAGCGCCTGCGGCTTTCCGGGCGCCACCAGCTCATGGAAGTCAGGGTCACGGGGTGCGATGATGCGCTGCAGGATGGGAATGGCGAACGCCAACGTCTTGCCGGTGCCGGTGCGAGCCTGACCGATCAGGTCGGTCCCCATCAGGCCGATGGGCAGGGTCATTTCTTGGATGGGGAACGCTTCGGTAATCCCGACGGCGCTGAGCGCGTCGGCAATCTCGGGCAGCACCCCAAGGTCTTCGAACGTAGCCAGGGCGTTTCTCGATTCTTGGATTGGTCGCCTCGGCGTGAGTCGCAGCAAGGCGGCGTCGGCTGACAGTCTATCGGCTACGCGGGCTGAACGGTCGCTAGTCTGCAGCCATGACCGACATGGAGTTGGGTTCTTCCGACGGCGCGCTGTCGGATGCGGCGGAGGGTCCGCCCTCTCCGCTGGACGCCGACCCGGCCTACCGAGTCGCCGTCGTTGACCTGCTTGGGGGCTTGGCCTACTCGGAGCTCAGCGCTTTCGAGCGGCTGACCGAGGACGCGACAACCGCCCCGACGCTGCAGGACAAGGTGGCCCTGGCTGCCATGGCGGTGCGCGAGTTCGGGCACTTCGAGCGGCTGCGTGACCGGCTCCTCGAGCTGGGCGCTGACCCGTTTGCCGCGATGGAGCCGTTCCACGCCCCAGTTGACGCCTTCCACGCGCACACGGCGCCGTCGGACTGGTTCGAGAGCCTGATCAAGGCCTACGTCGGTGACGGCCTGGCCGCTGACTTCTACCGGGAGATCGCGGCGTACCTCGACGCCGCCACCCGGGACCTGATCCTGACCACGTTGGACAACACCGGTCAGTCGGAGTTCGTTGTCGATCGGGTACGTCGAGCGATCGAGGCCGATCCGAAGATCGCTGGCCGCCTAGCACTGTGGGGGCGGCGACTGATGGGTGAGGCGCTCAGCCAGGCACAGCGCGTCGCGGCAGAGCGAAACGCCCTGACGGCGCTGCTTGTCGGCGGGGTCGACCGGCCGGGAATGGATCTTGCTGCGATCGCGCGCATGTTCGGGCGGCTGGCCGAGACGCACACCGCGCGCATGTCCACACTCGGCCTGCGGGCCTAAAGCATCCGCCACGGAGGTCACGTCGCCTGACGCCTCCGGCCGCCGCCCGCACAACGACGAAGGGCGGCCCCTTGGCTGGAGCCGCCCTTCGTGTCGTCGTGCGGACTTCGTCAGACTCTGCGACTGGTGTTCTTACCGAGAACCGTGGAGGCGATCATGGTCAGAACCACTGCCGTGATGATGTAGACAGCCCACCGAACCCAGTCGACGCCGGCACTGCCGTCACCGCCGAAGATCCCGTAAATGACTGCGCCGAGCAGGACACCACCGATGCCGCAGAGCAGAACTGCCCAGATCGGGATGTTGTCCTTGTCACCGGGTGCAATGAATTTGCCTAGGACACCAATGATGGCGCCGATGATGATGAGTGCGATCCATTCCCCGACTGTGTTAGGCCACATCAGGTTCGACCTCCCTAATCCGTTAAGCCACACCGCAGGGTGTGGCCGCCGCAGAACGCGGTTCGTTGGCAATCATCCTGTAGTTACCCGCTAATTGCCACTTCAGTCACGCATGCACCACTCGGCGTGTCGCGGCCGCGAGATCAGAGCGTGCCGAACCCGACTCGGCGACCCGTCTCGCCGACGATCTCGACGTACGCCAGTTTGTCTGTCGGCACGAGCAGCGTGCGCCCTTTCTGGTCGCTCAGGACCACCAGGTTGGCGTCGTTGTCAAGCGCGTCTGAGACGGCGCGGTGCACGTCCTCGGTTGAACCGCCGGTCTCCAGACTGATCTCGCGGCTGGCGTGGGTGACGCCGATTCTGACCTCCACGTGAGTCCTCTCTCCGCTCGAGATGGGGCAACCATGCCGACTGCTGCAGCCGCGCGGTGGTTCGAGCCTAGCGTTGAGGCAAAGGGTGCAGCGCGCTAGTCGAGCCGAGGGAAGCCGCGGATTCCGCGCCAGGCCAGGCTCGAGATGAGCTCGGTCGCTTGGGCTTGAGGGATGTTCCCGTCGGCGCTTAACCAGAAGCGCGCCGACACCTGGCTCATTCCCACCAAGGCCACCGCCAGCAGCTGCGACGCCGCCGGCGGGAACCCGGTGTCGTCGGCGATGACCTCCGCGATCGCGTCGGCACACGCCAGCGTGACCCGGTCGACCCGCTGGCGTACGGCAGGCTCACTGGTGAGGTCTGACTCGAAGACGAGCCGGAAGGCGCCGCCGGGGTTTGCGACGTACGCGTAGAACGCCTCAGTGGTTGCCGCCACCCGCTCCTTGTTGTCCGTCGTGCTCGCCAAGGCCTGCCGGACCCCCTCGACAACCTGGTCGCAGGCGGTGTCGAGGAGAGCGAGGTACAGGTCGAGCTTGCCGGGGAAGTGCTGGTAGAGGACCGGCTTGGAGACGCCCGCCCGGTCGGCGATGTCGTCCATGGCGGCGGCGTGATAACCCTGGGCCACGAACACGTCGAGAGCCGCCTCGAGCAGCTGCGCCCGGCGCGCGTTGCGGGGCATGCGGCCGGTGCGGTGGCGTTCCGCGGCGGAGGTCGTCACGTCGGCATCGTACGTCGCTACCTGACCCGGGCCGCGGTCGAGGCGGGCAGTGGTCCGGCGTAGTCGGCCATGTCGGCCAGCAGCTCTCGATGCGAGGCCAGCCGGCCCAGCACGTCGGCAGCGAGGAACACCAGGTCGGCCGCTGTCCGTGCGTCAGCGATCTCGTCCCACGTCAGCGGGGTCGACACGGTCGGGCGGTCGATACCCCGCAACGAGTACGGCGCGATCGTGGTCTTCGCGGCATTGTTCTGGCTCCAGTCGATGAAGACCTTGGACCTGCGCAGGCGCTTGTCCATCGAGGCCACCACGAGGTCGGGAAGCGCCTTCTCGAGCTGCTCGGCGAGCCGCTTGGCGTACGCGGAGGTGTTCTTGGCGCTGGTCGGCTGCACCGGCACGTAAAGCTGCGCGCCCTTGTTGCCAGAGGTCTTGGGAAAGGCGGTCAGCCCGTCGGCCTCGATCAGCTGCTGCAGCGCCAGCGCCACGTTGCAGCAGTCGATGATGTCTGCGGGGGGTCCCGGGTCGAGGTCGAAGACCACGAGGTCAGCCTCCAGCGGCGTACCCGACTCATCAACCCGCCACTGCGGCACGTGCAACTCCAGTGCCGCCAGATTTGCCAACCAGACCAGCGTCGGCAGCGAGTCCGCGACGACGTACTCGATCCCTTCGTCGCCGTGTTCCTTGACGAACACCGTCCGGACGAACTCCGGCGTCCCCCGCGGGGCGTTCTTCTCGAAGAACGGTTCGGCGCTGGTGCCGTTGGGCCACCGCTTGCGGGTGAGGGGTCGGTCGGCGAGGTGGGGGAGCAGTACGTCGGCGATGCTGGCGTAGTAGTCGATCACCTCGCCCTTGGTGAAGCCGGTGTCCGGGTAGAGGACCTTGCTGAGGTTGGTCAGCGACACTGTGTGACCGCCGATGTCGACGGTGACCTTCTCAGCCATGCGCTCAGCGTCGCACGAGCTGCCCCTGCCCGCCCGCGCCGGGAGCCTGTCGACGTACCGCCTCAGCCTCCGAGCGGAGCTGGCGGTGACCGTCTATCGCGGTATCGCAGTAGACGTACGCCGTTGGGCAGCCGGACCCATCGTTTACCGGGTTATCGCGGGTAAAGGTACGGCGCTCGAGCCAGCGTGACCGTTTACCGCGGTGTCGAGGTAGACGGACGCCGCTAGGGGGTTTGAGCAACCGTTTACCGGGTTATCGCGGTAGAAGAGCTGGATCAGGCGGCGCTGCGGCGTACTGGGAAGTGTTGAGTCCACTCCGCTTTGAACTTGCGCGGAAGGTTCTTCGCTCCGCGCGCCCGCAACGCGTCACGCACGCGGTTCAACGTCTTGTCGGGCCGAGCGTAGATGTCCTCAGCTCGGACAATGATCAACCGCCACCCGAGGTTGTCCAACTCTTCGCGGCGGGCGATGTCTCTGGCCCACTGGGCGTCATCTCGTGCGTGCTGGCGCCCGTCGTACTCGATGATGAGCTTCAGCGCGGGGTAACTGAGATCGAACCGCATGAGCACGGCGCCTTCCTCATCGCGCACGGTGAAGTTGACGGCCGGCTCGGGAAGTCCTGCCAGCACGATAAGCAGCCGTAGCCGCGACTCCATCGGTGAGTCGACGCCGCGCCGAACCAGCGCTGCTGCTCGCCTAGCCAGGCGGGCGCCCTTGCCGCGACAACTGGCCGCCGCCTCGATGAGCTGATCCGGGGTGGTGCGTCTCTTGCCAACGAGCGAATCGCCGAGGATGACCAGCTCGACGAGCGACAGCTGCCATGACAGGTCGAGAAAGGTCTGTTCCGGCGTCGTGATCGGCATCCCGTCAAAGGTCGTCGTCTTGGCACCCTCTTGAGCGGCGTGGCTCTGGATCCCGCGTCGCTCGGGACGACGTCCAGCCTTCACGCTGACGTGGGTCAGCGGCTGCTCGGGCACGCAGCCACCCCAGAGATTAGCGGCGGTGAAGTGGCTGACGTACGACTCGGCATTGCACAGTCGCAGTGCCGCCTTGGCGCGGATGCTCTGGGTGACCTCGACGGACGAGGCGACGTACAGGTCGTAGAAGACCTGATGGAAGCGCGGGCCGCGCAAAGCGGTGATGGGGATGCCAGCCGCACGAGCTTCGGCTCGGGTGAACGGCACGGTGGGATCGATGCGCGACCGTTGACGAGGTGGTATGGCCATGAGCCGAGCATGCAACTGATCGAGCTGCGTCCGCAGTGGTTGTCCACAGACTTGGGCGGGCCTGTGGATCGTCTTTTCGCTCGGCATCGCGGCGCAACGGCCGGGGCGCCGTCTATCGCGTTACCGCGGTAGACGAACGGCATCAGGCGGTGGGAGCAACCGTTTACCGGGTTATCGCGGTAGACGGATGACGTGTCGGCAGGCGGACAGGTATGGGACGCCTCCAGCGCACGAGTTTGGACCCGTAGAGAGCGGGCGCTCGAACTGGGGAACATGGCGGGGCAGCGAGCGGTTGTACTGCGCAGAACCTGCACCAGTCGTCGTACGAGGAGAATCACGTGTCGTTGCCGCCCCTGGTTGAGCCGGCCGCTGAGTTGACCACCGATGAGGTACGTCGCTACAGCCGTCACCTGATCATCCCTGACGTGGGGATGCAGGGGCAGCAGCGGCTGAAGAACGCCAAGGTGCTGGTCATCGGTGCCGGGGGACTCGGTAGTCCCGCGCTGCTGTACCTGGCCGCCGCGGGGGTGGGCACGCTCGGCGTCATCGACTTCGACGAGGTGGATGAGTCGAACCTGCAGCGCCAGATCATCCACGGCCAAAGCGACGTCGGGAAGTCCAAGGCCGGCTCGGCGAGGGAGTCCATCGCCGAGGTCAACCCGCTCATCGATGTCGTGGTGCACCAAGAACGTCTCGACAACGACAACGTGCTGGCCATCTTCGAGCAGTACGACCTCATCGTCGACGGCACCGACAACTTCGCTACGCGTTATCTGGTCAACGACGCGGCGGTGCTCCTCGGCAAGCCCTATGTCTGGGGCTCCATCTACCGCTTCGACGGCCAGGCCTCGGTCTTCTGGGCCGAACACGGTCCCTGCTACCGCTGCCTCTACCCTGAGCCGCCCCCGCCGGGCATGGTGCCTTCATGCGCTGAAGGCGGCGTCCTCGGCGTGCTGTGCGCAAGCATCGGCTCGATCCAGGTCAACGAGGCGATCAAGCTGCTGACTGGCATCGGCGAGCCGCTGATCGGCAAGCTGATGATCTACGACGCGCTGGAGATGGAGTACCGCAAGCTCAGCGTGCGCAAGGACCCGGACTGCCCGATCTGCGGTGCGAACCCCACGATCACTCGGCTGATCGACTACGAGGCGTTCTGCGGCGCGGTCAGCGACGAGGCAGCGGACGCGGCCGCGGACTCCACCATCTCGGTCACCACCCTGGAGCACTGGCTCAAGGAGCGCGCGAACGGCGAGCGCGACTTCATCCTTGTCGACGTGCGGGAGCAGAACGAGTACGAGATCAACAGAATCCCCGGCTCGGTGCTCATCCCCAAGGGCGAGTTCTTGACCGGCGCAGCGCTGGAGCAGCTGCCGCAGGACAAGCCGGTCGTGCTGCACTGCAAGTCCGGGATGCGGTCGGCCGAAGCGTTGGCGGTCGTCAAAGGTGCTGGGTTCGACGACTCGGTGCACGTCGGCGGCGGCGTCGTGGCCTGGGTAAACCAGATCGACCCGTCCCAGCCGTCGTACTAGCCTGCGCACCCTGCGACCAGCGCCGCCCGTCGCCGCAGGCCGACTCGGCTCGAGTAATCGCCGATGACTGAGGCGCAGAGCGGCAAGGATGCCTCGGAGGCGTACGTCGAGGCGGTGCTCAGGGTGGTCGAGCAGGTCCCGCCAGGGCACGCAACGACGTACTCACTCATCGCGGAGGCAGTCGGTCGCAGCGGTCCCCGCCAGGTGGGTCGGGTGTTGGCCATGTACGGCGGCTCCGTCCCGTGGTGGCGAGTCGTGCGGGCCGATGGCAGCCTGCCGCCCTCCCATCAACCTGCGGCGCTCAGCCGCTACCGGGAGGAGTCAACGCCACTTCGCGGAGCGATCACTGACGCCCGGGCGCTGCGGGTCGACCTCGGCCGTGCACTCTGGCTGCCGCCGTCACGACCACCGCGGACCTAGATCCAGCACTTCTGTCGGCGGCCGCTGCTGAGATGGCCCAATGCCGATCACCTACCACCTGGACTCCAGGGCCCGCCCGCCGTCCGTTGCGCCGACGCTCGACGCCTCGCAGCGCGAGGTCATCGACCACCCCGGTGGGCCGCTGCTGGTCCTCGCTGGTCCCGGCACCGGCAAGACCACGACGCTCGTCGAGGCCGTGGTCGATCGGGTGGAGCGCCGGGGTCTGCGGCCCGACCAGCTGCTCGTCTTGACGTTCAGCCGCAAGGCCGCCGAAGAGCTCCGCGACCGCATTACCGGACGGCTGAGCCGCACCTGTGCCAGCCCGATGAGCTCCACGTTCCACTCGTTTTGCTATGCCCTCGTGCGGCGTTACCAACCCGCAGAGCTGTACGCCGACCCGATGCGCCTGCTCAGCGCCCCCGAGCAAGACGTGCTGCTGCGAGAGCTGCTTCGGCACTCCCGGGAGAGCGGACAGGCGGCGTGGCCCGCGTCGCTGCACTCCGCGCTGGGCACCAGGGGGTTCGCCCGCGAGGTGCACGCCGTGCTGTCGCGGGCACGTGAGGTGGGTCTCGACCCCGATGACCTCGCGCGCATCGGCGTTGAGAGCGACCGGTTCGCGTGGGCTGCCGCGGGGGCGTTCATGCGCGAATACCTCCAGGTGCTCGACTTCGAGAGCTCGCTCGACTACGCCGAGCTGGTGCACCGCGCGGTGCTGTTGGCGGAGTCTGTCGACGTGCAGCGCGAGCTGCGCGCACAGTTTGGAGCCGTATTCGTTGACGAGTACCAAGACACCGACCCCAACCAGGTGCGGCTGCTCCACGCGATCGCCGGTGACGGGCGCGACCTGGTCGTCGTCGGTGACCCCGACCAGAGCATCTACGCGTTTCGTGGCGCCGACGTGCGCGGAATCTTGGACTTTCCCGCGCAGTTCCGCCACGCCGACGGGGGCCCTGGCGACGTCGTCGCGCTCGGCACGACCAGGCGGTTCGGCGCTCGCCTTCTCGCCGCCTCCCGCCGCGTGGCCGGTGCCATCGGGGTGCGCGGCTCGATCGACGCCGCGACGTTCCAGCGGTTCCGAAACCCCACCGTCGCCGAGTGCACCACCGGAGGTGCCGCTGCCGATGATGCCGTTGGGCGGCTCGACGTCCTGACCTTCGGCTCGAGCGGCGCCGAGGCCGACAACATCGCCGACATCGTGCGCCGGGCGCACCTCGAGGAGGGCATCCCGTGGGGCGAGATCGCGGTCCTGGTGCGCTCCGGTATCACGGCGATCCCCCGGCTACGCCGGGTGCTGGTGGCTGCTGGCGTCCCGATCGAGGTGGCAGGAGACGAGGTGCCGCTGCGGTCTGAGCCGGCTGCCGCGGCGTTGTTGCTGGCGCTGCGCTGCGTCGCCGACCCGGGAGCATTGACGGTCGAGACGGCTCGTGCCTTGCTGATGTCGCCACTGGGCGGCCTCGACGCAGCGCAGGTCCGCCGGCTCGGGCGCCTGCTGCGCGGGCGAGACCGCGGGTCGGCCCAGGGGCACCGGCTGCCGCTGCCGTCTGGTGAGCTGCTACGTCGGTCGCTGGCCGACCCGGCGCTGCTGGCGGACCTCGGCGGCGGCAGCGAGGTCGCCAAGGCGCTTCGGCTGTCGGAGCTACTGACCAGGGCGCGGGTCATAGTGGCCGAGCAGGCGGCTGCCGAGGAAGCGCTGTGGGCCTTGTGGGCCGGCACATCGTGGCCTCGGCGACTGCAAGCGGCGGCAGAGCTTGGCGGGCCGGCCGCCCGCGCCGCCCACCGCGACCTCGACGCGGTCTGCGCGCTGTTCGAGGTGGCGGCCCGAGCCGAGGGGAAGCAGCAGCGCACGGGCGTCGTGGTCTTCCTCGAGCAGGTCGACGCCCAACAGATCCCCGGCGACACCCTTGCCGACCGGGGGGTTCGCCGCGACGCGGTGCGCCTGCTGACCGCTCACCGCTCCAAGGGCCTCGAGTGGCGGCTCGTGGTCGTCGCCGGAGTGCAGGAAGGTAGCTGGCCCGACGTACGTCGCCGTGGCTCGCTGCTGCAGGCCGACCAGCTCGCCAGCGAGGGCTTGGCCGAGCCGCTCAGCTCGGCCGCGCTGCTCGCAGAGGAGCGCCGGTTGTTCTACGTCGCCGTCACCAGGGCCCGGCAACGTCTGGTCGTCACGGCGGTGGCGTCCCCTGAGCCTGACGGCGATCAGCCATCGCGCTTCCTCACCGACCTGGGAAACCCACCCCGCCACTGCCCCGGTCGGCCGGCGCGGCCGCTGTCGCTGGCGGGGCTGGTGGCTGAGTTGCGCCGTACTGCGGGCGACCCGACATGCAGTGCCGCGCTGCGCACCGCCGCCGCCGCCCGACTCGCTCGGCTGGCGGAGCAGCAGGCCACCGGTCAGCCGGTGTCGGCGTTCGCCGACCCCGACACCTGGTGGGGACTGCGCCACCGGTCCCACAGCCAAGTGCCGCTACGCGCCGAAGACCAAGCAGTGCGGCTGTCCGCGAGCGCGCTGTCGGCCCTCAACGCCTGCCCCGTCCGGTGGTTCTTGTCGCGCGAGGCCGCCGGGCACGCCGCTCGGAGCAGCGCCGTCGGGTTCGGCAACGTCATCCACGTGCTCGCTCAGCACCTCGGTGCCGCACAGGCCGTCGACGCGGACGAGTTGATCCGCCACCTCGACTCAGTCTGGGACCAACTGCAGTTCGACTCGCCATGGATCGCGCGACGCGAGCGGGTCGCTGCCGAGGAAGCCGTCAGGCGGTTCGCACGCTGGCACAACTCCCGACCACACCGCCGGCCGGTGAGGTCGGAGGTGTCGTTCGAGGTCGAGACGCCGCTCGACGACGGGGAGCGGGTCGTGTTGGCCGGCACGGTTGACCGGCTGGAGATCGACGAGAACCGCCGAGTCGTCGTCGTGGACTTCAAGACCGGCAAGCAGCTGCCGTCCAGCAAAGACGTCGAGGCTGACGCACAGCTGGCCGTCTACCAGCTGGTGAGCGACCGAGGCGGCTTCGCCGCTTTGTGTGGAGATGCCCGTTCGGGCGGAGCAGAGCTGGTCCAGCTGCGATCCGACGACTCGGGGCTGCCCAAGGTGCAGGTGCAGCGGCCGCCATCTGGCGCTGCCGGCGACTGCTTGCCGGTCGAGACCGAGCTGGCGCAGGCGGTGCGCGCGTTGCGCGATGAGACGTTTACCGCGACCGGCAACGCGCACTGCAACCGGTGCGAGTTCGCCCGGCAATGTCCCGTCAAGCAACGCAGCGGAGGTGTGCTGTCATGACCCTCCCACCGCGATCGGTCACCTCCGACGACCTCCGCTGGCGGCTGGAGACCACTGACGTCCCGCAACGACGGCCGTTCACGACCGACGACTTGTGCCGACTCGTTGGTGTGGCGTTCAGCGACCAGCAGCTCGACGCGATCACCGCCCCGCTCGAGCCGGGGGTGATCGTCGCCGGGGCCGGCTCCGGCAAGACCACTGTGATGGCCGCCCGCGTCGTCTGGGTGGTGGGCACGGGCGCTGTCTCCCCTGACCAGGTGCTTGGTCTGACGTTCACCAACAAGGCGGCGGCCGAGCTCGGCGCACGCGTTCGCGAGTACCTGCGGAAGGCAGGCTTGCTTCCGCCGCCGGGTAGCGGAGCCGGTGCCGTGGCCGACGAGGTCGCAGAACCGTCGGTGCTGACCTACCACGCGTACGCCGGGCGCCTGCTGGCCGAGCACGGTCTGCGCATCGGGCATGAGCCCGAGACCACCCTGATGGCAGACGCCGCTCGATTCCAGCTGGCTGAGCGCGCTGTCCGGCGGCACCGGTTCCCCATCGAGCACCTCACGACCTCGTTGCCGCACGTGGTCCGCTACGTGTTGGCCCTCGACGCCCAGCTTTGCGAGCACTTGGTGACTCCTGACGAGGTGCGCGCGTGGCAGCGCAGTGAGCGTCCGGCCTGGGAGTCGGCGAAGCAGACAGCACCCGTGGTAGACGTGCTGACCAAGTTCGCCGCTCGCGAGGAGCTGCTCCGGCTCGTGGACGACTACCGACGCCTCAAGGCCGAGGTCGGCGCGATGGACTTCGGCGACCAGCTGGCGTTGAGCGCCCGATTGGCGCAGACCTGTCCCGAGGTGGGCGCGCAGGAGCGGGCGACGTACCGCGTGGTGCTGCTCGACGAGTACCAGGACACCTCGATCGCCCAGGCGCGTCTGCTGCGGGCGCTGTTCGCTGGCGGCACCGACGACGCCGGCAGGGGACACCCGGTGACCGCCGTCGGTGACCCGTGCCAGGCCATCTACGGGTGGCGTGGCGCATCCGCCGGCAACATCGACGCGTTCCCGGGCGACTTCCCACCCCGGTCGTCGGATCGCGAGGCCGAGGCGCGGAGGTTCCCGCTCAATGTCAACCGGCGCTCCCTCACGTCGATCCTCGACACTGCCAACGACCTGGCTGCTCCGTTGTACGCCGAGCACATCGGCGCAGAGCCGCTCGTTGCGGCACCCGGCGCTGGCCGGGGCGACCTGCGAGCTGCCGTGCTCGAGACGTTCGACGACGAGCTGGTCTTCCTAGCGCGCGAGGTGCCGCGGGCTTACGAGCAGATGGCACGGCCTCGGTGGTCCGACATCGGCGTACTCGTGCGCGACAACTCGGCGGCCGCCGCTGTGCACGACGCCTTGGTTGCGGCGGATGTTCCGGTCGAAGTGGTCGGGCTCAGCGGGTTGCTGGCGACGCCCGAGGTGGCCGAGGTGGTCGCCACGTTGGAGGTGCTGCACGACGCCACGGCCAACGCCGCACTCTTGCATCTGCTGACGGGGCCGCGGTGGAACATCGGTGTTCGCGACCTTGCGCTGCTCGGGCGTCGGGCGAAGGAACTCGCCGCTCGCGCCGAAGAGCCGACCGAGTCACTCGCCGGCGCCCTGGAAGCCGCCGTCGGAGGCACCGACCCGGCTGACGTCGTGTCACTGCTCGAGGCGCTGCAGTCACCCGGCGGTCGGGCGTTCTCCGACGAGGCCCGGCACCGGTTCGGGTTGCTGGCTCACGAACTGCGCGACCTGCAACGCCATGTGAGTGAGCCGCTGCTCGACCTGGTGCGCCGGGTCATCGACGTGACCGGCACCGACGTCGAGTTGGCCGCCTCGAACTCCCGGCTCGCCCAGGCTCGACGCGACAACCTCTCGACGTTCCTCGATGCGGTGGCGTCCTTCGCCAGCCTCGACAACGACGGGTCGCTGCCCGGACTGTTGGCGTACCTGCGGGCTGAGGAGGAGTACGGCCAGGGCCTGTCGCTGGCGCTCCCAACCGAGGCCGACTCGGTGAAGCTGCTCACCGTGCACAAGGCAAAGGGCCTGGAGTGGGACGTCGTCTTCGTGCCCGGCCTCACCAAGGACGTCTTCCCCACGCGGCAGGTCAGACCCCGCTGGACCACGTCCGCCGCCGAGCTGCCGTGGCCCCTGCGTGGCGATGCCGCCGATCTCCCTCAGCTGCCCGAGTACTCCCGCAAGGGCCTCACCGAGTTCACCCAGGCGTGCCAGGCTCACGAGCAGCTCGAAGAGCTCAGGCTTGCGTACGTCGCGTTCACCCGCCCCCGTAACGCACTCATCGCTACTGGTTACTGGTGGGGCCCGGAGCAGGCGAGGCTGCGCGGCCCGTCGCGGTTCCTCGACACGATGATGGCGAGCATGCGGGCGCGGGGAGCTGAACCGGAGCTGTGCTTTCCCCGGCCGGCTGACGACACCGAGAACCCCTCCAACCGCAAGCTCCAGGCGTACCCGTGGCCGGTAGCGCCACACGGCGACGAGCTCGACCGCCGCCGAGCCGCCGCGAAGCTCGTCAACCAGGCCCGACTGCTCGGTTGGGAGGCGGCGGCCGCAGTCAGCGACCAGTCTCTGACGCCCGATGAGGTGGTCAGCGTCCAGCAGTGGGACCTCGAGCTTTCCAGGCTGGTCGAGGAGACGCTAGCTGAGCAGGCGGGTGAGGTTTCGGTGCCGCTACCGGCGTCCCTGTCGGCTACCACGCTGCTGCGGCTAAAGGACGACCCCGACGGTCTCGCCCGTGAGCTGGCCCGGCCCATGCCGCGAAAGCCATCGTCGGCGGCTCGCTTCGGCACCCGTTTCCACGCCTGGGTCGAGGCGTACTCCGGCCAGCAGCAACTGCTCGCGGCCGACGAACTCCCCGGGCAGGGCGACTGCGACATCCACACCGACGCCGAGCTGCAGGAGCTCATCGAGGCGTTCGTCAGCGGGCCGTTCGGGGCGGAGACGCCCTACCGGGTCGAGGCGCCGTTTGCGCTCACGCTCGGCGGGCACGTCGTGCGCGGCCGAATCGACGCCGTCTATGCGACGCCGGGCGGCTTCCGGATCGTCGACTGGAAGACCAACGCCGCCCAGACGGCTGATCCCGTGCAACTCGCGATCTACCGGGTGGCGTGGGCTGAGCTGATGGGGGTCGACGTCGACAAGCTCGGGGCTGCCTTCTACTACGTGCGGTCTGGCGAGGTCGTCAGCTTCGACAACCTGCCCGGCCGCGAAGAGCTCGAGAAGTTGCTGTGCTGTTCCCGTGGGTAGCGATTCCCGTCGCGGCGCCTGGGCCACGGCGTCGGCAGAGTGTCGCCGCCTCTGACATCACTGAAACGTCCAAGCGGTCCCATCGTGAAGAGACTCACTCCACGCCTTGACCTTGCGCGGACACAGCCGGAACAGGCCATTCCCCACAGGGTCCGGCACAACCTTGTCGCCGTACTTGGCTATCCACGCATCGACGATGGCTGCACCGAGATCTTCGTCGGTCTCTAGGTCGTCGACCGGCCCCTCCATGATGACCGCCTGAGTTCCGCTCTCGAGGTTCATGCTCGCCCTGGCGTCGGCGGCGATGTTGCGCGCCCACCGCGCGGTAGGAAGGCCGTCGAAGTACACCGCCCTCTCCACCCAAACTCCCCATACCGGCGTCACATGCGGACTCCCGTTGGGATTCGAGGTCGCAAGCCAGAAGATCCTGGAGGCACGAAGACGCGTTTCGATCTGTGCCCAGTCGAAAAGCCTCTCAACGTTTCGCGGAAAGCGGTAGGTGGTCGGTGCGGACAACGGTCGCGGTTCGGGCGTCTTGTTCATCGCTTCCTCGTGGCAGGGCGCTTGCTTGATCGGCATCCTGGCAAGGAGCACCGACAGCACCATCCGTCCTGCGCAGCGATGTGGTCGATGCTTGGTGAGCGCGTCGAAGCCGGGCGCTTGGGCGGGTGGGCCATGGGCGGAGGCGCCCAAGGCAGAGCCAACCCGTGACCGCTGTCAGGCCGGTTTGTGGAGTATCACCGGCGTCCAGTGCCCTCAGCCTCAAGGGATTGTCGCAACGCCAGGCCTGATAGAGGGAGTCAGCCGGTCGATTGGGGCAGCGGAGTCGCCAGCAACGCCTGCAGGGCGATGTCGACCATGTCGCCGAACGTCTCCTGGCGCTCCTGAGCGGTGGTCTCCTCACCGGTCACGATGTGGTCTGACACCGTGCAGATCGCCAACGCCCGCCGGCCGTGCTGGGCGGCCAACGTGTACAGCGCGCTGCACTCCATCTCGACCGCCACCACGCCGTACTCCGCCATCCGCATCAGCAGCTCCGGTCGGTCGTTGTAGAACGCGTCGGCGGAAAAGATCGGTGCGACGATTGCAGACACTGGCGCGGCCGTCGCGGCGTCGGCCGCGGCACGAAGAAGGGCAAAGTCCGCCGTCGCGGCGTAGTCCAGCCCCTCGAAACGCACCCGGTTCATCGCCGAGTCGGTGCTGGCGCTGATCGCGAGCACCAAGTCGCGCACCGCCAGCGATGCAGAGATGGCGCCGCAGGAGCCCACCCGCACGAACTGCTGCGCGTCGTAGTCGCGGATCAGCTCGTTGACGTAGATCGCCAGCGACGGCTGCCCCATCCCAGTGCCCTGCACCGAGACCCGCTCACCGGAGTACGTGCCGGTGTACCCGAGCATCCCCCGCACCGACGAGTAGCAGTGCGCGTCATCGAAGTACGTCTCGGCGATCCACTTGGCGCGCAGCGGGTCACCCGGCAGCAGCACGCGCGGGGCGATCTCGCCCGGTTGGGCCGCGAGGTGGGTACTCATGACCGGCGATCTTGCCAGACGAGCCAGCGAGTACCGTCGACACGTGGTTCACGGGTCGCTTCCCGAGTATCCCTTCGCCCACGCGTTCCACGACAGGCTGTCCGAGCGTCGCAACGACGACGCGTTTCTCACCCGGGCCTGGGACGATCCCGCGACCAGGGTGCTGGTCATGCGCGATGGGCAGCTCACCACCGACAGCCGACCCGGCACCTGGCAGTTGGCCACCAACCTGCACCACAACGAGCTGCGTTTCGTCGCACCGGCCGAGGCGCCGGTCGGTGAGCGGATGCTGCTCGGGGAAGTCGACGGGGCGGTCCACTTTCTGGTGGTCGCTGCCGACGCATCAAGCCGCGGCGCCGAGGCGCAGCTCGACGAGATCAGGGTCGGCGACGGCGAACCAGCCGGCGGGCGGTTCAGCGGACTCCGGCAACTGGCCACCGGGCTGAGCGACGTACAGGCGTCGTTGGCAGCGCATGCGGTCGCCCTCGCCGGCTGGCATCGCACGCATCCCCGATGCGCGGTCTGCGGCTGTGCCACCGAAGTCGCGCTGGCGGGGGCACTGCGACGGTGTCCAGCGTGCTCCACCCAACACTTCCCGCGGACCGATCCGGCGGTGATCATGCTGGTGATCGACGACCAGGGTCGCTGCTTGTTGGGGCACAACAGCGCCCGAAGCGACGGGTGGTTCTCGACGCTCGCGGGCTTCGTTGAGCCGGGGGAGACGCCGGAGCGGGCCGTGGCCCGCGAGGTGCTCGAGGAGACAGGGGTCGTCGTCGGCGAGCTCAGTTATGCCGGCAGCCAGCCGTGGCCGTTCCCGGCAAGCCTCATGCTCGGCTACTTCGCCCGTGCGGCGTCGACCAGCATCACCGTCGACGGTGACGAGATCACCGCGGCGCGCTGGTTCAGCCGCGAGGAGCTGACGCGGGCGGTGGAGTCAGGCACCGTCGTGCTCCCGACGGCGATCTCGATCGCCGGGGCGCTGATCACCAGCTGGTACGGCGGCCCGTTGCCGGCCAACGTCTTGCCCGGGTAGTCGGTTAGAGGGCGAGCTTCTGCTTAACGTCGGCCAGGCTGGGGTTCGTCAGTGCGCTGCCGTCGCCGAACACCAGGGTCGGCACGGTCTGGTTGCCCCCGTTGACCCGCTCGACGATGTGTGCCGCGTCGGGCTGCTTCTCGATGTCGACCTCGGTGTAGCTGATGCCTTCGCGGTCGAGCTGGCTCTTGAGGCGGTGGCAATACCCACACCACGGTGTGGAGTACAGCGTCAACTGATCGCGCATCGAGATCTGTCCCTTCCGACGTCTAGGCTTTCCGACACTATCAACGCACAGCAGGCGCGCCTGCTTCCGCAGCTGAGCCGAGGAGATCTGACGGTGGTCGACGCCGACGTACTGCTCGAGGGTCTTGACCCCGAGCAGCGTGCGGTGGCCACCACCCTCGACGGTCCGCTGCGGGTGCTTGCCGGTGCGGGGACCGGCAAGACGCGCGCCATCACCTCCCGCATCGCCTACGGCGTGGCAACCGGCGCCTTCCACGGACCTGAGGTGCTCGCTGTCACCTTCACCACCCGCGCGGCGGGGGAGCTACGGGCCCGTCTCGTCGGCCTTGGCGCCGCCGGCGTGCAGGCGCGCACGTTCCACTCCGCGGCGCTGCGGCAGGCGCGGTACTTCTGGCCGCAGGTGTACGGCGGCGAGCTACCGGCCGTGGTGGCGTCGAAGCTGGCGTTGCTCGGCGAGGCAGTCGGCCGTAACCGCCTCAAGGCCTCCGCCGCCGAGCTTCGCGACCTGGCCGCCGAGGTCGAGTGGGCCAAGGTGTCCAACGTGCGGCCCGACGACTATGCCCAGTTGGCCACCGCGTCCGGCCGCACTGTGGAGGGCTACGACGCCGCGACGGTGGCGACCATCTACGCCAGCTACGAAGACGTGAAGCGAGATCGCCACCGCATCGACATGGAGGACGTCTTGCTGTGTGCAGCGGCTGCACTCAGCGACGACGAGCGCGTCGCGGCAGCGGTCCGTCGGCAGTACCAGCAGTTCGTCGTTGACGAGTTCCAAGACGTCAGCCCGATCCAGTCAGCTCTGCTCGACCTGTGGCTCGGCGGCCGCGACGGTGTCTGCGTCGTCGGCGACCCGGCCCAGACGATCTACAGCTTTGCCGGCGCCTCGGCCGACCACCTCCTGCGCTTCGGCAAGAAGTTTCCAGCCACCACGTCGGTAACGCTGGTCCGCAACTACCGGTCGACTCCTCAGGTGATCGAGGTCGCCAACACGGTGATGGCACCGCAGCTCGGCCAGGCGGCGGTCCGGCTGCACGCCGTACGATCCGCCGGTCCCGACACAACGTTCGCCGCTCACCCCGATGAGGTCACTGAGGCTGCCGCGGTCGCCGACGCGATCACCGCCGCCCTCGAAGCTGGGCAAAACCCGGCTGACATCGCTGTGCTCTACCGGATCAACGCGTCGTCGGAGAACTTCGAGGAGGCCCTCACCGAGCGGTCGATCCCGTTCGTTGTGCGCGGCAGCGAACGATTCTTCGACCGCCCAGAGGTGCGGCAGGCGATCACGCTGCTGCGCGGGGCGGCGCGCAGCCAGCCGACGCTCAGCGGCGTCCTCGTCGACGACGTCGCGACGGTGCTCAGCGCGATGGGATGGTCACCCGCCGCACCCGCCGGCCGGGGGAGCGTGCGCGACCGCTGGGAGTCGCTGCAGGCCTTGGTCGCGGTCGCAGCAGACCTCGCGGCGACATCTCCGGGCGTCGACATGGTGGGTCTCGTAGCAGAGCTGCAGCGGCGACAAGAGGCCCAGCACGCGCCGATCGCAGCCGGGGTCACCCTGGCGACCCTGCACGCAGCGAAGGGTTTGGAGTGGTCAACGGTCTTCCTCGTCGGCGTGCACGAGGGCACGCTGCCGATCGTGTACGCCACGACGCCCGCTGCGATCGACGAGGAGCGGCGACTGCTGTACGTCGGTGTGACGCGCGCTCGCGACCGCCTGCACGTGTCCTGGTCGTCGGCCCGGTCACCCGGCGCACGACCCTCCCGTGGCCCCAGCCGGTTCCTCCAGCCGCTGCTCAGCGGCCAGCAGCTGGCAACGGCTCGGCCGACTGGAGGCGCAAGCAGACGGCGTATGAAGAAGGCCACGATGGCGGTGTGCCGGGTGTGCTCACGGCCGCTGACCGATCCACGTGAACGCAAACTCGGCCGGTGCCTGGGCTGCCCGAGCAGCTACGACGAGCAGCTGCATGCGGCGCTGCGCGAGTGGCGTCGCCAGCGCGCCGCCGCTGAGAAGGTGCCGGCGTACTGCGTCTTCACCGACGCGACGATGACCGCGCTGGCTGAGATGTCGCCGCGCGATGCCGCAGCCTTGGGCCGGGTGCCGGGGATCGGGCGAGCCAAGGTCGAGAAGTACGGCGACGACCTGTTGGCGTTGTGCGCGGCCGGCAACGGGTCGCCTGACTTGGGTCTCGCTGCGATAACGACTTCGCCGTAGACCCGGTTAATCGATTGCACCGCCGCTGCGGGTGGGGCTACGCTGCCAAGGCCGCAGAGGTTCCCCAGCTGCGCAATCGACCCCTCGGAAGGAGGCGCAAACGATGTCCACTACGCAGATCACCCTCGCGACGACTTCGTCGGTGCGCCTCCGCCTGCCCGCTTTCCTCGTGGGATCGCGGTTCGGTGCGTCCGTCGAAGGTCGTCGCATGACTGCTGGCATCAGTGCGTCCACGTACGGCGTTCGCGTCCCGGCATTCGTGAAGGGTGACGCCTTTGTGGGCGTCCGTGCTTGGAGCCCCCCGGTCTAGCAGTGCAACTGACCGGCACCTCCAGGCCGCGGACTCCCACATCGGGATCCGCGGCTTTTTTGTTCTCCCCGTCCGATCGACGAAGTCACAAGGAGGTGACACACATGACACTCAGCGGTCTCGACGCACTCGTGGTGGGTGAGGAGACAACCGGAGCTCAGCTGCCGTGCCGGTCAAACGACCCGGAGCTGTTCTTCGCGGAGTCCCCTGCCGATGTCGAGCTGGCGAAGGCGCTGTGCCGTACCTGTCCAGTCCGGTCCGAGTGCCTCGCAGGAGCTCTCGAGCGCCGTGAACCATGGGGTGTTTGGGGCGGGGAGCTGCTGGTTTCCGGAGCAGTCGTCGCACGCAAGCGTCCTCGAGGCAGGCCGCCCAAACGCGAATCGGCAGCCTGACCGCTCGCTCCCACCACCCCACCTCACCGAAAGACATCAGCCTGATGACAACCACCGACCCGCTGAACAGGAGCACAAAGATGAATCTCATGCATGAAGACTTGGCTCGCGCCCATATGGACGCGCGCCTTCGGCAGGCGCGCGGGCTGCAGCGCGGCCACCGGTTGGCCCGAGGTGCGCGGCTGACCCGGCGGGCAGAGCGAGCTCACCAGCAAGCCCGCCTGCTGCTCGACCGCAACCTGTAACCCCGTGGACTACCCACCGTGACGCCCGGACCGCTCCCTTGCAAAGCAGTCCGGGCGTTCACGCATGTTCCGCCGACGGGGGCAACTCACTTGCCCGTTTAACCCGGCGTACGCCTGCCGACGCGTTACGGCGGACGGCGGCTGAACGGTGCCACCGGCGTAAGTCTGCCGACGGGTGACGGCGGACGGCGGCTGAACGGTGCCACCGGCGTACGTCTGCCGACGGGTGACGGCGGACGGCAGCGGAGACGACTGCACCATGCTGCGCATTCCACGTGGGTGCCTGACAGGCAGCGGCGCCGATAAGGAGGCGTACTCTCGGTGTCTCGAAAAGGAGCCAGCGCAAGATGCCGAGCGTCAGTGTGTACGTCGAGAACGGCGTCGCGATGGCGTCCGACCAGGGCAGCGCGGCGTGGGCATTGGATCTCTGGCTGTGGGGGTGCTGCGGCCAAGGGAGCGACGAAGGCTCGGCGCTTGTGGACTTGGAGCGTGTCATCGGCAGGCAGATCACGCTGGTCGTGGCCGAGCGGATAAGCGGCGACGAACGCGCCTTCGCCCGCGACCGCTTGCCATGCACCGAGTCCGAGCGACGAAGGACGCTGTCGATTCTCGCCGAGACCCGCTCGCGGACCATCAACTTGCTGAAGTCTTGCTCAAGCACTGAGCTTGACTGGGACGACCCGGGGCGGGTTTTGCCGCGGTACGCCGATTGGCGAACGCTGCGGCAGATGGGCTGGCACATTGCCGACACCGAGAGCAGGTACTACCTGCCGTGTCTGGGACTTGGTGATCGCGAGCCTGCCCGCGAGCTCCTTCAGGAACTCGAGCTTTCCGCTGATCACGTGCGCCGGACGGTCCAGACCATGCCCGCTGCGCTCGTTGTTGAAGCCGAGCAAGGGGTCTGGACCACGGTGAAGGTCTTGAGACGGCTTGCCTGGCACGAGCGGAGTGAACTCACCGCCATGCGAGCCATCCTCGCGAAGGCCCGCACGGTCGGTTGACAGGTTCTGGGGCGGAGCCGGCGTACGTCTTCCGACACCTGACGGCAGATGATGGCCACCGGGGCGGCCCGGGCGTACGTTTGCCGGGTTACCGCGGTAGACGGTGCGGGGCGGGCGTTGGGGCGTACGTTTGCCGGGTTACCGCGGTAGACGGTGCCGGGGCGGGCGCTGGGGGGTCGTTTGCCGGGTTACTGCGGGAGACGGTGCCGGGGCGGGCGGTGCGGCGTACGTTTGCCGGGTTACCGCGGGAGACGGTGCCGGCGCGGGTGCTGCGGCGTACGTTTACCGGGATACCGCGGGAGACGGTGCCCGGACGGGCGGTGCGGCGTACGTCTACCGGGATACCGCGGGAGACGGTTTCGGCGAGCGGCCGGTACGCGGCCTCGTCAGGCGGGAGAGGCGAAGCCGGGGAGGGACTCCTCGAGAATCGCGGCGAACGGCGCGTCGGCTCCGAGCTGGGAGAGCACGCCGATCCCGCCCAGCCACACCCGGTGGATGAGCAGGAACTCCGGTGGCAGGTTGACCTTCAGCATGGTGGTGTATCCAGGCTCCCGCGGGTCGTTGATGCGCGCGAACTGGGTGCGCATCCAGCTGCGAGAGAACTGAAACCGCTCATGCATTGCGGGTTCGATGAACGGTGAGAGGTAGTCGCGCAGCTCGTCGGCAGAGACGTCGATCGAGTCCTTGATGAAGCCCTGCTCGCGTAGTCCCGCGACGACCCGTTCGTAGTCGTCGGCGACGGCGTACGTCATCAGCGTGCCGATGATGCTGGGCAACCCCTCGGGGAGGCGCGCCACCGCGCCGTAGTCGACCACACCCACCCGACCGTCGGGAAGGATGCGGAAGTTACCCGGATGCGGGTCGGCGTGGAGCAGGCCAGCGCGGGCCGGGCCGGAGAACAGGAACCGCACGTACACCTCGCCGTAGTGGTTGCGGTCTTCCTGGGTGCCGTCGGCGATCAGGCGTGCCAGCGAGCGGTCGGACTCCAGCCACTGGGAGACCAGCACGGTGTCGGTGTGCGCCACCACCGCTGGGACGACGATGTCGGGGTCGCCCTCGAACGCCATCGCGAATCGTGACTGCGCAGCTGCCTCAAGTGAGTAGTCGAGCTCCTCGGCAACCCGTGCCTGCAGCTCGGCGACGAGGGGCTTGATGTCGAGACCGGGGATCCAGCCGGCGAACAGCCGGGCGGCCCGACCGATCTGCTTCAGGTCGCTGGTGAGCGCCTCGCCGGCGCCCGGATATTGGACCTTGACGGCGACCTCGCGGCCGTCGTGCCACACCCCCCGGTGCACCTGCCCGATGGAGGCGGCTGCGGCGGGGTCGTCACCGAACTCGCTGAAGTTGTCTCGCCAGGAGGTACCGAACTCGCGTGCCATGACTTGGTGGACCATCGATGCCGGCATGGGAGGTGCAGCGTCCTGGAGTTTCGTCAGCGTCGCCCGGTACGGCGCCACGACCGACTCCGGCAAGGCGGACTCGAAGATCGACAAGGCCTGACCGAACTTCATCGCCCCGCCCTTGAGCTCCCCGAGGACCCTGAACAGCTGCTCTGCGGTGCGCTGCTGGACCTCGACCGCAACCGCCTCTGCTGGCGCCCCGCCGATGCGCTTGCCCAAGCCGACGGTGGCCCTGCCGGCAAACCCGAGCGGCAGCGCCGCCAGGCGGGCGGTGCGGGCGGCAGCCTTGCGAGGAAGCTCGGTCATGCTCCCATTGTGTCGTGCCACACCGTCCAACCGCAGCCACAGCGCGGATGCATGTCAAAGGTCTGCGCGCTCACCACGCCGAAGCCCTGTGGTATCTCGATCACACAGTTCCACGTCTGTGGTCGCAGCCCGCTCGCCCACACCGCCACCTCCTGCGCTGCCCACGCGCCCAGCAGGCTGGCGAGCAAGGGGTCGCAGGCGGGGGCGGCGGGCCGGTGAGCGGCCGCGGACTGGAGCAGGGTCGGCCAGGCCGGGTCAAGGTCTGCTCGGGCCAGGTCAGCGCACCGCAGGCATACGCTGCCGCCTGGTACGACGAACGGCCCGATCACGCCGACGACCTCACGGGTGAACACCCACAGATGGGCGCCGGCGTCTTCGCGCATCACCTGGTCGGCGAGGTCGCGGCTCGGCTCGCAGTCACTGGCCAGCACAACCAGGTCGGCGCCGCCGTGCGAAGCGTCGGCTACACCGGCCAGGCCCAGCAGGGCGCGCGCGGCGTCGGCGACCTGGCCGGTGCCGCGAACGTGCACCCGGCGTTGCTGGCGGCGGCGGCTGAGATCGGCGGCGCTCCGCTCCGGCCCCGCTAGCAGCCACAACGACGCCCAGGCGCCTTCGCTGTCGGCGCTGCGCCAGGCCGTCGACTGTTCGACCAGGGCGCCGCAGTCGATGAGCACCTCGAGCGCTGAGAGTGCGTCGGCACGACTGACGCCAGACTCGACGGCGGCCAGCACGACGCCTGGGCAGTCGCGAAACCCGTCAACCGCTGCCAGTACCGCAGTCAGCGCCGGCGTCTCGCGCAAGGTACAGACCCCTGGCCAGTCCAGGCCGAGCTGAAGGGTGTTGATGTCTCGCCGCAGGATCTGCAGACCGGGGCGCAGGATGGGTCGCACGTGCGGTGGAGCCTCGTTTCGTGAGATGGACTCCCAACAGCGTGCCAAATCTGCCCGGCCGACGCGGCGGTCATCCACAGGGCGGGCGGGTGTCTTCATGGTCAGGAGATGCCGCGAGGCAGGACCGAACGAGTCGATCCTGCCTCGAGGAAGAGTTGCGAGTGGTGGAGTTCAGGCCTTGCCCAAAATCCGGTTCAGGTTAGTGCCGCACTCAGGACAGGTGGCCTTGGCCATCCGCGTGCCCTTGTCGTTGACGCGCACTTCGCCACTTGCCTCGCGCTTGGCCTTGCACTTCACGCAGTAGAACTCACCGCTCCAGGTCTCCGCCATGACGGCCTCCTTCGTCCTTGTTGTTGTTGTTGTCGTCGTCATTGAGGCGATCCGGTGGCACCGAACCGCGTGGTTGCGGTCGTGGCGGCGAGTGTCGCAGTTGGCCTTCGCCGACGAGGCACGAGCGCTGCCTCGCGTCACCCTATTGCAGCCGACATCGATCTTCCTATGAGACGGGCCGAGAAATCCTTCGAGAAATCCGCTCGGGTCGGGCCGGGCCGCGTCGAACGGCGACGACGGAGGAGCCCACCGGGGAAAGTGTCCCGATTTTCTTTCATCCACAAGCGGTGGACGATAGAGCAGCAGGTCACACCGGACAAAGCACGCAGAGTGACTCTCCCACCGCACACCAGCTCCGCCGCTTCTCCACAAGATGTCCACATGTGCACAGTGCTACCCACAGCAACATCCACAGTCTCATCCACAGAGGTGGATGGTGCGCCGTTGACGCGGTTCATCCGCGGGCTCTAGCGTCGGTCATATCGATGAGGTCCCCGGGATAACGGAGACGTTCGCAAGGGGAAGGCGAACGGCGTCCGCGCCCCGGGGGCCTTGTTGGTTTCTCGTGCGCGCGGTGCCGCCACTACCTGCGCGTCGCTAGCTGCCAAGCCGGTCGTCGTCAGGAGCTTCGGGGTCGTCGTCGGCGGGCGCCGCCGATGGGTCGCCGTCAGCGAGATTGGGGTCGTCGTCGGCGGGCGTCGTCGATGGGTCGCCGTCAGCAACGGGGTCGGCGTCGGCAGGAGGCTCCAGCAGCGCAGCCAGCGCGGCGTCGAACTCCGGTGATTCGATGTCGAGCGCGTCCGCCTCCTTGGTGCGCTCGGCGAAGGCCAGCGGGTCGTCGAGGTCGGCGGCGGTGGGCAGCAGGTGCGGGTGCGCCCAGACGGCGTCGCGGGCAGCCGCGCCCTCGGCAGCGCGCAACGCCCCCCACAGCGCCGACGCGTCACGGAGCCGGCGCGGCCGCAGCTCGAGGCCGACGAGAGCAGCGAAGGTGGCCTCCGCGGGTCCGCCCGACGCGCGCCTGCGACGTACCGCCTCCCGCAGCGCGGGAGCGGCAGGCATCACCGTGTCGGCGGCTTGCCCCACTACCTCGTCGACCCAGCCCTCCACCAGAGCCAGCGTCGTCTCCAGGCGGGTCAGCGCCGCCTGCTGCGCGGGGCTGGGCTCGATGTCGAAGAGGCCGCCTGACAACGCATCTTGGACGGACTCAAGCTGGGTCAGGTCGAGGCTCAGCATGCTGCTCTCGATCTTCGAGGTGTCGATCGTGATCCCCCGGCCGTAGTCCTCGATCGCGGAGAACAAGTGGTCACGCAACCAGGGCGCGTGGGCGTAGAGGCGCTGATGCGCGCACTCGCGCAAGACCAGGTAGAGGAGCGCGTCGGAGTCTGCGACGTCGAGACCGCTCCCGAACTCCGTCGCGTTGGTGAGGACGATCGCGGGGGTGCCCTTGGTGCCGACCGGCACACCGATGTCGGTCGCCGAGACGACCTCGCGCGAAAGCGCGCCAACAGCCTGTCCCAGCTGGGCGCTGAAGATCGCGCTGCCCACTTGGCTGAACATGCCGATCATGGGACCGGCCATAGCCTGCGCCTCCGCCGGTAGCGCCTTGCCCATCGCGGCCACCACACTCTCGGCGATGGGCCCGACCAACCGCTGCCACACCGGCATACTCGCCTCGACCCACTCGGCACGACTCCAGACGGCGACGCTGGTTGCCGTCGCCGGGAACTCGGTGACACCGTCGAGCCAGTGTTCGGCCACCCGGGCGGCGTCGTTGACCCTGGCTCGGTCGCCAGCGTCGGGGGAGCGGTCGGTGGACTGGGCTACCACTGAGCGGGCCAGGTCCCGGGAGAACTCCCAGTTGACCGCCCCGGAGTGGGCAGCGAACATCCGTTGCAGCTGACCGAACCTGGCCTGCAGGCCAGACATGTCGCCGCCGGCGAGGCTGCCGAAGAGCTGCTCGAACGGCGTACCCGCGAAGGGGTTCCGCGACCGTGGATCGTCGCTGTCGTCGGGCGGGTTGCCGCCTGGAAGGTCTGCCATGCCTTCCAACGTACTCGCCAGCAGCCGGCGACCGTGGCCGGCGCCGTTACAGTGATGCAGGTGAGCGACGTCGTCCGACTGGTGGCGATCCGAGAGACGCCGCTCGACATCGCCGAGGTATACGCCGCCGTGACCGACGAGGCTGCCGGCGGCATCGCGGTGTTCGTCGGCACGGTCCGCGACCATGACCGGGACCGGCCGGTCCGGGGGCTGGGCTACACCGCGCACCCGAACGCCGAGCCGGAGTTGAGAGCGGTTGTCGACGAGGTCGTCGAGCAGCACCCGGTGACCGCTGTTGCGGTGCTGCACCGGGTGGGGGAGCTGGGGCTCGGCGACGTCGCCGTGACGGTGGCGGTGGCGTGCGCCCACCGCGACGATGCCTTCGCCGCCTGTCGACAGCTGATCGACGAGCTCAAGGCCCGCGTGCCGATCTGGAAGCACCAGGTGTTCGCTGACGGTGGGGAGGAATGGGTCGGTACGCCGTAGCGGCGTGCTGCCCGCTGCCGCCCGTCCGGCGCCGTACGCTGGGAAAAGGCCAAGGCTGCGGAGGACCAGATGCAGGTGTTGTGGTGGTTGGTGCCACCGCTGGCGGCAACGGTGGCCGCCATGCTGTGGGCGGGCTGGGTAGGTCGGGAGCGCGACGACGCGCGCCGCGAGGACGCCGACGCAGCGCTAGCCCGCATGGCGCAGGCCCTGAGCCGTCCGCAGGTCCGTGGGGGGTCAGCGCTCACGCAGGCTCCGACCGAGCCGACACACGGCGTCGCCGTACGCCGCGAAGCTCGTCGCCCTACGTCCGCCGAGGCGTCACCGCGGTGACATCATCGACCGCATGAGTCGCAGGACCACATCGCTGACAGTGGCGGGAGTGCTGCTGGTGGCGCTGGTGACGGTTGCGTTCAGCGTCCCGATGCCGTACGTCGTGCTGTCACCCGGCGTGACCGAGAACACGCTGGGCTCCTACGAGGGCAAGCCCGTCGTCACGATCCGCGGCCACCGGACCTACCCCACCTCGGGCCATCTTGACCTCACGACCGTCTCAGTCACCTCTCCGGATTACGAGCCACGACTGCCGCAGATCCTGCAGGCCTGGTGGTCACCGCGTCAGATCGTGCTGCCCCGAGAGGTCATCTATCCGGCGGAGCAGACGCCGACAGAGGTCAGGGAGGAGAACGCGCAGCAGATGATCGACTCGCAGACCACCGCCATCGTCGTCGGGCTTGCCGAGGCCGGGATCGACGCCCTCAGCGTCGAGATCACGGGCGTCGTCGAGGGCGCGCCCGCCGAGGGTGTGCTGCGGGAGGGCGACGAGATCGCGTCCGTCGACGGCACTCCGGTCGAGAGCACTGGCGATGCGGTGGAGGCCATCTCCGGGCGAGCGCCGGGCGACAGCGTCACCTTGGGCATCGTCCGGAATGGGCAGCCACGAGACGTCAGGCTGACCACTGAAGCTGCGCCGGACGACCCGGAGGCGGCGAGGGTAGGGATCGAACTGGGCGACAATGTCGACCTCCCGTTCGACGTTGACATCGAGCTGGGCCAAGAAATCGGCGGGCCGAGCGCCGGACTCATGTTCTCGCTGGCGGTCTACGACATGCTCACGCCGGGGCCGCTGACCGGTGGGCGGTTCGTCGCCGGCACCGGCACCATTGACCTGTCCGGCAACGTCGGCCTGATCGGGGGAGTCCAGCAGAAGATCGCCGGGGCGTACGAGAACGGCGCGACAGTGTTCCTCGTGCCGGACGGCGACTGCGCCGAGGCGGCACAGTCAGACCTGGCCGACGACGTGGAATTAGTCAGGGTCTCGACCATCGACGACGCGGTCGAGGCGCTCCAGGCGCTGAACGCCGGCGACGAGTCCACCATCCCGCGGTGCGCTGGGTGACGCCGGTGACCGACGGCCCTTCCTCGGCGGGCGCGGCGTGAGCGGCGGTGACTCCTCCGCAGCAGCGCTTCAAGCCGCGGTGGTCGAGGTCGAAGCGCACGCCAGCGAGAGTGGCTGGGACCAGCCGGCCCGGTTGTTCGCGCTGGTGCGCACCGCCGAGCTGGCAGCGGCAGAGCCGGAGCTCGCGGTGGAGCTTGGCATCCACGACAACACCGCCCATCTGCTTACCCCGGTGGAGCAGGAGCTCGACCAGCACGACGAGCCGCTGGAGCAGCTGCTGGCGCGCATCACCTGGCCGGAGGCGGTTGAGGGTGCGTTGGCCGTGGTGGAGCGGATCGTGCTCCCGCCGGAGGTGGAGGGGCAGGTGCCCAACGACCCAGGCGAGGCGTCGGCGTTCGCCGCGGGCCACGCCCAGCACGAGGACGTCCGTATTGCTGCTGGCGTGCTGCGCACCGGTGAGAGCCACTGCGTGCTGCGACTCCGGTCCCACGACGATGACGATCAGTTGATGCACGGTCGTGACCTGGTGCCCGGCCTGGTTTTGGCGCTGCGTGAGACGCTTGAGACGTAACGGCCGAACGACAGGGCGGGACGTGCTGCACCGGCCGCCGATGCGCTGAAGGAGTCAGGTGAGCGGCATCTTTGACGAGGGAAGCTCCGCCGGGGCGGAACGCACCCGGCGTACCCCATCACGTCGCCCGCGTGCGTTGCTCCCGACGCTCGCGATAGTCGTCGTGCTCGCGGTGCTCGGCTCAGTCTTCGTCGAGGTGTGGACCGACAAGATGTGGTTCTCCTCGCTCGGCTACACGTCGGTCTTCACCACCGTGTTGTGGACCCGGATCGCGCTGTTCGCCGTCTTCGGGCTGCTGCTCGCCGGCGTCGTCGTCGGCAACGTGCTGCTGGCGTTCCGGTCGCGACCGATCCTGTTCGGCGACAGCTACTCCAACCCCACCGTGGAGCGCTACCAAGACGCCGTCGACCCAGTCCGGCACTGGGTGCTGTTGGGGATCGGCGCGGTGATGCTGCTCTTCGGCGGGGCCAGCGCGTCGGGACAGTGGAAGACGTACCTACTGTGGCGCAACGGGGTGCCGTTCGGTCAGCCCGACGTGTACTTCGGCCGCGACATCGGCTTCTTCGTTTTCAGCTACCCCTGGTACCGGTTCCTGGTCAGCTTCGGCTTCACTGTGCTCATCATCACGCTGATCGCGACCGCCGTGACGCATTACCTGTACGGCGGCATCCGGCTGCAGGCGCAACGCGACAAGATCTCGTCGGGTGCCCAGATCCAGCTGTCGGTGCTGCTCGGCTTGTTCATGTTGCTGAAGGCGGTTTCCTACTGGCTGGACCGCTACGGCTTGGCGATGGCCGACGGCGACCTCCTTACGGGCATCTCCTACACCGACGCGAACGCGGTGCTGCCCGCCAAGAACATCCTGGCCGTCATCGCCGTCATCTGCGCGCTGCTCTTCTTCGCCAACGTGGTGCGGCCGGGCTGGATGCTGCCGGTCCTCGGCATGGGCCTGTTGGTGCTGTCGGCGATCCTCATTGGCGGCATCTGGCCGGCGATCGTGCAGCGGTTCCGGGTCGTGCCCTCCCAGGCTGACAAGGAGGCCGTCTTCATCCAGCGCAGCATCGACGCGACCCGGACGGCGTACGACATCGACGACGTAGAGATCAAGCCTTACCCGCCGGGTGAGACATCGGAGACCCCCGAGGAGCTGCAGGCCGCGGCGGAGGACCTGCCCGGCGTACGCCTGATCGACCCGCAGCTGGTCTCCCAGGCGTTCGAGCAGCTGCAGCAGCAGCGCGGCTTCTACCAGATGCCCGATGTGCTCGACGTCGGCCGCTACGCGGTTCCCGGCGAGGAACTGCCGCAGGACGTGGTCATCGCCGCGCGGGAGCTCAACCTCAACGGGTTGCTGCCGAGCCAGCGCAACTGGACCAACGACCACACCGTCTACACCCACGGGTACGGCGTGGTCGCGGCGTACGGCGACGAGCGGGACCCCGAAGGGGAACCGGTGTGGGCGCAGGAAGGCCTGCCGTCGAAGGGTGAGCTCGGCGACTTCGAGCAGCGCGTGTACTACGGCGAGACCGAGCCCGCCTACTCGATCGTCGGCGCGCCGCCGGGCGCGACTCCGGTGGAGCTCAACATCCCGGAGACCGGAGACGGCACGGCGGCTGGCGTCGCCCGCAACACGACGTACGACGGCAAAGGCGGGGTGCCGATCGGGTCGACGGCCGGCCAGCTGCTGTACGCCGCGAAGTTCTGGGACTCCTCCATCCTGTTGTCGGGCCGGGTGAACAGCGAGTCGAAAATCATTTACGACCGCAATCCGCGCGACATGGTGCGAGAGGTCGCCCCGTGGCTCACGGTCGACGGCGACACCTACCCTGCAGTGGTCGACCAGCGACTGGTGTGGATCATCGACGGTTACACCTCCACCTCGAACTACCCGATGTCTGACCTGGTCGACCTCAGCAACGTGACCAGCGACTCGTTGACGACTCGCGGCCAGGCGGTGGCCGGCCAGCAGTCCGACGAGATCAACTACATCCGCAACTCGGTGAAGGCAACCGTCGACGCCTACGACGGCACCGTCACGTTGTATGCGTGGGACGAGAGCGACCCGATGCTGAAGGCGTGGCAGGGCGCATTTCCGGATGTCGTGCAGCCGAGGTCAGCGATCTCACCGGAGCTGTTGGCGCATTTGCGGTACCCGGAGGACCTGTTCAAGGTGCAGCGCACGGTGTTGTCGACGTACCACATCACCGACCCGAAGACTTTCTACGGAGGCTCAGAGAACTGGCTGGTGCCGGAAGACCCCACCGTTTCGACTCGCACCGGTGTCAAACAGCCGCCGTTCTACCTGACCGTCCAGCTGCCCGAGGGCCCGCCCCAGTTCTCGCTGACCAGCGTGTACGTGCCACAGAGCCGGCAGAACCTCGCCAGCTTCATGGCGGTCAACGCTGACGCGACAAGCGAGGACTACGGCGAGTTCACCGTGCTGGAGCTGCCGAGTAACAACACGGTCAGCGGCCCCGGTCAGGTGGCCAACGCCATGTCTAACGACCCCACCGTGTCGGCTGAGCTGCTGAAGTACAAGCAGACCGGCACCAACGCCCAGATGGGCAACCTGCTCACGTTGCCGTTGGGCGACGAGCTGCTCTACGTGCAGCCTGTCTACACCTTCCGCGGCACCGGCAGTGGTAGCTATCCCATCCTGCAGTTCGTCGTGCTGTCGATCGGCGACGACGTGGGCATCGGTACGTCGTTCGAGGAGGCTTTCGCCCAGGCGCTTGGCCTGTCCACCGAGCCGGTGGAGGAGGAGACGGAGACCAACGGGAACGGATCTGGCGAGGGTGGGAACAACCAGGGCGGCCCGACGGAGACGGACGAGCAGAAACTGACGCGCTTCCTCACCAACGCCCAGACCAAGTTCGAAGAGGCTCAGACCGCCCTGGAAGAGGGGCGGCTGGGCGACTACCAGACCGCCAACGAGCAGGGCATGGACTGGCTGGGCAAGGCGGTTGCACTGCGCGAGCAGTTGGCCGGCAGTGCTCCGCCAACCGAGGGTGGGTAGCAGCACCCGCCCGTGAACGACCGACCCACGGCACCGGCCAAGTTCAAACTGCCCCAGGCCAGCGCCTTGCCGCTCAGACGGCGGGATTTGATCGGCCTGCGGTGGGCACCGTAGAGTTGGTTCCCGCTGCAAGAAGACAGCCAACGCGGGGTGGAGCAGTTCGGTAGCTCGCTGGGCTCATAACCCAGAGGTCGCAGGTTCAAATCCTGCCCCCGCTACAAAGAAGCCGCAGGTCAGAGGCACTTCGGCCATCTTGCGGTAGCGCCGGTGTCGGTTTGGAGCGGCAGATTGTTTGCTGACAGTTTGCAGACGCTTGGACTTCCGGTGTCACGGCCCTGGACGCCGGGGGACGACCGTGGACCGCCGTAGATGCGGCACCTCTTGATCAGCGACCCAGAGGTCATCACTGAGCAGCAACTACCGCGGTCCTCCTCACTCCTCAGATCGCGGATCGGGATCGACGTGTCTGTCCACCCGGAAGACCAGAACGGCCAAGCAGGCACATTGCCCATGTTCGCCGGCGAGACCTACCCCCAACGGTCCTGTCGACGTTGAGCGGGGGAGCGCACACCGACGCTGTCTACTCGGAGACAGCTAGGAAGGTTTGCTGTTTGCTGTTCCCTCGTGCGTAATCCTCGCCGTCGGCGGCGCAGGCGGTGAAAAGACTCATCATGACGAACCCAGCGCCAGATTGCGTTTGCTTGGTGCTATGGCGCTCGTGCGTACGCCGCCGAAGGGGCTTCGCCGCTTAGGTCGCGATCCCCCCGCAACTGCCTATCGACCGCCTGCTCCTATAACCTCGCCGGACGTCCCGATCATGACTCCTCGGCGTCGGCTGTGTCGTGGGCGCCGGCTGTGTCGTCGCGCTCGCTGGTGGCTTCGTGTTGGGCTTCTTCAGTGCCAATGCTCCTGCCGAACAAGAACTCGTGGCAATTGAAGTTCGGGTTGTGGTTGCCCGTGAGTAGCAGTTCCTCCCACTGCAGGACGGCCTCGTTTCCCGGAGACTCCTCGACGGCGTGGGCGGCGAACACCACGGCCTCGTCATGGCGGCCAGCGGCCTCGAGTTGGTCGGCTGCTTCAAGCTGAATGAGGGTGTCGACGGCTTCGGGGAGCGCCGGTTCCTTCCCTTTCACTCGAGCAGCCCGGCGCATAGCCGCCATCTCGGCCCACTCGTCGGCGGTCCAAGACGCCGAAGCGTGGTTCGAGAGCAGGCCAACGGTGAACGCGATGGGTGAGGGAGTGTCCAGACACGACTCGTACTCGTCGAGGAACGCCTTCGCCTCGGGACGGTGGTCCTTCGGGTCGGTCCACTCATGCCAAAGCAAATGGATGGCGACCATAGCGGTCTTCGGCTCGCCATCGGGCATCTGGGGAACCAGTTGCTCGATCTTTTCGACGACTTCCGTCAGGTTGAACCCGTCGTCGTGGTGGCCAGCGTGCCAGCCGATGAACGCTTCGGCTACGCCGTTGAACCTCTGGAGAGCCGACTTGGCATCGAGGCCCTCCGGCTGCCAGATCCAATACTGCGGCGCGAGCTGCATCTGGACGACGCCAGGGAGTGCGCCGCGGTAGTCCCAGGGCTGAGGCTGCGTCTTTGTGGCGTCGACGACGAACCGGCGGACCACGTGCCGGACGAGGCGCCACAGCCCGGCGAGGGTGAAGATGCGTTGAAAGTTGGGCTCGAAGGCGGTTTCCGCGCCATCGGTGAAGACCCATGCTTCCTCGCCGAGATCCTCGAGCACGTGACTTCTCTTCGAACGGACGTCGTAGGCGATGCCGAGCATGAGCTCAATCTCGGCGGACCGGGGTGGGCGTACTGTGCCGATGGCCTCACCGCGGTAATAGTCAGGAGAGATCCGTGCCAGCGTGGAAGAGACGAACCGGCGCTTCAGGCCAGTGCGGTCAGCCTTCAGGACCGCGCCGCGGACCCTATCGACCAGCTCCTGACTCACGCCCTTAAGGGATGCGTCGATGATCTTGCGCTTCCTCGGCTCATAGCGATCCCACGTAGCCGGGGTCGTGAGGTCATCCTCGCCGAGTGATTCGAGCGCTGCGACGAGGTCGGTGTAAGCGCCGGTCGGGTCGTCAATGGCGCTACGTGTCGCATCGACAGAGTTGCGGATGACCCGCATCACTCGGGCGAAGTCCTCACGGTGCAGCACCAGCAGGTCATTCATGAACTGCTTCAGGTCGTCCCATTCGGTTGGCTGCACTAGCTGCTGCGGGTCGAACAGGTGCGGGAAGAGACTCGCCGCCTCTCGTCGACGGCCGGTGAGCCCCGCCGGGCGTACCAGGCGATGCACCTGGTCATGGTTGCGGCTGAAGGTCCGGTTAAGGACGAACGTCGTCACATAGGCCACGTCGTCAATGAGGTCGTCGCCGCCGGTGGCGAGCAGGAAGTCGTCGGTGCCATCCCAGCGCTGAGCCTCGAGCCGGTCGACCGCCTCGAGAGTGGCCGTGGACACGTTGCCGAGTTCGGTCGAGCCTGTGATGGTGCCGACTGGCAGTTCAACAGGTGTGGGATTTGGAAACCAAGCGTTGGTGTAGATGGTGCGTCGGTGCGGGCGCTCGTTTATCTCGACATCCGGACGGAAGAACCGCCCAGCCGAGATCTGCAGCATCAGCTGACCCCGGAACTCGTCCGCCTTCTTTGCCATTTCAGTACCCGTCGGTCTGGCCAGGTTCCTCGGCCTCTACCAACTTCTTTACCTCGAGGCCGGCAACCCGGCCCCGGGTGGCGTGACCGGTGTCGTAAGTGAGGAGGGTTACGTCCCTGCCGGCGGTAGTTTGCACGCCGACGGCGCGGTCGACGATCTCGTCATCGTTGATGGGCAAGCGGGTGTGGTTGGGCGGGTCGAGCAATATCTCCAGAGTCACCTCGCCACGTGGAGTTTCGCCTCGATCGAGCGGGGTGAAGTCTGCGTCCGAGAGGCGGCCGCGTTCGCCGCGGCCAGCTACGCGGTCGAGGACGGCGATCGCGTAGCCGACGCGCCAACGCCGCTGTTGTGGTCCAGCCTTCTTCAGGCCGTCGAGCTCGTCGACGACAACCATCGGGATGACGAGCCGCACCGGCATCTCCCGGCACTCGAGGAGTCGTGAGAAATCGGTCCGCTCGAGTTTGGTCGGGTGGTTGATGAAGAAGCTGGTATCCGGGACGACGAGCTTGCCGCCCTGATCCCACCGGTTGGCGGCCTGCTCAAGCTCGGCAATTGTGTCGTCGAGGGTGGCGACGCGGGCGTCCAGCTCAGCGTCGATCAGCAGACGTCCGGTCGGCGGGTTCGTGCTGATGACCAAGTACCGGGGCGTCCGTATGAGTAAATCGACGTCAGCCTCACGTACCTGCGACCTCAGCAGCCGCTCGGCCTCGATCGTCCAGTTCATGTAACTCTGCCACTGGTCCCGCATGGTTGAACGCAAGTTCCTCGCGCTGTCGCGGACAGCACGGAGGTTGCGGAGCAGGGCGACGCGGCTTGTACCCGGAAGCGGCGTAATCACCATGATCCAAGTCTCCAGAACCGGACAAGCGCGCGCGACCCGGTTTCATGGCCCGCGAGGCTGTGGGCCTCCGTGGGGCATCGTCCAGTCGAGATGGCGGTGACCTGATAACCACGTCTTAGTGGGCGGCGCTTTGAAGCGCGTCGGATGAGCATGCCGCAAACACGGCGGTCATGGCCATCCCTCGACTAGGTGGTGGCCGCCGGGTCGATTGGACAGCGGGACGTCCAGCCAGCTGGCCGCAGGGATACGGAGGCAGGGCGCGTGGCTAGAAACGCGGGGAGGTGGTAAGGAATCCGTAACGCGCCGCGGCAGGTCTGCCCCTTGGTTGAATGCCTTGGGGGCGATCGCCGAGTTTGATGGCGATCACGCTTGCACTCTCCGTTTCGCATGCTCGCTGGCGAGACCTATCCCTGCCGTTCCCGTCGGTGTTGAGCGGGGGAGCGCACATCACCGTTGTTGGTTCTTGGCGGTTAGTGGCCAGAGAAGGCGCTCTCCGGGCCATCGTTTGACGGTCGCACGCGCCGGGATGACGTGAGTCCCTTAGTGCCGAGGCTGGCAGCAGCCTGATCTGTCTGTGTCGGCGCAAGGCTGCTCTCATAGTTGCTTGGTGAAGAAGATCTCCGGGTCGCCCTCGTCTAAGCCGGTCAGCATTCCGCAAGGTGCCCACTGGCGGTGGCGTAGCAGCCGCTGCATCCGCGCGTTGGACAGATTGGTCGACGTGAGCACCCGCGGGCCGTGGGCCTGCTCGAAGTCTTCTAGGAGTCGCGACCCGATCCCTTGGCCGCGCATGGCGGACTTGACGTCGAGCAAGGCCAGGAACGGTGCATCGAAGAACCAAGGTGCCACCACTGAGTAGCCCGCGGTGTCGCCATTCGCCACTGCGACCCGCATCCGCCCGTGCTCTGCCGCCTCGGACATTTCGCGTCGTCGCTCGACGCTCCCTCCGGCTGCCAGATGGTCGAAGGCAAGACAGTCGGCCAACAGGGCGCACGTCACAGGGACGAGGCTGGTGGCCGGCAGCATGGACAGTATCCTGGCAGCCGACGCTGCGCCGACCGGTCAAGGCGCCATGCGCTGTGCTCGGGATGTCTAGGAAACCGGCCCATCGCCGGGGTCCACTCGCGGCGGAGAGACGCCTCATGCTGTTCGCGCTGAAAGCGCCAGGTGCGCAGGTCAGTTGGTCATGAATGCGGGCGTGCAGGTGGCAGTATCCACAACATGCGTGGCGGGCCGGCAGCCAGTTGGACGACCGGTCATCCGGACGCGGTGGCCGAGGAGTGGAGGGGCCGATTGTGGAGCGAGAGGCTGCATCGGGTCGTGTCTTGGGAATCGGACCTGCTGGTGACGTTCGAGCGGGCTGGGTCGTTGGGTCGGTTCCCGCGTTATCGAGACGCTACCGACGAGATGAGCCGTGACGAGCGGAAAA
>JAUJOD010000005.1 GCA_030447865.1 Nocardioidaceae bacterium
GTGGTCCCGCGCCCTCCGTCGGGCCCGCGTGTGGGGGGGGGGCCGCGCCGCGCCCGCCGTTCGGGGGTGGGTGCCCCCGCCCCCCCCCCCCCCCCCCGGCGGGGGGGGGGGGGCGCCGCCGCCGCCGCCGGGGGGGGGGGGGGGGGGCCCCCGGGGGGTGGCGCGTTTTCCCCGGCCCACACTCCGCCCCCAACTCGAGGTGGCGCACGGGCGGAGGTAGCAAACGCAGGGAGGCGGGGGCTGCGGGCAAGCGCAGGCGTCTGCGGTCCGCGGTCTGCCGATCAGCGCAAGATGCCAGGCCCGGAGCGCTCCACCTGCACTGAGCGACAGATGTCGAGCAGTAGCGCGACGTAGGTGTCCCAGTCCTCAAGACACGGGGTGGCCAAGGTGAGCAGGGCCGCCCACGGATGCCCCTTAACCGGCACGAACGCGAGCATCTCGCGCAGTACGGCGCGTCGCCCGTCGGTCGATTCGTCAGAGGCCAGCGACCGCTCGGCCACGGCCGTCACCGCCGCTTGGTTACCTAGTTCCACCACCGCGACGTTGGTGTAGCGCGGGTCGCGGCGCAGCGCCTCAGCGGCGCCCAGGACGGCGAGTCCCCGGTCGAGGGTCCCGATCGACTGCAGCCCCACGGTCAACGTGGCGGTCGACGGACGGCCGTCAAGCCGCACTGCGCAAAACGCACTGCCGCCGACGTTGGCGGTCGTCAGCCGCACGGCGAGCCCCTCCAGGTACAGCGAGAGAGCCTCGCGCTGGTCGGCCCGGCTGAGCCCCATCTCGTCGAGCACCTGCAGCTGGGACGCCGTTCGTGACTCGGTCTCGCGTTCGAGCGGCACCTGGTGGAAGTCCGGCGGCACCTCCACCCGGATACGCGGAGCCGCCGCGGTGGTTTCGATCAGCACGGCTCGGTTGGCTCCACGTCGCCGCCGCGGCGTCCCGCGAGAGCGTCGGCCAGGCCGGCCGAGCGACGTACCGCGAAGGTTGCCGCCGGCAACTCAACGGGCGCAACGTCGAGCCACTGCTGGCGCAACGCCTTGATGAGGCGATGGGAGCCCGGACTCTTGGCAACGACCTCGGCGACACCCTCGTCCTCACCGGGGTTTCGACCGAGGGCCGCGATCCCGATCAGTTCGGAGATGACCGTGGTCAGCCCGGCGATCTCGCCGACGGTGAGTGCGGTGCGCAGCAGCTCGGGCGCCTGGTCCGCCATCCATTCCTCGACCGCCGCAGCCAGCGTGAGCAGCGCGCGGTCGAGCTCGGCGGCAAGGTCGTCGTGCGGATCGACGATCTGTTGGATGCTGGCCGAAAGCTCCTCGAAGGCAGCCGAGAGGTCAGCCGCGGCGCGCTCGTGGTCGACGCCGAGCTCCCGCGCCATCGCGATCAGGCGGGTACGTCGAGTGGTGGCCGCGGGGTCGTCGCCCAGCTCGGCGACGGTTGCGACGATCTCGGCCACCTGCCGCTGCCTCTCGTCGACGCCCGCACGCCAGCCGTCGACGGCGTGCAGGCAGTCGACCAGCGACTCCTCCAGGGCGGCCGCCCGCTGGGAGAACCGCCGAAGCAGTGCGGCCAGCGGCGCCCCGGCTGACCCGTCCCAGACGGAGCCGGCACGCCCCAGCCGGTCGAGGCCGCGCCGAGCCTCGATCAGCGCCCGAACGGCTCCGCGCAGCCCGTCGGACACCGAACCCAGCGCGTTCGTATCGGCCGGCGTGGGGTCGAAGCCCAGGATGACGTCGGCTCTCACGTCGGCCGGCCCTGCCGAAGCTCCTCGCCGCCGACATGTCCGCTGTGCCGGACCAGCACCGCGACGCACTCCTCAGCCGTCGCTTGCAGGCGCGCCAGCGCCGTACGCAGGTCACGCAGCCCCGAGGAGACTGCCGCGTCACACGACGGCGTGCCCACCGTGTCGACCGGCAAGTCGCCGAGGCGGTTCACGGCACCCGACAGCTCCTGGGACGCGGTGCCGAACGCGGATCCGATTCGCTGCACCTCTGCGTCCACCAGGGGTAGTTGCTGCATCGGCGACCTTCCTCGACGTACGTCGCGCCTATTGTGCCCGCTGTCGGGGTCACCGGCCGCTAATCAGGCCCCTGACCATCAACCGTCGGGGTCGTTGACCGTCACCGGCCAGGCAATCACCCCGACATCAGCCGGGCTGACGAGCAAGGGGTGCTGGGGCAGGATCCGCACCGTGTAGCCGAACAGGCCGGTCGAGTCGAGCCGGATGTCGGCCTCGAACCGGTGCCTGCCGTCCTCGTACGTCTCGGCATGTCCCAATGTCTTGACCTGTGGGTCGCGCAGCTCGTCGTCGCCGGCCACCTGGCCATGCACCACCTGAACCTCGATGTCGTCGGGCGTCAGCCCGCCCAGCGAGGCGTAAACGCGCACGTTGAGGGTGGAGCCGAGGGCAGGGGCGTCGGAGACGCCGCTGGACTCCACATGCTCGATGCGGACCTGCGGCCACGCCGTACGCACGGCTGCCTTCCATCGCGCCAGCTCCTGGACGGCCTGCAGGTCACCCTCGACCCGGCGCGCACCAGCGGCCGCCGGGGTGTAGAGCTGGCGGACGTAGTCGCGCACCATCCGCGAAGCGAGCACCTTCGGACCAAGCGACTTCAAGGTGTGGCGGACCATTTCAATCCACGGCAGCGGTAGGTCGTCGCCGTTGACATCGTAGAAGCGCGGCGCCACCTCGTTCTCGAGCAGGTCGTACAGAGCGGCGGCCTCGATGTCGTCTCGACGGTCGGCGTCGTCGATTCCGTCGGCGGAGGGGATCGCCCAGCCGTTCTCGCCGTCGTACCACTCGTCCCACCAGCCGTCGAGGATCGACAAGTTCAGGCCGCCGTTCAGCGCCGCCTTCATGCCCGAGGTCCCGCACGCCTCGTAGGGCCGCAGCGGGTTGTTGAGCCACACGTCGCAACCGGGGTACAGCGGCTGGGCCATCGCGATGTCGTAGTTCGGCAAGAACACGATCCGGTGCCGGACCCGCGGGTCGTCGGAGAACCTGACGATGTCTCGGATCAGCCGCTTGCCGCCCTCGTCTGCCGGGTGCGACTTGCCGGCGATCACCAGCTGGATCGGCCGCTCGGGGTGCAGCAGGAGCCTGGTGAGGCGCTCGGGGTCGCGCAGCATCAAGGTAAGCCGCTTGTACGACGGCACCCGGCGCGCGAACCCGATCGTCAGCACGTCAGGGTCGAGCACGGAGTCCACCCAGCCGAGCTCGGCCGGTGCGGCGCCCCGATTGAGCCACGACTCGCGGACCCGCGCCCTGACATCGCCTACCAGGCGGGCGCGCAGCTGCCGTTTGGTGTCCCAGATCGCCCGGGCCGGCACCTTGTCAACCGCGGTCCAGTCCTGTGAGCTCTCGACCGACGCCAAGATCGCCTCGCGCTCGGCGATCTCTACCACCTCATGAGCCACCCAGGTCGGAGCGTGCACACCGTTGGTGATGGAGGAGATCGGTACGTCGTCTTGGTCGAAGCCCGGCCAGAGCCCATTGAACATGCCCCGCGAGACCTGGCCATGTAGCCGGCTGACACCGTTGGCCCGACCAGCCAACCGCAGACCCATCACCGCCATGTTGAAGACTGTCGGGTCCCCACCGTCGTAGTCCTCAGCGCCCAGCGCCAACACGTCACTGACTGGGGGTCGGGCCCCGCTGGTGGTGCCACCGAACTGCATCTCGATGAGCCGACGCGGGAAGCGGTCAATGCCGGCGGGCACCGGGGTGTGCGTGGTGAAGACCGTCCCGGCGCGGGTCTTCTCGAGCGCTGCGGCGAACGGCAGACCGTCGGCGGCCATGAACTCGGCGATGCGCTCGACGCCAAGAAAGCCCGCATGCCCCTCGTTGGTGTGGTAGACCTCCGGCGCGGGCGTTCCGGTGATGCGGCAGAACGTCCGAAGCGCCCGAATCCCACCGATGCCGAGCAGCAGCTCTTGGAGGAGTCGGTGGTCGGAGCCGCCGCCGTACAGCCGGTCGGTGACCTCGCGCAGCGCCGGTGGGTTCTCCTCGATGTCGGAGTCCATCAGCAGCAGCGGCACCCGACCGACCTGGGCGAGCCACAGCGCCGCGAGCAGCTCCTGGCCCCCGGGTACGGTGAGGGAGATTCGGGCCGGCGACCCGTCGGCCTCTCGGAGCAGCGTGAGCGGCAGCTCGTCGGGGTCGATGATCGGGTACCACTCCTGCTGCCAGCCCTCGCGCGAGAGCGACTGCCGGAAGTACCCGTGGTGATACAACAGGCCGACCCCGATGATCGGTACGCCGAGATCGCTGGCGGCCTTGAGGTGGTCACCCGCCAGAATCCCCAGCCCCCCGGAGTACTGCGGCAAGACCGCGGCGATGCCGAACTCCGGGGAGAAGTAGGCGATCTGCCGCGGCGCATCCGGGCCGAGCCGCTGGTACCACCGGTCGCCGGTGAGGTACTCCTCCAGGTCGGCGTGCGCCAGCGCCAGCTGGCGGGTGAAGCGGCGGTCGGACGCCAGCGCCTGCAGGCGGCTCGTCGGTATCGAGCCCAGAAACCTGACCGGGTCTCGATTGCTCCGCGCCCACGCCTTGGCGTCGATCGCCTCGAAGAGGCGCTGCGTGTCGTGGTGCCACGACCAGCGAAGATTTGTCGCCAGCTCCTCGAGCGGCTGCAACGGCTCGGGCAGAACCGGTCGCACGGTGAATCGTCGGATTGCACGCATCGCCAAACCGTATAGCCCGCCGCCAACCTCGCCACCATTCCGCCACCCGGAACGGTAAGTTCGTCGCAATGGTTGCGCGCATCCCCATCATCGATGTGAGCCCCGTCGTCGAGCATGGTCGGTACCCCGTCAAGGCCGTCGTCGGTGAGGCGTTCCGGGTCGAGGCGACGACGTTCCGGGAGGGGCATGACGCACTCGGTGCCGGTGTCGTGCTTACCGACCCCGCCGGTAGCGACCGGCCGCTTGTCCCGATGGCCGCGGTCGGCGCGGAGGTCCCAGACCGCTACCGCGCCGAGGTGACGCCTGATGCTGAGGGGGCCTGGACGTTCCGCATCGAGTCGTGGGCCGCCCCCTACGCCTCCTGGCGGCATGCCGCCGAGGTCAAGATCACCGCTGGCGTCGACGTCGAGCTGATGCTCGCCGCGGGGGCGCTGGTGATGCAGCGAGTCGCGCAAGGACTGCCTGCTTCCGCCGGCTCCACCCGCAACCGGCTGCTGCTCGCGGCCAAGGCGGCGCACGACACCTCCCTCCCCGTTGCGGTCCGGCTGTCGGCGCTCACCAGCGCAGGTGTGCAGGGAGCGCTGGCGGAGTGGCCGCTGCGCGACCTGCTTTCGTCCGAAGGACCGTGGCCGGTGTACGTCGACCGGACCCGCGCGCTGTACGGGTCGTGGTACGAGTACTTCCCACGCTCAGAAGGCGCGGCGTACGACGCGCAGACCGGCACCTGGACGTCGGGCACCTTCGCCACTGCGGCGAAGCGCCTGGACGCCGTCGCGGAGATGGGCTTCGACGTGGTCTACCTGCCGCCCATCCACCCGATCGGCACTGTCAACCGCAAGGGTCCCAACAACACCCTCACCGCCAAGTCGGGAGACCCCGGCTCCCCATGGGCGATCGGGTCAGCTGACGGTGGACACGACGCCATCCACCCCGACCTCGGCACGCTGGCGGACTTCGACGCGTTCGTCGAACGGGCAACCGAGCTCGGGTTGGAGGTGGCCCTCGACCTCGCTCTGCAGTGCGCGCCCGACCACCCGTGGGTCAAGGACCACCCCGAGTGGTTCATCACCCGCGCCGACGGCACGATCGCCTACGCCGAGAACCCGCCGAAGAAGTACCAGGACATCTACCCGCTCAACTTCGACAACGACATGGAAGGGCTGTCCGCTGAGGTGCTGCGGGTAGTGCGGCACTGGATGGCTCACGGGGTCCGCATGTTCCGCGTCGACAACCCGCACACCAAGCCGGTCATGTTCTGGGAGTGGTTGCTGGCTGAGGTCAGGGCCACCGACCCCGATGTGGTCTTCTTGTCCGAGGCGTTCACCCGACCGGCGATGATGCGAACCCTGGGCATGGTCGGCTTCCACCAGTCCTACACCTACTTCACCTGGCGCAACACCAAGGCGGAGCTCGAGAGCTACCTGCACGAGCTGTCGCAGGTCACCAGCGACGTCATGCGACCCAACTTCTTCGTCAACACCCCCGACATCTTGACCGAGTACCTGCAGTACGGCGGTCCGGCGGCGTTCGCCGTACGCGCCACGGTCGCGGCAACCGCGTCACCTACCTGGGGGGTCTACTCAGGCTACGAGCTCTTCGAGCACGTGGCCGTCAGGCGAGGCTCCGAGGAGTACCTCAACACCGAGAAGTTCCAGTACCGCCCCCGCGACTGGGGGGGCGCCAGCGCCGAGGGGAACACGCTGGCGCCGTACCTCACGCTCCTCAACCGGATCAGGAAGAGCCACCCTTCACTGCAACGCCTGCGCAACCTGACCCTGCACCGCACCGAGGACGACGCGGTGATGTGCTTCAGCAAGCGCACCACGGTCGCCGGCACCGACGACACCGTGATCGTGGTGGTCAACCTGGACCCCCACCGCGCCCGGGAAACACTGATCCACCTCGACCTGCCGGCGCTCGGCTATGACTGGCAGGACGCGTTCGCCGTCACCGACGAGATCACCGGTCAGACCTGGCGCTGGGGCGAGCACAACTATGTCCGCCTCGACCCGGCGCGAGCGGTCGCGCACGTCGTGTCGGTTCGGAGGGCATGAGCGTGAGCACCGACCCCCTGTGGTTCAAGCGGGCAGTCTTCTACGAGGTCCTGGTCAGGTCGTTCAAGGACTCCAACGGTGACGGCACCGGCGACTTCCGCGGGCTGCGCGAGAAGCTCGACTACCTGCAGTGGCTGGGCGTCGACTGCTTGTGGATCCCGCCGTTCTATCCGTCTCCGCTGCGCGACGGCGGTTACGACGTGTCGGACTACCAGGGCATCCTGCCCGAGGTGGGAACGCTCTCCGACTTCCAGGAGCTCCTCGACGACGCGCATCGGCACGGGCTCAAGGTGATCATCGACTTCGTGATGAACCACACGAGCGACCAGCACCGGTGGTTCCAGGAGTCGCGGCGAGACCCGAGGGGTCCGTACGGCGACTTCTACGTCTGGTCCGACAGCGACGACCTGTACGGCGACGCCCGGGTGATCTTCGTCGACACCGAGCCGTCGAACTGGACGTGGGACCCGGTCCGCCAGCAGTACTTCTGGCATCGCTTCTACAGCCACCAGCCCGACCTGAACTTCGACAACCCAGCGGTGCGGGAGGCGATTGTCAACGCCCTGCGCTTCTGGCTCGACATGGGCATCGACGGCTTCCGGCTGGACGCCGTGCCATACCTGTACGAACGGCCGGGGACGAACGGAGAGAACCTGCCCGAGACGCACGAGTTCTTGCGGCAGGTCCGCAAAACCGTTGACGCGGAGTACCCCGACAGGGTGCTGCTGGCCGAGGCGAACCAGTGGCCGACCGACGTGGTCGACTACTTCGGCAACTTTGACGTCGGCGGCGACGAGTGCCACATGTGCTTCCACTTCCCGGTGATGCCGCGCATCTTCATGGCGGTCCGCCGCGAGTCGCGCTACCCGCTCTCGGAGATTCTCGAGCGGACACCGGTCATCCCCGACAACTGCCAGTGGGGCATCTTCTTGCGCAACCACGACGAGTTGACGCTGGAGATGATCACCGACGAGGACCGCGACTACATGTGGTCGGAGTACGCCAAGGACCCCCGCATGAAGGCCAACATCGGGATCCGCCGGCGGCTGGCCCCGCTCCTCGACAACGACATCAACCAGATCGAGCTCTTCACCGCCTTGTTGCTCTCCTTGCCCGGGTCGCCGGTGCTGTACTACGGCGACGAGATCGGCATGGGCGACAACATCTGGCTCGGCGACCGTGACGGCGTCCGCACGCCGATGCAGTGGACACCGGACCGCAACGCAGGTTTCTCCACCGCCACTCCCGGCCGGCTGAGCCTGCCGGCTGTGCAGGACCCCGTGTTCGGCTACCAGGCGGTCAACGTGGAGGCACAGCTTGAGAACACCTCGTCGCTGCTGCACTGGACCCGACGCATGGTCCACGCCCGCAAGCACCACCCCGCATTCGGCCTGGGTTCGTTCACCGATCTCGGCGGCAGCAACCCCAGCGTCTTCTCGTTCAGCCGTGACTTCGGCGATGACACGGTGTTGTGTGTCAACAACCTGTCTCGGTTCCCGCAGCCGGTCGAGCTGGACCTTCGGCAGTGGCGGGGCAGCGTGCCCATCGAGCTGCTCGGCCACGTCAGTTTCCCCAAGATAGGCGAGCTGCCCTACCTGCTCACGCTGTCCGGACACGGCTTCTACTGGTTCTTGATCTCTCCCGCACAGGAGGTGTCGGTGCCGTGACCGGCTCGTTCGAGGAACAGCTGGGCGCCTACCTGGCCGAGCAGCGCTGGTTCGCCGGCAGGGGTCGGGACTTCTCGATCCGGGCGGTGCATCCGACGTCCTGGTTGTCGTCGACCACCCCGCGCGCTCGCATCGAGCTGGTGAGCGTCTCGTACGTCGACGGCGACCCCAGTACCGAGACCTACCAGGTGCCACTCGCCTACCTAGGAGAGGCCGACCCCGACTTCATCCACGCGCTGATCGGTCCGGTCGACCACCCAGACCTCGGCCCGGTGGTGGTGTACGACGCTGTCTTCCTCCCCGCCGTCGCCGACCTGCTGCTGCGCAGCTTTCGAGACCGCCGCCACGAGTCCGACGTGTCCTTCCATGTGCTCGACGAGGCAGAACTGCCCACCGCAGGAGTCAGCGGCACCGTGATGACGGCGGAGCAGTCGAACACCTCCATCGCCTACGGCGAGGACGCCTTGTTGAAGCTGTTTCGACGCGTCAGCGGCGGCGGAAATCCCGACATCGAGGTTCACCAAGCTCTCACCCGACACGGCAGCGACCATGTCGCCCGCCTCCTTGGCTGGGTCGAGGCTGACTGGCGTGCTGACGCCGGCGCCACCCACCACGGCCACCTTGGCATGCTGCAGGCCTACCTACGCACCGCCACCGACGGCTGGGATATCGCGTTGGCCAGCGTGCGCGACCTCTTCGTCGAGGAGGACCTGCACCCGGAAGAGGTTGGCGGCGACTTCGCCGCCGAGGCCGAGAGGTTGGGGGCGGCGACCGCCGCCGTCCACCGCGACCTCGCCGAGCTGTTCGAGACCTCGGCGCTGTCGCAGGGCCAGCTCGACTCGCTGGCCACCGCCATGACCAGCCGACTGGAGTCGGCCGTCGTCGCGGCTCCGGAGCTCGAGCCGTACGCCCCGGGCCTTCAGCGGTCGTTCGCGGCGCTGGCGGAGCTCGACCAGCCTGTCGCCGTACAACGGATCCACGGCGACCTGCACCTTGGCCAGACGCTGCGCACGGTCAAGGGCTGGAAGCTCATCGACTTCGAGGGCGAACCGGCCAAGACACTCAGGGAGCGGGCCGAACGCGACTCACCGCTGCGCGACATCGCCGGCATGCTGCGGTCGTTCGACTACGCGGCCGGCGTCACCCTGCTCCAGTTCGGCGACGGTGACCAGTTGCGGTACCGCGGCGACGAGTGGACGCAGCGCAACCGGGCTGCCTACCTGCAGGGCTACTGCACTGCTATGGCTGCCGACCCGCCCGAACAGCAGGTGCTGCTTCGCGCCTACGAGACCGACAAGGCAGTCTATGAGGTGGTGTACGAGAGTCGGCACCGACCGCACTGGCTACCGATCCCCTTGCACGCCGTCGAGCGCCTGGTCAAGGACGGGTGACGTGCCGGCCGCCGCTGCGCCCCGCCCGATCGAGGTCGCCGAGCTGGACCGCATCGTGGCGGGCACCTCCCGCAGCCCACACGCCGTACTCGGGCCGCACCCGTCCGGTGGCCACGTCACGATACGAACCCTGCAGCCGGACGCCTCGGCAGTCTCGGTCCTGTCCCGCGGGACCAGTGTGGCCATGAGCCGGGAGCACAACGGCGTCTGGGTCGCGGTGCTCCCCGACGCCGAGGTGCCTGACTACCGGCTCGACGTCAGCTATGCGGGCGGCGCCACCCGCCGCATCGACGACCCTTACCGCTACCTGCCGACCCTCGGAGAGATCGACCAGCACCTGATCAACGAGGGCCGCCACGAAGAGCTGTGGCGGGTGCTCGGGGCGCACGTGCGCAGCTACGACGGCGTCGGCGGTCAGGTCAGCGGCACCTCTTTCGCGGTGTGGGCACCCTCGGCGCAGGGCGTTCGGGTGGCCGGCGATTTCAACGCCTGGGACGGCCGAACGCACCCGATGCGCGTGCTGGGCTCGTCGGGAATCTGGGAGATCTTCATCCCGGATGTGGGCGCGGGAACGCTCTACCAGTACGACGTCTGTGGAGCCGACGGCAGTTGGCGGCACAAGGCCGACCCGATGGCCCAGTACGCCGAAGTGCCGCCACTGCGAGCGTCGGCAGTCTTCGAGTCGTCGTACGAGTGGAGTGACACGGGCTGGTTCGCCCGACGCGCGGGACGGCGCGCCGTCGAGCAGCCGATGAGCATCTACGAGCTTCATCTCGGGTCATGGCGCAAAGGCCTGGGCTATCGTGAGCTCGCCGATCAGCTGGTGCCGTACGTCGCCGACCTCGGGTTCACCCACGTGGAGCTGTTGCCGGTCATGGAGCACCCGTTCGGTGGCTCCTGGGGCTACCACGTGACCTCGTTCTTCGCACCGACCGCCCGGTTCGGCGACCCAGACGACTTCCGCTACCTCGTCGACCGGCTCCATGCGGCCGGGGTCGGGGTCATCCTCGACTGGGTCCCCGGGCATTTCGCTACCGACGAGTGGGCGCTGGCGAGGTTCGACGGTACGGCGCTCTACGAGCACAGCGACCCGAGCCGGGGCTGGCACAAGGAGTGGGGTTCCTACATCTTCGACTTCGGCCGGTCTGAGGTCCGCAACTTCTTGGTGGCCAACGCCGTGTACTGGCTGGAGGAGTTCCACGTCGACGGACTCCGCGTCGACGGAGTCGCCTCCATGCTCTACCTCGACTACGCACGCGAGGAGGGCGAGTGGAAACCCAATCTCTACGGTGGCCGCGAAAACCTCGAGGCCGTGGGCTTCCTTCAGGAGGTGAATGCCACGGTGTACAAGCGGGTGCCCGGCGCCGTCACCATCGCCGAGGAGTCCACCGCCTGGCCCGGCGTCACCCGTTCTACCCACGTGGGGGGCCTCGGATTCGGTTTCAAGTGGAACATGGGCTGGATGCACGACTCGTTGGGTTACCTGGCTAACGACCCAGTGCACCGGCAGTACCACCACCACCAGATGACGTTCTCGTTGATGTACGCCTTCGCCGAGAACTACGTACTGCCGATATCTCACGACGAGGTGGTCCACGGCAAGGGCTCACTGGTTGGCAAGATGCCTGGCGACAGGTGGAAGCAGCTAGCCAACGTCCGGGCGTTGCTCGCCTACATGTGGGCCCACCCCGGCAAGCAGCTGATCTTCATGGGTACCGAGTTCGCCCAGGTGTCGGAGTGGGCTGAGGGCGCTGAGCTCGACTGGGCGCTGCTCGGGTCTCCCGAGCATCTCGGCGTGCAGCACCTCGTGGGCGACCTCAACCGCGCTTACGCCGCGACCGCGGCCCTGTGGTCGCTCGACAATCACCCCGACGGCTTCAGCTGGGTCGATGCAGGCGACAACCTCAACAACGTGTTCAGCTTCACGCGCACCGGCAGCGACGGCTCGTGCCTTGTCTGCGTGGCCAACTTCGCGGCGATCCCCCACTCCGACTACCGACTCGGCCTGCCCCGAATCGGAGACTGGCACGAGATCATCAACACCGACGCGACGGAGTACTCGGGGTCAGGCGTGGGGAACCTCGGAGTGGTATCGGCGGTCGAGGAGGAGCGGCACGGACGCCCAGCGTCGGCCACGGTGCAACTGCCCCCGCTCGGCACGATTTGGTTGCGGTCGGTGTAGGACAGCCCCGGCCAGGTGTGCGCTGCGCGCATGCGACCACCTCCTTCCACACCTCAGGTCAGTGACCGGTGGCGCCGACGATGCCGCCGTACTGACCGATCAGCACCGGCTTCCCACGGTTCGGCATCAGCAGCAGCAACTGATGGGAGTAGGTCAGCGTGGCGGCCGAGCGCACCGGCCGGGAGAAGAACGCGGCGGCCTCGGAACCTTCCCAGCGCAAGACGTGCTTGCCCAGCACGCGGTAATGATCGGTGCGCTGCACCGAGGCGAAGACCAAGGCACCGCCAGCGGCGAGCCGAAGCGCGTATCTGACCGGCTCTACCGACCAGGTCTGGGTGAACTTCACCAGCTCGTCGGGTTGGGCGCCTTGCAGTTCCCTCACCGAGGCGAGAAAGGCGTCCGGCACGAAGTCGTCGGCGTACTTCGCTCCGGGGTCGGCGAGTACCTGCGTGTACCGGGAGGCCAGCGTCTGGGGGCTGAGCCGGAGGCCGCGGCGCTCGTCGGGGGCCAGCAGCACAGCAGACCCGTCGTCGGTCAGCTGAACCGACGGAAACCTCGTCGACCCAGCGAGCCGCGGGGCCAGCTCAAGCCGCCACGGCTTCGTGCTCGAGCTCCGCACGAAAAGACCGGCAACCTGTTGCTGATCGGCGTACACCTCACCCACGGCCACGAACCACAGCGGATACCGCTTGAACGACCCAGCGATGATCATCGACGTGTCGTCGAGCCGGGTGGTGGAGGTGGCAACGCCACGGTGTTCGCGGGCGAAGACCGCAGCGGTGTCGATGGCGAGCAGGGAGCCGCTCTCGATGTCGCGCAGCCGGCGTGCTTCGCCAGAGGCCGAGACGTCGTCGCGGACCTGGTTGAACCTACCGATCACGTTGCTCGCCTCCGACAACGTGACGGCTTTCTTGGTGACGACGTCAAGGTCCTTGGGCTGCGGCACCGCGCACGCACCGACCATCAAGAGCAGACCCAGCCAGGCCGCCGCCCTGCGTCGGCTCACGACACACCTATGAGCTCGTCGGTGTGTGCCGATCCGCCTGCGGGTCCATGTGCTCCCCTCCACCGGCCTCGACGGACCACTACACCGGCGGCAACCAGCCCGACACCAGCGATCACCAGGGCCAGTGCGCCGACGAACACGCCCTTCTGGATGATTTCCACGGTGACGTCGGTGCGGAACCCTGGCGCGCGCTCAGGGTTGGTCACCACCACGTCGACCGGGATGTCGGGCAGCGGGAACGTCACGGTGGCGACCCCGGTCGCGGAGGCGCTGGTCAGCCACCAGGTCAGGTCGGCTGGGTCGGTCAGCGCCTGGGTACGTCCCCGCACCTGCGTGCTCTCGGTCCGCCAGGGCAGCGACACCTTGTCGATCCTGGTGTACGCCGCATCGGCCAGGTAGTCGCGGACGTCGACGTGGTGGCCGACACCGACGAAAACCGTCGACGCTGGCCGCTCGACGCTGACTGTGACCTGCATCGTCGGCCCCGCGTAGGGCAGCGCCCCCGGCGCGGTGACGATCGCCATGCCGGTGGTGGCAAGCTCGTGGGGTCCCACCGTGAGGGTGTCATCGGTCCCGAACGCGACGGCTACTGCTGATCCCACCGTGAGCGCAACGAGACCGAGCAGCACGAGCAACCAGCCGCCGACACCCCGCACTGCTAGAAAAGCGCGCTGGCCAGGAGTTGGCGGGCTTTCCTGACGCGCTCGTCGTCGTCGCCTACCACCGCGAACATGCCGATCAGATGCCTGCGCGCGGCTTCTCGCTCCGGTCCGGCCGACCGGCGTACGAAGTCGACGAGCCGAGCGAAGGCGTCCTCGACGTGTCCGCCGATGAGGTCGAGGTCGGCTGCCAGCACTTGCGCCTCGACGTCGCCCGGTCGGTCCGCCGCCGCGGCCCGGGCCTGCGCCACATCGACACCCTGCGTGCGTTTGAGCAGCTGCGCCCTGGCCAGCCCGACGGTGGCCTCCTCGTCACCGGGAGCGGCGGCAAGTGCCCGCTCGTAGCCGGCGATGGCGGTATCGAGATCGCCGGACAGCAACGCCTCTTCGGCGGCGACGTGCTTGACCGGCTCGGGTTCCGGCTCGGCCTCAGGGTCGGCGCCTGGCGCACGGACCCGGTCAGCGGTCCCCGTGACCCCATTGGCGGCTGCCGCGTCGAGCACCTGCCGCATGAGCTCCCGCGTCTCCGCCTCGGGCAGCGGCTCCTGGATCAGCGGCGCCAGTTGCCCGCGCAGCGCCGCCACCACCAACGGCACCTGTGGTATGCCGAGTGCCTGAGCGAGCTGTGGCTGCGCGACGACGTCGAGCTTGGCCAACAGAAAGCGCCCCGCGAACTCATCGGCCAGCGTCTCCAGTGTCGTGTTGATCTGCACCGATGCGGGCACCTGCGGCGACCAGAAGCTGACGATGACGACGACGGAGAGCGAGCGCTGCACCACGTCGGTGCGCAGCGACTCCTCGCTGGTCACATCGAAGGAGAACGACCCACTCGAACCGCCTCCGCGGGGGCTCGCAGCCGCCGCTGGCGGCCTCCGCAACGCCGACAGGTCGATGGCGCCGGGGCGGGAGAACTGGGGGGCGGTCATCCGCCCATCCTAAGCGGGCAGGTGCTGCCTAGAACTGGGCGCGCTCCCGGTACTCGCCCCACTCCGAGCGCAGCGCGTCACAGATCTCGCCGAGCGTCGCCTCGGCGCGAACCGCGGTGAGCATGGCCGGGATCAGGTTCTCGTCGGTGCGCGCCACGGCGACCATATCGGCCAGCGCCGCCTCGACGGCTGCGGCGTCACGAGCGGACCGGCGGTTTGTCAGCTCGCGAACCTGGTCTGTCTCGACCTCGTGCGAGACCCGCAGAATCTCCAGCTCGCCGGTGACCGACGGCGTATGACAGTTGACACCGACCACCTTCTTGTCACCCTTCTCAAGGGCGAGCTGGTAAGTGAAGGCCGCCTCGGCGATCTCGGCCATGAACCAGCCGTCTTCGATGCCACGGAGGATTCCCGAGGTCATGGGGCCGACCGGGTGCTGCCGCGACTCGCCGCCGCCGCGGGCGATGATCGAGGCGAAGATCGCCTCAGCCTCGGCTTCGAGCCTGTCGGTCAGCGCTTCGACGTACCACGAGCCACCGAGCGGGTCGGCGACGTTGACGACACCGGTCTCTTCCATGAGCACCTGCTGCGTGCGCAGGGCGATTTCGGCGGCTTGCTCCGTCGGGAGCGCCAGCGTCTCGTCAAGGGCGTTGGTGTGCAAGGAGTTCGTGCCGCCCAAGACCGCGGCGAGCGCCTCGACGGCCGTACGCACGACGTTGTTGTACGGCTGCTGTGCCGTGAGCGAAACTCCGGCGGTCTGGGTGTGGAAGCGCAGCCACTGGGCCCTCTCGGTCTTGGCGCCGTAGACGTCGCGCATCCAGCGAGCCCAGATCCTGCGAGCGGCCCGGAACTTTGCTATCTCTTCGAAGAAGTCCAGGTGCGCGTCGAAGAAGAAGGACAGACCGGGAGCGAACGTCTCGATGTCGAGACCCCGCGACAGCCCCAGCTCGACGTAACCGAAGCCGTCAGCCAACGTGAACGCGAGCTCTTGGGCGGCGGTGGATCCGGCTTCCCGGATGTGGTAGCCCGAGACGCTGAGGGGCTTGTATGCGGGGATCTCTCGCGCGCAGTACTCCATCAGGTCGCCGATGAGCCGAAGATGCGGCTCCGGCGGGAACAGCCACTCCTTCTGGGCGATGTACTCCTTGAAGATGTCTGTCTGAAGCGTCCCGTTCAGCTTGGAGATGTCGGCGCCCTGCCGCTCTGCGGCGACGAGGTACATGCAAAAGACCGGCACGGCGGGGCCGGAGATCGTCATCGAGGTGGTGACGTCGTCCAGGCCGATGCCACCGAAGAGCGTCTCCACGTCCGCTGCGCTGTCGACCGCGACACCACAGTGCCCGACCTCGCCGAGCGACTTTGGGTCGTCGCTGTCGCGTCCCATCAACGTCGGCATGTCGAATGCGACGGACAAGCCGCCACCCCCGGAGCGGAGAATCATCTTGTAGCGCTCGTTGGTCTGCTGGGCGTTTCCGAAGCCCGCGAACTGGCGGATCGTCCAGGTGCGACCTCGGTAGCCGGTTGCGTACAGCCCCCGGGTGAAGGGGTACTCCCCTGGCCAGCCGATGGCCGCAAAGTTTGGATAGGTGCTTCCTGGAGGTGGGCCGTACACCGGCTCAACCGGCAGACCTGAAAGCGTCGTGAAGTCCGCCTCCCGCACCCGGGACTTGTCGTACCGCTCCTGCCAGCGGGCCCGGCCGTCGTCGATAGCGGACTCCTCGTTGGTCATGTGAACTCCCAAAGCGCAGTCAGACGCCGCGTCGACGTCACCAGGTCGACGCGGCGGTTGCACGTCGAGCCAAGTTTACGCCGGTCGGCGCGCGGCAGTGCTTAGCACCAACTAGGCGGTGATGCGGTCGATCTTGCGGTGATAGCGCTGTCCGGTCTTGCCGCCCAGGAACGCGGCGAGCAGGGTTCCGAGCAGCACAGCGGCCAAGGTGATGAGGCCTCCGGTCGTCAAGGCGTCAGTCGGCACGGGGATGGATGGCAGGTCCACCCGCTGGAAGATGTCGTACTCCTCGCTGGTGATGACGCCCACCAGCACAACGATGATCGTGATGATCAACCCGATCAGCCAGACCGCTATGCCTTGGCGGCCGCCGTCGTAGCGCGACATCCGGCCGGCCACGTAGCCACCGGCGAAGTACGCGACCATGAGGATCGCCAGCAGGATGCCGGCTGTCCAGATGCCGATCGTGCCGGCTTCGGGCTGCAGCTCCGCCCGCGTGAAGTTGAGCTCGTTGCCGACTGCGGCAGCGATTGCTCCCGCGATGCTGCTGAGCAGCACCGTCAAGGCGACGGCCACCAGCCAGCCGAAGAACGCCGCCCCCCAGTTGAACCCGCCGTACTCCTCCCGACGACGGTTCTCGGTGTCTTGGCGCCAGGTGTCGGAGGAGCTGTCGAGATCGTCCTTGCCGATGGCATGGCTACCGCGCGCCGCTTGGGTCCGGCTCGTCGGGGCCGCCGTCGTCGTCTGCCGCGCCCGGGTCTGCTCAGTGGTTGGAGGCCGCTCGGAGACCGCGGGCTGAACAACCGTCGCATCGGACCTGCTCGACTGCGCCACCTTGGGCTGGATTGTGGTCGGCTCGGTCTCTGCTGAGCTGGTGTGGTGTCCGACGGCCTCCTGTTCTCGGGTCACCGGCTCGTCAGGGTCTCGTCGAGTGGAGTCAGTCATGGTGCCTCTTCGCCTCGCGATGTGGTGGGTCGCCGACTGCCTGGAAAGCCGGCTACGCCGTCAGGTTCTGCGTTAACCGGCATGTTCCCGCAGCCTGACGCCGTAAACCTCAAAGCGCCGCGAGCAGCCGATCGGCGGCGGTGTAAGAGTCGAGCGAACCGTTGACGACATCGGCGGCGAGGACGTCAAGGTCGGCGTGCCCGTGTAGGTCTGCGAATCGCTGCCGCAACTGCGCCAACGCGATGGCCTCGATCTCGTCCCGTGCCCGGGATCGGCGCCGGGACGTCAACTGACCTGTGTCGTCGAGCATGTCGCGGTGCCGTTCTATCGCGGCGACAACGTCGTCGATGCCCTCACCTGTCTGTGCAACGGTGGTGACGATCGGCGCTCGCCAGGCCCCCGGCAGCGCGCCGAGACTGAGCATCGAGCGCAGTTCACGCACGACCTGGTGGGCTCCGTCGCGGTCGGCCTTGTTGACGACGTACACGTCTCCGATCTCCAAGATGCCGGCCTTCGCGGCCTGGATGCCGTCGCCCATGCCCGGCGCCAGCAGCACCACCGTGGTGTCGGCGAGGCCGGCGATCTCGACCTCCGACTGGCCTACCCCGACCGTCTCGATCAAGACGACGTCGCAGCCGGCAGCGTCCAGCACGCGCAACGCCTGTGGAGTCGACCACGCGAGGCCGCCGAGGTGGCCGCGGCTCGCCATCGACCGGATGTAGACGTCCTTGTCGGTCGCGTGCTCCTGCATGCGCACCCGATCGCCGAGCAGGGCGCCGCCCGAGAAGGGTGACGAGGGGTCGACAGCGAGTACCCCTACGCGCTTGCCCGCCGTGCGCAGGGCTGTCACCAGCCCGGAGGTGGAGGTTGACTTGCCCACGCCAGGCGCACCCGTGATCCCGACGATCTGGGCGTGCCCGGTGTGCGGACTGAGCCGTTCGGCAACCTCTCGCAGCGACGGCGAGGCGTCCTCCACAAGTGAGATCAGCCGAGCGACAGCGCGCGGGTCTCCCGCTTGGGCGCGGTCCACCAGGTCGGCGACGTCGACATGGCCCCGCGGTGTACGGCGTCTGGGTTCCCGCGTTTGCGTCGACGGCTCCAGCTGAGCGGCGCTACTTGGGGTCACGCCGCGGGAATGCGCACGATCAAGGCGTCGCCTTGACCGCCGCCACCGCACAAAGCGGCCGCGCCGACTCCACCGCCACGACGCTTGAGCTCAAGGGCAAGGTGCAGCACGACCCGCGCACCTGACATGCCGATCGGATGGCCGAGCGCGATGGAGCCGCCGTTGGGGTTGACGGCGTCCAGGTCGAAGTCGAGTTCCCGGCTACTCGCGATGGCGACGGCAGCGAACGCTTCGTTGACCTCGACCACGTCGAGGTCGGACACCTCGATGCCTTCCTTGCGGCAGGCCGCCTTGATCGCCTCAGCGGGCTGCAGCTGCAGGGACGAGTCGGGGCCGGCCACCTGACCGTAGGCGCCGATCTCAGCGAGCCAGTCCAGCCCCAGCTCCTCAGCCTTGGCCTTGCTCATCACCACGACCGCACAAGCACCGTCTGAGATCTGTGACGCCGAGCCCGCGGTGATCGTCCCGTCCTTGGAGAACGCCGGACTTAGCCGCGCCAGTGATTCCACTGTCGTGTCGCTGCGCACGCCTTCGTCTTCGCTCACCACGATCGGATCGCCCCGTCGCTGCGGTACCTCGACGGGAACGACCTCGTCGGTGAACGTGCCGTTCTTCCACCCCGCGGCCGCCCGCTGGTGGGACTCCGCCGCGAACTGGTCCTGCTCCTGCCTGCTGAGCTGCTCTACGTTGGTGTTTCGAGACTCGGTGAGCCCGCCCATCGGCTGGTCGGTGAACGCGTCCCACAGGCCGTCGTACGCCATCGAGTCGCGAACTGTCACGTCGCCGTACTTGTAACCCGCACGCGACTGCAGCATGAGGTGCGGCGCATTAGTCATCGACTCCATCCCACCGGCGACGACAATGTCGCACTCCCCCAGCCGGATGAACTGGTCAGCGAGCGCGATGGCGTTGAGGCCCGACAGGCAGACCTTGTTGACTGTCAGCGCGGGGACGGTCATCGGGATGCCCGCCTTCACCGCCGCTTGTCGCGCCGGGATCTGACCGGTTCCTGCCTGCAGAACCTGACCCATGATCACGTAGTCCACCTGCTCGGGGGACACTCCGGACCGCTCCAGCGCCCCCTTGATCGCGACGCCACCGAGGTCGGTCGCCGACAGGTCTTTCAGACCCCCCAGCAGCCGCCCGATCGGCGTACGGACTCCCGAGACAATGACAGATCCAGCCATCAGGCCCTCCTGGTCGATGCTGCGCGGAAACGGCCGCTACGGCTGCAACTTTACCGAGCCGAATCCGGGGCGGAAACGGTCGCTGTGGGCAGCCGCTGTCGAACGCGTCACACGCGCTGGAGACTCGGCCGTCGTTGGCCTCAGCATGGACCTGTGCTCCCCCCAGATCTCATCGTCTCCATCGACCACGTCGGTGTCGCCGTGCCTGACCTCGACGAGGCGATCGCCTTCTACCGCACGACATTTGGGTTCGCGGTCGTGCACGAGGAGGTCAACCGCGACCAGGGTGTGCGCGAGGCGATGGTGGCCGTCGGGGAGTCCGGCCCTTACCTGCAGCTGCTTGCGCCGTTGAGCTCCGACTCGGTCATCGGCCGGTTTCTGCAGCGTTCCGGCCCCGGCCTCCAGCAGCTGGCGTACCAGGTCAGCGACATCGACTCCGCGATGTCGGCAGTGCGAGCCGAAGGCATGCGCCTGGTGTACGACGAGCCTCGCCGCGGAACCGCAGGAAGCCGGGTGAACTTCATCCACCCCAAGGACGCCGGCGGCGTACTTGTCGAGTTGGTGGAGCCGCCGCGCACTCCGGAGTGACGCGACGGAGCTAGCCGCCGCATTCGGGCACGTACGACGGTGTGCCGGGGCTGACACTGACGCGCCCACCCGCCTAGCATGACGGACATGACGAGCTCGCAGCCGCCGGGACTTTCCATCTTTGAAGACCCGGAGGAGGAACCGGCGGGCGCCACGGCTGTCGGCGACCCAGCTGATGCCGAAGTAACCCAGGCAATCCCTCGCGTGCCCGCCGAGCAGCCGGCTGACCGCAACTACCCGTCGGGTTCCCCCCAGCCGACCCCGCAGCCGACCGCCGTACCTGCGACGCAACCTGCTGCGCCGCCAGTCCAACCCCAGGTTCACCGGCCAGTCGAGCGGCCAGCCGAGCGGCCAGCTCAGCCGCCTGCTCAGGCGCACACTCAGGCACCGCCTGCGCAGCCAGCCGTTAAGCGGCCGGCATTCCCGGTCGTCCGCCGTGGTTACGACCGGGCGGCAGTGGACTCCTTCCTCGCGTCGTTCGAGACGGGGCAAGCCGACGTCCGCGCCGCGCGCCAGCGAGCCGACCAGCTGCAAGCTCAGGTGCAGCAGATGCAGGCTCGACTGGCTGAGCACGACACACCGACCTACGCCGGACTAGGCGGGCACGCCGCCTCGATCCTGCGGCTCGCGGAAGAGGAGGCGGCAGCAGTAACGGGGGCCGCCGCCAGGACAGCTGAGGAGTCACGGGCCTACGCGCAGCGTGAGGCGGCTGCGCTGCGTGCCGACGCGGAGAAGGAGGCCGCCGACATCCGCACCGTGCAGCTGCAAGAGATCGAGGAACGTCGAACCACGGTGCTGGCAGAGGCGGAGCAGGAGCGCGCGCTGGCCCACTCACAAGCGCAGGACATCTTGGCCGCCGCCAAGCGCGAAGCTGACCAGTTGCGGCTCGCCTCCCAGCAGCAGGCCAACGCGCTGCGGACGGCGGCCAAGCGGGAGGCTGAGCAGGCGCGTGCCGTTGCCGACCGGGAGGCGATGGAGGCACGGCGCCTGTTGGCGGTAGAAAGGGAACGGCTGACCAAGGAAGCGTCGGAGCGGCACGGCTTCGCCACGGCAGAGATCGACCGTCTTGTCGATGAGGCCGAGGCGCGGGCGAAGGCAGCCGAGGAACGCGCCCGAGAGGCAAACACGACAACCACCAGGCATCGCGAGCAAGTGACAGCCGAAGCGGAGCGGACTCTCACTCGTTCCCGCCGGGAGGCCGAGCAGATCGTCACCGCGGCCCGCAAGCAGGCTGAGCAGATCGTCACCAACGCGAATGCGGACGCCGACAGGCAGACCGCCGCCGCTCGGCGCGAGCTCGAGACCGTGCAGAAACGGCGCGACGGCATCGTCGCCCAGCTCGGGCAGTTGCGCGACCTCGTCGCGAGCTTCACCCACGACCCGTCGCCGACACCGGGCGGCGGTGAGGCGACCACTGCGGAGGCCGCCGACCGTCGGGGTTCCGCCCAGGGCTGACGTACGGCGACCCGCCGGGCGATGTGACAAGGTGTGCGACATGCCTGGTCGCCGTGACTCCAGCGAAGTAGAGGATGCGGCTGAGCAGGCCATCGCGGCGAAAGAGCAGGCCGTTGACGCCAAGGACGACGCGCAGGGGGCCGCCGAGCAAGCCATCGACGCCAGGACCGGCGCGCGGCAGTCAGCCGAGGAGGCCGACGCCGCCTATGACGAGTCGAAAGAGCTTTTCGAGGAACTCCTCCTGCATCCGGACGACGCGCCCGACCACGATGGTGACGAGCCATTCGGTACACCAGGTGATCCCATCTCCCGGCGCAGCCCGTTCTATGTCGGCTTCGTCGGCACCGCAGGAGTGCTGCTCGCGCTGCTCGTCGGTCTTGCGGTCCGCGAGGCCAGCTCCGTGCTGCTGTTGGTGCTGGTGTCGATGTTCTTGGCCGTCGGGCTCAATCCGGTCGTCGAATGGCTGATCGTGCGCGGATTTCGCCGGCGCTGGTCGGTGCTGCTGGTGACGATCGCCTTGCTCGTCCTCGTCACGCTCTTCGTCGTTGCGCTCGTCCCGGTGGCTCGAGCGCAGGTCACCACGCTCATCGCGAATGCCCCCGGATTACTCGACGAGCTTCAGCGCAACCGGTCGGTCCAACGGCTGGATGGCAAGTACGACGTGATCGGCACCGTGCAAGAGCGGCTGCAAGAAGGCGAGTTCGCAGACCAGGCCTTCGGCAGCCTCTTCTCCGTCGGACTGGCTGTGCTCAGCGCCCTGGTCAACGCGTTCCTGGTCTTCGTGCTGACGCTCTATTTCCTGTCGGCGCTGCCGAGCATCAAGCGCGCGGGCTACTCGATGGTGCCGGAGTCTCGGCGTACCCGGGTCACCTACCTCGGCGATGAGATCTTGCGTGGGGTGGGAGGCTACGTGGCCGGGGCGTTTCTCGTCGCGCTGTCGGCCGGCGTCAGCTCGTTCATCTTCCTGGAGATCGTGGGCTTGCGCGAGTATGCCGTCGCCCTGGCGTTGCTCGTCGCCATCTTCGACTTCATCCCGCTCATCGGAGCGACAATCGGCGCCACGATCGTCAGCATCATCGGGTTCGCGAACTCTCCGGGGATCGGCATCGCGTGCGTCATCTTCTTCATCTGTTACCAGCAGGTCGAGAACTACCTGCTCTACCCGCGCATCATGGCGTCGTCGGTCAATGTCCCCGGGGTAGTCACCGTGGTGGCTGTGCTCATCGGCGGCAGCTTGATGGGCGTCGTGGGCGCGATGTTGGCCATCCCCACTGCCGCGGCAGTGCTGTTGCTGGTGCGCGAGGTCTGGCATCCAAAGGTCGAGGAGGCCTGACCGATGCTCCGCCGGCTCAGATCTGCGGCGAGGCTAACGTCATCTCCCCGTGCCACTCGCTGGGCAGCGGCGACGCGTCGGGGTTCAGCCGAGCGGTGATGAGGTCCAGCACGGTTTCGGCCTGACCCACCCACAGATGCTTCCCGTCGGGTACGTCGATCACCTCCGCAGCTGGCACGGCGGCGAACCGCTCCCGGGCCGCCGCTGGCCGCAGGTAGTCGTCATACTCGGGAACGATGGCGACCACGGGCTTGCCGCTCTCCTTCCACGACAACAGCTGCTCCGCACCGGCGAGGCGCAACGGGGGTGAGAGCAGGATCGCACCGGTCACCGCAGGGTCATTGCCGTACAGCAGAGCAAGATCCGTGCCGAACGACCAGCCCACCAACCACACGTTCGGCAGCTCGGCGAACTCGGTGTACTCAATGGCTGCTGCCACGTCGAAGCGTTCACTGCGCGCGCCGTCGAACGCGCCGTCACTCGTGCCCTGGGCGCTGCTCGTGCCGCGGGTGTTGAACCGCAACACGGCAATGCCGGCGAGGGCGGGCAGCCGGTACGCCGCCTTCCGGAAGATGTGGCTGTCCATCATGCCGCCCTCCGTCGGAAGCGGATGCAGGCAGACCATCGTCGCCACCGGGGCCGCATCGACCGGCGACGCCAGCTCGGCCACCAGGTTCAGCCCGTCGGCCGTGCTGAGCGTCACCGGTTGCCGACTCGCTGGGAGCACGGAGTTGGCCCGGATACGGTGTCTGGTGCTCACGGCCTAACGCGTCGAGTAGTCACGAAAACCCCTGCCCGTCTTCCGACCGAGATAGCCCGCAGTGACGAGGTGCTCCAGCAGCGGAGCGGGCGCCAAGCCTGGCTCCCGGAACTCCTGGAACAACCTCTGTTCGATGGCCAGTGCCACATCGTTGCCCACGACGTCGAGCAGCTCGAACGGCCCCATCGGGAGCGCACAGCCGGCTTTCATGGCGGTGTCGATCTCGTCGGCGTCGGCATAGTGGGCTTCCAGCATGCGGACCGCGTCATTGAGGTACGGGAACAGCAACGCGTTGACGATGAAGCCGGCCCGGTCCGCGCAGCAGACGGCGTGCTTGCCAACGGCTGCACATACCGCCCGGACAGTCTCTGTCACGTCGCTGCCGGTTGCCACCGTCGCGACCACCTCGACCAGCTCTACTTCCTGCGCAGGGTTGAAGAAGTGCATCCCGACGACGTCTCCCGGCCGGCCGGTCGCCGCGGCCAGCTCAATCACGGGCAGCGACGTCGTCGTCGTTGCGAGGATCGCACCGTCCCGACAGATCTCGTCGAGGCTGTTGACCAAGGCCCTCTTGGCTGACAGCTCGTCAGCGATCGCCTCCACAACAAGGTCTGCATCAGCCAGCTCGTCGAGCGAGGTAGAGCCGGTGACGTGGGTGACGTCGTACCCACCGCTCGCGAACACCTCGACGATCCCCGTCGCCATCGTGCCCGAACCGACGACACCGACCCGGGCGATCTGCCGGCGAAACTGCGGAGCAGAGTCTAGGCCCGGTGTCTCGGCGTCATCGACCACGATCGGGCGGTCGGCCGCTTCGTAGGTGTAGAACCCGCGACCGGTCTTGCGCCCGAGCAGGCCGGCGGTGACCAGCTGCTTCAGCAGGGGCGACGGGGCGTGCAGGCGGTTGCGGCCCTCCCGGTACATCGTGTCGAGGATCTCGTACGCCGTGTCGAGCCCGATCAGGTCTAGCAGCGCCAGCGGACCCATCGGGTAGCCGCAGCCCAACCGGATAGCAACGTCGATGTCCTCGCGAGAGGCGTAGTGGCTTTCATACATCGACACGGCATGGTTGAGATAGCCGAACAGCAAGGCGTTGGCGATGAAGCCGGCCCTGTCTTCGACCGCGACCGGCAGCTTCCCCATCTTGCGCGCCAGCTCCTCGACGTCGTCGATGACGTCGGGATCGCTGACGACGGTGTGGATCAGCTCGACGAACTGCTGCACTGGTGCGGGGTTGAAGAAGTGCAGGCCAATTACTCGACCCGGCGAGGAGGTGGCCGCGGAGATCTCCGTGACCGACAGGGATGAGGTGTTGGTCGCGAGCACCGCATCGGGTCGCACGATCTCGTCGAGCCGTTGGAAGATCGCTCGCTTGACGCCGAGCCGCTCGACTACCGCTTCGACGACGAGGTCGCAGTCGGCGAGGTCAGCCAACTGCGTCGTCAGCCTCAGCCGGTCGAGGGTCGCCTGCTGTTCAGCCGCTGACAGCTTCCCCCGCTTGACCGCTCGGTCCGTGGAGTGGCGAATGTTGGCCCGGCCCCGCTCCATCTGCTCATCGGTCTGCTCGACACCGATGACGGAGTAACCGTTGCGGGCGAAGACCTCGGCGATGCCAGCCCCCATCGTGCCAAGCCCGACCACTCCAATCGTTTCGAACTGTCGGGACATGCCCGGCAGTCTCCCACAGCCGCCGAGTGGTCACCGCCGTACCGCCGAGGGGTCGCTGATGCCGCAGGGTTGGGCCGCAAGCTCCGCTCGACTGGCGTGGGTAAGGTCGGGCTTCGTGCGTCTTGTCATTGCTCGCTGCCAGGTCGACTACGCCGGCCGGCTGACCGCGCACCTTCCCATGGCGCTACGCCTGCTGATCGTCAAAGCCGACAGCTCCGTGCTTGTTCATGCCGACGGCGGCTCCTACAAGCCACTCAACTGGATGTCACCGCCCTGCACACTCGTGGAGGGCACGCTCGACGACGAGCGGGTCGAGTGGGTTGTCGAGTCGTCCGGTGGCGACACGCTCCGCATCCTGATCGACGAGGTCGTCAGCGACTCGACGTACGAGCTCGGCATCGATCCCGGCCTGCAGAAGGACGGTGTCGAGAAGCACCTGCAGGAACTGCTCGCGGACCACCCGACGACACTTGGCGACGACTTGACGCTGGTACGCCGCGAGTTTCCGACAGCGATCGGACCTGTCGACCTGCTGTGCCGGGACGACGACGGCGCCTCGGTCGCCGTGGAGATCAAACGCCGCGGCGACATCGACGGTGTCGAGCAACTGACGCGGTACCTGCACCTGCTCAACCGCGATCCGCTGCTGCGCCCAGTGCGCGGCATCCTTGCCGCTCAACAGATCAAGCCGCAGGCGAAGGTGCTCGCGCTGGACAGGGGCATTACCTGCGTCACCGTCGACTACGACCAGCTCCGCGGCATGGACGACCCCACCGCGCGGCTGTTCTAGCGGCTGTTCTAGCGTCCGGTCGTCGTGTCCTCGGAACTGTCGCCGCGGTCGACAACGTCGCCTTCCACCTCGATGCGCTCCTGCCGGACCTCTTCGGTGACAGTCTCCATCTCGACCACCCGCTCGGTCCCGAGCCTCACTCGCTCGACTGGCTGAACCACCTTCTCGACCACCGGCACCTCTTCACTCAGCACGATCTCCGGCGATCCTTCCGCCATCGGCGCGCCCTCGACGATCTCGTAGTCGCCGTCGGCGTCCTCTTCGCCCACCGGCACCGCCTCGAGCACCGCCTTCTCCTTGCGCACGGGAACCGTGATCGTCACGTCTTCGGTGACGACGTACTTGCGCAGCCGGGCACGACCGGTGACCTCGCGCGTCGTTCCGACCCGCAGCTTCTCCTCCGACCGCGTCATCGCGTCGTCCGCGCCCGCCGTACCAGCTGCGTCGTACGTCGTCTCGTTGGTCTGGGTGGTGGTGTCGAGGTAGGCGTCGGGCTCAGACGAGTAGGGGATCCCGTAGTAGTCATACAGCGCCTGCTCGTCGTCGGGGCTGAGGTGGCCGTCGTCAGGGCTGATGTTCGGCGCACCCTTGACGCGGTCGCCGTCGAAGCCCACGACCAGGTGTCCATCGGAGACCGACGCGTTGGCCATCGGGACGAAGTTCTCGTTGGTGCCGAACATCCCGGTCTTGATTGTTGCGAACGCCGGTTCGCCGGTCTGGTCGTCGAGGTAGATTTGGCCGACTTCGCCGATCTTCTCCCCGTCCGAGCTGTAGGCGTCCGTACCGATAACTTGCTGTACTTCGTCTTGGCTGAGCATGCCCGTTGTCTCCCTCACTCCGTTTAAGGTGGTGCGCCGTGGCAGGTCACCTGAGAACGCGCCGTCCTTTCTGCTGCGGGTGTACCCACTTTGACTGCGCGGCATGTACTCGTCATAACTTGGCCGTTGGTTGGCCATTTCGCCGGTCCAGCAAGGGAAAGGGCGGCAACCCAAATTCACGGTTTCGATCCAGGTCTGAGGGGCACAGTCCCTGCAGACGCGATGGAAGGAAGGAAACAATGCCCACCACACCAAACGACCCATACGGCTCGTCGGGGTACGGCGAAGGAGAGTCGACCACTGAGTCCGGCTACTCGTCCCCCACTGACTATTCGACCGGAGCGTCCGACTACTCAACGGGCACCACCGGCTTCGACACGGGCACCACCGACTATGACGCGGGCGGCGACTCGTCAAGTACTGCTGCCGCCGCCAAGGGGGAGGCGCAGAACGTCAAGGACACCACAGCCCAGGCCACGCAACAGGTCGCAGGCACGGCCAAGGAACAGGCCGGCCAGGTTGCTGGTGACGTGAAAGAGCAGACGCAGCAGCTGGCCAGCCAGGCCAAGAGCCAGCTCTCCGACCAGGCGATGTCGCAACGCGACCGCGCTTCGGAGGGCTTGCGCTCACTGGGCGGCGAGCTCCGCACGATGGCCGAGTCCAGCGAGCAGTCAGGGCTGGCGGCTCAGCTCGCCCGCCAAGGCGCCGACCTCGCCGAGCAGGCCGCTGACTTCCTGGGCCAGCGCCAGCCGAGCGAGCTCGTTGACGAGGTGCGCGACTTCGCGCGGCGCCGCCCCGGTGGCTTCCTTGCCGGCGCCGCACTGGCCGGCGTGGTCGTGGGCCGACTGACCCGTGGCGCCAAGAGCGCCCGTGACAGCGACAGCTCGTCGCAGTTCGACGCCTCGGGTACGTCGAGCACCGGGTACTCCGGCGGGTACGACGCCTACGCGACCCAGCCGACCAGTGCCATGCCGCCAACCGCGGCAGGATGGAGTCCGGCCGCCGCGCAACCAGCGCCCATCCTCAACGAGCCGTACGGCGAGCAACAGCCACCCGCCGGCTACGACGCCGGGTACGGAGGTCGCGCATGAGTAGCTCATACGGACCTGGGCCCGGACAGGGCTCCTCGGCCGGCGGCCCAAGCGGCGGCGGGTACGGCCCGGGCGGTTACGACCAAGGCGGCTACGACCCAGGCGCCCCCCAAGGCATCCCGCCGGGGACGCCGCTCGGGGGTGCGCAGGGCTACCCGGAGGGCGGCGGCTACCAGCCGGGGACTGCTGGCGGCGGGTACTCCGAGGGCAGCTACGCCGGCGGTTACTCCGAGGGCACAGCTCAAGGTGGTGCCACCTCGTACGACACCACGTACGCTCAGACCGCTGACACAGGTGCCTCGGCCGCGCCGTCCGACCGCCCCGATGTCGAGGGCGAGTCGGTGGGCAGCCTCGTCGGTCGGTTGACCAGCGACGTGTCGAAGCTGATGCGCCAGGAGCTGGAGCTGGCCAAAGTCGAGCTGCGAGAAGAGGGCAAGAAGGCAGGCAAGGCGGCCGGACTTCTGGCGGGTGCCGGCGTGGCGGGTCTGTTGCTGGCGATCTTTGCCTCCATGACGTTGATGTACGTACTGGACACCCAGTTGCCCCTTCCCTGGGCGGCGTTCATCGTGGCGCTGCTCTGGGCTGTGGTCGCCGGCATCTTGTTCATGATGGGCCGCAAGAAGATGGCCGAAGTCAACCCGAAGCCCGAGCAGACCATTGAGACACTCAAGGAGGACAAGCAATGGGTGCAAGCCCAGAAGAACTAAGGCGCGAAATCGAAGAGACGCGCCGTGACCTCAGCTACGACGTCGATGCACTCAACGAGAAGGTCAGTCCCTCTCGGGTGATGTCTCGACGCGTCGACAAGGCTCGCGGCACGGTCGGTAGCTTGAAGGAGCGGGTTATGGGTTCGGCACAGTCAGGCACGTCATCAGTGGGCGGCACGGCGAGTTCCGCAAGAGACTCCGCCGGTTCGGCCGTCTCGTCGGCGGCATCGACAGTGAGCGATGCAGCGTCAACGGTTTCCGGCGCCGTGAGCCAGAGCCCGCAGATGGCGCGCGAGCGTGCCCAGGGGAATCCCCTCGCCGCTGGGCTCATCGCTTTCGCTGGTGGTTGGCTGGTCTCCAGCTTGCTGCCCGCCACCCGTCAGGAAGAGCAGCTGGCCGGGACCATCCAGGACAAGGCGTCCGAGTTCAAGGAGCCGTTGAAGGAGCAGGCTCAGCAGGTAGCCCAGGAGCTCAAGGAGAATCTCCAGGAGCCTGCCCAGCAGGCCGTCCAGCAGGTCAAGGACAGCGCCACCGAGGCAGCCACCACGGTCAAGGAGGAGGGCCAGTCCCAAGCCCAGACCGTCACTGAGGAAGCCAAGTCTTCGGCGCAGAATGTGAAGGGTTCCAGTAGCGGGGGTTCGATCTGACCACCTCGCAACGCAGCCACACGTCGACCGCGGACAAGGCCGACGTACCCGGTTCTGAAGCCACCAGCCCCCGCCAGATTCCTGCCGGGGGCTGGTGGCAGATCACCAAGCGCGCGTGGGGTGAGGCAAAGCTCGACCAGGTGCCGCTGCTAGCCGCTGGCGTTGCCTTCTTCAGCTTCCTGTCGCTGTTCCCAGCCATCATCGCGTCAGTGATGGCCTGGGGCCTGTTCGCGGATCCCGCCACCATCCGTGAGCAGGCCGACAGCATCGCGGCGGCGCTGCCGTCGTCGGCGCGCGACCTGCTGATACAGCAGATCGACGCGCTGATCAACGCGCCCCAGCAATCCCTTGGCTGGGGCTTGCTGCTCTCCTTGGCGATTGCCCTCTGGAGCGCGTCCGGTGGCATCGGCAACCTGATCTCGGCCGTCAACCTGACGTACGACGAGGCGGAGACCCGCGGGTTCGTCCGCCGCAAGCTGCTCGCGCTGGGGCTGACGCTCGGCATGATCGTCTTCGGTCTGCTGGCGCTTGGGCTGGTGGCCGTGGCGCCCGCTGTCTTCGACGCAATCGGGTTGCCCAGCTGGACCCGGGTGCTGCTCGAGATCGGCCGCTGGCTGGTGCTGCTCGCTCTGGTTGGGGCCGGGCTGGCCGTCATCTACCGCATCGCGCCTGACCGCGACGCGCCCCAGTTCAAGTGGGTCTCCACCGGCGCGCTGGTGGCCACCGTCGTCTGGCTGGTCGCGTCGTTCGCGTTCTCGCTGTACGTCGACAACTTCGGCAGCTACGGCAAGACGTACGGCAGCTTGGCCGCCGTGGTCGTACTGATGCTGTGGTTGTGGATCTCGTTCTACGTCGTGCTGCTGGGCGCCGAGATCAACGCCGAAAGCGAAGCCCAGACCATCAAGGACAGCACAACCGGCCCGCCCGAACCGCTCGGCGACCGCGGTGCGGTCAAGGCCGATCAGGTGCCGCCAGGCCCGGAGGCCAAGGCCGGCAGAGACGACCCGCGCAAGACCTGAGCCGCCAGCTCCAGCACTTCATCAGCACATCCCCATGAGACGGTGACGCCGGCTCCACCGTGGCCGTAGCAGTGGATGATCGGTCGTCCACTCGCGCTGACGGTCGCCTCGAGTCGCACCGCCGGACGCACCGGCCGCAGGCCGACCCGGTGCCCCAGCACGCGCGCCGACGCGAGTGCCGGCACGAGGGCAGCGGCGCGGGCCAAGATCTGCTGTGCGGCTAACGGGTCGGGCCGCAGGTCCCACTCGCCCTCGGTTTCAGTGCCACCGACGATGATGTCGTGCTCCCGCGGAACGACGTACGTCAGGCCCGTCGGGTCGAGGAGCCACCTCTGCACTCCGACCTGGGCCACCCTCAGCACCTGGCCCCGCACTGGTGATACGGCGTCGTCGCCGGCCAGACCGCGTGCGCCAAGCCCAGTGCAGTTGACCACGAGGTCGGCGCGGTCCGGCAAGCCCACCAACGCCATCCGCGTCAGCGTCCCGCCCGCTCTTTCCAGCCGCGCCTGCAGCCACCGCAGGTAGCGCGGCATCTCGACGACCGGCGCCTCGAACGCCCAGCCATCACGGTACGGCGGCGGCGCGGCGATCCGCCGGAAACTGCCGACAAGGTGCGACCAGCCCGGCTCCGGCGTGGGTTCGACGAGCAGCTCGTCGCCTTCACGAAGCGCTACGCCCGACTCGGGCTCGTGCGCTAGGTCCCTGAACACCTCGAGGCTGCGTGCCGACCAGGCCAGCACCCGTTCGGCCGGAGAGATGCGATAGGGGTACCACAGCGCCGCGGCCACCGCTGAGGTCGTCTCCAGCGGCAACTCGCGAGCGAACAGGTGGACGTCGTACCCTGCCTCGGCCAGCGTGACGCCAACGGTCAGCCCAGTTACTCCAGCGCCTACGACCAGCACCCGCATACGCACCAGTCTGCCCACTCCCCGCCCCCGCCGCGACTTGTCAGAACATAGCCGACCTATGGGTCGACTGGAGACTGACAAGTGTGCGAGGCGCTGCGGCCTCAGGCCGAAAGGTCGAGGGTGCGGCGTTCGAGGTGCAGGACGCGGTTGAGCCGGGTGACGGCCAACACTCGCCGCAGCTCCTTGGAGCAGTTGCGGAGAACCAGTCGGTGACCAGTGCGTTCGCCTCGTACGTGTGCGGCCGTCAACAACCCCAACCCGGCCGCGTCAATCACCTGCAGGGCTGACATGTCGAGGACCAGGTCGCCGGTTGCGGACTCCTGGGCTGCCGTGAGGAGACTGCGCATCTCCCCCACGTTGCGCACGTCGAGATGCGAGCCGATCTTCACCAGATCGCTGGCCGCCTGCTCGAGCGTCATGACTCACCCCGCCGCTGTTGTCTCAACTACTCGGTACGACGCTCAACCGGGCGCTTTGGTTGCCCTCGCCGTGGGAAAACCTTGCGGCGGGGCTTCCCGCGCCCCTCTCACGAACGCCGACGTTGCCGTCGTACACACGGTAGATCGATCACCGCACGTGGCTCGGAATGCGCGCCGCGTGTCGGTCAAGCGCTAGGAGTAGTCGAAGAATCCGCATCCAGATTTGCGGCCGAGCTGGCCCGCGTCGACCATGCGGGACATCAGCTCAGGTGGATAAAACTTCTCATCGGCGCTCTCGGCGTAGATGTTCAACGTGGCGTTCCGCAAGATGTCGACGCCGGTGAGGTCGGTCGTGGCGAGCGGACCCATGGCGTGCCCGAAGCCGAGCCGGCAGGCGGTGTCGATGTCGTCGGCGCTGGCGACTCCGGACTCGTAGAGCTTGATCGCCTCCATCGCCAAGGCCGTGATCAACCGGGTGGTGACGAAGCCTGCGACGTCGCGGTTGACCACGATGCAGGTCTTGCCGACGCCTTCGGCAAAGTCGCGCGCCCTGCGCAGCGTCTCGTCGCTCGTCTGGTGGCCGCGGACGAGTTCACACAGGCCCATCAGCGGGACCGGCGAGAAGAAGTGCGTTCCGACCACCATTTCGGGTCGCGACGTGGCTGCGGCAATCTTCGTAATGGGGATGGCCGACGTGTTGGTCGCCAGGACCGTGTCGGCTTTGCAGATGCCGTCGAGCGCGGTGAACACCTCGTGCTTCACGTCCAACTTCTCAAACACCGCCTCCACGACGACGTCGGCGTCGGCAGCGGCGTCAAGCTCCGTGGTTGTCGAGATGCGAGCTAAGGCTGCGTCGCGCTCGTCCGCGCTGACCTTGCCCTTGTCGACGAACTTCGCCAAGGACGTGTCGATCCCGCTCACGGCTCGGCCGAGTGCCGCACCGCTCACGTCGCGTAGCGTCACGTGCCAGCCGCTCGCGGCGGCGACCTGGGCGATTCCTGAACCCATCAGCCCCGCGCCGATGACGACAAGCTGCTTCGACACTCCCGGCTCCTTGCGGCGCTTCACACCGGGGCTACGGTGCACCCGGCACAACGACAGCCGAGCCTAGCGACCGCCGCTTTCCCGATCGCCGCCCGGTCGCCATAGCACATCGCCGACCTGCAGGTTGGCGTGGCGGGCCAAGATGAAGAGCAGGTCGCTGAGGCGGTTGAGGTAGGTCAGCGCGACGGCGTTCATCGACGTCTCGTGCACCGTGAAGGCCGCCCATCCCGACCGCTCAGCTCGCCGTACGACGGTTCGCGCGACGTGCAGCAGCGCTGCCCCCCGCGTACCACCGGGCAGGATGAACGACCGCAGCTTCTCCAACGGCTCGTTGTAGTGGTCGCACCAGCGCTCCAGCCGATCGACGTACTCCGGTTCCACCCGGAGCGGCGCAAACTCGGGTTCCGCCACCACGGGGGTGCAGAGATCCGCACCGACGTCGAACAGGTCGTTCTGCACGTGCGTCAGGACCTCCGCCACGTCGGCGTCCAAGTGTCCGAGGGCGAGCGCCACCCCGATGGCTGAGTTGGCTTCGTCGACGTCGGCGTACGCCGCCAGCCTCAGGTCGGTCTTCGTAGTCTCGCTCATGTCGCCGAGGCGGGTGGTGCCGGCGTCGCCGGTGCGGGTGTAGATCTTCGTCAGGTTGACCATGGCGTCACTGTACGGCGACCCGTTGCCGCGCCAACCGACTGACCAACGTCGGCACTGGCCAACCCCTGCAAAGGGCTTGCTTCCTGCGGCCTTGGTCAGCATGCTTCGAGCGATGCCGACACTCGATGCGCTTGTCACGGTCGCGGACGCCGGCCTGCACCCATGGGTTCGAGGGTTGGTCTCGCAGGAGCAGCGGTTCGCAGCGTTGCGGGAGGAGCTCGAGTGGGCGCTCACAACCGCCGCGACCGATATGGAGTTTGCGCGTGGCTTCGCAGCTGCTCAACCGCAGAGTGGTCAACCCGCTGAGGCATACCTGAACCGATGGCTCACGGTGACCGGCGATCTTGACGTTCTCGTTGGTCCTCGGTACCGGGCGCGCGACCCGCAGCGGCCGTTTGTTGCCGTCGACGCCGCCAGTCGCGTCGTCAAGCCCGGTGACCTGTCGGCTCTGGCTGCAATGACGCGAGAGTCCTTCGCCTCATTCCGGCCCGGCTACGTCGCATTGTGGTCGTCTGATCCGGCTGGCAACTGGCCGGGAACCAGGTCCGATAACAGAAATGTGGCAGGTCGGCTGGGCGACCTTCGACGAAACAGCGTGCCACCTGAGCTGTCTGTCGAGATCGCAACTGGCCTGGACTTCTACGACCGGTATGCACAGATCCACCGGGACCACGTGGCGCGTGAGCCCGCGCATTCGTTGCACGCGCTCATTGAGTCACGGGCGGACCTGACCGAGTTGGTCGACGCCGGCACGCTCTTCCACGTGCTGCTGAACGGTCGATGGGCGGGCCTGGTGGCCGCTGAGCCGGGAGTGCAGCACGGCCTGCGCGGCGCGGTCGTGGTCGAGCTGCTACTCGAGCCATCGGTTCGCGCGCGAGGCTATGGCAAGCACCTGAGCACCCTGCTGGCTCAGCACCTGGAGGCGCCAGACGACCAGTTCCTCCTGGGCACGATCCATGTCGACAACGCGGCGGCATATCGTGCCGCCATCGCCTCCGGTCGGCGCGATGTCGGCGGCGAGGTGATCGTGCCGTTGGTATGACGCGCCTCCCGACCAGTTCCCCGGGCGGCGCGGTGGCCGAACTGACAGGTGCCGCGGCACTTCTCACGACCGACGCTCGGTTGGCCAACGCGCCGAGCGTGCGACGCCGCGTCGAACTGATCTGACCACCCCTCCCCGGCGTATCGTTCGGCCGTCCCGGTGATCGGCCTGATGTCAGCGGTGGGCCATCGAGCCAATGAGCTGATCGTCCTCAGGAAGGAACTAACCATGCCCAAAAGCGTTGACCCCGCAACTACGGAGTTGACCGCGCGCGGACCGTTCGACCTGGCGGCCAGCATCCGCTTCCTCGAAGGTTTCACGCCGGCGAATCAACCTGTCGCCGATGGCTCTGGCCTGTTACGGCTGGCGTTCCCCGCAGAGGTCGGCTGGGCGCCCGTTGGTGCTGCCGTCCGCCAGCACGGCCGAGCAGTTTCGGTCGAGCTGAGCGGCGATGTCGATGACCCAGCCGCGGTTGTTGACCAGGTCGAGCGCATCTTGTCGCTCGATGTCGACGGGTCCGGCTTCTTGGCCCTTGGTCGGCGCGATCCTGTCGTCGGCGACCTCCAGGCTCGCTACCCCGGCTTGCGGCCGGTGCAGTTCCACTCGCCGTATGAAGCCGCGTGCTGGGCGATCATCGGGCAACGCATTCGCATCACCCAGGCGGCGGCGATCAGGTCGCGGATCGCCGACGAGTGTGGACACCCCGTCACCGTCGCCGGACAACGCTTGCCAGCATTCCCCGGCCCCGAGGAGCTGCAGCGCTGTTCGCTTCCCGGGCTCCCCGCGATCAAGGTCGATCGCCTGCGCGGGGTGGCTTCCGCTGCGCTCGAGGGACACCTCGCCGCGGCTCAGCTCCGGTCCGTCGACCCTGAGATTGCCCTCGCCCAGTTGACCGAGATTCCCGGAATCGGACCCTTCTCGGCGGAGCTCATCCTGGCGCGCGGTGCCGGACACCCCGACGTGTTCCCCACCGCCGAGCGCCGGCTGCACGAAGAGATGACCCTCGCGTATGGGCTCACCGATCCGTCCATAGCCCAGCTCGCCGCCATCGCCGACGGCTGGCGGCCGTACCGGACCTGGGTTGGGCTTCTTCTGCGCACCCGCCGCGAAGACGACACGCACGAGATCGCCGGGGGCGGTCGGACTTAGCCGGCGCGGCGCTCAGCCTCGGCTTTGACAGCCGCGAACGACGCCTCGACGACTGCCTCCCACTTGGCGGCGACCACATCACCCCAGCGCCGGCCAAGACCCCACAGGTCGGTGCCGAGCTCGCCGTCGTACGTCAGCAGCGTCCCATTGCCCTGCTCGATCAGCCGGAACGTCTCCGTGACCTGCGGTACGGGGCCGCGCACGAGTCGGAAGTCCACCCGCTCGGGGCGGCTGAACCGCACCGTCTCGACAGTTGTCGCTTGGAGCTTGCCCCGGACCGGTGTGTAGTGCGCGGCCAGCACCATGTCGGTTCCCCGCTCAAGCACCGTCACCTTCGCCCGCATTGCCCGCGGCGCCCGGACGTCGTACGGCGCGCTGATCACATCGAACACGGTCTCGGGCGGGGCCTCGATCTCGATACTCAGCGGGCCCAGCGGTCTGCTGGTGCGACCCACCCCCAGGTTGACGGGAACGGCCCCGGTGACCAGGCCGAGATAGACGCCAACACCGGCACCGCCCGCAGCCAGCGCACCGGCCCCAATGGTTGTCGGTTTCATGCACCTACTCTGGCACGGCGCTTGGGTGGCTTCGGCGCCATCTGCGGTAAGAGAGCGCCCGGCCTATGCAAGACTCGCCGGATGTCTTTCAGCCTCGACGAGTTGGCCACCGCATCGGACGTCGTACGCCGCTGGGTTCCGCCGACGCCGCAGTACCCGTGGCCGCTGCTCGGTCAGCTCGTCGGTGCCGACGTGTGGGTGAAGCACGAGAACCACACGCCGACGGGCGCGTTCAAGGTCCGCGGGGGCCTCGTGTACGTCGACCGGCTGCGGGCCCAGCGACCGGCCGTCACCGGCATCGTCTCGGCGACACGCGGGAATCACGGGCAGAGCCTGGCGTTCGCCAGTCGGACCGCCGGGCTCGACGCCACCATCGTGGTGCCGAAAGGAAACAGTCCCGACAAGAACGCTGCCATGCGCGGCTTCGGTGCCGAGGTGATCGAACGTGGCCACGACTTTCAGGCGGCCCGCGAGTACTCAGCGGAGCTTGCCGACGACCGAGGGCTGGAAGCGGTTCCCGCCTATCACCCCGATCTGGTGCTCGGCGTAGCGACCTACGCGGCTGAGCTGTTCTCGGCCGTGGACGACCTCGACGCCGTGTATGTGCCGATTGGGATGGGCTCGGGCATCAGCGGACTCATCCGGGTTCGGGATCTCCTCGGCCTGCGCACCGAGATCGTGGGAGTGGTCGCCGCAAGAGCCCCTGCGTACTTACGCTCGTTCAGCACCGGCGAGGTGTGCGCCACCGATACGGCCGACACGTTCGTCGATGGGGTCGCCTGCCGGGTGCCAGATACCGATGCCGTGCGGCTCATCAATGCCGGCGCAGCTCGCATCATCGAAGTCAGCGAAGATGAGACTGCGGAGGCAATTCGAGTGCTCTTTGCCACCACGCATAACGCAGCTGAGCCGGCTGGCGCGATCGCCTTGGCCGGCCTGCTAGCCGAACGTGAACTCGCCCGCGGCCGACATGTCGCGGTCATCCAGACCGGCGGCAACATCGACACCGCCATGTTCGCCGACGTACTGGCCGGTCTCACCCCCAAGGTGTAAGCCGCAGATCAGCCGGGCAGCCGGACGAAGCTCGTCAACGTTCCGACAGGTGTTGGGAAACTCAGGGCAGGATCTGAGGCATGCAGGCTGTCGATCAGGTAATCGCCGCGCTCAAGCATTGGCACTGAGCGAGGTTGCAGCAGTGAACCAGACCTTCTCGGGCACGATGAATGACACCTTCATCGTTACGACATCGGACCGCCGAGCTGTCCTTCGTCGGCACCGCCTCAGCAGGTGCCGCGCCATGGTGGAGCGCGAACATGCCTTGATGGACCATGCCCGCGAACGCGGCGTGGTCTGCCCAAAGGCGCTCGTCGCTCGGTCCGGTGAGCGGTTCATCGAGGAGGCGGGTCGGCTGTATTCCCTGTTTGAGCATGCCCCGGGCCACCAGGGTGTCCAGGCTTGACCTCACCGCGACGCATGCTGCGTTAATGGGAAGGGCGCTTGCCCACGTGCACGACTCGATCGCCGACTGCGCGCCGGTTCGAGGCCCATCCTGGAGCACCGCCAACCCTGTCTAGCCGTGAAAGCCAACCGCTGCACGGGGACTACCAAGACTCAAACGTGTTCTTCGACGACCGGCAGCGAGTCTGCGCCGTGATCGACTGGGACAACTCAGGGTATGGGTCTACCTCTGGCGAGTTGCTGCGGGCAACGTTGCTGAGTTTCGACCTCGACGCCGTGCTGTGCTAAGCCCTCCTTGACGGCTACCGAGGCATCCGTGCAGCGGATCTCAAAGACCTTTACCTCGAAGCGGAGCTGTACAGCTGGCGCAGACTCCATGACACCTGGATCTACGACACCGTCTACCTGATCGGGGACAGTCGCCCGAGCCGCTTCATCACTCCGGGAACTTATGCGCCCTTCATCGACCGCTGGGCAGCGCTGCACAGCACACTGCGCTAGGCATTCGGCAAGCCAATTTTCTTTTCCACAGCTGGCCCGCCACGCTCCAGTTTGTCGGTGGGGTGGTCTATTGTCGTATGCATGTTCGAGCCGGTGGTGCGAGACGACGAGGGGCGGGTGATCGACGCACGCGACCTGCCCCCAGCCAGGGGGGTGTCGTTGTTCTGCGCGTCGCAGCTTGACCGGTTCACTTCGGTGCTGTCGGCGAACATCGAGGCGCTGGAGGAGGACAACCAGCTCGAACTCGGTGCCCACCTGAGCTCGTGTGTGGCGACGCTGGAGTGGATGAAGTGCCGGGTCGCGTCAAGCCTGGGAGTCAAGGACGCCACCGACCCAGTCGTGGCGCACACCGCCGCAGCCGACCGCGGTCGGCCGATCATGCGCACCCTTGGTGGCGACGGTACTCCGGCGGTGTCGGAGTTCTTGGTCCCGGAGGTCGCGTTGGCGTTCGGCTGCTCCGAACGCGACGCCACCAGCTACCTCGCCGTGGGCCTGGATCTGCGGTTCCGGTTGCGGTGCACCAACGCCGAGTTCGGCGGTGGCCGGATCAGCTACGGCCACGCCAAGGTGATCTCCGAGGCCACCCGGCACCTACCCGTTGACGCCGCGGAAGCCCTTGACGGTGTGCTGGCCGACGCCGCGACCACCCGCACCCCCGCCCGGTTGCGGATCCTGGCCCGCCGCAAAGCCGCCGCCGCCGACCCGACCGGGCTCGCCGACCGGCACAGCGACGCGATGAGCAACCGCGGGACGGCGATGTTCAGCATCGGTGACGGCATGGGCAGCTTCTGCCTCACCACCTCCTTGACGGCGGCGGTCGCGGTCGCCGACCAGATCGACGAATGGGCCGCCAAACTCCGCACCCTGCAACCGCAGCTCCCGCTTGACGCGCACCGCGCCGACGCCGCCACCCGGCTCCTGCTCGGCCAGCACCCCCTCACCGGCGCCAACCTCCTCGCCCGCCCCGCCGCCGGCACAGACGGCGACACCTCGCCGGCCACCGCGACACCGGAGCTCACCACCTGGCTGCCGGCCCGCACCGAGCTGCGGGTCACGATGACCGCTGACACCCTGCTCGGCCTCGACGACGACACCTGCGACCTCGACGGCCACGGCCCGATCACCGCAACCCAAGCCCGCCACCTCGCCCTCCGATCAGCCCCGGTCACCCTGCGCCGGGTGTTCACCGACCCCGCCGACAACTCCATCCTGTTCCTCGACGCCAACCGCTACCGGTTCACCCGTGACCAGATCGCCTGCATCACCACCCTGCACCCCTACTCCACCTTCCCCGGCGCCACCACCCCAGCGACCAGATGCGACATCGACCACCTCAACGAGTACCGCACCGGGCCACCGGCCGACGCCGACCAGGCAGCCCGATCCGGCGACCCACCCGGCCAAACCATGGTGAGGAACGGTCAACCCCTCGGTCGCCGACATCACCGTCCGAAGACCCACGGCGGCTGGAAAGTCCATGCCGACCCCCACGACCCGCACACCTTCCACTGGACCAGCCCACACGGCCGCACCTACACCGTCAACGACACCGACGGGGCGTGACTCCGCCCCTCAGCGCATGACGGTCACTCGAAGATGCGGTCGTGGCGCGGGGGTGCGGCCTCAGTCCATGCCAGGAAACCGGTGAGCGCGCTCTCGCTCATCGCGAGCTCGATGGTCCGTCCGGAGTCCAGGCGGGCGGCCACCACCACATGACCGCCGTACAGTGAGAACGCCTCGGCACCGTGCGGCTTACGCCGGGTGAGCACTGTCAGCCCTCGGGAGAACGTGTACTTCGGTCGGAGCGAGAACGAGAACACCCGAAACCACTCAACGTCGGAGTCGGAGTACCGGCCTAGACCGAGGGTCCACCCGCGAGCCGACGCCGCCGCACTGGCTTTCGCCGGTGGCTGCATGCGAACGCTGCACTCGAAGGTGCCCCCGGAGCGGCTCAGTAAGCGACGTCGGACAAACAGGAACACGAAGGCCAGTACGGCAAGCGCCCCTACCAGCCTCAAGCCGTCGAGGAGGCTTGGCCACCAAGCCATTCACACCTCCGCGGCTACGACGCCTTCTCCGCTGCCCGGATGCGGGCCTCAGCCAGGCGGACCTTGGCCTCCGCATCAGGTGAGTCGTCGCCGGCCTGCTGCGCCTGCTCAAGGTCGTTCCTGGCCTTGGTCAGGTCGATCTCGTGCGACAACTCGGCGTGCTCCGCGAGGATCGACACCCGGTTGTTGGCGACCGACATGAATCCGCCGTCGACGACGGCATACACACGTTCGTTGTCGATCGTGACGACCTCTACGCCGCTTTCGACCAGCACCGAGAGCACGGGGGCGTGGTCCCTTAGTACGCCGACCTCGCCGTCGGTCGTCCGGGCGAGCACCAACGACGCCTCGCCCGACCAGACGACGCGGTCGGCAGCGACGAGTTCGACCTGCAGGTTGTCGGGCATCAGAGGTCCTTTTGGATCTCAGCCCACTTGCGCTCGACGTCCTCGAGCCCACCACACATGAAGAATGCCTGTTCAGCGACGTGGTCGTACTCACCGTCGCAGATCTTTGTGAACGCATCGACTGTCTCGTCGAGCGGGACAGTCGAGCCCTCGATGCCGGTGAACTGCTTTGCGACGTAGGTGTTCTGCGACAAGAACCGCTGGAGCCGCCGAGCTCGGGCGACCACGACCTTGTCCTCTTCGGAGAGCTCGTCGACGCCGAGGATCGCGATGATGTCCTGGAGCTCCTTGTTGCGCTGGAGGATCCCCTTCACACGCAGGGCGGTGTCGTAGTGGTCCTGGCCGATGTAGCGCGGGTCGAGGATTCGGGAGATCGACGTCAGCGGGTCGACGGCCGGGTAGATACCGAGCGAGGCGATCTCTCGGGAGAGCTCGGTCGTCGCGTCCAGGTGCGCGAACGTCGTAGCCGGGGCAGGATCGGTGTAGTCGTCAGCCGGCACATAGATCGCCTGCATCGACGTGATCGAGTGACCACGGGTGGAGGTGATGCGCTCTTGGAGCACGCCCATCTCGTCAGCAAGGTTCGGTTGGTAACCCACCGCGGACGGCATCCGGCCAAGCAGCGTCGACACCTCGGAACCGGCCTGGGTGAACCGGAAGATGTTGTCGATGAACAGCAGCACGTCTTGGTTCTGCACGTCCCGGAAGTACTCCGCCATCGTCAGTGCTGACAGCGCCACCCGCAGCCGGGTGCCGGGTGGCTCGTCCATCTGACCGAAGACGAGGGCGGTCTGGCCGATGACACCCGTCTCGGTCATCTCCGCGATCAGGTCGTTGCCCTCGCGGGTGCGCTCGCCGACGCCGGCGAACACCGACACCCCGCCGTGGTCACGGGCCACGCGGGCGATCATCTCCTGGATCAGCACGGTCTTGCCGACTCCGGCCCCTCCGAACAGCCCGATCTTCCCGCCCAACACGTACGGCGTCAGCAGGTCGATGACCTTGATGCCGGTGTGGAACATCTCGGTCTTCGACTCAAGCGCGTCGAAGGCAGGCGCTTGCCGGTGGATGGGCCAGCGCTCCGTGATCTCCAGTTCCTCGCCGTCCTTGAGGTTGAGGCAGTCGCCGACCACGTTGAAGACGTGGCCCTTCGTCACATCACCCACCGGCACACTGATGGCCTTGCCGGTGTCCTTGACCGGCGCACCGCGCACGAGCCCGTCGGTGGACTGCATGGAGATGGCGCGCACCATGCCCTCACCGATGTGCAGCGCGACCTCCATGGTCAGCGTCCGCTTCTCGCCGGCGAGCTCGAGCTCGACCTCGAGCGCGTTGTACATGTCGGGCATCGATCCGCCGGCGAACTCGACGTCGACGACAGGCCCGGTGATCCGGGCGATGCGACCGACTGCGGCGTCGGTGATGTCGGTGGTGGTGTCGTTAAGGGTGGCAGTCATCTCTCTCACTCGCTCCCGGCGTTCGCGTCGGCTAGTGCGTTGACACCGCCGACGATCTCGCTGATTTCTTGGGTGATTCCGGCTTGTCGGGCTTGGTTGGCGACTCGGGTGTAGCTCTTGATCAGCTCCTCGGCGTTGTCTGTCGCCGACTTCATGGCGCGCTGCCGGGCAGCTAGCTCCGACGCCGACGCCTGCAGCAGGGAGAAGAAGATCCGGCTTTGGACGTACCGCGGCAGCAGCGCGTCGAGCACCTCAGTGTCGGACGGCTCGAACTCGTACAGCGGAAGGACGTCGGCGGTGTCGGGGCGTTCGGCGCTCTCGACCACCTCCAGCGGCAGCAGCCGCACGGTCGTCGGCTCCTGCACCAGCATCGTCCGGAAGCGGGTGTAGACCACGTGCACCTCGTCGACCGCGGTGTCGCCCTCTTCGGCGGTGAAGGCTGCGATGAGGGTGTCGGCGATGTCCCGCGCCGCGTCGTACGTCGGTGTGTCGGAGAATCCGCTCCAACTGTCGACGACGCGCCGCTGTCGGAAGGCGAAGTAAGCGATGCCTTTGCGCCCAGCGACGTAGGTGTCGACGTCCTTGCCCTCGCTGGTGAGCTTCTCGCGCAGCCGCTCACCTTCCTTGATCACGCCCGAGGAATAGGCGCCGGCGAGGCCACGGTCACTGGTGAGGATCAGCACGGCGGCGCGCTGCGAATTCTCGGGCTCGGTCGTCAGCGGGTGATCGACGCGGGAGTACGTAGCGACGGCCGACACCGCCCGGGTCAGCTCCCGGGCGTACGGCGCGGCGGCCTGCGCGCGTTGCTGGGCCTTGATGATCCGAGACGCAGCGATCAACTCCATTGCCCGGGTGATCTTCTTGGTGGCCTGGACCGACTTGATCCGGCCACGCAGCTCACGCAGCGTTGCTGCCACGCCTCAACCTCGCCTCTGCCTGACGATCTGTTCCTGCTCGACGTCCTCGTCGGGGAGCGCCTCGAACTCCTCTCGGCCCGCCTTCAACGACTTGCCCTCGCTGGTCTGGAACTGGTCGAGGAACCGGTTGTAGGCGTCGTCGAGCGCGGCTGCGGTGTCGTCGCTGAAGTCCTTCGACTCGCGAATCGTCCCCAGTACTCCACCCCGCTCCCGCTTCAGGAAGTCGATGAACTCCCGCTCGAACCGGCGCACGTCCTCGACCGGCACGTTGTCGAGCTTCCCAGTGGTGCCCGCCCAGATCGAGACGACCTGCTCCTCGACCGGGTACGGCGAGTACTGCGGTTGCTTGAGCAACTCCATCAGCCGCGATCCCCGGTCGAGCTGCTTGCGAGAGGCAGCATCGAGATCGGAGGCAAACATGGCGAACGCCTCCATCGCCCGGTACTGAGCCAGGTCGACCTTGAGTGAACCGGTGACCTTCTTCATCGCCTTGATCATGGCGGCGCCACCGACTCGCGACACCGACACACCGACGTCGATGGCTGGCCGCTGGTTGGCGTTGAACAGGTCGGACTGCAAGAAGATCTGCCCGTCGGTGATCGAGATGACGTTCGTCGGGATGTACGCCGACACATCGTTGGCCTTGGTCTCGACCATCGGCAGGCCGGTCATCGAACCCGCGCCCATGTCGTCAGACAGCTTGGCGCAGCGCTCGAGCAGTCGGCTGTGCAGGTAGAAGACGTCGCCGGGGTAGGCCTCACGGCCAGGGGGGCGACGAAGCAGCAACGACACCGACCGGTAGGCCTCGGCCTGCTTGGTGAGGTCGTCGAACACGATCAGCACGTGCTTGCCGGCGTACATCCAGTGCTGGCCGATCGCTGACCCGGTGTAGGGGGCGAGGTACTTGAAGCCGGCCGCATCGGAGGCGGGGGCGGCGACGATCGTGGTGTACTCCAGCGCCCCGGCGTCCTCAAGGGCGCCCCGCATAGCGGCGATCGTGGAGCCCTTTTGCCCAATCGCCACGTAGATGCAACGCACCTGCTGCTGCGGGTCACCAGACTCCCAGCCTTGCTTCTGGTTGATGATCGTGTCGATCGCGATAGTGGTCTTGCCGGTCTGCCGGTCGCCGATGATCAGCTGCCGCTGGCCGCGGCCGATCGGGGTCAGGGCGTCGATGGCCTTGATGCCGGTCTGGAGCGGCTCGTGGACGCTTCGGCGTTGCACCACTGAGGCAGCCTGGAGCTCCAGGGCACGTCGCCCCTCAGCCTTGATTTCGCCGAGGCCGTCGATCGGGTTGCCGAGCGGGTCGACCACCCGGCCGAGGTAGCCGTCGCCGACGGGGACTGACAAGACCTCGCCGGTGCGGCGGACGGTTTGTCCCTCCTCGATGCCGGAGAAGTCACCGAGCACGACGACACCGATCTCGCGGGTGTCGAGGTTCAAGGCGATGCCGAGGGTGCCGTCCTCGAACTCGAGCAGTTCCTGGGCCATCGCGGACGGCAGACCCTCGACGCGGGCGATCCCGTCGCCGGTCTCGGCTACCGTGCCCACCTCCTCACGACTGGCGGTCTCCGGCTGATAGTCGGAGACGAAGCGTTGCAGCGCGTCCCGGATCTCGTCGGGACGGATCGTCAGCTCCGTCATGGCGTTCCTACCTGCTCTCTTTGCTCGTCGTGCTCGGGTGTCCGGCTTGCTTGTTCGGGCTTGATGGGGGCTAGGTGGTGAGGCGGCGGCGCGCTTCGTCGAGGCGGCTGGCGAGGGTGCCGTCGATCACCTCGTCGCCGAGCTGGACGCGGATGCCGCCGAGAACAGCGGGGTCGACAACGACATTGACGTGCACGTCGCGGTCGTACATACGGCGCAGCGCAGCGACTAGTTGGTCGTGCTCGGCAGTGGTGAGCTCGATAGCGGTTCGGACGACAGCGACGACGCGGTGCTGGCGGTCCGCAGCCACCTTCTGATAGCCGTCGAGCGCGGCTTCATACGACCGCTCCCGCGAGGCGACTGCCCGCACTGCGAGCTGGGTCGCCGCCGGCGACGCCTTTGCTTCCAGGAGGGACCGCACCAGTGCTTGCCGGTGTGGTGTGGGTACCTGCGTGTTGCTGATCGCGTCGCGCAGGCGCGGGTCACCGGTGACGACCCGGCCGAACCTGAACAGCTCGTCTTCGAGGTTGTCAAGGCCGGTGGCTTGTTCTGCTGAGATGACGACTGCCAACACACCGAGCTGCTCGACGGCGTCGACCATGTCGCTGGCTGCGGACCAGCGGGCTCCGGCTGCGGTGGCGAGCACGTCGACCGCGGCGTCGCCGATCTTCCCGCCGAAGATGGCTTGAACCAACGAGGTCTTGGCGTCCGCGCTGGCGGAGGGGTCCGTTAGGGCTCGCCGTAGCGAGCCTTGGCTGCGCAGCACATCCGCCACCGCGAACAAGTCCTCGCCCAGGCCGGCGCCACCGCCTGCCGCGGCAAGCTCGCTGACCCGGTCCTGTGACCGGGCGAGACTCTCGGCTGAGAAACCGCGAAGCATCAGCGCTGCCTCATCGACGTACCGCTTTGTTCCACTTCGATGCTGTGCCCATCAAGCTCGGCGATGAAGCGATCAACAGTACGCCGTTTGCGCGCCTCGTCCTCGAGGGATTCACCGACGATGCGGCCAGCCAGGTCGGTCGCCAAGGTGCCGACCTCGGACTTCAGCTGGGCGAGCACCTGTTGGCGCTCGGCGTCCATCTGGGCAGAGGCGGCGGCGGTGATGCGGCTGGCCTCGGCCTGGGCCTGCTCACGCATCTCGACGACGATCTGCGCACCCTGTTCGCGCGCCTCCTCACGGATGCGGGCCGCCTCGTGCCGTGCCTCGACAAGCTGCGACCGGTACTGGTTCTCGGCTGCCTCAGCGTTCGCTTTCGCCGTCTCCAACTCGTCGAACTGCCGACGGATGCCTTCTTGCCGTTCGGTCAGCGCCTTGTTGATGGGTGGGATGACGTAGCGGGCAAGGACCAGCAGGACCAGCGCAAACGCGAACAGCTCGGCGAAGAACGTGGCGTTCGGTACGAGGAAGTTGCTCTCTGCCAGATTCGTCGTAGGCATGACAGGGTGTCCTTAAGTCTCAGGCGAGCACGAACACGAACAGTGCCATGAAGGCGAGGTTGATGAAGTACGCCGCCTCCACGAGGCCAACCGTGATGAAGAAGAGTGTCTGCAGCCGACCTTGCGCCTCAGGCTGGCGGGCAACCCCTTGGATCAAGGCACTTCCAGCGATACCGTCACCGATGCCCGCACCGATAGCGCCGCCGGCGAGGGCAAGTCCGCCCCCAATGAACGCTCCGGCGGTCGTTACCGCCTCGTTGCTAACTGCCATGTCTGTCCTGGCTCCTTTATCTGTCCCTTGGTCCTAGGGCCGGAGATTGTCTCCGGCTCCTGTCCTTACTACTGTGCCGCCACGCTGTAGCAAGCCGTTCACCGGTCAGTGCCCCTTACTCAGCTGAGGCTGCGGGTCGGTGGCTGGTTTGCGTTCATCGTCCGCGGCGCTGTGGCCCTCGCTCGCCATCCCGAAGTAGATGACGGTCAGCAGCGCGAAGATGAACGCCTGAATGAGGCCGATGAACATGTCAAACAACCTCCAGATCACGTTCGGTCCCCACAACGCCCAGATCGGGAGGAGGCCGATGATCGCGATCATGATCCCGCCGGCGAAGATGTTGCCGAAGAGCCGCAGCGCCAGGGTGACCGGCTTGACGAGTTCCTCGATGAGGTTGAGCAGAAACATGGCGGGATGCGGCTGAAAGTAGTGCTTGACGTAGCCCTTCAGCCCGCGTTCCCGGACGCTGAAAATGTGCACCCCGACAATGACCAACAAGGCGAGTGCGTAGGTCAGGTTGACGTCGGCGGTCGGCGCAGGCAGCAGGTGGAGGCTGGGAATGATCTCGAACCAGTTGGCGACCAAGATGAAGACGAACAGCGCGATAGCCAACGGCACCACGAACGGGTGGACTCTGCCGAGGTTCTCCTCCACCTGCCTGGTGACCTCGCCGACGACCGCCTCCCACATCAGCTGGATCTTGCTGGGGTTCGTGCTCGAGACCTTCGACCGCATCCAGAAGCCCAGGCCGATGACGACGAGCCCAGCGATGACGGTCGACCAGATCGTGTCGGCGTTGAACGTCATATTCAGGAATGTGAACGTCTTGTGCTCGCCGATCTCGATGTCTGCCTCGGCGAGCAGGCTGTCGCCGATCATGCCTTCTTCAACTCCCTCAGCAAGGGGATCCCCGTGAGGATCAGCGCGATCAACCGGAATAGGGCCAACCCGAAGAGCGCTCCGGCGCCGTACGGCCAAAAAAGGACGGTGACGGCAACCGCTGCGAAGGAAACTGCTATCAGCCGCACCAGTGCTGAGGTGGTGAACTGCGCTCGCGTCACCATCTCGCCGCTGTCGACTGCACGCCGCAGCGACAGCTCAGTGAGTACATGGTTGACAAAGCCGAGGACGACTCCGACGGCGAGGAACACACCGAGCTGCCAACGGCCCATCGGCACCGTCACCCATAGACCGGCAGCGGCCATGCCAAGGGCGAGCAGTGCGGCTCGCTTCTGCTCGCCGACGGCTCGCGCGATCGGATGGCTCACGAGACGACCTTTCGTTCGTCGGTCAAGACCTGCGCAGGGGTGTCAGGGGCGCAGGGACTGCCTGATCCGAACCCATGAGCCCGCGATCCCGGCCGTGACCCCGACGGCCAGACCGACGAGCGTCCAGACGGGGACTGTTCCGAGCCTATCGTCAACGAACCAACCGAGGGCAAACCCGGCCACCAGGCAGGCAAGGTTGAGGGCGCCGATGCCGAGCAGGCCGCCGGCGCCTCGAAGCAATGACGCGTGGTCGTCATCGCTTCTCACCTAGGTGGCTCCCGTCGCTGCGGCTGACTGCGGTGCGGGGTCTGGCAACACGGGAGGCTACGTCGCCGTACCAGTCCTGGGCAACTCCGCAATGCGGTGACGGCGGGAGCGCGGTGTCGGTCGTCATGATGTCGGTCGTCATGATGGCGGCCGTCCTCAGAAGTCAGGGCCGAAAGCCCGGGCTGGGGTTGCTTGTGAAAATTAGCACAAAGTCCGTCTGGCGACCAAATCGCCCCCTTCCCACCTCAGAGTTGTCAGATCGTAGTCGACCCATAGGTCGACTGGAGTCTGACAGGTCCGCGGCGGCCCAGAGTTGTCAGAACGTAGTCGACCCATAGGTCGACTCGAGTCTGACAAGTCGGCGAGGGAGGCGGGGTCAGGCCTCGTCGGGCTTGATGATGCCGGAGTGCCCAGGCACCCCGAACGTAAGCAACAGGGCTATCGCGGCCATCACGCTGAGCCCGGCCGCTGACCACCAGCCTGAGAACAGGCTCACCACCACCACACCGAACGCCACCAGCGCGGCCCACAGGTACATCACCAGTACCGCGCGGCGCTGGGAGTGGCCGATTTCCAGCAGCCGGTGATGCAGGTGCTTCTTGTCGGGTGAGAACGGCGACCGGCCGGCGCGAGTGCGGCGTACGACGGCCAGCACCAAGTCAGCGAACGGCACGAGCAGCACCGAGAACGGCAAAATGAGCGGCAACAGCGCCGGCAGCAAGCTGGCCTGCGCGCCACCCACGCCTTGGTTGAGCGTGGTGTTCGTGAACTGACCCGTCAGGCTGATCGCGGAGCATGCCAGCAGGAAGCCGATCAACAGCGAGCCGGAGTCGCCCATGAACATGCGGGCTGGGAAGAAGTTGTGCGGCAAGAACCCGAAGCAGGCCCCCGCCAACGCTGCGGTCAGCAAGGCTGCTGTGGTCGCCAGTTCGAAGCCGTTGACGAACACCAGCGACACCGAGAACGAGAAGAACGCGGCAGCGCCGATGCCGATCACGCCGGCGGCCAGCCCGTCGAGCCCGTCGATGAAGTTCACCGCATTGACCGTGGCCACGATCACGAGCACGGTGAGCAACGCGGTTTGGGATGGGTCGAGCGAGAACGTTGAAAGCCCCCTCTGATCGCCCGGAAAGGGAAGCCACACCATCTGAAAGCCCTGTACAACGACAACTCCCGCCGCCAACACCTGGCCGGCCAACTTCGTGACAGAGTCGAGCTCAAAGATGTCGTCGGCGACGCCCACGGCGCACATCACCGCTGCTCCTACGAGCACCGCCTGAGCATCGTCGTAGATGATGTCCCGTTCCGGCGAGTGGCCGAGGAACGGCAGTTGGCTGGCGACGAGGAACGCCGCGACGAGTCCACCCAACATCGCCACCCCCCCGAAGTAGGGGATCGGTATCTCGTGCACATCGCGGTCGCGCACCCGGGCGACGGCGTGAGTTCGCATCGCGAGCTCCCGCGCGGGCACCGCAAGCACATAGGTCACCGCCAGCGCGGTGATGAAGACCAAGGCGTACTCGCGCATCAGTCGGCCTCGGGCACATCGATCGATGGCACGACCGCACGCAGCTGGTCGGTCGTCACCACACCGGCTCGGACCACTTTGAGCGTCTCACCGGTGGCATCGACGATCGTCGACGGGGTGGCGCCCGGTGTAGGGCCAGCGTCGAGGTAGACGTCGACCGCGTCACCCAGCATGGCTTGCGCCTCCTGCACCGTAGTGGCGGGCGGGTGCGTCGTCAGGTTGGCACTGCTCACCGCCAACGGCCCGTTGTCGACCAACAGGTCGATGGCATCGGACTGATCGGGCATCCGTACGGCGACCGTGGACCGGCTGTCACCGAGGTCCCAGCGCAAGCTCGACTGCTGGCGACAAATCAGCGTCAACCCACCCGGCCAGAACGCGTCGGCCAACTCGCGCGCCTCCGCACTGATGTTGGTCGTCAAGGCGCGCAAGGTGTCAGGACTCCCGATCAGGACGGGCGTAGGCACTTTGCGGCTGCGCCCCTTGGCCCGTAGCAGTCGACGTACCCCGGCGGGATCAAAGGCGTCGGCCGCCAAACCGTAGACCGTGTCGGTGGGCAGCACGACCAGGCCACTACGGGCAAGAGCCAGCTTCGCCTCCCCGAACCCAGCCGACCGCTGGACGGGGTCGTTGCAGGAGTACACCGTGCTCACCTGGTTATGGTGCCAGGCTCTCCTGAGGAGCGGGGCGCCCGGCGCGCGCGCACGAACCGTGGCCGGCCGGCGAGATCGCGGCAGTCGCGAACGTCGACCCAGTGGCCGCTCGCCGCGAACACCGCCGGCGCGCTGTCGCCCTGCACGTCGGCGTGCTCACAAAGGACGAGTCCGCCGCCTACCAGCACTCTCGCGGCCACCTCGGCAACCGTCCTGACCATCTGCATACCGTCGTCGTCGGCCCACAGCGCCAACGGAGGGTCGAACTGCCTGGCCTCGAGCGCAACGGACTCGTAGGCCGCCATCGGGATGTACGGCGGGTTCGCGGTCACCACCTGCGCCTGCCCGACGAGGTCGTCGACGGCGTCGGCGATGTCGCCGCAGCGCACCTCGACCGCGGAGCCGGCCGCATTCCTGCTGGCGTAGTCAGCCGCCTGCATCGAGAGCTCGACCGCGACCACCCGGCAGCCGGCTGCCTCCGTCGCCATCGCCACGGCAACAGCGCCTGACCCCGAGCACAGATCCACCGCCAACGGCTCAGCTGCTGCGGTCTTGACGAGGCTGCGAAGCTCGTCGATTGCGACCCCCGCCATCACCTCGGTCTCCGGTCGAGGGATGAAGACACCTGGCCCGACCGTCAGGTCGAGGTGGCGGAAGGCGGCGCGTCCGGTGATGTGCTGCAGCGGTTCGCGGCGCTGCCGCCGAGCAAGCGCGGCGCGGAATGCAATCTCCGCCTCGTCGCTGAGGCAGCTCAACGCGTGCAGGCGGCTTCTGGGTGTACCCGTGACCCAGGCCAGCAGCGCCTCGGCGTCGGCGCGTCCCGACTCGACACCCACAGCTGTCAGTCGGTCGGCCGCTTCGGATAGCGCGGCGCGGACACTGCTGGTCACGGCGACGCGGTCTCGACGGCGGCAAGCCTCGTCTCGAGATCTGCGGCGACGCAGGCGTCGATGACCGCCTGCAGGTCACCGTCGAGCAACTGGTCGAGGTTGTACGCCTTGTAGCCGACCCGGTGGTCGGTAATCCGGTTCTCGGCGAAGTTGTAGGTGCGGATGCGCTCGGACCGATCCACCGTGCGTACCTGCGAGCGGCGAGCGTCGGACGCCTCCGCGTCGGCCTCATCCTGGGCGAGCTGGAGCAGTCGCGACCGCAGCACCCGCAGCGCCTGCTCGCGGTTCTGCAGCTGGCTCTTCTCGTTCTGGCACGACACGACGATGCCGGTAGGCACGTGAGTGATGCGGACGGCGGAGTCGGTGGTGTTCACGCTCTGCCCACCAGGGCCTGAGGAGCGGAAGACGTCGATACGCAGGTCGTTCTCGTCGATCGTTACGTCGACCGGTTCCGCTTCCGGCATCACGAGCACACCGGCGGCCGAGGTGTGGATGCGGCCCTGCGACTCGGTCACCGGGACCCGCTGCACCCGGTGCACGCCACCTTCAAACTTCAGCAGCGCGAACGGCGCCTCGCCCGGCTCGGGCACGCCCTTGGCCTTGACGGCCAGCGTGACGCTCTTGACACCGCCGAGGTCGCTCAGTGTCTCGTCGAGCACCTCGGTCCGCCAGCCGCGCCGCTCGGCGTACCGGGAGTACATCCGCAACAGGTCACTGGCAAACAGCGCCGACTCTTCACCTCCCTCACCGGCCTTGATCTCCAGCAGCGCGTCCTTGCCGTCGACAGGGTCTCGCGGGACGAGTAGGTGTCGTAACCGCTCCTCCAGCTCAAGCCGCTGTGCATCGAGGCGATCAACCTCTGCGACGAAGCTCGGCTCCTCTTCGGTCAGCTCCTGGGCGGCCTGCAAGTCGCCCAGCGTCGCCCGCCACTCCTGATAGGCGCGGACAACGGCGGTCAGCGCGGCGTACCGCTGGTTCAGCTGCCGCGAGAGGACGGGATCGGAGAACGCGTCCGGAGCCGTCATCCGCTGCTCGAGCGCGGCGTGCTCCTCCACGAGCGCGTCGACGGCTTCGAACATGGTTTACCTCATCAGCGAAGTAGTTTCGGGCATGGCAGCGGCGCCGACCCTCAGCCGAAAAGGGCGAGGGTGGGCGCCGAGCCGAGCTACTTGGCAGCCTTCTTGGCGTAGCGGGCCTCGAAGCGCGCGACGCGACCACCGGTGTCGAGGATCTTCTGCTTGCCGGTGTAGAACGGGTGACAGTTCGAGCACACGTCGGCGTGCAAACGGCCCTGGGTGGCGGTACTGCGGGTGGTGAACGAGTTACCGCAGGTGCAGGTGACCTGCGTCTCGACGTACTCGGGGTGGATGTTCTTCTTCATTCGGTGTGCTTCCTCTCAGTCGTCGTCCGCGCCGGCAAGACCGGCCGCGCTCGGCGTGGTCTTGTTGACCTGCATGAGGAACTCGATGTTGGTCTTTGTCGACTTGAGCTTACTGAGCAGCAGCTCGAGCGCTTGTTGACCTTCGAGCGCCGACAAGACCCGGCGTAGCTTCCACACGATCTGCAGCTCGTCCTTGCTCATCAGCAGCTCCTCACGGCGGGTACCGGAGGCGTCAACGTCGATCGCTGGGAAGATGCGCTTGTCGGCGTACTCGCGGCGCAGCCGAAGTTCCATGTTTCCGGTGCCCTTGAACTCCTCGAAGATGACCTCGTCCATCTTGGACCCGGTCTCGATCAGCGCGGTCGCCAGGATGGTCAGCGAGCCGCCGTCCTCGATGTTGCGCGCCGCACCGAAGAACCGCTTCGGCGGATACAGCGCTGAGGAGTCGACACCACCGGAGAGGATCCGCCCACTGGCGGGAGCTGCGAGGTTGTAGGCGCGACCCAACCGGGTGATCGAGTCGAGCAGTACGACGACGTCGTGGCCCAGCTCGACGAGGCGCTTCGCGCGCTCGATCGCCAGCTCCGCCACCGTGGTGTGGTCGTCGGCCGGCCGGTCGAACGTCGACGCGACGACCTCGCCCTTGACGGCGCGCTGCATGTCGGTGACCTCTTCGGGTCGCTCGTCGACGAGGACCACCATCATGTGGCACTCGGGGTTGTTGGTCGTGATGGCGTTCGCGATCGCCTGCATGACGAGCGTCTTGCCCGCCTTCGACGGCGACACGATCAGCCCACGCTGCCCCTTGCCGATCGGGGCCACGATGTCGATCAGCCGGGTTGTGAGCTGACCTGGCTCGGTCTCGAGCCGGAGCCGGTCAGCGGCATACAGCGGCGTCAGCTTGGCGAACTCGACCCGGTTGCGCGACGCCTCCGGCTCGGCCCCGTTGACGGTGTCGATGCGCACCATCGGGTTGAACTTCTCGCGCCGCTCCCCGTCGCGGCTTTGGCGCACGGCGCCGGTGATGGCGTCACCTTTGCGCAACCCGTACTTGCGGACCATTGACAAGGCCACGTAGACGTCGTTGGGACCCGGTAGGTAGCCGCTCGTGCGCACGAAGGCGTAGTTGTCGAGGAGGTCGAGGATGCCAGCAGCGGGGATCAGGACGTCGTCGTCGCTCACCTGGGGCTCGCTGTCGCCGCCCTCGCGCCGCTTGTCGCGGTCGCGGTAGTTGCGGTCGCGGTTCCGGTTGCGGCTGCGGCTGCGGCTGCGCCCACCGCGATCGTCGTCGCGGTAGCCGTCCCGGTTGGAGCTCTGGTTTTGGCCGGAGCCTTGGTTCTGGCCCGAGTTTTGGTGTTGGCCCTGTCCCGATGAGCTTTGCCCTTGGCCGTTGCCCGACCCATTACTGCGGTCGCGTACGGAGCCGTGCTGGCTGCCTTGCTGCTGGCTGCCCTGCTGCTGGCTTTGGAGTTGGCTGTTGCGCTGCTGGTCGGCCTGCTGTCCGGATCGTTGATCGGACCGGCTCGGGTTGTCCTCCAAGCCTCGCGGCGAGGACGGCTCCTGTCGGCCGGCGGAGCCCGGACCTGAGTCGGAGAACGAGCGCACATCGCCGATGGGCTGACCGCTGCGACCGTTGTCGTCACGCTGGCCGTTGGTCGACGGCGCGGATGGATTGCTGCTTCCGGAGCTGCTGCTCGGTGCGGAGTTGCCGCTTTGGGCCGAGCTGATGGCGGCGACGAGGGCGCTCTTGCGCATGCCCCCGGTGCCTTTGATGCCAAGGCTGCCGGCGAGCTGCTTGAGTTCCGGCAACAGCATCGAGTTGAGGCCACCCGACTTCTTGCGGCTCGCTGTCTCGGTCGTCCCGGCAGCTGCGGCTGGAGTGGCTTCAGAAGTTTCCGTCACGTGAGGTCCTTCCCACGTCTGGTGCGCAGTCAGATTGCGCCGCGGTGATAGAGGTAACTCGCGGATGATCAGCGGTCGTCTGCTCCGGCTTGCGCCAACGCGGGATACCGCGTGGCTCACGCCGGGAAGGGTGCTGAACGATCTCTGCGATCCGCAAGAGGAGACCGGCTCACAGTCTGGCCGATGCGACTCAGACAGTAGCACTAACTTCGTCGGTCTGTCCTAACACCCTGGTCAACACGGCGCCAACACGCCGCATTCCCCTGAGTTCCCACCCACCTGTCAGACTCCATTCCACCTATAGGTCGACTACGTTCTGACAACTCTCAACGGCGGCGGGAGCGGCTGCGGCTGCGGCTGCGGAGGCGACGGGCAGTTCCAGGCACCGCCAGCCGGCTGGAGTCCAGCGGCGCGGCTCGACGGGATCGGTGGGTGTGCTCAGTGCGAGCACCGCGGGACCGGACCCGGAGAGTACGGCGGCGACACCGGCGGCACGCAAGGCGTCCATCAGCGCGAACGACGCGGGCATCGCCGTACGCCGAAACGGCTGGTGCAGCCGGTCCTCGGTGGCCGCGAGCAGTTCCTGCGGGTGCTGGGTGAGCGCCGCGACCAGCAGCCCCGCGCGGCCGGCGTTCAGCCCGGCGTCGACGTGCGTCACCCGCTCCGGCAGGAGGTTACGCGCAACCTCGGTGGCCAGCGACGTTGGTGGCACGAAGACGACGGGGGAAACGTCGGGGTGTACGTCGAGCGCTACCGCCCTGGTCTGCCCCCCGGCGGTCCAGGCCACCGTGAAGCCGCCCAGCAGGCAGGCAGCGACATTGTCGGGGTGCCCCTCGAGCGAGGCGGCCAACGTGAGCGCCGTGCCCAGGTCGAGCGTCGCGTCGAGCGTCAACGCCACAGCCGACTGGATGCCCGCGACGATGGCCGCCGCCGAAGAGCCGAGCCCTCGGCGGTGCGGCACCTCGTTGACGCACGACAGCCGCAGGCCAGGCTGCGGCACGCCAAGGGTGTCGAAGGTCGCTCGCATCGAGCGGACCACCAGGTGCGACTCGTCGCGGGGTATGGCGTCAGCGCCTTCGCCGGTGACCTCGACATCCACGCCACTCGAAGCCACCGCGGCTCGCACGACGTCATACCGGCCGACGGCCAGCCCGAAGCTGTCGAAGCCCGGACCCAGGTTTGCGCAGGTCGCCGGAGCCCGAATCGCGACGCTGCCGGTCCCGAACTGCGACATCAGGCGGAGACGAGATCGGCAGCAGCAGCAGCCTGGTCGACGTCGGCGTCGACGACCACCTCCGTGACCGCGCCGCGGAAATCCAGCGCAGTGTCGATGTCCTTGAGCCCGTGGCCGGTCACGGTCACCGTGATCGTCAGTCCCGGGCGGACCTTCCCGGCCGCCCAGCGGGCCAGCAGCCCCGCGACGCCGGCAGCGGATGCCGGTTCGACGAACACCCCGTCCCGAACCGCCAGGTCCTGCTGGGCCTGCAGGATCTGGCGATCAGACACTGCCTCGATCACCCCGCCCGACTCGTCTCGGGCGGCTTCGGCGAGCAGCCAGGAGGCCGGGTTGCCCACTCGAATCGCCGTCGCCAGCGTCTCGGGATCGCGCACGACCTGGCCCGACACCAACGGCGCCGCGCCTTCGGCCTGGAAGCCCCACAGCGCCGGCGGAGTCGACACGCGACCGGCCTCGGCGTACTCCCGGAACCCCTTCCAGTACGCGCTGATGTTCCCGGCGTTGCCGACCGGCACGACGTGCACGTCGGGGCAGTCGTGAAGTGCGTCGACGATCTCGAACGCTGCGGTCTTCTGCCCCTCCAGCCGCATCGGGTTGACGGAGTTCACCAACGAGACCGGATAGTCCTTCGCCAGCGCCCGAGCGACCTCGAGGCAGGAGTCGAAGCCGCCGCGCACCGCGATGAGCCGAGCGCCGTACATGATCGCCTGCGCGACCTTGCCGGGCGCGATCTTGCCGTGCGGCACGAGCACGAGCGGTCGCAGGCCCGCCCGCGAGGAGTACGCCGCCATCGAGGCCGCGGTGTTGCCCGTCGACGCGCACACGACCGCCGTTGCGCCCTGCTCGAGGGCGGAGGACACCGCCACCGTCATCCCCCGGTCCTTGAACGAGCCGGTCGGGTTGTTCGCCTCGACCTTCAGCCACACCGAGCACCGGGTCTTCGCCGACAGCCAACCCGACTCGACGAGAGGGGTGCCGCCCTCTCCGAGCGTCACCACCGGAGTCTCGGCGCTGACCGGCAGCCAGTCGCGGTACTCCTCGATGACGCCGCGCCACGGTGACGCCCCGGTCCCCGTCGGAGCGGTCACTGGTTGGGCGACACTTCGGTCTCGTCGACATCCCACCGCAGCAGGTCAGCCTCGGTGTCACGCCGCACGATCAGCCGAGCGCGGCCGTCTCGAACCGCGACCACGGGCGCACGCGGCACGTGGTTGTAGGTGCTCGCCAGCGAGCGGCAATACGCCCCGGTCGCCGGTACGGCGAGCAGGTCTCCTGCGGTGATGTCGCTCGGAAGGAACTCGTCCCTCACCACGACGTCACCGGCCTCGCAGTGCTTGCCCACCACTCGCGACAACACCGGGGCCGCACCTGACCGGCGGGACGCGAGTGTGCAGGAGAAGTCCGCGCCATAGAGCGCCGCGCGGAGGTTGTCGCTCATGCCGCCGTCGACAGCGACGTACAGCCGGCTCCGGCCACCGGCGAGCTGCACCCGCTTCACCGTCCCGACGGTGTAGAGGGTGAACGTCGACGGACCGGCGATGGCGCGGCCCGGTTCGATCGCCAGCCGCGGGACGTCGATACCGAGGGCCCGGCACTCTCGGTCGATGATCGACCCGATGCCCGCCGCCAGTGCAGCCGGTGGGGCCGGGTCGTCCTGGGTGGTGTAGGCGATGCCAAACCCACCGCCGACGTTGAGTTCCGGAAGGGAGAGCCCAGCCGACAGACACCGCGCATGCAGGGCCAGCACTCGGCGTACGGCGACCTCGAAACCGGCGGTGTCGAAGATCTGTGAGCCGATGTGGGAGTGCAGACCCCGCAGCTCCAGGCTCGGGCGGGCGGCAACAGCCTGAATCGCCTGGACGGCGTCGCCGCCGCCGATCGAGAACCCGAACTTCTGGTCGTCGTGCGCCGTCGCGATGTATTCGTGGGTGTGCGCCTCCACCCCGGCGGTGACCCTGATCAGGACCCGCTGGCGAACCCCCCGCTCCGCCGCGATCTCGGCAAGCCGGTCGATCTCCGCGGCCGAGTCGACGACGACTCTGCCCACCCCGGCCTCCACCGCCCGGGTCAGCTCGACGACGCTCTTGTTGTTGCCGTGGAACGCGATGCGCTCGGGATCCATGCCAGCCCGCAGCGCAACAGTGAGCTCCCCGCCGGAGCACACGTCGAGGCTCAACCCCTCCTCCTTGACCCAGCGCACAACGGCGAGGCAGGCGAAGGCCTTGGCTGCGTAGTACACATCCGTGCCGGCGAAAGCCTGCTTGAAGGCTCTGGCGCGGTGCCGGAGGTCGTCCTCGTCAACGACGAAGCAGGGGGTGCCGAACTCCTCGGCGAGCTGACCGACCGGGACACCGGCGACCGACAGCTCCCCGGCCGTCTTACGCACCGAACCGGCCCACAGCTCCGGCTGGAGCAGGTTGGGGTCGGCTGGTGGCGACAGCCACGACGGGTTGCTGGGGTGTGTCGACGGAACCATAACCTCGCGCACCTCAGCCACGTCGCACCTGCTTCACATGCGCTCGGGCGCTGAGACGCCAAGCAGCCCGAGGCCGGTGACGAAGACGGTCCGGGTTGCCTCGACCAGCAACAGGCGAGCCCGGTGCAGGTCGGTCGGCTCTTCATCGCCCAGCGGCAGCACCCGGCAGACGTCGTAGAACTTGTGGAAGGTCGAGGCGGTGGCTTCGAGGTACCGGGCGAGCCGGTGCGGCTGGCGCAGGTCAGCCACTGCGGACACCACCCGGGGGAACTCAGCCAGCGCCCGCAGCAGGTCTCCCTCGCGGTCGTCGGCGAGGAGGGACGGGTCGAAGTCCGCCGCGGACCACGCTATCCCCAGCTCGGTGGCGTTGCGCAGGATCGAGGCCAGCCGAGCTGACGCGTACTGCACGTAGTACACCGGGTTGTCGTTGCTGGCGCTGGTCCACAGCGCCAGGTCGATGTCGATGTTGGAGTCGGTGGAGTAGCGGACCAGCGCGTACCGCGCCGCGTCCACCCCCAGCGCTTCGATCAGGTCGTCGATGGTGACCACCGATCCCGCCCGCTTGGCCATCCGCACCGGTTTGCCGTCCCGGACGACGTTGACCATCTGCCCGATGAGGACCTCGAGGTTCTCGTGCGGGGTATCGCCGAACGCTTGGCACATGGCCAGCAGTCGCCCGACGTATCCGTGGTGGTCGGCGCCGAGCATGATCACGACGAGATCGAAACCGCGCTCCCGCTTGTCGAGGTAGTACGCCAGGTCGGCGGCGATGTACGCCGGCGCGCCGGTGGACCGGATGATCACGCGGTCCTTGTCGTCGCCGTACTTCTGCGTGCGCAGCCAAACAGCGCCGTCGGCCTCGTAGACGTTGCCCATCTCGCGCAGCCGGTCGATCGCCCGCTCGACGGCACCGCTGTCGTGCAGTGTTTGCTGGTGGGTGTAGACGTCGAAGTCGACCCCGAAGTCGTGCAACGTCCGCTTGATGTCAGCGAACATGAGCTCGACACCCTGGTGCCGGAAGACCTCCTTGGCCTCGTCGTCGGGGAGTTCGAGCACGCCCGGGTGGCCGGCGACGACCTGGTCGGCGATGTCGACGAGGTAGTTGCCGACGTACCCGTCCTCAGGAGGCTCCTGTCCGCGCGCGACAGCCAGCAGCGACCGGCAGAACCTGTCGATCTGCGCTCCGTGGTCGTTGAAGTAGTACTCGCGGGTTACGTCGGCGCCGAGTGCGGTGAACACCCTGGCGAGGCTGTCTCCGACCGGCGCCCACCGACCAGTGCCGATGTGGATGGGTCCGGTCGGATTGGCCGAGACGAACTCGAGATTGATCCGGTTGCCAGCGAGGCGCGTAGAGGTGCCGTACGTCGCACCGGCCTCGACGATCGCTCGAGCCACCTCGCCTTGTGCCGCCGCGGAAACGGTGATGTTGAGGAAGCCTGGCCCCGCTACATCGGCCGCCGCTATGCCGTCGGCATGCTGAAGCTCCTTCGCCAGGGCGTCAGCAAGCACCCGTGGCGGAAGGGACGCCTGCTTGGACAACTGCAACGCGATGTTGGTGGCGTAGTCGCCGTGGGCCTTGTTCTTGGGACGTTCGACCGTGACGGAGGAGGGCACGCCGCCGTCCAACGCGACGACTCCGCGCTCGGTGAGCGACGTCAAGGCGCCGACGAGCGTCCTGGAAAGCTCCTCGGGGGTCACCAATCCATCGTATCGGTGGCACCGCTCCCCCTCCCTACCGCGAGTTGTCAGAACGTAGTCGACCCATAGGTCGACTGGAGTCTGACAAGTCCGAAGGGGTAGTGGGGAGCCGCTGCTACCCTGTGGGGCGCCGGGTGAGCCCCCGTAGCTCAGGGGATAGAGCACCGCCCTCCGGAGGCGGGAGCGCAGGTTCGAATCCTGCCGGGGGCGCCGAGGTCTGCGACCCTTTCTCTTTTATACGACACGCTGATGCCGTCCGCGCCTGTTCCGCCCGGTATGCGTGGATTTCAGAACTGACACATAAAAAACTGCCAGGAAACCCGTTACGCCCGTAAGGCTTGGCTCGTTCAGTAACTGTATGTAACCTGCAGTTCACCATTCGTAACAATCGTCCCTTGGAGCCTCAAATGAGCCATAAGGTGTTTACCACCGGAGTCTCTCTCTCCGTCGCAGCCACCGGGCTGCTTTTCATGACGTCGCCAGCTCAGGCAAGCTTCGCCGCGGCCGCCGGCACGCTTACTCCTACCAACTTCGCGATGGAAGCCTCCGGCTATGCCACCCGAGTCAAGGGCGGCCAGGTACCGGCTAGCTCAGACCAAAGCGCCTTCCAGGTGATCGGTTGCACGAACCTGGCCGGCAAGAACAAGACGAACGCCGAGGCGACTGCCGACGCCGCGCCACTGATCAGCACAAAGGACGCCGCGACACGGGTCTGGACCACCAAGAGCGCCGACGGTGTTGTTTCCTCTTGGGCGCGTAACAGGATCGCGTCGGTCGCGATCGGAGACGCTACGACACCGAGCACCGCCACCATCAACGGCATCACGTCGACGTCTCGCGCTTTCCACGACACAAACGGCTTCCACGCGGCCACGCGCACAAGTGTCCTCTCGATCACCGTCGATCCAGACGGAGAAGGTGGAGTTCCCGGTGTGACGACCCCGGGCGGGCCAACGGCCGACAATCCGGTCATCGAGGTGCCTGGGGTGGCGGAGATCTCTGTCGGACCAAAGAAGACGGCGCAGGACGCCAATGGCGCGTCTGCCCAAGCTGATGCACTCCGGATCAAGCTGCTCGCAAGCGACACGGTTGTCTTCCTCGCGCACTCGCGGGCGACGATCAATGGCGGCGTGGTTTCCGGCCTCTTCAGAGGGTCCGCCTACGCATCGAAGGCCACCGCTGCTGGCGGCCGCGTCACGAGCGGCAGGACCCCTTACATCGTGATGCCATGCCAGGGCACTGACGGCGCAGTCATCAGCAGGGACATTGCCAGGGCCAACCCCAAGGTCATCGTCAACGGAGTCGTCGCCAAGGGTCTGCATGCTGACCAGTCGGCAGACCAGACGCGGTTGAGAGCCTCGGGTTACGAGCGCGGCCGAGTCGAGCGCGTGCGCATCGGAGAAGGAACCAACCGCGTACTCGCGGTTTCCGGAATCGTTGGACGGGCCAACGTCCACTTCGTTCGAGGTGAAGGAATCACCAAGGACGTCAAGGGCAGCCACATCCTCGGTGTGACTCTCAACGGCGAGCCCCAGCGCTTTGGCAGCGATGGCGTGATCCGGGTCGCCAACCTCGCCAAGCTTGAGCGCAACATCGTCAAGCGCACGAAGTTGACTATTCAGGTCACGCAGCTTCGAGTCACGCTGCTCGGAGGGACCAACGAGGGGACGGTCATCGACCTCGGCGTCGCGAAGGTCGGGTTCAGCAGGTCAGGCCTGTAACCAGCGCCTGCTGCGGACGTACGTCCACCACGAGGGGCTGTCCGAAAAGGGCGGCCCCTCCTGGTGTCCTCGAAGACAGCCACCACTGTCTGCGCTGCCCATGGAGGGAGCCGGGGGGTTAGCCTTGAAGCTGTCCATGCAGGCGCCGCAGCGGAAGAGGCGAAACTAAAGGCCGTGTCCCAATCTTCGCAAGAGAGCCCCCTGGCAAGTTTCGGGCCCAACGAGTGGCTCGTCGACGAGATGTACGACAAGTTCGTGGCCGACCCGGACTCAGTCGACGAGGCATGGCGAGAGCTCTTTGCCGATCGCTCGTCACCAGACCCCACGTCAGCAGACCCGACGTCAGCCGACCCGACGTCAGCTGTGTCGACCACGGCAGCACCGAAGAAGGCTGGCTCAAACAGCGCGTCGACCTCCAACGGTCACTCGACGCCGACACCGGCAGCCAAGCAGCCAGCGCCCCCCGCTCAGCCCGCACCCCGTGCTGAGCAGCCGGTGCCGCAAGCCACCGCACCCAGCCTGTCACCTGCTGCTCTCACGGGGTCCGCAGCTGCCTCGGCGGTGTCTCCAGCGGAAGCGCACAAGGGCGATAAGCCGCAGCCGGCGCGGGCCGCTAGCGCAGCCGGGCCGGTGCCCAAAGACCAACCGGCCCCAGCCGAGACGTCCGAAGACTCCGAAGAGTCGCAGCGGGTTGTTCTCAAGGGAGCCTCGGCGCGAACGGTGGCCAACATGGACACCAGCCTGTCGGTGCCCACGGCGACCAGTGTGCGGACCGTGCCCGTCAAGCTGCTCATCGACAACCGCGTCGTCATCAACAACCACCTCGCCCGTGCGCGCGGTGGCAAGGTGTCGTTCACGCACATCATCGGGTTCGCTCTGGTGAAGGCGCTGAAGACGATGCCGGAGATGAACTACGGCTTCGAGCTCGTCGAGGGCAAGCCGAACGTGGTCAAGCCCGCGCACGTCAATCTGGGGCTCGCGATCGACGTACAGAAGCCGGACGGCACCCGGCAGCTGCTGGTGCCGTCGATCAAGGCGGCCGAGGGCTTGTCGTTCGCTGGCTTTTGGAGCGCCTACGAAGACGTCGTCCGCCGCACTCGGGACAACAAGCTCACGATTGAGGACTTCCAGGGCACCACGATCAGCCTGACCAACCCGGGGACCATCGGCACCAATCACTCGGTGCCTCGGCTGATGGTTGGCCAAGGGTGCATCCTCGGGGTCGGCGCGATGGACTATCCCGCGGAGTACCAGGGAGCCAGCGAGGAGACCCTCGCCCGGAACGCGGTGAGCAAGGTCATGACGCTGACGTCGACCTACGACCACCGCATCATCCAAGGTGCGCAGTCCGGGGAGTTCCTGCGCCGGTTGCATGCCCTGCTCCTGGGCGAGGACCACTTCTACGACGAGATCTTTCGGGCGCTGCGTATCCCGTACGAGCCCATCCGGTGGGCGTCCGACCTTTCGGCCAACCATGAGGACGAGGTCAGCAAGCAAGCCCGCGTCTTGGAGATGATCCATTCCTACCGGGTGCGTGGACACATCATGGCCGACACCGACCCGTTGGAGTACCAGCAGCGCAGCCACCCTGACCTCGATATCGCGACGCACGGCCTCACCCTGTGGGACCTCGACCGGGAGTTCGCGACCGGGAACTTCGGCGGTCGGCGCTTCATGAAGCTGCGGCACATCCTGGGCATCTTGCGCGACTCGTACTGCCGAACGACCGGCATCGAGTACATGCACATCCAAGACCCCGACCAGCGCCGCTGGATCCAAGAACGGGTCGAGCGCCCGCACGAGAAGCCGCCGCGCGAGGAGCAGCTGCGCATCTTGCACAAGCTCAACCAGGCCGAGGCGTTCGAGACGTTCCTGCAGACGAAGTTCGTCGGCCAAAAGCGCTTCAGCCTCGAGGGCGGAGAGACCACCATCCCGCTGCTTGACGAGATCTGTGCGGCGGCCGCCGACGCCTCGCTCGACGAAGTGACGATCGGCATGGCACACCGTGGGCGGCTCAACGTGCTCGCCAACATCGTCGGCAAGCGGTACTCCCAGATCTTCCGCGAGTTCGAGGGCAACATCGATCCGCGCACCGTCCAGGGATCCGGAGACGTCAAGTACCACCTTGGCGCCGAGGGCGAGTTCACCTCCAGCCTGGGGGCGAAGGTCAAGGTGTCGGTGGCGGCGAACCCGTCCCACCTCGAAGCCGTCGACCCGGTCCTGGAGGGCATCGCCCGGGCCAAGCAGGACCTGCTGAACCGCGGCGCTGAGTATCCCGTGCTGCCGTTGCTCGTACACGGTGATGCGGCCTTCGCCGGGCAGGGCGTCGTCGCGGAGACGTTGAACCTGTCACAGCTGCGGGGCTACCGCACCGGGGGCACCATCCACGTCGTCGTCAACAACCAGGTCGGCTTCACCACGTCGCCCTCGTCGTCTCGCTCCTCGCTGTACGCCACCGACGTCGCCCGGATGGTGCAAGCGCCGATCTTCCACGTCAACGGTGACGACCCGGAGGCCTGTATGCGGGTGGCGCAGCTTGCCTTTGAGTACCGCCAGGCGTTCAACAAGGACGTCGTGATCGACCTGGTGTGCTACCGGCGCCGCGGTCACAACGAGGGCGACGACCCGTCGTACACCCAGCCACTCATGTATGACCTGATCGAGCACAAGCGGTCGGTGCGCAAGCTGTACACCGAGGCGCTGATCGGCCGTGGCGACATCACGCTGGACGAAGCCGAAGGTGCGATGAAGGACTACCAGCAGCAGCTGGAACGGGTTTTCGCGGAGGTGCGGGAGGCGAAGACAGCCGACGACTACGTCACCGTGCCGGAGTACCCCGCCAAGGGGGCGGCAGCCGGCAGCTGCGACACAGCGATCTCGCGAGAGGTGCTCAAGCGCATAGCCGACGCACACGTGAGCGCGCCCGAGGGTTTCACTGTCCACCCCAAGGTGCTCCCGCAGCTGCAGCGACGAGCAGCCGCCATCACCGATGGGCCGATCGACTGGGGCACCGGCGAGATCTTGGCCCTCGGATCGCTGCTCATGCAGGGCAGGCCGGTGCGCCTGTCCGGCCAGGACTCTCGTCGGGGCACCTTCGTGCAGCGGTTCGCGACGATCATCGACCGGCGTACGGCGGCGGAGTGGACGCCGCTGCAGAACCTCACCGTCGACCAAGCGCAGTTCTACGCCTATGACTCTCTGTTGTCGGAGTACGCCGCGATGGGCTTCGAGTACGGCTACTCCGTCGCTCGGCCCGAGGCACTCACGCTCTGGGAGGCCCAGTTCGGCGACTTCGTCAACGGCGCCCAGATCGTGATCGACGAGTTCATCTCGTCCGGTCAGGCCAAGTGGCAGCAGCACTCCGGCGTGGTGCTGCTGCTGCCGCACGGCTACGAGGGTCAAGGACCCGACCACTCCTCCGCCCGCATCGAGCGCTTCCTGACCCTGGCTGCCGACGACGCCTTCACCGTCGCGCAGCCTTCGACACCGGCCAGCTACTTCCATCTGCTCCGGCAGCACTCACTCGGCCAGAGTCACCGGCCGCTCATCGTGTTCACCCCGAAGTCGATGCTGAAGCGCAAGGACGCCGCATCGCAACCCGCTGACTTCACCAGCGGCAGCTTCCGCCCGGTCATCGGAGACGACGTCAGCGACCCGGCGGCGGTCGAGCGGCTGCTGTTGTGCTCTGGGCGCATCACCTGGGACCTGCGGTCGGAGCGCCACCGACGAGGGGACGACGGCGCGAGTACGGCCATCGCCCGGCTCGAGCAGCTCTACCCGCGTCCGGTGGAGGAGGTGAAGGCCGAGCTTGACCGGTACCCGAACGTCAAGGAGATTCGGTGGGTGCAGGACGAGCCGGCGAACATGGGGCCATGGCCGCACATGAAACTCAACCTGGCAACCGAGCTCGGTGACATCCCCTTCAACGGGGTGTCGCGCAAGGAGTCGTCGGCACCATCGGTCGGCCAGTTGTCGGTGCACCAAGAAGAACTCCGCGCGCTGCTCGACTCGGCCTTCGCCTGAGCAGCGGATGTACTTCACCGATAGGGGCATCGAAGAGCTGCTTGACCGACGGGGCACTGACGAGGTGTCGCTCGGGTGGCTGGCTGACCGGCTCCAGGAGTTCGTCGACCTCAACCCGGAGTTCGAGACGGCGGTCGAGCGGTTCGCCACCTGGCTGGCCCGCCTCGATGACTCCGACTGAGACGCCACAGTGACTCCGACTGCGACGCCACAGTGACCCGGCGGCTCACGACCAAACTAGGTGGACGGTTGGTTGCGGGTCTGCTGCTCCTTACCGCTGTGGGGTTGGCGAGTCTCGGGAAGCAGGTTGACCCGCCGACGACGGGGCCCAACGTCATCGTGATCATGACCGACGACATGCGGCTCGACGACCTCCAGTACATGCCCAACACGCTGAACCTGCTGGCCGCTCGGGGTGTGACGTTCGAACAGATGCTGTCGCCGTACCCGCTGTGCTGTCCCGCGCGGGCCCAGTTGCTGACGGGCCAGTACTCTCACAACAACGGCGTCCAGGGGAACGCGTGGCCGCGCGGGGGGTACTACAAACTCGACGGCACGAACACCTTGCCGGTCTGGCTGCACGACGGCGGCTACGAGACAGCGTTCCTGGGCAAGTACCTCAACGAGTACGGCGGCCGGGACGAGTACGAGATCCCCCCCGGGTGGGACTACTGGATGGGTTCGATCGCCACCGTCTACGACTACCACCGGGTCACCACCAACCAGGGCGGGCGGCTCGTCACCCATTCCCGCGTCTATCAGACCGACCTCTTCGACTCCCGCTCGACCGACCTGGTCGACCTGTACGCCGACAGCGACCGGCCGTTCTTCATGTGGACCTCCTACATCACTCCCCATACGGAGTGCGTCGCGCGGACGGTGCCGGAGGATTCTCCGCACACCTGCTGGGGACCGCCGCCAGCGGCTTACGGCGACGACGGGACCTTCGAGGATCTGGTGATCCACGACGACGCGTCGATCAACGAAGCGGACATGAGCGACAAGGGCCAGTTCATGCAGAACCTGCCCCTGATCAGCCCTGAGCGGTTGGAAGGTCTTCACAACGCGCGGATCAGCCGGATCGAGTCGCTGCAGTCGGTGGACCGCGCCGTCGCGCACCTGGTGGAGCGGCTCAAAGCCACCGGCCAGTACGAGAACACCTACTTGATCTTCACCTCCGACAACGGCGTGCAGCTAGGTGAGCACCGTTGGCAGACCAAGATCTTGGGGTACGAGCAGTCGATCCGAGTACCGCTGATCATCTCCGGTCCGGGTCTGCCACAAGGAGTCGTGCGCAGCCAGGCGGTTACCATCGCCGACCTTGCCGCGACGATCGCCGACATCGCCGATGTTGCTCCCCGGCGGCTGCTCGACGGGCAGTCGCTGTTGCCGTTGGCACGGGGCGACGTACCCGATGGTCGTGACCGCGTCGTGCCGCTGGAAGCCGGTCCGCGGGACAACACGTCGGAGGGCTGGCTGTACCAAGGGGTGAGAACCGACCGCTACACGCTCCTCGTCTGGCGCAACGGTGACACGGAGCTCTACGACCGCCGACACGACCCGCTGCAGATGGTCAGCGTCGCCGGAACACCGGCGTACGCGGACGTGCAGCGCGACCTCGAGCGCCGGCTCACCGAGCTGGAGGCCTGCGCGGGCATCGAGTGCAGACAGTGGTATAACGCCCCGTTCAGCTGACCCTTAGCCCTCTCTCGGAGTTGTCAGAACGTAGTCGACCCATAGACCGACTGGAGTCTGACAACTCTCGAGGGCGGGTCAGACGGTGAAGACGACCTTGCCGAACAGGTCACCGGTAACCATCGCGGCAAACCCCTCACGCGCCTGGTCCAGAGGCAGCACGCGGTCGATCAACGGCCGTGCTCCGCTGACGTGGAGCAGCTCGGTGAGCTGCTGCAGCTCGGTGCGGGTACCCATCGTGGACCCCTGGATCCGCAGCTGCAGGAAGAAGATGCGCGTCAGCTCGGCGTTCGCTGGGGCGAGACCAGACGTCGTACCCGAGATCACCAGCGTGCCGCCCGGTCGCAGTGACTTGATCGAGTGGCTCCACGTCGCCGCGCCGACCGTCTCCATCACCGCGTCGACCCGAGCCGGCAGCCGGGCACCGGGCTCCAGGGCGTCATAGGCTCCCAGCTCAAGGGCGCTGGCCCGTTTGCGCTCGTCGCGGCTGGTCACCAGCACCCGCAGACCAGCCGCCCTGCCGAGCGTGATCAGGGCGGTAGACACACCGCCGCCCGCACCTTGCACCAGCACCGCATCACCTGGCTTCAGCTGCGCCTGCGTGAACAGCATGCGGTAGGCCGTCAGCCAGGCGGTCGGGAGGCAGGCGGCCTCCTCGAAGCTGAGCGACTCGGGCTTCGGGACGAGGTTGCGACGCGGTACGGCGACCCGCTGGGCGAGCGTGCCCGGGTGCCGCTCGGAAAGCAGCGACCGCTTGGGGTCGAGGGTCTCGTCCCCGACCCAGTCAGGGTCAGTGATGACCGCGTGAACCACCACCTCGTTTCCCTCGTCGTCGACACCGGCGGCGTCGCACCCGAGGATCATCGGCAACCGCTCCTCGGGCAGCCCGACTCCACGCAGCGCCCACACGTCGTGGTGGTTCAGCGCGGCAGCCCTGACGTCGACGAGGGCCCACCCGGCAGGCACAGCTGGCTCCGGACGCTCCCCCACCACAAGGCCGGCCAGCGGGTCGTCCGGATCGATCTGCGCGGCGTACACAGCGAGCATCGCACCAGCCTATTCAGAGCCGACCGCAGCAACCATCCACCCGCGACGTGGCGGCAGAAGTACGGCGAACCGCCGCTCACAGCAACCGTCTACCGCGACACCGCGGCAGGCGTACGCCGCCGACGCACCGGCGGCCAGACCCGGCAGACCACGCGGGCCACCACGTCTGAATCGGCAATGACACCCACGGTCCGAGAGTCGACGCCGCGCATCGGGTTGTCCCCCTCGACCCACCATCCGTTGGCTTCTCGACGGATCGCGCGCTTGACGGCGATCGGCCGCCCGGGCAGCCTGACCACGACCAGCCGACCAGGGTGTGGCGAGGCGCCGTACCGGACCAGCAGCCGGTCACCCGCGCGCAGCGTCGGCTCCATCGACTCCCCCACGACCACCGCGAAGCCGAAGGCCGGCTGGTTCACCGCACCACCTCGTACGCCGAGTAATGTCGACCCTAGTCTTGCAAGTTCGAGGATCTGCCGACCGAGAGGAACCTGTCGATGCTCGCCCGCTTTCTCGCCCCAACCATCGAAGTCTCCGCCCACTGTGATCTCCCGTGCGGCGTCTACGACCCCGCCCAAGCACGAATCGAAGCGGAGTCAATCAAGGGCATCATCGGAAAGGTCGCCGGCAACGACGACCCCGACTTCCGCACCCGAGCGACGATGATCAAGGAAGAGCGGGCGCAACTCGTCAAGGACCACCTGTGGGTGCTGTGGACCGACTACTTCAAGCAGCCGCACTTCGAGCAGTACCCTCATCTGCACTCGCTGTTCAACGAGGCGACCAAGCTGGCCGGCGCCTCCGGCGCAAAGGGCAGTTTCGACGCCGACACGGCCGACCAGCTCCTCGCCAAGATCGACGAGATCGCGGTGATCTTCGCCGAGACCAAGCGGGCCGCCGCCTAGGCAGCGGCCAGGCACACCAGCGCTGACGCGCAAAGCCGGCGAAGTCGGACTCTGGCCCGGTCAGCCGGGCTAGCTCGACGAGACGGTGTCGTCATCCGCGCTGCCGCGGTACAGCAGCGCGGTCGTAGCCGGAGCGAGTACGACCATGAGGACGCCGACCGCCGGCACCGCCAGCAGCAGCGCCACCCAGTTGGTGTCGTGCCCGCGAAAGCTCCAGGCCACTCCGAGCTGGATGAGTTGAGCCAGCACGACAGGTCCGCGAGCCCAGCTGCGAAGGCTCGCCAGTGCGCGAGCGGCGAACGCCAGCCCGACGGCGTACAGCACGAAGAAGGCGCCGGTGGTAAGGGCGACGCTGGGGCGGTCCTGGTCGAGCCCGGTGAACTCGGCGACGCCGAACGCCACCAGTGCCACTGCCTCGGCTCCCACCACGAGCGCAGCCGCCTGGAGGCGGCGGGTCGCCGGTGCATCGCTCACCGGGCCACCCTAACGACGAAGCCAGCAGCGCAGAGGGTGCGGAAAGTCCTTGCACTGCGCACGCTCGCCGCTACAGTTGAGCGGGGTTACTGCGCGCGTAGGCGTGGCTGTGACCGAACAGACAAGCCGCCAGGGGTTGTGCCCGCCTCAATCTCTTGCAACCATCGATCGCAACGCCGCGGAGAAAATGCGGCCTCCCCCGTCCTCCCCGCTTGATCCTTTCCGGTGAGGCAGCGGAGGGGACTTCGTGAACCAGTTCACGAAGGCGGAAACAACGGGCGTGAGGTCGGCCTCTCGTCTGCAAGACGCGAAGGAGCTGCACCGCCATGGATTGGCGCCACCGCGCCGCGTGCCTCGACGAGGACCCGGAGCTGTTTTTCCCGATCGGCAACACCGGTCCCGCGATTCTGCAGATCGAGGAGGCAAAGTCGGTGTGCCGTCGCTGCGAGGTGCGCGAGCAGTGCCTCGCCTGGGCGCTGGAGGCGGGGCAAGACCACGGTGTCTGGGGCGGGATGTCCGAAGATGAGCGACGGGCCTTGAAGCGCCGCAACGCGCGGGCGCGCATCCGCGCGTAGTCATCAGCGAGGCTGCACATGACATCGAACGTCGGGTGAACTTGGCGTCGGTGTCTGAGCTGCCTGCCATCAGGCTTGCCGAACCCGGGGACTTCGAACCGGTGGCCGCCCTGACCGTGCGCGCCTACGTCGATGCAGGTCTGCTCGGCGCAGACGACGGGTACGTCGCTGAGCTGCGCGACGTGGCGACTCGCTGCGCCAGTGCTGAGGTCTGGGTAGCGATCGATAGCGAACGCGTCATCGGCTCTGTCACGTTCTGTCCGCCCGGTTCACCGTTGCGAGAGCTCGGGACTGACGGGGAAGGTGAGTTCCGGATGCTCGCCGTCGACCCGGACGCCCGCGGCCGGGGCGCCGGAAGGGTCCTTGTCGAGCGTTGCTTTCACCGGTGCCGGGAGCTCGGCCTGGCGGAACTGGTGCTCTGCAGCATGCCGACGATGACCGCCGCTCACCGGTTGTACGAGTCCCTTGGCTTCGCCCGCGACGAGTCTCTCGACTGGGACGTGGATGCGCAGCTACGGCTGTGGGGGTTCCGGGCGGTCGTGTCGGTGGGAGCGGCGACTCGTCCTGGTCAGCCGACCCCGAGCTTGGGCGCCCGCCCCCGCCCCGGCAGCAACTCCCAGCCCGGTGCGACAATAGGCGGGCGCACCCAGCCACCTGAAGACCTGTCATCTGAGGAGACGTCATGAGCAAGACCGGCCGCAAGCGACGCGCTCGACGTAAGAAGAGCGCGAACCACGGCAAGCGCCCCAACACCTGAGAAGGCGCGGTCTACCGACTGTCTACTGAGGGTCTCGCCAATCCGGCACCTGCATCTGCACCTGCCGGATCGAGAACATCACCCGCTGCCGCAGCTCGACGGGTGCGCGCTCACAACATGACCGGGCGACAACGGCCTTGACCAGCCGCTCGTAGTCGACGGCGCGAAGGCAGGGCGCGCACTCCTCGAGGTGGGCCTGGATCTGCAGGCAGTCGGCGGTGTCGAGCTCGCTGTCGACGAACTCATAGACCCGCTCGAGAATTTCCTCGCAGTCGCGGCCAGCCGCCTTGCCGTAGCTCATGTGGTGACCTCCGGTTCGCGGAGGGCAGGGCTGCGGGTGAGCCCACGCTCGCGGGCGTAGTCGCCGAGCAGCCCGCGCAACTGATTGCGCCCACGGTGCAGCCGCGACATCACGGTGCCGACCGGAGTCGACATGATCTCGGCGATCTCCTTGTAGGCGAACCCCTCCACGTCGGCGAGGTAGACGGCGAGCCGGAAGTCTTCGGGGAGCTGCTGCAAGGCCTCCTTGACGTCGCTGTCGGGCAGGTGCTCGAGGGCTTCCATCTCGGCTGACTTCAGACCGGATGAGGTGTGGGTCTCCGCTCGGGCGAGCTGCCAGTCGTCGATCTCGTCGTGCGGGTCCTGGATCGGTTGCCGCTGCTTCTTGCGATAGCTGTTGATGAACGCGTTGGTGAGGATGCGGTAGAGCCAGGCCTTGAGGTTGGTGCCGTCCTTGAACTGGTGGAAGGCGGCGAAGGCCTTGGTGTAGGTCTCCTGAACCAAGTCTTCGGCGTCGTGCGGGTTCCGCGTCATGCGCATCGCCGCCGAGTAGAGCTGGTCAATGTGCACCAGCGCGTCGCGCTCGAATCGCGCCGTACGCTCCTCGATTGTCTCGTGAGCAGGAACCTGAGTCATCACCGGTAAGGGTACCGAGAGGTGCCGACAGTCCGCTGACGTGTCGGCCACCCGGGCCAGCGCCCCACTACGGTCGGAGAAGTACAACGGCACGGCAGTGCTCAACACGCCGATGGTGCGGATCATTCCCCTCGCGACCCGAGCCGCCTCCCTGGTCCGGTGGCGGCGGCTGTTCTGTCAGCCAACCCGAGCGGTCACCCATTCGACGACCGCCTCGACGATAAGCGCGTACGTCTCGTCCTGGGACAGCACCGCACGCCGCGGCACGCGGAAGCTGTGGTCGGCGTCGGGGATCACCGCGAGGTCGACCTGCTCGGGGAAGTCCGCTGGTCCACCGAACCTGTCCCGTTCCCCTTGTACGACGAAGGTCGGCAGGCCGACGCCCAACAGCTCCGGCAACCTCGTCACGTCCGGGGAGCTGGGCGGCCGCAGCGGGAATGACAGCGCGACGCAGCCGACCGCCCCCATTGACGCCGCCAACCGGCAGGCAGCCCGCGCCCCGGTGCTGCGGCCGCCCAGCACCAGCGGGCAGCGCACCCGGATCGCGTTCAGGCAGGCCACCGTGGCAGCGTCGAGAGTTTGCGGCCGGGGAGCCACCTTCTTGCCGGCCACGCGCCAGGGCTGCTCGATCCGAAACACCGTGATCCCCTGCCGGGGCAGCTCACGGGCCAACGCGGTGAGGTCCGGAGAGTCAACGCCGCCGCCTGCGCCGTGGCCGAGCGCCAACGCGGCGAGGGGCCGCCGGGACCTGTCGGTGTGCAGCCTGGCGTCGCCGTACGCCGTCGCGACGGTGCGAACCGACGTGGTCATGCGTCGAAGAGGGTGGCCGGACCTGCCTCGACCGCGAGAGGTTCCACCAGGTGTGGCCCGTTGTTCGACACGGAGTTGACGTCCGTGGCGACGGGGTAGGCCTCCAGCCGCCCGGGTGCGGCGGGGGTGAGCAGGCGGCCGAGGTCGTCGGCAGCGGTGACGGCAGGGTCGAGCCATGCGGCGTACGAGCCGCGTTCGACCAGCATGGGCATCCGGTCGTGGATGTGGCCGAGCGCATCCTCCGCGGCCGTGGTGATGACGGTCGCGGTCCACAGGAAGGCGTTGGGGGCGTCCTCGGCGACTGACTCGTCGCGCCAGATCTCGTACAGCCCAGCCATCGCGAGAACGTCGCCGTCAACCGGCCGGATGAAGAACGGCTGCTTGAGCGGTTTGTTCTTCTTGGTCAGCTGCTCGGTCGGGTACCACTCGTAGTAGCCGTCGGCGGGCAGCAGGCAACGGCGCTTGGCGAAGGCGCGCCGAAATGCCGGCTTCTCGGCCAACGTCTCGACGCGGGCGTTGATCAGCCGGGAGCCGATGGCTGGGTCCTTCGCCCATGACGGCACCAGCCCCCACCTCAGCACCGCGAGCCGCCGCTGCTTGTCTCGCGCTTCGTCCTTGGCTCGGTCGTCCGGTTGTTTGGGGACCCGGTCGAACACGGCGTACACGTCCTTGGTGGGTGCGACGTTGTAGTCGGGCTCGAGCGGAGCGGATACGTCGACCCGGTCGACCTCGAACTCCTCGACGAGGTCCTCGGGCTTGCGGCTAGAGGCGTACCGGCCACACATGAGGCCACCTTGTCACAACGGTTCTAGTCGGGTTCACCGAGCAAGCGCACGGCCAGGGCGCCAAGGCATTCGTCGCTCACGCCGGCTGCCCGCAGATAGGCGGCTGCGCCTCCGTGGGCGTCGTCGACGTAGTCGAGCAGGCCGTGCATGGTGTCGGCGTCGGAGCGTTGCCGAGCCTGCAGCCGCTCCCGGGTACCGTCATCTGGGGCCGCCGCGAGTTCTTCGGCGAAGAACTCCGTCAGGCAGCCCGCGCTCAGGGAGTAGTCGGCGACGACCGCCTCTGCCCCTACACCGACGGCCCGCAGCACGAGGGCGATCAGGATGCCAGTGCGGTCCTTGCCGGCCAGACAATGAACCAGCACCCCACCGGGTGGGGCCGCGGCGACTGCGGTGACGCCGGCTGCGATTGCCCGGCCGTTGCGGTCGACGCTGCCCCGGTAGGTGTCCAGCACATCCTGTTCGGAGGCGGGGTTGCGAAGCTGGTCCATGCGCGGGTCGATCATGGGCACGAGCCGATAGTCATTTGACTCCCTCAGCGGGCTCGGGCGCTGGGCTGCCTCGCCCTCGGACCGCAGATCGACGACCCGAGAGATGCCCGCCTCCGCCAGTTGCTCGACGATCTGCGCGGCCTGACCGCGGGGTAGGTCGGAGCGGTACAGCCGCCCGGGTTGCACTCGCGTGCCTCCTTCGGTGAGCAGCCCGCCCACCTCTCGAGCGTTGCTGCACCAGGACCACTGCATGAACCTGGCTGACCCGCCAGCCGTTGAGGGGTCCGGGGTGTGCTCCACCGAATCGACTGTAGAGGAGCGGTCGGCTTCGCTAGACTCCCCAGCAACAGCGACGACGGAACCGAGTAGTCGCAGGATCACCGCAGCCCAGAGAGCCGCCGGTAGCTGAGAAGGCGGACTGCGTACCTGCGCCGAAGACACTCCCGAGCTGAGCAGTGAAAGGTCGGCGCTTCGCAGCGCCGGCGAAGGTGTGGTGGCACCGCGAACTTGCCCGTCGCCCACGCCTCCGGGGCAACCGACCCCCTGGAGGTGACCTGCATGACTCCCCCGCCGAACCCCGTTCTTCCCCGCACACTCGCGGCCGACCTCTCGACGTATGCCGACCGGCCGGGCATCCCGGTGCGCATCAACGGCTGGGTGCACCGGCGCAGGCGGCTGTCGGGGTTGGCGTTCGTGGTCATCCGGGACAGATCCGGTACGGCGCAGGTTGTGGTGCGCGAGGAGGCGACGCTCGCTGCCCTTGACGGGTTGCCCGAGGAGACAACAGTCGAGGTGGCCGGAATCACGAGCACCAACCCGCAGGCTCCTGGCGGGGTGGAGATTGTCGACCCTCAGTTCACGGCGCTCACCGATGCAGCCAGCACTCCGCCCATCGAGCTGTGGCGGCCGAGCATCACCGCCGGCCTGCCGACTCTGCTCGACGCGGCGCCGGTGACATGGCGGCACCCGAGACAGCAGGCCAGGTGGCAGTTGGCTGCTGCGTCGCTGCACGGCTTCCGGTCCACGCTCGACGCTGCAGGCTTCACCGAGGTGCACAGTCCCAAGATCGTCGAGTCGGCTACGGAGTCCGGCGCGTCGGTCTTCGAGATTGACTACTTCGGCCGGCCGGCGTACCTCGCACAGTCGCCGCAGTTCTACAAGCAGGTGCTGGTCGGCGTCTTCGAGCGGGTCTACGAGGTCGGGCCGGTCTTCCGCGCCGAGCCGCACGACACCGTGCGGCACCTGGCGGAGTACGTCTCGCTCGACGTCGAACTCGGGTTCATCGCCGATCACCGCGACGTCGTCGCCGTGCTCCGTGACGTGGTGGCCGGAATGATCGCCAGCGTGCATGCCAGAGCAGGAGCGGCGGTGCGGCTGCTCGACATCGAGGTGCCGGCCGTCCCCGCAGAGTTCCCGCTCCTGCACTTCCGGGAAGCGCTCGAGATCGCCGGTGCGCCGGCCGACGAGCCCGACCTGTCACCGGCGCACGAGCGAGCCGTGGGCGCCTGGGGACGAGAGGTGCATGGCAGCGACTTCGTCGTCGTTGAGGGCTACCCCACGGCTCACCGCGCCTTCTACAGCCACCCCGAGCCGCACGACCCCCACTGGTCGCGGTCGTTCGACCTGATCTTCCGCGGCGTCGAGCTCGTCAGCGGCGCCCAACGGCTGCACCGGTACGCCGACTACGTGCAGGCCCTGCACGCACGGGGCCTGCCGCTCGAGCCGTACGCCGCCTACATCGACGCCTTCACGTCGGGCATCCCTCCCCATGGCGGCTTCGCCATCGGGCTGGAGCGGTGGACCGGGCGCCTGGTCGGGGTCGACAACATCCGGGAGGTGACCCTGTTTCCTCGCGACCTGCACCGACTGGCGCCATGAGGTAGCGGTATGCGGTAAGAATGGGTCATGGCCCTCGTCAGAAGAATCGCCCGCCCGATGCTGTCGTCGATGTTCGTCTCCGGCGGCATCAACTCGCTGAAGAACGCCGACTACCTGGCGAAGCGGGCCGAACCGGTCACCGAAAAAGTGGAGCCGGCCGTCGACATGGCGTCGTGGCTACCTGTCGCGCTCGACTCCAAGCAGATGGTGCAGCTCAACGGAGCCGTGCACGTCGTCGGTGGCGCTCTGCTGGCGATGGGCAAGGCGCCTCGGCTCGCTGCCCTGGCGCTGGCGGTGAGCCTGGTGCCCACGACAGCCGCCGGGCACCGGTTCTGGGAGGAGTCCGACCCGCAGCAGCGGTCCAACCAGCGGGTGCACTTCCTGAAGAACGTGTCGATGATGGGCGGGCTGCTGCTCGCTGCCGTCGACACCGAGGGCAAGCCGAGCATCGCCTGGCGGGCCAAGCGGCAGGCTGGCCTGGCGAAGCAGCAGGCGAGCAAGCTGACCTCGAGCTAGCTCGGTCAGCTGTACGGCGATGTGCACGGCGTGACGACGACCGACATCAGCACCTGGGCTGCGCCGTATGCGAGCGGACCGGTGCGGGGAGCGGTCGACGTACCTGGGTCGAAGTCGATCACCAACCGAGCGCTCCTGCTGGCAGCACTGGCCGACGGGCCATCCACCCTGCACCGACCGCTGCTGGCTCGCGACACCCGCCTGATGGTGCAGGCGCTGACCTCGCTCGGCGTAGGCATCACCGACGGCCCCGACTCGCTGACCGTGACCCCTGGACCGCTGACCGGTCCAGCCGCCGTTGACTGCGGCCTGGCGGGCACCGTGATGCGCTTCGTCCCCCCGGTCGCCGCCCTGGCGACCGGCACGGTCACCTTCGACGGCGACCCGCGGGCGAGGGAGCGCCCGATGGACCAGATCCTGCATGCCCTGCGCACGCTCGGCGTCGGCGTACAGCCGGCAGCGCGGTCGTTGCCATTCACCCTGGAGGGCACCGGACAGGTGGCGGGGGGCACCGTCACGATCGACGCGTCAGCGTCCAGCCAGTTCGTGTCGGCGCTGCTGCTCGCGGGTGCGCGCTACGACCAGGGAGTCGACGTGCGCCACGACGGCAAGCCGGTGCCGTCGCTCCCCCACATCGCGATGACCGTCGCCATGCTGAGGCAGCGCGGGGTGACAGTCGACGACTCCGACCCGGACCGCTGGGCGGTCACGCCGGGCCCCATAAGAGCAGTGGAGGTCGACGTCGAACCCGACCTCAGCAACGCGGCCCCGTTCCTGGCTGCGGCGGTCGTGACAGCCGGCACGGTCACTGTGCGCGGCTGGCCCAAAGCCACCACCCAGGCTGGCGACGCCCTGCAGTGGATCCTCAGGCAGTTCGGCGCAACGGCGACGCTTGACTCGGCCGGCCTGACGGTCACCGGGCCTGACCGGGTCGTCGGGGTCGACCTCGACCTGCACGAGGTGGGTGAGTTGGTGCCGGTAGTCGCCGCTGTCGCCGCGGTGGCCGACGCACCGTCGTACCTGCGCGGCATCGCCCACCTGCGCGGCCACGAGACGGACCGGCTCGCCGCTTTGCGCACCGAGCTAGAACGTCTCGGCGCCGACGTCAGCGAGACAGCCGACGGTCTGGAGATCCGGCCCCGGCCGCTGACGGGTGCAGTCGTACGGACGTACGGCGACCACCGGATGGCCCAAGCGGCCGCGGTGCTCGGCCTCGTCGTGCCGGGGGCGCTGGTCGAGGACGTCGCGACGACGGCAAAGACGCACCCCGCCTTCGTCGACGCCTGGACGGCGCTGGTCAGGTGAGCCCAGCGCGCGACGTCGAAGACCCGGCCCACTACGACCGTCCCCGGCGGCACACCCGCCCCCGCACGAAGACGCGGCCGTCGCATGACGACGCGGTGCCAGGAGTAGTCGTTACCGTCGACCGGGGCAGGTTCACCGTCCAGGTGGAGGGCTCAGCCGAGCCACGAATCGTGACAGCGATGAAGTCCCGTCCGCTGGGCCGCAAAGGCGTCGTCGTGGGAGATCGGGTCCGTCTCGTCGGGGACGTGAGCGGCACCACCGGCAGTCTGGCCCGCATCGTGGGGATCGAACCGCGACGCACGGTGCTCCGGCGCACCGCCGATGACGACGACCCGATCGAGCGCGTGCTCGTGGCAAACGCCACCCAGCTCGTGGTGGTCACAGCGGTTGCCAACCCGGAGCCTCGCCCGCGCCTGATCGACCGAGCGCTGGTGGCGGCGTACGACGCGACGCTCGATCCGCTGCTCTGCCTCACGAAGGTCGACCTCGCCGACCCTGAGGACCTGCTTGCGATCTACCGACCGCTCGGTGTGCCGTACGTCGTGGCCGAGCGGGGCAGCGATCTCGGCGACGTCCGGGCGCGCCTCCAGGACGAGGTCAGCGTCATGGTCGGGCACTCAGGCGTCGGAAAGTCGACGCTGGTCAATGCGCTGGTGCCGGGGGCCGGGCGTCTCACCGGCCACGTCAACGTTGTCACGGGCCGCGGTCGGCACACCTCGAGCTCCGCCTATGCTCTCGAGCTGCCGTTCGGTGGGTGGGTGATCGACACCCCCGGCATCCGCTCGTTCGGACTGGCCCACGTCGACCCGCGGCAGCTGATCGGCGCCTTCGCCGACCTCAAGGCGGTCACCCGCGACTGCCCACGGGGCTGCACGCATGCCCAGACCGAACCGGAGTGTGCCCTCGACGAGGCAGCGGCCGCGGGTCTCGTGGGCCCGGACCGAGTCGACTCGTTCCGGCGGCTGCTGGCGAGCCGCGAGCCGCCAGCCGGTCAGTCGCGATCGGCCGTGGAGTCGTAGTCCACGTCGCCGGTTGGGTTCCAGACCGCGCGGGCCCCGACGTCACCCACCCGGTAGGTCTGGAAGGCGACCCCAGCTGCGCTGAGGACCAGCACGACCGCGAGAACGGTGATGGTCAGGTCGCTACGGGCGTTGCGGGTCAGCAGGAACGCCGCGACCGCCAGGACCGCATAGCCGATCGTGGCGTAGTACAGCACGTCGGCGCGGTCCGCATGCAGCTCGACCAGATCCTGGGAAGGACCTTCGAGGCCGAGCACCGCCTCGAACCGCTCGCCACTCACCTTCGCGATGTAGACCGCGGCCACCGCGCCCACCGAGACCACCAGCAGCGGCACCCGAGACCAGGCGCGGGTGCGGGGGATGGCGAAGAGTACGCCGAGCGCAGCGGCGAGCGGCACGAGCACGACAGCAGCGTGCAACGCCAGCGCGTGCGTCGGCAGGCCGTTGATCTCGTCGAACATGACACCTCATTGTTGCGGTTACCGACTCCCAGTACCTCACAACACGTCCCGGCCCCCTGCATTGAACCTTGGGAGTACGACGCTTTGGATGCGCACTACTGCCCGGCTCAAGACGTGATAAGGCGCTGACCCGGCAGCGAGCCAGCTGAGGCGGCGCGACAGTTCGCCATACGCTGAGCGCCATGGCCTCGGAGTACAACGACGACCTGCGGCTGGCTCATGTGCTCGCCGACGACGCCGACTCGATCACGATGGCCCGCTTCAAGGCCCAAGACCTGCACGTCGCCACCAAGCCGGACCTCACGCCGGTCAGTGACGCTGACAATGCGGTCGAGGATGTCCTGCGGCGTTCGCTCGGTCGGGCCAGGCCGCGCGACGCCGTCCTCGGCGAGGAGTCAGGCTCCTCCGGCTGGGGCCAGCGGCGGTGGGTGATCGACCCGATCGACGGCACCAAGAACTTCGTGCGCGGCGTGCCCGTGTGGGCGACGCTGATCGCCTTGATGGTCGAGGACGAGGTGGTCGCCGGCGTGGTTTCCGCACCGGCGCTCGGACGGCGGTGGTGGGCCGCCCGAGGCGACGGCGCCTGGACCGGGAAGTCACTGGCCGCCGCGGCTCCTTGTCGGGTCTCTGACGTCGCCACGCTCGAGGAAGCGTCGATGTCGTACTCGTCTGTGACGAGCTGGGCGGAGCACGGGCGGTTCGACGACTTCATCGAGCTGGCCCGGCGCTGCTGGCGGACCCGCGCCTACGGGGACTTCTGGTCGGCGATGCTGGTGGCCGAGGGAGCCGTCGACATCGCCACCGAGCCGGACCTGCAGCTGTACGACATGGCCCCGCTGGCGGTGATCGTCGACGAGGCAGGTGGCCGGTTCACGAGCCTGGCGGGGGCCGACGGTCCGCTGGGCGGCGACGCGCTAGCCACCAACGGCCGCCTCCACGACGCTGTGTTGGAGCTGCTCGGCCGCCCCTGAGCCGGTGCGCCAGAACGAGCACCGACGGCGCGGCCAAGGTGGCGGCCAGGTCGAACCAGCCGTACCCCCCGGCGGCTCCCGACGGCGGGTTCCCGATGGAGACCAGCCCGGTCGGGTCGGTCGTTGCCCACGACCAGGTGCCGAGCGCCGTACCCGCGAGCTCGAGGTAGGTGACGACGAAGAACGCGCCAACATACAGCCCCGGTGACGGCCCCCAGCGCAGGAAGCCCGCCAGGCAGCAGAACCAGAACGCGCCGAGTACGTCGGGCCGGTCGGCGAGCAGGACGCCGTACGCCGCGTAGCCACCACCGACAACGAGCACGACGTTGATAGACGTCCGCTGGTACTTCGACACCAGCGCCGTCCGTCCGATGGCGAGGGCAGCGAGGTAGACCAGGCCGTGTCCTGGCGGCACGTACATCGGCACGTTGTCGAACCGGTAGCTGTAGACCTCGAGCAGCGGTGCGAACGTGTACTCAACGGCAGTGGCGAACACCACGACGACCGCTGTCTGCACCCGGACCAACGTGGATTCCCGTGCTAACAGCGCGAGCAAGACCACCCAGGTCACCGCACCGAGGCCCCGCTGCAGCCAGCGACCGCCGTCGGCGTCGAGCACCAACACGATGGTGATCCAGCCGATCACCGTAGCGACGATGGTGCTTGAGGACCACGCGACCGGGCTGCGGCGCTCGGCAGCCACCGCCGCGGTCGTCGTCACAGCAGGCATCCTCGCAGGTTGTCCACACGACACCTACCGACAGCACGCGCCGCGGACTACTGTCGTGCTACCCAGATGCACGGGTGAAACGAGGAGGTTCGATGCGGATCAGTGATGTCTTGGGGACAAAGGGCAACGACGTTGTGACCACATCTCCCGACACGACGGTGAGGGACCTAGTCGACCTGCTCGCCGAGCACAACATCGGTGCCGTCATCGTGAGCACTGATGATGAGCCCGTCGCCGGCATCGTCTCCGAGCGGGACATCGTGAGAGGGCTGGTCGAGGGGGTCGAGGTGCTCGACGCGCCGATCTCGCAGATCATGACGACGCACGTGCACACCGCTGACCCGCATGAGTCGGTTCACGACCTCATGCGGCTGATGAGCGAGCACCGGGTGCGGCATGTGCCGGTGGTTGTCGACGGCGCACTGCACGGCATCGTGTCGATTGGCGACGTCGTGAAGTCCCGCATCGGGGAACTGGAGTTCGAGCGGGACCAACTGTCGTCGTACGTCTCCAACACCCAGTGACCTAGCCCACGACGGTCAGCTGCCCCTGTCCCGTGGCTCGCATCTTCGCTGCTCTGCTGCTGCCCCCCGACGTGTCGGCGCATCTCGACGAGCACATCGACGGCGTGCGCACCGCTCATCCGCACCTGCGGTGGGCCCATCCCACCCGGTGGCACGTGACCTTGGAGTTCCTCGGTGAGTGCGGCCGCCACGAGGTGGACCGACAGCTCAGACGCTGGGAGGTGAGAGCGTCGCGCTCGCCGGCTCTGCGGCTCCGACTGTACGGCGCCGGCACGTTCCCGCGGCCCTGGATGGCCCGGGTGCTGTGGACGGGTCTGTCCGGTCATGTCGACGAGTGGCGCCGGTTGGCCGGCTACCAACAAGACCCACACATGACGATCGCCCGGACCAAGGCGCGCACCGATCTGACCAACCTGGTGGCGGAGCTGGGGTCCTATGCCGGACCTTGGTGGACCGCCACCGAGATGGCCGTTGTCGAGTCCCACCTACGTGGCGGACAGGGAGCTGGTCCTCGCTATGAGCCGCTGGAGGTGTTCCCCCTCGGTCACTGACCCGGTCCCGCAGCGCGTCGGGTTCGCCGTACGCTGTGGGCAGTAGACGTCCCCGGAGCGAAGGCGCCCATGACCACGGACTTGGTGTCGCGCGCGACCGGTAGCATGCCCTCGGAACTCGCGGCGACGCTCGATCTGCTTGCCCAGACCATCGTGAACACCTTGGGGTTCGGTGTCGCCGTGGTCAACCTGGCAGGAACCGACGAGGCGCTCGAGGTGGTGTCGTGCGCGGGGCCGGCTGAGGTGCGACAGCAGCTCTTGGGCCAGGTCCACAGCAAGGAGAACTGGCAGCGCGTGCTCCAGGCGAGCCAGCCGTGGGGGCGCCTGCGGTTCTTCGACCACAACCTGGTCGATTTCGACGCTAGCGAGATCCTCATGTGGGTGCCCGACATCGTCCCGTCCGACGAGCCGGACGCCTGGCACCCCGAGGACGCGCTGTTCGCCCCGCTGTCCGCCTCCGACGGCTCGCTGCTTGGCGTCCTGTCGGTCGACCTGCCCCGCGACGGGAAGCGCCCTGACCAGGTAACGCGAGATGCGCTGGAGGGGTTTGCGGTCTCTGCGGCGCTGGCACTCGAGCATGCGACGCTGCGCTCCCGGACCGAGGAGTCCGAACGGCTGTTTCGGGGAGTGTTCGACGCCAGCCCCCTGGGCATGGCGCTGCTCGACGACCAGCACGGCATGCGGGTCGTCAACACAGCGATGTGCACGATCTTGGGCCGCACCGCCGCCGAGCTCACCGGCAACACCGTGGAGGCCTTCACCCATCCCGACGACCGCCATATCGAGGCCGTCGTAGCGCGGGCGCTCGTCCGTGGGCGAAGCGTCCGCGTCGAGCAGCGGTACCTGCGTCCCGACGGCTCGGTGGTCTGGGGAGAGCTGACGGCAACCCGCATCGGGGGGAGCGAGCGCACTGTGCTCCAGCTGCGTGACGTCACCGAGCACAGGGAGGCGGTCGAGCACCTCGAGCACCTCGCGAGCCACGACCCAGTCACTGGCGTCGGCAACCGGTCTCTGCTGCTCGACCGACTGCACGACGCGGTGCGGCGGCGACCTCTGAACGGCGCCCCGCTGGCCCTGCTGTTCGTCGATCTCGACGGCTTCAAGCGCGTCAATGATGCGCACTCGCATGCACTTGGTGACGAGGTGCTCCAAACGATCGCGCAGCGGCTGTGCCGGGTGACGCGCTCCCTCGACACGGTGTCCCGCTGGGGTGGCGACGAGTTCACCGTGCTGGTGGAGGACGTACCTCACGAAGCGGCAGCTGTCGCGTTGGCCGAGCGGATCGAACGGGCAGTTTCCCGCCCCATCCGCCTGCACGGCGACGAGTTCCGCGTCACGGCGAGCGTCGGGCTGACGTTCAGCCCGGCCGACGAGATCATCGCCGCCAACGAGTTGCTGCACAAGGCCGACTCGGCCATGTACCAGTCGAAACGGCAGGGTGAGGGGCGGGTTTCGCTGTTCGACGAGTCGTTACGGGAAGCCGCCGACCGCAGAGTACACATCGAAGCGCTGTTGCGTACGGCGCTCGACAAGGGTCGGCTGGTAGTCCACTACCAACCGATCATCGCCCTGCATGACGGCAGCGTCGCCGCCATCGAGGCGCTCATTCGTCTGCGCGACGACGACCGGACCCTGCTGTATCCCGTCGAGTTCTTGGGCATTGCCGAGGAGCTGGGACTCTTGGTGGCCATCGAGCACGCGGCTTTGCGCGAGTCGTGTCAGCAGGCGCAGGCATGGGAGGCAGCGGGCCACAAGCTGCGCCTGTCGGTCAACGTCTGCGTTGGCCAGCTGGCCGATATCGACACGTTCGAGGAGATCCTGCGCCAGACCCTCGCTGACACCGATCTGTCCGCCGACCGGCTCACGTGCGAGATCACCGAGCACGCCTACCTGGACACGAGCCCACGCACGCTGCAGGGAATGCGCCGGTTGACCGCGGCCGGGGTCAGCTTCAGCGTCGACGACTTCGGCACCGGATTCGGGTCGATGACCTACCTGCGGTCCATGCCGATCCAGGAGATCAAGATGGACCGCAGCTTCGTCGCGCACGCGCCCACCGAACCGGTCGCTGCTGCGATCATGCGGGCCCACGCCATCTTGGCCAGTGAGCTCGGGGTTCGCTGCATTGCCGAGGGAGTCGAGACACCCGAGCAACACACGCTCGTCTCCGCCGTCGGTGTTGGATTCGCGCAGGGGCATCTTTACCAGGAACCGATGGAGGCGGCCGCCCTGCTTACCCGTCTGCAGGAAACAGCGGGCATGCTGACCGGGCTGCGTCGGACCAACTGATCACTGGATCAACCGGCCGGCGGACATTTCTCGTCGCTCGCCGTTGAGCCGGGTTGACCACAGCGCTTCGCCGCCGTAACGTTTTTCCTGGTTGCAGTTGTACTGGGGTTTTCGTTTGACGCGACGCCCGCAGAATCTGACAGCGGGCGCTATTGCTCACGGGAGCCCAATCCCAGAGCCACAGTGTCTCGCCGTGACCCGAGGCGGCACAGTGTTGCCTCGTTCGGCACCTCTGTAAGGAGAAACACGCATGGCTCAGGGAACCGTCAAGTGGTTCAACGCTGAAAAGGGCTTCGGCTTCATCGAGCAAGATGGTGATGGCCCGGACGTCTTTGTTCACTACTCAGCGATCGACTCGTCGGGCTACAAGAGCCTCGACGACGGACAGCGCGTGGAGTTCACCACCACCCAAGGCCCTAAGGGTCCCCAGGCGGAGAACGTCCGCGCCGTCTGATCCGACGTAGCTATCCCAGAAAGGCCCGGACCGCACGGTCCGGGCCTTTCTGCGCGCGGGCCTAGGCCAGGGTCGCGCCCCACCGGTGCTGGACCGACTCCCCTGGCTCCAGCACGATCAGGTGCTCCCCGCTGTTGAACCCGTCAGGTGGGCAGCTCATCGGTTCCACCCCCAGCCCCCGGCGGCGACGGTCGGGTGCAAGGGCGTCAGCGGTGAAGACCTGGATGAGCGGGTAGCTCTCGTCCTGCCACAGCCGCGCCGTACGCCCGTCGGTGCCGTGCAGTTCGACCGTCGCACGACCGTCGCTGCCTCGCAGCAGGTCAGCGAACGCATGGTCGACCTCCAGGTCGCCGAGTGCCCGCGGGCTCCGGAAGTCGAACGGCGTGCCGTCGACCGGCTCCTGCCCAGCGGGAAGCTGCCGGTCGCCGGTCAGCAACCGCGTTGCCGCCGGCAGTATGAGGGTGCAGTCGTCGATGAGCCCGTTCCCAGGCGAGAGGTAGGGGTGCTGACCGCAACCGTAAGGGCAGGCCTCTTCCCCGATGTTTGTGGCGCTCGTGGTGACCACCAGACCGTCCTCGGCCACGGAGTACTCGACGTCGACCTGCAGCGCGAACGGGTAGCCGGTCATCGGGAAGAGCCGCGTTGTCATTACGACGCGGTCTGGGTCGCGTTCGCTGACCCGAAACGGACGCCACCGCAGCAACCCGTGAATGGCGTTGTGCCGCGCCGGTTCGGTCAGCGCGAGCTGATGGTCGCGGCCGGCGAAACGATACGTGCCGTCGGCAAGTCGGTTGGGCCACGGGACCAACACCGCCCCATGCGCTGCGTCGACCATGGCGTCGACGTCGTACGGGTGGAGGACCGATCGACCGTCGACGTCGTAGGCCCGGATGCCGCCGCCCACTTCTACAACCGTCGCCACGTGGGCGCCTGACCGGATCTCGACTTGCTCGCCCGACGGCCGCACGCTCATGACCGAACGGTACCCGGACCGCACCTCGTACCGCCTTCACCCCGCAAGGAACGCCGCTTGCGGGGAACGCGCCAGTCCAGCGGCGGGGCTTTGCGGCTGACATCGGCCTTGGCGGCGAAATCAGTGGCGCCGGTGTGCCGGCCGGCCCCTAGACTGCGACGTGATCACGCAGCCGCTCAGCTCAGCCGACACGGCGGCTCTGCAGAACCTGGTCGCCAACTGTCGCCGTGCGAGCGGTTCGCACGCCTATCCGCAGCCGGACGACGTACCGAGTGTGCTTGCCCATTCCGCCGTCACGGTCAACGGGCAGACCTGGCGGGCCGCTGGAGACGTGGTGGCCTGGGCGTTGGCTCAGCCGGACTTCGGCAATGTCCTGTTCGACGTCGCCCCCGCTTTCCGCAGCCAGTCCTTGGACGACGAGGTGCTCGGCTTTACGCTCCACCGGTTGGCCGCAGCCGGCGTCACGACGGCCGATACGCCGGTTGAGGGTGACGACGGCTGGCGGCAAGACGTCCTCACCCGGCACGGCTTCAGCGACAGTGGCGACTCTGTCGTCCATCTGTTGAGTACGTCGCCCGGTGCGCACCCGGCGGCGCCTGCGCCTCCAGGGGTGCGCGTTCAGGAGCTGGGTGACAGAGTGCAGGACTACGTCGACGCGCACCGCGCCGCGTTCGGGACGCAGTACCTCACGCCGGAGGTCCGGCGCGCCTGGCAGGCCGAGCCCGGCTACCACCCGGCGCTCGACCTCGTGCTTGTCGATGACAGCAACCGCGTGCACGCCTTCGCGGTGTCGTACCTGCACGCCGACACCGGCGAGATAGGCACCGTGGGCGTGATCCCCGGCCAGAAGGGGCGAGGATTGTCGACCGTCGTCGTCGCTGCGGCTATGGACCGGCTGGTCGCCGCTGGCGCGACTCGCGTGACGATGAGCACCTCGAGCACGAACGTGCCGATGCTGGCGACTGCCCGCCGGAGGGGTTTCACCGAGGTACGCCGCACCACCTGGTGGCATAAGCCAGGGTTGCCTGAGTGAGGCCATCACGGCCCGCCGGTTTACAGGACGCTGCGGAAGGCCGCGGTGGCCCGCCGCAGGTAGCGGTCCACCACCTGGCGTTCGGCATCATTGAGGTCGGCATCCATCTCGGCGAGGGCGCGGAACATCGGCATGAGGTGCTCTAGTACTTCGGCTTGGCCAGAATCGGTCAGCCGCACCAAGGTGCGCCGCCGATCCGTGGGATGCGGCAAGCGTTGGACATGGCCGCGCTGCGCGAGCCGGTCGACGATCTGGGTCGTCGCCGCCGAAGTCACTCGCAGCCGACGGCCGACCTCACCGGTCCCCAACGGCTCGGCGAAGAGATGCTCCAGTGCCAGCAGCTCGTTGGCGCTTAGCCCGGCTTTGGACGCCACCGTGGGCCGGACCTGAGCCGCCACGTTCAACAGGTCACGTAACAGCGTCAGCGTCTCGGTCTGCCTCCAGCCCTCGAACGGAACCTGCTTGTGCGAGTGGACGCCCATGTGTTGCACTTCCCTCACTAGACTTCTAACCTACTTAGGTACCAGATGATTGACCTGATGAGAGGATTGTGCCATTGACCACCGGTCAGTCTCGCGACAATGGGCGCCGCACGGTGTCGAAGCGCAGCTACCCGAGCCGGACCACCGCGTGGCTGGGGGCGCTGTTGCCGCTCGTGGGCGCGCTCGCGGTGATGGCCACGCTTGGCGAGGCCCCGGTGCCCGCCGGCGCCACGGACCAATTGCCGGACGACACGGGCAGCACTCGGGCGGTGGCGCTGCAGCAGGAGCTTCCCGAGGACGACGCGACGACAGCGGTCGCCGTGTTCACCACCGGTCCGGCGACCAGCGATGCTCCCGATGACCAGACAGACGAAGGCAGCGGTGCAACCAGCGGTCGGTCCCTAGACCGGGCGGTGTTGGCGCAGCTGCAAAGGGCGGTCGACGACATCCGGGCTGACTTGGCCTTGCCACCCGGACCGCCGGTGGTCCCAAGCGAGGACGGCACCGCGGCGCTGGCGGTGCTGACTCTTCCCGCTGGTGGCTCTGCGGACACCGCGGACCTCGTCGGTGACCTGCGCGCGGCCCTGGATGACACCGTGCCGACAGGGGTGAGTGCTCAGGTGACCGGTCCGGCTGCCGTCGAGGCGGACCTGTCCGCGGTGTTCGACGGCGCCGACGGCACCTTGCTGCTCACGACTGCGAGCGTCGTCGCACTGCTCCTGGTGCTGACCTACCGAAGCCCCGTGTTGTGGCTGATCCCGCTGATCGTGGTCGGGGTCGCGGACCGGCTCGCAGCCGTCGTCGCGACCCAGGCGCTGGCTGGGCTCGGGGTGGCGTGGGACGAGTCGACAGTGGGTATCCTCTCGGTTCTCGTGTTCGGCGCCGGCACCGACTACGCGCTGCTGCTGATCTCGCGGTACCGCGACGAGCTGAAGGCGACCGAGGACCGGTACGCCGCCATGCGGCGCGCCACCGCCCGCACCGCGGACGCCGTACTGTCGAGTGCTGCCACGGTCGTAGTGGGGCTGCTTACCCTGACGCTGTCGCTGTTCCCCACCACCCGGGGGTTGGGCGTGGCGTGCGCGATCGGCGTGGTGATCGCCGCGGCGTTCGCGCTGCTCGTTCTCCCGGCGGCCCTGGTGCTGTTCGGTCGCTGGGTGTTCTGGCCCCGAGTGCCACACCTCGGCGACCCGCAGTTGGTTGACGGGCGCGGCCCGTGGCGCCGCGTCGGCGACAGCGTCGCAGGACGCCCAGCGGTGTTCGTGCTCGCCTCCATCGCCCTGCTAGCCGCACTTGCCTCCGGGATCCTCGCCATTAACACCGGCCTCAGTGGAGCCGACCAGTTCCTCGACAAGCCGGAGGCGATCACGGCCGGTGAGCGACTCGCCGAGTCCTTCCCCGCGGGCACCGCCGATCCCGTCCAGGTGCTCACGCGCGACCAGCCAGACGCCGTCCGGGCGGCCGTCGACGAAGTGGCGGGCGTCGTGCGCGCCGATGTCTCAGCGCGGAGCCCGGAGGTCGCTCAGGTCGACGTCATCATCGAGGCGGGCCCGGGGAGCGTCAACGCTCGCGACACCGTCACCGCCCTGCGGGACGCTCTGGCGGGCCTTGAGGACACCTACGTCGGTGGCACCGACGCCCAGCTCGTCGACAGTCAGGACACCGCTGCCCGCGACCGGGTTCTCATCCTGCCGCTGATCGCGGCCTTGGTGTTGGTCGCCCTCATGCTGCTGCTGCGGTCGCTGGTCGCGCCCGTGCTACTGGTCTTGACGGTGTTGGCGACCTACCTGGCGAGCCTTGGGCTCTCGTGGTGGCTGTTCACTGAGGTGTTCGGGTTCGAGGCGCTCGATGTCGGTGTCCCCCTGCTGGCGTTCGTCTTCCTGGTCGCTCTCGGCGTTGACTACAACATCTTTCTCGTCACCCGGGCCCGCGAGGAGGCGACCACGCGTGGAGCGGCGGCTGGCATGCTGCGTGCGCTCACCGCCACCGGCGGCGTCATTACTAGCGCCGGCATCCTGCTCGCAGCCGTCTTCGCCGTGCTCGGCGTCCTGCCACTCGTCGTGCTCGCCCAGCTGGGCATCGTCATCTGCGTTGGCGTGTTGCTCGACACGCTGTTGGTCCGCACCGTCGTCGTCCCCGCTCTCGGCGTCTGGCTCGGCGACCGCTTCTGGTGGCCCCGAAGGCAGCCCAGCCCGCTGCAAGGGGCCGACACCTGATGGGTTGGTTCTCGACAAGGGCGCCCTGATCGGTCGATTGGAGTGCCTCCGGGGCCTATGCACGGGGGTGAGGCTGTCTTTCGAAGCAGCCCGCGGTGCCTTACCGGACAGGACACGGGAGGATGATCCCATGACAACCACCTGCGAACACCTGGCAACCCACCGGGAACCGGTCCAGCCAGACAGCACCGAAGGCTGCTCGGACTGCCTGCGCGAGGGCAGTCGCTGGGTCCACTTGCGCGAATGTCTGGACTGCGGCCACATAGCCTGCTGCGACAGCTCGCCCCGCAAACACGCCACCGCCCACTTTCACAGCACCGGCCACCCCGTTGTCCAGTCCTTTGAGCCCGGCGAAGACTGGGTTTGGTGCTACGCAGACGAACAGCTGGCCAAGCGACCTGCGTGAATGCTGGATGGCGCATCACCGAGTCTGCGCGTAGAGGGAACCCGTCGACGCTCATGTGCGCGCGGCGTGCAGCGGTGGGCCATCAACTGCACAGTGACTTGCACGCTCCGGGGCAGCGGCCTCCCGCACCTCGCCGTCGCTGATCATCAGGGCCGATATGACTCCCCCAAGCACGAGCAGCCCGGCTGAGATCACCATTGCCACGTCGAACCCGTGTCCGAATGCCGCCGGGTCGCGATAGTCGCCACCGGAGATCCCGGCCAGCACCGGCAGCGCGGCCACCGCCAGCAATCCAGCGGCGCGTGCCACCGCGTTGTTCACCCCAGAAGCCACTCCGGCATGCCGGGTTGACGCGGCGGCCAACACCGTCGCAGTCAACGGGGCGACGGTGAGCGACAGGCCCAGCCCAAGCAGAACGACAGCGGGCAGCACGTCAGTGGCGTAGGAGGCTCCCGACCCGATTCGCAGCATGAGCAGCAGCCCGGCCGCACACACCAGCGGCCCCGCGGTCATCGGCAGCCGGGGTCCGATGCGCTGTGCGAGCGCACCGCCTCGCGCTGAGAGCAAGAGCATCAGCACGGTCACTGGTAGCAGGGACAGCCCTGCGAGGAGGGGGGCGTAGCCGCCAACGATCTGCAGCTGCAGCACCAGCAGGAAGAACACCCCGCCGAGCGCGGCGTAGACGGCGAAGGTCACCAGGTTGGCTGCGGTGAACTGGCGGGAGGAGAAGATGTCAACCGGCAACATGGGATGGCTCGACCGACGCTCCACCACGACAAACGCCACCAGCCCCGCGATCCCCACCGCCAAGGCGACCCAGCCGGCCAGGTCCAACCCCTCGCCCAGCCCAACAAGAGCGTACGTCGTGCCGGCAAGCCCGAGCGCCCCGAGCACAGCACCAGCCACGTCGAGACGCGGGTCCATCTCGCGGTCGTAGGACTCCGGTACGTGCCGCTGTGCGACGACAACGACGAGAGCGGCGAACGGGAGATTGATGAGAAAGACCAGTCGCCAGCTGACCTCGACCAGCGTTCCACCAACAAACGGACCGAGAGCGCCCGCGACGCCCCCGAGCCCTGACCAGGCTCCGATCGCCCGGGCACGGTCGCTCTGGCGGAAGGACGCCTGGATCAGTGCCAGGCTGCCCGGTGTGAGAAGCGCTCCTCCCACCCCCTGCAGCATCCGGGCAGCCACCAGCGTCTCGACGTTGGGCGCGAGCCCGCACAGCAAGCTCGCGACCGCGAACCAGACGGTCCCGATCACGAAAACACGACGTCGCCCGAACCGGTCGCCGAGTGACCCGCCGAGCAGGATCAGCGCGGCCAAGGTGAGCGTGTAGCCGTTGACCGTCCACTGCAACCCGGAGAACTCCGCGCCAAGGTCCGCGCCGATCCTCGGCAGCGCAATGTTCACAACAGTGGCGTCCAGCATCGCCAGGCCGCTCCCAAGCACCGCCGCGAACAACACCCATCGCCCGCGCGCTTCGTCCATCGAGACCTGCGCGTCCGAGCTCGGGGATCCAGTCGGTCGTACCGCTGTCATGGCTCTCCCACAGAGAAGGGGCTGAAGCAGCCCGGATCAGTGATCACCGCGCACATCATCCAACATCGCCTACCGGTGAGACGGCCGACATGGACCTGTGATGGATCCGGAGTCGTTGCCCGCGGTGACCTACCCGCAACCGGGCGGTCTGAACTTGGATCAGCTCGCACACGGGGAGACAATGTGGACCATGGACTGGGCTTCGGTGCTGCCGGCTTTCCTGGTCGCCGTCCTGCTGATTTCGGTCAGCCCTGGACCGGCGATGGCGCTGATCTTTCGTCGCGCTGCGCTGCGTGGTACGCGAGCAGCGGTCCCTACCGTGCTGGGGCTCGAGGCGGGCCTATTTGTCTGGGCGCTAGCCGCTGGCGCGGGGCTCGCTGCCCTGGTCGCCACGTCGGAGGTCGCCTACACAGTGCTGCGCGTCATCGGCGCCCTCGTCTTGCTGACGCTCGGCATCAAGGCATGGCGCGCAGCGCTCACTGAGCGTCAGGACCCCGAGCTTGCCGTGTCCGATGCGGGCGCCAACCGGCCAGGAGTAGCGTTCTGCGAAGGCTTGCTGGTGCAGCTGGCCAACCCCAAGGCAGCTGTCTTCATGTTCGCGTTCTACCCGCAGTTTGTCCCAGCCGACGGCCCTGTGCTCGCCTGGACTGCGGCGCTGGCGGGGGTACAGGTAGTGCTGGAGACAGTGTTGTACCTGTGTCTCGCGGCAGCGGTAGGGCGCGCTGCTGGCTGGTTTCGGCGACCAAAGATCAGGAGTCGCCTCGAGATGGCCAGCGGCACCGTACTGATCGCGCTCGGCCTGCGTGTCGCGGTGAGCTCTCGCTGAGCGACTCATTGGCAGCGGCAACAAAGGCGGCACCCGGCATACAACGGGAGCGTCGGATCCGCGGAACTTCGTGTGCTGCTTCGCTTGGCTGATTGAGCTTGTCACGAGGACGCTAGGTACTGATGTACCTCGGACACCACGATCGAGCCCTGGCCAACCGCAGCGGCGACCCGTTTGACCGAGTTGGCGCGGACGTCACCCACCGCGAAGATCCCCGGTCGGCTTGTCTCGAGCAAGCCGGGCGCCCAGCCGTTGTCGCGCTGCACGCCCGCGACGGCTGCACTGCCGGTGCGGACGAAGCCCTTGTCATCGAGCGCCACCGTGCCGCGCAGCCAGCCAGTGTTCGGCACGGCGCCGAGCATGAGGAAGACGTTCGCTACCGGCCGGGTTTCCTTGGCGCCGGTGCGCCGGTCAATCCAGGTGACCTCTTCAAGATGCCGATCTCCGGTGAGAGCGGTGATCTCGGTGTGGGGATGCAAGGTGATGCGCTCGGGGGACGCCGTGATCCGGCCGACGAGGTAGTCCGACATGCTGGCCGCCAAGCCCGCACCACGAGTCAGCACGTGCACGTGCTTGGCGGAGCGGGACAGAAAGACCGCCGCCTGGCCGGCGGAGTTCCCGCCCCCAACGACGACGACCTCCTCGTTCTCGCACAAGCTGGCCTCGATCGCCGTGGCGCCGTAGTGGATGCCGCTCCCCTCGAAGCGTTCCACGTCGGCGGCGCCCTCGAGCCGCCGATAGCTTGCGCCGGTCGCCAAAACCACAGTGCGCGCCCGGACTTCAGTGCCGTCGTCCAGACAGAGCGTGTACGGACTGGATTCCGCGGAGAGCCTTTCGACCTTGCGCGGTACGGCGATGCGCGCGCCGAATTTCTGCGCCTGTACCTGCGCCCGGCCGGCAAGCTCCTGACCGGAGATCCCGGTGGGGAAGCCCAGGTAGTTCTCGATTCGCGAACTGGTGCCGGCCTGCCCGCCGGGCGCCTCCGCCTCCAGCACCAGTGTGCTCAACCCCTCCGAGGCGGCGTACACCGCGGCCGCCAGCCCGGCCGGGCCACCGCCCACCACGACAACGTCGGAGACCGTCTGCGAGTTCAGCGGCTCGGTGATGCCGAGGCAGGTACCTAGCTCGACGTTGGTCGGCCGGATCAGGAAGCTGTCACGTCCGCACAACACCAGTGGTGTTTCCGCGGGCCCCACGCCGCGCTCAGCCAGCAGCGCGGCGGCCGCCGCCGCGGATTCGCCGTCGCCGTCGGTGTCGACGGTAAGGAACGGGTGTCCATTGCGGGCAAGGAACCGTTGGATGCGCAAGTAGTCGCCGGAGCGGCGCGATCCGACGACGGTGACCGCGGCCTGGCCATGGGAGATGAAGCCGGCACGGCGCAGGATGAACGCACGCATGATCGTCTCGGCGATGTCCGGCTCCGCGGCCAGCATCCGCCGGAACTGCGCGCGGTCTAGTCGGGCCACCCGCCCGTCGACACCCATCCGGCCGCCGACCAGAATTGCCCGGTCGTTGAACAGGTCGAGTTCACCGGTGAACTGATCATCGGCATGGATCGTCATAACGTGCGGCTCGCCGTCAGGACCAATGTCGTAGATTTCGATGAACCCTTCCAAGACCAAGAAGAAGTCGACCCCACGGTCGTTGATCTCAAACAGCACCGTTCCGGCCGGGAGATCCTCAACGGCGCCGAACGACGTAACGCGTGCGACCTGCTCCCCGCTCAGCCGCGGAAACGTCTCCGCCACTCGGGCGTACGGATCGGACGGCCCGGAAGCGACGGGCAACACGGCTGCGGCTTCGGACGACGCCTCGGCAGGGAAACGCTCGGTCACCAGCCGATACCGCCCGAAGCCGGCACGAGAGGTTGCGTGCCAGGAAGCCAATCGCGGCTCACCGACGGGTGGATCCCAACTACTGACCTGGGCGCGACCATCCTCTGAGGATAGGGCGACGGCACTGCACCGCCGCCCGCACACCAGCGCGGCCGCCCGGATCGCCGCTGACGGGCTGTGCGCCGCGCGGCGGTAGTCGCGTTCGTGTCCACCCGCGCGGCAGTGGTCGCCAGGCCGATCCGGTCAGGGGTTCCGCGCATCCGCAAGCGCGCGAGCAAGGGTTTCGGTGTCGTGCGGCCCGGTGTGCCGTGCGTTGCCGATGAAGATCGTGGGCGTTCCGCGGGCGCCGCTGGCTTCAGCGCTCGCGACGTCCGCGCGGACTCGTGCGGCGGTCGCCTCGGCGTCAAGGTCCCGGAGGAACATCTCGACGTCAAGGCCCAGTTGGGAGGCATAGCCGACGATGTCCTCGAACTCGAGCTCGTCCTGGTGGGCGAAGAGCAGGTCGTGCATCGGCCAGAACCGACCTTGGGCCTGGGCGGCGACGGCGGCGCGTGCCGCGAGCTCGGCGTAGGGGTGCACGTCGACGAGCGGGAGGTGACGGAAGACGTAGCGCAGGTCGTCTGCGAACCGCTCCCGCAGCTCGTTGGTGACACCGGTGACGCGTGCGCAGAACGGACATTCGAAGTCGCCGTACTCCACGAGCGTCAACGGAGCATCCGCCGGACCCCGAATGTGGTCCCGGTGGGGATCGACCGGACGGTCGAGGAACCGGGGCAGGTCTGCGTCGATCTGGCCCCGGAAGACGGCGGCTGCGCGAAACACCATCCACCCGACCGCGGTCGCGAGAAGGGCGGCGAGCAGAACTCCGACGACGGCCTGGTCACGCAGAGTCGGGTCGTCGAAGGCGAGTCCGGCGATCAGCAGCGAGACGGTGAACCCGATCCCTGACAGTGCCGCCCCCCCGAAGACGTGCCCGAACCCTACGCCGACGGGCAGGCGCCCCAGCCGGGCGCGGACGGCGGCCAGTGAGGTGAGCCCCACCCCCAGCAACTTGCCGGCCACGAGCGCCACCACGACCGCCCACGTGATCCGCGACGTCAGCGCTTCGGCCAGGACTCCGTCACGTAAGTCGACGCCGGCGTTGGCCAGCGCGAACAATGGAACGATGACGTAGCTGGCCCACGGGTGGAGCGTGGCCTGGAGGCGTTCGTTGACAGCCACCGCCCGGACCAGTCCCTGGTGTGCGGAGCGCCCAACTTCGACGTCTGGTGACTGGCGAAAGGCACGGAAGCGCGTTGCGGCGCCCTCGACGGCCTCGCGCACGGGAGGATGCGCGGCCACCAGCAGACCACCGACCATGCCGGCGATCGATGCGTGCAGCCCTGCCTGCACGGTGGCGAGCCACAGCGCGAGACCCACGATCACGTAGGGGGCTGCGCGCCAGACGCCGAACCGGCTCAACAGCGCCATCAGTACGCCGAGTAGCAGCACCACGGCGAGTGCGGTCGTGTCGAGCGCGTCGCTGTAGAAGAGGCCGATCACGCTGACCGCGACGATGTCGTCGATGACAGTGAGCGTCAGCAGGAAGATGCGCAGCTGCGTGGCGAAGGTGGGACCTACGACGGCGAGCGCTCCGAGCATGAACGCGGTGTCGGTGCCGATCACCACGCCCCATCCGATTACTGCGTCACCGCCGGGCGCGATCAGGAGATACAGCAGTGCGGGGAGGGTGAGGCCGCCTAGGGCAGCGGCCACCGGGATCGCGGCTCGCCGGCGGTTGGTGAGCTCTCCGACGGAGAACTCGCGGCGCACCTCCAGGCCGATGACGAAGAAGAACAGTGCCATCAGGCCGTCGTTGACCCAGTGCCCCAGGTCCATCGACAGTTCCCAGTTGGCGAGGGACAGCGATGCCTCAGCGTGCCACAACGCCTGGTAGGAGTCCGACCATGGCGAGTTCGCCCAGCCAAGCGCGGCAACCGTCGCGGCCAGCAGCAGCACGGCGCCACCGGCCTCGGTGCTGAGGAACTGGCGTGCCGGAGCCGAAAGCTGTGCGGCCAGGGAGCGGCGCCTAGCGCGGGTTTGACCTGGCTTGGCCCCGCGCCGGCTGCGGGTCGCTATCTCAGTCGGTGACCTCAATGTCGTAGATGGCCGCCCGTCGGGGTTGTCGCGGACAGTGGTCACGAGCCCTCCGCACGTTCGGTGATCACCGTGGTCCCTGGCTTTCCTGCCAGTACGGCGCCTTGGCGGGGATTAGCGGCAATGTGGAGCGCACCTTCCCGAACCGGTCGTCCTGCGTTGCCCAGGAGGCATAGGCGGCGTCGATCTCCGCGCGGTCGCGGGCCACGAAGTTCCACCACATCACGATTGGCTCCTCGAACGGCTTTCCGCCGAGCAGCACCGCGCGGCTCGGTTCCCGGACATCGAGGCGGAGCTCGTCGCGGCCTTGGCCGAGGTAGCCGAGCTTGCCCGGCGCTAACGACTGGCCGTCCAGGCCGAGCGCGCCCTCCATCACCACCACGGCGTACTCCCACTCCGGACGCAGCGGCACCGTGGCGGAGCCGTGCAGGTTCAGGTCGGCTCCGACCAGCGGGGTGTCGTGCCGGGCAGGACTGACCAGGTTCCCGAAGTCGCCGACGAGTGCGGTGACAACCGCTCCCTCGAGTTCTCCCTGAGGCAGTTCTGCATGGTGCTCGAACGCTGCGGTGCCGTGCCGGGTGCCCTCAGGCAGCGCGACCCACAACTGGATGCCTTCCAATGTGCCGCGGTACTGGCCGGTGGCCTCCTCGGCGTGGGAGACGGCACCACCGGACGTCATCAGGTTCAGCTGGCCCGGCTTGATGACCTGCTCCGAGCCGAGGCTGTCGCGGTGCAGCACCTGTCCGTCGATCAGCCAGGTGACCGTCTGGAGTCCGATATGCGGATGCGGGCCGACGTCGAGGCCACTGTTCTCGGTGACGTCGGCTGGTCCCATGTGGTCGGCGAAGCACCAGGCGCCGACCATGCGGCGGCCCTTACGGGGTAGCGCACGGCGAACTCGAATTCTCCCGACCTGCTCATCGCGACTGTCGGTGATCTCGACGCATGCCGGACGCGGATGACTGGAGTCGGCAATCGCGGGAGGCGCATCAACCGTGCTGACGGGTCCACTCATGGGGTTCTCCTTGTTGCGCGTCGACGCTGAGGCGCTCGACGACGGTTCGCGGCCACGTCCATCGTGCCTTGTCGTCGAGGTTGAAGGTGTGGCGCCTGGCGTCGGCACCGAAGCCGCCTATCTGGTGCATCGACAATCCGTCGACCTGGGCCTGAAAGGCGAGTGACAAGGCGTAGGCCCGCTCAGCGAGGCAGGTCTACGCCGTCCACACCGGCGAGTGTCGACCAGTCACCGGCTTGACTGCTTGGGATGACGCTGAGTGAGCCGTCCGTCTCCAAGACCACGGCGGCTACGTGCGAAACATCGCCGATGCTGGATGATCGGACGGTCTGTAGCACTTCTTCTACAGTCAGGCGCTGCCGTCGCACCGCGCTGTCGATTATGGCTCCGTTACGGAGAAGCAGCGTCGGCTCCGCGGTGACGATTGACCTGCTGCCGGGGACGTGCGTTGTGGCAGTGGCGACAAGGTACTGAAGGGCCGCCAACGTAAGGAGCGCGACCACTCCCTCCGACAAAGACACGGACGAGTTCAGCAGAATCGTGGCCAGCGTGGATCCGAAAGCCACGCTGACGACCCAGTCAAAGGCGTTTAGCTTGGCCAACGTCCGTTTGCCTGATACTCGAAGCAGGACGACAAGGGCAAGGTAAGCAGCAGCGCCTACCGCGAGCACACGGACAATGTCGGACAAACTGTCAAACCACACGGCCGTACCCTTTCTGTCGCCTTCTTGGCAGCCGGTCCGTCGGTTCTCGCTCGCGCCGGTGCCGGTAGCGCCCGGCCGCAGCTGGCGACCGAAGCATGACGGCTTGCCGACTGCCTAGTCTCCGCTCTCGGCTAGCGTTAACGTCAAACGTACAGCGGCTGGTTCCCGCCGGTAAGTGGACTGTCACAGCCCGCAAAAGGCGCAATCGATGGTCGCCCGCACAGCTGACGGAGGATGTTGTGGACTCAAACGACGATAGGCCGGTGGCTGGCTCGATGAATGAGTCCGACGGGGTGGCTGGCGCACTGGCCCCACCCGAACGTCATTCAGAGTTCAGCAAGAACCGGTCAATGATCGCGGTGATGGCGATCGTCGTGCTGTGCGTCACGGTCATGGTCATCGCGCTGACAATGGGCTGATAAGCCCGGCGGCACCGGATCGAACAGCATGCGGCCGGGAGCCGGACAACACCCATCGGTTAGCAACAGAGAGACAGGAGTCACGGCATGGACCACCTGTTGCGATGTGTCGGGTCAGCAGGCGGAGCGACTCCGACGCACCGGCTACATAACGGTGGGCGGGCAGGGAGTGCTCTCGAAAGACTCCTACATTGCGGCAGACAAGATTGAAAGCGTTGAGGGCGATACGGTCCTCGTCAGGGTCGACCATCTCTAGTCCCGCGTCTCGTACGTCGCCCGCTCCGCTAACTCGCTCTGAGACGCCATCGAGCTCCACTGTGTCGGTGCGCCGGAGCGACGACCGTTGAGCCACTCGAGATCGTCTGCTGTGGTGGTTCATCCGGGCACAGTTGACGATCTGGACGGCTTTCGTCACCGGCTGCAGCACCAGATGGGTGAGAGCGGCTGGGAGCTATCCCGGTGGCTACAGACGACCGCCTCGGATGCTGGGACGGAGGTGGCGGCGCGGGCACTCGACGATGAGCCGGACTTGATCATGGTGTGCGGTGGTGACGGCACCGTGAACGCCGTGGCAACCGCGTTGGCGCACACCGACGTGCCGCTGGGAATCGTGCCCACCGGGACGGGGAACCTGCTGGGCCGAAACCTCGGTATACCGCCCGTCGCCCGCGACGCGATCGATGTCGCGCTGAACGGCGCGGCGCAGCGCGTCGACATGGGGTGGCTCGGTGAGCATCGCTTCGTTGGCATGGCCGGGATGGGCTTGGATGCAGTGATGGTGCGCGATGCGTCGTACCGGCTGAAGAAGCGGCTCGGGTGGCCGGCCTACGTGCCGGCGGCCGTCAAGGGGCTGCTGTCCGGCTCCCGTGAGCTGAGGTTCCGATGCGACGGCGGCCCCTGGACACGTCGTCGGGTCGTCGGTGTCGTTGTCGGCAACATGGGTCAGCTCCAAGGCGGTGTTCCCCTGTTGCCCGCTGCCGACCCTACCGACGGTCTCCTCGACCTTGCTCTGCTCGGGGGGGAGGGCCTTACCGGCTGGTTGCGCATGCTCAGGGGCATTGTCGCCGGCGGTGAGGGGCGTGGTGCGGTGGAGCCGTCGCAGTTCCGCCGACTGGAGCTGCGCAGTCGAAAGCCACGCCCGTTCGAGGTCGACGGCGACCTTCGCGGGGAGGCTCGGTCGCTGACGATCGAGGTGGACCCAGGAGCCCTCGTGGTCAAGGTTCCACGATGAGTTCGGTGACCCGAGTGCCGGAGACGGCGTCGATGGCCAACCGGGTCAGCGACGACAACGCGTGGATGGCGCTGCGCCGGTACGGGGCGTTCGCTCTCCTACGGGAGGCGTTTGCGCGCTTCCGGTACGGCGACGGCTTCTCACACTCTCGAGCTCTCGGACTGCAGTTTGCGCTGGCCGGGGTGCCATTGGTCATCGCCTTCGTCGGCCTCAGCCGCACTCTCCACACCGCTTCGCTCGGCAAAGTGCTACGCCAGACCTTGTTGTCGCTGTCTCCTGGCAGTTCGCAGGATCTGCTCGGCGCCGCCCTCGATCGGCCCACGCTCGGCGGTGAGGACACTGACGAGTTGGCCCTGTGGCTGGGGCTGGGGTTTGCCATCGTGGCCTTGACCACGGCGATGGCGCAGGTGGAGCGCGGCGCCAACCGGATCTACGGGATCCAACGCGACAGGCCCACCGTGCGCAAGTACGGGAGGGGCCTGTTGATGGCATTCGCGGCCGGCATCCCCGGCATGGTCGGGGTTGTGATGCTGTTGGCGGTTGGCACCTTCGGCGACGCGATGGAGACGGTGTACGGCGTGGACGACGACTTCGTCTCCACCGTCGGCCTGCCCACCGGCGTTGCGCTCATCCTGGGTTCGGTGACCGCCATGCTGAAGAACGCCCCTCGCCGGCGACAACCTGGCCTGTCGTGGCTCGCCGTGGGTGGTCTTGTCGCGGTGGCGCTGTGGCTGCTCTTCACCGGATTGTTTGCGGCGTACCTCGGGGTCTCGGACAACTTCAACAGCGTTTACGGTCCCCTCACTGGAATCATGGCTCTGCTGCTCTGGGGACAGCTGAGCGCCATGGCCGTCCTTTTCGGGCTCGCCTTCGCAGCCCAGCTAGAGGCGGTCGGGGCCGGCGTACGACGCGGCGCCACCGACGACCCGGAAACTGATGGGTGAAGCCGAGTTCCCAGGCGGTATCGCGGTGACGTCATGCGTGGGCAGGGCTGGCTCGGGTACCGCCGCATGACGCCGATTCCCGACAGCAAGGCCTGGCGAAGGGAGCGCTTCGCCGTTTGGAGCGCCGTGGGGCTCATCCCCGTGCTCTTAGCGGGACTCCTTTTCCTGGTTGTCCTCAGCCTCGTGGTGTCGAACTGGGCGCCGCTCCGCTCGTTCGATACCGCCGCTGTCGACACGTTCAACGCCGCTTTGGACGGCAGACCACTCGTCGTCGACGCGTTGCACCTACTGACCAATCTCGGCGGTTCGGAGACGGCGTGGCTCTTGCTCCCGGTCGCGGTGGTGTGGCTGCTGGTGCGTCGGGTGCCGGACTTGGCACTGTACGTCGCCGTCACCGCCATCGGGTCGGCCATCCTCAGCTTTGGCACCAAGGAGCTCGTCGAACGCGTCCGGCCGGTCGTCGATATCCCGGTCGCGTCAGCTGCGGGCCACAGCTTTCCCAGCGGGCACGCGATGGGAGCCACGACCACCTACGGGGTGCTGCTCCTGGTCTTCCTGCCGGTGATAGCACAACGCTGGCGCCGCCCGCTGATTGGCGCCGCCGTCTTCGTCGTGTTGCTGGTGGGCGTCACCCGGGTTGCACTGGGCGTGCACTACCCCTCCGATGTGCTGGGGGGATGGCTGATGGGTCTGCTGTGGCTGTTCGTGACGGCCTCGGCGTTCCGCCGCTGGGAGGAGGCCGACGGGGTGCGGCAGCCGCTCTCGATGGGGTTGGCGCCGGAGGAGCGGGCGTCGCTGGAGCCTGCTCCGGCGCACGACTCACCTTTGCCCCGCGGCTGGCACAGCGTGTCAGAACTCCTGGTTGTCGTGGTGCTGATCTGGGCAGCAATGGTGGGACTCGGGCTTCTCGTCACCAACCTTGCCGTGGTGGGGGAGATCGACCTTGCGGTCTCCGAATGGTTCGCCGCCCATCGTTCCGAGACGATCTCGGACGTCGCAGTGCCCCTCGGGCGCCTTGGCAGCACCGTTGTCATCGTCGCGACCATGGTTGCCTGCATTCCGCTGACCGCGGCACTGACCAGACGATGGGCCCCCGCGCTGTTCCTCCTGCTCGCGACGACCGGGGAAACCGCGCTCTACCTCGCCATCTCCAACGTGGTCGGACGGAGCCGTCCATCGATCGAGCGGATAACCCAGGAGGGGCTGCCGCCGGCGGCATCCTTCCCGTCGGGTCACGTGGCAGCCACGGTGGTCACCTACGGATCCATCACGCTTCTCCTCCTCGTGTGGAGCCGCAGCCGACTGCGGTACGCGGCGCCGGTTCTTGCTGTCGCCGCGGCCCTCGCGGTCGCCCTTTCCCGGGTTTACCGCGGTGCCCACTACCCCTCTGACACGTTGGCCAGCATCCTGTATGCGTCCTGCTGGCTCGCGGCGTGCTGGTTCATCGTGCAGCCCTGGCGCGGCGCCCACGATGACGAGCACAACAGCCAGAGCGACCCACCGGTAGACGCGCCCGACTGCCGCCGAGTCGGTCGGTGACCACGTTCCGACATCGCCACAGACGCCCCGACGATGGGTGGGACGGATTGCGATCGCATGACAGTGATCTGGGCACGTGCATGACAAACGGAGGCAGGGCACCATGCACAGGCGGCACAGCATGCGATGGCGGAGTCAAGGCGCATGCCACCAGGGCGAGGTCGTGCCAGGCGCTCGATCGCTTTGCCGCCGAAACCCTGACCAATGTCCCCTTTCCAACTCGCTCGATGGCGGTTTTCGAGCACTTCGGTCAGGGATTCGGTAGCGCACGCAGCGGAAACTGCGCAACTAGGCCGGGCGGAGCAGCGGCGGCATGAGCAACTGCGCCGGACCGCGCCGGTAGAGCCGGGCCGGCCGGCCGCCGTTACGGGTGGTCGTCTGACCCGTCGGCGTCAGGAAACCGACCGCGCCGGTGACCTTGCGGTGGAAGTTCCGTGGGTCGAGCCCGACTCCCCACACGGTTTCGTAGACCTCGCGCAGCTCCCCCACCGTGAACTCACGCCCGCAGAACGCCGTACCCAAGGGTGTGTATTCGAGCTTCGAGCGGGCCCGCTCGACGCCGTCGGCGAGGATCACTGCATGGTCAAACGCGAGTTTCGCCGTGCCAGCCAGAGCCTCAGCCACCGGCCGCCACGCCGCATCTGCGGCATCGGAGCCGGCCACCGGATCCGGCAGATCTGGCCCTAGCGCGAGATAGGCGACGCTCACCACTCGCATCCGCGGGTCACGGTTGGGGTCGCCGTAGCTGCGCAGTTGCTCAAGGTGCACGGGCAGATCACTGACGCTCGTCTCCTCGGCAAGCTCGCGGCCGGCCGCCGTGTGGAGGTCCTCGTCGGGCTCGACGAAGCCGCCGGGCAGGGCCCATCTCCCCTTGTACGGCGCCGCCGCCCGCCGGACCAGCAAAGCGCACAGGTCGGCGGCTCGGAGGGTGAGCACCACCAGGTCGACGGTGACAGCGGACCGCGGCAGCTCGTGCGACATGGCCAACACCATATCTCGTCACCTTGACATTAACTACTGGCGACGGTTATCGTCGTACTGACGATAAAGGAGGAGTCATGGCAGACATCCAGTACTACCCGTTCGTGCGGCACCTGCGAGGCGCCCCGACCGTCCATCTGCGGCACCAGCGTCGCGGCAGGCTCGTTCACGAAGGGGTCGGCTTGGCGTTCTGGTTCCGGCCGCTTTCAGCGGTGCTGAGCGAGATCCCGGTCGACGACCGCGAGCTTCCGCTGCTGTTCCATGCCCGGACGAGCGACTTCCAGGACGTCACGGTGCAGGCGACGGTCACCTACCGCATCATCGACCCGGCCCGCGCGGCCAGCCGCCTGGACTTCAGCATCGACCCCGACCGCGGTCGCTGGCGCTCGGCTCCGCTCGAACAGCTCGGCAGCCTGGTGGCCGAGCTCGCCCAGCAACCGGCCCTTGAGCTGCTCGCCGCGACGACGCTGCCCGAGGCGCTGGCCGCCGGGGTGGCAGGCATCCGCGACCGCATCCACTCCGCGCTGGCTGCTGACTCGCGGCTGCGTGAGCTCGGCGTTGCCACGCTCGCCGTACGTGTGGTGGCCCTGCGCCCGGAGCCGGACGTCGAGAAGGCGCTGCAGACTCCGACCCGGGAGCTGGTGCAGCAGGAGGCCGACCGGGCGACGTATGAGCGTCGGGCGCTGGCCGTGGAGCGAGAGCGCGCCATCGGCGAGAACGAGCTGCAGAGCCAGATCGAGCTGGCGGTTCGCGAGGAGCAACTGGTCGCACAGCGCGGGCAGAACCAGCGGCGTCAGGCCGAGGAGTCGGCGGCTGCTGAGCGGATCGCGGCGCAGGGCGAGGCTGACCGGCAGCGGCTGGTGTCGGCCGGTCAGGCCGACGCGACCCGCGTGATCGGCGAGGCCGAGGCGGTTGCGGAGACGGCCAGGCTGGCGGCGTACGACGGCGTCGACCCGCGGATCCTCCTCGCGCTCGCAGCGCGGGAGCTGGCGGAAGACCTGCCCGAGATCGGCACGCTGAACCTGTCCCCCGACCTCCTGACCGCCGCGCTCGGCCAGCTCGTCGGTGCCAGGGAGCAGCGATGACCCTGTCGCCGCGGGCGGTGGTGGTTCACCGCCGTACCGAGCTCGACGAGTTGCTGGCGCGGCACGGTACCCGCGGAGCCGCCGACTTCTTCCTCCGGACCCGCGGGCGGAGCATGAGCGAGGTGCAGGAGCGCCACGACGTGGTGAAGGCGGCGCTGGCTGACGTCAGCGCCGTTCTCCCGACCGACTGGCGCCGCGGCACAGTGGAGCGTTCCGACCTCGACCGCTTCCTGTTCGAGCCCGACGACGTCATGGTGGCCGTCGGGCAGGACGGGCTGGTGGCCAACGTCGCCAAGTACCTCGACCACCAGCTGGTCATCGGGGTGAACCCCGAGCCGACCGTCAACCCCGGTGTGCTCGTGCCGGTCTCGGTGCCGGCCTTCGGCGACACGCTCTCCGCGGCCGCCGCCGGATCGGCGGACATCGACGCGCGCACGATGGTCGCGGCCACTTCGGACGACGGACAGACGTTGCTGGCGCTCAACGAGGTGTACGTCGGCCACCCCAGCCACCAGTCCGCGCGCTACCGGCTGACGACACCGGCAGGCCAGACCGAGCGCCAGTCGTCGTCCGGCCTGATCGTCAGCACCGGCACCGGGGCCACCGGCTGGTGCCGGTCGATCTGGCTCGAGCGCCGCAGCGAGCTGCCACTGCCCGCTCCAGGAGAGCCTGGACTGGCCTGGTTCGTGCGGGAGGCATGGCCCTCGCCCGCCACCGGGACCGAACACACCGAGGGTCTGCTCAGTGCCGGCGAGAGCCTGGTGATCACCGCCGAGACCGATGGGCTCGTCGTCTTCGGCGACGGTATCGAGACCGACCGGCTCTCGCTCGCGTGGGGCCAGCAACTCACCGTGACCGTGGCTCCGACCGTGCTACGGCTCGTACGGCCAGCCGGTGGAAGCCGCTCGATGTAACGGCGCGGGGCCGCGCGACGCCGGATCACCAGGTGGCATAGGCCCCGCCCCCGCGGCCGAACTCCTGCTACCCCACCCGGGCCTGGGTGATCTGTAAGTTGAGTCCGACGGGGCCGACCACCGCGACCACCACGAGCGGCACGATCAGGGGCGGGCGCGAGCGGACGTAGGCCAGCCCCTCGCGCAGCTGCCCCTTGGCGCGCGCGAGGCGGCGGGAGGGATGCAGCTCGTCCGGCCGCATGGCGCGCAGGCCGGCGAGCACCGCGACGTACGT
>JAUJOD010000006.1 GCA_030447865.1 Nocardioidaceae bacterium
CCGGGTTGCCCCTGGGCATCGGGGGGGCGGGCCCCTGGGGCCGCGGGTCCCATCACACGCCTTTGCCGGATTTTTTTAGACTAGGGGGATGAGGCGGAATCAGGGCGGAGAGAGTCACCCGGCGCGGCGCGCATGACAAGTACGTCCTTCGCCGAAGTCCACAAACCGCCGACTGGTTCCGAACGAACGCGCCTTCCTCTTGACGGCACGCTGATCGAGCGGTACAATCGCGCGTAATTAACGCTTTGGCTTGTGGCCACCCTTTCCTCCGGGAAAGATCGCTTCCCCAGCGGAAGCGCCGTGGCCGTGTGTCTGAGCGACCAGACCGCGCCGAATGAGTCGGGGTTCCCGGAGTGGGAACCCCGACTTTCTTGTTGTGGGAGGTGCGATGCCGATTCGGGGAACGAACCGCGCGCCCCGCGCGCGTGTGGCCCCCTCACCCCCCGGGGCGGGGGCCCCCCCCGGGGGGGGGGCGCCCGCCCCCGGGGGGGGCCCCCCGCGGGGTGGGGGGGGGCGGCGCCGCGCGACGCCGTATCACCTGGTGGCATAGGCCCTGCCCGGTCGGCCGACGTCTCCCGTGGCGCGAATCATCGGTGGCGGTGGCGACCGATGCCGTTTGGCGGCGCATAAGCCCGAACACATCGCCCACCGGGGTTCTGGCGAGGGTCGAACCCGGCGGGCGGGCACTCATCGAAGTTCCTCAGCCCATGCGTTGAAGAAGTCCTTGGCGAGCGTGAGGTCGCCTGGGCTCAGTGGGATCTCGTCGTCGGCGAATCGCCCGATCGCGCCCATCATATGCGCAAGTACCTGGGCGTCGAAGCGAACAGGTCGAGGTCCTCGGTGGGGCGCGCGATCAGGCCGGAAGCCAGCAGGCCCGCGCCTCCCGCGACGACGTATCCCTCGGAAGCCTTCAGATCGAAGAAGACACGAGCGACGTCGACGTGAAGCTCGGTGAGGAAGTCTCGTTTGCCCATCACGCAACTTGCTCGTCAACCGCACCAGGGATCACACTTGCCCAAGCGGACCGGATCGCGGGCGGCAACACCAGCTCGACCCACAGGTCGACCAGCAGCGCCCCGTCGACGTAGGTGGGGACGTCGTCGGGGCCGCCCTCTCGCAGGACTATCTCGTACACCCGTGCCCGCTGCCTGCGGTCACGCAGGTCGTAGCGCCGGCCACGGTCCGACCAGTTCAGGTGGAGTGGCAGTTCGACCACGGCGAAGGCCTGCTCGAGCGGCAAGCGCGGAAGGTTGCTGGGCACTTGGATCGGTCGACCTCGCTCGACGGCGACCTCCCGGAACTCGATCCTGGGTGTGATGGTCAGGTCGAACCCAGCCTTGGCCACGATGCGGGCGGCCGTGTCGAGCGTGGGTGACTTCCGGCCGTGCTCGTACGCCGACAAGGTGGGTCGCGAGGTCGCGGCGCGCTCGGCGAGGGCAGCCTGAGACAGGCCCGCTTCCTGACGGGCCTGCTCCAGAATGTTCCGAGCGGACATGGGCCCATCGTATCCGAACGGATACTTCTGCGTGACGGGTCTCGGGGAACCATGCAAACTACAGGCGGCCGTGAACGCCACCGCGACCGCTCGGTCAATCGCGTCGCGGCCACGGTCCCGAGAAGTGTGTAACCCGCTCGTCGCTCCCGGCCCCTGGGCACGGCCCAGCCATTTGTAGAACCACGCCAGGCTCAATCCCAGCAGGGCGCAGACGACAGTGTGTGGCACCCGGTAGTTGGTCCCCTGGTCGGTCGATGAAGCGTGCCACGCTCACTTCGTCGCCTCCTTGACCCATCATCGGAAACGGATGACCGAGCCCATACGGTTCGTCAGTGAGGTGCCGACTCAAGGGCCTTTCAAGAGTCTTACGCCTCCTACTGGGTCGTTCCGTCCGTGCTCCGTCTGTCCTAGAGTGCCGAGCAGGCACCTCGTCCGCAGGGAAAGGAACTGTCCGATGGCAACAGCGCTCGGACGGGTCACGGATTCGGCAGATGTCGGCGACTCGCGAGCGTCACGCGGGCTCCTGGCCATCCTTCGCATCGGCGTCGCCCTCCTCTGGATAGAGAACGCCGGTTGGAAGAAGCCACCCGACTTCGCGTCGCTGCAGAAGTTCACGACGTACGCCGTGGACTATCCGGTATTCCCCCCGTTCACCTGGCTCATAGAGAATCTCGTGCTTCCCAACTTCACGATCTTCGGCTGGATGACGTTGCTGGTGGAGGCATCCCTCGGTGCGTTCCTGCTGATCGGGCTGGCCACCCGTTTGTGGGCGCTGGTCGGGCTCGGGCAGTCGCTTGCCATCACTTTGTCGGTGATGAACGCCCCCAACGAATGGGAGTGGTCGTTCTACCTGATGATCCTCGCCCATCTTGCGTTGTTCGCCACTGCGGCCGGACGCAGCTTCGGGCTCGACGGGGTGCTGCGTCCGTTGTGGCAGGCTTCGTCAGGCCGGCTGTCTCCGCTGCTGATGAGGCTGTCGTGAGCATCTCGCGCAATGACCGGCTCGGCCGGGCCGCACTGGCTCTAGGAGTCGCGGGGGTCATCAGTCCCGTCTTCGCGTTGAGCACGAGCTCCAACAACGACTTCGTCCTGGTGCAGAATGCCGGGCTTGCCGTGCTCCCGGTGCTGGGCGTTGTAGCGGTGCTTGGTGTCACGTTGGCTCGGGGCCTGCTTGTAATCTTGGCCGGCGCAGGCTTCGCGGGGGCCGCGTTGTTGCAGTTGGTCCAGTTCGGTCGCGCCACGAACTGGCTGGACGGCAACGGCTCCACGTTCTCCCTCCTGATGGCCCTCGGGATCGGGCTTCTCACGGTTGGTCTGACCTCGCTGATCCCGCTATCCGACAAAGCAGCGTGACCCGAGAGGAACCTCGTGCTGGACCTGACCAGTCGCCTTGACCCGGTGCTTTCCGTAGCACGCAAATCTGCCCACGAGGTCGACTCTGCAGCCACCTTCCCGGCGGATGCCGTCGCCGCCCTGCGTGAGTCAGGTCTCCTCGGCGTGACGCTTCCGGAGGAGGTCGGGGGGCTTGGCGGTGGGCCGGCCGAGCTGGTCGAAGTCGTGACCGCCGTGGCTGGCGCTTGTGGCTCGACCGCCATGATCTACCTGATGCATGTCAGCGCGGCGATGACGGTCGCAGCGGCGCCGCCATCTGACTTCCCGGATATGCTGGCCGCGCTGGCGTCCGGGCGTAACCTCGCCACGCTGGCGTTCTCGGAGGCCGGTTCCCGCTCTCACTTCTGGGCGCCGATATCCCAGGCCCAGCACAGCGGTTCGGACGTGCGCGTCGACGCTCGCAAGAGCTTCGTGACATCGGCTGGGTACGCCGACCTCTACGTGACCTCCACAGGCACCGCCGACGCAGACGGCGTCGACCTCTACGCCTTTCCCTCGGAGACGCCTGGCATCACTGTCGTCGGCCAGTGGCACGGACTCGGGTTGCGCGGCAACGCCTCCAGCCCGATGACCTTCGAGGTAGAGGCCGCCTCAACCTACCGGGTCGGTCCGGCCGGCGGCGGTTTCGACATCCTGCTGGGAACCGTGATGCCGTGGTTCAACCTCGGCAACGCGGCAGTGTCGGTCGGCCTCAGCCAGGCGGCCACGGAAGCCGCGGTGAGGCATACCAGTGCCGCACAGCTGGAGCATCTCGCCCAACGCCTGTCTGCACTTCCCACGATCCGCGCGCAGCTGGCCAAGATGTCGATCGAACTTGCGTCGACCCGGGCGTACGTCGACCAGGCTGCTGGGCGGATCGCCGAGCCCGTCGACGACACCGTGCTGCACGTGCTTGGCGTCAAAGCCGCAGCCAACGATGCCGCACTCCGCATCACCGACACAGCGATGCGGGTATGCGGCGGCGCGGCATTCTCCGAGCATCTGCAGATCGACCGGTACTTCCGGGACGCCAGAGCCGGCCACGTCATGGCACCCACCGCCGACGTCCTCTACGACTTCTACGGCAAGGCCATCACCGGCCAGGCTCTTTTCTGAGCACCAGGAGAGGATTCACGTGAGCGAACCGCTGCTGGTGGGTGCCGTCGCGTACACCCCGAACGTCGTTCCCATCTGGGAAGGGATGCGCGACTACTTCGCAGACACAGACGCGCCGATTGACTTCATCTTGTACTCCAACTACGGACGCCAGGTTGATGCCCTCCTCGCCGGCAGCATCGACCTCGCCTGGAACACGAACTTGGCCTGGGTCCGAACCGTGGGCCAGACCCAGGGAGCCTGCCGCGCCCTGGCCATGCGTGACACCGACACGGTCTTCCAGACAGTTCTGGTCGCACGCGCCGGAAGCAACCTCGACGGCATCGAGAGCCTGCGCGGCAAGCGGTTGGCGCTGGGTTCACGAGACTCCGCACAGGCCGCCATACTGCCGGTGCACTACCTGCAACAAGCTGGCCTGAACGGCGACTCGGTGGAGCTCATTCGGATCGACAGCGACGTGGGCAAGCACGGCGACACCGGCCGAAGCGAGCTGGACGCCCTCCGGGCCGTCCTCGCAGAACGCGCCGACGCCGCGGCCATCGGCATCAACACCTGGGAGGCGATGGGTCGCGAGGACCTGATGCCTGGTGCGTTCGAGGCGTTCTGGACATCACCGACGTACAGCCACTGCAACTTCACGGCACTCCCCAGTCTCGGCGCGGATCGAGCCGGTCCCTGGGTCGAGGCCCTGTTTGCCATGGACTGGGAGAACCCTCGGCATCGGGAGATTCTCGAGATGGAAGGACTGCGCAAATGGGTCCCTCCGGAACTGGACGGTTACGCCTCTTTGTTCGAGGCGGTTGAGACCCAAGGGATCTCCTTTCAATGGTGAACGACGCGAGCGTCCTCCAGGCGAAGGTGAATCCCCGGCTGCTGCTCGACTTGATCGAGCGGGTCGGCGCCGCGGCGCGGTATGGCGTGGTTCAGGTGCCGCTGGGCGACGCAGACCACGGTCAGCAGGAAGAGGTCGTTGCCGCCTGGTGCGAACGCACCGGCAATGAGCTCGTCGAGGTCAGCGGCGGCGTCGCCAAGATACGCCGAGGAAGGAGCGCCGACCCGTTCGACGGACTCCTGCCGGACCAGATCCCGGGCACCCGCCTGTGGATGTACACGAACTTCGACTGCAACCTTGCGTGCGACTACTGCTGCGTGCGGTCTTCCCCCCAGACCGCCAGGGCAGCCCTGGGCATCGACCGGGTACGCCGGCTGGCCGCGGAGGCGGTCGACGCGGGCGTGTCGGAGCTGATCCTCACCGGCGGGGAACCCTTCCTGCTGCCAGACATCGACGCCCTGGTCGCAGCCTGCACCGCCGTCCTCCCGACAACGTTGCTGACCAACGGAATGCTGCTTCGGGGGCGGCGGCTTGATGCGCTGCGCCGCATGGACCGCAGCCGACTCACCCTGCAGATCAGCCTCGACTCCCCCACCAGTGAGATCCATGACGCACACCGCGGAATTGGGTCCTGGGACCGCGCGATGACCGGTATCAAGATCGCCAGAGAAGAAGGGTTCAGGGTCAAGGTGGCGGCGACGCTGCCCTACGAGCAGACGCACGCGGTCGAACCGTTCCACCAGTTCCTCGGAGGCTTGGGCATCGACCGCGAGGACCGGGTGATCCGCGCCCTGGCTCATCGCGGAGTAGCCGAGCAAGGCATCGAGCTCACCCTCGAGACACTGATCCCGGAGGTCACGGTCACAGACACTGGCGTCTACTGGCACCCTGTCAGTGCCGAACACGCTGACCAGCTGGTGACCCGCGACATCTTTCCTCTCCACGCCGCCATCACCCAGGTGCGCCACCGGTTCGCCGAACACCGCGCCCACGCTGTCGCAGCCGCCCAATGGTTCCCCTGCGCCTGAGTCAACTTCGAGCGACCGATGGAGTTTTGATGCGGACGGTGTTGGAGAGACCTCGCTCGGTGAGCGCCGCCGCCAGCGCCCGCCGGTACCGTCCGTGGCAAGCCGCCGCCGTGGTCGGAGCGTCCTTCGCGGCAAACGGTCTCGCCGCCCGACGACGCCCGGCCCCAGCCCTGCCCAACCCACCGGGCACCCCACCTGACTGGGTGTTCCTACTCACCTGGCCCCTGTTAAAGGGCGCCGCCGCCAGCGCCGACCTCCGCATCGCCAACTCCCCGCCCTCCCGGCAACGCAGCATGCTGGTAGGCCAACGCGCAGTTGAGTGGCTCGCTTTCGCATCCTTCACCGCCGTTGGTCCGGGCACAGGTAGACCCCTGCTCGTGCTCGCTTCCACCGCTACCCAGACCGCCCTCACCACCGCGAGCGTTCGGCGGGCCTGGGCACAGGACCGACCGACCGCGCTGCTGCTCACGCCGCAGCTGCTCTGGTTGGGCTACGCCAGCGCCTTGACCGTCTACGGCGTGCTCAACGTCGCCCGATCCACCAAACCGCGGCCCCGCGCGGGCAAGTGGCGAGTGAGCCGGGACTCGTTCCGCGCCGTGAACGCCTGAGGGGCTGCTGACGACCGACCCGGGCAGCCGCGGGCGACGGACAGCACGGCATGGACGGCGGCTCAGCCGAGTCGGGGCGACTCCCTGACCGACACCGGGGTGCCGAGGCCGTCCATCACCCCTTCTTCGACCTCGTCCTGGACAGGTACGCAAGACCCAGCTCGGTCGGCTCCTCGACCAGTGACCGCAGCTCATGGCCCGCGGCCGTGACGGGCCTGTGCGGTTCGGGCAGACTGGGCCTGGTGGTTGACCGATCCCTCCTGACGGCTGCGTTCCTGGTGGTGGCGATGGTCGTACTGTCCTCGTGCAGCGACGAGTCCGGTGACCTGGGTGCCGCCGAGCCGGCGGCTGCGCCCGAGACGAGCCGTGCTCCGGCGGGCAGGGTCGAGGAGGTGGCTCCCCTCGTCCAGGGCATCGCCTTTGACACCGAGACGAACCTACTCGCCGTCGCCGCTCGTGAGCCGTACCGGCTGCTGCTGCTCGACCCGAACACACTCGACGTACGCCGCTCGGTTGAGCTGCCGGGGAAGGCACGCCACCTCCAGATCGCGGGGGATCGGGTGCTGGTGCCCACCGAGACCGCCGACACGCTGGTCCAGGTATCGCTGCCTGACGGGGCGGTCCCGTTCTCGACCGAGGTCCCCCGTTACCCGCATGACGCCGCCGGTGCCGGCGGCGGTGACGTGGTCGTGGCGAACGAGTTCGCCGGGTCGATCTCGCTGGTGCGTGACGGGACCGTGGTGGCGAGCGTGGACGATCTCGAGCAGCCGGGCGGCGTGCTCGTCGACGGCGACATCGTCGCGGTGGTCGATGTCGGCGCCTTCACGCTGAGCACGTACGACCTGGATTCATTCGAGCGCACCGCTCGGGCCGATGCCGGTCGCGGACCGACGCACGCGGTCCTGCTCGGCGGCGGTCGGGTCGCGGTTGCCGACACCCGGGGTGATCAGATCCTGGTCTACACGCTCGACCCGCTAGAGCAAGTCGGACGGCTCCGCCTAGACGGAACTCCCTATGGCGTCGCGAGCGACCCCATTACCAACACCGTTTGGGTGACGCTGACCGCGCGGAACGAGGTGGTCGGCCTCGACATCAGTGTGGACACGCCCGAGGTGATCGCCCGCTATCCGACGGTACGTCAGCCCGACACCGTGGCCGTCGCTCCGGGGAGCAGGACGCTCTGGGTCACCGGGACCGTGGACGGTGTCGTCCAGCGCATCACCCGTTGACTGCGTTTTCAACTTGGTAGCGGGGGCAGGATTTGAACCTGCGACCTCTGGATGCCATCAGGGCCATCACGGCGACTACGGTTTCGGGCCGAAAGCTACCGATTCGCTCGGCGTGGTGAGGGATTCGCCCTCGCTTCCAGTCGCAGGATACCCGTTAGGTGCGGGCTGGACGGACTCAAAGTGGACCGTAGATGGACACCGCTCGAATCCGTTGCCGGCGACGTCAGCGTGAGCCGGTGTCGTCGTCCGACTCGGCCTCGAGCGCGGCTTTGGCGGCTCGAAACAGCGCCGCGAGCGAGGCCTTCCATTCAGGTAGGTCGACCGAGAGGGTCGCTAGGTGATCGCGCGGTTGATCTCGTCATACTGGTGGATGATGAAGTTCCGGTTTGCGACGGCAAGTGCCCAGTCGACGCCATCAGGAGCAAGCACGCCGAGTCTGGAGATCCGATTGGCTGCCTCACCGAGCTTCATCATCAGGGAGTCGCCAGCCTCCTGGAGGAGGTCGTCGGCGAGGTAGGCATCCCTGCCCCGTTCAACGATGTCGTCGACGCGTTCGAGCCAGCCCCGGATGTGGAGCAGTTCCTTGGCTGCCTTAGGTCCATCACACCGGCAGCGCTTCACGGCGGATGTCGTCATCCAGCCTCGGCTTGAGGCCGCCGTAGTCAATCAAGTCGACGTCGCGGCCGAGGACCTGTTCGATGAGCTGCTTGAAGCGGACGAAGTCGAACGACGACGTTCCTGCGGGAGCTTCAACGATCAGGTCGATGTCCGAGTCCGGGCGGGCTTGGTGGCGAGCGACGGAACCGAAGACGGCGAGGCGGGTATAACCACGTTCAGCGGCGAGGGTCCTAAGTATCGGAGCAGCGGCTTCAAGCAGAAGCTCGGGGTGAACGCCGTCGAGCTCTGGCGCGAACTTGAGCTGCTGGCTAACAGCAGGCTGCGTGATGCCGACAGCGTCAGCGATCTGCCGCTGACTCATCCCGACAGCACTCATGGCGCGCAACGCGAGAACTCGGCGCAGCCTCGCAAGGCCCTCGTCACGTCGGGCAGCCCGATACTCAGTCGGCAGGGTCATAAGCTAATCTTATCAGGGCATCCTCGCGCTACCCCGGTGAAAGCGAGCCCCCGGGGCCGTGGGCGCCCAGGCCACTCGATACGCCGCAGCACAAACGAGAAGCGAGGGTCCCGGCTCCCACCGGGACCCTCGCCATCGTCCGTCGTCCTCGCGGTGGCCATACGCGAAGCCGCACCGGACACGCGGTCTTTCTCGTGCTCCGCCGAACGACTCGAACCTCCACCTGAATGGAACGTCCGCCGCTGGATGCGGCGTTCGCGACCTGTCGACCAGCGCCAGCGAGGCGTGGGAGACCGCAAGCTGCGGCCAGACCTGCTGCCAGCACGGTGGCAGTTCCTAGACGGCTCGCCAGAGCGGGCGCAACCAGCGAGCCGACAGTCATCGCCAGCACATGCGGAAGCATCCATAGCGAGGCTTGCATTGGGGCAAGACCGGCGACCAGTTGGAGGTGCTGGATGAACAAGAACGCGGCTCCGCCGGACGCAGTCGCGCCAAGGGCCAGCACACCGAGGGCGGTGGTCAAGGTCCGGTCAGCGAACAACCGCATGTCCAGCAGGGGTTCGCGGAGGCGGCGTTGTCGCTGCACGAACGCCACACCGCAACCCAATGCAACCACGGACGCCAGCAGCGCCACCTGAGTCGGGCCGTTCGCGGCCACCTCCTTGAGTCCATAAACGGCGGGCAGCATGGTGGCTAACGACAGGGCCACGCTCGGTAGGTCCACCCGGCCCGCTGCGGGGTCGCGGTGCTCCGGGAGCAGAAACGGCCCAGTGAGCAGCAGCAGCCCCATCACGGGAACGCCGAGCAGGAACACCGACCCCCACCAGTACGCGGTCAGCAGGAATCCACCCGCGATCGGCCCCGCGGCGACACCGAACATGACGCATGCACCCCATAGTCCGATGGCGGTGGCCCGCTGACCGGGGTGGCGGAACATGGTGCTGATAAGTGCCAACGTGGATGGCATCAACGTGGCCCCGGCCACGCCGAGCAACGCGCGGGCGAAGATCAACATCGCCGCTGAGTCAGCGAACGCCGCCATCACCGACGCCAGGGCGAACCCGGCGGCTCCGATCAGCAGCAGCCGACGGCGGCCTATCCGGTCCCCCACTGGGCCCATGGTCACCAGCAGCCCGGCGACCACGAACCCGTAGACGTCGCTGATCCACAGCAGCTGGGTGCTGCTGGCGTGCAGCTCAGCACCCAGAATCGGCAGGGCGAGGAACAACACACCCAAGTCCAGTGACACCATCAAGGTGGGCAGGCTCAACACGGCGAGACCCAGCCATTCACGCTTCCCGGCGCGCAGCCCGTCACCACGTTGAACGTCGACGTGGGTTACCCCGGTCATGAGGGCACGACCAGGGAGTCCAGCACTTCGACCAGTTCGGTGGGGATCGACACCATCGGCCAGTGGCCCGCCCGCAAACTCAGCACGGTCCAGGACGATCCCTGACTGGCAGCTGTCACCGGCGCCGAAAGGGTGACGTCGTTGTTCTCACCGACGCAGGCGATGTAGGTCGCCGACAGTTCCTCGGCGCCTCGGGTCATGATAGCGGGCTCGGTGACGGTGCGTCCGGGCTGACCCACGAAGCGTTCGGCAAGCCACTGCTGTTGGGCGGCCGTCAGATCCGGCTCCGCGGCGAGGCCCTCCGCGGGCGGCGCCGGCCACCGGCCACCGTTTTCGGTGATCGCGTCGATCTCACCCTGGCGGGCTTTCGCGTCGTCGGACCAGTCATCGATCAGGCTTCGGCCGTCACTGGGAACGAACGCCTGGATGAACACGGTGTGCGCGACGCGGTCCGGGGTCCGGTCAGCTACCTGGCCGACCACAATGCCCGAGTAGGAGTGGCCGACCAGGATCACGTCGCGCAGGTCCCGGTCGTTGAGCAGTGAGATCACCTCACCGACATGAGTCTGGAGCCCAATATTGGCTACGTCGTCGTCGGGGCTCATGCCGGACAAGGTGAGGGTGTGGACGCGGTGACCGCGGGAGCGCAGCCCGTCGGCAACCCCGTCCCAGACCCAGGCGCCCATCCAGGCGCCAGGAACCAGTACGTAGGTGCGCTGCCGGTCAGCGTGCATGGTCATGATGGATGCCTTTCGTGTCGGTGGATGATCACGGCTTGCTCTGCATGGGGCTACAAATCTGACTCTCGCCGTCGACAACCGCCATTGTCCCGAGAGCCGACTTACGAAAGAATCGAGCCATGCACCTCGTCGCCGTCCTCGCTCTCGACGGCGTGATGCCATTCGAGTGCTCTATCCCCCAGCGAATCCTCGGCTCCGCCCGCGGGCACGACGGCCGCGCCCTCTATCGAGTCGCCACCTGCTCGCTCGACGGCCAGCCCGTTCGCTCCATCGCCGACTTCACGATCAACGTGCGCCACGGGCCCGAACTTCTGTCGGAATCCGACACGATCATCATCCCGCCGTTCGGCAGCCCCGACGAACCGCTTTCACCGACACTCTGCAGGCGAGTCGCTCAAGTCCTCGACGACGCGCCTGCACCCGTCAGACTCGTGTCATTGTGCGGCGCGGCCTACCTACTCGCGGCCATCGGACGACTTGATGACAAGCGAGCCACCACGCACTGGAGTCTCACAGAGATGTTCCGTCGCGACTTCCCCAACGTCGCGCTTGACCCGAACGTGCTCTTCGTGGACCACGGGACCCTCCTCACCGCCGCGGGCGCAGCAGCAGGGATCGACTGCTGCCTTCACATCATCCGGACGGACCACGGAGCCGCGATAGCCAACGACGTCGCCCGGTTCTGCGTCGTAGCGCCGCACCGAGACGGCGGGCAGCAGCAGTTCATCGAACGGCCGGTACCTGCAGCACTCGACAACTCGACGCAGCAAGTCCGAGCATGGGCGCTCGACCACCTCGACCAACGGCTAACTCTGCGCGACCTTGCCGACCGCTCAAACACGAGCGTCCGCACTCTGACGCGGTGGTTCCGCGCCGATACCGGCGTAAGTCCAACGCAATGGCTACTCGATCAGCGTGTCAGCTTGGCCCGACGTCTTCTCGAAAGGACCAACCTGTCCATCGAGCGAATCGCTCACCAGTCCGGATTCAACTCCGCCGTCAGCCTGCGTACGCACTTCGCCCGAATCGTCGGCGTATCACCATCCACCTACCGACACAACTTCCATGAAACGGACACCGGCATCTCAGCCACCGATGACGAGCCGCCGCCTCCTTCAGCCAACCGCTACACAAGCCGGAGCGCTTAGGCGATGGAGTCGCTAGAGGCATGCTCTGCCCGTCGCGTACCGCTGGCTCAAGCAGAGTGACACCGGCCTCACGATGAACCGTCTAGTGGTTCGCGTACCCGCCGCCGCACATCGATCACCGACAACCCACATACTTGTGCGCCAGCAAACGTTCAGGAGATCCGCAAGCTCCTCACCGCGACGCCGGGTGCGGCGTCGCAGTCGCTGTCGCGGCGGCGCTAGCGGGGGCCGATGGGCAGTTCTTGAAGGGGTTGACCGCCATCAATGAAGAGTCGCGCATGCGGGTAAGTAGCAGCCGCAATGCGTTCAAGGCTTGCTCTGTGGGCTTTGGGGTGTCTGCCGTCGAGCGCACCGACTCGGACCGCGAAGACGAGGTCGAAGGGCTCGTCACCCTCGGCCAAGGTGAAGTCCTCAATGGCCACCTGGCGTGCGCTCAAGCGACCTGAGGTGATCTGCTCGTGCGAGCGGGCTTTGAGCTGGTTGATCGCTGCCGACGACCTGTCGATCGCGAGGATATGTCCCGTGGTCAGCTGGTCGGCGACTGCGCGTGCCGCAGCACCGGGACCGCAGCCGATCTCCAGCACTCGTATATGCGGCTGTATCGGTAGCGCCGCGACGATAGCGGCGAGTCGTGGCGAGAGGTGGGTTGTCACGGCTCAACCGTCCGCCGATTGCCGGCGGCCAGCGGCTACCGCGGGCAGGTCCAGTAATGGGTGCACCTTAACCTTACTGGTTGCGGCGTCTGGGATTCGGGCCGCGGCCTCGATCGCCGCGTCGATGTTGGGGCACTCGACTATGTAGTAGCCAGCGGGAACATCCTCCATGGCGACCGCTCGGTCCAGGGCAGCCAGCGTTGCGCCGTCGCGCACTCGTACGGTGGTTGCCTGTTCGGGCGGTGCAAGTGGCGAGCAGTCCAACAGGCAACCGCGAGAGTCGAGCTCCTCGATCAGCGCCACGTGTTCGGCCATCTCGTTATCGGTGCCGGCGGCGGGTAGCTCGTCCCAGCGGGATCGAGGGGAATGAACGAGCAGCAGAAACTTCACAAGATGGGTTTCCTCACGTCATAGGTTGCGCAGACGAACGCACGATTCTGCGCTAGTTCCTCCAGTTCCAGCTCGAACCGGCGGGGAAAGAGGGACGGCCGGCCCTAGTGTCACCGGCGCGATCGACACGATCAGCTGATCAAGCAGCCTTCCATCGGCGAACTGTCCGGCCAGGTCGCCTCCGCCCACCACCCAGACGTCCTTGCTGCCCCGCGGCCGCAGAAATCCCCGCGTGGATCGGCGCGCGACCGCGCCCTCAGCGAATCGGATGTCAGCACCGTCGATACCGGGAAGGCTTGCGCGTGTGAAGACCCAGCTCGGCAGCGCGAAGGGCCACTTGTCGTGAGCCCCTTGAAGGTGTTCGCGAACCCACTCGTCAGTCGTCCGCCCCATCACGATCGCTCCGACCCCGCCCATGAACTCCTCGTGGCTGTTCGGGCCAGCCGCGTCGATGTCGTGGACGAACAACCACTCGAGGGAGTCCCGCTCGTCGGCGATGTATCCGTCCAGCGTCGTGGCGGTGAAGTAGATGGTCCTGGTCACCCGATGCTCCCAGAGAGCCGTCCCCCAAACGAAGGGATCGCCGTTGTCGATGCTCACTCCCGCTTCGCGCAGCATCAGCCGGACCAGCTGACGCCGACGCACGGAGAACGTGTGCGCACATAGCGTATCTGCCGCGCCGGGTGCCAGTGGTGGCAAACCTGCACGGACGCGCGCCGTACCTACGTCCACTGCCTTCGGCATCGAGGTTGTCTCCCACCGAAATGGTCGCGCACGACTGGCGCTCACAGCTTGTTGTGGTCGCCTGCTCCGAGCCTGAAGGCGGCTGCCGCAAGGTCTGCGTTGGAGCGAGCGGTCGACCCGTCGGGCATAAACAGAGTGTCCTCAAGGCCGACTCGGGTCGCTATGCGCCGAGCGATGGCGTCCTCGATCAACACCCAAGTAGCCTCACCGTCGCCGTGCTGTAATCGCGGCGCCCTTACGTTGGCCCGGTCCAAGACCTCGTGAATCTCGGCGACCAGGCTCACTGCATCGTCCCGAGGGACCTCAACAGGCTCGATGCAGGCTCGCAGTATGTGGTCGCTCAACCCGCCTGCGCCAAGCAGCTGGGCGTCTGCCACCGTCCATATGCCTGCTTCCACTCCAACCTTGGCGCGCAGGAGTGCGCGCATGACGTCTAGCGACCCCTCCTCACAGAGATTTACGGTGGCATAGTCGGGCTCACGCCACTGAGACACCAGAGCAACACGCCGGGCGACGTTGGGTTGGATCCAGGCACCTGTGGTCACGCCGACCGGCTTGCCGTGCCGTTGCCGCACCGCGGCAACGACCTTGTCGACGGTGTCCCCGGCGAGTTGCTCCGCACCAGCGGCGTCACGTGGATGAAGATGAAAGGCGCCGGCGCCCGCTGCGACGCACGCGACTGCATCCTCCGCGAGTTCCTCAAGTGTCACAGGTACGGCCGGGTGATCGGCCTTGGACAGGGGTCCATTCAACGTTGCCTGCAAGAGCATCCCAACACAGTACGGCCAGCTCTTGACGCCGGCTCGATGCTGTCGGCGGCTGCGTCGGGCCCAGCCGACGAATGACTCCATCCGCGCGATGGAGGCAAAGTCGTGCCTGGGAGGTCAGCGCACCCGCTGGGCTTTACGTGGGCGAGTCGTGATCAGCCATGAGTGTCCGGGCATCGCCAGCGGCCGCTGCTCTGGTGCGATCTCTACCCACGGGTCGAGAATGTGAGCCGATACCCATGCCGCGGGGAGCGGGGCGCGCGCGGACCCGAGCGCCCGTGATCTTGACGTAGGTGATGTCCCCGAAGGTGCCGATCGGCGTGCGTGGCCTACCCACGACGCTTCACCGCCCCTCGGGCGCCTGCCCCGGCTCGGCCGCGCGGTTCTGCCGCAGCCACTCGTGGACGTCGGTGACGAAGTAGCGGATCTGTCGTCCGATGTGAACCGCGCACGGTCCTTTGCCGGCCAAACGCCAGGCGTACAGCGTCCTGACAGGCACGTTGAGGTACTCGGAGAGTTGCTCGATGCTCATCAGCGGCTCCGGGCCGCTCAAGGTCGGTGTGCTGCTGTCCATGCCGAGTAGGTGTGCGGAAGTCTCCGCACCACTCCGTGCTGGACGGGACGACTCCGCACCCGACTTGGGCTACGGGCCAGCAGCCGGTTCCTGGACCGGGTTTCTGGACACTAAGTGGACACTCGCTCAAGTCTCAAATCGCTTTCAGGCTCGGAATCCGTAGATTCCGAGCCTGAAATTCGTAGCGGGGGCAGGATTTGAACCTGCGACCTCTGGGTTATGAGCCTGTTCCGACGCTCACCACTTCACTTATCACCGGGTCGCAGTTTGCGCTCAGCGCAGGTAGACTACCAGGCCAGAGGCAATATCTGGATTCCATAGTCGTCCACCCTCATCCGCCGATGTCTAGCGGTGGCGGCCGACAATCTGCTGACAACACCATTCGGAGGCCATTGTGGCGTGGGTTGTGAAACGCGAAGGCACCCGAGGCACCACCTACAAGGGTGTCTACCGCGACCCCGACGGCATCCAGCGCTCGGTTGGCACCTTCCCTACCCGCCGGGCCGCCGAACGCGCCGCGAACCGCGAAGAGATCAAGGTCCGCGACGGCCAATGGCACGACGCGTCTTTGGGCCAGATCACCTTCAAGACCTATGTCGACACCGTCTGGATGCCGTCCCGCCACATCGAAGCATCCACCAAAGCCGGCTACCAGTCCTACCTGAACAAGCAGTTCTTCCCGATCTTCGGCTCCAAGCAGATGGCCAAGATCCTGCCCTCCGACATCCAAGCCTGGGTCACTGGCGCCGCCGCCGACGGTCTCTCTGGGTCGAGTATCCGCAAGTACCACATGATGCTGCACTCAGTGTTTCGTCGGGCCGTCCGCGACCGCATCATCGTCTTCAACCCGTGCGAAGAGACCGAGCTCCCCAAGGTCATCGCCAAACGCGCCCGCACCCTCACCCCTGATGAGTATCGGCGCCTCATCGACGCCATCCCCCCGGCGCACCGGCTGATCATCCAGACCGCCATCGAAACCGGCCTACGGTGGGGTGAGCTGATCGCCCTGCGCCCGAGGCATCTCGACTTCGGTGCCGGCACCCTCACCGTCTCCGAAACCATCGTCGAGGTCCCGCTCCGCGCCGCGCCGAACGGGCAACGGATGATCGTCAAGCCCTACCCCAAGGACAACGAAGCACGCACAATGGGGCTTCGGCCCGCGTTCCTCGACGCGCTCACGGCGCACATCCGCGACCACCAGCTCGGCCGCGACGACCTGTTGTTCGCGACCCGCGACAAAACCCCAATCTCGCGCAACACATTCCGCACCCGGGTCTGGTTCCCCGCCATCAAAACCGCAGGCATCGACTTCAACGTCCGCATCCACGACCTGCGCCACGCCCACGCATCCTGGCTGCTGGCCGGCGGTGCCGACCTCAAATCAGTCATGGACCGGATGGGCCACACCCAAATCCAAACCACCCAGAAATACCTACACGCACTACCCGACGCCGACAGGCGCAACCTCGACGCCTTCACCCGCATCGCCGACCCGCCGAGTTGACGGCCTTGCACCACGGCACCAAGACTGAAACCGGTCTCGCGCCGTCAGAGACGACTTCCACCGCCAACGCGAAAACGCCGCAACCAGCCGCTCAGCCGACAACTCCTCGCGCTCCCACAAGCACCCGTACGCAGTCCGACGACGCCACAGCTGAGGGGCCCGCGCTGACCCCCACCAGCGTCATTGCGCCCACTAAGACCCAACAACAGCTACGGTGCAGTGTCGCCAAAGGCGCCCACCCGAGGTTCGATCGTGGACACGTAGTCGAGAACAGTGGGCAGTACGCCCCGGCTTCCACCTCGGGTCAGCCGGAGCGCGGCCTTGCGCTCAATCAGTTGATGAGTAACCCAACGTGTGTCGATACAACGGCTGAGCAGTTGCGCGTGCAGGAGCCAGTCCATCAACTGATCAACGAGCATGAGTCGGAGTCCGTACAAGTGGTAAGAGCTGCCTGAGTTGACGAGGAGACCCCCGCCAAGCCTCTTAGCAACAGTCCTGGCTACATCATCATTCTCCGGAGTGGCCGCCAACTTGAAGTCTAGAAGCGGAAGATGACGCGGGCCACGCAAAGTGCTGACCTCGCTGGTCATCACGAGCATTTCCCCTGCAGGAGTCTCCGCGGCCAACACCTCAAGCCGCCTCACGGTCACGTCTCTCAGTTCGATAACAAACCGCGCGGGCGCGTCGGAGAAGCGTTGATGGTAGTCCACCACCCGCAAAGCTTGTCCAAGATCGCCATGACCTTGTGCCGCCTCAAGAAACGCCTCAGTGAACGAATCACCAGACTGTCGTCCCGTTCTAGCTTCGTCGGCGTACGAACGGAGCGCCGGAGTGGCGCCCGGCCGATGTTCAACGGACGGCGGCACTCGGAGCCTGAGCAACTCGACCGCTAGCACGTCGGGGATCCCATGGACCAACCCGACGAGCGCTGCAGCGGCGCTAGTCGCGGGCGACATCGCGGTCTCGGCCCCAATCGACGGGCCGAAGTGTGTGAGCATCCGCTTCAACCTTCCGGACATTTTGGTAGACGAAGCCTGGGTAGCGGTGCTTGGCGTCCCCTCTCACGCCAACCCTCACACCAAGGTCCGACAGTCTTGCCACGCCCTTCGCTGGGGCAGGGTCAGTGACGTTCGAGACCACGGCGCACAAGACGCGATCCCTGCCCTCACGTTTGAGGATCAGCAAGCGGCTGAGTCCGTTGACGACCGTGCACCTGCCGTCTGGCCGCTCCTCGAGCACGATTGGTAGCGCAAAACTTTGCGCTCGTTCGCCGTAACGGACGAAGTAGGGTGCGAATTCTTCCAAGCCGTGGGCGCGGAGCGTCCGAAGCATGGCTCGCTGCTGCGTCTGCTTGTAGACGTGGGCATACCTCGCCCAAGCATCGATCCTGTCGAGTTCCACGCTTCGAACCTCGATTGTCTGCCCAGTTGAATATTGTTTTACTGTTTGAAGCGACCTCGCTACCTCCTCGGCCGGCGCTTGCACGAGGGCGATGTCCGTGGGGCTTACAGCATCAGGTCTCCTCGTCAGCAGCTCACTAGTTATCAAGTTGATGGCGTCTTCGTCGCCATCAGCGCTCGTCAGTAGTCGCGCGTGTATTTCGAGGTCTGGCTTTGACGTGACCACCGCAACGGCGTCATACCGCGTGGGATCACAAATGAAAGCTTGAATCGGCGGCATCTCGCCAGGTGGCAGGTATGTGACAACGCACCCGAGGGCCTTCAGCGTTTCGCGTTGCTGCACCACCGCGCGAGAGGTTGACCTGTCTTCAGGCAAGACCACGGTAACGGGCACGGAACGCAATCGAGCGAGAAGGATGGCAGTATAAAGCTCGAACACCCAACGTGTATCTCGCGCGGAGATCACAATGTGCGATTGAGCTCCGATGATGTGATTCGCGACGGTCGCTAGGGTTTGAGCCAGGTGGGTCGAAACCTGAGATGGTCGAACTGGTGTTGCCGAAACCACGCCTGCGTCGAAGAACTCGTCCACGGCACGCCGGCCTGCCTCAACGAGTTGCGAGACAACGCCAGGTGTCATGCGATGAAAATCTGTAGCCCTTACATCGCCACTCCGAATCGTGATGACATCAATGTCGTGCCGCAGGCCTAACTGAACGGCTGCGCCCCCGTGTGTGACAGTTCCAGCGAGTGCCAAGGCTGTTGACATGACATCTTTCGGGCGGTCCACCTGCTCCGTGTCCAGCAATGTGAATGCTAGGACTCGTCTGCGATCCGATTCGTCACTCTCGACAAGGTGTAGGGGTAGGTTGCTAACCACACCGCCGTCGACGAATGGTCCGTGAGGTTGGAAGAAGAACGGAATTGAACAACTCGACCTGACCGCTTCGGACACCGAAAAGTGAGGGGTCCGTGAAGTACTCCAGACCGCTGCTTCCTGTAACTCCAGATTCGCCGAGATTACTCCTGCAGGTTTTGGTAGATCCCCGAACGTAATCTTCTTGCTCTTGACGTTGGGCAGTAGTTCGCGGAGCCGATCTTCAACCCAGGACTCGATCAGCTTCGCGTCATACATCCCGTTGAATCGCACGAGGTTCCAAGCCTGCGAGGCTCGGTTATCTGCTTTCAGTGAGAGACGTCGGCCTTTCGGCCTGGAAAGGAGGCTTGCGAAGTCAAGGTTCTTGAGCGTGCGCTCCAACCAATCCGGCGTTGCTCCTGCCGCAATAAGGACGGCAGCGATGGAGCCTGCTGATGCACCAGCAACCTCGTCAAAGTTAACGCCGCGGGCGACCGCCGCCGAGTAAGCGCCGGCGTAGGCGGCTGCCCGGCAGCCGCCGCCTTGGAAGATCCCGATGCAGTCTTCAAATTCGGGTGGGAGAGCCGCTGGTGGATGCATAATCAAACCGCCAATCTCATAACCGCAAGCCTAGAGGGCGGTGTCTTCAATCTGTCGAAAGAGGTCGCATCCCGGCGAACCGGAGGGAGTACCGGCCCGCTCGTTGGTTGGCGCCCGTCTGATCCTAGCCGCTCCCGCGGCAGCCGGAGCCGCGGCCAACGCGATCCGCGACCATCAAGAGACCTGCGTCCTTCCACCGCGATCGGGCGTGGGGGCGTCTAGGGCGACGCGGATGGCGGCCGAGTCCCGCTGCCCGGGCTGCGTCGACAACGGGGCGTCAAGTGGCGGCTAGGGTCCTACAGATGAAGGTGGCGATGGCTACCAGCCCTGGTCACGTGGGCCACCCCAATGAGGACTTCGTCGGCGCCGCGCCGGGCATCGCGGTGCTGCTCGACGGCGCCGGAATTGTTGGGACCGAAGACATTTGTCGTCACGGAGTCGCGTGGTATTCGCACACTCTCGGCGCGACCCTTCTGGCGAGGTTGGGGCGCGCACGCGGGATAGATCTGGTCGTCGCTCTTGCCGACTCGATCGACCAGGTAGCCGGACTACACCGACACACCTGCGACATCACTGACCCGAGCAGTCCTCAATCAACCGTGGCGATGATCCGACTGGAGGCGGATCGCGCCGACTATCTCGTGCTCGCGGACGCGTTCGTCGTGCTGGATCCGTCGAACGCTTGGCCAAAGGTCATCACCGACCCACGCGAGGTCAGCGTGCGCCGCGAATGCATGACGCCGTTGCACGGCCTGACCGCAGGCACGCCCGAATACAACCGGGCACGGCTGTCGGTTATCGACGCGCTACGAGCTCGGCGCAATCAGCCCCGCGGATACTGGATCGCAAAGGACGATCCCTACGCAGCGGCGGAAGCCGTCACCGGCAGCGTGCCAATCCGGAGCCTGAACGGCGCCGCGCTCCTCAGCAACGGAACCAGTCGGATCGTAGATCCCTACCGCCTGGCGGAGTGGCCAGCCGTCCTGGAACTGCTGCGCACGAGCCTCCCCGAGGAGATCCTCCGACTCGTCCGCGAAGCAGAGACAGAAGCCGGGGCCGCTGGCTCACTTCCAGGCTTTGGGTCTCCAGACGACGCGACCGTGGCCTACTGCGACCTCACCCAATGACGCCCGCGCCGGAATCTGAGATCCCGGCGCTGCACTGGAGCGTCAACGTAGTGCGGACAGAGGAATCCGCACCTGCACGCGGGCGCACACCCAGAGCAACCACTGGGACATTCCACCGGCAGTGCGCTTGTTGCGTGCAATCACCGCTGTGTTAAACACACCGGGGCTCTGACGGCAGCCGTCGCGAGGCGGAGAGCGGCTTGAGCAGCCAATGACCGTGCCAGGGCGATCGGCGTGGAAGAGTGTCGCGGATGACGGACCCGTCTGACCTGCTCACCGGGTATTGGGGCATCGGTCCTGTTGAGGTCACGCCGCTCGGAGGCGGGATGAACTCCGAGACCTGGGTGGTCCAGCATCAGGGAGCGACGTACGTTGCCAAGCGCGTGCCTCAGAACGAGATCGATGGTCTGGCTGCTGGCTGCGAGGTCGCCTCGGCGCTCGCCGCCCGGGGCTTCGTCACGGGACGTCCGGTCCCCACCACGGACGGAAGGCTCGTCGTGACCGAGCATGCTTTGGCGTTGCTCGAGCATGTGCCTGGCCGCGGACTGGACGGCGAGACTGACGAGGAGCAGCGCTGGATCGCCGCCACGCTGGCTGGGGTCCACGCGGCTGGTAGCCCGGCCATTGGCCCCAGCACCGCCACCTTCGCCGCGGATTGGCTGTCTCCGCAGCTGCCAGGCGTCGACGCTCATCGTTGGCTCGCTCCTGCTATCAAAGCGGTGCACGCCGAGACGGACCCCTTGACCGTCACTTGGTCCATGCTGCACACCGACCCGTCACCGGAGGCGTTCATTCACAACGACAGCACCGCAGTGACCGGCCTCATCGATTGGGCCGGGGCAAAGCGGGGCCCGGTCCTATACGACGTGGCGTCTGCGGTGATGTACCTGGGTGGTCCAGACCACGCAACCGCGTTCCTGACCACCTACCGGACCCACGGTCCCCTCGGGACCGACGAGGCAATTGCTCGATGCCTTCCGCCGGTTCCGGTGGGTCGTGCAGGCCGCGTACTTCGCGTCGCGGTTGGCTGTCCGCGACCTCACCGGCTTGGCGGAGCAGGCAGGCAACGAGAAGGGGCTCAACGATGCCCGGCGGGGCCTAGCGGGCCTCGGCGTTGACACCGGCTAGGTGATACCGCGGTTGATTTGCGCTCCCAGAATATCGGGACAGGCCGCGTTCCCGGTGTGGCACGCGCGTCATACCGCCGCGTATGACAGTCAAGCGATGGCTTGGAGTGAGGGTGAAGTCCAGCGGGATTCCGCTGGCCCTTACCGTCGAGGCCAACAGCGGTGATGTGCACTCCGCGCGTCACCGACAGGGCCGTTTGGGGTAGGTCTCGCCCGCCAACATGCAATAGGGAGGTGGTTGGTAGAGCCCCGTGGCTGTGCTCAATGCCACCGAGCGATGAAGAAGCGTCGCGGTCATTCGGAGCGGGTGCGCAGGCGCCGAGGCTGGCACACGACCCCGTCTGACCGGGCGACGCCCGACCCTAGACAAGCGGTCCGCTCCTGCCGAACACCCCGTCCTGCGGGAACCAACCCGCGCATGTCGGTCTGACCGCGCGTCGCCAACGACACGCTCACCACCGACCCAGCCGACGAAGTCAGAGTCGCCCGCCCTACTCCTTGGGGACGGGCGCCTCACCCTGCCCTTGACAAGCAGCCACTATATATCAGTTGGCGAGGTTCTCCAGACTGACGACCTGTCGCGTCTCGTGCTGCCTGAAGATTTCGATCGCATCCGTGGTCACGGTTCGCCAGGACGTTTGGGTGGTTGCGAAGACAACTTGATGGGCCGAGAGCAATGATGCAGCTGCAGCAGTCTTGCGGATCTCCTCGTCGGCGGCTCGACGTGTCGGTCGTCCCCCAAGGTAGTCACACGTCTTCGCCTCGCCCACGATGAGCTGGCCGTCGCGAAGGATGACGAAGTCGACCTCCTTATCCTTTCCCTCATCGTCTTCATCATGGTCGGCCCCCGGGATCACCTGGGGTTCCTGCTGGTCCTCGGCTTCAGCGCCAAGTGACTTGGGATTCGGGCCTACTTCGTCCGGGAAGTCCACACCGGCGGTGTCGTTACGTGGGTTCAGTACGACGGCCCACGAGTAGCGGGTGCTGGCTGTGCCGGCGCCCAGCCGATCCAGGGCGAGGGCGGGGCCTTCGATGCTGGCTTTCAGCGCTTGGGCCACCAAGCCATCCAAGCGGTAATACCAACCAGGTCCAGTGTCGACGGCGGGATCGACCCGGGGCTTCCACACCCGGGACACCGGAACCTGATCAGCCGAACACCGCTGACAAGTGAAGGTCGACCCCACCGATCCGAGGGGGTAGAAGGCGGTGTGGCGACACCGTGGGCAGTTGAACACCAAGCCTTGGGTGAGGATGCTGCGTTCGACGAGGCTGTCGACCACATTAAGGAGCTCTCGCCGTGTAGCAATGTGAGCCGTCGTCGGGCTGTCGCCGTCACGGCCACCATCAGCGTCCAACAGGTCATGCATGTCCTTGAGACCAAGCAGCTTGCCGGTCGACCATTCGAAGCCTCGGCCGTCCTCGCTGACGAACGAGTGCAGGACGGGACGCGCAAGCGGGTGCGTCAGCAGATCTATGAGCGCGCCGAATCCACCGCAGAGCGCTTCGAAGCCTTGGTAGTACAGGCCGGCGCTGGAAAGCTTCCACCCCCAACCCGGGTCGACCATCGAGTCGAGGATCGATGGCAGGTTCGGCGCTCGGGGGATGAACTCGTTGAGCACGTGCTCGACGTTCAGGCCGCGAGGCACCGAGGCGGAGTTCACGGCGATCCAGGATGTGCCGGTCCGGCTCGTGCGCAGCTCCCCTGCGCCCGCGAGGTTGGTGCCGGCTTCGGCGGCCGCTGCCACGTGGGTGTCCGCCGGCAGACGGCAGCCCGCGACGACCGCGTCGGCAACCCAGTTGCCCCTGAGGGGCGTGGTGGATGGCCCCGATTCGGAGGCCATGAACTTCGGCACTGGCGACTGGATCCTCGTCTGGCCAATCCCGTCGCGGAACGTCGTGGGCCGCGTGCTGGCGAACGTCTCGGCAGGCACCGTGAACATCTCGGGTACGTCGTCGGGCTGAACGCCGTTGGGAGCGACAACGCGATAGTTCCGGATCACGTGGCGGTACTCGCGGTCATACCCGTGTCGGCTCATGCCTTTCCGGAACGCCTCAAGCTGTCGCGCGTCGAGGGAGAAGGAGGTGACCCAGCCGTGAAGGTCAGGGACTCGCGGCAGGTCGTAGATCATCTCCACGATGGCCTCCACGGCGGCGTCCTCCTCGCCGGCGCCGACATCGAGCGCCGTTTCGGGGGGAACCCATGCGGCCGTTCCGCGGCCGTAAATGCGGATCCAAGTCATGTACAGCGCAGCGTCGGCGACGGTGTCGCCCGCGACGATCAGAACGCTGCGGCTCAAATGCTTCGTGTACGCCAGCTCTTCGAGCGCGTACGACGCGCGGCGCATTGGAGTCGACGCGAGGAAACTGCTGTGCGCCCAGGACGTGCCGGAAGGATCCTCGTTCGCGCCAGCGCCGTCGGTCGGCAGGCGCCAGTCAATCTCGAGATCGCGGAAGACCCGGTTCACCACCTGCATGCGGGTGCTGAGGTTGGTCGGGTCGAGTGTCCTATAGGTCGCCGTCTCGGCAAAGGGTCGCGGCTCGGGTGCGGACTGGCTGGCGCCGGTCACCCCGTACTTGATCTTGAGCAAGGTCGCGAGCCACGGATCGGCGGCGGTGAGGTCGAGGTCGGAGACCGGACCGGCCAGAGGATGCAGGGCACGTGGCCTCCAGTAGTTCTCCCGTTCGCCGGCGAGGCCCGAAGGCACCAACTTTGCATGAGGCGTCAAGGGACGCGGCAGGTCCTCCTGCAGGTAACGGGCAGTGGGATACGGCCTCGGCGGGCGAAAAGGACTGAGCTCGCGCTTCAAGCGCTCAACCTCGTCGTCGAAGGCCCCCTCCGACTCGCGAGTCCCGTCTACGACCTTGCCGCTCGCTCGGCGCGCCACGATCGAGGTGACCTCCTCCATCGCGGGGTATGCCTCAGCGGCACGCCCGGCCAGCAGTGCACCCTCAGCGGGGTCACGGAGTTCGATCTCCCCCCACGCCACTTCCCAAGGGAGCACCAGATCGGGGTCGTAGAGCCTCGCGAGCCGGATGAAGATGTCCGGGATGACGCCGTCAACGACTGGGACGGCGATCATCTGGTGCCCGCCCCATACGCGGCCCATCCATTCGAGGACCCGGTGGAAGGTGGACCCCAGGCTGTTGGGCGACAGACCCGGGCCGACCGCGTCCCGGAAGACGACAGCAGCACGCGGGCACCGCGGCGTGACCTGGGTGACCTCGGTCCAAACGCCCTGCAAGTCAGCGGTCACCAACCCTCCTTCATCTCACGTGAACCCTAGGCCGCGGCCCCGACACGCTTACCTGAACAGCGGTCGACGCAGCGGCCCGCCACGTTCTACCTGTCCAACGCTTCGTCGCGCAGCGCGGCGACGGCCGCAGCGACAGACGGCAACGCGGGAGCCGACAGCGGTACGTCGTCCAGATCGAAATCGTGCGGCTCCTTCCTGACTCGCTGGCCGGTCGGAGTGAGACTGCTCGTGACCACCGGGGTACGCCTCGCGACCAGGCGGAGTCTCACCGGGGCTGGCCACCATGAGGCCGAGCCGGCCAAGCACCAGGTGGGTGTTCCAGGCATCCCGCAGCTCCCGAACTTCCGAACCCGAGCGGCCATGCGGGGCCCAACGCCTGGGCAGCGCGTCGAACTACCTGCGTCAGACCACCGCCTATGACTGCCAGCGGAGGGCATTTGGCGGATCCGTCCTGGGCGAACGACACACCCCGGAACCAACAGGGGCAATGTGCACTCCCCCGCTCAGGTGCGACCAGACCGTGAGGGGTAAGCGTCACCGGCCAACATTCAATAGGGAGCGTGCAAGGGAGGCGGCCGACCGTGTGGGCCGACACGTCCACAGGTCAGTCCCTGGGCCGGCCTGGCCTCCTCACCTGTGGTCACTCGAAGAAGCGCGGTACTGTCGGCGCAGGTGGCACCGGGGAGGCATCCGTGAGAGACGAACTTTCTGACATCGAGGTCGGGATTCGCGCCCTCCCGCCGGCCGACCTTGCAAGACTCCGGCCCTACGTCGTGAACCTGAGTCAGGGGTCGTTCTCGAGCGACGGTCAATACGCCTCCAGCGCAGCGGATGTCGACGCCATCTTCGACCTACACCTGCCTCGGTTTGTGGAGGCTGCGCAGCGCCCGGTCCCGCTCCTGATCTGGGCTCATGGTGGTCTGGTGAACGAGGAGTCCGGCCTGCGCATTGCGCAGGGACAGGTGGATTGGTGGTTGCGGAACGGCGTCTATCCCCTGCACTTCGTCTGGGAGAGCGGACTTATGGACGCCCTCGGTCAGGCACGAGGACCGCTCGCTGCGGGTCGGCGCGATCTGTGGGACCACACGACCGACCCCCTCCTTGAGGAGGCGATCCGGCCGCTGGGGCGACGAGCGTGGGCGTCTATGAAGTACAGCGCTCAGCGAGCCAGTGATCACGGTGGGGGCGCTCGATACCTCGCTCGACGGCTCAGCGAATTCTGTGCAGCTGACCCCCATGCGGTTGCGCTGCACGCTGTGGGACACAGCGCCGGTTCGATATTCCACGCGCACTTCCTCACCGCAGCACGTTCCGAAGGTGTCCCGAGCTTCGAGACACTGCAGTATCTAGCACCGGCCATCCGGGCCGACGAATTCAAGCGCTTGGTGGCGCCAGCAGTTGGGGAGTACGTTCAGGCGCTGACGATGTACACGATGCGACGGGAGCTGGAACGGGCGGACTCCTGCATGCAGGCATATCGCAAGTCGCTGCTCTACCTGATCAAGCACGCACTGGAACCCGAGAGAGACACTCCGATCCTCGGGCTTGAGGACACGATCGTGGGGGATCCGGAGCTCAGTTCCTTCTTCGGTCTCCGCGGCGGCGGGGGACGCCGGAGTGAAGCGGTCTGGTCGAGGACACATGCTGACGCGGCTCCGGGAAGTCGCAGCCAGGCAACGAGCCACGGCGGCTTCGACAACGACGCCTCCACGATGGACAGCGTTGCGACGCGGGTCCTCCGTGGACGCAAGGCGACGCCCTTCCCGAGGGGCGCTGTCGATCAGGCGCGGCACCTCTACGAGGGCGTCGGCGGAAGTGGCGCAGCGGCGTCCCCCTCCCGGCCGTCAGCCGTCACCCCTCTTCCGGGTGGAGCCGGAACGCGTCGGGCGCTGTGCGTCGGCATCGACGACTACCCCGCACCCCATGCACTTGCTGGTTGCAAGGCGGATGCCAGGGCGTGGTCGGCGATGCTGGGATCGCTGGGTTTCTCCGTCACTGAGTTGCTCGACGCAGACGCCACGCGGCAGGGAATCCTCGACGCGTTGGGAACTCTGGTGGCGGGGGCTTGTGCAGGCGATGTTGTCGTCCTCCAGTACTCGGGTCACGGCATGGAGGTCCCCGATTTCGTGGGTGATGAAGCGGGGGGCTCCAACGGTGACCGGGACGAGGCGATGTGTCCCGTCGACTTCGCTGATGGACAGTTGCTCATCGACGATGATCTGCGGCAGGTCGCAGCGCAGCTGCCGGAGGAGTCCCTGCTGACGGTCTTCGCGGACTGCTGCCACTCCGGGACCCTTATGCGGGCGTTCGTTGACCTCCCGCGCTCGCCCAGCGTGCGAACCCTGGTGGATCTGCATGCCGACGTGCGTCCTCGGTACATGCGCCTGACTTCGGACTTAGCCGACGCCTTCCGCAAGGCGCGGAGTTCCCGAGGACGCGATGCTGCCAACGATGTCCCTCGTGCGCGTCCCGCAGTCCTGTTCTCTGCATGCCGCGACTACGAGGTGGCGTACGAGCGTGATGGGCAGGGCGACTTCACCCGCCACTGCATGAGCGTTCTGTCCAAGGGCGTCTCCGGCCTGACCAACGCTGCATTCATGGACAGGGTGTTAAGAGAGTTCGGCGAAGGGAGCCAACAGAACCCAGAGCTAGATCTGGCAGATCTTTTCGGTCCCCAGCCCTTTCTCCAGACGGCGCAGGCGATCGCGGGCCGGGGCGCGGCCAATGGGATGGCTGGCGCCGAGGCGATCGCGCCGGGGGCGGGTCGCAGAGGCTCAGGTGCGGCGCAACTGTTGGGGGGACTCGGCTGAATTGATGCCGTTGGATAGGGCAAGCGATGGCAGACCTTCCGCCACAATGAACCACTGCAAGGCAGCACAAAGCGCGGTACGGCTGTATCGGGGCCGGATATGCCACCACACATGGCTGAGGCGCTCAGTGCGGCGGTTGCCCAAACGCTCGCTTGAGAAGCGGGGGTGCTCACCGGTACGCCTGTTCCGGTGAGGTGTGCGACGCACGCCTTACTGCATCTGCGCTGCGTCACTGTCTACGTGATCAGCTCGCGCGTGCGCGTCGGTGAGGGCGTCTTCGATCGTCATGCCGCGTCCGAGTTGGTATTCGCTGTCCCCCCTGTCCTAGAAAGCGGCTACCGAGGATTGCGCAGATGCGCCGAGGAGCGACCGCGCCGGGGCCGACGGCCGCCATCCCAAACTGAGTTGTTGGAAGTGACCGTATGGCGTCCCGTGGTGACGATATTCAACGGACGGGTCATACGGAGCGTCCGCACCCACGGGTGCGCTTTGGCTTGCTACCTTGCCGCAGAGCTCCCCTTCCTTTGCGCAGCATCCGCTTGGCGCAGTGGTGTCAACGGCGGCCGAAATCTGACCCCCTTTCGTCGGTTGAAAATTGACCCCCTTGGTTCTAGTTCTCTTCGGTGACGGCTGCGGGGACGCGGCCGAGTTCGCGGTTCTTCAGCCGGTAGGAATCGCCCTTGAGAGGGATGACCTCGGCGTGGTGGACGAGCCGGTCGATCATCGCGGCGGCAACGGTGTCGTCGCCGAACACCTCACCCCAGCGGGCGAAGTTCTTGTTGGAGGTGACGATCAGGGTGGCGCGCTCGTAGCGGGAGGAGACCAGCTGGAAGAACAGGTTCGCTGCCTCGGGTTCGAACGGGATGTAGCCGACCTCGTCGATGACCAGGACGGGGTAGCGCACTAGTCGGCGCAGTTCGTCTTGGAGCCTGCCAGTGTGGTGGGCTTCGGCCAGCCGGTCGACCCACTGGGATGCGGTGGCGAACAGCACCCGGTGTCCTGCTTGGCAGGCGCGGATGGCCAGCCCAGTGGCCAGATGGGTCTTGCCGGTGCCGGGTGGGCCGAGCAGGACGACGTTGTCCTTGGCGACGACGAAGTCCAGGGTGGCCAGGTGGGCGACGGTTTGGCGCTTGAGCCCACGGGCGTGGTCGTAGTCGAAGTCCTCCAGGCTCTTGCGGGCCGGGAACCGTGCGGCGCGGATGCGCCCTTCGCCGCCGTGGGCCTCACGAGCGGCGACCTCGCGTTGCAGACAGGCGGCGAGGAACTCCTCGTGCGTCCAGGACTCCTCGCGGGCTCGTTCGGCGAGCCGGTCGATGGACTCCCGCAGCGTGGGTGCCTTCAACGCCCGGGTCAGGTACTCCAGTTCCGAACTCACATCGCGACCGGTCCTGGCCCTGGTGTCGGCATTGGTCCTGGTCGCCATCACCTGACTTCGCCGTTCACGGCGCCGCTCACCTCGGGGACCAGGCCGAGCGCGGTGTCGTAGGACCCGAGCGAGCGGATCTCGACCTCCTCTCCGGTGACGGCATCCGGCACCGGTCGGAGCAGATCCGCTCGGCCGCGGCGCAGCACCTTGCCGGCCACGACGTGCTCGAAGTCGGTGATGGTCTGATGCTGGGCCCACACCCTGGCGTGGTCGGCGACCAGCGCGTTTTCGCAGGCCACCCACACCCGGTCCAGGTCGGCCTGGACCTCGATCCGGCGTCCGACCACGCCTGGGTGCACGGAGTAGTCGTTGGAATCGACGCGGACGTAGTGGTCCCGCGGCAATCGGGTCGAGCACCGCCAGCCGACCTGCGGCGCGACGGGCGGCAGCGGCAGCATCGCCGCCCGGTCCGCGGCGGCCCGGTCGCCGGGGGTGCAGCCCAGGACCCGCATCCGACGGGCGTTGGCCTTGACCAGGAACCCGCCCAGCTGGGTGTTGAAGTTCTCCGGGCCGGTGAAGGTACGACCGGGAAGGAAGGAGCGCTCGAGGTAGTCGTGGAACCGTTCGAGCATGCCCTTGGCTTCGGGATCGGCGGGCTTACAGATGACCACCTTCGCGCCCAGCACTCCGCGGAACGCCTGACAGGCCGTACTCAGCTCGGGCTGCCGGGCACGCCACCGGCCAACCGCGGATTCGCCGTCCCACACCAACACCTTCGGAACGCCAAGTAGCTGCTCCGACAGCAGCCGCCACCAGCCGGCATACAGGTCCTGCGCATCGCGTGAGGGGATCAGCAGGCCGCCGGCCCACCGCGAGTAGCCCGACACCGTGGTCATCACCGGCAGTCGCTTCGCGGACCGGATCTGCCCGAAGCCGACCGGGATCTCGATCGGTGGGAACCAGAAGTCGAACTGCGCCAGCTCGCCGGCCTCATACGTGGTCCGCGACGCCGGGTCCGGCGGCAGATAGGCCGGACGCAGCTCGCGGACCCGTTCCTTAAACACCGTCATCCCGCGAGACCAACCAACCCGTTCAGCGATCACCGTCGCCGGCATCGTCGGCACCGCCCGCAGCTGCTCCCGGATCCGCGTTTCGAACTCATCGACCGTCGACCCAGACGGCGGCCGGGCATACCTCGGCGGCCCGTCAGACGCCAGCGCGGCTCGCACGGTGTTCCGCGAGACCCCCAACGTCCTGGCGATCATCTTGATCGGCAACCCCTCAGCCCGGTGCAACCTACGGATCTCCGCCCAGTCCTCCACTGACAACACCCACTTCCTCCTGACCTCGACATGAGGCCAGGCTCTCGGAAGGGGTCAGTTTTCGACCGTCGATACAGGGTCAGTTTTCAGGCGCCGCCGACAGGCGCTTCTGCGACGCATCCCAAACTGTCGGTGTCGTGAGGGACCCTGGTGCAGACCGAAAGCTGAGACACGCAGAACGGGGAGGACCCGATGACGACAAACACGCACCGAGCGAGAGTGAGGCTTCTGGACTGTAGATGCGGGGCGGGACACACCTCTGTGTCCAGATTTCGCGTGGAGTTCCGCCGGAGCTGCGCTGCCCACCCGACCAACCGCAGGGTTGGAGCCAGGGAGGCGGTGGATGCCCGGTTCGACCCGACCTTGCCGATCGGGTAGAGCGGGTGCTGCGCGACTCGCTCCAGGAGTGCAAGCGCCTTCGTTACGTGCCCGTCCATGCCTGAGGTACCTGAGCCTGAGTTCCGTCTGCCAGCCGACTCGCGCATGGCGCAGATGATCGCCGGTTTCGACGCTGGTGGGCATCCCGTTCCCATGACCCCTACCTGCCTCGAGCAGCTAGCGGCGAGTTGGCCGACATCAAGTGGGACGCCTACGGAGATCGCTGAGCTACTGCGTATCAGCCGACGGTTGTTCGCTCACAGCTTCTTCGTGTATGAGTTCATGGCCGTCGCGGCGCTGTGGTCATTTCTGGCACTGGAGGCGGCGCTCCGCGCTTGCCTTCAGAGTCACGCACCCTTCGCCAAGTTGATCGACCAAGCTTGTGAGCAAGGGCGGGTAGGACCGGGCGTCGGCGAGCTCCTCCACGCTGCACGCGAGTTGCGGAACGGATTCGCACATCCGTCGACGCAGGCTGCCTGGACCGTTGGCATGGCCGCCCCGACTGTTGAGGCGTCTCACCGCGTCATCGCGGATCTGTTCCCCGAGAAGGAAGGGACGACTGAGCACGACGGGGCGTGAGACTGGTGAATGACACAGTGACCTTCGGGGATGTGTTGGACGATGCTGCTTCCTAGCCGCGAGACACCTCTTGTAGGTGCTTCCGCCACGCGCGGTTCGTGTTGAATCGACTCTTCATCCACCCGCATGAGCAGCCCACCTGCGTCGACCCGATGACAGTAACCACGTCGGGAAGTCTTTGGTGTTGCACCTGCGAGGGGCTTGCCGGATTTGGTCCGGGGTGGGCGGGCGGAGCGTAGAACGGTCGAGCACCTTGACCGGTCAGGATCGCATGTAGCAATCGGTTCGTCTCTTGCTGTGCCGCTAGCTGCGCCCCTGCGATCTCGGCCAGTTGCCGTAGCCGCAGCTCCTGTGGGTTCTCGGGAGCGGTCATGTCGGTCCCTCCGGTAACAATTGCTGTTCCAGTTCGTGCTGCTTGCGCTCCCACTCGGCGTTCTCACGTTCTAAACGCCTCCGGTGCGCCTTCCTCCTCTCAACGATCACCGACAGAGGCTGGGTAAGTGCACTGGCCTGGGTCTTGAGCGACTTCTCGATCTCTCGCAACGACTTTCCGATGTGATGGAGCCCGTACGTCTCGGTGAACAGAACGCCGGACATCAGATCAAGGTCGAGAGTGCTCTCTTCCTCCCAGTGGTGATCGTGACCATCGTGGTACTTCACCTTGACTCGGTGACGTGAGGGCAACTTGGGGTCCGCGTGGCGCTCGATGGCGGAGTCGAAGAACATCCGCTGTCGGAAACCAGGGGGAAGCATCTCGATCGGCTCGGTGAACACCCGGGCCTTGTGGAGGGGATACTGCACATCGTCCCGGGCGCGCTTTAGGGGCGGATCAACGGTGATCGTCACATCGCGAGCGGGTCCGGCACCGATGTTGGAGAGCACGATGTCGAGCAGGTGGGAGGAGGTCTCGCCGCGCTCGGCGGTCAAGAGCACATACGGCCTGGCGCGGTCGAGGCGGGCATCTTCCGACTGCTTCGCGTGGGCGACGCGCGTCCGTTCGGCTTCCTTGGCTTGTTCTCGCCGAAGCGTCTCACCCTGCGCGTACTGACGAGCGGCGATCATCGCCGCGACCCCAGCGATGATAAGCGCACCGGCCGTGGACAGCACCCCCACTACGTTCCACTGAAGTTCGGTTAGCCCCCAAACCTGCTGCTCCGCTGGCGCAGCGGCAATCATGATGCATCCTCGTCGCCGCCGTGGACCACACCGGCGATCTCCTCCGCGATCTCAACCACGGTGTGTGTCGCGGTACTCCGAGCGAGTTTGTCGGCGAGACTCGGACTGTGGGCGGTGATCTGATCCTTCGTGACGTTGTGCCAGATCGGAAGCAGGTTCTGTTCGCCCGCAACCGTCTTGGTCACGATCCCGTCAAGCTCGTACTGGGTCCATCCCTTGGCCAAGAAGTCCGCCGAGAAGATGACCGCCGCGAATCTGCTTCCCCTGATGCCTTGGTCGATCTTCCGGCGGAGACTGTCCCCGATCTTCATTTCAATATCATCCAGCCACACGGACACGTCTCGCTCCTCAAGTGCCGCTGCGAGAGGCTGGGCGACAGACTCAAGGTCCTCACTGGCGTGCGAGATGAACACGTCCCACGTACGTCCACCTAGAACGTCGGGTGCGGGTGGGTCGTCCGGTACGTCGTGGAGGATGGACGACAAGGCGCCTGGGTTGCGCATCGGAGGCAACGACCCGCGTGGCGGAGGCTCCACTCCGACACTGGCGTTGATCCTCCCCGGGTAGCCCCCGAGGTCGATGGCAACAAACCAATGACCATCCCTCGGTACGGTAAGCCGTGCCGGCGACCGCCTGGCCTCGCCTCCCAGGTATTGGCACCGCTCCCGGCGTGCGTACCTCCGATAGTTCGAGGCGTCCATCAGAAGCACGTTCGCCCTGTTGCGAAGGGTCACCACCACGACCGATCCGCGCTTGAGGTTACCCAAGTCCCACTTCACGTGCTCCACTTGCCGCCTCCGAGGTTCCCTTTTTCGTTGGCCACTGGACATGACAGTAGTGACGGCGACCGACACATCTGCCGAAGTGATCGAGATGCCGTCGATGTCGGAGGTCCGAGCGACAATGCAGGCAGGCCAAGCCCAGGGTGGTGGTGGATGAGGGCGTCACCACGTGATTCGGTGGCAGCACTTTAGGCGGTGAGTGCTGGGGGTGTCATCGCCTCGGTTTCGTGGTCGGTGGTGGTGGCGTCGAGGAGGGTCATGCGGGAGCGGGCGAGGACGTCGAGGCTCAGGTAGCGGCGGCCTTCAATCCATTCGTCGTGTTGTTCGGCCAGGACGGCTCCAACGAGGCGGACCAGGGCGGTGCGGTCGGGGAAGATGCCGACGACGTCGGTTCGTCTGCGGATCTCTCGGTTGAGACGCTCGGCGGGGTTGTTGGACCAGATCTGCCGCCAGAGCTCTTTCGGGAACGCGGTGAACGCGAGGATGTCGGTCCGGGCTTGCTCGAGATGCTCAGCAACGGCGGGGAGCTTGGCGGTGAGCCCGTCGACGACCCGGTCGAACTGGGCGTGCACGGCGGCGGCGTCTGGCTGGTCATAGATCGAGTGCAGCATCGCCTTGACCCAGCCCCAGCTGGACTTGGGTGTCACGGCCATCAGGTTGGCGGCGTAGTGGGTGCGGCAGCGCTGCCAGGACGCGCCGGGCAGGGTGGCGCCGATGGCGCCGACCAGGCCGCTGTGGGCGTCGGCGGTCACTAGCGCCACTCCGGACAACCCACGGTGGGTCAGGCCGCGGAAGAACGCCAACCAGCCGGCGCCGTCTTCGGCGCTGGTGACGTCCAGGCCGAGGATCTCCCGGTGCCCGTCGACGTTGACGCCGGTCGCGACCAGGGCGTGCACATTCACCACCCGGCCGCCTTCGCGGACCTTCATCGTCAACGCATCAGCGGCGACGAAGGTGTAGGGGCCGGCGTCGAGTGGCCGGGTGCGGAACGACTCCACCTGCTCATCGAGCTCCTTGGCCATCACCGACACCTGCGACTTCGACAACCGGGTGATGCCGAGGGTCTCCACCAGCTTCTCCATCCGCCGGGTCGACACCCCCAGCAGGTAGCAGGTGGCCACCACCGTAGTCAGCGCCCGCTCCGCCCGGCGGCGGCGTTCCAACAACCAGTCCGGGAAGTACGACCCTGCCCGTAGCTTCGGGATCGCAACCTCAACCGTGCCGGCCCCGGGTGTCCCACTCCCGACCCCGGTAACCATTGCGAGAGTTGACCCGCTCCTGGCTACGAAGCCCATAAGGGGCGCCACAGATCGCATCGGCCTCCGCGCCCATCAACGCCTCGGCGAATGTCTTCAGCATCGAGCGCAAAAGATCCGGCTCGGCGCGCTCAAGGTGCTCACAGATGAAGGTGGACAGGTCAATACTGTTGGGGTTGGCGGTCATCGTGACGATCTCCTTCAGTTCGACTTTCAGCGGTCTTCTGAAGAATCACGCGATGGCCGTCCTCATGTCACGACGCCACGCTCACAGCGGGCCAGTCGTACACCACGTCCCTGGACTCATCTTGCAGGCATGGACAAGATCGAGATGCAGTGCCCCGAGTGTGGCTCGAAGGTTCGCTTCCAACTCTCCGACGTCGCAGCTCAGCGAACCGTTCGCTGTGGACGCGGCCACGCCATGAAGCTCGAAGACAAGGGCGGCGGAGCAAGAAAGGCCGACAAGGCCATGAAGGACCTCGAGAAGTCGATCAAGCGGCTAGGCCGCCGGTAAGCCTCCTCGCCCGTCCGCGACCCGCCTCCCTCCCTCATCGCATTCATACCTTCGAACCGGCTAGAGGGCTGTCTCTGTCGAGATGAACGTAGGAGCGAGGCGCTCTCTATCGCCCTCCGATAGAGAGACGCGGCCGCGCCGGTACGACGGTGTGCGCGCCGGGTCAGCGAGTTCGAGGCAGAGTTCCCGGCGACGGCGATCAGCCAGGTGCTGAAAAGCTGCACGCCGCTGGCGCAATCCCCCGCCCACCCGAGCTGCGAGCCGAGCGCTGCCGCATCACCGGCGCCATTCCGACCGACCAGGTGCACACCTTCGAGCAACGACTTCCCGATCTCACCCAGGGCGAGGGGTTCTTCTTCTCCCGGCCTGCGGGTTATGAGCCCGTCCATGACCCGCCGCCAGCCCGGGCCATCAGCGGCGCCGGCCGGGCGGCGCGGCGGCCAACCTGAGGCACGCTTGGGACCTATTTGTGGAGTCCCTCCGGCACCACACGCCGGGAGTACTCCACGAACGCCTCACCGCAGGCCCATTGGGCGGTTCATCGCGAGGGCGAGCAGCCGGTCGATGAGCTCCGGATAGCTGACGCCGGACTCCGCCCACATCCGCGGGTACATCGACGACGGCGTGAAGCCCGGCATCGTGTTGATCTCGTTGACCGTGACGGTGCCGTCCGCCCCCAGGAAGAAGTCGGCGCGCGCGAGCCCTTCGCAGTCCAGCGCCGTGAAGGCCGCGATCGCCAGTGACTGGATCTGCTCGACCACCTCCGGACGCAGATTCGCCGGCACGTCGAGGCGGACGCCTTCTTCGCCGAGGTACTTGGCGGCATAGTCGTAGAACTCGTGCTCGCCGTACCCCGCGATCTCCGCGAGAGCGCTGGCGTCGACGCCTCCGTCGAGCCGCTGCAGTAGGCCGCACTCGATCTCGCGCGACCGCTCTGCAGCGGCTTCCACCACCACCTTGGGGTCGAACGTGCGAGCATGCCCGACCGCATCGTCAAGCTCGTCTCGCCCGTGCACCTTGGTGATGCCAAGGCTGGACCCACCCCGCGCGGGTTTGACGAACACGGGGTAGCCGAGCGCCTCCACCGCCTCGCGGCTCGCCGCGGGGTCGCCGTCCCATTCGCGCGGCTTGATCACGACGTACGGCGCGACAGGGAGCCCGTTGGCCCTCAGCACCACCTTCATGTACTCCTTGTCCATCCCAACCGCCGAGGCGAGCACGCCTGACCCGACGTACCGGACGCCGGCGATCTCGAACAGCCCCTGAACAGTGCCGTCCTCTCCCCACGGGCCGTGCAACAGCGGGAACACCACGTCAACGGCACCCAGCGCCCGCGGCCCCTCACTCGAGTCCACTGCGACGATCTGCCGCCGGTTCGGGTCGGTGCTGAGCGCAACAGCGGTTGCGGTGTCGTCGACATACGGCGTCTGTTGCGCCGTCAGCAGGAGTTGGTCGGTGGGGGCCGACTCGAGCACCCACTTGCCGTTGACCGATATGCCGATCGGCACGACGTCGTACTTGTCCTTGTCGATCGCCGCCAAGACGCTGGCCGCCGTCGAACAGGAGACGGCGTGCTCGGCTGAGCGGCCGCCGAAGACCACGGCGACCCGTGGTTTGGAGGATGCGTTCATCGCCCGGAGCCTATCTGCACTACACCGGTTGTCTGCACCACAATGGGGGTCAGTGTCAGGGTGATGCTGCCGCTGTTGCGGTGGTTGGATCCTGATCACCCGGCGTCTGGCTCACACAATGGGTGTCGCCTTTGGGCTGACGAGCATGCGTTTTGCCGGCGTCGGGTGTGAAGGACCGGCCGGCGTGACTTGATAGGAGCGTGGCTTCGCCCCCACTGAGATGTGTCCGCCGACCGGCCCAACCGTCCAGTCACTCAGGAAGTGAAGGAGGCAACTCCCATGGTTGTTGTTGGGGCCGATGTGCACAAGCGGAGCCATACGTTCGTCGCGGTCGACGAGGTCGGCAAGAAGCTGGGTCAACTCACGGTCCCGGCTGATGGCAAGGGCCACGACCAGGCGATCTGCTGGGCGCAACGCGAGTTCGGTGAGGACCTGCGGTGGGGCATCGAGGACTGTCGCCATCTGTCGGCTCGGTTGGAGATCGACCTGCTCGATGCGGGGCAGGCGGTGGTTCGGGTGCCACCGAAGCTGATGGCCCAGACCCGCACGTCGGCGCGGACCCGGGGCAAGTCTGACCCGATCGATGCGCTCGCGGTCGCGCGGGCGGTGCTGCGTGAGCCGGATCTGCCGGTGGCCACCCATGACGAGGCCTCGCGGGAGCTGAAACTGCTGGTGGACAGGCGCGATGACCTGGTCAAACAGCGCACCGGGGACGTGAACCGGTTCCGCTGGCACCTGCACCGGATCGACCCCACCATCGACCCGGCACCCAAGTCACTGAACCGGGCCAAGACCCGCGCCCGGCTTGCTGATCTGCTCAAGGCCATGACTGGGATCGATGCTCGGCTGGCCCGGGAGCTGCTGGGCGACATCGAAGCTGTCACGATGCGGATCAATGCCTTGGAGAAGGAAATCACTGCCCTGGTCACCCTCCAGGCACCGGCCCTGCTCGAGTTGCCTGGCTGCGGCGCCCTGACCGCGGCCAAGATCGCCGGGGAGACCGCGGGGATCAGCCGGTTCGCCCACGAAGCGAAGTACGCCATGCACGCCGGTGTCGCGCCCATCCCGGTCTGGTCGGGCCGCACCGAGGGACGGGTCCGGATGAACAAGTCCGGAAACAGGCAGCTCAACACCGCGCTGCACCGCATCGCGGTCACCCAGATCCGCCTCGATGGCCTGGGAGCCGCGTACTACCGCAAACGGCTCGAGCGCGGCGACTCCACAACCGAAGCGCTGCGTGCGCTCAAACGACGCCCGGCCCGCACTGTGTTCAACACCCTGAAGAACAACCCATCAACCGCGGCAGAGCCTTATCTCCCAGCCGCGGCTTGACATAGGAGAAACGCATGACGACATCCGATGCCCATGCCGAACTGCGCCTCCCCACCGTGGCGGTCAAGGCCGGCCGGCCCGAGGTGCAGCCCGACCAGCCGCTCAACGAGCCACTGGTGATGGCCTCCACCTACGTCGCGGGCGGTGCCGTCGAGTACGGCCGGTACGGCAACCCGACCTGGGCGGCGTTCGAGACAGCTCTGGGCGCGCTCGAGGGCGGCCGGGCCGTGTCATTCGCCTCCGGCATGGCCGCAATCTCGACGATCCTCGACCTGGTGGCGCCCGGCGAGACAGTGGTTGCAGCCCGGCACTGCTACCAGGGCGCGCTGGTGCAACTGGCTTCGCTGGAGCAGCGGGGCCTGATCAAGGTCGTCCTTGTCGACATCGACGACACCGACCAGGTGCTTGCCGCCCTCAACGACGACGTGGCGCTGCTGTGGATCGAGTCGCCGACAAACCCCGCTCTCGAGGTCGCCGATCTGCCGGTGCTGTGCGCGGCGGCGCGGGAGGCAGGAGTCACCAGCGTCGTCGACAACACGTTTGCCACCCCCGTTGTGCAACGTCCGCTCGACCTCGGCGCCGATGTCGTCGTGCACTCGGCGACCAAGTATCTCGCCGGACACTCCGACGCGGTCATCGGTGCGGTGGTGACGAGACGCGACGACATCTGGCGGGCGGTCGACGAGAAGCGGCGCACGATGGGAGCCTTGCCGGGCACGCTGGAGGCGTGGCTGGCCCTGCGCGGGCTGCGGACCTTGCATCTTCGGGTCGAGCGCGCGCAGTCGAACGCCCAAGAGCTCGTACGTCGGGTGGCGCAGCACCGCGCCGTCGACCGGGTCCGCTACCCCGGGTTCGGCGGCATCGTCGCCCTCGAGATCGCCGGCGGCGCCGGAGCCGCCGACCTGGTCAGCGCCTCCACCCGGCTATGGGTGCACGCAACCAGCCTTGGCGGCGTCGAGTCCTCTCTCGAGCGTCGCCGCCGCTGGACCAGCGAGCCGCTCACCATCCCCGAGGGCCTGGTCCGCCTCAGCGTCGGCATCGAGGATGTCGACGACCTGTGGTCTGATCTCCAGCAGGCGCTGGACGCCGTACCCGGCTAGCCGCCGTCAGCGCGCGACGCCGTACCCGGCTGACCAGTGGAGGCTAGGTGCGCTCAGACTTGGCGGCGCGCGAGATCAGGCTGATCAACATCTCGTGAGGGCTCAGCTCGCCCCGGATCAGCGCCGCCACGTGCTCGACGATCGGCATCTCAACGCCGTGTCGCAGCGCAAGGTCACGGATCGACTCACACGACGCGACCCCCTCGGCGACTTGTCGGGTCGAGGCGGCGATCTCCTCGACGCTCATCCCGCCACCGAGCTTCTCGCCGAAGGATCGGTTCCGCGAGAGCGGTGACGAGCACGTCGCGACCAGGTCGCCCAGACCAGCCAGCCCGGAGAACGTGTAGGTATCCGCGCCCATCGCCACCCCCAGTCGCGCCGTCTCGGCCAGGCCACGGGTGATGACGGTCGCCGTCGCGTTGTCACCGAAGCCCAGGCCGATCGCCATACCAACGGCGAGTGCGATGACGTTCTTCGTGGCTCCGCCCAGCTCGCAGCCGACCACGTCGGTGTTCGTGTAGGGGCGGAACACCGGACTGTGGCAACGCGCCTGTAGTCGCGCAGCCGTCGACTCGTCGGTGCAGGCGATCACCGACGCAGCCGGCTGCCGGGCCGCGATCTCCGCCGACAGGTTGGGACCGGAAAGCACCGCCACTCGCCCCCCGCCGATGCCCGTGACCTCGTCGATCACCTCGCTCATCCGTTTCGCCGTGCCGAGCTCGACACCCTTCATCAGGCTCATCAGCACGGCGTCCGGTGCGACGTGGTGGGCCCACTGCTGGAGGTTCGAGCGCAGCGACTGCGACGGTACGGCGAGTACGACGATCGACGCGGCCGCGAGCGCCTCCTCGGGATCGTGGGTTGCGCTGACCGTCTCTGGCAGTACCACGCCGGGAAGGTAATCGGCGTTCTCGTGGGACTCGTTGATCTGAGCGCTGACCTCCTCGCGACGGGCCCACATCATCACATCGTTGCCCGCGTCTGCCAGCACCAGCGAGAACGCCGTACCCCACGACCCCGACCCGAAGACGGCGACCTTACTCATGCCGAACTCATGTCGACTCACCCGGGCGCGCTTCGTGGGCCGGGGACGACGCGGCTGGCCGCGCCTCGCGGGTCTGATGTGGGTTCCCGGTGTCGGGTACGCCCGCCGTCTTCGGGTCGTACCGGTGCTCTGGGGCTTGCTCACCGCGGATCTGCTCGAGCAGGGCGGTGATGGCGGCCATGATGCGGTCGGTCGCCTCCCGAAGCACCGCAGGACTCAGCGGCTGGCCCTGTAGGTCCGACAGGTCCAGCGGCTCACCCGCTGCCACGTGCATTGTCTTCCGTGGGAACAGCAACGGTTTACGGGCGTACGGCGGCAGCAGATGGTTGGGTCCCCACTGCGCGCACGGGACGACGGGGCACCCGGTGGCAAGGGCGATCCGAGCCGCTCCAGTCTTGCCGACCATCGGCCACAGGTCGGGGTCTCGGGAGATGGTGCCCTCCGGGTAGACGATCACGCATCTCCCGCTGTTGACAGCCGCTATCGCGGCGGTGAACGCCTTCGCGGCGTCGGTCGACTTGCGGTAGACCGGGATCTGCCCTGCGCTGGTAATGATTCGACCAACCACCGGTACGGCGAAGACCTCCGCCTTGCCGAGGAAACGCGGCACTCGGCCGTTGTCGACGACGAAGTGGCCAAACGGCACCGGGTCGAACTCCGACACGTGGTTGGTGACGAGCACGCAGCCCCCCTCGCGCGGGAGATGCTCGCCCCCGCGCCAGTCTCGCTTGGTGAGCAGCGTCAAGGGCCACCGCAGCAGCGCGATGACCAGCGTCATCGCCCAACCGCGTTGGTCCGTCACCACCTGACCTCCTTCGTCGGCTGCCCAAGCAGGCGAACAGTGTCGTCTACCGAACCTGGCGGTGTCGAGCAGGTGGCAAGATCGACGCTGATGTCAGCGCAGGCCACCTGGACGCTGCTCGTCCCGGTCAAACAGACAGCGATCGCCAAGTCCCGGCTCAGCGACTTCCCCCCTCCGATCCGCCAGCGGCTCGCGCTGGCGTTCGCCCAAGACACGGTCTCGGCAGCGGTCGGCTGCCCTGAGGTGCGCCGGGTTGTCGTGGTGACCAACGACCCCGAGGGGCGCCGGCTGGCCGACTTGGGAGCTCTGGTGGTGCCCGACCTTCCAGACGCCGGGCTCAACCCGGCCCTTCACCACGCCGCCGAACTCGTCCGCCGGCGCGACCCGACCGCCGCGGTGGCCGCCATGTCGGCCGACCTTCCTGCCGTGCGCGCGGTCGACCTGTCAGCGGCGTTCGCGCTGGGGTCCACACCGCGCTGGTTCGTCCCCGACCGGGCTGGTGGAGGTACGACGGTGCTGGCTGCCCGAGCGCCGGCCGACCTGTCGCCGGCGTTCGGTGCGAGGTCGCGGACCGCCCATCAGGCGTCCGGCGCTGCCGAACTCACAGACGCACGCCTGGAGCGGCTTCGGCTCGACGTGGACACATCCGGCGACCTACTGCTGGCCGTCAAACTCGGGGTCGGCCGGCACACCGCCGCAGTCCTCTCGACGAAAGACCCGTCAGGTTGACGTGTCGCTGTCGGCGCTGCTGGCCTTGGTGGTCGATGAGCTCTTCCGGGTCGTGCTCTTGGCCCCTGAGCCGGTCGAACTCTTGGTGGCGGAGCCGGTCGAGCTCTTGGTGGCGGAGCCGGTCGAGCTCTTGCTCGAGCTGGTCTTCTCAGCGGCGCTCTTCTTGGCGGTAGTGCTCGGCTTCGTGGCTCTGCTCTGCTTGGCTGGGCTCCTCTTCGCCGCTTGCTGCCTCGCCGCCGAGCTCGACGTGGACGGTGTTGAGGCGGCTGGTCCCGACCCGGTTGACTCCTTCACGGGGTCATCACCAGTCGCCGAGTTCTCCGCAGCAGTCTTGTCGACCGTGGATGTCTTCGCCCCCGAGTCCTCGGCACTCTTAGGAGGCTCCTTCTCCCCGGAGACGACTGCGCGCAGTTCCGACCCCGCACGGAACCTCGGCACCGCCGTCTCCGTTGACGTGCTCTGCTCGCCAGTGCGCGGGTTACGCACGGCCCGGGCCGGGCGGATGACCTTCTCGAAGGCGCCGAACCCAGTGAGCGCCACCTTCTCGCCTCTGGCCACCTCCCTCGTGATCGTGTCAAGCACCGACTCGAGAGCATGCTGAGCTGTCTTCTTGTTTCCCTCGAAGTGGTTCGACAACGCGTCGATCAGTTGGCTCTTGTTCACAGGCCTTACCTTCCGCGAACTGCTGTCGGGCCGTCAAGTTCTCCCGGTCGCCCCGCCGATCGCGGTTCGCGGGCTCGCCTCGTCGGCCGCCGGCTCCCCCAGTGGCGGGGAGAACAGGCTTCCCGGCGCTCCCGACGCCTCCAGACCGAGCAGGAACCGCTTGCGGTCCAGACCGCCGGCATAACCGGTCAACCTGCCGGTGGATCCGATCACGCGGTGGCAGGGTACGACGATCGCCACCGGATTCGAACCATTGGCCAGCCCTACCGCCCGTGACGCCCCCGGAGCCATCCCAAGCCGCCCGGCGATCTCGCCGTACGACGCAGTGGTGCCGTACGGGATCTGCCTCAGCTCGTCCCAGACGCGCTGCTGGAACGGCGTCCCGCGGCCACCCAATGGCAAGTCGAACGTCTCCAACTCTCCCGCGAAGTAGGCAAGCAACTGCCGCCGCGCCTCGACGAGGACACGCGGGGGCTCATCGCTGGCTGCTACCTCGACGGGCTCAGCCACGAACGAGACGGCCGTCAACGAGTCGCCCTCAGCGGTCAGTACCAGCGGTCCAACCGGGGACTGCATGGCCAGTTGTCGGGTGCTTGGGGTCTGCATCACTTCTCGCTCTCCTTGGTTCCGGCACTCCACACGTGCAGCAAGGCGTAGGACCGCCACGGCCGCCACCGTTCGGCAACCCGGTCGTCGACAGCCAGCCCAAGCCGGCTCATCCCCTGCCTGACGCCGAGGTCGGTCGGCAGGAAGACGTCCGGGTCACCGAGCCCGCGCAGCGCGATGTAGTCGGCCGTCCACGGGCCGATCCCCGGCAGCCGCAGCAGCGCAGCGCGTACGTCGGCCCGGTCCGCGCTGCGATCGAGCACGACCTCGCCCGTCGCTACAGCTGCGGCCACTCCGACGACTGCGCCGGCCCGAGATCTCGGCATCGGCAGCGCGGCGGGATCGGCTGCAGCGAGCGCGTGCGGAGTCGGGAACAGCCGGGTTATTGCGCCGGTGCCGGGTAACGGTTCGCCCAAGGGGACACCGGCGGGCGGTGGTTGAGCACCGGGCAACGGTTCGCCGTACTCCCTGACAAGTCGGCTGGTGATGGTCCGGGCTCCAGCTACCGATATCTGCTGGCCAACGATCGCTCGGATGGCGACCTCGAAGCCGTCGACGTGTCCCGGAACCCGCACGCCGGGGCGCCTGGCGACGTGCGGCGCCAGGACGGGGTCGTGACTCAGCTGGCCGTCGATGGCGATCGGGTCGGCGTCGAGGTCGAGCAGCCGGCGGCAGCGCTCAACCGCGGCCGCAAGGTCGCGCAGGTCGGCGAGCCGCAGCGTGCACTCGACCCGGTCGGCGTGCGGCGTCAGCCAGGCGGTGCCAGGACCGGTCGGCAGTCGCAGGCTCCGGGCGTACGTCGACCCGTCGCAGACCTCGATCCCGCTGACCGCGCGCCGGCCGAGGAAGTCCAGGAGCCCGTCGGCGTCAAAGGGTTGCCGCACTGGCAGCGAGACGGTGATGAGGCCTGGCGAGAGGGTCCTCTGGTTCGGACGGCGCGTGTGCCGCAGCTGGGACGGGGTGGCGCCGTACACCTCGAGGACCGTGGCGTTGAACTGTCGGACGCTGGAGAACCCGGCGGCAAACGCGACGTCCGCAAGGCCCATGTCGGTGGTCTCGATCAGGATGCGGGCGGTGTGCGAGCGCTGCGCGCGCGCCAGTGACAGCGGCCCCGCCCCGAGCTGGTCGATGAGCAAGCGATTGAGGTGGCGCGGCGTGTAACCGGCGCGCGCCGCCAGGCCGGTCACGCCCTCCCGTTCGACGACTCCGTCAGCGATCATCCGCATTGCTCGTCCGGCGACGTCGGCCCTGACATCCCACTGGGGAGAGCCTGGGGTCAGGTCGGGTCGACAGCGCCGACATGCCCGGAAGCCAGCCCGTTGGGCTGCCGCGGCGGTGACGTAGAAGCTGACGTTCTTGCGCAGTGGCGTCACGGCCGAACACGACGGTCGGCAGTAGATGCCGGTCGTCTTCACGCCGGTGTAGAAGACGCCATCGAACCTGCGGTCGCGACTCTGCACCGCGCGGTAGCAGTGCTCGGCGTTGGGAATGGGGTCGGCCTCGGCGTCAGCGACGGCGGCGTACGTCAAGGGCATGGCACCCAATCTAGGGCTATGCCGACGCCCAGACTCGCGAGAATCGGACATGAGGGTCCTGGGCTGCTTGCGGCAGGCTCACCGGGACAGGACGGCGTCCACGACCGGCCGGACGCGTTCGACGTGGTCCACGAGGCTTCCCATCAGGCGGTTGCGGGATGCGAAGAAACCGGTTGTCCCGAGGCGATAGAGGAGAGCGCGAACCAGCAACTGGCTCCAGTCGTCGCCCGTGGCCCACTCATCGAGCAGTCCCAGCGGTGCACCCTGGAAGGTCACTGCGTCGGTGCTGGCAATGGCATTGGCCATCCCGACGGGTCGGAAGTACGGCGGCCAATCGATGACTGCTGGCGGGAGCCCGTCTGCCACCAGCACGTTGGGCAAGATGTCCCCGTGTATCACCTGTGCTGGGGTGGAGACTGGGGCAAGATGACCGCGCAGCCGTCCGATCAAGGCGAGCGTCTCGTCATCGCCTTCAGGTTCGGCTCCCTCCCACGCCAGGCGGTCGCCGAACGCCCACGGGTCGTCACGAGAGTCTATGAACTCGGGCCGGGGCAGGCCCTTGACGCTGTGATGAAAGACGTCGCTGGCGTGCCTGACTGTCGCCAACTCCCTGCGCAGGTCGACGTCACGACCCCGCAGGAAGACATGGGCGCCCCAACCATCAGTGGACCAGCAGCCTGCCTCTCGGAGCTGGGGGCGAACCGGCTCTGGCACTCGAACTCCCTCGCCGTCCCAGGCGGCGTACACGTCACACACCCAGTCGTGCTCCGGGACGCAACCCACTGGTTTCACGACGAGCCGTCCGTCGGTCCAGGCGTGGCCCATGCCACCGGGAAGGCGACGCAGCGCGTCTTCGCGGACACCAAACGCACGAATGGCGCTGGGGGTAGGAGCGCGCTGACGCCATTCCCAGTCGGTGTCGTCGAGTAGGCGGACTCCTTCGGGCGACGTCGCTGTGGTGCTGCCGCGTTGCCGCTTCTCCACGCCCAGGACACTACAGTTACGCGCCGACCACTGAGACGCTGCGACATGTGCAATATCCGGTCGCATCAGGTGGCTGGTCTTGATGGGATCGTCAGGTGACCACCCCGCTGCACGACGACGAGATTCCGATAGATCTTCCTCTGGTTCGGGCTCTCCTCGACCGCGCCTTCCCGGCGTATGCGGCGCTTCTGCTGAGTCGGCTCAGCTCCTCGGGGTCGAGCAACGCTCTCTTCCTGCTCGGTGATGACTTCCTGGTCAGGCTTCCCCGCCAACCCGGAGGATCCGCGACCATCGAGAAGGAAGCTCGTTGGCTAACGCCGATCAGGCCCCTGCTGCCCGTGTCGGTGCCAAACATCGTCGCCGTCGGCGAACCTGCTCTGGGTTACCCCGAGCGATGGTCCGTCGTGCGCTGGATCCAAGGAGACGTCCCGCCCGCAGTCGGCCCGGAGACGTCCGTTGACCCCACCCGCCGCTGCTTGGCGGCCGACCTCGCCGGCGTCATCACGGCGCTGCGCCGGATCGACGTACCTGCGGACGCGCTTCGTGATCCGGCTCTTCGCTGGTATCGGGGTGAGCCACTCGCGACACGAGACGCAGACACCCGCCGTGACATCGAAGCGTGCCGCGCGGTCCCCGGCCTCGATCTCGACCTCGACGCCGCGCGGAGGTTCTGGGACGAGGCAATGACCTTGCCGGGAATCGACGGAAGAGTGCCGCCGCAGTGGTACCACGGTGACCTTCTGGCGGAGAACTTGCTGGTTCGCGACGGACGCCTCGCTGCGGTCCTCGACTTCGGAGGCCTCTCGATTGGCGACCCCACCGTCGATCTCATCGTCGGATGGGAGGTCCTCGACGCTCCAGCCCGCGAGGTCCTCCGCACGTCGCTCGACGTCGATGACGCGTCCTGGCTGCGCGGAAGAGCCTGGGCACTCTCGCTGGCCATCGGTGCCTTCCCGTACTACTGGCGCACGATGCCGGCACGGTGCGCCAGCCGCCTCGCCGTGGCGAGATCTGTGCTGGCCGACGCCGCAGACTGAGGCGGTTCCCGGAGCAGCCGAGAGTGCTCCACGCAAGGTCAGAAGCCCTCTCGCCAACCTGGCGAAGGACCTCGGTGCCTCCGCGTCTCATAGTAATACTTGCTATAGTCGTGTCCATGACCCACAGACGCGAGGTGCTGCGTGAGGTGATGCTGGAGACTGGCACCACCCAGTCGGAGCTGTCTCGGCTCTGCGGTGTGAGGCAGCCCAGCATCAGTCAGTTCTTGTCGGGTCGCGTGGAGATGAGTGACGACATGCTCGACCGGCTGTTGTCGTGCATGGGTTTTCGCTTGGAGGTGGTCCGACGTCCGATCAGGCGCGATCTCAACCGTTCGACGGAGCGTTCGTGGCAGCTCCATCGCCGGCTTTCGACGCATCTGACCCTGGAGACCCTGGAGGAGTGGCGGCCGACGATCTTGCGCAACCTCGAGCGGCTGCGCGGCAGCGTGCAAGGCCAGCCTCACGTCAGGAACCTGGACCGCTGGTGGCGACTCGTCCGCGACCGGGACTTGCCTGGGCTGCGCCGCGTGATGACAAGCCTCGACACCGACTCGGTGGAGATGCGAGAGGTCTCCCCGCTGGGCGGCCTGCTGCCCCAGGATGCGCGTTCCAAGGTCTTGGGCTTGGCGGACTGATGCGCCGCGACCAGCTCGAACACGCAAACCGCACGGCGTACCAGATTATCCAGCAGCCGGAAGTCATCGTCGTGGGCTCGCAGGCGATCCTCGACACCGCTGTCCTGCCGGAGGGATGGCGTGACCGCCTGGTGAAGGTGCAGAACGCCAACACTGCCGCGCCCGCAGGCGAGCCGCGGTTCACGGGCTGGTGTCTCGACAAGGAAGACCTCTGCGTCGCCAAGCTCTGCGCCTTCCGCGAGAAGGGCCGCAACTTCGTCGCAGCACTTCTTAATCCTGGGCTGGTCGACGGCGAAATCATCTCGACCCGGCTCGGCGCGGTCCCCGACGTGCACCTGACGGCAACCGGCCGGGCACTCTCATGGCTGGCGTCCAAGGCGTCGAGCTGAGGCCAAATCGTCGTCCATGCTCGGAACGCGATCGCAAGGCTTTCTGTGCCAGGTTGTCGTATCGGCGGGATGCCGTTCGTGGTGGGGGTAGCAGGCGGTCATCGGGACCGCCCAGAATTAAGGAGAAGTGAGATGACGCACTACTTGTTGAGCGTGCATGGCCCCGCCGAGAGGGACGAGTTCGGCAACTACGGCTCCAAGGAGGAGATGGAGGAGGCGTTCGCCGCGACCGGCGCCTTCAATGACAAGCTTCACGCCGATGGCTACTGGGTCTTCGCCGGTGGGCTTCAGTCGGCATCGACCGCGACCGTCGTCGACGGCCGGGGTGAGACGCCGGTGATGACCGACGGCCCCTATCTTGAGACCAAGGAGGTCATCGGGGGTTTCTGGGTCATCGACGCGCCCGACCTCGACGTGGCGCTCAAGCTCGCGGCCGAGGGGTCCAAGGCGTGCCGGGGCAAGGTCGAGGTCCGTCCGTTCGACGGCCTCGCAACCTGAGCCGGCCCGAACCACGACTGATCGATGCAGGGCGGAACGGCGGCCGTCGAGCGGGTCTTCCGCGAGGAGTACGGCCGCCTGATCGCTTCGCTCGTCCGCCGCTTCGGTGACATCGACATCGCAGAGGAGGCACTCGTGGCCGCGTTGGAGAAGCGGCCGGAGTCCGGCGTACCACCCAACCCCGGCGGCTGGCTCACCACCGCCACGGGCAACCGCGCGATCGACCGGATCCGCCGCGAGAAGCAGCGCGCCACGAAGCACCAGGCCGCCTTCATGTACCACGACGACACGCCCCACGAGCCCACCGGACCGGTCGAGGACGACCGATTGCGGCTGCTGTTCACCTGCTGCCACCCGGCGCTCGCACCCGAGGCGCGGATCGCGCTGACGCTCCGCCTCCTCGGTGGTTGACTGTGGGTGAGATCGCGCAGGCGTTCCTCGTGCCGGAGACCACGATGGCGCAGCGGATCACCCGAGCGAAGAAGCAGATCGCGGCGGCGAAGGTGCCCCTATCGGGTGCCCGAGGCCGCCGACCTCATCGAGCGGCTCGGCGGCCATCTCCGACCCGCTCATTGGCATGAGCGACCGCACCGCGCCGTGAGCGGACGGGTCATGCGAGGGTTGCCCGGTGGCGAACACACTGGAAGGCGAAAGGCCCGCGGACTACCTCACGCGGTTGGCGGCATCCGACCTCGGTCGCAGCTACAAGTCGCTCATCGTTGAGGAGTTGGGCATCCGGCCAGGTGCCACGGTTCTCGACCTTGGTTGTGGCCCAGGTGCAGACTTAGCAGCGCTCGCGGAAGCCGTCGGCTCGACCGGCCGAGTGCTGGGCATCGACAACGATGCCTCCGCGGTTGCGGAGGCGGTTCAGGCCGTCTCGGGCCTTCCTCAAGTCGAGGTCGAGGAGGGCGACGTTCATCACCTCGAACTGTCCGAGCGTTCTGTGGATCGGGTCCACACCGACCGAGTACTCCAGCATGTCGCGGACCCGAACGCTGTTGTGGCCGAGGCCGCCCGGGTCCTGCGCCCTAGAGGCATCGGTGGTTTCGCTGAGCCTGACTGGGACACTCTTGTGGTCGACTATCCCGACCCTGCGATCCCGATCGCGTACCGCCAATTCATCACCGACCGGGTCGTCCGCAACTCCCGCATCGGCCGACAGGTTCCGGCGCTGTGTGAAGGCAACGGCCTTGTCCCAAACCGAGTCATCCCAATCACGGCGGTCTTCCGAGACGTAACGGAGGCAGACAGGATTTTCGGCTTCCAGCGAGTGACCCATCGGGCTGTTGCCGCCGAATACCTGACGGTAAAGCAGGGCGAATCATGGATCCACCACCTGCGCACCGCGCGACTGTTCGCCTCGGTAACGCTCTTCGTCACCTTTGCTGAACGCAAGCCCGGAGACCCGGCGTGACCTCCCGCTCATCGGCACGAGCGGGCGTTTACGTGATCGTCCTTGCGGCGACCCAGTGTCGCCTGCCGCTGTGCGCAGCAGGCACGGGAGCTCCTTGCCATTTCGTCTGCATGCACCTAGCGATCGACTGAGGAGGAGCTGCCCGACGTGGCCAAGGCCGCGCACGCGGTGGTCACTCGCGGCGCTAAGAGGCAGCTCTGACGGCGCGAGAAGACCACCGGATGTGGTCCCATTTCCGGGATGAACGGGCCGGGGATGTGGTGCACGGCCGGCGTCCCGTAGAGGGTCCCGTTGTGGAACTTGGACTCGGACGGCTGTTGCGGGACGCTCAAGCACGGATAGGGGTTTGGCCAGCCTCCTTGCCGTTTGTGGTTGCTTACGGGAATCACGGCAAACATCCGGACAACGTCCGCTGCAGTCGCTGCGCTGAGCGCTAGCCCCATATGCCCTGGCAGTGCCCGCTGGATTGAGTCAAAGTCAACCCGTGCTGAGGTCGAGCGGTAGCGTGCGCGTGTGGTTCTCGCAGAACGACTCGAGGGCGCCTGGCCGATCTTTGGACTCAGGCTCACGCTAGGCGACGTCGTCTTGCGCCATGTTCGCGAAGTGGATCTGCCGCACCTAGCGGTCATCCAGCCCAAGGACTACGAGCATGATCCCCGAGCCGAGCCATTCCCTGGGCACGACCTCTGCCGGCATCGTCAGCGTCTGGTCTGCCAGGGCTAGTGGCGTTCGGTCGGCAACTGGTCGCCGGCGTCGTGGTGCCTCGACTTCATTGTTGAGTACCGCGGTGAGGTGGTGGGCGTGCAGTCGCTGGAGGCGGTCCAGTTCCTCGACCTCCGAACGGTCGACTCCGGCTCCTGGCTGATTGCGGCGGCTCGTGGTCGCGGCATCGGTGTCGCCATGCGACAAGCCGTGCTGGTTCTCGCTTTCGACCATCTTGGGGCACGGGCAGCCGTCTCCTCGGCCCGGGCGGACAACGAGGCGTCGCTGGCCGTATCACGACGGCTTGGCTATCGGGACAATGGCGTCAGTCTGAACGCCGGAGACCGCGGCATCGTCGAACTCCGGCACATGAGGCTGACTATGGAGGAATGGAAAGCGTCCGGCCGCTCGCGACAGGTCGAGGTGCCTGGACTTGAGCCTTGCCTCTCCTGGTTCGGTCTCGACCATCCCGCGTGACGATCGCTCAGAAGCGGGGTCTGGTGGACTGACAGACCGCAGCGTCGACCCGGAAGTTAGCCGTCGAGCGTCTGGTACCGAACAGTGCAAACAGGTACGACGCCTTGCCGAGCGACGGCTGACCGGCGGCATGCGCCGTGGGGTCGTCACCGTCGGTGGGGCGGCGGAGGCGGCACGGAAACGCCGTAACCAGGTCATCCACCAGGACTGGCTGCTGCGAGGACCCGACGCCATGCGCCCGGTCGCTGACCTCAACGATGTCGCGCCGCAGGGCCTGCCTGCGCACCTTGAGGCGTGGGAACGTGAGTCCAAGCGTCCCAAGACTGGGAGCAGGTACCAGCCCACACCCTTGACGTCCTTCCTGCGCAGACCCTCGAGGACCTTCGGCTAGGGTCGGGCCAAGAGCGGCGATTTTCGCCGACGACCGGAGGAGGTGAGTCCCATTTTCCCTTTCCGAACGACTGGAAGGCAGTTCCATGGCGCTCACTCCGACGACCACCTTCGCCACCGCCGATGACGGTGCACGTCTCGCCGCCCACCTGATCGGCGCAGGGTCGCCACTCCTGTGCTTGCCCGGGGGCCTTCTGCTCGATGCCGCCTATCTTGGCGACCTCGGCGGCCTCTCGTCGCATCGCCGTCTCGTGCTCCTCGATCCTCGGGGGAGCGGAGCCTCCGACCACAGCGACAATCCGACCGCGTACCGCTGCGACCGCATGGTCGCCGACGTGGAGGCGCTGCGCCGCCACCTGGGCCTTGACGCGATCGATCTGCTCGCCCACTCGGCCGGCGCCAACCTCGCCTACCGATACGCCGAACGCCATCCTGACCGGGTCGGCCGACTCGTGCTGGTGACGCCAAGTGTGTTCGCACTGGGCATCGCCGTCCCCGACTCAGCCCGGCGCGAGATCGCTCTGCTGCGCAAGGACGAGTCTTGGTATGTCGAGGCGGCAGCGGCGTTGACGTCGATCCAGAACGGTGCCGCGACGGAGGAAGACTGGGCGGCCATTACGCCATTCACCTACGGCCGGTGGGATGACACTGCACGGGCCACCATGCCTTGATGGAGGCGCAGCGCAACCCCGACGCCGCGGCCGCGTTCGTCGCCGAAGGCGCCTTCGACCCGCCGGCCACTCGCGCCGCGCTGGCCGCCTTGGACGCACCTGTCCTGGTACTGGCGGGCGGCTGGGATGTGGGCAACCCCCCGCGAGTCATGGCCCAGGTGGCTGAACTCTTCCCTCGGGCGCAGCTCGTCGTCCAGCCCGAAGCCGGTCACTTTCCCTGGGTGGATCACGCTGCCCGGTTCCGCCAGCTGATTACATCCTTCCTGCCCGAGTGACTCAGCTTCGCCGCCAACGAAGAGCATCGAGGGCGGCACGCCATCGGTTGACGGGCATTGGCGGCGGACAGACGCACCTCTGGGCGGCATGAGTGGTCGGGCGTAGGCAACCAGACTCAGAACCCGAAGGTTCCAGACAGGCTCTCGTCGGTGGCGAATAGCCTGGGGATCCTTCGAGTCAAGGGTGACAACGTGGACAAGCAGTGGATCCCGGCGCGGTTGCGAGAATCCCTTACCGCCCTTGTCGCCGCTTGTAAGGACGACCCTGGGGTCTTGGCTGCGTGGGTAGGAGGCTCCCTTGCGCGGGACACGGCAGACGATTGGAGTGACATTGACCTGCATCTCCTCGTAGCTCACCCCGAGGAGTTCGGCAGCGGCATCACCGACTGGTTCGCTCGAACGATGCCTGCGGTGTTGGCCGACGAGATCCCGGGCGTACCGGGTGGCTTCATGTTCGTGACGCCCGATTGGATCCACGTCGACGTCATCGTTCACGGCAGCCAGACGTTCTCTCAAGATGAGTTCCCCGCCCGGGTGCTGCTCGACCCCCACGGCCTCGTGCGAGACATCCCCGCGTCCGCTGAGCAGATGGTGGGCGAACCCTACCTCCCGCACGATCAGATCCAGCTGTACCTCTACTTTATGGGCGTCACGGTCACCGTGATCCATCGGCGCGAGTGGCTTGCTCTCGCCCAAGGCGCTGCCGGCTTCAGGGATTCGCTCCTCATCCCGCTGATGCTCGCCGAGAACGGCGTTCGAAAGACCGATGGAGCCAAACGACTAAATCGCTACCTCACTGCCGAACAGATCGCAGCACTACAGGCGATCCCACCCATCGGCTCGAACCCCGAGCAGCTGATCAACGCCCATACAGCCATCGCCCGGGAATACCTCACACGAGGGCGTCGTCTCGCCGCAGCGCTCAATCAAACATGGCCCACAGCGCTCGAACAAGCCTCCCTCGCCCTCTGGCGACGCGAGCTCGGCATCAACCTTGAGTAGGCGGGGTATGACACTGGCCCCGTCGCGGCGAGATGACGCACATTGCGACGTGACAGGTCACGTGCTCGGATCGCGGCGTAGAAACACGTTCTGCTGCGGGAACTGACTGCCTGGCTGGGGGGTTGACGTGCGTCGTGATTGAGTGGCCGCGTGTTCACGACGATCTTGCTGGACCTGGACGGCGTGCTCAAGGTGCCTGATCACGGCTGGATCTTGGCCACGATGGACGACCTGGGCTTCTCAGTCAGCCTGGAACAGGCCGAGTCGTGCCATTACCTCGGGATCAGGCGGTTCGACGAATCTGCACGCCAGCCGCTTCGGCAGGACTACGAACGGTGCTATCCCGAAGGGGTACGTGCGCGTTTCGACCAAGAGATCTCAACGCATAGCGGACGATCTCAGGATCTGGCTTGGACAGACCGACGACCGAGGACTCGACCACCAACGCCAGCGGCCCACCGGCTACCTGGGTCAGTTCGTGGTGTGTGAGCCAGTCGACAGCACCTGGTCGTTGGTTCTGCGTGATCGCAGCCAGTTGGAGACCCGCAGCCGCCCACGCGCGCAGCGCGTTCGCCGAGCCAGGGGTCACCATGGAGCGTCGGAAGGCTGCACCGAAGAGCAGGTGCTGCCTGACTTGTGGCCATTGCGGTGTCGGCACTCCAAGCGCCTGAGATGAAGCGGTGTACGTCGGCGACGGCCTTCGCTTGGATGCACCGGCAGCCTGTGGAGCAGGAGTCTCCTTCATCCACCTGACGCCTCTCGGAGACTGCTCCTGTGCCCATCCTCATCTGCGCGGAGTTGGCAGTGACGACCTGCCCGTTGATTGATAACCCAGCAGCTACGCCAGGCCGCAGCTTCCTGGCGCGCTCGTTGCGGCAGACGAGTACGTCTGTTGAGTCGCGAGAGGAACGCCGCAGTGCGACGGCTCTTGCCCATTGCCTCAGAGCCCGAGACGGCGAAGGCCTCCTGACTCGCGTTTCCGCAGTTCAGGAAGCCTTTGCACGGTTGTAGCCCCGACGGGATTCGAACCCGCGCTACCGCCTTGAGAGGGCGGCGTGCTAGGCCGCTACACAACGGGGCCATCGAGCGGACGAGACTGTATCGGACCGCGGCCCGTTGTCTCATCGCTGGGGTACTAGGACTCGAACCTAGACTAACTGGACCAGAACCAGTCGGGCTGCCAATTACCCCATACCCCATGGGTAGTCGGCGCCCGCTCGGACGCCGACGCCCGACGATACCGGAGGCGACTGACGGGTTCCAAAGCGCCGCCGAGGGCTAACTCGAGGCGGTCTTGGCTGCTGGGTAAACAACGGGCTTGAGTCCGGTCTAGGCGAGTTGCTTCCCCGCGCTATGGCTGGCTGGCGAGGGTCACCGCTGGTAGCGGATCAGTTGGCCGGCTTGCTTTGCCGCGAGATTCAGCGCAGGGCCGAGCTCAGCGTCCACCGCGGCTTGCATCTCAGCATCCATCACGACCGCGGCTGACTCGGCCGGCCTGCTCGCGAGCAGCCGGATGCGCAACGGCGTCGCCGGATGAGAGTCGTCGATGCGGCTTGCCTGCATGGGCGGCGCCGACCGGCGACGGAGAACGTCCTCCTGCGAGAGAGCGGCCATGTCCGCCGACACCATCGCCCACATGTCCGGGCGGTCCGGGCTCACAGCCGCTCTGGTCATAGCCGTTTCCACCCTCGGTTCGCTGAGAAGCACATCGAGCAGGGCCAACGCGCCGTCGCTCCCGCCCGCTCTCGCGGCGTCCAGATCGGCCAGGTACTCCTGGCGCTGGCGAGCTGGTGCATTGATCCAGGCGATCACGATGAGGTAGGCCATGATCAGTGCGCGAAGCGGTGCCATCAGATACGTCTGGACGAAGTCGACTCCCCCGTACACGACGTTCCGCATCCCGCCGGCGATATCAAGCCAGTGGAAGAGGGTCTCCTCAGCGCTGCCAACCCACCGACTATGGGTGAGATCACCGTGCGCGAAATGCCCTAACTCGTGACCGATGAGCGCCACCCGCGCCTGCGGCGAGGCAGCAACCCAGAGCGGCGCCCCGAGACCGAGGATGCGACGCCGCCGCCACCCAGCGTGGAAGGCGAATGCGTTGAACGAGTCGACGATCAGGACCTCGTGCGGCATTGGCGCGCCGTTGGTTCCGGCTACCGCCCGCAGCAACCCAAACAGTTCCGGTGAGTCGGCGCTGGTCAGCAGTACGACGTGCGGTGGCCGTCTCGGCGCCTGCGGCCGGATGCCGATGGCGACTAGCAGGAGCGCGACACCGAGTCCGCGGACCATCCAGTTGTCTCCGCGCACGAGCAACACCAGGCCGCCGAGCGCCGCGGCGATGGTCAGGGCATGGACGGGCAGGACTACAAGGAAGGCCAGCAGTTGCCACCAGAACGTCACGCCACGACTGCCTGGTCGAGCTCCACCGAGCCGAGCCAAGTGCCGCTCGGCCATCCGGTCCACCAGGTCGCGCTCCACGCGTTGCAGCCAGTTCGGCCGGGCGTCGAGGTCGGTGGCCACTCCCCGATTCTGCACACAATGCCCAACCGTGCGGCCGTGGGTCAGAGGCGCGCGACGTACTGATGGACTGACGTAGAGGCGCGAAGCCCCTCCCCCGACCGATCCGCGCGACAGGTAAACGAAATGTCATCTGGTGGCACTTTATTCACCCGCGGCGTCGCGGCCGGACACTCGCCGATAAGCGGGGAGCTTCTCGGTGGTCGACGAGTCAGCCGGCTGCCCAATAGTCGGCAGAGTCAAGGTTCTGGATCTCCACTCCCTGGGGAACGTACTTGGCCATCGCACAGTTCCTGCGGATGAGTTCCGCCTCCGCGCGGTCGCCGGTGGTCTCGTCGGCGACCGACCGCCATATCTCGTTGGCCCGGAAGTAGTTCCCGTCGAGCCGGTAGAAGCGCTCGTTGGCGCCGTACACGTGGTATCTCGGCTGCGGTCGGTCGGCCCGCAGCTCACCCTCGAGGTAGCGCTCCCCAACTTTGACGCGCAGCTGGAACGTCGTTTCGGTGTCGTTGCGGATTTGCAGGTCGACGTAGTTGTAGACGATGCTGCAGCCGGTGCCCCAGGGCAGCACGCGGTCGTTGTCGGGGAACGGGTCATAGGAGTGCTCGGAGCGGTCGGTCACGGTCAGGTCGCTGTGCAGCACCATCCAGTGCAGCAGGTTGGCCAGCTGGCAGATGCCGCCACCGACGCCGGGCACCACATCGCCGTTCGAGAGCCGCATTCCGTCGAGGTAGCCACGACGGCGAGTGCAGTTTCCCACCACCTTGTTGAACGAGAACGTCTCTCCCGGCTTGATCAGCAAGCCGTCGACGCGTCCGGCCGCCAGCATCAGGTTGGTGACCTTGTTGTGCTGCAGGTACATCTCAGACTCCCCGAGCTGCCGCAGCAACAGGGACTGGTGCGCTATCACGAGCACCGGCAGGTCGTCGTACGACGTGTCGCTCGCCCAGCGGGCATCGGAGCGGACCCAGGCGAGCCGGCGACGGGCTCGGTTGACCGCCACCGCCACCGGGTAGAGCCACGGATGCCGCTGGGAGAGCCGCTGTTTGCGCGCGGCCAACTGGCGCATCCGCGCCAGGTCAGGGCGCGGTGGCTCGACCTGGCTCTGTGTTCGCTCGCTGGTCAACCCGCGTCACCTCTACCTGCAGACTGGCCCATACCGGTCAGACGCACAAGAGCGCCCGTTCAGTTGCCCGTCAGTTGTACGCCGCTCGGCGCCGTGCGACGGCGAGCAGCCACGGTACGACGATGGCAAGCAGCACCGCGTCGACGATCAGCGGCAGCCAGGAGACCGCCTCGGGGTCAAGGGCCTCGTCCACGGTGCCCAGCAGACCCGTCGGCACGAGGACGGCGATGTTCTTGACCGCGTGGACGGCGATGCTCGCCTCGAGCCCACCGGTCTTGACGGCCAGGAACGCCAACGCGACGCCCAGCAGCAGCCGGTCGGCGAACAGCTGCGGGTCGAACTGGAGGTGGGCGACCGCGAAGAGCAGCCCGCTCAGCCCGCAGCACACGCTCACCGGCAACCGGGTAGAGCCGAGCCCCTGCAGCAGCAGCCCCCGGAACACGTACTCCTCCCCCGCTGCCTGCAGCGGCGTCGTGAGCACAACGACGACCAGGAACGCCCAAACAGAGAGGTCGAGCGGCCCCTTCCGGGTCGCGATGGCGCCGGCAGTGCCCGCGAGGAGCAGCAGCGACCACACAGCGAGCGCGATTGCGGTGCACGTGAGCAGCCACCGCCAGCGCAGACCCGGCTTGATGGACGACAGCCAGCGGGGGCGGACGCCGTACAACACTCGGGCGAGAACGGCGGCGAGCCCGATGAGCGCGGCCAAGCCAAGGTTGAGGCCGAGCATCTCACCGGCGTTGACGCCGTTGGAGATGTCGAAGTCGAAGTCGCGGAAACCGAGCAGGTGGGCGCCAGCGAACACTCCCGCGAAGGCAAGCAGCGGCAGGACGAGCAGGCCGGCGACGCTGCCGAACACGGCGACCACCAACCGCCACAGTCCGCCGCCAGTGGGAGTCAAGACCCGCAGGTACGGCGTGCCTGGGAGCGGTGTGCGCGGTGCTGCCGTCACTGCACTGTTGTCTGCGCTGTCACAGGGCGGCGGCGCCAAGCCGTTTCAGCGACCGCTCGCGCCCGAGCAACTCCAGTGACTCGAACAGGGGCGGAGAGATGCGACGCCCGGTCACCGCAACGCGGACCGGCCCGAACGCGTTGCGCGGTTTGAGCCCCATGCCGTCGACCAGTACGGCGCGCAACGCCGCCTCGATCGAGGCGGTGTCCCATCCGTCGACCTGGCTCAGCGCGTCGTAGGACGCTTGGGCGACGGTCTTGCCGTCGCCGGTCAGCATCTTGGACGCGGCGTCCGGGTCGAGCCTGAACTTCTCCTCGGGCACGAAGAGGAAGCCGAGCATGTCGACGGCCTCGCCCAAGGTGGTGCTGCGTTCCTGCACCAGCGGAGTCGCCGCGATAAGCATCGCTTCATCTTCCGCATCGACCGGGTCGGCCAAGAGTCCCGCCCGCTGCAGGTAGGGCACCAGGCGGGCGGCGAGATCGGCCGCGGGAAGCGCTCGCAGGTGTGCGGCGTTGATCGCCTCGCACTTCTTCAGGTCGAATCGTGCGGGGTTGGGGTTGACCCGTCGGATGTCGAAGGCGGCGACCATCTCATCCATCGTGAAGACGTCGCGGTCCTCGGCGATGCCCCACCCGAGCAGGGCCAGGTAGTTGAGCAGGCCTTCGGGCAGGAATCCGCGGTCGATGTACTCGGCCAGCCCCGAGCCTTTGTCGCGTTTGGAGAGTTTCCTGGTGCCCTCGCCCACGACTACCGGCAGATGCCCGAACCGTGGCGAGCCTGAGCCAATGCCCAGCCGCGACAGCGCGCCGTACAGGGCGATCTGGCGAGGAGTCGAGGACAGCAGGTCCTCACCGCGCAGCACGTGGGTGATCTGCATGAGCGCGTCGTCGACGGGGTTGACCAGCGTGTAGAGCGGGTGGCCGGTGGCGCGCACCAGCACATAGTCGGGGACGTGCTCGGCCTGGAACGTGATGTCACCGCGGACCAGGTCGCTGAACGTGATGGGGTCGTCGGGCATCCGAAACCGCAGCACCGGCTTGCGGCCCTCGGCCTGGTAACCGGCCACCTGCTCGTCGGTCAGCGAGCGGCAGTGGCCGTCGTACCCCGACGTTCGGCCCGCGGCGAGCGCGGCGTCACGCCGCTCGTCGAGCTCAGCCCGGGAGCAGTAGCAGCCGTACGCCGCGCCAGCGTCATGCAGGCGGGCGGCGATGTCGGCGTAGATGTCGAGCCGCTGCGACTGCACGTACGGCGCGAACGGCCCGCCCACCTCGGGCCCCTCGTCCCAGTCGATGCCCAGCCAGTGCAGCGAGTCCAGCACGGACGCCACACCTGTCTCGGTGTTGCGCGCCTCGTCGGTGTCTTCGATGCGCAGCACCAAGGTGCCGCCGAAGTGACGCGCGAACGCCCAGTTGAAGAGCCCGCTGCGCACGCTCCCCACGTGCAGCGAACCGGTCGGCGATGGCGGAAACCGCACCCTCACCTGGTCTGGAGGGATGGCGCCCAAGACGTCCGTGGGAGCCTCAGTCACGGGCGACCACCTGGTTGGTCAAGGTGCCGATGCCGTCGACGGTGACCGAGACGTCGTCGCCAGGCTGCATCGGGCCAACGCCCTCCGGCGTACCGGTCAGCACCACGTCACCCGGAAGCAGGGTCATGAACGACGTCACGTGGGCCAGGATCGCCGCAACGTCGTGCAGCATCAAGCTCGTGCTTGCCGACTGCTTACGTACACCGTTCAGGTCGGTCGTCACGGTCACGTCGGAGGGGTCTAGGTCGGTCTCGATCCACGGGCCGAGCGGGCAGAACGAGTCAAAGCCCTTTGCGCGCGCCCACTGGCCGTCGGTCCGCTGCAGATCGCGGGCGGTGACGTCGTTGCCGACGGTGTAGCCGTAGATGACCTCGCCGGCGCGCTCCAGTGGCAGGTCGCGGCAGATGCGGCCGATGACCACGGCGAGCTCACCCTCAAAATGCACGTCGGAGCTTTGCGCCGGGTAGACGATCGGGTCGAACGGTCCGATCACCGAGGTGTTGGGTTTGAGGAACACCAGCGGCTCGGTGGGCGCCTCGTTCCCCAGCTCGGCGGCGTGGGCGGCGTAGTTGCGCCCGATGCCGACCACCTTGCTGCGCGGGATGACCGGGGCGAGCAGGCGTACGTCGTCAAGCGGGAACTGCTCACCGGTCAGCTCGACGCCGCTGTAGAGCGGGTCACCGACGACCGAGGCGACGATCTGGTCGCCGTCGCTGCCGCCGACAACGCCGTACGTCGGCTCGTCGCCGACCGTGAACCGAGCGATTCTCACAGCCGCCCACCCTACCGGCGGGGCGCGCCGCTCTACGCTGTGACCGTGATGGACGCCGACACCTGGCACGCCAGGAAGAGCCGCCACGAGGAGCGGGTGGACGCCTGGATCGGACCGCACCTGGACCGTCGCGGCCGCGGACTTTCGCATCCGGTCGAGGACTTCCTGTTCACCTACTACTCCTACCGTCCAGCGGCACTGCGCCGCTGGCATCCGGGTCTCGGGGTGAGCTTGAGCGGTATCGGCGTCGAGGCGTTCCGGGTGGTCAAGGGGTACGTCGTTGAGGGCGGCCGCGCGTACGTCGACCCGCGCCAAGTGGCTGAGCGCCGGCTCCAGGTGGAGCGGATCAGGGATTTGCTCAAGGCCACGCAGAGCCGACCGCTGGCGCTGCGGTGCTTCGGCATGCACGAGTGGGCGATGGTCCACCAGCAGTCGGCTGACGAGGTGCGGCACAGCGCCTTTCCGCTGCGCCTCGGCGTGGAGAGAACCGCCGAGGTTGTCCGATCGCACCGCATCAGCTGCACGCACTACGACGCGTTTCGCTTCTTCACCGCGGCAGCGCGCCCGCTGAACGCCGTACAACCAAGTCGGGAGACCCGAGTGCGCAACGAGCAGCCGGGCTGCCTGCACGTGTCGATGGACTGCTACAAGTGGGCGTACAAGCTCGCCCCGTTCACCTCCGCCGAGCTGGTCGCCGACTGCTTTGAGCTGGCTCGGGAGGTCCGGGTCACCGACATGCGCGCGGCGCCGTACGACCTGACCGAGCTCGGCGTCGAGCCGCTGCTGATCGAGACGGCGGCCGGCAAGGCAGAGTACGTCGCCCGGCAGCGCGAGTTCGCCGCTCGAGCCGGCCGGTTACGCACCCGCCTGCTCAGCGTGTGCGACGACGCCTTGGCCTAGCGCAGGCGGTGCATCCAGCCGTGGGTGTCAGGCGTCCGTCCGTACTGGATGTCGATGAGGTGTCGGCGCAGCGTTGTTGCCACGGGGCCTGCTTCGGCCCCAGCCGACACCGAGCCGCCGCGCCACTTCAAGGTGTCGATGGGGGTGACAAGTGCGGCGGTGCCGCAGGCGAAGACCTCGGCGACGGCACCGTCGACGAGCCCGTCGCGCCACTCATCGATGGTGACCCGCCGCTCCTCGACCCGATGGCCAAGCTCACGCGCCAGCTCGATCACGGAGGCCCGGGTCACGCCCTCAAGGATCGACCCCGTGAGCTCTGGTGTGACGAGGGTGCCATCGGCGTACACGAGAAACAGGTTCATGCCGCCAAGCTCCTCGACGACCGCCCGCTCGACCGCGTCGAGGAACACCACCTGGTCGCAACCAGCGGCGATGGCTTCCTGCTGCGGTAACAGGCTGGCTGCGTAGTTGCCGCCGCACTTGGCGGCGCCGGTGCCACCTGGCGCAGCCCGACTGTGCTCCTCGCTGAGCCAGATCGTCACCGGCTTGAATCCGCCGCGGAAGTAGGGTCCGGCCGGAGATGCGATCACGGCGAACGTCACGTGCATTGCCGGACGTACGCCGAGAAACACCTCCGAGGCGAACATGAACGGCCGCAGGTAGAGCGACCGCTCCTCCCCCGACGGAACCCAGTCCGCGTCGGTAGACACCAGCGCCTCGATCGCCGCGATGAAGTCAGTCTTCGGCAGCAGCGGCAGGGCCATCCGCTCGGCTGAGCGCTGGAACCGCGCCGCGTTCACCTCCGGACGGAACGCCCAGATCGACCCGTCGGCATGCCGGTACGCCTTCAGCCCCTCGAAGACTTGTTGGGCGTAATGCAGAACCGAACACGCCGGATCGACAGTGAACGGACCGTACGGCCGGACGGCTGAGTCGTGCCAACCCTGGTCCGGTGTCCACGTCGAGGTGAACATGTGGTCGCTGAAGTGCACTCCGAACCCGGGGTCCTGCAGAATCTGCGCTCGGCGGGCCGGATCGGTCCCCCTGGCTGGCTCCAGGGAGATCTGAGATGACATCGTCATGGCGTCACGCTAGCCGACGCCCAGCCCGGCGTCGGCAGCCTCCGACTTGTCAGACCCCAGTCGACCTATAGCCCGACTACGTTCTGACAGGTTCCGGCCCGAGGAAAGTTGTCAGACTCCATTCGACCTATGGACCGACTACGCTCTGACAACTGTTCGGCGGGCGGGCGACAGCTACATGTCGACGGCGCGAGCCAGTTGTGCCTGCATCACCGTGGTGATCTCCTCGAGCACCGGGCCCGGGATGGCGCTGTCGACAGTCAGGGCGACGAGCGCGCTGCCCCCGGCTCGGTCCCGGGCGACCTGCATGCCGCCGATGTTGATCTGCGCGTCGCCGAGGATGCGGCCGATCGCGCCGACCATGCCCGGCCGGTCCTCGTAGGTGAAGAAGGCGAGGTGGTCCGCCGGCTCGAGGTCGACGTCGTACCCGTTGATCTCCACCAACCGCTCTCGCTGATGGATGCCGATCAAGGTGCCCCCCACCGACACCTGACAGCCGTCGGCCAGCGTGCCCCGCAGCGTGACGAGGTTGCGGTGGTCGGGGCTCTCCCGGTCAGTGACCAGCCGTACGGCGAGCCCACGCTCGGCCGCGAGCAGCGGCGCGTTCACGTAGGAGACGGTTTCCTCGACGACGTCGAGGAACACGCCCTTGAGCGCGGCCAGCTCGAGCACCGTGACGTCGTACTCAGCGATCTCGCCACGCACCTCGACGTCGAGCTGCTGGGCCACCTCACCAGCGAGCCCGGTGAAGATGCGACCGAGCTTCTCGGTCAACGGGATGCCTGGGCGGACGTCCTCGGCGATGATGCCGCCTTGGACGTTGACGGCGTCCGGAACGAGCTCACCACCCAGCGCGAGCCGCACCGAGCGAGCCACCGACACGCCGGCCTTCTCCTGCGCTTCGTCGGTCGCTGCACCGAGGTGAGGGGTGACGACGACGTTGTCGAACTCGAACAGCGGGGAGTCAGTGCACGGCTCGGTGCTGAACACGTCGAGCCCAGCGCCGCCGAGGCGCCCCTCCTTGAGCGCGACGTACAGCGCGTGCTCGTCGACGATGCCGCCACGGGCGGCGTTGACGAGGATCGCCGTCGGCTTGCACCGCGCCAGCTGCTCCGCACCGATCAGGCCGACCGTCTCAGCAGTCTTGGGCAGGTGCACGGAGACGAAGTCGGAGTCGGCGATCAACTCCTCAAGCGTCACCAGCCGTACGCCGAGCTGCGCCGCCCGGCCAGCTTGCACGTACGGGTCGTACGCGATCACCCGCATACCGAAGGCGCTCAGCCGCTGAGCGACAAGCACACCGATCTTGCCCAGCCCGACGATGCCCACCGTCTTCTCGTAGAGCTCGACACCGGTGTACTTGCTGCGCTCCCACTCACCGTTCTTCAGCGCCGTGTTCCCGGAGGCGATATTGCGGGCAGCCGCAATGAGCAGGCCGACGGCGAGCTCGGCAGCGCTGATGATGTTGGAGGTCGGTGCGTTCACGACCATGACACCGGATTGGCTCGCCTGCTTGACGTCGACGTTGTCGAGGCCCACACCGGCCCGCGCTATGACTTTCAAGCGCCTGGCTGCGGCCAGCGCCTCCGGGTCCATCTTGGTGGCACTGCGGATGAGGATGGCGTCAGCGTCCGGCAGCGCGCGCAACAGGTCAGCGCGATCAGCTCCATTGCAGTGCCGGATGTCGAAGTCGGTGCCGAGAGCCTCGAGGGTGGCGGGGCTCAGTTCCTCGGCGATCAGGACGACAGGCTTGCTCACAGATGCTGTCCTTCGGTCCGATCGCGCGTCAATTCGGGTGACCAACTGGCCGTCCGCAGGCGCATCACCACGCCGATGCACTGCCTGAGTCTAGCCATCGGCTGTTGTCGGTCCCGTGGGCTGCGTCGTCAAGCGTCGCGGCGCCATTGTCCTTCCGCCGAGCCAGCCCCGGGCGGGCGCATGAGCACGTGAGTGTCGATGAGCTCCTGCAGACCGTCCGGGTAGAGCGGCACGTCCAGTCCGGCCCCGTCCAGAGGTCGCCACTCGACCCAGTTCGCTTCTCCGTTGTCGACGAACTCTCGCCCGCCCTCCGGTACGGCGTCCGGCTCGGCCAGGCGCCCGGCGTAGACGAAGGCAACCTCGTGGCCGGGCTCCCCGGCGTACACGAAGATGTTCTCCAGCACACCCAGCAACCGCTGTTCGACGAGCGTGGTGCCCAGCTCCTCGGCGATCTCCCGAGTCACCGCCGCCTCCGACCGTTCGCCCAGCTCGACCCCGCCGCCGAGTGGGCGGTGGAAGGACGGCGGCGTCTTGGAAGGGTCGTCACCGCGCAAGACGGCGTGATGAGTGCCGGCGGCGTCCATGGCTACCGCGAGGGCCTTGACCTTGATGTAGCTGCGGTCCACTGGTGGCACGCGGTCACGTTAGCTGCTCGAGGTAGCGCAGCAGCCCTGTCGCCACGATCAGTGGTGATGAGGCCCGAGCCAGCCCATCAGTCGGCGCATGTCCTGCGCCGTTTCTTCGATCGGATGCGACTCGCTGCGCTGCCGGAACTCGTTGGCCCGCGGCGCGCCCGTCTGCTGGTCAGCAACAAAGTCGGCCGTCCACGAGCCGGCTTCAATGGCCCGCAGCACAAGCCTCATCCGCTGCTTAACAGCGTCGTCGAGCAGATAGGCACCTGCTGAGTACGCGCCGTACTCACCGGTCTCTGACCAGGCACGGCACTGCTCGGCAAGCCCTGCCTCATACATCAGATCGACTGCCTGCTTCAGCTGGTGCAGGCACTCGAGGTAGGCAACCTCGGGCTGGTATCCAGCTTCAACAAGAGTCTCGAAACCCGACCGGACCAACTCCGGCACGCCACCGCACAGCACCGCCTGCTCCCCGAACAGCTCCGCCTCGACCGCTTCGGTGAACGTCGTCTTGATAGCGCCCGCTCGGGTGCCGCCGATCGCCTTGGCGTAGGAGAGCGCTAGCTCCCAGGCCTTGCCGGAGGGGTCCTGCTCCACGGCCACCAGCATCGGGACTCCTCTGCCCTCCTCGAACTCGCGGCGCACCACCGGCCCGCGTTCGATCGGGGCGACCAAGAGGACGTCGACGCCTTCCCGTGGCTTGACGTACCCGTACCGGACCGCGAACCCACGCCCGAAAAGGACCGAGTCACCGTCGACCAGGTTCGGTTCGATGGCATCGCCGTAGAGGTTCGGCAGCTCCTGGTCGGACCCGAGCAGCACCACCAGATCGGATTCCTCGCATGCCTCGTACGGCGTCACGACGCGCAGACCCTCAGCCTCGGCGTCCGCCCGGTCGGGTGAGGTCTCCTCGAGGCCAACCCGTACGTCGACCCCGGAGTCGCGTAGCGAGAGAGCGTGCGCCTGAGCCTGGTCGCCGTACCCGAGGACGGCGACATTGCGGCCCTGTACGACGGCTAGGTCGGCGTCGTCGTCGTAGAACAGCTCAGCCATCGCACCTCCTCTCCGCTGCCCGGTTCGTGGAGTAGTTCCGGCACCAGGTGCCGGGGATCCTTTACAAACCCCGCCGCTGGCTCGAGAACTCATCGACGTGGTCTCGTTCTGCGAAAGTCATCGAAGCGGCTTGACCATGATGAGGCAAGGATTGCCCGGCCGGAGGTCGTGGGTCTCCTCTAGCGGCTCAAACCCACACGAGAGATAGAAGGCACGGGTTGCGGCGTACCCGACATCCGGCCGGGACATCCCAAGAGTCTTGACCTGCAAGAGCCTGCACCCGTCATTGATGAGTTGGGTCTCGAGCGTCGCCACCAGCGCTTTGCCGATACCCCGGCGATGCCACTGCGGATCGACGGCCATCAGGTGAATCTCGGCGGAGCCTGGGAAGTGTCTCCGAGACAGGAGAACGCCCACCGGGTCGCCTGAGCGCGCGACTAGGCCAGGCAGGTGCGTCGCCGATTCGACGTACTCAGCATTCGCCTCGGGTATCCCGAACCAGGACGGGAGGGCCCTGAGTAGTCGCTCGGTGATCGCAGCCAACTCATGAGACGGGGCCATCCCAACGATCTCGCATCCCCCCGTGCCGCCCATTCCGAAAGCATGCCAGCGAGCTGGTCTCGCGGTCATCATCAGGACCGGCTCGGCTAGCGCCGGGTCGGCGCGTTCGGGCCTCAGGTCAACGACGACGGATGGCGAACATGTAGCAGCCCGCCTGAACGTTACGGCTGTGTACGACTGCAGCGGCTGGGGCGGAAAGCAACCGGAGGATGTCCGTTTCTGCCGCTGGCCCGTCGGTAATTGTCGTGTCGAGCAGGTCACCTGCTGCCGTATAGGAGCGCAAGACCTGCTGGCGGTGCCGGAAGCCTTCTGGGTAGCGGCCGCCATCTTGGTAGCCGGGGCAGTCGTCCGCGTGGATGAAGACGGGGCCTACCTCGGCGTAGACGCTGTCAGGAGCGTCGTGCAGCGGCCGCCAGGCAATCAGTGCAACTCGCTCATCCTCGCGGGCTTCGCGCAGACAGCAGCGCAGCGGCGTCCCCGGCTCCTTGTCGTTGACGAAGACGCGCACGGCATGACCGAAGTCGTCGAAGCCGATCGATCGGATGCGATGCAACTCCTCAGAGGGGAGGGCCTCGAAGGAAAGCGTCGACATAGTCGTAGCGGGTGTTGTCATGGCTCAACCATCGCTTGCCACAGCGGCCTTTGCTGGCGGCAATCGGACTTCGCGCTGGCGGCCAGGTGGGCATGTGGGGGGCCCATCTCGGGCGGCAAGGCACAAGGCCCCCGGCGTCAGTTGAGCTTCTCGAGGATCAGTTCCCGCACTCGCCCGGCGTCGGCCTGACCGTGCATCTCCTTCATCACCGCGCCGATCAACGCACCGGCTGCCGCCATCTTGCCGGCGCGGATCTTTTCGGCGACGCCCGGGTTGCCCGCGATCGCGCGGTCGACAGCGGCCGACAACTTCCCTTCGTCGGAGACGACCTCAAGGCCGCGGGCGCTCACCACCTGCTCGGGCGACCCTTCACCGGCCAGTACGCCGTCGAGCACCTGCCGAGCGAGCTTGTCGTTGATCCGCCCCGCATCGACGAGGGACTGGACCGCCGCGACGTGCTCCGGAGTGATCCCCAGCTCGTCAAGAGCCACTCCTGCGTCGTTCGCCCGGCGAGCCAGCTCCGACAGCCACCACTTCTTCGCTGCCGCCGGACTAGCTCCAGCAGCGACGGTCTGCTCGACCAGTAGCAGCGCTCCAGCCCCCACAACGTCACGCATCTCGAGGTCGGAGAACCCCCAGTCCGCCTGCAGTCGAGCACGGCGTATGGCCGGCGGCTCAGGAAGGCTGGCTCGCAGCCGCTCGACCTCGGTCACCGAGGGAGCGATCGGGACCAGATCAGGCTCGGGGAAGTACCGGTAGTCCTCCGCTTGCTCCTTGCTGCGCCCTGAGGTTGTGACGCCGGTGTCCTCGTGCCAGTGCCGGGTCTCCTGGACGACTCGTCGGCCGGTCGCCAGCCGGGCCGCCTGCCGGCTGACCTCGTAGCGCACCGCCCGCTCCACCGATCGCAGCGAGTTCACGTTCTTGGTCTCACTGCGAGTGCCGTACGGCGCGCCGGGGTCCGGCCGCAGCGACAGGTTGACGTCGCAGCGCAACGAGCCCTGCTCCATCCGAACGTCGGACACCCCAAGCCCGAGGAGCAGCTCGCGCAGCCACCCGACGTACGCCCGTGCGACGGCTGGGGCGAGTCGACCGGTGCCCTCGATCGGCTTGGTGACGATCTCGATCAGCGGGATGCCGGCGCGGTTGTAGTCGACCAGCGAGTGGTCCGCGCCATGGATGCGACCGGTGGCGCCGCCAACGTGCAGCGACTTACCCGTGTCCTCTTCCATGTGGGCGCGCTCGATCCCGATCCGGAACGGCTGACCGTCGACGTCGATGTCGACCCCGCCGTTGACGGCGATCGGTTCGTCGTACTGCGACGTCTGGAAGTTCTTGGGCATGTCGGGGTAGAAGTAGTTCTTGCGCGCGAAGCGGCACTCGGCGGCGATGTCGCAGTTCAGCGCCAAGCCGATCCGGATCGCCGACTCGACGGCAGCCGCGTTGAGCACCGGGAGCGCACCCGGCAGCCCCAAGCAGACAGGGCAGGTCTGGGTGTTGGGCTCCCGACCGAAGACCGTGCTGCAACCGCAGAACATCTTGGAGGCGGTGTTGAGCTCGACGTGCACCTCGAGCCCCAGCACGGGGTCGAACCGCGAGAGCGCCTCGTCGTACGGCATCAACTCGGCAGCGGTGGTGGACCTTGTCGAGACCGCTGTCATGCCGCTGCGTCCAGTTCGGGCGCGCGATCGAGCAGCGGGCCGCCCCAGCGCTCGTGCAGCATCGCCTCCAGCGCCGCCGCTACCCGGTAGAGCCGGGCGTCCTCCAGCGCCGGCGCGAGGATCTGTACGCCGGTCGGCAGGCCGTCCTCGTCGGCCAACCCGCTCGGCAGTGAGAGCCCCGGCACGCCTGCCAGGTTGGCTGGAATCGTCGCGATGTCGTTGAGGTACATCGCCAACGGGTCGTCGAGCTTCTCACCGATCTTGAAAGCGGTCGTGGGGGCGGTCGGCGACATCAAGACGTCAACCTGCTCGAACGCCGCTGCGAAGTCTTGCGAGATGAGCGTGCGAACCTTCTGCGCCTGCCCGTAGTAGGCGTCGTAGTAGCCACTCGACAACGCGAACGTGCCGAGGATGATCCGGCGCTTCACCTCGTCGCCGAGACCCGCCTCCCGGGTCGCCGCCATCACCTGCTCGGCACTGGGGGCAGCTACGTCGTCGGGCAGCACCCGCAGCCCGTAGCGCATCGCGTCGAACTTCGCCAGGTTGCTGCTCGCCTCACTGGGCAGGATCAAGTAGTACGCCGCCAAGGCGTACTCGAAGTGCGGGCAGGACACCTCGACCACGTCGGCACCGGCACCGACGAGGAGGCGAACCGCCTCGTCGAAACGGTCCCGAACGCCGCGCTGGTAGCCCTCGCCGCCGAGCTCCTTGACGACGCCGACCCGCAGACCGTCGACGTCGCTCACCTGGGCCGCGGCCGCCATCGACGGCCACTGCACGTCGATGCTTGTCGAGTCCATCAGGTCATGGCCGGCGATAACGTCGTGCAGCAGCGCTGCGTCGAGCACCGTACGGGCGACCGGCCCTGCCTGGTCGAGGCTGCTCGCGAGCGCGACGAGGCCGTAGCGGGAGACACCGCCGTACGTCGGTTTCACCCCGACGGTGCCGGTAACCGCCCCCGGCTGGCGGATCGAGCCGCCGGTGTCGGTGCCGATCGCCAACGGGGCCTCGAACGCCGTGACGGCCGCCGACGAACCGCCACCTGAACCGCCCGGGATGCGGTGGAGGTCCCACGGGTTTCGGGTCGGACCGTACGCGGAGTGCTCGGTGGAGCTGCCCATCGCGAACTCGTCCATGTTGGTCTTGCCCAGGAGCGGCATGCCGGCTGCGCGCAGCGACGTGACGACGCTCGCGTCGTACGGCGGGACCCACCCGTGCAGGATCTTCGACCCGCAGGTCGTGGGCATCCCACGCGTGACGAGGATGTCCTTGACGGCGATCGGCACACCCAGCAGCGCGCCATCCTCACCCCCCGCCCGCCGCTCGTCGGCCGCTGCCGCTTGTTCCAGGGCGCCGTCGCCGTCGACATGGAGGAACGCGTGCACCTGGGGATCGACTGCCTGGATCCGGTCGAGATGGGCGCGCGTGACCTCGACCGAGCTGACGTCGCCACCGCGGAGGGCTGCGGCGAGCGCTGCGGCCGACATGCGCGTCAGGTCGCTCACGCCTCTTCTCCGAGGATGCGCGGGACGCTGAACCTGGACTGCTCCACCTCGGGTGCGCCCGCCAGCACCTCCTCCGGCGCGAGGCTCGGCCGCACCACGTCACGGCGGAACACGTTGCGCACTGGGAGCGGGTGCGACGTACCAGGCACCTCGTCGGCGGCGACCGAGCTGACGACGGCGACTGACTCGATGATCACGGCAAGCTGCGGGGCCAGGTGGTCTAGCTCGGCGTCGCTGAGGTCGATCCGGGCCAGCTGCGCCAGTCGCGCGACCTCGTCGCGGGTCATCGCGTGACCAGCGCCTGATGATGCAGCGGGCTCAGCCATGGCCGCAATCCTAGAGTCACCCCATGAGTTGTCAGACTCCAGTCGGTCCCTTGGCCTACTACGGTCTGACAAGTCGTGGGCAGCGCTCCGCACCCGAGTAGTGCGGCTGCGACTCAGGGCGGACACCCTGGATGCACCTGGGAATCCGGGTCGATCAACTCCCGGAACTCCTGCTCGCTCTTCCAGCCTTCGGTCTCGACGTACCACTCGCCGGGATGCTCGTCCGCTCCGGCCAGCAGTGTGCTCATGTCAGCCGAGCTACGCGACCGTGAATCCGGCGAGTCGAGGCTGACCAGCACAACGTCGACGTCGGAAGGGGAGCGTTGGAGGGCGTCGGTCTCAGTGAAGCCCCTCGGCGTCGCGCCCACCGTCAGCTCGCTCAGTACGGCACCTGAGTCGTCCACCGACGAGACGATCCAGCTGTCTACAGCCGTCAGCTGTTCACCTTCGTCATTCATCAGTTCCACCGTCACGGTGGTGACGCCCTCACATTCCTCACCCAGCAAGTAGTGCAGTTGCCTGTCCTCGATCCGCACGGCGCTGAGGCGCACCGGTTCGCCCGGCATACAGGCGCCGATCATGGCTGCGACCACCGCTAGCCAGACGACACGGCAAAACGCAGGCATGCTGCCGCTGCCGGTCAACACCCTCCTCCTCCCCAACCGACGAGAGGCCGTCGCGACCAAGTCGTCAGCACTGCACCCTAGTCAAGGCGACGCCGATGGGGCATGACCCCGGCCGGGACTATTGTCGTGAGCAGGCAGTTTGGCCGTGAGAGGGGCAGAGTGCACTTCTACGAACTCTTCGAGTACTACCCGGTCCCCGCTGGGCAGGTCAAGAGCGCCGCCGACGCCACCCGCAACCGCGCGTCGGCCATCAAGACACTCGCCGACCAGGTCGAGTCAGATCACCGGCAGGCCGTCGGAGCCGTGGCCGGCACTCTCAAGGACACGCTTGTCGACGCTCCCGCGGAAGCAGTCACCACGGCGAGCGCCGTACACCAAGAGGCGGAGTTCGCCGCCGGATGCCTTGAGCTCTTCAGCTTCGGGATCGACACCTTCAACTACAACAGCACGAGTCCCCGCTCGGTGTCCCGCCTCAACAGCGCTTACCTGACGGCTTCCGTCAACAACTTCGGCGTGACGTACGACGACCCGGGCGCCACCGCGACGCAACAGGAACGCCAGCAAGCCAACGACGACTACACCCTTGCTGTCAGCACCGCCCGCGCAGCGCTCATCCGCGAACTCACCGCGGAGTACAACCGGCTCGATGGAAACCTTGACGACAGGGCAATCGAAATCGGCGCGATGCTCGACCGAGGTCCGACGCTGTCCGACGTACAAAGCATGTGGAGAGCTGGGGCGCTGCCGCCCTACGCCATGATCGTCTACCCGTACTACGGCCTGGACGACATCGCCATGCCCGAGTCGGCGCAGCGCGAGCTCGTTGACTACCTGTTGTCTCACCCGGACCAGTTCACCAATGCCGCCTACACGACGTTCCTGCTCGGACTGAGCGAGGTGCAGCGAGGCCGACTCGTCGACGGCTTCGTGACAACCCTGCAAGACGCCGGCAGGTTAGAGGGTGAGCCACCCGAGCTGTATCGCGAATGGATCTGGTGGACGATGCTTTCCGGCGTCCCACCGGAGGAGATGGTCCGGCGCGCCGAGCAGGAGGGAGTAACGGCCGACACGTTCGAGGTCCTGGATGGTCTAGCCGTCTTCCGAAGCCCCGACGGCCGGCCCTACTTCTTGCTCGACGACGACGATGGCGCCAGCGAGATCGCCCGGGCGGTTGAACTGATCAACGGCCGGCAGCCGAGTTACTCCGACGCTCGACGTGATGCCAACTACTGGACGTTCGACGGGCCATTGTGGCAACAGAGTGACGTGTCGCTAGTTCTCGACAACGGGGGCGCGATCGTGGCCACCCCCGAGGGGATTCTGATGGCAGCCGCCGGAGATTCAGACCTCGGTCTCCCCAACCTCATCGACCTGTTCTCGGTGAAAGGCGGAGTCACCTACGGAGAAATGTTCGTGACCAACGGGTCTCACGACGACCCAGCAGAGATGCTGCGGGCCGCTGTCACGGAGGACACGCTGAACGGCATACCACTGAGCCCGCTCCTGGCTCACGAGCGAATCCACTCAGAGCAGTGGGCGGTCTACGGGTACTACCGGTACATCTATGAATACATCCGGGAGGGCTTTGACGGCTGCGAGAATCGGTTTGAGCAAGAGGCGGGTCTGAAGGAAGGCGGCTACAGCTGCGACTGAGTCGTCAAGATCTCCTCGACCGAGGCGGCAGGGGGTTCCCGGGCTTACGCGGAATCGTCCGGGTCCGTGCCCGGCGAGAGTGCTCCAAGAGCGAGGCGGCTGGCCAAGAGCAGCCCCAGCAAGATCGCTAGGCAAGCCACCAGGAGAACGTCAGTCCCGTAGCGGCTCGAGATGATGCCGGCGAGCAAGGGCCCTAGCGGGCTTATCGTGCCGGTCAACAGCCCCAGGCTGCTGCTCGTTCGCCCGAGTTGATCGTCAGGGACGTCCGCGTACAGCGCTGTGATCATCTGCGTATTGGTGAGCGGCACGGGGATAGCCATGATGGCGAACGCGCAACCTAGAAAGATCGGGTTGTGGGTCTGCGTCGCTGCCGTTAGACCAACTGCCCACGTCACGCCAAAGATGGCCAGAGTACTGGTCCACGGAATTCGCTCCGACGAACGTCCCGCCCATGCTGCACCGAGAATCCCTCCCAGCGAGCCGAGGGAAAACATCACGCCGATCATGAAGGCGCCTGCGCCGGCCGAGGCTGCTCGCACCAGCAGCGCCAAAGCCATGCCCTGAGTTAAGAGGTTCATCCCCACAGCCAAGGTGGCACCACTTCTCAAGAGAGGGTGGGCCACCAGCTGCCGGAAGCCGGAGAGGAAGCCCGCAGACCTGTGCCCATGCTGGTGGTCTTGCGGTCGCTGGATAACCAGTGAATAAACCAGGACAGCGCTTATCCCGAACGTGAGTGCATCGATCGCGAACGGCAGCCACGAAGCAACTTGGAACAGCAGACCTCCGATTGGCGGTGCCAAGAGTGTGACGAGATGCAGACGGGCTTCCATCCACGCCACAGCTTTGGACCTGAAGTCCCGAGGCGCAATGGTCTTGACCAAGATCCGTTCCGCCGGCAGTGCTAGCGCGCTACCCGCACCGTCAAGCAGCGCCACTGCGACAACGAGACCCAACAGGAAGTGGCCCGACATGAGAACCAAGCTCAAGGCGAGAAACAGCACGCAGCGAACGGACTCGCAAATGCTCAGTGCCAGTTTCGGGTCTACACGATCAATGAGGTAGCCGGCTGGGAGGCGCGCCACCAGTCGCCCGGCCAATAAGGCGAATCCGGTCACTCCAACCCACAGGGCGTCCCCTGTCTCGACGAGTACGAGCAGGGGGAACGCGAGAGTGGAGAAATCCGATCCGACTTCGGACAGAAAGGCGGCGACCCAATAGCGCCGCAGGTTTCGACGCCACACAGACGTCGAGGGAGGCCTCCCAGCCTCCCTCGACACTGACCTCTGGTGTGACCCCGTCACACGCGACAGATTAGTGGTTGATGCAGTGCTTCCAGGCTTCAACGACGACGCCGTCAGGGTCATCGCTGAACTTCCAGAACGTCGGGATCAGCGTCAAGTTCTCGTAATCACGTTTCGCGCCGGCCTGAAAGGTGAGGGTCCGGTTGCTGTGGTCGAGCGACTCCACAAGGATCTCCCCGTCCCCCAACGGCAGCTCGCGGTGCGCCAGCGCAATACCGAGCACATCTCCGAGTCCGCGCGACACGATTTGGCGAGCAAGCTCGTTCAGCCGTTCCTCACTGGACCTCAGCTGCTCAAGCTTCGGCAACGAGGCTCGAGGGAACTGATCTTGACGGATGAACTCGACAGGTCGCCATTGCGCTTCGGCGCCCGTCTCGTCAATGACCCAGGCGAACGGGATGGCTCCGGCCACCTCTGCTGCTTCGAAGGGGCGGAGATGCGCGAATTGGCCTTCGAACCATTCAACGAGTCGCTCGTCGTCACCCAAAGAGAAGTGCCGATGTGCCATCGTCAGTCCGATAGCGTCAGCCAGACCCAGCCCCACGATCACCCTACCGATGGCTTGAATCTGTGAGCTTCCCTGAACCTGCTCGAAACGAGCCAGTGCACCGTCCAACTCATCCAACGAGTTGAAGGTGTCAGGACTGTATGTTGGTGCGAACATAGCGGTTCCCCAATCTTGTGACCCCCGCTGGGCCACATGCCCCTCACTCTGCTCTTGTCAACTGCTGGTGTCAATAGTGGTCAAAGACGTTTGCCCACAGTCCTTTAGCCAAACTCCGCCACCCGCCTCGGCGCTGCCGACCGCACTCACCCCTGGAGAATCGCTTGCCCTGTACTGATGCGGCTGGTCAGAGCTGTCCTGACCGGCTAGCGCCATACGCGGTGTCGCAGCTGCCCCGGCCACCGACCGCCGGCACACGCCCCGGCCGGCGGTGCCGGTGTTGGACGACCAAATTCGTCGGGTTCACCGTGACGCCACGCGGCCGCCTTGGTCGCGCTGATTCCACACCAAGTGTTGGGGCCCACCGCCCTACGACCGACGACATCTGCCTCAGTGCCTGGGTCGCGGAGATGACCTAGCTGCTCGGCCTCAGCTTCTGGCCGAAGGGAAATGCGGGTCGGGGCTCACCGGCACCCACCACCCTCCTGCGCGCGCTGAGCACTCGTCCAGCGTGCCGTCTTCCGGATTGTCCTTGAGCCGTCACACTTGGTGCGTGGACGCTCAGCAGGTCAACTTGCTCAAGGGGATCGACCCGAAGGTTCTTGGCCAACGTATACGTGCAAGCCGTATGGCAAAGGGCCTCACCCAGGGGCAGATCGCTGGACAGGAGGCGTCCGTCGCATACGTGTCTCGCATCGAGGCCGGTCAGCGCAGACCCAGCTCGAAGCTTCTCGAACAGTTCGCCGTCCGACTAAAAACGACGGTCGACGATCTACTTCTGGGGCCGAATGACGAGCAGCTCGGCGAGATGCGGTTGGCCCTAGATTATGCAGAGCTGTCACTGGAGTATGGCGAAGGCGTGGACGCGGAAGCACAAACGAACCGAGTACTGGCCTACTCCGGCGACGGCGGCCCCCCTTGCGATGAGTTGCACCGCCGCGCTCTGTATCTGCACGCACGAGCCTTGGAGACGCAGGGACGATTGGACGACGCGATTCTTGACCTTGAGCACTTGGTGGGGCAGGGCGGCAGTGATCTTCCGTGGGTCAGGGCGAACATTGCGCTCAGTCGATGTTACCGCGAAGCCGGCGACCTTTCGAAGGCGATTGAGGTAGGTCAGCCAGTCCTCGGAGCACTGGCGGCCAACCAGATGGAGTCATCGGATGAAGCGGTTCAGCTGGTGGTCACTATGGCTGCAGCGTACTTCGAGCGAGGTGACCTCGGCCGCGCGATCCGCCTGTGCCGCACGGCGATCGCAACTGCGGAGGAGTTCGGTTCGCCGGCTGCACGGGCGGCGGCATATTGGAACGCCAGCTTGATGGAGTCACAACGAGGCGCGGTGGTCGCGGCGATACCGCTGGCCCGGAAGGCGCTCGCGCTGTTGGGTGAGGGTCAGGACGCCCGCAACCTCGCTCGCCTGCGGTCGGCATTGGGGATTATGCAACTTCGGCTCGACCCTCCTGAAATCGCCGATGCAGAGGAGAACCTGAAGCGGGCAAGCCGCGAACTGCTGTCATCGAGTGCCAGCCCCCTCGACATCGCCAGGAACGAAGTGGCATTGGCCCGAGCGTTGTACATGGCTGGGGACTTAAGCGAAGCGAGAGATCTGGCCCACCGCACCTATATCGACACAGTTGGCTTGGCCCCACTGATTGCGGCCGACGCAAGAGCCCTAGAGGGACAGGCAGCCGCTGGGCAAGGCGATGTCACACACGCCAATGATGCCTATCGCGACGCCATTCTGATCTTGACCGGTGTCGGAGCTGATCGCACTGCCGCGCAGCTGTGGTTCGAGCTGGCGGGTCTTCTCGAAGAAGTAGGCGCGGCTGACGCAGCCCGCGACGCCTACCGCAGCGCTGCGGCGTCTACTGGCTTGACGGCTCGCGCCAGCGTGGCCACGCGTCGTAAGTGACAGCGGGTGCCATCACCCCCCCGGCCACTCCTCACGGGTGTTTCAGCAGCACCAAGGGCCACCATCAGCCACGAATTGGCCGGCGTCAGCCCCTCGCCCTCGAAGTGCATCCTCCCCAGACGTTGGCGCAAGCGAGGCGAGCAGCGCGAGCGCTAATGCGGCGATCACGAACTTGCTGGTTGATCGGATCATGTCGGCCCCTTTCCAAGCGATCGGACACCGCTTGTCAAGAGCAGTCAACTTTAGACAAGTAGATATTGCCAGAGCTTGCCACCACGAGGTGGCGGGGCGGGCGCACTCTGGCCCTGGACCGCAACGGGCCAGGGCGCAGCGAGCGCGCGAACTCTGATGGACGTCCGCAGCGTCACCCGGTTGGTCCGCTGTGCCACGCCCGCTTGCGCCACGTCAGGAACACCCGGCCGGCGGCCGGCAGAAAAGCGCCGCGACAGATGGGCCCCGGCAGCCGTAGGTGGTGGCGACCACGCCGCAACCGAACAGCCGACCAGCGTTTCTGCCGTCTCCGCCATCAGCTCCGTCTAACAGCCGTACTCACCAGACGCTCTCACCGCGAGGCGAGCAGTCCGGGCATCGTCGAGGGCAGACCTGTGCGCTCATCAATCACCTCGGACTTCGACAAATCCGTTTGCTTGGCGCTAGGAATCTCGGAGTCCCAGGCATGTTTCTACGGCCCCAGCAGCGGGTCAGCGTCTTCCGCACCCCAAATAGCCCGCCTGAAAAGCAAGAGCAGATCATCGACTCGCTATGGCTAGGCCCCCATGCTCCGTACTGACAACCTGCAGGCGCTCCTCAGATTTACCTGGAGGCGGAGTCGGTGACCCGCCTCCGCCGCCCGGAGTCGACGAACTGGAGCGCCGAGGCGCGCCGAATGTCGGATGGTCGCCAATGGACGTAGTGGCAGCCGGCCGACAACTCGATCGCGCCCGACGTTGTCGCGTGGGCCTCTCCGGCGAGCGGAACGCTGGACGCCTTGCCCGTCCTGAGGACCGCCCCAGCTCGTCACACGGCGGTACGGGCTCAACGGGCCCTCCGTGAGCGTCGACTCCTTCCGGTGGAGACCAACGGCTGCGGAACCGACGAGTGACTACGTCGAGGCCGAGGGCTGGTCGCCCCACGGCGAGTGCATCAAGCTCTCAAAGGGGGGAGAGCGGGCGGCGCCGCTGTGCGGTTGGGCGGTACGCCGACTGCCTGCCCTGTCACGTTCAACGCCAGGGGGCTCCACTCGGCAGCCGGTCCAATGAGGACGGGAGCATCAGCGGATGGTTCTCGTCGCCTCAGGCACGGCCCACCAGCTGGTGGTAGACGATCCAGCCGAGGGTGAACGCCAGCGCCAGCAACGCCACCACGGCAGCTGCCGTGATCACGAAGGTGTCGTGTTCGCCACCGTCGCGGGGAACACCCAGCGGGTCGACACCGTCAGGGAGCTCAGGCTGGGGACGCTCCGCCGGTTCGGAAGGATCGGGTGCCGTCACACCGGCTCCCCCACCTGAGCGATCTCGCGGGCCGCATCCGGCCCCTCACCGAGCAGTACGGCGAAGCCGTCCTCGTCGAGGACCGGCACCTTCAACGACACCGCCTTGTCGGCTTTGGACCCCGGCGCCTCACCCACGACAACGAACGCGGTGCTCTTCGACACCGACGAGCTGGCCTTGCCGCCGCGGACCACGATGGCCTCCTTGGCCTGGTCGCGCGACCAGCCGTCAAGTGACCCGGTCACCACGATCGACAAACCCTCGAGGGTCCGCGGGATCGACTCGTCGCGCTCGTCCTCCATCCGTACGCCCGCCTCTCGCCACTTGCGCACCATCTCCCGGTGCCAGTCGACCGCGAACCATTCGGCCACCGACTCGGCGATGGTGAGCCCCACCCCGTCGGTCGACGCAATCTCATCGGTCGACGCGGCCGCCAGCGCCTCCAACGAACCGAACTTGGCGGCCAACGCGCGAGCTGCCGTCGGGCCGACGTGGCGGATCGACAAGGCAACCAGCACCCGCCACAGCGGCTGCTCCTTGGCCGCGTCGAGGTTGGCCAGCAGCCGGGCGCCGTTCGCCGACAGGGCGCCGTCGGCCTTGGTGAACAGTGGCACCGTCAACAACCGCTGCTCGTCGAGCGAAAACAGGTCGCCCTCGTCGCTGATGACGCCGGCCTCGAGCAGCGCCACCGCGGCCTCGAAGCCGAGCACCTCGATGTCGAAGGCCCCACGCCCGGCAACGTGGAACACCCGCTCGCGCAGCTGGGCGGGACACGACCGCGTGTTGGGGCACCTGATGTCGGCGTCACCCTCCTTCGCCGCTGCCAGCGCAGTGCCACACGACGGACAAGACGTCGGCATCACGAACTCGCGCTCGTCACCGGTGCGCAGCTCGGCCACCGGGCCGACCACCTCTGGGATCACGTCACCGGCCTTGCGCACCACGACCGTGTCACCGATCAGCACGCCCTTTCGGCGTACCTCCGACTCGTTGTGCAGCGTCGCCAACTCGACCGTCGAACCTGACACCCGCACCGGCTGCATGCGCGCGAACGGGGTGACCCGGCCGGTGCGACCGACATTGACGTCGATGTCGAGCAGCTTTGTCGTGACCTCTTCGGGGGGGTACTTGAACGCGATCGCCCAGCGCGGCGCCCGAGAAGTCGAGCCCAGCCGACGCTGGAGGCCGACCTGATCAACCTTGACGACGACGCCGTCGATCTCGTGTTCGACGTCGTGGCGGTGCTCGCCGTAGTGGTCGATGAACTGTTGTACGTCGTCGAGCGAGGCCACAACTTTGGCGCGGTCACTGGTCGGAAGCCCCCAGATTCGCAGCGCCGCGTAGGACTCAGACTGTCGCTGCGGCTCGAATCCCCGGCGAGCACCGAGCCCATGACACACCAGCCGCAGCGGTCGGGTTGCGGTCACACGAGGGTCCTTTTGCCGCAACGACCCAGCGGCGGCGTTGCGGGGATTGGAAAACGGCGATTTGCCGGCCTCGACGAGCGACGCATTGAGGTTCTCGAACGCCTTGACCGGGAAGTACACCTCACCGCGCACCTCGACGAAGTCGGGAACCGGGCCGTCGGCGCTGCCGGCCAGCCGGTGCGGGACGCCGTCGATCGTCCGCACGTTCGGCGTGACGTCCTCGCCGGTGCGTCCGTCACCACGGGTGGCTGCCCGCACCAACCGGCCATGCTCGTAGGTCAGGCTCACCGCCAGCCCGTCGACCTTCAGCTCGCACAAGAACTCCACGCCGGCGCCGACATCGCGCTCAACTCGTGAAACCCAGCTCGCCAAGTCGTCTTGGGAGAACACGTTGTCGAGGCTCATCATCCGCTCGGCGTGCTCGACCGGGGTGAACATCGTGGACACCGCACCGCCGACCTGCTGGGTCGGCGAGTCGGGTGTGCGCAGCTCGGGATACTGGGCCTCCAGGCTCTCGAGCTCGTGCATCAAGGCGTCGAACTCGCCGTCACTGATCGTGGGCGCGTCGTGGATGTAGTAGCGCCAGCGATGACCCTCGATGGTGTCGGAGAGCTCGGCGTGGCGCTCGCGCGCGGCATCTGGTGGCGCTGGCGACGATGGCGCGGCGGCCGATGACGCGGCGGCGGGTACGGCGCTCGGCTCCGCGGCCGTCTCAGTCATGCGCTTATCCTGCCCTGCTCGACCGACAGGCTCCGGGCCACCTGTGCACAGAGTCCGAGCGCCCGACGTGCCCAGCGCGGCGTCGCTGCAGCCAGGCCACAGCCCGGTGTCACGATGGTCGGGGGGAGGGTCTCGACATTGGAGTGACCCACCCGCGACCAGCACTCCAGCACCGCCCGCATGAGCTCCGCCTCGGTCGGCGCGGTGTGTGGTTCGGTCGTCGGGAGCATGCCCAGCCAGACCCCGCGATCGTCGTCCACCCAGCGCCCGAGGTCGTCGTACACCAGTTGGTCAAGCTGTGCCACGTCGAATGAGACGGCGCCGGCCGATGTCTGCGCCAGTACGGCAACCGGCAGGTGCGAGCCGCAGCAGTGCACCACCGTGCTGGCTCCTTCCGACGCAACGGCCTCGAGAACCCAGTCGAGCGCGCGAACGGCCTCGGCTGGCTCAACGGCGCGGTGCCGGTGGAACCCGCTCGCCGTCGCGATACCGCCTCCTAGCACCGCCGGAAGCGATGGCTCATCGACCTGTACGACGATCTGCGCGCCAGGTATGCGGCGCTGCACGGCGACGACATGGTCACGCGCGCCCTCTGCCAGTGCCTGGGCGAGGTCGCGTCGCGCGCCGGAATCGGCGACGATCTTGTCACCGCGGGGCCGCTCGACGGCCGCGGCCAACGTCCATGGCCCGGTCACCTGCACTTTGAACTGACCGACGTGACCTTGGGCCAGCTCCTCGGTGACGTCGAGGTCGTGGCCGAGCAGCGACTTCGCCCGCCGGTGGTCCAGCCCCGGTGAGTCCGTGAGCCGCCAGCCGGCGGGCTGCAGGTCGGCGCCAAGTTCGCTCACGACAGCCAGCGTGCGTCCGATCATCGACGCGGTTGGCCCCCGCGACGGCAGCTCGACTAGGTGCGGAAGGTCCCCCACCTCTCCGCCCACGATCCGGGTGCTCTCGGCGTAGTCCTCCCCCGGCATCGACCCGATGCCCGTCGCCGCGTTGGTCACGGCACGACCCTAACGCCGCGTGGTGGTCGAGGCTGTTGGTCAGGAGTGGTCGGTGTCGAGGTAGAGGCAGAACGGATGACCGGCGGGATCCAACATCACCCGCACTGTCTCCTGCGGCTGGTAGGACGCCTCCTCGGCGCCGACGCTGACGGCGTACGCCACCGCTTCCTCCAGGTCGTCTACCTCGATGTCGAGGTGCATCATCATCTGCGGCTTGCCCTCCTCGGTCGGCCAGACCGGCCGCACGTAGTGCTCCTCGGTCTCGAACGCGAGGTTGTAGCCGGCATCCTCCGACGGTGCCACGGCGGCCCCCCTTTCGTTCTCGTTGAAGATCTGCCAACCGAGGAGCCGGGCGTAGAAGCGTGCCAGCTCACGCCCATCCGGTGCGTCCAGCTGGACGCCCCACCATTGCGTCTTCGTCCGCAGCGCCATGAGCACACCCTCTCACGCGAGAGGGCGGAGCTGCCCAAACAGTCTCGGACTCGACCACCGCCCCTCAGTCGGCTGGGGTCATGTCCACGGTGTCGAGACCGGCCACCTCAAGACAGACGTCGCGGGCCGCGGTAACAGCCTCCTTGCGGTAGCCCAGGGCTTCGCTCACCGAGTTGAGGTAGGTGGCATTCCCACTCAGCAGAGCGGCCGACTCGTCGCCCACGTCGGCGAATGCGTCGATGATCCGGTAGTCCGCTTCTGGGTAACTCGCCGCGATGGCGTCGATGGCCGCCAGCTCGCTGTCGAGCGCCTGCAGTAATCCCGCCCTGAGAACGGAGCCTTCCCCTCCTTGGCGAACCGGCACAGTGAAGTCGAACCTTCGCTCGACCAGGCCGAAGCGTAAGCACGCGGCCTGGTCCTGGGTGAGCTCATGTGTCTCCACGGCAGGCAAGCGCGAGCGTCCCGGGTCGACCCGATTCCGCCGGAGGGCCGGTTCGGACAGGACGACCGCGCTCGGACTGACTCCCGGGTTGGTTACCGAAGTTGACCGTGTCAGGGTTGCTGCCCTCGCCGGGTTGCGTCATGAGGCTCACCGTAGCCGCTCGGAGGTTCGCGGCCGGGAAGGCGAGGTCCGGTGAGATTCAAGCAGGGGTACGTCGATGTGCCCGCGCGATCGTTGCGCTGCCCACCACCCGGCTGCCCGTATAAAGCACTGCTGCCTGCCCTGGGGCGATTCCGGTGGCCGGCTGCGCGAGGTCGATCTCGACGACGTCGGACTGCCCCGCGCCGGTGACGACCTTGACCAGGGCGGGGTACTCCTCGCCGTGCGCGCGCAGCTGCACCGTGCACGCCAGCTCGGCCGTCGGCGCGGGCCCGCACCACCGCGGCGAAACCCCGCTCACGGAGTCGACGTCGAGCTCGTCACGAGCGCCCACGGTGACGACTTGGGAGACGGGCTCGATGTCGAGCACATAACGCGGTCGCCCGTCCGCGGCCGGTCGGTCGAGCCGCAGGCCGCGCCGCTGCCCGATCGTGTATCCGAACGTGCCGTCGTGGCGGCCGAGCACCTCACCTGAGCTGTCGACGATGTCGCCGGAGGCAGCGCCGATCCTGTCCCGCAACCAGCCGGCGGTGTCGCCGTCGGAGATGAAACAGATGTCATGGCTGTCGGGCTTGGCGGCGACAGCCAGACCACGATGCTGGGCCTCAGCGCGCACTGCCTCTTTTGTCGACCCCCCTAGCGGGAACAGCGACCTCGCCAGCTGGTCTTGGGTGAGCACGCCGAGGACGTAGGACTGGTCCTTAGCCGGGTCGACCGCTCGGTGCAGCTCGACCAGTCCGTCCACACCGGTGCGCAGCTGCGCGTAGTGGCCGGTCGCCACCGCGTCGAACCCTAGGGCAACGGCCTTGTCCAGCACAGCGGCGAACTTGATCTTCTCGTTGCAGCGCAGGCACGGGTTCGGGGTCCGGCCCTGCGCGTACTCGCTGACGAAGTCCTCGACGACCGCCGCATGGAAGGACTCGCTGAGGTCCCAGACGTAGAACGGGATGCCGATGACGTCGGCCGCGCGACGGGCGTCGTTGGCGTCCTCGATCGTGCAGCAGCCGCGGGCGCCGCTGCGGTAGGACTGGGGATTGCGCGACAACGCGAGGTGGATCCCGGTCACCTCGTGCCCGGCGTCCGCCGCCCTTGCTGCCGCCACGGCGGAGTCCACTCCGCCCGACATCGCGGCGAGCACCCTCACGGCCCGCTCCGTCCGGAGGTCGTGTTCCCAGCCAGCCAAGCGCGTTGTACTGCGGGACCGATCTCCCGCACCGCGCGCTCGACGTCAACCGGCGTCGACGTATGACCAAGTGAGAAACGGAGCGAACCGCGCGCGGCGGCGTCGTCGCGCCCCATCGCGAGCAGCACGTGCGACGGCTGTGGCACGCCGGCGGAGCATGCTGACCCTGTCGAGCACTCCACACCCTGGGCGTCGAGCAGCATGAGCAGGGAGTCACCTTCACACCCGGGGAACGAGAAGTGAGCGTTGCCGGGGAGGCGCCTATCGTCCGTCGGACCGTTCAGCCGAGCGTCAGGTACCGCCTCGAGCACCCCTGCGATCAGCTCTTCCCGCAGCGCCGCCAGGGTGGCGGCCCGCTCCGGCTGGCCCTTCACCGCAAGCTCAGCCGCGACGGCGAACCCGGCGATGCCGGGCGCGTCGATCGTGCCCGACCGTACGTCGCGCTCCTGGCCGCCGCCGTGCAGCAGCGAGACGAGTTCGGCGTCTCGACGCAGCAGCAGCGCGCCCACCCCAAAAGGGCCACCGATCTTGTGACCGGAGACTGTCATCGCGTCGACACCCGTGGCGGCGAAGTCGACCGGCACCTGACCCATCGGCTGCACGGAGTCGGTGTGCACGGGGATCGCGTGGCTGGCCGCAATGGCCGCGACCTGTTCGATCGGCTGCAGGGTGCCTACTTCGTTGTTGGCATGCATGACCGTGATCAGCGCGACGCTCGCTGGGTCGCGTTCGACGGCGCTGCGCAGGGCGTCGAGATTCAGCCGGGCCTCGGCGTCGACGGGCAGCAGCTCAACCTCCGCTCCCCCTTCGGTGGCCAGCCAGTGCAACGGGTCAAGGACCGCGTGGTGCTCGATCGCCGTAGACAAGATCCGGGTACGGCGGGTATCGGCCCGGTGTCGGGCCCAGAAGAAGCCCTTGACCGCGAGGTTGTTGGACTCCGTGCCACCGGAGGTGAACACGACCTCCGACGGGCGGGCATTCAGTACCGCAGCGAGCGTTTCACGAGACTCCTCCACGACCCGGCGAGCGGCCCGCCCCGAGCCGTGCAGCGACGAGGCGTTGCCCAGGCGCGCCAGTTGCCGGGTCATCGCATCGATGACCTCGGGGTAGATCGGCGTGGTCGCGGCGTGGTCGAGGTAGGCCACGGCTGACGAGGGGGCATTCATCGCCAAGCCAGCCTAGGCCATCGACTCGAAGCGTCCGTGCGGCCAAGATGCTGCCTTAGAGCCTTGTTCGCCAGGAGTGCTCCGGCTCGAACCGGGCGAGATAGTCGCTCAGCCAGGCGCGCGCCTCATCCTCGAGCAAGGGTTCGGTCACAGCGAAGTCCCGCTCGTCCTTCGGCCGGGCGTGCTTGGCCTTGAAGGCGAGCGCGATCTCAGGTCGTAGGTAACGGACACCATCACGAGTCCACGTGACCTCGTCGAGAGGGGCGGCGAAGCTTCCGTCACGACGAGAGACCCAGGCTCCATCCTGATCGGGGTTGAGCAGGACGTCAGCCCGCCAAGGAGCCAGCGCATGCTCTCGCAGCCAGACCTGGTCTGACTGATCATGCGGGTCAGGGAATTCGTCCGTTAGCGGCCGGAACATCCCGGCTCCCGCCGACCAGACATGGAAGGTCCCCTCGAATGCCGCTCGGAGTACGCCGACATCGCGGCGAAACACGGAGACGTCGATGTCCTCATGGTGCCGCCGTACGCCGGTGAAGGCTTCGATGGCGTACCCGCCGGCGATCCACCACGGGATCTCCAGCGGAGCGAAAACTTCGTCCGCCTCAACGACGGAGAACGGCCGCCACGGCCCGTACAGCCGCTGAAAGGCCAGCTCCTCCGGATCGAGATCGGACGCGTACCAGGTGGAGGTGGCAGAAGCCGGCGCAAGGCCGCCCTCGTCCGTGTCCGTCATTGGGCTTGGTCGGCGCACTGAGGGAGCACAGCTGCCAGGAAGTCATCGACGATTGCCTCCGGCGCTCGAGCGACATCAGCGACGAACGCGTCCTCGTCGTACGGCGGCTCGAGTTCGGCGAACTGCGACTCGAGGAGCGACGGGGGCATGAAGTGGTCCGATCGGTTGGCGACCCGATCGGTGATCAACTCGATGCTGCCCTCGCAGTACAACAGCTGGATGTCGGGGGCATGCGATCGGATGACGTCTCGGTAGCGCCGCTTCAGGGCCGAGCAGCTGACCACCGCGCCGGTCGACGCCCGCTGGGCCAGCCACTCAGCAATCGCGGTCAACCATGGCATGCGGTCGTCATCGGTCAGCGGAGTGCCCGTTTGGAGCTTGGCGCGGTTTTCGGGGGTGTGAAAGTCGTCGGCTTCGCCGTACTCAACACCTAGCCGGTCGGCCAACAGCCGCCCGATGGTGGTCTTCCCGGACCCCGACACCCCCATGACGACGACCAGCGGCCCCATGAGAGCAGTCAGCCCTTACGGGCTTGCACCTGCGCCGTGGCCGCGGGCAGCACGGTGTGCAGGTCGCCTACGACGCCGAAGTCGACGAGCTCGAAGATCGGGGCCTCCTCGTCCTTGTTGATCGCCACGATCGTCTTGGAGGTCTGCATGCCGGCGCGGTGCTGGATCGCACCCGAGATGCCGGTGGCGACGTACAACTGCGGGGAGACGGTCTTGCCGGTCTGGCCGATCTGGTAGGCGTGGGGGTACCACCCGGAGTCAACCGCTGCCCGGGAGGCACCCACTGCGGCTCCGAGTGTGTCGGCGAACTGCTCGACCGGCTCGAAGTTGCCGCCGGTCCCCCGCCCGCCGGAAACGACGATGGCCGCCTCGGTGAGCTCCGGCCGGCCGGTCGCCTCGCGTGGCTTGCGCTCGACCACCCGTGCGGTCTTCGCCAGTTCGCTGATGGTTACGTCGACGCGCTCCTCGACGGCGGACCCTTCGACTGCCTCAGGTGTGGTCGAGTTCGGTTTGATCGTGACGATCGGGGTGCCGTGGGTCACCGCCGAGTTGACCGTGTAGCTGCCAGCGAAAACCGACTGCGTTGCCGCGACACCCCCGTCAGCCGGGGTCACGTCCACGGCGTCGGTGATGAGCCCCGAAGCCGTCTTGATCGCCAAGCGCCCCGCGATCTCCTTGCCCTCGGCGTTCGACGGCAGCAGTACGGCGGCCGGACCGGTTCGCTGCACCAGCTGAGCCAACGCTTCGGCCTTCGGAGCCACCAGGTAGTCACCCACATCCGGTGAGTCGACGACGTAGACCCTCTCGGCGCCGTACTGGCGCAGGGCGTCGCGAGCCGACTCGATCCCGGCACCGATGAACACCGCCGAGGGGGTTCCGAGGCGGCGTGCGAAGGTCAGCAGCTCCGCGGTGGTCTTGCGGACGCTGCCGTCGGCGTGGTCGACCAGGACCAGGATCTCGCTCATCGGGGTTGGGAACTTCCTTTCTCGGCCGGACTGTCGGTTCGCGACGACCGGCGACTCAGACGAATTTCTGGCTGACGAGGAAACTGACCAGCTGATCGGCTCCCGAACCGTTGTCGTCGGTCACAACGGTGCCTGCCGACTTGGGCAGCCGCTCGGTGAACCCGTCGACTCGAGTCCACGCTGCGTCGAGGCCCACCTGATCAGCAGCGATTCCCAGGTCGCCCAGGGTGAGGGTCTCGACCGGCTTCTTCTTCGCGGCCATGATGCCCTTGAACGACGGGTACCGTGGCTCGTTGCACTGGTCGGTGACGCTGAGTATGAGCGGTGTGGTCGCCTCGATGACCTCGGTGGCGGCGTCGCCGTCCCGCCGGATCCGCACGGTGGTGTCCTCGACCACGACCTCCGAGGCGAACGTCACCTGCGGCAGTCCCAAGCGCTCGGCCAGCATGGCGGGTACGACGCTCATCCCCCCGTCGGTGGAGGCCATGCCGCACAGCACCAGGTCGGGGCGTTGCCGCTCGACCGCCCGGGCCAAGATCAGCGAGGTGGCGGCGGAGTCGGAACCGTGGATCGCCTCGTCGAGCACGTGAACGCCGGAGTCCGCACCCATCTGCAGCGACTTCAGGACCGCCGCTCGAGCCACTTCCGGCCCGACCGTGACGACGACGACCTCGCCGTCGGTGGCGTCGCGGATCTGCAACGCCTCCTCGACGGCGTACTCGTCCAGCTCCGACAAGACGCCGTCGACGCCGACGCGGTCGACGGTGTTGTCGGCGTTGAACTTCCGATCACCCGTCGCGTCGGGGACGTACTTCGCACAGACAACGATCTTCATGGCCGGATGGCCCTCCTGGTCCCGTCGAGTCCGGATGACAAGCCCTTCACTCCGACGTGGCTACCCGATGTCAGGGACGGATGATGCTGTCGGCGATCCGTCCGACGATAAGGTACGCCACCGCTGCCAGACCCCAGTTGACCAGGTGGTTCTGGGTGCGGTCGTTCATCTCGAAGATCTTCCAGAAGCGCCAGTCGATCCGGTTCGCCGCATCGAGCACCCAGCTGACCATCGCGTTGTCGGTGTTTGCGTCGAGGGAGATGAGCAAGGCGCCGACCGACAGGATCAGCGCGGCCGCCACGGCGACCAGCCACACCGCGGAGGCGATGCCACTGCGCAGGGCGCGCGAGCGGCTGCGCGCTGGGGTTGCCCGAGGCTGCTCGGTCGCTCCCGAAGCGGTCGAGCCCTTCGACGTCGTGGCGGCGTGGGGAGCGTCCTCGCCCGTGACGGCCGCTGAGTCCGTCGAGGTGTCGCGTGCTGCCGGGTGGTTGCTCGGTGCAGGGTCCGACCCGGACTCAGCGTCATTGCCGGAGGTCTTGTCTGCCAACGGAGCACTCCCTTCCCTACCGAAAGTATGCCCGACCTGCGGGTACCCTCACCGCGGTTCCGGCTGCGGCGACTGAGTCGGCCTCTAGCGACCCTCGAAGGTGGCCTTGCCCGGGCCGTTTTCGATGAACGACGTCATGCCAGCGGTGCGGTCGTGTGTCGCGAACAGCGCAGCGAACTGCTGGCGCTCGATCTCCAGGCCGGTCTCGAGGTCGACCTCAAGACCACGGTCGATGCACTCCTTGGCCGCCCGCAGTGCGAAGGCGGGACCGGCCGCGAAGACGCTGGCCCACTGCACCGCAGCGGAGTACACGTCGTCGGGCGGCACTACTTTGTCGACCAGACCGATCTGCAGCGCCTCGGCGGCGGACACGAACCGGCCGGTGAAGACGAGGTCCTTGGCCTTCGCCGGCCCCACCAGCCGCGACAACCGTTGGGTCCCGCCTGCTCCCGGGATGATCCCGAGCAAGATCTCCGGTTGGCCCAACTTGGCGTTGTCGGCAGCAATGCGTACGTCAGCGCACAAGGCCAGCTCACAGCCTCCGCCGAGAGCGTAGCCGGTTACGGCGGCCACCACCGGCTTGGGAATCCGCGCCACTGCTGTCAGAGACGACTGCAAGGCTCCCGAGCGACGCACCATGTCGACGTACGACATGGTGGCCATCTCCTTGATGTCGGCTCCGGCGGCGAATACCTTCTCCCCGCCGTACACCACGACCGCCCGTACGTCGTCACGGTCGGCAGCCTCAGTGGCCGCTGCGCGGATCTCCTCCTGCACGGCGACGTTCAGCGCGTTCATCGGTGGCCGGTCCAGGCGCAGCGTTCCTACGCCGTTGTCGACCTCGAGCCGCACGAACTCCGCCATGCGGGGAGCGTAGTCGAGCCAGTCCGCCACGGTTGGCCGCGGTTGGCCCCCGCGGCTTGGCGCCCGGTTTAAGTTAAGGAATAATCCCCCCCAACACGGGGGGGCCCCGGGGCGGGTGGCAAACCACCGGCGCGGGGGCGGGCGGGCACACCCCGCCGCGGCGGGGCGCCGGGGGCCCAAAAACCCCACCAAACCCGCCCCCCCCCCACCCCCACCCCCGCACACAAGCCAATCACCCACCACTCACACACCAC
>JAUJOD010000003.1:0-91026 GCA_030447865.1 Nocardioidaceae bacterium
TCTTACCGGCGTCGACATGAGCGACGATCCCGAGGTTGAGGGTGGGCATGGAGAAAGGCTGCCTTCGGGTTGCTCGGATAGGTGAGGGTGATCCGTCCGAGCAGGTGCCGCATCTCTCGTGCTCCTCGTGGCCGTGGCGATCCTTGGGCTCGTGGCCGTGGCGATCCTTGGGCGCGAGGCTAGCCGCCTACGCCGACTTGAGGCGAGGGATTTTCGGCGCGGCGCCGCCTAGACGCAGGGGCGCACGTCGTCGGTGGTGGTTGCGATGGCGCCGGCCAGATCGACGAGGGCATCCGCCGCCGGCTGGTAGTCGGGCGGAACTGTCACTTCGACGTACGCCGACCGGCCGATCGTGGTGAAGACAAGCTCCCCGTCGACTGGCTCCGTGCCGGTCACCGGCCGGCCCTCCTGTTCGGCGAGCCACCCGATGTCGTTGACGACGAAGCAGGACGAGTCCGGCCGCAGAGAAGTTGGCTTGGGCACGCCGCAGCGCACCACGATGGGTGGGTCACCCCAGGCGCTAGCCAGCGCGTCACTCGGCTGCACCGACCGCGCCGCTTGCCCGGCCACGCGGTCGGGCAGCTCGGCGATGAGGTCCTTGCACTGCTCGGCCGTCATCGCATCGGGGCTGGTTGGCGTCACCTCGATCTCAGCCGTGCACCCCACCAACAGGAGCCCGGTGGCTACCACCAAGACACCGCCGAGTCCGGGGCACTGGGAGAGCGAACCTCGACGGCAGATGGCCGGGGATGCGGTCAGATGTGCACCACCGGGCAGGTCAGGGTACGGGTGATCCCGTCGATCATCTGCACCTTTGCGACGACCAGCTTGCCGAGCTCGTCGACGTTGCGCGCCTCGGCGCGCACGATGACGTCGTAGGGTCCGGTGACGTCTTCGGCGAGCGTGACGCCCCTGACTCCGGCGATCGACGTGGCCACGTCAGCGGCCTTACCGACCTCTGTCTGGATGAGGATGTAGGCGTGAACCACCATCAGCGGACCTCCCGGCTGTTGCGTCGTGTCGATAACGTATCGACGACGGGGGAGTTCACCGTACCGCCTGGTGAGGTGGAGCACGAAGTGCCCGCTCAAGCGAGGGGACACCTATGCCGCAGCAGCTGACAGGGACGTTGCGAGACGTCGGGGAGTTCCAGCTCGTGGCTGCCCTGACCGAACGTTTCGGGCAGGCCGACGTGGTGCGCCTCGGCCCCGGTGACGACGCTGCGGTCCTCGACCTGCCGGGCGGGCAGGTGGTCTGCTCACTCGACATGCTGGTGCAGAACCGGCACTTCCGGTTGGACTGGTCGACGGCGTCCGACATCGGTCACAAGGCCGCCGCGGCAAACCTTTCTGATCTCAACGCGATGGGCGGGCGTGCCACCGCACTGCTGGTAGGGCTTGCGGCGCCGCCGGACCTCGACTGCTCCTGGGCGCTTGAATTCGCTGACGGCTTGGCGGCCGAGGCTGCCGAGGTGGGCGCCAGCATCGTGGGCGGCGACGTCACCCGAGCCGAGGCGATCACGATCTCGGTCGCCGTCCTCGGAGCGTGCGAGCACGGCGTCGTACGTCGCTCGGGTGCCCGGGCCGGTGACGTGGTCGCGCTGGCGGGTCGCCAGGGCTGGGCCGACGCCGGGTTTGCCGTGCTGGGGCGCGGGTTCCGGTCGCCCCGCGCGGTCGTGGACGCGCACCGCCGGCCGGCACCGCCGTACGAGGCCGGGCCGTCAGCCGCCGAGGTGGGGGCGACGGCGATGATCGACGTCAGTGACGGGCTGCTCCAAGACGTCGGTCACCTCGCCTCGGCAAGCCAGGTGGCAATCGAGCTGCGCTCCAGTCAGTTCGAGGTTGCTGAGCCACTGCAGGCGGTCGGTGCCGCCTTGGGCGTCGACCCACTGAGGTTCGCGCTCACCGGGGGCGATGACTACAGCCTCGTGGCCACGTTCCGACCTGACGCGGAGCTGCCCGCACAGTGGCGGGAGATCGGCGTGGTGCGTCATGCCGGCGACGCAGGCTCAGTCACCGTCGACGGGGCGACGTACGACGACGCGAGCGGCCACCAGCACTTCCGCTGAGCACCCTGCAACATCGCTGCGCCCGTCTATTGACCGCGTTCCTTCTTAGTGTTGCTCGCGGACGAAGGTGTGCATGCCAGGCACGGTAAATGCCAGCAGACCCCGTTCCGGTGCGTACACGAGGCCCTTCTTGAGCAACTCGTTCCGTGAGACGGAAAGATCGGAGACTCGCCGTTTCCCCATCGCCGTGGTCAGCTCGGACACTGACGCTGGTTGGTCTGCCGCCAGTTCTGCCATCGCTCGCAGCAGGTCACGTTGGGCGGGGGTGGCTCGCTCCCAGCGCGATCGGTAGAGACCGTCGTCAACCTCTCGCCGGGCGGCAGCCCCACCCACCTCGACGTCCTCGAGCGTGATATCGGGACCGGCGGACACATCCCACATGTGCTTACCGACTGCCTGTAGGAAGTACGGGTATCCGGCGGCCACTGTTAGCGCTTGGCTGAGGGCGTCATCATCCCATCGGACGCCGTGGCCTCGAACCGGGTCAGTGAGGGCGGAACGTGAAGCGGCTTCATCAAGTAGCCCAATCGGCCGGTAGTCGTACAGCCGTTCGGCGTAACTCGTCGCCTCCGCGAGCTGGGCCGGAAGGGAGGGTAGGCCAGCGCCGACAAAGGTTAGAGGAAGCGGCGCGTCGTGTTGTCCGAGCTGATGAATGGCGGTGTTGAGAGCGGTCAGTTCTTCAGCCGTGGCCTCCTGAAGCTCGTCAACCAAGACGAGCGTCCCAACCCCGAGCTCCCGGGACGTCTCCCCGAGAACCTCGAACAGAGCCGCGAGGTCGTCACCGAATCGGCCCGAGTCCGCCACCCCAGGAATCGGTTCTATCGCCGCCCCGACTGTGAATGCGCCAGTGGGGTCAACGCGCAGGGAGAAGGCTTTGAAGACCCCGAGCACCCTTCGCAGGGTGGACTCAGGGTGCCGCCCCGTGGCGGTGCGCATCCCTCGGACGAGCGCGTGGGCTAAGGCGACAGCAAGAGGAGTTCGTGCGGTGGCCTCTACTTTCGCGGTGATCCATCCACGGTCGGAGACTTGGGACATTAGTTCGTTGAGAAGCACGGTCTTTCCGACGCCTAGCAGCCCGTTCAGCACCCAAGCCCGTTCGCCTTCCCCAAGTTCCTCAGCCCGACGGCGTATTACCATGAACGCTTGAAGAACTGGTTCGCGACCCGCTAGGACTGGGGGGCGACGCCCTGCTCCCGGCCGGAACGGGTTGTCTACGGGGTCCATCGGTATGACTCTATCAGCGCATCTAAGAAGTTCTCTTATATGAGATTAGAATCTCTTAGAGTTTCACGCGAGGCCAAACCCAGGGTGGGGTGGATGAGGACGTCACCAGGTGATCCGGTGGCAGCACGTTAGGCGGTAAGAGCTGGAGGTGTCATGGCCTCGCCTCCGTGGTCGGTCGTGGTGGCGTCGAGCAGGGTCATGCGGGAGCTGGCGAGGACGTCGACGCTCAGGTAGCGGCGGCCTTCGACATTCGTCGTGTTGTTCGGCCAGGACAGCTCCGACGAGCCGGACCAGGGTGGTGCGGTCGGGGAAGATGCCGACGACGTCGGTTCGTCTGCGGATCTTTCGGTTGAGACGCTCGGCGGGGTTGTTGGACCAGATCTGCCGCCAGTATCTCTTTCGGGAACGCGGTGAAGGTGAGGATGTCGGTTCGGGCCGCTTCGAGGTGCGCGGCGACCGCTGGAAGTTTCTCGGTCAGCCCGTCGACGACCCGATCGCGACAGGGCTGCACGTTCACTACCCGACCCCCTTCGGGGACCTTCATCGTCAACGCGTCGGCGGCGACGAACACATACATCGAGTGGGGTGCGGAACGACTCCACCTGCTCATCGAGCTCCTTGGCCATCACCGACACCTGCGACTTGCTCAGCCGGGTGATGCCGAGGGTCTCCACCAGTTTCTCCATCCGCCGGGTCGACACCCCTAGCAGGTAACAGGTGGCCACCACCGTGGTCAGCGCCCGCTCCCACGCGGCGGCGTTCCAGTAACCAGTCCGGGAAGTACGACCCGGTCCGCAGCTTCGGGATCGCGACCTCGAGGGTGCCGGCCCGGGTGTCCCACTCCGGTGACCGGCAACCATAATGAGAGTTGACCTGAGCCTGGCTACGAAGCCCAGCGCCTATGCTCAGCGCAATGAGCGACACGGGACCCGGCTACCCCGATCAGAGCACGAAACGCATGGCGGCTCGCGTCATCGGCGTCGTGTGCATGGGTATCGCCTTGGTGTTGTTCGCACTGGCGGTGGCCGACATGCTGTCGGCGTTCAACAGCGACGAGTTCGGCGCGCAGCCAACCCGGATGTGGATGTTCTTCGCGGCGCTGCCCTTCTTCCTCGTCGGCGGCATCGCGCTCAACGCCGGGTTCATGGGAGCGGGCGTCAAGTACGCCGCTGGAGAGGTGGCGCCGACGGCGCGCGGCACTCTGGACTACCTAGACGTTGGTGAGGCCGGGGTCGCCTGCCCGTCCTGCGGCGCGCGTAACGAGGAGAGTTCGGCGTTCTGCGACGACTGCGGCCAGCCGTTGACGACGCTCTGCCCGTCGTGCAAGCACCCCAACGCTACAGACGCCAAGTTCTGCGCGGCGTGCGGTACGGCGCTCACCTGACCGGTTCGCGCAGGAACCTCGCGGAGCTACCGAGTGACCTTTCCGGCCTTGAGGCAGGACGTGCAGACGTTGAGCCGCTTCGGGGTGCCGCCAACAATCGCTCTGACCCGCTGGATGTTGGGGTTGAAGCGTCGCTTGGTACGCCGGTGCGAGTGCGACACGTTGTGCCCGAACCCGGGCCCCTTGGCGCAGATGTCACAGACGGCGGCCACAGCGATCTCCCTGACGTGATGAAGAAGAGGTCTTTGTTGCCGGCAACAGCGGCGAGCAACCGCCAAAGAATAGCCGACTGCCCCGCCGGGAGGCGAATCATCGACACCGCGGGAAGCCAATGGTCGGCGTAGCAGCAGCACCCCGGGGGTGCTGGGAGCTAGGGTCGAGCCCACGACCACGACCACGCCGAAGCCGGACGGCGACGCGCATCTCGAGGGAGCAGACCGGTGACTCAGCCTGGTGAGGTAGCCCTACTCCTGCGGTGGTGCGACCTCGCGCTGGAGCGGCTGGGAGCTGCTCGAGGGGAGATCGACGCGCTCAACGTCTACCCCGTGCCCGACGGCGACACCGGCACCAACCTCTTCCTCACGTTCGAGGCCGCCCGGCAGGCAATCCTCGACGCGCGGCCGACATCGTTGGTTCAGGCGCTGACGGTCTTCGCTCGAGGCGCCCTGTTCGGTGCGAGAGGCAATTCCGGAGTCATCTTGTCGCAGCTGCTGCGCGCCGGCGCCCAGCAGCTGATGCGGGGCGACCCGACCAAGCCAGGACAGTTGTTGGCCGACACCCTCACGCTGGCCGCCGACGCCGCTTACACGGCGGTCGCCCGACCCGTCGAGGGCACGATCTTGTCAGTGGCCCGCGCGGCCGAGCAGGGTGCGCAAGAGGCTGTTCCACGCGCACCTGAGGAACTGACCCGCCAGATGGGGTTCGTGATCAAGGCAGCGGCCGAGGCGGCTCAGCGTGCGCTGGAGCGCACGCCCGATCAGCTGGAGATCCTGCGGTCGGCTGGCGTCGTCGACGCTGGCGGTCGTGGCCTGTGCGTGATTCTCGACGCTGCTACCGAGGCCCTGACCGGACGGCGTGTCAGACAAGAAGCCGCGGCCAAGCCGGCGGCGCCGCTGCCTCTCCAGCCGGGCGCAGACCTGTCCGCTAGCGGCCCCGCCTATGAGGTCATGTATCTCCTCGAGGCCGACGAGGGCGCGGTGGCAACCCTCCGGGACCGACTCACGGAGCTCGGGGAATCAGTTGTCGTCGTGGGGGGCGACCGGCTGTGGAACGTTCATGTCCACCTCGACGACGTCGGTTCCGCGATAGAGGCCGGCATCGAGGCGGGGCGTCCGCACCGAATCCGGGTCACCCATTTCGCCGAGCAGGTCAGCCAGGCCGAGGCGGCTAGGCGCACCGCCGCTGCCGGTCGAGGCGTCGTGGCCTTCGCTGCCGGGCCAGGCCTGCGCGAGTTGTTCCGTGGCGCCGGAGCCGTGCCCGTCGTTGGCGACACGGCGCTTCGGTGCTCGACCAGTGACATCCTCGCCGCGATCCGGTCGACCGGTTGCGCCGAGGTCATCGTCTTGCCCAACGACAAGGACACCATCGCGGTGGCTGAGGTGGCGGCGCTCTCAGCGCGCGAGGAGGGCGTCCGGGCCACCGTCATCCCCACCCGCACGCAGGTGCAGGGGCTGGCCGCGGTCGCCGTACACGAACCGCACCGCAGCTTCGACGATGATGTCGTGTCGATGACCGCGGCCGCCGGTCACGCCCGGCACGGAGCCGTCACCGTGGCCGCGCGGGCGGCGATGACGATGGCAGGACCGTGCCAAGCTGGTGACAGCCTAGGTGTGGTCGAGGGGGACTTCGCGGTTGTCGCTGCCAACCTCCTCAGCGCCGCGACCCAGGTCGTCGACCGGTTGCTCGCCGGAGGTGGCGAGCTGCTCACCTTGGTCAAAGGCGAGGGGTGCGACGACGAGCTCGTACGCCGGGTGACGTCGCACGTCGCTGGTCTTCGGGCCGACGTCGACGTTGCCGCGTACGACGGGGGGCAGGCCCGCTACCCGCTGCTCATCGGTGTCGAGTGATGGTCACGCTTGACACGCCCCTGCGCGGCGTCCTCGGGGGTCGCTCGACGAATGCGCTGAAGAAGGCGTTCGGCATGCACACGGTCGGAGACCTGCTCAGCCACTACCCCCGCAGACTCGACGACCGCGGTCGACTCACCGACTTCAGCGACCTGCAGATCGGGGAGCACGTGACCGTGCTGGCGAAAGCCGTCAGCGTCAACTCGATTCGCTATCAACCCAAGACGGGTGGTCACGCCATCCGCACAGAGGTCATCGTCACCGACGGCCAGCGGCAGCTGCTGCTCACGTTCTTCCGCCAGCCGTGGAAGGCGGGCCAGCTCAAGAAGGGCACAGTGGCGCTGTTCAGCGGCAAGGTCAACGTCTTCCGGAACCGGATCCAGCTCCTGCATCCGACGTGTGACGTGCTGCCGGGTCACGATCTAGCGGCCACCACCGGCGAGGGGGTTCGCCGGTGGTGGCCGATCTACCCGGCGACCTCCTCGCTGTCGTCGATGCAGATCATGGATGCGGTCGGCGTCGCCCTTGACGTCCTCGACGACGTACCGGATCCACTGCCAGCGAAGCTGCGGCTCGCCAACGGGCTGATTGGCTACCGGGACGCGTTGGAGGCGATCCACCGCCCGGCTGACGACGGCGAATGGCGTATAGCGCAGCGCAGGCTGCGGTTCGACGAGGCGTTCGTGCTGCAGACGGTGCTGGCGCAGCGCCGACACCTGATGGCATCGCTTCCCGCCGTGCCGAGGCATCCCCGCCACGACGGACTGCTAGCGCGGTTCGACCAACAGCTCCCGTTCACGCTGACCGACGGTCAGCTCACCGTTGCGGCGGAGCTGAGCTCCGACCTGGCTCGTCCCCACCCCATGCACCGCCTGCTGCAGGGCGAGGTCGGCTCGGGCAAGACCATCGTCGCTCTGCGGGCCATGCTGCAAGTTGTGGACGCCGGTGGACAGGCCGCCCTGCTCGCACCTACCGAGGTGCTCGCTGCTCAGCACTTCCGGTCGATCACCGCGATGCTAGGGCAGCTCGCCGAGAAGGGCATGTTGGGAGGCGCTGACGAGGCCACCCGAGTGGTGCTGCTCACCGGCTCGATGCCGGCCGCCCGGCGCCGAACAGCGTTGTCGGAAGCCGCGTCGGGCGCCGCCGGCATCGTCGTCGGTACGCACGCTCTGCTCGAGGAGCGCGTCCAGTTCGCGGAACTGGGGATGGTGGTGGTTGACGAGCAGCACCGGTTCGGCGTGGAGCAGCGGGCTGCGTTGACCGACAAGGCGGGGTTCACGCCCCCGCACGTGCTGGTGATGACGGCCACGCCCATTCCTCGCACTGTCGCGATGACCGTCTTCGGTGACCTCGACGTGTCGACGCTGCACGAGCTGCCCGCGGGCCGTGTCCCGATCCAGTCGACGGTGGTGCCAGCAGCGGAGCGCCCGGACTGGCTCGAGCGGGCCTGGCAACGGGTGCGTGAGGAGGTCGCCACGGGTCACCAGGCGTACGTCGTGTGTCCGCGCATTGGCGGAGATCCCGAGTCAGCGATGCAGGAGATGGACGCCGACCCCGTCGACGAGCCGGCCAGGCGGCCGCCGTTGGCGGTGGCTGACGTCGCGGCTGAGCTGGTCGCCGGACCGTTGGCCGAACTCCGGGTCTACATGCTGCACGGCCGGTTGCCGGCGGAGGAGAAGGACGACCTGATGCGCCGATTCGCCGCCGGCGACATCGACGTACTGGTGGCGACCACGGTCATCGAGGTGGGAGTCGACGTGCCGAACGCGTCGCTGATGGTGGTGATGGACGCCGACCGCTACGGGGTCTCGCAGCTGCACCAGCTGCGGGGCCGAGTAGGTCGCGGCGCCACGCCGGGGCTGTGCCTGCTGGTCACCGAGGCACCGGCGGGGTCGCCGGCGCGCAGCCGCCTTGACGCGGTGGCGGCCACGTCCGACGGCTTCGAGCTGTCGCAGCTCGACCTGCAGAACCGGCGGGAGGGCGACGTGCTGGGCGCCAGTCAGTCGGGACGCCGGTCGAGCCTGCGGTTGCTGTCGGTGCTACGCGACGAGGAGGTCATCGCCACGGCCAGAGCCTCAGCTGAGGCGCTGGTCGCCGAAGACCCGTTGCTCGATGCCCACCCGCCACTTGCCCAGGCTGTCGCCTGGCTCACTGACTCCGAGCGCGCCAACTACCTGGACAAGTCGTGACGCGCATCATCGCCGGACAGGCTCGTGGACGTCGGCTCCGGGCACCCGCCGGTACGGCGACCCGCCCCACCTCCGACCGTGTTCGCGAGGCGTTGTTCTCAGCCCTTGACGCCCGCCTCGGGACGCTCACCGACACCCGGTTCCTGGATGTCTTCGCTGGCTCCGGCGCGGTAGGACTGGAAGCCAGCTCGCGCGGAGCGCAGGCGGTGACGCTGATCGAGTCAGACCGTGCCACCGCCGCCCTCGCGCGTACGAACGCTCGCGACCTGGGGCTCAGCGGCGTCACGGTGCTGGTTGGGAAGGCTGAGAGTCATTCCGCCGGCCCACCACCCGGGGACCCTTTCGACGTGGCGTTCTTCGACCCGCCGTACGTCTTGCCCTCGTCGAAGGTGAGCCGCCTGGTCGCCGACATGGGCACCAGCGGGTGGTTCCACGCCGGCGCTGTGGTCGTCGTGGAGCGGTCGCGCCGCGACCCTGACTGGGTGTGGCCGCCGAGCGTCGTGGCTATGCAGGCGAAACGGTACGGCGAGACCATGCTTTGGTACGGTCACTTCGCCCACGCCTGACAGCTTGGAGGCAGCGTTGCGAATCGCTGTGTGTCCCGGTTCGTTCGACCCGGTGACGTACGGGCACGTCGACATCGTCACACGGGCGGCTGCACTGTTCGACCAGGTCATCGTCGCCGTCTTGGTCAACGACTCCAAGCGGAGCCTTTTCAGCGTCGACGAGCGCATCGAGATGCTCAGGCAGGCAGCCACCGAGATGGCAGCCGTGGAGGTCAAATCTTTCTCTGGTCTGCTTGTCGACTTCTGCGTCGAGCAGCAGGCTACGACGATCGTCAAGGGACTGCGGGCCACTGGAGACTTCGACTACGAGCTCCAGATGGCGCAGATGAACGCCAGCCTCGCCCGTGTCGAGACCGTCCTCCTGCCGACGAATCCACAGTGGTCGTTCGTGTCGTCGAGCCTGGTGAAGGAGGTCGCCCGGTTTGGCGGCGACGTGTCGGGGCTCGTACCGTCGTACGTGCTCGACCGGTTGAAGCACCGCCTCGCCGAGTGACGGGCAGGAAGGGAACGCGTGGACGTCAAGGGTCTCCTCAAGGAGCTGCGCACGACGGTCGAGGCGGCGCGGGCCATGCCGATGTCGTCGTCGGCTGTCATCAACCGCCAGACTGTGCTCGACCTCATCGGCCGCCTGGAGTCGACCTTGCCCCCCGACGTCGGCCGGCTGGACGAAGCCAGCCGACACGGGGGGTCGGTCGTTGGTGATGCCAGCAAGCGGGCCGACGAAGTCATCTCCAACGCTCACGCCGAACGCACCCGGCTGCTGTCTGACAGCGAGGTGTACCAGGCCGCTCAACAGGAAGCCAAGGCGCTGCTGCGCGAGGCCGAGCAGGAGGCGGCCGAGTTACGCACAGAGACCGATGAGTACGTCGACGGCAAGCTGGCCAATCTCGAGATCTCCTTGACCAAGACGCTCGACGCCGTGACTCGCGGCCGGGCTCGGCTGCATGGACGATCCCACTTCGACCAGTTGAGCGAATCCACCGACGAACCTGACGGCGCCTGAGGTCCTCGACCGCTGGCACTTTTGGGAACCTGAGACACGAGCGGCTAGGCTGGGTGGCTGCTTTGGTTTGAACAATGCGTTGAGCCCCTGACGAAAGTTCCTGCTGCGATGCGACTCGACCCGCGATCGCCGCTCGTGATCAACACTCATGAGCTCGGGCGTCGCCCAGGCTCTATGCGCAGACTTCGGCTCACGGCGCCGGCCCCAACCGACCTTGGCATCGAACTGCTCGGTGTTCCTGTCGGGTCGCCCGTCGAGGCGGAACTGCGCCTGGAGGCAGTGATGGAGGGCGTGCTCGCGTCAGGGCAGGCGAGAGTACGGCTTCGCGGGGAGTGCGCCCGCTGCCTCGACCCGGTCGAGGACGAGTTGGAGGTGCAGCTCCAGGAGCTGTACGTCTACCCGGAGAGTGACGCGGAGGAGCACGAGGCCGGCCGGCTCGACGGTGAACTGTTGGACCTGGAGCCGGTACTACGGGACTCGGTGGTGCTTGCACTGCCGTTCCAACCGTTGTGTGAGCCGGACTGTCTGGGGTTGTGCGTCGACTGTGGCGCCCGGCTCTCCGACGATCCCGCGCACGCGCACGACGAGAGCATCGACCCCCGCTGGGCGGCGCTGTCGGGACTGAAGACGACCGAGGCTGGCGAAGCGGCCAGCACAGACGAGGAGTAGACCGTGGCTGTTCCTAAGCGGAAGATGTCGCGCAGCAACACGCGCCACCGCCGTTCGCAGTGGAAGGCGGTGGCCCCTTCCCTGGTGACGTGCGCCAACCCGGCCTGCCAGTCCAAGCACCTGCCGCACCGCGCCTGCCCGGAATGTAACCAGTACGGCTCGCGGGCTGACCGGCGCGAAGTTCGCTGACTGGCACGGTGGACCCAGCAGCGCCACGCACCGCGTGCGACGAGCTCTGCGCCCAACTGGGGGTGGCAGACCTCGACCGCGAGTTGCTTCGGCAGGCGCTGACCCACCGGTCTTTCGCCTACGAGAACGGTGGCCTGCCCACCAATGAGCGCCTGGAGTTCCTCGGTGACGCGGTTCTCGGAGTCGTCGTGACCGAGGCCCTGTACCTCGCCCACCCGGAGCTGTCCGAAGGCAGCCTTGCCAAGCTGCGGGCCGCTGTGGTTAACGCGCGCGCACTGGCCGAGGTGGCCCGCACACTTGGGCTCGGAGAGCACATTCTGCTCGGCCGGGGGGAGATGGCCACCGGCGGTCGAGAGAAGTCGTCGATCCTCTCCGACACCGTTGAGGCGCTGATCGGGGCGGTCTACCTCGATCGGGGCTTCGAGACGGCCAGTGCGGTTGTCCACCAGCTGTTCGACCCCCTGATGGCGGCCGCCGCCGAACTCGGCGCCGGGCTTGACTGGAAGACGAGCCTGCAAGAGCTTTCCGCAGACCTCGGCCTCGGCGTACCGGAGTACCTCGTCGACGACAGCGGACCCGACCACGCGAAGACGTTCGCCGCCCGGGTCCGGGTCGCTGACCAGATCTTCGGCCACGGCAGCGGACGCTCCAAGAAGGAGGCCGAGCAACAAGCGGCGGAGACGGCTTGGCGGACGCTCGGCCGCACCAGCACCGGCACCGGTCCCGGCACCGGCACCGCGTCGGGACCTCCGCTCGCTGACCCGCTACCGATGCCCTGATTGTGCCGGAGCTTCCCGAGGTCGAAGTCGTGCGCCGCGGGCTGGCCCAGCTAGTTGTCGGCCAGACGATCGAGCGCGCTCGAGTCCTGCATCCACGGTCGGTACGCCGACACGTTCCGGGGGCTGCCGACTTCGAGAACCAGGTCGCCGACCAACGCATCATCGGCGCGCTGCGGCGCGGCAAGTACCTGTGGTTGGCGCTGGACTCCGGGGACGCCGTACTCGGCCATCTCGGGATGAGCGGTCAGCTGCTCGTCAAGCCTCGAGCGGCAGCGCCCGAACCGCATCTTCGGGTGGCCTTCCAGCTCTCCGAGGGTCGCGACCTCAGGTTCGTCGACCAGCGGACCTTCGGCGGGCTGCTGTTTTCTGCCGGTGGCGCCGAGCTGCCCACCGAGATCGCCCACATCGCGCGCGACCCACTCGACCCGGCGTTCGACGCCGCCGCCGTTGTCGCCAGGGTCCGTGGTCGGCGTACCGGCGTCAAGCGGGCGCTGCTCGACCAGACGCTCGTCTCCGGGGTCGGGAACATCTACGCCGACGAGGCGCTGTGGGCTGCTCGGCTGCACTTCGCTCGTCCAACCGAGACGTTGCGGCGGGCAGAGGTGCTTCGGCTGCTGGTCGAGGTCCGCGCCGTCATGGATCAAGCTCTCGGACAGGGCGGTACGTCGTTTGACTCGCTCTACGTCAACGTCAACGGCGAGTCGGGCTACTTCGACAGGTCGCTGTCTGCCTACGGCCGTGAAGGGAAGCCATGTCCCCGGTGTGGAGCGCCGATCCGTAGGGAGGCGTTCATGAACCGCTCGTCGTTCACTTGTCCGCGCTGCCAGCCCCGCCCACGTCGAGCCCGCTGGTGACACCGGGCTCGTCCGGAAGGCCTGCCTCCGTAGTAGCCGGCGTCATGCGCTGCGAGTGCGACTTCGCTCGGCATTGACCTCGTAGGGGATGATCCCAGCGGCGTCGATGGGGGTCCACGGCTCGGTGCGTACCCATTCCGAGCCGCATCCGGTGCACGCGAAGACCGGCAGATCGCCGTGCCCGGCCTCGTGGCGCAGTTCGGCGGTCCGCGTCCAGACACAGATGGACTGGCAGGGCCATACCTCGAGGGGACGGGAAGCGGAGGGCGGCGACGACATCGCGCCCATTGTGCCCGCACCTGCTGGCCCGCCTCGGACTGGCTGGCAGGACAGCGGTCATGGGTCAATGGCCAAGTAGCCGACTGTTCGGAAGTCAGGTGGCTGCTTGCGCAGCGTCTCTTAGGCTCTTGCGGTGGATGGATCAGCAAACCCTGTGACCCTGCGGCCGTTGGAGCTGCAGGACGCCGATGTGATCGCAGGATGGGCGGCGGACCGCGATTTCTGTCGAGAAGCTGACTGGACCGTCGACCTGCCCATCAACGAGTACCGGCGTTTCCACCAGACGCTCATCCAGTCACCACCCCCCGAACTGATCAGGCTAGGGGCGATCCACGAAGGGCTCCTCGTCGGCTACGTCGATCTCCACGGAGACGATCCCCACCGACGCGAGCTGGGGTTTGTCATTGGCGAGCGATCCCGCTGGGGTCAGGGGCTCGGGCGTCTGGCCGGGGCTGCATGCCTTGACTATGGCTTCGACCAACTCGGCCTGCAGGAGATCTGGGCTGAGGCAGTGGACGCCCATCAGCGGTCGGTCCACATCCTTCAGCGCCTCGGCCTGGTAGAAACCGGCAGAGGCGACCGCGGAGTGTTCCTCGACCAGCCGACCTACTACCGCCGGTTCGTGATCACCGCCAAGGATTGGGCTAGCGGTCGAACACAATGAGATGCCGAGTTCCGTTTCCAGATCCCTGAACCGCTCGTCGTTCACTTGTCCGCGTTGGGCCAAGCCCAGGGTGGTGGTGGATGAGGGCGTCACCACGTGATCCGGTGGCAGCACTCTAGGCGGTGAGTGCTGGGGGTGTCATCGCCTCGCTTTCGTGGTCGGTGGTGGTGGCGTCAAGGAAGGTCATGCGGGAGCGGGCGAGGACGTCGAGGCTCAGGTAGCGGCGGCCTTCAATCCATTCGTCGTGTTGTTCGGCCAGGACGGCTCCAACGAGGCGGACCAGGGCGGTGCGGTCGGGGAAGATGCCGACGACGTCGGTTCGTCTGCGGATCTCTCGGTTGAGACGCTCGGCGGGGTTGTTGGACCAGATCTGCCGCCAGAGCTCTTTCGGGAAGCTCGTGAAGGCGAGGATGTCGGTTCGGGCTTGCTCGAGATGCTCAGCAACGGCGGGGAGCTTGGCGGTGAGGGCGTCGACGACCCGGTCGAACTGGGCGTGCACGGCATTGGCGTCGGGCTGGTCATAGATCGAGTGCAGCATCGCCTTGACCCAGCCCCAGCTGGACTTGGGTGTAGCAGCCATCAGGTTCGCGGCGTAGTGGGTGCGGCACCGCTGCCAGGACGCGCCGGGCAGGGTAGCGCCGATGGCGCCGACCAGGCCGCTGTGGGCGTCGGCGGTCACCAGCGCCACTCCGGACAACCCACGGGGTCAGGCCGCGGAAGAACGCCAACCAGCCGGCGCCGTCTTCGGCGCTGGTGACGTCCAGGCCGAGGATCTCGCGGTGCCCGTCGACGTTGACGCCGGTCGCGACCAGGGCGTGCACATTCACCACCCGGCCGCCTTCGCGGACCTTCATCGTCAACGCATCAGCGGCGACGAAGGTGTAGGGGCCGGCGTCGAGTGGCCGGGTGCGGAACGACTCCACCTGCTCATCGAGCTCCTTGGCCATCACCGACACCTGCGACTTGGACAACCGGGTGATGCCGAGGGTCTCCACCAGCTTCTCCATCCGCCGGGTCGACACCCCCAGCAGGTAGCAGGTGGCCACCACCGTAGTCAGCGCCCGCTCCGCCCGGCGGCGGCGTTCCAGCAGCCAGTCCGGGAAGTACGACCCTGCCCGTAGCTTCGGGATCGCAACCTCAACCGTGCCGGCCCGGGTGTCCCACTCCCGTGGCCGGTAACCATTACGAGAGTTGACCCGCTCCTGGCTACGAAGCCCATAGGGGGCGCCACAGATCGCATCCGCTTCCGCGCCCATCAACGCCTCGGCGAACGTCTTCAGCATCGAGCGCAAAAGATCCGGCTCGGCGCGCTCAAGGTGCTCACAGATGAAGGTGGACAGGTCAATACTGTTGGGGTTGGCGGTCATCGTGACGATCTCCTTCAGTTCGACTTTCAGCGGTCTTCTGAAGAATCACGCGATGGCCGTCCTCATGTCACGACGCCACGCTCACAGCGGGCCAGTCGTACACCACGTCCCTGGACTCATCTCCGCGTCGTTGTCCGCCGGGCCCGCTGGTGACCGTTCAGAGTTCTGTCGCAGCGCAACGCCTGTAATAGGGAAAGATTGAGCACACGTGCGGTAAGGGCCTGCTGTAGCGGAGGGGGCGGCGAGACCTATCTCACCATCGAGGGCGACCCGATCACTAGCTACTACAGGGGTCACCCCTGAGGGAACCCTTGAGGTGTAGACAGACAGGACCGAAGATGAGTTCGGCGAACAGGTCTGGAGCTACACGAAGTGCGGCCCACGCGACTCATTGCCGCGCCTCAGCAGCTGACGTCCCAGGTTGACGGTATCGACGTGACGATGCGGGTCGGCGGTTGACCGTGAGGGCCGTCCGGTGCGACCCTTGAGACAGCAGCCCACAGCATGCGCTCGCTCCCGTCGGCCAGGGGTTTCCCGCCCTCGAGGACCTGGCGGCCAAGGGAACGCGATGCCTACCAGACATTGCTCGGGAGGACATTTATGGCCAAGGCTCTTCTCGGTTACATCGGAAGCGACCCTCGGATTCTCGACGAGAATCAGCGACTCCGCCGCCGCGTCGCCGATCTCGAAGCCATGGTGCTGAGACTGCAGGCCGAGAACGACGCACTAGCTGCACAAGTGCACGACGGCGAGCTGCTCGTCGTACCTGACTCGATCAAGGACCACGCAGCAGCCAGCGCTTGACCAACCCGCTCCAGGTCCGGCAGCGCAAGACAAGTCCCTTGTCGAGTCACCGCTTCGGCAACCCGCTGACTCCCTCAGCGAGGGACAGGTCGCCGATGAACTGGTGACATGGTTCCCTGCGTACGGCGTGGGAAGGGGCTCGCGGTCACCCTGCGTGGGTAGTGTGCGGACTGCCCCCAGACTGCAGGTGGTGCACATGAGTCCACCGGCTCCTGCACCGGCGAAGGAGCACCGCGTTGTACCTGAAGAGCCTCACGGTACGCGGCTTCAAGTCCTTCGCCTCCACAACAACATTGCAGTTCGAGCCCGGCATCACCTGCATCGTCGGCCCCAACGGATCAGGTAAGTCGAATGTTGTCGACGCCCTGGCCTGGGTGATGGGCGAGCAGGGCGCCAAGTCGCTGCGGGGCGGCAAGATGGAGGACGTCATCTTCGCCGGCACCTCCGGGCGGCCGCCGTTGGGCCGCGCCGAGGTGGTGCTGATCATCGACAACGCCGACGGCGCGCTCCCGATCGAGTACACCGAGGTGGCGATCTCCCGGACGCTGTTCCGCAACGGCGGTTCCGAGTACGCCATCAATGGGCAGACCTGCCGACTGCTCGACGTACAGGACCTGCTGTCCGACTCCGGCATCGGGCGTGAAATGCACGTCATCGTCGGCCAGGGCCAGCTCGACCAGATACTGCACGCCTCAGCCGAGGACCGCCGCGGCTTCGTCGAAGAGGCCGCCGGAGTGCTGAAGCACCGCAAGCGCAAGGAGAAGGCGCTGCGCAAGCTCGACGCCACCGACCGCAATTTGACCCGGCTGACCGACCTTCTGTCGGAGATGCGTCGCCAGCTGAAGCCACTCGGCCGCCAGGCAGAGGTGGCTCGACGGGCATCCGTGGTGCAGATGGAGGTCCGCGACGCACGGGCTCGCCTGCTCGCCGATGACGTCGTGGGCATGCGAGAGGCCCTGAACCGAGAACTCGCCGCCGAAGAGTCGGCCCAGGCCCGGCGTGCGCAGGCCGAGGCCGACCTGCAGGCGGCCCGCGACGAGGAGGCCGAGTTAGAGCAGGCCCTGCGCGACGACGCTCCCGGCATGGTGACCGCTCAGGAGACCTGGTTCGGCTTGACTGCAGCGCGCGAGCGGTTACGCGGTACGGCCGGCCTAGCCGCCGAGCGCCTCAGGAACCTGGCTGAGACCAGTGGTGACGACCGCATCGGCAGCGACCCGGAGCAGCTCGAGACCGAAGCTCAGGAACTGCGTGCTCGCGAGGACGAGATCAACACCGAGGTGGGTGAGCACCGGGTTCGGCTGGGCGCTGCCATTACCCGGCGACAACAGGCTGAGGCCGCGGCGGCTGAAGAAGAGAGGCGGGTGTCCGGTTCCTTGCGGGAGTCCGCCGACCGACGGGAGGGCCTGGCTCAGCTGGTGGGACAGGTCAACTCCCTGCGCAGCCGAGCCGCGGCGGCCGGTGAGGAGATCGGCAGGTTGGCCGCCGCCCGCGAAGGCGCTCTTGCACGGGCTGCGCAGGCGCAGCACGACTTCACCGCTCTGGAGACGCGCATCGCCGGCCTCGACGCCGGCGAACACGGCCTCGACGCCGAGCACGAAGGCGCAGCCGGGCTACTGGCTGACATCGATGACCGCCTGGTCAAGCTGCGTGCCGAGGCGCAGGCCGAGGAGCGTGAGCGAGCTGCCCTCAGGGCGCGCACGGACGCCCTCCAGCTGAGCGTCCTCCACCGCAAAGACGGCGGCGGCGCACTACTGGCAGCCGCGGACGCCGTTCCTGGGTTGGCTGGTGCGGTCGCTACGGCCGTCTCGGTGCGCGCCGGCTACGAGACGGCGGTCGCGGCGGCGCTTGGCGCAGCCGCCGACGCCATCGCCGCCAGCGACGTCGCCTGCGCCGTCCAAGCCATCGCGCACCTTAAGCAGAACGATCTGGGCCGAGCTGGGCTGGTGCTGAGTGCGGTGCCGGTCGACGAGACCGCGTGGCCCCACCTGGGCGACGCAGCGACGTACGCCGTTGACGTCATCGAGGCACCCGACACCATGGTCGCGGCCCTGCGGCGACTGCTCTTCAAGACAGCCATCGTCGACGATCTGACTCAGGCGCAGGCATTGGTCAGCAAGCTGCCCGACGTGGTGGCTGTCACCCGTGATGGGGACCAGGTAGCCACCCACTTCGCCGCGGGCGGCTCGTCAGCCCAGCCGAGCCTGCTGGAGGTGCAGGCGGCTGCTGACGAGGCCGCCGCCGCCCTCGACGCGATCACCGGCGCCTGCGAGCGGCTGCGGTTCGAGGTCGCCGCACTGGAGTCCGAGCGTGCCGAAACCCAAGGGAGGGCGGACGTCGCCCTCGCCAAACTGCACGAGTCTGACGCCGTGCTGGCCGCCGTAGCCGAGGAGCTCGGGCAGCTCGGCTCACTCGCTCGCGCCGCCAAGGCAGAAGCCGACCGGTTGGCAGTCGCGATCAGCGCCGCCGAGCACGCGCGCGACAGCGACCTCGCCGGCCTGAGCGATCTCGAGCAGCGGTTGGCGGTCGCGCAGGAGACCCGCGAGGCCGAACCCGACACGCGGGAGCGCGACCGGTTGGCTGACGAGGCCCGCTCGGCTCGCCAAGTCGAGACCGAAGCGAGACTGGCGCTGCGGACGGCTGAGGAGAGAGCGCGATCGCTGCAGGGCCGGGCCGAGGCGTTGTTGCGGTCCGCCCAGCAGGAGCGCGATGCCAGGGCTCGTGCGGAGGTACGTCGCCAGCGGAGGGCCAACGAGGCGCAGACCGCGGGTGCGGTCGCCGAGGCCTGCCAGCTGGCCCTTTCCCGGCTCGAGCGGACGCTCGCCGCCGCCGCCGAACGCCGTACGCAGGTGGAGACCGCTCGAGCCGCCCGGGAGGAGACGCTGCACACGTGCCGGCGGCGCGTGCGCGAGCTTGAGACGCAGCTGGGAACGCTGACCGACTCGGTGCACCGGGAGGAGCTGCTCAAGGCAGAGCATCGACTCCGCATGGAGCAGATGCAGGACCGTTGCCGAGACGAAGTCGGTGTCGACCTCGAGACCCTGGTGGCTGAGTACGGGCCGGACCGGCTCGTCCCCCCGCTGGGTGGTGACGGGGCGGAGTCGCTGCCGGGGATGCCGTTCGTGCGGGCTGAACAACAGTCGCGGTTGCGCAGCGCGGAGCGTGCACTCGCGGAGCTGGGAAGGATCAACCCGTTGGCCTTGGAGGAGTTCGCTGCCCTCGAGGACCGACACCGGTTCCTCAGCGAACAGCTCGACGACCTCACGAAGACCCGGCACGACCTGCTCGACATCATCAAAGAGGTCGACAAGCGAGTCGAGGAGGTGTTCGCGGCCGCCTACGCCGACGTGGCTCGAGAGTTCGAGCACATCTTCGCGCGACTGTTCCCCGGCGGTGAGGGACGGCTGATGCTGACCGAGCCGACCGATCTGCTGGCGTCGGGGATCGAGGTCGAGGCCCGCCCCCCCGGCAAGAAGATCAAGCGCCTGTCGCTGCTTTCCGGCGGCGAGCGGTCACTTGTTGCCGTTGCCTTCCTGGTGGCGCTGTTCAAGGCGCGGCCCTCCCCGTTCTACATCCTCGACGAGGTAGAGGCTGCCCTCGACGACACCAACCTGGGCCGGGTGCTCGAGATCTACGAGGAACTGCGCGAGACGTCGCAACTGCTGGTGATCACGCACCAAAAGCGCACCATGGGCGTGGCCGACGCGCTGTACGGCGTGGCGATGCGCGGCGACGGTGTGTCGACGGTGATCAGCCAGCGCCTGCGCGAGCTCAGCCCCGCCTGATCCGCACCCTCTCTCAAGGACTTGTCAGAAGCTAGTCGACCTATAGACCGAGTAAGTTCTGACAACTCTGGTGCCGCTGAGACCTGTCAGTCTCCAGTCGGTCCATAGACCGAGCACGTTCTGACAACTTCCGGTGGGTGGTGCCTTAACACCCTCGCAGCCCCGTGGGTGCTGCCTTGGCGCCTCGGTCAACCTGACAAGATGGCGGACTGTGCCTGAGTTCCTGTACGTCGTTCTCGCCTTGGCCGTCCTCGGTCTGCTCCTCCTGGTCGGGTTCGTGTCAACAGCGGTACGTCGACGCGGCGCACCCACCGACGTACGTGACCAAGACCGCGCAGGCACTCAGGCGGCGCCGACCGGCGCGGACGAGGGAGTTTCGGGCGGCGTAACCGGAGTCGCCGACGAGGTCGTGCTCCCCGACGAGCTGGTTGCCGGTGCCGACACCGCCACGCTGCCAGGGCTCGAGCGGCCCGACCCCGTTGCCGGGCGGCTGCAGCGGCTGCGGGCGAGGCTGGTCCGGTCGCAGTCGACACTGGGCCGCGGGCTGCTTGCGCTGCTGTCCCGCGACCGGCTCGACGAGGACACCTGGGAGGAGATCGAAGACACGCTGCTCGCTGCCGATGTCGGCGTGGCACCAACCCAAGAACTCGTCGCCAGGCTGCGCAGCCGACTGCGCGTCGACGGCGTGTCGGGAACCCAGGCGCACGACCTGTTACGCGAGGAGCTGCTTGCCATGCTCGACCCGACGATGGACCGAACCCTGCACGCGGACCGCCTAGAAGGTAAGCCCGGGGTGGTGATGGTCGTCGGGGTCAACGGAGTGGGAAAGACGACCACCGTCGGCAAGCTGGCCCGGGTGCTCGTTGCGCAGGACAAGGATGTGCTGCTAGGCGCCGCTGACACGTTTCGCGCCGCCGCCGCCGAGCAGTTGCAGACCTGGGGTGAACGCGTCGGCGTACCCACAGTTCGAGGTCCCGAAGGCGCCGACCCGGCCAGCGTGGCGCACGAGGCAGTCCGCGCGGGCGTCGAGCAGGAGGTCGACACGGTGCTCATCGACACCGCCGGCCGACTGCACACCAAGACCGGCCTCATGGACGAGCTGGGCAAGGTGAAGCGAGTGGTCGAGAAGCAGGCAGTCGTCGACGAGGTGCTGCTCGTGATCGACGCGACCACCGGGCAGAACGGCCTGACGCAGGCGCGCGTCTTCGCCGACGTGGTCGACGTAACGGGCATCGTGCTGACGAAGCTCGACGGCACCGCGAAGGGGGGCATCGTCATCGCCGTACAGCGCGAGCTCGGCGTGCCGGTGAAGCTCGTCGGGCTCGGGGAGGGCGCCGACGACCTCGCGCCGTTCGAGCCGGCCGCGTTCGTCGACGCGCTGCTCGACGCTTGACGCGTCAGCCCTGAGGGAGAGGTCAGGCCGGTACGTCGTCCGGCGCGGACATCGCCCACCGGATCGTCCGGGTCGCGACCTGGCCGGCGGCGCGTACGACGACCTCCTCGGCGACGGGCAGGTAAGGCAGCCGCAGCGGCCACCGGGCCCAGAACGGCAGCGTGTTCACCGCGGCAGCGGCGAGCGCGCCGTACGCAGGCCGCAACACCAGCGGCAGCGGTGGGTTGAACACCAGGAACCGGGCGGCGGACCGGGCCTCGGGCGTGCCCGTGAGCTCCGGACGGTAGGAGTCGAGCTGGTCATGGAGCTCCTCGACCGTCTGGGGAGGTTCGATCACGCCAAGCGCTCGGCCGACGTGGGCGGTGTCGGCCACGTAGCCGTCCTGAGCGTTCGCGTCCAGGCGCTGGTCGCCGTACCGGTTGTATACGGTCAAGAAGCTGTCGACCTCGGCCAGATGCACCCAGCGCAACAGATGCGGGTCGGAGGCAGCGAAGGGGCGACCGTCCGGAGCCGTGCCGGTCACCTTGTCGTGGATCGCTCGAATGCGGGCGACCATTGCCTCCGCGTCCGCCGCGCTCCCGAACGTCGTGACGGCGAGGAAGTGGCTGGTGCGCTGCAGCCGGCCCCACGGATCGCCCCGGTAGCCAGAGTGGGCGGCGACTCCTGCCATCGCCAATGGGTGCAGTGACTGCAACAGCAGGGCGCGGATGCCACCGATGAACATCGCGGCGTCGCCGTGGACCTGCTTGATCGGCCGGTCGTCGGAGAACCAACGCGGACCGTCCGCGGTTGCGATGCGGTCGCGCCGGCTCGGCCCTTCCGGTCCCGCGACCCGCTGGAACAACTCCTGTCCCAAGCGGTCGCGGACGGCGTCGATCAGTGGGGGAGTCACCCTCCGAGTATGACGGGCGTCCGGACGGCGCAAGCCGCCCGGACGTGACACCTCGATGTAGCACAAGTGCTATTCTGTGAACATGGCGAAAACCGGGCTTCGTGAGTTGCGTCAGCATGCGAGTCAGCTAGTGAGGCGAGCGGAGCGTGGAGAAACGCTGACGGTCACCGTAAACGGCCGGGAGGTCGCGCAGCTCGGGCCCCTCGATGGCAGGCATTGGCGCACCTGGGTTGAGATCCAGAGCGTATTTGATGGTCTGACGGACGCTGATTGGCTCAGCGACCGAGATCTCGTTGACCCCGTCCCGAGAGATCCGTTCGGCTCGTGAGGTCGATCCTCGACACGAGCGTCCTGCTCGGCGCCACCCCTGGCGACATCGAAGGCGACATTGCGATCAGCAGCGCGTCCCTAGCGGAGCTGCACTTCGGCGTCATGGTGACTCGATCAGACGAAACTCGGGCCACCCGATTGCGCCGACTTGCGCTCGTCGAGCAGACGTTTCTGGCTTTACCGGTTGACGCGGCGGTGGCTCGCGAATATGGACGGCTAGCTGCGGTTGTCGTCGCCGCCGGACGACAACCTCGAGCTCGAGTCATGGATCTGTTGATCGCAGCGACTGCCGCCGCGCACGGGGCACGGCTCCTGACAAGAAATCCGGGCGATCTTCGCGGGCTTGGGGAAGTCCTGGATATCGTCAGTGTGTAAGAACGCCAATCGTCAGGTTGGTCAGTACGGCGACCTGAGGCCGTCGAACATGGGGAAGTGCCGGACGTTGCGGGTAAGCAGACGCAACTGGTTGAGGCTGGCGGTAGCCGCGATCGCCAGGTCGGCGCCGTCGATGGAGTGGTGGCTGGCGAGCCACTGCCTGCCGAGCGCACCGGCCTCCTCGGCGACGTGCGCGTCGACCGGGTGCCACAGCAGCGTGGACAGCAGTGACTGGGTGACTGGCTCCTCTATTGGACGCATACCAGCCAGGATCTCGAGGCGGGTGATCTCGCTGGCGTGGAGCGCGGCTTCGGCACGTTCCCTCTCAAGCAACCCTGCCGCCGCTTGATGGCCGCGCAGATAGTCGATCAGGATCGACGTGTCGATCAGTGCGCTCACGGTTGCTGCTGCAACCGTGCTCCAGAGCGGATCTGGTCCACCCACTCTGCCCCATCGAGATCGCGGTCTTGCCATGACCCGAACGCCTCGCGCATGGCGGCGAGGTCGTCGTCGGTGGAGCGCTCCGTGCCGTATACCTTCCCGACGGCCTCCCGAATGAGGGACGAGATAGAGCGACCCGTCCTGGCCGCCGCGAGGTCAAGCACTCGACGCTCCTCGTGCGTCAATGAGATTTGCGTCCGTAGCATGATGTAAGGCTACATCACGGGTCGCCCGCCAGGTCTCAGTCGAGAGGTCGACGTGGCATCGGGTGACGTGACAACACTGCCCGTGCCCGCCAAGTCGTCAAGCCAAGCGGCCGGAAAAACGTTCCGGTGGGAGAACGACGCCAGGAGCTCGCCGGTTTCGGCGTCCCGGACGTCCGGGCTGAAAGCAAAGACCGAAGTAAAGGTCCCGTCCCGGGCGATGAGCCCCACGTCGCTCCCGAAGGCCCCCTGCCCATAGTTGCGCACACTCGCAAGACCATTGTCGTCCGGACGTACCCCTCCAGCGCTGCTGGCTCCCTGATCCGGCGGAAGCTCGCGTAGGCGTTGACCAGCGTCTGCTGCAGCAGGTCCTCGCCCTCCTGCGGGCTACCGCTGAGGAAGCACGCCGTCCGGAGCAGGGCGGGGCCACGGGTCTGCACGAACTCGGCGAACTCCTCGTCGTTCAGCACCAGCCACGTCCTTCGGGCGTTGTCATACCTTCTAAGAGAGCGGTCGACGCCATGCCGTTGACATGATCGCAAGGAAATCGCCCAGGTAGGCTGACCCGGACGCACAACGCCGTACGACGAACTCCGCACCCGCCATCGCAAGGACACTCCCGAATCGTGTTCAACACGCTACAGGACCGCCTCAGTGCGACGTTCAAGAACCTGCGCGGCAAGGGCAGGCTGTCTGAGGCCGACATCGACGCCACCTGCCGAGAGATCCGCATCGCCCTGCTGGAGGCCGATGTCGCGCTGCCTGTCGTCAAGGTGTTCGTTGCGAACGTCCGGGAGCGAGCCAGGGGCGCCGAGGTCAGCGAGGCGCTGAACCCGGCTCAGCAGGTCATCAAGATCGTCAACGACGAGCTGGTCAACATCCTCGGCGGCGAGACGAGGCGGCTCCGGTTCGCGAAGAACCCTCCGACCGTGATCATGCTCGCCGGCCTGCAGGGCTCGGGTAAGACCACCCTTGCCGGCAAGCTCGGTCGCTGGTTGAAGGAGCAGGGTCGCGCCCCGGTGCTGGTTGCTGCCGACCTGCAGCGGCCCAATGCGGTGACCCAGCTGCAGGTGGTTGGCCAGCAGGCGGGTGTGGCCGTCTTCGCCCCTGAGCCAGGCAACGGCATCGGTGACCCTGTCGGTGTCGCACGGGAGTCGATCGCCGAGGCACGCCGCAAGTTGTACGACGTGGTGGTCGTCGACACGGCCGGCCGGCTGGGCATCGACGCCGAGCTGATGCAGCAGGCGGCCGACATCCGCGACGCGGTGCAACCTGATGAGATCTTGTTCGTCGTCGACGCGATGATCGGCCAGGACGCCGTCAGCACCGCGCAGGCGTTCCTCGACGGGGTCGGTTTCAGCGGCGTCGTCTTGTCGAAGCTGGACGGCGACGCGCGCGGGGGCGCTGCCCTGTCGGTGGCTCAGGTGACGGGTCGGCAGGTCATGTTCGCCTCCAACGGCGAGAAGCTCACCGACTTCGACGTCTTCCACCCCGACCGGATGGCCTCCCGCATCCTCGGCATGGGCGACATGCTGACGCTGATCGAGCAGGCAGAGAAGGCGTTCGACGCCGAGCAGGCCGCCAAGGCAGCGGCCAAGCTGCAGGGCAAGGGCGGCGACTTCACCCTCGAGGACTTCCTCGAGCAGATGCAGGCCGTACGCCGGATGGGCTCGCTGTCGAAGATCATGGGCATGATCCCCGGGATGGCGCAGTTCCGCGACCAGCTCGAGGACTTCGACGAGCGTGAGATCGACCGCATCCAGGCGCTGATCTTGTCGATGACCCCAGCCGAGCGCGAAAACCCGAAGGTGATCGACGGCTCGCGACGGGCCCGCATCGCCAAGGGCGCCGGCCGCTCCGTGAGCGACGTCAACCAGCTTGTTGATCGGTTCTTCGAGGCGCGCAAGATGATGTTGGCGATGGCCGGGGGCGGCGGCATGCCCGGCGTCCCTGGGATGCCCGGCGCGGGCGGCAAGCGCGCGAAGGCCAAACAACAGGCAAGCCCGAAGCGCACCAAGCGCGCCTCCGGCAACCCCGCCAAGCGAGCCGCTGAGCAGCGTGCAGCCGCAGTCAAGCAGCCGGCCCCTAGCATCACCGGCGCGTCGGCCTTCGGCTTCGGTGGCGACGGCGACGGCACCCCCGGGACCGGCCTGCCAGCGGACTTCGAGCTACCCAAGAACCTGCGCGACCTGCTGTAGAGATTCCTATCGGCGGCTGGGATAGCGTCGCGCGCATGAGCCCGCAGCCGCCCGGTGAAGTCTTCTTCGTGCGCGGCACTGTGCTGCCGGACCGGGAGAGCCGAGACCTGTACGTCGTCAACGGCCACGTCACCTATGACCCCGTCTCAGCCGCCGACCTGGTGGGGGAAGGCTGGATCGTGCCGGGACTCGTCGACGCCCACTGCCACGTCGGCCTCGACGCACACGGTCCCGTCGACGACGCCGTCGCCGAACAGCAGGCGCTGACTGACCGCGACGTCGGTGCGTTGCTGCTTCGGGACGCGGGGTCAGCCGCAGACACCCGGTGGATCGACGACCGAGCTGACCTCCCGCGCATCATCCGCGCCGGTCGCCACCTGGCCCGGCCGAAGCGCTACCTCCGCAACTACGCCCACGAGATCGAGCCCGACCAGTTGCCGACGTACGTCGTCCAGGAGGCTCAGCGCGGAGACGGGTGGGTGAAGCTGGTCGGCGACTGGATAGAGCGGGAGGCGGGCGATCTCACCCCGAGCTGGCCGGCAGCCGCCCTGGACGCAGCGATCCAAGCCGCACACGACCATGGCGCCCGCGTGACTGCGCACGTCTTCGGAGAAGACGCCCTGCCAGACCTACTTGCCGCGGGGATCGACTGCATCGAGCATGGGACGGGCCTGTCGACCGAGCTGATCGACGACATGGCCACGCGCGGAGTCGCACTGGTGCCTACCGTGAAGCAGCTGAACAACTTCCCGACGTACGCGGCGGCAGGCGAGGCCAAGTTTCCGACGTACGCCGAGCACATGCGGCAGTTGTTCACCCGACGCAAGGAGACAATCCGAGCCGCATACGAGGCAGGTGTGCCGATCTATGCCGGCACCGATGCCGGCGGGGTGCTGCCGCACGGCTTGGTCGCGGCAGAAGTGGTGGAGCTGGCGGACTACGGGCTCTCAGCAGTCGACGCGCTCGGAGCCGCCTCGTGGCGGGCCAGAGAGTGGTTGGGCTTTCCGGGGAAGCTGCAGGAAGGTGACCCAGCGGACTTCGTGGTGTACGCCGAGGACCCGCTGGAGAACCTCCAGGTGCTCCACCACCCTCAGCGCATAGTCCTGCGTGGCCGCGTCATCAGCTAGGCAGGCACGCCGCCAAGTCGCACAGTAAGTCGCACAGTAAGGATCCGACGCTCAGCACGCTATGGCGATCAGCGCGTCGGATCTTGGCACGCGCCCTCGCGAAACGATCCGACGCTCAGCACGTTATGGCGATGAGCGCGTCGGATCTTGGTGCGAGACCTCGACTAGGGGCGGCAGAGCCGCTCGGTTGGTGACGAGGGGCGCACTTCTGGCACAATGAGCGCCGACTTCGGGTCGTGGCCGGACCCTCTCTGCCGACCTTTCCCGGATCCTCCGTGGACGCGAGCAGTCCCCCCAGCTGCCTCGGCGCCCACACCTCACCAGACACTCAAGGAGACACCACACCCGTGGCCGTCAAGATCAGGCTCAAGCGCATGGGCAAGATCCGTGCACCGCACTACCGCATCGTCGTCGCCGACTCCCGGACCAAGCGGGACGGTCGGGTCATCGAGGAGATCGGCAAGTATCACCCGAAGGAAGAGCCTAGCTTCATCGAGGTGAACTCCGAGCGGGCGCAGTACTGGCTGGGCGTTGGCGCCCAACCGAGCGAACCGGTCACCGCAATCTTGAAGGTGACCGGAGACTGGCAGCGGTTCAAGGGAGAGCCGGCCCCCGAGCCGATGCGCGTGGCTGAGGCTCGGCGCGACAAGACCGACATCTTCAACGACGCTTTGAAGGACGCGCAGAAGGAGCCCAAGACCGCTGCGGTGACGCCGCGAAAGACTGCGTCGCGACGGCCCGCCACTGTCGACGACGCGCCGGTGGTCGAAGCCGCAGCGGCTGAACCTGTCGTGGCCGATGCGTCACCAGTGACTGACGCGGCGAGTGCCGACGACGCCCTCGTCGCTGACGTTCCCGGTGCCGAACCAGCTGGCGACGCCGCACCGGCTGCTGACTCGCCGGCAGCCGGCGAGCCGGCCGAAGCTGGTGACAGCGGCGCCCCAGCGGCACCGACCGCGACGGCTGAGGCCATCGCCGACGAGCCTGGCCCCGACGAGCCTGGCGCCTACGAGTCTGGCGCCGACGACTCCGCCAAGGCCTGAGGTGCTGACCGAGACACTCGAGCACCTCGTACGTGGCATCGTCGACCACCCTGACGACGTCACCGTGCGCCCCCGCGTGCAGCGCAACCGCAACCCCCGCTTCGGCGGTCGAGGCGAGACCCTCGAGGTGCGCGTGAATCCCGACGACCTGGGCCGGGTGATCGGGCGGGCGGGACGCACAGCGACAGCACTGCGGACAGTCCTGCAGGCGCTGAGTGGCAAGGACAATCTCCGGATCGACTTCGTCGACGTCGACCGCCACCGTTGACGTGACACCGCGCGCATCCCGATGAGCTCAGCCGGAGCAGCGGGTAACGCTGGACCGCGGCGCCACGGGCCTCGAGTCGAGGTCGTGGTCGGCAAGGTCGGCCGCCCGCACGGGTTGATGGGCGACGTCTTCGTCGAGGTGCGCACCGATGAACCGCAGCGACGGTTCGCGGTCGGCACCCGGTTCACGACGTCCCAGGGACCACTGACCGTCGATTTCACGCGCTGGCAGGGTCGACGCTTGCTCGTTCGATTCGCCGAGATCGGGGATCGCGATAGGGCTGAGAGGATCAGGGGGGTCGAGCTGTCGCTCGACGTGCCGGCTGATGAGCGGCCCGACGACCCAGAGGAGTTCTACGACCACCAACTCCTCGGCCTCAGCGCCTGCACAACCGACGGCGACCCGATCGGTGCGGTGACCGAGGTGCTGCATCTGCCGGCTCAAGACCTGCTCGTCGTCGAGACTGCGAGCGGCCAGCCCGCGTTTATCCCGTTCGTGCGCGCGGTGGTGCCCCATATCGACTTGGCGGCACGGCTGGTGACAGTGGCCGACCCTGCAGGACTGCTTCAGGCCGACACCGACGACGTAGCCGGTGCAGCCGGTCTCGGCGACAGCAGCGCGGAAGGGGGAAACGATGCGGATCGACATCGTCTCGATCTTTCCTGAGTACCTGGCGCCGCTGGAGCTGTCGCTGCTCGGCAAGGCCCGCGCTGCCGGGCTCGTCGAGCTGCGCACCCATGACCTGCGTGCGTGGACAACGGATCGACACCGCACGGTCGACGACACGCCGTACGGCGGTGGGGCCGGCATGGTGATGCGACCGGAGCCGTGGGGAGCGGCGCTCGATCAGGTGATCGGAGCTGCGCCGACGCCGCCGACGCTGGTGGTGCCCACACCGGCAGGACAACCGTTCACCCAGGCGATGGCTGCGGCGTTCGCTCGCCAACCGTGGCTGGTGTTCGCGTGTGGGCGCTACGAGGGGATCGACCAACGGGTCGTGGAACACTACGCCACTCGTCTCCCCGTCGCCGAGGTCAGCATCGGCGACTACGTCCTCAACGGCGGAGAGGTCGCAGCGATGGTGGTCGTCGAGGCGGTGGTGCGGCTGCTACCGGGGTTCCTCGGGAACCCTTCGTCGCTGGCGGAGGAGTCCCACGGCGGTGGCGAAGGAGTGGGCCTGTTGGAGTACCCGGTGTACACCAAGCCACCGGTGTGGCGCGGCCACGCGGTCCCCGCGGCGCTGCTGTCCGGTAACCACGCCCGCATTGCCCGGTGGCGGCGTGACCAGGCCCTTCGGCGTACGGCGAAGCGTCGGCCCGACCTGTTGCGCACCCTCGACAGCACCCTCACGACAGCCGACCGAGACGCTCTGCAGCAACACCCCACGGACGGCGGCTGACCGCCGATCACCATCGGTCCTGACGGTGCGCCACGCCGATTTCATCGGGCGCATCGGCCTGTGGCAGACTTGCCCGTCGGTGTCGCGCCAGTTGACATCTCCAGTCACCACGCCGGTTCTGCCACAGGGGAACCGCAGGCAGCGCGATTCCACCGACCTTGACCAGCATCTCACCAGTGCGTGGTTGACCTGTGGCACTCACGAGGAAAGCGGCCAACATGACGAATGCTCTTGACGGAATCGCCGCCGGCATCGTGCGCGACGACATCCCCGAGTTCCGACCGGGTGACACCCTCAAGGTGTACGTAAGGGTCGTTGAAGGCAACCGCTCGCGTGTCCAGTTGTTCCAAGGCATCTGCATCCGCATCCAGGGGTCGGGTGCCGGCCGCACGTTCACGGTTCGCAAGGTCAGCTTCGGCGTCGGCGTCGAGCGAACCTTCCCCTTGCACACCCCGATCATCGACCGGATCGAGGTCGCCACCCGAGGCGACGTGCGCCGCGCGAAGCTGTACTACCTGCGCAATCTTCGTGGCAAGGCAGCCAAGATCAAGGAGAAGCGCGAACCGGCAGCCCGCTGAGCACCCGGTTAGGCTCTTGCGGTGACCGACACCGAAGATCGGCCCGCCGGCACACCAGCGGTCAGCAGGGGCGGGCGTCGTCGCAAGGCAGCGGACCGGCACCCGTTGCCGGGGTGGGCTGAGACGGCGCTGCTCGTCGCGACTGCGTTGGTCGTGGCATTACTGGTCAAGACGCTGTTCTTGCAGGCGTTCTACATCCCGTCAGGGTCGATGCGTGAAACGCTGCAGAAGAACGACCGGATCCTGGTCGAGAAGGTGTCGTACTGGTTCGACGACGTCGAGCGCGGCGACGTCGTCGTCTTCGACGACCCCGCCAACTGGCTCACCCGGGAGGACGGGCAAACACCCGACGGCACGATCACCAAAATGCTGGCCGCGGTAGGCCTGTACCCGACCGGTGGCCATTTGGTGAAGCGTGTCATCGGCGTGGGTGGTGACGCCGTGGCGTGCTCCGACGGCAGCGTCGAGGTGAACGGGGCGGCCCTCGACGAAGCCGCCTACGTCACCTTGCCGACGCAGGCGTGCACCGGGACCTGGACGGTTGAAGTCCCTGCCGGTCACCTGTGGGTCATGGGCGACAACCGCGACCACTCAGCCGACTCGCGGGTGCACATCGGTGACCCGGGAGGCGGGTTCATACCCGTCGACGATGTCGTGGGCAAAGTGTTCGTCGTCGTGTGGCCGTCGAGCCGGTGGCAGCTGCTCAACCGGCCGGGAGCCTTCGAGGACGTCGCGCTCGCCGACCCGGCGGGTTTCGTTTCGACGGCTGCGCCCTTCGGTCTAGCGTTGACCATGTGCCTGCCCCTTTACCGCCGACTCACCACCGCGAAGCGGTCCGATGACCGACGTACCGGTGAGTGACCGCCCAGCCGAGCCCTCGGCCGACGGCTCGAGCGGCGCAAGCTCTCGGTCTGCCGAGGAATGGTCGCCCACTAACCCCCTGCTGCGTTTTGTGCGCGAACTGGTAGTGATCGTCGTCATCGCCTTGATCGCCTCGGCGTTGCTGCGCGCCTTCGTCCTGCAGGCGTTCTTCGTGCCCAGCGGTTCCATGCTCCCCGAGATCCAGCTGCACGACCGGATCGTCGTGAGCCGCATCGGAGACATCGAGAGGGGAGAGGTCGTCGTCTTCCAGGACCCCGGCGGCTGGATACCGGTCAGTGAGCAACCGCAGCCACCGGGCACCTTGCGTCGCGCGCTGGAGTGGGTCGGTGTACTCCCCGCGTCCGGTCACGAGCACCTGGTGAAGCGCGTGATCGGTCTGCCGGGCGACCGAGTCGTCTGCTGCGACAGAAGCGGCAAGCTGAGGATCAACGGTTACGCCGTTGACGAGTCAGGTTTTCTCCGCCAGAACGGGCAGGGCGCCGACAATGTGCAGTTCGACGTGGTCGTGCCGGCCGACGCGATCTTCGTGCTTGGCGACAACCGCTATCGCTCGGGCGACTCGTCGCGGCACCCGAACGGCCAGGACGCGTTCGTCCCGCTGGACCTGGTCGTCGGCCGTGCCTTCGCGGTCGTGTGGCCGGCGGGCAATGCCCACATCCTGCACGTCCCCAGCGCGTATGACGACGTACCCGACGGTGGCACTCCGCCCCAGCGAGGCACCTTCGAGTCGGTGGATCCCGGTGATCGCTGAGGCCGCACAGCTCATGACTTCGGTGCCATGAGCCCGCTTCCGCGAGGCAGCGCAATCCGGCGGGACGCGGGGCTGTACGGCTACGAACGTGCGTTGCGCCGCGCCGACCTGGCCCCGGTCGCCGGAGTAGACGAGGCAGGCCGCGGCGCCTGCGCCGGGGCGCTGGTGGCCGCCGCGGTCATCCTGCCCGAGGGGTCGGCCGGCATCGTCCCGGGGCTGGCCGACTCCAAGCTGCTCACGCCCGCCGCGCGTGAGCGGTGTCACGAGCAGGTGCTGCGCCGGGCGCTGGCGTGGTCGGTCGTCGTCATCTCGGCGCAGGAGTGCGACGCGGTGGGGATGCACGTGGCGAACGTCGAAGCGCTCCGCCGCGCGCTGGCCCGGCTGGAGACCCGCCCGAGGTTCGTGCTGACGGACGGCTTCCCCGTCGACGGGTTGGGCGTCCCTGGGCTCGCCGTCTGGAAGGGTGACCGCGTCGCGGGGTGCATAGCCGCCGCCTCGATCATCGCCAAGGTCGTCCGCGACCGGATCATGACCAACCTGCACGACCAGTTCCCCTGCTACGACTTCGCCACCCACAAGGGCTACGTCACCGCCGAGCACCAGCAGGCGCTGGACTCCCACGGGCCATGCCCGCAGCACCGCCGACGCTTCATCAACGTACGCCGAGCCGGCGACTGTGCCGCGAACGCCGAGGCCTACTTGGCAGTCGAGACACAGCTGCGCCACCACGTGGAGATGGCGACATGAGCGCTGAGGACCTGGAGAAGTACGAGACGGAGATGGAGCTCCATCTCTACCGGGAGTACCGCGACGTCGTCGGCATCTTCAAGTACGTCGTCGAGACCGACCGCCGCTTCTACCTCTGCAACGCCGTCGACTTGAAGGTCCGCACCGAAGCGGGGGACGCCTACTTCGAGGTGACCCTGTCCGACGCCTGGGTGTGGGACATGTACCGACCGGCGCGGTTTGCCAAGAATGTCAAGGTGGTGACGTTCAAGGACGTCAACATCGAGGAGCTGTCCCGCTCCGACATCGAGCTGCCCAAGTCCTAACGGGCAGGTCGAGCTCACCCGGTACGTCGACTCGGCTCTTTTCCGCGGGGCGTTTCCACAGCCGCGGCACACGAGCGCCTAGCGTCCACAGATGGCCGCTGCCGGCTGAAGTTCCTCGGTCTCCTCCGACAGGTTGGGTGTCGGAGGTGGATCGATGACGTCGACGCACGCGCAGCGCAAGGCTCTCGGTGACTACGGCGAGCGGCTCGCCGCGGCATACCTGGTTGAGCAGGGGCTTGTCGTCCTCGACCGCAACTGGCGCTGCCGCTCCGGCGAGATCGACATCGTGGCGGCTGACGGCGACACCGTTGTCGTGTGTGAGGTAAAGACCCGCAGCAGCCACCGTTTCGGTACGCCGATGGAGGCGATCACCGCCCGCAAGGCGGCTCGGCTACACCGGCTGGGGTGGCTGTGGATTAAGCACAACTCGGTGCGCTGTAGGCGGCTGCGCGTGGACGTTGTGGCCGTCGACCGTTCGGGTCGTGGCGCCGCCGCCGTCGACCACATCGTCGGGGTGGCCTGAGATGCCGACGGGGCTCACCTACTCGGTGGCGCTCGACGGCGTCACCGGTCGGGTGGTGACAGTGGAGGCCGACATCTCCCCAGGTGTTCCTGGGTGGTCACTGAGCGGGTTGCCCGACCCCTGCGTGGCCGAAGCACGCGACCGCTGCCGCGCCGCCATGATCAACAGCTCGCACAAGTGGCCCGACCAGCGCATGACCGTGGCGATGTATCCCGCCGACGTGCCTAAGGTCGGCTCACACTACGACCTGGCGATTGCACTAGCTCTGCTCATGGCGACCGGTGCTGTTCCCAGCGAGGGGCTGCGATCGGCGGCCGTGTTCGGTGAGCTGTGCCTTGACGGGCGGCTGCGGTCGGTCCCCGGGGTCCTGCCAGCCGTGCTGACGGCGTTCGAGGCCGGTCTTCGCCGGGTCATCGTGCCCGAGCCCAACGTCGCCGAAGCTCAGCTGGTCGGCGCGCTGGAGATCATCGGTGTCCGATCGCTTGGCGAATGCGTGGCCGTGCTGAAGGGCGAGGACCCGCCCCCAGAGCCTGACTACCCGCCACACCATCTGGAGTTCCCAGCAGCGGCCGCCCGCATCAGCCGGGCTGACTCCATGGACCTCACTGACGTCAAGGGCCAGGCGCAGGCCCGCTGGTGCGTTGAGGTCGCTGCTGCGGGCGGTCACCACCTGTTCTTGGAAGGACCACCGGGCGCGGGGAAGACCATGCTCGCCGAACGGTTTCCCGCGCTGCTGCCTGAACTCGACCTCGGCCAGTCCATCGAAGTCAGCAAGATCCACTCGGTGGCGGGGCTGCTGACCCGTGACGAGCCCCTGGTCACCGCGCCGCCCTTCCTCGCCCCTAACCACACCGACACGGTGCCGTCGGTCATCGGGGGTGGCTCCCGGGTGATCAAGCCCGGAGCGATCAGCCTGGCTCACCTCGGTGTCTTGTTCCTCGATGAGGCCCCGGAGTTTCGACCGACTGTGCATGACGCGTTGCGCCAGCCGCTAGAGAGCGGGGAGATCTCGATCCGCCGGGCCGATGCGGCGGCCAAGTTCCCTGCCAACTTCCAGCTGATCTTGGCGGCGAACCCGTGCCCCTGTGGTCAGGCGTCCACCCCCGAAGCGGACTGCAAATGCGATCCCATGAAGCGGCGGCGCTACAAGGAACGCATCAGCGGGCCGGTGCGCGACCGGATTGACATCCATCACACCGTCAATCCGGTGTCGCGCGCCGAGATGTATCAAGAGGTGGCCGAGCACGGGTCGACAGCAGCGGTGGCACACCGCGTGCTGGAGGCGCGCGAACGCCAGCGGGCTCGGTTCGCCGGCATGCCCTGGCTCGTCAACGCCGACGTCCCCGGCTTTGAGTTCCGCCGTCGGTGCCCACTTGGCTCCGACGTCGCGCGCCTCATCGAGGACGGTGTCGCCAGCGGCCGGCTCACCCAGCGCGGCGCCGATCGGGTGGCCCGGATGGCCTGGTCGATCGCTGACCTGATGCGGCGATCAGCTCCGAACCTCCGCTGCGTCGAGGAGGCGCTGCATCTGCGCTCCAACGGCCTGCTTGGCCACTCGTTCGGGGCGAGGAGGGTGGCGTGATCAACCCAAGTGCTGACGCCGGTGAGCGCCGCGCCCGAATCTTGCTAAGTCGGGTGTGCGAACCCGGCGACGCCGACGCGTGCCGCCTGGTCAGGGTGCATTCGGCCGCAGCTCTCGTTGAGCGGCTCGCTGCTGGCACGCTGCCCTCCACGAAGGCGCAGGACTGGGCCGAGCGGCTCCCGACCGCCGACGTCGACGCCATGCTGCGAGCAGCCGAGTACGAAGCGGCCCGCTACATCGTGCCCGGAGACGCGGACTGGCCAACCTGCCTCGGCGACCTGGAGCTGTTCGAGGAGGAAACCGGTGAGCGCAGGGCAGGCGCGCCGTTCGGCCTGTGGGTGCGGGGGCACGGTGATCTTTCCGCGTTGAGCACCCATGCGGTCGCCATGGTCGGCGCCCGAGCCGCGACTGCCTATGGCGAGCACGTCGCAGGCAACCTGGCGGTCGGCGCCGCACAGGGCGGGTTCACCGTCGCTTCCGGCGGCGCCTACGGCATCGACGTGGCCGCCCACCGAGGCGCGCTCGCCGCCGACAAGCCCACGGTCGCCGTACTCGCCGGTGGCATCGATCGGATGTATCCACAGGGCAACAAAGATGTGCTGCGTCGCATCACCGAGCTCGGAGTTGTCGTCACCGAGGCTGCGCCGGGATGCGTGCCCACCAAGTCGCGGTTCCTGATCCGAAATCGGCTCATCGCCGCGCTGTCGCTTGGCACCGTGGTCGTCGAGGCGGCGTTGCGCAGCGGGTCGCTGAACACCGCCCGCTGGGCGCGCGACCTCAACCGGCAGGTGATGGGCGTCCCCGGACCAGTGACATCGCGATCGTCGTCTGGGGTCCATCAACTTCTGCGTCAGCCGGAGGCGGTACTGGTCACCGACGCCGCCGAGGTCATCGAACAGCTGTCACCGGCGGGGACCGGGCTGGCCGCCGTCAAGCGTGGTCCAGTACACATCCAGGATCAACTCGATCTGCGGTCGCTGCAGGTGCTCGACGCGGTGCCCAAGCACAGTGGTGCGACGACGCGTTCTGTCGCCGGCGTGGCGGGACTGACGCACACCGATGTCGTCCAGCGACTTGCCGAGTTGCGCGACCTCGGTCTGGTCGTGGTCGAGGAAGGCAGGTGGCGGCTGCGCTGAGGCTCCTCGACGGGTGGGCTCCGACCTCCGCTGAAACCCAGGACCCGCGTGCGAAACTGCCTGGTGTGGCAGCCCCGACGGAGTCACCCCAACCTTTTGCCGCGGTGCTGGCTGACTACGAGCGACACCTGACCTCAGAACGCGACCTGGCCCCGCACACCGTTCGGGCCTACCTCGGCGACGTCAACGACCTCCTCGCCCACGCGGCCCGATGTGGGGCGGCGTCTGTTGGCGACCTCGACCTGCGCATGCTGAGGAGCTGGCTGGCCAAGCAGCAGACGCTGGGCAAGTCTCGCTCCACCTTGTCGCGCCGGGCCACCGCCGCCAGGGTTTTCACCGCCTGGGCGGTCAAGACACAACGCACCGCAACCGACGCTGGCGCCCTGCTCGGCAGCCCCAAGCCGAATCGACGGCTGCCAGCCGCCCTGTCCACGGCTGAGGTGCGGCAGCTTCTCGACGCCGTAGCGGCAGCGGCGGAGGCCGGCGCCGCCGCCGACCAGCGCGACGTAGCGATGCTGGAACTCCTTTATGCCACCGGCATCCGCGTCGGGGAGCTGGTTGGTCTCGACGTCGACGACATCGACGCAGAGCGCCGGGTGGTGCGCGTTTTCGGCAAGGGCCGAAAGGACCGGACTGTGCCCTTCGGGGTGCCGGCGAGCCTGGCCCTTCGCACCTGGCTCAGCAGCGGGAGGACCGAGCTGGCAACACCCGCAAGCGGGCCTGCCCTCTTCCTCGGCGTAAGGGGAAACCGGATCGACCAACGTACGGTGCGCTCCGTCGTGCACGGACGAATGGTGGCCGTACCGGGTGGTCCGGACGTGGGACCGCATGGGCTTCGCCACACCGCCGCCACGCACCTGCTCGAAGGCGGCGCAGATCTTCGAGCGGTTCAGGAGATCCTCGGCCATGCTTCGCTGGCCACGACGCAGCTCTACACCCATGTCACGACCGAGCGGCTGCGATCGGCGTACCAGCAGGCTCATCCGCGCGCCTGAGGTCTGCGCCGTCGCCCGGCTGCCAACACCGCCGCGGTGACCGCCGCCGCCCCGCCAAGCAGCGACCGGGCACTCAGCTCGCTTCCGGCATCGGTGCCACGAGGGCCCGGCGGGCGAGCAGACGCACCGGTGACAGCGGAGCCACGCGTCGCCAGGGCTGGCGCCACCTCGCCGTCCAACGGCTTCAGTCGCACCTCGCGAGCCGGAAGCACATTGAGTGGGTCCAGATACGTCTGGTCGCGCTTGAGGCCCAGGTGCAGACAGGTCTGCGGGGCGCAGTGCGAGCGCACCGACTGCAAGATGCCCAGTGGCTGACCAGCCGGCACCCGCTCGCCGACGGTGACCTGAGCAAGCACCGGCTCGTACGTCGACCGAAGCTCGCCATGGTCGACCACGACGACGCCGCGACCCGCCAACGGCCCAGCGAAGGTGACCCGACCCGGCCCGATTGCTAGCACCGACTGGCCGCCGGAGCCGAGCAGGTCGACTCCGCGATGGCCGGCATGCCACACCTCAACAGGCGGGTCGAAGGCGGCGACGACTCGCGGTGTCGGCTGCAGCGGCCACACCCAGGCACTCTGACCGGAGGTCGCCAGCGCGGATGGGCTCAGCGTCATGAGGGTCATGAGGGCCATGAGCGCAACAGCAACAGCGCCCAGCCGATGAGTGGTCATCGGCTGAGCATGGCCGGTGGGCGACGCACAGGCACCGCCTCGGAACCGAACTGTGGATGCTCAGCCTGGCGCTGGCCGGCTGTGGACAGCACCTGCGCACGCGTTCGAGCTCTCCGCTGGGGTGCACTACACTTGGGCCTAGCGATCCGTCCGCGCGGATCGACTTCGCACGCCCACAATTTCGCAGTCCTCTGCGGGTGTGCGCCCCAGGTCCCACCTAGCCTGACCGCACTTGTCGGCTAGGCCAGGTGGGCGGCGCACACGTGGGCGTCAGGGTCTCAGCACCGCTGAGACGACAAACCGCAACGTGCGGTGTCTTCGGACGCCACACCCGTGCGCTCGGTTGAGCGCCTAGGAGGACAACGCACATGGCCGTCGTGACCATGCGCCAACTGCTCGAGAGCGGCGTTCACTTCGGGCACCAGACCCGTCGCTGGAACCCCAAGATGAAGCGATTCATCATGACCGAGCGCAACGGCATCTACATCATCGACCTGCAGCAGTCGCTTGCCTACATCGACCGCAGCTACGCCTTCGTCAAGGGCGCCGTCGCCTCCGGCGGCAACGTCTTGTTCGTTGGCACCAAGAAGCAAGCCCAGGAGCCGATCGCCGAGCAGGCCAAGCGGGTGGGAATGCCCTACGTCAACCAGCGCTGGCTCGGCGGAATGCTGACGAACTTCCAAACCGTGCACCAACGCCTGCAACGACTGAAGGAGCTCGAGGAGATCAACTTCGACGATGCGGCGGGCTCGAGCCGCACCAAGAAGGAGCTCCTGCAGATGAAGCGGGAGAAAGACAAGCTCGACCGGACGCTCGGCGGTATCCGCGACATGGGCAGGGTGCCGGCCGCCGTCTGGATCGTCGACACCAACAAGGAGCACCTGGCCGTCGACGAGGCGCGCAAGCTGGGTATCCCGATCATCGCGATCCTTGACAGCAACTGCGACCCCGACGTCGTCGACTTCCCGATCCCCGGTAACGACGACGCGATCCGATCGGTCACGCTGCTGACTCGCGTGGTGGCCGACGCTGTCGCCGACGGGCTCATTGCCAGAGCCGGCGTAAAGAGCGGCAACGAGGTGGCTGGAGAGGAGCTCGGCGCCGAGGAGCCGTTGGCTGAGTGGGAGCGCGAGCTGCTGGGCGGCGACGCCGACCGAACCGCGGTCGAAGCCAGCGGCGGTGACAGCGCTGGCACGCAGGTGCCTGCGCCGCAGTCGACGGGTGCCACCACCGAAGCGGTTGAGCAGCCAGCAGCTACACCCGCGAATGCACCTGTGTCTCCCGCGGCCGCTGCCAACGCGGCGGCGACCGCAACCGAAGCGGAGACCGAGACAGCGGAAGTTGTGACGAGCGGTGGGGAACCGGTTCCCGGCGACGAGCAGCACGTTGCTGGTGAAGACGTCGCGACGAGCGGCGGCGAACCCGTCCCCACCGACGGCGACTCGCCGCCAGCCGCCGACCCCGCCGCCGACTCGGTCCGGGCCTAGCGCCCATACCCCTGTACGTCGCCGGGCGGTCGCCGCGCGGCGGCCACCGAATGCTCACTGTGAGGAAAGTGACGGACAAACATGGCTATCACTGCCGCTGATGTCAAGAAACTCCGGGACGCCACCGGTGCCGGAATGATGGACTCGAAGAGAGCGCTCGAAGAAGCCGACGGCGACTTCGACAAGGCCGTGGAGGTGCTGCGCGTCAAGGGCGCAGCCAAGGCCGCCAAGCGGGGCGCAGAGCGCACGGCGTCGGCGGGCCTCATTGCCAACGCCGGAGGCGCCCTGGTGGAGCTGAACTGTGAGACCGACTTCGTGGCCAAGTCCGACGCGTTCATCGCGTTGGCCAACGACATCGTTGCAGCGGCCGAGCGGGCCCGGGCCGATGACGTCGAGACGCTGAAGGATGCTCGACTCGCCGATGGCTCGACAGTCTCCGCGGCCATCGAGGCGTTGGCAGCAGTCATCGGCGAAAAGCTGGAGCTCGGCAGAGTTGCGCACTTCGACGGCCAGACGACGACCTACATGCATCGTCGGTCCACCGACCTGCCGCCCGCTGTCGGAGTCGTGGTCGCCTTCGACGGCGAGAACGAGGAGGCGGCTCGAGCAACGGCCATGCAGATCGCTGCGATGCGTCCCCAATTCGTCTCGCGCGAGGACGTCCCGGCTGAACTGGTTGCCAAGGAGCGGGAGATCGCAGCAGCGACCGCGCGCGAGGAGGGGAAGCCGGAGCAGGCGCTGCCCCGGATCGTTGAGGGCCGGCTTAACGGCTTCTTCAAGGACGTCGTGCTCCTCGAGCAGGCATCGGTGCAAGACAGCAAACGGACGGTCAAGTCGGTGCTCGACGACGCCGGCGTCACCGTCACCCGCTTCGCCCGTTTCGAAGTGGGTCAGGCATAAGGCAAAATCAGCGCAGACGTCACCACGGACAGGTGAGGAGGCCCGGCCATGACGCTTGAGGAGTCCCCCCGCGAACGGGCCCCTTCGCCGTACCGCCGCGTCGTGCTGAAGCTCTCAGGGCAGGTCTTCGGGGGTGGGAGCGTCGGCGTCGACCCAGACATCGTCAACGTGATCGCCCAGCAAGTCACCGAGGTGGTGCGTGAGGGCGTACAGGTAGCGATCGTCATCGGCGGTGGCAACTTCTTCCGAGGTGCCGAACTCAGCCAGCACGGGATGGACCGCAGCCGGGCCGACTACATGGGCATGCTCGGCACGGTGATGAACTGCCTGGCGCTGCAAGACTTCCTCGAGAAGCGGTCCATCGAGACCCGTGTGCAAACGGCGATCACGATGGGTCAGATCGCCGAGCCGTATGTGCCCCGACGGGCGATCCGGCATCTCGAGAAGGGCCGGGTCGTGATCTTCGGAGCCGGTGCCGGGCTGCCGTTCTTCTCCACCGACACCGTCGCTGCCCAGCGCGCGCTGGAGATCAAGGCCGACGTGGTGCTGATGTCGAAGAGCGGTGTCGACGGCGTGTACTCCGCTGATCCACGCCGGGACCCCACAGCGCAGAAGTTCGACGCCATTCCCTTCCACGAGGTGCTGCAGCGCGGCCTGAAGGTGGCCGACGCCTCAGCCTTCAACCTCTGCATGGAGAACGGACTTCCGATGATCGTGTTCGGCATGGCCGACGACGACGCGATCGTCCGAGCGATCCAAGGTGAGAAGATCGGAACCCTTGTGGGCGTGGCCTGAGCGGCTGGCCGCACGGGTACGACGGCGGAGCACTCGGGTGCGACGTACAACGACGAAGAGGAGTCTGGTGTGATCGACCAAGCCCTGCGTGAAGCAGACTCGAAGATGTCCAAGGCGGTTGAGGTCGCCAAGGACGACTTCGCGACTATCCGGACCGGACGTGCGCACCCGGCGATGTTCGCGAAGCTCACCGCCGACTACTACGGCTCACCGACGCCCATCCAGCAGCTCGCGTCATTCCACAACCCCGAGCCTCGCGTCGTGACGATCAACGCCTACGACCGGCAGGCGCTGGCCGCCATCGAGAGAGCGATCCGGGACTCTGACCTCGGCGTGAACCCGACCAACAACGGCGACATGCTGCGCGTCGTCATGCCGGAACTCACCGAGGAGCGGCGGCGTGACTACATCAAGCTCGCCAAGAGCAAGGCCGAGGACGCCCGCGTCTCCGTACGCAACATCCGTCGGCACGCCAAACAGGCCTTGGAGCGGGCGCAAAAGGACGGTGAGGTCGGTGAAGACGATGTCACCGGTGCCGAGAAGCGGCTCGATGCGATGACCAAGAAGCACGTCGACCAGATCGACGACCTGCTCAAGCACAAGGAATCTGAGCTGCTCGAGGTGTGAGGGTGGTCTCAGTCGACCCGGTGCGGGCGCAGCGGACAAGCCGCGCCGGCCGAAACGTGCCGGTCGCGGTGGCGGTCGCCGTAGCTCTGATCGGCCTGGTCATCGCGTCGTTGGTGTTTTACAAGGACCTGTTCCTTGTCGTCGTCTCTGCGGCCATCCTGGTCGCCCTGTGGGAACTTGGCCGAGCGTTGGCCAGCAGGGGCACCTGGCTCCCGTCGGCACCGGTGGCCGTCGGCGCGCTGGCGATGATCTGCGGCTCCTACTACGGCGGTCCGGACGTGCTGATCGTCATCTTCGCCGGCACGGTGCTGACGAGCGTGCTGTGGCGCATGCCCCGCGGGCAGGAAGGGTTCGTTCGCGACGTCACCGCCACGATCTTCTGCCTGGTATACATTCCCTTCCTCGCCTCGTTCGTCGCACTGCTGCTGGCACCCGACGACGGCATTCAACGGGTCGTGACCTTCTTCGCCGTCACCATCGCCTCTGACACCGGCGGGTACGCCGCTGGCGTACTGCTCGGCAGGCGCCCGATGGCTCCGACGATCAGTCCGAAGAAGACCTGGGAGGGGTTCGCCGGGTCGGTCGTGGCCAGCATGGGCGCCGGAGTTGCGTGTGTGGTGTATCTCTTCGACGGGCAGTGGTGGGTGGGCTTGGTGCTGGGTGCCGTTGCTGCGGTGGCTGCCACGCTCGGTGACCTGGCCGAGTCCCTGATCAAGCGCGACCTTGGCGTGAAGGACATGAGCAATCTGCTGCCGGGCCACGGCGGCCTCATGGACCGACTCGACTCCTTGTTGGCGACGGTGTCGGTCGTGTGGTTGGTGCTGCACTTCCTGCTGCCCTCGGTCTGAGGCGCGCGTCCGCGGGCACCGTCATCGGGCGCCGTCGGGCACGATCACCGTGGACGCGCGAAGCCGGCGAGAGGTAGCGCGAGGGTGCGGTCGCAGTCGCCGGCCAGCGCCCGACGTACCCCGTCGGGGAGCGGGGCGTCGCCGGCGAGGCCGAGCGTCGTACGCACCGCGAACCGGTGCCAAAGAGCCGGCTGGTCCAGGAGGGCATGACCGCCGTCGACCTGCTCGTAGCGAGCCACCTTCGCACCGGCCTGCCGCAGCCGCCGCGCGTATGACGCGCTGAGCGCTGGAGAGGTTGTCCGGTCGGCGGTGCCGTGGGCGAGGACAAAGCCCCCACCTGACAGTGGGGCGGGTAGGGGCTCTGCTTCCGGCAGCCAGGGGGCGAGCGCACAGACGCCGACGACCCGAGGGTGACCCGCGACGGCGAAAGCGACCCGAGCTCCCATCGAGTGTCCGAGCAGCGCAATGGGGACGTTCGGGTGTGCTGCGGTGATCTGATCGAGCGCCCAACTGGCATCCTTGACCGGAGCGACGGTGCCATCGCCACCGCCGTTCCAGCCGCGGACCGCATAGCGCAGGTAGTACACGGCGCAATTCCGGGACAGGCGGCGCAGTCCGGCGTACATGTCGGCCATGCGCAAGTAGGACAGCTGCCACCTGCTGGTCGGCGACGTGTTGTGCTCCTGCCCGCCGTGCAGGACCAGAATCGCTGATCCTGCCCGGCGGCCTCCGCCGCGCAGGACCGGACTCCGCAGTGTGCTCACGGCGTACGCTGCCGTACTGCCTCGTAGAGGATGACTGCTGCCGCCGCGGCGACGTTCAAGGAGTTGACGCGCCCGAACATCGGCACCGCGGCGGCAATGTCTGCCTCGCGGAGCCAGAACTCGTCGAGGCCGCTGTGTTCGGCACCCACGACGACGGCGACCCGGCCCGACAGGTCCACGTCGGTGACCAGGGTCTGCGACTCGGGGCTCGCCGCCACGATCTTGATGTCGTGCTTGCGCAGCCAGTCCGCGACCGCCGGCGAGCTTGCAGCGGCGACCGGTACGGCGAAGATCGTGCCCTTGCTGGCCCGCACCACGTTGGGGTTGCCCCAGTCAGCGACGGGCGCGGCGGCGATGACGGCGTCGACGCCCGCCGCCTCTGCAGTCCGCAGCATCGCACCGAGGTTTCCCGGCTTCTCCACCGCCTCGCAGACAAGCAGCAGCGGATTGTCTGCCAACCGGAGCGCGTTGAGGGTCTGCACAGGCGTGGGTACGACGGCCAGCCAGCCGTCAGGGGACTCCCGAAGGGAGGCTTTGGCGAAGGCAGCCGTCCCGAGCTCGACGACCACGGTTCCCTGAGCAGCTAGCTCCTGCGCCAACCGAGCCCGGCCCGGGTCGTCGACCAGCGACGGACAGTGGAAGAGCGCGTGCAGCTGCACCCCCGCATCGAGCGCAAACCGCAGCTCGTCGTACCCCTCGACGATCATCAGGGCCTCGGCGTCACGGACGCGCCGCTTCCGCAGGCTCACCAGCCACTTGACCCGCTGGTTGCTCGGGCTCGTGATCACCTGGTGGGCGGCGCTCTCGTGCGTGCTCATCAGGGGGCCAACTATGTCGCAACCCCCGAAGGATCCGACGGTCAGCACGCCATAACGAATCTGACGTCGGATCCTTTCCACGTGGTCGGCCGGCAAGATCCGACGTGGTGATCGCCATAGCGTGCTAGCCGTCGGATCTTTGTGCTGGGGTGGGCGCAGACAAGGCGTGGGAGAATGGCTCAATCATGTCCTCCGCATCCGCGCCCTTGTTGCCGCTCGTCTTCGACGAGCCGCGTCGAGCGAAGCGACCGCCACGGCACCTTGCCGACCTCACGCCCGACGAGCGCCGGGAGGCGGTGACGCAGGCCGGCCTACCGGGCTTTCGCGCGGCCCAGGTCTCTCACCACTACTTCTCTCGACTGGTCGACGATCCGGCACAGATGACCGACCTGCCAGTCGGCCTCCGCGCACCGCTGGCTGCTGCCTTGCTTCCGCGGCTGTTGACGCCGGTCCACACGCTGACGGCCGACGGCGGCACGACCCGCAAGACGCTGTGGCGACTGCACGACGGGGCACTCGTGGAGTCGGTACTGATGCGGTACCCCAACCGGGCAACGCTGTGTGTGTCGTCCCAAGCTGGCTGCGGCATGGCCTGCTCGTTTTGCGCCACGGGGCAGGCGGGTCTCCAGCGCAATATGAGCACCGGCGAGATCGTCGACCAGGTCGTCGCCGCAGCGCGCGCGCTGGCGGCGGGGGACGTGCCGGGCGGCCCTGCCCGGCTCTCGAACGTCGTCTTCATGGGTATGGGCGAGCCGTTGGCGAACTACGCCGCGGTGATCGGAGCGGTCCGTCGGATGATCGAGCCGCCACCAGCAGGTCTCGGTTTGTCCGCCCGCGCGATCACCGTCTCGACGGTCGGTCTCGTCCCCCGCATGCTGCAGTTGGCCGACGAGGGGATTCCCGTCACCTTGGCCCTGTCGCTGCACGCCCCCGACGACGAGCTCCGCAACGAGCTGGTGCCGGTCAACACCCGCTGGGGCGTCCGGCAGGCGGTGGAGGCGGCGTGGAACTACGCCCGCGTCACTAAGCGACGCGTCTCGATCGAGTACGCGCTGATCAAGGACGTCAACGACCACGCCGAACGGGCTGACGCGCTCGGCGACCTCCTCACGTCGTACGGCGACTGGGGCTGGGTGCACGTCAACCTGATCCCCCTCAACCCCACACCGGGATCTCAGTGGACCGCGTCACGGGTTGAGGACGAGCGCGAGTTCGTGCGCCGGCTGGAGGCCAAGGGCGTTCCAACGACCGTGCGCGACACCCGAGGACGCGAGATCGACGGCGCCTGCGGCCAGCTCGCCGCCGCGACCAGCTGACCGCCGTCCAGCCCGGGCGAACGGCTACGCCGGGTCGGAAGTGGGGCAGTCCGGATTGCCTTCACGTACGGGGCACTGCAGTTCGACGACCCATCGGGTGGTGTCTTCGGGAGCGTCGAGATGGAGCTGGCGGTGCACACCGTACGGCGCCAGGCCGCGTTCTTCGAGCGCGACATCGAGCGTGAGCCACGCATCAGCGATGTCGGTCCCCGGTGAAGCACCGATGCCGACATCGGCTCGGCGGGCAGGTCGACGATCTCCACTCCTTCGACGGAGCCGATGCCAGCAGGCAGAGGCACGGCTGCTGCGACGTCGATCTTCGAGCCGTCAGGGCGTCCGTAATAGGTGCGGATGCCGCGTCCCTCCACGACTACTCCGGCAGCGGCAAGGCGCTGCGCCAACGCGACGAACAGCGGCCCCGTCACCTCGCTGATCTCGGTGGTGTCGTTGACTTCGGCACGGACTTGGGCGAGTCGAAGCGCCGGCAGCGCCTTGATCTCCAGCGTGTCGTTCGTCATGGTCAGCCCTCTCTCGATTGATCGCAGCCGCCTGCCCACTTCGGTCAAGCCCTCGGTATCGGCCTTGATCCGTTGCTCCAGCTCGGCCTGCCGCAACCGCAGCATGCCTCGCAGCTCCTCGACCGAGACCTGTTCGTCGAGGATGGCGCGGCACTGCTCTAGCGTGAACCCGAGCGCCTTCAAGGCGATGAGACAGTTCACGCGCCCGGCCTGCGAGGCGGAGTACCAGCGGTAGCCAGTGTTCTGGTCTACCCGTTCCGGCGTGACCAGCCCCAAGGCGTCGTAGTGGCGCAGCATCCTGACCGAGACCCGAGTGTGCCGGGCAAGATCTCCGATACTCAACATGGTGCGTCCAGTCCAGGCCATCACACGGTGTCAGGGTCAAGAGCAGTTACCCATCGTTTCAGGCGCCGGTGGGCAACAGTCCTCAGTACGCCTGGGCGATGAGTTCGGCGAACAGGTCGTCGGGATCGGCAGCGAAGCCCCGGGAGTTGAACCAGGAGCAGACGTTGCGGCAGTCGCGCGCCAAGAACTCCATGCCGTTGGGGTTACCGACGATGTCGACGACCTGAGGCAGGTCGATGATCACCACCCGGTCACCGTCGACGAGGATGTTGTACGGCGACAGGTCGCCGTGAGCGATCCCGCGCCGAGCGAGCACCCCCATCGCGGCCGTCAGCTGGTCGAAGTAACCCTCGACGAGATCCCGGCTGGGGCGAACCTGCGCAAGTCGTGGCGCAGCGACGCCGTCAGCCCCGATGAACTCCATCAGGATCTCGGTGCCGTCGATCTGCACCGGGTAGGAGACGGGGACGCCGGCGCTCCACAGCGACGACAACGCCGCGAACTCCGCCTGAGCCCACTGTCCGGCCGCCACGAGCCGGCCGAAAGCGGTGCCTTTGGCCATCGCGCGTGCGTCTCGGGTACGGCGGGTGCGTCGCCCCTCGACGTACCCGGTGTCGCGATGGAACTGCCGGTGCTCTGCGGATCGGTAGCGTTTGGCGGCGAGTATGCAAGCACGCTCTGAGTCGCCGGGCACGGCTCGTTCGACCAAGAAGACGTCGGCCTCCTTGCCGGTCTTCAGCACACCGAGCTCGGTGTCGACGGCGGCGTCGTCGGTGACGACCCAGCTGGGTCGGGGCTTCGGGCCGCGAGCCCCTTTCTCCACCGACGACCAGGTGGACCACCGTTGGTCGTCGGCAAGCTCGGCGACAGCGGAAAAGGAGAAGTCCGTGTCGGACAAGGGGGAATGCATGAGACTGAGTGCTCCTCAAGGGGGACGAGGGCACTCAGGTGGCGATCAGCTGAGCGACCTCGAAAACGAAGGGACCAAGAACGTCCCGGGGACACCGGTTGACATCTCGCGCCTCCTTTTCGTGAGGAGCAGCCTGGCTGCTCGGATGCAGGTGCGGTGGGAATCGTCGCAGCACCGCCGCCGGATCGGCAACTGATTTGCGGCGCGCTGTCAGGAGCCGCCAAGCAGCGGCGCCATCGCCTTGGCGAGCAGGCTCGGCCGGGCGGTCAGCCGTTCTTCGCGATCTGCGGCTGACACGGCGCGCAGTCCGGTGTTGGCGCCGAGCCAGCGCAGCGGCTCCGGCTCCCATCGCCTGGACCGGTGGTTCACCCACGGCAGCGTGGTGAGTTCTGAGCTGGTGCCGGTGATGAGGTGCGCGAGGGTACGCCCGGCGAGGTTCGCCGTGCTCACGCCGTCGCCGACATAGCCACCCGCCCACGCCATGCCGGTGCGCGAGTCGAGCCCGACCGACGGCGTCCAGTCGCGCGGCACCCCCAGCGGGCCGCCCCAGGCGGAGGTGAACGCCGCTCCAGCAACCGGTGGGAAAAGCTCGACCAACGTCTTCCGCAGACTCGCGAACACGCCGTCGTCACGGTCGAACGCCGGGCTGATCGACGACCCGAAGTGGTACGGCGCTCCCCGGCCGCCGAAGGCCAGTCGGCCGTCCGCGGTGCGTTGTCCGTAGATGATGAGGTGCCGGTGGTCGGAGAACGTGGGCGCCGCACTCAGGCCGATCTCGGCCCACGTGTCCGCCGACAGCGGCTCGGTCGCCACCATCAGCGAGTACACCGGCAGAACCTCCCGCTGGCAACCGGCCAGCTCAGCCGTGTATCCCTCGGTAGCCCGCACGACGACCTCGGCCGTGACGTCGCCGACGGCAGTGTTCACCCGCCCCGGCGCGATGCCGGTCGCTGCGGTCTGTTCGTAGAGGGCGACGCCGCGACGTTCGACGGCTGCGGCGAGCCCGCGCACCAACGTGGCTGGCTGGATCCGAGCGCAGTGGGGCGTGTACGTCGCCCCGAGCGCGCCCGCGACGCGCGCCCACTCGCTGGATTCGCCGGCGTCGAGAAGGCGCACATCGTCCTCGGTGTCGCCCCAGGACCGGGCCTCCTCCACCTCCGCCCGCGCCCGGGCGAGCTGGCTCGCGGTTCGCGCGAACACGATCGCGCCACCCTTGGTGAAGTCGCAGTCAATCCCTTCTTCGGCGCTCACCCGACGGATCTCGTCGATAGTCGCCCGCAGCTGCGACGTCAGTGCAATCGCGCCCGCTGGCGACGAGCCCGGCAGCCGGGCAAGCCGCGCCCGAGAGGCGGGGAACAGGCCCGAGACCCAGCCGCCGTTGCGCCCGGACGCGCCGAAGCCGGCGATGTGCTTCTCCACAACCGCGATGCGTAGCGACGGGTCGAGCTCGCTGAGGTAGTAGGCCGTCCACAACCCGGTGAAGCCGGCGCCGACGATCGCCACGTCGACGTCGATGGCGCCGGGTAGTGCTGGACGGGCCACCAGGTCCTCGCCGCAGGTCGCCTGCCACAGCGAGAGGTCGGCGTACGTCAACGAACTCCCCAGGAGTACGTCTGCTTGTGCAGCTTGAGGTAGACGAAGGACTCGGTGCCGCGCACGCCATCGATGGCCCGGATGCGTTTGGACAGCAGTTCGAGCAGGTGGTCGTCGCTCTCGCACACTACCTCGACCATCACGTCGAACGACCCGGCGGTCAAGATGACGTAGTCGACCTCGGACATCTTCGCCAGCTGCTCCGCGATCGGGTCGAGGTCGCCCTCGGCGTGGATGCCGATCATCGCCTGCCGGGCGAAGCCAAGCTGCACCGGATCGGTGACCGCAACGATCTGCATGACCCCGTTGTCGATGAGCCGTTGCACCCGCTGGCGCACCGCCGCCTCGGAGAGGCCCACCGCCTTGCCGATAGCGGCGTACGGCATCCGGCCGTCTCGCTGCAGCTGTTCGATGATGCCTTTGGAGACCGCGTCGAGCGGCACGGGCGTCGGGTCAGGACGGCTGCGCACGCGCTCAGTGTGGTGCCGGAGGCGTCAGCACGCAAGCCAGCCGCCCGAGGTTTCCGTTGGCGAAAGGTCACAACTCGACGGAATCGCTTGTAGCGTCGGCGCTGGTCTGACAAGATCGCCCGCACGAGCGTCGAAACTGCGGGAGGCCTGCATGCGTACGTCGACAACCGGCGTCAGCCGACGGGGATTCCTGCAGGGCATGTCCCTGTCGGCGCTCGCCGTTGGGAGCGGGGCGGCGCTGGCCGGCTGTGGGACGAGTGGCGCCAAGATCGGCGCTGGGGGGTGCGACGAAGCCGACCAGAGCGTCACCGAGAAGCAGATCTCCTTCTCCAACTGGATTGGCTACGTTGACCCGGTCAAGGCCAAGGACACCTCGACGCTCGAGAAGTTCGAGCAGCAGACCGGTATCACCGTCGACTATGACGCCGACATCAACGACAACGAGTCGTTCTTCGCGAAGGTGTCGCCGCAATTGCGGTCCTGCAAGCCCACCGGGCGCGATGTCTTTGTCCTGACCGACTGGATGGCCGCCCGGATGATCGACCTGGGCTGGCTGCAAGAGCTCGATCACTCCAACATGCCGAACGTCGACGCCAACCTCATCGACTTCCTGAAGTCGCCGGCCTGGGACCCGGAACGCAAGTACAGCGTGCCCTGGCAGAGCGGGATGACCGGAATTTGCTACAACGCCGAGCTCACTGACCCGGTCACGAGCTTCAAGGAGCTGCTCACGCGCCCAGACCTCAAGGGCAAGATCGAGCTGCTCACGGAGATGCGCGACACCATGCTGTTCATGCTGCTCATGCAGGACAGCAACCCCGAGGATTTCACCGACGAAGAGTTCGCGTCCGCGATCGACTTGCTGCAGGGGTACGTCGACAATGGCCAGGTTCGGCGTTTCGCCGGCAACGACTACGTCGACGACATGAAGTCCGGCGACATCGTGGCGTGCGAGGCGTGGAGTGGCGACGTCATCAACCTGCTCGGTGGCGGGAAGTACAAGTGGATCCCGCCGGACGAGGGCTTCGCCCTGTGGACCGACAACATGCTGGTGCCCAACAAGGCCGAGCACAAGTCCAACGTCGAAGAGTTGATGAACTTCTACTACGACCCGGTCAACGCGGCGAAGCTGGCCGCGTGGAACTACTACTTCTGCCCGGTGCAAGGTGCCCAGGAGGAGATCGGGCAGTTCGACAAGTCGGCAGTCAACAGCGAGTTCATCTTCCTCGATGACAAGACGCTGGAAACGGGCTACATGTTCATGGCCCTGCCCGAGGAGGATGCGCAGGACTACCAGCGCCAGTTCAACGAGGTCATGGGTGGCTGACACCACTCCAGCGTGAGGCGAGAGGTGGCATGACCGAGAGCACAACAGGGTCTTCTGGTGCCGCCGGCAAAGACCTACGCCTTGAGGGCGTCACCAAGCGGTTCGGCGACTTCGTTGCGGTTGACGACCTGACGCTGACCGTTCCGCAAGGGTCGTTCTTCGCGCTGCTTGGTCCGTCCGGCTGCGGGAAGACCACGACGCTGCGCATGGTGGCCGGTCTGGACGAACCGACGACAGGACGGGTGCTCATCGGTGATGAGGACATCACAGACCTGCGGCCCTACAAGCGCCCGGTCAACACCGTCTTCCAGTCCTATGCCCTGTTCCCGCACTTGACGGTCTTCGACAACGTCGCCTTCGGGCCGCGTCGTCGTGGAGTCAAGGACTACCAGCAGAAGACTCGCGACATGCTGAAGCTGGTTCAGCTTGAGCCGTACGCCAGGCGTAAACCAGCACAGCTTTCTGGCGGTCAACAGCAGCGCGTTGCACTGGGCCGCGCCCTGATCAACGAGCCCGGAGTCCTGCTGCTCGACGAACCACTCGGCGCGCTCGACCTGAAGCTCCGCCGCCAGATGCAGATCGAGCTCAAGCGGATCCAGACCGAGATCGGCATCACGTTCGTGCACGTCACCCACGACCAGGAGGAGGCCATGACCATGGCCGACACCATCGCGGTGATGAACGCCGGTGTGATCGAGCAGCTCGGCGCACCCGGCGACCTCTACGAGAACCCGGAGACGACTTTCGTCGCCAACTTCCTCGGCCAGTCGAACTTGATCATGGCTGACGTCATGGACACGTCGGGCCGGACCGTCGTGGTCGACTGCCACGGTCAGCAGGTGGGTGTCGAGTCGACACGCTCCCACACCAGCGAGGGCAGGGGCTGGCTCGGCGTACGACCCGAGAAGATCTTCGCGAGCCCGGCCGGGCTAGAGAATCATGACGGCTCGAACGTGCTGACCGGCGGCCGGGTCAGTGATGTCAGCTTCGTGGGTGTCAGCACCCAGTACCTGGTGCGGATGCCGTGGGGGCAGGAGCTCATGGTCTTCGAGCAGAACACCGGCCAGCGAGCCGCGTTCAAGAACGGCGACGAGGTCGACCTGGCGTGGTCACGTGCGCATGCCTTCTTGCTCGATGCCGATCAGGACGCGCAGGCCGGCATGATGACGCCCGAAGCCGACACATGACCGAGGCCGTCACGACACCTCCTGCGCCGCCGGCGCCCGTCGTCGACGGCGAGAACGCCAGGCGCCGAGGCTGGGGCTGGCTGCTGCTCATCCCCGGCATGCTCTGGCTGGCCATCTTCTTCCTGTTCCCGACAGTCCAGCTCTTCTTCACCTCGCTCTACGACCCGAGCGGTTCTTTCGAGCGCGGCTATGCGATGACGTGGCACGTCGCGAACTACGCCGACGCCATCATCGACACCTCCAATCTCTTTCTCCGCTCGTTTATGTACGCCGCCATCACGACGTTCGTCTGCCTGCTGCTGGCTTATCCACTGGCCTACGCCATCGCCTTCAAGTCGGGCCGGTGGAAGAACGTCATGCTGGTGCTGGTCATCGCACCGTTCTTCACGAGCTTCCTGCTTCGTACCCTCTCGTGGCGAGCGATCCTCTCCGACCGGGGGCCGGTGACGAGCTTCCTCCAGACGATCGCGATCCTTCCCGACGACGGACGCCTGCTGGCAACACCCGTCGCGGTCATCGCCGGCCTCGTCTACAACTTCCTGCCGTTCATGACACTCCCGCTGTACGCGTCACTCGACAAGGTCGACCACCGGCTGATCGAGGCGGCGGGCGACCTCTACTCGAGCCCGTTCACGGGCTTTCGCACGGTGACGTTTCCGCTGTCGCTGCCTGGAGTGGTGTCCGGCACCCTGCTGACGTTCATCCCAGCCAGCGGTGACTACATCAACGCTGAGCTACTGGGAACTCCGAAGCAGTACATGATCGGCAACCGGATCCAGGCGGCCTTCCTGACCGAGCGCAACTACCCCCTGGCCGCGAGCTTGTCGATCATCTTGATGGTGGTCGTCGTGCTGATGGTCATCGTGTATGTCCGGCGGGCCGGGACCGAGGAGCTGGTCTGATGTGTACCCCCACGCCGGCCCGAATCGCTGCCACCATCGACACGAAGTCGCCGAAGCCGCCCTCGCGCAAAGGCTTCGGCCGGTGGGTGTCTGACCACCTGGTGCTGTTCGTCGGGATCTTGGTCCTGGTTTACACATTCGTGCCGATCGGCTACATCTTCGCGCTGTCGTTCAACCAACCGTCAGGACGGTCTGCGACTGCGGAGTTCGAGTCCTTCACGTGGAACAACTGGGAGACGATCTGCGAACCTGACGGGCTCTGTGGCTCTCTCAAGTTGAGCTTCCAGATCAGCATCACGGCGACGATCCTGGCGACGGTTCTCGGCACGCTGATGGCGTTCGCGCTGGTGCGACACACGTTCCGTGGCCGGGCTACGTCGAACCTGGTCATCTTCTTGCCGATGGCGACGCCTGAGGTGGTGCTGGGCTCGTCGCTGTTGGCCATGTTCGTGGCCGTTGGCGTCGACGGCCTCCTGGGCTTCATCACGCTCGTCATTGCGCACGTGATGTTCACCCTGTCGTTCGTCGTGGTCACGGTGAAGGCTCGGCTCGCCGGTATGGACTCCCGCCTGGAGCAGGCCGCTATGGACCTCTACGCCAACGAGTGGCAGACGTTCCGGCTGATCACGCTGCCGCTCGCCATGCCGGGCATCGTGGCGGCGGCGATGCTGGCGTTCTCGTTGTCGTTCGACGACTTCATCGTCACCAACTTCACGTCCGGCCAGTCGGTGACGTTCCCATTGTTCGTCTACGGCAGCAAGCTGAAGGGCTTCGCACCCCAGCTGTTCGTCGTGGGCACGCTGATGTTCTTGATCTCGTTCGTGTTCGTGATCGCGGCCGAGCTCTGGCGCCGCCGCCGCCCGACGTACTAGCTAGATGCGGGTCCAGGCCTGGGTCAGTACGTCGCGCAGGATCTGCTCCATCTCGTCGAAGTGTTGCTGGTCGCAGATCAGCGGCGGTGACAGTTGTACGACGGGGTCGCCGCGGTCGTCGGTTCGGCAGTACAGGCCGGCGTCGTACAGAGCCCTGGACAAGAAGCCCCGCAACATGAGCTCGGACTCCTCGGAGTTGAACGTCTCCTTCGTCGCCTGGTCCTTAACCAGCTCGATGCCATAGAAGAACCCGTCGCCGCGGACGTCTCCCACGATGGGGAGGTCCTTAAGCTTCTCCAGCGTCGAGCGGAACGCGTCCTGGGTGTCGAGGACGTGCTGGTTGAGGCCCTCCCGCTCAAAGATGTCGAGGTTCGCCATCGCGACGGCCGTGGAGACGGGGTGACCGCCGAAGGTGTAGCCGTGCACGAACGACGCGTTGCCCTTGGAGAACGGCTCGAACAGCCGATCGATCGCGATCATGGCGCCGAGCGGCGCGTAACCGGATGTGATGCCCTTCGCGCAGGTGACGATGTCAGGCAGATAGCCGTAGCGTTCAGCGGCGAACATGTGCCCGAGCCGCCCGAACGCGCAGATGACCTCGTCGCTGACCAGCAGGACGTCGTACTCGTCGCAGATCTCCCTGACCCGCTCGAAGTACCCGGGAGGCGGCGGGAAGCAGCCTCCGGCGTTCTGAACCGGCTCGAGGAACACGGCCGCGACCGTCTCGGGGCCTTCGTACTCGATGGCCACGCCGATCTGGTCGGCGGCCCAGCGGCCGAAGGCCTCGGGGTCGTCGCCGTGCTGAGCTGCGCGGTAGATGTTGGTGTTCGGCACCCGGAAGGTGCTGGGCACCAGCGGCTCAAAGGGCGCCTTGAGGCTGGGCAGCCCGGTGATCGACAAGGCGCCCTGAGTGGTGCCGTGGTAGGCGATCGCTCGAGAGATGACCTTGTGCTTACCGGGCCGACCGGTCAGCTTGAAGTACTGCTTGGCGAGCTTCCAGGCCGACTCGACGGCCTCGCCACCGCCGGAGGTGAAGAACACTCGGTTGAGGTCGCCGGGGGCGTAGCTCGCGACCCGCTGAGCGAGTTCGATCGCGTTCGGGTGGGCATAGGACCACAGCGGCATGAACGCGAGCGTCTCGGTTTGTTTTCTGGCGGCCTCGGCGAGCTCGGTGCGGCCGTGGCCTACCTGGCTGACGAACAGCCCGGCGAGCGCGTCGAGGTAGCGCTTGCCGCGAGCGTCGTAGATGTAGGCACCTTCGCCTCTGACGATGATCGGCACCTCGGCACTGTCGTACGACGACATGCGCGTGAAGTGCAACCACAGGTGGTCGCGGGCGGACTGTTGCAGGGCAGCGAAGTCGAGGTCTTGGCTCTGGTCGATCGTCATGATGTCAGTGTGCCGCGAGCGGGGTGATCGTGGCAAGTGAATCAGTGGTAAGACATACCGTAGGCAAAGCACCTGCCCCGTCGCCTGCCGCGATTACGACGGAATCTGTTGTCGGTAGGCATTGGCGTGCCGTTGGGAGATGAGGTAGCCGGGTCGGTGCTCGGTAGCCTAACCTGTCGCCATGCGATATCCGGCGGCGCAGCCTTAAGTCGTACCACGCGGCCTTGTGCTGCGTGTCCTCGGTTACTACTCGACCCGTGACCTGATCCCGCTCTATGGGATCTACGCGCTGCTGTTTCGCGACCACGGGCTCTCCGCGGGTGCGATCTCCTCACTCTTCGTCATCTGGTCGATCACATCCTTTGTTTGCGAGATCCCCTCCGGCGCCTGGGCCGACACCGTCGATCGCCGCCGACTGTTGGTGTGGAGCGCGCTCGTCTACGCGGCGGGTTTCGGCGTCTGGACGCTCCACCCGACCTACCTGGGATTTGCCGCGGGGTTCGTGCTGTGGGGCGTCAGCGGCGCGGTCATGTCCGGCACCTTCGAGGCGCTGCTGTACGACGAGTTGGCCGCCCGGTCGGCCACCTGGAGGTATCCGCAGCTCATCGGGTGGGCGCATTCGGGCGCCATGGCGGCCAACCTCATCGCGACGCTGCTTGCCGCCCCGCTGTACGGCTGGGGTGGCTACGCGCTGGTGGGGTGGGTCAGTGTCGCCGTCGCCGCGGTCCATGGACTGCTCGCCTGGTTCTTACCGGCTACGCCAACGGTCGCGTCGGCAGAGCCGGAGACCGCGTCTGCTGCCGCTGCGCCCGACCGATTGGCGGAGCGCTACCGCTCCATGCTGACCGCCGGGCTACGAGAGGCGACGCGGCATGCGCCCGTGCGTCACGCGGTGCTGATCGCGGCCGCGATGCTGGGACTGACCGTCTACGACGAGTACTTCCCGCTGGTGGCGCGCGACAACGGCGCCTCGACGGCAGCCGTGCCGGTGCTGGTGGGGATGGTCGTCGCCGGGCAGTTCATCGGTACGGCGCTTGCTGGCCGCACCGCTGCCATGTCCAGCCGGGCGATGGCTTGGGTGGTCGCCGCCTCGGCGACCCTCATCGCCGCCGGCGCGATCAGCGGCCACCCGGCCGGGTTCGCTGCCATCGCGATCGGCTACGGACTCGTCAACAACGCGATCATCGTCAGCGAGGCACGTCTGCAGGAGGTGATCACCGGCCCAGCTCGGGCGACGGTGACGTCGGTGACTGGCCTGTCGTGCGAGGTGGTTGCGCTGTCGGCGTACGCAATGATGGCCATCGGGTCCGGGTGGCTTTCGGTGGCGACGCTGGTAGCGCTGCTCGGGGTGCCGATGCTGGGAGTCGCAGTCGCCGTGGCCCGTTGGCTGCCCAACGCGCGGGTGGGCCGCGATGTCAGCGGAAGGCTGACTCGCCGGTGAGCGCCTGGCCGATGATCAGCTGGTGCACCTCCGACGTGCCCTCGTACGTGAGCACCGACTCCAGGTTGTTGGCGTGCCGGAGTACCGGGTAGTCCATCGTGATGCCGTTGGCGGCGAGGATCGTGCGGCACTCCCTGGCGATCGCGATCGCTACTCGGGTGTTGTTGAGCTTGCCCAGGCTGACTTGCTCCGGACGGATCTTGCCTGCGTCTTTGAGCCGGCCCAGGTGCAGAGCCAGCAGCATGCCCTTGCCGAGCTCGAGCGTCATGTCGGCCAGCTTGGCCTGGGTGAGCTGGTAGGCGGCCAAGGACTTGTCGAACACCCGCCGGGTTCGGGCGTACTCGATCGTCGTCTCCAGGCAGTCGCGAGCGGCGCCCAGGCTCCCGAAGACAATGCCGAAGCGCGCCTCCGAAAGACACGTCAGCGGAGCTGCCAGGCCACGGGCGGCAGGCAGCATGGCAGCCGCTGGGAGCCGCACGTTGTCAAGCACCAGCTCACTTGTGACCGAGGCGCGCAGCGACAGCTTGCGCCTTATCTCGGCCGCCGAGAACCCCCGCGTGTCGGTGGGCACGACGAAGCCGCGGATGCCGTCGTCGGTGCGGGCCCAGACGACGGCCACGTCGGCGATCGACCCGTTGGTGATCCACGTCTTAGTGCCGTTGAGCACCCAGTCGGCCCCGTAACGCACCGCGCGGGTGCGTATCCCACCCGGGTCGGAGCCGAAGTCCGCCTCGGTGAGCCCGAAGCATCCGATGGCCTCGCCGGCCGCCATCTTCGGCAGCCACTCCTGCTTCTGCTCCTCGCTGCCGAAGCGGTAGACGGCGTACATGGCAAGCGAGCCCTGCACCGACACCAGGCTGCGGATGCCCGAGTCCGCCGCCTCCAGCTCCAGACAAGCCAGACCGTACGACGTCGCGTCGGTGCCCGCGCAGCCGTAGCCCTCCAGGTGCATGCCGAGGAGCCCGATCCCGGCCAGCTGCTTGGCGAGGTCACGGGCAGGGACAGCGCCTTTCTCGTACCAATCCGCGATGTGGGGGCGCACGTGGTCGTCGCAGAAGCGGCGCACGGCGTCGCGGATCGCGATCTCCTCAGCGTCGAGCAGCGCGTCGATGGCGAACAGGTCAAGCGGTGCGGTCGGCGTGGGCGCGTCCTTCGGCACGACGAACTCCTCTACGTCCAACGGCCGTCGGAGGTGGCTGCCACTCTGGACCGACGTTGGAGCACTTCGAGGGCTAGTCCCGGCGCATCGCAGTGTGGAGCGGTGAAGGTTGAACCGGGCAACGGAAGGACCCGGGCGAGCAAGCTAGCGGTGCTCGAGCTCTTCGGGATCCCCGCTCTTCTTGAAAGTGTCGATGAGCTCCCTGTCCGGGTTGTAGTCCGGTGGCGGGTCCTTCGGCTCAGCTGGTGGTTCGGGCTCATCTGGGCGCTCACCCATCCCGGGCTCCTGCACGGAGGGCTTCCCCCCTCTCGCTTGTACGCCTCTACAGCCCGCCTGCTGCCCTCAAGGTCGGCCATCAGGTCGTCGTCGGGGTTAACCGGTGGTGGCGCTGGATTGGCCGCAGCCACCGGCTCCTTGGTGACGATCCTCTCGCTCACACTGGCTACCTCCTCGAAGACACTGTAGATGCCACAACGGTCAGCGCCACAGCAACTCCGAGAATCAGCGCCGAGGCGGTGACAAGCCGGGCCTTCCACTTCAAGCGGTCTTGGACCTGGCGGTACATAGATGCGGGTGTCCAGAAGCCGAAGCCGAGTGAACTCCTCATCTGCCGTCAGATACTTGTCACGAAGAGTGAGCAACGCGATGGTCGGAAACCGTCGGGGTACAAAGGCCACTCCAGCAAGGATGGCAGCCATCCCAGCGAATGCAGTCCCGATTTGAGCCAGTGCACCGTTGAGGTTCCCCGCAGTGAGAGCGACGATGACGCCGGAGAAGCCGAGGAGAACCCCAGCTTTGGTGTCGAGGGCGTCGTACCGCCGCTCATGGGCGGCGACTTCTGCCGAAGCTTCCTCGCCTAACAGGCCAAGGGACGGCAGACCGGACATCGCAGCACCATAGGTGACGACACTGACTTCAACGGTTTGACTCGCCCCTTAGCCCGTTGAACAGTTGCCTATGGTGTTGACCGCCTAAGCGACGAAAAGCAACGGTGGACCATCGCCGTACTAGCGGTTTCGATTGCCGCAGGCTACTTTTGCCTCCGTATTGATCCTTCTTCGAGCTTGGTACAAGGGGCTTTGATGAGCACTGGCCGCACACTGCAGAACCTGATCAACGGGGAGTACGTCGACAGCGCCCACGGCCGGACCTTGACCCTGGTGAACCCCTCGACGGAGGAGGAGTTCGCCGAGGCACCGATCTCGAACACAGAAGACGTCGACCGCGCGGTGCGGGCGGCTGAGCGGGCCTTCGAGACCTGGCGAGACACAACCCCGGCCGAGCGCCAGCTGGCGCTGCTCAGGCTGGCCGACGCTCTGGAGGCGCGAGCCGACGAGTTCGTGCAGATCGAGAGCGAGAACACCGGCAAGCCGCTGGGGCTGACCGCGAGCGAGGAGCTCCCCCCCGCCATCGATCAGGTCAGGTTCTTCGCGGGTGCAGCCCGGGTGCTCGAGGGTCGCTCCGCCGGTGAGTACATGGCCGGCCACACGTCGTTCGTCCGCCGGGAGCCGATCGGCGTCGTGGCCCAAGTCACGCCGTGGAACTACCCATTGATGATGGCGATCTGGAAGATTGCTCCGGCCCTGGCGGCCGGGAACGCCGTCGTCATCAAGCCGTCGGACACCACGCCCGCGTCGACTGTGCTGCTTGGTGAGATCTGCCAGGAGTTCTTCCCGCCGGGGGTGATGAACGTCATCACTGGCGACCGCGACACCGGTCGAGCGCTTGTGGAGCACCCAATTCCGCAGATGGTGTCGATAACCGGTTCTGTGCGGGCAGGCATGCAGGTGGCCGCCTCGGCGGCGCAGGATTTGAAGAGGGCCCACCTCGAGCTCGGCGGCAAGGCGCCGGTCGTGGTGTTCGACGACGCCGATCTCGAGGCGGCGGCTGAGGCGATCGCAGTCGCGGGGTACTTCAACGCCGGGCAGGACTGCACGGCGGCAACCCGGGTGCTGACGGGGCCTGGCATTCATCAGGACTTCGTGGCAGCGCTCACCGACCAGGCCAAGAACACCAAGACGGGGCAGCCCGACGACGACGAGGTCCTCTACGGCCCGGTGAACAACCCCAACCAACTGCAGCGGGTGAGCGGCTTTATCGAGCGGCTGCCGGACCATGCCCAGCTGCAGACCGGCGGCTCGCGGGTGGGGGAGCAGGGCTACTTCTTCGCTCCGACCGTCGTGTCGGGGCTCCGCCAAGAGGACGAGGCCATCCAGGACGAGATCTTCGGGCCGGTCATCACCGTGCAGCAGTTCTCCGACGAGGAGGAGGCGCTGCGCTGGGCCAACGGCGTGGAGTACGGCCTCGCCAGCAGCGTGTGGACGCGCGACCACGGGCGGGCCATGCGGATGGCCCGGCGGCTCGACTTCGGCTGTGTGTGGATCAACACCCACATCCCGATCGTCGCGGAGATGCCGCATGGCGGGTTCAAGCACTCCGGATACGGCAAGGACCTGTCGATGTACGGCCTCGAGGACTACACGCGCATCAAGCACGTGATGTCGAACATCGAGAGCTGACCGGGTGCGCATCCTGCTGGTCGGCGCGGGCGGCGTCGGAGCTGCCTTCGCCTCGATCGCTGCTCGCCGTACGTTCTTCGAGCAGATCGTGATCGCCGACTATGACGAGTCGCGGGCGCAGCGGGCAGCAGCGGAAGACGGACGGTTCACCAGCGCCTACGTCGACGCCTCCGATGCGCAGTCGGTGACGGCGTTGGCGCGCGAGCACGCCATCACGCACGTGCTGAACGCTGTCGACCCCCGCTTCGTGCTGCCGATCTTCAACGGCGCCTTCGCCGGTGGTGCGGACTATCTCGACATGGCGATGAGCCTGTCCAAGCCCCACCCGTCGCAGCCCTACTCGCGGCCCGGAGTCAAGCTGGGCGATGAGCAGTTCGAAGTTGCCGACCAGTGGGAGCAGGCGGGCCGGTTGGCACTCGTCGGCATGGGCGTCGAGCCGGGGCTGTCCGACGTGTTTGCCCGGTACGCCGCCGACCACGTGTTCAGCGACGTCGACGAGCTCGGCACTCGCGACGGCTCAAACTTGACCGTCGACGGCTACGACTTCGCGCCGTCGTTCTCCATCTGGACCACGATCGAGGAGTGTCTCAATCCGCCGGTGATCTATGAGCGCGGCACGGGCTGGTACACGACTGAACCGTTCAGCGAGCCGGAGGTGTTCGACTTCCCCGAGGGCATCGGTCCGGTCGAGTGCGTGCACGTCGAGCACGAGGAAGTGCTGCTGATGCCACGCTGGATCGATGCCAAGCGTGTGACCTTCAAGTACGGGCTTGGCGATGAGTTCATCGGCGTCCTGAAGACGCTGCACAAGCTCGGCCTTGACCGGACCGACAAGCTGCGGGTCGGGGCCGTGGAGGTGAGCCCACGCGACGTGGTCGCTGCGGCGCTTCCCGACCCGGCGACCCTCGGCGACAAGATGCACGGCAAGACATGCGCCGGCGTCCTCGTCACGGGGACAGGTAAGGACGGCCAGCCGCGGTCGACGTACCTGTATCACGTCGTCGACAACGACGTGTCGATGCGCGAGTACGGCCACCAGTGCGTGGTGTGGCAAACCGCGATCAACCCGGTGGTGGCACTGGAGCTGCTGGCAAACGGCACCTGGAAGGGAGCAGGGGTGCTTGGCCCGGAGGCGTTCGACGCCGTGCCGTTCCTCGACCTGCTGACCGAGTACGGCTCCCCCTGGTCGATGCGCGAGCAGTGAACCCCCAGCCCGCTCCGGACTTGTCAGTCTCCAGTCGGCCTATAGGTCGAGCTCGTTCTGACAGGTCGCGGCATTTGGGGCTAACGCTGGGCACGCCGGCGGGTTAGCGTCGAGGGTATGACACGCACCTTTCCGCTGTGGGTAGCCGGCAAGCCCGTCGACGGGCCCGAGTCGGTAGAGATCACGAGCCCGTACGACGGCCGCGTCGTCGCCGCGACCAGCTGGGCCTCTGCGGAGCACGTCGAGCAGACGGTGGCTGCAGCCGCTGACCTCCGGGAGGAAGCCGCTCGGCTCCCGATCCACGTCCGCGCTGACGCCCTTGCGCATGTCAGCGACGCGATCGCCGACCGCGCCGAGGAGTTCGCCCAGCTCATCACCGCCGAGAACGGCAAGCCGATTCTGTGGTCGCGCGTTGAGGTGAGCCGGGCGGTTTCGGTGTTCCGGCTGGCGGCTGAGGAGACCCGGCGCTGGTCCGGCGAGGCGCTGCGGCTCGACACCGACAAGGCAGCTGCCGGGCGGCTCGCCTACGTACGCCGAATGCCGAAGGGGGTAGTGCTGGCGATCTCGCCGTTCAACTTCCCACTCAACCTGGTGGCTCACAAGGTCGCGCCTGCATTGGCGGTGGGCGCTCCGGTCGTCGTGAAGCCGGCACCGAAGACGCCGCTGTCGGCCCTGCTGCTGGCCGAGCTGGTGGCGGAGACCGATCTGCCTGCGGGCATGCTCAGCGTGATCAACGTGCCCAACGACCGGGCCGCGGGTCTCGTCGCCGACGAAAGGATGCCGGTGGTGTCGTTCACCGGGTCGGGCCCGGTCGGCTGGCAGATCCGGCAGGCGGTGCCGCACAAACACGTCACGCTCGAGCTGGGCGGAAACGCGGCGGCCGTCGTATGCGGCGACTGGTCCAGCAAGTCCGACCTGGACTGGGTTGCAACCCGCATCGCGACGTTCTCGAACTACCAGGCCGGGCAGTCGTGCATCGGTGTGCAGCGGGTGTTCGTCGACGAGAGCGTCTACGACGCCTTCAAGTCCCGTCTCGTCACCGCCGTCGAGGGCCTCGTCACCGGTGACCCCGCCGACGACGAGACCCAGGTCGGGCCTGTCATCAACGCCGACGCGGCTGACCGCATCGCGAGCTGGGTGAGGGAGGCGGTCGACTCCGGCGCTCAGTTGCTGACGGGCGGTGGTCGCGACGGTACGACTGTCGAGCCGACCGTCCTCGAGGGGGTGGCGTCGGACGCCAAGGTGTCGTGCGAGGAGGTGTTCGGGCCGGTCATGATGATCGAACCGGTGCCAGACGAGGCGACGGCGTTCGACAAGGTGAACGCATCGCCGTACGGACTGCAGGCCGGGGTATTCACCCACGACCTGCAGACGGCGTTCCGCGCGCACCGCGACCTGGAGGTCGGTGGGGTGATCATCGGGGACGTGCCGAGCTACCGGGCCGACCAGATGCCCTACGGCGGAGTCAAGCAGTCGGGCGTGGGCCGCGAGGGCGTGCGCTACGCCATGCAGGACTACTCCTACGAGCGGGTCATGGTGCTGACGGGTCTCGACCTTTAGTCCACCGGCGCTCGTCGCCCTTCCTGCCAAAACCCTGACCGAAGTACCGGCCAGACGCTCAAAACGACGGTCACGAGCGACTTCGGTCAGGGTTCCCGTCGGCGCTGCTTCGGCAACCGCATGCCGCGTGCGCGAGAATCGACAGGTGAGAACCCAGTGAGCGCCCGCCGCGACGTCGTGGTCCTCGGATCCACGGGGTCAATCGGCACCCAAGCCCTTGACGTCATCCGCGCCAACCCGCACCTGTTCCGCGTCGTCGGGCTGGCGGCCGGCGGCGCGCAGCCGGAGCTGTTGGCGGCGCAGAGCCTCGAGTTCGGAGTCCCCGTGGTCGGGGTGGCGCGCGGCACCGCCGCCGAAGACCTGCAGCTCGCCTTGTATGCCGCGGCTCAGCGGCACGGCTACTCCGCCGGCGACTTCGCGTTGCCCAGGGTGCTGGTCGGCCCCGACGCCGCCGAGCAGATAGCCGAGCTGCCGTGCGACGTGGTCCTCAACGGTATGACGGGCGCCGTCGGCCTGCGTCCCACCCTCGCCGCATTGGCCGCCGGCTCGACGCTGGCCTTGGCCAACAAGGAGTCGCTGATCATCGGTGGCGACCTGGTGACCGATGCCGCCAAGCCGGGTCAGATCGTGCCGGTCGACTCCGAGCACTCCGCGCTGGCCCAGTGCCTGCGCGGCGGCCGAAGCGAAGAGGTACGTCGACTCGTGATCACCGCCAGTGGTGGCCCGTTCCGCGGCCGCCGCCGCGCCGAGCTCACCGACGTCACGGCGCGCGAGGCGCTGGCCCACCCCACCTGGAACATGGGTCCGGTCGTCACCGCCAACTCATCGACACTGGTCAACAAGGGCCTGGAGGTCATCGAGGCGCACCTGCTGTTCGGCATCGACTACGACCGGATCGAGGTCGTCGTCCACCCACAGTCGATCGTGCACTCCATGGTGGAGTTCCACGACGGGTCGACGTTGGCGCAGGCCTCGCCGCCCGACATGAAGCTGCCGATCAGCCTGGCCCTGCACTGGCCCGACCGGGTGGAAGGGGCCGCCCCACCGGTCGACTGGGCCGAGGCCCAGTCCTGGGACTTCGAGCCGGTGGACACCGAGGCGTTCCCCGGCCTGCCGCTGGCGATAGCGGCGGGAAGGCGCGGGGGGGTGGCACCGGCGATCTACAACGCAGCCAACGAGGTCTGCATCGAGGCGTTCCTCGCCGACCGGCTGCCCTACCTCGGCATCATCGACACGGTCTCTGCGGTGCTGACGCGCGACGACGTACCCTCTGTGGAGGGCGAACTCACCGTCGACGACGTGCTGGCCGCAGACCGATGGGCGCGGCAGCGGGCGGCTGAGCTGATCGCCCCCACGACACCAGGAGAGGCACCACCGACATGAGCGCGCTGGTCTACACGCTCGGCGTTGTGCTGTTCCTGCTCGGCCTCTTGGCGTCGATCGCGCTGCATGAGGTCGGGCACATGGTGCCGGCCAAGAAGTTCGGCATCAAGGTCACGCAGTACTTCGTGGGGTTCGGCAAGACGCTGTGGTCGACGAAGCGGGGCGAGACAGAGTACGGCGTGAAGATGTTCCCGCTCGGCGGCTTCATCCGCATGGTCGGCATGCTGCCGCCGGCGAAACGTGACGCGGACGGCCGGGTCAAGGGGATCACGCACGGGTTCTTCGGCAAGCTGATCGCCGACGCGCGAGCGCTCGAACGCGAGTCCGCCAACGAGGTCGAGGAGTCCCGGCTGTTCTACCGCAAGCCGTGGTGGCAGAAGGTCATCGTGATGTCGGGCGGGCCGCTCACCAACGTCGTGCTCGCCGTATTGCTGCTCGGCGGCGTGTTCATGGGCATCGGGGCCAAGGAGCCGACGCTGGTGGTCAGCGATGTCTCCGACTGCGTCATCCCCGCACGTGAAGGCCTGCGTCCCTGCGTGGTGCCGCCGGCCGAGAACCCCGACCCGGTGTCACCGGCCCGCGAAGCGGGATTCCGGGTGGGTGACCGCATCGTGTCGCTCAACGGCGAGAAGATGGACAGCTGGGACGAGTTCTCCGCAGGCATCCGGGCCAGCGCCGGTGGCCGCATCGACGTCGTCGTCGACCGCGCTGGAAAACCTCTGACCCTGAGCACGAACACCATCGTGTCGGAGCGGTACGACCTCGATGACCCCGAGAAGTTCGTCGAGGTCGGCTTCCTGGGCGTCACTCCCGATGAGGTCCGCGACCGGAAGGGTCTGGGGTACGTCGCGTCGACGATGTGGGACTACACCAAGCGCACCGGTGTCGCGGTGCTCCAGATGCCCGAGCGCATGGTCGGGGTCTTCCAGGCTGCGCTACTCGTGGAGGAGCGTGACGACGAGAGTCCGATGAGCGTGGTTGGCGCGAGCCGCATCGCCGGAGAGGTGGCGTCTGAACAGCGGATCGACGTCGTCGACCGTTGGGCGATGCTGCTGCTGCTGCTCGGCATCGTCAACTTGTTCGTGGCGCTGTTCAACTTCCTTCCGTTGCTGCCGCTCGACGGTGGGCACATCGCCGGCGCCCTCTACGAGGCCGTCCGCCGCGGCCTCGCTCGCCTACGCGGCCGGCCTGACCCTGGCTACGCCGATGTCGCGCAGCTGCTGCCCGTCGCCTACGCCGCGGCGAGCGTGCTGATCGTGATGGGCGTGGTACTGATTTGGGCCGACATCGTCAACCCCATAACGCTGAGCGGGTGAGCGCATGACCAGCATTGATCTCGGTATGCCGGCCGCGCCCCCTCCCGTGCTGGCGCCGCGGCGTACGACCCGACAGATCAGGGTCGGCAAGGTGCTCGTCGGCGGCGACGCGCCGATCTCCGTGCAGTCGATGACGACGACGCTCACCGCCGACGTCAACGCGACCCTGCAGCAGATCGCCGAACTGACGGCCTCGGGGTGCGACATCGTGCGAGTGGCGTGCCCCAGCCAAGACGACGCCGAAGCGCTGCCGGCGATCGCGCAGCACTCGCAGATCCCTGTCATCGCCGACATCCACTTCCAGCCGAAGTACGTGTTCGCGGCGATCGACGCCGGCTGTGCGGCGGTCCGGGTGAACCCCGGCAACATCCGCAAGTTCGACGACCAGGTCAAGGAGATCGCCGCCGCGGCAAAGGACCGTGGCACCTCGATCCGGATCGGCGTCAACGCGGGCTCGCTCGACCCCCGGCTGCTGCAGAAGTACGGCAAGGCGACCCCGGAGGCGCTGGTGGAGTCAGCTGTCTGGGAGGCGTCGCTGTTCGAGGAGCACGACTTCCACGACTTCAAGATCTCGGTCAAGCACAACGACCCGGTCGTCATGGTGCGCGCATACGAGCTGCTGTCGGAGGCGGGGGACTGGCCGCTGCACCTGGGCGTCACCGAGGCCGGTCCCGCCTTCCAGGGCACGATCAAGTCAGCGGTTGCCTTCGGTGCGCTGCTGTCGCAGGGCATCGGCGACACGATCCGCGTCTCCCTGTCCGCGCCTCCGGTCGAAGAGGTCAAGGTCGGTCTGCAGATTCTCGAGTCGCTCAACCTGAGGCAGCGGCGGCTGGAGATCGTGTCCTGCCCGTCGTGCGGCCGGGCTCAGGTGGACGTCTACACGCTGGCCGACCAGGTCACCGCCGGGCTCGAAGGCATGGAGGTGCCGCTCCGGGTAGCCGTAATGGGCTGTGTGGTTAACGGTCCGGGCGAAGCCCGCGAGGCTGACCTTGGCGTTGCCTCGGGCAACGGGAAGGGCCAGATCTTCGTCAAGGGTCAGGTCATCAAGACCGTGCCCGAGTCGATGATCGTCGAGACCCTCATCGAGGAGGCCATGCGCATAGCTGACGAAATGGGAGCGCCCATCGACGACGCCGGTCAGTCCGTAGCTCCCGGCTCACCGGTCGTCACCGTCTCCTGACCTCTCCCCTTCCGCCGACACGTCAGCAACGGCCGAAGGCCGTCGGCGTGTCGGCAGCATATTGACGTCTCGGCGGATTGGGCGGCCCGCAGCGGAATGACTCGGACATTGACGCTCGCTTGCTAGCATGCTATCTTTTTAGCCATGGGAGCAGCCGAGAAAGGACCGGGCAAGGCACAGTTCAACGTCTACCTGCCGGGCGACCTGGTCCGCCGTACAAAACACAAGGCCATCGACGAGAACACCAGCCTGTCGGCCCTCGTCGAGCGTGCCCTCACCGAGTACCTGAGCAGACATGGAGAGGCCAGAGGATGAGCGCGATCGTGGTGCAACCGATTCGATTCACCGACGACGTCAAGGCAATGCAGGCGTTTCTCGAGTTGCTGGGGTTGCGGCCCCGCATCGAGGCGGAGGCGGGCGGCTGGGTCGACATGGTTTCCGGCGGCGGCATGGCCGCATTGCACTCGGCCGCGACCTCGGCGAAGGGAGCGGGGCCTGGGGAGACACATCTCAGCTTCGAGACGGACGACGTCGACACCCTGGCTGATCGGCTCAAGACGGCCGGCGTCGAGGCGGTCACTGTGTACGACGAGGCGTACGGTCGAGCGTTGGACTGCCGTGATCCCGTCGGTGACACCATCACCGTGAACGAGCAGTCAGAGGACCTCTACGGCTACCGCCGCCTTGATGACGAGGTCGAGCCGAGCGCGCTGCGAGTCTCACCGGTACGGTTCACCGACCCGCAGGGTCCCTACTGTGGTTTCTTGGAGGCTCTCGGTCTGGCAAGACGCGGTGGGTCTGACGAGCACTACGTGACGTACGCCGCCGCCGATGGCGAGCACGGCCTGGTGGGGCTGCACTACGTGTACGCCGAAGATCTGCCAATCGTGGAGAAGGCCGGGGCTGCCACCGTTCAGCTGACCTTCGAGACCACCGAGGCGCTGACCGATGTGGCGCGACGCCTCGCCGAGAGCGGCTTCGAAGCTCCGATCACGCGGGAGGAGTTCGGCGCGTTCCTCACGGTGACCGACCCCGACGACCAACAGGTTCAGATACATCAGGTGCCGCCGGCACCCTGACGGCGTACGTTTACCGGCTCATCGCGGTAGAGGGTTGAGGATGGAGTTATCCACCAGCCGTCTACCGCCGTATCGCGGTAGACGGTCGCGGGTGCAGTCGGCGAGGGCCGGCAGTCGGATGGGTCGTCGCCGTGACAATCTCGGTTGAGGCAAGGTTTACTGTGCGTCATGAATCGCCTTCGTAACGTGCCTTCGGCGCAGGTCGTAGCGTTAGCGGCAGCAACCCTGCTGGCGGCTTTGCTCCCTGCCACCGCTGCACCAGCCTCCCTCGGCTCGGTAACGTCCACGGCTCAGCAGCGCGGTGCTGCTGGCTCACCCCGTGCGCTCGTCCCCGGCGTTGAGTTGACGGCTGCATCTCGCCCGAGCGCCACTGCGCCGAACGCTGGCGCCACCGCTGCGGCTACCCCGGCCTTTAGGGCGCGCGTGGTGTCGCAGGGACTCGACATCCCCTGGGACGTCGCGGTTCTCCCGAGCGGCGCCTGGCTGATCACCGAACGTGACCGGCAACGCATCCTGTTGCGTACCGCCCCGGGGCAACGGCGGGTGCTGGCCGACTCGCCGGCAGGCTTTTGGTCCTCGGGTGAGACCGGCATGATGTCGATAGTCGCCGACCCCCGAGTCGCCACGAACGACCGCTTCTACACCTGCACCGGCTTCTACGCAGGCGACCACCCCGAGGTGCGCGTCGTCGCCTGGCGGCTCAACGAAGCCCGCACCGACGCTCGTCGTATCGGGCCGCTGCTCACCGACATCGACATCACCGATGGCCGCCACGGGGGCTGCCGGCTGCGGTTCGACCCGACCGGTGCTTTGTACGTCGGCACCGGTGACGCCGCGGTCAGCACCCACCCGCAAGACCTGAAGAGCCTCAACGGCAAGGTGCTGCGCCTCAACCGCTTCACCGGAAAGCCGTGGCCGACGAACCCGTGGCCCAACGCCGAGAACCGCCACCGGCGCTACATCTACACCTACGGACACCGCAACGTGCAGGGGTTGGCGTTCCGCCCCGGCGACCGGATGTGGTCAGTAGAGCACGGCACCGAGCGTGACGACGAGGTGAACCGGCTCTTACCCGGAGCTAACTACGGGTGGGATCCGGGCCCCGGATACGACGAGTCGGTTCCGATGACCGACTTCAGTCTCCCCGGCCGCCAGCACGGTGCGCGCTGGAAGTCCGGCTATCCCACCATCGCGACGTCCGGCGCAACCTGGGTGCGGGGCGCGCAGTGGGGCAGCTACCGCGGGACCCTCGCGGTGTGCGCCCTGAAAGCCTCCAAGCTGGTGTTCCTGCGGTTCGACGGCGGCCGGTTCGTGGGAGCCCGGGTGCCGGCCGTGACCAACGGAACCTACGGGCGCCTGCGCTCTGTCGTACAGACGAAGTCGGGGGCGCTGCTGGTCACCACGGCCAACGGCAGCGGCGCCGACAAGATCATCAAAGTCACGCCGCGCTAGCGGGCTCACACTCAGAACAGGATGGTCGCGAATCGGCCGGTCTCGGTGAAGCCGACCCGGTCGTAGGCACGGCGAGCCGGTTCATTGTGCTCGTTGACGTAGAGCGACACCACCGGGGCGAAGTCCTTCAGCGCCGCCGCGCAGACCGCCGCCACGCCAGCAGCGGCCAACCCATGGCCGCGGTAGCGCGGGTTCACCCACACGCTTTGCAGCTGGCTGGCGTGCGGCGTGACCGCGCCCAGCTCGGCCTTGAACACCACCTCGTCGCCGCGGAGGTGCACGAAGGCATGGCCTCGGGAGATGAGTTGAGCAATCCGAGCCCGGTACGCCTCCGCCCCACCACCCGCCTCGGGGGAGACGCCCAGTTCCTCCGTGTACATCGCCACGCAGGCGGGATACAAGGCGTCGATGTCGCGGGCACGGGCTCGGCGTACGTCGGATGACGGCGGCACCCGTGGCGTCGATTGCAGCACTAGGAACGGTTGCCGCGGCCGGACCGACCGCGCCGGGCCCCACTCCTGTTCGAGCAGCCGCCACAGGTCCATGACCTGCTGGTGCGGGCCCATGATCGAGCCGCACTTTCGGCCCTGGGCCAACGCCAGAGCCGCGAAGGCGGCGAGTGCGTCCGCGCTGGCCTCGACCGGCGACAGGTTCGCCGCGGCGTGACACAGCGCCGCGAGCCCCCGCTCGTCGCCGTACCCCCAGACCTCGCCACCGAGCCAGCGGGGTTCGAGCTGGGTCACCCGAACGCGGTGATCGACGAACACATGGGTGACGGGGTCTCGGGCGAGGAGGCGACGGACTTCGGGGAGGTCGGTCGGGCCGAGAACGCGCGCGCGTTGCTGCGTCGTCGCCACGCTGCCGTCACCTCCTGCGACCGGAGCCTACGCGCTCCGAGCGGCACCGGCTGTCATGCTGTGGGAATGACCCGGCGAACCCGGCCTCACCGAACACGCCCTGGCGACCGCGCGCGCTTTGACCTGCCCCGACGCCGAACTGCGCGGGCATTGGCGGGCGCGCTGGCGGTGGGTCTGCTCGCCGCGTGTACGCCGACCGCACCCGACTCGAGTCGAACCGGCGGGCGCTCCTCGAGCCCTGACAACCCCGCGTCCTCCACGATGTCCGGGGGCCCGTCGGGCCCCGACCACTCCACGCCCCCTGGGGGCGGGAAGCCGTCCGGCCCTCCTCCGACTCGGGAGCCGTTCGAGCCGCGCGAGATCACCATGGTGATGAGCGGCGACATGTTGCTGCACTCCGGGTTGTGGGACACCGCGCGCATCGACGCAGCGAACACCGGGCGCGGTGTTCTGGACTTCCGGCCGCTGCTCGGCGACATGCGGCCGGTCGTGTCGAGAGCCGACCTCGCCATATGTCACATGGAGACGCCGTTGGCTCCGCCGGGCGGTCCGTTCTACAGCTACCCCGTCTTCTCGGCGCCACCGGCGATCGTGCCGGCGTTGAAGTGGTCCGGTTATGACGCATGTACGACCGCTTCCAACCACAGCATCGACCAGGGCTTCGAGGGCCTCGTCCGCACCCTGCGCGACTTTGACCAGGCGGGCATCGCCACTGCCGGGACGGCCGAGACGAGACGGGAGTCGATCACGCCGCTGGTGCTGGACGTGGGGGGCGTCTCGGTCGGCGTCATCTCCGCGACGTACGGCACGAACGGCATCCCGCTGCCCGACGAGGCGCCGTGGTCGGTGCCGCTGATCAGACCCGACAAGATCCTACGGATGGCGGCCAAGGCGAAGGCGGCGGGTGCGGACATTGTCGTGGTGGCTCTGCACTGGGGCCTGGAGTACACCCATGAACCGTCGAGCGACCAGGTCGCCGTCGCAGAGCAGCTCACCAAGTCGCCCGACATCGACTTCATCTACGGCCACCACGCCCACGTCGTGCAACCGTACGACCGGGTCAACGGAACCTGGGTCGTCTACGGCCTCGGCAACGCGGTGGCCCAGCAGGACACCGCCGTTGAGGGTGTCTACGACGGCGCCACCTGCCGGGTGACGTTCCGTGAGCGGCGCGACGGCAGCTTCCGGGTCACGAAGCTCGAATACATCCCGACGATGATCACGCCCTTCGACGAGGTCCACCCGATGCGGCTGCTCAACGTGCCGCTGAGCCTGACCGACCCGTCCGACGCCGAGTGGCACGCCGAGCTTGCCGCGACCAGGCAGCGGGTCAGGGCAGCGATCAACCTCGAGCACGCCTTTTCCTCCGGCGTCGTCGAAGGGGAGTAGCCCGGCCGGTCGCCGTACGTGAAACTCGGGTGAGGCTGCTGGGGTCTCGGCGTATCCTCAACCGCACATCCGCATCACCCCCCACGAGGAGTCGCTGTGCCGTTGCGTATGTCGTCGCTGTTCCTTCGCACCCTGCGCGAGGACCCGGTCGACGCAGAGCTGCCGAGCCACCGCCTCCTCGTCCGCGGCGGCTACATCCGGCGGGCGGCGCCCGGCATCTACTCCTGGCTGCCGCTGGGTTACCGGGTGCTGCGCAACGTGGAGCGGATCGTGCGCGAGGAGATGGACGCCATGGGCGCGCAGGAGGTGCACTTTCCGGCGCTCCTGCCCCGCGAACCCTACGAGGCGTCGAACCGGTGGACCGATTACGGCCCCAGCATCTTCCGGCTCAAGGACCGCAAGGGTGCGGACTACCTCCTCGGTCCGACGCATGAGGAGATGTTCACGCTGCTGGTCAAGGACCTCTACTCGTCCTACAAGGACCTACCGCTGTCGCTGTACCAGATCCAGACCAAGTACCGCGACGAGCCGCGACCCAGGGCAGGCCTCTTGCGCGGTCGCGAGTTCGTGATGAAGGACTCCTACTCGTTCGACGTCACCGACGAGGCGTTCCTTCAGTCGTATGAGGCCCACCGCAACGCCTACATCAAGATCTTCGACCGGCTCGGCCTCGACTACGTCATCGTTAAGGCGATGTCGGGTGCGATGGGCGGCTCGGCCAGCGAGGAGTTCCTCGCCAACGCCGTCAACGGCGAGGATACCTACGTCCGGTGCAGCGGCTGCGACTACGCCGCGAACGTCGAAGCCGTGCGGGTTGCCGTTCCTCCGGAGCTGCCGTACGACGACGTGCCCGCCGCGCACGTCGAAGACACCCCCGACACCCCGACCATCCAGACGCTGGTCGACCACCTCAACGACGCCTTTCCCCGCGACGACCGCAAGTGGGCGGCTCACGACACTCTGAAGAACGTCGTCGTGATGGTCGTCCACCCCGACGGCACGCGGGAGCCGCTGGCGGTCGGCGTGCCGGGCGATCGCGACGTGGACATGAAGCGGCTGCAAGCCCAGCTCGAGCCTGCGGACGCCGAGCCCTTCACCGACACCGACTTCGCCGCCCACCCGACGCTGGTCAGGGGCTACATCGGCCCCGGCGTGCTAGGCGCGAAGAACCCGTCGCGGATTCGCTACCTGGTCGACCCCCGCGTCGTCGAGGGCACTCGGTGGGTCACCGGCGCCGACGTCGACGGCAGCCACGTCATCGATCTGGTCGCTGGTCGCGACTTCCGCGCTGACGGCACGATCGAGGCGGCCGACGTGCGTGAGGGCGACAGCTGCCCGGTCGACGGGGCGGCGCTGGTGCTCGCCCGCGGCATCGAGATGGGCCATATCTTCCAGCTGGGCAAGCGGTTCGCCGAGGCGCTCGGGCTGCAGGTTCTTGACGAGAACGGCCGGTTGGTAACTGTGACGATGGGCTCGTACGGCGTCGGCGTCTCCCGCGCCGTCGCTGCGCTGGTGGAGAGCTCGCACGACGCGGCCGGCATTATCTGGCCGCGCGAGGTGAGCCCGGCCGACGTACACCTGGTCGCCACCGGCAAGGAGCCGGAGGTCTACGAGACCGCCGAACGGCTCACGGCGGAGCTGGAGACAGCGGGCCTGACGGTGCTGCTCGACGACCGGCGCAAGGTCTCACCCGGCGTGAAGTTCACCGACGCCGAACTGATCGGGGTGCCGACGATCGTCGTCGTCGGCAAGGGCCTCGCCGACGGTCTGGTCGAGATCAGAGACCGCGCTACGGCGGGCCGAGACGACGTGCCCGTCGGGTCAGCCGCTGACCAGCTCACCCGGCTCTTGCGCCAAGATCCGAGTCCTCCGTCGTCCTAGCGGCGCCAGGCTCGGATCCTTGGGGGGCGGGGCGGGGCGTGTTTGCGGCTCTGATCTTGCGGAGAGTACTGCGCCACGCAACAAGTTTGGCGGTAGGTGTTCCCAAAACCGCCGATTGACCCCTATGCTTCGCAAGGCGATTGAGCGCGACCACGCGAGCACACACAGCAAGGACTCCTACATGACCCGTCTTCGTACCCACGCCGCTGCGGTGCTGGGGGCAACCGCCCTCGCAATCTCGGTGAGCGCCGCCCCGGCGCAGGCCATGAACCGCAGCGACGGCGGCCAGCGCGAGTGCATCCGCCCTGCAGCGACGAGCGCCGCTGCCCGGTCCGAGGCCGCCATCCGTGGCCAGGACACCCGCGAGGTGAGCCTGCGTGAGCAGCGGGCGATCGCGCTGCGCACTGACCGCATCCTGGCCCGTAAGGGTTACTTCACAACCGCCGAGACCACGACGACCCTCGCCTCGGCCAACATCCCGGTCTATGTGCACGTGATGCGCGATTCGGCTGGCAACGGCAACGTGACCGACCAGCAGATCGCCGACCAGATCGCCGAGCTGAACCAAGACTTCGGCGGGCAGGAGTCCACCGCGGCGGCGAACACCGGCTTCACGTTCTACCTCGCGAAGCGCACCGACTACTTCAACAACCAGTGGCACCAGGACAAGCAGAGCACCACCTACCGGGCAAAGACCCGGCTTGGCGGTGCGAACGCGCTGAACATCTGGCTTGTCGACTTCAGATACCTGGGCATCGCGACGTTCCCGTGGGACTACGCGGCGAACCCAAGGATCGACGGCATCCGGGTGCACTACGACTCGCTTCCCGGCGGTGGGATCGCCAACTACAACCAGGGCAAGACGGCGGCGCACGAAGCGGGCCACTGGTTCGGGCTCTACCACACGTTCCAGGGCGGTTGCACAGCGACGAACGACGAGGTGGCCGACACCCCGGCGCAGGGCAGCTCGACGAATGGTTGCCCCGCGGGTCGCGACTCGTGCTCGCTGCCTGGTCTTGACCCCATCCACAACTACATGGACTACAGCTACGACAACTGCTACAACCAGTTCACGCCCAACCAGTCCTCGCGCATCTCGCAGATGTGGACGGCGTACCGCGCGTAGTTCCGTGCTTAATCGCTGAAGCCAGGTGATTGGTGAGCGGCGGCCCCGGAGGCGACTCCGCGGCCGCCGCTTTCCGCGTGGCCCGGCGAGCCTCGCCCTGCCGCTTTGACAGAGTCAGCTGTCGGTGACCCCAGGGAAGGCTTGCGCCTCGCCGCCCCAGCGGACCTCGCGGCGAGCGGCGTCCAACAAGGCGCTGGCGAGCATCCGGCGGGTGCCGCGCACGGTCTCCGCCACCGCGAACGAGTAGACCGCCGCTGTGCGGTGCTCGATGTGTCGGCCGAGTCGGCGACAGTCTGGAGTTCCTGTGATCGGGAAAGGTGTGGCGTAGGCAGGTTCTGCCGGTACCGGGTCGGCGTCCAAGCCGGTGATCAGAGCGGTCAGCTCGTCTCGTCTGGTGCGGTGCGCGACGTAGCCGGCGGTGGCCAGCGCCTGGTCGCTCGCCGCGTTGTTGTCACCGCCCAGGACGCCGCCGAGGACGCCGTACCCATAGATCGCGGCGTGCTCTGCAGCCAGGCAGTCCTGCAACGCCGCCAAGGCTGTCACCGCTGCACCCGAAGCAGGTCGGCGGTGACGGCGTGGGAAGCCGCCGCCGACGCGAGGAGCCGGGCGAGCGGACCGGACTCCGCGGCCAGGCAGTCGTCGAATCGGTCGCGCCGGGCGGCGTCGATTCTCCGGACGAGCCTCGCCTGGGCGGACCTGCGACCCGCGGGTACGACGAACCGGCGCGGTGCCGGGGGCGGGTCGAGCCGGCGCAGGGCCGACCGCAGTACGTCGACGTGCTCTCGCTGCCGTTGGTGGACCGGCCGCACGACAGCCGCCAGCTCCGGGTGCCGGTCGATCACCGCGGCGCAGTAGGCCAACAGCAACTCCTCACCAGTGATGGCCGTGACGAGAAGCCCGACGTCACCGCGGACTGCATCGGTGGGTGTCGGCGTACGGCGTCGGCCCGTGCGTTCGCGAGAGGGCATGCAACCGCTGAGTCCCGCAACGACACCCGCCGCACTCGCCAATGACATCAACCGGCGTCGGGTCAGCAGGCGCTCGCGGGCTGACGACTTCGTCAACGAGGTCGCTGACTGCTCCGCCTCCGTGTCGGACACCCCGCCTGGCCCCTTGTCGTCGTCGAACGCCGCTGCTTGCATCCAGCGACCGTACCAACGCGCCTGCATCAGGGACGCCGTCCGGGCTAGGCTGACACCGCGCGACGACAACACAAGATCGAGAGGACTGCCAGTGACCGGCCGACAGCCCAAGGAAGCCCTCCCCGACATCTTGAGTCAGCCGCTCAGCGACACCGGCATCGACCTTGAAGACGTCGAGGTGTCCAGCGCTGGCCGTCGCACCTTGGTGCGGGTGCTCGTCGACAAGGACGGCGGGGTCACGCTCGACGAGATCGCCGAGGCAACGACCCTGGTGAGCGAACTGCTCGACCGACACGAGGTGCTCGACGACCACCCCTACACGCTCGAGGTCACCTCACCTGGCGTCGACCGGCCCCTGACCCAGCCTCGGCACTGGCGCCGCAACATCGACCGGTTGGTCCGCGTTCAGCCGCAGGAGGGTGCTGACTTCACCGGGCGCATCGTCGGAGCCGATGAGAACGGCGCGACCGTCATGGTCCACGGCACGCTACGCCAGGTCTCGTACGCCGACGTCGCCAAGGCGAAGGTCGAGATCGAGTTCAACCGGCCCCGAGCAGCCGTCCCCGACTCAGGCGGGGACACCGCCCCCGTGGGTGGGAAGGAGTAGGCCGTGGACATCGACATGGCGATCCTGCGCTCCCTCGAGCGAGAGAAGGAGATCTCTCTCGACGTGCTCGTCGACGCGATCGAGCAGGCGCTGTTGGTGGCCTACCAGCGCACCCCGGGGGCCCACGAGGACGCCAGCGTCGATCTGGACCGCAAGAGCGGCCACGTGACAGTGCGGGCGTTCGAGCGGGATGAGTCCGGGGAGGTCGTCCGGGAGTGGGACGACACCCCCGCTGGCTTCGGCCGCATCGCCGCCACCACGGCCAGGCAGGTGATCCTGCAGCGGTTGCGCGACGCGGAGGACGAGCTGCGGTTCGGGGAGTTCTCCGGCAAGGAAGGTGACGTCGTCTCAGGCGTCGTCCAGCAAGGTCGCGACCCGTCGATGGTCTTCGTCGACCTCGGCAAGATCGAGGCGGTGCTGCCCGCCGCCGAACGCGTCCCCGGTGAGCGGTACGACCACGGCCAGCGCATCCGCTGTCTGGTCGTGATGGTGCGCAAGGGCCCCAAGGGGCCGCAGGTGATGGTGTCCCGATCACACCCCAACCTCGTCAAGAAACTGTTCGCCCTCGAGGTGCCGGAGATCGCTGACGGCACCGTCGAGATCGCCGGAATCGCCCGGGAAGCCGGGCACCGGACCAAGATCGCGGTGCGCACCTCGGTCGAGGGGATCAACCCGAAGGGCGCGTGCATCGGCCCCATGGGCCAGCGGGTCCGGGCGGTGATGGCTGAGCTGCACGGCGAGAAGATCGACATCGTCGACTGGTCCGACGACCCGGCCGAAATGATTGCCCACGCGCTGTCGCCGGCCCGCGTCAGCTCGGTCCATATCGTCGACGAGGCGGCTCGCTCGGCCCGCGTCGTGGTGCCCGACTACCAGCTGTCGCTGGCGATCGGCAAGGAGGGCCAGAACGCGCGGCTGGCGGCCCGCATGACTGGCTGGCGCATCGACATCCGCTCCGACACTGCACCGCCGCGGGAGTCCGACGCCTGAGCACCGCGAACGCCCATACTCACCTTCCTGGGCGTGCTGTTGGCGCAGTTCATCACTCGACGGACCGAAGGAGCCGGAAGCACGCACGTTGCCCGAACGCGCGAATCGCGGCAGAAGGGCATTTGAGGGCGTCGGCTAGCCGTAGTTTCGGCGTACGGTGCGCCGGGGTGCTGAATACGATCTCGGAATGCACGTCGACTGGAACGCCGAGATTGTTGATCAGGTCGAGTCGCATTGGCGTCATCAACTGCGGCCCCGACTGAACGGACTGACGGATGACGAGTACTTCTGGCAGCCGGTCCCCGTCTGCTGGACGATCAGCCGCCGCGGAACCAGCTCGGCGCCGATGTCACTAGGGGACGGAGACTTCACCTGGGATTACGGTGACCCGCACGAGGGGGAGCCGGTGACCACGATCGCCTGGCGGCTCGCCCACCTGACAGTTGGACTCGCGGAGACGAACGGGACCCACTTCGGCGGTCCGCCGGCGCGCGTTGCGACCTTCGCCTATGCGGGCAACGCCAAGGAAGCGCTGGGTCAGCTCGATGATGCCTTTGACCAGTGGGTCGAGGGTGTCCGCGGCCTGGGTGAGGCAGGGCTTGCCCGGCCACAAGGCGCGACGGCGCCACCCGAGTTCGCCGATGCGCCGATGGCGAGGCTGATCTTGTACACCAGCGTGGAGATCATTCACCACGGCGCCGAGGTGTGCCTGCTTCGAGACCTCTATCTGCAGGACAAGTCCTAGCAAAGCGGACGGAGCGGGCAGGTCGGGATCCACCAACCGGCGACGGTGAATCTTGATTGCCAGGCTCCGCTGACCGGCTTCCTGATCAGTGGACCAGGAGGGTTGAAGTCAGGCGCGAGTTGGGGAAGCTGCTCTGGCTGCCTTGTCGATCTTCGCGCAGTGAGCCTCGCGGGCAATGGTGTCGATCTGCTCTTGCTGTCCAGCGGCGACCCCGGTCTGACCGTCGAGTTGTTCGCGCAGGATGTCCGCGTGGCCGGCGTGCCTGGTGGTGTCGTTGAGTACATGGACCATGATGCTGAACAGCTTCACGTCAGGACGTGGAAACCACGGCACGTGGCCGGGGGCATCGATGGGTAGTTCATGGATCGTGGCGTCTGCGTGTTCCCAAGCGCGCCGGTAGAAGCCGATGATCTGCTCGCGGCTCTCGTGCTCGGTGACCCAGAGGTCGGAGCTGCCGGAGTCCTGCCAACCCGGCAGCGGGTCTGGGAATGGCCGGTTGAAGATCTCGCCGAGGTACCTGGCTTCCCAGGTGGCCAGGTGTTTGACCAGGCCGAGGAGGTTGGTGCCGGTCGCCGTCAGAGGGCGTCGGATGTCGTACTCGGACAGGCCATCGAGCTTCCAGACGAGGCTTTCGCGCGTCCACTGCAGCTCTTCGTGCAGGTACTCCTTGGCGAACTGATCAATCATGCGTCAACACTGTCATGCCAGCGACCACCGCGTTCTACGTCACTTGAGACGCGTGGCGGCGGGGGGTAGCGCACTCGAGCCTCGGCTCAGTGCTGCGACACGGGGCTGATGACGAGTTCGTCGACGCGCACATGAGCCGGGGAGTCGAGCACGAACTGGACCGCACGGGCTACGTCATTGGCAGTCAGCATGACGCTGCGCGCCTGGGCGCCGGGAACCTCGGGGCGTTGCGCCAAGAACTCCGTGTCGACGTCTCCAGGACAGAGATGGCAGGCCCGCACTCCTGAAGCGGCCTCCTGCGCGTTCAGGGACTGACACAAGGACGCCAGAGCCGTCTTGCTAGCGCTGTAGGCCACGCCCGCGCCGGCGGAGAACCGCCAGCCCGCGTACGAGGAGATGACGACGATCGTTCCCGCGCTCCTCCTTAGGTGAGGGAGCGCGAGGTGGACGACCCGGGCGACCGAGACGAGGTTGGTCTCGACGATGTCGCGCAACTCCTGCAGGTCCTGGTCCTGCCAGGTACGACGTGGAGCGTTCATGCCCGCTGCCAGCACGAGGCCGTCGAGGCGGCCCCAGCTCCGCTCGATCGCCGTGGCGCATTCGGTGACGTTCTCGATGCTCCGGACGTCGCCTGGGAGGAGAAGCACCTCGCCTCCCGACGCCTTGACTTCCTGCGCCACCGCCCGCAACCGGGTGGGCCGACGCCCGGTGAGGGCGACACGCCACCCATGTGACGCCGCTGACAGTGCGGATGCCCGGCCCATGCCGCTCCCTCCACCGGTCACCCACAACACCGGTCCCCGAGGCTCGCGCTGGTCTTCGGCGGTCAGCTCGTGCATGTTCTCCCTCTCGTCGAATACCGTCAGAGTCTCCTCCAAGGGGAAGAAGGGTTCCCATGCTGCTGGACCTCGCAGGAAAGGTCGTCCTGGTGACCGGTGGCGGGCGCGGTATCGGCCGAGCGGTCACCGAGCGGTTTCACATCGAGGGCAGCCGTGTCGTCGCGCTCGACGTCGCCTTCGGGGACGACCACGCGATCGCCGGCGACTACTACTCGTTGCAATGCGATGTCAGTGATCACGGATCGGTGCAGCATGCCGTGGGTGAGGTCGTGGACCGGTTCGGCGCGGTCGACGTACTGGTCAACAACGCTGGGGTGAACGTCGAGGGGCTCGTTTCCGACCTTGACCTGGAACAGTGGCGGCGAGCGTTCGACGTCAACGTGACCGGGACATTCCTCATGTCGCAGGCCGTGATCCCTACGATGAAGGAACAGCACAGCGGGCGCATCATCAACGCCGCGTCCTTCGCTGCGATCGTCCCGAGCGTGGGTAGCGCGGCGTACGCCGCGTCGAAGGCCGCGGTCGTCCAGCTGACCCGGGTGCTGGCGAGCGAGCTCGGACCGTGGGACGTGACTGTGAACGCCTATGCGCCCGGGATGATCCCCACGGCCATGAACGGGTTCGCCGATATGCCGGAGCCGGCGCAGGCTCGGTTGTTGGACACCTTGTCGCTGCGCCGGTGGGGTCGGCCTGAGGACGTGGCGGACCTTGTCTGCTTTCTGGCGAGCGACGCGGCGCAGTACATCACGGGAACCCTCGTCGACGTGAGCGGTGGAAAGTTCAGCACCCAGATGCCGCACAGGGCCTACGAACTCTGAAGCCTGTGTCTGCGTCCGCGCCCGCCGATCAACCTCCGGATCACCCGGCGAACTCCCGCACCGGCAGGCCGGTGACCTCCGGATTGGCCCGGAACAGTGACCCGGCCAGCGGGTCCTCGCCGTCCCGAAGCCCCTCGCGTGAGGTGGTGATAAACAGCTCATTCAGCCGCTCACCCCCGAAAGCACACGCGGTGACCTTCCGTGCCGGGACCTCGAGGACCTCATCGAGAACACCGTTCGGTCGGTACCGGTGCACGGAACCGCCGTCGGCGATGGCCGTCCACACCCCACCTTCCGAGTCGACGGTCAACCCGTCGGGACTGCCACCATCGGGGATTTCGGCGAAGCTGCGGCGGTTGGTCAGCCCGGAGTCGGAGTCGTAGTCGAAGACGCTGATGCGGTGGGTCACGGTGTCGTTGTAGTAGGCGCGTGACCCGTCCGGGCTCCACTCCAATCCGTTGGAGATGGTGACCGCGGTCAGCACCGTGTGGACGGTCAGATCGGGATCGAGTCGGTAGAGGTTCGCTGCGCCCGGCCGCTGGTCGTACGCCATGGAGCCGCAGTAGAACCGGCCGTCGGGGTCACAGCCGCCCTCGTTCATCCGGACCCCAGCGCTAGACCAGAGCGCAGACAGATACGTGATGGATCCGTCCGGGTCCTCGAGGGCGAAGCCACGCTCGACTCCAAGCACCGCCCCGCCGCCGCGACGCGGACGCACCGCGGCGACGACGGAGCCGACGTGGCGGCGGACAACGCCCCCGTCGGCGTTCAGCAAGAGAAGGTCACCGGCGAGCATGTCGACCCAGCGCAATCCGCCCCACCGCGGCGACCAGACGGGCCCTTCACCGTGATAGGCCACGGGGTCCGTCACCTGTTCAACGCGCATGAGTAGCCTCCTGCGATGAGGCGTGGAGTCTAGCGGCGACCGAAGCGGGACCACCCAAGGGAGCGACCTCCTGAGCTTCGCCGCACCAGCCGTCGCTGCGAACAAGGCGCACGTCCGTTCCTGGGTCCGCCGAACTGGGCTAATGGTCAGTGAGCGCGGCAGGGTGTCGCCGTCGGTGATGGCGGCATATCACAACGCACACCAGTAGTCGCCCCACTCGCGGTGAAGTGACGCGCTTGGTTACTGGGGGCAGCTGTCGTCACGCGTGCTGGCATCAGGGCAGGCCGGGATCTGGGTGGTCGGCCGTGAACTGCTCAGCGGCGCTGTCGTCGATGAGGCCTTGGTCCAGGAGCCAATCGACGGCGCGGCGCTGGGCTCGAGCGTCGCGAAGGGCGTGCCAGGGCGAGATCAGCTCGGGGTGGTGCTCATAGAGCTGGTTCTTGAACCGACGGAACGCTCCCCGCCCCTGAAGCGCCCTGGCCAGGCGTTGGCCGGCCGCATCGTCGCTGATGCCCTCAGCGAAGTCGGCCATGTCCTGATACCAGACGTAGGACGGGATCGGGTCGATGGGAATGAGGTCCAACTCGTCGATCTCGACGGGGTGCTCGCCGTCGATGCCTGTGTCGCTGGTCCAGAACGCCACCTGGCCCGTTCGAGGGTCGAGCAGCCAACGATGGTCATAGTCGGTCTGATCCGCGAGCGCAGTGGCGATCTCCTCAACGTCGATTCCGCCAAGGTCAAGCATCAGCTCAGATTAGAACCGGGTCTGGATTGGGACGCTGCCCGGCCGCCAGGTCTTCGACGGCTGACCTCGGTGGCACCTCGGTTGACGCGGACTTCCAACGCCAGGATTGCCGTGTCTGGGAACTGGACGCTCCTCCCTCGCGTTGCTACGAACGGTGCCGCAGATAGAGGTCACGAAGCAGGCAGATCTCGGCACCGTGGTGAATGACCTCCAGATTCGTATACAAGACGAGCTGGGCCAAGGCGCGTCGGCGAACTCGGGTGGCTGCGTGGGGCCTTGCGGCCGGGCAAGCCCTGCGGCGCCGAGGCCGCGCACACCCTCGACCCACATGTCGTGGGCGTCATCGATTTGACGGAGCGCTTCCGTGGCAGTGCCCGCATAGCCATCTCGTGTGCCAGTGGAGCGAGAAGGCACGCGTAGAAGCAGGCGAAGATGGCGCCGGGGACATCGGCGCGCGAACGCACGCTCAGGCGGTGTCTAGACCAAGTCCAGCTAGGCCCCGCCGGGCGTCGTTGAGCCCCTTCTCGTTGTCGGCCTGATCCGCCACGCCAGTTAGGTCGCGGACCGCCAACCGCCAGGCGAAGTACGCGGCCTGCACCACCCACCGGAACCGTCGGAAGGCATCGAGCAACTGCATCTCGTCGGTCCCAAGGGGACCGTGTGTCCGGTAGGTGGTGAGGAACGCGGTTGCGCGGTCTGGACCACCTAGGTACATCACCGCAGACGCCACGTCGTAGAGGACCGGACCCCGCTTTGCGCCGGCCCAATCGATCAGACCGGTCACTCCGTTGCTGTCGTTGTGAATGAACGCCTCGGGTGACGGATCGGTGTGCAGCACCGACCAGGTGACGGTCAAGGGGTCGGTCTCGGCGCGCACTGCCTCGATGGCAGGAGCGAGCCAGGGATGAGCCTCGACGCCTGTCAGCTGTGGAGAGAGCCAGTCCACGGCGAAGGTGGCGGTGCTCAGACCGATGGCCGGGCTGCCAGCCGCGTGGACACCAGCCAGCGTGCTGGCGATCCAGCGCTGCTCCTCATCAGTCTCGCCCTCCAGTTCGCGGCCACGCACATGTTCGAGCAACGCCAAAGCATGCTCGATCACCACAAGCCTTCCGTCAGTGGTGGGCACTGGTCGTCCCGTGACAAACCCCGCGTCAGCGAGCACCGAGGCGACCTCGCACCCCGCCAACAGGCCATCGATCTCAGTCGCGGGAACGCGCTTGGCGACGTATGTCGATCCCTGATGCTCGACCACCCAGGTCTCTGAGTTCATCCCGCCCCCGAGCGGCTTGACATCGGCGGGACGGATGCCCCAGAACCTGCGCAGCAAGTCAGGCGTGTCCGTCATGGACGACCTCTTCCACGGCGGTTTGCCGTCACACGCTCATCGGCATGTGCTCGCGTTGATAGATCGATCAACGCGAGCCATCCCGCGACGCCCAGAAGGAGTTGTATCGGGCAAGGTCCATCGGCCTGAGGCCTAGGCGCGCAAAGTCCGACTTGATGGCCCTTAGGTCCGCGTTGCCGCGATCAATCTGCCTTCCTCGTGTTAGCCCGGATCGTTCACGGCTTGTCGGTGTGATCGGCGCGTAGAAGCACGGAAGTGCCTGCCCAGCAAGGGAAACTTGGGATTGCGACGTCTCAAGAATTCTCGAACTGGAAGGCACTCCGTAGGTGAAGCGTACTTCGTGGTCGGCTGGCCTGTCTGTGTCTACCGGTGGTGTCGCCGTGGTGGCCCACGCGGGCAGCGTCGGGTTGGGGCTCTTGGCTGACCGGACCGGACTCAGTTCGGAGCTGGCGAAGGCGATGAAGCGCCGCTCGTTCAACCCGGTTCACGACCGTGGCCGGGTGCTGACCGACGTCGCGGTGATGCTCGCAGACGGCGGGGAGGCGATCGCCGACATCGACGTGCTGCGTCACCAGGTCAGCGTGCTCGGACCGGTCGCTTCGGCGCCGACGGTGTGGCGCACCCTGGACGAGGTCACCCCGGCGCGACTGGGGAAGATTCAGACCGCCCGAGCGCGCGTGCGCCGTCACGTGTGGTCCGTGTTCCCGGGCGGGCTGCCCGCTTCGCGGGTCGCCGGCACCGACCTCCGCGAGCTGGTCGTGCTCGACGTGGATGCCACGATCGTGGTCGCGCATAGCGAGAAGGAACAGGCGTCGCCGACCTACAAGCGAACCTTCGGGTTCCACCCGCTCGGGGTGTGGTGTGACAACACCGAGGAGTTCCTCGCCGCGCAGTTGCGGACCGGCCGGGCGGGATCGAACACCGCTGCTGACCACATCACCGTGCTCACCGAGGCGATCGCCCAGGTCCCCGCCGTCCACCGCAAGAAGCTGCTGATCCGCTCCGACGGCGCCGGTGCCTCCCACCAGCTTCTGGACTGGCTCCACGCCCAAGACCAGGTCCGCGGCCGCAGCGTCGACTACTCGATAGGGTTCGCGATCACCGAGCAGATCCGCGAGACCATCCAGCTGGTCCCGAGCAAGGTCTGGGTCCCGGCACTCGATGCTGACGGCGGTGTCCGGGAAGGTGGTGACGTCGCCGAGATCACCGGACTCATCGACCCGGCCGTGCTGGCGAGGTGGCCGGTTGGGATGCGAGTCATCGTGCGCCGCGAACGCCCCCATCCCGGCGCGCAGTTGTCGCTGTTCGAGGAGCGCGACGGGTGGCGCTACCAGGCGTTCGTCACCAACACGACGGTCGGGCAACTCGCGTTCCTCGAAGCCCGGCACCGTGCTCACGCGGGCGTCGAGGACCGCATCCGCCATGCCAAAGACACCGGACTCGGGCGCTTCCCGTCGCGGGAGTTCGCGATCAACCAGACCTGGCTGATGCTGACCGCGATCGCCGCCGACCTCGTCGCCTGGGCCCGGCTGCTCGCCCTGACCGGCGACGCGAAGGTCCTCGCCGCGTGTGAGCCGAAGGCGCTGCGCTACCGGTTCCTGCACGTGCCCGCCCGACTCACCAACAGCGCACGCCAACGCCGGCTCCGGATCCCCCAGACGTGGCCATGGGCCGCCGCGATCGTCGCGGTCTTCGCCAACATCGCCGCAATCCCCCAAGCCGCCTGACCAACCCCGTCCACCCACCACCAGAGGAACCGGAGAACCGCAGCCCGGCAGCGTCAGCCGGCCCAACGTCGTACCCGCAATCAGCGCACACCCACTCAGCGTCTCCACCCCGCTCAGCCGGCCACGCCGCCGCCGCCCTCATGAAAGACCGGGGCTAGCCCCTCCGTCATCAGTGGCACGAGATGCATAGGGATGCCCGCGCCGTTGATAAGGCGCTCAGCCGTGAGGTCGTGCAGGTCTCGCGTAAACCCTTGAAATTCGGCCACTGCAGTGACGACAAAGGCGTGAGCCAGCGGCTTGCTGGCGTCGAGCGACCCGGCCCAGTCAATTCACCTGCGTCGGCATGCGCGCGGGTGACGACTCCAAGTACCTGGGCACGAGGGCCAAGCCAGCGTTGCGGTGGCTCAGATCGTGAGTAGGCCATGGTCGACGGTAGCGAATGTCGTAGTCACTACCCGTCGTGTGTGAAGCACTTGCTGCGGTATGACGCACTTCCCTTGCCGTGAGATCGCGGCAGATCCGCCGCTTTGTGCGGAAGATTCGCGTGCCCGACAACGGCGCCCAAACGGGCCGGGAACTACTGGCTCTTCTTGTGAAGGACAGTCATGTGTTGGCCTAAGCTCCTCGTGAACGTCTCCTTCACAGTCCCTCCGCAGTGCTGGTAGAACTCGAGCGCCAGGTCTGTCCGACCCAGGCGTCTTCAGTTCCTGTCGGGGTGTGAGGCGGCGAGCAGCCGGAGGGCCTTATCGAGCAAGTCGGTGTCTGTGACTATGGCGGTTTCGCTTTCCCAGGCGTCCTCGGGGGCGGCGAGGTCATCGAGCGTGCCGTGGATGATGGCTCCGCTTTTACGCAGCCGGTCGATGCGCCGGGTGGTCTCGACCTCGACCCAGGGTCGAGCGGTGGCGGGCAGTCGGCGACGGTGGTCCGGGTCGGCTTTCCCCATGAGCGGCACGACGGCTCTATTGACCAGCCGGCGCTGTGCGCGGATATCTAGAAACGCCGAGGTGACCTGGTTGAGACGGCGGATCAATTCGGACTGCACCACGTCCAGGGACTCATTGACAGCGCCGCGAGCACCTTGCCATTGCTTGACGTCCACGCCGATGACGCCGGCGAACCGGCGCAGCAGCAGATTGCGATCAGCCCCCGGCGGGGGCACCGTCACAACGTGAATGCGCTCTCCAGGCACGTGCTTCAGCCACCGGTTCACGATCAACGATGCGTCAGTCCAAGGAGCGCCGGACTGAAGCTGTTCCTCCAAGTACTGCGGCCAAGAGATGTCCGGGTCGACCATCTTGACCTTCTCTTGCCACACTGACGGCAAGATGGCCGCTAAACCTCGCGCCATCACAATAATGTGCAGCCTGGCGAGGTGAAGTGAGGCAGCGATCTTGGCGACGTGCTCGTCGGTGGATAGTCCGAGCACCTCATGGGACAGGATCGACTTGCCGTTGAAGGCTAGCGCACGGTCACGAACGCGACCCCAGGCGCCTTCGGCTTCTGGCAGGTCGAAGTGGATAAGGCGCCGTCTTGGACGTCGTTCGTGGCGAACCACATCTCGTTGTCGTGTTCGCACGGGTGGAACACCCCCTGCTCAGCCAACGACTGCCGGTTCGTCCAGAGCAGCTGCTGCAGGTACGTGGAGCCCGTCTTCACGGGGCCGACATGCCGATACACATCGCTCACAGCGGCAGTCTGACACGACTCAGGCATACCGCAGACAGCGCGCCGCCGAAGCGCGCACCTGAGGATCTCGACAAACCGAGTCGTTGCTGTAGCGCTCACCCCTTCGCGGGGGAAGGACGCAGTCTTTGACGCCTCGCCCGCGGAGCACGGGTCTCCCGATGGACTAGCCTCTGGGCGCGTTCGAGCCCCGCGGACCCCGAGGTCACAGAATGCCGTGGCTATCCGAAGACGTGCGCACAGCCCTTCTTGCCTACCTATCGATCGTCGTAGTGGCTTCCCTCAATGAGTTCCTGTGCATCCGTTCGATTGGCTTTGGCCTGGAGCATGCATCAGGTCGTTCCGACGAGTAGAGCTCGGTTACTTCTCGCGGGCAAACTCCTCGTACAGCAGGGCCAGGTGTACGGCGGTGGCTGCGCTTAGAGGATCGCTGAGGATGTCCGCCAAGTCGCCGCCGAGGTCACCGCTGCGCTTGATCAGCCGGTCCATGACTGGGGAGAACTGCATTGCGTCACCCAGTGCCGCGGGGTTGGCTCGAAGCGCTGCCCACACCGCTCTCAGCTGCTCGGGGCGGAGTGCGCGCTGGGCAGCCTGGATGATCTGGATCAGTGTGGGAACTCCCCAGACGATGAAGGTCTCGCGTGTGACCGCCGTGGTGACCACGAGCCGCTTCACTATCAATGTCGAGGCGTTGTCGAGGTCGGTGATCCCGGACAGGAAGATGCTCAACTGTCCGTGGATGCGGTTGGCCCGATGGGCGCGAAAGATCAGGCGGAGGTTGTTGGCGTTCCTGGCCGCGAGTACCTGCTCCTGGACCGTTTCCCCCACGACTTCCTGCTGAGCGGATCGGATTCGACGGGAAGGAGGTTGTAGGCCGCGCTGGAGATTACAAAGTGCTCACAGTCGCGCACCGGGGCACTCGGCCACAAGCCCGTAGCGGAGTTCTTCTAGGACGGTGGGGATTGCGGCTGCTATCTGAGGGCATCAAAAGTGCGGTGAACTGCTTTCCTTGTGGGCGAGCACAGGCGGCGGAAAGACGCATTCGAAGAATGGTCGGGTCGCGGTGGGAGCGGACAAGGCAGGTTCAGGTTGGCTCACCCTAGTCAAACGGGTGCGCACAGGATGCGGAGAGCTGACTCGGCGTCGGCGCGGATGGGTTGTGGCAGTTGCCGCCAGGCAAGATGCCCCGCCGGCAGCGCCTGCTCCAGCGTCGCGAGACGACCCCGGTCGGACCCGGCGTAGTCGTCTCGCTCGGCGAAGGGATCCTCAATGCAGGCCAGCAGCGCGGCGGCGTCGAATAGATGTCGATCGCGGTCGCGGCTGTCGGTTGTGTAAGCGGCGGCCTTCAAGATGAGAGCACCGAATGGCCTTGGCACCGAGATCGTGGTGAACGTGCCCGGCTCTATCTCCATGCGGGCGTTGACGGTGCGGCGCAGGGCTTGCGTGCCGCCCTCGATGCGGACCATGTCCCGTCCTCGCAGACGTTCGACGACCTTGGGGGCCGGATGGTCGGACATGAGCACGTCGACGATCTCATCCTTGACCGCACCGGCAACGAGGTCGACCCTGCTGCTGCCTCGCACGAACCGGTGTGCGGTGTTGTTGCGCGGGTCGGCGGGGGCCTGGAGCCGGTAGCCGATCGTCTCGAGCGCGGTCGCGGTCTCGCTCGGGACGCCCCGGCTCGTCTCGACGGTGCAGGACGATGTCGACGTCGTTGGCCGGACGACCCCCAGCCCGCGCTGCACGGTGTGCAACTGAGTCATCAGGCCGCCGATGAGGGTCCACTTCTCCGCGGGCAGCACGAAAGCGAGTTCCGCGACGTTGGGCCAAGGTGGCGGCCAGCCGCCGACGGCGGGGAAGACGTCGATGGTAGGACGTTGCTTATCCGTGGGCTCGTCCGGCGGCTGTTCGGTCATTGGCGGTACCTGTCGAGGATTTCGGTCAGGGCATGCTCCCCCACGCCGCGCTCCCGCGGGTCGAGGGAGGTGGCGGCGTCCAGGGCGGCGAGCACGATGCTCTGGCTGGCCAGGTCCTGCACGACGTTCATGTTGAAGTTGGTGGCGCGGACGGTGATGTTGCCGCCGGGGTCCTCGCGCAGGCCGAGCCACCGCACGGTGGAGTCGAGTTCGTGTGCAGCCATGTAGCCATCGGCCCGAGCGGTGCGCGATCCCGCAAAGCCCAGGCCGGAGTCCTCGGTGGTGACCAAGTCGTGCAGCAGCCGTCGCAGCGCCGAGGAGTGACCGGTGTAGGCGTACACGACGGCGCGAGCGCGGGTTCGAGCCACCAGTTCGGTCGGGTCGGTGATCGTGCGCAGCGAGGAGCGCATGCGGGATCCCTGGGTGGGTCCGAGCCAGTCGGCGTGCATCCCCGAGAGCATTGCGATGGCACCCCACGCGGTGTGCTCGGCCCATACGCGGGTGCGGCCGCCCTGGCGTTCGGCGAGGTAGCGGTCGAGGGAGGCTCGGTCGATGAGGCCCCGGGCGATCTTGGTCAATTCACCGGAGTCTGCGAGCCGGCGGACGTGCTGAACAGTCACGCCAAGGGTGCGTGCCGCCTCCTCAGTGCTGACCAACTCTGCACTCGATGACATAACAGATAATGTTCCATTCCGCGCCTAATCTGTAAAGCGAGGGGGAGTGGCGACGTCATCGACCTTGGTGCAGACGCCACTACCCGCCGGCGACGTATGCGGTGAGAAAGTGGCCGCCGTGGCGGTCGAGGTACCCGCGGGCACGGTCGTAGTGCTCGGCCGTGCGTGGATCCGCGTGACGAATCAGGATTTTGGCATCGCGCAGCGGCACACCTGCGTCCAGGGCGTTGGTTATCGGGCATGCCCGCGTCTCCCTGGCTGGAGGCTGTCCTGAGTGCATAACTTGGTCCGCATGCGGCTTGTCAATGTCCGGACGTATCTGACCATATGAAGCGCGCCGATCAGTACGACTCGGATGAGCACCTGTGCTGGTACCTCTCGCGCCCGTCTGACGAACTGACAGATGCGGTTCGGAGCGGGTGGCTCGGTGGACTCGGCACGGTGGTCGACCTGGGCTGTGGGCTTGGATCCGAACTCAGCTACCTTGCTGGACTGGGATGGAGCGGGCTCGGGGTGGATCTGTCCGAAGGCGCGCTGCGACGCGCGCGCGTTGCCGTGCCGGCTTGCCAATTCGCTCGCGCGGATGTCCGTCGATTGCCCGTCCATGACGGGTGGGCCAGCGCCTTGCTCGATCGCGGGTGCTTCCATTACCTGCAGCCAGCGGACCGGCCGCGCTACGTCTCCGAGGCCCGGCGCGCCCTGAGATCCGGCGGACGGTTCCTTCTGCGGGCCTGTCTGCCTCACCGGCCCTCCGCAGACCCAATGTCCGAGGAATACCTTCGTGATCTGTTCCACGACTGGAGGATTCACTCCATCACCGAGCGTGGCATCCCGGTGGACCGGGGCCAACTCCGGGCCATCGAAGCCCGGCTCGAACGTTGACTGAGATGCCGCGCCCTAGGTCGGTGAGGCCTATGAACCACCGCTGGCGGGGCATGTGCGGCCGCCGTGGCAGCCGGATACGGTCTCACCCATGCCCTTCTCCGATGAAAACCTCAGCCGTCGGTTGGAGGTGGTTCCCTACCGGAGCGCGTGGGCAGCCGAGGGTGAACGTCTGATCGCATCCCTACGAAGCCTTCTCCCGGACGCCACGAGCGTGGAACACATCGGCTCGACGTCAGTGCCGGGCTTGCCAGCGAAGGACTGCATCGACGTCCTGATCCAGGTTCCCACTATCGGGGGCTCGGATGTCGTGGAGATTCTGTCGTCACGTGGGTACCGACGCCGTCCGGAGCCCTGGAATCAGGAAGAGATCTCCTTCGGTGTCACCTACCGTAAGCAGGTCTTCGCACCCCCGGTCGGGGCTCGTTCCTGCAATCTCCACGTGCGCGAGCAAGGAGGTCACAACGTTCGGTACGCACTGCTCTTTCGTGACTTCCTCCGCGCAGACGCGCCGGCGGCAGAAGCGTGGGGCCGGTTCAAGACGCGACTGGCGCAGAGCGTGACGGACCTGGTCGACTACGGACAGATCAAGGCTCCCGCACAGGAGATCCTCATGCGGGCTGCCACCCGGTGGGCCGAGGAACGCAACTGGCAACCGTATCCCTGACGTGGTCGCCGAAACGCACGCCCTCAATTCGGCACGAGCGACCGCATCGGGGGCATGACCGGGCGCATCACGGGAGTGTGGACGTGGATTAGGGAACGCGGTTGCACGCACCGACGTCTGACTTGACGAGTGCGTCATTTGAGGAGACGAAATGAGAGCGATGGGTGTGACCGTCCGGTACGGCTGGGCGGCCCTTCTCGTGACCTTCGCGTGGTCGACGTCGTCGTGTGGTGGTGAAGATGCCGCGGCCGCCCCACCCTCAGATCCGGTCGATGAGTTGTCCCAACACGACGGAGAGTTCTGTCCGCCAGTGTTGCCTAGGGCGCCGCG
>JAUJOD010000003.1:91126-128998 GCA_030447865.1 Nocardioidaceae bacterium
AGTTGTCCCAACACGACGGAGAGTTCTGTCCGCCAGTGTTGCCTAGGGCGCCGCGTGCGACCTACGGCTTCGGAAACGATCGGCCCGCGACGACCGTGCCGACATTGTGGAAGCCGCAGGAAGCCTGGGTCTGTCGGTACGTCGCCAGGGACGTCGCTTCCAAGGGCTCGAACGGCGCATGGTACGAGTGGATGAGGCAGGACGCGCCGCGGCGGCTCGGCGCCGAAGAGTTGGCGGCCTTCTCGACCGCTATCGAGCAACTGGAGCCGCCCACCGGCGAGACCGCTTGCACCGATGACCTGGGACCGCGGTACCTCGTGTCCTACGCATATGAGAATGACCTGACTGGCGTGGTAATCGATGACTACGGCTGCAACGGAGTACGACTAACGGATGACCCATTCACGACAGTTCCCGGCGATCCTTCCCAACCCGGCACGGTGGTAGGGGTCCTGTCCGGACCAACCACCTTGCTAAGCGAGCTAAACGCCGGTTAGCTTGCTTGCCCCGCGCTGGGGACGGAGTCTTCCTGCACGCGATGCCCACCCACCGAGACGTCATTTGGTGGCCGACACGCCGCCAGGATTGGGCCTTCGCTGACATGTCGGCGGGATTGGCCAGCCGGGCAGCGCTTGTCGTTGGCGCCTCGGTCGCAACTCGCGGTAGGCTGTCTCGCAGATGAGTCGCGCAGAACCGGTCCGCACCTGTGTGGGGTGCCGGGAACGCGCGCCGAAGTCTGATCTTCTGCGCGTTGTCGCGTACGTCGAGGGGTCCACCTACCGCGTCGTACCCGACGAGAACGCCAGGAGACCTGGCCGGGGAGCGCACTTACACCCCGTCCTTGAGTGTCTAGACCAAGCTGTACGCCGCCGAGCGTTTCCTCGGGCCTTGCGCCTGGAGGGACCACTCGACTCCAGCGACGTGCAAGCGTGGATCGAGGCACACCGGTCTCCCTCACCCGAGGGAAGCCGCAGGCACGAGTGAAGCGGAGCAGCTGCTCATGACCTCTCGATGAGACTTTCACGATGAGCGTGCACGTCAACTAACGGTCCGCTAGCCAACCGGCTCGGACCGCCCAGAAGGAGAACAGTGGCAAAGGTCCGAGTCCACGAACTCGCCAAAGATTTCGGAGTGCCGAGCAAGGATGTGCTCGCTGCGCTCAACGACATGGGGGAGTACGTCAAGTCCCCCTCTTCGACAGTCGAGCCACCCGTCGTACGCCGTCTCACCGAGCAGCACGGCGACGCTTGGAAGGCTGCGGCTGAGGCGAAGGCGGCCAAGAAAGCTGCCAAGGCGTCGCCGTCCGCGGCTCCGGCAGCCAACGGCAGCGCCGTAGCGCCCGCGGTCCCAAGTCCCGGCGACGGCACAGCCTCCGGCGACGGCTCCGGCGCGACGAATGGCGCAGCCAGCCCTGTGGGGTCGCCGGTCACCGTTGCGACTCCAACGCCCACACCGACCGCGACCGCCCCCGCTCCACCGACGGCACCTCCCACCGCGCCTCCGACGAACGGTCAACCCGGTGTGTCGGCTCCCGCCGCTGGAACCGGCGGCACGACCAGCCCGACGCCGAGCGCGCCGTCCCCGGCATCGCGGACTCCCCGTCCGACCGGCCCGCGTCCGGGCAACAACCCGTTCTCGTCGACCCAGGGCATGCAGCGGAGTCGCCGCCCGGCTCCCGGTGAGGTGCCTCCCGCCGCGCCGGCTGCTCGCACTGACCGCCCCGGTGAGCGACCCACCGACTTCCGTGCCCCCCGTCCCGGCGGTGTCCCCGGCGCGCCGCGTCCCAACCCAGCGATGATGCCTCGGCAGTCCGGCGGCTTCGGCAGCCCAGCCGCCCGCGGTCGCCCCGCTGGTCCCGGCATGGGGAGCCCCGCCACTCGCGGCGGCGCCCCGGCGACGCGCGGTGGCACCGGTGCACCCGCCCGCGGTGGCAGGGGCGGTTACGCCGGAGCGGGTGGCCCCGGCGGCACACCCGGCGCCCTCCCCAGTGGCGGGCGGCCAAGCTCGAGCAACCGCGGTTCCCGCGGCACCACCCAAGGCGCGTTCGGTCGGCCAGGCGGGCCCTCTCGGCGCGGCCGCAAGTCCAAGCGCGCCCGTCGACAAGAGTTCGAGCAGATGCAGGCTCCCACGACCAGCGGCGTGCGGATTCGCAAGGGCGAAGGTGAGACCGTCAGGTTGTCTCGGGGAGCGTCGCTCACCGACTTCGCCGACAAGGTGGGCGTCGACGCGGCCTCGCTCGTGCAGGTGCTGTTCGGCCTCGGCGAGATGGTCACGGCGACGCAGTCGGTCAACGACGAGACGTTGCAGATCCTCGGTGAGGAGCTGAACTACCAGATAGAGGTCGTCTCGCCTGAGGACGAGGACAAGGAGTTGCTCGATTCCTTCAACCTCGAGTTCGGCGAGGACGAGGGCGGCGAGGACGCCCTCCAGGCGCGACCGCCAGTCGTCACGGTCATGGGTCACGTCGACCACGGCAAAACCAAGCTCCTCGACGCCATCCGCGACGCCAACCAGGTCTCCAAGGAGGCGGGCGGCATCACCCAGCACATCGGTGCCTACCAGGTGGCGACCAAGGTCGACGGCGACGAACGCCGACTGACATTCATCGACACTCCAGGTCACGAGGCCTTCACCGCCATGCGGATGCGCGGCGCCCAGGCGACCGACATCGCCGTACTGGTTGTCGCCGCCGACGACGGCGTCATGCCGCAGACCATCGAGGCGCTCAACCACGCCAAGGCGGCCGACGTGCCGGTCGTGGTCGCCGTCAACAAGATCGACAAGGAGGACGCCGACCCGACGAAGGTCCGAGGCCAACTGACCGAGTACGGCCTGGTGCCCGAGGAGTACGGCGGCGACTCGATGTTCGTCGACGTGTCGGCGAAGTCGTTGCTCAACATCGACAAGCTGCTCGAGGCGCTGGTGCTGACTGCCGACGCTGCCCTTGACCTGCGCGCGAACCCGCACCAGGACGCGCAGGGCCTGGTCATCGAGGCGCACCTGGACCGCGGCCGCGGGCCCGTCGCGACCGTGCTGGTTCAGCGCGGCACGCTGCGGGTCGGCGACTCGATCGTCGCCGGTCCGGCCTACGGCCGGGTTCGGGCGCTGCTCGACGAGCACGGCGACTCCGTCCAGGAGGCCCTGCCCAGCCGACCTGTCATGGTGCTGGGTCTGACGGCGGTGCCCGGGGCGGGTGACAACTTCCTGGTGGTCGCCGACGATCGGGTGGCCCGGCAGATCGCCGAGAAGCGGGACGCCCGTGAGCGGGCGGCGATGCTGGCGAAGAGCACCGGTCGCCGTACCCTCGAGGACTTTCTCAACAGCATGGAGAAGGGCGAGAGCGAAGAGCTGCTGCTGATCTTGAAGGGGGACGTGTCCGGGTCGGTCGAGGCGCTGGAGGACGCGCTGGCCAAGATCGACGTCGGCGAGAACGTCAACCTGCGAGTCATCGACCGCGGCGTCGGCGCGATCACTGAGACCAACGTCATGCTGGCGGCAGCGTCCAACGCGGTCATCATCGGCTTCAACGTGCGGCCGCAAGGCAAGGCGACCGAGGTCGCCGACCGCGAAGGCGTCGACATCCGCTACTACTCGGTGATCTACCAAGCCATCGACGAGATCGAGGCCGCTCTGCGCGGGATGCTCAAGCCGGAGTTCGAGGAGACTCAGCTCGGCACCGCGGAGGTGCGCGAGGTGTTCCGCTCGTCGAAGATCGGCAACATCGCCGGCTGCCTGGTCACCTCAGGGATCATGCGCCGCAACGCCAAGGCGCGTCTGCTGCGCGATGGCGCGGTGGTAACGGACAACGTCGAGATCTCGTCGCTGAAGCGGTTCAAGGACGACGCTACCGAGGTTCGTGACGGCTACGAGTGTGGTCTCACCCTGTCGGGCTACAACGACATCAAGATCGGCGACGTCATCGAGACCTACGAAATGACGGAGCTTACGCGGAACTAGACCAGCCGGCACACCGAAACTGGAACGTTGTTGCAATCGCTGCTGCCTTTCGGCTGCAAGATCGTTCCACTATTGACCACGAGGAACCAGGAGACCGTTGTGAGTGCTGGGCGGGTACGACGGGTGGCTGACCGCATTCGGGTGATCGTCGCCGAGATGCTGGAGCGGCGCATCAAGGATGCCCGACTGGGCTTCGTGACGATCACGGACGTCCGGGTCACTGGAGACACGCAGCACGCGACGATCTTCTACACCGTGCTCGGTGACGACGAGGAGCGCGCCGCCTCCGAGGCTGCGCTCGAGAGCGCCAAGGGACTGATCCGGTCGGAGGTCGGCAAGCAGCTCGGCATGCGGCACACGCCGACGCTGGAGTTCATCCTCGACGCGCTGCCCGAGTCCGCCGCGCACATCGAGGAGCTGCTCGCGAAGGCCCGCGACAACGACGCCGCGGTGGCGGCTGCAGCCGCCGACGCCGCGTACGCCGGTGACGTCGACCCCTACAAGCACCCCGACGTAGACCTTGAAGCCGACCCCGACGCAAACCTTGAAGCCGACCCCGACCCCGAAGGTACGGATCTCGCCAGCGATGGCCGCGCCTGACGGGCTGCTCATCGTCGACAAGCCGACCGGGTGGACGTCGCACGACGTTGTCGCTCGGGTACGTCGACTCGCCGGCACCCGAAAAGTAGGCCACGCCGGCACGCTCGATCCGCTCGCTACGGGTGTGCTGGTCCTCGGCCTGGGCAGGGCCACCAGGCTCCTCGGCCACCTGGCCCTGGAAGACAAGGCCTACACCGCCACCATCCGACTCGGCCAGTCGACAGTGACCGACGACGCCGAGGGCGAGATAACTAGCGTCGAGGACGCGTCGCAGGTCAGTGACGCGGAAATCGCCACGGCGGCGGCTTCGCTGACCGGCGAGTTGCAGCAGGTACCCGCGGCAGTGTCGGCGGTCAAAGTCGCAGGGCAGCGGGCGTACGCCCGGGTGCGGGCGGGCGACGAGGTCGTGCTGGCGCCGCGTGCCGTACGCGTCACGTCCTTCGAGATTCGGGCGGTACGCCGGCTGAGCGCGGTCGTCGACATCGATGTCGACGTCGAGTGCTCCACGGGAACCTACGTGCGAGCCCTGGCTCGAGACATGGGGAGCAACCTGGACGTGGGAGGCCACCTCACCGCGCTGCGACGCACGCGGGTCGGTTCCTTCACCCTCACCGGCGCTCACCCGCTCGACGAACTGGCGGCGCTTTGCCCCGAGAACCTGCCGGTATTGCCGCTCGATGATGCCGCGGCCGCCAGCTTTGCGACGTACACCCTCGAAGAGGAGCTCATCCCAGCTGTGCGCAACGGGCGTCGGATCGCCGTGGACTTGGGGTCCGACGGCGTGGTCGCGCTGCTGACGTCGGCGGGGGAGTTCCTCGCGCTTTACCGGCAGGACGGCTCTATGGCGCGGGCGGTGGCGGTCTTCGCGCCCGCGTAGGGGCGACCCAGGGTTGGCTAGCGACCGGAAATGACGCACACTGAAATGAGACGCCCGAACCATGGATGGTGCCCATGCGCAAAGCGACCGCTGGTCTTCCCGACGCCGTACCCGTGCTGTCACGTGGCAAGCATCGATCACCCCGCAAGGGTGGGTGCTTCATGGAGTTCGCCTCGTTCATGGCCGGAGAGCGCTGGTCGGACCATCCGAAGTGCACCCACCCGGTGCTCGCGAGCCTCGCCCGTGACGTCAACGACCACCTGTCCGACGAGGGACGTAGCCGCATCGTCACCTTGATTCCGACAGTTATCGGTCTGGTTGGCGACGATCCGCGCATCGACCTGACGATCGCCGTGCACAGCGCGGCGGCGGCGCTGCCGGTGGCTGCCTACGAACGGCAGAAGTCCTTGGCGGTGGGCTTGCTGCGCTGTGAGAGCGAACTCGCCCGCCAGTCAGGACCGGCGAGCTCGACCCGCGAGCTGAGCGCACAGATTCGCTCAGCGCTTGGCTACGACCCACAGGCCGTGCGGTGGGCACGGTCGTTCGCACAGCAGTCATGGGGGAAGGTCGAAGACTTCAGCCGAACCGCCCAGCACCTCGTGCACCTGTCGGTTTCCGGCATCGCCAACGCGTGCGTCGCGGACGCCGACGACAGGTTGTGTCTCCTGCTCGAGAGGTGCCTGTACGACGTCCGGCAGCTCGTTTCCACGCAGCCCAGCCGTCCCGAGAGCTCGGCCGCAGCGACCCCCGAACGGCTGGCGACTCCCGCGCTCTGACGCCGGCGTCACCCGCGGTCGCGCCCGGCGCGGCCCAGTGGCAGAGTCTCGCCTGCGACCGCTGATGGACGCGGTCGGTCGAAACAGCCCCAGGCGGGTGCGAGAGGAGTCCCACGGTGCACGTGTGGCGCGACCTCTCCGACATCGACCCCGAGCTTGGCCCGACCGTGGTCACCGTCGGCAACTTCGACGGCGTACACCTCGGGCATCGGCACGTGATCGAACGGGCGCACGACCTGGCCGCTCAGCACGGCGGGCTTGCGGTGGTGGCGGTGACGTTCGATCCGCATCCGCTCAGCGTGGTAGCTCCCGCGAGCGCACCGCAGGCCCTGACGTCGCTCGAGCGGCGGATCGAGCTGCTGGCGGAGGCCGGTGCGGACGCCGTACTGGTGCTGCCGTTCACGCCAGAGCTGGCGCAGCTGTCCGCGGAGGACTTCGTCACAAAGATCCTGCTGGAGGGGCTGCAGGCGCGCGGCATCGTCGTCGGTGAGAACTTCCGCTACGGCAGCCGCGCTCGCGGCGACCTCGCGCTGCTGCAGCGTCTGTGCGGCGACCGCGGGGTCGACGTCGTGGGACTGCCGCTCGACGGCGAGGGCGAGCAGCGGTGGTCGTCGACGTACGTGCGGTCCTGCGTCATCGCCGGCGACGTGGCGGCGGCGGCGCAGGCGCTGGGGCGGCCGTACTCGGTCCAGGGGTACGTCGTCCGCGGCGAGCAGCGCGGGCGCCAGTTGGGCTACCCGACCGCCAACGTGCCGGTCGCTAGCACGCAGACGGCGGTGCCGGCCGACGGGGTGTACGCCGGCTGGTTGCGGCGACTCGACGAGGAGTCCGCCCCCTGGTGGCCAGCCGCCATCTCCGTCGGCACCAACCCGACCTTCCATGGGAGAGACCGCCGGGTCGAGTCCTACGTCCTGGACCGCGACGACCTCGAGCTCTACGAGGTGCTGGTCGAGGTGGCCTTCGTGGCGCGGCTGCGGGGCATGGTCACGTTCGACAGCATCGACGCCCTCATCGAGCAGATGCGCGTTGACGTCGATCAGGCCCGCGATCTCCTCACCGAACCACCGGTCCGGCTCTAGAGTTGCCCGGTGTGACGGACGAGCGGCGGGCCATGGTGGCAGCCGCCGAGTCCTGGTTCGACGCGCACGGCCTGCCGTACTTCATCGAGCGCAACGAGCGCCGGGTGCACGAGGCGCTCGCCGGCGGACGTCTGGTCGGGGTGTTCGGTGTCGCGGTCGTGCTTGGGGTGGTGGCCGGTGTGGCTACCGGCCTGGCCACCAATGTCTCCAGCGGGGTCCTCGTCGGAGCTGTCACGGCGGCCGCCGTCCTCCTGCTCTACGCGCTGGTCTCGCTGCACCTGCAACCGATCGCCGGCTGGGCGGTCAACCAGACCTTTGGCAGCCTCGGCTGGTTGTTCCCGCTGGTCACCCGCGCGCTGCCGCTGCTGCTGCTCTTCATCACGTTCCTGTTCATCAACACCGAGGTGTGGCAGGTGACCAGCGCGTTGGACCGTGCGCTGCTGTGGCTGACCGTGCTGTTCTTCGCCGGTGTCGCCGTCGTCTTCCTGCTCGTGCGGTTGCCGGAGGAGGTCAGGCACGTCAGCACCCAGGCGCGAGGGGAGCGGCTGGTGACGATCTGCGCCGGCACGCCACTGGCCGAAGCCGCTGGACAGGTGGCGGTCGACGAGGACGCTGCCACGCTGACCGGTCTGCAGCGTGCCAACCTCGTGCTGGTGCTGCTGTTCGCGCAGGCGCTGCAGGTTCTGATGCTGTCGCTGAGCGTGCTGGTGTTCTTCCTCGCCTTCGGGAAGGTGGCGATCAGCGACACGGTCATTGACAGCTGGGTGGGGCATGCGCCCACGCCGCTGCCCACGCTTGGCTTTCTGCCGGTGAGCAACGAGCTTTTCCAGGTGTCGCTCTTCCTTGCCGCGTTCTCCGGCCTCTACTTCACGGTGTACGCCGTCACCGACGAGAGTTACCGCAGGCAGTTCTTCACCGCGATCTCCACCGAGCTCGAACGCGCGATCGGCGTACAGACCGTGTATCGGGCTCTCCTGCGCGCCGGCGACCGGCCGGAGTGATGCTCGTCGACGGTCATGTCCTCCCCGCGCAAACTGGCACGTTCTTGCAGTCGCAACGGCCTTTCGGGTGCAAGACCGTTCCAGTTTGGCAGGGCGGGTTGGGCGAGGGAATCGGCGTGGCGCCCTACCGCTACCGCGCATAAGATAGTAGTGTTCACTCCAGACGAGTGGGGATGGCAGGGAGTGAGGTGCCGTGGACTCGAGCCAGTTACTCAAAGGCGTGCTCGATATGGCTGTGCTTGCAACGCTCACAGCTGAGGACGGCTACGGCTATGACGTCGTACGTCGACTCCGTGACGCGGGGCTTGACGACATCGGGGACGCGTCGGTCTACGGCACCTTGCGCCGGTTGTTCGCCGCCGGGGCGCTCTCGTCGTACGTCGTGCCGTCCGAGGAGGGGCCACACCGCAAGTACTACGGGGTCACCGACGCCGGGCGGGCGATGCTGAAGTCACAACGCGACGACTGGCACGCCTTTGCCAGCACGATCTCGCACCTACTTTCCGCGCAGGAGGCGGCCCGATGAGCACCAGCACCGAAGCAACGATCCGGCTCGATGTGGCTTCCTTCGTCGACGAGGTACGCCGCCATCTGGCCGATCTCAGCGCTGAGGAGCGGGAGGAACTCACGGGCGGCCTCGAGGCGGATCTCACCGAGCGTCTGGAGGAGAGCCGGGCCGCTGGCGACCTGCATTCCGTGCTGGGAGATCCGCGGAGATACGCCGAGGAGCTCCGGGCGGCCGCCGGGCTGGGATCTAGTACGACAAGCCGACGCTCGCGGTTGAGCACGACAACAGAACGACTCCGCGGTTGGAGCTCTGCATCTGGATGGCCGCAGAACACCATCGCCTGGGACTTTCTCGTGCCGCTTCGACCGGTCTGGTGGGTACTGCGGGCGTGGATCGCGGTCCAGGCTTTGGACTACTGGTTCGGCGACTGGCGGCATGACTGGATTCCTAGTTTCGGTGGCCACCTTATCGGCGTGGTGCTGTTGCTGGTGGCAATCGTCGTGAGCGTGCAGATCGGTCGCGGCGAGTGGTGGCCCGAGACCCGGTCGACAGGTCTGCCGTGGTACCTGCTCGCCGCCGCCAACGTCTTAGCCGTCGTGATGCTGCCCGTAGTCCTGTCGGACCTGCCAACCAGTAGAGACGTCAGGCTGGCCAGCTGGTGGGGTGCTCCGGTTCACCCGCCCACGCCGCAGGGTGTGCAGCTCAACGGTGATCCGGTGCGGAACATCTACGCATACGACGCCGAGGGTCGCCCGCTGGTCGGCGTACAGCTGTATGACCAGGACGGAACTCCACTCGCAGTAGCCTCCAGGACCCGGTGGCAGGCACGGAACTACCTGGTTACCTATCCGTGGGGGCTCAGCGAGGTGTCCGACGGACTGATGAACGTCTACCCGTTGCCGACCCGCGAGCAGCCGCGTCGGGGGCTTGACACCGATGCCTTCACCGAGGCTGACCCACCGATGGTGCCTGCTCCTCCCTTCGTCCAGGTGCCCGCTGTGGCCGAGCTACCAGCGGAGGCCTTGGAGGTCTTCTACGCCGTTACCGGCACTGAACCGTCCGCTGAACCGAGCGAGGACGAGCCCGACGACACCGGCCCCGACAAGCCGCGGCGCGACGACACCGAGGAACAAGACCGCAGCAACCGTGACCGCCGTACAAATCAGCGGGACGATCCCAGCGATCGCGACCGCGAGCAGGGCAGCGAGGGTAAGCGTCCAGACAGGACCACCTCCGACCGCGACGGTCGGGGAACCGGGGAGCCGGGCGACTAAGACGGCCCGGAACCCAAGCGACCTCGTCGATTTGGCGCAGTACGCAGGTGTCCAGGGCGGGCGATCGCGACCTGCACACCGCGCCAAAGCGGTTCGCTCAAGGGATGGGCCCTTGGTAGCGACGCGAGCCTTGCTTGGTTGCTGCCCATCGCTTGGTCGCTTTCTACTGTGAACTCGCTGTCAGCGGAAGGCTTGCGCGTCTTTGCCGCTTTGCTCGTCGATCCCGTAGCGGCGGATGTAACCCCAGCAGTCCGGCCGCGAACCGTCGGTGTCGGTTACGTCGTAAGCGTCTGCCAGTTGGCGGGCCGTGACGATCTGCCCCGACCAACGCTCGGGGGCTCCGCTCGCGGCTAACGCGGCCACCCCGCGTGCGACGTACGTCGGGGTCTCCGAGATCGTGAAGCCCGGCACCTTGTCCAGAGCGTCGCGCCAGTTGTCCTCACGCACGCCGAAGTTGTCCAGCATCTGTTCCGAACGCAACCATCCCGGCGTCACTCCGAGAGCCGTGAACGGGTGCTCCTTCAACTCGAAGGTCAGGCCTTTCACGATCCGCTCCACACTTGCCTTGACGAGGTCGTAGTAGAAACCGACCACCTCCCGGTAGTTCGCGTTGAACTCGGAGGTGCCATCGGTCATCTCGATGATCATCCCCGTGGTCCCGTGCGCCTGTGCGGTCCGCAGCAGCAAGGGGAGCGCGTGGTGGCACGTGATCAGGTGGGTGTCGACACCCATGCGGAGCATCCGCAGGCCACCCGCCAGGTCGTGCTCCCACAGCGGGTGGTCCCACTCGGCGTACCGGTCGCCACCAAAGATGTCGTTGACGAGTACGTCGAGCCGGGTGTGCTCGTCGTCGATCCGCTTGACGAGCGCCGCCACTGCGCCCGGGTCTTCGTGGTCCACCACGAGCGCGCTGCCGGTGCCGCCTGCAGCCTTGATCGCATCACCGGTCTCCTCGATGGTCTCCGGACGGTCGATCTCGGAGCGACCGGACAACCGGCTGCTGCGACCGGTGGCGTAAACGTAGAAACCGGTCCTGGCCAGTTCCACCGCCATGGCCCGACCGGCACCCCTGGTCGCTCCGGCGACAAGTGCGACTGCATCCATGCACTCATTCGACCACGCGCAACGCATGAGGACTTGATCGTTCTTGCGCTTTCCGGGTCTGTTGCCCAGTGGCAATGCCGCATGCACACGGAGTCGCCGGCCAGGTCTCCGACGTACTGCTCGACCTCGACCAACACGCTGGCCCGAAGTGCATCACGTTCCTCACCGCCTACGTCGCCGGGATCTGAAGCCTTCTGACGCCCGACAGTCACGCCTAAGCCCTGATCCACCGAGCCGGATCGGGGCTGAGGTCGAGACAGTTACCGCTCCCGGGCTGCGTAGGTCAGGTGGGTCACCCGCTGCGTTGACTCCGCGCGGACCTGCTCCAGGGCCACGCGGCCCGCGTCCACGCCCGCGAACAGGCGGATTCCGGAGCCGAACAGCACGGGTGAGAGCGCGATCGAGAACTCGTCGATCAGGCCCGCGTTCACAAACTCCAGGATCGTTGCGCCGCCGCCCGCGATGCGGACGTCCCGGTCGCCGGCGGCCTCGCGGGCCTGGTCGAGCGCGGGCTCGATGCCGTCGTTGACGAAGTGGAAGGTGGTCCCACCCGGCCGCTCCCAGGGGTCACGCTTCTCGTGCGTCACGACGAAGACCGGCGTGTGGAACGGCGCCTCCTCCGGCCACGCCTGCTCGCCGGCGTCGAACATGCGCTTGCCCATCACGCTCGCGCCGGTGCGCTCGAACGTCTCCCGCACGATGTCGTTGTCGCGCCCTTCCTCGCCGCCCTCGCCGAGCTTCAGGTTCTCCCGGAAGAACCGCTGCGGGAAGATCCACTGCTGCAGTTCCATCCACTGCTGCCCCATCAAGTCCTCGAGCGACTCGGGCGCGATGAAACCGTCCAGCGACATCGACACGCTGAAGAACACCTTCCCGGCCATCAGCCCTCCGCTCCCTTCCCAACGATCTCGGTGACGTAGGCAGCCAGGTTGCTCAGGGTCTGCTGGGCGCCCTCGATCGCGTGGTACTTCTCGACCGCCTCGTCGCGAAGCTCCTTGGTGGGGAACACCGTGCGCATCTCGATCCGGGTCGCCGCGCCGTGGGGCGCGAACGTCAGGACCGACTCGAAGGCGTTCGGGTCGCCGCGGGATTCACCATGCAGCAGCGCGATCCGCTCCGGCGGGGCGATCTCGGTCCAGGTGATCCACTCCTGGTAGTCCGTCCCGTCCGGTCCGCGCATCACGAAGTCCCACTCCCCGCCGACGCGGAACTCGAACGCCCGGGTGGTGGTGGTGAACCCTTCTGGGCCCCACCACCGCGACAGGTGCCGGACCTCGGTGAACGCCTCGAACACCAGTTCCCGTGAGGCACTGATGACCCGCGCGATCACGATCTCGCGGTCGGCCGTCGCGGACTGCGCCGGCGCGTCCCTTCCTGTCGCTTCCATCGGCTACTCCTCCTGCCTTGCCTGCTTGAGGTCCTGCACGTACTCGTCCAGCCGGTCGAAGCTCTCGTTCCAGAACCGCTCGAACCCACCGGTCCATTCGTGGACCGGTCGCAGTCCGCGGGCGTCAAGGCCGTACAGGCGTTGCTTGCCTGCCTTGCGGTCCCGCACGAGTCCGACCTCCCGGAGGACCCGCAGGTGTTTGGAGGCCCCCGGCTGGGTCATTCTCAGCTGCTGGGCCAACTCGGTCACCGGCCGCTCACCCGCCCGCAGTAGCACCAGGATCTCCCGGCGCTGCGGCTCGGCGATCGCGTTGAAGACATCCGACGTCGTCGCTGCTCGTGCCATCTCGCCATGCTATGCCGATATCGGAATGCGTCAAGCGGGAGGAGCTCCGCAATGCGGCATGTTGCTGTTCTCTGCCTTCCTCGCAGCCCGGACAGCGACCCTCTGCGCCGGTCAGACCGCGAGTAGGCCACCAGTGGCGGGTGGGGAACTGCGACCAGTGACGGTGAGCGCCACTACCAGTCCCCGTGTAGCGCCCTCGCCGAACCTTGACCGGTCGCCTCGAACAGGCCGCGTCGGTAAACCTTCCCCACGAGAAGTCGGACAATCTTCTCTATGTCTCGACAACGCTTTCGCTTGTTGTTGTTCCTCCTCCGCCGTCGTCCTACCGAGAAGGTGATGGTCTGGCGGCGCTGCTAAGTCAACGACGATCGGCGTGCTCGGTGTCCTTGGAGAACCGCTGGAAGGCGGCCTGTTTGGTGGTGCCCATTGCCGCGCCGATAACCGTCCACGAGTCGCCGGCGGCGCGCGCGGCCGCCACCGCGTCTCGCAGTTCCTTGTCCGCAGCCTCGAGGTCCTTCTTCGCATCGATGATCCTGCGGAAGTGGCTGACATCTTGCAGATTCCCAGGCGCGACCGAGTCCAGGCCGGTCTCGTCCTTCCTGGTCCGCATCTTCATCTTCAATCACCGCCTTTCACAGCGCGTCGTAAAACTTCGGCCGTAGTCGGTCTGCGTCGATGATGCGAGTTGGCTCGGCGATCGGAATCGCGACGAGTTGCCGGACGAGTCGGGGTCATCACGAACAACCTTTCCTCGCCGTCGTACTCGAACTCGGCGAGCTTGATGGCGTTCTCCCACGCGTGAAGGATCGAGGTGTCGCTGATCCCGTGCGTGCGGGTGGAGTCCGCGATCTCCACATCGTCAAGTCTATCTTGACGCGACCGAACGTCAATGATTCATTGACGGCGTTCGCGGGTCAAGCGCTTCCCGCCCAAGTCCCGCACACATCTGCCGCGTACACGTCACTGAGGGTGCACGATATGTTCCGCGGCAACCGAGAGACGCATGTGGAAGAGCCGTTTGTTGTCGGCGCCCTGTCGTAGGGCGAACGCAGTCGCCGAACGGAGGTCCCCACCTCCTGTCTGAGCCGGTTCCAAGCACTAGCACCGATCAGGTCTCGCGAGAGCGTGCCGCCGGTCAGGTCTCCGACGTTCTACTCAACCTCGAGCACACGCTCGCCCGGGCGAAGAAGGCACACAAGATCGTCGGCAAGGACGGTGTCGACACCAACGTCGAGCTCGCGCTCGCCGAGGCGATCAAAGACCTAGAGCGGCTGCGCAAGCGGCTCCAACAAGACACGTACTTCGCGGGCGACTCGTTGCGGCTGCTCTGACGCAGAACGACAAGGAGCTTGTCCTTCGCTTGATGCGGCTCAACCGGCAGATCGTGCAAGGGGAGCGGATTATCATCCGTTCGACTAGCTCAAGTCGGCTAGCAAGAGCCAACTTGGCGCAGTATGCAGGCGCCGACGTCCTTGGGTTCAGGGGGTCGACGCCACACCCTGAACCTTGGAGGGTGCCGGCATCGCGCCAAATCGGCTGCAGAGGGTGCCGGGCCTCGCCGACAGATCGGCTGCAGCGGACGCGGAGATTCGGCCTCAACTGCCGTCCGCTGATACCCTCGACGGGTGCCGTAGGAACGGCCGCGGATTGATAGTGCCCGGGTGGACAGGCCCCGGTGCGCCGCAGCAAGCCCCGAAGGGAATCGCGTGCCACTTGACGCTGTAACGAAGAAGCAGATCATCGACGAATACGCCACCGGCGACGGTGACACCGGCTCCCCAGAGGTGCAGGTGGCGCTGCTCACCAAGCGGATCGCTGACCTTACCGGTCACCTCAAGGACCACAAGCACGACCACCACAGCCGCCGCGGACTGCTGCTGCTCGTCGGCCAGCGGCGTCGGCTGCTGAACTACGTGCAACAGACCGATATCCAGCGCTACCGCAGCCTTATCGAGCGTCTCGGCCTGCGTCGTTGACCGCTAGAGCGGCCGTCCCAGCGGGGAGGGTCGCTCTTGTCAGTTAACGACCCGGAAGCCGGGCCGTCCCCGGCGGCGCACCCCACAACTGAATAGAGTCCACACCTGAAATCGGTGCACCGCAACGGCGCACCACCACCAGTGACGTCACGCGCTCACGCAAGCCCCGCGAAGACGCCGGTCCTCGGTAGTGGCTTTCGGGACAACGGTCCCGCGAGCCTCGATCGAAGACCGGCCTCGGCGAAGCAGCAGACCGGCTAGTCGCCATCGCAACAGGTCGTCAGCAGTTGCCCCAGCGCCGCGCGACGGTTCGGCGAAGCATCGGCGAACCGTGCAGTCAGGCCCCTCGCGGCCGGCGTACCCGCGTGATGTCACACGCAAAGAGAGGGATACCCCGACATGACGGGATCCGAACCCCAATCCGTCGAGACCGTGATCGACAACGGTGCTCACGGCACTCGCACCATCCGCTTCGAGACCGGGCAGCTCGCCCGCCAGGCCGCCGGCTCGGCCGTCGCCTATCTCGACGAAGAGACCATGCTCTTGTCGGCGACCACCGCCAGCAAGGCACCCAAAGAGCACTTCGACTTCTTCCCGTTGACGGTTGACGTCGAGGAGCGCATGTACGCCGCCGGGCGCATCCCCGGCTCGTTCTTCCGTCGGGAGGGCCGCCCGTCAGAAGACGCGATCCTGACGTGCCGCCTCATCGACCGCCCGCTGCGCCCGACGTTCGTGTCCGGCCTGCGCAACGAGGTGCAGGTCGTCATCACGGTGATGTCGCTGCACCCCAACGCGGCGTACGACGTCCTGGCCATCAACGCTGCCTCGCTGTCCACGCAGTTGTCTGGTCTGCCGTTCAGCGGCCCGATCGGCGGCGTGCGGGTGGCCCTCATCGAGGGTCAGTGGGTCGCGTTCCCGACGCACACCCAGGTCGACGACTCGGTCTTCGACATGGTTGTCGCGGGCCGAGTGGTCGATGACGGCGACGTCGCGATCATGATGGTCGAGGCCGAATCCACTGAAGCCACGTGGGAGAAGGTGCAGAGCGGCGTCCAGGCACCCACCGAGGAGATCGTTGCAGCCGGCCTCGAGGCGGCCAAGCCGTTCATCAAGCAGCTGTGCGAGGCGCAGCGGCAGCTGGCGTCGTCCGCCGCCAAGCCGGTCGCGGAGTTCCCGCGGTTCCTCGACTACCAAGACGACGTCTACGGCGTGGTCGAGGGCGTGGCCAGCGCCGAGCTGACTCAGGCGCTGGCGATCACCGGGAAGGCCGAGCGAGAAGACCGGCTCGACGAGATCAAGGCCAGCGTGCTCGACAAGATCGGTGCCGACTTCGAGGGCCGCGAGAAGGAGATCGGCGCGGCGTTCCGCTCACTGACCAAGAAGCTCGTGCGCGACCGTGTGCTGCGCGACCAGGTGCGCATGGATGGCCGTGGGCTGACCGACATCCGCACCCTGACCGCCGAGGTTGGCGTCGTACCCCGCGTGCACGGATCGGCGCTGTTCGAGCGCGGCGAGACCCAGATCCTGGGCATCACCACGCTCAACATGCTCTCGCTGGAGCAGAAGCTCGACACGCTTTCGCCCGAGACGACGCGCCGCTACATGCACAACTACAACTTCCCGCCGTACTCCACCGGTGAGACCGGCCGGGTCGGCTCGCCCAAGCGCCGCGAGATCGGTCACGGGGCGCTGGCCGGGCGGGCGCTGTTGCCCGTATTGCCGACGCGCGAGGAGTTCCCCTACGCGATCCGGCAGGTGTCGGAGGCGCTCGGCTCCAACGGCTCTACGTCGATGGGCTCCGTGTGCGCCTCGACGATGGGGCTGCTCAACGCCGGCGTTCCGCTGCGCGCCCCGGTGGCGGGCATCGCGATGGGCCTTATCTCCGGTGAGGTTGACGGTGAGCAGAGGTACGTCACGCTGACCGACATCTTGGGTGCCGAGGACGCCTTCGGCGACATGGACTTCAAGGTGGCCGGCACTCGCGACTTCATCACCGCTCTGCAGCTCGACACCAAGCTCGACGGCATCCCCGCCGACGTGCTGGCGGCCGCCCTGCTGCAGGCCAAGGACGCGCGGATCGCGATCCTCGACGTGATGACCGAGGCGATCGACGCGCCCGACGAGATGGCGCCGACGGCTCCGCGGATCATCACGATGCGGGTGCCGATCGACAAGATCGGTGAGGTGATCGGCCCCAAGGGCAAGGTGATCAACCAGATCCAGGACGAGACCGGTGCACAGATCAGCATCGAGGACGACGGCACCATCTACGTCGGCGCCGACATCGGCTCAGCGGCCGAGGCGGCGCGGGCAGCCATCAACGCGATCGCCAACCCGCAGATGCCTGAGGTCGGGGAGCGCTACCTCGGCACGGTGGTGAAGACCACCGCGTTCGGTGCGTTCGTGTCGTTGCTGCCGGGCAAGGACGGCCTGCTCCACATCTCCAAGCTGCGGGCGCTGGCCGGCGGCAAGCGAGTCGAGAACGTCGAGGACGTCGTCTCCGTCGGGCAGAAGCTGCAGGTCGAGATCGGCGAGATCGACGACCGAGGCAAGCTGTCGCTGGTCGCCGTTGTCGATGAGGCTGACTCGGGTTCAGGCTCCAACGGTGCAGGGTCAGACAGTGCAGGGTCAGACGGCGCAGGCTCCGACGGTGCGGGGTTCCCTGCAGCGGGCTCGGAGCCGGCAGAGTCGAGCGACGCCACCGCCTGACCGTGCGCACTGTGGCGGCAGTTGACCAGCGACCGGGCTCGACCCGCACGCTGCTGACCGAGCGCGGTGACCGTGGAGCGGCAGGCACCACGATCCGCCGCACGGTGCTGCCGGGTGGCCTGCGCGTCGTCACCGAGTCCATGCCGGGCGTGCGCTCGGCCACGGTCGGCTTGTGGGCTGGGGTGGGCTCCCGTGACGAGACTCCGAGCCTCGCGGGAGCCACCCACTTCCTCGAGCACCTGCTGTTCAAGGGCACCACTCGGCGTACGGCGTTGGACATCTCCGCCGCCCTCGACGCCGTCGGGGGCGAGCTCAACGCGTTCACCGGCAAGGAGTACACCTGCTACCACGCGCGGGTGCTCGCCGCCGACGTGCCGCTAGCGGTCGATGTCATCTGCGACATGGTGACGTCGTCGCTGGTGGCGGCCCCCGACGTCGAGAGCGAGCGCAGCGTCATCCTCGAAGAGATCGCCATGCACGACGACGATCCCGACGACGTGGCGCACGACGAGTTCGTCCGGGCGCTGTACGGCGACTCACCGCTAGGGCGGCCCATCTCCGGCAGCGTGGAGTCGGTCTCGGCGCTGACGCGCCGGCAGGTGGTCGGCTACTACCGGCGGCGCTACACCGCCGACAACCTGGTGTTTGCGGCGGCCGGCAACGTCGACCACGGCCGCGTCGTACGGCTGGTGCGCGACGCCTTCGCTGCCGCGGGCGCGCTCGGTGCGGCGACCAGCGCTCCGGCCGGGCTGCGCACCGTCACGCGACCCGCCGCTACCCACCGCGCCACAGTGGCGGTCGAGCGACCGACGGAGCTGGCCACGTTCGTGCTAGGGGTGCCCGCGCTGGACCGCAGCGACCCCCGCCGGTTCGCTCTGGGCGTGCTGAACGCAGCGGTCGGGGGCGGCACCTCGAGCCGACTGTTCCAGGAGGTGCGCGAGCAGCGCGGGCTGGCGTACTCCATCTACTCGTTCACCAGCCAACACGTCGGCGGGGGCTACTTCGCGGTGGCGGGCGGTTGCATGCCGGGCAAGCTCGACTCGGTGCTGGGCATCTGCCGCGACCAGCTCGCCCGCGTGGTCAATGGCGGGATCAGCGCTGAGGAGCTCCGCCGCGGCAAGGGCCAGCTGCGCGGTTCGCTGGTCATGGAGCTCGAGGACTCCGGGGCGCGAATGATGCGGCTCGGCAAGGCCGAGCTGGTGCCGGGTGGCCTGCTCAGCGTCGATGAGCTGTTGGCCGCGATCGACGCCGTCACGCTCGACGACGTACGCCGGGTGGCTCACGACGTGCTCGACGCCGAGCCGACGCTTGCCGTCGTTGGCCCGGAAGCCGCGCTGGCCCGGGTCTAGCTGCTCTTCCCTAGGCCTCCGCGGTGGGGTCGGTGACGTGGCCGATGAACAGCGGCGTCGTTGTCTCGATGTCGTGGACGACGAACAGGAACGGCCGGTCCACATTCAGCGTGACGCCGCCTACCATCCCCGAAACGACACTCATTACCACCGCGGTGGCCGCGGCAGCCTCGGTGCCCTTCTCGTCGACGGCGATGAAGGCGTCGTGGAAGACATCACTGATGTGGAGCCTCTCCTGGGTCGTCATGCCGGTGAAGTCGGCGCGAGTGGCGTCGAAGGCGGTCGGCATACCCAGCGCCGCAAGGTGCTGGTTCAGCTGGAGGTTCACCCGGACCTTGAACCGGGGCAGCTGCAGGTTCAGCATCGGCACCGGCTGGGGCTCCCTCAGGATCTGCTGCACCCCCGTCTCCTCGAGCGACGCAGCGAACTCTCGGAAGTCGTCGCTGTCGGGCACGACGACGGTCATCGCGACATCGCGGCCGGCGTAGGGAAGCCGCGCGGCCTGCCAGCCCGGCCCGCTGCCGTAGCCGGCCAGTTCGAGCGCGGCGCTCATCGTGGGCACGGGAACGACCGAGCCGTCCGGTCGCCGGAACGGCCGGGGCTTGGTGAGCGAGCGCTCGAACGGCTCCTCCCAGGGCGCCTTCAGATAGATCGCGTTCACCAGCACCAGGCGCACCATCTCATCGAGAGCGTCCTCGGGGATGAGGTCAGGGATCCGGTCGTGCGTCTGGTCCGCCGTCCACCGGTTGATCAGCGTCCGGGCAGCCTCGGCGTTGCTCTTGTAGTCGACCAGGTGCATGCCGGCGCCGTAGTGGCGCGCGAGGGCGGCGAGGAACTCGGCTTCCCACGTGGTGTCGCGCTGCCCCCAGAGCGAGTTCGCGACGTCGAGGGCCACGGTCGCCTTCGAGCCATCAGCGCGCTTTTGGGCACCCGCTCTGCTCTCCACTGCGCGGGTCAATGCATTCATGCCGGCGTTGTGGTCGGCCAGGTCGGCGGCGTAAAGGACCCGGTCCATCTCGGTGGCGGTCTCGCCTCGGGCGCCGTTGCGCGTCATCGCCAGCGCGACTGCGACGGAGTACGGCGAGCAGATCAGGTTGGCTGACTCGGCAGCCAGCTTTCGGTACAGGTCTGCGGTGAGGCCTCGCACGGCGGCCGCCGCCGCAGGCAGGTGCTCCTCACCGGCGCGGGTCCGGGCCACCTCGGCAACCGCCAGCCCCGCGCCCTGCGCCACACCGTCCGCCACCCCGTCGGGCTCCGATGGGCTGCGGCCGCAACCGGCGAGGACCGACGGTACGGCGATGCCCGTCCCGCCCCACAACAGTGCGCGCAGCAGATCCCGGCGGGTCATCACGACAGTCTGACGCATGCAGCGTGTCGCCGGTTCCCGTGGCCGGGGACTCGCCTGCTTAAGAGAACTCTGAGCGGAAGGATCCGACGCTGAGCACGCTATAGCGAGCGCGCCGTCGGATCTTCGGGCGTTCGCCTCCGGCGGCGCCCGCCCAACGCCGTACCGTGACGGCATGCGCTTTGTTGTGTTTGGGGCAGGGGCCGTGGGCGGGGTTGTCGGCGGGCTGCTGCACCGCGCTGGGCAGGACGTGGTGCTGATCGCGCGCGGTGAACACCTCACCGCGATCCAACGAGACGGCCTGCGGCTGGTGTCCCCGACGGATGCCAGCGTCGAGCACGTCCGCGCCGTCGGGTCGCCCGACGAGGTCGACTGGCGTCCCGACGATGTCGTGCTGCTGGCAGTGAAGAGTGACGCGACGGTAGCCGCGGTGACGGGGCTGGCCGCCGCCGCACCACCCGGCATCTCACTTGTTTGCCTGCAGAACGGCGTAGCGAACGAGCCGACCGCGCTCCGCTGGTTCGAGCACGTGTACGGCGTGTGTGTGATGGCGCCGACCGGCCACCTCGAGCCTGGCGTGGTCGAGGCGCACTGCTCGCCGACGCCGGCGATGCTCGACATCGGTCGCTACCCAGACGGGGTCGACGCCACCGCGCAGGCGGTGGCCGGCGCCTTCACGGCCGCCGGCATGCCGTCGTACGCATTCCCCGACATCATGGTGTGGAAGTACCGCAAGCTGATGATGAACCTGGGCAACGCCGTCTACGCCGTGTGTAGCCGAGGCGACGGCTTCGACGAGCTACGCGACGTCATCCGGGGCGAAGGAGGGTCGGCGCTGGCCGCCGCCGGAATCGAGCCGGTCAGCGAGGCCAAGGAGAGCGAGCGGCGAGGCAACATCCTGCAGAGCAAGCCGATCGCGGGCCGACCGCGCGGTGGCGGGTCGTCCTGGCAGAGCCTCGAACGGCGTACCGGCGCGATCGAGACGGACTACCTCAACGGCGAGATCGTCTTGCTGGGCCGTCGGTACGGCGTCGCGACCCCGGCCAACGAGCTGATCCGCCGCGAGGCGAACCGGCTCGCTGCCGAGCGCAGCGGACCCGGCGTAGTCGACCCGCGCAGCCTGTTGGCGGCGCTGGAGCGCAGCCCCACCCGTTAACGCAAGCCGCCCAAGCCAGCGCGAAGATCCGACGCTGAGCACGCTATGGCGGTCACCGCGTCGGATCGTTCGCGCGCAAGCGGCGGGGGAGGTGCCTTAGGCGACGGAAAGATCCGACGCTGAACACGCTATGGCGGTCACCGCGTCGGATCGTTCGCAGCCCGGGCGGCGGGGGTTGGAGTCGCGTCAGCCGGTCGGTTCGGACACGCCGGGCTCGCCGTCGGTGGTCTCTGGCGGCGGCACTTGTGCAGGTTGTCCCTTCGGCTCGGGGGTTTCCCCCATCGGCTCGGCGGCGTTGTCGCCGTCGGGTCCGCCGCCGACTCGGTCTTCGGAGGTCAGCCCCTCAGCGTCGGGACGCAGGTCCTCGGGGAGCTGACTGTCGTCGACGTAGCCGGCCGCTTCTTCGCTTTGCTGACTGCTGTCGGACTCGCCTGATGAAGTGGTCATGGCGGCCCCTTACCCGTTTCCGTGGGAGTGATGTCTGTGCGCGCGAGCGGCTAAAGTCCACGCATGGTCAAGGTCGGGGTCATCGGTGCCCGCGGCAAGATGGGCTCCCAAGCATGCGCCGCTGTTGAGGCCGCAGACGACCTTGATTTGTCCGCGCAAGTCGACCTCGACGACTCGCGCGACGCACTCGCCGGCGTCGACGTGGCTGTCGACTTCACCTCACCTTCTGCGGTGATGGACAACCTCGCCTGGTGCATCGCTGCCGGCGTCCATGTCGTGGTCGGCACGTCCGGGTTCACCGACGAGCGGCTGCAGTCGGTTCGGGAGCAGCTTGAGTCAGCCCCGGGCGTTGGGGTCCTCGTCGTGCCCAACTTCTCGATCGGCGCGATCTTGATGATGCGCTTCGCCGCCGAGGCGGCCCGCTTCTACGAGTCCGTCGAGATCGTGGAGCTGCACCATCCGACAAAGGCCGATGCGCCGTCCGGCACCGCCCGTCGTACCGCAGAGGTGGTTGCCGCTGCCCGGGCCGAGGCTGGTGCGCCGCCGATCCCGGACGCCTCGGTCGACGTGGTCGACGGCGCGCGCGGTGCCAACATCAGCGGCATCGCCGTCCACAGTGTGCGCCTGCGGGGACTGGTAGCGCACCAGGAGGTCGTCTTCGGTGGGCCGGGGGAGACGCTGACCATCCGTCACGACTCACTCGACCGCGAGTCGTTCATGCCGGGAGTGTTGGCGGCCGTGCGTGCGGTGTCGCAGCGTCCCGGCCTGACCGTGGGGCTCGAAGGCGTCCTCGGCCTCGAGTGACGCGACTGCCGCCACGCACGGCCCGCCAGCGTCGTCGTACCCCCGGAGAGGAGAGCCGATGAGCATCCCGTCGAACTTCACCATCGTCACGCTCGGAGTGAGCGACCTTCGTCGGTCCATTGAGTTCTATCAAGCCCTCGGGTGGGAGCAGCGGGGCGAAGACGAGCAGGACATCTCGTGGTTCAAAACGAGCGGCAGCTGGGTCGGGCTGTTCGGGTACGACGCATTGGCCGCCGACATCGGGCTCGTTGCAGAGGGCGAGCCTGCCGAGCCGGCCGCGCCTCCGGGGTACCGAGGGGTGACGCTGGCCATCAACCTCAACACCGAGGACGACGTTGACGCGGCCCTGGCGCACGCCGCGTCGGTCGGCGGCGCGATCATCAAGCCGGCGACGAAGATGAGCTGGGGCGGCTACTCGGGGTACTTCACCGACCCCGACGGCCACGTCTGGGAGGTGGCCCGAGCCCCCGGTTTCCCCGTCGACGAACACGGCCGCATCGAGATCCCCTGACCGCGCTGGCCAAGCGCGACGTTCTGGCCGGCGTCGGCCGGGACCGGCGCCAACTCGGAACCGCAGCGGTGCGTGGTCACGCCCACAGCCGTAGCAGCGCGGTGGAGGTGGCCGCCACCGCAACAACGACCAGAAACGGTGCCTTCGCCAGTAGGGCGACGAAGCCGGCAGCCACACCGGCGAGGCGGGCATCGACCTCGAGATCCCGGCCAGTCGACAGCGCCTGTACGCCGACCAGCGCTGCCAGGAGGGCAACCGGGATGAGGTCGGCGACGCGCCGGATGAGGGGCCGGTCGAGCACCCGGTCAGGCACCGACAGACCGGCCAGCTTGAGCGCGTAGCAGCCGACAGCGGTGATCGCGATGGCCGCCCACATCAGCGATCACCTTCGTCGTCGGCCGCGGACGACTCGGCGGCGCGGCCATCCTCAGGGGTGGCTGGCCGCATGCCGGCCAGGACGGCGACGCCGGCAGCGGCAATGATCGGCAGCCCCGGCTGGAGGAGCGGCACCAGGCCGAGGGCGAGACCGGCGGCGGCCAGGGCGGTCAACCGGGTGAGCGGCGTCGTGAGCCGGGGCCACAACAACGCAAGGAACGCGGCGGGTACGGCGGCGTCCAGACCGTATGCGCGCGGGTCGCCGAACGCGTTCCCGGCCAGGGCGCCAGCGAACGTCGCGAGGTTCCACAGCACGAAGACAGCCAGTCCGGTGGCGAAGAAGCCGAGCGCGGCGTTCCTGGGGTCCTTGGGTTTCAGTGCCATCGCCGTCGACTCGTCGATCACGAGGTGAGCCGCCACCAATCGGCGTGCGCCGGAGAGGCGCAGCAGCCCGGCGAGCTTCAGCCCGTACAGCGTGTTGCGGGAACCGAGCAGCAAGGCCGTCGCCGCGCCCGACAGGGGTGCGCCGCCGGAGGCGACGACGCCGACGAGCGCGAACTGGGAGGCACCGGTGAAAACCAGCAGGCTCAGCACGCAAGCCTGCGCCACACTCAGGCCGGAAGCGACAGCGATCGCGCCGAACGAGACGCCGTATGCCCCAGTGGCGGCCCCCACCCCCAGCGCATCGACGATCAGTCGGCGCCGGTCGTCGACGGAGTCCCCCGTTGGGGGGTCGGCCCCCCGCATCTCAGCCGGCGGAGGTCAGGTCGGTGTGCAGGCGCACCTGCTTGACCGTGACGGAGCCGTCACCGTACAGGTCAAGCTCGCGATGAGCGCCATCCGGCGCCCACCCCTGGTCGACGAGGAACGCGCGCAGGTCGTCGACGGTCGACCCCAGCCAGTACGTCGCCCGCGCGAACCCGTCGGACCGCAAGGTGTCCACGGCCGCGTGCAGCAGCCGCGAGCCGTGGCCGGCGTTGCGCTGCTCGGGGTCGACAACGAACTCGGTGACCTCGGCGTCCTTCGCTGGGTGTGCGTCGCTGTCAGTGGCTGGTGCCGTGGCGGCGAATCCACGCACGGTGGCGCGATCCAGGGCGACGAGCACGCGCTGGCGCGCCTCGGCGGGGCGCGCGATCGACTTCTCCCAGGCGCTGGTGAAGGACTCGACGGGCAACCGGTCGAGTACCTCAGGCGGGAGCAGGTCGGCGTACAGCTCGCGCCAGGCCCGCACCTGCAGCCGTGCGACGGCGGGTGCGTCCGCAGCCCAGGCCACCCGGACGCTGACGTCAGCCGTGGGCGTGCTCACGCCCTGCATTCTCGCAGGTACGACGCGAGCGAAAGGGCTACGGCTTCAGTTGCACCTTGACCGTGCCGTCGTCCTTCTTCTGGAAGTTCCGGTACGCCGTGGGCGCCTCGTCGATCGGCAGCCGGTGGGTCGCGAAGGTGTCGACGCCGAGCGGGTCGTCGTCGGTGAGCAGCGGCAGGATGTCGTCGGCGTACCGCTTGACGTTCGCCTGACCCATGCGCAACTGGACCTGCTTGTCGAACAGCGTCAGCATCGGGATGGGGTCAGCCATGCCGCCGTACACGCCGCTGAGCGAGATCGTGCCGCCGCGGCGCACCATGTCGATCGCGGAGTAGAGGGCGCCGAGCCGGTCGGTGCCGGCTGTCTTCATCATCGGTCTGGCGACGACGTCCGGCAGCTTTGACGCCGCCTGCTGCGCCATCTTGTTGACCGGTGACCCGTGCGCCTCCATGCCGACGGCGTCGATCACCGAGTCCGGTCCGCGGCCGTCGGTGATCGTGCGGATGGCGTCGCCGAGGTCCTTCTTGTGCTCACGCATGTCGACGGTTTCGACGCCACGGGCGGCGGCTCGCTCGAGCCGCTCAGGCACCCGGTCGATCCCGATGACCCGTTCCACGCCGAGGTGGGTGGCGATCCGGCAGGCCATGTCGCCGATCGGGCCGAGGCCGAGTACGGCGAGCGTGCCGCCGGGGGGGACGTCGGCGTACGCGACGGCCTGCCAAGCGGTCGGCAGCACGTCGGAGAGGTAGACGTAGCGGTCGTCGGGCGGACCGTGCGGCACCTTGATGTGCGTGAACTGCGCCCGCGGCACCCGGAGGTACTCCGCCTGCGCGCCCGGGATGTGGCCGTACAGCTTGGAGTAGCCGAAGATCGCCGCGCCCATGCCTTGGTCGCGCACCTGGGTGATCTCGCACTGCGTGTAGAGCTCGAGGTTGCACATGTAGCAGCTGCCGCAGGAGATCTGGAACGGCATCACGACCCGATCGCCCGGTTGAAGGTTGGTTACCTCGCTGCCGACCTCCTCGACGATGCCCATCGGCTCGTGGCCGAGGATGTCGCCCTCGTCCATGAACGCGCCGAGCACCTCGTACAGGTGCAGGTCTGAGCCGCAGATGTTCGTGGTGGTGATCCGCACGATCGCGTCGGTGGGTTCCTCGATCTTCGGGTCGGGCACGTTGTCGACGCGTACGTCGCGCTTGCCGTGCCAGGTGACTGCCTTCATGCGGCTCCTCCTGCTGAGTCCTTGCGTGTGGTGCCGAGTCCTGCGGGCAGGCGTGCTGTGCCCTGGCGGCGGCTTGGTCAAACGCGGTGCTCGCCTCGCCGCGGTTCGCCGACCCCCGCACAAGTGCTGACCGAAGTCGACAATTCCGCCCGTTATGGGCTCGAACGCCGACTTCGGTCAGCAGTTCGGCAGGGCAACTGGCGCCAACGGGACCGAGGTTGGGCGGTAGCGTGCAGAGCACAGGAAGGAGGCGGCATGCCGAAGACCACGAAGAAGGGCGAGCCGAAGCAGAGCGAGCTGCCGAGCACGTTGCAGCGCTCCGGCGACAAGGCGCAGCGGACGTTCGCGAAGGCGCACGACTCGGCGGCTGAGTCCTACGGCGATGAGGAGCGCGCCAACCGGGTGGCCTTCTCAGCCCTCAAGCACACCCACGAGAAGGTCGGCGACCACTGGGAGCCGAAGGAGGAGCCGGGGCCGTCAGATCCGCAGGCGGAGGGAGGCGTCGGCACCAACCGCCCGACCGCCGGCGGAGTCGACGCGAACGCCTCGAAGAAGCACCTGCAAGACCTCGCCCGCCGCCTCGGCGTCTCCGGCCGATCGAGGATGACCAAGGACGAGCTGGTCGAGGCGATCCAGAAGGCCAACGACAGGGAGACGCGCAAAGCGCGCGAGAACTCCTGATCTCAGCCGCCGGATGGGTGGTGCGGCCGTGGCCGCACCACCCACCGCCCGTCGTGAGCAGGCTGAGATCTGCCGTTCAGGTCAGCGTCAGTAGACGCTGACGCCGTACGCGTTGAGCACCTCGGTCACCGGCTGGAAGTACGTCGTCCCGCCGGTGCTGCAGTTGCCGCTGCCGCCGGAGGTCAGCCCGATGGCGTAGGTGCCGTCGAACAGCGACCCGCCGCTGTCGCCACCCTCGGCGCACACGTTGGTCTTGATCAGGCCGTACACCGAGCCCTCCGCGTAGTTGACGGTGGAGTTCAGCGCCTGCACGTAGCCGCCGCGCAGGCCGGTGGTGCTGCCGCTGCGCCGGACGTACTCACCGACATAGGCGTTGGCTGCGGCGGTGATGTCCTGGTAGCTGCCGTTGTACAGGTAGACGTTCCCCGGCTTGGAGATGCTGCTGGAGTGGCGCACGATGCCGTAGTCGTTGCCGGGGAAGCTGGTGCCGGCGCGCGGCCCGAGGTACGTCGACTGGCTGGAGTTGGCGTACCAGTACGTCGCGATGTTCGTGCAGTGCCCCGCGGTGAGGAAGTAGTAGTAGCTGCCGCTGCGGACGTTGAAGCCGAGCGAGCACCGGGAGCCGCCGCCGTAGATGGCCTGGCCGCCGGAGATCGTGGGCTGCAGGCGTCCGGACGTGCGGTCGAGACTGGTGCGGGCCGCGAACCGGCTCGTCACCGCCCGCAGCTTGGCCATCTCGGACCGCGACACGGTGCGGTCGGCGGTTACGTCGACCTCGTTTCCGCGCGGGTCGATCGCCCACGCGGTGCCCGCAATGGTTGCCCGAGCGGTCAGGGCGTCGGTGACCCGGTCGAGCTGGCGGGTGCTGAAGGCGACCAGCCGAGGCTTTGCCCCCGCCGCGCGTACTGCAGCGAAGTCCTGGCGGCTTGTCACGTTGACGACCATCGTGCCGGTGCGAGCGTTGTAGTAAGTACCGGCCGCGTCGCCAAGCTGCCGCTCAACGCCGGTCGCGGCACGGGCCAGCACTCGAGCGGCGTCGGAGCGCTGCTCATCCGCGGTCGACTTTGCAGCCGGCGGAGTGCCGGCGGCCTGGGCGTTGGGAGTAGTGAGCAGCGCGGCTGCAAGCAGTCCTGCGCTAGCGACAGCCGCTACGGAGCTGCGACGGGCGGAAAACCGGGTCATGTATGCCTACCTCTCTCACGGCAGATGCCGTCTGCGGGTTCGGCGGCCCGACGCGACGTCCTCGTTGGGGGTCGTAGCGCCGTGCCACCGGCAAGGTCACGTGGGAGCATACTCACGGTTAACCGATTGTCACCCCCTGCGACCATATTTTTTGCAACCCGTCGCGTTCTTCGCAAGTAGTAGCCGAATCGGGCCGCAGTACGCCCGTTCTACGACGACTTGCCGTGGCGATCAGCGTGGGCGTCTCAACCGCCGGGTGCTTGCAACGCTGTGACCGGTACGTCGCCGGGCGGGCCACCCTGGCGCACACCTGTCGGTCGCGCTGTGCGCTGGGTACTGTGCCGGTTGTGAGCGCTGCGCAGTCGGTTGATGCACCGCATGAGCCCAGCCAGCCCGACGTGGCGGCGCTGATCCCGACGGTCCGGCGCGTTGTCGGCTCGCGGGTGGCGAACCGCGAGCAGGCCGACGACCTCGTCCAGGAGACGCTGGTGCGCGTGCTCGCCGCGGCGGGCCGGGTGGAGCCGGGGATGCTCGAGCCCTACGCCATCGTCACCGCCCGCAACCTCGTCTCGTCGATGTGGAAGGAACAGGACCGGCACCGACGCAACCAGCACCGGATCGTCGAGCTGCCCGCACCAAGGGCGCCGGACGAGGGTCTGTTGCAGCGGGAGGAGGGCGCCGCCGTCGCTGAGGCGCTCGCCCGGCTGTCCGAACGGGAACGGCAGACGCTCCTCGCCCACGAGGTCGCTGGTCAGGACACCCGGTCGCTCGGCGAGGAGCTCGGGCTGACGGCCGGCGCGGTCGCCGCCCAGCTCAACCGCACGAGGGCTCGGCTGCGTGTCGAGTACCTGCTGGCACTGGAGCAGGTCGGATCAGTCACCGACCGCTGCCGCCCCGTGCTGTTCGCCTTGTCGAGCGGCGACCGCCGCCGTCAGCGGGAGGTCGACGCGGCTCGGCATCTGCTGGAGTGCGACCTGTGCGAGCGACTGAGCCAGCCGTTGATGGAGCGGGGACAGCACAGCGACAACGAATCGCGCATCCGCATCCAGGCGGACGGCGACATCGTGCTCGCCCGACAAGGTGCCCGCGAGCTTGCCTCCCGGCTGGGGTTCTCCGGCACCGACCTGACGGTGATCGCGACAGCCGTGTCTGAGCTGGCGCGCAACATCGTCCGGTTCGCCGGCGACGGCGAAATCGTGGTCGAGCTGCTCGAAGAGCCACGGGGCGGCGTACGTGTGGTGGCCCGCGACACCGGACCAGGCATCCCGGATGTCGAGCAGGCCCTCGCTGACGGCTACAGCACCTACCACGGTCTCGGGCTTGGATTGCCCGGTGCTCGTCGCCTGATGGACGAGTTCGCCGTGGTGTCGGAGGTGGGCCGGGGGACGACCGTGACAATGACCAAGTGGCGGCAGGAAGGATGACCATGAACGAGCGCTCGACCGTGGCTGCTGAGGGGTCCGCGGACTTCCCCACACTTGCCCAGCAGGACGACGACGAGTTGCTGCCGCAGCTGGTGGCGCACCTGCATGAGCACCGCACCAAGCTCCGCCAGGAGTGGGCCAGCCGCATCCAGGAGGCCGATCTGCTGCACGCCATGACCCCTCAGGAGATGGCGGTGGAGACGCAGTCGGTGTACGACAACTACGTCGAGGTGCTCGAGACCGGCAGCGTCGAGGCGCTGCAGGACTACGCCCGGGACCTGTCTGAGCGCATCATCCCGCGCGGGGTGGAGACCCACGAGGTCGTCGGCATCGTGCTGCTGCTGCGCGACGTACTGGCCCGGTCGCTGTTCGAGAAGTACCAGCGGGACTTCGCGCTCCTGAACAGGGTGCTCGACGCCTACGAGCCCGCCGCGAACCGCATCGCCAACACGGTCGCCGTCAGCTTCGTCGACGAGCGCGAGCGCATCATCCGCCAGCAGCAGGACGCGATCCGGGAGCTGTCGACCCCCGTGCTGCCGGTCCGGGAGCGGCTGCTCATTCTGCCGATCATCGGCGTCCTCGACAGCGAGCGGGCCCGGCAGCTGACCGAGCAGCTGCTCACCGGCATCCGCACGCACCGGGCGAAGGTCGTCGTCATCGACATCACCGGCGCCCCCGACGTTGACGAGACAGTCGCCAACCACCTCGTGCGCACCGTCGACGCCTCCCGCCTGATGGGTGCCAGCGTGATCATCACCGGCCTGTCCCCAGAGATCGCGCAGACCCTGGTCACGATCGGGGTCGACCTCAGCAAGATGAACACGATCGGAGACCTGCAGGGCGGCCTCGAGGAGGCCGAGAAGCTGCTCGGTTACGCGGTGAGCCGACAGGACGAAGCGGCGGAGAAGTGAACGCTGGGCCGGCGCTGGTCTCCATTCTGCGGCAGGGTTCCTACCTGATCGCGTCGATCCACACTGCGCTCGATGACTCTCAGATGGTCAGGTTCCAGCAGGACCTGATCGGGCAGATCGGTCAGCACCGGTCGCGTGGCGTCATCATCGACGTGGCCGCGCTCGACGTCCTCGACTCGTTCGGGTCGAAGACGCTGCGCAACATCGCGGAGATGGCGCGGCTGCGCGGGGCGACGACGGTCATCGTGGGCATCCAGCCCGACGTGGCGTTCGCGATGGTGGAGCTCGGGATGGGGACCGGGTCGGTCCACACCGCCTTGGACCTCGAGGAAGGCCTGGCTTACCTCGACAGCACCGTGCCCAGGAGGACGGCTTCCGAGGCTGACGTCGCCGGCCGCGGATGACGGCACTGGACGACGTACGGCGTGACTATCGCGCGGCGTTTCTGCGTTACCTGCCGCGTCGGGAGGAGGCCGCGCTGCACGTCGGCTACGAGCTGGGCCGGTCGGCGGTCACCGACGGGCTCAGCATCCTCGATCTGGTGCAGGTGCACCATGACGTGTTGTTGGAGGTGCTCCAAGACAGCCACGGCGACGACCTGGCTGGGGTGGCCACCGCGGCGTCGGAGTTCCTGCTCGAGGTGCTCGCCACCTACGACATGGCGCAGCGTGGCTTTCTTGGTGCACGCCCGGACGCCGCTGAGGGCGGCGCATGACGCGGGAATCCCGATTCTTTTTCTAGCGGCCGGATCTCAGTCCTGAGCCGGTTTCCTGGGCAATCAGGCGGCAGTTCCGCCTTTCCAGAGGAATAACCGCCAGCAGCTGGCCTCAGCGGCGCGGCGTCATGGCGGGACGCCTGGGGTGTCTTCATACATGTAAGCCCGAACAGGCAACCAAACCGCCTGGGGCACCGAGCACCACCGAACCAGAAAGGCTCACACATGAGCTACGCAAAGAAGACGATCGTCACGCTGTTCGCTGGAGCCGCAGTGATGGCAGGGACCGCCGCCCCGGCGCATGCAGCGAACCAGAACCAAGATGGCCTGGTCAACGTGACCATTGGCGACATCACCATTCAGGATGTCAACATCGGCGTAGCGGCCCAGATCGCCGCGCAGGTCTGCGGCGTCAAGGTCGGCCCCGTCGCCGTGCTCGGCGTGGCGGTGGACCGCAGCGGCGCCATGCGCACCGTGTGCCAGTCCGACCAGGGTGACGTGGTTCTCACCCAGAACTAATCAAACCGAGCGCTGCCCCGGGTGCAGCGCTCATGGACGCCCTCGGTCGGGACTCCCACCGGGGGCGTCGCCTTTGCGGGTACGACGACCGCGCACGCTGCCGGCTCGACCTGGTGTCGTCGGTGCGTCCTTATCGGGACGACAGCCACCGCAATGAGGACGGAGCAGCCGAGACATGAACGCTGGGCCGGCGCTGGTCTCCATTCTGCGGCAGGGCTCTTGCCTGATCGCGTCGATTCATACTGCGCTCGACGACTCTCAGATGGTCAGGTTCCAGCAGGACCTGATCGCTCAAATCGGCCAGCACCGGTCCCGCGGGGTCATCATCGACGTCGCGGCGCTCGACGTGCTTGACTCGTTTGGGTCGAAGACGCTGCGGAACATCGCAGAGATGGCTCGGCTGCGGGGGGCAACGGCAGTCATCGTCGGCACTCAGCCCGACGTGGCGTTCGCCATGGCGGAGCTCGGGATGGGGACGGGGTCGGTCCCCACGGCTCTTGATTTCGAGGAAGGCCTGGCCTACCTTGCCCGCGCCGAGGATGGACGGTCTGCGGCTAGCCCGGAACCGTCCACAGGCAGAAATTGGGGCTAGCGCGGCGGCCATGGGTGAGGCATGCTCGCGGGTGTTCGTCGCTACGGGGAAGAGTCGAGATGAGCCGCGCTCAGCTGTCGGAGCACGCGTCCGCCATCGACGCGTTGGACTTCGATGTCCGTGAGGAAGTGCGCCGTCGTGGCGTCGACCCGTTGGCCGACGTTGAGGCTGTACGCCGATTCGCGCGGTCCGCCGTACGTTCCCACGATCAGCGCAGCCTGTCCGGCGTCGTCCGGCCGGTCGGCAATCCCGACGAGGTCGTCGACGAGCTCGTCGCACGGGTCGCCGGGTTCGGACCGTTGCAGCGCTACCTCGACGATCCGAGCGTCGAAGAGGTGTGGATCAACGAACCGCAGCGAGTCTTCGTGGCCCGCGACGGTCGCCATGAGCTCACCACCACGATCCTGACGGCCACCGAGGTGCGTGACCTGATCGAACGCATGCTCAAGACGTCCGGCCGCCGGCTCGATCTGTCGACGCCGTTCGTGGATGCGATGCTGCCCTCCGGACACCGGCTACACGTCGTACTCGACGGCATCTCCAGGGGATTCAGCGCGGTCAACATCCGCAAGTTTGTGGTCAAGGCGAGCCGCCTCACCGAACTGGTCGACCTTGGCACACTCACCGCACAGGCGGCAGCGTTTCTCGACGCCTGCGTGGTGGCAGGGCTGAACATCATCGTGGCCGGCGGCACCCAGGCAGGCAAGACGACCCTGCTCAACACGTTGGGATCGGCCGTGCCGGGGCGGGAGCGGATCGTCTCCGCCGAGGAGGTCTATGAGCTTCGATTCCACCACCCCGACTGGGTGGCAATGCAGACGCGGCAATCGGGTCTGGAGGGCACCGGCGAGATCAAGCTTCGCCACCTGGTGAAGGAGGCGCTGCGGATGCGGCCCTCGCGCATCGTGGTCGGCGAGGTCAGAGCGGAGGAGTGCCTCGATCTGCTACTCGCCCTCAACAGTGGACTACCGGGGATGGCGAGCGTGCACGCCAACTCCGCTCGCGAGGCGCTCGTGAAGCTGTGCACACTGCCCCTGCTGGCGGGTGAGAACATTTCGGCCCGGTTTGTCGTACCCACCGTCGCGGCCAGCGTCGACATCGTCGTGCACGTCGGGGTGGAAGCCGACGGCAAGCGGCGCGTTCGCGAGATCGTCTCCGTGCCCGGCCGAGTCGAGTCCGACGTGATCGAAACCGAGGCGATCTTCACCGCCCGACACGGCAGGTTGACGCGCGACCGCGGCATGCCGGCCCGCCTCGAGCGCTTCGCGGCTAACGGCATCGACATCCACGCACTGCTCGGCTCGCGAAAAGAGCCCGCCCTTGCCACCCAGGACGCCTGATCATGGGTGCTGTCCTCGGGCTCGCCGTCGGCATCGGCCTGCTGCTCATCTGGACCGCAGCGACCGACACCGCGCCGCCCCGGCCGCGCCAATCCGCAGTCGCTGGGCGAACCACCGCCATGCTGCGCAGCGCAGGCATCACCACAGTGTCGCCACTCGGGCTCGCGTCCCTCTGCGTCATCAGTGGGGTAGTGGCCGGAACCGCGGTGCTCGTGGTCTCCCGAACGCCTCCCGTCGCAGCCGCGTTCGGACTGATGGCGGCCTACGCGCCGGTTGCTTTGGTGCGTGGCCGCGCTCGCCGGCGCCGGCGGGAGCTCGCGGAGGTATGGCCCGAGGCGGTCGACAACCTGGCCTCGGCGGTACGGGCGGGGTTGTCGCTGCCGGAGGCACTGACGCAGCTCGGGGAGCGCGGGCCTGAGCCGTTGCGGCCGGAGTTCTCCGCTTTCGGGCGCGACTACATGGTGTCCGGGCGGTTCGGTGATTGTCTCGACCGGCTGAAGGAGCGCCTCGCTGATCCCGTCGGCGACCGGGTCGTCGAAGCGCTCCGAATCGCTCGCGAAGTCGGGGGCGGAGACCTCGGGCGCATGTTGCGGTCACTGTCACGCTTCCTGCGCGATGACGCCCGCACCCGCTCGGAGCTCGAGTCACGCCAGGCGTGGGTGGTCAACGGCGCACGGCTGGCCGCGGCGTCGCCGTGGGCGGTGCTGCTCGCGTTGTCGATGCAACCGGAGGTCATCGGGCGGTACCGCTCGGCTGCCGGCGTGCTGGTGCTGTGCATCGGTGCGGCCGCCTGCGCGCTGGCGTACCGCGTCATGGTGCGAGTTGGACGGCTCCCCGAAGAGCGGCGGGTGCTGCAGTGACCAACGCTGTGCTTGGGGCGGTCCTCGGTGCCGCGGCTGCAATGGGTCTGGTTATGGTGGCCAGCCGCTTGACGGCGACCCGGCGGCCGTCGCTGGAGAGCCGAGTGGTGCCCTACATCCGCGACGTCCCGACGGTCTCGGTGTCATGGGCGCCGCGGCCGGTCTCTGATCGCCCCTCCTCGGCACTGATGGCGCTCGTCAGTCCGGTGCTGCGCAAGGGCGCCGACCGGCTGGAGAGCGTCCTCGGCGGCCGGGAGTCGATCAGGCGCCGCTTGGAGCGTGCCGGTTCGCCGATGACCGTTGACCAGTTCAGGGTTTCCCAGGTCGTGTGGGGGCTTGCGGGATTCGGCGGGGCGATGGCGGTCGGCGTGCTAGGTCCCGCTCGCGAACCCGGCCGCGCCCTGCCATGGCTGCTGCTGTGTTCCGGTTGCGGCATGGCGGCAATCTTGGCGCGAGACGCGCTGCTCACCCGACAGGTCACCGCGCGCGAGGAACGCATCCTCGCCGAGTTCCCGGTGGTGGCCGATCTGCTGGCCTTGGCGGTGGCCGCTGGTGAAGGTCCGGTTGCGGCTCTTGGCCGGGTCGTGTCGAGCAGCCGCGGCGCGCTTCCTGACGAGCTGGCGGTCGTCTTGGCGGAGTCCCGGACGGGTACGCCGATCGCCGCCGCCCTGGACTCCCTGGCCAGTCGGACGGGCCTGGCGGTGGTGTCGAGGTTCGCCGAGGGGTTCGCTGTCGCAATTGAGCGCGGCACTCCGCTGGTCGACGTACTGACAGCTCAGACAGCAGACGTCCGGGAGGCCGCGAAGCGGTCGTTGATCGAGACCGGGGCTCGCAAGGAGATCGCCATGATGGTGCCGGTGGTGTTCTTGATCATGCCGGTCACCTTGCTGTTCGCATTCTTCCCCGGAGTGGTGGGACTCAACCTGCTGGCTCCCTAGCCAGCGACAAGGAGGTAACGCATGAGGCAGTGGTGGTTCGATCGGTTGCGGGCGCGCACAGAGCGGGGCGACGTCCCGGGCTGGGTGATGATCACGGTGATGACCATCGTTATCGCATCGGCGATCCTGGTGATCTTCCAGGACCGGGTGACGTCGTTCCTGAACGAGACCCTCAACCAGTACATGTAGGTGGGAGCCGCTCTCGGCCACTGCCGGCAGCACCGGCAGCGGCCGCGAATCGGCGGCAGTCGCTGGCGTGCGCGGTCCCAAGGCGGGTCCGCGGTCGTCGACTTCGCGCTCGTCTCGGTCGTCTTGGTGCCGCTGTTCTTCGGCGTCTTGCAGCTCGCGCTGGTCTGGCATGTCAAGACGACGCTGACGTCGGCCGCGTCGGAGGGCGCGCGGTACGGCGCGGCGTACAACCGCACCGCGGCCGACGGGCAGCAACGGACCGTCACCGTCATCGACGACGTATTCGGCTCCGACTTCGGTGACGACGTCTCGGCGGCGGAGGTGGCCATCAACGGGCAACCAGCGGTGGAGGTGGCGGTTAGGGCTGACGTTCCGGTCCTGGTGTTCTGGGGGCCGACGATCACAGTGGAGGCCCGCGGCCACGCCATCAAAGAGGTGCTGCCGTGACTGGGGTCGGTCCGCGGCAACAGGAGCAAGGGTCTGCTTTGGTGGAGCTGACCTGGCTCGGGTTGCTGCTGTTGATCCCGTTGGTGTACGTCGTCATCACCATCGTCACGGTGCAGCGGTCGGCGTTCGGCGCCACCGAGGCGGCCCGGGCGGCCGGCCGTGCCTACGTGCTCGCGCCTGACGTAGGTACGGCGCAGTCGCGCGCATACGAGGCAGCGCGGATCGCGCTTGCTGACCAGGGAGTCGGGCTCGACCCCTCCGACGTACTCATTGTGTGCCACCCGAGCCCCGAGGCGTGCCTGCAGCCGGGTTCCACGGTGGAGGTGCGGCTGAGTTTGCAGGTGTCGTTGCCCCTGGTGCCATCGGTCATGGGACAGTCGGTCGCCAGCATCGCCGTCGAGTCGTCGCACGTCGAGCCGTACGGCGTCTACCGCGAGGCAGCGCGATGACCTCACCGCGGTGGTCATGCCACCCCCTCCGATGGGACCGGTCCTGCGCGCGCCGACGAGCAGGCGCCGAGCAGGGGCAGATCACCACGATGCTGGTGCTGTTCACCGTCTGCCTGCTGCTGGCGATCATTGCGGTCACTGATGTGTCGGCGGCCTACCTACGCCGGCAAGCAGCGACGTCGTTGGCTGACGGGGCGGCACTGGCCGCCTCCAACGGTGCTGCCGCAGCCGGTGTCTACGGCGGCGGGGACGATGAGTTCGTGACCATCGGGCAGCCAGCCGCGAAAGCGGCCGTCGATAACTACCTACGAGACACCGGTGCCTACGCGAAGTATCCGGGCCTGGAGGTTGCCGTTGCGGTGGAGGACCACACGGTCACCGTGTCTCTCTCAATGCCCTTTGAGCTGCCGGTTCCCGTACCCGGGGTGGCGGGCACAACGACGATTCACGCCGAGGGCTCCTCAATGATGCCCATCTACTGACGAGCTAGCGGGAACCTGATACGAGCGTGGCGCCGTGCTACCGGGGCGCGGATCCGGAGGGCACGCTCCGAAGGACGCGAGGTACTGGGGCGCTACGACTGGCGACATCTGCATGTGGTCGGTGCTACGGTCCCAGCGGCATGAACGCTTAGTCGGCATCGAGGTGGTGGAGTTGCTTACGCAGGTCGCGTCCGATCGCGTCGGTGTGGGTGACGCGGGCTGGCCGGATTGGTGGTCGGGTAGTTTCGGCGGCCTGCTCGCCGGCTGTGCGCGGGTGTTGGGTTCGGATCATTTGGACACGTTGACCTCCGGGGATAACCCGGCTGGGTTTTATTGGTGAGGAGGGCCGTGGCTGAGACGGTGGAGCAGTTCCGGGGCCTGCTCGCCGACTGTGAGCGGGTCTTGGGTTCGGATCATCCGGACACGTTGACTGCTAGAGACAATCTGGCTCGCTTCCTTGGGGAGTCGGGTGCGGTGGCTGAGGCGGTCCAGCAGTTCCGGGCTCTTCTGACCGATCTTGAGCGGGTGTTGGGTTCGGATCATCCGCACACCTTGACCACCCGGAATAACGTGGCTTGGTTTGTTGGTGAGTCGGGTGCGGTGGCTGAGGCGGTGGAGCAGTTCGGGGCCGTCTTGACCGACTCCAGCCGGGTGTTGGGGCCGGATCATCCGGACACGTTGACTGCCAGGGACAATCTGGCTCGGTTTCTTGGGGAGTCGGGTGCGGTGGCTGAGGCGGTGGACCAGTTCCGAGCTCTCTTAACCGACCGTGAGCGGGTGTTGGGGTCGGATCATCCGGACACGTTGACCACCCGGAGTAACGTTGCCGAATGGCTTGGTGAGTCAGGTGCTGTGGCTGAAGCGGTGGAGCAACTCCGGTCCGTCTTGACCGACTCCAGCCGGGTGTTGGGGCCGGATCATCCGGACACGTTGACCACCCGGAACAACCTTGCCAGGTGGCTTGGTGTGTTGGGTGCGGTGGCTGAGGCGGTGGACCAGTGCCGAGGCGCGGTCGTCGACTTTGAGCGGGTGTTG
>JAUJOD010000003.1:129098-339255 GCA_030447865.1 Nocardioidaceae bacterium
GGATCGGATCATCCGCATACGTTGACTGCCCGCCTCAACCTCGCTTTCTGGCTAGTTCGGTCGGGTGCTGTGGCTGAGGCGATGGAGCATAGCCGGGGCCTGCTCGTCGACTTTGAGCGGGTGTTGGGATCGGATCATCCGCATACGTTGACTGCCCGCCTCAACCTCGCTTTCTGGCTAGGTCAGTCGGGTGCTCTGGCTGAGGCGGTCGGGGAGCAGCGGGCTCTCGTGGCCGACTGTCAACGGGTGCTGGGATCGGACCACCCGGACACGTTCGCCGCTCGAAGCAATCTGGCCACCCAGCTCAGTGAGCTGGGTGCGGTGGCTGAGGCGGTGGAGCAGTTTCGGGCTCTCGTGGCCGACTGTGAGCGGGTGCTGGGATCGGACCACCCGGACACGTTGGCCAATCGGATCAGGCTGGCCAGCTGGTTGGGTGAGTCGGGCGCGGTGGCTGAGGCGGTGGAGCAGTTTCGGGCTCTCGTGGCCGACTGTGAGCGGGTGCTGGGATCGGACCATCCGCATACTTGGACCACGCGGAGCAACCTTGCTGGGTGGCCTCGTCAGCTGGGTTGAACCGTTGGACGACAATGGCAGCTTTCACGGCGATGGGTCGAGGTATTCCTTCGCTAGCCGCTTCGGCGCGCGGCACAGCCACGCCTCGACGATGAGCTCGTTCAGCTCGTCTGCGGAGATCTCGTCGAGTCGCACCAGCACCGCTGGGTAGCCGTTGAAGTGTGGTGTCGTGAAGTAGATGCTCGGGTCATCGCCGACCAGCGCCTCCTTGACACCGACGTCGGCCACTCGCACCGCCAGGATCGGACCATGCGGTGCTGCGGCACCTAGGGCCTCCCGGTCGCTGCGTCGTAGCGGCCGCTCCCAAGCCAAGCTTTTGCTCTTGACCCGCCAGCTCAACGTAGGGCCAGAGGAGTCCTCGGTTGTGCCGGGCAGCGCCAACACAAGTCGACGTACGTCGTCCAGGTAGCCATGGTGCTCACGATAGAGCGTGCGCCGCCCACCGAGCAGCGCGCTCAGCGCGTGCAGGGCTACCGGCCGCGCGGGCTGGCTGCCCCAAGGCGGTCTTGTACGCCGACAGCTGGCCGCCGTCTTTTCCCGCCTCGAACGCTGCGTGAAGACGCATCAATCCGGCCGAACACTGCACGACTGTCGGTCAGCTCGCACCAGGCATCTACGCCATCGGGGCTGCCCTGTCCCTCGAACGCGAAGACTTACAGGCGGCAGGCGGTCGGCGAAGCCAGCGCGTCCTTGTAGGCCCGCAGCTTGGCCCTCGTCTCGTTGAGGCGCCAATCGTGCCCGGCCTCTGAGTTCAGTGTGGAGTCGTAGTAGGAGACGATCCCGATCTTGTCGGTGTTGTTGACCGTCCACTTCCAGTTCGCCGCGAACCAGTTCTCCGGGTGAGCCGACTCGGCCAAGCAGCAACCGGTCTCTCCGACTCCCACCATGGGTTGGGTCACGCCACGGTCTTCAAGCCAGGCGAGGATGCGGCCGAGCCGCACGGGGAACCGCTCACCGCCGGGTTCCTGATAGACGTCGAGCCCGAGGAACGGCATCCGGCTGAGCACGCCTTCCGTCAGGTAGTCCTCGGGTCGCCCGTCGTCATCGCGGGGGTTGAAGATCCAGTCGCTGAACGTCGGAACGAACGCGACGTTGGCAAGGCCGGTCTCGTCCTTCATCACGTCGTACTGGCGGATGTAGGCCGCGGCGAACGCCGCACCGAGGCCGCCGTCGTCGGTGGGCTCGTGGTGGAACGTGCTGATCACCGGTCGCGAGTACGACGCGTAGCGGCGGGCCCTGGCCCGGATATCGGAGTCGAATGCCCCGATGCCGATGAGCGTCCAGTCGAAGTTCGGCCCCTGCGGAGGCTTGTACGACACCCACGGCAACCTGTTGGCTGCGTGGTCCTGCTTGATTGTGGCGTCCTCCTTTGAGGCGTCGCCCCAGCGGAAGAACGAGCGCTGTGCGCCGACCGGCCCAGTTCGGCCCAGGCTCGCCGCCAGGTCGGGGCTGGTGAGGCCGAGGTAGACCCGCCCCGGCTTGTGGCCTGGCCACCGAGGTCGGACGACCGCTTGCATCGGCGAACTGACACTGGCTCGGCTAGGCGCCGCGTCCGCGGCGCTGCCCGGTGCCACCGTCGCGGCGACGGCGAGCCCGCTGAGGGAGAGAAATCTCCTGCGGTCCAAGGTATGGCTCCTCAAGCGGTCTGGGCGGTTTCGCGGACAACCTACTGGCCCGCGAACAGCCCAACGAGCGACGTACAAGGTAAGGCTTTAACGCAGCGTATTCCATTTGCCCGTCTTGCCGCTATTTCGCGTCGACTTTCACGCACCGCGACGACTCATCTACTACGCGTGCTGCTCCCACCACGCGTCTGACGGGTATGCGTCACTCGAACATGCCGCCCGTCATCCCTGGGGCAAGCAGGTCAGTCACGCGAGTCTTCTCTGCTAGCTGACCTACCGTCGTCTGATTCCCGTTGGCATCCACCACAACTAGTTCGTTCACCGAGAAGTCGTCGGTCGTGTGCACCATGAGACTGGAGCTCGGCGTGATGGGTCCCAGGAACGTCCAGGAATCGGTGTACGTGGACCGCGGCAGGTCGTATCTCGCCGCACCGGCGTCTGAGCCGTCGGCGCTGCACCAGCCTTTCACAACTCCTGTCGGGAAGACGTCGCCGTCTTGCTCGCGGAAGACCACGGTGGCGCCGTCCTGGTCCGCGGTCTCCGGCGCGACGACAAACGTCATCGGAACACCTTCCGGGCCTATCAGGGTCTCGTCGTCACGAAGGCACGCGCTCAGGTCATGCACCCGGCCCGGCGGACTGAGGCCCGGCTCCCCGAGTTCAGACTCGCCCGTGAAGAGGTTGCGTTCCTGCAAGGCCTGCACCCTTGGCCACGGCTCGCCTTCGCTTACGCGCCGGACGTCTACGAGCGACAAGACGTTGTAGTACGCGCTGCCAGCACTGCCGGGAAGAAACTCACCGTCAGCTGGCGCGGGTCCGACCACCACCTCGGAATCGGGATAATCGTCCTCGGTGTAGCCGACGTGGACGACGGCAAAGGCTGTCACGTCATCGCCAGTGCGCTGCGCCAGCACTAGATCGAGGTAACCCTTAGTCCAGAAGTAGGGACGCCAGGTGGATCCGTGTCGCCCGGCGGGTACGTCGAGGGTTCGCTCGGGGTCGTACACGTTGGCGACGGTGAACATGCCGTCATGCGGGTAGCCGATCCACGCTCCGTCGGTCGAAAGAGTGACGCCCTCGAAGCCGTGCTCGGCTAGCGGTTCCGCCACCTGATCGGGCAGATCGACGTGCTGGTTGCTGCTTTGAACGATGCCCACCTCGCAGTCGCCTGCTCTGCACTCCCGGTAGAGCAGCGCGACCGGTGCCGCGGAACCGTTCATGCGCACCCCTGAGGCTTCCTGCTCAGTTCCGGTGGTCGGTGCCGTTGTGGGCTGGGTGCCGGTGCCAGTCGTCGCGTGGCTGCTCGGCGTACCGGGGGCTGCAGGTGGCGTCGGCGTAGAACTCAGCGACGTGGCGCCCACAGCCACAACGGCTACGACGGCCGCCGCCGCCACTCCTGACCCGGCGAGGATTCGGCCCCGGCGTCGGCGACTGGCCGCGGCGATTGCCTGGGTCGCGTCGCCGTACGGCTCGGCTGAGGCGGCGGCGTCCCGGAACGCCGTACGCAATGAGTTGGTCATTCGTTGACCTCACTTTCTCGCCAGTTCGGCGCGAGCTCTGGAGCGACGCTGCGCAGCTTCGCCAAGGCGTCGTGGGTCTGGCTCTTGACGGTGCCGGTTGAGCACCCGAGCAGCCGGGCCGTCTCCGCCTCGCTGCGGTCCTCGTAGAACCGCAGGTAGAGGACGGCGCGCTGCCGCGGGGCCAACTGTCGCAGCGCTGGCAGCAGGTGGGCGCTCGCGTCGACTCTCGTGGTGAAGTCGACGTCAGCGGCGTCGTCGGGCACCAAGGCGACCGAGTGCTCGCTTCCCCGGCGCCGACGGCGCCACGCGGAGCGCACGTCGTTGAGCATGATCTGCTTGATGTACGCCGTCGGGTCGCCCTGCGCGGTCACCCGCGGCCAGCGCTCGGCGGTGCGGGTCAGTGCCTCCTGCAGCAGGTCCTCCGCGGCTCGCCTGTCGCCGGTCAGCAGGAGTGCCGTGCGGGAGAGGCTGAGACGCTGGGCCGCGAAGAACTCCTCGAACCCGTCGTACCGTCCCACCGCACCGACCCTTCCGTTCGCTAACCTCTGGTGACTACCACGCCCGAGGTGCCTCTGAGGTTGGGTCCAGCAATGTCAGCAGCGTTCGACCTGATTCCTCGCCCCGACTGGGCAGCAACGACGACAGTTGCCGCGGCGCGCGCCGACCAGCATTCCGCGGACCAATGGGCCAGGGCGATCTTCGATGTCTCGGCGCTGCCGTGGTGGGCGAAGGGCCTCTTCGCGCTCCGTGAGGCGGCGGCGAGGGTACTTCGTCTGCCGCCGGGCGACCCGGCGATGCTCGCCGTCGACAGGGTGGTGGGAGACGAGGCGATCATCGACACCGACGACCGGCACCTGCGCTTCGTGGCCGCCGTACGCGTCGACTCGGATCTGGTGCACGTGACCACTGTCGTCACCTTCAAGGGCCTGCTGGGCAGGCTGTACTTCCTGCCGGTGCGGCTGCTGCACGACGCCGTGACCCGCTCGATGATGGTGGCCGCCGCCCGCCGGATGTGAGGCCACCCCACCCGCCGTGCCAGGCGCCGTGCCCGCCCCGTACCGGCCGCCGTGCCCAACCGCCGTGCGAGCCGCCGTGCCCAAGCATCCGACGCAGAGCACGCTGCGACGTGTTGATCGTCGGATTTTTCGCCGGGTGTGGCCAAAGCATCCGACGTGGTGTGCGCCATGGCGAGCTCAGCGTCGGATCTTGCGGTGATGGGCGGAAGTGGGTGCTTGCGGTGATGGGCGCAGCTGGGTGTTACACGCTGAGCGCACGTATGACGATCGGTGTCACAGTTTCTGCGCTATGCTTTCCCCATGTACGGCAACGACTTCACCGATCCGAAAGACCGTGACCCCAGCGACCGTCACGAGCGCTCGGACGGTGGGACGGCACACGTCGACGCCCGCGACCTCGACGCGGAGTTCCAGGCGATCATCGACGGCGACGGCCGCATCGAGCCGCGCGACGCGATGCCGGCGGCGTACCGTAAGACGCTGATCCGCCAGATCGCCCAGCACGCGCACTCAGAGATCATCGGCATGCAGCCCGAGGGGAACTGGATCAGTCGCGCGCCGAGCCTGCGCCGCAAGGCGATCCTGATGGCCAAGGTGCAGGACGAGGCGGGCCACGGGCTCTACCTGTACGCCGCCGCCGAGACGCTCGGCGCCGACCGGGCCGACCTGCTCGACATGCTGCACAACGGCAAGCAGAAGTACTCCTCGATCTTCAACTACCCCACGCTCACCTGGGCCGACATGGGCGCGATCGGCTGGCTCGTCGACGGCGCCGCGATCGTCAACCAGGTGCCGCTGTGCCGCTGCTCCTACGGCCCGTACGCCCGGGCGATGGTGCGGGTCTGCAAGGAGGAGTCGTTCCACCAACGGCAGGGCTTCGAGATCCTCAACACGCTCTCGCACGGCACCCCGGCGCAGCACGCGATGGCGCAGGATGCGGTCAACCGGTGGTGGTGGCCGAGCCTGATGATGTTCGGCCCGCCCGACGCCGAGTCACCGCACACCGCCCAGTCGATGGCCTGGGGCATCAAGCGCCACAGCAACGACGACCTGCGGCAACGGTTCGTCGACATGACGGTCCCACAGGCCGAGGCTCTCGGCCTCACGCTCCCCGACCCCGACATCCGGTGGAACGCCGAGCGCGGCCACTACGACTTCGGCGAGATCGACTTCACCGAGCTGTTCGAGGTCATCAAGGGCAACGGCCCCTGCAACGCCCAGCGCATGGCGCACCGCCGGCAGGCGCACGAAGACGGCGCCTGGGTGCGCGAGGCGGCTGACGCGTACGCAGCCAAGCGGCGTACGGCGACCACGGCCGCATGAGCGACCCGCAGCCGCGCCAGGCGGCGCAGCCGGGCACGCCGGGGTCCAGCGGGCCGCGGCCGCACGGGGACTTCGACCTCACCGCCGAGGGCGGGCACGGCGCCGTACCCACCGATGGAGTGCCGACCCAGCAAGCCCCCGCTGCGGCGGCTCGGCGTGACTGGCCGCTGTGGGAGGTGTTCGTGCGGGCCAAGCGCGGGCTGAGCCACGTGCACGCCGGCAGCCTGCACGCGCCGGACGCCGACATGGCCGTCCGGAACGCCCGCGACCTCTACACCCGCCGACAGGAGGGCGTCTCGATCTGGGTGGTGCCTGCCGCGCACATCACCGCGAGCAGCCCCGACGAGAAGGACGCGTTCTTCGACCCGGCCGGCGACAAGATCTACCGCCACCCCACCTTCTACACGGTGCCCGAAGGCGTTGAGCACCTATGAATGGCTTCGAGTTGTCAGAACGTAGTCGGCCTATAGGTCGAATGGATTCTGACAAGTCGCAGAGGGTGGCGTATGCGCTGCGGCTCGGCGACGACGCGCTGATCGCCGCACAGCGGATGGGGGAGTGGATCGCCGCGGCGCCGCAACTGGAGGAGGACGTCGCGCTCGGCAACATCGCGCTCGATCTGCTCGGCCAGGCCCGGTCGCTGCTGTCGTACGCCGGCCAGCTCGAGGGCGCCGGTCGCGACGAGGACACGCTGGCCTACTTCCGCGACGAGCGAGACTTCCTCAACGCCCAGATCTTCGAGCTCGCCAACGGCGACTTCGGCTTCACCATCGCACGGCTGCTCGTCACGTCGACGTACCAGTTCGAGCTCTACCGCCGCCTGCAGGCCTCGACCGACGACACGCTGGCCGCCGTCGCCGCCAAGGCGGTCAAGGAGGTCGACTACCACCGCGACCACGCGACGCAGTGGACGCTGCGGCTTGGCGACGGCACCGAGGAGTCGCATCGGCGCATTCAGCAGGGGGTCGAGGACGTCTGGCCGTACGTCGCCGAGCTGTTCGAGAGCGACGACCTCGTTGCCTCGCTGGCGGCTGAAGGCATCGCCGTCGACCCGGCGACGCTCCGCGAGCCGGCGATGTCGTACGTCGACTCCGTGCTGGCCGAGGCAACGCTGCCGCAGACAGAGACCAGCGTGCACCACACCGGCGGACGCCGCGGCATCCACACCGAGCAGATGGGCTACCTGCTCGCCGAGATGCAGCACCTCGCCCGCAGTCATCCGGGGGCGCAGTGGTGACCGGGCCGACGACGCACGCGGTGCAACCCGCAGCTTCCCTGGCCGCCGAGGTGCGGGCGGTCGTCGCCGCGGTGCCCGACCCCGAGGTTCCGGTGCTCACGATCGACGACCTGGGCATCCTGCGCGACGTACGAGTCGACGGCGACGGCCACGTCGAGGTGACGATCACACCGACGTACTCCGGCTGCCCCGCGATGGAGGCCATCTCCGCCGACGTGACAGCCGCGCTGGCGCAGCGGGGTTTCCATGACGTCAGCGTGCGCCTCGTCCTGGCCCCGGCGTGGACCACCGACTGGATGAGCGAGGCCGGCAAGGCCAAGCTGCTCGAGTACGGCGTCGCGCCGCCGCAGCCGCGCAGCGACAGCAAAGTGCTGGTGGCGCTGACGCTGCGCTGCCCGCAGTGCGGCTCCCCGGACACGCGTGAGCTCAGCCGCTTCGGTTCGACCGCCTGCAAGTCGCTCTGGGCGTGCAACGCCTGCAGGGAGCCGTTCGACCACTTCAAAGCGCACTGACGTGGCCGGGCGACGACCTGTCTTCCACCTGTTGCGGGTGAGCGACGTGACCCCCCTGACCGACGACGCTGTCGCGATCACGTTCGAGGTCCCACCCGAGCTGGCCGAGGAGTACGACTTCATCCAGGGACAGCACCTGACGATCCGCACCTCGCTCGCCGGTGACGACGTACGCCGCAGCTATTCCATCTGCGCCCCGGCCAAGTCGGGGGTGCTGCGCATCGGCGTCAAGGTGCTCCCCGGCGGTCACTTCTCCGGGTTCGCCGTCGGGTCACTGAAGGTGGGAGACACCCTCGAGGTGATGACGCCGACCGGCAAGTTCCACACGCCGCTCGACCCGGCCAACGCGAAGCACTATTGCGCGATCGCCGCCGGCAGCGGCATCACGCCGGTCTTCTCGATCGTCGCGACGACGTTGGCGCAGGAGCCGAAGAGCCGGGTCACGCTGATCTACGTCAACCGCACCAGCCGGTCGATCATGTTCCTGGAGGAGCTGGAGGATCTCAAGGACCGCTACCCCGACCGGTTCCACCTCATCCACGTGCTGAGCCGCGAGGCCCAGGACGCCGAGCTGCTGTCGGGGCGGCTCGACGCGGCGCGCCTGACCAAGATCACTGAGACGCTGGTGCCTCCGGAAACCGTTGACGAGTGGTTCCTCTGCGGTCCCTACGCCATGGTGCTCGACCTGCGGCAGGCGCTGCTCGATCAGGGGGTCGAGAAGGCGCGGGTGCACAGCGAGCTGTTCCACGTCGACAAGAACCCGACCGAGCGGCGTACGACGCCAACAGAGCCCGGCGAGGGCGCCGACGTGACGATCAACCTCGACGGCCGGCGGTCGACGTTCAAGCTCAAGGCCGACGACGTACCCGTCCTCGAGGCGGCGCTGCGGGTGCGGTCGGATGCGCCGTTCGCCTGCCGTGGCGGCGTCTGCGGCACGTGCAGGGCCAAGGTGGTCGAGGGCGCGGTGGCCATGGACACCAACTACGCGCTGGAGCCCGAGGAGATCGAACGCGGCTACGTGCTCACCTGCCAGAGCCACCCCATCACCGACACCGTCAAGCTCGACTTCGACGCCTGACCTGGCGAAACCACGCCCCAAGCCCGGCCAAACCCCTGACCGAAGTCGGGTTTCTGGGCCGCTGAGGAGCCAAATTAGGCACTTCGGTCAGGGGTTAGGCGGATCAGGTCCAGATGCTGAAGCGTCGCGTCACAAGGCGGAGCCGAGAGCGCCGCGGTGTACGGTCAGAATGTGCGGCAGTACCTCGACCTGATGCAGCGAGTGCTCGACGAGGGAACGCCCAAGAGCGACCGCACCGGCACCGGCACGCTGAGCGTCTTCGGACATCAGATGCGGTTCGACCTCTCTGCGGGCTTCCCGCTCGTCACGACCAAGAAGATCCACCTCAAGTCGGTGGTGGGCGAACTGATCTGGTTCCTGCGCGGCGACACCAACGTGGGCTGGCTCAACGAGCGCGGCATCACGATCTGGGACGAGTGGGTCGACGAGCGCGGTGATCTCGGCCCCGTCTACGGCTACCAGTGGCGCTCGTGGCCGACACCTGACGGCGGCCACATCGACCAGCTGCAGCAGGTGCTCGAGCAGATCCGCACCAACCCCGACTCCCGCCGCCTGCTCGTCAGCGCGTGGAACGTCGCCGACCTGCCCAAGATGGCGTTAGCCCCGTGCCACACGATGTTCCAGTTCTACGTCGCCGACGGCCGGCTGTCGTGCCAGCTCTACCAGCGCTCGGCCGACGTGTTCCTCGGCGTGCCGTTCAACATCGCGTCCTACGCCCTGCTCACCGCGATGGTCGCACACGTCACCGGCCTGCAGGTCGGTGACTTCGTGCACACCTTCGGCGACGCCCACCTCTACCGCAACCACCTCGACCAGGCGCGCCTGCAGCTCAGCCGCGAGCCGCGACCCCTACCCGAGCTATGGCTCGACGCGGCCGTCACCGACCTTGCCGGGTTCGACCTCGAGCACGTCAAGGTCTCCGGCTACGACCCGCACCCGGGCATCAAGGCACCGATCGCCGTATGACGGTGACGCTGGTGGCGGCCGTCGCCCGCAACGGGGTGATCGGCCGTGACGGCGGCATTCCGTGGAAGCTGCCCGGAGAGCAGGCGCGGTTCAAGGCAATCACCATGGGCCACGTGCTGGTGATGGGGCGACGTACGTATGAGTCGATCGGGCGGCCGCTCCCAGGCCGCACCACCGTCGTCGTCAGCCGTCGCCCCGATTGGCAGCCACCGGGCGGCCGGCCGCACGGCGTACGCGTTGCCACGTCTGTCGAGTTGGCGCTGCGGCTCGCCGCCGAGATCGACGATCAGGTGTACGTCGCCGGAGGAGCTCTGGTGTACGCCGACTGCCTCCCGCACACCGACGAGCTGCTCATCAGCTGGGTCGACGCCGAACCCGACGGTGACACGTTCTTCCCCAGTGTCGACTGGAGCGACTGGGCGGAGACTGACCGAAAGCAGCACGACGGTTGGGCGGTCGCGAGGTACGTGAGAGCAACTCACACTGAGGGGTACAAGGGCAGCCATGGCGACCAGGTCTGACGACACTCCACCATCCGACCCGGCTCGCCGGCCCGGGTCGGGCAACCAGCAGCCGGGTACGGCGGCCACCGCCGCGGGCGGCCTTGTCAGCAAGCTGCGCGCCGGAGTCGGCAAGCCTGGCGCGGGTGCCGGCAAGCCCGGCGCGGGTGCCGGCAAGCCTGGCGCGGTAGTCAGCCGGCCTGGCGGAGGAGTTGGCAACCCCGACGCGGCGGTCGCCGCGCCCGGTGCGCCGCCCACTAGCCGGCCGGCCGGGGGTCCCGAGGGTCGGGCTACCACGACAACGGCGCCCGGCGAGGCTAGGGCGTCCCTGGTCACACCAGGGGTGCGAGTCGCGTCGGAGTGGACCTGGCGGCTCGGCGTTATCGCGCTGGGGATATACGGCCTGAGCCTGTTGTTCCGCGAGTTCTCCAACATCTTCGTGCCGCTGGTGATCTCGCTGCTCATTGCCGCTTTGCTGCACCCGCTGGTAGACCGGCTCGGCCGGGTCATCCCCCGCGGACTTGCCGCGCTGGTCGCCCTGCTGGGCACCCTGGCCTTCGTCGTCGCTCTGCTCGCCTTGGTCGGACAGCAGGCGACGAGTGGCTTCCCGGAACTGCGTGACCAGGCGCTGGCCGGCCTCGACGAGGTCCGTACGTGGCTGGCCACCGGGCCGCTGAACCTTGACGCCAGCACGCTGGCTGGGTACGTTAACCAAGCGGAGGACGCAGCCTCCGCCAACCAGTCGACGATCGTGTCCGGCGCGCTCGGCGTCGCCTCGACAGCCACCCACCTCGTCGAGGGCCTCTTCATCGCGCTCTTTGCCACGTTCTTCTTCCTGGCCTCTGGTCGCCGCATCTGGGCGTGGCTGCTCCGGATGTTCCCGCAGCGGGCGCAGCAGCCGCTGGACGACGCCGCCCGCTCCGGCTGGGTGACGTTGAGCCACTACGTGCGAGCCACGGTGGTTGTCGCGTTCATCGACGGTGTCGGCATCGGCGTCGGTGCTGCGCTGCTCGGCGTACCGCTCGCGCTGCCGTTGGGTGTGCTGGTCTTCTTCGGTGCGTTCATCCCGATCGTGGGTGCACTCTTAACCGGAGCGCTGGCGGTCCTCGTCGCACTCGTGGCCAACGGCCTGGTGACCGCCCTGCTCGTCTTAGGCGTGGTGCTGCTGGTGCAGCAGCTCGAGTCGCACGTCCTGCAGCCGTTCCTCCTAGGAAAGGCCGTCAACGTGCACCCGCTGGCGGTCATCTTGGCCATCGCCACGGGAGCGGCGCTCGCAGGGATCGTCGGCGCCCTGTTCGCCGTTCCGGCGGTCGCGGTCGCCAACACCATGATCACGTCATTGGCGCATCGCGGCCGCGACGATCCCGGCGCACGGATCGCCGAGGAAGACGCGCCGCTCGCTCCCGAGGCGCCACCGCCCACTGACGACGTGCGGAGGCCGGTGACGGACCGACGAGGACTCGAAGCGCCGTGACGAGGAAAGTGAAGGCGAAGCCCAGCGGGTGCCACCGGCCGACGCAGCTTCGCCTGGGTGCCCGTCCTGATGGCGACGTACGGCTTGCCAAATACCAGCTCACGCATTGCCGGTGACGCCGACGCGCTTCGGCTGTACGGCCGCTCATGGCGGTGTGGTGCAGTCAGTTGAAGGTCGTCGTGACGGGTGGGGGTGGCGGTGGCAGTTCCAACTTGGCCGCAACCGCTGCGAAGACCTCACACGTCGCTTGGCGGATCAGCTCGCGCTCGGGCGTTACAAGGAACTCCTGCACGGGAAGGTGCAGACCGAAGCGGTGCTCCTGCTGCTTCTTGGAGAACGAGTACACAACCTTTCGTCGCGGCTTGTCGTCTACCTGCAGCAAGACAAGAACGTCGTCGCGGCTCAGGTGCTCTGTCAGCCAGGCTTTCCACTCGGGGTGCCGTCTGACGTCCTCGGTGGCAAGCCATGAGTCGTCCTCCCAACCGCTGGTCGGTTCCGCCGAACCCACCTGGATGCCCATCTCTGGATCGTCGCCGAACCCGTCGTCAACGAACTCTGAGTTTCCGCCCGGTTGGTACAGCGAACTCATCCAAACGATGGACACGCCCCACGCGGACGGGCGCCGCTGCGACTCTTCGCTCACTACACGCGGTTCGGCCTCCTCGGCGAGATAGACAACGATGGCGGGATCTTTCACATCCTGCCCGTCGAGCGGGTTGATTCCTTCACCAGCTGGCTGACGAGCGCTGACGTCGTCGCGGCACTCGAAGGCCCAGGTCCCATCATGCAGGGATGCTTGCACGAGTCCGGTGTGATCTCCGGCGGTAAACCCGCAGTACGGCGTCATCGTCACCTGGTTTGCACTTGCCCACTGCACCGTTCGGGCAGTGCGCTCGAACCTGGAGACGATCGCCTCTGCGCTGCGGTGCGGGGCAGCGTCTGTGCCCCGCCTGCGCACCTCAAGGCGAACACGGCCGTAGTCGTCATCGGGAGGAACGCGAAAGGTCGCCCGCGCTTCGTAGCGTCGCCCGGGGCTCGCCTTCCAGGGGCTCTGCCAGCGATACTCGAGGTCGTTGTCCATGACATGGCGGTAGCAGCCGTCGAGCAACGGGCGATCCCAACCTCTCACCGCAGCGAGCCGCAGGACAGCTTCATGCACCACGTTCAGCGCCAGACGTGCACGCGCGTGAGCGTCGAGGTGGCCAACCCAAGAGGGAATGTCCACATGGCCCATCTCAAACGGCAAGTCGTCCGGCCTCGCGGATCGAACCCTTACGGCCACAACCGCCGACTGCCTGCCGTGGTGTTGACAAAAGAGCCGTATCATTGACCGGTAGCCCTGGATGTCCGCCTGCCAGAGCGCCTCGCTATACAGTTCGGTAACGCCGTAGCTGCTCCTCACGAAGGCGTCAGTCACGGGATCGCGATCTGGCATCAGATCGTAGAGTTCGACGTACTTGAGCCTCGGCATTCGCCCATTTTCCCCCGCAGCCCGTCAAGGCGCGCTCACGACCTCTAGCAAACTCCACCGGCGCGCGGTACCGCAACGGATTCAGCGGCTGGCGGTAGGCTCAAGACGTGCGCGCTGCTACCCCCAACGCTCCCTTCGGCCGGGTCCTGACCGCGATGGTCACCCCGTTCGACACCGACGGTCGACTCGACCTGTCGAGCGCCGGTGCCCTCGCCAGCCATCTTGTCGACTCCGGGCACGACGGGCTGGTGATCTCCGGTACGACGGGGGAGTCTCCGACCGTCTCCGACGACGAGCAGCAACTCCTCCTACGCACAGTCGTCGAAGCGGTCGGCGACCGGGCGACGGTCGTCGCCGGCGTAGGCACCTTCGACACCGCGCACTCGCTGCACCTCGCCAGGCGCGCCGCCGCCGCCGGCGCTGACGGCCTGCTCGTGGTCACGCCCTACTACAGCAAGCCCCCGGAGGAGGGCATCGTCGAGCACTTCGCCGCGGTGGCCGACTCCACCGACCTGCCGGTGATGCTCTACGACATCCCGGGCCGCACCGGCGTCAAGCTGTCGGCGCAGACGCTGGCGCGCTCGGCCGAGCACCCGCAGATCGTCGCCGTCAAGGAGGCAAGCGGCGACCTGTACGCCGGCAGCTGGCTGCTGCAGTCCACCGACCTGGCGATCTACAGCGGAGACGACGCCCTCAACCTCGCCTGGCTGGCGATTGGGGCGGTCGGAGTCGTGTCGGTGGTCGGGCACGTCGCCGGCCAGCGGTACGCCGACATGGTGGCCGCCGTGGAGTCCGGCGACCTCGAGACGGCGCGCAAGCTCGACCGCTCGATCCTCCCAGCGCTCGAGGCGATCATGACCCGCACGCAGGGGGCGATCATGGCCAAGGCAGCTCTGCAGCTGCAGGGTCACCTGCCCTCCCGCGCCGTGCGGTTACCGCTGGTGGCCGCCACCGACGAGCAAGTCTCCGACCTGCGCCGCGACCTCATCGCCGCCGACCTCCTGGAGGCCAGTTGACCAGCCCTTACTGCGCATGAGCCACCCGCACCCAGAGCTCGGCGCGCCGCCGCCGCTACCTGACCACGGTCTGCGCGTCATCCCGCTCGGGGGTCTCGGTGAGATCGGCCGCAACATGGCGGTGCTCGAGCACCGTGGCCGGCTGCTCATCATCGACTGCGGGGTGCTGTTCCCCGACGAGAGCCAGCCGGGTGTCGACCTGATCCTGCCCGACTTCGAGCCGATCAGGTCGCGCCTCGGCGACGTGGAGGCCGTCGTGCTGACCCACGGCCACGAGGACCACATCGGTGCGGTGCCCTACCTGCTGCGCGAGCGGCCCGATATCCCCCTCGTGGGGTCCAAGCTCACGCTCGCCCTGCTCGATGCCAAGCTCCGGGAGCACCGCCAGACTCGGGCACCCAAGCACCGGGTTGCCGAGGGCGACCGGGCTTCGTTCGGGCCGTTCGACCTCGAGTTCGTCGCGGTCAACCACTCGATCCCCGACGCGCTCGCGGTCGCCGTGCGCACCGATGCGGGCCTGCTGCTGCACACCGGCGACTTCAAGATGGACCAACTGCCCCTCGACCGCCGCATTACCGACCTGCGGTCGTTCGCCCGACTGGGCGAGCAGGGCGTCGACCTGCTCCTGGTCGACTCCACCAACGCCGAGGTGCCCGGCTTCACCACCTCGGAGCGTGAAATCGGCCCGGTGCTCAACCGGGTGTTCCAGACCAGCATGCAGCGCATCATCGTTGCCTGCTTCGCCTCGCACGTGCACCGCGTGCAGCAGGTGATGGACGCCGCGGTCGAGCAGGGCCGCAAGGTCGCGTACGTCGGCCGGTCGATGGTGCGCAACATGGCTGTGGCGCGCGACCTCGGCTTCCTCAGGGTGCCGCCCGACACGCTCGTCGACATGCGGGAGCTGACCAAGTACCGGCCCGAAGAGGTGGTGATCATCTCCACCGGGTCCCAAGGGGAGCCGCTGTCGGCCCTGGCCCGGATCGCCCACCGCAACCACGACCGCATCCACATCGAGCCCGGCGACACCGTCGTACTGGCCTCGAGCCTGATTCCCGGCAACGAGAACTCCGTCTTCCGGGTCATCAACGGCTTGACCCGGCTCGGTGCGAACGTCGTGCACAAGAGCAACGCGCTCGTGCACGTGTCCGGGCACGCCAGCGCCGGTGAGCTGCTCTACTGCTACAACCTCGTGCGGCCGCGCAACGTGCTGCCGGTGCACGGCGAGGCCCGTCACCTGGTCGCCAACGCCAACCTCGCCGTGGCCACCGGGGTGCCGAGAGACCGCGTCGTGCTGGCCGAGGACGGCATGGTGGTCGACCTTGTCGACGGCGTCGCCACGGTGAGCGGCAAGGTCGAGTGCGGCTACGTCTTCGTCGACGGCTCGTCGGTGGGCGACATCACCGAGAGCGCGCTGAAGGACCGCCGCATTCTCGGTGACGAGGGGTTCATCTCCGTCATGGTCGTGCTCGACTCCGCGTCGGGCAAGATCGTGGCGGGGCCGGAGATCCACGCCCGCGGCTTCGTCGAGGACGAGTCGGTCTTCGCCCAGGTGCGCCCGCTGATCGAGGACGCCTTGCTGCAGGCGGTCAGCGACGGCAACGACGACCCCTACCAGTTGCAGCAGGTGATCCGGCGTACGACGGGGCGGTGGGTCAACCAGGCACACGGGCGACGGCCGATGATCATCCCGGTCGTGCTCGAGGCCTGAGCGTGCCGAACCCGCCCCCGCCGGGCTTTGCTGCCGCCGAGGGGCCACCCGCCGGTGCGCCGCCCGCCGGTGCGCCGTCGGTCGGCGTACCGACGCTCGGACCGCCACCGGCCCAGGTGCCGCCGCTCGGGAAGGCCGAGCACGTACGCCGTTGGGCCGCGGCGCCCGTCGCCCTGCTGTCGAGCTCTCTGGCCCTGCTGTGCGTGGTCAGCCTCGTCGACGTGGTGACGCAGATCGACGGTTTGGCTGGCGTCGACGGACGGGTCGTGGGATGGGCCGGAGTTGGCGGTCTGACAACCGTCGCCGTCGCGATTGTGGCGCTGCTCGCAGGGCCGCGGCTGGGCGCTGGCCCACCGCTGGGGGTCGGGGCGGCTGCGGCGGTCTTCGGGCTTGCCATCGGCCGCACGGTGATCGACGACGCGCAGTTGGCCCTGGCGCTGGTGGTTTTGGGTCTAGGCGCCGGCGGGCTGCTCGGGGGAGCCGCCTGCATGCCGGTGGAGCTTCCGGCGCGCTGGCGCAGCCTGACGCTCGCGGCGTACGGCGTCCCGTTCGTGGCCGGGCCGCCGGTGATCAACTGGTTCGCGTTGCACGTGTCCGCCGGGGACGACCTGCGGCTCGCGCTGCATCCGCCAGTCTGGCCGCTGGCGGTGGCGTCGGCCCTCATCGTCTCCTGGAGCGCCTTGACGCTGCTGCTCGAACCCGCCAAAGACCGCTCAACACCGGGTCCGACCTGGGACAGTGCGTGGACCTCGCTTGTTGTCGCCGCCGCCTTGTCCCTCGTCGCGGTCATGCTGCTGGGCTTTGACCCCGGCATCCGGCTGTTCTGGCTGCGGCCGCTCATCGTGGTCGGTTGCGCGCTGGCGGTCCTGACGTTCGCGCTGACGGCACTCACGGTACCTACGTCGTCGGCACGCGTCGGCTATGTCGCCGCTGCTGTGGTGGTGCTGTGCTGGCCGTCCTGCGTCGGCTTGATGCTGGTGGCCGCCGATGCCGGCGCCACCCAGGTGTCGGCCGGGGCCGTCACCGCCATCGCTGCAGCGGGGGTTGTCGGAGCGGTGCTCGGGTGGTGGCGGCCGCGAGCGGGTGTCGTGGTCGGCCTGCTCACCGTCGCAGCGGCCGCTGCGGGCGCGTGGGTGATGCCTGGGCGACCGTGGCTGATGGTGGCGGCCGCCGCACCGATGGCGGCCGGCGCCGGTGCGGCGCTGCTGGGTGGGCTGACGTCCGCCTCCCGAGACCTCGCCGGCGTACGGTTTGTGTTCGCCGCAACGGTCAGCGCGCTGGTTGTTGGATCGCTGGTCGGGGTGCCGGTGAGCTGGGCGCTGGGCGGCACCGTGCCCGACCTTGAGGCGGAAGCCCGCGCCGCGGGCCGGGTGCTCCTCGGGCTGACCTTCGCGCTGGCGGTGCTCGCGGCGGCGTACTCGTCGACCCTGCTTCGCCAGTTGAGTGGTGGCCCGGCGAGACGGTAGGTGCGGATTCCTCGAGATGCGTGAGAATGCGGTCCCGGCACTCCAACAACAGCATCCGCGCGCATCTCGAGGGCCAGGATGGTCCGGCGCCATCTCGAGGGTGCCTCGGGCGGGCATGTCAGGGTGAGCCGAGGGGGCTGCGGCGTGTTACGACTGGGACTGATGTGACGATCCCGTAGCCTCAACCGCATGGCGACCCGAACGTCTTCAACCTCGCGGTCGCGGAGCAGCACGGGGTCTCGGTCAGCCACTTCTGGTGGCTCCACGCGACGTACCTCGACATCGACCAAGAAGCCCGCGAGCCGCACGCGGTCGGGCTCGACGGCCGTGCGCCGCGGCCGGTCCAGCCCTGGCCCGGTGCCTCGGCTCATCTTCGCCATCGGCCGTGGGCTTCGGGCGCTGTGGCTAGGAGTGGCGTCGCTGCTCGGAGCTGTCGTACGCCGCATCGGCTCCACCACTCGAGACCTCGACCCCGAGCACCGGCGGGACGGGTTGGGGCTGTGCTTCGTCGGGTTGGCGATCATCGTCGCGGCAGCCGTCTGGTGGCGGCTGCCCGGCGGCGTCGGCGAGGTGATCCGCACCATCGTCGAGGGTTCGGTCGGACTCGCGGCCTGGGGTGTGCCGCTGTTCTTGCTGCTTGCGGCCTGGCGGGTCATGCGCAAACCCGACCCCGACGGTCCGGCCGGGCGCCCGGTGATCGGCTGGAGCGCCATGGCGCTCGGCGTGCTCGGTCTGGTGCACATCCAGCACGGGCTGCCCCGGCCGAGCGGAGGCAGCGGGCCGATGCGCGAGGCTGGTGGCGCTGTTGGCTACATCGGCTCGGCGTTGGTGGCCGACCTCTTCCGCAGCACGTTGATCGCCATTCCGCTGCTGGCGCTGTTGGCCTTCTTCGGGCTGCTGGTCGTCACGGCGACGCCGGTGTACCAGATCCCCGCCAGGCTCGGCGCCGTACGCGACAGGCTGTTCGGGCGCCGGCGGGGCGACTCCGACCAACCAGCCGAGCTGCCCGCTGGGGCGACTGCGGCCGATGTCGCCCTTGCCCCGCTCAACCGCTCCCGCAGCCGACGCCGGGTGGCGACGCTCACTGACGACGACCCGCCCGCCGCGGATGCGGACGAGGCCGGCGTACTGGAGGGTCGCGAGTTCGCCAACCGTGCCCCGGCCGACAAGCCCGACGACCCGTCCCTCGAGCCGCCGCCGCACACCCCGTTGCCGGCGCGCGTCGAACAGCTCAGCCTGTCCGGCGGCATCGCCTACACGCTGCCCGGCAACGAGGTGCTCAAGCCAGGCAGCGTGCACAAGGCCAGGTCACAGGCGTCCGACGCGATCGTCGACCGACTGACGGAGGTGCTCGAGCAGTTCGGCATCGACGCCCAGATCACCGGTTACACCCGCGGTCCCACCGTGACCCGGTACGAGGTCGAGCTGGGGCCTGCGGTGAAGGTCGAAAAGGTCACCGCGCTCAGCAAGAACATCGCGTACGCCGTCGCGAGCGCCGACGTGCGGATCCTGTCGCCGATCCCGGGCAAGTCAGCGATCGGCGTGGAGATCCCCAACGTGGACGCCGAGATCGTCTCCCTCGGGGACGTGCTCCGGTCCCCTGCCGCGCGCCGCGAGTCCCACCCGATGGTGGTCTCCCTCGGCAAGGACGTCGAGGGTGGCTTCGTCATCGCCAACCTGGCCCGGATGCCGCACCTGCTCGTGGCCGGCGCAACCGGCTCGGGCAAGTCCAGCTTCATCAACTCGATGATCTGCTCGCTGCTGATGCGGGCGACACCGGACGACGTACGGATGATCATGGTCGACCCGAAGCGGGTCGAGCTCACCGGCTACGAGGGCATACCGCACCTGATCACGCCGATCATCACCAGCCCGAAGAAGGCCGCCGAGTCGCTGCAGTGGGTCGTGCGGGAAATGGACCAGCGCTACGACGACCTCGCCAACTTCGGCTTCCGGCACATCGACGACTTCAACAAGGCGGTGCGGGTGGGCGCCGTGCAGGCGCCGCCGGGAAGCGAGCGGGTGCTGTCGCCGTACCCCTATCTGCTCGTTGTCGTCGACGAGCTCGCCGACCTGATGATGGTCGCCCCACGTGACGTCGAGGACTCCGTCGTGCGGATCACCCAGCTGGCGAGGGCGGCCGGGATCCACCTGGTGCTTGCCACCCAGCGGCCGTCGGTCGACGTGGTGACCGGGCTGATCAAGGCCAACGTGCCGAGCCGGCTGGCGTTCGCCACCTCATCGCTCGCCGACAGCCGGGTGATCCTCGACCAGCCGGGAGCGGAGAAGCTCGTCGGCAAGGGCGACGCGCTGTTCCTGCCGATGGGGGCCAGCAAGCCGGCCCGGATCCAGGGCGCGTGGGTGACCGAGCAGGAGATCAAGCAGGTCGTCCGGCACTGCAAGGAGCAGCTGCAGCCGACGTACCGCGACGACGTCACCGCTGCGCCGTCGAGCAAGCGGGAGCTCGACGACGACATCGGCGACGACCTTGACCTGGTGTGCCAGGCGGTCGAGCTTGTCGTCTCGACCCAGTTCGGCTCCACCTCGATGTTGCAGCGCAAGCTGCGGGTGGGGTTCGCGAAGGCGGGGCGGCTGATGGACATCCTCGAGAGCCGCGGAATCGTCGGGCCGTCCGAGGGCTCGAAGGCGCGTGATGTGCTGATCAAGCCCGACGACCTCGACACGGTGATCGCAACGTTGCAGGGGGAGGGGTAAGGGGTGGTCGTACGTCGCCGGGCCGGCCTGGTCGCCGGAGTCGCTGTCAGCTCTACTGTGCTGGCGGCGGCGTATTTATGGAGCTTCGCAGCGGATGCGCGCTGGGTCACCCTTGCGGTCGGCCTGCTGCTGGGCGTCGTGGCGGTGCTGCACGGTCTCGCCTGGACCAGCGCCCGGACGCCGCTGCTGGTGGCGGACGACACCGGGCTGCGGGTGCGGCTCGGCCCGGCCTGGACTGGTGTCCCGTGGAACGAGGTCGAGCGGGTGGATGTCGACGAACGCGGCCGGCTGAGCGACGGCAGGGTGGCAGTGCACGTCGCCGACGAGACTGCCGCGCTGGCCGGGGCGGGGCGGCGGTCGAGGTTCGCTGCCTGGTGCAACGCCAAGCTGTACGGCGCGCGGCTGGCGGTGCCGTACGGCGTCGCGACAAGCGTCAGCTCCCCTGACGTCGCCGGCGAGCTGACCCGGCTGGCGGCAGGGCGGGCACCGGTCGTCGTACCAGATGTCGAGCCGGAGGGTCCGGAGCCGACCGTGGAGCTCACGGCTACGGGACCTTCTCCCGCTGCCGCCAGAGACGAGGTCGACACCGTCGAGATGCCGCTTGTCCGCCCGGCGGAGACAGCAACCGAACCCACACCGGCTGCGCGACCGGCGCCTCCAGACGCGGGGGTGGCCGCCCGGGAAATGGTGGTGCCGCTCCCGCTACGGCGGGTCGTGTCGGCGCTCCGGTCGCCGCCGGCCCGGCGGGAGGAGGTGACGATCGCGATGCGCGGCGAGGCCACCGAAGGGACGCTGGCGCTGGCGGCGCCACCTGAGGAGGTCTACGCCGACGAGCTGCCCGAGATCGCCGAGCTCCGGCGGCGCGACGGGAGCGACGACGGGGCTCGGGAAACCGCCGCGGGCGGCAATGTGGCGTTGATCATCGACGCCACCACCGACTTGTCAGCTCGGGCCATGAGCAAGGTCCGCAGTTTGTCCTCACCGCACGATGCGGTCGTTGACGGCGACACTGATCGCCGCGGCGACGCCGCTCCGCCCGAGGCGAGGGCAACCCTGCGCATCGGCGGGCAGCTGCGGCAGGCTCGCGAGACTCTAGGGCTGTCGGTCGACGAGCTCGCCGACCGCACGCGGATCCGGCCGTTCGTCATCGAGTGCATGGAGTCCGACGACTTCTCGCCGTGTGGTGGGGACTTCTACGCCCGAGGGCACCTGCGGATGCTGGCCCGGGTGCTCGGCATAGCGCCTGAGCCACTGATCGAGACGTACGACGAGGTGTTCGCCACCTCGCCGGTTGGTCCGCGGGCTGTGTTCGACGTCGAGCTCGCCACTGGTGCCACCGGCATGGTGCGCGGCGGCGCGCCCGGGGCGAACTGGGGCGGCCTGATCGCCGCTGTGCTGGTCTTGGTGTTGATCTGGGGAGTGGCCAGGTTCTTCGCCGACGGCGTGAACCCCGCCCCCGCCGCACCCGAGCCGACCCAGAACTCCTCTGGGCTGGGCTCTCCGGGCGTCGGCAACGCACCCATCCCTCCACCGCCGAAGGCCCACGTCAAGCTGACCGCGACCGGTGGTGAATCCCGCGTGGTCGTCCGGGACCGTTTCCGTGACGTCGTCTTCGAGGGGGTGCTGCAGGCCGGCCGCTCGCAAAAGGTGACAGGGGAGTCGCCGCTGCGCGTCTTCGCCGCCGACGCGGGTGTCATTTCGCTGACCGTCAAAGGCCGCGCCCTGGGCAAGCTGGGGCCGCCCGGCCAACCCGCCGCCGAGCGGATCACGTCAGCCGCCGCCGAATCCGCCGGACGAGCCGGCGGAGCCGACCCCGACTCGCGCCGCCCCGCCGACCGCCGCCCCGCCGACCGCCGACTGGCCGATCCGCGGGTGCCGAGTGCCCAGTGACGGCGCGGCCTCCCGCATCACCCCTGCCCTCCGCTGCCGCAACCTGTCATGACCTGGTGAGCGCGGACCTGTCCCGTACGCCCTGACAACTCGGCGTGCGCAGCGTGAGACCACCAGGACGGTGTCTCGCTGAGTTGGGGCGGTCGGAGCACAACGGCATACTTGCCCAATCCCATGAGCATCCTTGAGCAGTCCGGCCTTCCTCGTGCAGCGATGGCCCCGCCGGCCGACGAGACGCCAACAACGGCCCGGCACGCCGACAGCAGCGGGCAGGTGACGACTCGGCAGCGGGTGGCGGTGGTGACGCTGGGGTGCGCTCGAAACGAGGTCGACTCCGAGGAACTCGCGGCCCGACTGGAGGCGGGTGGGTTCGCGCTGGTAGCTGAGCCGGCCGAGGCAGACTCGGTTGTCGTCAACACGTGCGGCTTCGTCGAGGCGGCCAAGAAGGACTCCATCGACACCCTGCTCGAGGCGGCCGACCTCAAGCAGGCCGGCGGGCCGCAGACCGTCGTGGCGGTGGGATGCCTGGCAGAGCGGTACGGCGCTGACCTGGCCGACGCGCTGCCCGAGGCGGACGCGGTGCTGGGGTTCGACGACTACCCCGACATCGCCGCCCGGCTGCGCAGCATCGTCGCCGGGCAACCGCATGCGTCGCATCGCCCCCGTGACCGCCGTTCGCTGCTGCCCATCACCCCGGTCGATCGAGGCAGCGGCGCACTCCCCTCCCTGCCCGGCCACGCCCAACGGCTGGTAGACCTGCCGCCCGGAGTGGCGCCGGCGTCCGGGCCACGACCGCTGCGTCGCCGCCTTGGCACCGGCCCGTTGGCGCCGCTGAAGTTGGCGTCCGGCTGTGACCGGCGGTGCTCGTTCTGCGCGATCCCAAGCTTCCGCGGGTCGTACCTCTCCCGCCCACCGGCCGACATTGTCACCGAGGCGCGCTGGCTGGCCGAGCATGGGGTGCGAGAGCTCTACCTGGTCAGTGAGAACTCCACGTCGTACGGCAAGGACCTCGGTGACCTGCGGCTGCTCGAGTCGCTGCTGCCGCAGTTGGCGGCGGTCGACGGCGTACGGCGGGTCCGCGTCTCATACCTGCAACCGGCGGAGTTGCGGCCGAGTCTGGTGGCGGCGATGGCGTCGACGCCCGGCGTGGCGCAGTACTTCGACCTGTCCTTTCAGCACGCGTCGGGGCCGCTGCTGCGCCGGATGCGTCGCTTCGGCGACGCTGAGCGCTTCCTGGCGCTGCTCGGCGAGGTGCGAGCGGCGAGCCCGCTGGCCGGCGTACGAAGCAACTTCATCGTCGGGTTCCCCGGCGAGACCCAGGCCGACGTGCAGACGCTGTGCGACTTCCTCATCGACGCGCGGCTCGACGCCATCGGTGTCTTCGGCTACTCCGACGAGGACGGCACCGAGGCGGTAGGCATGGCCGGTCACCATGACGAGGAGGAGATCGCCGCTCGCACGGCGGCCGTCGTCGCGCTGGCCGAGGAGCTGACCGCTCAGCGGGCCGAGGACCGGATCGGCCAGCCCGTCGAGGTACTGCTCGACCATGTCACCGGCGGCACCGCCGAGGGCCGTCCCGACTGTCAGGGGCCGGACGTCGACGGCTCGACCAGCGTCTTGGACTTGCCGGCGGGCGCGGCGGCAGGGGACGTCGTACCGGCGCAGGTGACCGGATCGTCGGGTGTTGACCTGATTGCGGAAGCGCAGACCAACTACGTTGACACCCATGGCTGAGCAGCCGGGGGCGCCGAGCAACTACAACATCGCCAACGCAGTGACCGCATTGCGCATCCTGTTGGTGCCGGTTTTCGGGTGGCTGCTGCTGGTCGAGGGCGGTGCGGATTGGACCTTCCGGCTGTGGGCGTTCGCGGTCTTCCTGGTCGCGGTCCTGACCGACCGGGTCGACGGTGCCCTCGCCCGTCGGCGCAACCTGATCACGGACTTCGGAAAGCTGATGGACCCGATCGCTGACAAGGCGCTGACCGGTATGGCGTTCATCGGGCTGTCGCTGATCGACGAGCTGTGGTGGTGGGTCACGATCGTGGTGCTCGGCCGGGAATGGCTGGTGACGCTGCTGCGCCTGGTGGTCATGCGGTACGGCGTGCTGGCCGCCAGCAAGGGCGGCAAGCTCAAGACGGTCCTGCAAGCCGTCGCGCTGAGCGGCTTCATCCTGCCGCTGCGCGACCTCACCGGCAGCCTCGCTCCGGTCGGGGAGGTGCTGTGGTGGGCCGCTGCGGTGATCATGGCGGCCGCCGTTGTCGTCACGCTGGTGACCGGTCTCGACTACCTGCGGGCGGCTGTTCGGGTACGCCGAGAGGGGCGGGCCGCGGCCGGGGCGACCTCGTGACCGACTCCTCGCCGCAGGCCCCCCTCGCATCGCTGGCGGCGCGGTCTCTGGACGCCTTGGAGCATCGAGAAGCGACCCTGGCAACGGCCGAGTCACTCACCGCGGGTCTGATCAGCGCGACGCTCGCCGCTGAGCGGGGTGCTTCCACCGTGCTGCTCGGCGGTGTCGCGGCGTACGCCACCGACGTCAAGATGTCGGTGCTGGGGGTCGACGAAGCTGTCGTGCAGAAGCACGGCGTCATCTCCAGCGAGTGCGCCGCAGCGATGGCCACTGCCGCGAGGAGCAAGTTCCAGGCGACCTGGGGGGTGTCGGCTACCGGCGTCGCCGGCCCGGACCGTCAGGAGGACCGGCCCGTCGGCACCGTGTACGTCGCGGTGGCAGGCCCGCTCGGCGTACGCGTCCAGGAGCTGAGCCTGTCGGGGTCACGCCAGGCGATTCGCGAGGGCACCGTCAACGCGGCGCTCGACCTGCTGCTGGCTGCGCTCGACGCAGTGCCCGCCGCCCATGACCGCATCGAGGGGTAGCCTGGGCAGGCAAGCCCGCCCGCCCCCTAACGCCGCAAGGAGCACAGCCACCATGATCTTGGTACGCCGGCTGCTCGGGGACGTCCTTCGTCAACAGCGTCAGCAGCAGGGCCGAACGCTGCGCGACGTCTCCGCGGAGGCGCGGGTCAGCATGGGTTACATCTCCGAGATCGAGCGGGGCCAGAAGGAGGCGTCGTCGGAGTGCCTGGCCGCGATCTGCTCCGCGCTCGACGTGCCGCTGTCGATCGTGCTCGCCGAGGTGAGCAACGAGATGGCGCGCGAGGAGGCCGCCGTAGCCGGCATCTCGACCCTGCCGACGGTTGGAGCCGCCGCTGCCGACGTCACCAACGTCGCGGCCTGAGCGGTCGTCCTCGAACCGTCACCGGGGGCACCGCTCAAGTTTCAGGCTGGCACGTGGGGCACCAGTACGTCACCCGCTCCATCCGTTCGACGCCACTTTCCAGCGCGCGGATCGCGGTGCCGCAGCGACGGCACGGCTGTCCCCGCCGCGCGTAGACCCACAGCCGCTGGCCCTGCCGCAGGTTGCCAGTCGTGGTCTGGTCTGCCCTGTCCTTGTTGAGCAGCAGCAGCCGGCGCGCCTTGTCGACCAACTGCGGGAGTACGTCGACCCGGCCGACCGGCGTGAACGGGCTGACGCCGAGCAGGAAGCACACCTCGGCCTTGTAGAGGTTGCCGATGCCGGCCAGGTTGCGCTGGTCGAGCAACGCCTCGCCCACGGGCCGCTCAGGGTCGGCGGTCAGCCGCTGCACGGCGCGGTCGAGCGACCAGTCGGGGCCGAGAAGGTCAGGACCGAGATGGCCGACCAGGGTGTGCTCCGCCGACCGCTCCACCACGTCGACAGCGCCGAGCCGAAAACCGACCGCCTGCCAGGTGTCGTTGGCGAGCACGACCCGGGCTTGGAAGGCTGGTGAGCGCCAGGGGGAGGAGAGCCGGTAGATGTGCCACGAGCCCTCCATCTTGAGGTGGGTGTGGACGGTGAGCTCCGGCAGTCGGGTAAGCAGATGCTTGCCCCGGCTCACGGTCTGCTCGACCGGCTGGCCGGTGAGGTCGACCTCGGCCAGCTGCGGGACGCGGAAGTCAGTCTTCGTCAGCTCTCGCCCGCTCAGCGCCTGGTCGAGGCGGCGGGCCGTGAGCCAGACGGTGTCACCCTCGGGCATGTCGTTCCACCGTCACAGTGTCAGCGCCCCGGTCTCTAGGGACGTAGCCGCAGCCCGCGCGGAGTCGCATGGAACCCGGCCGCCTCCAGCGCTGACGAGAGCGCCGAGCCAAGGATGTGCTCCCCGTCGGCGCGCTCGACGGTGAGCCTGCCCAGCGCACCATCGCGTACGGCGAGCGCGAGCGCGTCGACGGCCGGCTGGATGCGCTCTGGGTCGGAGGTGAACGTCAGCAGCGTGCGGCCGCCGCGTTCGACGTACAGCGCCAAGCAACCGTCGACGAGCACGACCACGGCGCCGGTCTTGCGCCCGGGCCGGTGGCCTGAGTTGGCGGCGTCTGCAGACCGGTCGGGCCACGGCAGCGCGGCGCCGTACGGGTTGGCCGGATCGGTCGCGGCCAGCACAAGGGCTCGCGGGGCACCGGACTCGGCGGAGTCACCTTCGGCCGCGACCGAGCGCAGCCGGTCGACGGCTCCGGCGACTCCGAACTGCGCCGCTCCGAGGCTGGCGACGAAGTACCCGCGGCGGCACCGACCGGACTCCTCGAAAGCGGACAGCACCTTGTAGACAGCGGCGAAGCCGCCGGGGGTGCGTTCGCTCGCCACCGCGCCCCGAGTCACCACACCGTGGCGTTCGAGCAGCGCCTCAGCAGCCGCGTGGGCGCGGCGGGTGGGGTCTGCCTCTCGGGGCGGTGTCAGTGACCAGCGGCCAGCAACGGTCGGTGGTCCCGTGCGCGCCGGCAGCGCCGCCCCGCGTGCAGCAGGGCGGTGCAACGCGGAGCGGCTCAGGCGGTTAGGGCCGGTGACCCGACTTCGTGGGGCGGTGCGTCGCTGGCGGTGGGCACCCCTGCCTGCGCTGAACAGCGCCCGCAACGGAGCGAGGGTGTCGTTGGTGAGGTGACCGGCCCAGGCGAGGTCCCACACGGCCGCCGCGAGCTGCTGGTCGTCGGTGGAGCCGACGGCGTCGGACAGCTGCCGGAAGAAGTAGCCGCCTCCCCCAGAGAGCACCTCCAGCACCCTGGCGTGCCCCTCGGTCAGGTCGAGCTCGACCAGATCGGGCAGCGTGAGCGCTGCCGTGTCGGCGATGTGCAGCGAGATCCACCCGTCGCCGCCAGGCAGCGCTCCCGCACCCGCCCAGAGGACTTCCCCCGCAGAGGTCAGCTCGTCGAGCATCGAGGGGGAGTAGTCAACCAGCCGGCTGCCGAGCACGAATGGCTCGAGAGCCGAGGCCGGCACGGCGCACCCAGAGAGTTGCTCGACCACAGCGAGCACGCCGTCGGCGCCCCGGAGCCGGCTGCCGATGTGTTGCCACACCGGGAGGAACCTGCCGAGCGCGGCCGGCTCGACCGGCTCGACCTGCTGACGCGCGGCCGCCAGCGAGCGTCGGCGCAACCTGCGGAGCACCTCGGCGTCGCACCACTCCGTGCCGGTGCTGCCTGGCCGGAACTCGCCGGCCACCAGGCGCCCGGCGGCCACCAGCCGGTTGAGCGCGTCGGACGCCACGGCCTGGCCCAGCCCGAAGCGCGCGGCAACGTCGGTGGTGGTGAAGGGGCCGTGGGTGCGGGCGTAGCGAGCGCACAGATCACCAAGCGGGTCGGTGACCGGCTCGGTGAACGCTTCCGGCACCCCGACGGGGACGGGTACGCCGAGCGCGTCGCGCAGCCGCGACACGTCCTCGACCGCCGCGAAGTGTTCGGTGCCGGCGATGCGGACCCGAACGGCGCGGCGTACGGCCTCGAGCTTGGCGAGGTGGTGCGGTGCGGCTATCGGGTCGGTGCTGCGGGCGGCGATCTCCTCGCTGGTCAGCGGCCCGAGCAGGCGCAGCAGGTCAGCCGCGCCTTCGATGCCCTTGGCACGGCGGTCGTCGCTGAGGCGTTGCAGCTCGCGCTCGATCTCGTCGACGACGTCGGGGTCGAGCAGGTCACGGAGCTCTGCCCGGCCGAGCAGCTCACCGAGCAACGCGGGGTCGAGCGCCAGGGCGGCGGCCTTCCGCTCGGCCAGCGGGGAGTCGCCTTCGTAGACGAACGCGGCGACGTATCCGAACAGCAGCGACCGCGCGAACGCGCTCGGCGTTGCCGTCTCTATCTCGACGACCCGGATGCGCCGTGCCTCGATGTCGCGCATGAGCGCCACGAGCGCAGGGACGTCGTAGACGTCCTGCAGGCACTCGCGAACCGCCTCGAGCACAATCGGGAACGAGCCGTACTTGCTGGCGACCCCGAGCAGGGCGGCTGAGCGTTGGCGCTGTTGCCACAGTGGGGACCGCTTGCCGGGATCTCGCCGGGGCAGCAGCAACGCCCGCGCCGCGCACTCACGGAAGCGGGACGCGAACAGCGCGGAGCCGCCGACCTCGGTGGTCACCAGGTCGTCGAGCTCGTCGGGCTCGAAGAGGGCGAGTGCCGCTCCGGGTGGGTCGGCGTCGGTCTCGGGGATGCGGACGACGATGCCGTCGTCACCGGCCATCGCCTGCGCGTCGACGCCGAAGCGCTCGCGCAGCCGCGCGCCGATGGCGAGCGCCCACGGGCCGTGGACGGCGGTGCCGTACGGGGAGTGCACGATGAGCCGCCAGTCGCCCAGCTCGTCGCGGCACCGCTCGACCAGCAGCAGCCGGTCGTGCGGGACGTAGCCGGTGTCGGCGCGCTGGTCGGCCAGGAACGCGACCAGGTTGGCGGCGGCGAACGCGTCGAGCCCGGCATCAGCCGCGCGGTTGACCGCCTCACCCTCCGGCAGCTTGGCCAACTCGCGCACGAAGGCGCCGACAGCGGCACCGAGCTCGGCTGGTCGACCGAGCCCGTCGCCCTTCCAGAAGGGCAGCTTGCCGGGCACGCCGGGGGCGGGGGAGACCAGCACCCGGTCGTGGGTGATGTCCTCGATGCGCCAGCTCGACGCACCGAGCGCGAACACGTCACCGACCCGGGACTCGTACACCATCTCCTCGTCGAGCTCACCGACGCGCGACCCCGCGGAGGATCCGCCCGCAGGCGTTGCCTCGCCGACCAGGAACACGCCGAACAGCCCACGGTCGGGGATCGTGCCGCCGGAGGTGACCGCCAACCGTTGCGCGCCCGGTCGACCGACGAGCGTGTTGGCCACCCGGTCCCAGACGATGCGGGGCCGCAGCTCGGCGAACTCATCGGACGGGTAGCGACCGGCGAGCAGGTCGAGGGTTGCTTCGTAGGCCGACCGCGGGAGGGTTGCGAACGGGGCTGCTCGGCGTACGACGCTGAACAGCTCGTCGAGGTTCCAGGTGTCGAGGGACGTGGCGGCGACGATCTGTTGCGCGAGTACGTCGAGTGGGTTGGCCGGCACCTTCAGCGCCTCGATCTGCCCCGACCGCATGCGCTGGACGGTCACGGCGGTCTGCACGAGGTCGGCACGGTGCTTGGGGAAGACGACGCCGCGGGAGGTCTCGCCGACCTGGTGACCGGCGCGGCCCACCCGCTGCAGCCCGCTGCCCACAGATGGTGGCGACTCGACCTGCACGACGAGGTCGACGGCGCCCATATCGATGCCGAGCTCCAGGCTCGACGTGGCGACGACGCAGGGCAGCCGACCTGTCTTGAGGTCATCCTCGATGAGGCTGCGCTGCTCTTTGCTGACCGAGCCGTGGTGGGCGCGCGCGAGCACACCGGCGGCTCCGGCCGACGTACCGCTTTGCGCCATCATCTCGGCCGGCACGGACGGGTCGGGCAGGGCGTCACCGCGCCGCTCCGCTGCGATCTCGTTGAGCCGGGCGGTGAGCCGCTCGGCCAGCCGACGGGAGTTGGCGAAGACGATCGTCGAGTGGTGCTGCTCGATGAGGTCGACGATGCGCTCCTCGACGTGCGGCCAGATCGAGGCTCGCGGGGCGTTGCCGGCGGCCGGGCCCTCAAGGTCGTCGCCTTCGGTCAGCGTGCCCAGCTCGGTCATGTCTTCGACAGGTACGACCACCTCGAGATCCCAGTGCTTCACCGACGGCGGCGCCACCACCTCGACCGGGTGCGCCCCGCCGAGGAACCTGGCTACCTCGTCGATCGGCCGCACGGTCGCCGACAGCCCGATGCGCTGGGCCGGTCGCTCGAGCAGCTCGTCGAGGCGCTCAAGCGACAAGGCGAGATGAGCGCCCCGCTTGGTGCCCGCAACGGCGTGGATCTCGTCGACGATCACGGTGTCGACACCACGCAGCGACTCGCGCGCCTGTGCGGTCAGCATGAGGAACAGCGACTCCGGCGTCGTGATGAGTACGTCGGGTGGTGCGGCGCTCAGCTTGCGCCGGTCTGCGGCCGTGGTGTCACCGGATCGGACACCGACCGTGATGTCGGGGGGCCGTAAACCCAACCGGGAGGCGGTCTGCCGCAGCCCCGCCAGCGGAGCGCGCAGGTTGCGCTCGACATCGACGGCAAGGGCCTTCAGTGGGGAGACGTAGAGCACCCGGCAGCGGTGTCGCTTGTCGGCTGGCGGCGGCGATGTGGCCAACCGGTCGAGTGCCCACAAGAAGGCGGCCAGCGTCTTGCCGGAGCCGGTCGGCGCGACGACCAGCGCGTTGCGCCCGGCTGACACCGCCTGCCAGGCGCCCGTCTGGGCGGGGGTCGGCGCCGCAAAGGCAGCCGAGAACCACGCCCTCGTCACCGGCGAGAAGCCTCCGAACGCCGTCGAGTCGCGCATGCAGCCATCTTCCCCGACCCCACCGACAGTTCCGCCACGTACGCTTCTCCAGGGCCCAGGAAGTGAGGCTTCGCTAAATGAAGACGATGACCTACTCCGAGTCGCGGGCCAGCTATGCAGCGGTCCTTGAATCGGTTGTCAACGACCGGGAAGAGGTCGTGGTTACCCGTGCTGGACACGCGCCCGTAGTGATCGTCGCCCTGGATTACTACGAGTCGCTCAAGGAAACGGTTCACTTGATGCGGATCCCCGAGAGTGCCCGACGACTGATGGCTTCCATTGAGCGACTTGAGGGCAGGCAGAGGCATTGAGCAGCACCCGCCGGACGAGTCTCACCTTTGGACGCGTTTGAGACCTGTTTGTATTTGGCGCTGGTAGCGCCATAATGGCGCTATGCCGAGTGTTCAGATCAAGGATGTGCCGCCAGAGGTTCACGCTGTTCTCCGCCAGCGTGCTGCGGCCTCGCACCAGTCGCTGCAGGAGTATCTGCGCGCCCGCCTCATCGACGAGGCCAGCAGACCCACGCTCGAGGAGGTGCTTGACCGGGCCGGTGGACGGTCGGGGGGCACCGTGTCACTCAAGGATGCAGTAGAGACGCTGCGTAACGACCGTGCTCGTCGTTGACGCAAGCGTCCTTGTAGTCGCGTTGGCTGACGATAGTTCCGATGGCGATCAGGCCCGGGCTCGCCTTCGTAGCGAGGAGCTTGCCGCGCCGCAGTTGCTCGACCTGGAGGTGGCGTCGGTTCTGCGCCGGCAGCTAAGCGTCGGATTGGTAAACGCTAGGAGAGTCGCGCTAGCACTGCGTGACCTCGCCGCCGCACCGGTTCGGCGTGCGTCACACATGCCGCTGGTGAGTCGGTGCTGGGAGTTGCGCGAGAACCTCACGATCTACGACGCGAGTTACGTCGCGCTGGCTGAGGGGTTGGAGGTCAGACTGCTGACCGGCGACACCCGGCTTGCGAGAGCACCCGGCCCACGGTGCCCCATCGAGGTGTTCCGGCCAACACGCTGAGAGTGTCCAGCAACCTCAAGTTCGGCCGTTGGTGTTGCCGCCCGTTTACTCGCGACGGATCAGCTCGGGTCGGATCCGCGGGTTAGATGCGATCACCGTCAGCGCAGCCACGATGGCCGAACATGCCACCGAGATGGCCGCGAGCGTCAACGTCTGCCGCCACGGTAGGTGCTCCAGGATGTCGCCGTAGGCGAGGTACGACGCGCCGGCGAGCAACCCGAGACCGATCGCGAGCACGGTGCCGCCGGCGAGCGGGATGGCCGCCTCGAGCCACTGAATCCGACGAAGGATCTGGGGGCTGACCCCGACCAGCTGCAGCGACATGACCTCTTCTCGCCGGGAGATCGCACGGTCTATTGCCGCGATCGCGAAGGAAAGCAGGCCAACCGCGAGGATGATGGCTGCGATGGCCCACACGAGCGCGCGAAGACCCGAGACGAAGTCATAGTAAGACCTACCTGGGTAAGTGGCGCCGTGGACCAGGTCAGATTCGCCAAGCTGCGCCACCGCGTCCTGCACATCTCGCCCCGGTTCTGCGACCACGACCACTTCTGCATCGGTAGTTGGCAGGTTTCGTCCGAGCCCCGATAGCGACTCAGGGAGGAACACTTGGTCGATGCCGCTTCCCAACTCAATGGACTTAGCGTCCATCAACACTTGCCTCGGGGAGGCAATGGACGCAACAAACCCTTTCGCCGTGTGATTCTTGAGAGCATGCCACCGCAGGTGGGTAGGGAAGGGTCCTGAGACCGAACCCGTGGCCGGATTGGTAAGCCACTGAGCCCGATCTTCCCGACACTGGGTTACCAACGGAACCGCCACCCGGAGCTCCTCGCAGGTGCCGACGAGCGCCTGCAGACAGTTGGTTGGACCGAAGTCTGGACCGAGGTCGCAGGAGCTTGTCCCAAGACGGGCGAGACTTGCTGTAGCACCGATTCCTTGGACCTTCGCCAGCCGCCGCTCAAGTGTGCTCGCGCCGGCCGTCGTCGTCGTCAGCCATCCGACTTGCCCCGCGTAGTCGATAAGGGATTGTTGCCGGTACTGCGGAGTGTCCTCGAACGCGACCACGAGTGCACGAGCGCCGGTAACGACGAAGAGACCGATCAGCAGGCCGGCGACGACCCTGCTCATGGCGGCGGGTTGGGACTGGAGCCGACGGCCCGCGATCACCAGCGTCGGGTGGCCGGCACGACGTACCAACAGGTCGGCGACGAGGCGGACGAAGAGGGGAACCGCCAAGACCGTCCCGATACCGAGCGCGATCATGCCCGCGAACATGACCATCGCCAGTTGGTCGTACGACGGGTCCGGACCGCTCCCTGAAACAATCACATACGACGCCAGACAGACCCCCGCGAGCAGCGGTAAGAGCCGCCAGCCGCCCGGTCGGAACTGGTCGGCCCGGCGTACGGTCGACATGACATCCCGTGCACCCATCCGCTGCGGGAACGACGACACCGCGACGACCGCCAGCGGCACCAGGGTCACCGCAAGCACGTAATCAACAACGCTCGGCCGCAAGGTGGCAGCGGTCCACTCTCGACCGGCAGGGTGCCACGCCAACAGAGCCGGCCGTGCGGCCAGAAAGACGACGACGCCTAGGACGGCGCCGACAGCCGCTGCGGCGCCGGTCTCGATCGCGGCGACCAAGCGCGTGCGCGCTGGCGAAAGGCCTAGCAGGCGGAGGTTAGCCAGCCGGCGATCCCGCAACGAAGCGGAGAGCCGACCAGCAGTCGCAGCCAACACCAGCACCGGAACCGCGATGACACCCACCACCGAGGCCAACAGCACCTTCATGCCGGGACCGGCGAACTCGGACGGATTTAGCGCGAGCTCACTTCGGCTGATCGCGGCTACGGCGAGCAGCAGCGACGTCCCGACGGCGGCGGCTACTGCCACCATTGCCGATCGCACACCGCCGAACCGCCCGGAACCGGCGGGTGCGCCTACCCCCGCGAGGCGCAACCCCAGGCGGACAACGGGAGTCATCGGGTGACGGCCGGCTGAGCGGCTAACGCACCGTCGCGCATCGTCAGCAACCGGTCGCAGTGGGCCGCGATCCGGTTTTCATGAGTCACCAGCAAGACGGTCGACCCGATCTCGTGGGCAAGGCGAAGAAGCGAGTCAAGGACCTTGTCGGCGCTGAGGGTGTCGAGGGCCCCAGTCGGTTCGTCGGCGAAGATCACCGGCGGCGCATGCACGAGTGCCCGCGCGACCGCAGCCCGCTGGGCCTGGCCGCCGGATACCGCACCGGCTCTGCGCTCCGACACGTCCGCCACCTCCAGCCTGTCCAGCAGCCCGAGCGCTCGACGTCTGGCCTCTGCAGTCCGTTCACCGAGTAGCTGCAGGGGCAGCATCACGTTCTCGAGCAAGGTCAACTCCGGGATCAGGTTTCCGAACTGAAACACCATCCCCATCCGGGACAGCCGGTACTGACTACGCTCGCGTTCTGACATGGTGTCGAGACGTACTCCGGCAACCCTCGCCTCGCCGCTGTCGGGCTTGAGGACGCCGGCCAGACAGTGCAGCAACGAGGACTTGCCCGATCCCGAAGGACCCATCAGGGCCACCGACTCGCCGGACCAACACGCCAGGCTCACCCCACGCAGAGCAGGCGTCTGGCCATACGACAGGTGGATGTCGCGGCCGTCGATGAGAGGCGTTGAGTTGGTCATCGTGCCTCCCCGGCCATGTCCCTGCGGAGGTCATCGAGCCGGCGGCCCGCCTCGTCGATCCATCTCAGGTCGGCGTCCAAGTGGTTGAGCTCGAAGGTGATCGCGAGCACGTCTGCCGGCGAGGCGGCACGGCGCTGCTGGGTCAGCTCGCGCATCCGCACCATGTGCACGTCACGTTGTTGGTCGAGAACCAGCTCCGCGGATCGCCCCGACATCAACGCCACCGAAACCTTGGCGAACAGCGCACTCGCCGAGTACGACGTCGGTGGCTCCGGGCTCAACACCCAGGAATCGATCCGGGTCACCCCGTCGGGGGTGATGTGGTACCGCTTGCGTTCGGGGCCCGACCCGGCCTCCACCTCGACGACCTCAGCCAGGCCCTGCTGCTCGAACCGGGACAACGCGGCGTACACCTGGCCGAAGGCAAGCGGCTTAACCCGCGCGAAGTGCTGGTCGTAACGGTGCTTCAGCGTGTATCCGTGGGAGGGCTCAGCCTCAAGCAGCGCAAGCAGCGCCTGGGAAGTCGACATGCAGGGGACTATACACCGTATGTATACGCCCGGTTGCTAGCGAGGTCGTGGAGCGTCCCCCGGCCACATCTGTGGTGACAATCGCCGGACAAAGCGAGCACACTCAATCAGTTTCTTTGCCGAGCGGGTCGACCTCTCGGTGGACGGCATGGAGAGTCCGCGGCCGATAACGCCGTGGTCGTGAGATGCCCCGCAACGCAGCTCCTGCATCGCCGCTAAGCGCCCCTGTGGATGACGGGGCGCCGGTCGCGTTAGACAAGTCGACCGGCAAACCGGCCGCGGTCAACGGGTGGTACCGGATCTCGACCCCGAGACGCGCGCGGTCGCGGCGGCCGGCACTCGGCGAGATCTGAAAGTCGGTACCGGTTGTATTCGGGCTCCACATGACGGAGGATGCCACCTAAGTCAGGTTTGTCTGGTTCGATCGAGGGGTATCCGCATGACCCGGAGCTTTGGCTATCGCAAGGCGTTGTTGGCCGGAATGGTCGCGCTGTCATTCTCGCTTAGCGGGTCGGTGATGGTCGCGGAGGGCGACGAGCTCGACCCGGTTCGAAACCTTCCGCTGCCGTGCGAGGATGGCCTGCTCCCACTCACGGACAACGGCCCGCTCCCTGCGCGCTCGGCGAAGCGACTGGTGCACGTGGCGAACCGGTGCGGGATCGTCGGCACGGACGTGGAGTTCCAGTCCCGCAAGGACGCCGAGGGCAACATCCGCGATTACGCCTTCCTCGGCACCATCGGCGGCGGCCTGCGCATCTTCGACATCACTGACCCGTTCCGCCCGCGCGCAGCCGGTCGCAGCGCCACGGCCGGGTACCAGAACGACGTCCAGGTGCGGGGAAACATCGCCGTCCTGAGCTATGACGGTGTCTCGGGACTGCCGGTGACCACGTCGTCATGCCTCGCCACTAACTATCCCGAGGCCGACGGTCAGGGGATCGACGTCTTCCAGCTGCACTTCAATCCCGAGAACGCCGCGAACCTCTCGCTGGCGACCCCGGCGTTCACGACGACGGTCAAGACCTGCTTCGCCAACCCGCCCGGTGGGGCGCACAACACGACCATCCACCCCAGCGGCAAGTACCTCGCGATCTCCAACCCCAGCTCCGACTGGGCGGTCGACATCTTCGACCTGCGCAACCTGCCCAATGGCGACTTCCTCCAGCCGAAGCGGCAGCTCTACCGGCTCATCGACAAGTCCCGCGCCGACGACACCCGCTGCCCGGAGGGCGCCAGCTACACCTGCATCGTGATGAAGCGACCGCCGGCTCCCAACCTGGGAAGCAGCCGCAAGGACCTGCCGTACAACCAGTTCAACACGACCGGCTGCCCGACAGCGGAGGCCGCTGCACCCAACAGCGCGTGCGGCCTGTTCCGGCCCCATGACGTGTTCTTCTCCCAGGACGGCGACACGATGTACGTCGCGGCGCTGAACTCGACGTTCATTGTGAACATGGACCAGGTGCTGACCGGCCGGGTGCGCACCAAGACGATCATCCCCAACTTCTCCTGCCCGGACGCCGGCCCTGCCGCGTGCGGTAACAGTGAGAAGGAGGGCTTGGCCAACCTGCACAACCTGGAGCTCTCCCACCAGGCCGACACCACCGCGGACGGCAAGATCCTCGTGCTCTCCGACGAGCGCGGCGGAGGCGTCACGAACACCTCCTGCAACTTCAACGACCAGGGCACCATCGGCGGCACCCACTACTGGGCGCTGGCCCCGCTGCGGGGCGTCGCGCGCACCGCGAACGCGAGCGTCGCGCGGCCGGTGAAGCTGGGGACGTACTTCAACCCCGATCCGGGCGTGGCCTTCATCCCGGACCCGATCGAAGAAGCGTTCCCCGGTCGCGCGGAGCGGGCCTGCACGTCGCACGTGTTCCGCATCGGCGGCAACGGAACGGCGTCGCCAGGCCCGATTGACGCCCGGTTCGACGGCGTCTCGCGGCTGGCGCCGCGGCTGATGACGCAGGCGTGGTACGGCGCCGGCGTCTGGTACATCAACTTCCGCAACCCGTCCAGCAACAGAGATGGCACGGATGAGGACCCCCGCAGCACGTGGGGCAACACGCGGGGATGGAACATCCAGCCAGGCGCCGACATGTGGTCCGCGAAGGAGTACAAGGGCTTCATCTACGCCGGTGACATCGCCCGCGGCTTCGACGTCTATGGCTGCAAGGGCGCAAATCCGGATCGACACTGCGACCCGGTGGTCACGCTGACGAAGTTCGGGCCGCCTACCGCGGAACGCGCCGACAAGGTGCAGTTCGAGGTGTCGTACAGCAACCACGGACCCGCGGCCTCCGACAACGCGAAGATCCGGGACCGCCTGCCGGCGGAGCTGCGGTTCGTCTCCGCATCGCAGAACGGGACCTACAACCCGGAGACCCGCACAGTGACCTGGAGGCTGGGATCTGTGCCCGCCGGTGAGGCGGGGGACGTCACGGTGACGACGCTCGTGCGCAAGACCGCCCCTGTCGGCAGCGCGATCGTCAACAGGGCGTCCTTCACCGGTGAGCTGACGATCTCCCCACCGACTGCCGTCACGGTCACCTGGGTAACGCCATAACGCAAACTGAGCGGGAGTAAGCACCGCACTTTGCGAGGACCGCCTCCTCGAATGGTACGATAACTCGTACCGATCTGGAGGAGGCGGTCGATGGCGATCACCGCCAGCGAGGCGCGCAAGAACCTGTTTCCGCTCATCGAACAGGTCAATGACGATCGCGCTCCGATCGAGATAACCTCACGTCGCGGTGACGCGGTGCTCATCTCTCGGGCCGAGTACGACGCGTTACTGGAAACTGCCCATCTGCTTCGGGTGCCCGCGAACGCTAAACGGCTGATCGAGAGTCTCCAGCAGTCTCGGGCGGGTCAGCGCGAAGAGCACGACCTGGCTCAGTGAGGCTCGTCTTCACACCGAACGGCTGGGACGACTACACGTACTGGCTCCAGGCTGACCGCGCCACGCTGAAACGCATCAACCGACTCATCGACGATGCCCTGCGCGACCCCATCGCGGGGATTGGCAAGCCGGAGCCTCTTCGACACCTGCTCGCTGGGGCGTGGTCTCGGCGAATCAGCGAGGAACACCGCCTCGTTTACCTCGTTGATGGCGATGACCTGGTGGTCCTGCAGGCCCGCTTCCACTACAAGTGACCGTGCTTGGGCCTACCTGGAGCGTTGGCCGTTTCGTCAGCGGGGGAGCGAGTATGGCTGCCAGGTGCGGCCGCCGTCGTCGGTGCGCAGCACTTGACCATCACTGTCGAGCACGTAGCCAGTCGTCGGGTTGGTGAACCCGGCCAGGTCGACATCGGTGAGGTCAGCGTCCGTGATCCCGACGGGTGCTTGGTCAACGCCAATCAGCGTGACGCTGTCGCCGGCCGGATCGGCGACAACAGCGGTGCTGTCGTCTCGGGCGGCAAGCTGGGAGCCCGCCGGGAACTCGCCGGCCGCATCAATCCACGTCTGTCCGTCATCGAGCGAAACCCGCGCCACCGAAGTGACGTCGTCGCTGCACATCGTCCACAGCGAGTTCCCCGCGGTTGACAGCGTGGATGGGTAGCGACCATCGGTGCACGGCTGGTAAGTCGCCCACGAGACCCCGTCGGTGCTGACGAGCACTACGTTGCCGACATCGGTGGTCATCGGTCGGGCCAGCACGGCGACGACCCGCTCTGAGACCACCAGCGAGGAGATCGCGTACGCATCGGTGCCAAGTTCGAGCTGTTGCCAGTCGTCGTAGCTGACCGGTGATCGGACCAGCGAGACGCTGCCCTGCTCTTCGTCCACCACGACGGCGTAGACGAAGTCGCCCCAAGCCTCGAGCGACGTGACGATCCCGGGCACGGGAAGTGTCGGCATCGTCCACGATGCTCCTGCGTCATGGGTGGAGAGCAGCTCACCGCCGAACGTCCAGCCGTTGGTGCCGTCGCCGGCGAAGCGGACGTCACGCACCGTGTCGTTGTCCAGGCGGGGAGATGTCGGGATGTCGATGGCGGCCAACGGCTCCCATGATTTTCCGGCGTTGTCGGTCACCTCGACCACCGCGCAGCGCTGCTCCGGGCAGTCTCGGTCAGGTACGGCGAGCAGTACCCACTGGCGCTGAGTGCCGGTTGCCGAGAACGACAGCGCCTCGGCGGCCTCCGGCACCTCGGTCGCTGTCGGCGGCGTCTCGGTTGCTGTCCCTGTCTCTTCGGTTGCTGTCGCCGTTTCCTGGGGTGACGCGGTGCCCGTTTCCTCGGTCACCGTCTCCTCGGTCCCTGTCTCCTCCGTTGCGGTCGCCGTCTCGTCGGTCGCGGTCACCGTGTCGCCGGGCGGCGTCACGGTCGGCGCGGTCACCGCCTCCTCCGATGGCGGCACAGTCTCCTCGACAAAGGTGTCGGCCGTTGACACGGCGGTGCTTGCGGGTAAGGAGGCGGACGGCAGCGCCCCCCCGTCCACTGGTTCCGAGGTGGCCGGCAGGCTCTCCGTTATGTCGAAGCCGGGGTCGCTCATCACGGTGCTCCGACCGGCGATGGGGGTGCTGGACTCGGTGAAGATGCCCGATGCCATGCCGACGTACCCTCCCGCGGTGACGACGGCGACGGTCGCGGCAACACTGCCTGCAGCCCGTCGGGTACGCCGCTCGCGCGCGCCTCGGTGCACATTGGCCAAGAAGGCGTCGGCGTCGATGTGTTCGGTGTGGCTCGACGCGTGCAGCGCCCGGCGTACCGACTCTTCAAGCGGATCCATCGACAACTCCTTCCTGTGCAGTGGGGGAAGTGCTTAGCAACGGTGATGTCACCGCTCGTCTGGCACTACGTCTCGCAGCTTCGCCAGCGCCTTCGACGCTTGGCTCTTGACGGTGCCGACCGAACAGCCCAGAGTACGCGCGATGTCGGCCTCGGACAGGTCCTCGTAGTACCGCAGTGCGATGACAGCCCGTTGCTTCGGCGGCAGCTGTTGCAGCGCCCGCCACAAGTCGCCGTCGAAGTGGGTGTCCTCGGCGCCGGAGTCGAAGACCTCCGCGGTGACGTACTCCCGGCCGAACTTGCGCCAGATGCTGATGTTGCGGTTGACCATGACCCGACGGACGTAACCCTCGGGTTCCTCGCGCGACTGCAGCCGAGACCAGGCCAGCAGCGTGCGCTCCAGCGCGTCTTGGACGAGGTCGGCGGCGGCTTCTGGCGAACCGGTGAGGGCGCGGCCGAAGCGGAGCAGGTCAGGCAACCGGGCGCGCACGAACGCGTCGAAGGCCTCGCGGTCTTCGTCGTGCATGCGCGTACCCCCGAGATGAGGCCACCTCGGGTGCCGACAAGGGTTCGCAGTATTTGCACCGTATGCCGAGGACGCCCAGGGACGGCCTTTGGTTGCCTGGCCACCGGTTTCCCCGACAGCCGGGCAACATCATGGCATCAGCAGCCCCGCTCCGCGGGCAAGAACGGGTAACAATCCGGTTGGGAACTGTCGGCGCGCCTGGTTAGGGTCGCGGTCGTGCGATCTCACCAGACTGCCCGCAACCTTCCGCCGGTTGGCGGCACCGGTGAGGCGATGGTCGTTGCCCACGGCCTGCGCAAGTCCTACGGCGAGTTCGAGGCCGTGAAGGGTGTCGACGTCGAGGTGCGCAAGGGTGAGGCGTTCGGGTTCCTCGGCCCCAACGGTGCCGGCAAGTCCTCGACGATGCGCATGATCGCGGCGGTCTCACCAGTCACGGCCGGCTCGCTGCAGATCCTCGGCATGGATCCAGCCACCGCCGGGTCGGCGATCCGGGCCCGGCTCGGTGTGTGTCCGCAGGAAGACACCCTCGACAACGAGCTCAGCGTGTTCGAGAACCTCGTCGTCTACGGCCGCTACTTCGGCATGAGCCGCGCTGCGGCGACATCTCAGGCCGACGAGCTGCTGGCCTTCGTCCAGCTCACCGAGAAGGCGAAGTCGAAGGTCGAGGACCTCTCCGGAGGCATGAAGCGGCGGCTGACGATCGCCCGGTCGCTGATCAACACCCCCGACCTGCTGCTGCTCGACGAGCCGACCACCGGGCTCGACCCGCAAGCCCGCCACCAGCTGTGGGACCGGCTGTTCCGGCTCAAGCAACAAGGCGTCACGCTGGTGCTCACCACCCACTACATGGACGAGGCCGAGCAGCTGTGTGACCGGCTCGTCGTGATGGACAAGGGCGTCATCGTCGCGCAGGGGTCGCCGGCCCAGCTCATCGCCGCGCACTCCACCCGCGAGGTGACCGAGCTGCGGTTCGGCGTCGGCGACAACGACCTGGTCGCCGACAAGGTGAGCGACCTCGCCGACCGCGTCGAGGTGCTGCCCGACCGGGTGCTGCTCTACACCGACGACGGCGAGGCGGCTGCGGTCGCCGTACACGAGCGTGGGTTGCGGCCACTGTCGTCGTTGGTACGCCGCGCCACGCTCGAGGACGTCTTCTTGCGCCTGACGGGGCGCACCCTGGTCGACTGATGGCGGCGCTCACCTCGGGCGGCGCCCCCCGGCTCGCCCCGCGCCTCACCGACTACTGGGTCACCGTGCTCAAGCGCACCTGGCGGGGCTCGGTGATCACCAGCTTCTTGATGCCGTTTCTCTACCTCACCGCGATGGGCGTCGGGCTCGGCAGCTTCGTCGACGACAGGGCCGGCGCCCAGGCGCTGGGCGGGGTCACCTACCTGGCGTTCATCGCGCCCGGACTGTTGGCCACCACCGCGATGCAGACCGGCGTGTTCGAGTCGACGTACCCGGTCATGGGCGGCTTCAAGTGGCACCGCAGCTACTTCGCGATGGCCGCCAGCCCGCTCACCCCCGCCGACATCGTGGCCGCCCAGCTGGCGTTCACCGCGTTCCGCACGGCTATCACCTGCGGGGTGTTCCTAGGCGTGATCGCCGGCTTCGGCGCTCTCTCCAGCTGGTGGGGTGGGCTGCTGGCGATCGTGGTGGCCGTGCTGCTGGGTCTGGCGTACGCCGCGCCGATCACCGGGCTGGCCTCCCGGATGAAGAACGAGAGCGGCTTCTCGCTGATCTTCCGGCTGGGCCTGCTGCCGATGTTCTTGTTCAGCGGCGCCTTCTTCCCGATCACGCAGCTGCCGATCGTGGCGCAGTGGCTGGCGTACCTGACGCCGATCTGGCACGGCGTCGAGCTGAGCCGCATGCTGACCCTGGGCCAGCTCGACTGGTGGCCGGCGCTGGGCCACCTCGCCTACCTGGCGGCCTGGGTGGTGGCCGGCTGGCTCTACGCGGTCAAGGGCTTCGAGCGGAGGCTGGCGCAGTGACGCAGGCACCGGCACCGGCCCGGCCCGGCACGCTCGGTCTGCGGGTGTTGCCGGTCCTCGGGGGCAACTCGTGGCGCATGGTCGAGCGCAACTTCTTGGTCTACCGGCACGGCTGGGTGGTCTTCCTGACCGGCATGCTCGAGCCGATCCTGTACCTGCTGTCGATCGGCATCGGGGTGGGAAACCTGGTCGGCGACTTCCGGCTCGGCGACGGGCGCGCCGTCAGCTACGTCGAGTTCGTGGCGCCGGCCATGCTGGCGGCGTCGGCGATGAACGGCGCGCTGTTCGACTCGACGTACAACATCTTCTTCCGGATGAAGTACGCCAAGCTCTACGACGCGATTCTCGCCACACCGCTGGGGCCGGGCGATGTCGCCCGCGGCGAGATCACCTGGGCTCTGCTGCGCGGGGCCGTCTACTCGGCCGTGTTCATCGTCGTCATGGTGGCGATGGGGTTGGTGCAGTCGTGGTGGATGCTGCTAGCGCTGCCGGCCACGCTGCTGATCGGCTTCGCGTTCGCCGGAGCCGGTATGGCGTTGACCACGTGGATGCGGAGCTGGCAGGACTTCGAGTTCGTCCAGCTGGCGATCATGCCGATGTTCTTGTTCTCCGCCACCTTCTACCCCCTGTCGACTTACCCCGACGCGGTGCAGGAGATCGTGCGGTGGACCCCGCTCTACCAGGGCGTGGTGCTGTGTCGTGGCATGGCGCTGGGCTCGATGGGCTGGGAGGCGGTGACCGCGGTGGCGTACCTGGCCGCCATGGGGCTCGTCGGCGTGTACGTCGCCTCCCGCCGCCTCGGCACCCTGTTGCTGAAGTAGTCGGCCGCCGATGCAGACTGGCGCGCATGCCTGAGACGCCCGGCCCACCACCCGCGCCGCGGCTCGCCGTCATCGGCGGGTCAGGGTTCTACGAGTTCCTCGACGCGCCGCGCTCGGTCGAGGTGTCGACACCGTACGGCGACCCGTCGGCGCCCGTGGCCGTCGGTGCCATCGCCGGCACGCCGGTCGCCTTCCTGCCGCGGCACGGCCGCCGCCACGAGTTCCCGCCGCACCGGGTCAACTACCGCGCCAATGTCTGGGCGCTGCGCTTCCTCGGAGTGCGCCGCATCCTGGCGCCCTGCGCCGTCGGCAGCCTGCAACCCGACCTGGGGCCGGGCGCGCTCGTCGTACCCGATCAGCTCGTCGACCGCACCGCCGGGCGCGTCCAGACGTTCATGGACACCGGAGCAGTCCACGTCGGGTTCGCCGACCCCTACTGCCCCGCGTTGCGCCGGTCGCTGGCCGACGCCGACGAGAAAATCGTCGACACCGCCACCATGGTGGTGATCGAGGGGCCACGGTTCTCGACGCGGGCCGAGTCGTTGTGGTACGCCGCTCAAGGCTGGTCGCTGGTCAACATGACCGGCCACCCCGAGGCCGTCCTCGCCCGCGAGCTGGCGATGTGCTACGCCGCCATCGCGCTCGTCACCGACCGCGACGCCGGGATCAGCGCCGAGGAGTCGGTGACGCAGACCGACGTCTTTGCCGAGTTCGCGCGCAACATCGACCGGCTGCGCGCCCTGCTCCTCGACGTGGTATCCGCGCTGCCCGACGAGCGCACCGACTGTGGCTGCGACACGGCACTCGACGGCATGCGCCCGCCCTTCGACCTCCCCTGAGCCGATAACCTCGGGGCTGCCAAACCCCGTCATGGCGCAACCCGGCGTCGCCGCGGCCCGCCGGTGAGGAGACCGCAGATGCGCAAGCTTGCGGTGACCGTGGTCATCCTGGCCCTGCTGGCGGTGGCGGTCGACAGAGTGGGGGAGTACGTCGCCGAGCGGATGGTCGCCGACCGCATCCAGCAGCGCGAGGGGTTGGCAACGGCGCCCAACGTCGAGTTCGGCGGCTTCCCCTTCGTCACTCAGGTGCTCGACCGGGAGTTCTCCAGCGTCGAGGTCTCGCTGGCTACCGCAACCGCCGCGGCGAGCGAGCAGCACAGCCTGCGGGTGCTGGACATCGAGGCCGACTTCCGCGACGTCCGTGCCTCCGAGGACTTCCGCCAAGCGGTAGCTGCCTCGATGAGGGGCCGGGCCACGGTCCCGTTCACGTCGATCGAGGAGATCGCACCAGTCCAGGTGACCTACGGCGGCGCGGCACCCGAAGGCGACGGCCTGCTCACGATCACACCTGACGACTCGCGGTTGCCATCGTTCTCCGTGCGGGTGGGCTCACTCGGTGGCACCAGTGTTGGGTTCCTCGGAGCGGACGGCTCCACCAGGCTGCCGTTCGGTCCACGGTTGAACAAGGAGCTGGGCGACCTCCTGCGACCCCACAACCTGGCAGGTCTTCCGTCGGGATTCCGGCTCGAGTCGGTCGACGTGACGTCAGACGGCATCGAGCTCGTCCTCGCAGGTCGAGCAGTCCAGCTTGGCTGACCGTCCGATGCGGGTATTGCTGACCGGTGCCGCTGGCTTCATCGGCGCCGCGGTGCGCGCCGCCCTGCGGGAGCGCGGCCACGACGTCGTGGCGGTGGACGCGTTGATCCCGCAGGCGCATCAGGAAGACGCAGCGGCACCACCGGGTGTACACCGGCTGGACGTGCGCGACGCACCCGCAGTCCGCGCTGCACTCGACGGTGTCGATGTGGTCTGCCACCAGGCGGCGATGGTGGGCGCGGGAGTCACCCCGGCCGACCTGCCCCTGTACGCCGCGCACAACGACCTCGGCACCGCGGTAGTGCTGGCCGCCATGGCCGAGAGGGGAGTCGACCGCATCGTGCTCGCCTCGTCGATGGTCGTGTACGGCGACGGGCGGTACCGATGCGGGCAGCACGGCACCCAGCCCCCTACCACCCGCCAGCTTGCCGATCTCACCGCCGGCCGGTTCGACGTTGGTTGTCCGCTGTGCTCTGCGCCCATGGACTGGCAGCTGGTCGACGAGCACGCAGCGCTACAGCCGCGGAGCAGCTACGCGGCGAGCAAGGTCGCCCAGGAGCACTTCGCCGTCGCGTGGGCACGCCAGCTTCCCGGCGCGGCTGTCGCGCTGCGCTACCACAACGTCTACGGTCCGGGCATGCCGCAGGACACGCCGTACTCAGGGGTGGCGGCTGTCTTCCGGTCGGCGCTCGAGCGTGGCGAGCCACCCAGGGTGTTCGAGGACGGCGGCCAGATGCGCGACTTCGTGCACGTGTCGGACGTCGCGGCGGCGAACGTGCTAGCGGTCGAGCAGGTGGCGGGCCTGCCCGGTGACACGTTCGTGGCGTACAACATCTGCTCCGGCCAGCCGGTCTCCATCGTCGATGTCGCCCGGCACCTCACGACGGGCGCCGGCCGGGACGACGCGCCGGTGGTGTCGGGTGAGTTCAGAGCCGGCGACGTCCGGCACATCGTGGCCAGTCCCGAGCTGGCCCGTGCCGAGCTCGGCTTCACCGCACGCGTATCCCCGGCGACCGGGCTGGCGGAGTTCGCCACCGCTCCGCTGCGCCCGGTCACCAAGCGGTGACAAGCAGGTGCTGGACCACCAGGGCGGTCACGACCTGGAGGATCAGCCCGAGTCGGCGCCACCGCGGCGGCAGCAGCGCACACCCGAGCAGCAGCCACGGCACGAACGGCAGCCAGATGCGTTCCACCTCCGCCTTGCTCATCCCTGACAGGTCGGCGACCACGACCATGGCGATCGCGGCCGTGGCAAGGATCAGGGCTGTCCGCTCACCGGTCGGCTGGCGGGTGCCGATCCGTACCCTGCTCAGGACCGTCGCCACGGAGGCACCGACGATCGGCCCTGCGCTGAAGCACAGTGCAGCCAGGTTGGCCCAGAGCCAGTACCTCGTTGGTCGAGAGCTAGCTACCCCGTCCCAGTAGCGTTCCCGGAGGACCGGGTAGGCCTCCCACCACGCGAAGCCGGCCCAGGCGAAGGTCAGCACGACAACCAGCGCGGCGGCTACCGCCCAGGGCAGTGGTCGCCAGTCGCGTGCGACGAGCAGCACGGCCACCGCCAGGATTCCGAGCAGCACCATGCCGTACGACATCAGCACGCAGTAGCCCAGCAGCAGGCCGGCCACCAGCCCCCAAAGCGCGACCAGGCTCCGCCGCTGCTCGGTGGCCGACACCGCCAGGCAACACAGCCCCCACGCGGCCACCGCGCCGAACACCGCGTCGGCCGACACCGCCATCCAGATCGCGGCCGGTCCGAGGACCAGAAACGGTGCCACCCTCCGGGCGACCGCCTCGGTGCCGAGTCGGCGTACGGTCAGCAGGACAGCCACCGGGGTAGTCGCTGCGACCAGCAGCACCACCCACCCGGCTGCCAGTCCGCTCCCGAGCCCTAGGTGGACCAGCAGCACGAAGAACAGCAGCGCCCCCGGCGGGTGGCCGGCGACATGCGTGGGCCAGTTCCGGGCGTGGTCGAACGGGATCCGCTCGACGTACTCGTGCAAGGTGGCCGAGACGTCGGTCACGGAGCGAGCGGTGCGCAGGTACTCGTATTCACCGCCGAGGACGCCGCCGATTCCGGCCCATCCGTCGACGGTGGCAAGGCTGGCCAGCCAGGCCACGCTCAGGAGAAAGCTGCCGAGCAGCAGCCAGCGCCACGGCCACCTCTCCGCTGCGGCGGCGGCGCTGAGTACTCCGACGATCCCGACCAGCACGGCAGGGAGCGTGCCTGGACCAACCCGTGGCTTCCAGTCGGCTCGCAGCGGCTCGAAGTGAAACTCGAAAAGGTGCACATTCCAGTCGAGGGCATCGGACAGCGCCATGGCGACCACCATCAAGGCCACGGCGACCAGCAGCCCCCACGCTGGCGCCCGGTCACCGCGCTTCAGCGCCCCGGAGACCATCCGGAAAGCGTAGACACCGTGAGCTCGGTCGGTGGTGCTGACCGACGCCGCCGCGTGGACCGTCACAGTTTCGTAAGCGGTGATTCATCCCATTGCCGGCGCTGTTTTCCTATGGTGGCCGAATGACCTGTGACCTGGTGCTCCCCTGCCGAGACGAGGCGGCTGCCTTGCCTGCGCTGCTCGCTAGGGTGCCGACCGGGCTTCGAGTCATCGTCGTCGACAACGGCTCGAGCGACGCCACGGCCGAGGTGGCGGGCGACCTGGGCGCCACCGTCGTACGCGAGAACAACCCGGGGTACGGCGCTGCGGTCCACGCCGGCGTCGAGGCTGCGACTGCGCCGCTGGTGGCAGTCATGGACGGTGACGGTTCGATGGACCCCGCCGAGCTGTTGCCCATCATCGACCAGGTCGCGTCCGGGGCCGCAACGATGGCCGCTGGTCGCCGCCGACCGGTCAGTCGCGACGTGTGGCCATGGCACGCCAGGGTCGGCAACCAGCTGATGCTTGCGTGGGTACGGCGACGTACCGGGCTGCACGTCCACGACATCGCCCCGATGCGGGTGTGCGGTCGGCAGGATCTGCTTGACCTAGCCGTGGGTGACCGACGGTTCGGCTACCCGCTGGAGCTGCTGGTGCGGGCCCAGCGTGCCGGCTGGGTGATCACCGAGCATGACATCACCTATCGCCCTCGGGCGGCCGGGACAAAGTCGAAGGTGTCGGGTTCGGTGCGCGGCACGCTGCGAACCGCCCGGGACTTCGCCAAGGTGCTGCCGTGACCAGTGGCGCGCGCGACTGGCGCGCTCGCGGCTGCGGTGTGTTGGTGGTGGCGAAGGCCCCGGCGCCGGGATTCGCCAAGACCCGGATCGGTGCAGTGGTGGGCGCCGAGGCGGCGGCGGAGCTGGCTGCGGCCGCCCTGCTCGACACTCTGGACGCAGTGGAGCGATGGGAGCCAGCGTGCCGTCGGCTGCTGGCGATGACCGGGTCGCTGCCGGCCGCCGCTCGCCGGGTTGAGATCTCGCAGCGGTTGGCCACCTGGACGGTCGTCGAGCAGCGCGGCGCGACGTTCGGCGACCGGCTGGTCTCAGCGCACCGCGAGGCTGCACTCAGGTGGGGTCCTGACTTTCCCGTCGCCCAGATCGGCATGGACACCCCAGGCATCACCGGCGGCGACCTCGACGCGATCGTCGGTGCGCTCGACGGCGCACGGTCCGGCGGACCGTCCGGCGCAGTCGATGTGGCGCTCGGCCCGGCCGTCGACGGTGGTTGGTGGGGCCTGGCGACCGCCCGGGCGGGGTACGGCGACCAGCTGGCCGGCGTACCGATGTCTCGGTCCGACACGGCCGCGCGCACGGTGGCGGCGCTGCAGGGGGCTGGGGCCAGGATTCGGCTGGTGCATGAGCTGCGGGATGTCGACGACTGGGCTGACGCGGTCGCTCTCAGCCGCGCCGCTCCGCAGTTGCGCACCGCGCAGGTGGTCCGGCGGTTGCGGCCGAAACCGGGGGCTATCGACCACATCGGCACCGCAACAGTCCGCGAGCACGCTGCGCTGTCTCAGCGGGGCCGGGTGCAGACGTGACGACGACGCTGCCCCACCGGCTGCCGACTCAGCGGTTGGCAGATCTCCTCACCCCGGCCGCTGCGTTCGGAGCAGCGCTGCGCGGTGAGCCGTGCCTGGTCATCGCCGACCACGGCACCACCTTGTTGCAGACCTGCCGGTGGCAGGGCGAGTCGGACGAGACTGACGAGCCGTTGCTCGCCCGGTGCCGTGGCGCGACCGTGGACATCGGCTGCGGTCCGGGGCGGCTGACGGCGGCGTTGCTGGGCCGGGGTATCGCCGCGCTGGGCATCGACATCGTGCCGGCGGCGGTCGAGCAGGCGAGGGCTAGAGGCGGGATCGCCTTGCAGCGTGACGTTTACTCAGTCCTGCCCGGAGAGGGCCGCTGGGACACCGCGCTGCTGGCCGACGGCAACATCGGCATTGGCGGGGACCCGCTGCGGTTGCTGCGTCGAGCCACCCAGCTGCTGGCGCAGGGCGGGCGGGTCGTTGTTGAGCTGGCGCCTCCGGGCGGGAAGGTGCGGATCCACTGGATGAGACTCGAGGTCAACGGACGGCAGACGCGGCGCTTCTCGTGGGCGGTTGTGCCCGCCGACCGCATCGCCTACTTGGCCGAGCAGTCGGCGTTGCAGGTGATTGAGGTCATGGAGCAGCACGGGCGCTGGATCGCCCACCTTGCGAAGCCGGGCCGCCGATGAAGCTCACACTGCCAACTCCCAAACTGCCAAGTCCGGAGAGCTTCACGTCACGGCTGCGCGGGCCGGAGGTCGCCTCGCGGATCGGGCTGTGGCTCGGCATCTGCTTCGGCGTCGCCTTCGTTACCGGGCTGATCAGCCACGCGGCGCAGGACACGCCAACCTGGCTGACGTTCCCGACTCGTCCCGTGTCGCTCTACCGCGTCACGCAGGGGCTGCACGTGATCGCCGGCACCGCTGCGGTTCCGTTGCTGCTCGCCAAGCTGTGGTCGGTCTATCCGAAGCTCTTCAACCGCTTCGCCCTGCGCGAGCCACGCAAACTGGTCCTGCAGCTCGCCGAGCGCGGGTCCATCGCAGTTCTTGTCTCCGCCGCGATCTTCCAGCTGGCGACCGGGCTGGCAAACTCGGCCCAGTGGTACCCGTGGAGCTTCAGCTTCCGCGACACCCACTACGCCGTGGCCTGGGTTGCCATCGGGAGCCTGCTCGTCCATATCGCGGTGAAGCTGCCCGCCGTACGCACGGCGCTGACCGGCCCGCTCGACGACGCCGAGCCGCCGGTTGAGGCAACGGACGGGCAGCTCAGCCGGCGTGGGTTCTTGCGCTCCACGTGGCTCGCAGCGGGGGTCGCGGTGCTCGCCACCGCGGGGGCCACCGTGCCGGCGCTGCGTAAGGTGTCGATCTTCGCGGTCCGGTCCGGTGAGGGCCCGCAGGGCGTCCCCATCAACAGGAGCGCCGAGGCGGCGGGGGTCACCGAGTCGGCGGCCCGGCCGTCGTACCGTCTCGAGATCGGGTACGGCGACCGCCGGGTGTCGCTGTCGCGAACGGACCTGGAGGCGATGCCCCACACGTCCGCCGTCCTGCCGATCGCGTGCGTTGAGGGGTGGAGCGCCTCGGCCACCTGGACCGGCGTACGGGTGCGGGAGCTGCTTGCGCTGGTCGGCGCGCCAGCTGGCTCCGACGTGAAGGTCGAGTCGCTGGAGCGGTCCGGAGCCTTCAGCGAGAGTGAGCTCCCTTCGCAGTTCACCCAAGACGACCTGACGCTGCTCGCGCTGAAGATCAACGGCGAGACGCTCAACATCGACCACGGGTACCCCTGCCGCATCATCGCGCCGGCCCGGCCAGGCGTGCTGCAGACCAAGTGGGTGTCCCGGATGAGCGTGCTCGCATGAGGGCGAGTCGGGCGCTGTTGCTGGCCGCCGGCTTGTCGCTGGTGACATGGGGGGCCTGGAAGCTGGTGGCGTTCGAGCTGCTCGACCTGCGCGCGGTGGCGCTGTGGTTGGCCGGGGGAGTGTTCGCCCACGATGCGCTGATCGCCCCGTTGACGCTTGGCTTGGCGCTGGCCGCCAGGGCGTTGCCGCGCGGGTGGTGGGCTCCCGCTGCCGTCGGCTTGATGGTGCTGGGGTCGGTGACGTTGCTGGCGATCCCGGTCCTCGGTGGCCTCGGGGCCCGATCCGACAACCCGACGCTGCTCGACCGCAACTATCTGCTGGGGTGGGTGGTCCTTGCCGCGTTGACCGTTGCAGCGGTAGTGGTCGCGGGTTGGCGCCGGCAGCGGGCCAGTGGCGCAGGATCGGTTGGGGGTCTGAAGCCGCCCGGCGGGCCGGACTCGCAGCCGCCGGGAGGGAGCAAGCCGTCGGGCTCCAGGGGCGGTGCACCGCACCGACAGCCCGTGTGAAGGTGTGTCTCGTGAACTCCACGCCGACCGACCTCGGGCCATCGAGCCGCGGCGCAGGTGAGTGACGATGGCGGCAGTGCTTGTCGTCGACGACGACCCGACAGTGCGTGAGGTCGTGTGCTCCTACCTGCGGGCCGACGGCTACGACGTCAGCGAGGCCGATGACGGCGAGGCTGCCTTGGCGATGATCCGGCACCGACGGCCGGACCTCGTCGTGCTCGACGTCATGCTGCCCGGCGTCGACGGCCTGGAAGTTTGCCGGCAGATCCGCCGCACCACCGACCTGCCGATCATCCTGCTGACAGCGTTGGGGTCGGAGGAGGATCGCGTCGTCGGGCTCGAACTCGGTGCCGATGACTACCTGACCAAACCGTTCAGCCCGCGCGAGCTCGTACTCCGCGTGGGGTCCGTGCTGCGGCGGGTGCGGGAGTCGAGCAACCCCGACCCGACGGCGCTGACCGACGGCGACCTTGTCGTCGACGGCGCCAGCCGCCAGGTGCGGGTCGGCGGGGAGCTTGTCGCGTTGACCGTGCGGGAGTTCGACCTGCTCCGATTTCTGGTCGCCAACCCTGGACAGGTTTTCAGTCGGGCCGAGCTGCTCGAGCGGGTGTGGGGCTGGTCGTTCGGCGACCACTCGACTGTCACGGTGCATGTACGCCGGCTGCGTGAGAAGGTCGAGCCGGATCCCACCACGCCGACGCGGCTGATCACGGTGTGGGGCGTCGGGTACCGGTGGGAGGCGGCGGCATGAGCCGAGACACGCTGATCGTGATCGTGATCGCCGCCAGCTCCGCGGCGGCGGTCGGCCTGGTGGGGCTGTTGGTGGCCTACCTGGGGCGTCGGTGGTCGCTGCGGTGGGCTTTCCTCATGGTGGCGCTGAGCGGCGTACTCGGTCTGGTCGCAGGAGTGATCGGCACGGCGCGCGCCATGTTCTTGTCCCAGCACGACTTCGAGGTCGCGCTGCTGGTCGCCGGTGTCGCGGGGGTCGTGTCCCTTGCCTTCGCGCTGCTCGTCGCCCGCTGGGCGATCGCCGGGTCGCGCGCCGTACAGGACGCCACTCGACTGCTTGGTGAGCACGGCACGTTCGTGGCTCCTCCGGACACGGCCGCTGAGCTGTCCGCGTTGTCGGCGCAGTTGGAGCGCACAACGCGCCGGCTCGACGAGTCCCGCCAACGCGAGCGCACGCTGGAGGAATCGCGGCGCGAGCTGGTCGCCTGGGTGTCGCACGACCTGCGGACGCCGTTGGCCGGGCTACGCGCGATGGCGGAGGCCCTCGAGGATGACATGGTCGAGGATCCCAGCCGCTACCACCGGCAGATGCGGGAGACTGTCGACAAGATGACGCGGATGGTCGACGACCTTTTCGAGCTGTCCCGCATCCATGCCGGCGCCTTGCAGCTTGCCGTCGAGACGGTTCCGCTCGACGACGTGATCAGCGATGTCCTCGCGGTCAGTACGCCGATCGCGTCGGCCCGCGGGATTCGGCTTGGCGGGCATGCGGAGCCCGGAGTTGCGGTCCGCGCCGATCCTCGGGAGCTGAGCCGCCTGATCACCAACCTGGTGACGAACGCCATCCGGCACACGCCCAGCGAAGGAACCGTCGAGGTGACCGGCAGGGCTGCCGCCGACGGTGTGGAGGTCGCCGTCAGTGATGCCTGCGGAGGCATCCCTGCTGAGGACCTCGACCGCGTCTTCGATGTCGCGTGGCGGGGGAGCAACGCCCGTACGCCCGAGGTGGGGTTGGGTTACGACGCCGGGGCGCCGAGCGCTGGGGTGCAGGGCGCTGGGGTGCAGGGTGCTGGGGTGCAGGGTGCTGGGGTGCAGGGTGCTGGTGCCCAGGGCGATGGTGCCGAGGGCGATGGCAGCAGCTCGCTGATGGGAGCGGGCTCCGGCCTCGGACTGGCGATCGTGCGAGGGATCGCGGAAGCCCACCATGGCACCGTGCAGGTCGACAACGTGGGTGCCGGTTGCCGCTTCCTCGTCCGGCTGCCCGCTTAACCACCCCGACTTGTCAGACTCCAGTCGACCCATAGACCAAGTGGAGTCTGACAACTCCTGCTGAACGTCAGCTCTAGTGACCGCGCAGCATCTCAGCGCAGGTTCGCCGGCAGATGCAACGCCTTCCAAACTTCCCGCCAGATGACCTTCGGCTCTTCGCCGGCGTCGAGCGCCTGGTAGACGGTGCGTTCGCCAAGTCCGGACAGCACATGTTCCCGCGCCCAGGTCCGGGCGTAGCCGGAACCCAGCGCGGATTCCATCCGGTTCCAGAACTCGGTGTGCCGCACGCTGCTTTCTTAGCACCTGGTCGAAAGCCACTGCCAAAGGCGGCCAGGGCATGGTCGTTCTCGACCGGCGTGTCGCCTGGTTCGAACAGGTGTTCGCCCGTAGCGTTATCCCCAGAAGCGTGGGAATGAGACCGTCATCCACAGCAGTGGCGAGTGGCTCAACTCTGTCGGTGGCTGCGGTTAGCGTCTTCACGGACAAGACCACTAGGGTCCACGACCCGCCGAAACGTTACGGATGGCGCACATGACTGCAGCAGACCGCAGCAAGGCACTCGACAACGCCCTCGCCCAGATCGAGCGCTCGCACGGTAAGGGTTCGGTGATGCGGCTCGGCGACCAGGGCCGCGCACCGGTTGAGGTCATCCCGAGCGGCTCGATCGCGCTCGATGTCGCCCTGGGGCTCGGTGGCCTGCCGCGCGGCCGAGTTGTCGAGATCTTCGGCCCGGAGTCGTCCGGCAAGACGACCGTAGCGCTGCACGCAGTCGCCAACGCGCAGCGCGGGGGTGGGATCGCCGCCTTTATCGATGCCGAGCACGCGCTCGACCCGGAGTACGCGCAGAAGCTCGGCGTCGACACCGACGCGCTCCTAGTGTCCCAACCGGACAGCGGCGAGCAGGCGCTCGAGATCGCCGACATGCTGATCCGCTCGGGTGCGCTCGACATCATCGTCATCGACTCGGTCGCTGCGCTCGTGCCGCGCGCCGAGATCGAAGGTGAGATGGGTGACTCCCACGTGGGACTGCAGGCTCGGCTGATGAGCCAGGCACTGCGGAAGCTCACCGGTGCGTTGAGCAACTCCGGCACGACAGCGATCTTCATCAACCAGCTCCGCGAAAAAATAGGTGTTTTGTTCGGTTCGCCCGAAACGACGACAGGTGGACGCGCGCTGAAGTTCTACTCCTCAGTCCGGCTCGACGTGAGGCGAATCGAAAGCCTCAAGGACGGCACCGAGTTCGTGGGCAACCGCACCCGCGTCAAGGTTGTGAAGAACAAGTGCCTCGCCGAGGGCACCCGGATCTTCGATCCGACGACGGGCTTGACCCATCGCATCGAAGAAGTCGTCAATTCGCAGATGCCGATTGACGTAGCCGCCGCGGACAAGAAGGGCATCCTTCATGTCCGACCCGTGGTGTCGTGGTTCGACCAGGGTGAGCAAGACGTCATCGGACTTCAAATCAAGGGCGGCGCCGAGATTTGGGTCACCCCAGACCACCGGGTCATGACCGACCAAGGGTGGCGGCTAGCTGGTGATCTGAAGGTTGGTGACTTCGTCGCGCGACCCCGCGAGTTCCTTGGCTTCGGGACTTCTGAGCCAGTACCTCCCGAGCAGGCAAGGCTGCTCGGTTACCTGATCGGCGACGGTTACGTCGGTGGCAAGACGCCGGCACATTTCATCAACGTCCAGCCAGCACTGCACGCCGACGTATCGCAGATCGTCGGTAACCTCGGCTGCCGAACTAAGCTGCGAGACGGGCTGCAGCTGTCGATATCTCATCGTCCCGGAGAGAAGAATGGCGTCATCAACCTGTGTCGGTGGGCAGGCATCTGGGGCCATTTGGCGCCGACCAAGAAGATCGCTCCGGAGTTCTTCGCACCTGACGTCTCGGCCGACGTCCTCGCCAATCTCTTGTTCGGCCTCTTCGAGTCGGACGGGTGGGTCAGCCGTGAGCAGACTGGCGCTATCCGCGTTGGTTACGTCACAACCTCGGAGCAACTCGCGCACCAAATGCACTGGCTGCTCTTGCGCTGGGGGATCGGCAGCACAGTTCAACTCAGGAGACCGCATGCGCAGCGTGGTGGTCTGATCCGCGGCCGTCGGGTTGAAGGCAAACGCCCGTGCTGGGAAGTGCGCGTCGCAGGCATCGACAACGTGCAGGCATTTGCAGACGCTATCCCGATGTGGGGACCGCGGGGGCAGGTCCTTACGACGGCACTCGCCGAGCTCAAGGGCAGGCATCGAGGGTCTCAACGCGGTTATCTGCCCGAGACCGCATCTGAACCGGTTCTGGCCCACCTCCGCGACCAGGGAATTACTCCACTGGTGTTGACTCAACTGCTCGGAATAGATGAGGCGAAGGCTGAGGGTGGGCTCCGCCAGGTCTTGGGCGGAAGGCGGTTGCGCCGCGACCGCATGCGCAGGCTGGCGGAAGCACTCGACGACACCTTCCTGCACGACATTCTCGCCGAGCAGCTGAGCTACCTCACTGTGACGGATGTGCGCCCGCCTCGACGCGCACGCACGTTCGACGTAGAGGTCGAGGAGCTGCACAACCTCGTGGCCGAGGACATCGTGGTGCACAACTGCGCGCCGCCGTTCAAGCAAGCAGAGTTTGACATCATGTACGGCCTGGGCATCAGCCGCGAGGGCGGTCTCATCGACGTCGGCGTCGACGCTGGGCTCGTCCGTAAGTCGGGTGCTTGGTACACCTACGAGGGCGACCAGTTGGGCCAAGGCAAGGAGAACGCCCGGGCGTTCCTCCGTGACAATCCTGACCTTGCCAACGAGCTCGAGAAGCGCATCCTCGAGAAGCTCGGCATCGGAGCCACCGTCGACCAGGCCCCACCCCAAGCAGAGCCGACCGTTATCGACTTCTGATGGCCGGTCAGCCGCGCCGACGGCGCCGTCGTGCTGGGCGTCCGGAGCCGGACGACACTCGGCACGACCTCGGTCCGGCGGCCGACCCCGAGTCGGTCGCTCGCACCATCGTCTTGACCAAGCTCACGGCTCAGGCCCGGTCGCGACACGAGCTAGCGGAAGCGTTGGCGGCCAAGGCCGTTCCTGACGAAGTGTCGACCGCTGTGCTCGACCGGTTCGAGGAGCTGGGGTTGGTCGACGACTCGGCGTTCGCTGAGGCCTGGATCGACTCACGGCAGGCGAGCCGTGGGCTGTCACGCCGGATGCTGCGCCAGGAGCTGCGTCGCAAGGGAGTCTGCGACGAGGTCATCGCCGAGTCCCTCGACTCGCTCGACCCTGACGCGGAGGTCGCCGCGGCTCGCCGACTCGTCGAGCGCAAGCTGTCGTCGACGCGCAACCTCGACCCGGCCGCGCGACTCCGGCGCCTTACGGCGATGCTCGCCCGGAAGGGTTACCCCGCCGGGCTGGCACTTCGAGTGGTGCGCGAAGTCCTCGCGGACGACAGCGTCGGCGATCACGACGCGCTCGCCGACGCGGAGTACGCACGGCAGGATCTCGACGTCGATTGACCTCCGCGCCGCACGTTTGCCGCTAGGCAGGTCGCGCGATGCTTGACCGAGCTAGACCAGCCACTTAACGTGGAAAATACGAAGAAACGCCGCCGAAAGCGGTCGACCAACGCGAACGCCGTGCAGCAAGACCCCGAAATGTGATTGCCCAACTGGCCCTCGGCCATAGCTGATCCGCACAGGCGCTCAACGAGCGCACGACCGAGCAGACGAGGAGATTGCACCACCCGCCGATAGGGCCCATGCCCTCAGGACGTATCAGCCAACAACGGCCCCGTGCAGACGACACCTAGCGGTTAGCCCCTAGACGAGGCGTGGCTCGTCGACCACTTCGAGCGTTCCTTCGCCGCGCGCGCAAAGACCCGGCCGCTGGCCGGGTCCGACGAAGGGAGCCGTTCGATGCCCGTCTTGATCCCCGTGGTGTTGGCGGCAGTGGCCGTCGTGATCGTCGTCGGGTTGCTCGTTGCGCTCGTTGTCTTCCTCCGTCGCAGCGTGATGTCGTCTCGGCGTGCCCTCACCGCCGAGGCCGACGACACCCGACGGCGCGCGGAGTTGAGCGCCGCAGAGTCGGCTCGCCAGCACGCGGAGGCACACGAGGTACGTCGACGGGCAGAGGCGGCTGCCGAGCACGCCCGGGCCATGCAGCAAACAGCCGAGGATGAAGCGCGGATGCTCCGGCAGGACGTGCATGTGCGCATCGCCGACCTCGAACGCCGCGAGCACCGCCTCGCCGAGCGGGAGGAACGGCTCGACGCCGAAGCGCGCCAGCTCGAGGACCGGGCCGCCGAACTCGGGCAGCTCGACGAGGACCTCACCGCCCGGCGCGCGGAGCTTGTCGATGTGACCGCCGAGCGCCGCCAGATCCTCGAGCGGCTCGCCGCGATGACAGCGGAACAAGCGAAGGCGGAGTTGATCGCCGAGATCGAGAACGACGCCAAGCGCCACGCAGCCGTTCTCGCCCGCGACATCGAACGCGCCGCGCACGAGGAGGGAGAGGCACGGGCCCGCCGGATCGTCACCACGGTCATCCAGCGGCTCGCGTCGGAGCAGACAGCAGAGTCCGTCGTGTCGGTGGTGCAGCTTCCCGGTGACGACATGAAGGGCCGCATCATCGGTCGCGAAGGCCGCAACATCAAGGCGTTCGAGCAGACCACCGGGGTCAATCTGATCATCGACGACACGCCGGAAGCGGTGCTGCTGTCCTGCTTCGACCCGGTGCGTCGCGAGACCGCCCGGCTCGCTCTCGAGGAGCTGGTGGCCGACGGCCGGATCCACCCCAGCCGCATCGAGGAGGTGCACGAGCGCAGCCGGGCGCTGGTCGACCAGATGTGTCGCCGCGCCGGTGAAGACGCCACCGTCGAGGTGGGCATCACCGACCTGCACCCCGAGCTGGTCTTCACGCTGGGGCAGCTGCGGTACCGGACGTCGTACGGGCAGAACGTGCTCAAGCACCTCATCGAGTCCGCGCACGCCGCGGGCCTGATGGCTGACGAGCTCGGGCTCGACCGTCGACTCTGCATGCGGGCGGCGCTGCTTCACGACATCGGCAAGGCGCTGACGCACGAGGCGGAGGGCAGCCACGCCCGGGTCGGCGCGGACCTGGCCCGCAAGTACGGCGAGTCCGACGACGTGGTGCACGCGATCGAGGCCCACCACAACGAGGTCGAGCCGCGTACCGTCGAGGCGGTCCTCACCCAGGCCGCCGACGCGATAAGCGGTGGCCGTCCTGGGGCCCGGCGGGAGTCGCTGGAGGCCTACGTGCAGCGGCTGGAACGGCTCGAGGAGATCGCGATGTCATGCGACGGTGTCGACAAGGTCTTCGCGATGCAGGCCGGTCGCGAGATGCGGGTAATGGTGCTGCCCGACGTCGTCGACGACATCCAGGCGCAGGTGCTGGCCCGCGACATCGTCAAGCAGATCGAGCACGAGCTGACCTACCCCGGGCAGATCAAGGTCACGGTCGTTCGGGAGTCCCGAGCCACCGAAGTCGCCCGCTAGCCGGCGACGACGGCCATGAGCGATGAGGTGCTGCATCGCACCTGGGACGGGCTGCACATCGCCGCCGATAATCCCACCGGGTCGACAGTCGTCGTACGGCGACGCATCGCCGCAGGTGAGCTGGAGTTCCTGCTGCTGCACCGAAACGCGCACGGGCCGGAGTACGAGGGCGACTGGGCGTGGACCGCACCGGCAGGCTGTCGACAACCCGGTGAGCCGGTGTATCCGGCAGCGCTGCGTGAGCTGGCCGAGGAGGCCGGTCTGGTCGGGCTGCGGCCGTGGGCCGTCGACCTCTCCTGGCAGAAGCAGAGCCGGACGCACTGGGCCGTCTTCGCCGTCGACGTGCCCACCGACGTCCGAATCGATCTGGTCGACCCAGAGCACGACCGTTACGCCTGGCTGCCGGCTGCCGAGGCACGGCAGCGAGTGCGACCGGAGTTCGTGGCAGCGGCGCAGGTCGACCGGGTTGAGCACGTCCCCTCGGTCGAGATCTCGTTTCGCAGGATGACCCGCGACGACCTGCCCGACGTCGTGAGGTGGCAGCGCGCTCCCCATGTCCGCACGTGGTGGCTCAACGCCGTCATGACACCAGCAGCGGCGTCCGAACGATACGGCCCGAGGATCGACGGTGAGGTACCGATCCGCATGTGGGTGGCCCGCGTAGACGGCCGCGATGTCGGTTACGTCCAGGACTACCCGCTCAAGGCCGAAGACGAGTACGCCGTCAAGACAGGTCACCCTGATGCCATCGGCCTCGACTACCTGATCGGTGAGCATGACCTGGTCGGCCGCGGACTGGGGACGAGGGTGATCTGGGAGTACCTCCGCGATGTGCTCGTGCCTGACTATCCCGACGCGCCGACGTTCCTGGCCAGCCCCGATCATCGGAACACCGCGTCACTGCGGGCGCTGGCCAAGTGCGGGTTCACCCAAGGGCGACGGATCGACATGCCGTCCGGAGACGCTGGCCGGTCGGTCACCGAGGTTGTCTGCAGCCTCGACCGGCGCCACTGGTTCGGCTGAGCCTTCGTAGCCAGCGCTCGTGATGGCAGGTCCTTAGGTCTCAGGCCGGAGAGAATGTCGTAACGGTCGGGCGACGCCATGGTTCCGGCTGCAGGTTGAGCGGTACTTTCTCCTGGTCGAGAGGGGAAGCGCATGCCGACGTTGCCAGCGGTCGTGTGCGCGGCGTTGGTGACCTTCGCCGTGCCGGGATGCGTCGGGGACTCCTGTGACAACGCAGCTGACATGTTGGCCTGTTCCTATCCTGCTGAACGGGAGACCCCTCGCGGGGACACCGCCGAAGTCAGCGCAAACCGGAGATTGACGGTACGCAACCCCGGCGGTGAGCCTGTCGCGCACGAGGGAACGAGAATCTTCAGCGGAGGTGGCGGCTTCAGCGAAGATGAGGGCGGCAACGTACCTGACGTCGTCTGCGAAGTCGCCGACGATTCAGTCCTCGTCATCCACGATGTGTTGCCACCGCTGTGAAGGTGAGCATTGCCAGTGCACTGACCCTGGCAACGAGTCGAACTGTCTCTACGCGACTGACAGCCGGGCTGCTCACCGTCGCGACACTGACCGCTGGCTGCCTGACAGACGGTGACGAGCCACCCCAGGAACCGGCGTTGAGCGAGCCATCGGTTGGCAAAGATGCCGAGACAGGTGTGCTCAAAGTCCGGTTCCAATATTCCCCCCGAACGTCCGTGTATGCGGAGGGTGCTCGTCATTATCTGCAAATCAGCGCCACTGACGGTGCGGTGGTCGTGAGACGTGACGAGGGAACGGAGCAGGGGCCTGGCGCTGGCTACACCGATTCAGTACGTCTCGCTGCCGGCGACTACACGTTGCAGACCTTCCAGCGGGGGTGTGACTACACAGACACGGAAGGTGGCGACTACTGCGAACAGACATTGGGGCGCGCCGAGGGCTGGTGCAGCACGCCTGTTTCGATCGAACCCGGGATGGACGCGAACGTGATCATCAGCGTGCGGCTGCCGGAGAAATGCGAGGTGGAGGTGTCGTAAGCCCAAGGCAGGCGGACTGCTTTTCTCATTCTGAACTTTCTTCATTGCTGCCGCGGGCGTCACGCCAAAGCTGCCAACCGGCGTAGGCGCCTAGGACAATCCATGCCAGGCCGATAAGGACTGCCGTCGCGATTGCGCCCGCGAAGGCTCCGAGGCTAGGACGCCAGCCAGCTAGGTCTGCGACGTAAGCGCCAGCTGCAGGCAAGGCCATCGGAGTCAAGATGGCAACAGCGAGGAGTAGCCGCCGCGTGCGTGCGCTCGGTGGTGGGCGCTCCGTGCTCCACCACGCCGTTGAACCGGGCTGCTCGTCCATGCACTGACCGTACGGCCTGTTCGCCGCCGATGACTGCTCCGGCTAATCCCTTTGCCCGTCATGGAACCTGAGCAGCCTCCCGACCCGTCATGCTAAGTAGGGCTAACACTGGGGGTTCGTGCATGGAGCGTGACGAGGACTTCACGGGCTACATGAGCGCCCGATGGCCAGCTCTCGTGCGCTCAGCCGTACTCCTTGGTTGCACGCCCCATGAGGCAGAAGACCTAGTGCAGACAGCGTTGGCGCGTTGCTACGTCTCCTGGTCGAAGGTAGCGAGCGCTGATGACCGTGACGCCTACGTGTACCGGGTCTTGGTCAACTGTCGTACTGACGGTCGTCGTCGGCGCTGGTCACGTGAGAGACCTCAAGACACCGTGCGAGAGCAAGCACAAGGCACTGACGGTGAGGCCAGAGTCGATGTGGCGGATGCCGTTGAGCGTGCCCTCGGCGGTTTGACCAAGCCTCTTCGAGAAGTTGTTGTGTTGCGCTTCTACGCCCACCTCGGGGAAGCACAGACCGCCACGGTGCTGGGCATTCCACGCGGCACGGTCAAGAGCCGGCTGTCACGTGCCCTGGCCCAACTTTCCGCGAACGAGCACCTCGCCGACCTACCTGACGGGAACACCTCATGAACGAAGACGAAGCAACCAGGATGCTCGCCCATCTCGGCGAGCGAGTACCGGTAGGCCCAGCACCCGTTGATGTGACCCTTGAACAGGCGAAGGGGAGTTGGCGTCGTCGCAGAGCCATCCAGGTCGTTTCAGCAGCCGCTGCCGTGGCCGTCGTCGCTGTGGGTGCGTTCTTTGTGCAACCGTCTATCGGCGGCAGTGGCAACTCGGCCACTGAGCCAACTGCTTCACCTAGCGGCCTGGCTGTACCAGCAGGCACCCGGCTCGTGGGGATCAACGGGATCGCCGTGGCGGTGCCCGAGGAGTGGTCCACCAACGACACTCACTGTGGACAGGCTCTCTCCGACACCGTGGACTTCAACGACACGACAGCCCAGCGCGCTTGCCTGGTACGGGGTTCCGAAAACTTCTCGCGCTTGCGTGTGGCGCCTCTCTCGTCAGAGTGGGGGTGGCAGTGGGCAAACCCTATGAATGGCAAACCTTTCAATCTTCAGGGCGTCGTTGCTAAGCGGGTTCCCAGCAGGTGCAAAGAAGGCCAGAGCATTACGGGAGCCATTTGCAGCGGCAGGTTAATCATCCCGACGAAAGACGCAGTACTGTATGTCACCGCCCCCGACAAAGAAGTCGTCGACGCGGTGCTTGACTCCGCAAGTCGCATACCCAAGGGCTACACCGCTGTTCCTGACCTGACAGGTCTTTACTGGGACAGCGAAGTTAAGCCTCTTGTCGCAAGCGTGGGACTCCTTTGGGAGAACCGCTGTCCAGATGACGCTGACTGCGACCTTCTCCCCATAGAGGCCACTGATCCGGCTGCAGGGAGCGTCGTTCCGGTCGGCACGACCGTGAGTGCGATTGCGTCTCCGCCTCGCCACCCGGAGAAAGACCCGAAAGATACCGAATTAGGTCCCAAAGACTACATTGGCCAGCAAGTGAACGACGCGACGACGGCGCTGCAAGGCATGGGCTATGACGTCTCATGGCGTTTTCTCACACCGACGGACGGAAAGGCATTCGGCACTATTGCGGAGGTTCGTCTGCCCAGCCAGGCGGAGGTCACCTTGCTCGTCTGGCCACCACCGGACTGTCCTGACGGACGGTCGCCGTTGCATATCCCATCGGGTGATTGCTCGGACAACAATCAGCCGATAGACATCTCCCCCTACGTCGGACAACCAGCGCAGTTTACTAGAGAGCAACTCATCGCGCTTGGTGCTGGCCGAGTCCAGGTTCGTCTGAGCGAATTCACAAAGGAGCGGTGCTGCAAACCCTCCGCCTGGCGCCCAACCGACATTGTGAGCGAGATTCAGCCGGAAGGGGTGACAAAAGTGCGACCGGACGGACTGGTGCTACAAGGAACTAAATTAGTCCTGCACGTTCGGCCACCGAGCTAAAGCCTGACCCTTGACCTTAGATGGCTGCCCAGCGGCTTAGGCGGGTGCCGATTCGGACGCAAAGCGCTTCGTGTTAACGGGCTCTTCACAATCGGGGGGGTAGTCGGGTCTGAATCCGCCGGATTGGAGTAGGGATCTGGCGATGTAGTTGGTGAGGTCGCGGAAGCCGAGGGCGGAGCCGCGGAGGTGTTCGAGGCGGCCGATGATCGCTTCGGTGGGTCCGTTGCTGGTGCCGGGCCGGTCGAAGTAGGCCAGCACGTCGACTGCACGCTTGGTCAGGGTCCGTCCGAGGGTGATGAGCTCGGTCAGCGCGTGTGGGACGCCGGCGCTGAGGGACTCGATCAGCGTGCTCATGAGGTCGCGTCCCCGGGTGCGGTCGGGTTCGCGGTAGGCGGTGATCATCCGTTGGTAGGTGCCCCAGGGTCGCCTCGACTTCGACGTGGACGTCGGACTCGAACAGGTTGTGCAGGCGTTGGCGTTGCTTCTCGGTGAGCAGGTCCGCGCCGGTGTGCAGGGTGCGTCGCGCACGATAGAGGAGGTCGTGTTTGCGGCCGCGGTGCCCGTGAAGAGTGTGCTGGACGGGCGTCGGCACTGGTCCAGCGCGTCGCCGGCCAGCCGGACGACGTGGAAGGGATCCATCACCGCCACCGCGTCGGGAAGCTCTTCGCTGGGGGCGGTTTTGAACCCGGTGAACCCGTCCATCGCGACGACCTCCACGGTGTCGCGCCAGGCCGTCGGCCGCTCGGCAAGCCAGGTCTTAAACGCCTGTTTCGAGCGGCCCTCGACCATGTCCAGCAAACGCGCTGGCCCGGTGCCGTCACGGATGCTGGTTCGGTCGATGATCACCGTCACGTACTTGTCGCCGCGCCGGGTGTGGCGCCAGACATGCTCATCGACACCGATCACAGCAACGCCGTCGAACCGGGCGGCCTCGTCGATCAAGACCCGCGTGTCCTCGGCCAGGACCGCGTCGTTGGCGGTATTCCACGCGACCCCGAGACCGTCGGCGACCCGGGCGACAGTCAAGTGCTGACACACGATCCCTTCCAACGCCCACCGCAGGCCGCGGCGCGACAGCCTCGCCCGCGGTTCAGCAGCACGGCTGGTGTCTTGGCGCCACACATGCCCGCAGCCAGCACACCGGTAGCGGCGCAGCGTGACCTCCAACGTCGTGGGTCGCCAACCCAGCGGTTCGTGCGCCAACGCCGGATCACGGGTGTGGCGTGCGACACCCTCGCAGCCGCAGCGGCGGCACCACTGATCCGGCTCGACGACACGGCAGGCGAGCACTCCCGGTCAGGATCCAGTCGCTGCCCGATCACCGCGAGCCCGAGCTCGTCGAGGCGGCAGAACGTGGTCAGGTCAGGGCAAGCGAAGGTAGCGTCAGACACGCCGAGGTCTTCCCGAAGGGCGGTGTGAGAACTCCCATCATCGGAAGACCTCGGCCCCTACCCGGTGATCGACGTGCCGACCCGCCCTACCGTGGACTGTGGAGAGCCGGATGTTGGGAGGACAGCATGAACCAGGGCACCCATCCCGAAGAGCTGCCGGCCGAGGTTCTGGACGACGTGGCTAGCGTGGTCGGGGCAGAGGTGACTCTTTTCAGTCGCCTACCCGGAGGCGTCAATGGGGGTGCCAGGCGCGTCCAGTTGGCCGGAAGGGCAGATGCAGTGCTCAAAGCAGTGCCCCGGGCACACCCCAACCACCTGGACGAGACGTTGCGAGCCCAGAGAGTGGTCGAGCACATGCGTAGGCGCGGCTATCCCACCCCGGCCTGGCTCGGAGTGGGGGCCACAGCCACTCATGTATGGCATCTGATGGACTTCGTTGACGCGGCTCCCGCGCCAGAGCTGACCCCGTCCCTCGTTGAGCAGCTGATGGAGATCATCGAACTCCAGGCTGGCCAAGCCTCCGAGCCCTACGACCACTGGTCGTACGCCTGGCGGGTCGCCACCGGTCAGGAATCGGCTGTCGCCGGGCTGGACTTCAACGAGACGCCGGAGCAGTCGCTTCTCCGCCAGTCCGTGGCCCGGCTCTCGGGGTATTCCTCCGTGGTGTCGGCCTTGGTCGGGCGCCTGCGGCTCTTGTGTGCCGACGTCCCACCACCACGAGAGGCACCTGACATGGTCCATGCCGATCTCTCAACCCCCAGCAATGTCCTGGTCCGTGACGGAGCGGTGGTGGCGGTCGTGGATATCGGGAACGCAGGTAGCGGCACGCGGGCGACTGATCTCACCACCCTCGTGTGGTACACCTTCCAGGATCCGCTGCTGGACGGTGTCCGAAGGCGGCTGTGGACGAGAATCCTCGACCTGGTCGGCTGGGAGGGGGCGGCGGTGCTCGCAGCGACACACATCCTCCACATGCTCGAGGTCCCCATCCGTCTCGGGCCCCACGATGTCGTTCCAGGGGTGGTCAAGCGCGGCCATCGCGCCCTCGACGAGCTGAACGCGCTTCGCTAACTGTCGCCGGTGGAGATGGTCTGCGACATGGGACCTCCGAGTGCTATCCGCCAGCGTAACGCGCAACTACTACATCGCCAGATCCCTACTCGAATCCGGCGGATTCAGACCCCGACTACACCCCCGATTGTGAAGAGCCCGAAAAATCTTGCGCGATGGAACTGATCACCCGTTGCGTGGAGTCTTGGGAGTAGCGGCAAGAAGGGGCCCTGTGAACGTCGATGACGAGTACAGCGCGTATGTGGCTGCTCGTTGGCCTGTCCTGGTGCGCTCAGCGGTCCTGCTCGGTTGCAGCATCCATGAGGCGGAGGACTTGGTGCAGTCGACGTTGGTGAAGTGCTACGTGTCGTGGGACAAGGTGGCCAAGGCCAGCAACCAGGACGGCTACGTCTACCGCATCATGTTGAACACTCACCGCAGCAACCACCGCCGTTCGTGGCGAGAGCATCCTTCCTCCCATCTTCCAGACGCCAGCACGACCGACACCAGCGATGCATCAGCCTTGGTTGACACCGTTCGTCAGGCACTGGCTGGTCTGAGTTTGGAAAGTCGGGCCGTGGTGGTGTTGCGGTTCTTCGCAGACTTCACCGACCAGCAAACAGCCGATGTGTTGGGGATACCCCTCGTAACTGCGAAGAGCCGGCTGTCCCGCGCGCTAACCCGTCTGTCCCAAGACCCTCAACTTGCCGACATCATCGGTAGGAGCCAGCCATGACCGGAGAAGAAGACCTGAGGCGGCTGCTGCACGATGCCGCTACTGAGATACCAGCGAGCAGTGCCCCGGTTGGCGACTTGGTCGGAGAAGGCCGGCGCACTAAGAGGCAACGGCACATTGTTCAGGCCGCAAGTGTGGCTACTGCGGCTGCCTTGATCGCTGTCGGTGCCTTCATCGTGCAGCCTTCTATCAGCGGTAGTGGCAACTTGGCGACGCGGCCCACTGCGACACCAAGCGGGCTGGGAACACCTCAGATGACTACTACGCCACGGACACCGGAATCGCAATGCGAGCCGAAGCCGCCGCACCGCCTGATGGACGGTTCGCCAGCGGGCCAAGCGCGTCTAGTTGACCCAGACAAGACCATCTACGTGTGGGGACGGGGCGACAAAAGAATAAGCCAGTTAGTAGGCGGTGATCCGCTCGGGCTGATCGGAGCTAAATACGCCACTCACGTCCAAGCACCGCACGCGACTGCATACATCATCGATATCGGGGATCCGGGGGTTGGTGAAGTCGCTTTTGCCTTCAGTATCGGCAGATGCAGATACACCGTGTGGCTCCCAGGTGGCACGGCCATGAAACAGGCCAAGCGGTTTGTCTCAGCATTGCTTACCCCGCCAACAACACCGCGTCGAGACAACCAGAACGACCTAGACTCGAATACGCGGGAGACTACCGAAACAACGCCCTGCTCAAAGGTCATTACGCCACCATCGGCGCAGGTCCACGACGACATAAGTGTCTCGAGGGCCGAAGGAATCATGGTCATCTCGTTCTCGTACTCAGACCCAGCAACAAAGAAGTACGACCAGCGCTCATACGCCATTGCCTACAACGATGACCCAACCTGTCGAGCGAATCCGTTTATCAATCAGTTCATAGAGCGGTCACTTACTTCTCTCAGGCCCCACCAGAACGAGCCATCGGAGGTGGATTACCCTCGAGTTGCCGGTCTTTTCTATAGCTTCGCAGAGGATACAACTCGTGGCGGCCCATTCGATACCCCGGTATCTTTGGGGCTGGGCAACAATTTCGTTCGCAGCGTACCCCCAGACAGCGGTGAGGCGGCCTGGGTGCTTGACCTCACGCACTACGCCGAGCGAGACGGCACGGTGTCCGCTCTAGAACTGCTTAGGGACAACGCTGACAACCTTAAAATCGTGACGGAGCCGCAGTCACGGCCGTCCTGCGCCGCGGAGGCTGACGAGCCACCGCTTCGACTGACTGGCGGGGGAACGCGGATTAGCATCCAGTCACAACAGCCAGTGGACTGCACTCAATCGTGGAGCGTCGACCTCTTCATCAACGACGTCGGGCAGGTAGTCGGGGTGAACGTCACCCTCGGTTCCCCATGACGGTCGAGGGCCTCTGGAGATCCGCGAGTCGGTTAACCGGAGAAGACTGAGAATACGACCGGTACCGACTACACACTGGGGGCTCTGTCATGGAGCGTGACGAGCACTCGACTGGCGAAATGGGCGCTGGCGCGTTGGCCCGCCTGGTGCCGCTCGGCTGTACCTTGGTTGCACGTCACATTAGGCAGAAGACCTTGGAGGGTGGCACGGTCTGATGACCAGCCGCGACAGAACGGCCACGCTTAGCCTCGCCATGGTGTGCGCTGCGCTCACCAGTTCGTGTGGTCTTACGTCGGAGGAGCCGGTAATGATCATCGATTGCGTGCAGACTTTGTCTTACGCTGACAGGACATATAACGGGTCTTCAACGAGGGACCACATCGAGCCGGGAAGGAAGATAGGAAAAGGTAGGATTGAGCATTGTGAGGAACTAGTCGAAACAGTCACGGTGGCCCGCGTGCCGGGGTTCCCGCCAAAGGTCGTCGTACGACTTATAGACAAAAAAAAGACCACTGTTGTCTATATCCGCGAGGGAATCTTCGATGAAGAATCGGAAACGTACCCTCCCAGGCTGGAGAGGCTCCTTGCCGGCAGGGTGCGATGAACGGCGGACTCTGATGGTTCTCGACATGGCCCAGGTCTGCCATCTAAGGAGTCTGAGGCTCGTGGGCGGACATGAGGAGCGCCAGTCGCAGGGTGTCCTCCTCTGGCAGGTCATATCGCCTGGGTAGTGAGCGGAGGACTTCACTTTGCAGCCAGGGACTGGACCGAAGCGATGACGCATGCTTGCCTGGTGGTGGAGTACAGCGTCGACTAACGCAACCCGCTCCATCGCAACGGCGTAGAGCCGCTCCCGCACTGTCATAATTGCCTCCTGATGGCTGAACTCACCCGGCAGACCGCGCGCACGTACGCCGTACGCACGTACGGCTGCCAGATGAACGTGCACGACTCCGAGCGGCTGTCGGGCCTGCTCGAGCAGGCCGGTTACCGGCGCGCACAAACCGGCGACGACGCCGACGTCGTCGTCTTCAACACCTGCGCGGTGCGCGAGAACGCCGACAACAAGCTGTACGGCAACCTCGGCCAGCTCATGCCACTGAAAGCCGCCCGCCCCGGCATGCAGATCGCCGTGGGCGGCTGCCTGGCGCAGAAGGACCGCTCCGAGATCACCCGCCGCGCGCCGTACGTCGACGTCGTCTTCGGCACCCACAACCTCGGCTCGCTGCCGGTGCTGCTGGAGCGCGCCCGCGTCGCCAAGCAGGCTCAGGTCGAGATCCTCGAGTCGCTGGAAGTCTTCCCGTCGACGCTTCCGACGCGGCGCGAGTCGCCGTACGCCGCCTGGGTCGCCATCAGCGTCGGCTGCAACAACACCTGCACGTTCTGCATCGTCCCCTCGCTGCGCGGCACCGAGAAGGACCGTCGACCCGGCGACGTGCTCGCCGAGATCAAGGCACTGGTAGCCGACGGCGTCATCGAGGTGACCCTGCTCGGGCAGAACGTCAACTCGTACGGCGTGGAGTTCGGCGACCGCCTCGCGTTCAGCAAGCTGCTGGGCGCATGCGGCGAGATCGACGGCCTGGAGCGGGTGCGCTTCACGTCACCGCACCCCCGCGACTTCACCGACGACGTCATCGCCGCGATGGCGGAGACCCCCAACGTCATGCCGCAGCTGCACATGCCGCTGCAGTCGGGGTCGAACGCCATGCTCAAGGCGATGCGGCGGTCCTACCGGCGCGACCGCTACCTCGGCATCCTCGACCGGGTCCGGCGGGCGATCCCCGAGGCGGCGATCACCACCGACATCATCGTCGGTTTCCCAGGCGAGACCGAGGCGGACTTCGACGACACGATGACGCTCGTCGAGCAGGCCCGGTTCGCCGGTGCCTTCACGTTCCAGTACTCCAAGCGCCCCGGCACCCCGGCGGCGACGATGGCCGACCAGGTGCCGCGCGAGGTGGTGCAGGAGCGGTACGAGCGGCTGGTGGCGCTGGTCAACGAGATCACCTGGCGAGAGAACCAACGCTTTGAGGACCGCGAGCTCGAGGTGCTGGTGTCGACCGGCGAGGGTCGCAAGGACGCCGCGACCGACCGACTGTCCGGCCGCGCCCGCGACAACCGGCTCGTCCACTTCACCCCGGGCGATGCCGTTGTGCGACCCGGCGACCTGGTGACCGTGCAGGTCACACGTGCGGCGCCGCATCATCTGGTGGCTGACGCGGCGGTGCGGTCGGTGCGACGTACCCGTGCCGGCGACGCCTGGGACGCTCGTACGGCGGCCACCTCCACCGCTGTCTCGCTCGGGCTGCCGTCGGTCGGCGTACCGGCCGCCCCGGCCGCACCCGCCGTCCAACCGGGCGCCGCCTGCGCCTGCGGCTGAAGCGCATCCGCTGACCAAGCTAGTCCAGACCCCACTCAGCCGAAAGGTGACGACAGGCGGAAGCTCGGACGTGCCGAGTCGGTCGAGCACGAACCGCTCGTGCGGCACGAGAGGGGAGGGCAACGCGTCGAGCGCGAACCACCTCAGCTCAGCCGTCTTGTCGGTCTCCAGCAGCCGGGGCTCCCCGCTCCACCTCCAGCACTCGAAGAAGAAGTCCACGCGCTCGTCGACCGGTCGTGGGTCGGGCACCGTGCGGTGCATGGCGCACAGCGGCGTGAGGTCAGCCGGTGCCACGTCGATCCCGAGTTCCTCGCGCGCCTCCCGTGCCGCCGCCACGAAGACCGACTCATCGGCCTCGACGTGACCGGCGGCCGCCGCTGCCCAATAGCCGTCCATGTAGCCGGTGTTGCTGCGCAGCTGCAGCAGCACCTCACTTCCTCGGCGCATCACCACGTACGCCGCGGGCACCAGGCGGAACCGGTCAGTCACCCGACGACCTTATGTGGCTGTGACCGAACGGCGCTGAAGGAGTGAAAGCGGATGAGGACAGCGCCGAAGTCCGGTTTGTGGAGTCCCTCCGGCGTCTGATGCCGGAGGGACTCCACTCATGTGCCGGAGAGCAGCCCAGTGGCCCTCACATCCTCGTGGACAAGCAGCAGCTGTGGACAACGGCCGCGGATGTTGGGCTGGCTGTCTACGCTTGAGCGACAGCAGGTTAGGTCGGGCGGCGACCGGAGGGGCGGAACGGGATGCAGAGACGGACTAGAGCAGCGGTAGCGGGGGCTGCCTCGCTACTGGTGCTTGTCACAGCGGGCTGCGGCGGCGCAGAACCGATCGCCGCCGACCGTGACGGATCGACTCCCACCGTGCCTCCCCCCGCGACAACCTCGAGCACAACCCCCAGTCCTTCGCCGACCGAGCCGCCTGCGTCAACCGATGCACCAACCAGTGAACCCCCGGTGGAACCGTCTGGCGGCGATCCCGTCATCCCCTCCGCCGCAGAGCTCAAGGCAGGCAAGTCGCAGCCGGTTGAGGATCCCTACTACCCCGAGATGAGCAATCCGGAGGTCGACGCGCTGCACTACTACCTCGACCTTGCGTGGGACGGCACCACGTTGGCGGGCACGACGACGGTGACGATCCGACGGGCAGCTCCGGCCGACTCTGTTCGGCTGGACCTCTCGGGAGCCCTGCTCGTCAGCGCTGTGGAGCTCGACGGCGCCCCGATCGACTTCGAGCAGTCAGGCGACGGCCTGGTCATGGCCACCGGGCCGCTTGAGGACGCATCGACGTACACCCTGACCATCGAGTATTCCGGCACCCCCGTCCCCACACCGGCACCGAGCCTGCGCCGCGACATGACCGATGGCCTGGGCTGGGTGGTCGACTCCGACGCCACGGTCCACACGTTCCAGGAGCCCTACGGCGCATTCACCTGGTACCCAGTCAACGACCACCCGTCTGACGAGGCACTGTACGACGCGGCGATCACCACCGTCGGCGACGACGTCGGCGTCTTCAACGGGGAGTTGGTGTCCGCCGAGCCCACCGCGACCGGCACCACGAACTCCTGGCATGTCGACGAGCCGGTCGCCTCCTACCTGACCACGATCGCGATCGGGCCTTACACCGAGCACACCGCCACCACACCGAGCGGTATGGAGATCTCCTACTGGTTGTTGCCGCGCGACGAGGGCTTGCTGTCCAACCTGGAGACTGAAGGAAGCGCGGCGTTCGAGTGGCTCGAGAAGCACGCCGGGCCGTACCCCTTCTCGACGCTGGGTGTCGTCATCGTCGGCGGCAGCAGCGCCATGGAGACGCAGACCATGATCACGATGAGCCGCGGCGCAGCCAGCCGACCGGACGCCGTACTGCTCCACGAGATGTCTCACCAGTGGTACGGCAACAGCGTCACGCCACTGGATTGGCAGGGTGTCTGGCTCAACGAGGGTTGGGCGATGTACATGCAGCAGTGGTACGAAACAGACACCGGCCTGCCGCCGTTCGCCGGCGGTATCGACCGCTGGCGGCGCTACGACCAGATGTCGCGACTGATCTCCGGGCCGCCCGGAGACTACAACCCCGAGTCGTTCGGCGACACCAACATCTACTTGAGCCCTGCGATGATGCTCGACGAGATCCGGCAGCGGGTCGGCGACGCGAAGTTCGAGAAGCTGGTGAAGGCGTGGCCGGCTGAGCACGAGAACGAGAACGTCGACCGGCAGACGTTCGAAGCGTGGCTCAACGGCAAGACAGGTCGGAACTTCGGGCCGCTACTGCGCAAGTGGCTCGACTCCGCAAAGACGCCCCGGTGAGCGTCGGGCGATAATCGCCGGCGTGTCCGCTGAGCCGCCGCTGGTTGCCGGGGCCGCCGCTGAGCTGCCGCTAGTCCCCGGCGTGTCCGCTGAGCCGCCGCTGGTCGCCGTCGTCGGCCCAACCGCGGCTGGCAAGAGCGACCTCGGCGTCGAGCTGGCGCTGCGGCTCGGTGGCGAGGTGATCAACGGTGACTCCATGCAGCTGTACCGCGGTATGGACATCGGAACGGCTAAGCTAACCCTGCCCGAGCGTCGGGGTGTGCCGCACCACCTGCTTGACCTGCTCGACGTCGGGGAGCCCGCCACGGTCGCTGACTTCCAGACCTGGGCGCGAGAAGCGATCTGCGACTGTCGTCGTCGGGGGGTGACTCCGGTCGTGGTGGGCGGCTCGGCGCTGTACCTGCGGGCGGTGCTCGACGAGTTCGAGTTCCCAGCCACCGATGCGGACGTACGAGCCCGGCTGGAGGCGGAGCTGGCCGTTGTCGGGCCCGATGCGCTCCACGCCCGGCTGCAGGCACTTGACCCGGTGGCCGCCGAGGTCATCCTGCCGACCAACGGCCGGCGGATCGTGCGGGCGCTGGAGGTCATCGAGATCACCGGCCGGCCCTACCAGGCGACGCTCCCGCACCACGTGTACGCCTTCGACGGGGTGGTCCAGGTGGGCCTTGACGTGCCGCGTGCGGAGCTGGACGCCCGGATCGCGGCCCGAGTCGACCGGATGTGGAGCACCGGCTTCGTCGACGAGGTACGTCGGCTGGACCGGGCCGGCTTGCGAACCGGCCGCACGGCGAGCCGCGCGCTCGGCTACCGGCAGGTGCTGACTCACCTTGCGGGGGAGTGCACAGAGGAGGAGGCCCGCGAGGCCACGGTCCAGGGCACCCGGCGGTTTGCCCGGCGACAGGACACCTGGTTCCGACGTGATCCGCGGATCAGGTGGCTCTCCTACGATGCGCCGGATCTCGCCACGCGAGCACTGAGCGCCGTCCGCTCGCGCAGGCACTAGCGTCGCACGATCGAGCGGGCAGAGAGCGCCGTACGGTAGAGCGGGTGAGCTTCCCCTTCGTCAAAGGCCACGGCACGGGTAACGACTTCGTCGTGCTGCCTGATCTGGACGGGTCAGTGCACGGGGAGCTGCAGCCCTCGGTCGTGGCGGCGCTGTGCGACCGGCGTCGCGGCATCGGCGGTGACGGCGTGCTGCGGGTGGTGCGGGGACGCTTCGACGGCGGCGCCGAGTGGTTCATGGACTACCGCAACGCCGACGGGTCGACGTCGCAGATGTGCGGCAACGGGGTGCGGGTCTTTGTCCGGTATCTGCTCGAAGCCGGGCTCGTCGAGGCCGCGGGGGCAGCTGTGCCGCTCCCGATCGGCACCGCGGACGGTGTGAAGCTGGTGTCCTTCTGCGACGACGGTGAGATCAGCGTCGACATGGGGCCGGCGTCGGTCGGTGGTTCGACGGTGGTCAGTGTGAACGGGCAGCGATACGAGGCGGTCAACGTCGACGTGGGCAACCCGCATGCCGTGGCGTTCGTCGACGACCTGGCTGAGGTGGGGGAGCTGGCTGCCTCGCCGTACTTCTGCGGCGTGGAGTTCGCTGACGGGGTCAATATCGAGTTTGTCCAGCGCCTCGAGGGCGGCGCCTTGGCGATGCGGGTCTTCGAGCGGGGGGTCGGTGAGACGGAGTCGTGTGGCACCGGCGCCTGCGCCGTCGTTGCAGCCGCGGCCGCCGCGGCCGCCGGACACGAGGGGGCCGGCCACTCGACGTACACCGTGCGCGTCAGAGGTGGAGACCTCACCGTGACGATCGCGGCCGACGGCCACGTGCACCTCAAGGGTCCGGCCGTGCTCGTGGCCGAAGGCAACTGGCGCGGCTAGAAGGACTGGCCCTCGAGGTCGGCCTGGGTGTACTCCTTCGGCTCGACGAGCACCCACCAGTTGCCGGAGTTGTCGCGCATGACCGCCTCGACGCCGTACGGGCGGTCCGATGGCTCCTGCACGAACTCGACACCCTTGGCTTTGAGGTCGTCGTACGTCTTACGGCAGTCGTCGACTCGCATCCCGCCCGCGCTCATCGAGCCCTTGGCGAGCGAGCGGCGGATGTACTCCGCGTCGTCGGCGTCCAGGGGCGGCCCCGGGAGCATGAGATTGACTTGGAGGTCGGGTTGGTTCGGGTGGTTGACCGTGCACCAGCGGAAGTCGCCCATGGTGACGTCGGTGTGCTCTTCGAAGCCGAGGGTGTTGACGTAGAAGCCCTTGGCAACGTCGATGTCGGTGACCCAGACGCCGAGCAGCGAGACGTTCGTGATCATGCGGTGAACCTTTCGGACGTACGGGCTCATCCCGACCAGTTCGCGAAAGCGAGAGCTGAACGTGCCCAAGCTCGCGTAGCCCACGAGGTGGCAGATCTCGGTGACGGTGAGGTTGGTGGCGCGCAGCAGGTCTTGAGCCCGTTCAACCCGCCGTCGGGCGAGGTAGCGCATCGGTGTCTCGCCGTACGTCGCCGTGAAGCAGCGGACGAAGTGGTACTTCGACGTGGCGGCCACTTGCGCCAGTCGGTCGAGGTCGAGTGGCTCAGCGAACTCAAGGTCCATCAGATCGCGGGCCCTTCGCAGTTGCGCCAGCAGGTCCGTGGGAACGGCGTACGTCGTGGTCACGCCGCCACCTTATGAGCCGCCGCCGACGACTACGGTGCCGCCGAGGCGGCACCGTAAAGCGGTCGTGGCGACCGGCCCCCGCGCCGTACAGTGGAGGGCGATGACAGCAGACCGACGCGAGTACGCCGACGACCCGAACTTCGACAGCGGCATTTCCAGCTCACCTGACATCGAGCTTGATGACGAGAAGCTTTTCGCCGACGACTCGGTCACCCACGAGCCCGACGCCGACGATCTGGACAACGGCGACCTCGACAACGGCCGCTTCGACACCGGCGACCTCGAGCTCGAGGAGCGGCACGCGCTGCGCCGGGTGGCGGGCCTGTCGACCGAGCTCGAGGACATCTCCGAGGTTGAGTACCGCCAGCTGCGGCTCGAGCGGGTGGTGCTCGTCAGTGTCTGGACAGAAGGCAGCGTCGAGGACGCCGACAACTCACTGGCCGAGCTGAAGCTGCTGGCCGAGACCGCGGGGTCGCTCGTCCTCGACGCGCTGTCGCAGCGTCGGCAGCGCCCCGACCCGGCGACGTACATCGGGCCGGGGAAGGTCGACCACCTGCGGATGGCCGTCGCCGAAACCGGCGCCGACACGGTCATCTGCGACGGGGAGCTCAGCCCGGCGCAGCTGCGCAACCTCGAGGACCGCGTCAACGCCAAGGTCGTCGACCGCACCGCGCTCATCCTCGACATCTTCGCCCAGCACGCCAGGTCCAAGGAAGGCAAGGCGCAGGTCGAGCTGGCCCAGCTCGAGTACATGCGGCAACGGCTGCGCGGTTGGGGTGGGCAGCTGTCCCGGCAGGCGGGCGGCCGCGTCGGCGTGCAGGGCGGCGGTATCGGTGGCCGCGGCCCCGGCGAGACCAAGCTCGAGACCGACCGTCGACGCATTACCACCAGGATGGCCAAGCTGCGACGCGACCTCACGCACATGCAGACGGCACGGGTGACGAAGAAGGCCGAGCGGGTACGTCGCCAGATCCCGGCCGTCGTCATCGCTGGCTACACCAACGCCGGCAAGTCGTCGCTGCTCAACCGGCTGACCGGTGCAGGCGTGCTTGTCGAGAACGCGCTGTTCGCGACGCTCGACCCGACGACGCGGCGTACGACGACCGGTGACGGGCGCGTCTACACCCTGTCCGACACCGTTGGCTTCGTCCGACACCTGCCGCACCAGCTGGTCGAGGCGTTCCGCTCGACCCTGGAAGAGGTTGCCGAGGCCGATCTCGTCGTGCACGTCGTCGACGGATCGCACGCCGACCCGGAGGGGCAGATCGCCGCCGTGCGGGAGGTGTTCACCGAGATCGGCGCCGCCGATGTGCCCGAGCTGGTGGTGGTCAACAAGTGCGACGTGGCCGACCCGCTCGTGCTCGCTCGGCTGCTCGCCCGCGAACCGCACGCCGTGGTGACCTCGGCACAGACCGGCGCAGGTGTCGACGACGTAATCGCCGCCATCGAAGCCGATCTGCCGCGGCCGACGGTCGAGGTCGACGCGCTGGTGCCGTACGCGCGCGGCGACCTGATCAACCAGCTGCACCAACACGGCGAGATCGAGTCGCTCGAGCACACCGCCGAGGGCACCCGCATCCGCGCCCGGGTGCACGCCGGCCTCGCCGGTGAGCTAGCCGCGTTCACCGCAACGACCGCCTGACCAGCTCCAGCTCGGTTCGCGGCTGAAAGCCGCCGAACGGCCGCTCCGCGCGGTGACGTGCCGCGGTCTGGGTAACATCGGTTGCATGGACGACGAGGGGTACGACGAGCGGCCGCCACTCGTGCACACGGGGAGCCAGGTGGGCATCCCTCGCGACGCTCAGCTGATGGGCTTCGACCGCAACACCGAAGAAGGTGCCCTCATCGCCATGGCCGGCTCACTCAGCGCGGCGAAGCGGTCGCACAAGATCGTGGCGTGGATCTTGGTGGTCGCCTTCGCGCTCCCGCTGTTGTTGACCCTCTGGTACGAGCTCTTCTGAGACTGCCCCGGCACCTGTGGAGTGTGGCCGCGCAGCGTCGGTCGGGTCGGCTAACGTCGGTGAGTGCCCACGTCGCCAGCCGCTGCCGTCCTCCCGGTCGAGGAGGTGCTGCACGCCGCGGTCGGCAACCTCGCCGGTGAGGACCGGCCGGGGCAGGTCGAGATGGCTACTGCCGTCGCTGCGGCGATGCGATCGGGTCAGCACCTGCTCGTGCAGGCCGGCACCGGCACGGGCAAGTCGCTGGCCTACCTGGTGCCGGCGGTGATGCATGACGCCCGCGTCGTCGTCGCGACGGCCACGCTGGCGCTGCAGCACCAGCTCGTCGAGCGCGACATCCCTGCGCTGCTCGCCGCCGCCGCTGACGTGCTGGGGGAGCGACCGGCGTACGCCGTGCTCAAGGGCCGCAGCAACTACGCGTGCCTGCACCGCATCCGCGAGGGCGTTCCCGACGACCAGGGCACGCTGATCGACGTACCCGCGGGCACGTTGGGTGGTGAGGTGGTTCGGCTGCGGCAATGGGCCGAGCGGGAATCCCGCGCCGGCGGGCCGGGCGACCGCGACAGTGCGCCGTCGCACACCGACAAGGTGTGGCAGCAGGTGTCGGTCAGCCACCGTGAGTGCCTCGGCGCCCAGAAGTGCCCGTACGGCGTGGAGTGCTTCGCCGAGCGCGCCCGCGACAAGGCGATGGCGTCGCGCCTCATCGTCACCAACCACTCCTTGCTCGCGATCGACGCGGTCGAGGGGGTGCCGATGATCCCCGAGTACGCCGTCGTGGTGGTCGACGAGGCGCATGAGTTGGCCGCTCGGGTGACCCAGTCGGCCACCGATGAGCTGTCGCCGTCGGTCGTCGAGCGGGCCGCCAAACGCGTCCGCAGCTTCCTCCGCGGCGACGAGCCCGACGACCTGGCCGACGCTGGCGAGGCGTTGCGGGCCGTGGTCGAGACGATGGAGCCCGGACGCATCGACGTACAACCGCCTGAGCTTTCCGACGGCCTGGCCCGCGTGCGTGAGGCGGCCCGGTCGGCGTTCTCGGCGTTCCCTAAGGAGTCCAGCGACTCCGACGGAGACGCCGCCCGGCAGCAGGCCCGCGGCATGGTCGACGAGGTGCGCAAGATCGCCGACCGGTTGGCGGCGCATCGCGATGACGACGTCGTATGGCTCGCCGAGCGCGACCGCACCAGAGGCGGCAACCTGTTGTGCGTCGCACCGTTGCAGGTGTGGACCCAGCTGCGCGACCGGCTGCTCAGCGAGAAGACCGTCATCTTCACCTCGGCGACGCTGAAGCTCGGTGGCGACTTCACTGCCTTGGCGACCTCGATCGGGTTGAAGCCATCCGAACGAGTCGAGACAAATATCGACGGTCCCGCCGGCGCCGACCAGGAGGTTGCGGAAGACTCTGAGCACGAGGCCCCGGCCACGTTGCCGTGGCGGGCGATCGACGTCGGCTCGCCGTTCGACTACCCGCGGCAGAGCATCCTGTACGTCGCCAAGCACCTCCCGTCGCCTGGCCGCGACGGACTCGGTGATGCGCAGCTTGCGGAGATCGAGGCGCTCCTCGCCGCTGCGAACGGTCGCACGCTCGGTCTCTTCTCATCACGGCGGGCTGCGGAAGCCGCCGCCGAGGCCATGCGGGAAGCCCTGCCGCACCTGCCGGTGCTCTGCCAGGGCGACGGCCAGTTGTCGCACCTGCAGGCGGAGTTTGTCGCCAACCCGGCGGTCAGCTTGTTCGGCACCTTGTCGCTGTGGCAGGGCCTCGACGTGCCGGGGCCGACGTGCCAGCTGGTGATCATCGACCGCGTCCCGTTCCCTCGGCCCGACGACCCGCTGATGTCGGCACGGTCGCGCGCCGCCGACCGCGCGGGCAGCAACGGCTTCATGACGGTCTCCGCCACGCACGCGGCTCTGCTGCTGGCTCAGGGCTCGGGCCGGCTCATCCGCACCAAGGACGACCGAGGGGTGGTGGCGATCCTCGACCCGCGGCTGGCCACCGCCCGCTATGGCAGTTTCCTGCGGGCTTCGCTGCCACCGATGTGGACGACGTACGACCGCGCAGTGGCGGCCGGTGCGCTCCAGCGCCTGAGTAGCCAGTGACGTTCCGGGCGTGGCAGCGCTCGAGGCTAGAGGCGGGAAACTCCCTCATACCCGCCGCGAGGCGCAGGCAGACCGAAGACCCGACCGATGGTGGGTGCGACGTCGAGGGTGTGCACGGACCGGCTGTACGAGGTGCCGTGCTGGACCAAGGGCGAGCCGCCGGCGATGAAGAAGGGGATCACCCTGGTGGCGGGGTGCCCGTGGTTGCCGGGGATCGGGTTGGACACCGGCCGGGGGTCGCTGAACCGCCAGCCGGCTTGGCAGTAGGCGACAACGTCACCTGCACGCGTGCCCAGCCGGAGATAGTCGGGATCCCACACCTCGTGCACGCCTTCGACCGCCAAGGCGATCTCCCGCATCCGCGTCACCGCAGCCCGACGTCGCGTGTCGGCACCGGTCCAGTACAACAGGTCGGCGCCGCCGTTCTGCGCGATGATGACGTTGCCGGCGAGCAGGGGGTCGTTCTCGAAGTGGGGTTGCAAGCTGACGATCCGGTCGGGGTTTGACCAGTCCATGGAGTGGTCGGCCAGCACCATCAGCACCGAGTTGGCCCACCGGCCGGTTTCGCGCAGGTGGGTGACCAGCCGCCCGACCTGCTGATCGGCGGTCTTGAGGGCAGCGCGCCGAGACGCCTGCACCGTCGTACCGGTCACGTCGCTGTGGCCGACCCGGTCGCAGTCGCCGAGGCTGACGAAGATGAAGTTGGGGTCGACATTGTCGATCATCGCGATGGTGGCGTCCATGGTCGCCTCGTCGGGCGCGTGGCCGCTGACCGGCACCACCGGACTGGGTTCCCACCGGTACGTCGCCCGGGTGCCGAAGAGCCCGTACAGGTACTCCTTGCTGAGCACCGAGCCCGTGGTGTACCCCACGCTTTGCAGTCGCTGCAGCAGCGTCGGGAAGCGCAGGTCGCTCTGCCGGTCCAGGTCGCGAATGGCCTTCGCGTCGCGATCGTAGATCGAGTTGGCCGGTACGCCGGTGTGGTTGGGGTGCACGCCGGTCATCATCATGGCGTGGTTGGGGAGCGTCTCGAAGATCGGCAGCGCCCGCGCGTTGGGGAAGTTCATGCCATGCGACCGCAGCGAATGCAACCGAGGCATCAGCTCCCTGGTCACCTCGTCGGGTCGGCAGCCGTCGACGACAACGACGTAGGCGCGCTTCTTGCGATTGCCCGCCGCTGCGGCGAGCGGTGCGCCGGGTGCGGCCGATACGACGACTGCAGCGCCGCTGGCTGCGGTGAGCTGGAGGAACCTCCGGCGGCTGACCTGGGACGGGGGCGTTGGCGCGCTCATGCGACGGGGCCTTCCACTCGGTGTACCCGTTGGGTGTCGGCGGCGGTTGCCCACGACTGTGTCCACTCCGACGTCGCGTTGCGGTCGGCGCGGTCGCTGATCTTGTAGTAGTCCATCTGCAGTCGGGCCGAGGAGATGTCGACGACGCTGTAGCCGTGGTCGTCGAAGTTCAGGTACTTGACGTGTCGGTTGCTCGCCTTGATGCCCTCCTCGATGGCGATGGAGGTGGTGCGTGGCGGTGAGTTGGTGATGTCGTCGAGGTTGTTGCTGGTGACCGACGTACAGACGAACTCCGTGCCGACAGTCTTCGTCGCGGGGTATCTTCCCGCGTCGCGCGGCAGGTCACACGCCCAGGCCGAGTGGATGTCGCCAGTGAGGAACACGGTGTTCTGCAGCCCGTGGTTGGCGATGTGGCTGAAGAGCTCGTGGCGGTCTGCGGTGTAGCCGTCCCACTGGTCGACGTTGTAAGGGACGCCGTCGGGTGGGAGCAGCCCGGTGACGTCGTTGACCGCCGCGGTCAGGTCGTTGGGCAGCGGCGGGAAGACGACCGGGGCGATCATCACGGGGTTGCCCACGATCTTCCACTGCACTTTCGGGGTGAGCAGTTGGTCCTTGAGCCAGACCATCTGCGGGTCCCCGGTGATGCTGCGGTTGGGGTTGTCCACCTCACTGAGCTCGGACTGCTCCACCTGCTTGGAGCGGTAGCTGCGCAGGTCGAGCATCGACAGGTTCGCCAGCGTCCCGAAACGCAACGAGCGGTAGAGCCGGTCACCGTCGCCCAGCTTCGCGGTGTCGGACATGCGGGTGGGCATCCACTCGTCGTACGCCCGGTGGGCCCGCCATTTGCGGTGCTGCCAGTCGCCTTCGGTGTCAGGTTGGTGGTTCTCGGCGCCGCGGCGGTAGGCGTCGTTAGTGCTCTCGTGGTCATCCCACGTAGCGATGAAGGGCAGCTTGGCGTGCAGCCGCTGTAGGTCGGGGTCTTGCTTGTATTGCGCGTGACGTTGCCGGTAATCGCGCAGCGACACCATCTCGTGCGCCGGCACATGCGAGCGGATGTCGGTGTTGCTATGGCCGTACCCGTACCGGCCGGGGCCGTACTCGTAGAGGTAGTCGCCGAGATGCACGATCGCGTCGAGGTCGTCGCGAGCGGCGAGGTGACGGTACGGCGAGAAGTAGCCCGCCTGCAGATTGGAGCACGACACCACACCGAACCGCAGGTTATGAGGAGATGCGAATCGGTCGGGCGCCGTACAGGTGCGCCCGATGCGACTGGGGACGCCGTTGAACACGAACCGGTAGTAGTAGCCGGTGCTTGGTTGCAGGCCGCTGGCGTCGACCTTGACGGTGTAGTCGCGGACAGGCGACGTGGTGAACCGTCCGGAGTCGACGACGCGGTCGAAGGTCCGGTCGGTTGCGATCTGCCAGCGTCCGGAAACGGACGGGCCGTTGCCGACGCCGGGTCCGAGGTCGGCCGACGGCGTGACCCGAGTCCACAGGATCACCCGGTCAGGGAGGGGGTCTCCGGATGCGACGCCGTGGCGGAAGTATGGGTTGGGGTCATTGCCGGCCGTTACGTCCGGGCCAAGCGCCAGGGCCGGTGTACGGCCGACGGTGGTGGCTGCGGTGGCGGCCGTTGCTGCGGTCGCGGCGAGGAAGGCCCGGCGGTTGAACTCTGTCACGATGCCTGCTTGGGTTCGGTCACGTTACAACCCAACGTCACCTCGACCCCAGAGTCACGGGGATTCGCAAGTGTTCACGTGGACTTCGCGGACCGTTTGCACGCCAGCAGGTCGGACGGTCCGAGCGCGCAGCCGAACCGCCCGACCTGAGACTAAGCACCGACGCCGCGCCCGCAGTGGGGAGGCGGTATAACCACACTATGGAACCCCCAGCCGGTTGTCCATGGCCCTGCCGTCCCGCCCACGGTTGCTCCACCTGCCGCACCGTAGGTCTGGCGCTAGATCCTGCGCATCACCGTGACCACCTTGCCGAGCACCACCGCGTCGCGGCCGTTGATCGGCTCGTAGGCGCTGTTGTGGGGCAGCAGCCAGACCTCTCCGGACTTGCGCTGGAACGTCTTGACCGTCGCCTCGCCGTCGATCATGGCCGCCACGATCTCACCGTTCTCGGCAGTCGGCTGCTGACGTACGACGACGAAGTCGCCGTCGCAGATGGCGGCGTCGAGCATTGAGTCACCCTTGACCTCGAGCAGGAACAGCGTGCCATCGCCGACGAGCCTCCGGGGAAGCGGGAACACTTCTTCGATCCGCTCCTCCGCCAGGATGGGCCCACCCGCGGCGATGTGACCCACGACTGGGACGTAGACCGCCTCCGGCCGCTGATCGCCTGAGCCGGTCTCGTCGTACGAGCCGTCGCTGGTTGGCCCCAGAGAGCGGCCGGGCGCGGGAGCAGGCATCAGCACCTCGACGGCGCGGGGACGGTTGGGGTCACGGCGCAGGAAGCCCTTGGCCTCGAGCACTCGCAACTGGTGGGCGACCGACGACGAGCTCGTCAGCCCAACGGCAATCCCGATCTCGCGCATGCTGGGCGGATAGCCCCGTTCGCTGACCGAGTCCTTGATACAGGTGAGCACGCGTCGTTGGCGCGGGGTCAGACCGACGGCGTCAGGTGGGCCGTCGGGCAGTTCTCGTACGGCGGAGTCGTCGGGTGTCTTGGCCATGTCAGTCTCGCCTTCACTTCTCGGGCGTGGATGTCTGCCACCTCGGCCTGGATCACGCTGGCAGACTCGGAGAGCCGCCACGGCGAGAGCCGAAACCGATTGAACATCACGGTAGACCCCTGCGCCGACGCTTTCAAACATCTGTTCGAACGGCGTGTTGCATTTGTGGATAGCTCCCGCGGATGAGCTCTGTGGTGTCGCTCAGTGCCCTGTCCGGGTCGGGCGACACGCGGATCGAACGAATGTTCGACGGCGCCTCAGGCGAGTGTTACGTTCGTACACATGTTCGATCGAAGTGATATTTCAAGGCTCGTCAAACCAACCGGTGCACCGGCTGGCGCCACGGAAGCGTCGACGACTGAAGCGACGGCTGAAGAACTGTCGGTGCTCACCTGTATCTCTGTCAACAGACCACGACGTACGAATGAAACAGCCGCCCAGTGGCGGACTTCCTTGCTTGGAGGACACCGATGAGCACCGCAGTGATGCACCGCAACGAGAGCCCCGTCCGGCTGATCCGGCCGCAGTTGCGGCTGACTCGCCGTGGACGACTGGTGCTCCTCCTACTTCTGGTCGCTGGCGCGTTAGCGCTCTTCACGATGCTGGGCGGCCCGGCGGAGTCCACGGGTACGACGCATCACGCGCCGACCGCCACAGTGGTCGTGGAGCCGGGGCAGACCTTGTGGGACATCGCCAACGACGTAGCCCCCGACCAGGACCCACGCGTCGTCATCGACGAGATTCTCGACCTCAACGCGCTCACCGACGCCGGATCGATCCGCGCGGGTCAGCCTCTGTACGTGCCGACGCCCTGACCGCGGGCCAGGCCAGCGCGGAGCGGTGCCGCGACGGCGCGAACGCGCGCCGGTCTAGCTGCCCCTCAGTCCTTGGCGACGAGCACTGCGCTGGCTTGCTTGATCGGCAGGTCGGTAGGAGCTCCGGCGATGGTCAGGCTCTCAGGGATCGGCTGCCACTCACCGTCGTCGACGCGATAGTGGGCGGTGTAGGTGACGTCGACGCTGAGCTGGAGGGCCTGGTTGGGCGCGGTGGCGCGCCGGTAAGTGTGCGTGACGTCGGTGGAGGGATAGGGATGCCCGGGGGTGTCAGTGGTCACGCTGCTGCCGTCGCCCCAATGCCAGGTGTACGTCGACGGCTCGACGCGGACGTCGACGTCGTAACCGATGATCGTCAGGCTGCGTTCGACAGTGGTGGGTTCGGTGTAGAAGGTTGTCTTGAGGTTGACCAGCGTGTAGTCCGGTGCCTCGACCGATGCTCCCGGGACGCCGACCTGTCTGACGGCGTTGAGAACGTCCATCCACGTCAGCACTCGAGGCTGCTTGGTCGGGCCGGCGTCCTTGGGGTCACGGCACTCGGAGCCGAGGTACCGCCAGCCGCGCTGTATCGGTTGGCCTGCGGGACTGGTGAGTTGCATGGCGTACAACGACATCGACATCAGTTGCGGATCATCACAACTATGTGCGGCTGGGCAGTCGAGGTTTCCGACCTCAGGATCGCCGGGTGAGGCGCCCGGGCACGTGGGCACCCAAGTGTAGGAGTAGGTGACGTTCGACCCGGTCGAGGGTGGCTCTTCAATCGGTGTCACACGGGGGTTCGTTCCCCGGTGTGGGATCTCTTCATGGCATGTGGCCCAGTAGGTGCGGGGGTCCACGCCGGGAGGTGGTTCAACGCTGCATTCACCGGCGTAGGCATTGATCGGCGTAAAGAAGAACGCTGACAACAACAGGAATGTGGCACCGACGATCCGATTCATTGAACCTCCGCCGAGCCCACGACCCAGTGTTGGCCGTCGCGGCTAAGATGCATGTCCCAGCGGGTGATCGCTGGCGAGATCTTTGTCCAGCCGTCAGCAGCACTTGGCTTCCATCTGCCACGGCTAGTCGCGATCGCTACGTTGATGATGGGAGCTTCTTTTGACTGAAAGGGAATCAGCACGAGGGCCTGGGGGCGCCAGAGCGCACCCTGGGTTTCGCCGTTGCGTCTTCGGATGTCGTCGATGCCTTTAGCGATGTCAGAGCATGGCATGCAACGGTCAGTCGACAGCCTCTTGAGAAGTTCCGTGGAGTGCGTAAGCCATGCGTAATTCACGGCTTCGATGTAGTACCTGACGAATGCCTTGGCGCCGGCTGGCGACTTCTCCCGCGCGAGCGCCGGCATCCTCGGCGGCTGGGGCGGCGGTGGTTCTGGGGGCGTTGAGCTCATCGTCGGCGAGGTGGGCGTCGACATGGCCGTCGTACTGGGGGTGGGCGTCGGGTCGGGGGACTCAGCGACGCTGTCGCTGCTACAACCTGACAGCACCACGCAGGACACTAGGCCCGCGATCGCAGTGAGCGTCCGACCCATTGCGTCGTCCTCCCGTGACGTTCTAGCCCCTCAAATTAGGCGATCGACGCTCAGCGAGACTAGCCCTCCAACCAAATCTGTGGACAACCTGGGGCGTTTGTGGCACGTGTGCAAAGCACGGCAGGCACGCCGCCGTACCCTGGCGATCGCCTGCGACCACGACCGAGGTGACGCCTCCTACTGGTCGGGTGTAGCTCACCACGATGGCGCTTGAGCCAGTTCGCAGGCCGGCGATGGTCGGGACGACCACGACACGCGGAGCACTGGCCTCGTGGAAGCCCGCTGACCTGCGGAAACGCGAGCGAGCTCAAAAAACTTGGCGAAAGACCGTTGCCATTCGCACAGGCAGGGGCGTACGGTCATCCCCAACATGTAGTAGTTACAATGGTGTAGTTCTCCACAGGTTGGGGTTCGCCACCCACAAGAAGGGTCGAAACGTCCACAGCTCAACCACAGTTCCATCCCCAGAGCCACCGGGCATCGCCCAGCAGGACGCCGTACCAGAGGCTCAGCGGGAAGCGAAACTGTCGGCGCCAGCCGATAGATACAAGACGTGATGCATCAGCGAAGGAGGCGGCAATGCACTGCCCCTACTGCCGCCACACCGACACTCGAGTGCTCGACTCGCGGGTCGCCGAAGACGGTACGTCCATCCGGCGGCGCCGCTCGTGCCCGCAGTGCGAGAAGCGGTTCACCACGGTCGAGCAGATGCAGCTGACTGTCGTGAAGCGGTCTGGGGCGACCGAGCCGTTCAGCCGCGAGAAGGTCATCGCGGGGGCGCGCAAGGCGTGCAAGGGCCGTCCGGTGACCGACGACGACTTGGCTCGCATCGGCAGCCAGGTCGAAGACTCGCTGCGCGGGTCCGGCTGGGCCGAGGTGCCGGCGCACGAGGTCGGCCTGGCGATCCTTGGTCCGTTGCGCGAGCTCGACGAGGTCGCCTACCTACGGTTCGCGAGCGTCTACCGGGCATTCGAGTCCGCCGACGACTTCGAGGCCGAGATCGCGATGCTGCGTGCTGAGCGGTCACCCACCGGTGAGGAGCCCGAGCTGGCCGCGGCGGGCGCGGCACCACACGACGTACCCCCGACGAAGCAACCAGCAGCACCAACCAGCCAGGAGAGGCCATGACCGAGACGGACAGCCACCGCACGACCGCTCCATCGCACAACGCGAAGGGACTGAAGATCGAGCGGATCTTCACCACCGAGGGCGTGCACCCGTACGACGAGGTGAACTGGGAGCGGCGCGACGTCGTCCAGCAGAACTGGAGGACCGGCGAGACCGTCTTTGAGCAGCGCGGCGTGGAGTTCCCCGACTTCTGGTCAGTCAACGCCTCGACGATCGTGACGACGAAGTACTTCCGTGGGGCGGTCGGCACCGACGCGCGGGAGTGGAGCCTGCGGCAGCTGATCGACCGAGTGGTCAAGACCTACCGGGCAGCGGGGGAGCAGCACGGCTATTTCGCGACCCCAGCCGACGCCGAGGTGTTCGAGCACGAGTTGACGCACATGCTCCTGCACCAGGTGTTCGCGTTCAACTCTCCGGTTTGGTTCAACGTCGGCACGTCGTCCCCCCAGCAGGTGAGCGCCTGCCAGCCTTATGACTCGCTTGTTAGCACGCCCGATGGGCTCGTGCCTATCGGCAAGCTGGTTGGTGACAACGCCGTCGGCACCAAGGTGTACGACGCGCACGGCCTAACTCGTATCCTGGCCGTCAAGGCCAACGGCGTGAAGGGCGTGCTGCGTCTGCACCTGAAGTCCGGCTACACACTCGACGTGACTGCCGACCACCTTGTGTGGCGTGCCGACGACGAAGTCGACGGCGACTTCGTCTCAGCAGGTGAATTGCGAGTTGGCCAACGGCTTCTGCATGTCGAGCCCGAGGCTGGTGGCGCCGACCGCCACACGGTAGAGATCGACCGCGTCCAGCAGTTGGGCGCGATGAAGGTTTACGACATCCAGACCGAGAGCGGCGAGTACCTTTCAGGCAATCTCCGCGTCCACAACTGCTTCATTCTCAGCGTCGACGACTCGATGGAGTCGATCCTCAACTGGTACAAGGAGGAGGGCTTCATCTTCAAGGGCGGATCCGGCGCTGGCCTCAACCTCTCGCGAATCCGCTCGAGCAAGGAGCTGTTGTCCAGCGGCGGTACGGCGTCCGGGCCCGTCTCCTTCATGCGCGGCGCCGATGCGAGCGCCGGCACGATCAAGTCAGGCGGTGCCACCCGCCGGGCGGCCAAGATGGTCGTGCTCGACGTCGACCACCCCGACATCGAGGAATTCGTCGAGACCAAAGCGCGCGAGGAAGATAAGATCCGCGCGCTGCGCGACGCCGGCTTCGACATGGATCTCGGCGGCAAAGACATCGTGTCCGTGCAGTACCAAAACGCTAACAACTCCGTACGCGTGACCGACGAGTTCATGCGTGCGGTGGAGGAGGGCACGGAGTTCGGTTTGCGCGCCCGCAAGACCGGCGAAGTTATCGAGACGGTCGACGCGCGGGAGTTGTTCGACAAGATCGCCAAAGCGGCCTGGCTGTGTGCCGACCCCGGCATCCAGTACGACGACACCATCAATGACTGGCACACCAACCCCGAAACCGGACGAATCACTGCATCTAACCCGTGTTCCGAGTACATGAGCCTGGACAACTCGTCGTGCAACTTGGCTAGCCTGAACTTGCTGAAGTTCCTCAAGGAAGACGACACGTTCGATGCGCCGCTGTTCGCGCGTTGCGTCGAGATGGTCATCACCGCCATGGACATCTCCATCTGCTTCGCAGACTTCCCGACCGAAAAGATCGCCGAGACGACCCGTGACTACCGGCAGCTCGGCATCGGCTACGCCAACCTGGGCGCACTGCTCATGGCGATGGGACTCGGCTACGACTCCGCGGGTGGCCGCGCTCTCGCGGCGTCCATCACGTCGCTGATGACCGGTACGTCGTACAAGCGCTCAGCCGAGCTCGCGGGCGTCGTGGGCCCGTACGCCGGCTACGCCCGCAACGCCGATGCGCACAAGCGGGTCATGCGCAAGCACGCCGCAGCCAACGACGCCATGCGCTCCGTGAGCGACGCAGACCGGGACGTCCAGAAGATCGCCACAAAGGCGTGGGAATCCGTCCTCAAGGTCGGCGACCAGAGCGGCTACCGAAACGCCCAAGCCAGTGTTCTCGCTCCGACCGGCACGATTTCCTTCATGCTCGACGCGGACACGACGGGCATCGAGCCGGATTTCTCTTTGGTGAAATTCAAGAAGCTCGTTGGTGGCGGTTCGATGCAGATCGTGAACCAGACAATTCCTCGGGCCCTAAAGAAACTGGGCTACACCCAGGAAACGATCGAGGCGATCGTCGAGTTTATCGCCGAACATGGTCACGTCATCGACGCCCCAGGGCTGAAGAAGGAGCACTACGAGGTCTTCGACACGGCCATGGGGGAGCGGGCGATCGCTCCGATGGGCCACGTGCGGATGATGGCGGCGACCCAGCCGTTCATTTCCGGGGCCATTTCTAAGTGCGTGGTGGGGGAGACGCTGCTCACAACGGCGGACGGGCTCATTCGCATCGGCAGCCTGCATCGGGGTGAGGCTGCAGACACCTTCCGCGACGAGATCATTGAAGTGGCCAGCCTCGGTGGCTCGACGAAGACGGATGCCTTCTACTACGGTGGCGTCCGCCCTGTGCGCGAGATCGTGCTGAGGTCCGGCCACCGAGTCACCGGCACCCCGAACCATCGCCTCCTCCGGGCCAGTGAAAGCGGCCTCGAGTGGGTCCACCTGTCGGAGATCCAACCGGGAGACTACGTCGCCCAGCAATACGGATCGGAGACTTGGGCCACTGTCCCACCCACGTTTGCCGACTTCACCCCGTCGGCCGCCTACGGCAATCAGAAGTCCGTGACGATACCGCCGGAGATGACCGAAGAATTAGCGTTCTTGCTTGGTGCGTACGCCGCTGAGGGCCACACCACCGAACAGACATGGTCGGTGGTCATCACGAACTCGGTCGACTCGGTATTACTTCGCGTTCAACAAGCTTGGGCGGACATCTTCGGCATTCGGGCCAGGATCGAGCGGCGGGAAGGGAAATGTCCGCAGGTCATCGCATCAAGTAAGAAGGTCGTGGAGTTCCTTGGCTACCTCGGCATGGGTGGGCGGGCATCCGACAAACGGATACCTGATGCCGTGCTTCGTGCTCCGCGGAGCATGGTGCTTGCCTTTCTGCAAGGACTCGCCCTCGACGCCTACTGCACCACCGGCCCTCAGGCGAAGTGGGCCATTTGCCTCGACTCTCCCCGGCTACTCGACGACCTGCAGGCTCTCATGACGAACCTGGGAGTGATCCACAGCCGTATCACGAAGCACAACACTGTCTACGGCAAGGACTACGACGAGGTGTATGCCAGCGGGGAGTGGGCGCGCCGCATGGTCCTCTTGGTTCCGTTCCTGGAGCCAACTAAGGCATCGGCCGCTGACAAGTTGGCTGCGCGGACCTATGAAGGCGCCAACACGTCCGACGTCGTTCCCTTCTTAACAGGTCGACAACTCCACGCCGCCCTCCCAAAGTCAGAGCACCGCAGGGTCGGCCACGGCCCTCGGACGCACTTCGCGTACCTGTTGGATCCGCGTACCAAGCACCCAACCAGAACGGCTTTGGCCAAGGTCGCGGCGCTTCCAGATGTTCAGCTTCCGCGCGATGCGTACGAGGTGCTGGATAACGGTCTGCACTTCAGCCCCGTGGCGTCCATCGCCGATGCTGGCGAGAGGGAGGTATACGACGTTTCGGTGCCAAGCACGCACGCCTTCGTGGGGAATGGTCTCGTCAACCACAACACGGTCAATCTGCCGGAATCGGCCACCGTTGAGGAGATCGAAGACGTTTACATCCAGGGCTGGAAGCTCGGCCTCAAAGCTTTGGCCGTGTACAGGGACAACTGCAAGGTTGGTCAGCCGCTGAACGACGCGAAGGCAAAGGGTGCCGACAAGGCTTACTCGGCTGAAGATGCGGCCGAGGTGGTCAAGGTCGTCGAGCGACCGGTGCGCAGGCAGCTGCCGAGGACACGCCCGTCGCAGACGACGAAGTTCACGGTGGGCGGCGCGAAGGGCTATCTGACGGCGGGCTCGTACCCCGACGACGGACTGGGCGAGGTGTTCCTCAAGCTCGGCAAGCAGGGCTCCACCCTCGCAGGCGTTATGGACGCGTTCTCCAAGGCGATCTCAATATCGCTGCAGTACGGCGTCCCGCTGGAGACCTACGTCAGCAAGTTCACGAACATGAAGTTCGAGCCGGCCGGTCTCACCGACGACCCGGACGTTCGCATGAGCCAGTCCATCATGGACTACGTCTTCCGCCGCTTGGCGTTGGACTACCTGCCCTTCGACAAGCGAGCAGCGCTTGGCATCTTCACCGCCGACGAGCGTCAGCGTCAGCTCGACACCGGATCCTACGAAGCAGCGGGGGAGCCGGTAGAGCTGCCCGAGGCCGAGTCGCTGAAGTCGAGCCCGGGTACGCCGGCCGCTCAGGCCGCGGTAGCCGCCGACGCCTCAGTGGCGCCGGACGTCTCGGCGGATGAGGCGGCGGTCGTGGAGCACACGGCCAAGCCGGTGCCAGGCGGGGCCAAGACCAGCGCCGAGCTGCTCGAGGTGCTCAGTGGACGAGAGGTCGACTCTCCGCTCTGCTTCACCTGCGGCACGAAGATGCGCCCAGCTGGCAGCTGCTACGTCTGCGAAGGCTGCGGGTCCACCTCCGGCTGCAGTTGATGGTGAGCCAGGACCGGATGCGTTGTCTCAGGTGTGTGCGCCCAAGTCAGAAATCCGGTGAACTGACTGCCGCACACACTCGGCCCAACGGTGCCTCTGACGGAAGGTCGGGTGTTGGCTAAACGACACCTGGGATGATCCCGGTGCGGTCGACGAACCGGATTGCGTCACCTGCCACCAGTGTGGGCCGTGCCCACGGGTTCGGTATGCCCGGCAGAGTAACGACCGCAGCCTGTCCTGGACCCCGCCGGTAGGCGGCGTTCCCGTTGCGGTCGGGGGCGGGGACCCTGATTACCGGCCGACACCCATCGCTGGTGTGGCGAGGTCCCTCAGCGCGTCGTGGTACGCGCGCTCCTTCGCGTCACCGCTGACCGCCGGAGGCGCGCAGCAGATCTTCGGCGAAGTCGACCGCCGCTGTCTCGTCGGTGCGGCTCACGAGGGACAGGTCGCCGGTCGTTGGGTCCCATGCCACGACGCTAAGACCCTGCACGTCTCGTCCGAGGATCGCCACTCGCAGCAGGACCGTGCCGTCGTCGGTGAGCGCCAACGTGCCGAGACCTCCGTTGCTGTAGTTCCCGTCTGTGTCAACGATGGGCAGGGAAATCTTCGGAGTGAGGGTCGAGCGGTTGGCGACCACGACGGCGAAGGGCCGCCCGTCATATGAGGTGCCGACGACCGTGTCGGTGTCAGCACGCAGCGCCGAGAGCCGACCAGTGCGTTGCATGCTGACCTTGCGCACCGCACCTTCGGCGTAGTCAACGAGTATGTTCGGCGTGCCCCACTGGGCACTGACAAGGAGGCCGCCACGCGGGTCAACCGCCGTGGACAACCCGCCTGCGATGCCCTCCGGCAAACGCTCGGCAGCACCGGTCCTCGCGTCGACCAGCCACGCAGTGCCGCCCTGGAGCAGCAAAGTGTCCTCGTCGACGAAAGTCCACGTCGTGCCGTCAACGGGTCTGTAGTCGTCCGGAAACGGCACCACCCAACTCTCACCCGTGCCGAGATCGTGAATGGTCGCGCCAGTGTCGTACTTGGCGTAGTAGGTCACCGACAAGCGCGTCCCGCCCGGGCTGAGCCTGACCTGCGGGTACTCGTCCTCGACGGGTACCGTCCGCCAGTTGTTGTCGGTCCCGAGGACCTGGATGAGGTCCTCCTGCTCGACCACGGCGACCGCCGCGTCAACGGGGTCGTCGAGGATACCCGGGGATGAGTCCGGTGGATTGATCACCTCGGGCAGAGCAGGCGCGACGCGGTCCACCGCAGGCGGCAGGTCGTCGACGTCTCGTGGGTCCCACTTCGGCCAGGTCTTCTCCTGCGGAACGGGGGTTGTGTTGGTTTGCGGCGCGGACGGCGTGGTTGTCGGCGCGGACGGTGTGCTCGTCTGCGTGGACGGCGGGAACCCGCCCGACCGGTTGTCCCCGGCGTAGACGCCCAAGACGACGACCCCGACCACGCTCGCGGCCATCGCGGCCACCGCAGCGCCACGGCGGCGCGTCCGCCGCGCCCGGGCCGTGCGCAGAGCCTCGTGCGCGAGCCACGGGCTCTCAATGCCGTCGGTCGCTAGGTCGAACAGTTCGGTCAGGTCGGTCAGGTCGCGACGCTCACTCATGGCGTCCTCCGATCAGGTCAAGCAGTTCAGGCGCAGCCGTGCGCAACCGGGCGAGGGCGGCGGCGTTTTGGCTCTTGACAGTCCCGACGCTGACGCCGAGCACCTGTGCGGCCTCACGCTCGGAAAGGTCATCGAAGTGGCGCAGGACGAGCACCGCCCGCTGGGACGGTGTGAGCCGGGCCAGTGACTGGCGTACGACGAGGGCCACGTCGGGGTCGCTGCTTACCTGCTGGATCACAGCCTCGTCATGGTCCGACACGACCCGCTCACGCTGGCGTCGCCACCAACTCACGTTGTCGCGCACAATGATCGTTCGCGCGTACGCAGTCGGGTTGCCGTCACGCAACCGCGACCATCGCAGCGCAACCTTGACCAACGCTTCTTGCACGAGGTCCTGGGCCCGGTGCAGATCACCGGTCAGCAGGTACGCCGAGCGCAGCAGGGCGCGCTGGCACCCGGCCACCCACTCGGTGAACTCCTGCTCGTCCATCGGTCCCCGTTCTCCTACCTAGGGAACGCACAGCGACCCAGCGGAGGTTGGCATGACTTTTTGCACTGCGCCCGGCCCCCACCACGAGCCCTGCCAGGGGCGCACGACGGCTCGCACCGTGATCATCGCGGCAGCGCCTGCCCGGCGAGAACCAGCGGTCGCTCACCCGAACAGCCTCTCCGGTCCTGACCCATCGCCTCAGGGAACTGCGTCGCAAGCTCGCTCGCGGGCCTGCCCGAAATACGTCTTCGGGGCAGCAGCGCACGCTCCATGCGACGCGAGCCTGACATAACAGGTACGCACCGGTGTCTGCCGCCTTCCGTATTGACTGCCGAGTGGTACGTCAACTCGACCACGACGTGCAGCGACGGAGCCCGCGAGAGGTTCCGAGGAATCTGCGGGCAGACGCGAAGGCGGGCGCCGGCTAAGCCGCTACCGCGGGGCAAACGCACCGCCGCTGGGCAAACGGAGGACAATCGTCCGGTGTTCAAGATGGCGGACCTGACCCGCGTCAGCAAGTCGCGACAGCAGCCGCTCTTTCGGCATCCGGCGCAGGTCCTCGCCTTCGGGTTCGCGTGCGCCGTACTGGTGGGGACCGCATTGCTCATGCTGCCGGTGTCCCACACCGGTCCAGGGGGTGCCCGGTTCATCGATGCGTTGTTCACCGCGACCTCCGCCGTGTGTGTGACCGGGCTCGTCGTGGTCGACACCCCGACGTACTGGTCGGGGTTCGGAGAGGTGGTCATCTTAGGGTTGTTCCAGCTCGGCGGCTTCGGCATCATGACATTCGCGTCACTGCTCGGTCTCCTGGTGTCACGACGAATGGGGCTGCGTACCCGCCTGACCGCTGCCGCCGAGACCAAGTCACTCGGTCTCGGCGACGTGCGCCGAGTGGTCGTCGGGGTCGTGAAGGTAAGCCTGCTGTTCGAGGTAGTCACCGCGGTGTTCCTCGCCGCCAGGTTCTTCCTCGGGTACGACGAACCGCTCGGCCGCGCCATCTACCACGGAATCTTCCACGCGGTCTCGGCGTTCAACAACGCGGGTTTTGTGTTGTACTCCGACAGCCTGATCGGATTCGTCAACGACCCGTGGATCTGTCTGCCCATCTCCCTCGCCGTCATCGCTGGAGGCCTGGGCTTTCCGGTGCTCTTCGAGCTGCGCAGGGAGTTTCGGAGACCTCGCTCCTGGAGTCTGCACACCAAGATGACGGTGACGGTCAGTGGGGCGCTTTTCGCGCTCGGCACGGTGTTTGTGTCCGCCAACGAATGGAACAACGACGACACGTTGGGTGCGCTAGATCGTCCGGGGCGCTTACTTGCTGGGTTCGTTCAGGCGGTGATGCCTCGCAGCGGTGGGTTCAACTCGGTCGACTACTCCCAGATGAATGAGAGCACCCTGCTGGGCACGATCGTCTTGATGTTCATCGGCGGCGGTTCCGCCGGCACAGCGGGGGGCATCAAGGTGACTACGTTCATCTTGTTGTTCTTCGTCATCTACGCCGAAGTGCGCGGCGACCGCAACATCCACGCCTTCGATCGGCGGGTTGACGACCGAGCCATTCGACAGGCCCTGACGATCGCGCTGCTGTCGGTTGCTGCGGTTGTGGGCGGCACCTTGCTGCTGTTGCACTTCACTGACTTCCCAACCCATCGGGTCCTCTTCGACGTGACGTCCGCATTCGCCACGGTGGGACTTTCCACCGGGATTACCCCCGATCTGACTACCTCGGGGAAACTTGTCTTGATCGCGTTGATGTTCGTCGGACGGCTTGGGCCAACGACCTTGGTGTCCGCCCTGGTGTTACGCGAGCGGCAGCGCCTCTATGAGCTACCGGAAGGACGGCCGATCATTGGCTAAGTCAGCGCACAGCGGTGGAGTCGTCGTCATCGGTCTCGGCCGCTTCGGCATGTCCCTCGCGTTGGAGTTGATGAACGGCGGCACCGAGGTGCTGGGGGTCGACGCCGACCGCAAGGTCGTTCAGTCCCTCGCCGGGCAGCTCACCCACGTCGTGGAGGCGGACTCCACCGACGAGGACGCGATGCGTCAACTGTCAGTTCACGAGTTCGACCGAGCAGTTATCGGGGTCGGCACCGACCTGGAGGCAAGCATTCTGTCCGCGTCGGTGGTCCTCACCCTCGAGGTGCCGCACGTCTGGGCCAAGGCGATCAGCAATGCCCACGCTCGTATCCTCACCCAGATCGGCGTGCACCACGTCGTACGCCCCGAACACGACATGGGCAAGCGGGTCGCGCACCTCGTGCGCGGTCGGATGATCGACTACATCGAGTTCGACGACGGTTATGCCCTTGTCAAGACCCGCCCCCCACAAAGCATCCACGGCATTCGGCTGGGCGACACTCACATCCGATCCAAGTACGGCGTCACGATCGTCGGCGTCAAGCGCAGTGGCGAAGACTTCACCTACGCGACCACTGAAACCGTTGTCAATGACGGTGACCTGGTCATCGTGTCAGGTGCACGCGACATGGTCGAACGGTTCAGCGAGCTCAGCTGAACCCCAAGGAGTCAGCCAGCTTCCCCGCGTGCCCGCAGCATGCGACTCAGCTGGTCGGCGCGCTCGAGCACCCGTTGCCGGACCACAGGGCTGACGTCAGGTGACGTGACCGTCCGATGGACGTGGTCGAGGAACTCCGTGCCGGCTCCAGACATCGGGAACATCGCCGACGCCGTAACCATCGCGACGATCATTCCGGCGGCTCCAAGAGCCGGCAGCGCCGCCAGGTAGCGCTGGGCGTACGGCGCAAGCAGCTCACCTTGTGCCGGCTGCCAGAATGCCGCCGCCACCTCCCCCAGATTGCCGGGCGGGACCTTGCGTTCGTCCACCACCACCTGCCAAGCCGCCGCTTTCGCTTCAGCGCTCGGCTGGGCGGCGTCGACCGCGAGAGCTCTGAGCCAGGAGTCCGGATTGGGGTCTCGCTCACGCAGCGCGTCAACCTCCCCCTTATCGAAGTGGCCCAGCGCGGCGAACCGGATGAGCGCCCGCCAACTCAAGTCGACGTCGTACCCCGTGAGATCGCGGAGCGCCTGCAGCTGGTCTTCGGTGACAGCGGCACGCGCGAGACCGCGGAGGGCGACCACCTTCCGCGAGTCGTCCTGCGCCATCTTCAAACATAAGTCGGCGATGGAGCTGAGCACCTCGTCGCGGTCACGGTCAGGAGTCCACCGCTCGGCGCCAGCGAGGACAAGGCCCAGGAACGGCTCGACGAGCGCGTCCGCGGTCTCCTTTGCCAAGACCGCGCTCGTGGAGCGCACGAACTCCCGAGCGGTGAGCTTGCCGCTCACCACCATGTCCCACATGGTGACCACGGCGACGGCACGCGATGTCGCCTCCGGCAGTTGAGCGGCCGACTGGAGCAGCCGCGCCGTGTTGTGCTCGTCGAGGTGCACAGACGCGAAGGTCAGGTCGTCGTCATTAACCAGCAAGAGCTGTGCGGAATCGTCGAGGTCCGGGAGCTCCGTCGTCGCGCTCTCGACATCAAGGTCGAGGACGTCGTTGCGGACCAGGGCGCCGTCCGACTGCGTATATACGCCGATTCGGAGTCGATGCGGCCGGGGTGCCTCGCCGTTCGGTCCGGCCGCCTCCAGCGCCCGCCGCGAGCCATCTCCGTCGACGAGTTGGAGGGTGTCGGTGCCTGCCGTGTCGAGCCAACCCTTTGTCCAGGCCGCCAGGTCGCGTCCGCTGGCCTCGCTCAACTCTCCCATCAAGTCGTCCAATGAGGCGTTTCGCCAGGCGTGCTTGTTGAAGTACGCCCGCAGGCCGGCAAGGAACGCGTCCTCGCCGACGTACGCGACGAGCTGCTTCAAGACGGCGGCGCCCTTTTCGTAGGTGATGGCGTCGAATCCCGCCGTCGCCTCGGCGACGTCGCTGGCCGGCTGGCGAATCGGGTGTGTCGTGGGCCCGCGGTCGACCGGGTAGGCCAGCAGCTTGTCGCCGGCGAGGAAGCTGGCCCACGCGTCGGTGAACTCGGTGGCCTCAGCAGCCGCCCAGTAGGCGGCCCAGCTCGCGAACGCCTCGTTGAGCCACAGGTCGTCCCACCAGGTCATCGTCACCATGTCGCCGAACCACATGTGGGCCATCTCGTGCAGCAGGATGACGGCGAGGAGCTCGCGCTCACTCGGCGACGGCGGGCTCCGGAAGATGAGCGAATCGCCCCACGTCACGCAGCCGAAGTTCTCCATCGCGCCGCCGAGATCGGGCGCGAAAACCTGGTCGTACGTCCGCTGCGGGAACGGCAGGTCGAAGTGCGCACCGAAGAATTCGAGCCCGCGCTCCGTCAGGTCGAAGAGGAACTCGGCGTCCCGGTCCAAGAACTGGGCCAGCGACTGGCGTGAGTACAGCCCGAGGTCGTAGCCGCCGCGCTCTGACCTGAGTTCGTAGAACGGCCCGGCGTTGACCACGGGTACGTACGTCGACAGCGGCGGGGTTGCCCGGAACGTCCACCGCCGACGGTCACCCAGGTCTTCGACGGCTGGGTCGTCGCTGTTGCTGACGACGACCCAGTCAGCGGGTGCGGTGACGGTGAACGCATGTGGGGCCTTGAGGTCGGGTTGGTCGAAGCATGCCCAGGCGCGGCGGGCCTCGTCGGGCTCGAAGGACGTCCAGACATAGACCCTGTCGTCAGTGGGATCGACGGAGCGGTGCACGGCGGTGGCCTGGTCGGTCGAGTCCTGCACGGATTCGACGACCAACACGTTGTCGGCGCCCAAGTTGTCCAAGCTGATGCGCGCGTCACCGATCGCGTCGGATGGGACGGCTTCGCCGTTGAGAGTCGCCGACACCACCCGAGCAGCGCAGTCGGCGAACGTCGAGGCCCCAGGATCACCGGCGAACCGAATCGTCGACACAGCGCGCAGCTCATTGCCCTCTAGCAGGCCGGTCAGGTCAACCGCGATGTCGTAGCTGTGGACGCGAAGGCTCGAGCCGCGATCGCGGGCTTCCTGATGCGTGAGGCTGCGCAAAGTCGCCACGTGATCTCCTGTGGTGGGCGTTCGGTCAAGGGGTTCGACGCTACACGTCGACAGCATCGACGACACCGGCATCGACCAGGTCGAGGCTCTCCCGACATGTTCGGGGGCTGCCGTGACGTCGTCGCGCCCACCCGTGATGAGTGGCTGCGTGGCTGACCTTCGGGCTCGGCGGCGGCTTCAGCCTGAGACGATGTCGTCGAGGTGTACGACGGCGTGGCCGGCCTCGTCGGAGGCCGCCAGGTCCACCGACGCCAGGAGCGCCCAGTTGTGGAAACCCTCCGGGTCGTGCAGGATCTGCCGCACCCGCCATACGCCGGGTTCGGTCGTGTCGTCGATCATGAGCAGCCCCGGACCGCGGGCATCGGCGTCGGTGAGCAGCGTCGGGTGCTCGTCCCAGTACGGCGCCATCGCGTCCCGCCAGGCCTCGGCGTCCCAGCCGGCGTCGGCGTCGAGCTCGCCGAGCGTGGCCCAGTCGTGGCGAGCGGCCAGCTCGACCCGGCGGAACATCGCGTTGCGCACCAACACCCGGAAGGCTCGCACGTTGCCGGTCACCGGGCGGGGCGCGGTTGCCTCGAGCGGCGGCCGCACGAGGTCGGCGGGGTCGAGGTCGTCGCCGGCGGCCAGCTTCTCCCACTCGTCGAGCAGCGAGGAGTCGACCTGGCGGGTCAGTTCGCCGAGCCACTCCACGAAGTCGTCGAGCTCGTCGTTGCGAGCTGACTCCGGCACGGTGCGCCGCAGCGCCCGGTAGGCGTCGGCGAGGTAGCGCAGCACCAGCCCCTCGGAGCGGGCGAGGCGGTAGAAGCCGACGTACTCGACGAACGTCATCGCGCGCTCGTACATGTCGCGCACGACCGACTTCGGCCGCAGCGGGTGGTCGGCGACCCAGGGATGGCCCTTGCCGTAGGTCTCGTAGGCGGCCTCGAGCAGCTCGACCAGCGGCTTCGGGTAGGTCACATCGTCGAGCAGCTCCAGCCGCTCGTCGTACTCGATGCCCTCGGACTTCATCGCGGCCACCGCCTCACCGCGCGCCTTGTGCAGCTGCGCGGAGAGGATCTGCCGCGGGTCCTCCAGCGTCGACTCGATGACCGAGACGACGTCGAGGGCGTACGTCGGCGACTCCCGGTCGAGCAGTGCGAGCGACGCCACGGCGAAGGCGGACAGCGGCTGGTCGAGGGCGAAGTTGGCGGGCAGGTCGACGGTGAGGCGGACGCCGCGGCCGTCCGCCTCGAGCTCGGGGAGCCGCTCGACCACACCCCCGGCCAGCAGGGAGCGGGTGATCGCGATCGCGTGCCGGATGTGCGTGCGCTGCGCGGCGCGGTCCTCGTGGTTGTCGGTGAGCAGCCGGCGCATCGCCGTGAACGGGTCGCCGGGGCGGGCGATGACGTTGAGCAGCATGGAGTGGGTGACCCGGAAGCTCGACGTCAGCGGCTCCGGCTCGGACTCGACGAGCTTGGCGAAGGTCCGCTCGCCCCAGCTCACGAACCCCTCCGGTGCCTTCTTGCGCTGCACGCGGCGCAGCTTCTTGGGGTCGTCGCCGGCCTTCTTGACCAGCCGGGCGTTCTCGACCTCGTGCTCGGGCGCCTGGACGACGATGCTGCCGAGGGTGTCGTAGCCGGCCCGGCCGGCGCGGCCGGAGATCTGGTGGAACTCGCGGGCGGTGAGGTGGCGGGTGCGGACGCCGTCGTACTTGGCGAGCCCGGTGAGCACGACGGTGCGGATGGGTACGTTGATGCCGACGCCGAGGGTGTCGGTGCCGCAGATGACCTTGAGCAGGCCGGCCTGGGCGAGGGTCTCGACGAGGCGGCGGTAGCGCGGCAGCATGCCGGCGTGGTGGACGCCGATCCCCATCCGGATGAGCCGGCTGAGGGTGCGGCCGAACCCGGCGGTGAACCGGAAGTCCCCGATCAGGTCGGCGATCTGGTCGCGCTCCTCGCGGGTGGCGACCTTGAGGCTGGAGAGGGCTTGGGCCCGCTCGATGGCTTCCGCCTGCGTGAAGTGGACGACGTACACGGGCGCCTGGTGGGTGGTCAGCAGCTCCTCAAGCGTCTCGTGGATCGGGGTGGTGACGTAGGAGAAGTGCAGCGGCACGGGTCGGTCGGTGGAGGCGACGATGGCGCTGCGTCGGCCGGTACGGCGGTCGAGGTCGTCGCGGAACCGGCTCATGTCGCCGAGGGTGGCCGACATCAGCACGAACTGGGCGTCGGTGAGCTCCAACAGCGGCACCTGCCAGGCCCAGCCTCGGTCGGGTTCGGCGTAGAAGTGGAACTCGTCCATGACGACAAGCCCGACGTCGGCGGCGCTCCCTTCCCTCAGTGCCTGGTTGGCGAGCACTTCGGCGGTGGCGGTGATGATCGGCGCGTTCGGGTTGACGGTGGCGTCGCCGGTGAGCATGCCGACGTTGTCGGCGCCGAAGGCGTCGCAGAGCGCGAAGAACTTCTCGGAAACCAGCGCCTTGATCGGCGCGGTGTAGTAGCTGCGCCTGCCCTGCGCGAGGGCGGCGAAGTGGGCGCCGGCTGCCACCAGGCTCTTGCCCGAGCCGGTGGGGGTGGCGAGGATGACGTTCGCGCCGTCGACGACCTCGATCAGCGCCTCTGTCTGGGCTGGGTAGAGGGTCAGCCCCTGTTCGGTTGTCCAGGACTCGAACGCCTCGAACAGCGCATCAGGCGTCGGATCAGCCGGGATGCGGTCGATGAGCGGCGGGGGAGCGGCGGGCGGCATGGCGTGTTCCGAGTCAGCAGCCAGTCGCTGCTTCGAGGGTCCTACAGGCATGCACCATTCGTGGCGCAGGCAGCGTAGCGACGTGCCTCCTGAAGGCCGCCTTCGGCAGCGTGTGCAGGTTGTCGAAGTTCACGACGCACTGAGTGGGCACGCCGTCCTCCTCGGGAGTCAACTGCAGCTCCGAGATCAAGCCGCGCACCGTGCGAGTCAGCGCCGCCACGACGACCGAGTCGATCCGACCCGCGACGGGGTCGCGAGTCAAGACCAGAACCGGCCGGTCGCCTCCGGGGGTGGCGGCGAACCATACGTCACCTCGCTGCATCGACCCAGTCGGCCCAGTCCTCGCTCGGCCCCCACTCCGCGCTTTCGGCCAAGGAGTTCTCCTCCGCGGTCAAGGGATGCCGCCGCCAGGTCTCGGCATCCCTTTCGCTGGCCAGCCGGACGAGATGTCGGCGCAACGCCTCGCGGAGTAGGTCGGACCGGTGGATGCCAAGCCGGTCAGCCCAGTCCTGGGCCTCAGCCGCCTGGCCGTCATCGGTTCTGAAGCTCAGCATTGTCATACAGCTAGGATAGGTCGTCATACACGACGGGCCGAGTGGGCGGCCGAGTGGGCGAATGGGCCGAGCGGCCGAAGGCGGGCATGCGAGTCGTAAACCTCTGTATTACTTAGGCGGTAGCGACCGGACGTACTCGACTCCGTGAGCGACGAAGCGGCGTAGCTCATCGTCGGAGGCAACGGCTGCCGTCTCTACGTGAAGCCAGCCGTCCATCTGGCGTCCCCGCATCTCAAAGCGGCGGACGCGGGGCTCGTCCAGAAGCGACTCCGTGTCCGCAGGGTCGACCCGCGCGAGCAAACCGCCTTGGCCGCTGGCGCTGACTGCCAGGTGGCCGTTGATCAGGAAGGCCAGGCCGCCGAACATGCGACGTTCGGTAAGGCCCGGCTCATCCTCCACAATTCCTCGGACACGGTCGGCAAGGTCGGTGTCGTACGTCATGTGAACAGTCTCTCGCTGTCTCCAGCGGAGCCTGTCAAGAGGCGATCAGGTCACGCAGGTGCTGCTCGAGTGCGGATGGTGATGCGCGTTCGTTGGTGTGGCCGACGGGTGGTGGTGGTCTGCTGCGGTAGCGGTGCCCGGTGGGCGTAGTGACTTCGAGAATCCGGTTGGGCAATCGGTTTGTGGTCCAGCCGGGGGCTTCTTTGGTGTAGTTGCAGGCTTCGCAGAGCCCGGCGCTGTTGTCGGCGCTCGTCTCACCGCCCGCTGCGGCGCGAGTGGCATGGTCGACATGACGGATAGGGGCGTCGCACCAAGGAGTACGGCAGGTTTGGTCGGCGGTGATGACGAATCGGCGTAGTTGGCCGTCGAAGCAGCGGCGGCGGGAGTCCATCGCGGCCAGTTGCCCGGTGCTGGGGCTGGTGTAGAGCCGGCGGATCCACGCCTTGACCTGGTTGCCGGGCTTTGTGCCGTCGCCGGGCTTTGTGGTGTCGTCGCGGAGCCAGCGGCGTACTAGCGGCGCCGGTATCGGGCCGACCCCGTCGAGTTGAGCGGGCTCGTTGTCGCCGTTGATGAGGGTCTGGTCGGTCATTACCAGCTGGATCTCCACCGGCACCGCCTCAGCGGTGGCTTGGCCGGTGAGGCGCTCGACGAGGGTGTCGGCCATCACCTGCCCGCGTCCCCGCTCGTCACCAGTCGCGCGGGCGGTGTCGGCCGCCCTCGTGAGCGCGGTGTAGGCGGCGACGCCCTCCCGGGTGGGCAGCAGCGCACCCAGCCACGTCATCGCATCCGGTGCCGGTCGCAGGCTGACCCGGCGGTCGGCTGCGGCTTTGCTGGCCCGGCGGGTGACGGCGTGCGGGTCGAGCCGGTAGCCGATCCTTCTGGCTTCGGCAGCGATGGCACGGTCGCCGAGGGTGCCGAGCCCGCCGGGGTGGGCGGCGAGCTCGGCGTCGACCAGCCCGCGGTGTTCGGTGGACAGGCACGCGGTCTCTCGGGCGATCAGGGTGGCCCGCCACTCGCTGATCTGCCCAGCGTCGAGTGCCGCCATCGTGTGCGGCAACTCATGCACCAGCGCCTCGGCCCCAGGTGGCGGCTCCCCTGATGCGGAGACTCCTGCCGCGCCAACGCGACCTGCGCGGCGATCCCCTTGCCCAGCTGGGCAGCCGGCAGGCCGGCAGCTCGCTGCTCAGCCCGCTGCTTAGCCGCGAACGCAACCGCCGCCCTCGCCTGGGCCGCCGCGACCGTGCCCTTCAGCTCCTCCAACCGGGCGATCTGGTCGATCAACTCGGCCGCGTCAGCATCATCGGCACAGCCCAGGCTGCGGATCGCCCCGGCGATTACTGGCACGCCGCGTGACGTCAACCGCTCGCCGCTCTCGAACTTCTGTTCTAACATGCTCCAAGACTAGATGACCGCACCGACAAAACAGCACGTCCGCCACCAACTTGTGGACAGAGAACCGCAGGACCTCACACATGAAGGATGACGACCGTTTGGTGCGAGAGGCCCGAGCCCTCTGAGGCCTCACGGTCGCGACGCGCGCGGTGACCTCCAGCAGCGTGCCTAGAGATGAGCACAGATCCGTCCAGCCGCGTGGCCAGCGATCCGCGCCCATGACTCGTGGACGATTCTTCGAGACGGCCGAGCCAGAGGGGCTGGGACTCAGGCAGCCGGGGTGCCAAGGACGGTGTCGGCGATCCCTCGCGCCAAACCATGTACGCCTGCGTTCGGCCACAGCGTGCTGACCTTGATGGGCAGGTCACGGGTCGCCAAGGGCAACGCCCGGGCGTAGATCCGCTCCCGCAGTCCAGCCAGCAGGTGCTCGCCGGACGCTGCGGCGATCTGCCCGCCGAGCACGACGGCTGATGGGTTGAGCAGGCTCACCGCCGTCGCGAGGCTTGCGCCCAGGATCCGACCGGCGTCGCGCACCAGCCGCACGGCCGTGGACTCGCCAGCGCGCAGCAGGTCCGTGACGTCGTCCACGGTGCGCTCAGACCCGAGCTCGCGGCTGAGGTCACGAGCGATCGCCCACCCGCCGACGTACGACTCGACACAACCGCGCTTCCCGCACCGGCACTCAGGGACGTCGGAGCGGATGCCCGACGGATCCGCCCAGGTGTGCCCGATGTCGCCGGCAGCGCCCGCGGCACCACGAAGCACCCGGCCCTCGCTGATGATGCCCGCGCCGACGCCGGTCCCTACCTTCACGACCAACAGGTCGCTAACTTCCGGGTACGACGCCGCCAGCTCGCCCACCGCCATGGCGTTAACGTCGTTGTCGACGAGCACCGGCGAGCCGAACCACTCCGTGACGATGTCGCGCACCGCCACGCCGTCCCAGCCGGTCATGATCGGCGGGCTCACCACCCGACCCGCCAGGAACTCCACCGGGCCGGGCAGGCTGATGCCCACGCCCCACACCGGTCGCGAGTCAAGGTCGGCCGCCAGCTGCTCGAGCCCGTCGCGCACAACGGCCAGTACGGCGTCCGGCCCGTCGCTGATCAGGCAGCGCCGGTCAAGCGTCTCCTCGACGACGGAGGCCAGGTCGCATCGCGCCAGCCGCATGCCGAGCGCCCCCACGTCGGCCACCATCAATGCTGCGCGCCAAGGAGCGAGGCGGTAGCGGGTAGCCGGGCGTCCGCGGGCGCCAGCCGTCGGTCCATCCGGCGTGAGCAGCTCGGTCGCAAGCAGCTGCTCGAGCCGGCTGGTGACGGTCATCCGCGCCCACCCGGTCATGACGTTCATCTGCGCCCGGGTGAGGGCGCCGTGCGCGCGGACCAGCGCGAGCAGATACGCCGCGCCGGCATCAAGGTCGGCGGGCGTCTGCTGCGTCAGCGTCGTGGTCACTCGGCCCCCCTCTCGGCTCGTTGGGCCCTTGCGGGCAGCGTGTACGGCGGCGGCTGGCAGCAGCACCTTACTGCACCTCGACACCGAAATAGCCGATGTTTCTGTCTATTGACAGACAGTTAACCAACTATTAACGTCTACTACAAGACATTAACCATGGAGGTATCTCTCATGCAGTTCCGCACCCGCGCCGCCACCGGCGCTCTCGCCGCCCTCAGCGTGGTGGCACTGGCCGGCTGCGGCGAAGACCCGCAGTCCGGCACCGGCACAGACGGCGGTTCGTCGTTCGGCGCCGTCATCAAGGGCCTCGACAACCCGTTCTTCCAGCAGATGGAGCAGGGCATCGACGCCCAGGCCCAAGACAGCGGAGTCGACATCGAGATCCAGGCGGCCGCGAGCATCACCGACACCAGCGGCCAGGCCGACAAGCTCGACGCCATGGCGCAGCAGGGCTTCGACTGCTACGTCGTCAACCCGATCTCCGGCACCAACCTCGTGCAGGGACTCGCCCGCATCGCGGCCGAAGGCACCCCGGTGGTCAACATCGACAGCCCGGTCGAGGCCGACGCGGCGTCGAAGGCCGGCCTCGAGATCAGCACCTACATCGGCACCGACAACGTCGAGGCTGGCCAGAAGGCCGGCGAGACGATGCTCGAGGCTCTCGGTGGCTCCGGCGACGTCGCGCTTGTCGGCGGCATCTCCGGCGACGTCACCAGCGGCGCCCGGCTCGACGGCTTCACCCAAGCGGTGCAGGGCAAGCTCAACATCGTGCAGACCGTTGCTGCTGATTGGGACCGCCAGATCGCGCTGACCAAGGCGACCGACATCCTGTCGGCCAACCCCGACATCAAAGGCTTCTTCGCCGCCAACGACGATATGGCGATCGGCATCGCCCGCGCCGTGGCGAACGCCGGACGCGCCGGCGAGATCCCGATCATCGGCGTCGACGGCATCGAGGACGCACTGAAGGCAGTCGAGGCCGGCGACATGTACGCCACCGTCGCGCAGTACCCGTACGCAATCGGCGAGATGGGCGTGCAGGCATGCCAGAAGGCGACCGACGGCGGCGACTTGCCCGAGAACGTCGTGGCGCCCACCGCCGTGGTGACCAAGGACAACGCAGGCGAGGCCCTCGAGGCCTTCCCTGCACCGTTCGAGGAGTTCGAGAACCCGCTCGAGTGACCCGCCACGGCTGCTCGACGGCCCCGCTGATCAGGGGTACGTCGAGCAGCCGGGGGAGCCGCGGCGTACAGCAAGCATCCGCTTCCAAGAGGAGATGGCGATGGCGACAACTCAGGCAGCCCCGGCTGCGACCCCGTCGGCTGATGACAGCCGGCGCAAGCTCTCGGAGCTGCCCTGGCCCGAGCTGGCCTCCACCCTCGGGCTGATCGCCCTCGCGGTCATCTTCGCGATCGCCAACCCTGGCTACCTCAGCGAGGGGAACGTGTCCGCCATCTTGCAGGCGGCGGCGATCCTGATCGTGCTGACGATCGGCCAGACGTTCGTGGTGGCCACCGGCGGGATCGACCTGTCAGTGGCTTCCACCATGACGCTGGGGGCGATCGTGCTCGGCGAGTTCTACGCGCTCGGCTGGAACATCTGGCTGGCCGCCCTGGCCGGGCTGGTCGCGGCCACCCTGGTGGGGGTCGTCAACGGCTTGGTGATCAGCAAGGGCGGCATCACCGACTTCATCGTCACCTTGGGCACGCTGTCGGCAGCATCCGGGCTCGCGCTGATCATTGCCGACGGCAAGAAGACCACGGTCATCGAGCCGTCGCTGATCAAGCTGTCGGTCAACGGCATCTGGCTGTTCTCCTGGGCGGTGATCATCGCGCTCGGGCTGGCGGTCATCGCGCACGTGGTGCTGTTCCACACCCGGTTCGGCGTGCATGTGCTGGCGATCGGCGGTTCGGCGGAGAGCTCCCGGTCGCTGGGCATCCGGGTCTGGATGGTCAAGACCGGGGTGTACGTCATCTCCGCCGCCCTCGCCGGCGTGGCTGCCCTGCTCGTCGTCGCCCGAGTCGGCGCCGCTGAGCCGGCCGCCAACACCGCGTTCCTGCTCAACTCCGTCGCCGCCGTCGTGCTGGGCGGGGTCAGTCTCTTCGGCGGGCGCGCCACCATCGCCGCTCCCGTGATGGGCGCGATCCTGCTGACCGCCCTGGTCAACGGCCTGACCCGGGTCGGGCTGTCGGAGTTCTACCAGCCACTCACCGTCGGCGTGGTCGTGGTTCTCGCCGCCTTTCTGACGCGGTTCAACCGATGAGCACTCTCACCGAAGCAGCCAGTACGTCGACCGACGAGGTCCTGACTGTCCGCAACCTGCAGAAGAGCTTCGGCCGCGTGCAGGCGCTGCGCGAGGCGTCGCTCACCCTCCCTCGCGGCAAGGTCACCGCGCTGATCGGTGACAACGGTGCCGGCAAGTCGACGCTGGTGCGGTGCCTGGTTGGCGTCCAGCCGCCCGACGCGGGGGAGGTGCGGCTCAACGGCGAACCCGTCCGCTTCACCAACCCCGAGCAGGGCCGATCGGCCGGGATCGAGACGGTGTTCCAGGAGCTGGCGCTCGTGGAGGACCTGTCGGTTGCGCAGAACCTGTTCCTCGGCCGGGAGATTACCCGCGGCTTCGGCCCGCTGAAGTTCCTCGACCGGCGCAAGATGCGCAAGGAAGCCCACGACATGGTCAGCCAGCTGGCGATCAACGTGCCCCAGGTGACATCGCGGGTACGGCGCCTCAGCGGCGGTCAGCGCCAGGCAGTCGCGCTGGCCCGGGCGGCCGGCTGGAGCTCGAGCGTGGTCATCCTCGACGAGCCGACGGCTGCGCTCGGCGTACAGGAGACGCAGCGGGTCGAGCAGCTGATCCGCTCGCTGCGGGAAAAGGGCATGACCATCTTGCTGATCAGCCACAACTTCGAGCAGGTGCTGCGGCTGTCTGACCAGGTCGTGGTGATGCGCGCCGGCCGCACCGTCGCCCGCCGCGACACCAGCGACACCAACGGCCAGGAGCTCGTCGCGCTAGTCACCGGGGCGCAGCAGGACTCAGACGACAACGAGGAGCCCGACCCGGCGTTGCTGCCCGAACCGGAGGAGCGGTGACGAACCTGCTAGGCGTCCACGCGCTGGTCTGGAGCGGCAGCTGGGACGAGCCCGCCGCCCGGCACGCCATCTCGTCGGCCGCCGCGGCCGGCTTCGACCTCATCGAGGTGCCGATCCTCGACCCGTACAGCATCGACACCGCGATGACCCGGCGGCTGCTCGACGAGTACGGCATGCAGGGCGCGTGCTCCATGGGCCTGCCCGCGCACGCCGACGTGTCGAGCGAGGACCCGGCAGTCGTGGCCGCCGGCAAGGAGCTGCTGGCCCGAGCGGTGGAGGTGACGGCGGGGATCGGCGCGACGTACCTATGCGGTGTGCTGTACTCCCAGCTGGCCAAGTACCCGAGGCCGATCAGCGAGCGGTCCCGGGCGAATGTGGTCGACGCCGTCGGGTTCCTCGCCGACCAGGCGCGGCAGGCGTCGGTCGAGGTGAGCCTCGAGGTGGTGAACCGCTACGAGACGAACGTGGCCAACACCGCGGCGCAGATGCTCGATCTGCTCGATGAGTCCGGCACCGACGTCGGGGTGCACCTCGACACCTATCACATGAACATCGAGGAAGATGGGTTCGTGAAGCCGGTGCAGCAGTGCGGTGACCGGCTCGGCTACGTCCACATCGGCGAGTCGCACCGCGGCTATCTCGGCACCGGCACGATCGACTTCGACGGTTTCTTCGGTGCCTTGGTCGAGTCGGGGTACGAGGGGCCGGTAACATTCGAGAGCTTCAGCTCCGCGGTCGTGCATCCGGAGCTCAGCAACCAGCTGGCGGTGTGGCGCAACCTGTGGAGTGACGGCGACGACCTCGCCCGCCACGCTCGCTCGTTCATAGCCGAGCGCCTCAAGTCGTCGTGACGGCGCCTGGCTCGGGGTACCTGGGCATCGACCTCGGCACAAGTGGTCTGAAGCTGACGATGGTCGGCGAGGATGGCTCGATCGTCGCTGAGTCGGAGGCGTCCTACGACGTGTACGCGCCGCAGCCCGGTTGGGCAGAGACCGACCCGGCCGATTGGGCGGCGGCTCTGGAGTCCGCGTCCGCTGATCTGTTCGGCCGCCTGACCGCCGCGGGCCTCGACCCAACTCCCCGCGCCATTGGTGTCACAGGCCAGATGCACGGCTTGGTGCTGACGGATGCGTCCGGCAAGCCGGTACGCCCGGCGATCCTGTGGCCAGACCAGCGAGCCTCCGTCTGCCTCGACGCCTGGAGCGGCCTTGCCGCGGTGGTTCGCGGCCGGCTGAGCAACCCGATCGTGGCTGGAATGCCGGGACCGGTGCTTACCTGGCTCAGCAAGTACGAACCGGCGTCCCTACGAGCCGCAGCGCAGGTGACATTCCCGAAGGACTGGCTACGGGGTCTCCTGACCGGCGACCGCGTCACCGAACGCTCCGATGCATCAGCCACCTTGCTGTGGGACGTCGTGGCCGACGACTGGTCTGCCGAGGCTGTGCGAGTTGCTGGCGCTTCAACGGAGCAGTTACCCGCGGTGGTGCCGAGCGATGCAACGCTGGGATCAGTGGGGGAGGTCAAGCAGTCACAGTTCTTCGACCGCCTTGGCTGGGCCGGTGTTCCCGTAGTGGCCGGTGGCTCAGATGTCGCCTGCGCGCTGGCCGCGCTGCGACAGACGTCTTCGGCTGCCGACTGGAGCCAGACGGTCGTGGTCAACGTCGGAACCGGCGTCCAGATCATCCGACCCGACGCCAAACCAGCCGCACGACCTAACGCCCTGACTCACCTGTACGCCGATGCCGGCGGCGGCTGGTACGAGATGGTCGCGATCCGGAACGGCGGCCTGGCCCTGGGTTGGGTGCAGCAAGTCCTAGGGCTGACCTGGGAAAACTTCGTCGCGGCGGCTCGCTCGGCGCCACCAGGCTGTCGAGGCGCCACGTTCAGTCCCTTCCTGACCGGGGAGCGGGGTCTTCTCGCAACCCCCGACTCACAAGGCGGCTGGTCCGGTTTGACACCGTCGGTCGGCCGCGCCGAATTGGCGCGCTCAGCCTTCGAAGCGCTTGTCTGTGCCATCCGCCAAGGCGTCAATGCGTTGGACCCATCCGCCGAGTCGGTGTTCCTGACCGGCGGTGGGGCCCGAGATCCTTGGGTCCGCCAACTGCTCTCCGACGCCCTCGACCAGCCGCTGACTTTTGCTTCGCTGCGCAGCGCCTCAGCCGTCGGCGCCGCCGTCCTGGCCGCTCGGCGAGCCGGACGTCCGGCAAGCGTGACGCCTCCAAGTCCTTGAAGTGAAGCCATCCTGTTACCCGGCTCCGATGCAACGGATGGCGTTGCGGGGGGCGTCCGGTACACCCGCTAAATGTGGGCGGTTCGCCGCTATCGGTTCGACATGATGCCAACAGTCAGGGCGAGGAGCGAACTCGGTTCTCAGGCGACCAATCTGGGGCTGCGCAGCGCGACGATCGAGCCCAGCTTTACATGCCAGGCGTCAGGCTTCGTACGTCTACTCAACGGTGCGGTCCCCTCTAGCACGGACCTGAGCGCTCTCGGCGCCCGCCACGTCCGCAACGCCGCGACACATGGGGTGACTCCGGCTGACCGATGCAACAAGCCAAGTGGTACCACGTGTGGGGCCAAGCGCAACAGAATGGCGGTCAGCCTCGATTCAGGGACGTCTAGACGTTGCTTGCCACTGACTCGGACGACTCGACTCGAGAAGAAGCCGCCAGCCAATCGTGGCATGCTTACAGACGGCATGGCCCACAGTTCACATGGCGGGAGCACACACTTTGACTTTGGCTCGAGAGGCCACTGCATCTGTATGTCTTGAGGAGGATGAGGACAAAAATGCGCAGGCTCGTTCAACTAGAAGTCCGCGGGCTGCTTGATCGATTCGACCACGTGATTGACTTCCCTCCGTCGTGGGAGTTCATTATCTTGCACGGTCCAAATGGTGTAGGCAAGACGCGCATACTCGAGCTAATAACCTACACCTTCGCCATGAACGTTCAAAGGCTGAGCCGTGTACCGTTTCAGGCTGCGCGGTTCGAATTCGATGACGGCAGTCAACTGACCCTGGACAGGACAAATTCCAGGCAGCTGGAACTAGTCGAGCGAGATGTCGAGTACGAAGATCTCAGACGCCCGGTATTTTTTGGTCTTTCGCGATCCGGCGATCTATTAGCCGAGTGGAGCGGAGACCGGTTGTCCTCCGATCAGCTGCTGCGCTGCGCTCGGGTGATAGAACGGGAAATCTTAGCTCGCCGAGTGGCTCCTCGAAGCTGGCGAATAAGCCATACGGGGGAGACGATCGGACTGGAAGATCTCGTTGATAGATACTTTCACTTGCTACCTCCGCATATGGCTCAGGACATACTCGAGGCAGAGGCGCCTGAACCTCTGCAACTTTTCTGCCAAGAGATGAATGTACATCTGATCGAAACCCAGAGGCTCGTGACCAGGGACTCTAGCGAGGACCATGGCCGGGCGCGCGGTGAGGCGAGCCAAAGACCAACCGCTGTAAGGTACGCCGAGGATCTACGTACGCGACTCCACGCCGCCCTTGCAAACAACTCGAGAACGACCCAGCAGTTAGATCGTACGTTCCCGAAGCGAATACTTGACGCCAAATTATCATCCGATATTGACGATGACGCAATTCGGCGGCGGTACGAGGAGCAAAGCCAGTTGCGATCCAGACTTTCCGCGATCACACTACTAGAGGAGCGAGCAGATCTCCCACTCCCCGATCGCGACCTCCAAGCATGGGAACGGCGTGTTCTCTGGACTTATCTCGAAGATACTGATGCGAAGCTATCAACCTTCCAGACTTTGCTAGAAAAAGTCGACATTTTCCGAGAGATCGTCTCCTCGAGGTTTTTGTATAAGCGGATCTTTATAGACAGTGATGTCGGATTCCGGGTCGAAACTGATGAGGGTAAGGCCGTTCCGCCAGCCAGCCTTTCATCTGGTGAACAACATGAGTTGATTCTAGTTTACGATCTGCTCTTCAATGCACCCGAGAACAGTTTAGTGCTAATTGACGAACCGGAGATATCGCTCCACGTGGCATGGCAGCAACAGTTCCTCTCCGACTTAATAGAGATCTCTGCGCTGACTCCCCTAAAATTTATGATTGCGACTCATTCCCCGCAGATCATTCACAAGTGGTGGGAGCGAACCGTCCGCCTTGCCCCAGGATTCGACGGGGGCTAGGTGAACGAGTACCTGACAGGTGACGACCTAGCCGCGGCCATTATCCTTCTTCGAGACTCGGATGAGCGTGCGATCCTATTGATGGAAGGAGCCTCGGATTGCGGTTTGTTCGACCCGCATTTGGAGGCTACTGAAGCCTTAACACTTCCGGGTCACGGCAAGGTGAATGTCGTACGTGCCATGGAAATACTGAAAAATCTGAACAGTGGCCTCGTGGTCGCCGTGTTGGATGCCGATTGGGCGGGTGCCGACCTACAGGGAGTGGTCGGTCCGCCCTTTTTCTTCACCCAGCTGTATGACATCGACATGGACCTGTTTGCCTTGCCGGGTGTCGTTGAGCGCGTGATGTCAAACCTCTGCTCGGGGAAAGTGATTGTGCAGGGACAGGGTACATCGCTATCCGAAGCGAAACGGACAGTCATCCGGCTCGCTTTCGTGCCAGGGGTCCTAAGATATCTTTCTCACCGCGAAGGTTACGAGCTCGCTTTGCGTGATCTTCCGCTCGGCGCAGTAGTTGACATGCAGTCAGTAGACGTGGATATCGAAAAACTAGTAAACATCGCACGGGCTAAGTCGCGGTCACCAGTTGCAGGAGCCGAGCGTCTGTTGATAGACCTACATGAGTGTTTGAGTACACCTTTGTACGATGAGATTAGATACTGCTCAGGCCATGATGTTTGTGCAATCTGGGCATTGCTCTTCAGGGAAGAATATGGAATTACGATTGGCTCTGCTCAGCTCGAGCGGATACTTCGCTCGGCGATCGGTTGTTATGAGTTCCAGCAGCTTACGGTGGTCCGCCAGCTCGGTGAGTGGGGACAGCGAGTCGGAGTCAAGTTGTGGGATTGTGCCGCTTAAAGACGGTGCTCCTCAAAAAGCTTAGCCTTTACAGCTTCAAGTGTGAGATCGTTTTCCGTTGGTGGCCGGTGTGCGGTTGCCGGTGGGTCGTTCGGTGGAGCGGTAACCGGAGACAGTAGTTCTCTTACAAGTGGTAGCCATGGCTGAGCGGGGAGCCACCCATGGTCAGATTCTTCGCCTCAGATCAACGGGTCGGCTGGAGATTCCCTCATTGTTGCAGTGGGCGAGGAGTTCATCCCATTAGGAGCGGTCGGTGCTTCCCAGTCTGGCGACATGGAAGGTCGGGCGAAGTCAGATGCTTGAGCAGCGCCTCAAGCCTCTCGCCATCCGTCGGCGAGGTCCCGTGGAATGCCGGCGGTGGCGTGTGCGGTACCTATCGAGGGCGGGACAGTCCCCGCTAACATTGGTTACTTCCCCGCACACTCAGCGCCCAAGCCTCCAAGACGCTTTTGGGCTCGGACCACTACGCTGCCTCTCAACTGCCTGAGGAGCAGTCGGCAGAAACCGGCAATGAAGCGTAATGCTTGGCTGACCGAGGGATCGAGGAGCAGAGGGATGGTGAGCACCGACCTGGCGCAGGTGCGTAAGAGGTTGTGGGCGGCTGCCGACGAGATGCGGGCCAACTCCGCGCTTGCCCCCAGTGAGTACCGCGGGCCTGTGCTCGGGCTCATTTTCTTGGCGTACGCCGAACACCGCTTCGACGAGATGGGCCCAGAGCTGGTGGCGAAGGCGACACCTCGACGACCGGTGCAGCCCGAGGACTACAAGGCACGCTCCGTCCTCTATGTGCCCGAGCACGCACGGTTGTCGTACCTGGTCCGTCGGCCGGAGGGCGGCAACCTCGGTGCCGCCATCGACGAAGCCATGCGCGCCGTCGAGGCGCACAACCCCGAGCTCAGGGACGTCCTCCCGAAGGGATATCAGCGGGTTGAGAAGTCCACGCTCGTCGAGCTGCTCCGGCTGTTCGCGCCGTTGCCCCGCCTGCTGTCCGGTGACGCGTTCGGGCTGATCTACGAGGACTTCCTGTCCAACTTCGCGGCAGCGGAGGGTCGGCTGGGCGGTGAGTTCTTCACGCCGTACTCGATCGTCCGGCTGATCGTGGAGGTCATCGAGCCGTTCCACGGCCGGGTGTTCGACCCTGCGTGCGGCTCGGGCGGCATGTTCGTGCAGTGCGCGAAGTTCGTCGAGCGCCACCAGCGGTCGGCGTCGCGGGAGCTGTCGGTGTACGGCCAGGAGCAGAAGGAGGCCACGGTCCCGCTGGCGCGGATGAACCTAGCGCTGCACGGGCTCTCCGGCGACATCCGGCTCGGCAACAGCTACTACGACGACCTCCACGACAGCGTCGGCGCGTTCGACTTCGTGATGGCTAATCCGCCGTTCAACGTCGACAACGTCGACAAGTCCAAGCTGGCCGGCGACCCTCGCTTCCCGTTCGGTATCCCCAAGCCGGACAACGCCAACTACCTGTGGATCCAGCAGTTCTACTCCGCGCTCGCGAGGGGCGGGCGCGCCGGCTTCGTGATGGCGAACTCGGCTGCTGATGCCGGGCACTCCGAGGCGGCCCTCCGTCGCCAGCTCATCGAGTCGAGGTCGGTCGACGTGATGATTGCGATCGGCACCAACTTCTTTTACACGGTCACGCTGCCGGTGACCTTGTGGTTCCTCGACAAGGGCAAGAGCGGCACAGACCGCGAGGACACAGTGCTGTTCATCGATGCCCGCCATCTCTTTCGGCAGATCGACCGCGCGCATCGCGACTTTCTGCCCGAGCAGATTGAGCTACTCGCGAACGTCGTCCGGCTGTACCGGGGCGAGGAGGCCGAGACGAGCGCCGGCGGCGAGGTGCTGCTCAAGGATCAGTTTCCCGACGGCAGGTACGTCGACGTGCCCGGCCTCTGCAAGGTCGCGACTCTTGCCGAGATCGAGGCGCAAGGATGGAGCCTCAACCCCGGCCGTTACACCGGCACGGCCGCCATCGAGGACGACGGGGAGGACTTCACCGAGAAGCTGTCGGGCTTGTACGACGAGTTCACCCGCCTCTCCGACGAAGCCGACGTGCTGCGAGCAAAGGTCGACCTCGCCGTCCAAGGGATTCTCAACGCATGAGGAGAACTCTCAACGACGTATCCGAGGCGATAGTGGATTGCGAGCACAAGACGGCTCTCGCTGGCGATGGATACGCCCTGTCCGTGGGCACGCGGGCGATGAAGGATGGCCGCCTCGTCATCGACGCCTGCAAACCCGTTAGCGAATCCACTTACGAGGAGTGGACTCGTAGGATGCGGCCGCAACCGGGTGACCTAGTGCTTGCACGAGAGGCGCCGGTCGGCCAAGTGATACGGGTGCCCGGGGCTCTACGGATCTGTCTGGGTCAGCGCACCGTGCTAATCCGCCCCGATGCAGGCAAGGTGCATCCTCGGTTCCTCCACTATTGGCTGCTCGGTCCGACTGCCCAGGGCACAATGAGCGCCCAGGCTAGTGGAGCGACGGTTCCACATCTCAACGTCGAAGATATCCGAAGTCTGAGCATCGTCGAGCTGCCCGCCGACCCTGCCGTCCAGCAGTTCGCCGCTGAATTGCTCGGCAGCCTCGACGACCTGATTGAAAACAATCGGCGGCGGATCGAGTTGTTGGAGCAGATGGCGCAGGCCATCTACCGCGAGTGGTTCGTCCACTTCCGCTACCCGGGCCACGAGAACGTCCCCCTCGTCGACTCACCGCTCGGCCCCATCCCCGACGGCTGGCGTTGCCGCGACTTACGCCAAGTCATCGAGCTGCACTATGGAAAGGCGCTCAAGAAGGACGCCCGCCGCGGCGGCCCCGTAGCAGTCTTGGGTTCCTCGGGCATAGTCGGCTGGCATGACGAAGAGTTGGTTGACGGTCCCTCGATAATCGTCGGGAGGAAGGGGAACGTGGGAAGCGTGATCTGGGTCGACGGCCCATCCTGGCCGATTGACACTACCTACTACGTGACCACAGATCTCCCGCTTCGCTACGTGGTGGAACAACTCAGACGGACAGAGTTCTTGAATACTCACGCGGCAGTTCCGGGACTCAGCAGGGAGCAGGCTTACAGCCGGCCATTCCTGCAGCCACCAGAGGAAATCATGGCTAGCTTCTCGGAACGTTCGGAGGTACTGGCTTCTCAGGCCACAGCCATTGCCACACAATCTGAGCGCCTCGCGTCAATCCGTGACCTGCTCTTGCCCAAGTTGGTTACTGGTCAGATCGACGTCTCGGAGCTCGATCTTGGCGATCTCGTGGAGTCGGTGGCGTGAGCCCTGAGCGGTTCACGGAGTCGGAACTGGTGGAGCGGCCGGCTCTCGAGTTGCTCGCCGAGCTGGGCTGGACCGTGGTCGACGCCTATGGCGAGAAGCTCGGCTCCGACGGCACGCTTGGCCGGGACTCCATCCACGACGCAGTCCTCACCCACCGCCTCCGCGACGCCGTCCGCTGGCTGAACCCGCAAGTGCCCGACCACATTCGGGAGGAGGCGGTGACGGCCGTCGTCAAGGACCGCTCGGCGATGGATCCGACCCGTGCCAACCGCGAGGTCCACGCTCTCCTGCGCGACGGCTACCTCGCCGAGTGGCGAGACGACCTCGGCGGCGAGCAGTTCGCGACAATCCAGTTCGTCGACCTGCACGACTCGACCAAGAACGACTGGCTCGCCGCGTCTCAGGTGTGGGTGGCCGGCGACCTGCACCGCCGGCGTACCGACGTCGTCCTCTACGTCAACGGCATACCGCTGGTGCTGGCGGAGTTCAAGGAGCCGAACCGGCCGGTCAAGGCGGCGTACGACGAGAACCTGCGCGACTACCGTGACACGATCCCGCAGCTGTTCGTGCCGAACGCGTTCGTGATCTTGTCTAACGGGTCGGAGGCGAAGGTCGGGGCGACGTACGCCGGCTGGGACTTCTTCGGTGACTGGAAGGCCATCGACCCAGAGGGAAACCGGGGCAGGGTGGCTCTGGAGACAGCGATCCGGGGGACGTGCCGCCCGGACAGGCTGCTGGACCTCGTCGAGAACTTCGTCGCCTACACCGAGCAGCCGCAGGGCCTGGTCAAGAGCGTCGCCCGCTACCACCAGGTGCACGGCGTCAACGCGGCCATCGAGAACCTGCTCAGCATCCGTTCCTCCGGTGACAAGCGGCTTGGGGTTTTCTGGCACACACAGGGGTCTGGCAAGAGCCTGTCAATGCTGTGGTTCACGCAGAAGGTGCTGCGCCGGCTCGTCGGCAGCTGGACGTTCGTGATGGTTACCGACCGCACCGAGCTCGACCTTCAGTTGCACGGGCAGTTCGCCGACGCCGGCGTGGTGTCCAAGGAGGCACGGGTCCACGCCAGGTCTGCCAACCATCTGCGCGACCTGCTCGCGGCCGACCACCGCTACGTGTTCACGCTCATCCACAAGTTCCGTCTACAGGGTGCGGAAGACGCCATGCCGGTGCTGTCGGACCGCGACGACGTCATCGTGATCACTGACGAGGCGCACCGCAGCCAGTACGACACGCTGGCGCTGAACATGCGTGCGGCGCTGCCGAACGCGTCGTTCATGGGGTTCACCGGGACGCCGCTGGTCGCGGGGGAGGAGCTGACCCGTCGGGAATTCGGCGACTACGTCAGCGTCTACAACTTCCGTGACGCGATCGCCGACGGGGCGACCGTCCCGTTGTACTACGAGAACCGCATCCCCGAGCTCCAGCTCGTCAACGAGGACTTCGCCGCCGAGCTCACGGAGCTGTTGGACGCGCACGACCTCGACGATGACGCCGAGGGGCGCCTGGTACGCCGGTTCGCGCGCGAGTACGCCCTGGTCTCCCGGCCGGAGCGGCTGCGCAAGATCGCTGCTGACCTGGTCCGGCACTTTGTGGGACGGGGATTCAGCGGCAAGGCGATGTACGTCGGGATCGACAAGGCCGCGGCCGTCCGCATGTACGACCTCGTGCAACAGGCACGGGCCGAGCACTTGTCCGAGCTTCGCGCACAGCACGACGCCCTGCCCGAGCTCGAGCGACCGTGGCTGACCAGCCGGATCGAGCTGATGGAGACCACCGACATGGCGGTCGTGGTCAGCCAGGGGCAGAACGAGATCGCCGACATGGAGCGGCTCGGACTCGACATCCGACCCCATCGCGCCCGGATGGAGCGGGAGACGCTCGACGAGCACTTCAAGGATCCGACGCATCCGCTGCGCCTGGTCTTCGTCTGCGGCATGTGGATGACGGGCTTCGACGCCCCCAGCGTCTCGACGATCTACCTCGACCGTCCCATGCGCAACCACACGCTGATGCAGACGATCGCTCGCGCCAACCGGGTGTTCCCCGAGAAGGAGAACGGGCTGATCGTCGACTATATCGGCGTCTTCCGCGATCTGGAGCGAGCGCTGGCCATCTACGGCGCCGCCAACGCCGAGACCGACGTCGACACACCGATCCAGGACAAGCATGCGCTGGTCGAAGCACTGGCGCAGGCGGTCACAGCGGCGATCGAATTGTGTGAGCGGTACGACGTCGACATCGACGAGCTGCGGCTCGCCACTGGGTTCACCTTCATCGCGCTGCGCGATGCCGCCGTGGAGTCCCTGCTCGCCGACGAGACCGTCAAGACGGAGTTCCTCGCAGTTGCTGACCGGGCACGGCGGCTGTTCAAGGCGGTGCTCCCAGACCCTGCAGCCGCGACCCATCAGGGAGCAGTCGCCGTGCTACGCGTGCTGGCTGAGCGCATCAAGGACCTCGCCAGACCAGAGCAGGTCGATCTGACCGTTGTCGCTGATGCCGTCGACGAGCTGCTCGACAGGTCTGTGGGTGCAGAGGAGTACGTGATCCGGGCCGCGGCCGAGGGCGTCGTACCGGATCCGCTCATCGACCTGGCGCAGATCGACTTCGACGCGCTTGCTGCACGTTTCGCCGGTCGAAAGCGCGCTGAGACCGACCGGCTCGCCGCGCTGCTGCGTGACCGGGCCGTGGCTGCCGCAGGGCGCAACCCGACGCGTTATGACTTGGTGGAGCGCATCGAGGAACTGATCGCGGAGTACAACGCCGGCAGTCTCAACATCGACGAGTACCTGCGCCGGCTGGTTGCGCTGTCGCGGGACCTGAGTCAAGAGGAACGACGCGCGGTCACCGAAGACATGACCGAGGAGGAGCTGGCGATCTTCGACCTGCTCACCCAGCCCGATCCAGTCCTCGATGACGCCGACCGGGCGACCGTGAAGGCCGGCGCCAAGCGGTTGCTCGATCATCTGCACGACAAGCTCGTGCTGGACTGGCGGCGCAGGGCTGCCACCGTCGCCGACGTACGCGTCACGATCAAAGAAGTGCTCGACAACGAGCTGCCCGCCGATCCGTATCCGCCTGAGGTGTTCGACGCAAAGGTGCAGGCCGTCTTCGACCACGTCATCAGCGCCTACGGCGACGACGGGTCAAGCGTCTACAGCACGGACCCATCTCCGGTGGGCGCCGTTGGGGTCGGAGCCGGTACGGCGACCGTGCCGGACCTCGAGTCGATCACCGACGGCGTGGTGGCCCGTATCAAGACCGACGCCGAGTTCGCCTCGCTCGTCGCCGAGCAGCTGGGAATCAGCAGCCCAACGCTGCGGACGGTTAAGGAGCTTCTCGGCAACGACGAGGACGACGCCGTCGAGTTCAAGTCGACGGCGCGTTGGGACCTTCGCGAAGGGACACCAAGCAAGCTCATGGAGGACGCCGTGGTCAAGACGGTGGCCGGGTTCCTGAACACCGACGGTGGCACGTTGCTAATCGGCGTCGGGCCGGAGCGAGAAGTCGTTGGCTTGGATGCGGACTACCAGCGGGTGAAGCCGCCCAACGGGGACGGCTTCGTCAACTGGCTGACGACCCACCTGATCCACGCGCTCGACCACACTGCCACGAGCCACGTGCGTGCTCGCATCGTCGAGCATGAAGGAGTCGAGATCTGCCGGGTAGACGTCGGGCGTTCGCCGCGCCCGCTACGAGCCAAGACGAGCACGAAGGAGGAGGTCTTCTTCGTGCGCCTCAACAACTCAACCCGGGCCTTGCCCGAAGGGGAGCAAGAGACATACATCACCGAGCACTGGCCGTAAGAACCTCGCCGACTCCTAGCCGTGTCATTCCGCGCAGGATGACTGTCGGTGCCGATTACTAGCATCCCTCTCAACCGATCGAGCACTTGTAAACCGGAGATCTACCGTGACCTTCAAAGAAGACATCATGAGCGCCCGCGACGACATCATTGACACCAACTTCACCGTGTCGCATGCGCACGTTGTTCCAACCACGGAGACGGTGGGCTACAACGAGGCGAAGAAGATCAAGGCGACGTACCTGTACGCCGACATGGTGGACAGTTCGGGACTAGTCGCGATCTCGCCGGCAGAGACGGTCGGGAAGGTGCTGCGCGTCTACCTCGACCTCTCGGTGCGGATCATCCGCAAGCGCGAGGGACACATCCGCAGCTTCGACGGTGACCGGGTGATGGGCATCTTCATTGGGGAAGGTCGCCAGGACCGCGCGGTCAAGGCAGCAATGAATATCAAGTGGGCTTGCCAGGAACTGATTCAGCCGAAGCTCACATCCCGTTACAAAAGCATCAAGGAAGCCGGATGGACGCTGCGCACAGGCTGCGGGGTCGCGAGTGGTGAGGCAATGATCGTTCGCGGCGGGGTGCGCAAGACCAGCAGTGACCTTGTCTCAGTAGGGGTGATCCCGAACCTGGCCGCGAAGTTGAGTGACCTGCGAGGCGGCGGCTACAACATTCGCGTCGGTGCGGGGACCTACTCCGAACTGTCAGATGCCTGCCTCAAGAGCAAGGGCGTCAACATGTGGGAAGGCACCTACACCCTCGAGCTGGGCGGCAAGTCCTATAACTATTACCGCACGAGTTACTGGTGGTCCTTCTAGTGTGGCTTCTCATTTTCACGCTGGTCGCCCTGCTTAGACGCCAGCTGGTCGCTGAAACGGCAAGTGCTGAGAACGCGATCGAGTCGGCCTGGAAGATCCATGCCGCGCTCGTGGACTGGACGGGCAAGGTCGATCAGAAGGCCTCCTTTGCTCTCGCCGTCGAGTCTGCAGTGCTCGCGGCGATCATCACGCTCTCGAGCGACGCCCGAGCTTTGGCAAGCCTTACGGGCGTAGGTGTCTGGTTCTACCGGATCGGCGTTGTCCTCCTGATCTTCGCCGTCGGCTACGCCATGAGGGCAGTGACCCCCCAACTTCGCGGCAGCAAGTTGAAGGACGAGTGGGAAGACAACTTCATCTTTTTCGGTCACCTAAGACGGTGGAGTGAGCCGGAGCTCACCAGGGCGCTGCAGGAGAAAGACCTCCTGCCGATGCTGAGCCGGCAGCTCATCAAGATGAGTGATATCGCCTGGAAGAAGCACCGCTACCTACAGCGGTCACTGCTGCTGGCTGCCGGGGGGACGATTCTGCTCGTGATGGCTGGCATGGAGGACAAAGACATGTTCGGCCGACTACAAACCTGGCTTCCAGCCATCGCTTGATGGGTTGGGAATCCGAGCCGGTGGTGAATTGCTACCCAACGGCTGCTGGCGCTCCCGGCGGCGAGGTGGTGGTGGTCGCCCGGGCGCTGCCGATGCGTGCAACAGAGGATTCGGACGCCTCACGCCGATCGTGTTAACAGCCCAAGTTGGCACCGTGCCGCCTCGGCAGGTAGCTCAGCAAGGCTATGTTCGTCTTCTCATCTCAGGGTTCGAGGTTGATCCTGAGGTGGTCGAGTTCAGGCGCGCTATCTCCGAGATAACGAAGCAAATCCTCCTGCCGCGGCTGCCCGAGCACTAGCCGGTACGCACCGACCGTGCGCAGCAGCCGACGCAGAGCGTGGCTCTCCTTGCTCAAGGGCAGCGCCGGCACGGAACGCTCGATCCGCGCGGTTCCGGTAAGCGGCGGGATCCAAGACGGGTAAATCTCGCTGACCCCGTCGAGGCGGTCTTCCTCTGCGAGGTTGAACATCTCCGCCCAAGGGTTGTTCGCGTGAACCACCGATGGACGCGAGCCGTAGCCCGCAGCGATGTTCCTTCGCACGGCGTGACCTTGGTAGCGGTGCACCCGACCTTCGCGCTGCTCGAGGTCGACCGGGTTGCTGGGCAGGTTCCAGTGGACGATCGCATGGCTGTAGTGGTGGAAGTCCAGCCCCTCTTGCCCGATAGAGGTCGAGGCGAGCACAAACGGCCAAAACGGCGAATTGAAGGCGGTCCGGACCTGACCCTCGCGCATGACGCTCTTGTCGTCCTCGGCGACTCCGCGGCCGAAGCGAACGGCCAGATGTGTGCGAGTGCGGTGCGTCGCCTTCTCGACTCGTCCTGCTCGGACCGAAATGTCGGTGAACGAGTGCGTCGCCGTGCGAAGGGACGCGGCCTCGTCCAACTGCCTCGCAATGGCCTCAGCGCGGTCGGGCGTAGGCAGCGCTCCCAGCCCTTCATTCAGCACGTACGCATACTCGTCGAGCACGCCTTGAAGGCCCCCGCGGACACAGTGACCCAGCACGTCCATCCAATACGCTGTCTCGCTACCGGAGCTGCGGACGACCCCCATCATCTCCGGGCGGTTGAACAGCCGGCGCAGCGACCAGGCCATGCACGACGCCGCGTTGCGGACGTCCAGGTCGGACATCACTGTCTCGCCGCCGCACACACGCGACAGGGCACGGAGTGATGCGTTGCCAGGACCGCCGATCGCCAGGTACACGAGTACATCGATCAGGTCAGCCGGGCGGCGCCCCAGCCGCGACGCGTCGAGACGAGCTGCCTCCACCGTATGGGCATCGAACAGGGTCTCGGTCTCGTCACTCGGATCGTAGGCGAAGCCGTAGTTGAGCTCGGCGACCACTTCGAGGTCGCGAGCGCGGTCGAGCAGCAGCCCGCTGGCCCAGTACCAAGCCGCGTCCTCAGGCCCGCGTTCGGGACCGGTCGGCAGGGGCGCCAGGAGCTCCTCTATTCGGTGGCGGACTTCCGCCTCGAGAGACGTTCGCGTCAGTGGCAGCGTGCGGCCGAGGGCTCGGGCGACATCGAGAGGGTCACCCGCCCGTGCCAAGGCCACGCTGGGGTAGACGAGCCCGACCACTGGCATGCCTGTCAGACGTCCGTCGGCGCTGCGTTGGAATGTGAGCAACCCGGTCGGTCGCTTGGCGTCGTACTCGGTCCATCCGGTCGAGCTGCTGGACCGACTGGCCTGCTCCGCGATCCGACGTTCGGCCTCGTAACTGATCACCGTGCCGATCGCCTTGGGTGCCACCGCCCACGACGAGAAGATCAGCCGCTTGGTGAAGTCCTTCAACTGTGGCTCGGCATAAGGACCATCGAGCTCGTAGTACGGCAGGGACGGCGGGATCCAGGCGAGCTGCCAGGCTCCAAGATCGAGCACGTCCGCAACGAGTCCGCGCATCTTGGCGTTGCCAGGATCGATCCTCTCGTAGGTGCGCACCTGCTCCCAGGCGAGGCCGACAGGACCCGAGCCCAGAGCGTCGATGAGAGCCGGATCGGATGAGTTGTGTTCCTGAAATTTGTGCTTGATCTGATAGTTCTCCATCAGCTCCAGCACGTACGGCGCTGACCGCCAATACTCCAGCGGGTCCTGACCCTTGACCACCTTCGCGACATTCTGGAGCCGACGGAAGTCGCGGACGTCAGCGGCAGCCAGCTCGACGTTGGGAAGTGTCCTCTCGACGACCATCCCGTCGCGGTCCGGTGTCGTGGCGAGCCGCTCGGTGCGGGTCATCACCCGGCGCAGCTCGTGCTGAACACGATCACGAGCGGCCCGCGCCGACTCGATGTCGCCCGCATAAAGCGCACGGCGTAGCTCGCCAGACTCGCGTCGGACCGTGCTGGCGCGATCGGGTCCCGCTAGAAACCTGACCGTGTCGATGAAGTCGCGGTAGTGATCGTCGCCCTCCGGCTCCTCCGGGAGCGTGTACATCTTGAACGGCGTGGCGCTCAGCAGGAGAAGGCGGCAGTCCTCGAAGTCGAACAGTTCGCGCGCTAGCTCGGCCCCTTCGCCCTCGTCGGACATCAGGTCCTTGAACCTCTGGAACTCGTCGAGGATGACCAGGTCGGGCTCCAGCTTCTGCACCGCGGTGTGCGCGAGGGCCCGACGCATCCGTCCGACCAGTCTGTAGCGGCGCGAGCCCAATGACCCGCCGGGGTTGCTTCGCACCGGTCCGAACTCCCTAACACACGCGCGGAGCTCGTCGCTGAGCCGCCCTCCATCCGGTCCGTCCAGTGAGTCCAGTGAGGCAGCGAACTCGCGACCCAGCTCAGAGGAGACCTGCCGGGTGTCGAAGTTCGCTAAAGCCCGCTTGAAGTTGGCGTCACTCACGCGGCCTTGGAAGAAGCGCACCCATGGACCTGGGCGCACTTCGCCGCTCCACGCCTTCTTGAGGAGCCAGTAGAGCAGCACTCGCTCTCCGACATGGCCGCCGCTGTCGGAGATGTTAAACGACGTCCCCGGGGTGAAGGAGACGAAGTTGAGCTTGCGTCCCTCGAGCTCCCGCAGCTGTGTGGCGAGCAGCGTAAGGCGATCGGCGTGGTGGCGCTCGTCGGCATCAGACCCGACCCTCAGCTTGGGCAGGTTCTGCCGCGCGATCTGGCCGTTGGAGCAGATATAGACGACGTCGATCCGGTCGACGGTCTCCCAGAGGTGGTCGATGGCCTTGGCGATGACCCCTCGTGCGACGAGGGTCTTGCCGAGGCCGACTTCGTCGGCCACGAGGAAGCGGCGCGTGGGGTCGACTGGGTCCCACAGTCGTTGGTGCACCCGTTCGACGGTGCGAATCTGGAAGTCCTTGAGTCCCTCGAGCTCGCGGGCCAGATCCGGACGGGGAGTGCTCATTGCTCGCTCGCTTCCCACACCACTCGCCACAGTTCGAGGAAGTCGGCACTCAACTGCGGCAGCTCGCCTTGTGGGTCCCTCAGGTCCTCGAGCAGTCTGTGCGCTCGGAGCAACGACTCGTCCCCCCTGGCAGCGGCTCGCACCAGCGGTTCGAGCAGCACGAGATCATCGAAGGAGAGCCCGGAGCCGGTGCCGACCCGCTTCTCCGGGTCCTCGTCCTCCCCCTCGGTCTCCTGGAGAAGCCGGTCGAGCAGGTCGTCGACGGACGGGTCACCCAGCAGGAGCGCCAGGTAGCGGAGGATGTCTTCCTGCCTGGCCAGCAGTTCGCGCAGCAGCCGCACCAGCCGGTCATCGGGAGCGTCGACGACGTCGCAAATCAGAACGCAGTCACGGCTCACCGGAGTGTCACCCACCGCGACGCTGGAACTCACCGAGAGGTACGGCGTGAGCCCGGCGAGACTCAGATTTCGCCAGACCGGGCCGTCGGCCAGTGGGCGGGACGGCGTGGTCCGGATACCGACGGGACGGACGGTGGTCGTCGCGCTGAGTCCGTCCGGATCTGCAGGCAGCTCGAGCGTCAGGCGGAGATCGTACCCGCTGTCCCCGTCCGAGACGAACAGCCGCGGGGCACAGCCGGCGAGTGCTGAGTGCCATGCTTCGAGCAACCGCTCGGCCCGATATACGGGGTCGGGCTGGGGTTCGAGTTCCTGCGGCTCGTAGCCCTGGGTGATCCGCAGGAATCCTGAGCTGTCGTCGCCCAGAAGGGCATGCACCCCGCACGCCGAAGGTGGGCCGGAGAGAAGCACCGACAACTCGATGTTGCCTCCGAACGCGGCGCCGGTGCAGTTGGCCGAACCGGTGAGCAGGTGCGCCATGCCGTCGGACTGCCAGGCGAAGACCTTGGCGTGCAGACCGCGCGTGAGGTCACCTCCCCCGACGACCGGCTCCGAGTCGTCCTCGGACTGCACAGCGTCGGCCAGCGGTTGCAGTACCCGGAGCTCGATGTCCCCCAGAGCTCGGGAGCCCAGCCGCTCGAACGTGTCCGGCCGCGATAGGAGGACCTTCGGGCCACGGCTCTGCGGCAGCCTCCGGACGGACGTTGTGTCCAGAAACGGAGAGATGACCGCCCAAGCGTCGGCGCTCTTCGGGAGCGGCCACTCGCTCCCGGACGGCGTACCGAGCGGGATAGCTCGGCCTTTGGTGAACGGCTCCGGCAGCGCGAGGCGGGTGCCCCTGAGGCTCTCGCACAGGTCTCGGATCTGCTCGCGACGCGCGTCCTTGAGCGGGCGCAACAAACTCTCGAGCAGCTCTTCGACGAACGTGCTGATCGGCGCGGGATCGAGAGTGTGTGTGGCCTCGTCGTCCTCGTCGCAGATCAGCACGGTGTCCCAGGATCGATCACCGGTCAGGTTGCGGCTCAAGCAGGCGAACCGGTGCCGACGCCCACCGTTGCCGTCGACGAACCGCAGCAGCCAGATCTTTGGGTGGAAGGTGCGCCCCGGTGGCGGTGCGATCTCGGCGACGCAGCCCTCCGCGAAGGCCGCCAGCTTGGGGTACGCAGGCGGCACGTGGATCCCAGCCGCCTGGCACAGGACGGTCGTGTGCTCGGCGTGCCGGCGGATCGACTCGAGCAGCGCGAGGGGCGTCGACGCGCCGTCGACCTCGACCGCGTGCCGCTGGTCATAGGCCGCCATCGCAAGCGGGGCGAGGAGCACCGAGGTGAGGTCGAGCGTGTACGTCGTTGCCAGGGCCCGCTCAACCCCGAAACCGTCAGGTGGACGCAGCGCATCAGTGAGCAGGTGCCTGCTCTCCGGCTCGAGCATCAGCCCGCCCCGCCGTCGAGACCGGCCAGCACGTCACCCATAAACCGTTGAGCCACTTGCCACCGGTAGTCGAGCCGCACCAGCCCGGCGTACCCGCTCCAACCCGCTCGTGCGTCCGGATAGACGAGGCGACTCCTGCGACCCTTCAGCCTCAGCTCCCTGTCGCGTATCAGCTGCTCGGCATGCTCGCTCGAGTGCTCGCCGGCCTCTACCAAGTCGATCCACTGGTTCACAAAGGACACGGTCGGGGCACCGATCCGCGGGTTGAGCTGTCGCACGAGTGCCCAGAAGTCCTGCCGTGACCACCCCTCGAGCGCCCCTTCGTGCTCAAGGTCCTGCACCCACTCATCGGTCTCGGCCGTGTACTGCTCCGTGAGAACGTCGTCCTCGACCAGTCGGGCCAGCATCAGGTTATAGAGGACCGGTGCCCCGTGCCAGACGTGGTGCAACCGACGGGCGTGGTCGATCCGTGCCCGGTGTTGGTCCGGCATGTCGCCGAACTGGGGATGCTGCCAGATCCAGTCGGCGGCCGCTGAGTCGGCGTGGGCGCCTAGCCAGGCCAGCACGGAGGTGGACGGGAGACGCACGAAAACCCCCTTCAGCATGTCCGCCTCGTCGGAGGTCAGAGTGAAGGTCGTCTCGGTAAGCAGTCCATCGGGCTGCGGTGGCAACGCCGAGTCGAGTCCTAGGTCGACCCGCACGGACTCGGCGTCCGCAGCGCTCACCTCGGTGCTCCACCGCACTCTCTGGGATGCGGTCCGAAAGTAGCCGTCGATGGTTACGTCCCAGCGCCGAAGCCCTAGTCGACCCAACGCCGGCCAGTACACCTGGCTCGGCATCGTCTTGAGCCTTTCCTGCGCCTGGCTCCCGATCACACCCGCCTGCTCGCCGCCAGCGATCAGTGAGCGGATTAGCTTGACTTCGGCATCCCGCAACGCCTTCCGTGACTGGTCTCCCGACCAACCATTGCGTGCCACGTCGGCCACCAGCCAAGGGATGAAGAGCAGGTACCGCGCCCGCGTATGAAGCACCGAGGTCCCGGGGAAGAACGAGTCAGAGAACGCGTCCCTTATGCTGCCAATCCCTAGCTCGTCAACACTCCCTTGGTCCTGAAAATGCTTGACGATCTCCATCATGTGCGCGCGCTGCGCATCGTCATGGTCCAACCAACCGAAACGTGACGTCATTGCCCGTTGGCCTCACCAGAGTGGTTTGGCCTGTACTTGATCGCGATGGACGACTGATACAGCTCGATAGGTGGCGGCTTGGAGGCCAACACCGCGCCTCGTACGACGGCGATCTTCATGTCGAAAATACGCGGCCTGACACCCACCTGGGGCACAGCCCAAATGCGATCGAACGCACGGCAGTTTCCCCCAGGAAATCGAGCGAGACCCTGGAGTTTCACGCCGGGAGCCACGCCGACGAAGCAGATCAGTGGCAGACCGTCGAAGTAGGCGCGGCGTAACGCTCGGTTCTCGAGATGAAGCGGGTCGTCGCCGCGGTACTTGTAGCGGATCGGGCCGTCGGGACCTTCCGCTTCGGCGTACGGCCGCATTTGGCCCGGCTCGGTGTACACCGTTCGAGTCGATAGGGCGGCGTCCAACCCGGCGGGTTTGCGGATGCCGCGCTGACGGTCCATCAACGGAAGCCGGTGACCGTCGTACTCAAATTCGGTCAGCGCGGCCTGGGTCACCAGATCACCGTCGCGGCCGTCGAGCCAGGTCATAGCGGATTCACGGACCAAGAGGCTGACTCCCGCTTCGAGCACCAGCTCGTTGTATCAACGGATCGACCGGTTGGGAAGTCGGACCGCTGCGAATGCCGTTCGCGTCAGCCCCATCGAGTGGGTCTGCCGCCGCGAACCCAGCCGACGCCGTCCTGGCTGGCGTGCGTGTAGCTGGTGCTGTCGCCACCGGCCGCGCACTCTGATGTCGGTGAGTAGCCAGGCGACGATGCGCAAGTAGGTCCACTCCTCTCAGGGAGGTACGACGACCGTGTAGCCGTAGCGTGACCAACCCCCAGAACACCGGGTTGAGCTCCTTGGCCGACTCGGTCTGGCCAACTCGGGCTGCCGGGTGTCCCAAATTGAGTGTTGGTCAGCGGGGCTCTCTGCCAGAGGGCGACCGTATCCTTCGCATGCTGCCCAGTGGGTCGCTTCTGCTAGACCTTGACTATGAGCGAGCATCAACGGTCCAAACCTCAGTCCAGCGACCTGGTCGTCAGTCTGGATGAGGCACGACTGATGGTCATCGGTCCGCCTGGCGACATTGAGCTGCTTGTTGCGCGGCTGACGGAGTCGATCGCGCAACCGGGTCGTGGAGCTGACGCCTCGACGATTCCTCCGGCGGACATGGCTGCGCTAGCAGCTACGGGGGTTGCCACACTTGATGCCTCTGGAAGATATGTGCAGCTCTCGAGCGCGTCTCTAGCCGCCATCAAGGAGCGTATGCCGGACAAGACAGCGGACGGGTTTTATCGCATGGCCGTCCGGGGAGACGGTGGCAGGTACGCAGGACAACTCGTCTGGAAGCCTGCGAACTTCAACCCTGTGCAGGCAGCTTCCCTCCAGACCGCTGCGGTGGGGATGGCCCTCAAGATGGCGATCCAAGACGTGCAAGCAGCGGTTGCGCGGGTGGAGGGAAAGGTCGACGAACTTCTGAGGCTGGCGAAAGCGGAGCGGGCAGGCGACGTCATCGGATCGTTTCGCGTGGTGTCCCGCATAGAGCGCCATGTGTCCGAGGGTGCGCCCCTCATCTCCGCCGACTGGGACTCGATCGCTGCTCTCGGCCCGTCGCTCGAAAATCTCGCAGAGCGCCTGCGACAGCACCTCAGGACGTCTATTCAGGCGTTGGACACTGGGTCAGATCTCGAAGACCGTGCTGACCAGATCCGTGAAGTCGCCGAGAGCGAGATGTTAGGACAGACGTTGCGACTGCTTCAGGTGACTGAGGCGACGCTCCACCTATGGCAGCGACTTCGCCTCCAGCGGGTTCGCCAGGTCGAGCCTCACTTGTTGATGTCGGCTGTTGAGTCGACTCGTGAGTGGTACCAGGAACAAGCCATCGCCGATGCGCAGCTGATGGAGAGCGTCGGGAAGAAGCTCAGAGACTTTGGGATGCAACGCCCACTGGAAATCCACCGGCCGCTTTCGCGGAGAGCAGTGCGTAAAGAGTTGCAATACGTTTGGGCGGATACTGCGGAGTTTGCACGCGCCCGCCAAGGGAGTATTGAGGCCTTACCTGAATACGAAGATCCCGGCGTCCGGGATGCCTTCAGCCAACTCCGCAAAGAAGCGGGCGCCGCCCGCCAAGCCGCTCGCGAGGTCTCCCGGTCCACGGCACAGATCGTTGGTCGACGGTTCAAGGTGGCAGGTCGTTCGCTTCGCACCACGGCCGAGCGTGCGAACACTCGCCGTCACGCCGATCGGGAAGACGACTGACCTTGCCACGCACGAAGGCCTTTCCGGCGGCCGAACGACCGATGAAACTCAAGGGAGACAGCCATGACGGCCGAGGACGAGTTGGTAGCTGAGTTCCAGCGACGCATGGTCGGCATATATGACCGGGCCAAGAAGGAAGCCGGCTATAACGCAACTTTGTTCCTGCGCATGCTCGGGGAACACGGTGGGCTTGAGACGGCTAGGCGACTCGTCCTGTCAACGGCACCATCACAAGGCTTCACTCAGCTATGGATGAGGCATCGCCTTGACCTGACCGTCGAACACCTTGTCCTCGAAGAACGCTTTCAGCCGCTCTTCGACGATGAATTGAGGGAAAGAGCCCGACAACGACTTGACGAGTACTCGGACCGCCCGAATTGAGGCCCTCGGGAACTCTTCCCGGTGGCGACGGGAAGCGGCCCGATGTTACGGCGCTCGCGACGTACGACCCTTCGGATGGCAGGACACGGATCGCCCGCGTCCGCTTGACCCGATGGGAGGGACCATGTCCCAAGCAGTTTCAACCGCACCTTCGACGAAAACCTACGCGCTAACCGCCGACGCGCCGACCAGAACTTTGTGGCGAGCCGCCGGTGGCTTCGCGCTCGCCCACGTGGTGGTGATGCTCGCGGGGATCGCGCTCGCGTTTGAGAGCCCGTTGTTCCAGGAAGGCACCGAGGGGATCCAGAAGGGCTACGTCGAAGGCGACATGGCGAAAATCATGGCCGGCGGCATGCTCGAGACGCTCGCCTTTGTGTTGCTGATCCCGGCCTTTGTCTTCCTCGCCAGGGCGGTTGGTCGGCGTACCGAAGTTGGCCGGTGGGCCGCCCAGACCGCGCTGATGGCCGGTATGGGGTACGTCGCGGTCACGATGGCGGTCGGGTTCCCGGCCGGAGCAGCGGCGCTACGGCGCGCAGAACGGCCTGGACGTCGACACGGCCTTCGCGATCAACAACATCCGCATCTTCGGCTACTTCCTGAGCCTGTCGCTGCTCGGCGCACACGCCATCGGCCTCGCCATCGCGGCGCGGCAGGACGGCGCCATGCGCCGCTGGGTCGGCTGGGGCGGGCTGGTCACCGGCGTTGTGCTTCTCGCGTCGGTTCCCGCCGCTGCCATCGGCCAGCAGGACTGGGCCACCCTGGTCTGGCTGGTGTGGTGGATCGGCATCGCGGTGTCACTGCTGCGGCACCGCCCGGAAGCGTCCTAGCCGGCCGACGTACACCCTCGGATCCCGGGTCGTCGGGCGACGCGCTGTGTCACGATATGGCGGGATGCGCATGGCGAGGATCGTTGGCGTCGTGCTGGCGGGACTGCTCGGTGTCGCCGGTGCACTGTCGGTTGTCCTCCTCGCCCGCCCACCCGGTACCCCCGTCAACGAGCTGGCCATCCTCCTCATGGTCGCTACCTACGCGACCGTCGCCGTCATCATCAGCCTCACCCGGCCGGATCATCCGGTCGGGCGGCTGATGCTGGCCGGCAGCTGCATCTGGGGACTGGGGGAGGGGTCCCTCGCGCTGGCCGTCCGCGCGCTCGCGAACGGTCAGGCGGAGACCGCCGGCTGGCTCGGGGTTGTCGGCACCACGGCGTGGGGCCTCGGCTGGCTCATGCTGATCCTCGGCCTGCCGCTTATCTTCCCCGACGGTCGGACCCCATGGGGGCGCCGAGCCGTGGTTCTCGCCGTCTCGGCCGTCGGGTTTGGTTTGCCTTCGCCGCGCCGTCTCGGCACGTCGGGTTTTGCGCCGGGTGGTTGCGCTTTTCCTTGACAACCTCGGGCGTGAAGCCTAGGTTCAAGAATCGATTATCGTTACCAGTGGCTCGTCGGGGCGGACCGACCAACTGGCTGTGAGGGGAGGGGACCTCTAGTGGGTCAGTCGACATCTGAAGCACTCGAGGCCAAGGCCCCGGAGCCGTTCATCCGGGTAACCGACTTGTCGAAGTCCTACCGGGCGAAGTCGACCATCACCCACGCGCTGGACAAGACCTCCTTCACTTTCAGGCGAGGGGAGTTTCTCTCGGTCGTGGGCCCAAGTGGCTGCGGAAAGTCGACGCTCCTCATGCTCATCTCCGGTCTCACCCAGCCGACCACCGGCGCGGTCGAGATCGAGGGAGAACGCGTGAAGTCGCCGATCAGCGACGTCGGGATCGTGTTCCAGGAGGACCTGCTCGCGGAGTGGAAGCACACGATCGACAACATCACCATGCAGGGGGCCTTCCGAAAGATCCCGAAGGACCGCCTGCGTCGTCGGGCCGTCGAACTGCTCGACATGGTGGGGCTGTCGGAGTTCGCCGATGTCTACCCGCATGAGCTGTCGGGCGGCATGCGGCAACGTGCCTCGATCTGCAGGGCCATCGTTCATGAGCCACCCCTTCTCCTCATGGATGAGCCGTTCGGCGCCCTGGATGCGATGACCCGAGACCAGATGGCGCTGGACATCCAGACACTTCTTGAGGGCTTGGGCACAACCGTCTTGTTCATCACGCACAGCATCTCTGAGGCCGTCTTGCTGTCGGACCGCGTACTTGTCTTTGGCCCGCCGCCGGGTCGCATCGTCGACGAGCTGGTGGTTGACCTTCCCCGCCCCCGGCACTTGTCTGTCCGCGAGACGCCGGAGTTCGCCGCCATCACCGGGCGGATCCGGTCACGACTTGAGGACATGGGCGTCATCCGGGACCGGGCGGAGACCAGACCCGGGGCCTTGTACTCCACAGCTGGAGGGCAGTGAGGTTATGGCCGAGACGTTGGCGCAGGGTGCCGCCTCCCGCGACGGGTTCCCACCGGACGCTGGGGAAGATCCGCGTCGGCCGCGGGTCGAGACGATCAAGGGGAAGCGAAGCTTCCGGCGGCTGCTCCGCGAGCTCGGTCTCTACCTGCTCCCCGTCATTGCCCTGTTCGTCGTCTGGAAACTGGCGATCCTCATCTTCGACATCCAGCGTTTCCTGCTGCCTCAGCCAGAAGACGTGCTGGCGACTCTGTGGGAAAGCCGTCAGTTGCTGATGGAGGAGAGCTGGGTGACGTTCCAAGAGAGCCTGTGGGGATTCCTGCTGGCCGTCGGGGTCGCCATACCCGTTGCGATCCTCCTCACCTTCTCGGCGCTCGCCGCTCGGACGATCTACCCGGTGCTGGTGATCTCGCAGGTCGTGCCCAAGGTCGCCATCGCGCCGCTGCTCGTAGTCTGGATGGGCTTCGGCATGACACCGAAGATTCTCCTCGCGTTCCTGGTGGCCTTCTTTCCCATCGTCGTAAACACCGCAACCGGTCTCAACGACCTGGAGCCGAAGATGATCTACCTCGCCAGGTCGATGGGCGCCTCGACCTGGCAGACCTTCACCCGCTTCCGCCTGCCCAGCTCGCTACCCGTCTTCTTCGCCGGCTTGAAGGTGGGCGTCACCTTCGCGGTCATCGGTGCGCTCGTCGGAGAGTTCGTCGGCGCCGGGAAGGGACTTGGTCACCTCACTGTCATCGCCATGGGCAGCCTCAACACCGAGCTTGTCTTCGCGAGCATCGTCGTCATGGCGGCGATCGGTGTCGCGATGTACGTCGCCATCGAGCTGCTCGAGCGGCTTCTCGTCCCCTGGAGTCGCTCCCGGCGGCTGGAGCAGATGGGAGCTTGAACTGATCAGAGACGTCCCCGACGCCAGCATGAGACAGACACAACCTCCCTCGACACGAAAGCGACGACAATGACGACAACCCGCACAACACCGCGCGGCAGAGCGACCATGGTCGCGGCGGTGACATCCGCCTCGGCACTCCTCACCGCGGCGTGCGGTGGCGGCGACGACGACGCTCCAGCCGGCGACGGTGGTCTGGAGCCGGTGTCGGTGCGCCTCAACGTCGACGCGACCGGCACCCATGCCCCGTTGATGTTGGCGCTCGAGAATGGCTGGTACGAGGAAGAGGGGCTGGATGTCGAGTTCGGCGAAGGCAACGGTTCGGACTCCACCGTCGCCCTCATCGACGCCGGCGACGACGACATCGGCCTTGCGGGCTTCGACGCCGTGGCGGTGCTACGGGGTCAAGGCGCCAACGTAAAGGTCATCGGCGGCTGGGAGCAGCGCAGCCCGCTCGCCATCGTGACGGATGAAGGAAGCGACATCGACGAGCCGACCGACCTGGAAGGCGCCACCGTCGTCATGGACCAAGGAGACATCCCACTGTTCGAGGCCTACGCGGCCAGGGCAGGCATCGACGCAGACGCGGTCAACACCGTCACGATGGGGGAGGCCGCCCAGTCGGCCGCGCTCGCGGCTGGACGCATCGACGGCATCCTCGGGTGGACCACCTACCACGCGCCCCAGGTCGCCGAGCTCACCGGGGGCGTGCAGTCCATCTTGTGGTCAGACTCCGACTTCGAGCTGATGAACCTCGCCATCATCGCCAGCGACGAGGGCATCGAGAACGACTCAGAAACCCTGTGCGGGTTCGTGCGGGCGTCGTACAAAGGACTCGAGGCGGCCCAGGATGACCCCGACGCGGCCATCGACGCGATGCTGAAGAGCTTCCCCAACGTCAACCCCACCATCGCCCGCGGGCAGCTGGTGAACATGTTCGACCTGCTCGTCACAGACGACACGCAGGGCAAGCCCCTTGGTTGGGTCGCTGAGTCCGACGTCGCCGAGGCGATCGACGTACTGTCCGACGCGGGAGAGCCGATCGAGGTACAGCCCGAAGACCTGTACGACAACGTCTGCTTCCCGGATGCATAGTCCGACCTCGAGACGATGACCGCTGAGCCGGAGCGCGGCTGCGTCGTTGACGTGCACGTCCATGCCGTGCCCCGTGAGGTGGTGACCCGCGCGGCTGGGGGGCTGTTCACCGGCGTCGACGTCGAGCAGGACGGAGCTGCCCCGGTGTTCCGGTTCTCGGGGATGGCGGCCCCGCCACCGATGCCGCCTGCCATGCTCAGCACCGCCACGATCGCCGCGTGTGGCGCCCAGCAGGGCGTCGACCTGCAACTGCTCGGCCCCTGGACTGACCTTTTCGGGTACACGCTGCCCGAAGCCGTCGCCGCGGACTGGGCCCGCTGCTACAACGAGGCGTTGGCATCGGAATGCGCCGCTTTCCCGGCCACAGAACCGATGGCCACCATCCCGATGGGCTACCCGAACCGCGCAGTAGCCGAGCTCGTTGCGGCGCACGAGCTCGGCTGCCGAGGCGTGATGATCGGCACCGACATCCCCGATCTCCACCTGGGCAGCGGCGAGCTGGAGCCGGTGTGGGAGGCGGCGGCGTCGCTCTCGATACCGGTGCTGCTGCACCCGACGTTCCTGGAAGTACCGAGCGAACTCCGCGGCGCCGGTTTGAAGAACGCGGTGGGCCGCGCTGCTCCGACGGCGGTGGCGCTCGCCCGGCTGATCTACTCCGGCGCGCTGGTGCGGCACCCAAGTCTGACCGTCATCGCGGCGCACGGTGGCGGCGCGTTCGCGGCAGTCGCCGGGCGGATCATCCGCAACCACGAACTCGGGTTGTCAGGCAGCGACTATGACCCCAGCGATTCGATCTGCCGGCTCCACTTCGACAGCGTCGTCCTCGACCCGGCCTACCTGCGCTACCTGGTCGGACGCTTCGGTGCAGACCGCTTCCTGCTCGGCTCTGACCTCCCGTTCCCATGGGAGCCGGAGCCGGTGGGCAGCGTCAGACGGGCTGCGCTTCCCGCTGCAGCCGAATGCGCGGTTCTCGGTGCGAACGCCAGCCGCCTGTACGGGTTCGACCGGCGGGTTGCAGCGGCCAGCGACCAGCGGTCAGCGAGGCTAGCCGACGAGCGCTGCTGCTGACTCTTGCGACGATGCGCTGCGGGAAACCCGGCCAGTCTTGGGCTTAAGGGCATCGTGGTCTCTAGAAACCGCCGAGCACGGTGACGCACCCTAGAGTCGTAGCGTTCTGGTATGACTCGACGGATCGCGGTTCGCTTGCCAGATGAGATCGTGGACTTCATCGACCAGGCGGTGGCCGACGGGAGAGCGCGCAGCCGGGCAGCGGTGGTTTCCCGAGCGGTCGAACGCGGGCGCCGCCGCCAGTTGGCCGCGAGGGACGTGGAGATCCTGACCGGCAGCGCTCCGGACGATGACAACTTGGACGGCCTCGCTCGGTACGCCGCGAAAGTGCCTCTCGAGCTCGACTGATGCGACCCACTGACGACGAGTGAGGCGCCGGAGCGGTGTCCATTGTCGGGCCCCCAATTCCTCTAGGGGGGATTGATCGTTGCTCTCTAGGGGGACTAGAGTTACGCTGATGAAGCGGACCGCAGTCATCAAGAAGCTTCGCACCGAGGCGAAGCGGCAGGGTTTGGCATTCGAGGTGAAGGAACTGACCAACCACACCGGTATCACGGTCGGGCATGTCCGGTCCACGCACAAACGACACAGCGAGATCGACGAGGTGACGGTGGGTAAGTTCTTCGACCAGTTCACTGAGGTACTGGGGAAGGGATGGTGGCGGTGACGCGCTATACGGTGACTGCCGAGCGAGGTGCCGGCCCCGTGTGGGTGTTCCAATGCCGGGAGCACCCGGGCGCGATCTCCGAGTCCCGCCGACTGAGCGATGCCCACCGTTTGATGCGGGAAGCGATCGCCTTCGTTGCTGACGTGGATGAAGCTGACATCGAGATCGAACTCGCACCAGTGCTGCCCGAGCCCGTGTCGGACGAGGTAGAGCGGGCCAGGCAGGCGGTGCGAGCGCTGGCAGAGCAACAGCGAGCGGCCGCGGCGCTGTCGCGTCAGGCGGCCACGCGCTTGGCTGACGTTGGCCTGACTGGAGCGGACGTGGCGACGCTCCTTGAGATCTCGCCTCAGAGGGTGTCTCAGTTGCTCGCGAGCAGCCGTGCACGCGCGTCCGCAGCTGCCGACCGGGATCCTGCTGGAGTCTGAAGCACAATGCTTGCATAATGCAAGCATGAGAAACATACTCGTACGTGACGTGCCGGATGACCTGCACGCCACCTTGCAACAGCGTGCCCAACGCAGCGGACAGTCGTTGCAGCAGTACCTGATCTCCGAACTCCATCGGCTAGCCGAGCGTCCAACGCTGGAGGAAGTGTTGTCCGAGATCGCAACCCGGCAGGGAGGCCGCATCGGCTTGGCCCAAGCCGTCGACGACCTCCGGCAGGACCGCGACCGTTGATCGTGGTGGATGCATCCGTGCTCGTCAACGCCGTTGGCGACGACGGACCCGACGGTGAGACGGCGCGGACCGCTCTGGCTGGTGCGGAGGGGCTTAGCGCGCCAGATCTGGCTGACGTCGAGACTGCGGCGGTGCTCCGTAAGCATTGGCTCACGGGTGACATCACCGAGGCCCGGTTCGACGAGGCGGTGGCCGACCTGACCCGCCTCCCGGTTCACCGGTATCCAACGCTGCCGTTCCTCAGCCGCGCGGCGCAGCTCAAGGCGAACGTCACCATGTACGACGCCGTGTACATCGCTTTGGCAGAAGCCCTTGACTGTCCGCTCGTCACGGCAGACGCCAGGCTCCTCACCGCACCGGGAATCCGTTGCTCGGTCGAGCTCATCAGCCAGCGGTGACGGAGTGAAGCCAGGAAACGCCAGCCGTCACTTCAGCCTGCGGCCGCCTGGAGGTTGGTGTGGGAGAAGTCGTCACCCTTGAACAGCAAAGGCTCGTTCGTGGCTGCTGCCAAGGCGTAAGCAAAGCAGTCACCGAAGTTGAGCCCCGCCGGATGGCCGCTGCCCTTGCCGAAGTCCCGGTACGCCGCGCGGGCGATGCGGGCATGCTCGGCGGTGGTGTCCACGATGTCTATGCCGAGAGCCTCGATGAGCTCGTCGAGACGCCGCGACTTCACCGGGTCGCCCAAGTCGTCGACGACCAAGGCGGTTTCGAGGAAGGTGGCCGCAGCCATCCGGGCGCCTGCTGACTCGATGATCATTCGGGTGAACGCCGCCTGCTCAGGCTCGCCCGTCAGAATGGCGATGATCGCGGAGGTATCGACGATCACGCCAGCAGGCCGCGATCGTCGTACAGCAGGTCGGTCGACAGGCGGGCGCGATCCTCTGCCGACAGCCGCCGGTCGAAGTCAGCTGCGATGTCGAGCGCTGCTGCGACCCGGTCGCCTGGGTCGGATGTGCGCTCGAGGTCGGCGAGCAGCGTGCTGAGCGCTTCCTCGATGACGCTCGTCTGCGACTTGCCCGTCCGCCGGGCTGCCTCGCGGGCAAGGGAGTGCACGCGCTCGCTCTTTATGTTCAAGCTCACAGTGCTACACCTCTCTACCCCCAGATGGTATAAGTCTACCTCCGGATCAGCTCGGCGGGGCCAAGGGTCATGCTTCGCACTGCACGTCGGGAGACGCTCTAAGTTGAGCCAATGACACCTGCTGGGAGCAAGACGCCTTCTGTAGAGCTCGAGGTAGGTCACCGCACGGTGCGGATCTCCAACCCCGACCGGGTCTACTTCCCCGCGACCGGCGCGACCAAGCTCGACCTCGCCAACTACTACCTGAGCGTCGGCGACGGCATCGTCCGAGCACTGCGGGAGCGGCCCTGCATGCTGCACCGCTTCCCCGACGGTGTCGGCGGTGAGAAGGTCCACCAGAAGCGGCTGCCGCAGGGAGCGCCGCCCTGGATGGAGACCGTCCGTGTGCACTTCCCTCGGTACGGCCGGCACGCCGACGAGCTGTGCGTCACCGAGCTGGCCCATGTGATTTGGGCGGTGCAGATGTCGACCGTCGAGTTCCACCCCTGGAACTCCCGACGTGCCGACACCGAGCGGCCCGACGAGTGGCGGATCGACCTCGACCCGATGCCGCAGTGCAGCTTCGACACGGTCCGGCGGGCGGCGCACGTCAGCCACGAGGTGCTCGACGAGCTCGGTGCCGTCGGGTGGCCGAAGACCTCCGGCGGGAATGGCCTGCACGTGTACGTGCGGATCGAGCCGCGGTGGGGGTTCGCCGACGTACGCCGCGCAGCGCTGGCGTTCGCGCGTGAAGTGGAGCGGAGGTCAGCCGGTGACGTGACCACCACCTGGTGGCGCAAGAACCGAGCGCCTGACCAGCTGTTCGTCGACTACAACCAGAACGCGCGGGACCACACCATCGCCTGCGCCTATTCGGTGCGCGGCACGCCCAATGCGACGGTCTCCACACCGATCACCTGGGACGAGGTCGACGACGTACTGCCCGCCGACTGCACGATCGCGACGGTCCCTGACCGGTTCGCCAAGCTCGGCGACGTACACGAGGGCATCGACGACGCGGTCTTCTCGTTGGAGCCGCTGCTGGAGTGGGCAGCCCGAGACGAGCGCGAGGGTGAACCGGAGCCGCCGCCCGTCAACGGGGAGTAGCCCGGAAAGCGCCAAGCCAGCTGGGCGCGGCCTTCCGTCAGCGCGACGGCCCCGTGCCGACGCGAGCCTCGGTGAGGACCGGCGGCGCGCAGCGGTCCACCCGCATCCCCGGGGAAGTAGAGCGTGTAGACGCCGACATCTATGTCGATCGCGAAGCGGCGCGACTCGGCAGGGTTGCGGACCTTGCGGCAGGTGGACGGCGGCGGCGCCACCACCGTCATGATGAGCGCCCGCCCGGGCCGGAGCGTCCACGGGCCTTGATCTGCGGAGCGCACATCGACGCTCGTTGCTCCCGTCTTGGAGCCGATCCTCAACGCCGGCAGCACCAGCGAGCACGGCCGGTGACCGATGTTCTCGATGTAGGCGACCTGGGACGGACGCTGCGGCGGACCGCCATAGCGGCCGGTTGACAACAGCAATCTGCCCGTGGCGTCTTCACAGTTGGCGAACCGCTTCGAGGTCGGAGTCGTAGGCCCTTTCGATGGCGAGCCCTCGACCTTCGGTGTGCTCACCGACGGGCTGGTGGCCGGGGGATCCTGCGCAGACGGCCTGTCGGGCGTAAGGCCGACGACGGCGGTCACCGCGGCGGCGGCGACCGGGCCGGTGACGACACCCGCACCGATCGTCGTACGCCGGCGACGCTGCCGCCGCACTTCGCCGACGACGTCCTCCAGTGCGGGCGGGTCGACGTCCAGCGCCCAGTCGCCGCGCGAGATACGTTCTGCCAATTCGTCGTCGGTGTACGCGTTCACGTCAGCCTCCTCGTCGTCGAACTGGGCTGCAGCGCGCTGTAGGTGTGCCCGCAGATTTGCCAGTCCGCGGGCGGTCTGGCTCTTCACGGTGCCGACGGAGCACTCGACCGTGCTCGCGATCTGTGCCTCGGACATGTCCTGTAGAACCGCAGTACCAGCACCGCGCGCTGCCGGTCTCCCAACGCACCGGCGGGCAGCTCCGGTGAGAACGGCGTAGGCTCCCGCTCGACGGAGGAGTCGCATGGCGTTTGTTGTCGCACCCGCCAACGAGCCGCCGGCCACGCACCGGCGGCTCCGCCGCACAGTCATGATCGTGGCAGCGCTGATGCTGCTGGGCGGACTGGCCGTCGTCGGCTGGATATGGCGGCACCCCACCGCTTTCGACTCGGCTGGTGGGGGTCGCGTTGGGCTCCGCAGCTCAGTTGGCGCCACTGCCTTCGTCGGGATCGCGGACCTCCCGACAGACGGCGAGCGACAGGTTGTAACGATCGAGTCCGTGCGACCTGACATCAGCAAGACCATTGCAGGTGCGGATATCGACTTGCTGTTGTGCCGCGGCGGAGGCATCGGTGCAGCAAGAGGAAGCATCGATCGCTACTGCGGCTCTGTCGAACCGCTGACTGGTGTTGACCTGACGATTGGGCACGGAACTCGTCACCAGATCGTCGCACGTGTCCACTCCGACCGACGGGGGCGGGTGGTGATCGATGCTGTCGAGATCACCTATTCGACTGGCTGGCAGCAGGGTTCCCAAACAACAGGTTTGACTGCTGTTACCTCGTTCCGGCCGTAGCAGGAACGGCGGAGGTCAGTCGGGCGATCGAGGCCAGGGGGCGTGCGACTCGCGCTCGGTACGCCGGTCAGCCGCGCATTGCGTTGCCCCCGCCCTGCCCCAACGCCGCCGATTCGACTTAGGCTGCGGGCTGCACCTGAACGGCGGAGACCTCGAACTCGAGCGTCACCTTGTCGCCCACGAGGACGCCGCCGGTCTCCAACGGGGCGTTCCACTCCACGCCCCAGTCGCGGCGGTTGACCGTGGTCGAGCCCTCGAAGCCGAGCCGAATGTTGCCGTACGGGTCCTTGGCCGAGCCGGCGTACTCGAAGTCGACCGTCACCGGCTTGGTGGCGCCCTTGATGCTCAGGTCACCGGTAACCCGGTAGTGCTCGTCGTCGAGCTTCTCGACCGACGTGGACGTGAAGGTGATCTGCGGGTGGTTGGGTACGTCGAAGAAGTCGTTGGTGCGCAGGTGGCCGTCGCGCTGCTCGTTGCGAGTGTCGACGCTGTTGGCTTCGATTGTGATTTCGAGCGTCGACGCCTCTGGGTCGCTGAAGTCGAGGTGCGCCTTGCCCTCGAACTGGTTGAACTGCCCGCGGACTTTGGTGACCATCGCGTGGCGCGCCACGAACCCGATGCGGCTGTGCGCGGCGTCAAGGGTGTAGTCACCGGTCAGGATCTCGGGATCCAGGGTCTGTACGGTCATGGCGGCTTCCTCTCAGAAAGTCCAGGCTCAGATGTTGATAGTTCAACTATCGGCCTAGAACGCACAGCATAGCTCCCGCATTCCCGCGGGCTCGCATGGTCAGGGCGTTATCCAGGGCGGAGCAGGGCTACGCCCTCGAAGCGGTCGAAGTCGCGGTCGAAGGACACGATGGTCGCGCCGTGCTCGAGTGCCAGCGCCGCGAGATGCGCGTCACCGACCAGGTTGCCGGCGGTTCCAGCGCGTTCGAGCAGCCCGCTCATCAGGGCGAGGTGCCGCCGGGTCGGTTCGATCGTTACCGCGGGCGGTCCTTCGAGCCAGGTTTCGAGGATGCCCGCAGCCCGCGTCGGGCTCAGCGGGCGCGGGAACACCGCAGGGTGCGTGCTGAGGCGCAGAAAGGCCAGCGCGACGGTCCACGCGAACGCGACCGCCTCGCTGCCGAGCAGTGCTTGGCGCAGCCAATCTCGCGCGGTGGTGTGTTCACGCGAGCCTTCGTTGACGGCGTGGATGAGCACGTTGGCGTCGACAATGAGCATGCTATGCGCCCCGAGCGAGCCGGGCCGCGAGCTCTTGGTCCTCCAGCTCGCCCGCGAGCCGCAGGGCTTTGGTCACGTCTATCAGCGGCTCCCCCATGTCAGCGGTCGGGAAGGGCCTGCCCACCGGCCGGGAAGACCCCGCGGTCCCGGCCCGGATGGCTTCATTGATCGCTTCCTTGAAGGTCAGACCGCGCTCGCGCATGGCTCGCCTGATGAGGGACTCGACATCGGGGTCGAGCGTTACCGTCGTACGCATCGGTGCATCATAGCATCACAACAAGTGACAGCCTGATGCATCGGCCGGACTCAGTCTGCTCCTTAGCGGCGTACGTCGCCCGCTCCGGGTCCGGCGGCACCCAGCCACCAGCAGGCTCGGGGCAGGCAGCCACCGGCGTCTCGTCGTCAGCGGCGGGCTCGTCGGTTGCATCGTCTGGCGACGTCGGCGGCTCGGTGAGCGTGAAGACGCCGTCGGCGAACCGGCCGGTCACGGTGTAGTGGCCCCACGTCGTACCGTTCACCGTCTCAGCGCGTACGGCGTCCCAGTTCCACCCTTCGACGTCTGGGCCGCTGCACTGGGGTGGGTACGACCTCAGCACGGCGGAGCACAGTTGCGGCCCGTGGTCGGGGCTCTCCAGGACGGTGAGGGTCGCGCGGAACCGGCCGTCGTACCCCGCTGGCACGATGCCATCGGGCAGGTCGTCGCCGCCGTCCGCAGCGGGCGGCGCTGCCACAGCCCGCGAGTCGTCGTCGGAAGCCCGCTGGGTGGTGCCGCAGCCGGTCACCACAGCGAGCGGCAGGACGAGCGCCGTCGCCGAAGCGACGATCCGAGGTATCTGCACGCCGCTAAGACGTCCGCGGCGCGTTGACCATTCCCTGCTATCACGCGCCAACTGTCGCAGACTGGTGACCGTGGTCGACGACTTCGTGATCGCGCGCAACCCCGAGGAGGGTTCGACGCTGCCCTACCTGCTGCGCATTCCGCTCGGCGCAGCGGGCGTCGTACTCAAGTCGCGTGAGACCTGGCCGCGCACCAGCAAGGTGTACTGCCACCGCGCGATCGAGTGGCCGGCGGACGCCGACGTCATCGAGCGGGTGCCGGTGCGGGCCTGTGTACGCCGTGGCGCGGCGATCGATCTGGTGCTCGACCGCGGCCGCGAGAACCGGTCGCAGTTCGTCCTCACCCGTATCCGCGGCGGCCGGGAGGCGGTGTTCTGGCAGACCGCCCGAACGGCCAAGCAGGCGCGGCCCAACGTGGCCGTACCCGGCGCCCGGGCGTCGGGGCTCAGCGAGCTCGAGATCGTGGTCGACAACCGCGAGCGCTACGCCTACACCTTCGCCAAGCAGCAGGCCACGACGAGCCGGGGCCGGCTCGACGTCGGCGACTACGGCGTCGTCCTCGACGGGCACCTCGTAGCGTCCGTCGAACGCAAGACCCTGGCCGACCTCGTGTCCACGCTGACCAGCGGCAAGCTCAAGTACCTCCTCGGAGAGCTCGCTGCGCTGTCCCGGGCGGCCGTGGTGGTCGAGGACCGCTACTCAGCCGTGTTCAAGCTCGACCGGGTGCGTCCGGCCGTGGTCGCCGACGGGCTCGCTGAGGCGCAGGTGCGCTGGCCGAACGTCCCGATCGTCTTCTGCGACACCCGGGCGCTGGCGGAGGAGTGGACGTTCCGGTTCCTGGGGGCAGCCGCCGTCGTGCTCGACGAGGAGCCGGGCGCCGAGGCGTTCGAGGCGACGCTGTCGGAGCCGCCACCGCTGCCGGCCCCGCAGCCGACGGTCTCAGAGGTACGCCGCTGGGCGGTCGACGCCGGCTACCCAGTCTCTGATCGGGGACGCATCCGCGCCGAGATCCATGCCGCCTACCGACACGCCCACGGCATAGGTGCGACCGACGACGTCCGAACCTCAAGCCGGGGTTGAGGGCGAGAGTGCGGAGGATCCGATGCACCTCGCACTGTCTGCGGCTAAGCCTGTCAAGAGGCGATCAGGTCACGCAGATGCTGCTCGAGTGCGGATGGTGACGCGCGTTCGTTGGCGTGGCCGACGGGCGGTGGTGGTCTGCTGGGTCCGAACGAGGCATCGGGGGAGCGGATCGACCCGCTGGCTTTGTCGGCGCGTCGCCGTATGGTCACGACATGAACTGCGGCGAGGTGGCATGAGGTGCTGACCGTTCATCGCGCGGAGCGGGCGGATGCGTTGGGGATCGGGCTCGGCGGGCTGCTCGGCGCCATACCGGCCGACCCGTTCGTGCCGGACATCGTGGCGGTGCCGTCGAAGGGTGTGGAGCGCTGGATCGCTCAGTCGCTCTCCGCGTCGTTGGGCGCCGAAAACGGCGAGACGGACGGCGTGTGCGCGAACGTTGACTTCCGTTCACCGAGCCGGCTCGTCCGTGAGGCCCTCGTCGAAGCCACCGGAGTAGACCCGGATGACGATCCGTGGGCGCAGAACCGGCTGCCCTGGGCGCTGCTGGAGGTCATCGACGACTGCGCCGGCCAGGACTGGTGCCGCACCCTCGGCCGACACCTTGGACTAGTCGAGGGTGGCGTCAACCGCGGTCGGCGCATGACGGTCGCGCAAAAGCTGGCCGGGCTCTTCACGGCGTACGCCGCCGAGCGCCCCACCATGCTCACCGACTGGCAGACCGGAGATGACACCGACGGGTACGCCGGCCCGATCGACGCCGACCAGGCTTGGCAAGCGGAGCTTTGGCGTCGCGTGCGGCGGCACATCGACACCGCGAGTCCGGCGGAGCGGTTGTACCCCGCATGCCAGCGACTGCGTCAGGAGCCGGAGTTGGTCGACCTCCCCGAGCGGTTGTCGATCTTCGGGCCGACGAGGCTGACAACCGCTCAGCTCGTCGTACTGGACGCGTTGGCGGTGCATCGCGATGTGCATCTGTGGTTGCCATTTCCCTCCGACGGGTTGTGGCGGCGGCTTGCGGACGTGGTCTCGACAGGCTCGACCACCGTCTCGACTCGGCGGGAGGACCCGATGGCGGAGGCGCCGGCTCACCCGCTGCTGCGGTCGCTCGGCCGGGACGCTCGGGAGATGTACGTGCGCCTTCATGCGCACGCCAGCGCGGCGGCCGACGAACATCTGCCCGTCACGACAACGGCTAGCGGCACGCTCCTTGGAGCTCTGCAAGACGACCTGCGCGCCGACCGGGCACCCACCGGCTGGCACGCCTTGGCAGACAACGACACGACTGTGCAAGTCCACGCCTGCCACGGGCGCCACCGGCAAGTCGAGGTGCTGCGCGAGGTGTTGCTGGGCCTGCTCTCCGACGACCCCACGCTCGAGCTTCGCGACATCATCGTGATGTGCCCCGACATCGACGCCTACGCGCCGCTGATCAGCGCCAGCCTGGGGCTTGAAGTCCTCGACGACTCCGACGACCCGACGGCCGCGGCGCAGGTCCACCCCGGACACCGGCTCACATTCCGGCTGGCCGACCGTTCGCTGCGACAGACCAATCCGGTGCTCGACGTCGTCGCCCGGCTGTTGGAGCTCGCCGACTCGCGCCTCACCGCTTCGGAGGTCCTTGACCTCGCGGCCATGCAGCCGGTGCGACGCCGGTTCCGGTTCGACGAGGAGGCGCTGGAACGTATCGGTGACTGGGTACGCCGCGCCGGCGTCCGCTGGGGGCTCGACGCGCCGGCCCGTGCCGGCTACGGCCTCATCGGCGTCGGGCAGAACACCTGGTCCCACGGGCTCGACCGCCTGCTCGCCGGCGTCGCGATGGATGAGGAGGACCTCCGCCTGGTCGGCTCCGCCCTTCCGCTCGACGACATTGACAGCACCGAGATCGACCTGGCCGGCCGGCTGGCTGAGCTGCTCGACCGGCTCGACGCCACGATCGCGGCACTCCGACAGGAGCAGCCGCTCGAGGCCTGGCTGCAGGCACTCACCGAAGCCGTCGACCTGTTCACCGACGTGACACTGCGCGACGCCTGGCAGATCACCCAGGCCAACGCCACGCTCGCCGGTGCCGCCGCCTCCGCGCACGACGGGGCCGCTGGCCGCGTGCTCGCCTTGTCCGACGTACGGGCGCTGCTGCGTGATCGCCTGCGCGGACGCCCCACCCGCGCCAACTTCCGCACCGGCCACCTCACCGTGTGCACGATGGTGCCGATGCGGTCGGTGCCGCATCGCGTCGTCTGCCTGCTCGGCCTCGACGACGGTGTGTTCCCGCGCAGCACCAGCATCGACGGTGACGACATCCTCGCCCGCTCGCCGCGGGTGGGGGAGCGCGACCGGCGGTCGGAGGACCGGCAGCTGTTCCTCGACGCGATCTTGGCGGCCAAGGAGCGCCTGATCATCCTCTACACCGGCGCGGACGAACGCACCGGTGCCGAGCGGCCGCCCGCGGTCCCGCTCGGCGAGCTGCTCGACGTACTCGACCGCACGGCCAGCGTGCCGCGGTGCCGGGCCCGCGACCGAGTGCTGGTGCGCCATCCGCTGCAGCCGTTCGACCCACGCAACTTCACGGTCGGGGAGCTGGCGGCGAGCGCTCCGTTCAGCTTCGACAAGGCGTCGTACGCCGGCAGCGTCGCTCGACAGCTTGGCCAAAGTGAGCCGCGGCCCTTTCTCGACGGACCGCTGCCCGAGCTTCAGCAGACCGACGCGGTCGAGCTCGAGAAGCTGATCCGGTTCTTCGAGCACCCGGTCCGCGCCTTTTTGCGCGAGCGGCTCGAGCTGCGCACCGCCGACGAGGAGGACGAGCCGTCCGACGCCATCCCCGTCTGCCCCAGCAAGCTGGAGGAGTGGGCCGTCGGTGACCGGCTGCTGCGAGCCGGCCTCGCGGGCCTGCCCGTCGACGACGCCCGGCAGGTGGAGCGGCTGCGCGGCGAGCTCCCACCGGGCACGCTCGGCGGCTCAGTCCTCCAGCCCATCGCCGGCAACGTCGCCGCAGTGCTCGACAAGAGCACCGGCCTGCGCACGGGCGAGCCCAACACCGCGGACGTTTCGATCATTCTGCCGTCGGGCACGCGTCTCGACGGGTCGGTGCCGCGGGTGTACGGCGACCGCGTCGTCCGCATCGAGTACTCCCGGCTGTCGGCGAAGCACCGCATCCGGGCCTGGCTGCAGCTGCTCGCCCTCTGCGCACACGACCCCGGCACGTCGTGGCGGGCCGTCGCCGTCGGCCGGGGGGACAGGAAGAATCCGGTGATCGGGTCCTTCCTGACCGGTCCGTCCGCCGACGTCGCTGGCGAGCACCTCGACACGCTCGTCCGCCTCTACCGGTTGGGGTTGACCAGGCCGCTTCCGGTGCCGCCAAAAACAGCCTGCGCCTACGCCGACAAGCGCCGCACCGGCACCAACCCACGCAACGCGGCGGCCCTCGCCGGCAAGGAGTGGGAGACCAAGGGCCAGGGCAATCACGCCTACGGGGAGTTCGACGACGGCGACCACCGGCGAGTGCGGCTGACGACGCTGAGCGACCTGCTGGCGGAGCCGGCGTACCCCGAAGAGGACTACGCCGACGAGCCGCACCGCTTTGGGCAACTGGCCCGCACGATCTGGACACCGCTGCTCGAGGCGGAGGTCATCGAATGACGGAGGCAGACGTCCGGGTCTACGCGCCGCACCAGCCGCTGCCTGAGGGGACGACGGTGCTGGAGGCCAGCGCAGGGACCGGCAAGACCTACACGATCGCCGGCCTGGCTGCGCGCTATCTCGCCGAGGGCAAGGTGCGGATGAACGAGTTGATGCTCGTGACGTTCGGCCGGGCCGCTACGGCCGAGCTCCGCGAGCGAGTGCGCGAACGGTTGACTGCGGTGACGGCTGCGCTCGCGGACCCCGCCGCCGCCGCCCGCGGCTCCACCGACGACGTCGTGCGCCTACTGGCCGACGCGCCCGACGACGAGGTACGGCGGCGGCACCGGCGGCTGGCCAGCGCTGTCGCCGACTTCGACGCCGCGACGATCGCCACCACGCACGGCTTCTGCTCGCAGATGCTCGCCGGGCTAGGCATCGCCGCCGACCTCGACTCCGACGTGACGTTCGCCGAAGCTACCGGCGACCTGGTGCTTGACGTCGCCACCGACCTCTTCGTCGCCGACTACGGGCGCGACGACAGCCCGCTGCCACCCGACGGCATGGCGTTCGGCGCGGCGGCCGGCCTCACTGCCGGCGCGGTCGGCGACTCGGCCGCCCGGCTCGAGCCACACGACGCCGAGCCGGGGCCCGCGCGCACGCGCTACGAGTTCGCCAAGCGCGCGAGCGACGAGGCTGCCCGGCGGAAGCGAGCCATGCGGGTGATGGACTACAACGACCTGCTGACTTACCTGCGCGCGGCGCTCATGCACCCGGAGACCGGCGAGGAGGCGTGCCAGCGCATCCGCGCCCGCTACCAGATCGTGCTCGTCGACGAGTTCCAAGACACTGACCCACTGCAGTGGGACATCCTCGAGCGGGCTTTCCACGGCCACCGCACGCTGATTCTGGTCGGCGACCCGAAGCAGGCGATCTACGCGTTTCGGGGCGCCGATGTCGTCACCTACCTGCAGGCCAAGCGGGCCGCGGTCGGCGAGGCCACGCTCGGCACCAACTGGCGCAGCGACCAGCCGCTCGTGCAGGGGCTGCGGCACCTGCTCGGTGACGCCGCGCTCGGCGACCCCCGCATCCGGCTGTACGACGTCAACGCCGCACACCGCGAGCCCTCCCTGCTCGGGGCTCCAGTAGCCGCGCCGGTGCGCTTGCGCCGAGTGCCGCGGGCGGAGTTCGACGAGTCGACCTCGGCCAAGCTCACGGTGGCTAAGGTGCGGCCGTTCGTCGCGCGAGACGTCGCCGCCGACATCGTCCGGCTGCTGGGGTCCGGCGCCGAGCTCGTCGAGCGCGACGGCGTACGCCGACCGCTGGAGGCGGCCGACGTGGCGGTACTGGTGCAGCGCAACGACACCGGCGCCGCCGTACGAGACGCGCTGGCCGCGGTCGACGTACCCGTCGTGCTCACGGCGACCAGCTCGGTCTTCGCCTCCGAGGCGGCGCGGGAATGGCTCGACCTGCTCACCGCACTGGAGCAGCCGCAGCGCACCGGGCTCGCCCGCAACGCCGCGCTGACGAGCTTCATCGGCTGGACCGCCGTCCAGCTGGCCACGGCCACCGAGGCGCAACAGGAAGTGCTCGGCGCCCAGCTGCGTCGGTGGGCGGAGACGCTCACCGACACGGGCGTCGCCGCGCTGATGGAGGCGGCGACCGCCACCGGGTTGGCGGAGCGGGTGCTGGCGCGCGACGACGGTGAGCGCGACCTCACCGACCTGCGACACATCGGGCAGGCGCTGCACCAGGCCCGCACCGAGGGGTACGCTGGCGTGTCGTCGCTGGTTCAGTGGCTGCAGCACCGGATCGCCGAGGCCGGCGACGACATCGACGAGGAACGCAGTCGGCGGCTCGAATCCGACGCCAAGGCGGTGCAGGTCATGACGATCTGGCGAGCCAAGGGGCTGGAGTTCCCGGTCGTCTACGCGCCCTTCCTCTGGGACCGCTGGGTCGGCGGCAATCCCGAGCAGCTGCGGTCGCACGACGATGTCGGGCGCGTGCTTGACGTCGGCGGGCCGACCGGGCCGTGGTACGCCGAGCGCCGAGCCGCCCACAACGCCGAAGACGCGGGGGAGTCGCTGCGGCTGGCCTACGTGGCGCTGACGCGCGCCCGGTCACAGGTGATCGCGCATTGGGCGCCGACCAACAACACGCCGGGCGGGCCGCTGCACCGGCTGCTGTTCGGGGAACGGTCCGACGGGGGAGCGGTGCCCGACTCGGTCCCGGTGCCCGACGAGAACGGCGCCCGCGAGCAGCTCGAACGGCTGGCCGCCACATCGGGTGGGCTGGTGAGCGCGGAGCAGCCCGGACCGGTGGCGACGGAGCCGTTGACCGCTCCCGGCCCGGCGGCGGTCGACATGTCGGTGCGCGACTTCGACCGGGGGCTCGACACGGCGTGGCGGCGGACGTCGTACACCGGGATCACGGCGGGGCTGCACGAGGCGTCCGCCGCGACGGTGGCGGTGAGCGAGCCGGAGACGCCCGGCATCACCGACGAGCCCCCCGACCGGCCCGAGGTGGAGGCGGACGAGCCCGCCGATGCACCAGCCGCCCCGGTGTCGCCGATGGCGGACTTGCCGTCGGGGGCGGCGTTCGGAACGCTCGTGCACACGGTGCTCGAGCGCACGGACTTCGCGACTCCCGACCTGTCCGCGGCACTACAGGCGGCGGCTGCCGCGGAGGACTCTGAGCGGTTCGGCGCCACACCGCCGGCCGAGCTGGCGCAGGCGTTGCTGCCGTCGCTGCATACCGCGCTCGGGCCGCTGGCTGCCAACCGGCGCCTGGTCGACATCGCGAAGTCCGATCGGCTCGACGAGCTCGACTTCGAGCTGCCACTGGTCGGTGGCGACGTCCCGACTGGTGAGGCAAGAGTGCGCCAGGTCGCCGCTCTGGTACGCCGCCACCTCCCGCCCGGCGACCTCCTCCAGGGGTACGCCGACGACCTCGACGTGCCGCTGATCGCCGGTCGCAGCCTGCGGGGCTATCTGGCCGGCAGCATCGACGCGGTTCTGCGGGTGCGGGACGCCGGCACCGGGACGCCGCGCTACCTCGTCGTCGACTACAAGACGAACTGGCTCGGCGGGGGCGATCAGCTGACGGCGTACGACTATCGGCCCGAGGCGATGGCGCGCGAGATGCGGCACGCGCACTACCCTCTGCAGGCGCTGCTGTACTGCGTGGCGCTGCACCGCTACCTGCGCTGGCGGCAGCCCGGCTACGACCCCGAGCAGCATCTCGGTGGGGTGCTCTACCTCTTCCTGCGCGGCATGTGCGGGCCGGAGACTCCGGTGGCCGACGGCACGTCGTACGGCGTCTTCTCGTGGTCACCGCCGGCGGCCTTGGTCACCGACCTGTCGGACCTGCTGCACCGAGGGGCGTCGTCGTGACGGCCGTGGCCGCGGAGTCGGTGGAGCTCGCGCTACGGGCTGAGGGGCAGTTGGCTCAGTTCAACCGAGCCGGCGTGCTGACCAGTGCCGACGTGCACGTCGCCCGACGGTTGCAGCGGTTGTGCGCGGAGAACGACGAGCGGGTGCTGCTGGCGGCGGCGCTGGCGGTGCGCGCCGTACGCCACGGGTCGGTGGTGTTGGAGCTGGGTGACGTTGCGCAACGCGTGGCCACCGAGGGACTGACGGTCGACGGAGCCCTTCCGTGGCCCGACGCTGACGACTGGGTCGCCGCTGTAGAGCACAGCCCGCTGGTGACGGTCGGCACAAACGGACCTCCCGACCGACCGCTGCGGTGGGTCGACGGACTGCTCTACCTCGACCGCTACTGGCGGCAGGAGCGGGTCGTCGCGGCGCACGTCGACGCAGCGGTGCTCGCACAACCGCTGACGCCCGACCCAGAGCGGCTGGACGCCGCGCTGCGACGGCTCTTCCGGTCAGAGCAAGCGGACCGCCAGCGGCTCGCGGCGTACGTCGCCGCGCACCGCAGGTTCAGCATCGTCGCCGGCGGGCCGGGCACGGGCAAGACGACGACGGTGGCGCGGCTGCTCGCCGTCCTGCAGGACCTCGCAGATGGCGCGCTCCGGATCGCCCTCGCCGCACGGACGGCAGTGGCCGCGGCGCGGATGACGACGGCGGCAGCAAGCGAGGTGGCCGACTTCGCGCTGCCCGACCAAGAACGCATCGGAAGGCTCAGCGCATCGACACTGCACCGCCTGCTCGGCAACCGGCACGGCGAGCGCACCAGGTTCTGGTACAACCGCGACAACCGGTTGCCCTACGACGTAGTGGTCGTCGACGAGGCCTCGATGGTGTCGCTGACGCTGATGTCGCGGCTGATCGAGGCGCTGCGGCCAACGTGTCGGCTGATCCTCGTCGGCGACCCGAACCAGCTCTCCTCGATCGAGGTCGGCGCGGTGCTCGGCGACCTGGTGCAGCGCGCGGCGCCGCCGGGCGTCGTACCGCTCGCGGTGGACACAGCGCACGTGGGCCGAGACCTCGAAGACCTGTCGGTCGACGAGCAGCACGCGGCGCGAACCGTCGGGATGGTCAGCCTGACGAAGGTGCACCGCTTCGGCGGGCAGATCCAGCAGCTCGCCGAGGCCATCCGGCACGGCCACAGCGACGAGGTGCTCGGGTTGCTGGCCGGAGGTCACGGTGACATCGAGTACATAGACCTCGACATCGCATCAGCGGAGAGTGACCTCGCGACGCTGCGGGTCGACGTACGCCAGGCCGGCCGGACGCTCATCGCCGCTGCCCGCGACGGCCACGCGGAGGATGCCCTAGCGGCGCTCGGGAAGCACCGCGTGCTGTGCGCCCACCGGGAGGGACTGTACGGAGTGACGCACTGGAGCAAGCAGGTGCAGGACTGGCTCAGCGACGCCGTGGACGGCTACGCCAGCGACGGGTTCTGGTACGTCGGCCGGCCGCTGCTCGTCACGTCGAACGACTACCAGCTGCGGTTGTTCAACGGCGACACCGGCGTGATCGTGAGCTCCGACGGTCAACCGCGAGCCGCCTTCTGGCGCGACGGGGTGCTCGACCTGCTCGCGCCGAGCCGACTGGGCGACGTACAGACCGTGCACGCGATGTCGATCCATCGCAGCCAAGGCAGCCAGTTCGACAGGGTCAGCATCGTGCTGCCGCCGGCAGGGTCGCCGTTGCTGACGCGGGAGTTGCTCTACACGGCGGTGACGCGCGCCAAGGAGCACGTGCGGATCATCGGCACCGACGCGGCTGTCCGGGCGGCCGTCGACCGGCGCATTAACCGAGCCAGCGGCCTCAATCGGGGGAGCAGCCAGCCATGAGCCGGCTCCGGTTCGCGAAGCTGGGCCGACGGTGCTGGTCTATGCGGTGGGAAGCGAGCACCGGGCGGGCCTTGAGATCTGGCGCCAACATCGCGACATCGGTTGCTTCGACGCGGTTCTCGCGGCGGTGGCACGAGACATCGGAGCGTCAACGATCGTCTCGGCTGATCGTGCCTTCGCCACCGTTCCGGGCGTCGAGCACACCTCTCCCGACGTGACCGCAGTGGCAGCCTTGCTCGCGACTCCTCTCGGAAGTCAATGAGTTACGAGGCCGATCAATGCAGCCGGAGAACCGCTAGAGCAGCGGCTCGACATCGACGCCGAGCTGGCGGTAGGTCCCCAACGCCCGAGGATCGCTGGTGACAAGAGGCAAGCCGTGCTCAGCCGCGGCCGCGCCAACGAGCGCGTCATGGACAGACCCACCGGCGATGTTGCGCCGGGGAAGTGAGGCGAGCAGGCGCCCGGTGGCCTCGGGACCCAGGTATCGCGTGTGCGGAAAGTTGGTCTGAATGAGTTCGACCGCGGTGGCGGGGCTCAAGCGGCTCGCCGCCGGCAGCCTCGTCAGCACAGAGAACGTCTCGAAGGTGGCGTGCCCGGCAAGACCAAGGTCACGATCGGCCAAAGCCTCGAACACCAGGTCGTGTTGCGTGTGATCACTGACCAAGAAAGCAATGGCAACGCTGGTGTCCAGCAGACATGACGGAGCGCTAGCGCTGGTCGAGGTCACGCAGAACCTGTACGTCGTCAGGACCCAGCGTCGCGCCGCTGCTGCTGGCAACCACGAGACGTCCCTTCCTGGTCGAGAGATCGCCCAACGCGACCGGCTGGACTCGCAGACCCGCCCCGTCCGCGTGCACATCCACCACGCCAGGGGAGAGCCCTAGCCGGTCCCGGAGTTCCTTGGGGATAACCAGCCGTCCTGCCTTATCAATGGTTGCTCGCATGCCACAACGATACCAGGCAGTAGGCATGCGAGCTCCTGAATGTCGGCGTCCATCACCGTCGCGCCGACGTAGTCAAGGAGTCCCAAGACATCGGCATGATGAAGGACCGAGCGTCATGGGACGACACCAGCCGGTTGTCCAAAGTCACCCGCGCCTCATTCCACGAGCGCAACCGCAAGCGCGGACGGGAGTGACGTGGCGGCGCGAGCCAGCTCTCAGTTGGCGACGGATCCCCGTCTCCGACATAGAGTTGGCCGAGTGTCCAGACTCGCTTTGCCGCAGCTCGAGGTCGCCAACGCGCACTTCGTGACCCCGCAGCTGCTGGTCGGCGGTGACCTCGACTACGACACGGTCACGGCCCTGCGACAGCTCCTGGAGCTGACCGATGCCGGAGTGACACACATCGTCGACGTGCGCATCGAGGCCAGCGACGAGGAGCTCGTCGCTGAGTTCGCGAAGGCCGTCGGCGTCAGCATCGGCTATCTGCACCACGGGATGGACGACGCCGGTCAGCTGGTCCCCGCCGAGTGGTTCGAAACGGGTGTCGCGTACGCCGTGGAGGCGATCCACGCCGGCGGGATCGTCCTCGCTCACTGTCACATGGGGATCAACCGCGGACCGTCGCTGGGGTACGCCGTCCTGTTTGCCCAAGGCTGGGATGCGGTGGAGGCGCTCGACGCCATCCGACAGGCGCGACCGATCGCTTACATCGACTACGCCGCAGACGCGTTGGCGTGGCATCACGCCCGGATCGAGAGCCCGGCCACAGAGCTGCGCCGCGACCTCGAGCGGCTCGACCAGTGGCGTCGCGACAACCAGCTCGACGTCGTGGACGTCATCCGCAAGGTCCGGATCGAGGAGGCCCGGCGCGGGCTATGAGGTGCCGGTAACGGTCGGCGGCGGTCAGTAGTCTCGGCGGGGTGTCAGCAAGCCTCGCCACCGCCTTCACCGACACCGCTATCCGCCGCGCGACGAGCGGCGGCGCCTAAATCAGAGGCGCCGAGTACGCACGCCAGGGACGCGTCACCCGCACGACTACTGCTTCGTGCTCGACCCGGGGTGGAACCCGGCGGTCGAGGCACAGGCGGTCGACCGCACCCAACGGATCGGGCAGCGGCGCACCGTCATGGTCTACCGGCTGGTTGCCAGCGACACCATCGAGACGAAGGTGATGGAGCTGAAGGCACGCAAGCAGCGGCTGTTCGCCAGTGTGATGGACGAGGGTGGTGGACAGTTCGGGTCGGCGCTCACCGGCGACGACATCCGGGGCCCGCTCGGCGGCTAGCTGACACGTCTGGCGGGCGCTGCTCGGCGGCTAGCTGGATCGAACGCCCTGCTCAAGCACCGAGCAGTCGAGGTCCTCGTAGCCGTGCTGACAGGGCGGTCCCTCAGAGAGCCTCGCCCGGCGCTCGGTGAGGTCAACCAGAACGCTGGCGACTGTCTCTGACTGCTCCGCCATGGGCAGTGAGTTGTCGGGGTGGCGGCAGAGACTGTTTGGAGACCTCGTGTGGTCGGACAGCGCCGTGGCGAACGCCTCCACATCGCTCGAGTCAGCCGCAGCCACCAGGTCGTCGAGGCGCTGAAGGCGCAGATGGCTCGTCGTGTCAACCAGGTCGGCATAGTCCACCCCGTCAAACTCAGTCGACGTGAAATGGTTCGTGTGCAGCAGGACCCCGCGACCGTCCGGCTCCAGCCGATGGAACGAGTCTGGGCCGCCGGGCCGCGCCTCCACGTCGACGACCGAGCCAGTCGAGTCGGCGAGGAGGTAGTTGGCCGACGACGCCCGGGTGGCCTGCTCGAGCCGCGTCAACGCGTCGGACGTCGTGCCGCACTCCAGCAGAGCGCGCAGCATCGCGTGGTAGGGCACCCCCGCCTCCGCTTGGTCCTCAGTGCAGGCGAGGGCATTGGTCATCACCGCAAGACCGGCCGAGTTGATGCCGAACTTCGCCAGCAAGCCTGCCTCCACCACGGTCACGAAGGCAGGGCCGTCGGCTGGCACCACCTGGAGGACGACCACGGTGTCGCGCGCGAACGGCGTCCAGTCCCAGTTCTGCCCGACGAGCACTCGACCGTCCGGCGACACGCTCGCGAAGGCGCTGCACTCCGAGGGAACCGGAGTCGCGAGCACCATCCGGACGCGCGCCGAGTACAGGATCTCGGTGCGCACGTTGATTGCCAGGACGTCCTCGCGAGCCACCTCGGCGCCATCCGCGATGCCAGCCAGCTCCTCGACATACTCAGGCGCGAAGTCGTCGATCACCGGCAGGAACCGCTGGGCCTCCGCCGTCGCCCGGCGCCAGTCCCACCCAGCGACCTCCTGGAACAGCTCGGCGTACGCCGCAACCGACCCGCGCACGCGCTCGCGCGCCTGGGAGCCGTACTGCTGCCCGCGCGTGTACGGCGAGCCGCTCACGGTGACGATGGGGAACATCAGCGCTCCCGCGTTGTTGGCGAGGGGACGCACGATTGAAGCGACATGTCTTCATCCTCCCCGACGATGCAACCGACGCGATGTGCGCCGTGTGTCTTGCACCGGGGAGGCCTGCCATGGCAAGTGCGCGCACTGGGCCGCGCGCAACCGCTGGAGCCGGCGGTAAGGCATTCGGTATCTCGTAACCGCTGTCGCCCGTTCCTTGACAGACTTGGCGAGGTGGCGACTCCGTGGGTGCTGCACGTCGACCTCGACCAGTTCGTCGCGGCGGTGGAGGTGCTTCACCGACCTGAGCTGGCCGGTCGACCCGTCGTTGTCGGCGGGCGCGGCGACCCCGCTGAACGTGGCGTGGTGTCCACCGCGTCGTACGAGGCCCGCGAGTACGGCGTCCGCTCCGGCATGCCGCTGCGCACCGCGGCGCGCAAGTGCCCCGACGCGGTCTTCCTCCCCGTCGACGGGCCGGCGTACGAGGAGGTATCGGGCACCGTCATGCAGACTCTTCGCTCGCTCGACGTTGTCGTCGAGGTGCTCGGGTGGGACGAGGCGTTCCTCGGTGTCGAGGCGGACGACCCGGAGTCGTTCGCGCGGGCGGTGCAGGTGGCCGTGCTCGACGTGACCCAGCTGCACTGCTCGGTCGGAATCGGCGACAACAAGCTGCGGGCCAAGCTCGCCACCGACTTCGGCAAGCCGCGCGGCGTCTTCCGGCTCACCGAGGAGAACTGGTACGCCGTCATGGCCGACCGGCCGACGTCGGCGCTGTGGGGCATCGGCCGCAAGACCGCCAAGCGGCTCGCTGGCTTGGGTGTCACCACTGTCGGCGAGCTGGCCCAGGAGGACCCGCACCGGCTCGCCGCTGAACTCGGGCCGACGATGGGTCCCTGGTACCGGCGGCTCGCCCGTGGCGTGGACACCTCGCCCGTTGACGCGACGCCGTACGTGCCACGCGCACGTGGCCGGGAGACGACGTACCAGTCGAATCTCACCGACTGGGCAGAGGTGGAGGCAGAGGTACGCCGCCTGGCCGCACAGGTGGTGGAGGACCTGAGTCGAGAGGGCCGGCCGGCCGTTCGAGTGGGACTGAAGGTTCGGTACGCGCCGTTCGAGACGCACACGGCAAGCGCCACGCTCCCCGCGGCGACGAACCGCGCGGAGGCGATCGCAGCGGCTGCGGTCGGTCTGCTGGACAAGTTCGACACCTCCCGCGCCATCCGGCTGCTCGGCGTCCGAGCAGAGATGGCCAGCCCACCCACTGCCCGGCCGGCTAGCCAACCGAACTGCTGACCGAAGTCGGTCGTTTGGGCCATAATCGGGCTGGTTCACAGACTTCGGTCAGGGGTTGTGCGGGCGTCGCTTGAGCGGAACACGTTCAGGAGGGTGATGAGCGAGTACGGCAACGAAACCGCCGACGCGGACACCTGGCGCGCCTTCGAGCACCGGCTGACGCGGTTCCTGACCGGGATGCTCGACGGCGAGGTCCTGATCTTGTCTGACGTGACGGACCAGTCTCGCTACGTCCAGTTCCTGTCCTTCGGTAACCAGGGCGCCCATGCCGAGGTGTCACCCGGGAGCGCCGACGAGGCGGTGGAGCGGCTCGGCTGGCAGCCGCCACGTCTGAACTGGCGAGGCAAGCCGGTCGGCGGCTCACCGAACTTCGCGGCCGATGCACTGGCTCATGAGGTACACCGCCTTTCCGCTATGGCGGTGGGCGCACTGCGCGACGCATGGCGCATCGCTGGTCCCGACGCCTTGACTGGGGAAAAGGTCAACGACGCCGGCGGGCCTTCCGTCGCCGACCTTGGCTTCCCGGCCTAGCCCGTGGGCGACCTAGACCTCGTGACCTCGAGTCCCGGCGGCTGCGTGCACCGAGATTTGGCAGTCAATCCTCGAGAGGCACTACGAGATGTCTGACTCCGCCACCGCCCAGGAGCGTTACCTGACAGCGGCGATCGCTGCCGCCCGAAAGGGTCGCTCGGAGGGCGGTATCCCGATCGGCGCGGCGCTTGTCTCAGCTAACGGCGAGATCCTTGCTACCGGGTACAACAAGCGAGTCCAGCTCGGCAGCGCCATCCGGCACGGCGAGACCGACGCGCTCGAGAACGCCGGTCGGCTGTCGGCCGCCGTCTACGCCGGCTCCACCATGGCGACAACACTCTCACCGTGTGACATGTGCACCGGCGCGATCTTGCTCTATAAGATTCCGCGGGTGATCGTCGGGGAGAACCGCACGTTCTACGGCGGGGAGGACCTACTGCGGTCTCGCGGTGTCGAGGTGGTCGTCGCCGACGACGACGAGTGCGTGCAGATAATGACCGAATTCATCGCCGCTGAACCGGAACTGTGGAACGAGGACATCGGCGAGCCCAGTACTTCGGGCGGCCCGCCCCGCCGGGCGGCCAAGGAATGAGCTAGGCGGTCTTCGGCACTACCAGGTCATCGTCGGCGAAGACCCGCAGCTCCTCGTCGTTGGCCAAGTGCACCGGTCGCATCGCAAGCCCCGCCTTGTCCGCAGCCGACGTGAGGGCGCGGCCCCAGGCCCGGTCCGAGTCGGTCATCGGCGCCCGACCGGGTCGTGACAGCAGCAGCGCCACTGAACCGCCCGGAGCCTGGTGGCGCAGCACCTCGCTAAACATCTCCATCAGCCGCATGAGTTGCTCGGCGTCGGGGTACGCCGGGATGTCAGCAATCTGGCTCAGAACCGGGGTCAGGTAACCACCTTCATCCACTAGCCCAAACCACAGCAGCCGCTCACTGAAACCGAGCGGGCCCATCAGCGCTCGCCACGTCAGGTAGAGCTGGTGCTGGGTGCGAATCGGTGGCATGTCCTCGATGGGCAGCAGGGGTGGGATCTCGTCGTCCATGGTGACGACCCTGCCGCATCAGCGGCGCCGCTGAGGCGTTATCCACAAGGCAATCTCAGTCGCTGGAGCGCCTCGCGCGGGTTGTCGGCGCTGCGCCGTACGTTGATTCCACTGGCAACGCGATCTGACAGGAGCGGCATGGAGATTGAGCAAGCCCGGCAGCTGGCGCAATCGCTGCTCCGTGAGCATGGCTTGTCCGGCTGGCGGGTGGAGTTCGACCGGGCGAAGACCCGGGCGGGAGTCTGCCGCTTCCGCGAGCGCACTATCGGGCTGAGTTGGCCGCTGACGCAGCTGCACTCACCCGTCGAGGTTCGCGACACGATCTTGCACGAGATCGCGCATGCCTTGGTCGGCCCGACCCACAAGCACGACGCCGTATGGCGGGCAACCGCCCTGCGACTCGGCTGCAGCGCACGAGCTTGCATGCCGGCCGATGCACCGCGAGTCGCTGCCCCGTGGGTAGGCACCTGCCCCGCCGGGCACTCGATCGGGCGCCACCGTCGACCCGAGCGACCGGCATCGTGCTCCCGTTGCAGTCGTGCGTTCGACCCCGCCCACCTGTTCCGATGGCTGTTCCATGGCCGTGAGGTCGTCATGCACCCCAAGTACGCCGCAGAGCTGCGCATGCTCGACAGCGCGGCGGCCCAAAGCCGTCGCCGGTAATCTGGGGGCAGGTGAAACACCCACCGGAGGGGTCGCATACCGCTCGTAAGCAAGCCAGCAGTTCACAGTGACGGAGGTGAGATCACCGCGTGGAGTTCGCCGAGTTCGACCTGGACCGAAGCACCGCGCGCGCCTGGAGCCAGTTCCAGGCGCGGCTGGCTGACCATGTTGTCGCCATGACGGGCGATGACGTGCTGATCATCGAAGCTGACTCGAGTCACGACGACGACGCTGCCGCCGCGCCGTACGTCCAGTTCGCCGCCTGGGGTGATGACAAAATCCGCGGCGAGGTCTCGAGCAACGAATACCTCGCCGAACGCTTCACCCTCGACGCGGCGGCCACCTCGCGGCTGCAGTCGCTGGGCTGGTCTGCCCCTAGTCACGGTCGCGACGACGAGCCCGACAACGGCTCAGCGAACTTCTACTTCGACTCAACCCGAGATGCTGCCGACAAGCTAGCGGTGATGGCTGTCCAGGCTCTGCGCGGCGTCTTCGGCGTCGCCCACCCGGCGTTCCTCTCGGCTCGCAACCTCGGCGAGGGCGCGGCGGCACCCGAGCTCGGCATCCCGTCCCCCGTGGTCGAGTCAGCCGAACAGCACGAGCCGCTCGCCGTCGTGCCTGACGACGTCGACCACCTGCGCACGTTGGTCGACGAGGCACTGGAGCCGATGTTCGGCCACGGCCCTAACCATGACGCCGATGGAGACATCCCCGTGGTCGCCGGCAGCGCACTGCTGTTTGTCCGCGTTCTCGAGGATGCACCGGCAGTCGAGATGTTCAGCACGGTCGTGCGCGACGTGACTGACCTGGACGAGGCCGCCGCCGCGGTCGCTGAACTCAATAACGGCATTCGGCTCATCAAGTTCCTGCTGGTAGATCACGTGATCATCGCTGTCGCTCACGTCCCCGCGATGCCCTTCGCGCCGCAGCAGCTGCGCAGCGTCCTCGACTACATGTCCCGAGTGGCTGATGGGATCGACGACGGGCTGGCCACTCGCGTGGGTGGCCGCCCGGCGTTCGAAGACCAGCGTGCGGACCGGTCCGGATCCGCAGTTGCCGACGAAGCCGCCGAACTGCCCGCTGAGTTGCAGACCCTGCTGCACCTCGACGCCGATGGCGAGTCGCCTGTCGACCCTGACCTAGCCGCGAGCGTGTGCAACTACGACCGCGACCTGGTGCTGAAACTGCTCAAGATCTCCAGTGATGAGGAGATCAACTGGCGCAAGTCCCACGACGAGGCGGCCATAACCGGCGAACGGGACGAAGCGGCGGTCTGCGAAGGAGAGGCGGCCGCCTGGGCGAAGACGGTCGAGACGCTGCGCGGCGCGTTACGAGTGATCGTCGAACGCAACCGACGGTGACGCGGCCCGGCTGCTCAGGTAGCGATTGGGTCACGACTGGGCTGACTGGCTCGGTGGGAGCCGGTCCGGCAGTAACAATGTGTGCATGCCCGCGCCCCGGGATCGATGCCCACCGGACGACCCCACTGGCTGGATGTCGACGCTGTGGATGTTGGCGGTCATCTTCGGAGCTGGTCTTGCTGCGACGCTCGCGCTGCCCTCCGTCGCCGAGTACGCCGATGGGCCAGTCACCGCTCGTGACCTGTTCCATGCTGAGTGGTTGATCGTCGCCACCTTCTTGGTGCTTCCGCTGTACCGCGCAGCGCGGTTGAGCTGGCTGATGGCGCTCGTGGTGGTGCCGGTCGCCAGTGTGCACGTGCTCTACATCGCCGACTCTGCCGTTGCCGCCTCCCAACAAGCGGGACTTGCCGACGGCGTCTCCCTGGGCTGGTACGTTGTCGCCGTCCTCCAGGTGGGGTTGTTCACGGTCGCCGGTGTGGGAGCGGCGTACCGCAATTTCGCTGACCGACGCTGGGTGCGGCGGATGCGGTCGATGACCGCAGGAGCGAGCGCGCCGCGGCCCCGCTCAGCAGCGCAACCGGGCTATCCGCCCCACCTGCCGACCACGCGGCGTCGGCCACCACCCACCGGCCGCGCCAGACCCTGACCCCGTCGTCGCGCAAACTGACTGAGAAGGGCAGACCATGGCGATTCACCGGCTCAACCATGCGGTGCTGTACGTGCGGGACCTGGATCGGTCGGTCGCCTTTTACCGCGACGTACTCGGCTTCCGTGTCGAGATGACGATGGCGGGGCAGGCCGCGTTCTTACAGGCAGCCGGGTCGACCAATGACCACGACCTGGCGCTGTTCGCGCTCGGCGACCAGGCGTCAGACAGCCCGGCGGGTCGCACCAGCGTCGGCCTGTACCACTTGGCGTGGGAGGTCGAGACCCTCGGCGACCTCGAAGAGTTGGCGGCCAAGCTCGCCGACGCCGGCGGCCTCGTTGGCACGTCGGACCACGGCTCGACCAAGAGCCTCTACGGCAAGGACCCCGACGGGCTGGAGTTCGAGGTCGTCTGGCTTATCCCGGCGCATCTGCTCACCGACGCCGACAAGGCGGCCAAGAGCACGATCCGGCGACTCGACCTGGCCAAAGAGGTCAAGAGGTTCGGCGCTGACACCCACGGTGGGCTCGGTATCAGTGTGCCGATCGGTGTCGCGGCACCAGCCGTCGAGGCCGGCCAGCGCAGCTAGGGGGCAAGCCCAGCTAGGCGCAAGCCCAGCCTCCCGTCCGTTGGGGTCACCAGCGCGTAACTTGGCGTTCATGCGTTTGGACTCGCGGCTGGGCAGCTCCGGAGAGCTCGATGAACTGGTGCAGCAGTGGCGTTCGGCCATCCGCGTCGAGCTGCCGACCGCCGTTGAGTTGCGGCATGAGCTGCACGCCGATCCGCGGGTCACCGGTGATGAGGAGGACACCGCCAAGACCCTTGCGAGCGCTATTGGACTCGGCGAGGGCGAGCGGGTAGCCGACACCGGCCGGCTGATCTGGGTCACCAGGCCCGACGACGGCCAAGCGGCGATCGCGTTGCGCACCGAGCTCGACGCGCTGCCGATCGAGGAGGCGACCGGCGTTTCCTGGCGGTCAGACGGCGAGGCGATGCATTGCTGTGGGCACGACGTACACATGGCCGCGCTGGCCGCCGTTGTGCGGGCCGCACGGCGGGTCGAGCTGCCGGTGCCGTTGCTCGCGATCCTGCAGCCCCGCGAGGAGGGCTCCGACTCCGGTGCCCGAGACGTCGTCCGCGAGGGTGGGCTCGACGGTGTTGACGCGGTCATCGCCGCACACGTGCAGCCGCAGCTCGGGCCACGCATTATCGCCTCGACCCCTGGGGCGGTCAACGCAGGCACCGACGAGTTCGAGATCGTCGTACGCGGCCGGGGCGGCCATTCGGGCTACCCGCACACGGTCGACGACTCCGTGCTGGCGCTGTCGTCGATCGTGGTGGCGCTGCAGCAGGTCAGCGCCCGCCGGATCGACCCGGTGGTTGGGGCGGTGTGCATGGTCAACCAGCTCCGGGCGGGCAGCGCGGACAACGTCGTACCGGGCGAGGCGCTCGCTAGCGGCACCATGCGCACCCGGACCGTGCCCGACCGCCACACGGCGCTGGCCGCCATTCGTGACATCGCCGGCGGGGTGGCCGCAGCGCACGGTTGCTCGGCCGAGGTGACGTTCGCCGAGTGCGAGCCGCCGCTGCACAATGACGCCGATCTCGCTGTCACCGCGTTCCCACTGCTCCTCGATATGGGCCATCACGTGTCGTCGGAGTTCCGGTCCTTCGGCGGTGACGACTTCTCGCACTATTGCGCGGATGCTCGCGGGCTGATGATGTTCGTCGGCACTGGCACGGAAACAGGCGGGTTGCACGACGCCAGCTACCTTCCGGGCGATGAGTACGTCGGTCTGGTTGCCGACGCGTTGATCGCCGGCTATTGCGCGGCCGCTCTCACCCCGCCCGAACGGCTAGGCGCCGGAGTCGGGGCGGTCGATGGCGGGTTCGGCGGTTGACGTCGGGGTGAGGCGCTCGAGCGGCTTGACGGCGGGGCCGTGGAGCACGCTGCCGTCGAGCGCGAAGCGGGACGCATGGCAGGGGCAGTCCCAGGACTTCTCGGCGTTGTTGAAGTTCACCGCACACCCCATGTGTGTGCAGCGCGCCGACACGGCATGCAGCTCACCGGACGGGTCTCGGTAGCCGGCGACCAAGGCGGCACCCACCCGGGTCACCGTCGCTTCGTCCGGCCCGAGGTCCTCCAGTTTGGAGCGGTTCAGCGTCGCTCTGGCCCGGTCGCCGCCGAAGTGAGCGGCGACGACGGTGTTGGCGTGCACCACGGTAGGCACCGAGCGGACGTTGACCCGGTTCGGGTCGAAGAGCTCGCGCTGCGCCGGGTCGGCGATGCCGAGGACCAGGTCGTGCAGCAGGTGGGCGGCGGCGGTGCCGTTGGTCATACCCCACTGCCGGAAGCCGGTCGCCACCCACAGGTGCCGGGCAGCCGGGTGGTAGCGGCCGACGTACGGGATCTTGTCCGGAGTCGACATGTCGTGCGCCGACCAGCGGTGCGTCACCTCGCGCAGGCCGAGTATCTGGTTCGACCACTCGGCGAGCTGGGCGTAGCGGGCCTCAACGTCGACGCGCTGGCCGGTGCGGTAGGACTCACCCAACACGATGAGTCGGGTCTGGTCGGGGGCGCCGTCAGGGGTGGTGCGCACGGAATAGTGGGTGTCGGCGTCGAGCGACATCGATGTGGGAGCACTATCGGCAGGCACCAGCCCAGACACCGCCAGCTCGCGGGTCGGCTCGAGCCGGGCGAAGAAGCCGCCGCGGTCGAAGGCTGGGTAGTGCGTCGCCACCACGACATCCTTGGCGCGGACGTCTCCCCGATCCGTGTGTATGACCGACACCCGCCGCTCCGACAGGCTCAGCGCTCGAGTGCCCTCACGCACCTGGCTACCGAGCGCCTCGATCTCGTCCGCCAGGGCCAGCAACCACTTGCGGGGGTGGAACTGGGCCTGGTTGGTGAACCGGACCGCCCCGGCGGCGGCGACCGGCAGGTCGATGTCTTCGACGTACGACGCGGGCATCCCCGCCGCTGCGGCGGCTTCGGCCTCCTGTTTCAGATTCGTGCGCTGCCGCTCCTTGGTCGAATAAACGAACGAGTCCCGCCGAGTGAACTCGCAGTCGACGCCGAGCGCCTCGGACTCCGTCGCAATCCAGTCGATCGCGGCGAGCTGCGCGGCGCCGTACCGCGCCGCCGTGTCCGTGCTGATCCGTCGAAGATGGTCGTAGATCAGGGCGTGCTGGGCGCTCACCTTGGCGGTGGTGTGTCCGGACACCCCCGAGGCGATCCGGCCCGCCTCGAGCACCGCGACCGACCGGCCGGAGCACGCCAGCAGGTACCCGACGGTGAGGCCGGTGATGCCGGCCCCGATCACGGCTACGTCGACCTCGCCCGGCACCGGGCGGCCGGTGCGGTCAGGGGCTCGTGCCGTGTCGATCCAGAACGACTCCGGAGTGGGCAGGTCTTTGGACTGCTTCATCAGGTGGTTGTTCCCGCCGAGGCCCCACCGCAAACCGTTGGCGGAACCTACCCCTAGGGGGTATGCATCCGAACCAACACGCCAGGAGGCTCGGTGCACGCCCGCGCGCGGCTTCCGCGCCGCCAGCCGAACGGTCCGAGTCTTACGTCGCTGGGGCAGCGCACGACTCGGACCCTTGGGGAGAGGGTCAGGTGAGAAAGCGGCGAAGGAGCGTGGCGAGGTGGACGGGGCGGCGTACGCCGAGGGCATCGCCGCCGAGTTGCTCGATCTGTAGCCGGCAGGAGAACCCGTCAGCGAGCACCGCAGCGTCGCCGTCGCGGCTGAGGTAAGGCAGGAACGACTGCTCGGCGCACGTCCGAGACACGTCGTAGTGGCCAGCTTCGAACCCGAAGTTGCCGGCCAGGCCGCAGCAGCCCTCCTTGACGCTGGCGACGTCGAGGCCCAGCCGTCGTAGGAGGTCGACGTCAGCTTGCGTGCCGGCGGTGGCCCGCTGGTGACAGTGGAACTGGGCGATCACCCGCTCCCCGGCCGAAGTCGTCGAGCGATGCCGACCCCTGCCGTTGCTCGGTTCGCGATGGCTGCTCCGGTCGCCTGTGAGCTCTCGGTCGACGATGACCTCGGCCAGACTGACGATGCGGCTCGCCACCCGTCGCGCGGCGTCGCTGTTGAGCAGCTTGACCGCGTCGTCGCGTAACGCCGCAGCACAACTCGGCTCGAGTACGACGATGGGGGAGCCACCCGTCGACGAGTCCAGCGCCGCGACGGTCTTCGCCATGACGGCGCGAGCCACCGTCAGCTGCCCGGTGGACAGCCAGGTGAGCCCACAGCACATGCCGACTCCCGCCGGCTCGACGTTACGGGCGAACGCGGAGAGAACGGCTATTGCATCGCCCACAACCTCGGGCGAGAAGCTGCGCGTGAACGTGTCCAGCCAGATGATCACGCGGTCGTCGCCAGCCGGCGTACGCGCAGCACTCTCGACACCGGCGCGTTGCGGCGCCGTTGCCAGCCGCGGCAGCTCGCGTCGCGGGTCGATGCCGCCGAGCCGCTTGGCGACGGAGGACAGGCCTGGTGACCCCAGCGCAGCGTTCGCGAGCCAGGGGAACCGGCGGGCCGCGGCAAGCCAGACCGGCAACCAGCCCATGCTGACGTGCGTCCGAGGCCGCAACCGGCGCCGGTAGTGGTGGTGCAGGAACTCCGCCTTGTACGTCGCCATGTCGACCGAGGTCGGGCACTCGCTGCTGCACGCCTTGCACATCAGGCAGAGGTCCAGCGCTCCCAGCGCCTCCTCCGACCGCCACCCGTCGTCGGACAACGCCCCGTCGAGCATCTCGAAGAGCACCCGCGCCCGACCGCGCGTGCTGTGCCGCTCGTCGAGGGTCGCCTGGTACGACGGGCACATCCCGCCGCCACCGGCTCGGCACGCCCCGACGCCCACGCACCTCCGGGCGGCCTTCGCGAAGTCGCCGCTGTCGTCGGCGTAGGCGAACGCCAAGCCCGATCGGTGTGGCCGGACGACCTCGAGGCGCAGGTCACGGCTGAGTGGCACCGGGTCGACGATCAGTCCTGGGTTGAACAGGTTTGCAGGATCGAAGACCGCCTTGACGGCGGCGAACGCGTCGAGGAGGTGCGGTGAATACATGCGCCGGAGCAGCTCCGACCGGTGCCGCCCGTCGCCATGCTCACCTGACAGCGAACCGCGATGGGCGATCACCAGATCAGCCGCCGCCTGCTGGAAGCGCGTGTACTCAGCGCGACCCGCCGGAGTCAGCAGGTCATGGTCGAGGCGCACGTGCACGCAGCCCTCGCCGAAGTGGCCGTAGATGCTGCCGCTGCGCCCGTGCTCGCGCAGCAGCGCCGTGAAGTCGGTGAGGTACGCCGCGAGCTGCTCCGGCGGTACGGCGGCGTCCTCCCATCCCGGCCACCGCTCCGCGCCGCCGGCGCGGGCCGCCAGACCGGTGCCCTGCTCTCGCAGCCTCCACAGTGCGCGCTGCTCGTCGAGGCCGGTGATCACGCGGGCGTCCACAGCGCCCGCCTCGGTGGCCACCAGCGCGGCATCCCGAGCCAGGTCGAGGCACTGCTCGACGGTTCCGCCCACCTCAACGAGCAGCCAGGCGTCGCCCGCCGGCAGCGCAGGTCGATGCTGTCGCGGGCCCGCCGCGGTGTCGAAGGCAGTCACCAAGTCGGCGCCCATCGCCTCAACGGTCAGGGGGCCGATGCCGGCGAGGTGCGGCGCGGCGCCAGCGGCGGCGACGATGTCGGCGAAGCCAGCGACGAGCAGTGCGCGCGCGGTGGGCAGCGGCACCAGGTCGAGCGTCGCACCGACGACCTGGCCCAACGTCCCCTCCGAGCCCACGAACGCCTTCGCCGGGTCAAAGCCACTGCCCGGCAGCATATGCTGCAGTCCGTAGCCGGAGACCTGCCGGCTGAACCTGCCCAGCTCGGCCCCTATCGGCTCCGACCACCGCTCGGCAACGGCCACCAGGGCGGAATCAAGGGGCGAGGGCAGACCGGCAGCCAACCTCGCCGTACGCCCGTCGCTCAGTACGAGGTCGACCGCAGTGACGTTGGCCGAGGTCGTGCCCCAGGCAATCGCCCGCGCGCCGCAGGCGTTCGTGCCGACCATGCCACCGATCGTGCAGGCGGAGTGCGTCGCGGGGTCTGGTCCGAAGCGCAGCCCGTACGCCGCAGCGCTCGCCTGCAGCGCGTCCAGCACCACGCCGGGCTCGACCACCGCACGCCGTACCTCGGGGTCGATGCTGCGGATGCGGTTGAGGTAGCGGCTGTAATCGACCACGACGCCGGTGCCGATCGCGTTGCCCGCCAGGTTGGTCCCGGCGCCACGGGAGGTGACCGGCACACCCTCGTCGCGACACGTCGCCACCAGCACAGCGACGTCGTCGGCGGACCGCGGGAACGCCACACAGGCCGGCACCAGCCGATGGTTCGAGGCGTCCGTCGAGTAGGCAGCCAGCGTGGCGCCGTCAGCCGCGACGTCGCCGTCGATGCGCTCCGACAGCGCGCGGACGAAGGAGGAGTCGGCAGTCATTGGTGGCCCGGCTCAGCGGTCACGGCCCGACTGTAGTGGCCCGCCGCCGCTGGAACACTGGCTGCGTGCACCCCGCGCTGTGGATTGTCGCCATTGTCCGGTCGTCACCGCGCGGTGGTGACTCTCACCGTCCTGGTCGTGCGCCCACTGTGGGTGTTCCCGGCGACGTATCTGCCCCGCCGCATTCCGTCAGTCGCGCAGAACGATCCCAACCCGCGCTGGATGCACCCCGCGGCGATCTCCTGGGCTGGCATGCGGGGCGTAGTCACCCTGGCGGCTGCGTTCGTGCTGCCACCGGAGACGCCGCATCGCGAGGTGCTCATCCTCATCGCCATGGTCGTCGATGCCGCGACCCTGCTGGTGCAGGGGTCGACCTTGCCGCTGGTGCTCCGGCGGTTGGGACTCGGCGGCCCCGACCCGGCTGAGGATGCGCTGCAGGCGGCGACCGTGCACCAGCGCTCAACCGCGGCTGGACTGGCTCGACTCGACGAGATCGTCACCGCGTAGGCCTCGCTGGGAGTCTCCGCGGACGACCAGGGGCTGGTGCACGACGACGTACTGCGCAACATCTTCAGCGACATCCACATCGAGGAGACAGTCTTGGATTTTCGGCGCACGCTCAGCCGGGACGGCAGGGCAGAAGCCGTGCTGGCGCCCGACGAGCACACCGGCTGCGATCACCTGCAGGACTCCACCGACGCTCCTTCGCCCCGGCCCCCGGACGGTTGTGCGGAATGCCTGAGCGAAGGCCGCCGGTGGGTGCATCTGCGCCGGTGCATGACGTGCGGCCACGTCGGGTGCTGTGACTCCTCACCCGGCCGGCACGCGAGCGGTCATTACGGCACGACCGACCACCCGGTCATCCGCAGCTACGAGGCCAACGAGTCCTGGCGGTGGTGCTTCGTCGACGAGCAAGTCGGCTGAAAGCTTAGGCAGCGAGACAACCAGTTCCCCAGCCGACGCGTCACTTTTTGCCTTCTGTCTCGTTATGATGTAGTCGGTGCCATGCACCGCGCCTATTCCGCATCCCCTGGAGGTCTGATGACCCGGTTGACCCGTCGTGCTGCCGCCCGCGCCCTCGTGGCCGGTGCAGGCGCCGCCACCATGGCCCTCGCTACCGCGCTGCCGGTTACCGCTCACGACGAGGACCGCCATCCAAAGGATGCGGCCGGTCACCAGGCCACACTGACGGCAGCGCCGATTGTGGCCAGCGACAATATGGAGCTGCTCGGAACGTTCCCCGAGCTCGAAGGGATCTCGGGCGACTACGCGCGCTCGACGAAGCACTTCTACCTGTCGACGCTCAACGGCATCACGGTTCTCGACATCAGCACCCCCGGGCAGCCCGTCGTCACGGGCAAGTACCTCAACAACCACTTCGAGAACGAAGCCATGAACTACGGCGAGCGGCGTGACAGAGATGGCAAGGTCACCGACCAGTTCGTGATGATCGGCGTCGACCTGCAGTCGGTCGACCCGACCGACCCGCAGCACACCAACCTCGGGGACGGCCAGGAGCTGATCATCGTCGACGTGGAAGACCCCAACAACCCGCACAAGCGGGCGCGGATCCCCGTCACGACAAGCACGCACACGGTCTCCTGCGTGCGCGAGATCCAGTGCCGCTACGCCTACACGGCCGGCAACGCAAGCGGGTTCTCGATCATCGACCTCACCGACCTCGACAATCCCAAGGAGCTCGACTCCGATCCCACCACGGACAAGATCGACCCGTTCGAGTCGCCGGCCGCTGGGCCGAACGCAGAGTTCACCCGCGGCGCCGGACACAAGTGGAACTTCGACCGCGGCGCCCGAGGATTCCACACCGGCTCGGGCGGCACCGCAGCCTTCGATGTGAGCAAACCACGCAACCCTCAACTGCTCACCACGACTGGCGCGATCGGACGCGGTGAGGTCGACCGCTACAAGGGCTGGAACAACTTCATCCACCACAACGCGTGGCACCCGAACCACTCCGCGTTCCGGCCCAACGCCCCTGCGAGCGTCGAGAACGGGAACGTGCTGCTGATCACTGAGGAGGACTACTTGGAGACGGATTGCTCCCGGGCCGGCTCCTTCCAGACCTGGAAGGTCGACGGCTTCGGGCGTCCGAGCGCCATCGACCCCCTCGACAAGGTGGAGCTGGCAGACCTGGGTGGGCCCACTGAGTTCGTGCCACCCGAAGCCGCGTTCTGCTCGGCGCACTGGTTCGACTACCACCAGTCCGGCATTACTGCGGTCGCCTACTACGGTGGTGGTGTCCGGCTGGTTGACGTACGTGACCCCCGGAACATCAAGAGTTACGGCTACGCCGTGGGTGGTGAGACCTGGGATGCGTACTGGCTGCCGCAGCGGCGTACTAACGACACCGCGAAACTGCCGCGCACGAACATCCTCTACCAGGTCGACCTGGTCACTGGGCTCACCGTCTACCGGGTGAACCTTCCGGGCGCCGCCACAACCAACTAGGCGCTCAACTCCGCAAAAGCAATGACTCAGCCGCTCGACGAAATAGTCGGGCGGCTGAGCCATTTGTGGTTTTATGTCATCGAACGTCGGCGGCTCCGCAGACGTATATAACCTCGTAGCGACTCTGCGCCGGGGAGTCCGCGAGGAAAGAGAAAAAAGAATGCGAAAAGACTGCTAGTGGGCCGTTTCTGAAGTTGTCTGACGGTTTGCTTTCTTGAGGATTTCGTCGGCGGTCTTGGTCCAGACGAAGGGGTGGCAGCGGTCGTTCCAGCCGTCGATGAAGGCACGGATCTTGGTGTTGAGGTCCCTGACCGACCCGAACGTGCCGCGGTGGATAGCTTGCCTCTCGATGATGCCGAACCAGACCTCGACCAGGTTCAGCCAGGACCCAGAGGTGGGAGTGAAGTGCACCTGGATTCTGGGGTTAGCGGCTAGCCAGTCCCGGACCTCGACCCGCTTGTGGGCTGCGTAGTTGTCCATCACCAGATGCAGCTCGGTTCCAGAGCCGTCGTCGGGGTAGGCCCGGGCGACCTGCTTGAGGAACGCCAGGAACTCCCTGATGCCGGTGCCGCGGCTTGCAGGCAGCGGTGATGTTGCCGGTGGCGACTTCCAGCGCGGCGAACAGCGTGCTGGTGCCGTGCCGCACGTAGTCGTGGGTCCTTCGTTCGGGGAACCCGGGCTGCATCGGCAGCATCTTCTGGGTCCGGTCCAGCGCCTGGATCTGGGACTTCTCATCCACACACAGCACGATCGCGTTCTCCGGCGGCGCCAGGTACAACCCGACCACGTCGGTGACCTTCGCGACCAGCTCGGGGTCGGTGGAGAACTTGAACGTCTCGGCCCGCCAGGGCTGCACCCCGTAGTCCCGCCAGGCCCGAGCGACCGTGGCGTTGCCGATCCCAAGCCGAGACGCCATCAAACGAGACGACCAGTGTGTGACCCCGAGCTTCTTCGGCGGCGGCTTCAACGTCTCAGCCACGATCTTGGCGTGATCGATGTGCCGCGGCCGACCCGATCGCGGCTCATCCTCCAGACCCTGCAGCCCGCTGCGCTCGTACCGCTTCCGCCAATCGATCACCGTTGGCCGAGACAACCCAGTCCGGTCCGCGATCCTCGTGTTGGACTCGCCCTCGGCCGCCAGCAACACGATCCGAGCTCGCTGCGCCAGCCCAGCCCGCCCCGCCGTACTCCGCATCATCGAAGACAACCGCTCACGATCGCCATCCCGCAACGCCAACGCTTCCGCAGCCCGGTTCGCCATACCCCATTCTGACCCACCCAACCGTAAACTAACTAATGACACGCTCCACTAGTGACGCTGGCCGCGGCCGCTCTCGGAACGGCGCTGATGCAAGCGCCACTCGCACCGCGGGAGCCGCACCGGCACCGACCTGCTTCGGTGAGGTGGCGACGTTCTTCAGTCCGAGCATCAAGGGCTCTGCAACCACTGAGTGGGGCACCAGCGGAGACGACGTTATCGTGACCGGCGCAGGGTCAGACATCGTCTACGGACACGGTGGCAGAGACGTCATCTGCACCAGGGCGGCGTTGACGTCATCCATGGTGGTAAAGGCGACGACCAGCTGCGCGGTGGCCGAGCCGCCGACCAAGTGGACGGCGGAAAGGGCCTAGACCGGGCCAACGGCGGGAATGGCACCAAAGACGTTTGTGCAGCCGAGCGCGAGAGGCGCTGCGAGCGCAACTTCAGCTAACAATCAGGCGCCGTCCCGCGATAGACGCGATGAGACCCCTGGAAAAGCGCCGGGGGTGTTCGCTTGATCCATGCCGGCCCCGGCCGCGCGCTCCCGCCTTTTAGGGTCTCGACTCTTCTGCTATTTCTTGGTGAACGTCGGCACCTCCGTAGACGTATACAACCTCGTGAGAACCCCGAGCGTCGGGGGTCGTTGAGGAAAAGGAACCGACATGACAAAAAGACTGCTAGTCGCGCTGGGCGCGACCGCTCTCGGGACGGCCTTGATGCAAGCGCCACTTGCATCCGCAGGAGCCGCACCCATGCCAACCTGCTCCGGTCAGGTGGCGACGATCTTCATCCCGAGCACCGCGAGCTCTGCGACCGCTGTGCAGGGCACCAGCGGAGACGACGTGATTGTGACCGGCGCAGGGTCGGACCACGTGGAAGGACGGGGTGGCAGCGACGTCATCTGCACCCGAGGCGGCATTGACGTTATTCGGGGTGGTCGCGGTGACGACCAGCTGCGCGGTGGCCGCGCCACCGACCGGTTGGACGGCGGAAAGGGCCTGGACCGGGCCAACGGTGGGAAGGGCACCAAAGACGTCTGTGCAGCCGAGCGGGAGAGGCGCTGCGAGCGCAACTTCAGCTAACAATCAGGCACCGTCCTCTTGCACGCTAGCGGGCCCCCGGCAAAACGCCGGGGGCCTCTTTGCGCGAGGTTCAGCCTCAGCCGTTCCGGCTGTGGTCTACAGCTCCGCCGTCAGAACTGCCTGCCCGTCTTCGTCGAGGACCCGGAAGCCGGCGGCGTCGGGTCGAAGTACATCAGTGTTGAGGTTGCAGTGCATGACGTTCTCACCGGTGCCGACGAACGCCCCCGCCGAGCGAGTTCGCCCGTCACGCGTCGTCACGACGACCGCATACGGGCTTCCTGAGCGCAGGCCGGTCGCCTCCAGTTTGATCTCGACGCCCCAGGTGTGCGCTACCACGCCGGCGCTTGCTTGCGCCCCCTCCAGCTTCGACCTGACCTCCACCGGCTCGATGCGTACGGTCGCGACCGGAGTATCAGAAACCGCCTGCCCGATTTTCAGTCCCACGCCGCCCACGAAAAGCACCGCCAGCACTGCTGCGGCGGCCATGAGCACGTGGCGGCGGCGCGCCAGTCGGTCGCGGTGGTGCCGCTCACGAGCAACGGCCACCTGGATGCGATGCCCGAGGTCAGGGGAAGGGGTGGGCGCGGCAAAGACACGGTCGAGGTCCACCCGCGCGAGTTCATGGGCCAGCGGAGCGATCTCAGTGAGGTCGCGTCGGCAATTCGGGCAACCGTCGACATGGGCCCGGATCGCTGTCTCCTCCGCAGCCGACAGGTGGCCGAGCGCAAAGGCGCCGAGCATCTCCCGTAGCGTGCGGTGGTCGTCGGGGTTCACAACGTCACTCCCATCTCATCAATTGCAGCGCGCAGGGCCTTCAGCCCGTAGAACACTCGGCTTCGCAGCGTGCCAACCGGAACGCCGTACTCTGCGGCGACCTCGGAGTACGGCCTGTCCTTCAGGTGGGTCTCCACGATGGCCGTGCGGTGCTCCTCGCTGACGCGCTGCAGTGCCTCCTCGATGACCCAGGAGCGCAACAGCCGCTCAGTGAAATCTTCCCCTGCAGACGCCCGACCGGTCCCCTCTTCTGGGGTCTCTGCCACCGTCGCGGCCGACGGCCTGGCCTGGGACGCCCGGACGTGCGAGATCATCGTGTTCCTTGCGATGGCGAAAAGCCACACCCGCAAGCTCGCGATGTTCTCATCAAAGCGGTCAGCCGCGCGCCACGCCCGAAGGAACGTCTCCTGGACGACGTCTTCTGCGGCCCCTTTGTCTCCCAGGCCACGCAACGCAAACCGATACAGCTCGGCCCCGTAGGCCGAGTAGGCGGCATCGAGACCCGCTTCGTCAGCGAGCGTCGGCGCTTCGGAGGCTACCGCCTGCAAGCGCGTCTTTCGAAACACCACCGTTTGCAACCTGGTCCTTTCTGGCCCGCCTCATTGTCTATACGCCGCCAGACAGTCGACCGTTCAGCAGAAACTGAGCAAAGCCTGGTGAACGTGGCTGTTCCAGCAGACGTATACACCGCTGAGTGTCCACAGCGCCAGGATCCGCCTGAAGCCGGGTCACACCACATAAGGAGATTGCAGATGAACTTCCCTCGAACAGCAGTGTTGACCTGCCTCAGCATCGGGGCACTTGCCGTCGGTTCTACCGGGGCGTTGGCCTCCCATGACGGGGGCAGCGGGGACTGGAGCGGAGACAGCGGTGGCAAGGGAGCCTTCCGCGCCGCGTCTTACATCAACTCCGATGGAGGCGCCAACCGCAACGTTGACTCTGACTCGAGCTGCGCCACGCCCGACCAGCGCGACCGTCAGCGGATCAGCAGCAAGTCCAGCGGCAACCCAGGCAACCGCAATGTGCACAACGACGCATGCTTCTTCGACATGAACGGCAACAAGGCTGACGGGCCGGCCTCATTCCAGAGCTTCGGCGCGGGCTACATCAGCGCCTGCCCCGACCCCGACGGCACGGGGCCGAAGTACGCGGTGCTGAGCGACACCAACGGTGACGGCCGCAACGACCTTTGCTTCCAGTCCGGCTACCAGGAGAGCATGATTCCCGGAACGGCCGGCAACGAAGAGTTCCACGCCCGGGTCAACAAGAACACCGGCGAGGGCCGTCAGTACGTCGTGTGGTGCTCTGACGCCGACGCCGACGGGTGCTCCGACGAAGACGTCAAGGACCGCATCACCGTCCGGTGGCTCTCCTCCTGACCAGGGCCGAACCGGGCCGTCCGATCTAGCCCTCCGGTACCCCTGACCGCATCAGCGATAGGCCCCTGCCCGTACCCGGGTGGGGGCCTATCGGGGTGGGGGCCTATCTCGGGCGGGTCAAACCGCGTCAGTAGATCTCGGGAACCGTTCTCTGGGTCTCCTTCGGCGGACGGACGTAGTCATCAGTTTGCCGCTCGGGCAGCTCCAGCGGCACCGACTTGACGTCCTCGTACGGGACGCAACTCAGCAGGTGGCTGATGCAGTTCAGCCGGGCCCGCCGCTTGTCATCGGCGTTCACCACCCACCACGGGGACGTCTCGGTGTCGGTGTGCTCGAACATCCGGTCCTTGGCGCGGGAGTAGTCGACCCACCGCGCGCGGGAATGCAAGTCCATCTCGCTGAGCTTCCAGCGTTTCTCGGGGTTGTTGATGCGATCTTGGAACCGCCGCTCCTGTTCGTCGTCACTCACCGAGAACCAGTACTTGATCAGGATCAGGCCGGAGCGGATCAGCATGTCCTCGAACTCCGGAGCGCTGCGCAGGAACTCCTCGTACTCCTCGTCGGTGCAAAACCCCATCACGCGTTCGACGCCGGCCCGGTTGTACCAGCTGCGGTCGAACAGCACCACTTCTCCGCCGGCGGGCAGGTGGGCGGCGTACCGCTGGAAGTACCACTGCGACCGTTCCTTCTCCGTTGGCGCTGCCAGCGCGACCACCCGCACGACCCGTGGGTTGGTCTGGTCGCCGATACGTTTGATCGTGCCGCCCTTGCCGGCCGCATCGCGGCCCTCGAAGATCACGCAGACCCGCAGCCCCTGCGACGCCACCCACTCCTGCATCTTGACGAGCTCATTCTGCAGCCGAGCCAGCTCAGGCTCGTAGATCTTCTTCTTCAGCTTCTTGGGCTTCTCGGACTTCTCGGACTGCTCGGTCACGGTCATCAGGCTCTCCATAGTGTCGGCGGGGGACGCCCATTCTCGTACACCCCACCGTGGCGCGCCATAGTTGTGCTGGTGGACGCTGCCCGCCTGGATGTCGCGATCAGCTATCCCGAGCAGCTCCCCGTCTCACAGCGCAAGGACGACATCGCCGGCGCGATCCGCGACCACCAGGTGGTGATCGTTGCCGGGGAGACCGGGAGCGGCAAGACGACCCAGTTGCCAAAGATCTGCCTCGACCTCGGCCGTGGCCAGGACGGGCGCGTCATCGGCCACACCCAGCCGCGCCGGATCGCCGCCCGCACGGTCGCCGAGCGCATCGCCGAGGAGCTCGGCACCGAGCTCGGTGAGGTGGTCGGCTACAAGATCCGGTTCACCGACAGGTCCAGCGACGCCACCGCCGTCAAGGTCATGACCGACGGCATCCTGCTCGCGGAGATCCAGCGCGACCGGTCGCTCAAGCGCTACGACACGATCATCATCGACGAGGCGCACGAGCGCAGCCTCAACATCGACTTCCTGCTCGGCTACCTCAAGCAGCTGCTCCCAAGGCGCCCTGACCTCAAGGTGATCATCACCTCCGCGACAATCGACCCGCAGCGCTTCGCGGAGCACTTCGACGCGCCCGTCATCGAGGTGTCGGGACGCACCCATCCCGTCGAGGTCCGATACCGCGAGCTACTCGACGACCAGACCCAGGGCATCACCGACGCGGTGCGCGAACTGGTCGATGAGGGCCCCGGTGACATCTTGGTGTTCTTGTCCGGCGAGCGCGAGATCCGCGACGCAGCCGACGCGTTGAAGAAGGTCAAGCCCCGACGGGCGACTGACACGTTCGAGGTGCTGCCGCTGTACGCGCGGCTGTCGACCGCCGACCAGCACCGGGTGTTCGCGCCGCACTCCACCCGCCGGGTCGTGTTGGCCACCAACGTTGCCGAGACGTCGCTGACGGTTCCCGGCATCCGGTACGTCGTCGACACCGGCTTGGCGCGCATCTCCCGGTTTAGCGCGCGTACCAAGGTGCAGCGGCTGCCGATCGAGCCCATCTCCCAGGCCAGTGCCAACCAGCGCAAGGGCCGGTGCGGCCGGGTCGCCGAGGGCATCTGCATTCGGCTGTACGCCGAGGAGGACTTCTCCGCGCGCCCGGAGTTCACTGAGCCGGAGATCCTGCGCACCAACCTGGCGTCGGTGATCTTGCAGATGACCGCGCTCGGTCTCGGCGACATCGCCAGGTTCCCGTTTCTGGAGCCGCCGGACACCCGCAGCATTCAGGCCGGCATGCAGCTGCTCGAGGAGATCGGTGCATTGACGCTGCCGGCTCAGCGACGTACGAAAGCCAACCGGTCGGCTGCCTCGACCGGCGGCGACACGGGAAACCAGATGGGGCCGCGGCTGACGAAGCTGGGCCGCCAGCTCGCGCAGCTTCCAGTCGACCCACGACTCGGCCGGATGGTGCTCGAGGCCGGCCGCAACGGCTGCGTGAGGGAGGTCATCACCATCGTCGCCGCGTTGTCGATCCAAGACCCGCGCGAGCGGCCGGCCGACGTACAAGAGCAGGCTGATGCCCAGCACCGGCGGTTTGCTGACCCGGCGTCGGACTTCGCCGCTCTGCTCAACCTGTGGCGGCACCTGCAGGAGCAGCAGAAGGCGTCGTCGTCGAGCGCGTTCCGGCGGCTGTGCAAGGCGGAGTTCCTCAACTACCTGCGGGTGCGCGAGTGGCAGGACGTCGACGCGCAGCTCCGCCAGGTCGCCAAGCAGCTCGGCCTGCGGCTCAACTCGGCGCCGGCGGCGAGCGAGGCCATCCACCGGTCGCTGCTCGCCGGCCTGCTGTCGCACCTGGGGATGAAGGACCCCGAGAAGCGCGACTACCTCGGCGCTCGCGGCACCCGGTTCGCTCTCTTCCCAGGGTCGGCGCTGTTCAAGAAACCACCGGACTACGTGATGGCTGCGGAGCTGGTCGAGACCGGCCGGCTGTGGGCGCGTGTCAACGCCCGCATCGAGCCCGGGTGGGCGGAGGCGCTTGGTGCGCATCTCGTGAAACGCAGCTACAGCGAGCCGCACTGGGAGAAGAACCGCGGCGCGGTGATGGCGCTGGAGAAGGTGACGCTGTACGGCGTGCCGCTCGCCGCCGACCGGCCGGTGAACTACGGAAAGATCGACCCGGTCGTGGCTCGGGAGCTGTTCATCCGGCATGCACTGGTGCAAGGGGAGTGGCGCACACGGCATCGGTTCTTCGCGACGAACACCGCGCTGCTCGAGCAGGCCGAGGACCTCGAGCACAAGGCCCGCCGCCGCGACATCGTCGTCGACGACGACACCCTGTTCGACTTCTACGACGCCCGCGTCCCGGCCGACGTGGTCTCGACAGCTCACCTCGACGCGTGGTGGAAGCAGGCCCGCCTGGTCACTCCGGAGCTGCTGACGTTCGACCCGGACCTGGTGGTGAGCGAAGCCGCCGCGGAGGTGTCGAGCGAGCAGTTTCCCGACGTCTGGCGCTCCGGCGAGGCGGAGTTGCCGCTCGCGTACGCCTTCGAGCCTGGTGCTGAGCATGACGGCGTGACGGTCGACGTTCCGGTGACGGCCCTGCCAGCGCTGGAGGCTCGGGACTTCAGCTGGCCAGTGCCCGGGCTGCGGCACGAGCTGGTCGTGGCGCTGATCAGATCGCTGCCCAAGGTGCTACGGGTCAACTTCGTGCCCGCGCCCAACTTCGCCACGGCGTTCCTGGAGGCGGTGACCGCGGGGGAGGAGCCACTGCTCGATGCGTTGGAGCGCTACCTGCGCCGGACGACCGGCGTCGTCGTACGCCGCGACGACTGGTCGGTCGACAAGGTCCCGGCCCATCTGCGGCCGCTGTTTCGGGTCGTGTCCGACGGCGGGGAGGTGCTCGGCCAGGGCAGGGACCTCAACGAGCTCAAGGGCGGGCTGGCGCGAGCTGCCGGTGCGGCGGTGTCGTCTGCCGCCAGTGAGCTCGAACGGTCGGGCATCACGGCCTGGGACTTCGCGGCCGTGCCTGCTGAGTTCATGCAGACCCGCGCCGGGTTCGCGGTGCGCGGATACCCGGCCCTTGTCGACGAGGGCGACAGCGTGGCGCTGCGGGTGCTGCCCACCCAGGAGGAGCAGCGCGACGCCATGCGGCTCGGCGTACGCCGCTTGCTCATGCTCGCCGTTCCATCGCCGGGGCCAGCGGTCGTCAAGGACCTCGACAACGCGGGCCGGCTGGAACTCGGCCTCAACCCGCACGGGAGCGTGGCGAAGCTGCTCGAGGACTGCTACGCGTGCGCGGTCGACTCCATCGTCGCTGAGGCCGGTGGGCCGGCCTGGGACCGCGCCGGCCACGAGGCACTTGTCGACCGGGTCCGCTCGCAGGCTAGGCCGCGCACGGCGCAGGTGGTGGAGCTCGTCCGGCCGGTCCTGGTCGCCGCCGCCGACGTCGACCGCCGGCTGTCGGGCCGCGCGGCGCTTGAGCTACTTCCTTCCCTCACCGACATGAAGGCTCAGTTGTCCCGGCTGGTCTACCCGGGGTTCGTCGCCGAGTCTGGCCTGGCGGCGGCGCTGCGTGCGCTGCCGCGCTACCTGGCGGCGCTGTCACACCGGCTCGACAAGCTGCCCGAGGACCCCAGGCGCGACGCTGTGCTGATGGCGTCGATGGCGGGGGTCCAGTCGGCGTACCTGCATCAGGTGGAGGGGCTGCCCGCGGGCCGCCAGGTCCCTGCCGCGCTGCGCGAGATCGGCTGGATGCTGGAGGAGCTGCGGGTCGGCCTCTTCGCCCAGCACCTCAAGACGGCGCGCCCCATCTCGGTGAAGCGGGTGGAGCGCGCGCTGGCGCAGCTGTGAGCTAGCGTTGCCCGCATGCAGACCAGACGGCTCGGCGATGCCCAGGTAAGCGCGATTGGGCTCGGCGCGATGCCGTTGACCACCGATCGCAGACCCGACGAGGCGCAGGCGCTGCGCACGGTGCACGCGGCTCTCGACGCGGGGGTGACGCTGGTCGACACGGCCGACGCCTACACGCCCGCCGAGCGCGGCCCGGGGATGAACGAGGAGGTCGTCGCGAAGGCGCTCGCGTCGTACTCCGGCTCGACCGACGGTGTCATCGTCGCCACCAAGGGCGGCCACACCCGCGACGGAGCCGACTGGGGTCTCAACGGCCGCCCCGACTACCTGCGCAGCGCGTGCGAGGCGTCACTGCGCCGGCTTGGGGTGGAGGCGATCGGCCTGTACCAGCACCACCGCCCCGACCCCGATGTGCCGTACGAGGAGACGATGGGTGGGCTCAAGGACCTGTACGACGCTGGGCTGATCCAGCGTGCCGGCATCTCCAACGCCGACCTCGACCAGATCAGGATCGCGGCCGAGATCCTCGGCGCTGCGCTGGTGTCGGTGCAGAACGAGTTCTCGCCGAAGTTCCGCAGCAGCGAGCCGGAGATCGGCGTCTGCGCGGAGCTCGGGCTCGCGTTCCTTCCGTGGAGTCCGCTCGGCGGCATGCGTGAAGCCAAGGAGCTCGGCGAGAAGTACGCCGCGTTCGCCGACGTCGCCCGGGCTCACGGCGTCAGCCCGCAGCAGGTCTGCCTCGCGTGGGAACTGGCCCTCTCCGACGCCATGATCCCGATACCCGGCGCCAGCCGGGAAGAGTCGATCCGGGACTCGGTCGCCGCCATCGAACTGCAGCTCACCGACGACGAACTGGCCGCACTCTCGCAGTAGGTCGGGGCGCGCCTCTCACCTCGTCGACTTGTCAGGATGAGCCACGCCGGGACCTGGTCCACTGACCCTGACAACTCCGAGACGGGGAGGGGGTCAGCCGGTCAACGCGTCGACAAGCACCTCGGCGGTGAGTTCGATCTGCCACGGTCGCGCCCCGGTGGCGGCCAACGCCGCCTCGACCGCCTGCTTCGTCAACGGGTCAGGCGGCCGCCACGCCAGTCGGCGTACGGCGTCGGGCTGCAGCAGGTTCTCCTGCGGTACGTCGTGCGCGTCCGCCAGCGCGGCCAGCGCCTCTCGGCAGCGGGCCAGCCGCTCGGCCGCGGCAGGGAACTTGTGCGGCCAGCTTCGAGCCGGCGGGGGACCGTCGGCCCGGGCGGCCAGGGAAGGCAGTTCCTCCTCGGGCAGCGCCGCCGCCTCGGCAACCGCCGCGTAGAACTGGGTGAGGTAACGCTGAGCGCCTCGGGACGTGAAGCCACCCAGACGCCCCAGTGCCCGCCGCGACTTGGGGGCAGCTGCAGCGGCCTCGACGATCGCCGCGTCCGGGAGGATCCGCGCGGCCGTTGTGTCGCGCTGCCGGGCCAACGCGTCGCGCTGTTCCCACATCGCCTTGACCACCGCCAGACCGCGCCGCCCACGCACCCGGTGGATCCCCGACGTACGCCGCCAGGGGTCGACGCGGGCGCCACCTGCCGGCATCGCCGCCCAGGCGGCGAACTCCTGTCGCGCCCACTCCGCCTTCCCGCTGGCACTCAGCTGGTCGGCGAGTACGTCGCGAAGCTCCAGCAGCATCTCGACGTCGAGCGCGGCGTAGTGCAGCCACGACTCCGGCAGCGGTCGCTTGGACCAGTCGACGGCTGAGTGCTCCTTGCGCATCCGGTAGCCCAGCAGCTCCTCGACCAGCACCGCCAGTCCGACCCGGGGGTAGTTGAGCAACCGGCCAGCCAGCTCGGTGTCGAACAGCGACCGCGGCCGCATGCCAAGCTCAGCGAGGCAGGCCAGGTCCTGGCTGGCGGCGTGCAGCACCCACTCCTCCTCGGCCACCGCCTCCGCCAGCGGGCGCAACGACTCGTTGGGTACGTCGCCGAACCCGACGGGGTCGATGAGCACCGAGCCGACTCCGGCTCGGCGTACCTGCACAAGGTAGGCGCGCTGGGAGTACCGGTAGCCGGAGGCGCGTTCAGCGTCGATCGCCACCGGGCCAGTCGCGGCGGCAAAGTCGGCAACGACCTGTTTCAGGCGCGCGGCCGTCTCGACAAGCGGCGGTGGCTCGCCGCGCAGCTCGAGCAGTGGCGCGTCGTCTGCATCGGCTGCGGGTGGAGGCGCAGGGTCGTCGTCAGCAGCAGTCATCGACGGCGGGAGCGGCGGTTCGGCATGGCCACCACTCCGGCCGGCACCGGTGGTAGCCCGGCGGCCGTGCACAGCAGGTCACCCCAGGCCTCGACGTGCGGGGTGAGCGACCCGACCGGCGACCACGAAGCCCGCACCTCGATCTCGGCGCTCGCGGGCTCTCCGGCCATGCCACCGAAGCTCTCGGCGGCAACCCGAGTCACAGTGCCGCTGGGCGCGACGAACTGGGCACCATGGGACTGCAACGCCTCGGTCAGCCAGCTCCATCCGACACCGCCTAGCAGCGGATCGGTCACCATCTCCGGGTCGATGTCAGACCGGGCGTAGGCCACGCAACGAAAGTTTCCCTGCCAGGAATCGCTGCCCGCCGGGTCGTACAGCAGCACCAGCCGCCCGCCGGCGACTTCTTCGCCGGAGACCACAACATCTGCGGACAACGCGGCGGAGTACGGTGCGATGCGTTGGGGCGCCGGCATCTCCTCGCAGGCGACCTCAGGGCGCAACTTGGCCGCCTTGAGCTGCTCGACGGCGGCACGGAACTCTGCCGCCGGCGCGTCGATCTCCTTGCGCGCGGCCATGTGTCGAGAGTAGGTCGTGACCGTCGGCGTGGTCGGGCGACTCGCCGTGCGGCGCCCTGGCCCCAGCATGGCAGGATTCCCGTCGTGACCGGACCCCCCAGCGCCCTCGCGGAGAGCGCGTTCCTCCGCGCGGCTCGCGGACTGCGGGGGCCGCATGTGCCGGTGTGGTTCATGCGGCAGGCCGGCCGTTCGCTGCCGGAGTACCGGGCGATGCGAACAGGCGTGGCGATGCTCGAGGCGTGCAGCCGCCCCGAGCTGATTGTCGAGATCACGATGCAGCCCGTACGCCGCCTGGGTGTCGACGCCGCGATCTTGTTCAGCGACATCGTGTTGCCGTTGAAGGCGATGGGAGTCGACCTCGACATCGTGCCAGGGGTGGGGCCGGTGATCGCGACGCCGATCGAGGACCTCGCCGGGGTGGCGCGCATCCCCGACTTCACGGCGGAGTCCGTCGGGTTCGTGTCCGAGGCGGTGCGTGGCCTCACCGCGGAGCTGAAGGGCACCCCGCTGATCGGCTTCGCCGGTGCGCCGTACACCCTGGCGTCGTACCTCATCGAGGGGGGTCCGTCGAAGGACCACGCAAAGACCAAGGCGCTCATGTACGGCGCCCCCGACGTCTGGGACGGGCTCATGCAGCGGCTCGCGGCGACCGCGGCCGGGTTTCTCACGGCGCAGGTGCGGGCGGGTGCCTCGGCGGTGCAGCTGTTCGACTCGTGGGCCGGTGGCCTGTCACCTGCCGACTACCGGGATTACGTGCTGCCATACACGACGCGAGTCTTCGCCGAGGTAGCGCCGCTTGAGGTGCCGCGCATTCACTTCGGCGTCGCCACTGGTGAGCTGCTCGCCGACATGGCGGCGGCGGGTGTCGAGGTCATGGGTGTGGACTGGCGGGTGCCGTTGGATCGGGCCGTGCAGCGAATCCGGCCAGCGCAGGCTGTGCAGGGCAACCTCGACCCGGCTGTCCTGTTCGCCCCGTGGGACGTCGTACAACAGAAAGCGGTCGACGTGATCGCGGCGGGGAAACGGGCCAGGTCGCACATCTTCAACCTTGGTCACGGCGTACTGCCGGCGACCGACCCCGACGTGCTCGCCCGGCTGGTGGATTTCATTCATTCGCACGAGGTCGCAGCCGCGGAGTGAATCGGCGTAGGAGCAGGTAACCGCCGACAGCGACAAGCGTCAGCAGCGTGCCCAGCGGAAGCGCCAAGCCGAGGCCGTGGCTCAACGCGCGCACGAACTCGACCAGGGCGTCCCAACCGGACTTCAGCCCGGCGATGAAGCCACCGGCTCGGTCCTCGTCCGCCGGCGGCGGAGGGTCGGAGGTCTGGCGCACGGTGACCGTGATCGTCGACATCGTGGTCAGGTCTGCCAGCGCACGCTGCTGCGCCTGGAGCGCCTCGAGGTCCGCCTGGCGCTGCGACAGCTCGTTCTCGAGCGCGATGATGTCGCCGAGCTTCGTTGCCGCCGAGAAGAGCCGCCGCAGCTGGGCGATGGAGTCCTCCGCGCTGCGCACCCGGGAGTTGATGTCGGCCACCTCTGCGGTCACATCCTCAACCGAAGTCTCCAAGGTGTAGCGGACCCCGAGGTCGGCGATCTTGGTGACGGTGGCATCGAACTCGTCGACGGGCACCCGCAGCACCAGGCGGGAATGCACCGCTTGGCCCTGGCGGTTTGTCGAGGTGTCCTCACTTTCGATCTCGCCCTGTGCCACCACCACGACGTCGGAGACCTGTTGCAGCACCTCGTCGACGTTGTCCGCCTCGAGCCTGATCGCGGCAGTCTTGATCTGCGCCTGCGGCGTTACGTCGGTGAGGTCGGTTGACTGCCGGCGCTTGTCTTCGCCCGCACCTGTCGCGAACTGCGCAGCGCCTTCCAGTTCGTCGGGACCAGGTTGCTGGCCGCGGGCGGCAACGCCGCCGGCGGCGGGCACGTCGGCATCCAGGTTGGAGCCGGCGGACTCATCGCCGGTGCCGGAGCAGCCGGCAATGACAAGCAAGGCGAATGCCGCGAGCAGCGCTGCGGCGACTCGCCGGCGCAGGAACGTGTGGAAGTAGGCCATGCAACTGTGACGCAGGATGCCGGGGCCCCGGTTTCCGTTGAGACCAAACGGTTACCTTTCCGGCGCTCACCGCGCCGCGCTCGCGTCGCCGCGGCGCGCAAGCCGCGCGGCGCTCGCCTCAGCGGCTCAACAGGCAAGCGCGCCGGGGCTGCCCACGATTCGGCGCGTTCTGCAGGCGATTCGACCGGTTAACCCCTGCGTAGTGCGCCAGACCGCGACCGCGGCTGCCTACGACAGTCGCTGAGGTGGGTTTGCGAGAGTAGGGGCATGCCAGCTGACGCGCAGCGCCCGAACGTCGTCGTGGTCGGGGGCGGCATCGCCGGGCTGGCGGCTGCGCATGCGCTGGTCACGAGCCGTGCCGACATCGCCGTCACGGTGCTCGAGGGCAACGCCGACGTCGGGGGGAAGCTGCGGCTCGGTGCGATCGCCGGGCAGCCGGTCGACCTCGGCGCGGAGGCGATGCTCAACCGGCGACCCGAGGGTACGGCGCTCGCCCGCGCCGTTGGGTTGGAGGCGGCAATCGTGCATCCGCGCGCCACGTCGGCGGGGGTGTGGACCCGTGGGTCGGTGCGGCCGCTGCCGCCGACCGTAATGGGGATCCCGGCCGACGTCTCCGCCCCCGCCCTCGGCAGCCTGCTGAGCCCAGCCGGCCGGGCGCGGGCGCAGCTGGACAGGTGGCTGCCGTCGCGGGGCGTCGAGGACGACGTCGGCGTCGGGCGGTTGGTGGCCCGCCGGCTCGGCAGGCAGGTGCGCGACCGGCTGGTTGACCCGATGCTCGGCGGGGTGTACGCCGGGCGCTCCGACGAGATCTCACTGCAGGCCGCGCTGCCGCAGGTCGCGGCCCACCTGCGCGCCGGTTCGGGCCTGCTGGCTGCGGCGAGCAGGGTGCTGGCCCGGTCAGACGAGTCCCCAGGGCAAGACCCGCTGCCTGTCTTCGCCGGGATCGACGGGGGAGTGGGCAGACTGCCCGCCGCGGTGGCGGGTGACGCCGTACGACGAGGGGCGGTCGTGCGGTGCTCGACGATGGTCCGCGGACTGGAGCGGACTCCGTCAGGGTGGCGTCTCGTCGTCGGCCCGGCAGCACGGCCGGAGGAGGTGAGTGCCGACGCGGTGATCGTCGCCACACCGGCGCTCGCCGCCGCACGGCTGCTGCGGAGCGCAGCGCCGCACGCGGCTCACGAGCTGGGCGGCATCGAGTACGCATCGGTCGCTGTCGTCACGTTGGCGATGCGGGCTGCCGACGTCTCGGTCGAGCTACCGGGGTCGGGCTTCCTCGTGCCCGCGGTCGACGGACGAGCCATCAAAGCGGCGACGTACTCGTCGCGCAAGTGGGGGTGGCTTCAGGACGACCTGGTCGTCATCCGCTGCTCTATCGGGCGGCACCGCGACGAGGCCGCGCTTCAGCACAGCGACGCCGAGCTCGTGCAGGCAGCCGTGGCTGACCTGGGTGACGCGGTGGGACTGCGCGCGCCCCTACTCGACGCCAACGTCACCCGGTGGGGTGGCGGTCTCCCGCAGTACGCCGTCGGGCATCTCGACCGGGTGCGGCGCATCCGCGAGTCAGTGGCCGCCGTACCGGGCCTGGACGTTTGCGGGGCAGCCTTTGCCGGCGTCGGCATACCAGCGGTGATCGCCACCGGCACTCAGGCGGCAGCCCGCGTGCTCGAGCAGCTGCGCGAGCCGAGACAATGGCGACATGAGTGAAGCGCCCGCGGGGCCCGTCAAGCGGCCAGCACAGGGGAAGGCGGCCCGTGAGCTCAACGACGTCATCCGCTACACGATGTGGTCGGTCTTCGAGCTCTCGGCGCCGGTCCAGGCCGACGACGACAGGTCTGCCCAGGCCGACGAGGTCGAGCGGCTGTTCGCCGATGTCGCCGACGAGGTGACCGTGCGCGGCTGCTATGACGTATCGGCGCTGCGGGCGGACGCGGACGTGCTGGTGTGGTGGCACTCACCGACGGCGGAGGCGCTCCAGGAGGCCTACAACCGCTTGCGTCGTACGGCGTTCGGCGCGCGGCTCGTTCCCGTGTGGTCGCAGATGGGGCTGCACCGTCCCGCGGAGTTCAACAAAAGCCACGTCCCGGCGTTCCTCGCCGAGGAGGAGCCGCGCGACTTCGTCTGCGTCTACCCGTTCGTGCGGTCCTACGAGTGGTACCTACTGGAGGACACCGAGCGGCGGGCCATGCTGGCCGAGCACGGCCGACTTGCGCGCGGCTTTCCCGACGTACGGGCCAACACCGTCGCGTCGTTCGCGCTGGGCGACTACGAATGGATCCTGGCGTTCGAGGCTGACGAGCTGCACCGGATAGTCGATCTCATGCGCCAGCTGCGCGCAAGCAAGGCGCGGATGCACGTCCGCGAGGAGGTGCCGTTCTACACCGGTCGGCGCCGGAGCGTGAAGGAGCTGCTCACCGGCCTCCCGTGATCGCACGTTTGCGGCCGAGAACGGCATCGCTACGGCTCAAGGGGGCCTGGATCGGCTGGGACGTCAACGGCGTGCTCCCGCAGCACTTCCAGTGGCACGATCCTGAGCACCGCCTCGTTGGTGCAGGCCAGCACGACAGGCGCTGCTACGCCGTCGTTGTAGGCGCGAGCCCAGTTCACGGCGGTCACGCACCAGCGGTCGCCCGGCACGAGCCCGGGGAAGCGGTACTGATGTCGCGGTGTCGAGAGGTCGTTACCGATGCTGCGCTGGTGGTCGAGAAACTCGGCGGTGACAACAGCGCAGATCGTGTGGCTCCCGAGGTCCTCGGGGGCGGTGCTGCAGGAGCCGTCGCGGAAGAACCCAGTCAGGGGTTCTGTGCCACACGGTTGCAGCTCGCCACCCAGGACATTGCGCTCTGTCACCCGCCCAGCCTGTCAGACTGCCTCGAATGACACATTCCCCATTCGGCTGGCTCACTCCTTGATCGCTCACCAGACGTGTGGATCAAGGGGGAGACGAGGCTCGGCCTTGTCGGTGGTCTGCTCTATTGTCGTATGCATGTTCGACATCGACTTCACCGCTCTGGACGCGGATGCCACGTTGGCAACAGCGGGCAGTGCGCGTGCGGTGGCCGAGCGGGCCGAGGTGGTGGTGCTGCAGGCCGCGGCGAACGGCGCGGCAGCGCGGTGCGGCGTGACGGCGCGGCATGACGGCGCGCTACTCGACGGCGCGCCGTAGCTCACCGGCTCGGGCCGCTGATAGGCGCCGTACGCGGCTGAGACCGCAGGAACGGCTCGAAGTCATCTTCGCCGAGCATTTGCCCGTCAGCATCTAGGGCTATTGCCCTGACCGTGGATGTCTTCGGCGGTAGCTCGGCCAGGAAGTACCCGAACGGCTCACCGATTCGAGCCTCTTCCAGGGCTTCGCTGTCAATTACTCGGATGAGCTCGGCGCGTGTGCTGTGCGACGAGCCGCCTCGTGTGTATCTCAGCTCGACTGCTCTGACCTCAGGGGAGGTGGCGCCGTAGACTTCAAGGGAGGCTGCGGCGTTCCGTTGTGCGATCATCTGGGCTGCAACCGCCCGCGCGGTCTGGGGAGGTTCTTGCTCTGATGGCGCATTTCCGCATTCGCGTACCCAGTTGTCGATGCCAACGATCTGCAGACATCCGCCGGGCATGTTCAACAGCTCCACCTTCCGGCCATCGTGCAGCTGAGCGCACCCGAGGAGCACTGATGTCAGTTCCCCCTTCGGGGCGTTGCGATATACGGCGCGCTCCTCGCCGACAGGGCAGGTGTCCTTCATTTCAGACGACTCAGACGGTTCCGCGGATGCGGGCGGGGATGCGGGACCATACCTTGGACTCCCTCCTGGATCCACGAGTGAAGCTACGACCACGATGGTGGCGACTACCGCTGCGGCCGCCACACTGACCAACAAGCCGCGGCGACGTCGTACACGCGCCACCGACTGCTGATACAGGCTGGCACCGTCGATGAGGTCACCACCGGTCACGGAGTTGGCGATCTGATCGAGGCGTTCCCGCAGTGATGTCATGGCCGGTCCTCCCACCGGCTCAGACGTGTCTGACCGGGTTGTTTGGTTTCAGCGGCAGGCGTAGCGGAATCGTTCAACGACCCCAGATGGCTCCGCAGCTGTACGATCCCGCGACTGAGCCGGCTCTTCACCGTTCCGCGGCGACAGCCAACAAGATCGGCGATTTCGGCTTCGGTGAGGTCTTGCCAGTACCGCAGCACGAGGACGATCCGCTGTTGTGTGGGCAGCGCCGCCAGTGCCGCTCTGAGATCGACCGCTGCGGCGGACGCTTGCGCGATGTCGTCCAACGGCCGTTCCTGCGTCGAACCCACCGGGTGAGGAGTGTGTCTGCGGGCGCGCCAGGCGAGCCGGACCATCACCTTGCGCACATAGCTCTCCATCCCGGGCGGGTCCAGCCGATGCCAACCGGCCAGGCAGCGCAGCAACGCCTCCTGCACCAGGTCCTCGGCGGCGGCGACATCGCCGGTCAGCATGTAGCCAAACCGGACCAACGCCTTGCGGCGTGCTGCCACGAAAGCAGCGACGTCGTCCTGGGCACTCAAGTGATCACCACCCTTAACAGAGGCAGCTGACCCTGCTCCTATAAAGAGATAGTCACTTCAGCCCGGTCCCGGTTCCCGAAGAAGAGCAGATAGTTTCAGATAATCGCTCGAGAGACATGTGGACGAAGGAAGGCGCCACCGAAGAATGTCGGCGGGCTGCTCTATTGTCGTATGCATGTTCGACATCGACTTCACCGCTCTGGACGCCGACGCCACGTTGGCGACAGCGGGTAGTGCGCGGGCGGTGGCTGAGCGGGCCGAGGTGGTGGTGCTGCAGGCCGCGGCGCATTGGGCGGATCTACACGGCGACCTCGAGCGTCCCGCTGACCACCGGTCGTTGCCAGGAATGGAGCAGCTGGTCCGCCTCGGCGGTGACGGAACGCCTGAGCTGGCGGAGTTCGCGCCGGCTGAGCTGGGTGCTGAGCTTGCCATGTCCTCGTACGCGGCGCGGCAGCTGATCGCTGACGTATTGGACCTACGGCACCGCCTCCCGCGACTCTGGGCGCGCATTCAGGCGGGTGAGGTCAAGCCATGGATCGGCCGCAAGACCGCCGACGCCACCCGAGAGCTGTCTGCGGAGACCGCGGCGGTGGTGGACCGGCGGGTGGCCAAGTGGGCGCACTCGTTGTCGTGGGGACGGTTGGAGAACATCATCGCCGCCGCCGTCATCGCCGCCGACCCAGCCGCCGCGCAGCACAAGGCACGCCAAGCCGAGCAGCAGCAGGGAGTATGGCTCGGCCAGTCCAGCGACCACGGCATCAAGGACATCTTCATCCGCACCGAGGCACCGAACGCGATCTGGTTCGACGCCACCATCGACCGAGTCGCCGACAGCCTCAGCTTGTTGGGCGACACCGACCCCAAAGACATCCGCCGCGCACGAGCGGTCGGGGTGCTAGCGCAGCCGCAACAGGCACTCGACCTGTTCGCCACCACCGCCCGGGCAGCGGGCGCCGGTGGCGACGCCGACGCCGACCCGCAGACCGCGACCCCCGCCGTCGGAACAAGCGATGTCGACTCGCGGCCACCGGCGACGCTCTACATCCACCTCAGCGAAGACTCCTTCACCCGTGACGGTGAGGGGGTGGCCAGGTTCGAAGGGATCGGCCCGGTCACCCTCGACCAAGTCAAGACGTGGCTCGGGCACTGCCAGGTCACCGTCAAACCGGTGATCGACCTGGCCAACCAGGCACCCGTCGACGGCTACGAAGTCCCCGACCGGCTCCGCGAAGCGATGCACCTACGCAGCCCGGTCGACGTGTTCCCCTACGCCACCAACACCACCCGCCGTAAACAAGCCGACCATTCCGACCCCTACGTCGACCCCGGTGACGGCGGCCCGCCGGGCCAGACCAGGCTGGACAACCTCGCCCCGATGGTCACGTTCCATCACCGGATCAAGACCCACAGCAGATGGCAGGTCAGACAAGTGTTCAACGGCGTGTTCGTCTGGCGATCACCGCACGGGCGACTATTCCTCGTCGACTCCACCGGCACCCACCGCATCAGCAACACCGCCGCCTAGGACAGCTCGGGTCGTGCCTTGTCGAGGCGAGCCCCAACTCGTGTCGCCGCGTTATTCAGCCGGCTCGAGTGTGAGGCAGACGCTGTTGATGCAGTACCTGGCGTCGGTGGGAGTGTCGTAGCCCTCGCCCGTGAAGACGTGTCCCAGGTGAGAGTCGCACGTCGCGCACCGCACCTCCGTGCGGACCGATCCGAACGAGCGGTCCTCAAGCAGCGTCACCGCGTCGCTGTCGCCGGGCTCCCAGAACGACGGCCAGCCGCAGTGGGAGTCGAACTTCTCGTTCGAGCGGAACAACTCTGCATTGCAGGCCCGGCAGCGGTAGACGCCCTCGGTCTTGGTCTCGACGTACTCACCCGACCACGGACGCTCGGTGCCAGCCTTGCGAAGGACGGCGTACTCCTCCGGGCTGAGTTGTTGTCGCCACTCTTCTTCGGTCTTCGTGACCTTTGTCGTCATGCCGCCAGCGTACTTCCTCAGCGGACGGTGACGACCGCGATGCGGGATTCGCCGCGAGCATGGTCAGCGTCAGCGGGCTTTACTGCCCGCCACGATGTCGTGCTGCGTTTACGCGACTCCAAGGTCGTCACCCGGTACTGGAAGGAACTGTCGGAGTCCAGGATCACCGTTTCGACGGTGTTCCAGCCGCCGGACATCCACCGCTGGACCCAGACCGGTTGGCCAGCATGGCTGGGCGCAACTCTGCCCCTGAGCAGAACTGAATCCCCGGGCTCGATCACGCTCTCCGCGGGACGCAGGACCACCCGGGGAGCCACCTTGACTGTCACCGGCCCGCTCAGCGTTGCGGCGTTGTAACGGTCACTGGCGAAGGACGCCCGGTACTGCGTGTTCTGGTTCGGCGACACAGTGAACCTGTAACTGCCGTCAGCCGCGGTCGTGGCCGTCTGTCCCGTGTCGACCCACGCGGAGTCATCCGTCGTCCTCGACTCGAGGTGCACTGTAGCGCCGCTGATGGGCGCGTTGTCACCGCTGTCCTCCAACCAACCAAAGACGGTCGAGCTGTTCCCAAAGCGGATGGGATTCGGGGCCGCGTAGGCCGTCAGCGTGACCTGGTTGAGAGTCAGGTCGAGGCCGACGAGCACAGCGTCGTGGTCGGATGACCGGTACTCGTTGGGTTCGTAGATCGCGTCGACGGCGCTGGGCTTGTACGACGTGTCGTAGTCGAGGATGTCGGGCTCGTCGGCGTTGATGTGCCACTCGGCAGCGCCGGTCACCTGGCCGGTGAGCGCAGGGTTGGAAAGCGCGTGGTCGAGGTAGCCGGCCTGGCCGTTGAAGACATAGCCATAGGCGTACTCTCCGCCGAACCGCTTGACCAGGTCGTCGTAGCCACCGGCTTTCAGCGCGTCGATCGGGTCCTCGTGATCGTAGGAGTTGAGGTCACCGATGATCAGTTGGTCGGGGTCGTCGCTGCCTGTCGGATCAGTCGCCAGGTAGTCGACGATCGCTTGGGCCGCCCGGGTGCGGGTCTGGTTGCAGTTGCCCTGCCCGTCTCCGGCGTCAGGGTCGCCGTCGCAGGCGGAGCCCTTCGACTTCAGGTGGTTGACCGAGACAGTGAACCTGGCGCCCGACGAGACTTCCTCGAAGGTCTGGGTCAGCATGGGGCGGTTCTTGGTGTCGTCGAACCGCTCGTCGTCCGTGGAGTCCAAGACCGCGAAGTCTCCAATGCGGTTGACAGCGCCTGGCTTGTAGAGGAAGCCCACCCTGATCGCGTCGGTGCCGACGACGCCGGTGTCGACGTAGGCGTAGGTGCCCTCACCGAGTCTCTCGTTCAGCCCGGCAACCAGGTCAGCAGCGGGTTCGACGCCGGTGGTGTTCTCCATCTCCATCAGTCCTACGACGTCCGCGTCGAGTTCGACCAACGCTGACAGGATCTTCGCGCGCTGCCGGTCGAACTCCTCAGCGTTGTTGGCGCCGCGGCAGTCCAGAGTGCGCTCGGGACCGCACTTGTTGTCGTCCTGGTCGAGGGTGAGGAAGTAGTTGAGCACGTTGAAGCTCGCCACCTTGACCCGGCCGCCGACGGCGGGTGCCTCAGCGGGACGGGGGTTGCTGCGGGTGTACTCGCCGTACTGCGTGGGCTGGAGCCGGTAGGCGCCGAACGCCTGGTCCATGATCCCCTCGATGCCGGTGATCGTGTCCCCGCCGCGGAATCGGTTGTCGAGGCTGAACGGCTCGCCGTTACCGGGGTGCGGGATCGACGATGGGTTCTGGGCGGTGGAGGCGTCGTCGATGGTGATGCGCCGCGTCGCGTACTCGGCCGCGAGGGCGTTGGCCGCATCGCCCGGCTCCACCACGGCGGTGGGTGTCCAAAGCCGGTCCCACCCGTTTGGCGGGAGCGCGACGACGACCTCGCCGTAGCGGTCGTAGTTGTAGTACTCGCTGATCACCAGCTCGTCGACGAGCTTGACCCGCATGCTCTCGTATCGCTCCAGCTCGCCGGGGGAGTCGAGCGGAAACCTGACCGTCGCGGGCTCGATGGCCGCAGCGGCGAGGTCACAGTCCTCGACGGTGGCCCTGTCTAGCTGGGTCTTTCCACCGAACTCGCTGACTCTGCCGGTGACCCGAACCACCGACCCCTCCTCGGGAGCGGCCTGTCCGGGCAGGTAGACGAAGATCCCCTCCGACGTCTCCGGATTGCCGTCGTAGTCCCTGGGCTCCTCTTGCACGAACACCCCGCCGAGCATCGCTTCGGTGGCCACACCTTCGACGGTCTGGATCGTGCCGACCACGGGGGAGGTGTCGCCCGAGCCCTGAACCGCGTGGATAGGGGTCGCCGGGAGACCACACTGGCTCGGCGGCGGCGGCGGCGGCGGCGGTGGCGGGGCGCTGGCGCACGCCTCGCCACAGCTCACCGGGCTCGGCGGACCGGTCCTGAAGTCCGCGGAGTTGTTGTCTGTGTCGGTGCCGGCTGGGTCTCGGGAGACCGATGTCGTGTTGCTCGGAGCAGGCGCCGGCGCCGTCTCGGAGTCGTTCGCGCTGCCATATCCGACGAAGTCCACGACTCCGGGTGCGGTGTCGCAGTCGGCTGCGCACGTCAGGGCGCCGGAGTTGCTGACGAGGGCAACCTTCCCCGCGGTAGCTGACATAAAGATGGTGCCGGTCGCATCAGGCGCGGGCAGGGGTGTCGTACCACCGGAACCCTTGGCTTCCTCGACGAGATACGTCGCGCCGGCCGGGATCTGACCCTTCAGCGGCGTCACCTGGTAGGAGGATCCGGTTGACGAGGCGTACTGCACCGACCAGGTGCTGACGTCGACTGTCGTCGTACCGACGTTCTTCAGCTCGATGAAGTCGTTCGTGTACGTCGCGCCGGAGTTGCCGCCGCCGCCGTACACCTCGTTGACGACGATGGTGGTTGATGGTGCTGCGTGGGCTGGGGCCGCCGGCAAGGCGACGAGTGCCGCAACGACGGCACCCGGAAGAGCGGCGGCGAGAGCGCGTCGGCGCACCGAGAAGCGTGAAGTCACAGAGGTTCCCCGTCTACACGTTGTGGGAGTGTCCGGGACAACCTAACCGAGCAGCGTGCCGCTGGAGGGGCCCGACGGGAAAGCCCAGGTGAACAGTTGTGATCGTGCCGGGCAGTGACCAGTCGGCGGTGCGGGAGCGTCGCTAGGGTGGCAGCCATGGCCGACCCCGCGACGGAGATCGACGTCGCCGGACGCGCCGTACGGGTGACCAACCCCGACCGGGTGATCTTTCCGGCCACCGACTCAACGCCAGCCGCGACCAAGCTCGACGTTGTCGCTTACTACGCAAGCGTGGGTGAGGCGGTCCTACGGGCGCTCTATGAACGCCCCACCACGCTCGAGCGGTGGCCCAAGGGGGTCTTCGCGGGCATCAAGCAAGCAACGAGGTCCGATCCGCATGGCGACGCCTTCTTTCAGAAGCGGATCCCGAAGGGCGCACCGGGGTACGTCGAGACCGCCCAGATCACGTTCCCCTCTGGCCGGACCGCCGACGAGGTCTGTCCTACTGAGCCGGCGGTGGTGGCGTGGGCGGCGCAGATCGGGACGATCACCTTCCATCCGTGGCCGGTACGCCGCGGCGACGTCGACCACCCCGACGAGCTGCGCATTGACCTTGATCCGCAGCCCGGCACTGACTTCGCCGACGTGGTGCGGGTCGCCGCCGAGGCGCGCCGACTGCTGCAGGATCTCGGGTACCGGGGGTTCCCCAAGACCTCGGGGAACCGCGGCCTGCACATCTACGTGCGCATCGAGCCGCGGTGGAGCTTTACCGACGTGCGACATGCCGCGATTGCGTTCGGGCGAGAGCTCGAGCGTCGACTGCCGGGAGAGGTGACCACCAAGTGGTGGAAGGAGGAGCGCGGGGAGACGGTGTTCGTCGACTACAACCAAAACGCCCGCGACCGCACCATCGCCGGCGCTTACAGCCTGCGCCCGCTTCCTGGTGGCCCGGTTTCCACCCCGGTCACCTGGGACGAGTTGCCGTCGACCGACCCCCGTGGCTTCACCTTGCGTTCTGTCCCTGAACGCGTCGAGAAGCTGGGGGACCTGCACGCCGACATCGACGACGTACACCACTCACTCGAACCGCTCTTGGAGATGTACCGGCGAGACGAGGCGGCCGGGCAGACGGACATGCCCTACCCGCCGGACTACCCAAAGATGCCAGGAGAGCCCATGCGAGTTCAGCCATCCCGCGCTAAGCGATAAATTCTCCGGCCCAGCCATCAAATTGCTACCGTAGTTAATACTACTGTTATTACTATTTATGGTGTAAACTTTTCGGGTTCGGTGTCTCGATCAGTGCCGTGGGCTCCCACTGTCGTGTGTGGTCCTTCCCTAGCGTCAAGGGAGTTGAATGCCAGCGCCTAGACGGCCAAGAACCACGCCCATCCGTACCAAGGTGGTGGGCCTGGCGCTTGTCGGCATGAGCCCGCTGCTGATGCCGGTGGAGGTCGCTCCGTCGACTCCTACGGCGCAGCCGTCCCAACATCCCAACATCGTTGTCATCATGCTTGACGACGCCCGTTTGGACGACCTTGACTACATGCCCAAGACGCAGCGCCGGCTGGTCAGCGCGGGTGCGGAGTTCACAAACTTCTATGCTCCCACTCCGCTGTGTTGTCCGGCGCGCGCAGCGTTCCTGAGCGGCCAGTACGGCCATAACAACGCGGTGCTTTCCAACCAGGCTCGATACGGGGGGTTCGCCTCGTTCGATGATCAGTCAACCCTGGCCACCTGGTTGGATCCGACCTACGCCACCGCGTGGATCGGCAAATACTTCAACGGTTATGCCGATAGCGCTGATGACTCCTACATCCCACCTGGCTGGGACCGCTGGGCGGCACCTATCCGAGGCACCTGGGAGTACAAAAATCACACCCTCAACGTCGACGGAGCGCTGAGATCGTACCGAGGCGTGTATTCGACAGATGTCTATTGGCGGCAGACCCGCCGGTTCATCCAAGAGCGCGCCTCGGGCAGTGAGCCGTTCTTTGTCGTGACCAGTTACCTGGCACCGCATACCGGCGTTCCGCGCGAGCTGGACGACCCCGAGACGTTGGGAACGCCGAACGTCGAGCTTGAGTACCGCGACACCTACGTCGGACCGTCGCCTTCCGAAAGCCCGGCGTACAACGAGGTGGACATGGCTGACAAGCGTCCCAGTGTCAGGAATAACGTTCTGTTGGCAGACGAGCAGACCGCGGCGATCGCCGAGCTGAACGCTCAACGCCGCGAGTCGCTACGCTCCGTTGACGACAAGGTGGCGGCCACGCTACGCGTCCTCCGCGAGGCGGGCGAGCTCGACAACACCTTCGTTATTCTCGCATCGGACAACGGCTACTTGCTCGGTGAGCACCGGATCCCCGTTGGCAAGCACCACCCCTATGAACCCTCTAATCACATCCCCTTGGTAGTACGAGGACCGGGAATTCAACCCCGGGTGGTTGACGGCTTGATAGGCATGCACGATTTGGCGCCGACAATTTTGCAGCTGGCCGACCTATGGGGACAGCAGGGCGACTTTCCGATCGACGGCAAAGACTTCAGCCGGATGCTGGCAGGTGCTCGGCCACAACACGAGAAGCGCTCGATCGTCCTCGAGATCAGCGACAACCAGGGTGGTTACCGGTATCACGGCATCGTTCGTCAAGACGGGTGGAAGTACATTGAGTTCACAACGGACGGCGTCAACGAAGTAGAGATGTACGACCTGAGCGCCGACCCCTACGAATTGCACAACCTTTCTGATGACCCGCACTACGCCGACGTACGCGCAGAACTAGATGCCACGTTGCGAAGGCTGATGTACTGCGCGGCTGACACCTGCGAGTAACCGCCCGCCTGCTGGCACGTAGGCGGGCGGCTACGCTAACCCCCTTGGGGGGTCAGAGACCGGTCGTCCCTGTCGTCCCGGAGGATCTGCCACTGCCGTACTCATCAGTCGACGTGGCACCGCGGGAGCCGTGAGTGTCGTCGATCGTGCCGGTGCTGCCGTAAGTTTCGCCGCCGCGAACGTAGGTGGTGTCTCGCTCGATGTCACCCTCCGGCTCCTTGGCGAGCAGGAACGACCCGATGGTCCAGATCAGTGCACCGAGCATCGCGACGTACACACCGAACTCTGTGCTGACGTTGTCGTCAGGTGCGTACTGCCGGGTCGCGATGGGGTCGATGACGAAGGCGATCGTGAACAGCAGGGTGGCAAGACCAACCGCCATCGAGGTCAGCGACAGACCGCGATGCTGGCGACGGTCGGCTCGCTTGGTCGCGTAGAGCAGGGCGAGGGCTAGCGAGATGCCGAGGAAGCCAACCCAGGGAACCAAGCTGTCTGCCTCGTAGCCACTGGCGGCGTTGCCTGTCTCGTCGCCCTGGCCAAGCGTCACCCAGTTCAACCAAACCGAGATGAGCACGATCACCGTGCCGGCAGTCGTGATGTACGCCCCGAGTGGGTTAGCGCGACGCTCGTCGTGAGAGTCCGCGCGAGTGCTGTGTGTAGTCATGGAGGCATCTTTACCCGGTCCGTCGGCAGACAAACTCTTTCTGACACCGTAAGGTCACGCTAAAAAGCGAGACCTCGTGACACTCACACGCCCGTGATTCCCTCCGGAGAGCCTGCTTCTCCGTCGATGGGCCGGTGCTCGATCAGGTGCAGAATCGGTACGCCGAGGCGCCGTCGCGCCTTCGACGTCCAGTCAAGGTGCAGGAACTCCTGCACGACGTGCGGACGAGTCATCACGATGACCTCCGCGGCAGACTGCTCACGCACGGCCCGCTCGAGCGCCTCGATGGGGTCTTCAGACGTGAACTCACCCGTTGTCTGTTGGTCAAGGGATCGCATTGCGGCAACGCAGGCTTCGAGGTCATGCCGGGCGTGTTCATCGATGTCGTGCTGGAGGTGGTCGACGTCGACGTTGTCGTTGAGGAGGGGCGGAGCGGCCAGTGCCTGACTGGAGGCCAGCCCTCCCAACGTCGTTTCGACTCTGACAGCAGCGTTCTCGCAAGGGATGAGCACGTGATAGTGCCGCGCGTCGTCAATGGCCTCGTGCAACGAGACCACCTCGGCCGCATCTTGGGCGCTCATCGGTTGCTCCGCCAGCACAACTACCGTGTACATCGCGCCCCTCCTCCTGAGGTGCTCCAGCCCGACCGAGCACGAAGTCGGCGACAATGGTACCCATGCGACTACCTGTCACGCCGCCGGTCGCTCCGATGCTGGCCAAGTCAGTCAAGGACATCCCCGCCGGCGCTTTGAGCTTCGAGCCGAAGTGGGACGGCTTCCGGTCCATCATCTTCCGCGACGGCGACGAAGTGGAGATCGGCAGCCGAAACGAGCGACCCATGACTCGCTACTTCCCCGAAGTCGTCGAGGCAGTTCGCGCTCACCTTCCTGAGCGGTGCGTAGTAGACGGCGAGATCATCGTGATCGGCGCCTCCGGTGACCGGCTGGACTTCGAGGCGCTGCAGCAACGGATCCACCCGGCCGCCAGCCGCGTGACGTTGCTGTCGGAGCAGACACCGGCCCGGTTCATCGCGTTCGACCTGTTGGCGCTGGGCGACACCGACTACACCGGGAAGCCCTTCAGCGAGCGACGGGCTGCTCTCGAGGCGGCGTTGGCCTCGGCGGCGGCGCCGGTTCACCTCACTGCCGCCACGACCGACCGAGCAGTCGCCGAGCGGTGGTTTCACCAGTTTGAAGGGGCTGGCCTGGACGGTGTCGTCGCCAAGCCGTTGGACGGTTGCTACGAGCCCGATAAGCGGGTCATGTTCAAGGTGAAGCACGAGCGCACCGCGGACTGCGTGGTGGCGGGTTACCGCGTGCACAAGAGCGGCCCAGATCGGATCGGCTCGCTATTGCTCGGTCTGTACAACGATGCCGGGGAGCTGGCGAGTGTGGGGGTGATCGGCGCATTCCCGCTCGCCCGGCGCACGGAGCTGTACGAGGAGTTGCAGCCGTTGGTCACCACGTTTGACGACCACCCGTGGGCGTGGGCGAAGCAGGAGGAAGGACACCGGACTCCGCGTAACGCGGAGGGACGCCGGTGGGCGGCAGGCAAGGATCTGTCCTTCACTCCGCTTCGGCCGGAGCTCGTGGCGGAGGTGCGCTACGACCACATGGAAGGTGTCAGGTTTCGGCACACCGCCCAGTTCGTCCGCTGGCGCAGCGACCGGGAGCCGCGTTCGTGTACGTATGACCAGCTCGACGAACCGGTGTCGTACGACCTCGCTGACGTGCTCGATCAGAAGGAGCTCCGGTAGGGCAGTTCCCTATGAGTCGCCCTTGCTCCGCACCTTCTCATTCGCTGAACTGACGACCTCTTCGGCCACGTCGCGGAGCTTGGTGTTGCCGGTCTGCGACATCCGGGTCAGGAAGGCGAACGCGCGGACTTCGTCGAGTTCGTAACGCTCCATGATCAGCCCGGTAGCCTGGCCGATCACCGTTCGAGTCGCGAGAGCGTCCTGCAGTTGGCCGAACGTCCGCGCATGCCCCATCGCGACGGCGCCTTGAGTGGCGAACATCTCGGCCAACACCAAGGCGTTCTCGTCGAAGGCGCCCATGGACTTCGAGTAGAGGTTCAGGCCGCCGAAGGTCTGCTGATCGGCGAACATCGTGTAGGCCAGTTGGGAGCGGACGCCGTACCGCTCGGCGGCGTCGGGTCCGTAACGGGGCCAGCGGGAATCGGACCTGATGTCCTCGGACTTCAGCCGGGTCTCGCCGCAGGCTGCGTCGACGCAGGGACCCTCCCTGTACTCGTACTGCATATTGTCCGCAGCAAGGCTCTTCTCGTCAGTCGCCGCAACGGTGTTGTAACGGCCGTCTGGGTGCTTGACCGTGATGCTGGCGTAATGCACCCCTGGCACCGTCTCCTTGGCCGCACGGACCAAAGAGTTGAGCGTCTCGTCGACGTTGCCGAGCGGTTCGGTTGACTTGGCGACCTCCGCCATCACGGCGGCGAGCTTTGACGTCTGCTGGAGGGTCATGCGGCCGGCTTTCGCGAAATGGTAACCGGCTGGCACGCCGGTTACAGCTCTACTGTCTCACACCGGTCGACGGTGGCAATGAGGCATCGGCTGAGGCCGGGCTCAGTGCTGTGATGCCTTCAGTCGGAGTACCCCGGGATGGGGAACGGTGCGACGAACTCCCGGATCTCGTTCCGCACCCGGCTGGCCACCGAGGAGTCACCGTCTCCTTCGGCCGTGATGACCTCGTCCATCCAGGCAGCGATCTGTGGCATGTGCTCCTCGGTGAGACCACGGGTCGTGATGGAGGACGTACCGAGTCGGATACCCGACGGGTCGAACGGCTTGCGTGGGTCGTAGGGAACTGTGTTGTAGTTCAGCTCGATGCCGGCCCGGTCGAGCGCCTGGGCAGCGGGTTTGCCGCCGATGGCCCTGTTGGTGAGATCGGCCAGGATCAGGTGGTTGTCGGTGCCCCCGGACACCAGGTCGAAACCCCGGTCGGCCATTGCCTCGGCAAGCGCCTTGGCGTTGGCGACGATCCGGTGCGCGTAGGCCTTGAAGTCCGCCGTTGCGGCCTCCTTGAGGGCTACGGCGATCGCTGCCGTCGTGTGGTTGTGCGGGCCGCCTTGCAGCCCGGGAAACACCGCCCGGTCGAGCTTCTTGGCGTGCTCCTCGTCCGACATCAACATGGCACCACGGGGGCCGCGAAGCGTCTTGTGCGTGGTCGTGGAGATCACCCCCGCATGCCCGACCGGACTGGGATGCGCGCCCCCAGCGACCAGCCCGGCGATGTGAGCGATGTCGGCGACGAGGACGGCGTCGACCTCGGCTGCGATCTCGGCGAAGCCGGCGAACTCAATCGTGCGGGGGATCGCCGTACCACCGCAGAAGATGAGCTTGGGCCGTTCGGCGAGCGCCAGGTCACGCACCTCGTCCAGGTCGACCCGGCCGTCTTCCTTGCGTACGCCGTACTGAACCGAGGTGAACCACTTGCCCGTCGCTGACACGCCCCAGCCGTGGGTCAGGTGGCCTCCCATCGGCAGCGCCATGCCCATGACCTTGTCTCCGGGCTGCAGGAAGGCCAGGTAGACGGCGAGGTTGGCGGGGGAACCCGAGTAGGGCTGCACGTTGGCGTGGTCGACGCCGAACAGCGCCTTGGCTCGCTCGACCGCCAGCGTCTCGATCTCGTCGATGAACTGTTGTCCCTCGTAGTAACGCTTGCCGGCGTACCCCTCGGAGTACTTGTTGGTGAGCAGCGTGCCGGTGGCCTCCAGCACGGCCTGGGAGACGTAGTTCTCGCTGGCGATCAGCCGGATCGATTCGCTTTGCCGGCGCCCCTCGGCATCGATCAAGGCGGCGAGGTCGGGGTCGGTCTCGCGCAGGGAAGCGACAAGGGGGAGGGTCGTGGACACAGTCATGGCACCAGGCTACCGACGCTGTTCGTCGCGCGACCGATGCTCATGTTCGTGCCGCCGCAGGTCTTCCTCCGGCTCCTCCGTGACCGCATCGTCGGACGGTTCCACCGCTCGGAACACCAGGCCAGCCAACGCGCCGCCGAGCAGTTGGGCGAGCAGATAGAGCCAGATCCACTCCCATTGCAACACTCCTGCCACCGTGAGCGCGACCGCGACGGCAGGGTTGAAGGCCGCGCCCGAGATGCTACCGACCGCAATGGCCCCGGCGGCCACGGTGAGACCGATCGCGAGACCGTAGAAACTGTTCACCGGATGGTCGCGGCTGGTGGCGACGTTGAGCACTACCCAGCCCAGCGCGAACGTGAAGACCAACTCCGAGAGGAAGGCCGCAAAAACCACGCCCTCGAGGTCGAGCCCAGCTGGCAGTGCGTCGAGCGAGTCGCCGAACATGCCCAACGCCAGCAGGTATCCCACCAGCCCGCCGAGGAGCTGCGCAGCGATGTACGGCGCGAAGTCCGCAAGCGGGAGGCGGCCACGCACCAGCACCGCCACCGAGACCGCGGGGTTGTAGTGCGCGCCGGAGAGGTGCCCCCCGGCGTACACAAGCGCGATGAGAGCCGCGCCGATTCCCAGCGGCGCGAGGTCGGACTGCGTGAGCACTGCCCCGAAGATGGCGGTGACGAACAACAGGGTTCCGATGAACTCGGCAAGGTAGCGGCGCACCACAGCGTCCTTTCTGAATGCGAGGCACACATGCTCGTCAACAACGGGTTGGACGTTGGCGGCTATTTGTCGCTGCAACGCTATCGAAGGCTAGGTCGTTACGGTAGACGCATGGCCACGGAGTCGGTGGGGAGCAAGGCGTCTCGGCCGTCCCGGTTGATCGCCCTGAAGGACGGCACCTGGCGGGTGCTCTCCGCGACGCTCGGCGCGTGTCTTCGGTACCGAGTCACCGGCCTGGCGGCCGAAGCAGCCTTCTTTGCGATCCTGTCGCTGCCACCGCTGGTGTTCGGGCTCGCTGCCAGCATCAGCTACATCATCCTTCGGGTAGACCCCACCCTGATCGAGAACTTTCAAGCCGCCGTGATCGATCTCTCGGGCAAGGTCATGACGCCCGAAGGGGTGACGAAGATTGTCGAGCCGACCCTGCGGCAGGTGCTTGTCGAGCAATCACGTTTCGACGTGATCTCGATCGGGTTCGTGCTGTCACTGTGGTCGGGTTCGCGAGCCCTCAACGTGTTCGTCGACACGATCACGATCATGTACGGACTCGGCGGCCGGCGAGGGATCGTCCGCACCCGGATGCTGTCGTTCACCCTCTACGTCATCGGACTCGTCGTGGGGGTGATCGTGCTGCCACTGGTGCTGGCTGGGCCGCAGTTGGTCGACAGGTTCCTGCCGCAGCGGCTTGACTTCTTGAACACGCTGTACTGGCCGATCGTCATCGTGTTGAGCATCGCGTTTCTCACTACGCTGTTCCACCTCTCGGTGCCGGTGCGCAGCTCTTGGCGGTACGACTTACCAGGCGCCGTCCTGGCGTTCGGTATGTGGGTGTTCGGCAGCTGGCTGCTCCGCATCACCCTGCAGGAGGCCACCACGTCGATCTACGGTCCGCTCGCCGCGCCGATCGCCGTACTTCTCTGGCTGTTTCTGACCGCCTTGGCCGTGCTCGTCGGGGCGGCGCTGAACGCCGCGTTCGACCGCGTGTGGCCGGAACCATCCACGGCCGGTGCGCGGTTGGAGCTGGTGCGCCGGCTCCGACGCGGCTCGGGCAGCAGTTCGCGGCCAGCCGAGAGTAACGACGGCGGAGCGTCGGTCGTTGGTCGCCCAGGCGGCCGACGACGTACGGCGTAATTGCCGTGCGGGTCACCGGTGTGGGCCCTAGCCTCAAGGCGTGACTGCACCGACGATCACCTTGCAGCAGCTGGGCTGGGACGACGCCTGGCGGCGGCAGGCGTCGGCGTACGCCGAGGACGGTGTCCCCGGCCGGGTTGCCCGGGTGGACCGTGGCATCTGCAGCGTGTTGACGCAGGAAGGCGTCGTGCGTGCGAGCTGGGGCGCGGAGCTGCTCGACGCGGTGGGTGCCGACCCGGTGCTCACCCCATGCACGGGGGACTGGGGCATCGTCAAGCACTGGCCGGACGGGCCGACGACGGTCGAGGCCGTCCTGCCGCGACGTACGTCGGTCGTGCGGGCCACGGCGGTCGGCACCTCGGTTGGACAGGTGCTGGCCGCGAACCTCGACGTGGTTGCGGTGGTGGCGGCTCTGCACCCTGAACCCAATCTCTCACGCATCGAGCGGTTGCTGACGCTGGCCTGGCAAAGCGGTGCTCGGCCCATGGTGACGCTGACCAAGGCCGACCTGGTGGGCGACGCCGACCTGGTTGCCGAGGACGTCCGCGCGGCGGCGCCTGGAGCGGAGGTGGTGCGCTGCAGCACGGTGACTGGCGCCGGCATCGACTTCGTACGCCGAGCCATCGGGCCACACGGGACGCTCGCGCTGCTCGGCGCGTCCGGCCACGGCAAGTCATCGCTCACCAACGCGCTGGTCGGAGCGGAGGTGCTGACGGTACGCGCGATCCGTGCCGACGGAAAGGGCCGCCACACGTCGGTGCGTCGGGAGCTGCTGCCGCTGCCCGGTGGCGGCTGCGTCATCGACACCCCTGGGCTGCGCGGTGTCGGGTTGCAGCAAGCCGACAGCGGGCTCGCCGCAGCGTTTCCCGATGTCGTGGCGCTGGCGGCGGCGTGCCGCTTCACCGACTGCACCCACCAGCACGAGCCGGAGTGCGCGGTCTTGCGCGCCGTGGAGACCGGTGAGCTCGGCGTACGCCGGCTCGAGAGCTGGCTGCGGCTACAGCGCGAGGCTGACTGGATGGCGACTCGATCCGACGCCCGGTTGCGGGCAGAGCAGCACGAGAAGTGGAAGCAGCTGTCCAAGCAGCACCGCACACCGCGGCGCGCCCACCCCTGACCTCGCTTAGGTGCGGCGGAGCAGGACGACCGAGCGCGCCAGCACAACCCGTTGTGAGCCGCCCTGCTGAGCAGGCGCGTCCTCCCCGAGAAAGGCAGCGTTAGCCGTGTCGAGCAGTGGCTGCCACTGCTCGGCGAACGGTGCAGCCGGCAAGGTCATCGCAGCATCCTCGTGACCGGGGTTGAGCAATAGCAGAAATGAGTCGTCGCGGATGTCTTCACCGCGCAGACCCGACTCGGTGATGCCCTCGCCGTTGAGGAAGACAGCCAGGGGACGCACCGCAGCGGAGGACCAGGCGTCGTGGTCCATCGGGGTCGCGTCGGACCGTAGCCAGGCGATGTCCGGCAACCCGTCAGGGGCTGGCTTGCCGGTGAAGAACCGCCGCCGCCGAAACACCGGGTGCTTCGCTCGAAGGGCCAGCAGCTGCCGGGTGAACTCGAGCAGGGGTTCGTCGATGTTCTTCCAGTCCATCCACGAGATCTCGCTGTCTTGGCAGTAGGCGTTGTTGTTTCCGCCCTGGCTGCGACCGATCTCATCGCCGTACAGCAGCATCGGCACGCCTTGGCTGAGCACCAGGGTGCTGAGCAGGTTGCGCTGCTGACGCTTCCGCAACTCGAGGACGCCGACGTCGTCGGTTGGTCCCTCCACACCGCAGTTCCACGACCGGTTGTGGTTCTCGCCGTCGGCGTTGTCCTCGCCGTTGGCCAGGTTGTGCTTGTCGTTGTACGACACCAGGTCGCGCAGCGTGAAGCCGTCGTGCGCGGTGACGAAGTTGATCGAGGCGTACGGCGCCCGGCCGTCGCTCTCGTACAGGTCGCTCGAGCCGGACAACCGGGCGGCGAACTCGCCCAGCGAGCTCGGCGCACCGCGCCAGTAGTCGCGGACTGTGTCTCGGTACTTGCCGTTCCACTCCGTCCAGCGAGGCGGGAAGTTGCCGACCTGGTAGCCGCCGGGGCCGACGTCCCACGGTTCGGCGATGAGCTTGGCCTGCGACACGACCGGGTCTTGATGCACCAGGTCGAAGAACGCGCTCAGCCGGTCGACCTCGTGGAACTGCCGAGCCAGCGTGGCAGCGAGGTCGAAGCGGAACCCGTCGACGTGCATCTCCAGGATCCAGTACCGCAGCGAGTCCATGATCAGTTGCAGCACGTGCGGGTTGCGCATGAGCAGGCTGTTGCCGGTGCCCGTGGTGTCGTGGTACGTCGACGGGTCGCCGTCGGTGAGCCGGTAGTAGGCGACGTTGTCGATGCCGCGGAAGCCGAGCGTCGGACCGAGGTGGTTGCCCTCGGCGGTGTGGTTGTAGACGACGTCGAGGATCACCTCGATCCCGGCCCGGTGCAGCTCGCGCACCATGGCCTTGAACTCCAGCACCTGCTCGCCCCGCTGACCCGACGAGCTGTAGGCGTTGTGCGGGGCGAGGAAGCCGATGGTGTTGTAGCCCCAGTAATTGGACAGCCCCCGCTCGACCAGCCGGGCGTCGTTGACGAACTGGTGCACGGGCATCAGCTCGACGGCCGTGACCCCGAGGCCGGTGAGGTGGTCGACCATCACCGGGTGACCCATGGCGGCGTACGTGCCGCGGATCTCCTCGGGGATGTCCGGGTGGGCATTGGTCATGCCCTTCACATGTGCCTCGTAGATGACGGTCTCGTGGTAGAGCCGGCGGGGGGAGCGGTCCTCCTGCCAGTCGAAGAACGGGTTCACCACGACCGACTTCATCGTGTGCGGCGCCGAGTCGTCGGTGTTGCGCTTACTGGGGTCGTGGACGTCGTGAGAGAAGCAGGCCGGTGCCCAGTCGATCGCTCCCTCGAGCGCCTTCGCGTAGGGGTCGATCAGCAGCTTGCTGGCGTCGCAACGCTGGCCCTTGGCGGGGTCGTAGGGACCGTGCACCCGGTACCCGTAGCGCTGCCCAGGTATGACGCGGGGCAGGTAGACGTGCCAGACCAAGGCGTCGCGTTCGGGCATGGTGACACGGGTTTCGTTGCCGTGCTCGTCGAACAGACACAGCTCGACCGCTTCGGCCACCTCGGAGAACACGGCGAAGTTGGTGCCAGCACCGTCGTACGTCGCACCCAGCGGGTACGGACCGCCCGGCCAGACCTCCATTGCGCTCCTCCGTAGTTACGGCAGCAGACACCGATTCGTCCGACTCAGCCAGGCGCAGACTACCCGCACTCAGCCGGACGGATCGGTAGACAGTGCCGTTACACAGCAAAGTCCCGCCGGCCAACGGCACGGCGGGACTTGACTGGGAAAGAGGTCAGCGAAGGCCGCTGTCGCGATCGGCGATGTCGCCTTCTGCCTCGATGCGCTCCGAGCGGACCTCGTCGGTGACGGTCTCCTCGGTGGTGACCGCTTCCTTGCCGAGGCGAACCCGCTCAACCGGCTGAACGGTCTTCTCCACCACGGGACGCTCCTCGGTCAACGTGACCTCGTGCGTGTCCTCTGAGATCGCCGGCCCCTCGGTTGCGTCGCCCATGTTGGCCTCGGTGATGGGCTCGCGCTCGATCACCGCCCGCTCCTTGGTGACGGGCACGGTCTCGGTGACGTTCTCGCTCACGACGTACTTGCGCAGCCGCGCACGACCGGCAGCCTCCGCCGTCTTGCCGACCCGAAGCTGCTCCTCCGAACGCGTCATCGCGTCGTCGGTCGTGCTGCTCGTGGTGTCGTAGGTGGCGGTCGTTTCGGCGTACCCGGACGAGTAGCTCATGCCGTAGTACTCGTACAAGGACTGCTCTTCCTCGGGGGTGATGTGGCCGTCCTCACTGACGTTCGGCGCGCCCTTGACCTTGTCCTTGTCGTAGGGGACCGTGAGGCGGTCACCGGAGAACGAAGCCTCCGTCAGCGGGACGAAACTCTCGCTCGTGCCGAAGAGACCCGTGTTCACGGTCGCCCAGGCCGGCTGCCCACTTTGGTCGTCGAGGTAGATCTGGCCGACGCTTCCGATCTTGCTGCCGTCGGAACCATAGGCGTCGCTGCCCTGTACCTGGTCGATTTGGTCCTGGCCCAGCATGTTGTCTCCTCCTACTAGAATGAAACGGCTCTTGGCCTTTTCGTACGTCGCTGCGGTACCCACGCTCCGACAGGCGTAACACTGTAAGGCTAAACTTTTGAGCTCGTTGACGTCCCGGCTTCGAGCCGCCTCGGACATACCTCGCCAAAGGGGACGACGAGCGACTCGAAGGTGGTCATCCTGACGAGCGGGTCCCAGCGGGCAGGTCGCGACGGCGATCACGGTGCGGCGCCTCTTGGGCTGCCTGGCACATTGTTGGGCGTTGGACTCGGCGGCTTCGTCGACGGGATCGTCCTGCACCAACTCCTGCAGTGGCACCACCTGATCAGCAACGAGGAATCGCCGCACACGGTGCCGGGTCTTGAACGCAACACGTTCTGGGACGGTGTCTTTCACGTCTTCACATGGACGGCGGTGGTGGTCGGCCTGGCTCTGCTATGGGTGCGGCTTCGAGGCAGCGGTAGCCGCGCGGCGACGGCGAGCCTTTGCGGATGGGTGATCTTCGGATGGGGGTTGTTCAACGTCGCCGACGGTGTCGTCAATCACTTGGTCCTACGGACGCACCACGTGCGCGACGACCTGGGCGGCCCGCTTAGCTGGGACCTTGGCTTTCTCGGCTTCGCCGTTGTGCTGATGGTCAGCGGTTGGCTGATTCAGCGCCGCGCCACCCCACGGAGTTGAGCACCCGGTTGGTGCCTGGCGGTCTCCAACCACAGGCTTGACCCCTACGGCGTTTCAGCCATACATCGACAGCCCACCGGGCCAAACTTGATGGGGACACACCAGCACTATCGGGTTAGCCCGCCCGAGAGGTGGCGAATGTTGATGTCCTGCACGGTCTGCACCTGTATCCGCGACCGATTCCTCCACGTCATCGTCTACGATCCCCGCTGCGAAGCCAGGCACGCACCTGAGCCTTCTCAGCCGACGCTTCGGTGACTGGCTGACTCCCCGGTCAGGCAGAACCCCGCCGCCCTTGCGGACGACGGGGCCCTGGCTTTGTGGTGCGGCCGCTGTCGTGGCCTCCTTCGGGCTACTGCGTCAGCTGCGCAGACGCACCGTGTCGGGGTCACTGTCGTCTTTCCGGGGCCAGATCTTTGACCCGATCAAGCCGCCGAGCATGGCAGCAGCCAGCGGCAAGAACAGTCCCCAGAACGCCGGGCCGGCGGCATCCTTCGCCGTAGTGGCGATCTTCTCTGCCTCCGAGCCGCTTACGTCGGCCGTCGACTGCACCTGTTGCGGACCGACACCGAGTTCGTTGGTCAGGGTTCCGAAACTGCCGAGCAGGGCGCTGCCGCCGAAGAAGGCCAGGGCGATGAACGCAGCGACCCCGAGGGCCCACACCAAGAACCCGTGCAGTAGCCCGCTGAACAGGCCCTTCCAGATCGCCGTCGCCCCTGCGATTAGACCGCCGAGGAAGAATGACAACAGAGCCAGGATGCCCGTGACCCAACCGGCGTTGTTGCCCGGGTCCTGCTCCCCCGGGTCGAGGGTCAACCAGCCCAGCGAGGCGAACAGCAATTCGAGCAAGATGAACGTCGTCAGCGCCGTCAACAGACCGGCCCAGATGGGGCCCCACCGCACCCCGTCTTGGCGTTCGGCGCCGACGGCCACGTTCACCGGCCCGCCGTCGTCGTCGTCGCGCTCGCGGTAAACCGGTCGTGCCTCGTGGCGCACGACGGACTCCTGGTGCACCTGGCGTTGCCGTGGCTCGACATGCTCTTCTCGTACGGGAATGGAGCGGTCCCGGCGTCCGTAATCGGTCGTCTCGTAATCCGTTGACTCGTCACGCCGCTCACCTGAGCCGCTTCCCGCGGCGGTGGACCCGCTATCGCTTTCCGAAGTCATTGTGGCCTCCAGTTTCGTCGTATTTCGGCTGTCGCCTCACCGACGGCTTTACCCGCCTCCCCGTAAGAACATGCGACTAAACGCTAAAATGGTCGACGGTATGCGCGGTTATGCGCGTAAAGGTCCGGTTTACTGCGTAAGCACGCGCGGCCTGCGGCGGGCGCCCGCCGCCATTGAAGCTGGCGACCCCGCGGTCTCCATCGGCAACGTCTTCAACGCTGCCGACATCCTCGGCGTCCCTCTGTTCGGGGCCGAGGACCGGGCCGAGCTCTCGCGCCTGCGTCGTGAGGGCCGTGACCGCTTGGCGTTGCTGCCCACCCGAGTAGACAGGCCACGGAAGAAGGCCCAGCCCGACGATGACTTCTGACCCGTTTCGGGCCCGACGTGTGTTCGTGTGGACGTGGCTGCCCGGCGAATCACAACCAGTAATCGCGGGGGCTGTCGACCGCGTCGAGGCGGCCCGTCTTGACTTCACCTACGCACGGTCCTACCTCGACAACGAGAACGCGATCAGCCTCTATACGCCCGAGCTCCCGCTGCGGCGTGGCGCCCACGAGCCGCTCGACGGGCTGACGATCGCCGCCTGCCTCAGAGACGCAACCCCGGACTCTTGGGGTGAGCGTGTGATCGGCAACCGCCTGGGGGCGGGCGATCGGGAGCTCAGCATCGAGACCTACATGCTGGAGTCCGGCTCGAACCGATTCGGAGCCATTGACTTCCAGGAGAGCGCCAGCGACTACCGCCCGCGTCTGGCCACGGCCAGCCTAGACGAGTTGTACGACGCCGCGGAGGCGCTGCGGGCTTGACGTGCCGAACGCGCGAGTTATCAAGTCGATGGGCCGGGACGTACTACTCATCGAACGCTTCGACCGGTTGGCCGGCGGTCAGCGCCGCCACG
>JAUJOD010000009.1 GCA_030447865.1 Nocardioidaceae bacterium
GATGGTGGCCGACCGGGTGCTGCGCAACCTCGCCGGCTACGGCCCCCTGGAGCCCCTCCTGTCCGACGACGACGTCTGGGAGATCATGGTACGGCGGTACGCTGACCTGCCTGCTTGCCCATAACTGCAGGTCACGCTGCTTTGGTGGTGACCGCTTGTGACTGCACAGCACCGTGTTTTGCCTTCTCGTGTGGTGCAGATGTGGTGCAACACAGCGGTTCCACCGCTGACACGCTCCCAGGAGTAGGCGTCGCTATGCGCCCTCGACTACTTCGCCACTGGCACCGACCTGGTCACCGGCATGACCACCGTCTACCCGGCGGATGGGTCTGCCGCGAGTTCAGTTGACGGCGGTTGTGACGATTTGATCATGCCGCCTCGAGGCAGGGCGGCGCACTGAAGGCCAGTTCGAACTCGACTGGTGTGAGCTTGCCAAGGGGCACGTTGGCGTCGTCGCCGGTTGTAGGTGTGCTCGATCCAGACGATGACCTCGTAGGTGAGCTCGCTGCGGGTCCTCCAGCGGCGGCGGTCGAAGACGTTCTTCTGGAGGAGCGAGAAGAACGACTCCATGGCGGCGTTGTCCCCCGCGGCGGCGACCCGGCCCATCGACCCGGCGAGTCCGGCTCCCTTGAGCACGGCCCGAAATGCTCGGGAGCGAAATTGCTCGGCGCCGGAGGTTGCCCGCCGAGGGACACCGGCATCGCGGTCCCCGAAACGCCGATAGGTTCGCATGCGTGAACTGCCGGCAACGAGATTCGGGCGGCGCGATTGGAGCGCCGCACGGTCGAGGGTCGCATAGCCAGGCGTGCTCGGATCGTGCTGTTGGCCGCGACGGCGTGTCTAATCGGGAGATCGCCTCCCTCGTGGACCTCCACTACGACCAGGTCGGGATGTGGCGGGCTCGCTACGGCGAGTGGGTCTCGCCGGCTTGGAGGATGAGCAGCGCCTCGGGCGTCCGTGCGTCTATGACCACGACGACGTGCTGTTGTTGGTCAAGACGGTGACCGATCCCCCGCCTGAGGGAGCGACCCGCTGGACGATGGAGGCGCTCGCTGGCCGTCGTAACTCACGATGGCTCACGTTCGCGAGAGCGGTTATGGCATCGAAGGTCGGAGGAAACGACTTGTCAACGGACATCATCACTTTCGCTCGCGAGCAGGTGTTGGCAGATGGGGAGCCTCTGTCGTACGAGCAAATCGTCGACGTGCTGCGATTGCCCGATGAAGCGCTGCCGACTTTGCTTGATGTCGCGCATAAGGTGCGCTTGCGGTGGTGCGGTCCCGAGGTGGAGGTCGAAGGCATCGTGTCGCTCAAGACCGGCGGATGCTCCGAGGACTGCCACTTCTGCAGTCAGAGTGGCCAGTTCGCCTCCCCCGTGCGCCCGGTGTGGCTGAACATCCCCGAGTTGGTCAAGGCGGCGCAGCAGACCCGCGAGACCGGTGCCACGGAGTTTTGCATCGTGGCGGCTGTGCGAGGGCCGGACGAGCGGCTGATGTCTCGGATGCGTGAGGGCGTGAAGGCCATCCGTGAGGCGGTGGATATCCAGGTGGCTGCGTCGCTTGGGATACTGACCCAGGAACAGGTCGACGAGCTGGTGGAGATGGGGGTGCACCGCTACAACCACAACCTCGAGACCGGTCGTTCCTACTTCGCGCACGTGGTGACGACCCACTCGTGGGAGGAACGATGGGATACCTGTCGGATGGTGAAGGCGTCCGGAATGGAGCTTTGCTGCGGCGGCTTGGTAGGCATGGGCGAGAGCGTCGAGCAGCGGGCGGAGCTCGCTGCGCAGCTCGGTGAGTTGGAGCCGCACGAGGTGCCGCTCAACTTCTTGAACCCCCGACCGGGCACGCCCTTCGGTGACCTGCCGATCATGCCGACATCCGATGCGTTGCGTGCCATCGCCGCGTTCCGTCTGGCGCTGCCCCATACCATCTTGAGGTACGCCGGTGGCCGTGAGCTGACGCTGGGAGACCTGGGCACCCGGAACGGTCTGCTAGGCGGCATCAACGCAGTCATCGTCGGCAACTACCTGACCACGCTGGGCCGCGACCCGAAGGAAGACCTTGCGCTCCTCGCCGACCTGGCGATGCCGATCAAGGCTTTCAACGCAACCCTGTGAAGGAGATCGTCAACAGCTTCTGCGGGCATTGCGCGCAGCCAATGTCTGAGTTCGGTCATGACGACTGTGCCCGGCGACTGGAGCTCGAACCGCCGCGGTTCTGCGGCCAGTGCCGACGCCGGATGGTGGTCCAGGTGACCCCGGCCAGCTGGGTGGCGCGCTGCGTCGAGCATGGAGAGATTTGGGAGCCGACGTGGACGTGACAGTGACCGATCCCGAGGCGCTGCTCGCCGTGGACAGACGCCACCTCTGGCATCCGTACGCCTCGGCTCCGACCGCATCGCGCAACTATCTTGTCGACTCCGCTCGGGGCACACGGCTGCGCCTACTCCGTCGCAATAAGTGGGTCGAAGTAGTCGACGCGATGTCATCGTGGTGGTGCGCGATCCATGGTTACCGGGTGCCGGCGCTAGACCGGGCCGCCCACGACCAGATGGCCCGGATGAGCCACGTGATGTTCGGCGGGCTGACCCACACGCCGGCGCTGGAGCTGGCCCAGATGCTGCTCGACATCGCGCCCCACCCCCCGGGCATCGGCACGTCTGCGTTGCAGCACGTCTTCTTCGCCGACTCAGGGTCGGTCGCCATCGAGGTGGCGATGAAGATGGCATGGCAGACGCACGCAACCGGTGGACTGACCCGGCGCCGGATGTTCACGCTCCGCGGCGGCTACCACGGCGACACCTTCTCGGCTATGAGCGTGTGCGACCCGGACAGGGGCATGCACTCCATGTACGGCGGGTTGCTCCCGGACCACGTTTTCGCGCCCCGCCCGCCCGGCGGTGTGGACCGACCAGCCGACGACCCTGAGCTGACCGATTGGGAGGCCGCGACAAGAGCCCTCTTTCACGCGCATGCTGACCAGATCGCGGCCGTCATCGTCGAGCCGGTACTGCAGGGCGTCGGCGGAATGCACATGTACAGCCCGCATGTCGTGCGCGTGCTTGCCGAGCTTGCGCGAGAGTACGGGGCGCTGGTCATCTTCGACGAGATCGCGACGGGCTTCTGGCGCACCGGCAGCCGCTGGGCTGCGGACCGGTGCCAGGTGGTGCCCGACATTCTCTGCGTCGGCAAGGCACTGACCGGCGGCTACGTCTCGCTGGCGGCCGTGGTGTGTACGACAGACGTCGCGCACCGGGTCAGCGCGAGCCCGGCCGGTGCGATGATGCATGGCCCCACATTTATGGCCAACCCGCTGGCCTGTTCGGTGGCGTCGGCCAGCCTGCGGCTTCTGGCGGACAACGACACCGCCGGGCGAGTGGCCCGGATCGGCGAGGAGCTCGCCGCTGGCCTGGCACCGGCGACGAAGGTGGACAGCGTGGCTGATGTCCGCGTGCTGGGCGCGGTCGGCGTCATTGAACTGAACAAGCCTGTACGGGTCGCCGAGGTGACAGAGGCAGCCCTGGACGCCGGCGTGTGGGTGCGTCCGTTCCAGAACTTCGTGTACACGATGCCGCCCTATGTCTGTACCAGCGAGGAGATCGCCTCGATCACCTCGGCTCTTGTCACCGCAGTCGAGAGGGTGCACGGATGACGAGCTTCGACACGTGGCTGGACAAGGCAGCACAACACCGCGAGAAGGCGGGCATGACCCGAAGGCTGTCAGCCCGCGATCACGGCCGTCCGCTGCTCGACCTTGCCGGCAACGACTACCATGGCTTGTCGACGCACCCGGCGGTGGTCGAGGCAGCCGTGGCTGCGACCCGCCGGTTCGGTGCGGGGGCAGGTGCTTCCCGTCTGGTGTCGGGCACCGTCTCCCTGCATGGGGAGCTCGAGTCGGCGCTCGCGCGGTTCTGCGGCTCCCAGGCCGCTCTGGTGTTCTCGACGGGCTACCACGCCAACCTCGGGGTCGTGTCCGGCCTGTCAAGCCCCGGCACGCTCATCGTCTCGGACGCCCACGTCCATGCCTCGCTGATCGACGGGTGCCGCCTGGCCAGGGGCACCGTCGCGGTCGCTCCGCACAACGACGTCGCCGCGATCGAGCGGCTGCTCGCCGCCCGCACCCAGCAGCGGGCCTTGGTCCTGATCGAGACGATCTACTCGGTGCTCGGCGACGCCGCTCCGGTGGCCGACCTGGCCGAGGTCTGTCGCCGACACGGCGCCGTGCTAGTCGCCGACGAGGCCCACGCGATCGGGGTCGCTGGTCGCCACGGCCGCGGCCTGCTGGCGGAATTCGGCCTCGCAGGGCGCACCGACGTGATCGCGACGATGACCCTATCGAAGTCTTTGGGCTCGCAAGGCGGGGCCGTTGTCGGAAGCGCGTCGTTGCGAGAGCATCTGATCAACCGGGCCCGAACGTTCATCTATGACACCGGACTTGCGCCCGCCGCGACAGGCGGCGCGCTCGCCGCACTAGAGCTCATCGAGTCCGAACCGGTGCGGGTGGAGCGAGTGCGCTTCGCGGCCGCCGTACTGGCCGAAGCCTGCGGTGTCGACCCGCCTGCGGGTGCCGTCCTGTCGATGTCCATGCCCGGCCCACGCCAGGCCGTCGCCGCGGTTGCTGCCGCGGCGTCCCGCGGCGTGCGAATCGGCTGCTTCCGGCCGCCATCGACTCCTGACCGGATCTCGCGGCTGCGTTTCACGGCGCACGGCCACCACAGCGACGAGGAACTGGGCTTCGCGGCGAAGGTGCTGCGCGAGGTGGTCACCGCATGAGTGTCCTGGTTGTGACCGGCACGGACACCGGAGTCGGCAAGACGGTAATGACCGCCGCGTTGGCTGCCGTGATCCGTGCCTCGGGTCAGCGCGTCTGTGTGGTTAAGCCGGCGCAGACCGGCGTCACCGCCGACGAGGTGGGCGACGTCGAGGAGGTACGACGGCTCGCCGGACCCATTGCAACGCGTGAGTTCGTCCGGCTTCCCGACCCGCTGGCGCCGGCCGCCGCGGCACGGGCTGCGAGAACGCCGATGGCATGCGTGGCCGAGCACGCTCGTCGCCTTGTCACGGTCGCGGGCGATTTCGACATCGTGATCGTAGAGGGCGCCGGTGGTGTCCTGGTGCCCTTCGATGCTCACGGGGGCACGATCGCCGACCTCGCCGCCCACGTGCAGGCGTCCGGTGCCGCCGTGCAGACCATCGTCGTCGCCCGGGCCGGGCTCGGGACCCTCAACCACAGCGCCCTCACCGTCGAAGCCCTGCGACATCGTGGCCTGAGCTGCCGTGGACTGGTCATCGGCAGTTGGCCGGCACACCCCGACGCGGCCATGCGCCACAACCTCGTCGACCTGCCGACCGTGACGGGCCGGCCAATCATCGGGAAGATCCCAGCGGCGGCGGCGGAATTGGACCCCGCTGTGTTCCAGGCGCGGGCCGGTGACTGGTTCTCATCTGAGGCCGTGCCGCCATGGTGACCGCACCAGGAGGCTGCCCGGTCACCTTTGACCAGGACCGCCGGATGTGGGTGATCACCGACCCAGATGCGGTCAGAGACGTCCTCCTTGGCTGCGACACCTTTCTACCCGACAACGCGCTCACCGCATACTCACCGCTGAGCGGTCGCAGCCTGCGAATCCTCGCCGAGGTCGGCTTCACGCTTCCGCCGACGTTGGCCAGCAACTCCAGTCCATCGCACCGGCCGATCCGGCGGACGGTTGCACGGTTCTTCAGCCCCGCCAAGGTGGCGGCCGTGGAGCCGCTGGTGCGTCAGCTGGTGGAGGATCGCCTGCCGGCCGTCCACTCGGCGCTTGTGCACCGCGGCCAAGCAGACCTCGTCGAGCTGATCGCAGCCGACGTCCCCGCCCGTGCGCTGCTCCACCTGACCGGCATTCACGACGTCCACCTGCCCCACCTGAAGAGGTGGAGCCGTGACTCCCTCGAACTGTTCTGGGGGACACCGTGCGCGCAAAGCCAGGAGGAGCTGGCGCACAGTGCCGCGGAGTACTACGCCTGGCTGCGAGCCCGGGTCCGCCGCGCCCGCAGCTCTCCGACAGATGATCTTCTCGGTTCGTTGATCGAGCTCGGCCTCGACGACGACCGGGTGTGCGCCGCCGGCTACTTCCTCCTTGTCGCCGGGCAGGAGACAACGAGCATGCTGATCTCGACCATCTTCCTGCGCCTGATCGCCCGGCCCGCGACCTGGCGGCGGGCAGCGAATGACCCCGCGTTCGTCGCCCGCGCCGTCGAAACCGCCTTGCAACAAGAGTCCTCCGTGCCCACGTGGCGCCGCACCATCCGGGAATCGACGGAGCTTGCCGGAAAGTCGATTCCCGCGGGAGCGGATCTCCTTCTGGCCTTGACCGGTAACGGGGGAAGCCCGGACATCGCGTTCGGCGCAGGGGTTCACCGCTGCCTCGGCGCAGGACTGGCACGGCTCCAGGCCCGTGTCGTCGTGCACGCGACGGCGGCAGCCCTGCCGCGCTTGTGCCTCGCGGAGCGCTCCCCTCGCAGGATCGATCTGCTCTCCTTCTCCGCCCCCGAGCGAGTCCTCGCCGGTTACGCACCGCTTCACGGCGGGTGAGGGAGCGCCCGGGCGCTGACCCATCCCCCAGCGACGACGACCACCGCGTTAGATCTGGGCGTCTCTCGCTATGGGTCTGGCGACCCTGCTGACTCACGAACCTTGCGAGCGTCCTCGAGTTCCGACTCCGTTGACCTGACCC
>JAUJOD010000004.1:0-155439 GCA_030447865.1 Nocardioidaceae bacterium
ATACACGGGTAGTCGCGGGGTTGGCGAAGAGGTCTCGAGGCGCGTCCCCTTGCCGTGGGCCGCGGAGAAGGCGGCCACGTGATCTGCTTGCCCGGGAGGGCTGGAGGGTCACAGGCGCCGACTTCTCCGCCAACGGCCTGGCCCACGCCGATACGGTTAGGGTCGCCGACCGCACCGACTGGTGGCAGGTCGAGGCCCGCACTTTCGAGGCCGACGGCCGGTCCTACGACCTCGTTACCACCCACTTCCTGCACCTGCCGGCAGGGGGACTGGTGGAGGTCACTCGACGGCTGGCCGAGGCCGAAGCGCCCGGCGGGCACCCTTCTCGTGGTGGGCACGCCCGTCCGAGGTGGTCAGCCAGTTGACCGCAAGCCGGCGCAGAGCGATGTGTTCCTCCGACGACTTGCTGCTGGCCTGCCCGATGGCTTCGTTACCTTGTAGTCGAGCAGCAGCCACGGAGGGTGCTCCGCGAAGCGCGATGGTCGACGTCCACAACTCCACGCTGCTCGCCCGCCGTACCAGGTAACGCAGCCAGCGCAGCCTGGCGCCGGCGTTCGGCTGCGCCGATAAGGTTCCCCCGTCGCCGTCCGCTCATGGCCATTTCCCTGCCAGTCAAGCGAGCGGCGTCATATCGCCGGTTCCGGGGCGGCAGGTGATCCGGATGCACGGGTAGGACAAACGGCTGAGCGCTGTTGGTCCTGCCGGGCAAACGGGAACGAGGAACATTGAGCGGAGTGACCCCGCATGATTGAGTTTAGCGCGCGACCGCCGGTTTCTGCCCTACCGTTTCCCTCATGCTCGAAGACGCTCGGCGTACTCTCGCCCGTAGAATCGCTCCGCCGGGTCCAAGAAGTGCGCCGAAGGTGTCGCTGACCGCGCGCGGGACAATCGGCACCGTCGCCGATGTCGGAAGCATCGTGGCAATCTTGGGCAATCTCGCGTTTGTGTTCGTCGGAGGCAATCCGCCCGCAACGCTCCTGGCGATCGCCCTGGCTGGGCTAGCGTATCTATTCATCGGTCTCAACTTTCGACTTCAGCATCGCTTGGCTGCAGAATCTCGCCGTGCGCGCTCCGGTCCGGTTCTCGTCAGAGTTCAGGCCAACCTGACCGCTGCGGATGTTTTTATGGAAGACGAAGACGTCACGGGGCTGGCGAAGAGTTTTCAACGGGCCGCTTCTGAGCTTGCACACGCGTTTGGGATCGCCACTGGGCGGGCCTGCAGAGTCTCAGTGCAGGACCTTGTACTGCCGCGATCGGGAGACGCAGCGGAGGGCCACGTGACCACTCTCTGCAGAGACGTAGAGCCGTTGGCGAATTCCCGCGAAGACAACCTGCCCGACGTGGCGGAGATAAAGGGCAATACCGATTTCCTGAGGATCCTGAACGGTGCGCCGCACTTCTTCTGCAACGATCTGTCGGCGCTGGGCGGCTACAAGAACTCGCACTTTGAGTGGCCACTGGAGAAGGAGGACTACCCCTACCGGTCCACCATCGTATGGCCGATCGTCGGCCCGATGTCCGAGCGGCACCAAACCCCGGGGGCTCCAGTGAAGACGTCCATCATCGGGTTCCTATGCGTTGACTCGGCAACGCCAGGTACATTTGACGCCGCTCTCGACGTGTCGACTGGCGCTGCGGTCGCGAATGCGATGTACTCGCCACTTAGACGGTTCAGGACTTGGCGGGAGCAGCAGCCAAGCCCGTCATAGTTCAAGGGGTCACGGTGCCAGAGAAGCAGCCCTCGCTCCAGCGACGCGCGCGAGTCACTGATCTCACCTCTGATGGACGGTGGGCGACGGTCGAAGTCGTGAAGAGGAGCGGTGCCAAGATCATCTACAGCGCCCCCACCAAGCCCCTCGGCGTTCGCTTCACGGCGCAAGGCATCCAACTCCTCAATACTGGTCCCGACGTTAGTGACGTCACAGTCGCTCCGGAGCAGGGTATCGACCCCCCAAAGCACACCCAGCGCCTGATGAAGCGGAGCCTGCACTTCCTACGACGTGAACACTAAGCGACCGGACGGTCTCGGCGAGCAATCGGACAGCCAACAGAGTGACCGATGCCGCGGTGCTTCCCTCGCCCTCGCTTGTAGCTGCGTCATTTCGGCTCCCGTTACCTTCTTCATGCCCTCGAACACCGGGGTTCCGGCCGAGCGGTCCCGGAATGGCTCACGGCTCCTGTCGCGATGATCTCAGAGGTGGTGTCACCGGGACTGCTGGGCGATCGTGACCGCTGATAGGGACATGGCCGCAGGAATGTAGGCCCACTCGTAACGTGGCTGCGGCGCGTCGCTCGTGGTCGGCCGGTCGATCGAGCGAGAGGTGTCGTTGGTGGAATCTGACAACGAGTTCTACGAGGTCTTCTGCGGCATCGATGTCGCCCGAGAAACCCATCACGCGGTTGCCCTTGATCGCGGTGGGCAGCGTCTCGTCGATTGACCACTGCCGAACGACCGGGCTCGGCTTCGCGAGATCTTCGATGAGCTAGCGACCCACGGCCGAGTGCTGGTGGTAGTCGATCAGCCGGCGTCAATTGGAGCGCTGGCGATCGCGGTGGCTCGTGTCTTCGGGGTCGCGATCGCCTATCTTCCCGGGCTGGCGATGCGCCGAATCGCCGATCTGTATCCGGGAGAAGGCAAGACCGACATCCGTGATGCCTTCGTCATCGCCGACGCCGCTCGCACTCTGCCGCATGCGTTGCGCAGGGTCGGCAACGACGAGGAGACCCTGAGCGCGCTGGGGGTCCTCGCCGGCTACGACGCCGACCTCGCCGCCGAAGCCACCCCTTTGACTAACCGACTCCACGACGCCCTGCTGCACGTCCATCCAGCCCTTGAACGCCTGCTGGGCAAGCTGTTCCGGCGCCCCAGCGTGCTGCAGCTCCTGGCCGTGGCCGGCACCCCGGACCGGTTGAGCGCTCTCGGCCCCCACCGGCATCGCGGACGTCGTCGCAGTCCGGTCGCCACGCACCGCGCAGACCCTGCCAGCCGCGGTAATCGCCGCGTTGGATCAATAGCGTCGTCATTTCATTCCGGCCACCACCCAGTTCGGTCTCGTCATCCAAGGCGTCGCCCGACAGCTCCTCGACGTCCTGGATGAACGAACTGGTCTCAAGCAGCAAATCGAACAACTCCTCGCGAGCCATCCCCTTGCCCCCCATCGTGACCAGCATGCCCGGTGTCGGTCCCCGCACCGCGATAGCCCTGCTCTTGGCTGTCCGGGACGGGACTAGGTTCCGACAGCAGGCCACCTCGCCGCCGACGCAGGCTGGCGCCGGTAACCCGGCAGTCCGGTCGCTCGATCCGCGGGGAGCACCCGCCAAGGCGCGGGAACCGGCAGCTCCGCTCGCTGCTGTACTTGTCGTCTTTCGCCAGTCTCAAGAACCCGACCAGCCGCAAACTACTACGACCGCAAACGCGCCGAGGGACGCAGTCACAGCGCCGCCCTGCTCTGCCTGGCACGTCGACGCACCGACGTCCTCTACGCGATGATTCGCGACCAGCAGCCCTAACGACCCACCGCCCAGGAACGCCCGTCGGTGACGCCTGCCAGCGTGCCGGCCCACGCGGCCGCGGCTTGACCAAAACGATAGGGACACCTCTGTTGTCAACTGGTGATTTGCAGTGGTCCAGGGAGTGAGGGCCTTTTGGGCGGGGTGTTGTGCGGCGTAGCGTCGGACGTGCGGGTCCGGGAAGTGGCTTATCCGAAGTGTCCAGGACGCGAATCGGTGGCGGTCGGCGAAGCGGGTGACATCCCCGACGTCGGCCAGGATGCGTGCGGCGACGACGGGGGCCACGCCGGGGAGGTTCACAAGGTTGGAACCCCGCTCCTTGACGATGGCCTTGATCTCCTGGGTCAGTGCCTTGACCTTCGTCTCGATCGCGATCAGGTCGGCCAGCTCGTCAGCGGCGACTTGGCGGCGGGTCTTCCCGGCCACGTCGCGGGGACGAACGCTAGCGAGGATCGCCTTGGCCAGCAGGGCGGTGAGGTCCTTCTTCGCCTTGCCAGGCGTGAGCTCGGCGAGGAGACGGTGCAGCCGGTTCACGGTCTGCACTCGTCGACTCGACAGCTGGTCGCGGTGGTCGACGAGCATCCGCAGCGCCTCGAGCTGCCCATCGGGGCGAGGACGCGCAGGTTCTTGGCACGGACCGCGGCGACAGCGACCGAATGCGCGTCGTGGGCGTCGGTCTTGCGGCCATGCCCGGTGTCGAGGAGCCGGGCACGCGCAGCGTGCTTAGCCGGGACGTCGACCACGCGTTCGCCGGTCTCCAACAACCGCTGGGCCAGCGGACGGCCGACGCCCAAGCTGCCCTCGACGCCCACTCGCGATCTGGCCACTGGTTGAGGTACTCCCGCATCGCGGCGTAACCGGCCTTGTCGGTGGTGAACCGGCCCGAACCCAAGACGTTCTCTCGCTGGTCGACGACCTCAATCGTGGCCGACACCTTGTGAGGATCGACCCTGATGACGACGTTGTCCATGAATACACTCACCTCTCCCGTGGACCGATGGGGGACCGGCGAGGTGGGCATCGCTACCACGAGCCCAAGGCAGTCCCCTCTTGAGCCACACCTCGCCACGACGCCCGGCGGTCCGCAAACCGAAATAGGGCCACACCCGATAACCCGGGTGGGCAGCCCAAAATTGAGCGTTCCGTCGAGCGCCTGGACCGAGTCTGTCCTGACACCGATCCTGACGGGAATCTTCTAGTAGCCCAGATTGACGCGGACCATCACCGGTCGTCGCCAAGGCTCGAGCCGCGTGTGGACAGTTACGATCACGCGGTGTCCGCGCATCCGCCTATTTGCCTCATGTCGCCGGTCTTCATGTAGATCTGGTCGAACTCGCGCAAGGGTCGAGGGCGATTCTGCACCACGTCGGAGACGGCGTTGACCGCAGCCTTCAGGTAACGCTGCTTCTACGTTCCGGAGACCCGGCCGGGGTCGACTTCGATCTGGTCAACGGGCACCAGACTGGGCGCTCGTACTAGGCGAGCAGCAAGCGGATCGCCTAGTACGTTGCGGTCCGAGCCGGTAGTCCGACGCGATGCTGGAGGCTGCCTACATTGGCTGGCCGGCCGACGTCGCCGCCGGCCGGACGTCGGCGCTGATAGCCGCCACCGGCACGGACGTAACCGCTTTGAAGGCCAAACCCCGGCGGGAGCGCGTCGGGCAAGGGTATGCATGATGTATGGCTCCTGGGCACGCTGCTGGATGGCGGACGCGAGGACGAGGAGGTATAGCGGTGGGCGCAAGCAAACCGGTGAAGCCTCGGATTGAGCTGGATCCCCGCGATGCGCTGGGCTGGCGTGACATTCCGCTGGACGGCCTGAACTGTTACCTGCGCTCGGTCGAGGCGATCCTGCGCAGCCACGGTCACCGCCGCGACGACGTCCTCGCGGCCATGTCCGGGCCGGTCACCGACGACATGCCGGCCGACGGCAGCCCGTGGTTCCGGCTGAACGGGTCGCGCGCGCAGCTGACGGCGGCGCTGGACGGCGGCTCCCTCTGGCCGAGCATCGAGAGCGATCTGCGCGCCGGCACCCCGGTGATCGTGTTCCCGGACTACTACTACTGGCCTGGCAGCCGCTTCCGGCATCGCCGCCATGTGCACGACCACGCCATCCTGCTGACCGAGATCCGGGGAAACTCGGTTGAGTACCTGGACATCGACGCAGAGCGGCGGGACGGGTTCCGGGCCAGCGTGTCGGTCGACGACGACGTCGCGCAGGCCTTCCGCCGCGTACTCGCCGTCGAACCGGCGCCGCCCGCGCCGAGGCAGTCGCCGGACGAGCTGCGACGGATCGTGGCCGCCTCGGTGGCGCCGCTGACGCGCTGGGTCCAGGGCGTCCGGGCGCTAGCGGCGTGGTGGCGCGACGACGCTTACCCGGGCCTCGCCCACGCCGTCGAGTGGTGGATCTTCAGCGACCTTCAGTCTCAGCTCTTCCTGATGGCCGAGCAGTGCGCTGAGATCGACGACGGCCGGCTTGTCCCGGCTGCCCGGGCCGCGACCACGCAGGCGCAGAAAGCCGGTCTGTTTCTGATCGCGATGAATGAGTACAAGTCGGAGGCACCGTACCGGCTGGCGGGCGACGACATTGCGTTGCTGGGCGACCGCCTGGCCACGCTCGCGTACGCTGCGGCCGAGTACGTGGCCGGCACGGTGGAGTTCGGTGCCGACCGCAACGGCGAGAAGTTGTGGCGCCGGCTCGACGCGTTGTCGCGCTGGCATGTGGGGATCCAGCTCCGGCCGCTTCAGGAGCCGGCGCTTGGCTGACCGGCGGCCGTACGGGTCCTGTATCGCGCCACGACAGCATCGGCTCCGTTGTGTCCGTGCGCCGGATGGCCGGGCACCCGACTCATCAGATGGGAGACGCGATGCTGACAGCGGATCAGCTCAAGACCTTCAACGAGCAGGGGTACGTGACGATCCCTGACCTGTTCTCGACGGAGGAGGTCGACGCGATGACGGCCGAGGTCGGCCGGTTGAAGGAGCTTGACCACCCGCAACGGCTCCTGGAGACGGACAACGACCTGGTGCGCGCGATCTACGCAGTGGAGGACCGCAGCGAGGTCCTCCAGCTGCTGACCCGTGACCCGCGCCTGGTCGAAGCCACGCGGGCGATGTTGCGCGACGACGTCTACATCCACCAGACGCAGGTGAGCCCGAAGATGGCCTTCCGCAGCGCGGCCTGGGAGTGGCACCAGGACTTCCTGTACTGGTCGCGTGACGACGCCATGCCGACTTCCAACGTGCTCAGCGTGGGCATCTTCCTGGACGACGTAACGGAGTTCAACGGCCCGATGTTCGTGGTCAAAGGCTCGCACCGGCTCGACCTCGACCAGGTCACCTCGTGGAACGGCGAGGGCTGGGAGAAGACCGCCCGGGTCGGCGACAAATACCAACTCTCTCCGGAGACGCTGTCCAAGGTGATCGACAAGTCCAACCTCACGTCGGTCAAGGGCACGCGCGGGACGGCGGTCTTCTTCCATGGCGGGCTGCTGCACTGCTCGTCGCCTAACCTGTCGCCGTGGCATCGCACCGTGCTGTTCGTGCGGTACAACGCGATGGGCAACGCACTGGGCCCGGTGGCCGACCCGCGTCCGGAGTGGCTGGCCAACCGCCATCCCGAGGTGGTTGAGCCGCTGGATGGGCCCTTCCTGGGCCGGCCGCACGCCCCGGCGGCGAGCTGACCCATGACCACCGCACCGTCCACGCCGCCGACCACCGTCCCGGTGTTCCACCACGTCGGCATTCAGACCACCGACCTGGACAACGCGGTCGCCTGGTACGAGGACTTCTTCGGTGGCCGGAGGTCATGGTCGCTCACCGAATTCACGCCGCTGACCGAGAGCCGGTTGCCCGGCATCCGGGCGCTCACGGAGGTGGTCGTCGGAAATCTTCGAATTCACCTTTTCGAGCGGGACGGTGATCCCGCGGTGCCCGAGCAGAGTCGCACGCAGTTTCAGCATGTCTGCGTCTCAGTCGGGGATCCGGCGGAGCTGGCCAGCCTGCGCCGCCGGTGGTTCGAGCTGTACGGCTCCGGCCGGTATGCGTTCGCGCTGTCCGAGCAGGCGACTGGGATCGTGAACGACCATGACGGTGTGCAGAGCTTCTACGCGCTCGATGTTAACGGGCTGGAGTTCGAGTTCACGTACGTTCCGCGGACGGCACCGACCCGGTGAGCCATCCATTCCGGTTGGTACCGACCCGCTCGCTACCGGACCGGTTCTCGCCGCCCCCACCGCGATGCGGTCCAGGGCCTTGCGGTCGATCTTCCCGTTGGCGGTGACCGGCAGCACGACCTCGTGGTGGATCCGCCGCGGGATCATGTACGCCGGCAGCCGGCAGCTCAGCGGACCGGAGATCTCGGCCGCGGCCGACGCGTCGCCGGTGTAGAACCCCACCAGGCCGGTGCCGGCACCCGCCGTTGTCGCCGGGATGACGACCGCGTCCCGCACACCCGGGTGCTTTCGCAGGACGGACTCGATCTCGCCGGGCTCCACCCGGTATCCGCCGATCTTCACCTGGTCGTCCAGGCGCCCGAGATGCACCAGCTCGCCGTCCTCGAACCGTACACGCTCGCCGGTCCGGTACCAGTCCCCAGGCCTGGCGTACCGGGCAGCGGCCGCAACCGTAGGGTGTCGCCGCGCCGAAAGCGGCCAGCGTTCTGGGCCTGATCCAGGTAGCCGTCGAAGCGCTGTACGCCACTCACGCAGAGCTCGCCCTCCGCGGCCGCCGCGCCGTCCTCCGCCACGACGGCCGCCTCCAGAAGTGCAGGCGGGCGGCCGACCGGCACCGTGCGGTTGGACGTCATCTGCCAGCCGGCCGGATCAGCCGGGAGCCGGTACCGTGTGCAGCTGATGGTCAGCTCGGTCGGCCCGTACAGGTTCTCGATGACGGCGTTTGGTGCCGCCGCCGCCTGGTCCGCCGCCTGATCCAGAGCGAGCTGTTCGCCGGCGAACAGGCTCCATCGCAAATCGGGCATCGCGCCGGGCGGAAGGCCGCGGACCCGCCGGCAAGGGACACCACCGACGGAACCGACAACCAGTGCGTGATTCCGCGGCCGGTCACGAACGCCGCCGGGTCCGCACCTCATCGGGCCGCGGCACCACCGCGGTCGCGCCGGCGCTCCAGGCGACGAACAGGTCGAAAACCGACGGGTCGAAGGTCAGCTCAAAGGTCTGGGACACCCGGCAGCCCGGACCCACCTCGTACCGCCGCACGGCGTCGGCGAGGTAGGGCTCGAGGTGGCGGTGCCGGATCGGGACGCCCCAACGGCGACTCCTCCAGGGCCATCCGGTCCCGACTGTCACGGCGCGAGATGGAGGTGCTCCAGTTCGTCGCACGGGGCCTCGGGAACCAAGAGATCGCGGAGCACCTGTCGCTCAGCATCGCGACCGTCAAGTCACACATCTAAAGCCTGTGCCGCAACCTCGGCCTCAAGGACGGCACCCAGATGATCGTGCTGGCATACGAGTCGGGTCCGGTCAATCCCAACGGCGTCTGCATTGTTCCCACGCGGTCCCGGGCTCACCGGGCCGCCAACCGAGGGCTGAGGCCGATCAGTGCAGCGCCGGGACGACCGCCTCGACAAGGTGCGGCCCGGGCTCGGCCATCGCACGGCACAGCAGCCCCCGCAGCTCCCCAGCGGTATGCGCACGACCAGCCGGCACGCCCATCCCGCGGGCCAGTGCGAGGAAGTCGATGGCCGGCGAGGACAGGTCGAACGAAGCCGAACCTACGACCGAACGCGTTGCGGCCTGCCGGCGCGCCTCCCGCCGCAGAATCGAGTAGCCGCCGTTGTTGAGGATCAGCGTAGTCACGTTCAGACTCTCCCGGGCCAGAGTCCACAGCGCGCTAATCGTGTACATAGCGCTGCCGTCCCCCTGGAGGCAGAGCACCGGACGGCCCGCCCCGAGCGCCGCGCCGACTGCGAGCGGCATTCCGTCACCGATGGCGAATCCGCTCACCGTCAGCAGATCGTGCGGCGCGGCGCCGGACAGGGCCGCGCCCAGGGGGCCGCCGTAGGTATTGGATTCGTCGACTACCACGGCGTCCGCTGGCAGGACTGTGGACACCACACCGGCCATTGATTCCGCATCGAGCGGCGCCACCGGGTCGATAATCACCCGTTCGGAGGCCCGGGGTGAGCTTTCCGGTGGTACGCCCGTGGCGAGCTCGTCCGCCAGGGTGTCCAGCGCCGCCACCGCCTCCGCACCAGATCCACCTAGTCGGTGGATCACCGCGGTCGGCGGCGTTAAGAGTGAACGCTCACCGGGGGACGGGAACGGGGCCACCGGCGGCTGCGCGTCGACCAGCACCACGTGGCAGGCTGCGGCCAGCCGGGCCCGGGCGGTGACCGGATCGCCACTCAGCCGGCCGATCGGCGGGCGTCCGGCCCCCTGCGCCAGTCGTCGGGGAAACGCCTCGGCGACCACGGTCGCCCCGGTGGCGCGAGCGATCCGGGAGGCTGCAGTGAGGCTCACCGGGCCGAGCGCCGCACCGCCGAGCAGCAGGGTCGTGTGCGGGCCCTCCTCGGTGAGCAGGTCTTCGACCCCTCCGCTGACCTCGCTTGGGGGCCAGGCCGCTCCGCTCACCTCGCCGGCCGGCGAGGTCGCTCCGGATTCCGCCGCCAGCGGGCCGCTGGGGCCGGCCGCGACGTCCGACGGCACGAGCAGCGTCGCCACCCCGCCCGGCGGACCGCTCGCGGCCGCTACGGCTGCGAGCGCGTCGGCGCTCAACCTGGTCGGATCACAACATCTGTGAACGAAGGTGGAAATAGGCCGCGCGAGCGATGCGACATCGCAGGACAACGGGCCTTCGACGCCGTCGTGTGCTGCCGCGCCGGTGCCGACCAGGACCACGACGGGCGTACCGGCTCGCCGCGCGTTGTGCAGGTTCGCGAGCCCGTTGGCCAGTCCCGCGCCCTGGTGCAGCAGCGCAGCGGCCGGGGCTGCGGCAAGCCTGCCGAAGCCGTCGGCCGCGCCGGTCGCCACGCCTTCGAAAAGGCACAGCACGCTGTGTAGTTCGGCGCGTTCCTCGACGGCCCCGAGCAGGTGCAGCTCGGACGTGCCGGGGTTGCTGAAGAATGCCCGGACACCTGCCCTGGTCAGCGACGCCACCAGGGCTTGGGCGCCGTTCACGTGAGCCCCACCGGTACCGCGCCGCCCAGCATCGGGGCGATCCGCTCGAGAATCGCCGGATCGCCGGCGAAGGGTGAATCGGGACGCGGCCAGAACACCAGCATGTCGCTGAAGCCGAGCTCAGCGAACATGCCGCGGGCGTCAGCGAATGCCTGGGCCGACTCGAGCACGCCGCCGATCTGCGCGCCGGCTACCACCATGCGGTTCAGGCCGTCCGCGTCACGTCCCTCGGCGCGGCAGGCCTCGGCCAGTCTGCGCAGTTGGCCGGCGAGCATCGGTCGCGCGCGGTCGAAGCGGGTGGGGCTGGTGCAGCCCGGTATCCCGATCGTGAGCCACGTCTGCGCGTGCCGGGCGGCCAGTCGGAGGCCCCGCGGACCCGCGGCGGCGAGCGCGAACGGCACCCGCGGGCGCTGCAGGCAGCCGGGGTTCATCATCACCGCCTCGGACCGGTAGTGCTCGCCCCGGTAGGTGGTCTCGTCGTGGCGCAGCAGCGTGTCGAGCAGCGTCACGAATTCCTCGAACCGGTCCGCCAGCCGCGCCGGCCCGAGTTCCGGCAGGCCCAGCGCCGCGGCATCGTAGCCTGCGGCGCCGGCCCCGACGCCGCAGATGAACCGCCCGCCGGAGATGTCGTCGAGCGTCATCACCTCTTTGGCGAACGTCACCGGATGCCGCAGGTACGGACTGGCGACCAAGGTGCCGATCCGGATCCGTCGGGTCACCCCGGCGGCCGCGGTCAGAGTTGGCAGTGCGGAGAACCAGGGCGCCTGACGCAGCGAGCGCCACATCAGGTGGTCGAAGGTCCAGGCGTGGTCGAATCCGAGCTGCTCCGCGCGACGCCATCGTTCGGCCGCCTCGATCCACCTGAGTTCCGGCAGCAACACGACGCCGTGGCGCATGGCACCTCCCGTTTGACGCGCGACCGTGAACGCGGACCCGACCGCGACATTCGAGGAAGTCCATACGCGACCACTACATGTATCCGCGTTGTACCGCCGGCTCGGACGGTGTCCGGGTTAGGACCGGCGCCGCGCATACGGGCCGGGTTACCGCAAAGGACCGCTGCGATGCCCGAGGTTGTGATCATCGGCGCCGGCGTCATTGGACTGTCCGTCGCCTGGTACCTCACCGAACGCGGTGTGCGCAGCGTGGTGGTGGAGCGGACCGCGATCGGCGCGGGGGCGACCGCGTGGCAGTCCGGCGGTGTGCGCGCGCAGTGGACAAGCGCAGAAAACTGCCGGATGGCGCTGGAATCGCAGGCGTTCTACAGGCAGCTCGACGACCGCCTCATGCCCCAGGTCAGCCCGCAGTTGGAGAGCTGTGGGTACGCGTTTGTCGCCCGCACGCCGGAGACGATGGAGTCCCTTCGCCGAGACGCCGCCGAGCAAAAGCGCCTCGGTGTACGGACCTCCGTGGTCGACGCCGGGCGGCTCGCCGAGCTGGTACCCGGTCTGAACACTGATGCGGTCGTGGGCGGCGTCTACAACGGGCACGACGGATACTTCGCGCGACCGCAGGCGGTCGCCCCGGCATTCGCCCGAGCGGCACGGCGGGCCGGGGCGGAGATCCACTTTGGGACGGCCCGCCGGCTGCTACTGGACCGAGCGGGCTGGACCGTGGAGCTCGCGAACGGCGTCCGGATCGTCGCCTCCGACGTCGTGCTCGCGGCCGGGCTCGGCAATCCCGGTCTGCTCGACTCGCTGGGATCGCCACTCCCGATCGGCCGAGCGCCGAAGCGCATGTTCCTGAGCCGGCCGCGGGATCGTTGCCTGGTGCGGCCGCAGATGGTCTTCGTGGACGAGGGCTTCTCCGTTAAGCACCTAGCTGACGGCCGGTTGATCGCCGGGCACTCGCCGCCCGGGGGCATACCGACACCGGATCCCGACGTGGGCCGCGGTGCGGTCGAGACGGTCGGTCCACGGCTCATCGCGACGCTCGAGGGTACGGGCTACCCCTGGACGATCGATGGTTACTACGACACCAGCCCCGATGCGCAGCTGGTCGTGGGCGCGGTCCCCGACCATCCCCGGCTGTGGATTGCCGGGGCAATGAACGGCCGCGGAATGATGCTGGCACCGAGCGTCGGCCGGATGGTCGCGGAATCGATCGCGACCGGTGATCCGGAACCCATTCCAACCGCCCTGCAACCAGACCGATTCGCCGGCCGGGAAAGCGTCACCGGTGAGACTCGGACAATCTGACGAGGGCAATTTTCGGCGTGTATCGAGCACATATTGGTCCCGTTCACCGTGAAGCTGGGTAAGCCGACAGTGAATGGAAACCGACATGTTGAAAGGTGCGCGGGATACTGGAGCCGCCAACGGGGCCGTACCGGTTTTCGCCGATCCACCGTCCGACCCGCAATGGCAGCTCGGCGGGACCGGCTACGGGTTGGAGCCACTAACGATGCCACCGCCGTACCCCTCGGCGCTGTCACCCGGCCCGGCTGGTGACTTCAGCGCAGAGCACCGGCGGCTGCGGCAGCTCTGCGACTTGCCGGTCGGCGGCACGGAGGACGACCCGGAGGACGACCGGGTGCCCTGGTTCCGGTGGATCACCGGGCATCAGGTGAGTTTCATCGTGTGGCGGCTGATGGCCGAGACCCAGGATGCCGCGACCACCGGGCGTCTGCCTGTTCCCGAGGCGGTGAGGGGGCTGGTGGACTATGTCCGCGCATATGCGGCGATGGTGCTATACACGGGCTCCTGCTCCCGCGAGACCTATCACCGGGTGATCCGGCCCAGCCTGCGGTTGCACCACCCCGCCTTCAGCGGAGCATGGGCGCCCGACTACGCCGCGGTCCGCGGACTGTTCCGCGGCGGGACGCCCGGGTTCGCCCGGGGTCATGACGCCGGTGAACTGAACGGCGCCGTCCGCCTTTACCGGCTCTCCCATGCCGGGATCGCGACCCGCCTGGTGCCGGACGGCCGCTCGCTGCTGCAGCAGGCCGGCAGCAACCCGACCGACATGCGGATGCTGCACTTAATCTACGACAGCTACTTCCTCACTTTCCGCGGGCCGGCATCTCACAGCGACCTGGTCGGCCAGCTGCTACGCCGGCTAACCGCGATCGTCGGCGACCTGCGCGCCAGCGGTATGCGGTTCGGTGACGAGGAAGTCCGGGAACTGCAGGTGCCCGAGGTGGCCGGCGCCATCACCGGGATCGTGCCGATCCTGGCGCGGGTCGCGTCCCGCGCCACAGGGCCGGGCGGGCAGGGATGACCGGTGAGCCCAGCGTCGCCGTTATCGGGCTGGGCGCCCGCGGGCTTGGCGTGCTGGAACGGCTGGTCAGCCTCTGCCGGGATCTGGGGGCCGACCGCGGGCGTCTGTGCGTCGAGGTCATTGATCCGACCTGCTCCGGCCGCGGGATCCACGTCCGGGAGCAGCCGAACTATCTGCGGCTGCATTCGCCGGCCGGCAAGGTCACCATGTTCCCGGACGCCGCCACCCTGCCCGGGACCGGCGCTGGCACCGGCCCCTCCCTGCTCGACTGGGCGGTGGACCGTGGCCTCACCGTTGGACCCGACGGGCTCCCCCCGCGGGCCGGCGGGCGGCCGGTCATGCCTAGCGACTTCCTACCGCGGTCGGTGCTAGGCGACTACCTGACCTGGGTGGGTGATCATCTTCGGAGGTCGGCGCCGCCGTACGTCAAGATCGTCGCGCACCGGACCGAAGCCGTCGACATCGACCGTGATGCAGACGGCCGGCTAATGGTCCGCTGCGCGGACGGGCGGACGCTCACGGTTGGTCGTGCTTTCCTCACTACCGGCTACGGGGGCGGCGGCCCACCGTTCCCGGACGGCGGCCGGGAACGGGTGCGCCACCCGTACCCGTTGCCCTTGGCAACCGCTGGGGTGCGGCCGGGTGAGACGCTGGCCGTCCTCGGCTTCGGCCTGTCCGCCTTGGACCTGGTGGCGAGCGTGACCGTGGGCCGGGGTGGCCGGTTCACCGAATACGGCGACCGGCTCGTTTACCTCCCTGGCGGGGCTGAGCCGACGGTGCTGCTGGCATCACGGTCCGGGGTACCCGCACGCTGCCGGCCGCCGCTGCCGGTCCGGCGTCCGAAGTTCCGGCCGCGTTTCCTCGACGTCGCCGCGATCGAGGAGTTGCGCGGCCGTCCCGGCGGTCAGGTGGACTTCGAACGGGATGCCCTCCCGCTGGTGTACGACGAGATGCGGCTCGCCTATCGCCGCGCGCAGCTGCGCGGCTACGGCCCAGATCCGGATGCCCTGCCGACGGCGGCGCTGCGCAAGCAGCTCGACGACTGGGATGAGGAGCTGGGCCGGTTCGACGCCGCGGCGTCGCTGGCCGGCTCGGCGAACATGTCCCTCGTGGACGGCAGCCGGTACCACGAGTGGGTGGCGGAGGCTATCCGGTCTGATCTGGCGGCTGCCCGGAAGCTCCCGAACGGAACCCCGCTTAAGTGCGCGACCGAGGCCCTGGTGGATCTGTTCCAGGCAATCCAGGCCGTGCTGGTGCCGGGTCTGATCACCGACCGTTCGCTGGAGACCTTCTCCGCGATCACCGGCCCAGCGATCCGGCGCGCCGCGGTCGGGCCCTACCACGATCGGCAGCGGGAACTCCTGGCGCTGCTCGACGCCGGTGTGGTCCGGGCTCCCTTCGGGCCTGAACCAGTCGTCCGGAAGCTGCCACGGGACGGCTGGGAGATCGGCTCGACGCGCCTCGTGTCGCCGTTCTGTCAATCGGTGCGCTGGGTTTTCGCGGGCCACATGCCTACCCCGAGCCTGGACTCGGCGACGAGCAGTCCGCTGGTGTCCTCGCTCTGGGAGAAGGGGTGGATCCGTCGTCATCGGCGGGGGTTGCCGCAGATCCGTGCGATTGACATCGATCACCGGATGCACCCACTGGATGACCATGGGCGGCCCGATGAGCAGCTTTGGGTGCTGGGACCGCTGTGTGAAGACGCAACCTTCTATAACCACGTCCTGCCCGAGCCCGGATCGTACTCGCCCTGCGTCGCGGACGCGCATCGGTGTGTCTCGGAAATGCTCTCCGGCGGCGACGACTGAACGCGGATCACCGCGTCCGGCGGGCGACGAACCCGGCGACGCGGTGATCATGCCACGGCGTGCGCCTTAAGGAGCCGGGTGGCGACCAGGCACCGATCCAGTGCCTGCGCGCTGGTCTCCGCTCCCGGCGCCTCGTCGTCCCCCAGCGCGAAAGCGGCAAGCTCCGCCCGTACGCCTGCTCGGAAGGCGCCTGGTTCGCCGTCGCGCTGCTTCCGGTGATGGACGACGCCACCGGCAAGCCGGGTGGTTACGCTCCAGGTCGGTTCCATCTGCAGGAACGCGGCGCCCAGGGTACCCAGCACCTCGGTGCGTACGTCGTCGGCGTAGCGGCAGTTGAGCGACAGGTCCACGGTGACCGTGGCGCCCTGCTCGGCGCGGCCGACGATTGTGACGTTGTCGACCTCCCCCATCGCGGCGATCGCCGGGTCGACCGCGAGCCCACGGACCACAACGGGGTCCCCGATCGGGCACCCCAGCCAGGCCGCTAGGTCGAACTCGTGGATGCCGCAGTCCACGACGAGCCCGCCGCTGACCGACGGGTCGTAGAAACCCGGCGGCGGAGGGTCGGCGTCCCACTGCACCGCCCGGACAGCGATGATCTGTCCGAGGTGCTCCTCGGCCGCCGCACGCAGCAGTCGGAAGGGCGCGGCGTACCGCCGCCAGAAGCCCACCTGCAACCGCAGGCCACGGTCGCTTGCTAGCCGGCCGAGTGCCCGGCTCTCGTCGACGTCAAGCGTGAGCGGCTTCTCGCAGAAGACATCCAGCCCGGCATCGAGTCCGGCCCGGACGTCGATCGCGTGCCGGTTGGAGGGGGTGGCGATCAGGGTGCAATCCGCGCCGACGGCCGAGGCCGCGTCCGCCAGATCGGCGAAGACGGGCACGTCTTCCGGCACCCGGGCGGCCGCCGCCTCGGCCGCCACGCGGTTCACGTCGACGAGGGCGACCACGTGGATCAGGCCGGTCGCGAGCGCCTCGCCAAGCACGACCGATCCCATCCGACCCAGTCCGGCCACGATCGCGCGGCGCGGTTGAGCATCCGCCGGGCTCATCCCGCGATCACCTTGGCGACCGCCTCGGCGATGTCGTACATGTCGCGCTCCTCGGCGAGGAGGGTGCTGTGGTGCGTCACGACGCTGTGGTCGGCGAAGAAGTCGGAGTTGGGGAAGCGGCGGCCCTGGTTCACCGCCATGAAGTCGTCGGTCAGCGGTCGCAGGGTCCGCTTGTTCCACGGCCGCAACAGGCGGCTGGTGTGCAGCGGGGCGTCGGTCGGATAGAAAGCGGTGCCCAGCTCCGCGGTGAGCGCTTCGCCGAGCTGAACCACGTTCATGCCGCGGGGCAGCGGGTCGAAGATCAGCGGCAGCTCGTAGATGGACATCCGGCTCTGTTCCGGGGCGGGCTGCAGCACGGACACGCCGTCGACCTCCGCGAGCAGGCTGGTCAAGAGACGATGGTTGCCGTTGCGCCGCTCGTGCTGCTGCTGCAGGATGCCGAGCTGCGCACAGAGAACGGCCGAGTTGAACTCGCTGATGCAGAAGTTGGAGCCCATCGTGGTCGCCGTCTCGATCACCTCGAGCTCGCCCCTACGGCCCCGGTCCTTCCGGTAGCTGCGCGAGTCGGCGCGAAGCTCCTGCAGGGTGTGTGCCCGGCTGTCGCTGTTGCTCACGACCGCGCCGCCCTCGCCGGCGCTGAGGACCTTCCCGTGCTGAAAGCTGAAACAGCCCAGCTGGCCCATCGTGCCCGCGCCTCGGCCGCCCCACTCGGCACCGTGCGCCTGCGCGCAGTCTTCAATCATCGCGATCCCGTGCGGGGCGCCGGCGGCGACGAGCGCCGGAACATCGGCCATGCAGCAGGACCAGTGCACCACGACCGCAGCCTTGGCGTTCACCGTGAGGTCGAGGTTGTCTGCGCCGAGACAGCCGGTCACCGGGTCGACGTCGACCAGCACCGGCACGAGGCCGGCGCGGAGCGCCGCTGAGGCGGAGGCGACCCAGGTGAGCCCGGGGACCAAAACCCGGTCGCCGAAGTCCAGCCCCAGCGACTCGAGCGCCACCACCAGCGCGCTGGACCCGTGATCGACCGGGATGCAGTGACGCACGCCGACGTAATTCGCGAAGCTCTGCGCGAAGGTACGCTCAAACAGCTCGGTGGAACCGAGCGGGCTGCTGATCGCCCATCTCCCGCTATGCAGGACGGCCTCGAGGTTCTGCGCGGCGCCCGGGGCCGGCTCTGGCCAGACGGGCCAGCGCTGCTCCGCCGACCGGATCGGCTCGCCTCCGTCGATGGCCAGCGTTGCAATTTTCGCATCGGTTATGCTCATGCTCCGATGCTGGGAAGGCGCAATACAGACGCCGTATAGCCTGCTGGGCGGTCAGGCCTGCTCCCAGCGCAGCTCGAGGGACGGCCGAGGTGGCCGGCGATGCGCTCAGCCTCCTCGGTGACCGCGGCGCAGCCCCGGCGCGGAATCGATCTGTATGGGTGGATGGCCAACTGGACGCAGTTCCGCTCCCGCCGATGCGTCCACCGCCCCGAGACGCGGCCGTCGCCGAGAACTACCGGTGCGATCCGCCCAGCGGGCCGAAAGACGTCGGACACGTGATGCGGGTCCACGAACGGGTCCTCCCGGGCCATCCCGATGACCCACGGATCGAAGGCGGGCAGCAGCGGCCACGAGAAAGGGTCGTCCACCGCGCGCATCCCGGCCACATCCTCCGCGAGAACCCGGGCTTCCTGGCCGGCGAACGTCACTGGGACGACCTCGTCACCGAGCGAGGAAAGAAGGCCGCTGCCTACCGGTAGCGCCGGCGGACCGACCCACCAGCGGGCGATGCTCCCGGGCGTGGCCGGGGCGTATGCCCGTAGGAACGCCCGGGCCACCGCCTTCAGCCCCTCAGCTGGCGCCACCTGTTGGAGGCCGTCGATCCAGAACCAGGCGAAGTGAACCGGACCGTGGCCCCCGTCCGGTCCGGTGAAGCACAGCAGACCCCGGAACGAGCACGCCTTCAGATCCGAGCCCAGCTAGACCGCATCCAGTCGGCGAGCTTGGCGGAGCCGGTCGACCGGCCCAACCCCCGCGGCGAGCTCGTCGCGGCTGAGAACGCGGTTGCACAGCAGCGTCCCAACCGCCCGGCACACCCTTTCGGTGTCCGAAGTGCCGTTGTTGCCGAACTTCTTCATGGTGCTCAGCGCGGCCAGCCACCAGCCCAACTGGGCAGTGGGCAGCACGTGCAGGCGATCGAAACCGAGCCGCTGTCGCCGCCCGACCGTGCGGAAGCCCAGCTCCTCGACGGTGCGCCACTGCCGGCTCGCCTCGGCCCACCCCGAATCGGGAAGGATGTTCACTCCGACGCGCATCTCGTAGCTCCCGCGGTCATGCCGCCGCCCGGCCGGACCCGACCGAGTGGCGGTCATGACTTCCTCCCGTTCGTTTCCGTCGTTGCGGCCACGCCAGTGCGGACTCGGCAGATGACTCGACTGGTCAGCCACAGCCCGCCCATCTGGAGCGACGGCCAGCTGAGCACAGCGCCGTCAGCGCGCTTCCGGTCGTCGTGACCGAGTGCCACCTAGCCGGTGTGCTGGTGGTCGGTAGGTCTGCGTGTTTCGAATACTCGCACCTAACCCCCGATTCTCTAGGGCTTACCCCCTTCGGCAGTCGCCGTCTGGTTAGCACCCACCCAAGCTCATCTTGCAGTTCGACCTAGCGCGCACGTGACTCTGGATGGTTGCCAGTTCCGGAGCAGATGTGACCTCCAATCCGGGCATCCATCGATACCGCGGGCTGGGCACTTAGACGCCAGGGTCACGGAATAACCGGGCCCGCTGTCCGCGCCCCTTCCATAACCTCAAGCAAACGGGCGACCAGACCGACCTGGCTCCTGCGGACAGGTCTCTCACTACCGGCACTGGGCTGACGCCGTGAGTCCAGTACCCCCGGTGGCACTGCTCCTCTCGGCCCGTCACCCCGGTCACAAGTAGGCAAGTCTGAATCTCCGGAAGGTGCTGGCCCGAACAAGAACGCGCAGAAGGTGGGCTTCTCAGTGGATGAACACAGTGCAAAGCTCGGCGATGTCTAGTGTCCATTCCTATGTACGGGTCGAGTTCATCTCACTGAAGGAAATCCGGACTCGCTCGGTATCGTGGCTCGCGACCAGCTGACGGACTTCACCTGCGCGCAGCTCTCTGGGCGTCCGCAGAGTCTGGATGGCCTGTCGCCAATGCGTCGCCGGCTCCCACGGATCACTGCTCAATGAGACGCCAGGCGCCAGGTCGAGGACGAACCAGAAGGCAATCGCGTGGCATCGGCCAGTACGGACCACCGGCACTTGCAGCTCGACCCGATCGCTCGCGGATGGTGCACCAAAGCAGAAGTCGAACATCCGGAACGGTTTGCTGAGAAGCTGGTGTGGATACCAATGCAGGTCACTGCGGAAGTATTCGCAGGACTCGACCAGGTTGAAGACGGAGACGTCGAATCCGGCGACCTCATGAACATGATTCAGTTCGTGCAGGCTCTGACTCTCGACCAGCTGCCCATAAACACTGCCACTTTCAGGAACCAGCACACCGTCCCCGGCCATCAACCGGCTCGATGCATCGGCGATGCTCACGAGGGCTGATTCTCCGAGCAGACCGCAGTCGAAGATCTCGGTGAGCAGCACATTGGCGGGGTCGGGCATCTGATCACCCACGACGATGTCCTGGGAGTGGCAGTTCAGTACTGTCACCCGATTAGACAATCCGTTGTTCGCGATGACCTCACGTGCCAGCGTGGCCAGTAGCGGATCACTCTCACAGCTGTAAACGTGACCTGCCCCAGCCCGGGCACTCATCATGGCCGTAATGCCTGCTCCGGTGCCGATGTCGAGCACCACTGCCCCGGGGGACACCGTCGCCTCGATCGCCGCCTGATAGGCCTCGTTTCGGATCGTGTCGTTCATCATCCGGAAATGCCAACGCGGAATCTGCTTTTTGATTGACCGGTTGAGCAACAGCCGAAGGTCAGCGCGGTCGGGAGCCTGAGCCACGGCACTCGCCAGCAGTTGAGTGGCGCTGACATAGTCGCCGTCCGCGTAACTGCGCCGTCCGCTGCTCTCGACGAGCTCACTCGTTCGCAACAGCACGGCCAACGCCTCTGCTGACTCGATCATGTCGTTATCCATCGAATCCGCCGATCAGCCCTGCTGGTCCAGCGAAGACACCGCGCGGAAGTCCTCGGCCCGACGATGAGCCGGACGATCTCCCGTTCCTCTGTCCCATGGTCGAAGAGAACGTCGTGCAGCAACCGGCGGTTGTCCCCAAGTCAGTACATCGTCCGGACTCCACTTCCAGCGGACAGTGCACTCTAGATCTACGGCGAAGTTCAGCGACAGCTCGAGCAGGGTCGCGCTCTCCAGCGGGCTCGGCCCCTGGATGCCGAGAATGCAGTGGGGGTTTAGGACCAGCGACCGGCGCCCCGTCGGTAGATCCGCGTGAACCAGGCTGAGCGGAGCTGACTACCGTGAAGCTCCCCTGTCCGTGCGACTGCTCCCGGAGGATGGTGTGGACCACGGCGTGAGCCCCGTCCTCGACCAGCAGGGGAACCAGGAAACTGACGCCGGAGATCCGGCTCACGTCGGCACCGAAGTGCCGGCTCGCGGCCGCTCTGACCATCTCCAGATATGTCGTTCCGGGGACGATCGCTTCGCCCAGAAGCTTGTGCTCGGACTAGGACCCATTGCCGGCATCGGCTCCCGCGGTCATGCGGCCGCCCGGCCGGACCCGACCGAGGGGCCGGCCAACAACGTCAGGCCCATCTCGTCGCAGAACATCTTCCCGGCGGCGCACACCTCGAAGTCGACCCGATCGGGGTCGTCGCCCCAGCCGAGCACGTAACCGGCCCGCCCCCCGTCGCTGATCGGCTCACGCACGCGTTGGCCGGGTCCAACCTGCTGGTGCACCAAGCGGACGTTGTCGAACTTCAAGACAACATGTGCCGGCGGCACGAATCGGAGGACCTGGCCGGTGGCGACGAGATAGAAGACCTGAGCGTACGCGGGCTGGTCGGCATCCGCGGCGCGCCGGAGGACCGGTTCGATCGCGGCCGCGTCGCCCAGCGCCAGCAGCGCCTGCACCTCGTAGAAGTCGACGCCCGTGACGCGGCGGGTGAGTTCGGCGGTCAACCCACCGCCGGGCCTCAGCGCTGTCTCCAGCACCACCCAACCGTCGCCGGTGATCTTAAACTCGGCGTGCATCAGCCCGTCGACGACACCCAATGCCGCGGCCAGCCGCCCGGCTGCGACAGTCGCCGCCTCCCGGTCTGGCTGGTACCGGGAGTAACGGCCCATCACGCAGACGAAGCCCGGTCCGTTGAGGTGATCGGCACCGGTCACCGAGACGAAGATCGGCCGGCCCCCGACGACGATCGCCTCGACGCACACCTCCGGGCCGGGGACGAACTGCTCGATGACCGCCTTCCGCGACGCCGAGAGTCTCCGCACCAACGGCCACTGCCGCATCGCGTCATCCCGATCGTGCACGAGCATCACGCCGGCGCCGCCGGTGGCGTCGACCGGTTTGAGCACGGCCTTGCCGCAAACGCCCGAATAGAAGGCGCGGAGGTCGCCAGGATCGTTGACCATCCGCCAGACCGGTGTCGGCAGGCCGGCGCGCTGGCACAGTTCCCGCTGTCTCGCCTTCGACCGGGACACAGCGCCGACCTCGGCACCCAGCCCCGGTCGGCCGAGCGCCTCCGCCACGGCCGCGGCGGTGGCCTGCGAGTCGTCGGCGAGGGTCGTCACCCCGTCGCAGGTGGCAGCCAGGGCGGTGATCGCCTCGAGGTCAGCCGAGCCGTCCCGCGGGTCGTACGCCCACACCTCGTCGGCCAGGTCGTCGTAGCGGGCCGACGAGAACCCGTCGGCCAGCACGATCTCGAGTCCCATCCGGTGCCAGGTGGCGAACGCGGCTGCCCGCAGGGTGCTGGCCCCGAGGACCAGAAGGCGTTTCGGCATGCCCTGACGGTCGGCAGCGGGTCTACACCGGCGATACATTTCAGCGCAAGGCCCATCCATGTAGGGCCGTTGTATCGCGGCGAGCCAGGATGACCCGATCAGGACGTGCGAAGGGAGCCAGCCAATGATCACCGACACTGAGCTCTGCGAGACGATCAGCCGACTGCTCGTCGTGGACGATCACCCGAGCGCCGACCTGGAGGTCACACCCACGACCCCGCTGGCCGAAGGGCGGCCTCGAGCTGACGTCGCTCGACCCTGTACGCATCCTGGTGGGCCTCGAGGAGTCCTTCGGCATCGAAATCGCCGACGAGGCGATCATGGACTTCTCGTTCGAGTCGGTCACCGACATCACCCCTCCTTGTCCGCACCTCGCCCGAGTAACCACTCCTTGCGCCGCCGGGATCCTCACGCAGCCGCGTTCAGCTGCGGCGAAACCGCAGGGGCAGCGTCGCCAGCGCTCGCATCACGTTGTTGAGCTGCCGCGTCGGCGGCGCCAGCTCCTCGACGGCCTGGACGCGCCGGGTCAGCACCTCGAGCAGCGCCTCCGCCTCACTGCGGACGACGGCCGCGCCGATGCATGCGTGGATCCCCGACCCGAACGCGAGGTGGCTCGCCGGGCGCCGCAGCACGTCGAACCGCTCCGGCGCTACCCACTCCCGCGGATCCCGGTTCGCGCTCCCGATGTGGCAGAGCACCTTCGCGCCCGCCGGGATGCTCGCGCCGGCCAACCGGACTTCGCGGGTGCTGGTGCGGAACATGAGCTGGGTCGGCGACGAGTGCCGCAAGCCCTCCTCGAATGCGCCGCGCAGTAGAGAGGGGTTCTCCTTGACGAGACGCCACTGCGCCGGGTGGGTGGCCAACAGATGCAGCGTCCAGGCCAGACCCTGCGTGGTCGTCGCGATGCCGCCGGACAACATCGAGCGGACGAGGCGCTCACCCTGAGCCTCGGATATCTCATCATCGTCCACGGCGGCAAAGACCTTCTCACCTAGGCCGCCCGGCGCCACCGAACGGCGCCTGCACTGCTCGTCCACCCACGTCGTCGCCCGGGCACCGGCGGTCAGCGCCTTCGCGAACAACTCGTTCGCCGGGCCGAATCCATTGAACGCCAAGGACCCGTACGCGAGCAGATTCTGCCGGTCCAGCCCGGTGATCCCCACGGCGTCCGGGAACGTCCGCAACGGGAATGCTTCGGCGAGCTCCGTGACACCGTCGAATGCGGCCCGGCCGACGAGGTCGCCGATCAGCCCCTCCGCCTGGTGCTCGAACTCGCGCCGCAGGTGCTCCATCCCGCGTGGTGACATCACACGCGCGGCGACCCTCCGGACGACCGAATGCTCCGGCGGATCGGTCTCGAGCAGCACGCTCGGCGTCCGCCAGGAGCCGGCGTCGCGGATGTTCGTGAGCCCGGCCCCGCCGGAGGAGCAGAACGACTCGTGGTGGCGAAGCACGGCGCGCACCTCGGCGAACCGCCCGACGGCCCACACGTTATAGCGAGCGAGATAGCAGACCGGACCTGCCTCGCGGAGCAGCCGATACGCCTCATCCGGGTCGTCCTCGTGGTGCAACGTGAACGGATCGATGTCCAGCACGGGAATGTCAGCCATGGCAGCGCGTCCTCAGTCGTAGCCCCCACTGTCTCCTGACGTCATACGTCGTCGATATCGCCTCCAGGTCGCGCGGCCGCACCGTCACTCGACGCGCCCTCGGAGAGGGCGGCGCCTGGTTTGCGCGTCCGCGGCCCCCCGTGGTCATTCACGACGTCGACGAGACCGTCGGCTTAAACTCTTCGGTCGGCTGGGGCTCTTCGGTCGGCTTGCGCTCTCCGTCGGCGGGTTCGTTGGCGTGAAAATCGTCTGTGGGCTGCCAGAGACGTCGCCCAATGTGGGCTACTAGAGACTTCCTGCAGGGTCGGTGTCTGGCCAGACTCGATCCAGGTGCCCGGCGGGACGCTCTCTATTGGGCTGCCCACCCGTTGGCGGGTGTGGCTCACTTCCGGTCTGCAGCCCGCCGGGTGACGTGGCGAGGCGTGGCTCAAGAAGGGACTGCCCTGCTCGTAGTAGCACTGCCCACCTCGCCGTCCACTTCGGTCGAAGCACAGGCAGGAGCAGCGCATGGAGCATGTCATCATCGGGGTCGATCCCCACAAGCTGTCGGCGACGATCGAGGTCGTCGACCAGCACGAGAAGTTCCTCGGCTCTGGTCGGTTTGCCACCGACCGGGCCGGCTACAAAGCGATGCGCAGTTACGCCAAGACCTGGCCTGAGCGGGTCTGGGCGGTTGAAGGCGCCAACGGTGTCGAGCGGCCGCTGGCCCAGCGGCTGCTCGAGGCGGGCGAGCAGGTCGTCGATGTCCCGGCGAAGCTTGCCGCCCGGGTCCGGCTGTTCGACACCGGGCACAACCGCAAGAGCGACGCACGCGACGCGCACTCCATCGCGATCGTCGCGGTGCGCACAAACACTTTGCGGGTGCTGCAGGTCGATGGGGAGCTCGAAGCCCTGCGGATGCTCACCGACCGCCGCGAAGCGCTCACCAGGCGCCGAGTCCAGGCCGTCGACCGGCTCCAAGCGTTGCTGGCAGAACTGCTGCCTGGGCAGGCCAAACGTGACATCACTACCGGCCAAGCCAAGGCGATGCTGGCGACCGTCCGCCCTCGCGACATCGCCGGGAAGACCCGCCGGCGAATCGCCGCCGATGAGCTGACCGAGCTGGTCGCGGTCGAGGCCAAGATCAAGAAGGCCACCGCCTGAGCTCAACGCCATCGTCCTCGCCCGCGGCTCACGCCTGATGCACATCCACGGAGTCGGACCCGTCGTGGCCGCCCGAGTCTTGGCCGACGTCGGTGATTTCGCCCGCTTCGCCAACCGGAACGGATTCGCCTCCTTGACCGGCACCGCACCCCTCGACGCATCGTCGGGTGAACAGAACCGCCACCGCCTCTCACGTGCCGGGAACCGGCGGATGAACCACATGATCCACATCGCCGCGGTCACCCAGCTCCGCCTCGACACCGACGGCCGGGCCTACTACCGGCGCAAGCGAGCCGACGGCAAGAAACCCATGGAGGCCATGAGGTGTCTCAAGCGCAGGATCTCCGACGTGATCTACCGGCAGCTGATCGCGGATGCACAGTTGGCCGCCGGCCGCGGCCCTGGCACAGGCCCGGGAGGGCACTGCGGGGCGTCTCATCAATCCAGCGCGGTCGACCTGCCCCCGCACATCAACACTCCGGATCAGCCACTGCCCGGACCCGCAAACCGAACGCTACGCCCGACACCAGCAACCCGGAAGATCAACCGGGACAGGACCCTCGAACCTGCCGGTTGACAACAGAAGGGAGCCGGAATGGCGCATCGCGGACAGCAGGTCCCGGTCCTGAAAACCGCTTCGTGGGAATTGCGCGGGTCAACGCGGATAGCGCCCGCAGGCATCCCGCGAGACCCGGCCGGGAACGCCCGGGACCAAGACGTCTACCTAATCAGGGGATCCGTGGCCATCGGCAGCGTGGCCGCGCTTGCCTTGGATCCACTTCAGACCACCGGGGGAGCTCGGGTTGACTCACTCAACAGCTTGCCGCACTGGGTCAGCGCTCAGCTGCCGTTGAGCTACCCCTCACTGACACGCTCACCAAGTGGCTCACACCCACTCGGCGGGAGCCTTGCTCGCCTCGATGTCCTCCTGGAGATCCTCGGGCCAGAGTGGCAAACCGCGCTCGGTGCTCATCTGAGCAGCAAGACTTCCCTGCGGTTCCTCGCCGCCGGGTACGCCGATCCGCACACGGTTCGCCGTCTGGGCCGGGCCCCGGCTCGGCCGGTTCCTCTACCGCCATTCCCGGGGTGCTTTGGCGAAGCGTTGCCGAGCAGATCCTGGCCGCCGCGCGCGCAACCCACGAACGGATCGAGGTGATCGTCTGGGTGCCTCGCTGTGGCGGCGAGGACGGCGGGGCCTCACCGCTCTCCCGCGGTCCGTGTATCGCCGGTGTAGTCGGGCCGGCAATCGTCGCGTGCGTGGCCCAACCACGGCACGGTCCGTGGCCACAGCCGCAGTAGGCGCGAGCGGCCGAAGGAGGTCCGGTGTCACCAGTGTCGACGGTGCCGGGGCTGCAGCCCATTCCATCGTACGAGATGCCCTCCGGAACATGGGACGACGTCGATTGCCCGGTCGCGTGGCGAGCCGATCCGAACCGGATGGTGCTGCTGATCCATGACATGCAGCGGTACTTCATCCGTCCGTTCGTAGCCGACCACGACGCGCTCGCCACGGCGATCGCGAACATGCGCCGGCTGCGCGTCGCCTGTACGCGGGCCGGCATACCCGTGCTCTTCACCGTACAGCCGGGCGGGCAGTCACCCCATCGACGCGGTTTGCTCTGCGATTTCTGGGGACCGGGGATGGCAACCGGCGGCGACGAGGAGGTCATTGACGAGCTACGGCCGGGCGAGCGCGATGAGGTCCTGCCCAAGCACCGGTACAGCGCGTTCGTCGACTCGGGACTGCAGGAGACGTTGCTCCGGGCCGGGCGCGACCAGCTGGCCGTGTGTGGCGTCTACGCCCACATCGGATGCCTCGTGACCTGTTGCGACGCGTTCATGCGCGATCTACAGGCCTTCCTCGTCGCCGACGCGGTGGCCGACTTCTCCCTGGCCCGCCACCGGTCGGCCGTCGATTGGGTCGCGGAGCAGTGCGCGCGAGTCGTCTCCAGCTCCACGTTGCTCGCCGAGCTGGGCGAACGGGAGTAGCACCATGCCAGCGGTGAGCCGAGGCGGGCGTGGCCGCCTGGTTGTAATGACCGGGGCCGCCGGTGGTATCGGGACCGCTGTCGTTCGCGCGCTGCTCGCCGAGTCGTACCGTGTGGCGCTGGTCGACAACGACAAGTGCGGTCTGGACGCCATCCAGGCCGACGAGAGTGCCGCGCCGACGTTCGTCTGCGACGTGGCCAACGCCGACCAGGTCGACGGCACGATCGCACAGATCGAGGAACACGTCGGGGCGATCTACGGGCTGGTCAACGTGGCGGGCGTGCTGCGCACCGGGCCGGTCGTCCGATGTGGAGACGATGATTGGGAGGCGGTGTTCGCCGTCAACGCACTGGGCGTCTTCCACTGCTCCCGCGCGGTGGCGCGGCGACTCATCACGCGGCGCGACGGCGCGATCGTTACCGTCGCGTCGGACGCGGCCAGCGTCCCACGTGTCGGCATGGCCGCGTACGCCGCGTCCAAGGCGGCGGCGGTGGCGTTCACGAACTGCCTCGGCCTCGAGCTCGCGGCCAGCGGCATCCGGTGCAACAGCGTCGCCCCCGGCTCGACTGACACGACGATGCTGCGCTCGATGGGAACCGGGGACGTCGTGAGCGCCGCGGTGGAAGGCCGGTCCGATCTCTTCCGCGTCGGCATCCCGCTCGGTCGGGTCGCCGATCCGGACGACATCGCCACCGCAGTCGAGTTCCTGTTGTCGGAGCGGGCCCGGCACATCACCATGCAGAGCCTCTACGTCGACGGTGGTGCGGCGCTTCGTGGCTGACGGCAGCGCGCACAGCAAGAAGGCGACGTTGGACGATACGGACAGCCGCTACCGGGAATCGGTCCTTCCCGTCATGGCGGACCGCCTCGCGGGCGTCGTCGGCCTGGTGACCGACGTTGACGACCGCGACTACGTGTGCTTCGAGGGCGACGACGGCTGGTGCGTGGGCGTTGGCCGGGCCGCCGAGCTGGTCGCCGATCGCCGGCGCGTCGTCCTGAAAGGGCGTCATGGCCGGGTGGAACTGCCGTGGGATCGCGGGTCCATCGGGGCGGTCCCGGCGCTGCTCGCGAGCGCTGGCCTCGCGGGCTGGCGCGCGTACGGGTGGTGCGGCTTCGATCTGGCGGCCGCGAAGGAAGGCCGGCTGGACCTCGTGGATGACCGACCGTTCCTCCACTTCATCATCCCCGAGGTCGAGGTCCGCTTGAGTCCGGCCGGTACCCTCCTCCGGGCCCTGCGGGCCAGCGACTTGGAGTGGGCCCAGGCGCTGCTGATGGCGCGCGCCACCCACGGACACGAAGGCCCGGTTACGGCCGCGGCGCCCGACATGCTCGATCAGCTCGACGCGAGTCGGCACGACTACGAGGTCGCCGTCGACAAGGCCCTGCACGCCATCCACCTGGGGCGCGTGCAGAAGGTGGTGCTCGCCCGGAAGATCCCGGTGCCGGCCGACGTGGACCTAATCGGTACGTACGAGGCGGGACGGCGGCGGACCACACCGGCCCGGTCGTTCCTGTTCGCGCTCGGCGGTCTGGAGGCCGCCGGCCTAAGCCCCGAGTCCGTGGTCCGGGTCGGCGACGACGGCACGGTGACGTCGCAGCTTCTCGCCGGCACGCGGCCCGCCGCCGGTTACCCGGCAGGCGACGCGGCCGTGCGCGAGGAGCTGCTGCGAGATCCCAAGGAGGTCTTCGAACACGCCGTCTCCGTGCGAGCGGCCCTGGACGAGATCGGCACCGTCTGTGATCCCGCCTCGGTCGTGGTCGAGGGTCTGCTGTCGGTGAAGAACTGTGGGAGCCTTCAGCACCTTGCCTCGACGGTGCGGGGGCGGATGGCCGACGGCTGCACGGCCTGGGACGTCTTCACCGCGCTGTTCCCGGCCGTGACCCTGACCGGTACGCCGAAGCTGGCGGCCTGCGAGCTGATCCGCGAGCTCGAGAAGGAGGGCCGGGCGGCCTACGGCGGCGCCGTCGTCACGTTCGGGGCGAGCGGCACCCTGGACACGGCCGCCGTCCTGCGAGCCGTGTTCCGCAGCGACGGGCAGGCGTGGATCCAGGCCGGCGCCGGCATCGTCGCACAGTCCCGCCCGGATCGCGAGTTCACCGAAACCCGCGAGAAGGCTCTGGCGATCGGCCGGCATCTGGTGCCACGGCGACGCGAGGGGAACCCATCATGAGCGCGGCCGAGGGTTTTGTGCCGTGGCCGGACGACTACGCCGCCCGCTACGTCGCGCGCGGGTACTGGGACGGCGTCTGTCTCGACGAAAGAGTCTGGAGTGTGGCGGCGCGCCGACCCGACGCTCCGGCCATCGTGGACGGCTCAACCCGCCTGGCGTACGGCGAGCTGACCGATCGGGCCGCCGCCGCCGCTGCCCGCCTGTCCGCCATCGGGCTCGCGGCCGGCGACCGGATCGTCGTCCAGCTGCCCAACCGCTGGGAGTTCGTGGCCCTTGTGCTCGCCTGCTTCCGGGCGGGCGTCGTACCCGTGCTCGTGCTGCCCGCCTTGCGGATCCGCGAGATGAGGGCGATCGCCGAGCGGGCGGGGGCGCGAGCGGTCGCGGTGGCTCGCGAGTTTCGCGGGTACGACCACGAGCGCCTGGCGCACGCGGTGGCCGGCTCGGTCCCCAGCGTCGAAGTGGTACTGGTCGCCGACGCGGCCGACCAGCGCAGCCTCGACCTGAGCGCCCTGTGTGAACCGTCGCCGAAACCCACACGCCGGTACAGCGGCGACGCCCGAGGTGTGGCCCTCGTCCTGCTTTCCGGGGGGACCACCGGCCCGCCGAAGCTGATCGCGCGCACGCACGACGACTACGGGTACCTTGTCCGCCGCAGTGCGGAGGTGTCGGGTTTCGACGAGCGGACCGTGTACCTGGCCGTCCTGCCGGTCGAGCACAACTTCGCGTTTGGGACGCCGGGCGTGCTGGGGGCGCTTCTCAGCGGCGGCTGCGCGGTGCTCGCGGCGAGCCCGGCGCCCGAGACGGCCCTCGGACTCATCGAGGGCGAGCGTGTCACCCACGTATCCGTGGTACCGACGGTTCTGCAGCGGTGGATGGTCCAATGTGCCGACCACCCCGGGCGCGACCTCGGCTGTCTACGGGTCGTACAGGTCGGCGGCGCGCCGCTGCCCGTACACGTCGCGAGGAGGGTCCACACGGTATTGTCGGGCCGGCTGCAGCAGGTGTACGGAATGGGCGAAGGGTTGCTGTGCTTTACCGGGCTCACCGAGCCGGAGGAGGTGTTGCATGCCACCCAAGGGCGGCCGATCTGCCCCGACGACGAGCTCCTGGTCGTGGACGACAACGATCGTCCGGTAGGGCCGAACCGGCCGGGCGTCCTGCTCGTCCGTGGCCCGTACACGGTGCGGGGCTACTACCGGGCCGGGGACGACGATGCTCAGGCGTTCACCGCCGACGGGTGGTACCGGACAGGTGACGTCGTGCGCCGGCGCGACGATGGCAACCTCGTCGTCGAGGGTCGCGCGAAGGACGTGATCATCCGCGGTGGCGAGAACATCGCGGCCGCGGAGATCGAGCAGTTCGCCTACCAGGTCGACGGTGTCCAGCGGGCCGCAGCCGTGGCGCGGCCGGACGAACGCCTGGGCGAGTCTATCTGCCTGGTAGTGGTGGTCGCTCCGGGCGCGGTCGTGGAGTTGGCCGCCGTACACGCGGTGATGAAGCGCGCAGGGACTGCGAGGTTCAAGTATCCGGACCACCTCGTGCGGGTCGACTCGATGCCGGTCACCGGAGTCGGCAAGGTGGACAAGCGCGCCCTGCGCGAGCTGGTGGCGGGATCGGCCGTGTCATCGGCGGGCGCTGGTGTCGGGCGGTGAGGCCGCGATGCCGTTGGAGGTCATCGGGGCCGGTTGGGGACGGACGGGCACCTCGTCGACGAAGCAGGCCCTCGAACTGCTAGGCTACACCTGCCACCACATGAGCGAGGTCGACGATGACCCGAGTCAGCAGTCGCTGTTCCTGCAGGCCGCCGTCGATTCCTCGTTCGACTGGAACCGCATCTACGCGCGGTACACCGCCACAGTGGACTGGCCCGGATGCGCGTTCTGGCGGGAACTGCGGGCCGCGTACCCCGAGGCCAGGGTCTTATTGAACGTGCGGGACTTCGACGACTGGTATGGCAGCTGGCACGCGACGATTCGTAACGCCGTCACCGGACAGCGGGCCGATCACCCGGCGTCCTGGTTGGCTATGGCCGACGCCGTGATCGTCGGGCGCAGTCTCCGCGGCACGCTGCACGGCCGGGAGCACGTGAGAGCCGCCTTCCATGAGCACGTCCGAGCGGTGACGACCGAGGTGCCGAGGGACCTCCTGCTTGTGTACGACGTCACGCAGGGCTGGGAACCGTTGTGTCGGTTTCTTGGAAAGACTTTACCCGATGTCGCGTTTCCCCACGTCAACGTTCGGGATGAGTGGTGTGCTGCCACTGCGGCCAGCGAGGGGAGCTTCCCGTCGGCTCGTCGAGCAGATCGCGCACTGGCCAGTTATGCTCGTAGGCGACGCCCAGCAGGGCCTGAAGTCGATGCTGGACAGTGAAAGGAGAACCGATGGACCGGCCGAAGCTCCGAATCACGTCGGTGACCATTGGTGCCCCCGACCCCGGTGAGTTGGCGCGTTTCTACGGCGAATTGCTGGGTTGGCCCGGCGAATTCGAAGAGAACTGGGCCCAGCTGCAGGGGCCGACGAACGGGGGCCTGTCCACATTGAATTTCGAGGTCGAGAAGGCCTACATCCGGCCGACCTGGCCGAGCGCAGCCGGCGAGCAGCAGATCATGGAGCACCTGGATATCGCGGTCGACGATCTGGACAAGGCCGTCGCCTGGGCCGAGGGGCTTGGTGCCACGCTGGCCGAGCACCAGCCGCAGAAGACCGTGCGGGTCATGCTCGACCCAGCCGGTCATCCGTTTTGCCTGTTTGCTGACGAGTGACTCGCGTCGCGTGGCGCCAGGCGCTGGCCTGGCGGGTCAACCGGCACTTCCTGAGCACGCGGACGACCGCCGCCGAGCTGAGCCGCGTCGCCGGCGCGTTGTGCGGACTTCACGCGCAGATACAGAGCTCGCCCGGACTCAGCCTGCTGGCCCGGATCCAGGAGCTGCCGCCCGAGGCCGTGGAGGACGCGCTCTGGCGCCGTCGGAGTCTGGTCAAGCTGTGGTCGGCGCGCGGCACGCTTCATCTGCTGCCCGCCGCCGACCTGGGGATGTGGCTGGGCGCGCTCCGCACCCAGAAGAAGTTCGGCAACGCGGGTCATCCCAAGGTGGAGCAGATCTGCGCGGCGGTGGGCCGCGCGCTCGACGGTCAGGTCCTCACCCGCGCCGAACTGGCGGCCGAGGTGGGCCGGAGTACCGGCTCGGCCGAGCTAGCCACCTGGGTCGGCTCGAGTTGGGGCTCCGACCTCAAGGCCGCGTCCTTTCGAGGGCTCATCTGTTTCGCCTCACCGAAGGGGCGCGAGGTGCGTTTCACGTCGCCCGCGACCTGGACCAGAGCGGCCTGCCGGGTCCAGCCCGCCGAGTCGGCCATCCGCGAGGTCACGCGGCGGTTTCTCGCGGCCTACGCGCCGGCCACTCCCGAGTCCATCGCGCGCTGGTGGGTCGGCCCGCCGAAGACTACGGTGGGCATGCGTATGCTGGCGACGCTCGGCGACGAGGCCGTGCCGGTCGAGGTGGGTGGCCGGGCCGCGTGGGCCTTGGCCGAAGACGTGGCGGAGTTGCGGACGGCCACCGCGCCGGAGACCTGCCGGCTGCTGCCCGCGTTCGACCCGTGGATCATCGGCGCGTTCCGTGAGCCGCCGTTGATACCGACCGACCGCGTGCGCGATGTCTTCCGACCGCAGGGCCGGTTCTCCCCCGTCGTGCTGGTCGACGGGCGGGTCGTCGGGCGGTGGGAGCACCGCCGGACCGGAGGATCGGTGGCGCTCGCCATCACACCGTACGGGCGGGTTGGGCGCCGCGTGCGGGCGGCGCTGGAGTCCGAGGCGCAGCGGGTCGCCGGCTATCTGGGCGGCGCGCTCGAACTGAGCTGGAGCTCCAGGTGAGGGTCGGTCTGCTGTAGTCGAGATGTATCGGCCGTCGGCAGTGTTGGCGGGTGACGATGGTCGTAGTGTTGGCCGGCGACAGCACGCCCGCGCATCGGGCCGAGGTCATCAGGCGGGTCCGGGCCACCGGGGCGACGGTGGCGGCACGCTCGCCGGAACTCCTGGTCGTCGGCGGTGGCCGGCCGGACGCCGGGGCGTACCTGGCCGAACTGCCTCAGGTCGTCAACGTGGCCACGCTCACCGCGGAGTATCCGTTGGTGGCGGCCGAATCCCGCTGCCAGGAGCCCAGCGTGGTAAGCATCGCCGGCTGCCGCATCGGACCGCACGGCTTCGCGGTCATCGCCGGGCCGTGCGCGGTGGAGTCCCGTGACCAGCTGGTCACGATCGCCCGGGCCGCCCGCGAGGCCGGCTGCCACGTGCTGCGCGGCGGCGCCTTCAAGCCCCGCACCAGCCCATACTCGTTCCAGGGGCTCGGGTTGGCCGGACTCGATCTGCTGGCCGAGGCCCGCGAACTCACCGGTCTACCGTTCGTCACCGAGGTGCTCGATGTGCGCATGGCCGAACGGGTGGCGGCCGTGGCCGACGCCGTTCAGGTAGGCGCCCGCAACATGCAGAACTATCCGCTGCTGCGCGAAGTGGGCCGGCTCGAACGGCCGGTCGTGCTCAAGCGAGGTCCGGCCGCCACCATCGACGAGACGCTCTTGGCCGCCGAGCACATCCTGGCCGCTGGCAACGACCGAGTCGTCATCTGCGAACGCGGCATCCGCACGTTCGAGCCTGGATACCGTTTCACCCTCGATCTGGCCGCGGTCACGGTACTGCGCGAACGCACCCACCTGCCCGTCATCGTGGACCCCAGCCACGCGGCCGGGGCGACCCGCCGGGTGCCCCCGCTGGCCCTCGCCGCGGCCGCGGCGGGGGCCGACGGGGTGATGGTCGAGGTTCACCACGATCCGGCCACCGCCCGCTGCGACGGTCAGCAGGCTCTCTCGCCGTGCCAGCTGCAGGAGCTGACCAGGTCCCTGCGGCTGGCTGCGGGCGCGGCCGGTCGGACGCTCAACCCGACCCCCGCGGACACCCTGGTGGCCCCGGCCTTGGCGGCAAACCCGGTGCCCGTATCGGCGACGCCGGCTGTAGAACCGTTGTAGGCCTGTTGTATCGCGTGGCCAGAGCTTCAGGCATGAACGTGACGCCGGTGCGAGACAGCCGGTTGGCCATCGACGGCGGAAAGCCGGTGCGGCCACCGGGCCGGACATGGCCGTTCTGGCCCCGGCTGGCGGCGAAGGCCGCCGGACCTGGACGCCGTGGTGAAGAGTGGGCGCTGGGCGATCGCGACCGTTTCGGCTCCTACGGGAGGCCCCCGGGCGAGATCGTGTCTGTGCGCGCGGTCCCGTGGGACGCCAACCCGCCGCCGCCGAGCTTCTGCAACCCGGCGGTCAGCGGCGGGCTGATCATCGACTGCGGTATCCACGAGTTCGACATGGCCGGGTGGCTCAGCTGCCCGCCGGAGGGCCAACACCACGTGTTCGCCGGACCGGCGGTGGACCCGGCCGTGGCGGCCGTCGGCGACGTGGACAACGTCGCCATCGTGCACACGGCGTCCGGCGGCGCCACCCTGACCATGGACCTTTCACTCAACTGCCGCTACGCCGACGACGTCCGCGTCGAGATCGTTGGTGCCCGCGGGGCGGCCTTTACTTCACACGATTCCGATGTGGAGCCTGTGCGTCCGGTTGGCCGACGGGTTGGTCCGGGAGGCGACCCAGCGGTCGGACGAGCCGGGACGCCTTCGCGTCGGGTGTGCGCAACGAACTCGCCGCGTTCGCCACGCGGCCGGCCGACCCCTTCGCTCCGGGCGCCGAGGCCAGCGCGGCCGCGCTGGAGCGGTGTCAGGAGGCGACCCGCGTTCTCCGGGCCAGTCCGGTGGCGCGGTGAAAGGGGACGGCGCCGGGGAGGAAGCGCCGATGAACGAGACGTCGGTCGCGGTGATCGGGCTCGGCCCTCGCGGGCTCGGCGTCGTGGAACGTCTGATCTCATTGGCCCGGTTCCGCGACGACGCCCTGCGCATCGAGGTCGTCGACCCGAGTTGCTCGGGGCCGGAGAGAGCGTGGCCATCACCGGGTTCGGCCTGTCGGCGCTGGATGTCGTGAGCAGCTTGACCCTAGGCCGCGGCGGTCGATTCCGGCGCGACTGTTCCGGGGTACTGTACCTTTCCAGTGGTCGCGAGCCGACCATCCTGCTGGCCTCGCACTCCGGCGCACCCCAGTCCCCGCGGCTGGCCTGGTGCGAGGAGCCGGAACACTTGAGCGGGCTACCGGGCGGTTCGCGCGGAGTTTGACCCGCCGGTAGGCCAGCCGCATTCGTCGCCATCGACCGCGGGCCGCTCACGTCCGCGGAGTCGACGTCGATCAGCGGGCTTCATCCGCGGAGCCCCCACGGCGTCGACGAGCGGATGTGGGTGCTCGGTCCGCTCTGCGAAGGCACGACGTACTACAACCACGTCCTGCCCAAGCCGCACACGTACTCGCCGTGCGTTGCCGCCGGCGATCGGTGTGTTGTCGAGCTACTCGGACAGCGGGATCGAAAGAGGCTGGTGCGCGATGTCCATCAGGGCGCTGTCCGGAGTTCGCCTCCGGCTCGAACAGACTGGGGCGCTCGACTGGCGCGACATCCCGCTGGACGACCGGCCGAGGGATGAACTGGACTCAACTGCTACCTTCGCTCGATCGAGGCCATGCGGGGGTGTGGCTACACGCGCGACGAGGTTCTGTTCGAACTCGGGGGTGCGATCACCGACCGGATGCCGGCCGACGGCAGCCCCTGGCTGTCCCTGCGCGACTCGCGCGCACGCTGGGTGGTCAGGGACCCGGACGCCGATTTCTGGAGCGGGATCGAGAAGAGGCTGCGCGGCGGCGGATCGGCGCTGGTCTGGCCGGACCACCTCTACTGGCCGGGCAGCCGTTTCGACGGTCGACGGCACGTCTATGACCACGCGGTCCTGCTCACCGAGATAGAGGGCGGCGACCGCCTCACACCTCTCGACATCGACGCCGACCGGCACAAGGCCTATGTGGACTCGATAGTGATCGATGAGCGGTCCCGTCGGGCGTTCACCCGGCTGCTCGACGTGCGGCCGGAAAGGCCGGTGCGACCGCCGACCGCGGATGACGTCCAGGAGATGGTGGTGTCGTCGGTGCCGCCGCTGGTCCAGTGAGCCCCAGGGCGTACGCCACCTCGTGGAACGATGGCGGGTCGACCCGTACCCCCGTTTGGCGCATGCCGTCGAGTGGTGGATCTTCAGCGACCCTCAGCCGCAGTTGTGCCTCTTCGCGAACATCTGCCGGGCGTACGGCAAAGGCGACCTGGCGGACGAGGGCGAGGTCGCCGTCCGGAAGGCGAAGAAGACGGGCTGTTCCTCATCGCGTTGAACGAGTACAAGTCCGTGGCACCGTACGGCCAAGGCCCGGACGACCTGGTGGCCCTCAGTGACCGTCTTCGCGACATTGCCTACGCCGGGCTGCAGTCGGCGCGACATGAGGTGCCGGCTGGTCGGGACCCCAACGGCGAGCGGCTGTGGCGGCGGCTGGACGGCCTGTGCCGCTGGCATCAGGGGCAGGGGATCGACGCCGGACTGCCTACGGTCTAGCGGTTGCGGGGACCGAACTCCCGGTACCTGGCCCCCAGCTCCTCGGCCTGGGCTGGCGCGTCGGCGAGGCTCATGGTCCGGCAGTCGTAGCCGAGCAGGCGCTTCATGACCGACATCTCGGCCTCGGTGAAGACCACGGTGCCATCGGGCTCGATGCGGTCGATGCCGTCGGCCCGCTGACCCTCCTCGTTGATCCTGACGGCGTCGGCCAACGACAGGGACAGGTCAACGTCCACCGTGGCGCCGTCGCCGTCGACGCGCACGGGGTATCCGCCCGGCTGGCCGGCCGGCCCAGGAGCGTGCATGACCTCACCGCTGTCGGTCGCCATCGCGGCGAGCACGCGAAACGCGGACGACGCTGTCAGCAGTTGGCCCTCTACGCCTCCCAGCCGTCGCAGGCGTGTGGCCAGAAGGGCGAAGACCTCGGCGTCCGCGTCGAGATCGTTGACCCGCTCGCCGTGTATCCGAACGGTCAGGTGGTAGGGCGCACCCGCCGCGTGCCCGAAACGCGGGACGCTGTGACTGACATAGTGCTGGGCCACCAGGCGCACGCTCACCTCGTCGAGGCGGGCGTGGTGGAGCTGCGCGAAGCCGGCCGTCAGAGCGGGGATCATGTTGGCCACGTTGCCGATCCCCACGGTAGGCGCGAGTCCCACTCGGGCCAGCACGGGGTTCACCGCGTCCGGGAAGGCGGCATTGACGACGCGGGGGGTGAGGCCCGAGCGGTCCACCGCGCGCATGAGGTCGTGCACGAGCGTCAGATGCATCGGGAGCCAGGGGCCGAGCTGCGCGGTGTCCAACTCCTCGAACATGGGCTTGGGCAGCTCGGTGATGACCCGCCACGACTGGAGCGAGGCGCCCATAAACACGATGTCCGGACGCACGGCCGCGAGCGTCTCCGCCGTCGCGTCGATGTCGCGCAGATCGACGGCACACGCGTTGACGTCGCCCCACAGCCCGAGGTTGCCCGCCGTGTACCGCGCAAGGTTGGCCCGCAGCCGCAACGCCTCTACGTCGCGGCCGGCCAGCACGACGCGATTCGTGGCCGCATTGGCCATGAGCATGGTGAGCAGACGGCCGGACAGATCGCCCACGCCGACGAGCATGATGAGCGGACGATCCGTGAGTTCCTGCGGGGCCATGGTGAGCGACCTCCTCCCCATTATCGATTGGCCTCGACGAGACCTGTCGCCGCAGGCGTGAGCCAACCGTTGTTTCGCGCCGACTCGACCTGTTGAGCCGCGAAGTCGACCAGACGTCGGGTGTTGCGCGACAACTCGGCAAACGTGGCGACGAACGCGCCGTACGAGCCGAACTGCTCCGGGCGAAGGCCATCCGGCTCGATCGCCTGGTTGAACGCCGGCAGTCGGCTGAGTCGCCGCAGCACCGGCTGCGGCACCTCGCGGTCGATGGCCGCCGGATCGAAGTCCCGCAACTCGCCCCCGCGTCGCATCAGGTCCGCCACGAAGCGTGGCTTGCAGGTGTAGACGAATCGTCCGCCGGCCGTCTGCTCCAGGTGCATGCTCAACGTGGTGGCACCCCGGTCCCGATTGTCAATCGACAGGCTCGAGACGAGAACCTTGACCGGCGATCGTTCCACGACGGCAAGCTGGTGTATGCGCTTGAGCACGGCGACCTCACCCCAGCGCAGGTCCGTATGACTGAGGTCCATGCACCGACTGCTCGCCTCCTCGCCGAGGTCGCCGTCGGAGCCGAGCCGACCGATCATGTACGTGCTGACCGCCCGCCAGCGGGTCAGGTCGACCCGATGGCGTCGGGCCTGATCCAGGCCCTGCTCCACGGCTCGCGCGCACGCGAGAAACTGCGCGACCGTGTAGTTCAGCGTGCCGTTCACCGAGATTCCCCGCGCGACGAGTTGGCGGACCACCTCGAAGCCCTGCAGCGTACCGGGAACCTTGACCATGAGGTTGGGACTAAGGCGGGCGAGGCGCAAGCCCTGGTCCAGCATGCGGGCAGCGTCGAACGCGTGCCGCGGGTCGACCTGGCCGCACACCCAGCCGTACCGGCCGTGCGTCAGCTCCCACATCGGAATCATCGCCGCCGCGGCGCGTCGGACCGCCTCCTCGTAGAGGACCCTGAACGCCGCCTCGGCGTCGCCGTCCCAGCCCCGCGCCGACGCGAGGTGGCCACGGAGGAGCTCGCTCCACGGATGCGGGACCTGCAGGACGCTGCGAGCGATCAGCGACGGGTTGGTGGTCGCCCCGCGCACCAGTGACCTCAACGGGTCATCCAGACTGAGAAACCGGTCGAGTTGGCCTTGCCACCGCCGTCGCGTCGCAGGGTCGGGCGCGTCCTGGCAGAGCCGCTGCCGCCACGAGGCGAAGTCCAGCGGCGACGAGTCCCACCAGATCTCCACGTCGGTTCCCGCCCGCTGCAGCTTTTCCAGAACGCTGGGAGTCGAGTCGGCGTTGGCCATCGTCGGTTTCGTTGTCCACACACCCCTTCGGCTACCCGGCTTCACCATGCGAACGGAGCTCGGGCAGTACCTTGGCGGCGATGTCCTCCAGCACTGCCGGGTCGCCCGCGTAGACGCCCTCCGCGCGTGGCCACTGAATGATCAGTTCGGAGACGCCGATCGCCACGTAGCGCTCCGCGTGGGCGGCGAACGCGTCGGCCGACCGCAGCAGCTCGCCCGTGAGATCCGTCGACACGACAATCCGATCCATAGTGGACAGATCGCGGCCAACGCGCTCCGCGGCCCGGGCCAGGCCATCGAGCTGCGCCCGCACCACCGACCGGAACTCCTCTTGGGTCCACGCCCGGGACACGTCGAGCGGTCCACAGGTGACCCAGGCGTCGCCAAACCGCGCGGCGATCTCCTGAGCGCGCCGGCCTGCGGCGGCGATCGCCAGCGGCACGCGCGGTCGTTGCACGCAGCCGGGCTGCAACCGGGTCTGTGAGGCCGAATAGAACCGCCCGCGATGGTCCACCAGGGGCTCGCGTAGCAGCTCGTCGACTAGCTCCACGAACTCCTGGAAGCGCGCTGAACGCTCCGTTGGGCCCAGGCGGGTGGTGTCCACGGCGTACGCGTCCCCGGCCCCGGTGGAACCGGCGCCGACCCCGAGGGTGAACCTACCGCGCGAGAGGTCATCGATGGCGATGACATCCTTGGCCACGAGCACCGGGTGCCGGAAGTTCGGGGAGGTCACCAACGTCCCCAGCCGGATCCGTTCGGTCGCCGTCGCCGCTGCGGCCAGGAACGGGAACGTCGAGTACCACGGCCCGTCGCTGAGGCTGCGCCACCACAGATGGTCTTGGATCCACCCGGAGTCAAATCCGAGTTCCTCGACGGTCTGCCACCGTCGGCGGGCGACCGACCATGGCGAATCGGACATCATCATGACGCCGACGCGCATCGGTCCGCCCCTGTTAAGCGACGACGCGGGCGGTCGCCGAGTCCCGGCGGTCACGCGATTTCGCGATGTCGCGGGTGATGTTGACGCGCTTCAACCAGCGATCAGCGCCGTTGTACGAGGCGTTGAACCCGCGCCGACCGTGGACCATCCGATGGTTGTTGATGACGAGAAGGTCGCCCGGTTCCAGGACCACGTTCTCGATGCGCTTCTCCAGCGAGGTCGAGATCGCCTCGAAGGCTATCCGCGCATCCTTGTCCTCGGGCATGTCCATGACGTACGGGTCGATGCGTACGTAGGGATCGTTGCGGTCGCCGAACAGAATCGAGATGATCTCGGTGCCCCGCCGGAGATCCCCGTTGATGAACGGCGGCGGTGTGTGGATCGGGAAGGAGCGTTCGAAGAGTGTCTCGATCACGGACGGCGTGAGATCCTCCAGGCACGGTTCGGAGACCATTGTGGCCACACCGTCGGGGTTCCGCAGGCAGGCCAGGACGAGGTAGTCCGCCCGCAGCGGGTGAAAGGCCGCCTCAGTGTGCAGGGTGAGTAATTCCCTGCTCCCGATGCCCATCTGCTCGTGCTCGTGCTCCTTGACCGGGACCAGGTCGTGCACGAGCCGCCCCTCCTGCTCGAGCCGCCATCCGAACGGCTCGCCCAGAAGCCCGGCGTACAGCAGCACGAGCAGCTCCTCGGGAAACTCGGGCCCGGGCAGGGCCCGGCCGCGCCAATGCGCCGGCGTCTGGCCGATCCGGGTCTGATCCACGCGGTGTCCCCGGATGACGCAATAGCCCAGCGAGTCGTCGAACGCGAAGCTTCGCACGAAGGCGCGCTGCTCCGCCGGGATCTCCGCTGCGAGCATCGGCAGGTCCCGCAGCAGGTGGGGGTCTTGATGGGACTCGTATGTTTCGGCCAGTCGCAGGGTCAGCGCCTCCAGCTGATCCACCAACTCCGGGTCGACCACAGACAGACGCGCGGGTGAAACAGTCATGGCGTCGAATCTAGGCGCGCGAGATACACGCCGCCTACGATTCGGCTACGGGGCCGTATCGGTGACCTGAAGACGGAACTCTGCGAAATGGCGGTTGTCGTCAGCGTCGCCGAGCCAGGCCTGACCGATGTCGGGAATCATCTCCGTGATGCTGACCGTGACGGCCCTACCGGCCGGCCGGCCTTCCCGGACGGCCCGTCCGAGGGCGGAGATCGATAGCGGGTTGGTGAAGTCCACGAACACCGGCTTGCGACGCGTGGAGAGCCGCACGAAGCACCGCTCCGGCAGCCCGAGCCGGCCCACCAGTTGGCGGGCGGCCCGGTAGCCCTGGAGCAGGTCGATCTGATGCGCGGCGTCGAGCAGGTCGATCTCGTCCGGCCCGGGTCGCCAGGTCTCGCGCCACACCACGAGCCCATCGATGGCGATCCGTGGCGTGTGCCGGCCGCGCAGCGCGTCGCGCAGCGCATTGGCCGCGCACATCGACAGCAGTCCGCCGAAGATCTCCAGGAGCGGGATGGCAGAGCCGTCCGGCAGCCGGCCGACCAGATGCGTCCCGGACTCGATGGAGACGGCCGCCGTGGGTATCACCCGGTCCGTGGCGACCCCGGCAGCCGGGGCGAAGCCGATGTAGCGGTCGGACGGCGTCTCGTCCAGCTGCATCACGCGGCCGGCCACGCGCGACCACGTCTGCGGTATCAGCGGAATGATGCGCGCTCGCCCGTAGTCGGCCGTGGCCAGGTCGAAGGGGCGCAGCGGGTCTGGGAGAGGCCAGGTGAAGAACCGCCGGCAGCAGGTCGCGTGGGCGATGTGCAGCTCGCCCAGGACGGCGGCGATGGGCTGCGACGCCAGCTCGTCGGCGGAGGACGCGCAGACGAGGATGTCGGGACTGTGCACCCGGGCCATGGACCACCCCGGGGCGGCGGCGAACAGTTGCCGCGCGGGCTCGCCGATCCGGTCGGAGCGAAACGTCAGGTGGTGCGCGTCGTCGTCGAGGCAAAGCAGCGAGCGCCACCGTCGTTCGAACTCGTCGAGGACTCCCGTGTACAGGTCGGAGCCGTCCTTCGCCAGGAGGAGATCGGCGGCGCGGTTCCAGACGGTCGACAGCGTGACCGGGCCGCTCGTCGCCGCCTCCGCCGCGACGAGACGGGCGAGCACCGCCTCGAACCGGCGCGCCAATTCGGCCGTCGCCCACCGGGCCGCCTCCAGGCAGATGAGCAACGCCGGTGTGATGGTGCGTACGAGATCGCCACCGACGGTGATGTCCACTCCGCGGATGGTGTCCTCGTAGCAGATCCCGATTCCCGGATAGGTCCAGCCGCGGCGGCGGGGTGGGCGGTCGACCAGGCTGGTGAACGTGCGGTCGATGTCATCGAGCGCGTCGGAGAGCGGGCCTGGGTCCCCGGCTGCCCTAGCCACCGCGTCGCGGGCCGACCGGAGCCGCTCCAGACCACCCTCCACCCGCTGGCGCACCGTGGGATCCTCGATGGCGGTGATCCGGTCGGCGAGGACTTCCTCGGTGTGCGGGGCGACCGGCAGGTTGGCGTTCCAGTCCAGCAGTCGCCGTTCCACCAGGGATTCCAACAGGCGGTACGCCGCCTCCTCGTCCGGCCCGACCACACCGGTCGAGACGAGCTCCGAGGCCACCCGCGCGGCCGGCCGGCGCCCGTCGCTGAGGCGGATCGCGGCGGCCTCGGGTCCGGTCAGCGTGACCGGCGGGTGTCCGGGGCGGAGCAGCCGCGAGGCGGCCACGAACCTGTGCGGTCCCGGGCTTGGCGGCAACCACCGCCGCACCTCGGGATCGGCCGCCAGCGCAGCACCGTACGCGGCGAGGGCCCACGGTTCGAGGAACACCTGTCGCCGCGACAACACCTGTGGTCCGACGGTCACCGCGGTCGCCGGCCGCTCGGGGTCGACGGTGATCCACGCGGTCGGGCCGAAGAAGCCAATCGATTCGTTGGCCGTGCAGTACCTCTGCCACCGGGCCAGGAGCCGCTCGGCCCGCTCCCGGCGGTCACCGGTCAACGGTCCGGCCGGCATCGTGGCCAGGTCGTCCAGCGCGTCGAGTTCGTCCGACCGCTCCCAGATCAACGCCTCCCGCAGCCGGTCGTCGCGAGCGATTCGGCCGAGCTCGACGGCGAGGCGGTCCATGGTGCGCCGGAAAAGCGCCGTGAGGGCAGCCGGATCGCTAGCGCCGGCGAGGTACTCGTCGACGCCGGTAGCCAGGTCCGGCGCCGAGAGCCGGGCCAGACCGCTGACGGGGAACCCGGTCGAGAGCAAAAGGGCGTCCCGCCACATCCACCACGCCGAGCGGTCCAGCCGGAAGCGGTGGCGAGCGGGCATCGTGACCATGACCCTCCCCGACTTGTGCGTCGGGGCCGATCATGCGGCTCGGGTCTACGGCACCGATACAGGCCGCCTACTCGTAGTCGATCCAGTCAAGACCCTCGATCGCGGCGATCGTCCGGGCCAGCTCCTCCACGTCGTCGGTCATACCCAGAACGGTGGCCACGGCGTTGGAGCCCCAGCGCCAGTCCAGCGGTACGCCGGGCCGCGCCCGCACTTGAACGCTGTCGACATTCCTCAGCCGGCGCAGCGCCGGGACATTCCGCACGGCGCGCACCCGGCCGGCCGACGCCGGCGGGCTCACCAGGTAGTTGAAGGCGACGCGGCCATGGCCCTCCGGCCGAGGTGGCTCGGGGTCCCGACCGAGCGCGACCTTGATAGCGGTGTCGACGGGGTCCGCGACGCCCGCTCGCCGGGCGAGGTCGTCGACCCAGCCGCCGAGCCGCCCGTTCACCTCGATGACCCGTGGGCCCTGCGGCGTTAGCTTCAGCTCCACGTCGGCGATCCCCCGCCGGACACCCACCGCCTGAACGGCCTGGCAGCCCAACCGCTCGGCTCGCGCGATGAGACTCCTCTCGACCGCCGAGGGGCCGCCGTAGCCGCCACGTTCGCGAAACGGCGGGGCGAGCGCGAACTTGCTCGTGACGAACAACGGCGTCACGTCGCCATCGACCGCCACGCAGTCCACGGCGATATAGTCGCCCCACGGTGCTGCGGTCGGCCGACCCACGAGAAGCTCCTCGATGACGAGGGCCGACTCGACCGATCCGGCGGTGGACTCGAGCAGACAGGCCGCCGCCGCCCGGCAATGCGCCAGTGTCGTCACAGGGAACGTGTTGCGGCTGGCCACGCCGACGTCCGGCTTGACCACGGCCGGCAGCCCGACGCGGGAGATCGCCTCGTCCACCTGACACGCTCGCGTGATCCGGTACCGCCGGACGTCGTCGACACCGGCGGCGGCCAGGCGCGCGCGCTGCGCGTCTTTGCGCATGACGGCGTCCACCGTGGACATCTCGTGATAGGGCAGGTTCAGCGACGCGGCGAGCGTCGCCGTCGCGGCGAGTTGCATCTGGCTGAAGGTGACGATGGCCGATGGCCGGAGGGCCCGCAGGGCGTTCAGCGTCTCGGGCTCCACCGGCTCGGTCACCTCTACCACCGGTCCGAGGCGCGTCAGCACCGGCAGCACGGTCCGGGTGAAGGGTGTGTCCATGGCGGCGAAGGCGATGTCGCACCCGATCGCGCGCGCCGCTCGCGCGACGCGGCTCGGGGTGACGCTGGCCTCGTCGTAGACGACGAGTATCCGTGGGCTCATCACCACCTCCGCGGGGCGTCAGACGTACGACTCGCGGCCGCCCTGGCGGCGGACGTCGAGCGTGGCGCAGTGGAAGGACCCTCCTATGGCGTTGACGTGCTCGAACGGCACAAGCGTCACATCGAACCCGCGCCGATCCAGCCGACGCGCCAGGTCGGTGTCCCGAGGATCGACGATAACCCGTTCATAGTCGACGCTGAGCACGTTCATGTTGATCCAGCCGCTGGTCATGTACCGCGGCACGCGCCCCGGCGGGCGGGGGTGAGGCACGACGATCCGCTCCCAGCGGGCCAGCGGCGAGCGGTCCAGGACGTGGTCGGGTGCGCGGGTGGGATTGACCAGGATCACGCCGGGTCGAAGTGGCATGACCGTCGCGTCGATGTGCATGGCGTGCGGGTCATCCACGTCGAGCAGGCTGACCCGGTAGTCGGGACCGAGCACGTTCCGAAGCCAGGCGACGCCAGAGCGGTTCGTGACGTGGCTTAGTTGTCCGATGATGTCGCGTCCCACCCGAATGAAGTCGGCCGCGTCGAAGGCCGGCGCCGCATCGTTGATCGCCCATCGACCGGTGTTCGACTCCAGGCGTCGCGGGTCCGTCCGCGGCGCGGAGACCCACCGCGCGCCGCGCTCGGCGTAGTCGGCCAACAGCCCCCGGTACGCGGCCGTTTCGTTCTGCCGCGACCGCCAGACCATCGGGGCCTCGATGACGCTTGTGCCGACGACGAGCAGGCAGTCCCGCGGCATGGCGCTCGTGTGGCCTCCCCGGGCCGACCAGTCCACGCGGTCCGGGCGCCGCACCACGACCCCTATGCCCGCGAGTACGTTGGCCAAGTGGTCCAGCTCGGCCTGGGCGGCGTCGACGATGTCGGCTGGGAACGGCTCACCGCCCTTGGTCAAGAAGAGGTCGTGCCATTCCGCCGGTATCGTGGACCTGATCATGCGCTCCGACTCGCGTGGTATCGCCGTGCCCGACGCCACCCCCACAATCGCCTCCTCCAGGAGATCCCATTCGGAGAAGCACCTGACCGGCGACAACCCCTCCAACGCGTCGAGCGCGGTCAGTTCGGCTCTGGTCACCATGTCTACCCCACATCCCGTGACGGCGGCACGTGCCAGGGTGGGGGGGTCGGATATGCCGCCGCTACACGAAGTATCCACGCCGTTCACCACGCGCTCTCCGGGCTAGAGTGGACCGATGCCACGCCCATGCCGGATCGGTATCCAGTTGCCCGAAATCGAGCGTCGGGTCGACTGGCCAGAGCTGTTCTCGATGGCCCGCACGGCCGAGGCGGTCGGCTTTGACTCGCTGTGGCTTGGCGACCACCTGCTCCTCGACCGTCCCGGTGCCGCGCCGCGCGGACCGTGGGAGGTGTGGACCTCGCTCGCCGCGCTGGCCGCCGTGACCGAGCGGGTCGAGCTCGGTCCACTGGTCGCATCGACGAACTTCCATGCGCCGGCGATGCTGGCCAAGCAGGCGGCGACGGTTGACGCCATCTCCGGCGGCCGGCTCATCGTCGGTCTCGGCGCGGGTTGGAACGAGCGGGAGTTCCGCGCCTTCGGCTTCCCATACGACCACCGGGTCTCCCGGTTCGAGGAGGCGTTCGCCATTATCCGGGGCCTGCTCCGAGACGGAAGCGTCGACTTCGACGGCCGGTACTACCACGTGGTCGACTGCGTGCTCGACCCGCCCACCGGGCGGCCCGGCGGCCCACCGTTGATGCTCGGCTCCGTCAGCCCCCGCATGCTTCGTATTGCACTGCCGCACGTGGACGCGTGGAACGTGTGGTTCAGCGACTACGGCAACACCCCCGAAGGATTTGCCCGCGTGTGTGACCGGGTCCACCGGGCGGCGGCCGGTGTCGGGCGGGCGCCGGAAGACGTCGCGGCGACCGCGGCGGCCTTCATCCGCCTGCCTGGCGCGACCGGACGACCGGTGGTGGACCCCGGCCTTGCGTCGGTCGAGCCGGTCCGCGGGTCACCGGAGGACATCGCGGGCCACTGTGACGCCATGGCCCGCGCGGGCGCCCGGCACCTGCAGCTCGTCGTGGACCCGATCAGCGAGACCTCGATCGAGTGGCTAGGCGAGTCGCTGGTCGCCCTCGGTTGATCGCGCCGGACTGTATGGCCGGTGTAGCGGCACGGATCAGCGTTCGAACCATGACCACGGCGCGTCTGCTGCACGATCTGCTGGACGTCGCAGCCGAGCGGTGGCCCGAGCGGGTGGCCTTGCGTCATGGCGCCGACAGTGCGACCTATGCCACCGTGCGGACCTGCAGTGAGCGGTTGGCGGCCTGGCTCATCGAGCTCGGTGTGCGCCCGGGCAACCGCGTCCTCATCGTTGTCCCGGGCGACGTGCTCGTTCCCGCGCTGCTGTTCGCCTGCTCCCGGGTCGGGGCGGTCCACGTGCTGCTGCACCCGGACGCACCGCCGGCCGCCGTGGCTCACGTTCTGGACGACGCGACTCCCGCCACGCTGGTCACCGGTCGCTCCGACCTGGTCCGGGTCGCCGAGGACCGCGGGATCCCCATTCACGGTCCGGACGCGGTGCGGACCGCCGCCGAGCGGCCGCGCCGGTTCGGCGGCGTCGGTGGCCCGACCGCCGTCGATCCGGCGTGTTTCATCTACACGTCCGGCTCCACGGCCATGCCGAAGGCCGTTGTGTGCACGCACCTTCAAATGACCTTCGCAGCGCAGGCCATCCAGTCGCGGCTGGAGTACCGCCCCGATGACGTCGTGTATTGCGCGCTGCCGATCTCGTTCGACTACGGGCTCTACCAGATCTTCCTCGCCACTATGGCCGGTGCGCAGCTAGTTCTGGCGTCAGCGGCGGGCGCCGGTCAACGACTCGCCGTCGAGCTGCGCGACGCCGGTGCCACCGTGCTGCCGGCGGTACCGTCACTGGCCGACAACCTGGCCCGGCTGCTGGTGCGGCGGCCCCTGCCGCTGCCCCGACTTGGCCTGCTGACCAACACGGGCGCGGCGATGCCGACGACCACGCTGGCCCTGCTTCGGGAGCGACTGCCGAACCTGCGGGTGCAGCTGATGTACGGCCTCACCGAGTGCAAGCGGGCCACCATCATGCCGAAGGACGAAGATCGGCGTCGGCCGGGCTCGTGCGGGCTGGGGCTGCCGGGCACCGCGATCTCCATTGTGGACGATGCCGGCCGTCCCCGCCCGGCCGGGTCCATGGGCGAGATCGTGGTGCGCGGGCCGAACGTCATGGCCGGGTACTGGCGGCGCCCCGACCTCACCCGCGAGCGATTCGTGCTCGACGACGGCATCCGTCCGTCCCTGCACACCGGTGACTACGGCTGGCTCGACGATGAGGGGTACCTCTACCTCGTGGGTCGGCGCGACGACCTCTACAAGGAGCGCGGCTGCCGCGTCAGCGCGATCGAGGTGGAGGCCGCCGCGCGGGGAGTGCCAGGCGTGGACGCGGCGGTCGTGCTCGTGCCCGAACCTGGCAAGGACGGCGCGACGATCGTCGTGGCCGGACGCGTCTCGGCGGCCGAGGTGCTGGGCGGGATGCGTGACCGCATCGACGCGCTGAAGATTCCCCGCCGTTGCGTGGTCGTCCCCGATCTGCCGTTGACGGCCAGCGGCAAGGTGGCCCGGACGGAGCTGGCCGAGTTGGCCAGGGACCATGCGTTCGCGTGAGGCGGCCGGCGTCGACCTGGTCGAAACACCGGCCTATGTGTACTACCTGGACGAGTTGAGGGCCGCGCACGCGCGACTGCTCGCGGCCCTCCCCCAGCCGAGCACGCTGTTCTATTCACTCAAGGCCAACCCCCACCCGGCGATCGTCGGCACGCTGGGCCGGCTCGGCTGCTCGGCCGAGGTCAGTTCTCCCGGCGAGCTGGCGACCGCCCGAGCGGTCGGCATCGCGGCGGACCGGATTCTCGTCACCGGCCCCGGCAAGCGGGACGCCGACGTTCGTGAGGCGGTCGAGGCCGGTGTCGACTGGTTCTCGGTCGACTCGCCGCACGGGCTGGACCAGGTCAACCGGATCGCGAACGCGGCCGGGCGTGACGCGCGGTGCCTGGTGCGCGTGAACGTGCCCGACGCCGTACCGGGTCAGGGTCTGGCGATGGCCGGCGGCGCCTCGCAGTTCGGCGCCGACGTGGAGTGGATAGCGGACCGTCCAGCCGATTTCCGCCGCGGACTCGCCGGACTCCATCTCTATCTGGGCACCAACCTGGCGTCCGAGCGGGACCTCCTGGCTCAGTTCGGCACGGCCATCGCCACGGCCGACCGGCTCACCGACGTGCTGGGCGTGCCACCCCAGCGACTCGACATCGGCGGCGGGTTCGGCGCGCCGTACGCCCGCACCGGCCCCGCCCCAGCCTTCGGGTCTCTGGCCGATGGCCTCGCCAACCTCCTCGACGCCCACTTCCCCGGCTGGAGGAACGGCCGGCCGAAGATCGCCTTCGAGTCTGGGCGCTACTTGGTGGCCACCAGCGGTGAGCTGCGCACCCGGGTGCTCGACGTCAAGGAGTCGTGCGGTCGGCCAGTGGTCGTGCTCGAGTCCGGGGTCAACCATCTGGGCGGCCTGTCCGGCCTGCGCCGGTTGCCGCTGATCGTCCCCGAACTGCAGCACGGGCGGGGCGACGGTGTGCTGCGGAACGCGATCATCACCGGACCGTTGTGTACTCCCGTCGATGCGTGGGCCCGGGGCGCCGACGCACCGGCCGTGCGCCCCGGTGACGTCGTCCTCGTGTCCAATGTGGGCGCCTACGGGCTGTCCGCCAGTCTGCTGGCCTTTCTCGGCCACCCCGCGCCGCGCGAGGTCGTTGTCGATGGTGGCCGGATCGTCGATGTGACCCAGCTCGTGCTCGCGCGGCGGACCCCGCCCGGGGCTTGGTCGGATAGGGACGTGAACGACCATGAACGATGAGTTCCTGTCGCTGCTGCGCCCGTTCCTCAGGTATGCCGGCGATCGGCCGATCCGGGCGGAGACGCCACTGCGCGATCTGGGCCTGGACTCGATGCGGACGATCGAGCTGCTGTTCGCGATCGAGGAGACCTACGAGGTCATCGTCCCCGATGGGATGCTGACCGACGCCACGTTTGAGACGACCGGCTCGCTCTGGGCCGCGCTCGAACAGCTGTGCGCCCCGACGCTCGACCGGAACGCCCGATGAACCGCCGGCTGACGGACGCGGTGGAGTCGGTCCGGTCCGCCGCCGAACGGCATGCGGACACGGGCGACCGCGCCGCAGAGTTTCCGGTGGAGGCAGTGTCCGCGATGCGGGCCACCGGCGTGCTGGGCTTGCCTGTGCCGACCGACCACGGCGGGCTGGGTGGCTCCGTGTCCGACGTCGTCGACGTCACGCTGGCCCTGGGCCGGGTTGACATGTCGGTCGCGATGATCTTTGGGATGCACTGCCAGCAGGTACTCGTCGTGGCCAAACACGGCGGGCAACGGCTGGTCGATCAGGTTTTGCCGGACATCGCCGCCGGCGAGGTGTACCTGGCCTCGGTGACGACCGAGCCGGGCACGGGCGGTCACCTGCTCACCAGTGACTCCACGACCACCCTGCTCGACGGTGGCGCGGTCCGGATCGACCGGGAGGCCCCGATCGTGACCGGCGGCCGCCACGCCGACGCGTTCCTGGTCACCGTTCGCGCGCCCGACGCGCAGTCACCGGCGCAGGTGAGCCTCGTGTACGCCGCACGCGACCAGGTCCAGGCGGACGTCTGCGGCGGCTGGGATCCTCTCGGCATGCGGGCCACCGAGAGCGTGGCGATGCGCCTGACCGGCAGCGTCCCGGCCCACCAGGTGATCGGAGCGGACAGCTATCGCCGCATTGCGACGACGATGCTCGCGCCGGTGGCCCACATCGTCTGGTCCGCCGCCTGGCTGGGCACCGCCGTCGGTGCCTACGGTCGGGTCGTTCGGCATGTCCGCGACCCCGCCGGCCGCCGCCAGTTCGACCCCTCCTCCGACCTCCTGCTCCACCGGCTGGCGGCGACCAGGGCACGCCTGGACGTCGTACACGCGTTGCTGCGCCACACGGTTCGGGTGTTCGAGTCCGGGGTCGACGTGGCCGCGGGACCCGTGCAGATGCTGCTGAACACGCTTAAGACGCAGTCGGCCGACGACTGCTTCAGTGCCGCGCATGAGCTGGTCGAATTGACCGGCATGCGCCACGGCTACCTCCCCGACTCCTCACTGGGTCTGGAGCGTGCGTTCCGGGATCTCCGCTCGGCCTCGCTGAATTACGGCAACGACCGGCTGCGGCTTGCCAGCGGCGCGCTGGCGCTGATGGACGCTGGAGTCCACCTTGCCTGAGCATGCGCCCTTGCGGGGTCTGGTGGCTGGCGCGGCCAACGGCGCCGAGGACGCCCGCTCGCTGTGGCGCGCCCTCGGCGAGGCGGGGGTCATCGAGCGTGTCGGGTGGACATCCAAGGACCCCGACGACATCGCGCGCCTGGATGACCTATTGTCCGAACTGGACGGTCGGCTGCCCCTCGGACTGGTTCTCTCCGTGTGCGTGCAGGTCGCCCTCGCGGTGCCGCTGCTGGCGACCGCATCCGAAACGAGCGGGTTGGCCCGGGAGGTGCTGGCCGACGCTGTGGCGGGCCGGGCGGTCGTGGCGATCGCCGTCACGGAGGCCGGGCTGTCCGGTTCGGCCACCCTCGACGCCGCGACCGCCGTCCGCTCGGCCGACGGGTCGCTCCGCCTGACCGGAGGCAAGGAATGGATCAGCAACGCCCGACACTGCGACCACGTGATGGTCCTCGCCCGCTGCCGCCCGGAGCGTCACATCACGAGCTTCTGTTGGGTCCTCATCCCGGCCGTCGCCCCCGGCGTGACGGTTGAGCCCGCGTCGAACCGGTACTTCGGCCAGGCCGGCGTGGGACATCTGCGCTTCGACGACGTGGCGCTGGCCGAGGATCGTGTCGTCGGCCAGCGCGGCCGGGCGCTAGCGGAGTTCGTCCGGGCCCTCCAGAGGGAGCGGCTGGCCGGCGCCCTGTGGGGCCGGGCGCTGTGTCGGAGGGTGCTCGTGGAGACCCTCGACCACCTGCGCCGGCGGCCGGCGGGCCCGACGACCCTCTGGGACAACGCCGCCATTCGCGATCGCTTCGCCCGGTGCCTGGTGGCGCAGGCCCGCTTGGACGCGCTGTGCTCGGTGTTCCCGGCCGGTTCGGCAGCACGTCCGGCGGCCGGTCCGGCGGCCATGGTGCTCAAGGCCGCGTGCGGTGAGACCGTCAATCGGATCCTCGACGAGTGCGTCGACCTCACCGGGGCCGACGCGTTCCGCGACGGCGGACTGGCCGGCCTGCGGGAGGAGGCGACGATGTTCGGCGTGGCCGGCGGTGCCACCGGGACGATGCTCGCCGGAATCGCCGAACACGCCGACGACCTGCTGCTGGTCGGGTCATGATGGCCGCGCTCACCTGCTACACGACCGCCCTGCACGGCTACCTCGGGGTCGAGTGGGACGCCGACAGCATCATCGCGCGCTCGATCCGGCTCGCCGTGCGGGCCGACGAGCCGGACGGGACGCTCGCGTTCTCGCATCATGATCCCCCGCTGGACCGACTGCCCGACGGGTCCACGCTGCGGTACGCTGGAGCGTCCAGCGCGACGGCCGCCCTGGACGGCTTGCGCGAGGAGTGGGCCCGCCACCGACGGGCCGTCGTGGTCGTCGACCTGACACGGTTGGACTGGTCGGTGCGGCGTTCCGGGGACGCCCAGCCCCACTGGCTGCTGATCGACGGCCGGGTCGGCGGACGGTGGCACGTCGTCGACCGGTTCGCCGCCACGATGCCTGAGGGTGATCAGTACCCCTACGAGGGTTGGACGAGCGACGATCGGCTGACAGCGGCCATGAGGTTGCCCCGACGGTCTAGCCCCAGCCATCGGCTTCGCAACGCGCTCGCCTTCGGCGCTCCGGTTCCCGTGCCCTGCCAGAGCTGGCTCTGGCTCCGCCGCGGCAGCTCGGACGCGGCGACGGCGCCACCCGGTGACCGATGGTCCGATGATCCGGTTGAGGTCTTCGAGTTGTTGCGCACCTATGTGGAGGCCGGCCCGGAGCGCCTGGCCCGGGTGCAGGACGACCTGTGGGCCGCCGCGCGTCACCGGGCGTTCGCCTATCGCTGGTGGCTCGCCCGTCCCATCGACGACCGTCGCCGCGATGAGCTGCGGCGCGCCGTGGTCAGCTGGGAGTCGGTGCCACGAGCGGTCCGGTTCGCCGTGGAGTCGGCCCGGCGGGGCCGCTCGCGCCCCGCCCTAGTCGCCGCGGCACTGGACGCGGTGCGCCAGGCTGAGGGGAGGCTCGGGTGCTTGGTGTAGGGTCCACCGCTGACACGCTGTACGAACGGTTCGCGCGGACCGCGATCCGCTACCCGGACGTGCCGGCGCTTGAGGTCGACGGCGAGCGGTTGAGCTACGCACAGCTGAGCAACCTGGCCGAGGGGGTGTCGGCGGCGTTGCCCGCGGCCTGTGGGCCGGGATGGCGCGTCAGCGTGTACGGCGGACGGCACGCGGCGACGTACGCGGCCTATCTGGCCGTGCTCCGCCGCGGCGCCGCAGTGGTTCCGCTGCATCCGGGACTGCCGGCGGCGCGCGCGGCCGCGATCTGCCGGGCGGCCGGGGTGCGGGCGGTCATGGTCGATCCCGCGACGCCCGCGGACCCGGCCGTGGCCGCACTGCCGGACGTGGCCATCGTCCCCGCGGATGGTGACGCCTGTAATACCGCGGCGGCGACGACGCCTGCCGGGCCCGATGACCTCGCCTACGTCCTGTTCACTTCCGGATCGACGGGCCGCCCCAAGGGCGTTCCCATCCGACATCGCCACGTGGCCCGCTACCTGTCGCACTGCGTGGACCGCTACTCGGTCGGTCCCGGCAGCCGGCTCTCGCAGGCCTTCGAGCTCAGCTTCGATCCCTCCGTACATGACATGTTCGTGGCCTGGTCGGGCGGGGCGACCCTGATCGTGCCGTCCCAGCCGGAGCTGCTCACGGTCGCCCGCTTCGTGGCCGATCGGGGGATCACGCACTGGTTCTCCACCCCATCAGTGATCTCCCTCGCCGACCGGCTGCGCGGTCTTGCGCCCGGGTCCATGCCGACACTGCGGTGGAGCCTGTTCGCCGGCGAACAACTGACCCTGGCCCAGGCCCGGCTCTGGTCCGACGCGGCGCCGTCGTCGGCCGTCGAGAATCTCTACGGCCCCACGGAGTTGACCATCACCTGCCTTGGCTATCGGCTGCCGGACGCGTCTACGCCGTGGCCACGCACGGTTAACGGCACGGTCCCGATCGGCCGCCCGTACCCCCACGTCGAGGCCATCGTCCTGGGCGAGGACGGGACGCCAGCCGACGAGGGCGAGCTGTGTCTGCGCGGTCCCCAGCGCTTCGACGGTTACCTCGACGACGCGGACAACGACGGCCGGTTCCTCGGCGCGGGCGCCGCAGCGCCCCCGAACCGGCGACGGCCCGCCGCCGATGACTGGTACCGCACCGGCGACCGGGTGAGCCTGCAGGCCGGCGAGCTGGTCCATCTGGGACGGACGGACGACCAGGTGAAGGTGAACGGGTACCGGGTGGAGCTCAGCGAGATCGAGGGTGCTCTGCGGGATGCGCCGGGCGTACGGGACGCGGTCGTCGTCGCGGTCCCGTCGGATGCCGGGATACGGCTGCACGCGGCGTACACCGGCCACCCATGGGAGGCCGACACCCTGGCCGACTACCTGAGGACGCGGCTGCCCGCATACATGGTGCCGGTCTCGTTCCGGCCGCTCGAGCGGGTGCCGGCCGGCGAGACGGGCAAGGTCGACCGGCGCCGGGTGCAGGATCTCTTCCGTCCGGTCGACGCGCACAGCCCGACGTGAAGAGCGACATGGCATCGTCCGTGACCGCCACCCGCACTGTGACACCGGCCAGATTACGCTCGGTCGCTCGTCGCTTCGCCACCGGCGTGACCGTGGTGACGTCGCGGGCCGACGGCGCTCCGGTGGGCATGACCGTCAACTCGTTCGCCACCGTGTCGCTGGAGCCGGCCACCGTCGTCGTTGCGGTACGCGTCGGCAGCCGGCTCGCCTGCGCCGTCCGGCGATCGGGCGTCTTCGCGATCACGGTGCTCGCCGCCGGCCAGACGGCCTGCGCACGCCGGTTCGCCGACCCGAAACGGCCGTTCGGGGCCGCGTGCTTTGCCGAGTTCGCCACGCACCCTGAGCCGTCCACCGGATGCCTCGTCCTCAGCGACGGGATCGCGTACTTCGCGTGCTCCGCCCACGCCGCTCACCGGTACGGTGACCACATAGTGCTGATCGGAGGGGTGACGGCGTGCGGGCCGCTGCGGGCCGCGCCGGCCCTGGCCTTCGCGGATGGAGTGTTCACCCACCTGGACACGGCCGCGTCGGACGATCCGGTCCGCTGAGCGCCTCACGCTGACGCCGGCGACCCGCGGGCGAACGCGCGGCACAGGCCATCGATGTCGGTCAGCTCATCCGCGGCCACGTCGGACGGCAGCAGCACGCCGAGCGTGCGCTCGACCCGGTCGATCAGGCGGACGAGTTGGAACGAGTCGAAGCCCGACAGCGACCGCAGCGGCAGTTGGGGGTTGACGTCGCGGTCGTCGAGCCCGAGCGTGGCGCCGAGGGCTCCTCGTACGGCGGCGGCCAGGGCGGGATCCGGACCGCCGATCGACCGGTCCAGGCACTCCTGGGCGAAGCGGATGTCCGCCCGCAACTGCTCGGCGATGTCGTCGATGAGACCATTCTGGACGCTTCCCCCGCGCTCCAACCGCCGGAGCGCGAGGAAGCTGTGCGCGGCCAGCTGCTCCCAGGCGCCGGCCCGCTCGATCGCCGCGGCGGCCACGGGATGGTCCGGGCCCAGCCACGCGGTGTGGAGGCGCCGCTCCCGGCCCAGCAGCCAGACGTCCAGCACCAGACCCCTGATCACCTCGGGGTCGACCAGGCGCTCGCGGCGCTCCGCGACGTAGCGCTCGACGCCGGGCGCCGCCGCGCGTGCCCGCTGTGCGTTGTCGGCGAGCGCGGCGGTGGTGTCCAGGGCCGGCGGGCCGTTATCGAGCTCGACCGACGCCACTAACGCGTTCTCACCCACCGCAGAACGCAGGGCACGAGCGCTCAACGCCCAGGCGCCGGGCCGGGCCGGGCCCCATGGGGTGTCGTTGTGGTAGGGGTCGACGACGAGAATGTCATCCACGCGCGACTCGACCAGGAAACCGTGGTCCATGTGACTACGACGGTGGTATGGCAGCCAGGGCAGCGCGAACGCATCGGCGACGACGTACACGGGTCCGGCCGCGCAGAGGCGGGCGAGGTCACACGGATCGTGACGCTGGCCGATCCGCAGCCCCAGCAGATCGCGGGCCTGGGCCAGCCGCTGCTCCGGGCCGGGCTGGACGCCGGTCGTCGCGTCGGCCTGCCGGCCCGGCATGCTCCAGCGCGAGCCGAGACGGAGGTGGGTTCCGCGGCCATGCGCGTCGTCGGCGATGAGCGCGAGCGTGGTCTGCAGGCAGTCCAGGGCATCTGCCCGGAGGCCAGCCAGTGCCGCGCACCACCGATGTCGATGGACCGGCCGCGGTCCGGCGTTGGCGGTCACACCGCCCAGCCTCCCGCGTACCCGTACAGGCGTCGTACACCGCCCCGTCCCGCCATCTGATCTCGCTCGGGCAGGTGCCTTAATGCTTGGCCCGCAGGTGCAGCACGTCGTCACCGAGGACGAGAACCTCCACGCCGAGCCGCAGGGCGCAGTCAACCGCGTGCGCGGCCGTCTCCACGAGCGGCTCGCCCGGCCCGTTGAAGGACGTGTTGATGAGCACCGGCGGGTGACCCGCCCGACCGAGGCCATCGAGCACGGCGCTGACGAAGTCCTCGTCGCCGGGGCGAAGACGCTGCGGTCGCGTCGTGTTGTCCACATGACGGACGGCGGGAATCGCCTCGATTCCCCGGTCGGTGAGCGCTGCCGCACCGACCATGTATCGTTCCAGTTCTCCAGCGGACGACCACAGGTCAAGGTCGGCGTTGGTGACCGGGCCGAATGGCCGCCACGGCTCCCGACCCTTGAGGCGGTTCAGCCGGTCGCGCATCGCCGCCGTTACCGGTGAGGCTAGGAGCGACCGGTGGCACAGCGCCCGCGGGCCAACCTCGCTTCGCCCCCGGCACACTGCGACGATCTGCCCATCGGCGAGCAAGCCCGCCACGCGATCCACACTTAGCGCCTCCGTTGCCACCACACGCGTCGAGTCCAGCCCGTCGGGTGCCGGGCCGGGTAGTCCTCCCGCGTAGGCGGAAAGTAACTGCCGTTCGCGCGGTGGTATCACTGACCAGGCCGCCCCGAGCGCCACGCCAGCATCGTGCGGCACCGGCGGCACATAGACCGGCCCGGCGAGCCGGCCGTTGGCCGCGCAGTTGAGACCGACACCGCCCGCAATGCACAGGTCATCGAGGCCGGTTGCCTTGCGGGCCAGACCTGCGAGCCACGTGACGGCGGACTCGACGGTCGTCTGCGCCGCCCAGGCAACCCGAACCGCCACCGGGTCGTTCGCAAGGCCGTCCGCCGATGTCGCGGCCTGGTCCACACCAGCGAATCGCACGATCTCCGCCCGCCACAGCTTCATCAGCTCGTGATAGTTGAGCATCGGGTCGGAGCCGAGGAGGGACACGAGATCTTCGTTGATGATGCTAATCCAGCCCGGGTCTGGGATATCAATGCCCCGGCCGTAGGCGGCGAGCCCCATCGTCTTGCCCGCAGCCAGAATGCCCAGGCCGAGCCAGTCACTGACGGCTTCGTAGAGGTAGCCGAGGCTGCACACGCGAGGCCAGCTCATCAGGCGAATCAATGGCTCACCGCGGCGGGCCCGAAAGATCGACACAGACTCGTCCTCGCCGTTTCCGTCGGTCACTAGGACGGCGGCCGCGTCGTATGGGCTCGCATAGAACACCGACGCAGCGTGGGCACGGTGGTGCGGGATGAAGTAGATGTCGGGATTGTGCGGGCCAACGAAGCCAAGTCCCGCGAGAAATTCGCGAGGTGTCTCGAACTCCCATCCAGGACCGTGCCGGGCCCGAACTCGCGGCTCGTCCCAGCCCACCGCCACGGCGTCAACGTCATGCGGGGCGATGCCACCAAGGTTCAGACAGTGCCGCACGGCGCGGGAAGGCATGGCCCGTGGGGCGTGGCGGACCCGGGTCAGACGTTCCTCCTCTATGGACGCGACGATGGCGCCTCGTCCGTCGATCAGGCAGGCACTGGGGTCGTGGGAGGCCGCCGTACCACAGTTGACCCCTACGACGTACGTCACAGCTCATCCACTGCGGCGACGAGGATAGGGCTGGCCGAGAGCACGGCGACGGCGGCAGCGTAACCGTCGGGGACCGTGAGATCGGACATGCTGGCGCGCAGGTTGGGGCGCGGGCCGTACCGCAGCAGCCCGGCCGGTTCGGCGGCCGGCGTGACGGTCAAATCGGACATCGGCGCCCGCAGGCCGTCCCCGGTGGCCTTGACCATCGCCTCCTTGCGAACCCAGTACCGGAAGAACTCGGCTGCACTGCGGGCCGCCTCGCCCGGTGCGAGCACGCGCTGGGCGAGGCCGGCCGGATCGATGTCGGCGCGCACGCGTTCGACATCGACACCGACCGGTACGCCCTCGGTCAGGGCGAACAGAACCCGGTCGGCGGAGTGCGAGATCGATAGCGCCAGGCTGCATCCCGGCAGCGTCGGCCGGCCGTGCTGTCGTCCACAATGGTCGCAGGTCCGGTCTATGACGACCCGTTCGGGAGCGAAGCCGAGCCGACGCCCGACCGCCACCTTCGCCAGTACCGAGCCGAGGGTGAACCGAGTCCGGTCGGCCTCCCGCCGGAGCCCGGCGCGGCGCTTGCGTTCCGAGGCGCTGAGCAGGCGCACGTGTTCCGGCCGCTCCCGGCCGAGGTCGACGGACCACACCTCGACCTCGACCTGGTGTACCTCAACGTCGATCACAGACCCGGCGGCCGATCGAGGGCGTTCGCCCACGCGGTGAGCATCCGGAACTGCGCCGCCAGGGAGTGTTCGGAAGTGCCTATCGGGTCCTTGAAGAAGAACGCCAGCTGGGTGATCGGGCCGCGCTGCCCGGCGGCATGCCCGGCCGCGACGAGGCGGGTCAGGTCGAGAACCAGCGGCGCCGCCAGCGTCGAGTCCACGCCGCACCAGGTCACCTGCATCGACATCCGCACGCCCAGAAAACCCTCGAACGAGACGTGGTCCCAGGCCGTCTTGTGGTCCCCGAGGTCCGGCACGTTGTCTATGTGCAGCGGCGCCTTCACATCCTCGCCGAGCAGCGACTGGAGCACGCTCGACTTGGAGGTGAGTTTGCTGCTGGCGATGTGCGGATCCTCCAGCGTGGCACCGTCGCCCCCGCCGAGCAGGTTGATGCCGGCCCACGACAACACGCGCAGCTGCCGTACCGCGAACATCGGGGCCAGGACCGTCCGTAGCAGGGTCTCGCCGGTCTTGCCGTCGGAGCCGGCGAACGGAACGCCCCGCCGCTGAGCCAGCGCAGTCAGCGCCGGCAGCCGGGCGCCGGTCGACGGGGTGAAGTCGACGAACGGGCAGCCGGCCTGGAATGCGGCATACGCTACGACCGAACTGGGTGGCAGGACGAGCCGGTCCGGCTGCGACAGGGCAGCCGCCATCGCGTCGGGGTCGCCGTGCTCGGGCTGGCCCGGGAACGGCGCCTCGGTCGAGGCGATGTTCACGACGACCACGCGCTCCAGGCCGTGCCGGCTGCGGAAGTCGCCGATGTCAGACGCGAGCCGGTCCACGGCGTCCGCCTGCGTGCCCGGGTGAGTCGCCGGGTCGTACCCGGTCCGTACCTCCCGCTCGATGGCCGCGAGCCCGCGCCGTACCGGCGACAGCACCGGCCGTGGGATCACCCCGTTGTCGACGAGCATCTCGGCGCGCTTCTCCAGCGGCGTGCCGAGGATGTCGTGGCCACCGACCACGATCTCCGACCACGGGACCAGCGGGGCGCGGTCCAGCGCAGGGGAGTCGGTCACGCAACCAGTGCTCGGCATCAGGTTGTCCCTCACCGCGAGCAGGCCGGTGATGGCAGTCGTCGCCACCGAGCCCCGCGCGCCGTTGAGCCAGAGCCCGATGGGCGAGGCATGACTGCTAGCGGTCACGGATTCCCCTTCGACGCAGCGTTGTTAGCTCCTTCAGCCAGGTTCGCCCGGCCGGATACAGCACGGCTACGGCCGTACTGGCCGGCGCGTCGGCCACCGTGTACCGACGATGTACTCGGACCGGCGAGGGTCACCTCGTGTACTCGGGTGAACCGGCTGTGCTGGAGGGCATGGTGGCGGATTCGCTGCCGCTGGCGCCCAGCCAGGAGGTCCATTGGGAGTCGATGTGCGCGACGTCGCCCGCGGATCCCGGGGCCTCCCGCATCATCGTCGGCGAGACACGGCGGGCCGACGGCCCGCTCGACCGTGACCTCCTCGACCAAGCCCTCGCCTGGGTGGTGCGCCGCCACGACGCCCTGCGCCTGACCTTCGAGACCGTGTCGCTCGACCCGAGGCTGCAGGTGCGGCCGGAGATGGCGCACGCTCTGGACTACGTCGACGTGTCCTCCGATGACGCCGGGACGGTTGGCCGGACGCTCTTTCTGCACAGCCGCCGCCCGTACGATCTCCCGAATGGTCCACTGTGGAGGGCCTTGCTCCTGCGCCTGAGTGACAACCGCCACCTGCTGCGGGTCGGGATGTCGCACCTCATCGCGGACGGGTACTCCACCGAGGTGTTCTTTACCGACCTGTTCCGCGCCTACGCGGCGCTGCGCGACCAAGGCCGGCCAACCGGGCCGCGCGCGCCCACAGTGCCGGAGATCCACGCCGTGCAGCGTGCCACGTACCGGCCCGCCAGCGAGCGCCCGGAGTACTGGCGGCGCCTGATCCCCACGCACTCCTTTCCGCCCGCCTTCACGCTGTGCCCGGTCCCCGGTGAGATCGACTACTTGCATGACCGGCTCATCGAACTGAGTTTGTCGCAATCCACGGCCCGGGCGCTCGCGCGCACCGCGTGGCGGGTGCGGGCGACGCCCTTCGCCGCGCTGATGGCGGCGTACCACATCGTGCTCCAGGCGATGACCGGCAAAGGGCGCACCGTCGTGGCGACCGTGGCCCTCGGCCGGGATCGGGCCGCCGACCGGTTGGCCATCTTCCAGTACGCCGCCTACCCGTACGTCTCCATGGCCGCCAGCGACCACGACACCCTTGCCCAGGTCGTCGGCGCCACCGGGCAGGCCTTGTCGGACGCCCTGCGCCAGCGCGTGCCGTACGTCGGCCTGGCCCGCACCATCAACCCGGACTTCGACCGGGTGCGGCCATGGCCGGCGGCCAACTTCATCGACGGGGGAATGTACTCGTGGGCGCCGGACGGGCGCGACATCCACCTGGACGGGCTCACCGTGCGGCCGGTCGAGGTGGCGCCGGTTGCACCGCCCGGGTACGCGTCGGAGTTCACCAGCAGCTCGTTTCCGCAGGGCCACCCGCCGGCCTGGGTCGCCCACGCGGCACCAAGTTACGCGGTGAGCACCGACCGGCGACAGGTCATCGCGAGGTACAACGATCTGCTCGTCTCGACGTTGGAGGTGGAGGCGTTCTGCGAGGGCCTGCGATGGGTGGTGGAGCAGACCGCGCACCGATGTGGCCTGCCCCTCTCCGAAGCGCGGCGTTCTCTGATGTCGATACTCTCGGTCGGGCGGGACGGTGGACGGTGACCATGAATGGCCCGCGCGGTGTCGATGTTGTCGTGGGTCGGGGCGGGCGTCGTCGGCGCCTCGATCGCGTGGCATGTCAGCAAGGCGGGAGCGCGATGCGTGCTCGTCGAGCGGACGGCCATCTGGAGTTCCTGGTTCACATGGAGACGCGCCTCCCGACGATATGGCTCCCGAGCGCCGGGCCGAGTTGCCGAGAACCGAGCGCACCACGTCGATCGGCTGGCCGACCAGGGCAGCCTGGTGAGAAGGTGGCGGGTGCCCGGGACGACCAGCAATTGGGGTTTGTGGGCTGCTGAGGACGCCACGTCGCTGCACCACGCGTTGGCCGGGTTGCCACTGTTCCCGTGGCTGCGCATCACCGTGCACGCGCTCGCGAAACACGACCTCGATCCGGGGCCGCCCACACGGGCCATGGTCGGCTCGGGACCCGGTCGGCGGGCTGAGACGTCGACCTGGCATGGGCTACCGAGCGGCGGCGTAGGCCTGTCGGCCGCGAGGGCCGGCGGCGGCGCGCAGGAACCCCCGCTCGCCTCCGGCCGCCACGATGCATACCTTGCTGCCGAGCGATTGCGGCGCGACGACCTGCACAGTGTGACCGCGGGCCTGCAGGTCGACGACTGCGGCGTCGTCATCCTCCGCCTCGACGACCACGAGACCGGGCCGGCTGGCCCGCGGCGTGAACGACGAGGGGAAGTGGTTGGCGTGGAAGGCGGTGGCCTCCGTCGCCCGCTGAAGGTCCAGACCGAACTCGATGACCCCGAGGAACGTCTCCAGCGTCCGCTGGTCCTGCCGGTCGCCGCTGGGGTTCCGAAGGCGAGATACGGTTCACCGTCCCGCAGCACCACCGTCGGGCTCAGCGTGGTGCGCGGACGCTTGCGAGGCGCCAGGGAGTTGGGATGGCGTCCACCAGCCACATCGTCTGCGCGCGCGTGCCGAGCTGGAAACCGAGGCCGGGTGTGACGTGCGAGCTTTTGAGCCAGCCCCCGCTCGGCACGGCGGACGCCAGGTTGCCGTGGCGGTCCACGACCGTGATGGTTGGTGCAGGTGTCGCCGGGTCGGGCCGTCGCCGCCAGCGCGACGCTCGGGAGCCCGCTCTGCAACTCGACCATCCAGGTCTCGCCATCGTCGGCCGGGTCCGGCGGCGCCGGCCCGGGCATCCAGGGTGACCCGCCATCCGCCGAGCCCGGCCGCGGGCCGATCAGTGCCCGGCGTTGCTCCCTGCTCGAGAACCCGCATCCCGGGCACGGTGGCCAACCACTGGGTCGACGCGACCGCACCGAACGTACCGGCGAGCTCCGGCCGGCTGACGGTCACGTTACCCTCCCGAGCACCGGCTGCCCAGGCAGGTGGGCCAGCGCCGCCTCGATCTGGTGGTCGGTGGCCTCGGCGTCGACCATGGTGCCGTCCATATAGGACTCGTAGGCGGCCATGTCGAGCAGCCCGTGCCCGCTGACGCCCACGAGGATCACCGGCCGGGATCCGGAGCGTTCGGCCCGCCGCGCCTCGATGGTCGCGCCATGGATCGCGTAGGCACTCTCCGGGGCCGGCAGTATTCCCTCGCTCTTGGCGAACGCGAGGGAAGTGGCGAATACTTCGCGCTGTCCACAGGCCAATGCGTAAATGAGCTTGCGGTCGTACAGCGCGCTGATCAGCTTGGCGGTGGCATGATACCGGAGGCCGCCCGCGTGGACCTCGGGCGGCACGAACCTGTGCCCCAGCGTGTACATCTTCTGCAACGGTGTCAGGCCAGACGCGTCGGTGAAGTCGTAGGCGTACGTTCCGCGCGTCAACTTCGGGCACGCGGCCGGCTCGACCGAGACGCACCTCACCCGATCGTCGTCGCGCACCACGAACTCCAAGAACGGCAGCGCCAGACCGCCGAAATTGCTGCCACCACCGATGGCGCCGATGACGACGTCGGCCGAACAACCCACCTCGGCCAACTGTTCGCGGGCCTCCAAGCCGATGACGGTCTGGTGCAGGAGCGCATACGTTTCCCCGCTACCAGTGCAGAACCGGGTCTCCGGCTCCTGCGCGTCGGCGAACGCCTCAGCGAGCGCGACCGCGAGGCTGCCCGGATTCGTGTCGCCGCCTGCCCGACGGCCGGGGTCGGTGTGCCCGCTCGGGCTCGGCACCACCGTGGCGCCCAGCATCTCCATGATGGTCTTCCGGTACGGCTTCGCGAGCAAGCTGGACCGCACCATGTAGACCGTGCAGTCCAGGCCGAACATCGAACAGGCGGCCGCCACAGCCGTGCCCCACTGTCCGGCGCCGGTACCGACGGTCAGGCGCCGGACGCCGGCGCGCCGGTAGTAGTAGGCCTGCGCCACGGCCGTGTTCAGCTTATGGCTGCCGCTGAGGTTGCCACCCTCGTACTTGTAGAAGATGGGGCAACGGGTGCCCAACCAGTCCTCGAACGCCCGGGCCCGTCGCAGCGGGGTCGGGCGCCACTGCCGGTAGCGTTCGATCACCCCGGCCGGAATGGCCACCCGGCGCTCGCGGCTCATCTCCTGGCGAACCAGTGCAAGCGGCACCTGGGGCCGGATGCTCGAGCCCTCGCGTGACCGCGCCGGAAGGTCGGGTGGAAGCTCGAAGTCGAGGTCGGCGAGGATGTTGTACCAGTACTCGGGAACGGACACGTCAGCTTGCTCTGACCTGCCTGCTCCCGTCGGCCAGGCGTTCACGGGCATAGGCGTGAAGCACGACAGGCATGCGATACGTCGGCACGCCGCTGACCGGTCCGCCACAGCTGAGCAGGCCCTCGTGGATGAGCCGCTCGAGTTGACGGTCGGCCGTCGGCACCGGGAGCCGCAGCGCTTCGCCCACGTTGGCCGCCGTGATCAGCTCAGACGGACAGAGACCGCATGCCCAGAACGACCGCCGGCTTTGGGCATCCAGGCTCGCGTAGCAGGTGTCGAAGAGCTGACGCAGTGACATCCCGTCCACCGACAGTTCGTCGAGCACGCGATCGTGGTCGCGCAGGCGGCTCGCCAGAAACCGAAGCGGATGGTGCGACAGCGCCGCGAGCCGGGCTCCGGCGATGCGAATGGCACTGGGAAGGCGACCACATCCCTCCACAATGGACGCTGCTGCCTCCGGCTCACGTTCGACCCGGTCCGGGCCGATGAGTCGCGCTAGCATCTCCAACGCATCCGGTCGCGGGAGCGCCTCTAGCCGCAGATGAAGATCGGCCGCGACGCCGGTCAGCCATCGCCGACTGGTGACGATCAGCATGCTCTGCCCGAGGCCGGGCACGAGCGGCGTGACCTGCTCGGCATTGGCGGCGTCATCCAGCATGATGAGCATTCGCCGCTCGACCAGGATCGAGCGGTACAGCGCGACGCGGTGCTCGAGACTGACAGGGATCGCGTCGGTCGACAGACCCACGGCGGTCAGCACGTCGCCGAGCGCGGCGCCGGGGTCCTTCGGCTGTGCCGTCGATCCCCGTAGGTCGATCAATACCTCGCCGTCCGGGCAGGCCTGACGCATGTTCGTCCCGGCGGCCACCGCCGTGGCGGTCTTGCCCACACCCGGCGATCCGCTGACGAGGACGATCTGCACGTGGTCAAGAGCCCCTTCGGCCGCGCGTTCGGCCAGCGTCTGTATCCGAGTCAGTTCGGTGCGGCGTCCGACGAAGTCCGGCACGGCGGCCGGTAGCTGATGGAGCGCGAACACAGCCCGCGTCGTCGTCGCCCCAACGAAACTGGGAACGCCGAGCACCTCGGCGCCCTCCAGGACCGCCGCGTGGACACGCCGCAGGGCTGGTCCCGGTTCCACACCGAGCTCCGTCACCAGCAAGGTGCGGGCCCGCGCGAAGGCCGTCAGCGCATCGCAGGTGCGACCCACGGCATGGAGCACGCTCATGAGTGAGCACCAGAGCCCTTCGTCGAAGGGTCGCTCGCCGATGAGCTCCTGCAACGTCGAGACGAGCTCCGCCCGTTCACCGAGCGCGAGCCGCGTGTTGATCAGATCGCCCTGCACCTGCCAGCGGTGTTCCTCGAGCGCGGTGGTCTTGGCGCGCATGGCGGAGCCCAGCTCCAACTCGGCCAGCGGCGCTCCCCGCCACAGGTCGAGCGCGCTGGCCAGCAACGTCGCGGCGCTGCTGAGCGCGCCGGAGCCAAGGGCGTGGCGTCCGTTGGCGGCCTGCGTGGTGAATCGCTGCAGGTCCAGCTGTTCGGGCTCGACCCGGAGCCGGTATCCCCCGGGATGGCTCTCCAGCCGGTTGCGGTCAGACGGGTTTTGGCACATCGACCGCAACTGGAACACGTAGGTCCGGACATTTTCGATCGCGGAGCGCGGCGGCTCATCGGGCCAGATGCCATCGATGATTCTCTCAAGCGGAACCACCCGATCCGCGTGCAGGAGCAGAACGCCAAGAAGCGCGCGAAGGCGCTTGGCCTTGAGGTCCACCGGCTGGCCTCCATCCGCGGTGACCTCCAGCGGCCCCAGAATGTAGTACTTCATAGAAGTACCTGGTCGACCCGTTCACGCGTTACGCTGAAGTCGAGGTCAGCCTCGGATCCGGTGAGGCCGCTCTCCTCTCGGCCGGCGGCGTGTGCCTCGGCGGAGGCCACACTGGCCCGGCTTTCACCATGGCGCACGGCGATGATCTCCAGCGGCCAACACCGCCTCGTTCCGCCGTCCATCTCGGGAGCCCGGACCATAACCGGATCCTGCCGGTCAGCCCTACAGCCGACATACTTCTTCAACTCGCGCCCCCCCACGTGAGCGGTACATTCCCACGACTAAGCCACGACTCAGCCCTCCCCTGGGTGAGCGGTAGGCTACGCGAGTCGTCGAAACGCGTTGCACCGCGCGCAGGAGGCCGACAGCATGACCCGCGACCTGCCCGGCCATGAACATGAAGGCTCGAGCCGAGCATGCCTCGCCGCCCTCATACAACGGGCCCGCCATGAGCCACTCCTGGTCATGCGGTTGACACTGCTCGTGATGGCCGCCAGGCCACCGACGATGAGGCCCCCGCACGGCCCGGATAGCGGCCAGCGGACATCACCGGCAGTCGCGATCGGCCACAGGCACCGGCGGGGGAGGGCACAGATGACAAACGCGGTACCCGAGATGGTCAACGTTCTCGTGGCCGATCGCCAGCCTTGCCTGCGAAGGACTGGTCGCCGTCTCGACCGGGAGCCGGACATCAACGTCTTCGGAGCCGTGCACACCGGCGTGGATCTCACGGACGCAGCCGACCGGAGCTGGCGATGGTCGCCGTCATTGGCCATGAGCCGCCGGTCCTCGACGGCGTGCAGATCGCGCGTGAGCTGCGCGGCCGGGTAGCGCCGGTTCTTCTCCTCGACGAGTACGGCGATCGCACGGTCGATGTGGTGCTCGGCGACGGCGGAGGCGCCATCCTCGACAAGGAGTACTCGGCCCAGTTGTTGGCCGGCGCCATCCGCAGTGTCGTCCACGACGCGACCGTGATCGTCCGCCCGGCCACGACCCAACCACTCACGGCCGCCATGGCGCCGCAGCGCCCGACGCCCACGCCAGACGTCACCCTCGGTCTGTCCAAGCGCGAGGTGGAGGTGCTCCGACACGTCGCCCATGACCTGGCCAAACCGGGAGATCGCCGAGGAGCTCATGGTGAGCACGGCCACGGTCAAGTCGCACGTCTATAACGCCTGCAGCAAGCTCGGCCTACGAGACCGGACTGGTCAGCCCGATCGCGCCGCCGCCACCCCGATCGGCCCGCACCCGCGGCCCACGACCACGCCGGCTCGACAACCTCGGTGAGGTAGCCCCGTCCCCCGCCCAACGACGCCGATGCGGCCGACGTATTGCCCGCGTTTCAACGGTGTTGAGCGTAAACCCGCAGCGAGCGGCCACGTCAGCGGCGTTCCCACGACGGTGGATGACATGTCGGCCAACCTGACACGACTGGTGCTCACCGATCTCCGAACGGGCGGTCGGTGGGACTTCGGCGGATTCACCTACGGCCTGGAGCCACTCACCCGGCCACCGGCGCAGACGCTGGACGACGCGCCGGACGACCGCGTCGCGCCGGGACATCGCGCGGTGTGCCGGCGAATCCAAACGATCACCGAATGCGGGGTGCCGCCGGCATTCCGTCGAGGGCTACGGGGCCGAGGAGTGCCTGTACCGGTTCCGCTGGATCACCGGTCACCAGGTCAACTTCGTGTTGTGGCGGCTCCTCGGCCAGCTCCTGAACTACCTCTCCCACAGCCGGCGCTCGCCGGAATCCGTGGCGGCGCGGGTCCGCGACTACATCACCGGATGCTGCGCGATGCTGCTGTACACCGGATCCTGCCCGCCGAGCGTCTACGCCAACGTGATCCGGCCCAGCGTGCGCCTGCACCATCCGGCGTTCAGCGGCAGCTGGGCACCGGACTACCGGCCGGTCCGGGGCCTGTTCCGTTCGCGCCCGTCCGCGTTCGCCCATTCGGCCCAGGTGGTCCACGCGCTGCGGCTGAAGGCTGATCCACGCCGGCATCGCGGCGAAAGTCGTACCGGACGGCGTGTCGCTGCTCCAGGAGTCCAGCGTCCGACGCCAGGACATGCGTCTGCTGCAGGTCTCTACGACAGCTACTTCATAACCCCCGAGGCCCGGCGTCGCGTCGGGAGGTGGTGGCTCAGTTGCTTCGACGCCTCTTGGCCATCGCCCAGGACGCCGCAGTGAACGGAATGACGTGCTCGCTCCACGGCTCCGCGCCCACTCCGGACCGCGGAGGTCGTGCAGTGCGTGGAGGACTTCGGGCCTCATCCTCACCCTCGTCGCGACGACAGCGTCCGGGCTCACCGAGGCGGTGGCTGCGGCGCCTACGCGGGCGTCGTCGGCGTTCGGCGGCTGAGCCACGTCGGCGCTTGGTCGGCCTCAGCCAGGTCGGCCGCCGAGTCGGCGTCGAACCGGTGCGCGAACCCGTCTATGCCTCCTCGCCCGGGTCATTCTCCTGGGAGAACCCGCGCCGGCGAAGGACGTCGTAGAGTCGTCGACCGGTTGACGGCGGGCTGAAGAAGAAGCGGGTACCTTCCCGCCGGTTGAGCAGCCCGTGCACGACCAGGTCCTCGGCCGTCCGGCCCCAGTACCGGGGACCGAGCACGAGAAGAACGCGCATGTACTCCGAGAAGCTCTGCGGCTCGCCGAACCAGTGGTTGACGGAGATCGACGGCGTGCAGGCCCGGATGTCGTGCCAGCAGCCGCGGGGTATCAGCAGCACGTCACCCGGGCCGACGACCGAGCTGTAGAAGGTCGCCTTCCACAGTCGCGGGAATCTGGCCGCGTCCGGTGCGGCCAGGTCAACCTGACTGTTCACGATGTTGTCCGTGAAGGGGTAGGCCGCCCTGGTGTCCCTCCACCGCAGGAGCGTCACGCTCTTCTGGCCCCAGACCTGGCAGAAGAGGTTGTCCTTCAGGTCCGAATGGAGCATGGACCGAGTACCCGCCGATCCGATCCAGACACGCGTCTCGCCGTCATCGAGCCCGGTCAGCGTGGTGAAGTCGTAGTCGGCACGGTCGAATATCTCGTGGGCCCTCTTGTACGCCAGATAGCAAGGTGCCGACGCGGACGCCGTCAACATCTTGTCGATGAAGTCGCCGAACGTCAGGGTTCGCTCGTACTCTTTCTGATCCTTCGGGTAGAGGACTCCGTCGCCCGGCAGGTCGACCAGGGCGGTCACCTCCCTGGAGGCGTACGCCCTCCGGAGGTTGTCCGGTGTCCACACGCTGAGCGCGGGCCAGACGTCGCAGAGCCCGCTGAACAGCATCGGTCCGGACCGGCCCGCGATGGCGCGCTGCAGGTCCCGCGGCGAGGCGCCATTCATCCGGGGAATCGGCCGGACGTCGAGACAAGCGTCGAACATCTCGCGCGCCGGGCTCTCCATGGGCCGTCCGGCCATGGGGTCGATGCGCGCGGTGGGAGGTGCGACGGGGCGGCGCGTGGTCATCGGGCCTGATCCTCCAAGACCGTCGTGGCCGGGCGCGGGTCGCTCGCCCGGGTCAGTGATCGCCAGCGGGCCAGATAGCCCCCGCAGCGCCGTTCGATCCGCTGCACCTGAGCGGCCGGCAGCGTCCGCCGGTGGTAGCCGACGCGCGACGTGTTCACCGGTTGTCCCCACAGGTCCGACCGCCAGGCACTCTCAGCCGTGCGGCTGCCTCGCAGATAGTCGAACTCGACGCCGTGCCATTCCTCGGTAGGATCGAACTCGAGGTCGAGCCCCGACGCAGCGCGCAGGCGATCGATCGACAATCGTGGACTCGTCACCAGGGCTTCGTAGGACACGAGGTGCCAGGTCGACAACACGGTTTCGTCGTAGTAGCTGAGGAACCGGTCGGCCAGCGCGTCAACGACAGCGCCGCTGTGCCAGATCTCCTCCTCGTCGCTGTCCCCGGCGACGGTGCCGGGGGCCAGCATGGTGGGTGGGTACCCCATCCGGATCTCGCGGATGCTCGCCGACATCTGCAGCGCGATGACGTCGCACGCATCGCGCAGTATCGCGTAGCACCGAGCCTCGGGGAGCACGGCCCGGATCGCAGCCGCCCGCAATGACAGCCCCGGGCTCTTCGTCACGACCGCCGCATTGCCGTGCCGGCCGGCCAGAGGCTCGAAGATCGACGAGACCGCGGCGCGAGCGACCTCCACGGCGGCGTCCGGGCTTGCGAAGTAGTACCGGGAATCGTCCTGCCAGGACGCCGTCACCTCGGTGTAGAAGTCCAGCAGCGAACAGAGAAAGGGGCACTCACCGAGCAACGGCGATGCCTCGGGCGCGGCCGAGAGCACCGCCTGCAGGAGCGTTGTGCCCGATCGGGGAGCGCCGCCGATCAGGTGAAGCGTCGCCGCTCGGCCGAACCTGTCCATCACCGCATCGTCGCCGCCCCCCGTACAAGCTGAATACGCGCGTCGCCACGTCGAGTTGCCCGCACGCGGCTGTGGATCTCCGGAGATGTGGACGCGTCACGCCGCGTCCGGCGGCGAGCGCTCGACGGACGATCGGACCATGCCGACGATGTCGGCGACGGTGTCGAAGTCGGTCTCGAACATGGCAGCGTCCTCAAGCTCGACCCCCAGCTGCTCCTCCATACCCACGAACAGGCGGACGAGATCGAGCGAGGTGAGCTCCAGGCCACCCTCGGCCAGGGGCGTCGCGTTCGTGATGTTGATATCCGCGCTCGGGTGCTGATCCGACTCGAGCAACGCTGAAATCATCGTGTGCAGGTCCCGATCGTTGATCACTGTGCGTCCCATCTCTGATGCCTCTGGCCCTCCGATGGCATGGACTACCTCAAGCCCGTCCAATACGCCTGGGCTACACCGCGTCTATCGCCCCACGTACATCGGCGCCTGGCGACCGCCCGGTGGAAAGCGTTGTACGGCACCTGTACCTTGCGGTGACACGGTACGCGGCGTTCCCCCTAGCTGCCGATCACGCCGAGAGGACTCGGGTACATGGCCGCCCACCCCGCCTGATATCGATCCATTCATCGCGCATGTGGGACCCGAGCCGGAGTCGATGTACGAACGGCTAAGGCAGGCCGGCCCGGTATCGTTCCTCAGCCGAGTAGGGGTATGGGTGGTGGTGCGCCCGGTCGAGATCCGGGCCGTGTTGTGGGATTACGAGACCTTCTGCTCCTCGGCCGGGATCGGATTGACGAACCTGCGGAGGGAAGCCTCGTGGCGAACGCCGAGCCTGTTGGCCGAGTCAGACCCGCCGGTGCATACGCACATGCGGCGGATCACCACGCAGGTGCTGTCCGGGCGCAACCTGGCGCGGCTGCGGCCGGAATTCGAGCGCCGGGCCGAGCACCTGGTTACGAACCTCGCCAGCCGCGGCGAGTTCGACGGCGTGGCCGACCTTGCCAAGGCTTACACGCTCCAAGCGTTTCCCGATGCGGTCGGGGTCGGCCCGCGAGGGCCGGGAGAAGCTCATGAGGTACGGGAGCCTGGCCTTCAACGGCTGCGGCCCGCGCAACCACCTGTTCGACCAGGCGGCTGCGGCGGGCGCGGACGCGACTGAGTGGGTCGCCGACCACTGCCGCCGCGAGGCGCTTGACTCCGGTGGGGTGGGCGCGTGGATTTACGGCGCGGTCGACCGGGACGAAAACGGCGAGGACGAGGCCGGCCGTCTGGTCCGTTCGCTGCTGTCGGGTGGCGTTGAAACGACCGTACATGCCCTCGCTGGACGATGTACCTGCTCGCCACCCACCTCGACCAGTGGGCGCGGCTTCGTGACGAACCGGCGCTGGCTCGCCGGGCGTTCGAGGAGACATTGCGCTATTCATCTCCGCTACAACTGTTCTTCCGCACCTCCACCCGCGACGCCCGCATCGCCGGTACCACGATTCCCGCCGGCGAAAAGATCCTCTGTCATGTCGGTGCGGCGAACCGGGATCCCGGCGAGTGGGAGCACCCGCCACGCTTCGACATCGGCCGAACGCCGTACCCATCTGGCCTTCGGCTCCGGCATTCACGCATGCGTCGGGGCGGCCATCGTCCGCCTCGAGGCGGAGGCTTTGCTCTCGGCCCTGGTCCGGAGGGTACGTGCCCTGCACGTGGCCGCCGAACCGACCTACCAACCGAACAACATCGTGCGGGCGCTTGGCAGCGTGCCGCTGCGCATCGTCGCGGCTTGACCCGAGAAATTTCGCTTTCGGGTGTCGCTAGGCCACCTCGAGCGTCGCATGTCGGCGGCTCTGCATCTCTTGGTACCGCAGCGCCAGCAGGCCGACCGTGGTGTACCCAACGGCGAGGAGCAGCTCGCGCCCCACGAGGCCCGCGGCCCGATCGAACGAGGCACCGGCGGCGAGGAGCCTGGCCGCGGCGATCGCGTGCGTGAGCGGCAGCCATTCCGCGATCGCCGCCAACCACGCCGGCAGCGCCGCGAGCGGGACGTTCGCTCCGGACACGATCAGCAGCACGCCATAGGTGATGTTCGTCAGCGTCGACGTGTCCCGCAACCGCAACGCGAGGGCGCCCAGGCTGAGCGCGAGCGCGCTGCACGACAGGCAGCCGACGAGCACGACGAGCGACACCGGCAGCCAGGCGCCGGCGTGAATCCCGACCCCGAGCAGCGTTCCGCCGACGAGCAGGCTGAACAGGGAACAGGCCCAGGCATTGGCCACGACCGGCAGGGCGCGACCGAGGAACATGGGTACCCGTCGGGCCGGGGTGACGAGTACGACGCCGAGCGTGCGTTCGTAGCGCTCGCCCGCGATCGCCATCGTCATGGCCGCAAGGCATGGCGTCGACGAGCTTTGAACCGCGTTGCCGATGACGTAGAACTCGTCCGACTCCAGCCCGGCGTGCCGGCCGACGAAGGCGAAGAGAAGGATCTGGAACACCGGCAGGACCAGCAGCGTGGGGATGAATATCCACGGGCTGAGCCAGCTGAACAGCGCCCGGTAGGCCAAGAGCCCGCCGATGAAGAAGACACGCACCGATCTCACTATCGCTCTTTCCCTTTCAGGTCAACGACACGGTCGCGTGGCGGCGGGCGGAGTTGAGCACCGCCTCACTGATCAATCCCCCGATGGCGGCGTACGCGAGCCCCAGCCCGGCGCAGAACAGCAGCGCCCGCCACGGGTCCCCGCCGGCGGCGCTCTCCCGGATCGCGGCCATGCCCCAGGTCGGGGCGAGCAGGTACGAGATCGGTGTGACCCAACCCGGCAGCAGCGTGAGCGGTACCAGAAAACCGCACAGCAGCCAGCCGGGGAACTCCAGCACGTTGCCGAGCGCCCACGCGGTCCGGTAGCGCACCACGGCCACAGAGAGCAGGAACCCCAGCAGCGCCATGGCGATGACGGTCACCACGAGGCTGAGCACGAACTCGACCGGGCTGGCCACCGGGACGGTGATCCCGAACACCAGCCCCGCCCACAGCAGGGTCGCCCCCATGCTAGCCATGCCGACGGTCGCCATGGCCAAGGCGATGGGAAGAAGGATCACGGCCAATGGCGTCGGGGCGACGACGATCAGCTCCAGTGTGCCCGCCCATCGCTGCGCCTGGAGCATGTTGCTCGCCGTGGTGGCCATGGCCGACCAGATCCCCATGGCAGCGGCGCCGAGTGTCGCGTAAATCAGCACCTGCTCGTCGGCGGTCACCCGGAACATCAGCAGCGCCGAGGTCGCGAAGATCAACGGCCAGACGATCTGCATCAATCCCCCGAACGCCGAGACCGCAAGCATCCGCAGGTGCAGCCACCACACGACCAGCACCAGCCGGGGCATGCGGCCGAGCCGCTTCAGTCGGGACATGTGCCGCTCACCAGTGCGACGTACGCGTCCTCCAGCGTGGGCTCGCGCGAGGAGATCCGGCCGAGCCTGGCCCCGTGGAGGCAGGCAAGCACCGCCGGGGTAATGTCGACGTCGGTCGCGCTCTGCACCACGAGCACCTGGACATGGCCGCGCTCCTCGAGCGTGGCCGACTGGACCCCATCGAGCCGGCGCGCGTCGGCCGCGACCCGCTCGGGCGCGCCGTACAGCTCAATCTCCACCACATTGCCCTCGGTGACCAGGCTCTTGAGGTCGGCCGGCGTGCCTCGGGCGACGATCGCACCCTTGTCGATCACCGCGATCTGACCGCACAGCTCGTCGGCCTCGAACATGTAGTGCGTCGTGAGCACGATCGTCTTGCCGGCGGTGGCCAGCGTCGCGATAGTCCCCCGCAACGCCCGCGCCCCGACCGGATCGATGCCGATCGTCGGCTCGTCGAGAAAGAGGACCTCGGGGTCGTGCAGCAGGCCCCGCGCGATGTGGAGGCGTTGCCGCATGCCGCGCGAGAATCCCTCCACCCGCTCGCGCTCCCGGCCGGTGAGGCCCACCATCTCCAGCAGCTCTTGGATGCGTGCCCGTTGGCGCTCGGGCTCGACGCCGTACAGCTCCGCGAAGTAGCGAAGGTTGTCCCAGGCGGACAGGCGTTCGTAGAGGCCGCGGTCGCCACCGAAGACGTAGCCGACGCGCTGGCGCACGGCGCGCGGGTCCTTGGCCACGTCGATGCCCAGCACCCGGGCGGTTCCCGCGGTTGGGAGCAGCAAGGTAATGAGGATCTTGATGGTCGTGGTCTTGCCGGCTCCGTTCGGGCCGAGCAGGCCAAAAAGCTCGCCGCGCTCGACCGAGAAGCTCACGTCATGGACCGCCTCGATCGTCCGATGGCGTCGACGAAGGACACCGGTGGACGTCTCGTATATGCGGCGGAGACCCGTCACCTCGACGACCGACACAATCACCTCCATCTGTCTAGCGCAAACGCCTCCAGGGCAGCGGGAGGGACCGCCACACCATACCGAATGTCCGCCGCCGGGGGCAGTTGTAGCATCGACTTCCCGCAAGCGGGTGCCCATATGGTTCGATCAACGCGTGCCTTCACCTCACGACTGCGCGATACAGGCCACCTATGCGGCCCGCGTACCGGGCGCATAGGTCGTGCATGCAGCGTCGTCTCCGTGTTGGATACCAGCCAATCCCAGGGCGACGCCTCCTCGCGCCCGCCGCAGCCACCGTGCCCGGTCCACGCTTTCATCACGTCGGTATCCAGACGAGTGACTTGGACAACGTCGTGGCATAATGCCGAGACTTCTTCGAGGGCCGTACGAGCTGGTCGCTGGACACGTTCTCGGAGCTGATCCCCAGTCGGTTGCCGGGCATCCACCGCCTCACCGAACTCGTCGTGGGGGACATCCGGCTACACCTGTTCGAGCGGGGCGGGCCGGGGGGTCAGCGATCCCACCTCCAGCCTGTCCCAGTGCCAGCACGTGTGACTGTCGTCGAGGCGCCCGACGACCTGGTCGCGTTCCGGCGGCGCTGGATCGAGCTGTTTGAGTCGGGCGGCTACGCGTACGCGCTGCCGGTACCGCCGACAGAGATCGTGGTCGATGCCGATGGCGTGCGCAGCTCCTACGCGTACGACGTCAATGGGCTCGAGTTCGAGTTCACCGATGTCCCAGCGGACGGTACGTGAGGGCCCGCCGTACGGCGTCCAGCAACCGGACGTAGGGTTGGCGTATCGGTGGTGTAGCGCCCTAACCGACCGTGGTCACCGTGACGAAGAGACTGCTCGTGGTCGGCGCCAGCGCCTGCGGGCCGCCGCTTTCGCGACCTGGCAGCGGAAGGGGCTCGACGTCGTGCTCGTTGACGGGGCACAGTGTAGCGGGGCAGGAATTGAACCTGTGACCTCTGGTTATGAGAGCGAAATCAGACGCGCTCCCGACCCCACAGCAAGCCACGCTCAATGTGAGCCGAAGTGAGGTATCATGGCAGGTCAGGACAGGTTTTTGAGTTTCCGCAGACTTTCAGGACCTTCGCCATCCTTCGTCAAGGTTTCCTGATTCTCTGCTGACATTGGAGGTAACGCGATGGCCTGGGTGGTCCAGCGCAAGAAGGACGACGGAACGTCGCGTTTCCTGGCCCCGTACCGGGATCCGGAGGTTCGCATCCGCTCGGCCGGCACGGACGGGTCGCGCCGAGCCGCCGAACGCGCTGGCAACCGCGAAGAGCAGCGGGTCCACGTCGGCTAGTGGTTCGATCGTTCACTCGGCTCCATCCCGTTCCAGCAGTACGTGGAGAAGCACTGGTTACCCAGTAAGCACATCGAGGCCACCACACGCGCCGCGTACATGCCCAACCTCTACAAGCACTTCTTCCCATTCTTCGGCAAGAAGCCGCTGTATCAGATCACCTCGTCACTGGTGCAGGACTGGGTGACGCAGGCTGCCGGCGAAGGGCTCTCCGCGAGGTCGATCCGCAGTACCACACGATGCTCCACTCGATCTTCAAGCGGGCGGTCCGCGACCAGCTGATCGTGACCAACCCGTGCGAGCACACGGAGGTGCCGAAGGTCGTGACGAAGAAGTCCCGGACGCTAACCCCGTACGAGTTCGACGTCCTCATCACCGCTGTTCCAGACCGCTATCGGCTCATGGTCGAGACCGCCATCGAGACCGGCATGCGCAGAGCCGCAGCCTGGACCGAGAGCATCTCCTCTTCACAACGACCGCCGGCACTCCGATCCCGCGCGACACATTCCGGACGCGCGTGTGGCTGCCAGCGGTGGCGGCCAGCGGCATCGGGTTCCACGTCCGGATGCACCTACGGCACGCCCACGCGTCGTGGACCTTGGCGAGGGCTCGGACCTGAAGAGCGTCATGGACCGGATGGGCCATGCTCAGATCCAGAAACGCAGAAGTACCTCCACGCGCGGCCAGACGCCGACCGGAAGAACCTAAACGCCCCCGCACGGGCCCGGAGGCGTCAGTCGCAGGAGAGCAGCGATGTACGACGAGACGGATGAAGAGCTGACCAGCGCATCCTGCCCATGCTGGAGATCGACCACCAGTACGTCCGTCATGTCGAGGCATGGAACCAGACTTCATCGCACAGATCCGCCGCTGCGGGCGCGCTGCGGACGCCAGCTGGGGTACCGCGTCCGCACCTTTCAGAGCGATCCGAACAAGCGGGAACACGGTCGAGTCGTCGTCATCGTCCGGTGACTCGGTCGACTCCCGACGAGGAGGAGCGCCTCCGCGAGCGGAACGAGCTACTTGCGCTCGACACTCTGAGGCGCGTGCGCCGCTGATCCGGCGCGGCGGGAGGCGGCCGCTCCAAGCTACGAGTGTCGACCAGACCAGGGCAGACCCGCTGCCCACCATCAGACGCTGGGAGGAATCGCTGTGTACTTCTTCCCGTGGTTCTCGTACAGGCGCTTGATGGAGTCAGTGTCTGCGGGCGACTCGTAGACTGCACGCCGTACCTTCGAGTTCTTCAGGTCGAGGCCCAACAAGACGTCATCCCTCTCGACTCCGACCGCGATGATCCGATCGAACATGTCGCCGTACTCGTCGGCGTACTCGGCGAGCGCCTTCAGCTTCGGTGCGGAGTCGCCGAGGTGAGCGCCATGGGGGTCGATGATGGAAGGCAGCAGCTCAGCGTCGAAGTGAACGAATACGAAGTCCGGCTGGACCGATTTCCAGTTGTCCCCGGACTTGTGCGAGATCCGAAGCGAGTTCTTTCCGGGCGACGAGGGGTTTCGGTACCAGCCTTCGAGCGTGCCCAGGGCCTGCTCATGCTTGATGGTGGCGCGCTCCCAACGGTTCTTCGCCATCTTCAGCTCTAGCGGGTAGTCGCCGTCAGGGGTGGCGAGCAGGTGCTTGCTTTCTGTCGGCAGCGGCTTGCGGTCGGTGTCAACAGAGGCGACGCGCTCGTCGGTCTTGATGTCGATGGCAACCGGCTCGGGCTCCCGGGCCATGTCTTGGATGGCCCGGTAGGTGGGCTGGCGAGAGTCCGGCAGGTTCGCAATGTCCCTGGCCTTGGTCTTCAGCCACAGCTGGGTCAGCGCGTTCGCGGCATCCTCGACGGACTTCTGCACGTCGGCGTCGATAAGGCCGAGCGCAGCAACATTCGCGCGAATCGCGGTGATGTCGACGGTTGACGGGTCTTCACCGCGCTCGACGGCCTCGTTGATGGCAGCCTGCATGTTCCGCGACAGATACCGGTTCACCACGGAGGTGGTGATTAGCCGGCGAAGGTGCCGAAGTGCGTCGTCGACCGTGGCGGCGTCGACGTCGCGCTGGGAGGTGTCGTCGGTTGCCTCCTCCTCCCCACGTTTGGCGAGGATCCGGCGAATGTCGGCGGTCATGATCCGCTTGGTCTGCGCCTCAACGGCTTCCTGGTTCGCCTCGGTGATGGCATCGAGCACATCGAACATCGCCTCATGGGCAGTCTTGTCGGCGTCCGGAACCAGCTCGTCCTGTGCGAGCGCCTGGGCTGCCTTCAAGATGCGCTTGATGGGCTTTGGCGCCGCAGCCGGCTTAGCGAACGACGGCAGGGCCTGGATCACCTTGAACACTTCGTCGGGGACGTCGTTGTTGCGAGTTACGGTGACCGGCTTGAGCATCACCTTCGCGACTGCTGCACCGCCCCCGGTGCGGGGCTCCCGCATCCCCATGATCTCTTCCGCCACGACCTTGGCAGTCTGCTTGTCGAAGTGCGGCAGGTAGCACGAAGCGGCGTTGAGACGCTCGACGCTGGTCTGCTGTGCGAGCGGCGTCCGCACCATCCGTCCGAGCAGTTGCGTGACGTACGTGTCTTCCTTGCCTGGGCGCAGCGATACCAGGACCTCGGCCCTGGGGCAGTCCCAGCCGGTGGAGACGGCGTCCTTGGCCAGCAGTACTCGGATCCTGTGATCGTGCTCGACATCCTGAGGCGCGACCTTGGGGATCTCATATGCGCCAACTTTGATAATCGCCCGGTCGCCGAGCACGTGCGCCACACAGTCCTCGGGCATGTCGGGCCAGTGCTTCCGGATCGTCTCCAGGACGAGGTGGATGATCTCGTCCTCCTCCTTGCGGCCCTTCTCGGTGTCCTTCTCCCCCGCTGTCCTATTCGGGATCTGCGCCACCAGCAGCGGCATCACCGGGTCGATGCCCTGCTCATCGCAGTAGGCATCCCAGCGCTCGCACATCTCGACGAAGTCCAAGGTGGCATCCCGGACCATCGTGGTCGACATCTCAGCGTCCTCGTCGGGGATGTCGAGCGTCAGGGCGTTCTTCAAGAGACCGGAGTCCTGAACGGCCTTCGGGTCGATGACGACGTTCTTCTCCTTAGTGAACGCGTCCGCCTTGGCCATCGCCTCGTCGTATCGCTTTACGGTCGCCGAAATGCCCCACACGATCGGCACGGCGGGGTTCTCCCCGTTGCCGTTGATGATCTTCTGGACGATGGTCTGCTCGCCGCTCGACTGATCCTTCATGCCCTCGTGAGCCTCGTCGAGGATCATATAGAGCGTCTTCTCCTCGTCCTTGATGGTGTTGGCGAGGATCTCCCAGAACGTAACGTGTCGGTCGTCGGTGTGCTTTACGAAGTCGGCGCTCTTGCCCAGCTTGTCCGGATTGATGAAGTAGACGGTCCGGGTCTGGAGGGACTCCTCTGCGAAGGTCTTGTCGAGCAAAACCAGGTCGCCTGCGGGGATGCGGTCGGCGCACTCGATAAAGCGGCTTCGCGTCTGGGCGTTGAGCGCCGGGTCCTTGGAGACCCACAAGACGACCGCCGACGGGTCGGACTCGACATCGAACTCATCACTGCCATGGAGCAGGGCCTCGATGACGGTCGCCGCGATCACCGTCTTGCCGGAGCCGGTGGTAGACGACAGCGCGAACGCCGTCCGGCGCTGGCGACCGTGCCAGTCCTCGCGGGCGTAGCCGAGCGTGGTGAGGATCTTCCCGACGGCTTCTGTCTGGTAGTCCTTCAGCGTGAACCGCATCGATCACACCCTCCCGGTGTTGATCTGGAACGTTCGCAAGTAGGTCTCGTAGAGCCGCACGGATTCAACCCCTTCGGGCAGCTGACCGGCCACGGCCTGGTACTGGGTCTCGTCGTCGGTGACGAGGTAGGCGATCCGCAGCCCCTCGGCCTTCTCAACGGCCGAAAGGAACGGCTTCGAGGCGTCCACGTTGAAAAGCACCGCGTAGGTGTCGGCCACGCCGAAGGTGTCGTTGCGCTGGTCAATACGGCGACCCTCAGAGCCGGCACGTATCCAGAGCAGCGGTGCGACCCGCTCGAAGGCCAGGTCCAGCTCGACCAAGGCCGGGTTCTCATAGGTCAGGGTAAAGAACTCAACGTTCTCCTCGAAGCCATCCGACATCGGGAACTCGTCGGTGAACGTGTAGTTCTCCGCAATCGCCTTGCCGGCAGGTGTCAACCCAGTGACCGCTGCCTTGATCCTCGGCTTGGTGACGCGTTCACAGATGCCGGCCCGCTCCCATTCGTCATCCCCGGAGCGGAGACCCTTCGCAAGGAAGGCGTCTTCCTGATCGTTGACCTCGTTGTTGGTTACGGAGATCGAGCGGCGCCGTCCCTCGTCCTGCTTGTTGAGCCGCATGACCGCGTGAGCAGTGGTTCCCGATCCAGCGAAGAAGTCAAGGACCAGGGCGTCGGGCTTGTCCTTCACAAAGAAGCGCAATGTGTCCTCGACCGCGTAGAGGGACTTCGGGAAAGGGAATGCGACGCCAGGGATGAACTTCCGCAGGAGGCTGGAACCGTGGTCGGCGGCGGAGTGCGCCGTCAAGGTCCACTGCGTCGTCGGGATACGTGCTGACGACTCGGACCCGGTCTCAACTTCGATATGCCCGGCCTCGGTCACCGTCACTGCGCCGAATACATCGTTCTGCGCTTTACGCTGTTCCCCGGCCTTGAGGTACGAAACCGCCGTCGCCGTCCCCTTGAACTTGCCAATCCGGAGGTAACCCTTAGTGCGAAGTCGGCTCGCGGTCGCGGCCCCAACCTGCCAGCGGCCCTCCGAGCCGTCCTTGCGGATGGGCCAGATGGCAACCGTCCCTTCCGGTGGCTCAACCTTGGTTCTGGGCACATCGGGCGGGATCGCCTCGCCGATGCTATGGAAGGCACCGGTCTTGGCGTCGACGAAAAACGGGTAGAACATCCCGTCGCGGTCCTCGCGCCCTGCGTCAGTCCCCGACCGCATGAGCCCGTTCCATCGGATCTTCTTCGTCGAGGTGCCCTTGCTGCCCTGCCACTCAGGTCCGAGATCCAGCGCAGCAGGCGCTGCGTCCCCGAACTTCACGAAGTAGGCGTACTCGTCGCTGCGCCGGAAAGCTCCTTCTCGACCTGCTCCCGAGGGACTGATTGCGATGCTGACCATCTGAATGCGTGCTCCAGGAAACGTCTGTTCCAGGAGAAGTCCGAGTCGCAGGTACTCCTTCTCATCGATCGTAACGATGAGAACGGAGTCGCGCGGGTTGAGCAGCCTCCGTGCCATTTTGAGCCGCCGCTCCAGAAACGCGAGCCACTTGCTGTGCGCGTACGAGTCGCCGGGGTCAACGTAGTTGTTGTTGTACTTCCAATCGTTGTCCCGGGTGTTGTAGGGCGGGTCGATGTAGATGCAGTCGATCTTGCCCTGGTAGGTGAACAGGAGCGCCTCGAGCGCGTGGTAGTTCTCTGCGTTGATGACTGTGTGGAACGGCTTGTCGCCGCCGCGCAGCACTGGCTCACCGGAGCGCTTCAACCCCGGGTAGATCGGGTCGCGGAAGTCGGCGACGAACACCAGGTCCTCAAGGGCACGGGGCGCCTCTTCCTTGGTCTTGGGGTGGATCAGGCTGGCGATCCGCTTGCCCTCTGGTCCGCTGATGCCGGTGACGAGCCAGGTCGCGTCCGACTCCGCCTTGGTTTCACCACGGGGCGGCAGGAACCGGACCTTGTCACCGACCGAGATCGGGCGGCCGGTGAGTGCGACCGACTCCGGCATGTGCCGCTCGAAGCTCAGCCCGAACTGGCGTCGGCTCTGCAAGGCGTCGATGTGCCGGCGAATCTCCTTCGCGATCTCCGGATCTTTGTCCTCAACGCGCGCCAGGAGCGATCTAAGTTCGTTGCTCACAAATTCCCTCTCGTGTGCCCGCGCCCATCCTGCCGGATGTGCCGGGGCAGCCGCAGCCGAAGCGCAGGCGGCTGACGCCCTCCGACAGGAGCACGATCGTCATCCTGGCGTGAACAGCCCACGAGTTGGCTCCATTCGATGGACGCTCGGATGCCGCGCGACCGCGAACCCCGATCAATAGCGGTCAGCGAGGAAGCGATCCGCGGGGCGGCCCGGCTCGCCGTTCGGGTCGGTGGCCGATCGACTCCCGAAGCTCCAGCCGGGTCTCCTGGGCTCCGGCAGGCGCCGCTGAAGCCGCCGGGACGGGCCGCAGCTCGCGCCGGACGAGGAAGGCGAGGTCCGTCTGGATGTGCGACGTGATCGGGACGTACGGCTCCCGCGCCGGGTTCGCCACGTGCGACGACTCGTCGACGATGCGCGGCGTCTCCGCACTGATGAGGTAGAGGCGCTCCGCCACTCCCTGCGCGATGATCGACGCCAGCCGGGCGTCGGTTCGGGTGGAACAGCCGGTCGAGGTCCTGAAAGGGCTCGGCACGAGTGATCTCGTCGACGTGAAGGCGACGCAGTCGACCGACGGCGTCGCCTGGCTTCCGCTGCCGCCTGCCCGCCGCTGCCGACCAAGCCGCCGACGTTGCGGGTCTCGTCAATCAGCCGCGTGTAAGTCTGCTCCCACTCGAGCCACTTCTCGACCGGCCCGGTCGGACGTTCGGCGCGCGCCGGGCTGCCTCATGGGAGAGGATCCGCTGTCCATCCATCACTCGACCGAGATTGAGCGCGTTCGGAAACTTCGCCAGGTGCACGAGCATGTTGTGCTCGGCTTGGAGTACGCCGATGCCGGGTACCGGTCCCCCGTCGACGGCGGCGCCAGCCTTCTGGTCAACCTAGTAGTCCGGCTCGTCCTTCCCGGCGAAGACCGCGCAAACCTGGGCCGAACGGTCGAGCCAGGCGCGCTCTCGGACTGGGATCCAGCCGGGGATGTTGTCGTACCGCTTGTCGAGAACGACAAGGGCGCGTGTCACCTCGGCCGCGTCCTTGAGGACCGACTTCGGCACGCCTGACGCGACAACGTCGCGCCACGACCTCTGTGGAGAAGGTGCTACGAAGCGACGGCTGTGAAATGTCTTACCGGCTCCCCTCTGTGTCAAGGCCGCGGTCTCGTCGCCTTTGAGGGTGCGCCGGCGCTTGTCGCCGTCAAGGTCGTTCGTCCGGTGGGGCGCTCCATCTTGACGGCTTCGGCGCGCGCCGGCGCGGAGGGCTGGCTGTCGAGGCCGCGTGGGGGTTCTGACGCCGGATGGGTGGGGGTAGCGTCGGTGTTGCGGGTCCGGGAAGTGGCTGATCCGAAGTGTCGATGTGCGGGGGCAGGTCGACCGCGCAGGATTGTTCAGACGCCCCCGCAGTGCCCTCCCCGGGGCCCGCCTGGACCGAGGCCTGTTGCACGGCGCGGGCGTCGGCGATGAGTTGGTGGTAGACGGCGTCGGAGATCCGGCGTTTGAGGCAGCGCATGGCCTCCATCCGGGTCTTGCCTTCGGCTTGCTTGCGTCGGTAGTAGGCGCGGCCTTCGGTGTCAAGCCGGATCTGGGTGGCTGCGGCGATGTGCAGCATGTGGTTCATCCGCCGGTTCCCTGCCCGCGAGAGCCGATGCCGGATCTGCTCCCCAGACGAGGCGTCGAGCGGTGCGGTGCCGGTCCAGGACGCGAACCGGTTGCGGTCGGCGAATCGGGCCACGTCGCCGACGTCGGCCAGGATCCTTGCGGCGACGACCGGTCCGACGCCGGGCAGGGTCATCAACGTCGAGCCCCGCGCGTGGACCATCGCCTTGAGCTCTTTGGTGAGGGCCTTGATCTTCTTCTCGACCGCCACCAGCTCAGTGAGCTGTTCGACCGCGAGCCGGCGGCGGGTCTTCCCGGCCAGGTCCCGGGGCCGCACCGAGGCGAGGATCGCCTTGGCCTGCAAGGCGGTGATGTCCTTCTTCGCCTGCCCCGGGGTCAGCTCGGCAAGCAGCCGCTGCAGCCGGTTGACGGTCTGGATCCGTTGCCGGGTGAGCTCCTCACGGCGGTCGACCAGCATCCGCAGCGTCTCGAGCTCGACGTCGTAGGACAGCACCCGCAGCCCCTGGGTGCGGGCAGCGACCACCGCGACCGCGTGCGCGTCGTGGGCGTCGGTCTTGCGGTTATGGCCGGTGTCGAACAACCGCGCCCGGGCGGCCAGCTTCGCGGGCACGTCGACCACATGCTCGCCGTCAGCCAGCAACCGTTGCGCCAATGGGCGGCCGGCGCCGTTGCTGCCCTCGACCGCCCAGATCCGGTCTGGCCACGACGCGACGTGCTTGCGCATCGCGGCGTAGCCGGCTTGTCGGTACCGAACCGACCAGTCGCCAACACCGTCTCCCGGTGGTCGACGACCTCGATGGTTACCGACAACTTGTGGGGATCGACCCCGATGAACACCTTCGCCAAAGCACTCGCCGCCCTCCGTCGTGGACCTCCAGGGAACGCGAGGCGGGCATTGCTACTACGAGCTGGGCAGTCCCCTCTGGAGCCACGCCTCGACACGGCACCCGACGGGTACGCAAACCGGTAGAGAGCCACACCCATGGCTGAGTGGGCAGCCGCGAGGAGAGCGACCCGCCGAGCACCTAGACCGAGTCTGGCCCGACGTCGGTCCTAACGGAATCGTCTAGTAGCCTGTAAGTGCAGGTTGGGGCGGCTGTCGTCGAGCTCGGCGATGAACCGCTCGAGTTCGTTGCATCGGGACGCGACGCGTCATCGTTCTGAGAGGCCCGGCGAGATTCAAGGACCGCACCTGCTGGCTCAGTACGGTGATGCCCTTGTCGAAGGTCCCACCATGAGGACCCCCGTGCCAGGTAGTCGATACGAGCCGATCAGTTGCTTGGTGCGATCGGCTGGCCCCGTTGAGTCCACGGGCCGATGCTATGCCGACGGGGCCTGGAAGGGCACGGAACGCCCGAGGCCAAGCAGCCTCGACCAAGCCGTCACCAAGGACCAAGCCCTAGCGGGCATCGAGTATGGGGTCCATGCCGGCCTGCAGGCTTCGCCCGACCATGGCGCAAACCGGTGCACTTGGTACCGAACTGCTGCGTAGGCTGCGGGAAGTTCCGGCACCGAGTACCTGGCGAGTGCGACCGTGACTCTGCGGTCGAAGAGGCCGGCACCGCGCCGCGCCGTGGGACCGAGACACGTGACCTCGGTCCCACGGCGGAGCTGACCGGCTGCTATCGCAGAGTCGCCTGCTGACCTAGGGCGATGATCTCGCTCAGGGTGCGGTCGACCGATGGGATCGGGTGGTAGGTGCCGTCGATCGGGCCGAGGCGTCGAGCGGCACGGCCCTCGCACTCTCTCGCGACCTCGTCGCCGAGCTCGACGCGCACGGGTAGAACCGTGACTCCGTACCAGGCGGCCCGTCGCTCGGCCTGGCGCAGGTGCTCTCGCATGCGGGAGGGGACGGCGGCTCGAGCCTTGGGCCGGTGCACGCTGCCGACGTAGCGGCAATGGCCGCGGGTGTCCCAGGTGATGTAGACGGCCGAGGCCGGCCCGCGACGCGTCTGCATCAGCCAGCTGATCGTCGTGGTCGCGCGCTGAAGACAATCGATGTCGACGACGCCGTCAACATCAACCAGCGGCGCGACAAGAGCCGGGCGCAGAGCGTCGGCCGCGCGCACCACCAGAGCCTCCATCTGCACGTGTGACCTCACGAGTCGACCTCAGTCGCGTTGTCGTCCTCGTCGTCCTCGTCGTCGAGGATCACGGGCGGCTTGGGGCCCATCGAGTTGAGCTTGTCGCGGGCATCTTGCAGCTGGGTCTTGACTTGGTCGACGGCCTCGAAAGAGCCGAACACGTCGGCTCCGCCCTTCCCGGACAGAATGGCGAGCTGGGTGACGGCCTTGAGGACTTCTTTGGCCCCGGCCTGCATCTGCTGCCGCAGCAGCGCGGTTTGGTCCTTCGGCTTGTTCTTCTCGCCCTGGTCGTTCCCAGCAGCGGCGATCGCGTCGTCGGCCCGCTTCGTGTCCGCGGTCACCACGACGTCCCACTCGAGTTCGATGCTGGCGTGAGCTCCCGCGGCGTCGAGGAACGGGTCACCGTCGTGGAACGCGCCATCGGCGGCGTCGCGGGAGTGGAACCGCTTCGCCGGCTTGTTGCGGACGTGCCCGACGGCGATGGAGTGGAGTGTCCGGAGACCGCCCTTGGTGTCGAGGAGCGAGTCGATGATCAGATACGGCCGCGACCGGAACGGGACCTTGCGGGGGGTCCGCTTCCCATCGTTGGTCATCTTGGAGCCGCGGTCACGGGTCAACAGGCCGTCGAGCATCGCCGCCGTGCCGCCGAGCACACCGAGCTGGGCCTTGGCGTTGATCTTGTCAGCCGGGGACCCGTTGAGCGCCTTGTCCAGGATGACGTCGAGGACGTCAACGGGGTCATCCCCGGTCTCGAGTTCCCACCGAAAGTCCCACACGATGCGCGCGAGCGAGCCGCCATCGCTGTACGCGTTCACCGCGAGGGGAAGCGACTGCGACGAGCGGTAGCCCGAGAGCGCGGTCGAGGCGATCTGCCTGCCGATCTCGATGCGCCGCGGGTTCTTGTAGTTGAACTCCTCGCGGAACAGGGCGCCGGTGCCGTCGGCGACGTACCAGGGGTTAAGCACGGCACGGACCGTGAGAGCGGTCGCCCACAGCCGGTGCGGCGGCACCCCGATGAGGTCGTGCATTTCGGATGGCGTGCAGAAGCCCTCGATGATCCGGTACTCGTCGGACGTGATCAGGTTCTTGGCGGCCGCACGTCGCAGGAAACGGGACATGCCCTGCTCGGCTTGGGCCTCCTCGGACCACGGGGTGGCGTCAGTGTGGATCGTCGCGATGAGGTCCTCGCGGGCGGCGACCATGTCGGTGATCGGGTCGTCGCTATCGGTGGCGTGCCCCCCGACGACAACGACGCATGGTGCGGTCAGGGTGTGGCCGGCCCGGATGGTGTTCTCTGTGAGCTCGGTCTCAGCCAGGCCCTTGTTGACGATGTCGATCTGGGCGGTGAGCCGGTCGCGGGTCTGCCGCTGGGTGGCGCGCTTCCAGGACTTTCCGCTCGGGGCGCCGATCACGGCCCTGACGCAAGCTGCGGCGGCCTCGTCGACGTTCCCGCCGGTGCGGCCCTTCCACAGTGAGACCAGGCGGGAATTCCCGTCGGCGCTGACCAGGTAGTACTCGGGGTCCGAATTGTTGGCGAAGACCACCTTCATGACGACCAGCAGGATCGGCTCCTTGACTCCCGACTGGAGGATGCTGTCGGTGTAGTCGTTGCCGGTCGTGGCGAGATCGGGAACGGTCTTGTGGAACGCCTCGACGATTCGGTCGGCGAGTTCCTCGTGGTCCTCGACGTCGAGCTGGAGCATGGCCCACGCGCCGCCAGACTCCGTCGCGGTGCTGAGCTTCGCGACCGGCAGGCTGGCCACGACCACGTCGAGCTGGTTGTGGAGGGTGTGCGCCCAGCGTGCGCCACCGACGTCGGGCAGGACGGCCATGTCAATCAGCCGGTCGTGCTGAGGCGTCACGAACATGACCCCCTCGCTGACCCGCTTGCGGTTGAGCAGGGAGGTGCTCTGGCCGTTGGGGCCCGGGTGAGTCTCGGTGAGCATCCGGAACCGGGCAGGGTCGGCCAGGCCGGCGGTGACGATTCCGGCGGCATCGTCCGGCAGGTTCACGTCTGGGTTCTTGAGGAGCGCCGCCCGAACAGGGGCAAGTGTCTTGGCGGCCGGCGGCGGCGCCAGGTGGGGAGGGCGGTGCTTGAGCACCGGGAAGGTGCGGTCGGACTCGGTCTTCTGCGGGTTCTTCTCGCTGCCGAGGTTTTGCACGGACTGCTGGATGTTCACGTGGCCGCCTTTCATGCGGTCCCACGCCTGCGGCTGATGCCGCGGGTCAAGACGGACGTCTCGACCCCGCTGCTACGACCTAGTTGGGTCGAGCATCCAATCCATCGCGTCCTGGCTCATGTCTCCAGTTCGCTCCGGGCCGGCTCGACTTGATCTAGGCCCGGGGCGACGGCTGGTCAACCGGCACGGGTGCCGGGAGAACCGCCCAAAAGCGGCGCCAGCCTTCGCGCGACGCCGGAACTCAAGGTGTCCCAACGCCCGAACTTCGAGACTGTCGAAGCGGTAGCGCGATCGAAACCGTGAGGTCTCGACGAACAAGAGCATACGCGGCCCGTCGCAAGGAATCGAAGCCAAGGTCGTCGGGCGAGCCCGTTGAGCCTCCGTACACCCTTCCGTGCGGGCACGTGCCGACCCGCGTCACTCCGGCAATCGTCTAGCAGCCGCGTATGACAGTCAAGCGATGGCGCGGAGAGGATGAGAAGATCCTTCCGAACTTGCTCAGCACTTACCGCCGACAACCAACATCGGTGATGTGCACTCCCCCGCTCAACACCGACAGGACCGTCGAGGGTAAACCTCACCCGCCAGCATGCGAAAGGGAGTGTGCAAGCCTGCTGGTGGTCGCTGTGGGCCATCGACCCCGAAGCCTTCACCCAACACGGAAGGCCTGCCGTTGCGCGTCCGGAAATTTCTCACCGCGCGGCGTGCTCCTCCGCCGTGCGTCATTGCGCATATAAAGGCTCAGTGGGCGTGCCTCGCACTCCGACGACGCGGGTCTCGGTGCGCTGGTTCCCACATGGCGCAGCTGGCTCGGGCACGATGGTCCCATGTCGAAGTTGGATCCGCAGTGGGCAATCAATGGCATCGACCAATTCCTGCACGTGACCGAGCAGGTTGTTCCAGACATGGGGCCCGCGATCGCCTACTTCGGCACAGTGACGCCGGGTCAGGAAACCGAGGCCTCAGCTCGGGCGCATGTCGTTGAGCAGATCCTCGACCGCGTGCTGCCTGGTTGGCGCAGCGATCCACCGAAAAACGATGAGGACTACGACTGGCTGCGCCACCAAGCGCCGCGGGCGAAGGCGGCTCTTCAGCGGCAGTCGGAGCTTGCACAGAAACTAGGAGACAACGCGCCTGACATGGATGCCGCCAATCTCCACCCATGGCGTGGGAGAACGGCAGGACCGGCGAAGTCGAGCCTCGTTGCCCTTCACCGTCGCCTCCTCCCAAAGAGATCGTCCACGACGCTCGGCGGGGGGAGCCTGGCTCCTCGGGTACCGCAGCACCAAGTCGGACCCGTGCCGCGAGAGCAGATCAGTCATCCCGACTCGGCCGGTCGGTTGTGACCGCGCGCCCGACAGTCGAGTTGCGGAACAGGGCTCAGCCGCTCCTCCTTGCGACGTATGGCTTCGACCAGGTGTTCCTCTGTGCTTTCGAGCGCAAGTCCGCGCTCGCCCCCATCGTTTACGGCTCCCGAGGGGCGACTAGCGAGCAGATCGTCGCGAGGTGTCGTCTCCGTAGCGCTCGCGCACCTCGACAACCGGCCCGGTACAGACCGAAGCCCCCACGGCGCTTTCCATCGGCCGCAAACCTGGCCGGAGTTGACTTGCGCGGTCGAGGCAGCAACGGCGTTGGCCACGCATTGCCGCAGCGGCTGCTGGCTGACGGCGAGCATGTGGTTGACGTTCCGGCCAACCTGGCTGCCGGGCGCGGTTGTTCGACACCGCCACAATCGCAAAACCGGCGGGCCGTGGCGGGCAAGCCCCGTCTTCCCGAATGCGAAGTCATCGTTCGGCAGTAGCAAACCGCTACGCATTGCGCATCTTGAACCGTCCACGGGTTCTCTGCCGCTTCTAGTGTGGGTTGCTCGTGCGGCTTGAGGGCAGCGTGGACCTGCTCGAACTCATTGGTGGGCTCGCGGTGGACGACCGCTCAGATACTGCTTGGACGTAGCGAATCTCTAATCGTCGAGCCGGGCGCATGCTAGCCTGGATCGCGTGTGCATGGCTGCAGAGAAAGCGTCGGAGGATGACCGTCCGGCTCTAGCCCCGGCATCGGACGCATAGTACTTGCGAGCGCGCCGTGGTTTGCCGACATTCTGGGGTTCGCCGGTCCCGACCGGCCTGATATGCGGCTCTCGCAGGGTAACCCGGCGCAGCGCTGTGGAGGTGTGCTTGAGCAACGGCTTTCGCCCGGAGGATATTCTCCGGCCCTTGGTCAGGGCGCCGCACGCCCCATACCGCGTCGAGGAGGGACGACGGATCCGCCTGGGTGGCGTCGTGGCGGGGGTCGCGGCGGAGCTGAAGGACGACACGGGTGCAGTCTGGAAACTGCTTGAACTCATGGACGGGACACGCGAGCGGCCTGAGCTCGTCGACGCCCTGAAGGCCAGTTTTCCTCACCTGCAGGCGAGGTCAATCCTTGCCGCAGTTGACGGCCTGATCATGGGCGGATACGTCGAGGACGCGAGCGCACCGCAACCCAACCTCTCCGTACGAGAGCTGGAGCGCTACGACCGAAGCATGAGCTACTTCCGCTGGACCGACCGCGAACCCAGCCGCTCACCCTGGAGGTCTCAGCTGATGCTGAAGCACTCCCGTGTGTCGCTCCTCGGGCTGGGCGGGACAGGTGGTGTGGCGGCTTCCGCGCTAGCAATGAGCGGTGTGGGAACGCTACGGGTCTTCGACGCCGACTGCGTCGAAGTCAGCAATCTCAACAGGCAGGTTCTGTACAGCGAAGACGACGTGGGGAGTCTCAAGGTCGATGCGGCTCTCGCTCGGCTCCGATCGCAGAATCAGGACATCGAGATAGACGGCGCGTGCGTTCGGGTTGAACGGAGAGAAGACTTTGATCCTCTGTTGTCAGACTGCGATCTATTCGTCCTGTGCGCGGACACCCCGCGGGACCTCCGCAGATGGGCTAATCAAAGCGCAATACAGGCACAGGTGCCTTGGGTCGACGCCGGTTACCACGGCCCGCTCACGCAGGTCGCGCTGTACGTTCCGGGCGACGGCCCGTGCTGGCGATGCAACCTCTACGACCTTGAGGCCCGCCACGCCGCCATCGGAGCTCGACCACTCGACGGGCGCGATATCCGTGCCCCTGCGACAGCGCGGGCGGTCAACGCTGTTGCCGCGTATATGTCGGGGACCCTCGCGGCGCACGCGGCGCTTGCGTTCCTGACGGGCTCTCCTCCAATGCAGTATGGACTGGTCACCGGCATCAACCTCATGAAGTTGACGGCTCCGCCTGTCGTTTCCTCCGGCGCGCGTTGGACCGAATGCCCCGAATGCGCCCAGTTGGCGGCACGCAAACCACAGAACGATCATTAGGGAGGAGGTTCCCATGGACGACACCGACGAGCTGGAGTTCGATCTCCGCATTCTCGACGAAACGGAGTGCAATGTTAACAGCACTGCCGACGCTAACCCCAACAGCGACTGATTAGCGACCAGTTGGGTGGGTGCCCGGGTGCTGGCTCGGCTGCCGGCCCCGGGCACCTGGCGCGGAGGAGACGTGGGGATGTCAGACGGCCGAGCGAAGGATCTTCCTGTGCTTGGTGACCGCGCCGCTTCGTGCCTGTGGGTGGGCCAGGTACTGAGCACTCTAGGGAGCCAGGTCTCGTTCTTTATCATCCCCACGGTCGCGATCACCTACTTGCATGCGAGCGAGAGCGATGTCGGCGTTCTCAATGCGGTGGGGTCGGTTGCTTTTCCCCTGCTCTATCTTGTCGCCGGTCCGTTTGTGGGCAGATGGCGCCTACTTCGTGTCATGTACGTGTCGGATATTGCCCGAGCTGTCGTATTCGCTGTCATTCCACTCGCCTTGGCGGCGGGCTACGCTTCGATGCCCCTGCTGTACGGTGTAGCGTTGGTTTCGAGCGTGTTCTCAGTGCTCTTCGACCTTGCCTATTCAGCCCTTTTGCCCCGGCTGGTTCGCGGCGAGGAGCTCGAAAGGCAGAACGGCCGACTCCAGCTCGCGTTCACGATGGCGCGGCTCGTGGGGCCACCGGTGGGGGGGCTCATGGTGAAAGTCGCTGGGGTTGTCGCCAGTTTGGCGTTGAACTCAGTGAGTTTCGTCGCCTCCGTGATCAGTGTCGTAGTCACCGGCCGGATGGTCCCAGGCACTGACACACCTGTAGAAGCGCCGCGGCGAGTTACGCGCTCCGATCTCATGGCTGGCTTTCACTTTCTGTGGCGGATCCCCATCTTGCGGCGGGCGACAGTCGCCTCGTCTCTGCACAACCTCGGTATGAACGCGGCCCGAACGGCGCTGCTTCTCTTCCTCTACCGGGGTCTTGATCTTTCGGCGGCGGAAGTGGGGCTGCTATTTGCGGCCGAGGCGCTCGGCGCAACCGTCGGGGCTGCACGGTCAACGCAGCTGATTCGGAGGCTGGGGGTGGGTGGCAGCCTGCTCCTGGGTCCGCTCGAGAGCATCTTGTGGCTGTTATTTCCGATCGCGGTCATTGGCCATGGTGCAGCGGTTGCCACTGCCATCCTCTTCGTCTCAGCCGTCTGGCTTCCCATCTGGAACGTCACGATCACGACGCTGCGGCAAGAGATAGTGCCTCCTGACATCTTGATGCGCGTGCACGCGGCCAGCCGCACCGTCGTGCTCGGGACTATCCCGTTGGGATCGCTTCTCGGTGGCGTCGGAGCCGGTGCGTTGGCCAGCCGGTTCGGAGACGCTTGGGGTTTGTCGATTGCTGTCGCGTTGGGCGCCCTCGTCGCGACCGCCGCGCTGCAACCATTGGCCTCCCGGGACGTTTTCCGAGCGAAGGACTACGCCGATTACCGTCAGGAAGTCTCCTGAGCAGACGGTCGGCATAGCGTCGTCCGGCAGGTGGAGGTCGACCGCTTCTACCCGCTGTGGCTCCGGCTGGTGATCACCGGATTACGACGCGGCGAGCTTGCCGAGCTTGCGGCTCACGACGTTGATCTCTATCACGGTCGGGTGTCCCCCAGCGTGCCGCGGGTCGTCGTCGCCGGGCACGCCACCGATTCAGAACCTAAGGACGACCAGGGGTCAGCGCACCCTCGCACTCGACCCTGTAATGAGCGAAGGCTTGAGAACGTACGTCCAAGACCGGCAAGAGGAACGCCGGGTCTTGGGCAATCCCACGGAGCTTCTCTTCGTGTGGCCGGATGGTCGCCCGCTTCACCCAGACATCATCACAGCCATCTTTCACAGCGGCGGCTTAGCGGGTCTGTGGTGGGCTAGCAATGGGGTTCCGCTCATCCGTACGAACCGTGGATCGACTTGCCAGGGAGAGCGTGATGGGCCGACGAACCGTGACCACTTACTACTCGGATATGACAGGCACAGCGATCAACGAGAAGGAGCCCGGCACTCGGTTCAGCCTGGACGGCGTCGACTACATGATCGATCTCACTCGATCGGAGCAGGCGGCGCTTCGCGATGCCCTTGAACCCTTTACGTCCGCTGCGCGCAAACTCACCACGCCATCGCACGGTGGCCGTCTGAGCGGACTCGAGGTCGACGTCTGGTGGTCGGGCTCGCAAGACTCCGCTGCCTGTCGATGAGGGGCGCCGGCGCTGCTGAGGCCTATTAGCCGATCGCCAGCAGGCAGCCGACGAGCGTCCGCGCATCGCGGGCATGCCCTTCAACGGCGATCCGGTGGCGGAGCACAGCGGCGACGTCGTCGGCATCATTGAGCGGTGCGCCGCGACAGTCCGTGGCAGGAGCCGTTCGAGATCGTGGTGGTACGCCACGGCCTGGCTAAGGGCGGCCGCCTCATCGAACGCCTTGGTCCTATGCGCTTGGCGAATGTGACCGGAGCTCTATCGGTATTGGCGAGCATGACCTACTCCTCCCGCCTCCTGAGCCACTACTGCCTCATACGCTGTGCGGTGTTGCTGGGCTTCGGGAGTGACGACTGGGATCGCTACAGGCGGTCGGAGCCGGTCTCGCGTTATGCCAATCAGTGGGGACTGGGCGGGTGACGTCACGGGCAGCCAGCGCTGGTCGGCGGGATAGACACCAGTGACGTGCTCGTCCATGAGCCGCGAGTCATTGACAGGGACGAAGTAGAGCTTCTCGTGGAAGCCGTGCTCGATGGTGGCTCTGATCCGGGAGTCTGTGCGGGTGAAACGCCGAGCGAGTTCGCGAAGGGACCCCGCAGCCTCGACAGAGGCGTCTGTGGTGGGCGTCCTTTGGAGACGCAGCGCAGCGTTCTGGCTTTCGACTACCGCGTAGCCACCTCCACCGATCAGGCCACCGACATCGCGGCTTGCGCGTACGAGCTCCCGGTACAGCTCCGCCCGGGCGGTGAACCTGTCGACCAGGTCAGGCGCAACTGCCGCGGCGTGCTTCGCGGCCTCATGGGAGGCCAGGGCTTGGGAATGCAGGACCCGGCGGAGGTTGAGAGCGTTGGGAATGCGGCTCAGATGAACGAGCATGTTGTGCTGCGCCTGGGCAGCACCCGCCACACCGGGCAGGGCCGGTCCCTCGATGATCCCCGGCAGTGGTCGCCAACCGCGTGCGTCGACACTGAGGTCGCGACCGTCGTAGTCGGCCAGGGCCGAGGTAACTGCCGCCGCTCTGCCAAGTCGAGTGGCTTCCTTGAGGTGCTGCCACCCCGGGACGTTGTCGTAGCGCCGGTCCAGGATGACCAGCGCACGGGTCAGATCGGCGGCATCCTTGAGAACCGTCCGGGATTGTTCCGAGGTGAGGTGACCGAAGTTCACCCCATCCGTGAAGTCATGCTCCCCAAGCGCAGCTGCGCGAGCGGTGCGCTGCCATGCCCCCATCAGCTGGTTGCTGTGTCGGGTTGCCAGCAAGTCGATTAGACGTTCGCCGTGGCCGACAGTAGTGACGGCGTCGCGGAGCCGGTACCGCAGCTGCTGCACCGGGTCCTGCGTGAGGTGTGAAGTATCGGACAGATCGATCTTCGGCGTCACCGCCGTCACGGCTTGGAGGCACCAGGTCAGGGTTGCGAGCCGGTATCGCTGGATGATTTGGCCCATCCGTTCCCGCTCGGTGTCGTCAGTCCACGCCTGACCAGTGTTCTGCCCGGGCCCGCCGAGCTGCTGGAGGATCCGGTGCCGACCGAGCAGCCACGCCATCGAGTCCCGCAACTCTTGCGAGTTCTCGCCGTACGTCACGACGACTGATCCACGTCCCAGGCGGCCTCGAGCATGCTCAGACAGATGGCCAGCTGGAGCTTGTCGACGGGGTGCTCCTCGAGATTGGCCATTGCCGCCCGAGCGACGCTGAACAAGACGTCGCGGTCCCCGGTCGGGACAACCGTGATCGGCGGGACCGTGCCGCCGTGGAGCTCGTCGAGCTGCAGCAGGACCCGCTCGTACTCCAGCGCGGCATCGAAGCTGCCGGCAGTGTCGGCGAGGCGGGCCACATACGACCTGGCCTCGGCGAGCAGGACTGCGTGGGAGAGCAACATCAGAGATTCCCTTCTTTCATAGCGCCGCGGGCGGTTTCGTTGGCTTCACCGTGGGCTCCGAAAGCGCCTCGTGGGTAACTGTCGATGAGTTCTGTGGACGGCGAGGCAGTTCCGTGGCCTGTGGCTTCGGCGGCGACTCGAAGCAGCCGCTTGACCGCACTGCGCGAGAGACCGAACAGAACCGCCATGTCGCTTCGGGGCAGGCCTTCCGCGACGAGTCGTCGGATGGCGGCGCCGGCTGCCACCTCAGCTGCACGTCCTGCGCGTTGGGCGGAATCGCGCGCACGTAGCGCCCGGCGCGCCTCCTGCCTGGCGAATGTGATGCGTCGATCACGCGCGATTCGATCCGAACGCTGAGCGTCATACGCCGCCACCAGCCGGTCGACATCTGCGACCAGATCCCGCGTCCTCGTCTGTTGAACCCGAGCCGCTTTCACCATCGATCCACTCCTCGATCCCGAATCTCCCCTGCGACCTGCACAGGCGAAGCAGGACCGAGTACTTGGACACCGAAGACCCGAAAACCGGCCTCACCACTGGAAGCCGACCGAGCACGACACACCTGGTGCACCGAGTGATCGGGCGGGCTTCACTGCATCTGCTGCAACATGTCCACGTAGTGCCGTTCGCGGTGCCTGCGGCGGGTGTGATGGGTCTTCACAAGTTGACGGCGGGTGACGGGTACACATACCTGACTCGTCAAGTGGCAGCCCACGACTCGACCGAGAATGGCAGCGTCAGCCTCGGGGACTACTACGCCGAGAAGGGCGAGTCACCGGGTCAGTGGCTGGGAGCCGGACTCGACGGACTGGGCATTGCGGCAGGCGCACCAGTCACCGAGCCGCAGATGAAGTCGCTGTTCGGCTTCGGACGCCACCCCAACGCCGACCGGTTGGCAGGCGCTGTGGCCTCAGCTGGCGGCAGCAACGGGGCTGCGCTCGCCGTGGGAGCACTCGGCCGGCCGTTCAACGTGTACGTCGGCTCCTCGAGGTTCCAGGTGCAGGTGGCTCGCGAGTTCACCTCCCACAACACTTACCGCGGTCTGCCCTGGAATGCAGCGATCGCTGTCGAGGAGCGCGCGGCCATCCGCACCGCCGTCGCGACGCGGATGTTTACCCAGCAGCACGGTCGACCACCCGAAGACGCCCGTGAACTCTCGGGCTTCATCGCCCGTGCCTCCCGCCAGACCACCACAGCGGTCGCCGGGTACGACCTGACCTTCTCGCCGGTGAAGTCGGTGTCGACGTTGTGGGCGTTGGCGCCGGTTGAGGTGTCTGAGCAGATCCGGCGAGCACATGACGCCGCGGTCAAGGACACGATCGGCTGGCTCGAACGCGAGGTGGCGTTCACCCGAGTCGGACGAGCGGGCGCCCGGCAGGTAGCCGTTCGTGGCCTCGTGGCGGCCGCGTTCACCCACCGCGACAGCCGCGCCGGTGACCCCGACCTGCACACCCACGTCGCGGTCAGCAACAAGGTCCAGACCCTCAACGCAGACGGGGCCGGTAGATGGCTCGCTCTCGACGGGCGAGTGCTCTACCGCGCCAAGGTTGCCGCGTCAGAGCGTTACAACACCCGGCTCGAAGCCGAACTCGTCGCGCGACTCGGCGTTCGGTTCGCCGACCGCGAGGCGACTAGCGGCAAGCGGCCCGTCCGTGAGATCGAGGGCGTCAATCCGCTGCTATCGAGGTGGTGGTCGAGACGTCGCCGCGAGATCGACGTACGACGAGCCGACCTGGCCGCCGACTTCCAGGCTCGCCATGGCCGCCCGCCGACCGCTGTCGAGGCGCTCGGCCTGGCACAGCAGGCGACATTGGAGACACGTGAAGGCAGGCACGCTCCGCGCAGCGAGGCCGCGCAGCGCGCGGGCTGGCGCAGGGAGGCGAGCGAGATCCTCGGTGGGGGCTACGAGGTCACCGAGATGGTCCGCGACGCGCTCAGGCGTCGGCCAGCGATCCTGCGGTTGACCGACTCATGGGTCACCGACTGCGCCACCCGTGTCATCGCCGTGATGGAGGAATCGCGTGCCACCTGGCGTGTCTGGCATGTCAGAGCCGAAGCCGAACGTCAGGCACGCGCTGCAGGCATCGGACTGAAAGACCTCGACAACGCGGTCGACCGAGTGGTCCGCCACGCCCTCAACGAGCTCTCCGTCCGCCTTGGCAAACCCGATCCCGTCAGTGAACCGGCGGCGCTTCGACGGACCACCGGAGAGAGCGTGTACGACGTCCACGGCGCGACCAGCTACACCTCCGCCCGAGTCCTGGCCGCCGAGCAACGCCTGCTCGACGTTGCCCGAGCCACGGACGGCCGGAAGGTGTCGGACGCCAGGGTGGGCATCGCGATCGCCGAGGAAGCCGCCAACCGCATCGAACTCAACGAAGCGCAGGCCGCGATGGTCCGCGACCTCGCTACCTCCGGGAGGCGACTCCAACTCGCGCTCGCCCCCGCGGGCACCGGGAAGACCACGGCGATGCGGGTGCTCGACCGCGCGTGGACCGAGGCCGGAGGGTGTGTCCTCGGCCTCGCCCCCTCCGCGGGGGCTGCGCAGGAGCTCGGCCGCGCGGTCGACGGTCACACCGACACCCTGGCCAAGCTGACCTGGACACTCGGCAACGCTTCGTGCGACGAGTGGCCGGTTTGGGTGAGCGGCGTCGGCTCACGGACGCTGGTGATCATCGACGAAGCCGGGCAGGCGGGCACGGCGGAGCTTGCCACGGCGGTCGACTTCATCACGGGACGAGGTGGGACGGTCCGGCTGGTCGGTGATGACCAGCAGCTCGCCTCCGTGGGCGCGGGCGGTGTTCTGCGCGACATCCAGCAGACCGGCGGAGCGGCCACTCTGTCTGAGGTACGCCGCTTCCACGACCACGCTGAAGCGGCGGCCACCCTCGCCGTACGCGCGGGCGACGCGAGCGCCCTCGGTTTCTACGCCGATAACGGCCGCATCCACGTCGGCGACATCGGCTCCGTCGCCGATCAGGCGTACGCCGCTTGGGCCGCCGACCGCCGTGTCGGACTCGACTCCATCCTGCTCGCGCCCACTCGAGAGCTGGTCACCCAGCTGAACGCACGAGCACGCCGCGACCGGCTCGACTCACGTTTGGACGTCGCGCAGGTCGGTTTGGCCGATGGCACCCAAGCCTCAGCCGGCGACACGATCGTCACCCGCCGCAATGAGCGCCGGCTCACCGTCTCAGCGAGCGACTGGGTCAAGAACGGCGACCGTTGGGCCGTCGAGGCCGTCAATCCAGACGGAAGCCTGAGCGTCCGCCACCTCCGGCACCGCAGGTCCGTCATCCTGCCCGCTGCCTATGTCGCCGAGCAGGTCCAACTCGGGTACGCCGTCACCGTCCACTCTGCGCAAGGCATGACCACTGACACCGCCCACGTCGTGGTCAGCGGCGAAGAAGCCCGTCAACTCCTCTACGTCGCCGTCTCTCGCGGACGGATCGCGAACCACATCTACCTGGCCAACACCCACGACGGTGACCCGCACAGCCTGATCCGAGCCGAGACTCTCCTGCCGCCCACCGCGATCGACGTACTCACTCACATCCTCGACCGCGATGGATCCCACCATTCGGCCACCACAACGAGGCGCGAACTCGACTCCTCCGCCGTCCAGCTGCACCAAGCCGCAACCAGATACCACGACGCCCTCGGGTTCGCCGCGGAGCAGACCCTCGGCACTGACACCCTCACCGCGCTCGACCAACAGATCGAGGCCATCTGTCCCGGCGTCACCGCCGAGCCCGCCTACCCGACCCTGCGCGGCAACCTGGCTTTGCACGCGCTCGACGGCACAGACCCCCTTGCCCTCGTAGTGGATGCCGCAGCTTCACGGGAACTCGGCACCGCCGACGACATGGCCGCGGTCCTTGGCTGGCGCATCGGGAAATCACATGGCCACGGGCCACTCCCCTGGCTCGCTGCCGTCCCGGCCGCGTTGCAATCAGAGCTGGACTGGGGTCCCTATCTCACAGCCCGCGCGGCCCGCGTCAGTCGCTTGGCCGAACAGGTCCGTGCTGGCGCACACGCCTGGACTCCGACTCAAACCCCGGCATGGGCTGCCCCGCTGACCGCGGGAGCTAACGCCGAACTGAGAGGCGACATCGCCGTGTGGCGCGCAGCGTTCGCCGTATCGGACACCGATACCCGCACCACCGGACCCCGCCAGCGCGCGATCGAAGCGGCGTCGCACCAACGGCAGCTGGACAACCGAGCACGGCACGCGACCGGAAGTAGGCGTTCTTCACTCGCGTCGACAGCGTGGCACGAACTCATCCCCGACTGCGTCAACGCTGACCCTAGCTCAGGCGTCCTACGTGAGCGGCTCGAATCACTCACACGCGCCGGGGTGAGCATCCAAGAGTTGCTCACCAGCGCACTCGCCGAACCTCGTCCACTCCCCGACGAACACACATCGGACGCACTGTGGTGGCGCGTGGTTCGGCACCTCGGCCCAGCGGCCCTGCGCGCCAGTGGCGACTCCGGCGCCATCCTGCGGCCAGCCTGGACACGCACTCTGGTCGGATGCCTTGGCTCGGCCGCCGCGGAGCGCGTGATAGCCGACCCTGGGTGGCCGGCCCTAGTCGCGGCGGTTCACGCCCGGCCGGCGGAATGGACCGTCGAAGAACTCCTGTCGGCAGCCACAGCCGAGCGCGGGTCGCCTGTTCCTGTCGAGGAGCTCTGCTCGGCGCTGGTGTGGAGAGTCGCCACGCTCACCGACGTACCCGACGACCCCGACACTGTTGAGTCCGCGCCGCCCGACCCACTCGACCTCCAGACCGGACCCCCGGACGCTCTCGACCTCCTCGACCAGCCGGAGCCCTTCTCTGCACCGACGGGTGCGTCGACTGCCCGGATTGTCGAGCTCAACCGGGCCGCCCTTGACTACTACGCCGAAATGTACCCCCGGTCCTGGGCACCCGACTATCTCCGCGAACGACTCGGCGCCGACCTCGCCGGCGAACCTCGCTTCACCGTCGGCTACGCCCCGCCAGGGCCGACCAGCCTCATTCGCCACCTCGCCGAGCGGGGCGCTGACGAGCAGGAGTTCCTTGACGCTGGACTTGCACGCCGCACCGACCGAGGGCACCTCGTCGACGCGTTCCGTGACCGGCTCGTCTTCCCCATCTACAACGGACCAGAACTGGTTGGGTTCATCGGGCGCCGCAACCCGACCAAAGACCACTCCGAGTACGCAGGTCCCAAATACCTCAATACCAAGGCGACGGCCGCCTTCACCAAAGGGAAGCAACTCTTCGGCCTTAGCGAGGGGGCCGAAGCATTGGCCGCAGGCGCGGCACCAGTCCTGGTTGAAGGACCGCTCGACGCCATCGCAGTCACAGTCTCAACCGACGGCCGAGCCGTCGGCATCGCCCCACTGGGCACCGCGTTTACCCATCACCAAGCCGAACAGCTGAGGCGGTACTTCCGCGAGGATCCGTCGCGCATCGTCATCGCGACCGACCCGGACACGGCCGGTTGGAAGTCGGCTCAACGAGCCTTCTGGCAACTTGCGCGACACGGGGCTGACCCACGACACCTCACCCTTTCCGAAGGTCTCGACCCGGCGGATCTCCTACGATTCCAAGGGCGCCGGGCTGTCGCTGTGAGCTTTTCTCGAGCCACCCCGATCGCCCAAGCCCTCATCGATTCGCTGCTAGACGACCACCGCCCCGAGCTGGGCGCACCCGCCGCGCGGCTTCGCGTGGTCCGGCAGACCGGCCGAATCATCGGCGCGCTTCCACCGCAGAGCTGGCTCACCCACATCGAGCACATCACCAACGAGCTTGGGCTTCCTCCCGGCATGCTCCACCTCGAGGTGGCCGATGCAGGAGCAGCCTGGACCAACGACCCTGCAGCCCAAGCCGCGCGGCGGCTCGCCGAACTCAACAGGACAGCCTCCGCGGACTGGTCGTCGTCGTGGACTCCGCCCGCTGCAGCGAACGCGCACGAGGGTTCGGTCCCGCCGCCTCCGCCAGTCGCGGCCCCACCAGCCGACCCGAGGCGACCGGGGCAGTCCGTGCCAGTGTCTACCGTCGACAGCGGACCACGCAGGTAACCGTCGCCAACAGCGGATCAGGGATCGTCGTATTGGCGCCGGATGCGACGTGCGGAGGAATCCTCCGCTCCCCGATACAGCGCGTTGCGCGCGTCGCCGGGACTGGGCTGGTGCCTGCCCGGTGGGCAGCCCGTCACACCGATCCGTTGAACAATCCGGTCCAGGAACATTGGCAGCGTGTAGCGGTGCCATTCCTCGAGCACAGCCGCGGTTACGGCGTACTCGGCTTCCCATCGCAGGCTGGCTACGGTCGCAAGCTCGTGAACGATGTGGGGATGCTGCATCCAGCAGATCGGGATGAGGCGCTCGACCCTCCAGGTGTGTTCCTCGTTGATCCAGGCGACCACATGATCGAGCCAGGTATAGACGAGTTGCCTCAGTTCCGGTGGGCAGGTGGGTGGATCCCACGGCCGCGGCAACATGGCCAGACGCCGCAGCCCGTTCTCCGATTCTGGCGGCGACACCGCGGCGAGTCTCAGTTCGTCGAGTGTGGCGTGGATCACAGGCGAAGGCGCCGGGAAGGGGTTGGCCATGGGACGCAGTTCATCGGTCACCGGCCGGTCCCCGTGCCGGTCGCGCTTTTGCCGAGGCGCCGACGTGCTTCTTCCTGGGCTCGCAGGAGCTCTCGCCCTTTGCGCCCATCGATGCACCGGCTCAGCTTGGCGATGAGGGGTGGCGCGTTCTCCGCGACCACCAGCGCATGCCGATCGGGCAGCTGCCGGATCTCTTCAGGGCGCAGGATCGGTACGTCCTCACCATGCACGCTGCTCCCCCATCCCCCGCGGCCGCGGTTGTAGGTCCGCCGGGTAACCCGAGTGGTTCCGACCAGCTCGGACAGTTCGCGATAGAAGGCCCCGTCCTTGCCGCCTCCGTACACGACGATGTTGTTGGTCAGTCCGAACAACGTCCGGGCTTCGTCCTCGCCGTAGGTGATGACCAACTGCCGCCAGCTCTGCGCGGCGTACAGGAACGAGAGCCCAAGGGCCCGCTCATTCGCCATCCGCGTGCGCAACGTCGGTAGCGGTGTCGTGGATGGGAGCTCGTCCAGACAGGCCAAAAAGGATGGACACAGCCGCCCGTACGGCGAAGCCATGGCCATCCGCAATGCCACGTCGAGCACATGCTCGGCAATGGCGGTCATGAGAGGGGACGCGGAGGCATACGGGTCCTCCCGACCGAGCAGGTAGATGGTTCCGTCGCGCTGGATCAGATCCACCAGGTTCGTGGCCAGCCGGCCCCGCCCTGGTGTGCAGCGGCGCCGGATCCGTTCTTGGAAGAACAGCGACATCGCCTGCTGAACGGTGGTGATCGTGTTACCGGCCGTCCGATCGTCGCCATGCAAAGCACCACGAAGGAGGCCATCCCAGAATGGCGCCGCCTGCGGATGCGTGCGCAGGATCTCCTCTGGCTGGCCGGCGTTGTGCGGATCCGCTATCCATCCCAGCACGTCTTCGAGCGAGTGCTCTGTGAGTGCTGCGGCATGAAAATAGGCTTGCAGCACTTTGGCGCCTTCGGCGGCGTAGAACCTGGCAGCCTCGTCGCCGGCTCCCCGGGTGACCGCGCCCTTAATGGTTCCCGCCGTGAACGCCTTCGCGCGCCGCTCGGCGAGCATCGAGTCCCCGCAACCAGCCACGGGATCCCACACCAGCTCCGGTGCGCCCGGCACCAGGTCGAACGGATCGAGCACGGCGACCGGCCGCCTATCCGAAGCCCTGCCGTCCAGCGTGAGCAACAGATCTTCGGGCTTCGTCAGGGTCACCAGTGCGGCGCCAGGAGTTGAGAGCAGGGCGGGCGTCAGCAGATCCAGCGTCTTGCCTGAGCCCTGGGGACCGTACACACCGGTCGTACGGTCGTACGGCACCCACAATTCGACGCCGCGCGGAACGCTCGACCGGCCCAGCCGCCATCCAACATCGCCCGGTTTGTAGTCGTTCATCCGTCCAGCCCTGCCCGGAAACCGTGCCGCCGTCCGCCACAGAGATCCGGACGGATGGTGGTTCGACGTCGGCGGAGGTTGCTCGCACCAAGGACGCGCTCAACGTCGCACTTACTTGCTATCCCGGACTGGGACCCCGGACCGATCGTGCGCCACCAGATCCCAAAGCCCCAGACGGCAAAAGCGCCGAGGGGCAACTGAAGCAACGCGACCGCCAGGTATACGAGGACCGTGGGGGGGACGGCACCTACTCGGGTGTCCGGAAGCCCCTCGCCCGGTGCGCCGCTCAACAGTGCCACCACGCTCTCCACGAGGCGACCGGTCGGCCATGCGAATGGCTGTCCGACTGCGACGAACGCGACTCCTTGACCGAGAGGGAAAGCCAGGATCGCTAGAAGCAGCCATGTCCCGGCTGCTGCGACAGGGACCTCCCACGTCAAAGGAAGCGCGTCGGTCCGCGATCGTTGAACGCGCATCAGGCCGTCGGAGCCCCAGTTAGGTCGAGCCTTCCAGAACCCATATCACCCCAGGCGTGTCGACTCCCGGTACGTGGACACCTTGAGTGATGGCCTGCTCAGACCCGAAACCGAACAGGACCCCTTCAGGATGACCCTGCCGCCTTCGGACGACGAGTGCGTTGCAGAACACAGCAGCCCTGGCGCGCATCAGCGCGCAGAGGCGGCGGTAGGACGCGGCCACCCAACGCTCCTGGAGCCGTCCCAGTCTCGTCTCCTTCATCAGCGGCATCGGCGTCGAGCGGCCCAGCACCTCGTGAAGCTGGCTTGGCGGACTTGAGTGCCCCGCCCCTTCGGCTAGAGATGTCTACTACGACGCGGTCGATGGGCCGGGCATGATGTTGCCGTGGCTGCGCCAGACCTTGACTCGCACATAACCACTCGCCTGCGCGCCTTGATGGATGGGGACAGTCTCGCGGTGCTGCTGGGAGCGGGTGCTTCAATGACGGCCGGCTTGCCTGACTGGGAAGCGTTAGCCGTAAGGATACTAAATCGAAGCGGGGTCATCTCGGATCCGGTAGTCGCGCGCACGTTTCTTAGCGGGCAAGACGTCATGTTGGCAGTCGAGGCAGCGCGTGGTGCGGTCAAGGCGACTGACTGGAACGACCTGCTGCGTCTGGCCCTCTATTCGGGCAGCACGCCATTCCCTTCCGCACTCCACCTTGCCGTGGCAGGTCTTGTGGCTCAACGCACCGATGAGACCAGGCTCTTCACCCTAAATTTCGATGTTCTGCTTGAGCAAGCCATGGATGGTGCGTTCGATGAGGTAGGTAGGAGAGAACGCGCATTCGTCCGCGCTACCGATTCTCCTCGAGGGAGCGCGGACACTGTTGAGGTTCATCACCTTCATGGAGTCATCCCGCCGGACACGAGTGGATCTCCCGGTCCGGTTGTGTTGGGGCTGTCGGACTTTGTAGGCATGCCAGCGCGAACCTGGCAGTTCGGTGAGCTGCAACAGGCTCTGCAACGGGGCCCGCTCGTCTTGGCTGGGACCTCTTACCGGGACCCAGATGTGCGCGACTGGGTCTACGAGCTAACGCGGGCGGGGGCTCCCTTCCCGGTAGTCGCCTTGTTGGCCCGGGCTGGGATGGGCCTGTCGCGCGGCCAGTTCACGGCGGTGAACGACGCGTTGGAGAAGCAGTGGGCGGCTGTTGGCGTGGCGCCGATTCTCCTGCACGATCATGCCGACGCCGCGCAGGTGATTCGAGAACTCCCTCGGGTTTCGGATGCGGACTATCGACCCCCAAGGGATCGAGCGGCGGGTCTCTGGACGGCGCTTTGCCGAGATTTTGAGGGCGCGCAGTCGCAACACTCGCATGCTTTGATGGACGACCTGCGTGAGCTGCAGACGACCTTGGGTGCGGACACCAATGTCACCCTCTGGGTGGCCGACGGCGCCGGCTCCTTAGTTCGCTACTCGGCTCCGGACAGAACCTAGCGCGACGCGCCGATGCTCAAGCGCGTTCCACTCGGGTTCGACAGCCCGTGGGTAGCTGGACAGTGCATGGCAGTCGACGACGTAGTCGCCAGTGAGCCGCAGGAGGATCCGGACGCAACCAGAAGGTGGAGATCCGTCGTGGCTTCACCGATCACCGTGGAGTTGCCGGGGGGGCCGCCGTTCGTAACGGCAGTGCTGTCGTCGGCAACAGCCAGCCGGTTGGAAGATCACGATCTCGACGCCTGGTACGAGGTACTCGGCGAACGTGCTAACGCGTGGTCCTAGAGACTCAAGGACGTCGGGGCGAAGGTGTAACTTTGGATGCGAGTAGAGGAGCGCCATGAAGTCGACCGCCAAGACGTCCGTCCAGAGGATGGGCAACGGCACCTATCGGGTTGGCTCATCTCGAGGACGCAGCGCCATCAGTGGCCGGTTCGTGAAGCAGGCAACAGCGAGCAAGTCACCACGGACAACGGTCAAGGAATCGAAGAAGAAATGATCGCGATGGGTTCTCGGTGACCATCTCTAGGCTCCTTGTGCCTGAGGACGGCGACGACTCTGAGTCAGGTCAGCGCCGAGTAGTTGTATGCAGATCGGTGTAACGCACGGCCAGCCTTGTGCTGTTTTGGCACGTCGATGAATGGCTGCGGGCGCCGCTTGCGAAGTCGACGCCCGCAGTGTTGGTGCTAGGTCAGCCGTTTTCGGTGACGGTGGTCGAAGGGTGCCGCTGAGCGGTCCCCTTCGTCACGTACCTGCCGCTGATCGCGGACCGGTACGCCTTACCCGAGCCCTTGTTGGAGCCCGACTCGACGACAGACGTGCGGGGACTCTGCTTGGCTGCCGCCTTTGAGATGTAGCGGCCGCTCTTCGCGGACCGATACGCCCTACCGGAACCTCGACCTCTTGCCATTTGGAACTCCTCGGTCCTCGTGCAGCACCTCGTCGAGTAGTCTTCCCGCTGTTGACACGTGACGGCTCTTCGATTCGCTGCTGCGGCTTGAGGAGCCTCACCTGTTGTGGGGCTCCCGCTGGCAGGTCTGATGGGACCTGGCAGTTGCTTGGGTAGGTGTCGAAGGCTGACACCTCAGCATCCGGATCTCGCGCTCCTCCTCGTCGGGGCGGTCGTCCTGGGCTTCGTTTCCTTCGGTATCGGACCAATCGGGCGGGCATCAGTCAGAACCTTCGGACGGAGGGGTAGTGCCGAGACTTTGGCGAAGGGCCTGCAAGAGTTCAGTTGCCTCATCAATCTGGTCGAGCACCTTGGGGTCGCCCCGCAGTTGTTGCACTTGGGTCCACGGCATCTGCCGGATGGCCTGCGTGGCGGCTGCCAATTCGTCGACCGGCCCCTTCCGTGAAGGGCTACCTCCCGCAAGTCGCATCATTGCGGAATCGAGCGTCGAGTCTGGGTCCTCAAGAAAGTGCGACCGTGCGACGGGGTCCCGAAGGATCATCCTAAGTTGGCGAATGTCCTTTGAGTTCGTGATCAGTCGCCGGCTCACCTTCGAGGTCACCACGTCGACGACGGAAGGAGTGATGAGCGCTTTGCTCACCCCGTTCAGCTCGCGGGCCCAAGTGATCGCCGAGGCGGCCTCTGGGAGATTCTCGAAGCGCTCGGAAAGCTCGAAGATTTGGACTAGGCGGTCGAGCTCTCGCACCGTGATGCCGAGGATGTTGGCAGCGCTGGCGCGGCCGACGAGTTCGACCAGCCGGCAGGCCACCATCTCCTTCTCCTTGGCGTCCCACTCTTTGCGCTGGCGATGGATATAAATCCAGGCGCGCAGTCGTTCCTCGTCGGTCAGGACGCGGTCGGTGACCTCAGCTGGAAGCTGCCGATACTCGTCCTTTCCTTCGTCCACAAGTGCCCGCGAGTTCGTCCACCGGCGCTCACCGTCGATGATTCGAAACTTTCCGGGGAGGTCGGGATGGGGTTCAACCAGCAGCGGTTCGAACAGCCCGCTATTTGCTTCGATCTGGCGCTGCAGCTCCTCGTCTGCCTTGCTGCCCAGCCGAGGCTGGCGTTCATTTGCCACGAGCTCGTCGACATCGAGGAGCAGGCGGCGCGTTCGGAGCACCGTCGAACCGAGGCGGCGCTCCTGAAAGCCCGCAACCGACGCCCGCGCGTCGGCTCTGAGCCCTGGCTCGGGCTGGCTCATTTGGCCTTCTTCAGAGGGACAACGGGCGCCGTCACGATTCGGTCGATTTCTGCGGCGAGCGTGGCCTGCGCCTGCTCCGATGCTCTGATGAGCTCGCCACGCTTCCTCCAGGTGGTGTCGTGTGTCCGCTTCTCCTTGACCTCGAGGTCAAGCATGTCCTCGGTAATGACGTTCATCTGCGAGAACAGCTGGCTGCAACGCTCGGAGGTGACGAAGTCGTACAAGGCAGCCATCTTCTCCGTCCTCGCGTGGTCACTGAGTCGCATGGTGGCGAGGTGGATCAAGTGCTTACGCAAGATGTGGACGAGGGCGACAACGCGTGCCGGGTTCGCGACAACAACGCCGTCCTGGATGTCAAGCTGGCGGTTGCCGGCGGGGAATACTGCACTGGCGAGGATCGCGTGGTCGGCCTTGGCCGCGAGCTGGTCGCTATGCAACTTGGTGACGTAGTCGTTCCGCCACGCGGTGCGGTTCTTTGAGTCGTACACGATGGTTCCGCACGCCCGCCCGGAGTCCATGACCCTATGCACGATGTCCGCGCCTGGAGTGCCACGCTTCACACGCTGGATGTCATCGCCGACAAAGTTGCGCTTGAGCTCCTCGAGCAGATCGACCTCCGCGCCCTCGCCGAGCTCGTCGGCAGTCCTCTTCTGCAGTTGGCGTTGCACTCTTGCGAGTTGCTCCTCCAGCTTCTGACCCTCCTGGAACGCTCGAGCCTTTTCGGCATTCAACTCGTGAAGACGGTGTTGCTCAAGCGCTTCGCGCTGCTCGCCCAAACGCGTCGTCATGACGCGCTCATTCTCGGCGCGGACCTGCGCAAGCTCGTTCCTGGCCTGCTGTTTCGCCTCGACCGCTGCCTGGAGCTCGGCGGCGTACTTCTCGGCGGCCGAGCCCTCGGCGGCGACCACGGAGGCCGCGGCCTCTTGCCGGATGCGGGTGATGGCAGCGACGTTGTCGCGCCCCATTCGGGTGATCTCGGCCTGATGTGCTGTCGCTGCGGCAGCCAGTTTCGTGTCCATCTCTTCGTTCAGCTTGCGTTCGATGGCCCGAGTCTGGGCACGCTCGTTTGCCTGGATGCGCTTACGGATCTCGGCGAGCTGCTCGTGCGGGATGACCTGCCCGCACCACGGGCAGCTCTCCTCGAACGGGGGCATGGCCTGAGGTGAAGCAGCAGTGCCCACTATCGCTCCTATTAGGTCCTATTGACTCCTGGAGACAAGAATGGCAGTCGTACTCGGGGATGTCAACCCGACCGGCGCAGCGGTGCCCCGGCTGCCCCTGGGGGTGGCCAGGTAGGGAGCGTTCCTGGGCAGGTGCGCTTGAGGGGACGCCCGCAGAATTTGCTGGGAGCCGTGAGGAGGGGCACACATTGCGTCGCTCTAGGGAACAATTGGCGCACTATTTGGGCGGTTGGTCGCACCGGCGGGCTATCGGGGGCTATCCCATATAGGGGTGGCGTGATTCAACCCAGCGTGGCCACACGTCCTCGCCCATGCTCATTAACCCCGGTACTCAGGTCGGCGAATGCATGTCACCGACGTGCTCGCGGAGCCAGATTGTGGGGTTAACCGGGTCTTCGTAAATGCTGCCTCCTTGGGGGTGAACCTCGAAGTGGAGGTGGCAGCCGTGCGAGTTGCCGAGGTCACCGACCTCACCGATCGGCTGACCACCGCGCACAACGCTGCCGTCGGGGACGAGTACCCGACGCATGTGGGCGTACCAGGTGGCTAGCTGCCCCGGACCGGTGGACACCTTGACCAACCATGGCCCGGCCCAGGACTCGACGGTGTCGATCTCGACGGTTCCTGACGTGCCGGCGAGCACGGGGGTGCCGCAGGCGACCGAGAAGTCCGTGCCGGTGTGCCAGCTCGACCAGCTGGAGCCGGTGTCGCCAAAGTTCATCTGGTCGACGTAGCCGGACCCTGCTGGGACCGGGAAGAAGACGGTTGTGTCGCCCGGCAATGATGCGCAGTTCGTCGAGACGCCGAAGATGCCGCCGCCGAGGTCGGCGAGCAGCCGTCGAGCGAGCGGTTCGTCATCGGCGTAGGCGTCGGGATAGGCGGAGTGCTGGACCAGTTGGGCGGCCACCGCGACCGGCAGCTTTTGCCAATCGGGCACTTGTGCCAGCGCGTTGAAGAAGAGGCCAGCCGACGTAGCGGGATCCATGAGGTCACGCATGGACCCCCACCATGGCCACTGCTGCTGAAAGATTCCGAGGCTGCCATGGTCACTGCCAACTGCCTTGTGCGGCAGTCGCAGGGAGGCTGCAACCCCCTCTTGATCGGCTGCGAGGTCACCTCCCAGACCGTCGTTGGCGTAGATGCGGAGCCGGGACTCCTGCAACGCCGTGGAGAGTGCGACGACGATGCCCTGGTCGGCGAACCCGCGAGCGCGACCGACCTGGATGATCGTGGCGGCGTGGCCCAGCTGAGTGGCATCGAGCTGGGCGGCCATCGAGGTGGAGGGGCTTACCGTCCCGTCAACGGACTCAACGCAGGTATGAGCGACCGACTCGGCCCCGCCGCTCATCACCATCAGCGGAAAGGCGGCGAGGAAGGCACCTGCCATGACTGCCCCGGCGGTCACTGCGTTCATGTATCGACACACCTTGGCAGTTCAGGCGATCCGGAGGGCTTCGTTGGTGTAGGTCAGATCTCGTTCGAGCGGAGTCAACCGGCACTCGACTTTGAACTGGCGTTCCCCGACCGTCCAGAGCGCGCGACCCTTGCCGCCCATGGCCCAGCCGGTCACCAGTTGCTGGGCGACCGCGTTAAGCCCGAGCAGATCGGCGAGCTCGTCGGCCACGGCCTTGTCCTGGCCATGCAGGACTCGGATGTCTGCGAGGTGGAGTAGGTCTTTGGCGATTGCGACGGCCTGGCTGTCCGCAGCGCCGGCCGAGAGCGGGTCGGACGGTTTGTGGTAGACGACGAGTTGGACGTCGCCGACGTGCCGGGACAGCCGCAGGTTGGAATCGAGGGTCTTGACGGGCTCGAGACCGAGGCGCATCTGCTTCCAAGTCTCATCCCGTACGACGATGCGTACGTCGCCGCGCTCGGCAATCTCTCGCATGCCCTGTCCCCACGAGTTCAAGCACAGCAATGCGATCCCGACGGCTCCGTCGCCGGACTTGTCGAGCCGCGACAAGGACAGCGACTGGATCGGTGCGCGCCAGTCCGGCTTTATGGTGGTGGGTTCGTCGAAGAGACCCTGCAGATGGCCTTTCACGAGTGCACCGAGGGCATCCCGCAACGTTCGAGTCTCGTCGTAGAACTGTCTCGGTGAGGCGAACCGGCACTCGTTAACCAGTTGGTCAGTGGGTTCGTCCAAGGCCGCCCACAGTTGGGGGACGGTGACTTCCCGCAGTCGGGTGCCGCCGTGCGTGAAGCCAGTAAGGAATCTCAGGGCGCTAGATACGGCGGTTTCGTCGCTAGGCCCGAACGGTACGGACTCGCTGCCGATCTTCTGTGAGCCGACCAAGCCGCGAATCAGCATTAGCCAGCGGTGAAAGACGATCGAGGCACGACGTGATGCCTCGGCAGCGTCGAGGCGCTCCCAACCACCGCCTAACGGCCCAATGTCGAGCGGGTTGACTCTGGCGGGCAGGCCATGGCCGATGGCGAACGGCTCGACGCCGAGCGCTAGGCACAAGCCTTCGTACTCGTCCTTGGTGTCGCCGAGGATGAGGACCCGGTAGCCGAAATCCATCATCCGCAGACAGAAGATCTTGACGGTGGCGGACTTTCCTCTGCCGGGCTTGCCGAAGACGAACATGTTGGGGTTTGTCACGCCGATCGCGTCGTCCTTCACCCAGCCCAGCGGGTCGCAGTAGAACGCTCCCCCGGAGAGCAGATCGATGCCCATCTGCGCTCCTGTCGGCGGGAGCCCTTGGGCGGCGGTCAGCGGCCAGAGCACGGGCGCCTGCTCCGACGTCATCCGCCACATCGACAGTGGGGCCAGTGCGGGTGCCCATCCCGTCCCGCGGGCGCGGCGGCCTCGCGCGGAAACGAACTGGGTGAAGAGCCGGTCGTCGTCCAGTTGCACAGGGACTGCGGGTCGGGCCTGGAGTCCGGCTCCCATGTCGCTCAACAGGCCCGCGACGGACCGCGACGCCTGGGCGTGGCCTTGCCGGGACCGCCGGCCGCCGTGGCTCATTGTCGTCCTCGACGCTTCGGGACACCGACACCCAGCGGGATGGTGGCGGCGGCGAACGCCGAGTCCTGGGCGCCGTCGAGCCGCTGCGGAACGTAGCCGGCGAGTCGCACAGAGGCGTCCAGTCTTCTGCTGAATTCACCGATAGGCCAGTCGGCTGGGACGGTCAACGACACTGCTGCGCAGGGTCGGACCAGCGAACGCCCGCGGGCGAGCTTCTCGTCATTCGCCTTGATTTGGGTGACCGCGCGCCGTTCCTTGGCCCGCTCCAGCCTTCCGGTGCGGCGCCGAAGCTCCGAGCCGGTGATTGCCGACAGCTCCTCCCGACCGGTGATGCGATCGGCGGCCTGGGCAGACACAGGCGTGAAGAACACCGTGAGAGAGCGGCGTTCACCGGCGGCGGACGGCACGAGTACCGGGGCCAGGGCTCCGAGGATCGCGCCCTGTTCGGGCAGCAAGATGGTGGCGGTGACGCTGGCCCAGTCCCCGTGGGTGTACTGCCGAAGTTCGCTCACCGCGCGGGTTGGTCCGGTGGCAGCCAACGGAACACCGGTCGCGACTTTGGGGTTGGTGCGTCGGGCGATGTCGGCGCCGACGAGGGTCGCTCGGTCCCCGGGCTCGAATCCAGTGCGGATCGCGACGGCGAGCGCTGGCGAGTCGAGCCAGGTCACCCGATTGCAGCCCATCGGCCCGAGAAGCCGGGCTTCGATCTCGCTCAAAGCTCCATACAACACACGGGCCCGTCCCGCGACGCCGCCGCCGGCTCGCTTAGCGGCTCGCCCGATCCGATCCTCGCCGACGACGACGGTCACGAACGCCTCACTTCGTACCGAGGCGGGCATTAGCTGTTGAGTGAGCTGATCGTTGACCTGCCGGGCGAGCGCGGGTCCGCCCACTCTGCGGTGGGAGCGGACCCAGTGTTCTCTTTCTGCGCCGTCGTCTGGGACGGTCCGCACCTGAATCGCCACCACGTCGACCAGTTCCGTCCGGGTCGCCGCCTCGCAGAGCTCGGCGAGCCCCGCGCCCATCCGGTCGCGCGTATCGGCTTCGGTGAGCCCGAGGCCCGGGTGTTCGATCCGGGCGGTCGCAGCCCAGGTCCGCCGTGCGTGGTGCTGGATCACCGCGACCCGACTCATCGAGGGCCCGTACGGCGGTCCGTCGTGGATCTGCACACCGGCGAGAACGCCGGGAAGGTCCGCCGCGTCGAGGTCGCCTGCGACTCCAGCGGCCACCTGCGACTGCCAATGAGTCCAGCCCATCAGTCCTCCCCATGCGTGTGCCATCAACAACCCGAGCCACTGCGCGGCCGACCAGCCCCGTACCGGCACCACAACCAGCAAGCCGACCAGTCCCCATAGCGGCAGCCACAGCGCCAGCCAGCCCCAACGGGACCCGTTGACCGCCACCCACACCGGGATTCCGGAGACAACCAGCAGCATCAGTTGGACACCGGTCAGGCCGAAGAACCAGCCGGTCCGGTCCCGCATGTAGTCCCCGTACGTCGCACTCATCTGGGTCTCTTCTCAGACTTCGGCGGCGGCAGCCGCAGCGCCGGACCCTGTCGCAGCAGGGGCGGCGGCGGGGGGACCGGCTCCGGCTGGTGCCGCTGCCGGTCCCCCCGCCCTCGTGGGCGCGCCCAGCGTCGTGGTCGGCCGATCTGGAAGTGTCCCGCCTGGCATGGGTGGTGGCGGTTCTCCGCCGGGTGGCGGTTCGTCCGCTCCGAATCCGGGACTTGTGTTCGATGCCTGCCTGCGGTTCTGGGAACGGTCGGGCACGGACTGCGGATAGTACGGGTACTGGTGTCCGACTCCGGTGCCGCTGAGCACGTCACTGCCGACGCTGACAGCGCCCTGGGCGAGGGTGCCCATCCCTGCCACAGCTGCGCCCGCTGCGGCGAATCGGCTCGTGGTCGTCGAATCCGCGCTCGCCTCGCCGGCCGAGCGGCCCGCACCGTCGTTGTGGCTGGCGGTCGAGCTGGCGCCTGTGGTACCGCCCGACAGCAGCCCGGAGACGCCGCCGTTGGCGGCCAAGGCGGTGCGCATCGCGGCGCCGCTGGAGGTGCCGGGTTCAACGAAGGCGAGAAGTCGGAACAGGATCAGCGGGCAGATCGCGCCGACCAGGATGAGAAGGCAGCCGACGACGGCCATCCCTACGGCCTTCGCGGTGTCCTCGCCAGCGCCGGACACGACCCCTTCGGCGATTTTCTGTCCCACCCCAAGCACCAGCGCGGCCAGTGGCGCGATCATCAGCGCGGCCACGAACCAGCGCAGGCTGCGCCAGAACCACGTTCTGCCCATCTCCGACATGAGCCCCCCGGCGGCGATCGGCGACGTCGCGGCCAGGAGCAGCAGCGCGGCCTCGCGAACCATCATGATGAGCAGATGAGCGATGGCGGCGGGCCAGATCAGCAACCACGCGCAGATGCCGAGCACTGTCGCGGTGGTGGTGTCTGTCACGTCCCGGGGCCACTCCGATCCGGGGGTGTATCCCGAGAATGCGTCGATCCCGAGTAATGCCTCCAGCAGGCCATGGGTCAGCCCGGACGCCGCCACCACCAGGGCACTGGCGACTCCGACATACCCGAGCCAAACGGCACTGAACTGCGCTATCCCGATCATGACCCGTGACAGCGACTGGCCGTCGCGTTTGAAGGCCGCAACCCCGATCTGGGTGAACGCCATCACCAGCGCGACCATCAGGCCCAACCCGAACGTGTACGGATAGACGGCCTGCATGGGGCCATCGGCGGACAGGTCAGGAGAGGTGAAGGCATCCACTCCTTTGAAAGCGAGACTCAGGATCCACAGCCCGGACGACCAGGCGGCCACCATCGCTGCGGTCCAGGTCTGCCCGACTGCCTCGGTGGCGGCGTCGCCTAGCCAGTTGAGCGGGTTCAGGTCCCCCCAGCCGAACATCGGCGGAGGTAGCGGGACAAGGGGCGGGCTATTCATAGGTCAACGCCGAATAGCCCGCGCTGTAGGCGGCCTCGGTGCCCGGCCACACTGATGGCGGCTGCGCCGGCTCGGGCCCCGGACCGATCATCCACCGTCCGTCTGACCAGACCATCCGTTGGCAGTCCGCCGCAGCCACTCTGGCCGTGGTGGTCACGGTCGCAGTCACGACGAAGTCGACGCACGCGACCACGTATTCCGCGCCGAGGGTTCCCTTGACCAGTCCCATTTCAGGAGTGGCTGAGACCGTGAGCGAAGGCGACCCGGAGGCCGGCAGACCGGCCGAGGACAGCATTCCAGCGATGGCCTTCACGCCGGACCAGGACTCCGCCGTAGGGCCGCCCGGGAGAGCCCAGTCTGTGATCACCGCCTGCGCACCAGGAACCGACGCGGACTGCAACGCCGCCTGATCGATCGCGATCAGCTGCGCCAAGGCCCCTTCCTCGGTCTTCGGGAAGCCCGTGGAGACGTCGGCGGCACCGAGCTCTTGGGCGCCCGGCAAGACCAGGACGTCGAACTGTTTTGTGGTCAGGGGGCCGGGGCGAGCGGCGTCTGGGGGTGCCGAGGGCATCGGCCGCTCGGCGAGAATGTCGCGCTGGTCTGAGGTGCCGGTGGGGACGGCTCCAGGTTGTGCCGACGATGGACCCCGCGTCGGCTGAAGTGTGTAGTAGATCGACAATCCGAGCCCCACCAGCAAGGCCAGCGCGCCGATCGCGCCGCCTACCAGGAGCAACAACAGCTTCTTGCGTCCCCAATCGGCGGGTTCGGCGACGCCTCGTCGTTGGCGAAGCATCAGCAACCCGCTCCGGTGATCCCCGTGACCACGGCGTAGATCGCGACGAACATGATCGCGCAGAGCACGGTGATCGCCAGGCCTATGGCGCCCACGCGGGAACCGTGCGGATGGGCGAACACCCGGCCGAGCACGATGGCGCCGATAGAGACGAACCCAGAGATTGTGATCAGGGCCAGCGTGCCCCATTTGACCCAACCGAGAATCTGGTCGTCCCAAGCGTCCATGCCGGGAGGCGCCTCGGGGCACACATCTGCGACGGCGGTCGTGAACATGGCGATGTCAACGCCGCTGAGGAGATCCATCAGGCTCGTCCCTTCGTTGGCTTAGTGGATGCGGTCTGGAGAGCTGGCGGCCATATGAGGTCGAGCAACCGCATAGCTGCGGCGGTGAGCGCCTTGGGCAGTGGGTCGGCGTCGATGCCGTTGATTTCGAGTCGTACGTCGGCAGGCATGAGGGCGACGCGGCCGGCGTCGTGAGCAGCGCTCAGCAAGGGCCCAAACGTCGCGCGGACCGGACCCGGCCACCGCCTAGCGCCTACACCGACCACGACTGGGCGACCGGGTAGGTCGGCAACCACCCGCTCCGCGCGCCGTACGCCCGGGACGGTGGCTCGGCACACCAGCACGAGCGGGACGCGATGCACCAAGGCGGCGATCGGATTGGGAGCAGCCAGGAGCTCAGAGAACGGCCGACCGGCGTCGACCACGAGCCGGTCCGACTCGAAGGTTGCCAACTCAGGGAGATGCTCCGAGCTCTCCACGGCTGCTGTGATTCGGTGGATCTCCACCTCGCCGCGGAAGCCGATACGCCAGCCACTCGGGTCGACGCCAAGTTCCCGCTCCGCCGCGCAGATCAGGCCGGAGGTCGCCTGCGGCGCGGCGTCGACCAGCCGAACGGGAGCGCTTCCATCGGCTGCGTCGCGTCGAGCGGCTGCTTCGGCAAGGGCCAGAGCGACCACGCTCGAGCCGGCGCCGGGATGCGCGCCCAGGACCATGGCGGTCGTGGCGGAATCAGACTCGGCGTCGCCGCCGGGCATGGCCTTCTCATGCTTAGGTGGTGGCACAGTGCCGCGACGCTGGTCACTAATCGCTGCGACGAGTTCGGCCACCGTCACCGGGTCACGCTCCAGTGTCAGGCTCACAAGTGACTCCCCCGACGGCTTGACCTGACCTCAAGTCCCTGGCAAATGAGGCTCGGTTGGAGGGTGGCCAGGACTCGCCGGGCCTTTGCGGCCTTTCGCATCGGGCGGAGAATCGATTCGAAACCTGCGAGTGCTACTTCGAGGTCACCGTCGCGGATTGTGTCGAAGAGGTCCGCCACCCACTCGGGATCCCCACCGTGGATGTCGCTCTCGTCATCAGCTGGACGCTCCGACTGAAAGTTCATCGTCATGCTGACCACAGGTGCTTCCTGAGTGTGTTCGTGGACACGCGTCAGGCAACTTCTTGGAGGTATCGTCCGGAGGACTGGCGCAACGCGGCTACGATCCAGTCCCTGTGACGCCGTATCGTTTTTCCGCTGACGCCACGCTGTTCCGCAACGCTGTGAACCGCGGACTGAGAGCACACTCCGCGCTTCATCCATGGAGTGTCCTGGTCCGCCATGTCCTCACCGGCCGCGATGAGCTCCAGCAGGAGGCCGGCGTCAGCGCGGCCGATTACACCACTGGCGAGTGCCCAGTCGAGCAGTTCGACCAGCTCGATGGCCGTCTGCTCGGAGGACGGGATGGGCTCGTACCGGCTCATGACCTCCGGCGTGGAAAGCCACTCGACGAGTGGCGATTGGGGGTCGATGAGGACGCTCGATGAGCGGCCGCCTGGACGCCGCTCCCTCGCAGTGTCGAGAACGGAGGCCCGCGTGTCACGCATCAGGTTTGCCGCATAGGCCCGGCTACGACGTCGCCACGGGAAACACCGAATCTCCACCCACAACGCGGCCATGACCATCTCGTCGATGTCGTCGGCCAGGTCTCGCAAGGTATGCATCAAGTACCGCGCACCCCGCTCCATCTGATGAGCCAGCCCGACCGCGGCCAACGAGTCGTCCCCGCCATCCTTGGCAGCGAGGCGAATCAGTGCGCCAAGCGGCGGGTCGTTGTCCAGGCCGCGGAGTCCGTGCAGCTCCGCCAAGCCCGCAAAGGCGCCAAGGTCCGGCTCCGCCTCGACCCAGCGGGCCCAGACGGGGCCCGAGACCTGCTCATTCAGTTCGTCGGGCGAGACACCCAACCATGCAACCGGATCCATCTCCCCGGTCCTTCCGTGAGACGCACAAGGCATTCACGGTTGAACAGGGGCCTCACCACCCGGCTCACCAGATGGCTCACCACTGCGGAAGCGCGCGGGGGTAGATCTGCGGAAAGGCGCCTGTACAGGAATCCAGACCCGTCCAGGCCGAGCCATTGGGCCGGGGGCTTACGCGAGGTCCACGTGTCCCGGAGGACGGTAGTGGGTCAGTTTGAAGTCCCGTGGTGCGCGAGACTGAGGGTATGCCGATCCCTGAGTTCGTTGTCGCGTTGCGACGGCATGTCGGGCATGATCCCCTGTGGCTGCCAGCCGTCACCGCCGTAGTCCTTCGCGGTTCTCAAGTGCTCTTGGTTCGGCGGAGGGATAACAGCGCCTGGGCGCCGATCACAGGAATCATTGACCCCGGCGAGCAGCCAGCGGTTGCTGCCGCCCGTGAAGTGATGGAAGAGACCGGGGTAAGGATCCACGTCGAAAGCCTGGCGCGGGTCGGCGCGGCACATCTGACGGAGCATGCCAACGGTGATCAGGCGTACTACCTGGATCTTCTCTTCAAGTGCCGATACGACGGCGGTACTGCCTACATAGCGGATGAAGAGAGCGTAGACGTCGGTTGGTTCTCCGTCAGCAACTTGCCTCCGATGGGACCCGTGTACGTCGACCGGATCCAATGTGTGCTTGATTCTCGCCTAGAGACGCGCTTCGAGCGTTAGGAGTGGTCTCCCTATGCCTGACCGCTCACGCAAGCGCCCCACGGACCTGAACGCGGCTCGCCGGGTCCATCGCCTCCGGCGCGACCGAGGAGGACAAGCCTGCGGTAACCGACCACGGCAAGGACCGGGCAGCCGTGAAGGGCGGTAAGGCACGCGCGGCACCGGGAGGACTGCCAATTGTCACGTGTGGCAATGGCGGATCCGCCGCAGGCGACGGAACGACTGGCCGTCAGCGATCAGCTCGCGCCTGAGACGTTGCCCGGAGTGCGCTCCGGGTTCTGGTCCAAAGCTGGCCGCTGAGTTCGAGGTGAGATCGTTGCCTACCCGCGATATGAACCGCCAGGACCGGCTCGAGGTGGGCCACGCGGCTCCTCAAGTCGTGGAGCTCACCGACGCTGAAGTCGACGTCGTGTCGCGCCGTCCCGCCGGGAGCGCATTCGCTGCAGGTAGGGACGCCTCAGCGTCACTCGTGCGCCGAGCAGCTCAGCGGCGCCAAAAGCCGGACATCAACTGCCGATGATTTGCCCGGAGGAGCTTGCCTGGACGCAGGTCAGGTCGCGCCTCTACTCGGCACGGTGGCGCCACCCAAGCGCCTGGAGGACTTCGGTCATCCTGATCGACGGGTTCGGTGGTGGCCCGCCGTCGTCAGAGCGGTTGTGGATCTGCGCGGCCACATACTCGTCGGCCTCGGCGGTGCGTCCTAGGACGGACAAAGCCCGTGCGAGGTCCAGCCTCGGCTTATCTTCTGAAGGAGCGGCTGCGATAGCTCGCTCACTGGCCCAAAGGGCGAGATCTCCGTCGCCGTCGGCCAAGGCGTGGGTCGCCACGATGTGAGCCACGTCGACAACGCCGGCGGTGAGGTACTGGTCGTGTGGCGCGTCCGCGAGCCAGCCGTACCCGCCCGGTCTGAGCTGGTCGAACGGCACGCCGTCAACGAGTCGCAGAGCGGCCACGAGGTCTTCCACGCCTGCCGGACCTCTCGCTTGCCCCCGCAGCCGTAGCCGCTTGAACAGACCCGCGTCGCAGAGGAGGCCGACTACTTCGTAGACCGGGACACCACGCGCCTTCCCAGACGGGGACAGCGTCGATTCCGGGAGGTACCAGTCCCCAGTGACCGGGTCGGTCCCAAGCCACTTGCGAAGAATGGCAATACGGCTGTGCAAAGTGTTGGTCTGCACATGGAATGCCTCCGCTACCTGTTGCGGTGTGGCTCCATGGTCACGTGTGGCGAGGTAGGCGACAAGTTCGATGTAGTAGGCACCACGCCGATCAACGTCAGGCTTTCTCTCGCCAGCGGCGCGCAGTTCGACCGGTCCGAGCAGTCGCAAGCGTGGTCGCGACGACGCCGGGTCTGACCACGCGGCGAGGTCCTCGTCGAGTGAAGCCTCCAGGCTGAGCGCCCGGGATCGCGCCGCTCGGGGGACCTTCGGCGCGAGCGCAGCCAGGTCGGCCGGGGTTGTCGCGGCCGCCGCGAGGTACTCCTCATCGGCAAGCGGCAGCAGCGACTCATCAGTGCCCTCCCCGTTCCGCGGCTCAGTGAGCTCGACTCGGAGCCCACCGGCGGCGTCGGAGACTTCCTCGAAGGGCTGGGCACCCGAGGCAGACGGCATCGGCTCATCCTCGGTGTGGTCAGCTGCATCAAGGAGACTCGCGATAACTCGGGCATCGGTGATGGTGAGTTGGTTCGCCGTCAACTGGACCTGCCAGGGTGATAGCTCGATCTTGCGATCCTTATCGACCCTCAAAGCCGTGCCACCCGACAGGAGAGCCGTGTCTCCGATCACCATGAGCGCGACCGCGTCCCGACCGGGCTGCTTCGCAAACTCATCGAGGAGCCGGTCGATGTCGTCGCGAAGCCGATGAGCCTCACCCCGCACGTCAATCAGCTGGATCGTGGGCATCCAAGTGTCGCCTCCCCCTCCGTCCACGCGGCCGCCAAGCACGTCGCACCTCATCACCTGCTCGCCGTCGTGGACGCGACGCACGGCTTTGATGAGGGTGGCGACGTCGGGCTGGTCCGCGTATTGCAGGCGGGCGGGGTTCAGTCCGACAAGCTCCTCGGCAAAGCTAGCCAGCGTGACGTCAACGTCGTCGGACCACACGTTCAAAGCCAGTTCGGCGCCGATAAAGCGTGCGAGATCCTCGCAAACGCCGCGGTCGCCGACAAGCCGAACGAGTCCTGCGGCTTCGAGGTCCAATAGCCAGGTCGCGCCGTCATCCGCGGTGCCGATGGCCACGAGTGCGGGGTACGGCGCGAGGGCGTCGCAGTCCTCCAGCGATGCTCCACGGGTCAAGGTCCAGCGTTGTCTAGGGCCGTCTTCGGTCCACGGCACCGGCGGCTGCCCCGCAGGAGGTGAGGCGAGCAGCAGCTCTAGGCGGTCGTCACCGAGCCTCACCGCCGACACCTCGGGCAGCGCTGCGCCCATTCGTGCCAACCGGGATGAGAGGTCTCGCAGCGCTCGATCGAGAAAGCGAGCGGAGACTCCCCCGGCCGAACCCGTTGAGCGCAGTATCGCCTCGGCGGTCAGGAGTTCAGCCGGAGTCGACGCGATGGTGCGACCGGACCTTCGGGCGCGCAGCTGAGTGCGACGACGAGCAAGCAACACGGCGAGGGCGCCGCCCGCGAGGAGCCCGCCACCGCCCACCAAAGCTGCGGTCAAGTGTCCGTCGCCGGCCTGGTCTGAGGTTTCAGCACCGTCTGTTTCCGAGACGTGCTCAGGGCTAACAGGTGTCGTCTCTGGAGCCGCACTCGGGACGTCTTCGCCCGGGATCGCCTCTGGATAACGGGGTGGGGCTACCTCCGGCAAGTCCTGCGCCGGTGAAGTACTGGGAGGCCTCCTATCGCGGCGCTGCTCCGGCTCCGTTTGGCGGTCAGCGGAGGGGATGTCGCCGTTTGGAACGTCGAGCACCTGACCGGGATAGATCAGGTCAGGATCAGTGATCTGGTCTCGGTTGGCGTCGTATATGCGCGTCCAGTCGTGTCCATCGCCGTACGCCTCCTCGGCAAGGCCCCACAGAGTGTCCTCGGCAAGGACAGTGACCTCCGTAAGCTGCGTCGTAGCGGTGTGACCGCGTGGAGCGGGGAGAAGGAGCTGCCAGCCAGGTCGGATGGACGAGGCCTGGACGAATCGCTCGCCGTCCGGCATGAGCCTGCCGTCGTTGAGGTCGGCGATTCGCCGCCAATGTTCCCCAGAGCCAAGGTGTCGCTCGGCGATGGACCATAAGGTGTCGCCCTTGGTGACCTCGATGGTCCTGGTTCGTTGACGGTCCGGGTCTGATCCGTTCGCGGGCAGCGCAGGAGTTGCCCGCTCTTTACTGGGGGAGTCGAACGCGGCGAACGCTGGTAGTCGCCCCCCAGCCGCGGATGCGACTTGGTCGATCGAGTCTGCGCGCGCAAAGCTCACAGTTGCCGGGGTAGCCACGGCAGCAGCGCCGATACCGACCGCGACGACTGCTTGCACGAGGACCCGGGCAAGATTCTGCTGTGAACCGAAGGTTCCGGGTATTTTGGTCATCCAGTCGGCCGAGCGGCCGGCTGCGAGCCGGAGCTCTGCGGCCATCTCGATGAGCAGGCAGACCATCATCTGGGCCCAGAACAGCCATGCGATCACCGCGATGAGACCGAGGATTGCTTCGTTAGTAACTGGTTGGGCCCAGCTCCAACCGCCGCCAGGGACGGGGTTTGCGACCGTCTTCAGCAACAGCCACGGCACGCCCGCTGCGAGTGCCACGATCAGGATCAGGGCTGCGACGGCGCGCAGCCAGAGTCCAAGTTTTGCGATCCCCGATGTCAAGGTGCTTCCTCCTCGGTGATCGCCCGTGCGGTCTGGCTTTCGCTGATGGGGAACGAATCAATGCCTATTACGCCGAGGATCTCCGTGTCGCTGCGACCGGTGACCGTCACCGTGACAGTGTCGCTGTCGATGCGGACGGTCCCGGTCATACCGGCGTCATACAGGTAAGACTTCGCACGTTGGATGGCGGCGCCTGCGGTTACTTCGTCATGTCCGGACCTGACGCTGGCTTGAGACAGCGCGTCGGCGCCGACGCGGGCGGCCTGGGCTGCTGTGCGTGAAGACTCAAGGCGGGTTTCGATTACCTTCCCGCCGTCGACCACGAGGCCGAGCAGGACAGTAAAGGCCCCGGCGGTGAGGAGCAACGCCCAGATCGAGGCGCTCCCCCGTTCGTTTCGACTCCACTGGCGCCTCGGCATCACAGCACCCGGTGTTCCTCGATGGGAACTACCGCGGTCGAGGTGAACGACTTGTGACCAGGAAGCCCGAAGCCGGTCAGGTCCGATAGGTCGGCGACGCAGGTGACCGTGGCTCGCAGTTGGCCACCGGGGTGGAACTCCCCCGCATCGATGCGCACAGTGAGGCGTGCGCATGCCTGCCCTCGCTCGGCGAGTGATCTTGAGGCGGCTTCGCGACCCGCGGCGACGGCTGCCTCTTGATTCTGGGTGAGTGAGGCGGCGCGTGCTGCGACGAAGGCGGCGCTAGAGGTCTGCGCGCGGGCGTCGACGTACCTAGCTCCGGCTGCTACTGCGAGGATGCAAGCCACCAACGCCGGGATGAGCAGGACCATCTCGATGGACATCGACCCGCGCTCGCCACGCACACGTGATTTCACGGCGATGCCCCGGTGGACTCTTCGACGAACCGTTCTACGGGCCCCTCAACGCGCACGTTCACACTGATCGAGAGGAACGGGATCAGTTGGTCGACGTTCCCGGATACTGTGACGGTGGCCGACGTGGCGTTGCGACTAGCGTCGACCGTGGTGGTGTTGAGTCCGGGGCCGAGCCTGGTCAGGTAATCCAGGGCCACGCGTTCGGCATCAGCGGCGGTGCCGTCGTAGGTCGCTGCGGCGGCCAGTCCCTCCTCGGCAGCGGCGGCTGCGATGCGTTCGGCGTGGGCTCGTACGGCGTACTGCAGCATGAGTAGGAACACCACAATGAGCATGCTGATTACCAGCATGAATTCGATCGCGACGACACCCCGCTCGTCACGACACTTCGAACGCGCTGCTCTCACGTCAGGCTCCCCCGATCAAGGGCTCCCAAGTTTGTTGGATTGCCCAGTCACGTACGCCTGAACGGCCGCTACTGCGATCCCAGCAATGGTGATCACTCCGAGTGCGATGAGCAGCCACTCGACAGCGGTGAAGCCGCGCTGGTCACGTAGCGCAACATGTGCCCTGAGCCAAGCGGCCCACACCTGGATTGCTTCCATTTGCGATCTCTCCTTTCCCCTTGCGGTCACCCGGCGAACAGCCGGGCGATGGACGGATAAAGCTCATAGGCGAGAAAGACGAAAACCATGACGATAAGGGCGAACTTCATCGACTCGGTGGCCTGATTGGCGTCGGCTTCGGCGTCGGCGATCCGTTGCGCGCGCAGGGTTCCGGCTCGGGCGACCAACGTGGCTTTGACTTTGGCGCCGTCGTCGTTCGCTAGCCGCAACGACCCCTCGAGGTCGCTGAGCTCAGGCACCCCGAGCCGGTGTCCGAGCCGGCCAAGTGCGGCCCACGGGGTGATGCCGGAGAACCGGGCGCCGTGGATCGCGTCTGAGATGTCGGTGAACGCCCATCCGGTTCCGATCGCTGCCGCGGCCGGGAGGGCTTCGGCGTGCCCGCGACCAGCCTGCATCGACATGGCTACGAGATCGAGATAAATCGACAAGGTACGACGAAACTCAGTTCGCAGTTTCCGGGCTGTCTCCTGCAGTTCGCGTTGTGCCACAACCACCATCACCCCAGCCAAAGCAATCCCAGCGGCAGGCGCAAATGGTGCGGGCAGCCGCAGACCTGCGACACCGAGGACGGTAAAGATCGCGATCGGTCCTAGCAGGCCAGCAAGAGCGAAGGTAAGAACCTTCGACAGATGTATCTCCAGAGTGGTCCCAGCGATAGCAAGGTTCTGATTCAGTCCAGTCAGGTCCCGGCTTCGTCGGCTGAACTGCTCGGCGATCGAGCGGGCTAGCCGCTCACTGAACGTCCCGGCCTCCACAGTGCCGATGCGCTGCACCCGAGAGGCGCGACCGCGAGCCTGGTCCCAGCGACCGACCCCGGCGACCATGTCCGCACGCGCTGGGACGGCGAGCCGATAGGCGTGGAGGAGAGCGACGGCCACGCAGCCCGCCGCGAGCATGAAGGCGATCATGGCCGCTCCCTCACATTCACCAGCCGCGGCTTGAAGGACGCGATCTCGGTGACCGTCTCAGCCGAGGTGAGGAAACGAACCTGAGGCTGGCTTTCGGCCAGAGACCTCATCCGCATGAATGCCGCAAGGAACAACCCCATCAGCAGAACAAGCACCAGCTGACCTGTGGCGGTCGAGTACGGCTCGACCCAGCCTCGCGCGAACAGCGCCTGGAGTATGGCGAAACCAGTGACCGCGCCCGCGATCCGTTGAGCCTGACGCCGCAGCCCGCGCCGTTCGAGCTCTACCTTGCGGCGCATCTCCAACTCCGCGCGGGATGAGGTCGCCAGCGAGGTGAGGATCCGGTCGAGCCCACCTGCGCGCTGCCGTGCGTTGAGCGTCAGGGAAGCGACCACCATGTCCGCCGCCGGATCAGCGACGTCGTCAGCGAACCGGGCGAGCGCCTCAGGCAGGGGGACCCGGCCGTCGAGTCGAGCAACCAGATCCCGCAGCGGACGCTGCAACAGGGGTGGCGAGGCGGCCAGTGTCGCGGGGATCGCCTGTTCCAGGCCAGCGGCGGCACCCGCAGTGTCGCGCAACGATTCTGTCCAGCTCGCAATGGCCTCGATCCTCGCCAGGTCACGTCGCCCGGCTGCAGCACCACCGAAGATCCGAGGACCGAGCAACATCAGCCCAGCTGCCGCCAGGCCAGCCACCGGCCAGCGGGTGAGGATGAGGACGATCATCCCGACGGCTGCTGCCCCGGCATAAGTGCGCAGCACCTTGGGATCTGCTCGACGCGCAACCTTGCGTGGTCTCGGGATCAGCGAGTGTCCTCCGGCCAGCCGCGCCAGTCCGAGCACTCCGAACGCGAACGCGACAGCGAGCAGCATGAAAGCGAGCATCGACAGTGAGGATGAGCCGACCATCAGGTCCACCCCTCACCCTCGGGACGCCATCCGGCATCGAGGAGGTCGTCCTGACAACGCACCTGCACGCCCTGGTTGCGGCGTACCTTTCCGCTCGCATGATGTCCCCAGAGCTCATTGGTGGCGAGTTGTCCGTCCTCGGTGATGCCGGCAACCTCACGAATCGACTCGACCACCCGCCGCTGCACGCCGTTACCACGCAACCGGCGGATGAAAACGATGAAGTCCAGACCTGACGCGACCAGTCGCACCGTTGCCTCCCAGGGCAGCCGCTCCGGTGCCTGAATCGCATAGGTCGCGATCTTTTGGACGACGTCGGCCGAGGAGTTCGCGTGAATCGTGGACAACGACCCGTCGTTGCCTTGGGTCATCGCGTTCAGCATCGTGACAACCTCGTCGCCGAGAACCTCGCCCACGATCACCCGCGAGGGGTTCATCCGAAGGGTGTCGCGCACCAACTCAGCCATGGTCACCGCACCGGCACCTTCGGCGTTCGGGAGCCGCTCCTCGAACGCGACCGCGTTTGGATGCGCCTCCGCATCCTCGGCCAGACCCAACTCGAGGGACCTCTCCACAGTCAGGATCCGCTCCTCAGGCGAGATCTCTGTCGCCAACGCTCGCAGCAGCGTGGTCTTCCCGGCGCTGGTCCCACCCGCGACCATGACGTTCTTACGCGCACGCACCGCCGCCGCGAGGAAGTCAGCCAACTCCTCGTCGAGCGTGTCGAGGCCGATCAGGTCCTTCAAACCGACCCGGGCATACCGATGCCGCCGGATCGAGACCACCGGTTCGCGGGTGACCGACTGGACTGCATAAAGCCGGGACCCGTCCGGAAGCCGCAGATTGACCCGCACGTTCGCCACGTCGAAGGCACGCGTGGACAGACCCTCGTGGGCGGCGAGAGTCTGGATGGTCTCGATCAGGTCCTCGTTCGACGCCGCGACGGGACGGACCTTCGTGGTCGAGCCGTCGGCGTATTCCACGAACACATGCCGGTAGCCATTGATATCGATGTTTTCCACAGACTCATCGTCCAGCAGGACTTGCAGACTGCCTGCCCCGAACAGTCGGGCTTCAAGAGCCTCGACCAGGTCCTGGCGCGTCTCCCATGCGATCCCCTCGGCACCAGACTCAGCCAACTGTGCCTCGTGGTCGGTGACCACGCGCTGGACCAGAGCCTTGCCCTGCTGGTGCGCATCCTCCCCCGCCAACGCCGGCAGCCCGGCGGCGCGGCGCCGCTCCACCTCCACTTGACGGAGTTGACCCAACTCGGCCTGCAACCGTTTGACCAAAACGTAGTCCAAGTCCGCCGTCACAGACCCTCCCGCGTGACATCCCCCGAGACGGCTCCTACGGCATTTGGCTCGAGCAGGCTGGCGACGGCAGTTGCCAGCGTCCGGGCTGTACGCAGCAGCGGCGTCCGGGCGAGTCGCCCTGCCGGGTCCTCCCCGGCCTCCAGCCGGCCCACCGCGGCGGCATCGAGAGCGAGGAAGCCAGCACCGACGATCAGGGGCCCCGCAATGGTCTCGGCCAGGATCGTCTGAAGGTCGCCGACGTCTGCCTTCCCGTGACGGTTCGGAGATACAAGTACCGGAAAGACCCGCGGCGGCGCGCCACGAATCGCGGCCAGTGTCGGAACTAGCCGGTTGAGCCGCTCCCGTATCCGGATCACCGATCCGGCATCCGGTCTCGCCACCGCGATTACGACGTCCGCGCGTACGGCCACCGGCATGAGTGGTGAGGCCGCGTGCAGTCGACCCAGGTCGGCGACGACCGGCACGGTCGACGCGACGAGCGCCGCCGCGAACGGTTCCCAATCCGGGACGCCAGAGAGCTGCTCGGCCACCAGATGCCCCGGCACAACAGACAGCTGATCGTTGACGTGTTGGGCGTAGCGGGACACGAGGGCCGGGGAGTGGCTTGTACGGGCGGCGGTCGCCACGGTCAGCACAGTGGGCGCCTCGGGCAAAGCCGCGCCTGTCTTGGCGCGCAGTCGAATGGCCAGATCGCCGCCGTACGGGTCGGCTTCAACCAGCACCGCCGGACTCGACCACACCGAAGCAAGTGCGAGCGCGACAGTCGTGGCTCCCGGTGACCCCTTATCCGAACAGACCGCGAGCAGCATCACCGATCACCGCCCGTGGGGGCTTGAACTACCGCGACCCGGCCAGCGGCACCGTATGCCGCTACGCGGTTCGCCTGACCCGCAGGAACGACCAACGTAAGCCGCGTCCCGGCGCCCTCGACCTTGACCGCCGACGACACCGTCACCTGGTCGGCAAGAACCATTGGGGACTCCAACTCGTTCGCAGTGCTCGGATCGCCCATGGGGGGAACCGCAAGCACCGTCACGACGTCACCAGGGACAAGTCCGCCCGGCACCCTGGTCGCGTCGAGTTCGACACCCACGACGCGTTGGTTCGGCCCGGGGGTCGGGTCGCTGGTCAGCATGTCGTGGTTTAGCACCTGACCGGGCACCAGCCCAACCGCCGCCGTACTCCCCACAATGCTGTCGACCTCGCCGACACTGATCGCGTCTCCGACACCAGCGACCTCCAGGACCGTCAAGTCGTCGCGTTCAATTGCCGATCCCACCGGAACGGCGACCCCGACGGCGAGGACCTCCTGTCGGTCGCTCTTCTGCTGCCACAGCCACCCGGCTGCGAGCATCGTGACTAGCACGAACAAGACGGCTGCAGCCCACTGTCCATACCGCCGCGGCACCCTCGGCAGGTCACGTCCGCGACGCAAGAGGTCAGCCGCAGCTCGCTGGCCACTGGCATCCCCTGCTTTCGTGGTTGGGCGCTGGTCGGAATCGGAGCGCGTCGTCACTGAACCACCACGGTCTGCCGTTGCAGCACTTGCATCCTTCCCACGCCGGCCGGTGCATCCACCAAGCCCAAGGAGCCGGAACCACTGGTGCACGCGCCCACACAAACCCAGTCCACTTGGTACTGGATCGTCGCCGATAAGGCGAACGCCCCATTAGAAGCTGAACGCGAGGTCACCTCATAGGTGTAACCACATGTGGTGGTGGCTGCATCGGTCATGCCGGAGTGCCAGGCGCGACCCGGCACGTAGCAGGTCTTCGTCGCGGGGCCTATGTCCCAAACGACCCGGTCGGGCCGTGCCGTGACCGTTACCGAGGTGCCGCCCGCCGTGACGGTCTTGGTCAGAGTCGTCCATTGGGAGTCTGGAACCCACAGCCAGTTCTCGACACCGACATAGGTATGGGCAGGGTGCTTCGGTGCTGTATGCACATTTGCAGTCTGGAGCGGGAGTAGTCCCATTGCTTGTTGTGCCAGCACGCCCGGATCGGCAAGTCCCGGTTCTGCGCCTGGGGGCAGCCAGAACATGACAACGGGGTCGCTATCGACCAAGAGGGCGCACATCCAGATGGATCCATCAGCGTGCCCCCTCCAGACCGGGTTGTCTCTTGGCACGTCGACCTGATGGATCCAGCACTGGTGAACGTCATCCCAGAATCCCCACTTGGTCACACAGTCAACGGGTGCCCCGTTGCTTCGATGGCAGGTGCTCGGACCAGGCGTCGACCGTCCGTCGTCGCCGGGGTCTCCAGGCAGTCCCGGTTCCGTCACCACGATGCAAATAACGCCCCCGCCCGGTGCCGGTGCCGGAGTCTGTCCGGGAGGACAGGCACCGGCGAACGCACTCGTCGTAGTAAAGACCAGCTGCGCGGCGAGCAAGACCGCTGTGGCCACCACCCGTGTCAGCATGACGGCCCCACCCGCTCCAAGAAGACGCGCCACCAGGTTTCATCCGCCAGTCGGAAGAGCGAGACGTTCACGATCTTCGGGGTCGGCTTTGGCTGACGGATGGGTTTGCCGTTCTGGAACACCTTTACCCCCTTGGAGATCCCACAGACGCGAAGCTCAACTGATCCGCTTCCGTCGTCACCGAGTTTGATGCGCGTGGGCCTAACTCGGATCGTTTGGCCGCGGCCTTCTATTTGGATCCCATCCGCTTCACGCTTGCGGAGCACGTTCCAATAGGTGAGCCAGTCCCCGCTGTACTTCTTGTAGTAGCGCTTCGCCTGCGGCGTGGCCTTGCCGACAGCCAGGATCTTCGCCTGCTCATCCGCAAAGTGATCGTAGGCGGCGACCGCCTCCGCATAGGCCTTCCGCTCCTCGCTGCTGTACTTCGCCAAGTACGGCGGGACCGTTGACGTCGACGGAGTCGATGGCGCGATCGGGGAGCTCGAAGGCGCGCGAGGGGAACTCGCCGTCGTTGTGTGCGACGACGAACTGGAGCGTGGGACCGCGTTATCGGTGCAGGAAGCGCACGACAACACCAGGAGCGTTGCCGTGACAGCGATCCAACGGGCCCGAGGCATTCTCACTCTCCCCAGAGGTCAGGCGCACGGTTGCGAGTGGTCAGACTACGAGGATGCGTCGTATGCATGTTGACGGCCCCGCACCTCCGGTAACGCCACTCCACCATGGGGTCCCCTAGCTCTTAGTGCCCACAGGCGCTTCGCTTGCGAGTACGTGGACACGTGTGCCGCCATCTTGATGGAAAGAACCGGGCGGCGGTGGACTGGATAGGCTTCCTGTGGAAAACACTCGACGGGCTCTGGCGGCGGCTAATCGCATGAACTGCTGATAGGCCGATGGTCAGCTTGGCGAGCTTTTCAGTTCCCGCGGCCAAACATGCGAAGAGAGGATCGGCGTCCCTGGATGCGGTCGCTACGTGATCCAAGTGCTGGAGGCCCTGCCCACGTGAGGCTGACGGCAGCTCGATCTCGCGAGCGACAGTGACCCAAGCGGGATACTCGGGGGTGCCCATGGACGTGCCTGCTGGACTTCGGCGGCAACCTGTTCAGTCAGGAACCTTCGCAGGCGATGCGGTGACCTCGGCGTCGAGGTCAAGGAGTGCAGCCTGGCCTGACGGAGACCCCGGCAATAGAACCCATCCGGGGCGGCGCACATAAGATCACAACCCGGACGGTGTGCAGAGGCGGGCGATCACCTCTGCGGGTGCGACCACGGCGCGGCGCTGGGCCGCGGGTTGACGGCGCTCCACGCGGGCAACGTCGGCGGGAAGTCGTCCTGCCAGCATCATTCGCAGCCGGTCGTCCTGCTTGTCGCCTTCATGCGGCGAACGCACGCCACTACGTGGGAGGACCTGTTGACGTTCACCACGTCATGCCGCTCCACAAGATTGGCGACAGCCTCACCGGCATGAGCGACTTGGCGCTGGTCCTCCGACTTGCCATCGGGTTCTTCACAAGCAGTGGCCGATCATCACTCCGGCCGAGCTGTCCAACCCCACCCGCTGGCACTTTGCAGCCCCGCCAGGGCAGCACTCTCCCCTCGGACCCCCTGAGGGCTGGGCGTCGCTGTGCGAAGCCGTTAGTTCCACCACCTCGGCCCTACCACTGCACCGCTGGAGGACCGCTGCGACGATTCCTGCACTCCACACCGACTGCTAGCCCCCACGAGTTCTCCGCCTCATAATGAGCGACATGAGGTACCGCGGATTCAACGGCGAGATCGAGACCGACGGACGGACGCTAGCCATCACTCGTTCTGGCTTAGTTGCACGGGGTGCGTTCGGAAAGAACGTTGAGCCTCGAGTTATTCCCTTGCGGGCCATCCGCGGCGTACGCCTGAAGCCAGCCACCCGCCTGATGAATGGATGGCTTCAACTACTCCTCGGTGGTGGAGACACGCCAGAGTTATCAACGGGTACCGCTCCGAGCAACGGCGACACTGTCATGTTCACTCACAAGAACCGTGAGGCGTTCGGGCAGCTGCATCGCTGGTTGGAATCCGTGGCGGCGGAGAATACTGCTCATGAGGTTGACCCGTCGGCCTTCCCCGTTACAGGGGGAGGCGGTCAAGCCGGCCGTCTTGACGCTCTCGCGGCGAAGGCGACTGCAGCAGCTGACAGGGCGGCTGCAGCAGCTGACCGGTCGAGAAGGGTCGAACAAGAAGCGGCTGCTGCGGACCCCTGGTACCAGGACATCGCGATGGTTGGAACACGGCCAAGTGGCAAGGCGCATCGCACGGTCGTTGGGCACGCCGATGCGGATGAGAAGCCGTGGTTGCTCATCGGCAGCGGAGCAGCGGGAGTGCTGGCCGCTTTCGATGACCGTCTGCTGATTGTAAAGACGGGTGCCATGACCGGATTCATGGCGGGGTCACTAGGGGGTGGACGGATTTCGACATTCCCCTACGCTGAGATAACGGGCGTCGAGTACAACGCCGGCATGTTGAACGGGTCTTGGAAGTCCTCACCCCCAGCTACCAAGGCACCGCTAACAAAGACTTCTGGCGCGGGGCCGACCAGAGCCGCAACGCGGACAGTAACGATCCATGGACCCTGTCCAACTGCCTGCCGTTGCACAAAGCGGTTTACCGGCAGCCTGCGCCACACCTCAATGACTTACGTAAGAGAATCGCCGCAGCGAAACAGGGCCCGGTTCAGGTCGCAACCCCAGTTCCTCCACCCCCAGCAGCGGGGCTCGGCGATGAGCTGCGCAAACTTGCGGAGTTACATGATCAAGGCGTCCTCAACGATGAGGAGTTCACAGCAGCAAAACAAGCTGTCATCGCACGCAAGCCGTGAACGAACATGAGTTCACCTCGCCCGCCACCGTCTGGTCAAATGTCGACCGTTCTCTCACCGGTGGGGGGATGAGTCATAGCCACGACGGGTGCAGCCATGCTCAGGCCATCGGTCATCGAGGCTCGCGACAAAAGCAACCAAGTCGTCCGTGAGTACTCGCCGACACCCGTCGACACGCACCGAACGTAGGCTCCCGCTCGCCATTAGTTCGTACACCTTGGCCCGGCTTATGCCTAGTCGGGCGGCCACGTCAGGGACCTTTAAGAGCAGTGTTTCCACCGTCGACTCCTCAGAACGTCGGTCTGACAACACAGGTAGGCGACTCTGCCGTACGTGGACACGCCCCGAAGAAGGGCAGACTCGCGCGGCTCCGACCAACCCGGGGCCAAGAACGGGCCGTCGAGCTGGTCCGGGGGCTGACCGGTCGCGTGACGGCGGGACCGCTGCCCGACCCAATCGGGAACCCCACACTCGCCAGCCGGCGGCGCGAGTCTTGCGACTGGAAGCGAGAGCGCTTGGCGCCAGCAGCTAGGGCGGTCACCTGCTCGACCGGCCAACGCACGCCGTCGATTTCGGCCCAGTACTCCCTGACCTCCTCAGGGACATGGGGGGCTCAGGCGGGCGGGAACCAACTCCGGCGTGAGCTCGAAACGGTCCCCGCCGCCAGCGTGAATTCCTTGGGGCTGTTGTAGCGCACGGAGTCGACAGTCCGCCGTGGTCTTCAGGCACCCGCGCGGCGCACGGGGGATGTCGGAGGCGACTCGTACAGTCGAAGTCCGAACAGGCCCTCGGGTCGATCCCTTCTCAGGGATTGGAGGATTTCACCGCCTTGGCTGATCGCAAGAAGTTCACCAAGAGCCAGCAGATCGGTGAGTCCGGTCATGCCCTCATTCACCGACGGGTGGCCGCCATGGGCCACGTTTGGCACCAGCGCGCTGTCGACGTGGGCATCGACGGGGAGATCGAACTGTTCGACCCCGCGACGAGTGAAGCCACCAGCGCATCTGTCCTCGTGCAGAGCAAAGCGCACGACAACGCCATCCCCGGCGAGAACGACGATCAGATCAGCTATCCGCTGAAGCAGAAGGACTTGGAGTACTGGCTGAAGGCCAACCTACCGGTGATCCTCGTCGTCTCACGCCCGAGCACCGACGAGGCGTGGTGGGTGGATATCCAGGCGTACTTCTCTGATCCCGCCAGGCGAGCGCGCGCCCGCGTGGAGATCGACAAGGGAGCGATGGTCTTCACGGGTGACGTCACCGAGCAGTTCTTCGCCATCGCCGATCCGCGTGGACGCGCCTATGCCCCCGGAGCTGAAGAGCGCACCGAGACACTTCTTTCCAACCTGTTGTCGGTTGCGCAGCCCGAGACGTACCTCTCGTCCAGGGCGCGGGTCCGGCGCGCTGGCGATGTCTACCGTGCCCAGCGTGACACTGGACTCGAACTGCGTCATGACTTCGTGCTGCACGGCGGGCGGCTGCTGACGTGGCGGCCGGTCGAGGGCACGGCCCTTGCCGGTGTCGTTGAAGGCGAATCCTCCGAGCATCCCATCGGGGAGCTTCTCGACAAGGGGCCAGACGGCGAGCGGCGCTTGGTCTGGCTGCTCAACGGAGGGATGCGGGAGGACCTGAAGGCCGAGTGCAGCTGGCACGGCCGGCGGCACCTGCTCTACTTCCACGCCACGGACGACCTGTCGCCCAAGAAAATAAACACCAGCGGCACCAACTGGCGAACGGTGTTCAAGGGCTACCCGAAGCCCAGTGACCCGACGCAGATGAAGTACTACAGGCACTCGGCGCTGGAGTGGCAGTTCATCCCAGCAGATGATGGTTGGTACTGCGCCCTGACGCCGACCTACTTCTACTCCCACGACGGAGCGAGCGAGTCGCGCTTCTCGCACAGCTACCTCTCGGGCATCAAGCGCAGGGAGAAGAACACGGCCGTGCTCCAGGAGACGAAGATGTGGGCCACGTACCTCCGCAACGAGGACACCCTCCTCACCGAGAACACCAGGATCCTGGAGTTCGGAGAGCTTGCGTCGTTCCAGGTTCATCGCGGCATCACCGACGAGTCATGGAAGAGGGGCGCTGACCGTGACGAGCGGGAAGACGACGAGAGGTCGAGCGACGTTGTCTCACTGTTCGAGGAGCCGGCATGAAAGCGACAGTTCTGGAAGAGCCGCTGCTCGAGTTCGGCAACGGCCACCGCCACGTCGATCCTCGGACGGGTATCACAACGTTCGGGCCCGCTGACGCAGGCGACAACTCGATTGGAACCGTGCGCCTCGGCATCGTCGGCACCCAGGAGGCGATTGACGGTGTGCGTCGCTGGCTGGACCGCTGTCGGGACGAGGTTGCCGCGAAGGAGAGCCATCTCGCCCGGTTCTTCGTTCCGTTCCCGGGCTACAACAATGACGTCGGGTTCTTCTCCAAGCTTGAGGTCACCAGCCGATTGGAGCGGCGGCTCGACAAGAAGGCCCTTGCGACCATCGCGACACTCAACCCGGCCGAGGCCATCCGCAAGGCGGTCGACCTGTACGACGCCGAGCTGCGGATTCTCGACGAAGAACCGAACTGTCATGTGGTCCTTGTCTGTCGACCTGATGACCTCCCGGAGCGCAATGAGCTCGTCGCCAATCCTGATCGTCCGTGGCTTAAACCGCGCCCGGAGCCGATCGGCTTCGACTTCCGCGACTTGCTCAAAGCCCGCTCGCTGACGATGAAGCGGCCGATCCAGATCATTCGTCGCGAGACCTGGGATCCGACGTTCAAACCCAAGCAGCGCGAGCCGCGCCGGCAGCAGGACGAAGCCACGCGCGCCTGGAACCTATTCACAGCGCTGTACTACAAGGCTGGGGGCCTCCCATGGCGCATGACCCGCGAGTCGAGCGACCTCGACACCTGCTACGTCGGCGTCGCGTTCTACCGCAGCAGCGATCAGGAGACCGTGCAGACCAGCGTCGCGCAGATCTTCAACGAGCGCGGCGATGGGGTGATCGTCCGCGGCGCCCCGGCTATCTCATCCAGCGACGACCGGCAGCCGCACCTGACGCGAGCGGATGCCCAGAATCTTCTTGACAAGGCACTCGGACGCTACCGCAGCGAACATCGCAACGCTCCGGCGCGGATCATGCTGCACAAGACCTCGTCCTTCACCCCCGATGAGATCGAAGGATTCCAGGCGGCAGCGAGTGAAGAGCGAATCGACCTGTTGGAACTGATCTGGCTCCCCCGTGACGACGCCGCTCGACTTTTCCGACAAGGAGAGCAACCGCCCCTCCGAGGCACCCTGCTCAGCCTGGGCGACAGCCGTCATGTCCTCTACACGAAGGGCGCCGTACCGTTCTATCAGATTTATCCTGGGATGTACGTGCCGAACGGCCTCCCCTTCCGCCCCGTGCATGTTGAGAGCAGCCCAGAGCGGATCGCGGCCGAGTTGCTGGCCCTCTCCAAGATGAACTGGAACGCCACCCAGCTCGATGGGCGGCTGCCAATCACCATTCGGACCGCCGAGTCGATCGGCAGCGTTCTCAAACACTTGGCCGACGGCGTTGAGCCCGAGCCGCGCTACGCGTATTACATGTGACAGCGGCCCGCGATCATGGAGCCAGAGGCCTCCGATCGGCTTCAGTGCGGCTCTTGAGCATTCTGGCAAGGCCGCTGCCCGTCAACGGTGGCTTGGCGCCGACCTGCTCGTTGCGCACCGATACCAACACGGCCGGGATGTTGTCCCGGGTCTTACTTGCGGTGAATATGTGGCCGCCTACCGAATCATCCGGGGAATGTGCGGGTCCCAACGTCGCCAGACAGATCCGCGTACGCCCGCCCCAGACCTCATCGAGCCAGCGCCTCAATGCCGACTCTCGCGGCGCCCTCCTCGCCGGCGGCAGGCGACGACCGACGTGCTACCCAGGCGGCCGAAAAGTCGCGCATCGTGTTAGCTAGCCGGGCGACGTAGCCGCTCCAGTTCCCCTGACTCTGGAAATCCCTGCGAGTCGGGAACGGCACGCGGGCTAGCCACAGCGGATAGCTCCGGTGGCGAAGACGCTCGAGCTCCAACTGGCGCGGCCGACCGCTGGCCCGAGTCGGATAGAGAAGGACAGCCAAGTCAGAAGGCTGACCTCCTGACCAGGATGGCCGGGAGGGGGTCGGCATGTCGGGATAGCTTGACGCCGAGGATCGCCTCCTGTAGGTGGTGCTCCCGTCGCACCGCCCACAGAGCGCTACATCCCGTTCGCCGGGGCCGACCACACGCCCATCGTCGAACTGGCGCGTGACCGGCTCCGTCCAACGCCGGAAGCGTCGACTCCAGCACGCGAGGCGCCGCGGCGCCGACCTGAACTGCATTCCGCGATCGTGCATCGGCCCGCACGCGGGGCAACCGGGCCATCCCTCTCGACGTGACCGGCCGGTCAACCTCGGAAAGGTATGTGTTGGCTTCGACGGCGCGTCACTGGTTCACCTCCCCAGCATGGGGAGCGAGCAATTCGAGGATCTCCACGGTGACCGGGTTCACCTTCTCATCGGGCTCGATGTAGTGCTCCTTGGTGGTCTTCGACGAGGTGTGCCCGAGCCTCTCGGTCGCGAGGTCGGGGCACTGGCCCCGTCGAGGACCATTACGACCGTGCGGCGGAAGGAGTGAGGCGTAACCCCTTCAACGCCAGCATCGGTCATGACACTGCGAAGACGCCGCCGCACGTTGGTTCATGAGTGGCGTGCCGTTGCGAGTGACAAAAGCAGGTGCTTGGAGTCCTCGGAGGCGGCAACGACGAGGCGCTGCCGCAACACCTCGTCGGCGAAGCTCGGAACCGAGACCGTCCTGGTCGACTTCGCTGTCTTGGGGTATAGCTGCCGATATGTTGGCTTCCCGGCCGGCGACACGATCGTTCCGCTGATCCGGACTCTTGCTAGCGAGCTTGCGACGTCAACGTCGCACTATCGAAGCGCGAGCACCTCGCCGGTGCGGGGTGAGTGGTGGTCACAGAGTCCCCCCACCACCGAGGTGCGCGTCAAACGAGCGCTCCCAGCTGCTCATGACGGAAACGCTAGGGCGGCTACTCGGGTTAAGCCGCTTGCCAGGCCAAGACCTGAGGAGCAGTGCAAGATGCCTTCCCTCCTCAATAGACCCCTTGACTCCCATGGGCGGGGTCCATAACGATCGCATCATGCGGCGTCGGCGCCCGAAGGGCGATGGATCAATACACCAACGGCCAGATGGCAAGTGGGTAGGACGCTTGTACTACGAGGATCCAATCACCGGCCTCGCCAAACGCGCTCAGGTCACAAGCACATTGAAGAAGGAAGTAAGCGCACAACTTCGCGACATGATGAAGCGCGTCGAGGGCGGCGCCCCGGCACGCGACGACTCGGGACTCTTCGGAGTGTTCGCCGCGCGCTGGCTAGAGTCCAGCCTGCCGGCGTCCGACCGCAAGGAGACCACCAAGGTCCTCTACGCTGGGCTCGCCCGCAACCACGTCATCGGCAGCGACCTCGGGAAGCTCCCGATGAAGAACCTGCGCCCAACCTCTGTCGAGCGGTTCGTCACCCAGCTCCGCGCGAAGGGCCTCTCCGACTCCACGGTTCGACAGGTGTACACAGTCGCCCGAGCGATCGGTGACGACGCGGTCCGAGACGGGCGGATGGCACGGAACCCGTTCGCTACTGTTCGGCGGCCCCGGGTGATGTCGAGGGAGGCCAGATTTCTGGAACCACACCAGGTCAACCTGCTGCTCGAGGCCGCTCGGGGTTCACGCTATGAGCCGCTCTTCCACTTCTTGGTGCACACCGGCCTGCGCCGAGGCGAGGCGCTCGCGCTGACCTGGGACGATGTCGACCTGGAAGAACGACTTGTCCGGGTTCGCGGTACTCTCGCCCGCGTCAACGGCGACCTGAGACTGCTTGAGCCCAAGTCAGCCAAGTCCAGGCGCACGATCCCGTTATCCGGCCCGGCCGCTGACGTCCTCATCGCTGTCCGCGAGCGCACCGAGGCCGAGCGGAATCGAGCGGCGCAGCTGTGGGTGCAAAGCGGCCACGTCTTCGTCACCGACATCGGCGAACCCTGCGAACCCAGGAACGCACTGCGTGCTCTGTCCGCAGCGTGCCGGCGCGCCGGACTGGACGGCGTGGGGCTTCACACCCTTCGGCACTCCGCGGCCTCGGTGATGCTCTCGGAGCGAGTCCCACTGAATGTCGTCTCACAGATCCTCGGGCACTCTGGCATATCGATCACCGCCGACGTGTACGGTCACATCGCACCGGACGTCTCCAGGAACGCTTTGGACGTCCTTGGGGCAGCCCTCACTGCCTTTCCAGTGACCTCACCACTCCAGTCGCCGCCCCACACATAAGGACGCGCATAAGGACGCGCCTAGGCGAAAAGGACGTCTGAGTAACAACTAGATCCTATCAATATGTCCTTTGACCTGCTACTTCTCGCAGTCGGGCTGACAGGATTTGAACCTGCGACCCCTTGACCCCCAGTCAAGTGCGCTACCAAACTGCGCTACAGCCCGTTTCCCGCTCTGGCCCGGCCGAGCAAGGCGGCGTCAGCCTACCTCAGCCACCGCACTGGGCAAGAAGTCCGGCTCAGGTGTGATCGCATTCGCTCGCCGCCTGCAGATGTACCCACAGGAGGCTCCTCAGCGGAAAGTTGTCCACATTGTTCGTGACCGGCTCATATGGGCTAAGACTGTCGGTGCTCGAAGATATGTTCGGTCCATGAGTAGCGAAGGACCGGACAAGCGCAGTGACCGGTGGGCTGTCCGCGAGGACGCTGTGTTGGCGACACTGGACAGCATCGGTGATCTGCAGCGGCAGATCTGTGCGCTGCAGGCCGAGCAGGTCCGGCAGGTAGCTGCCTTTGTTGACCAGCGCAACTCCCTCGACGCTGACCTTGGGGTGCCGGATTCGCCGGGGCGGTACCGGTCGCTGATCGCGGAGGTGTCGTTGGTCTGCAACCTGTCGACCTTGACCGCGCAGTCGTTCGTGGCTGACTGTTACAACCTGGCCACCAAGCACCCGCACACGCTGGCGGCGTTGCGGCACGGCAAGCTGAACGTTACGACCGCCCGGGCGGTAGCCCGCGAGACCCAACTGCTGGCCGACCCGGCCCAGCAGTCGTTGGCTGACCAGGTGATCGCCGAAGAAGCCGCCGATGTGCCGGCGGGCAAGATCCGTGGCCTGGTGGAGCGGCGGGTGATCGAGATCGACCCCGACGCAGCCGCCCGCAAAGCCACCCGAGAACGCGCCGACAGACACGTCACGGTCAACCCCGCCACCCCTGGTACGGCGTATCTGGCGGCCTACCTGCCCGCCGAGCAAGCCGCCGCGTGCTGGCACGCCCTCGACGACCACGCCCGTAGCCTGCGCGCCGCCGGCGATGACAGGTCGATCAGCCACCTGATGTGCGACACCCTGGTCGAACGGGTCACCGGCGCCACCAAGCCCGACGACGTCAAGGTGCACCTCAACCTGGTCATGACCGACACCACCCTGTTCGGCGCCGATGACAACCCCGCCGACCTGACCGGCTGCGGACCCATCCCCGCCCCGGTCGCCCGGCTAATCGCGACCACCGGCAACACCTGGGTCAAACGGCTCTACACCGACCCCCTCGACGGCACCCTCACCGCCGCCGACACCTGCCGGCGCCGCTTCGACGGCGCCCTGCGCGACTTCATCACCATCCGCGACCAACACTGCCGCGGCATCAACTGCGCCTCCCCCATCCGCGACATCGACCACATCATCGAATACGCCGCCGGCGGCCCAACAACCGCCACCAACGCCCAAGGGGTGTCCAAGAACTGCCACACAATCCGCGACCACCCCCTCATGAAGGTGGCCCCAGACCCCGACACCGGGGCGATCATCTGGACCACCCCAACCAACCGCACCTACCACTCCCTGCCGCCCCCAGTACTCGGCGCCGGCGCCACCACCCCCGACCAACGCCGCCACCGCAACCGCATCCTCCACCCACCCCGCTCACACCTCGAACAACAGTTCACCCGGTGCCTCATCAAGCACAAACGGAGGCGCTGACGCTTCCGGTGGCGCGGTGGTCAACTACGCTTCCGCTTCTCGCGGGGTCTGACGGTCAGGTGGATCGGCGTACCGGCAAAGCCGAACTCCTCACGCAGGCGGCGCTCGATAAAGCGGGTGTACGCCGGCTCGAGCGGCCCCGTTGTGAAGAACACGAACTTCGGCGGCGCCACACCAGCCTGCGTGCCAAACAAGACACGGGGCTGCTTGCCACCGCGCACCGGATGCGGATGCGCGGCGACCAAGCGGCCAAGGAAGGCATTCAGCGCAGCGGTCGGCACGCGGGTCTCCCAGCCCTCAAGGGCGCGATCCAACGCCGGCACCAGCCGGTCAACATGCCAACCCGTCAACGCCGTGATGTTCACCCGAGGCGCCCATTGAACCCGCACCAGCTCGCGCTCGACCTCCCGGTCAAGGTAGCGCCGACGCTCGTCGTCGACCTTGTCCCACTTGTTGAAGGCGATCACCACCGCCCGCCCCGACTCCTCGACCAAGCTGACGATCCGCTGGTCCTGCTCGGTCAACGGCTCGCTGCCGTCGATCACGACGACCGCGACCTCCGCGCGCTCGATCGCCCCAGCGGTCCGCAGGCTGGCGTAGAACTCGTGGCCGCTTGCCTCCCTGACCCGTCGCCTGATCCCGGCTGTGTCGATGAACTGCCACGCCCTCCCCCCGAGCTGCACCACCTCGTCGACCGGGTCGACCGTCGTCCCTGCAACGTCGTGGACGACGGCCCGATCCTCGCGCGCAAGCTTGTTCAACAGACTGGACTTGCCCACGTTCGGCTTGCCGACGATGGCCACCCGCCGCGGGCCGCGAGGGCGTTCGAAGACCTCCTCAGGAGCATCCGGGAGGGCGACCAGCACCGCGTCGAGCAGGTCACCGCTCCCGCGGCCATGCAGCGCCGACACCGGATGCGGTTCACCGAGCCCCAGGTTCCACAACGCCGCGGCGTCGGCCTCCGTTCGGATGTCGTCGACCTTGTTGGCGACCAACACCACCGGCTTGCCGGAGCGGCGCAGGATCTTCACAACCGTCTCGTCGACGTCGGTGATTCCCACTGTCGCGTCCACCACGAACACGACGGCATCGGCGAGACCCACGGCGATCTCGGCCTGCAGCGACACCTGTTCGGCCATGCCCCGCGCGTCGGGATCCCAGCCACCCGTGTCGACCACGGCGAACGCCCGCCCGTTCCAGATCGCGTCATAGGACACCCGGTCGCGAGTCACTCCGGGGACATCTTCGACAACAGCCTCGCGGCGGCCAAGAATGCGGTTGACGAGCGTCGACTTGCCGACGTTGGGGCGCCCGACGACCGCCACCACCGGCACCGGCGCAGTGGCCCCGTCAGCCGCGGTGCCGTCGGTGCCCGCGTCGGTGAGCACCGATTCGCTCAGGCCGTCTCCGCGGGTCATATCGGTACCGGGCTCGTCGTCGGCATCGCCGGCAGCGACTGGCCGGTCAGCTCGCACGCCGCCCGCACATGCGCCGCCAGCGCCGCCTGGATCTCCGCTTGTACGGCGGCGACGTGCGGCTTGGTGCGCGGCCAGGGGGTCGGGCGGAACCGCAAAGGCGTGCCAAACACCGTATCGAGCCGAGCTCCCCGGCGCGGCTTCGTCTCCGTCAACGCGCCGGGCTCGCGCGTGCCCAGGCACGCCACCGGCACAACCGGCGCACCGGTCACCAACGCCAGATAGGCAGCACCCCCCTTGGTGCAGCTCACATCGCCGAGTCCCCGGATGCCCTCGGGGTAGATGGCCACGACGCCACCGTCCGCGAGCACCCGCAGTGCTGTCTTGATGGCGAGGGGATCGACCCGAACCCGGTCGATCGGAATCTGCCCCAACTGGGTCAGGACGTACCCCAGCCGTCCCACGAACATGGTCTGCTTGACCAAGGCGTGCACCGGCCGCGGCGCAACGCCGACCAGCAACGGCCCGTCGACGTACCCAATGTGGTTGGACGCCAAGATCACCGGGCCCCGCCGAGGCACCAGCTCGACGCCGTGCACCCGGTTGTCGTACCCGGCCCGCAGAATCGACCGCGCCAACAGCCGGCCAGCCCACATCCAATGAGCCGGCGGTGCTTTCACGTCAGTCAGGTCGGGCAAGGAGCCGCGAAGCCCAGCCCGCCTCGACACGTCCGATCCGGTCACTGCCGCCCACCCACTCGGTCCAGCACCAAGTCGACGACCTGGTCGATCACCGAGGTGAGTGAGAGGTACGTCGAGTCGATCAGCACGGCGTCGGACGCAGCGCTCAGCGGTGAGACCGGGCGAGAGGAGTCGTAGGAGTCCCGCCGCAGCAGGTCAGCCTGCACGGCCCGCACGTCCGGCGATGAGTCCAGCGCCTCGGCCGACCTGCGTTGTGCCCGCTCAGCGGGGTCAGCGGACAGGTACACCTTGACCGCCGCGTCCGGCGCCACCACCGTGCCGATATCGCGGCCCTCGACCACAATCCCGCCTGGCCCGATGACAGTGCGCTGCTGAGCCACCAGCAGCTCCCGCACCCGGGGCACGGCGCTGACAGCGCTGACCGCGGCTGTCACCCCGTCAGAACGGATCTGCCGGGAGACGTCCACGCCGCCCAGCCGGATCGTCGGCTTCCGCGGGTCGGTGCCGGGCTCGATCTCGGGACTGTCAGCATTCGCGGCGACCGCGTCGGCGTCTGTGACGTCGACGCCGTTCATGAGAAGTTGCCAGGTCAACGCCCGGTACATCGCCCCACTGTCGAGGTATCGCAGCCCGAGCGCCTCCGCCACCCCTCGGCTTGCGCTCGACTTCCCTGACCCGGCTGTGCCGTCCACGGCGATCACCAGCGTCTCCAGCGCGTCGCGCACTGGCTGGCTCAGCACCCGACTCTTCACCAAGGTCTCCGTTCTCGACAGCGTTCTCGACTCGAGGTCAGAGGTTACCCGTGCACCGCCCAACCGCGTTCGGTCAAGGCGTGGCCCAGGCCAGCGGCGGCATCTGCAGCCACGCTCAGCTCGACCAGCCCGAACGCTCGCGCCGGGTCGTGGTCGATACGCACGTCCTCGATGTTGACCCCGGCGGCGCCTGCGTCGCTGAACAGCTTCGCCAGGGCACCGGGCTGGTCGGGAACGGCGACGGTGACGACCTGCAGGGCGAGCGGCGGTCCACCGTGCTTGGCGGGAATCAACGAGGTGCCTTCGACGCCTGCGGCCAGGATCTTCTCGACGCGTTCAGCGTCACCAGCGGCCAACGACTCCACGACCTCGTCGATGTCGTCGCGCAGGGAGGCAAGCAGCGCGCCGACCGCCGCGGCGTTGGCGGTCAGGATCTGCCTCCACAGCCGCGGGTCGCCGCCGGCGATCCGGGTCACGTCGCGCACGCCCTGACCGCTCAGTGCCAGGTGCTCCGGCGGCGCCCCGCCGAGTTGTGCTGCCGTCAAGGCCGCGATCAGGTGCGGCAGGTGCGACACACGAGCAACAGCGACGTCGTGCTCCTGCGCACTCATCGGTACGGCGACCGCGCCGCACAGCGCAACCAGCGCCGTCACCTGGTCGACGGCTGCCCGATCACACTCGGGCCGGCTGACCACCGCCCAGGCTCGGCCGTCGAAGAGGTCGGCAGCGGCGGCCAGCGGACCCGATCGCTCGCTTCCCGCCATCGGGTGCCCACCGACGTACCTCGAGGACAGTGCCCCGGCCTCGCGCAGCTGGCGTACCGGCTCGCTCTTGACGCTGCCTACGTCGGTGACGACGGCCGATGGGTAGGTCCGCAGCGCCCGGGCGATCTCGGCGCCGAGCACGTCGGGGGGCGTCGCGACCACGACGAGCGCGGGGTCCTGAGGCAGCCGGTCAGCTGACCCGCCACCACGCGACGCCGCTACCTGGGCTGCTGTGGTGTCGATGTCGCGTACGTAGGTGTCGACCCCGGCGCGAGTCAGTGCCATCGCCACCGAGGCGCCGATCAGCCCGGCCCCGACGACGAGGACCGGCCCCTCCACAGCTTCTGCGGTCACCCCTGCAGCCTAAAGCTGCACCAGACAGCCCTGCAGCCTAAAGCTGCACCAGACAGCCCTGCAGCCTAAAGCTGCACCAAGTCCAGCAGCTCCCCCAGCTCGTCGGCGGTGAGCGGCCGGACGTCACCCGCCTTCATCGTCCCGAGCCGGATGGGCCCGATCGCGGTGCGGGTCAGCCGCAGCACCGGGTGGCCGACCTCGGCCAGCAGTCGCCGTACGACATGGTTGCGTCCCTCGTGGATGACCACCTCGACGATCGAGCGGCCGGAGTGCGTGCCGATCACCCGGAAGGAGTCCACCGCGACCGGGCCGTCGGTCAGCGTGACACCCGCCAGCAGGCGGCGGCCGACCTTCGCCGACACAGTTCCCTCGACTTCAGCGACGTACGTCTTCGTGAGCTCGTACGACGGGTGGGCCAGCCCGTGCGCGAAGTCGCCGTCGTTGGTCAACACGATGAGACCGTCGGTGTCGGTGTCGAGCCGCCCAACATGGAACAGCCGCTCCGGCCGGCCGCTCAGCAGCTGCCGCAGATCGGGCCGACCGTGCTCGTCCGCCATCGTGCTGACAACGCCTCGGGGCTTGTGTGCGACCAGGTAGACGTGCGAGGCGGCGACCGGCAGCCGCTTGCCGTCGACCCGGATGACCGCTGTCTCCGGATCGACCCGAGCTCCTAGCTGCGTCACGACGCTGCCGTTGACCTCGACCCTGCCGGCTGCCATCAGGGTCTCGCAGGCGCGGCGGCTGGCGACGCCGGCCTGCGCCAGGACCTTCTGCAGCCGGACACCTTCGCCGCCATCACCTTCGGTGCGGACTTCGAAGCGGCGGTGCGGCGGGTCAGCCGTCGTCAACGTCCGCCAACTCGGGCAGGAAGGGCGCAATGTCAGGCAGCTCGTCGAGGCTCGTCAAGCCCATCCGTTCCAGGAAGTACGCCGTGGTGCCGAACAAGTGCGCGCCGCTGGACGCGTCGGTACCACACTTGTCGACCAGTCCCCTTGCGACGAGGGTCTGCATGACCGCGTCGACGTTGACCCCGCGGATCGCCGACACGCGGGCGCGGCTGATCGGCTGCCGGTAGGCGACCACGGCCAGGGTTTCCAGCGCCGCCTGGGTCAGCCGAGCCTGCTGGCCGTCGACGACGAACCGCTCCACCACCGCCGCGTAGTCCGCGCGCGAGTAGAACCGCCAACCGGCTCCAACCTGCCTCAGGTCGAAGCCACGCCCGGCCGCGCTGTACTCAGCGGCGAGCTCAACCAGGGCCTGCTCGACCTCGGCCTGAGGGTACTCGGCCGCTTGTGCAAGGGTGATTGGGGCAAGCGGCTCGTCGGCGATCATCAAGATCGCCTCTAGCAGCGGCTTCAGCGGCAGCCGGTCCGCCGGGGCGTCAGCCGTGGTCATGCTGGCTCCGCCACGAGCAACTCCTCGTACTCGTCGGCCACACCGACCTCACCCTTGTCGCTTCCCGTCCATCGGACGCTGAGCTCCCCGAGCGGGCTGACCTGCTCGAACGCCACGGCTCCCTCGCGAAACAGCTCCAGCAGCGCCAAGAACCGGGCGACGGTCGTCAACGTGTCCGGCGCGTCGGCGGCCAGTGCTCGAAACGTGCTGATCCGGCTCCGGCGCAGCCTTTCGACGATCGTGGCCGCCTGGTCACGCACGCTCACCGGCGGGGCGTGCAGATGCTGCAGGGTGAAGACCGGCTCCTCCTTGGGCTGCAGTGCTGCGGCCGCCAGGGCGGCGAACTCGTCGGTTCCCAAAGCGATGAGTACGTCGGGTAGTACCGCCGTGAAGCGCTCGTCGAGTCCTCCGGTGCGGGGCACGTGCTTGGCCTCGTCGGACAGGCGCTGCTCGAAGATGCCAGCGACGTGCTTGAACGCGCGGTACTGCAGCAGCCGGGCGAACAACAGGTCCCGTGCCTCGAGCAGTGCCAGGTCCTCTTCGTCGTCGACGTGTGCCGAAGGCAGCAGCCGCACGATCTTGAGATCCAGCAAGGTCGCCGCGATGACCAAGAAACTCGTGGTCTTGTCGAGATCCCACTCCTTCCCCATCGCCTTGACGTGGGAGAGGAAGTCGTCGGTCACCGCAGACAGCGCCACCTCGGTGATGTCGAGCTGGTGCCTGGAGATCAGCTGCAGCAGCAGGTCGAACGGGCCCTCGAAGTTGTGGAGGTGCACAGCGAACCCCGCGGCCTCGGGCGCGGGCTCGACCTGGGCGGCAACGGGGCTCACTGCTCGCGCAACCGACGTACCAACGCGCTCTCGCCGCCGTCGGCCTCGACAGCTTCCAAGGCAAGGGAGATGGCAGCCCGCACAATGCGGCCCCGGTCGACAGCGAGGCCATGATGGCGGCGCAGAGTCAGCCGGGTGTGCTCGAGGTCGAGCAGTTCGTCGGCCGTGACGTAGACGGTGATCTTCTCGTCGTGCCGCACCCGAGCGCTGGGAGAGCGTCGCGCCTGCTCGTCCTCAGTCGGACCGGCGGCGCTGGGAGTCGCCGGCTGCGTCGTCTTGAACAGCTCGTCGGCTCCGGGGAGGTTCACGCGCCGGGACACCGAGCGAGCACCTCTTTCGCGAGCTGACGGTAGGCATCAGCACCGGCTGAGCTCGTTGCGTAGGCGATCAGCGGCTCCCCTGCGACGGTGGCTTCGGAGAACTTGACGGTACGCCGGATCACGGTGTGGAAGACGGCGTCGCCCCATCCGTTGACCAAGGTCTGGAGGACCTCGCGGCTGTGCACGGTGCGACCGTCGTACATGGTGCCCAACAGACCCACGATCTGCAGTTTGGGGTTGAGCCTGTCCTGCACCTTGTCGATGGTGCCCTTCAGCAGGGCCACGCCGCGCAGCGCGAAGTACTCACACTCCAGCGGCACGATGACACCGTCGGCGGCCGCCAGAGCGTTGACGGTCAGCAGCCCGAGCGAGGGCTGGCAGTCGATCAAGATGACGTCGTAGCGCGATACTGCCGGTTCCAAGGCGCGCGCGAGCACCTGCTCGCGCGCCACCTCGTTGATCAGCTGCATCTCTGCACCGGCGAAGTCGATATTCGACGGGATCAGGTCGAGGTTCTCGATTCCGGTGTGGATGACGACGTCGTCAAGCGGCACGTCGCGCTCCATCATCAGGTGGTAGATCGTGCTGTCGACCTCGTTGGGGTTGATTCCCAGCCCGACGGTCAACGACGCCTGCGGATCAAAGTCGACAAGCAGCACCTTGCGCCCGAACTCCGCCAGCGAGGCGCCGAGGTTGATCACTGTTGTGGTCTTCCCGACGCCGCCCTTCTGGTTACACAGCGCGATCACCGTGGCCGGGCTCCGCTGGCCGACGGCAGCTTGGTCAACGGCAGCCTCCTCCACGGGAGCGCGACGAGGGCCCGGCTCCGGCAGGGCAGGAAACGGGCGACCCGTAGGCCCAAGCTCGGAGCCGGGATCCGGCACCCGCTCGGCCGCAGCGGCCCGCGGCGCCTGCTTCGTTGCCACCCGCACGTTGGCCGGGGCTTTGGGAGGAACAGCGAATGTCGGCTCGCTCACGGCACGCCCTTTCTCGGTTTGTCTACACATCGCCAAGTCTCTAGCGCGGCGACTCTAGGGCGGAGCCTGACACGCGACAAGACCCGGATAAATCTGTGCACCGGCTCAGCCCAACGCCCGTGGGTGCGTCGTAGCGTAGACCTCGCGGAGCCGGTCGACGGTTACCAGCGTGTACACCTGGGTGGTCGTGACGGAGGCATGGCCCAGGAGCTCCTGAACAACGCGGACGTCGGCCCCGCCATCCAGCAGATGCGTGGCGAACGAATGCCGCAACGTGTGCGGCGACACTGCAGTGCTCACCCCGGCGCGCTCCGCGGCTCGGGCCAGCACCGCCCACGCCGACTGTCGCGAGAGCCGGCCACCGCGGCCGTTGAGGAACACCGCTGCCCCGGCTTTGCCGTTGGCGGCGAGCCGGGGCCTGGACCGGGTCAGGTAGCTTCCGCACGCCTGCGCGGCGTACGACCCGAGCGGGACGATGCGCTGCTTGCTGCCCTTGCCGAGCAGCCGCACCAGGCCCGAGTCGAGGTCGAGGTCGTCGATGTCGAGGCCCACCGCCTCTGAGATGCGGGCCCCGGTGCCGTACAGGAGCTCCAGCAACGCGGCGTCGCGCGACGACAGCGCCGTGCCGCCGGCAGCGGCGGCGGACAGGATCGCTTCGACGTCGGACAACGGCAGCGCCTTGGGCAGTCGCTGCGGCGGCGCGGGCGGCTTGACCTGCGCCGCAGGGTCATGGGCCGACAACCCTTCGCGCAGCGCGAACTTGTGGAAGCCGCGGACAGCAGCAAGAGTGCGAGCGGCGCTGCTGGCACCGAGCGGTCGGTGCGCCTCGTCCCCCTCGCGCAGCCGCATCAAGAACTCAGCCACGTCGGCCGGGCCGACGGCGTCGACCCGGTCGACCTCTCGGGTCGTGAGGAAGGCGGCGTAGCGGCGCAGGTCGCGTCGGTACGACGTCAGTGTGTTGGCTGCGAGTCCCCGCTCGACGACGAGGTGGTCGAGGTAGGTCTGCACAGCGCGCACCACGCTGTCGTGGTTCAGGCGAGCACCTCGTCGAGGCTGCGGAACGGCAGCTCGTGGGCGGTGGCAACTGGGGCGTAGGTGAGCTCCCCAGCGTGGGTGTTCAAGCCCAACGCAAGCGACGGGTCGGCACGCAACGCCTCGCGCCATCCCTTGTCCGCCAGCGCGACGGCGTACGGCAGCGTCACGTTGGTCAACGCGTACGTCGAGGTGTGCGGCACCGCGCCCGGCATGTTGGCCACGCAGTAGAACACCGAGTTGTGCACCCGGTACGTCGGGTCGTCGTGGGTTGTCGGCCGGGAGTCCTCGAAGCACCCGCCCTGATCGATGGAGATGTCAACGAGCACCGAGCCCGGCTTCATCCGCGACACGAGATGGTTGGAGACAAGGGTCGGCGCCTTGGCCCCGGGCACCAGCACGGCGCCGATGACGAGGTCGGCGTCGACGACGGCGTGCTCCACCTCGAAGGCGTTGGACGCCACCGTCTGCAGGTGGCCCTGGTAGATGCGGTCAGCCTGCCGCAGCTTGTCGAGGTTGCGGTCGAGCAACAGCACCTCGGCCTGCATGCCCAACGCGATGGCTGCGGCGTTCATGCCGGAGACCCCGGCACCGATGACGACGACCTTGGCGGCGTACACCCCCGACACCCCGCCCATCAGCACTCCCCGGCCGCCGCCTTGGCGCATCAGGTGGTAAGCCCCGCACTGCGGGGCGAGCCGTCCCGCGACCTCGCTCATGGGTGCCAGCAGGGGAAGCGCTCCGTCAGGCGTCTGCACGGTCTCGTACGCGATCGACGTCACCCCCTGCGCCAAGAGCGCGTCGGTGCACTCCCGGGACGCGGCCAGGTGGAGGTACGTGAACAGAGCCTGGCCGGCACGCATGCGCGGGTACTCCTCGGCGATCGGCTCCTTGACCTTAAGGATCAGCTCGCCAGTCTCCCAGATCTCGTCGGCGGTGCCGAGCACCTTCGCGCCCGCGGCGGCGTACTGCTCGTCGGTGATCGACGACCCCAGCCCGGCACCGGACTGCACGAGGACGTCGTGGCCCCGGGTCGACAGCTCGTGGACCCCAGCTGGGGTGATCGCCACCCGATACTCGGAGTTCTTGACCTCGGTGGGTACGCCGATCTTCATGTGCTGCAACCTACTCAACCGGGCACGTCGACGGCAACGCGCCGTAACCCGCTCTCGTCGACGGGCAGGCGCAGCTCCCGCTGCCGGTCCAGGGCCGCGGCGACCAGGCCACTGAACAGCGGATGCGGTCGGGTGGGGCGCGACCGCAGCTCCGGGTGCGCCTGAGTCGCGACGTAGTACGGGTGTACGGCGCGGAGCAGCTCGACGTACTCGACCAGCTCCCGGTCGGGCGACAAGCCGGAGAACACCATGCCGGCCGCCTCCAGGTCGCCACGGAACTTGTTGTTGACCTCGTAGCGGTGGCGGTGGCGCTCCTCGACCCGCCCGGTGCCGTACGCCGCCGCGACGATCGACCCGTCCTCGAGGTCTGCGGGATACAACCCGAGCCGCATCGTGCCGCCAAGGTCGCCCGCGCCGGAGACGATGTCGAGCTGCTCGTCCATGGTCGCGATGACCGGCTGGGACGCTTCGGGATCGAACTCACTGGAACCGGCGTCGGTGAGCCCGGCGACGTTTCGGGCGAACTCGATCACCATGCACTGCAGACCCAGGCACAGCCCGAGGGTGGGAATGCGCTGCTCGCGGCTGTAGCGCAGTGCGCCCACCTTGCCTTCGATACCGCGCACACCGAAACCTCCGGGGATGCAGACCGCGTCGACGTCGTGGAGCCGCGCGGCTGCCCCCTCGGGTGTGCGGCAGTCGTCGGAGGCGACCCAGCGCAGGTTGACCCGGGCGGAGTGCTGGAAGCCGCCGGCTCGGAGGGCCTCGACAACCGACAGGTACGCGTCGGGGAGGTCGATGTACTTGCCGACCAGCGCCACGGTGACGTTCTCGGCGGGGGAATGCACCTGCCGCAGCAGCTGGTCCCACCGAGTCCAGTCAACGTCGCGGAACGGCAGGCTCAGCCGGCGGACGACGTACGCGTCGAGGCCTTCGGAGTGCAGCACCTTGGGGATGTCGTAGATCGACGGCGCGTCGACAGCGGCGACGACGGCCTCCTCGTCCACGTCACACATCAGCGAGATCTTGCGCTTGACCGCCGCGCTGATCTCGCGATCGGCGCGGCACACCACCGCGTCGGGAGTGATGCCGATGGACCGCAGCGCCGCGACAGAGTGCTGGGTTGGCTTGGTCTTAAGCTCACCGGACGGCCCGATGTACGGGACCAGCGACACATGCAGAAAGAAGCAGTTGTCGCGGCCTACGTCGTGGCGCACCTGTCGGGCGGCCTCGAGGAACGGCAGCGACTCGATGTCGCCAACGGTGCCGCCGATCTCGGTGATCACTACGTCGACATCGGGGCCGGCCATCGCCCGGATGCGTTCCTTGATCTCGTTGGTGATGTGCGGGATCACCTGAACCGTGTCGCCGAGGTAGTCGCCTCGTCGCTCCTTCGCGATCACGGTGGAGTACACCTGACCTGTCGTGACATTGGCGAGCCGGTCGAGGTCGACATCGAGGAACCGTTCGTAGTGCCCGACGTCGAGGTCTGTCTCGGCGCCGTCGTCGGTGACGAAGACCTCGCCGTGCTGGAAGGGGTTCATCGTGCCGGGGTCGACGTTGAGGTAGGGGTCGAGCTTCTGCATCGTCACCCGCAGGCCGCGCGACTTCAACAACCGGCCAAGGGACGAGGCGGTCAGCCCCTTGCCCAACGAGGAGGCGACACCGCCAGTGACGAACAGGTGCTTGGTTGGCGACGACGCGGCCACATCACCCTCCCGTGGAATCGCTGTGCGGCGGGAACACCCGCCCGTCCACGGGGTTCCAGCCTAGCAAGGCCGCAGGCGACGCCGGCATGCCACGCCTCCTCAGTCCTCGACGGGCGCGAGCCCCGGTGGCAGCCGGATGCCGCTGGGTGAGGTGCCGAACTCCCACGGCTGCCCGTTCGCGGTGGCGGCCAGTGCGTAGACCGCCGCGATCTGCCCGGCCGGACTGGCGATGACGTTGAGGGTCGACAGCGGCACATCCGTTGGCCGCCCGACCTCGCCCAACGCGGTCAACAACCCGCCGGGTGAGCTTGCGGAGGGTGGGCCTGCCACCAGTGCTCCGTCACTGGCGGTGGCGACCGTTGTCGCGAGCTGAGCCGAGATGACATTGGAGGCAGTCGCCGCCGCGCTCCGGGTGGGAGCGGCCCCAGGAGCGAGGATCAGCACCAAAGCGCCGCGGCGAAGGGGCGGCTCCCGGGTCGAGACCAGCCGCGCACCCTCCAGCTCCGCGTGGATGTCGGCCGCCTCCTCGTCGAACTCGGTGTCCTGCCCGCGCCCAACGTAGGCCCGGGCCACGAGCGCGCTGATGCGTTCGTACGTCGGCGCCCCGGCGAGCTGCGGAAGGTCGTCGCGGCCTTGCAGCGAGCCGTCGGCCACGCTGTCGACGTACGCCTTCTTGGCCGGGTCGATCAGGTCGGGTGAGAGATGTGCGGTCACCGTGACCGTCGCCCCGGCCTGGGCGATCGCGTCGCTGACCCCGGCAACCGTCGAATCGGGCACCGTCGGCAGCACCAGCAGCGCCACGGTCCGCCCCGCGAGCTGGTCGCGCACAACTCGCCGACTAGTCGCCTCGCTCACGGCGTCGTCGAAGAGCTGCTGCCGGCGCAGCGAGGTGATCGTCTGGCTCAGCTGGGAGGTACGGGAACTGACCGCCTGCTCGTCGGGTTCCAGCCGGCCCTGCAGCGGACCGCCGCCGAGAGCGATGCCAGCAGCGAGCGCCGTACACACAGCCAGGACGAAGAACAGGTAACGACGAAGCGTGATCATCGCAGCCGTTCCCGACACCATTCGTAGGCCGATGTTGACCAGGTGTCGATCACGTCCCACCAGCCCTGCCCGACCGGGGTGGTGGCAACCGCGGCAGCAACAACACCGAGCGCGAGCAGGACGACGAGCGCCACCCACCACCCGCGGATGCGGTTCTGGTAGACCTGCGCGACAGCCTTGGCGTCGACGAGCCGCGAACCGACAGCTGCGCGGGTCAGAAATGCGCTCGCCATGCCGGAGCGGCCCTTGTCGAGAAACTCGGGCAACGAAGAATGCGATCCCACCATCACGATCAGGGCCGCGTCGTGAGAGTGCGCCAGCAGCAAGGCGGCGTCCTCAGCGGTGCCGCTGCCGGCGAAGGTCGCGGCCTTCACGCCGAGGCGTTCCAGCCGGTCGCGACCCCGCAACCGGCCATCGTGCGACACGTGCGCCACCACCTCGGCGCCACAGCGCAGTGCTGCGTCAGAAATCTCGTCGGCCTCGGTGACAATCAGGTCGGGCCGGTAGCCCGCCTCCAACAGCGCATCGGCGCCGGCGTCGACGCCGAGCAGCAGCGGTGAGTTCTCGCGGATGTACGTCTTCAGCGCGGCGAGGTCGTCGCGGTAGCTGAAAGCCCGCACTACCACCAGCACGTGCCGACCGTCGATCGGGGTGGTGAGCGAGGGTACGCCGGCACCGTCGAGCAAGACGTCCCGCTCGCGCCGCAAATAGTCCACCGCGTTGGCGCTGAACGCCTCGAGCTGGCTGGCCATGCCATCCTTGGACGCCTCGAGCGCGGTCGCAACAGTGCGGTGGTCCTGGCGGACCCCGCAGGCGACGGCGGTGTCGCCTTTGTAGACCGTGTCGCCATCGATGCGCACCGGGTCGCCGTCGTTGATGGCCGTGAAGGCGTCCTGCCCCACGTTGTCGACGAGCACGACCCCCGCATCAAGGAGCGCCTGCGGACCGAGGTTCGGATAGCGCCCCGAGATCGACGGGGCGAGGTTCACGACGCCGGCGACCCCCGCATCCACCAACGCCATAGCGGCGCCTCTGTCGATGTCGACGTGGTCGATGACCGCGATGTCACCAGGGCGGGCCCGCTTGGCGAGGTTCCTGGTACGTCGGTCCAGCCGGGCGGTGCCGGTGACGCCGGGCGGCACAGCCAGACGCGACCTGCGCAAAGACGTCAGTTTCATCGGAGGCAATCCTGCCCCAACGCCGGGCCGCCGGCAGGCATCTAGGACCGCCGCGCGTGGCGTTAGTCTCCCCGGCGGCGGCGTTGCGCCGCACCCCGCCAGCCAGCAACCGGCAGCTCGAACTTGGCTACCAGGCGGTCAGTGAACGGAGCCTGGTGCAGGCGGGCCAGCCGCACCGGTCGGGCGCCGCGTCGTACCTCCACCCGCGCGCCCGACGGCAGGTCGACGGTGCGGCGACCGTCGCACCACAGCACGCCCCCGACGGCACTGCCGGCCAGCACCTCCGCAGCGAGTACTGAGTCCGGCGAGGCGACCATTGGCCGGGCGAACAACGCGTGGGCGCTGATCGGGACCAGCAGCAGTGCTTCCACCTCTGGCCACACGACGGGTCCGCCGGCGCTGAACGCGTACGCCGTCGACCCGGTCGGCGTTGCGAACACGACGCCGTCACACCCCCAGCGCGACAGCGGCCGGTCGTCGATCTCGACGACCACCTCGAGCAGCCGCTGGCGGCCCGCCTTCTCGATAGTTGCCTCGTTCAAGGCCCACCCCTCGGCGATCTTCGTGCCCTCGGAGCTGACCACGACGTCCACGGTCATCCGCTCCTCGACGACGTAGGCCCCGGCGATGATTGCGTCGACTGTGGTGTCGAGATCGTCCTGCTCAGCCTCCGCCAAGAAACCAACGTGACCGAGGTTGATGCCCAGCAGAGGGGTCCCCGCCAACCGGGTCAGCTCAGCGGCCCGCAAGATCGTCCCGTCGCCGCCTATCACCACCGCGATCTCGCTGCCGCTCGCCGCGTCAGCATCGGGGTAGACCTCCACGGCCCCGCCGATCCCCAGGTCAACGGACTCCTCGCTGAGAAGCCGCACAGTGATCGATGAGTCGATCAGCCGCTTCGTCACCGCCCGAGCCACCTCGACCGCGTTCGCCCGCCCGGTGTGCACAACAAGCAACACCGTGCGCCCAGCATCGGAGGCAGAAGACGTCACGCTCCTACTGTCTCACTGCGGGCGCCGTCTTACTGCGGGCGCTGTCTCACTGCGGGCGCTGTCACACCGCGGGCCCTGTCTCACTGCGGACCGTGTGCGACGACCTTCTCCACCGCGTCACGCTGCACCGCCGATCCGGCTCGGTGCAGCCACACGAAGTACTCGACGTTGCCGGCCGGACCGGGTAACGGGCTCGCACACAGACCGCGCACGCCGAGTCGCGGCCAGGCGAACTCGGCGACACCAAGCACCGCGTCGACGCGCAGGACGGGATCACGTACGACGCCGCCCTTGCGCACAGCGGCTCTGCCGACCTCGAACTGCGGTTTGACCATGAGCACGAAGTCGGCGTCGGACGCGGCCACGTCGACGAGCCGGGGAAGCACCTTGGTCAAGGAGATGAACGACAGGTCCGCGACAACCAGCTCCGGCGCGACGGCGAACTGGTCGGGGTCGAGATCCTTGACGTTGGTCCGGTCGAGCGTCGTAACCCGTTCGTCTCGTCGCAGCGGCCACGCCAGCTGCCCGTATCCCACATCGACAGCGACTACGGTCGCCGCCCCCGCCCGCAGCAGGACCTCGGTGAAACCTCCGGTGGACGCTCCGGCGTCGAGCGCGTGCCGACCCGCCACGCGCAGGCCTTGCGGTCCGAAAATGGCGATCGCCCCAGCGAGCTTGTGCGCTCCTCGCGAGACGTAGTCAGGGTTCTCAGCATCATCGACGACCCGGATTGCCGC
>JAUJOD010000004.1:155539-307147 GCA_030447865.1 Nocardioidaceae bacterium
TCGAGAGCCGCGCTCAGTGACCGATGAATGTCGTCGTAGACCGCAACGGAGGCGTCGATACCGATCGTGTCGAGCTCGGCGAGCCGGCCAAGTGCCACCTGCACGCGTGCGTCGTCACGCGGCGGCTGACGTGGCTGGTTGACCTCAACCTCAGCCATGTGGACTCCTTCTGTTGGAACTCAACCTAGCCGGGCCAAAGCCGTCAGCGCGTCATCGAGGCGCAACCGCTCCCCACTGTTTGCGTCGACCCAGTCCCAGGCCGCCGTCGCCGCAAGGCGCAGCCCGTCGCTGGGATCCACGTCGGGCGTGACGGTGCTCACTCGAAGTCCCGCGTCGACAACCGAGCCCACCCATCCGCCCAGCTGCCTGTTGGTCCCCGACCGCGTTGGCACCTCGTGTGCGCTCAGCAGCCCGTCGAGAGTCCACGCGACGTACGACGGGCGTCGCGCAGGTGGTGCCCGGAGGAGATCGGCGGCCTCGGTGACGCCAGTCATGACCAGCAACGAGTCGGCTCCGCAGTTGTTGGCGCCCTCGATGTCGGTGTCCAGCCGGTCGCCGACCACCAGCGGTGACCGGCTGCCGGTGCGGCGAATCGTCTCGTCGAACAGTGGACGGTGCGGTTTTCCCGCGACCACTGCGGGTGGGGCGCCGACCGCTGCCTCGAGCGCGTTGACGAAGGAGCCGTTGCCCGGAGCAAGACCGCGCGTAGTCGGCACGGTGAGATCAGTGTTTGACGCCACCCAGATCGCGCCGTCGCGGATGGCGACCGCGCCCTCGGTGAGCTCTTGCCATCCCACGTTGCGCCCGAACCCCTGTACGACAGCGGCCGGCTGTGCGTCGGCGGACGACACCGGCTGCAGTCCGACCGCTTGCACCGCCCGCACCAGGCCCTCGCCCCCGATCACGAGCACCCGGGCTCCGGCGGGCACCCGGTCGGCGACCTCTCGGGCAGCGGCTTGAGCCGACGTCACCACGTCGGCGGTCTCTGCGGGAACGCCGAGCTGCACCAGTTGAGCGGCGACTGCGTCCGGGGGTCGCGACGCGTTGTTCGTCACGAACGCCAACCTGGCACCGAACTGCCGGGCCCTCGCCAACACCTCCGGCGCTCCGGCGACCGCGTCTTTACCGACGTACACGACACCGTCGAGGTCAAGCATCGCGCAGTCGTAGTGCCGGGCGAGAGGCTGCGCGCAGATCTTCATGGCGCCTCCTTTCCTTCCTCAGCCGGGGTGTCGTTCACCGTACGATGCAGCGTGGACATCGTGGCGGAGCCCGGAAGTCAGCCGCGCAGAGGGCTCGTGCTGCGACCGTTTCGGGGGCTCCGCTACAACGACGACGAGGTAGCCGACATCGGAGCGGTCACGTCGCCGCCGTACGACGTGATGGACCGGGCCATGATCGACGAGCTCCTCCAGCAGCACCCCCGCAACATCGTCAGGCTGATCCTGCCCCGCCTCGTAGCCGACCCCGTCCGCACCGACAGCCCGTACACCCAGGCCGCGAAGCTGCTGTCGCGGTGGATCGAGCACGGGGTCCTGCGCACCGACGCGACGCCGGGGTTGTACGTCTACGAGTACGGCGCCGCCGGGCACCGAGTATGCGGCCTGGTCGGCGCCTTGGAGCTACGCAACCACAACGAATCCACGATCCTCCCGCACGAGGACGTGATCCCCGACATCGTCGCGGACCGCCTCGCCATGATGAGCGCAGCGCAGGCGAACCTCGAGCCCATCCTGCTGGTGTACGACGGCGGCGGCGGCACCAGTGACCTCATCTCAGCAGTCCGCGAGGGTCCGCCGCTCGTTGATGTCGGCGTCGGGGACGGCACCGAGCACCGCCTGTGGTCGATCACGAGAACCGCGCAGCTGCGAGAGATCGAGGAGCAGCTGGCACCTCATCAGGCGCTGATCGCGGACGGCCATCACCGGTACGCGACCTACCTGGAACTTCGGCGTCGCCACCGCCAGGCCGATGGCGACGCCGGGCCATGGGAGCGCGGCCTCGGCTTGCTCATCGACCAGTCGCAGTACCCCTTGGAGCTGGGAGCGATCCACCGCAGTGTGTCGGAGACCAGTCTTGACTCACTGCGGGTCCCGGCGGGCTACCAGCTGAGCGGGCCAGCGGCGCTGAGCACATCGGAGGTGCGAACTCCAGCGGCTGCTGGTGAGCTTGTGGTCACCGACGGGGAGCTGGTCCGCACGATCAGGTTCCCGGCGCGGGTCGACCAGGTGGTCACCGACACGCAGGTCCTGCACGATCAGCTGCTTCCGATGTGGCGGGTGGAAGAGCACCGGGTGGGCTACCACCACACCGTCGATCAGACGCTGCGCGCCGCACGACAAGACGGCGGCATGGCCGTCTTGCTGCACCGCCCATCGGTTCACCAGGTGATGGCCGTCGCCCGGACCGGCCAGATGCTGCCCCGCAAGACCACGTCGTTCGGTCCCAAACCGAGAACGGGTTTGGTCATGCGCCGCTTTGCCGACGAGTGGTGACGTGGCGAGTCTGACCCGTCGGCAGCACTAGGTGCGCAGCCGTCGGGCGCGCTTGACCTCGACCTCGACGCGGCTCACCGCGCCGTTCTGGCCGCGAAAGAACCGCCGCCTGATCGATCCTTCGACCCGCACGGTGTCGCCGGCCTGCCAGTTCCGCATCGTGCGTTGAACGCGCTTGACCCAGGCCACACAGTCGATGGTGTCGACCCGCTGGCTGGACCGGCTCAACGCCGCAGCGTCGCGGTCGACGATCACCCGGGCGGTCACCAGGCAGTCCCCGCTCGGCAACTCACGGTCCTCTGGTGGCGCGGAAACGCGGCCGCACAGCACCACCTCGTTGCGGGCAGTGTCGGGGTCTGGTTCTGCGGTTGCTGCAGTCATTGTCAGTCGCCTCCTTCGCGAGGAGCATCTCCGACAACGCCGACACCGGTGCGGCCTGGCAGCGCCACTGTGGATGACGTCAGCCGACACCGGCGGTTGTGGACACTTATCGGTCGTCCGCGCCGTCCCCCTCGAGAGAGTCGTAGACGATGAGCCCGTCTAGCTCGGCCAGCCGCTCGGCTGCGTCGGTGTGCCCCTGGGCGTCGACACCGGCCGCACGTTCGAACCACTCGCGAGCCGCCTCGGCCTGCCCGTCAGCCAGCAGAGCGTCGGCATAGGCGTAGCGCAACCGGGCGACCCACGGTTCCCTGGATCGGCTGCGCAGCTCGCGCCCCTCCAGAGTGCGAACCGCCGCCGCGAAGTCGCCGAGGTCTCGCCGCGCCCCGGACTCGACGATCTTCATCTCCACCCGACCTGCTTCGTCGAGCCGGTCGACGGCGATGTCCTTGGCGAGTGCCAACGCCCGCTGCGGTCGGCCCAGCGCCCGCTCGCAGTCCGCCATCATCGGAAGGTGCAACGGGCTGCCGCTCATCCGCCGGGCCGCCTGAAGCTCAGTCAGCGCGTCCTTGAACCGACCGGCCGCGTACGCGGCTTCGCCACACGCTTCCCTCACCATGCTCACCCGAGCCGCCCGCGCACGAGCCGCCACCGTGTGGCGGTACGCCGTCTCGGGGTCGCTGTCGATCAACCGAGCGGCCGCGACCAGATGCCGGGCGACGCGGGCGGCGAGCTTCTCAGGCAGCGACCTCAACTGATTGGCGACGCTGCGGTCGAGCTCGGTGCCGACGATGTCGTCGGGGATGGGGGGACCGTCGTACTCCGCCTGGACTTCGCTGCGTTGAGCGGCAGGCAGCTCGTCGCGACGCCATCGCCCAGCGGTGCTCCGGCTGCGGCTCTTCGTCCTGTCGCTGTCGCTCAGGGGCCTCTTCGGACCAGCTGGCATGTCGTCTTGTCTTCCTCATCGAGCTCGTTGCACCGCGACATCGACATGTTGCAGGCGATCGAAGGTCACAACGCGAAAGTAGGGCCACCCGGAGGTGACCCCACTTCCTAAGAATAGTCCGGCGACGTCCTACTCTCCCACACGCTCGCGCGTGCAGTACCATCGGCGCTGAAGGGCTTAACTTCCGGGTTCGGAATGGAGCCGGGTGTTTCCCCTTCGCCATGGTCGCCGAAACACTATGGAGATATCAGCCGTCGACCGCCGCACGAGACGGCGCTTCCGGCCCCGACCGTATCTCGGGAACCGCACAGTGGACGCGAACACCAACAAGTTGTGTGTGTGAAAGACAAGCCCTCGGCCTATTAGTACCGGTCGGCTCCGTGCATTGCTGCCTTCTACCTCCGGCCTATCAACCCAGTGTTCTGCTGGGGGCCTTACCCGGTTACCCGGTGAGAAACCTCATCTTGAAGCGTGCTTCCCGCTTAGATGCTTTCAGCGGTTATCACTCCCGAACGTAGCTAACCAGCAGTGCTCCTGGCGGAACAACTGGCACACCAGAGGTTCGTCCATCCCGGTCCTCTCGTACTAGGGACAGCCCTTCTCAAGTTTCTTACGCGCGCGGCGGATAGGGACCGAACTGTCTCACGACGTTCTAAACCCAGCTCGCGTGCCGCTTTAATGGGCGAACAGCCCAACCCTTGGGACCTACTCCAGCCCCAGGATGCGACGAGCCGACATCGAGGTGCCAAACCATCCCGTCGATATGGACTCTTGGGGAAGATCAGCCTGTTATCCCCAGGGTACCTTTTATCCGTTGAGTGACGTCGCTTCCACTTGCCAACGCCAGATCACTAGTGCCGACTTTCGTCCCTGCTCGACGTGTCTGTCTCACAGTCAAGCTCCCTTGTGTACTTACACTCAACACCTGATTGCCAACCAGGCTGAGGGAACCTTTGCGCGCCTCCGTTACATTTTAGGAGGCAACCGCCCCAGTTAAACTACCCACCAGGCACTGTCCCTGATCCGGATTACGGACCGAGGTTAGATAGCTAATACGATCAGAGTGGTATTTCAACGTTGGCTCCACACGAACTGGCGTCCATGCTTCACAGCCTCCCACCTATCCTACACAAATCGAATCAACCACCAATACCAAGCTGTAGTAAAGGTCCCGGGGTCTTTCCGTCCTGCCGCGCGTAACGAGCATCTTTACTCGTAGTGCAATTTCGCCGAGTCCACGGTTGAGACAGTGCCCGAGTCGTTACGCCATTCGTGCAGGTCGGAACTTACCCGACAAGGAATTTCGCTACCTTAGGATGGTTATAGTTACCACCGCCGTTTACTGGCGCTTAAGTTCTGAGCTTTGTGACCGAAGCCACTAACTCGTCCCCTTAACGTTCCAGCACCGGGCAGGCGTCAGTCCGTATACATCGTCTTGCGACTTCGCACGGACCTGTGTTTTTAGTAAACAGTCGCTTGGGCCTGGTCTCTGCGGCCATCACCGCTTCGTAGAGCAAGTCTACTCACGGATCCGGCCCCCTTCTCCCGAAGTTACGGGGGCATTTTGCCGAGTTCCTTAACCATGGTTAACTCGATCGCCTTGGTATTCTCTACCTGACTACCTGTGTCGGTTTAGGGTACGGGCGGCTCTGAAACTCGCTAGAGGCTTTTCTCGACAGCATAGGATCACCCACTTCACCTAAATCGGCTCGGCGTCAGATCTCAGGCATGTGAGACACGGATTTGCCTATGTCTCGCCCTACATCCTTACCCGCGGACAACCATCGCCGCGGTTGGGCTACCTTCCTGCGTCACCCCATCGCTTGACTACTACCAGTTTGGGTCGCGCGCTCCCCCGACTTGGTCCGAAGACCTCCTCGAGTTCGGGCGCTTAGCATCACCAGGTTCGTCATGGTCGCGTCAAAGCCGGTACGGGAATATCAACCCGTTGTCCATCGACTACGCCTGTCGGCCTCGCCTTAGGTCCCGACTTACCCAGGGCAGATTAGCTTGACCCTGGAACCCTTAGTCATTCGGCGGAGGGGTTTCTCACCCCTCTTTCGCTACTCATGCCTGCATTCTCACTCGTGTGGCGTCCACGACTGGGTCACCCCGCCGCTTCACTCGCCACACGACGCTCCCCTACCCATCCACGCACCTGGACGGCACCCGAAGGTGACGCCGAGTCAACGCGTGAATGCCATAGCTTCGGCGGATAACTTGAGCCCCGCTAAATTGTCGGCGCAAAATCACTTGACCAGTGAGCTATTACGCACTCTTTCAAGGGTGGCTGCTTCTAAGCCAACCTCCTGGTTGTCTCTGCGACTTCACATCCTTTTCCACTTAGTTATCGCTTAGGGGCCTTAGCTGATGATCTGGGCTGTTTCCCTTTCGACTACGGAGCTTATCCCCCGCAGTCTCACTGCCGCGCTCTCACTTACCGGCATTCGGAGTTTGGTTGATTTCGGTAAGCTTGTGGGCCCCCTAGACCATCCAGTGCTCTACCTCCGGTAAGAAACACGCGACGCTGCACCTAAATGCATTTCGGGGAGAACCAGCTATCACGGAGTTTGATTGGCCTTTCACCCCTATCCACAGCTCATCCCCCAGGTTTTCAACCCTGGTGGGTTCGGTCCTCCACGCGGTCTTACCCGCGCTTCAACCTGGCCATGGATAGATCACTCCGCTTCGGGTCTAGAGCATGCGACTGAATCGCCCTGTTCGGACTCGCTTTCGCTACGGCTTCCCCACTCGGGTTAACCTCGCCACATACCACTAACTCGCAGGCTCATTCTTCAAAAGGCACGCTGTCACAGTTGCCGAAGCAACTGCTCCAACGGGTTGTAGGCACACGGTTTCAGGTACTATTTCACTCCCCGCCTGGGGTACTTTTCACCTTTCCCTCACGGTACTTGTCCGCTATCGGTCATCAAGGAGTATTTAGGCTTAGCGGGTGGTCCCGCCAGATTCGCACGGAATTTCACGAGTTCCGTGCTACTCGGGATGCCATCGAAGAGTCCTTGCCTTACGTGTACGGGGGTATCACCCTCTACGCCGAGACTTTCCAGTCCACTTCAACTTCAGCAAGGATTTCTTACTCTTTGTCAGTACGGCAGTACCGACCCGATGGTCCCTCAACCCCGCATAGGCAACGCCTGCCGGCTATCACACCTACCCGGTTTAGCCTCTTCCGCGTTCGCTCGCCACTACTGACGGAATCACTATTGTTTTCTCTTCCTGTGGGTACTGAGATGTTTCACTTCCCCACGTTCCCTCCGCGCGCCCTATGTGTTCAGGCGCCGGTAGCTGGACATGACTCCAGCTGGGTTTCCCCATTCGGACATCCCCGGATCACAGCTCGGTTGTCAACTTCCCGGGGCTTATCGCAGACTCCTACGTCCTTCATCGGCTCTTGATGCCAAGGCATCCACCATGTGCCCTTAGTAGCTTGTCGTTTCAAAATCACAAAATTGCTACAAAGATGCTCGCGTCCACTATGCAGTTCTCAAGGTACGGGCGGTACTCGTCCACCTGCGCCACCGCGTACCCAGCAGCGTGCCGCCAGGCCGTTCGGTGAAAGGGACAAGCCCAGAGGGTGCGCAACGTGCGCTCGAGCCCTCAGGACCCAACAGTGTGCCTGCTCTCGTGAGCTTTGCTCTCCCGCTTTCCACTCCAGCCTGAGCTGGTTGTACTGACGAGTGAGCTCACCCTCGAGACCAAATAATCGACGTTCCACTTAACGAGCAGTGGCGACGTGAGACGTTCGCTCACGCTCACCACGTGGGCAGCCCACCGTCAGGTGACCTGCCAACTGCTCCTTAGAAAGGAGGTGATCCAGCCGCACCTTCCGGTACGGCTACCTTGTTACGACTTCGTCCCAATCGCCAGCCCCACCTTCGACGGCTCCCTCCACAAGGGTTGGGCCACCGGCTTCGGGTGTTGCCGACTTTCGTGACGTGACGGGCGGTGTGTACAAGGCCCGGGAACGTATTCACCGCAGCGTTGCTGATCTGCGATTACTAGCGACTCCGACTTCATGGGGTCGAGTTGCAGACCCCAATCCGAACTGAGACCGGCTTTTTGGGATTCGCTCTACCTTGCGGTTTCGCAGCCCATTGTACCGGCCATTGTAGCATGCGTGAAGCCCTGGACATAAGGGGCATGATGACTTGACCTCATCCCCACCTTCCTCCGAGTTACCCCGGCAGTCTCCTATGAGTCCCCACCATTACGTGCTGGCAACATAGGACGAGGGTTGCGCTCGTTGCGGGACTTAACCCAACATCTCACGACACGAGCTGACGACAGCCATGCACCACCTGTATAGGGCCCTTACGGACCTGCCATCTCTGACAGATTTCCCTATATGTCAAATCCAGGTAAGGTTCTTCGCGTTGCATCGAATTAATCCGCATGCTCCGCCGCTTGTGCGGGCCCCCGTCAATTCCTTTGAGTTTTAGCCTTGCGGCCGTACTCCCCAGGCGGGGCGCTTAATGCGTTAGCTGCGGCACGGAGGACGTGGAATGTCCCCCACACCTAGCGCCCAACGTTTACGGCGTGGACTACCAGGGTATCTAATCCTGTTTGCTCCCCACGCTTTCGCTCCTCAGCGTCAGGTAAGGCCCAGAGAACCGCCTTCGCCACCGGTGTTCCTCCTGATATCTGCGCATTTCACCGCTACACCAGGAATTCCATTCTCCCCTGCCTACCTCTAGTCCACCCGTATCGGAAGCAAGACTGGGGTTGAGCCCCAGCTTTTCACTCCCGACGCGATGGACCGCCTACGAGCCCTTTACGCCCAATGATTCCGGACAACGCTTGCACCCTACGTATTACCGCGGCTGCTGGCACGTAGTTGGCCGGTGCTTCTTCTGCAGGTACCGTCACTTTCGCTTCGTCCCTGCTGAAAGAGGTTTACAACCCGAAGGCCGTCATCCCTCACGCGGCGTTGCTGGATCAGGCTTTCGCCCATTGTCCAATATTCCCCACTGCTGCCTCCCGTAGGAGTCTGGGCCGTGTCTCAGTCCCAGTGTGGCCGGTCACCCTCTCAGGCCGGCTACCCGTCGTCGCCTTGGTGGGCCGTTACCCCACCAACAAGCTGATAGGCCGCGAGCTCATCCTTCACCGCCGGAACTTTCCACCATCGTTGATGCCACCGATGGTCGTATCCGGTATTAGCTTCGGTTTCCCGAAGTTATCCCGATGTGAAGGGCAGATTGCTCACGTGTTACTCACCCGTTCGCCGCTCGTGTACTCCCGAAGGAGCCTTACCGCTCGACTTGCATGTGTTAAGCACGCCGCCAGCGTTCGTCCTGAGCCAGGATCAAACTCTCCGTTGAAATCTGTAGGCAGCGCCAGTCATGGACCGGCCCACCGACTTCTTGGAGTATCCCGGCAAGAGACTGCTTCCCTATCCGAGGACAGAGAAGCCATTTGTCTTACCAAAGGAACCGTCTGACGAAGAAGCGAGAGCATTGCTCCCACCTCGTCGTCGACGGGGCGTTAATTAATTCGTCGTCGACTTTTGGCACACTGTTGAGTTCTCAAGGATCGTCCGCACACCGTCTCCGGACCGCTTGGTCCAGCACCGGGGCACCCGCTCAAACTTACCGCTTCTGCGGGGGGTCGTCAAATCTCTTTGGCCGAGTCCGCGTGTCCAGAAGGACTGCCCTGGTCTGCACATAAGCGCAGGTCAGCGCACCTGTCGGAGAGACTTGCGAAGCGCCGGCGACCCGACTCCGAAGAAGATCTTGTCACCCGTCGCGCCATGGCTCGGTGACGCCAACAGTACGGAGATCGGGGAGTCGGTTCAACTTCCGTCGTTCGTGGCGGCGGTCACAGCGGTCACTGGCCGCAACGCACGCCGGCGAGGCTGCGTTTGCCTCGGCGCAGGACGAGCCAGCCACCGGGGAGTATGTCGGCTGATGTCGGGCTGGAGTCGGCGTCCGCGATTCGTTGGTTGTTGAGGTAGGCACCACCCTCGACCACCGTCCGCCGCGCTGCGCTCCTGCTCGCCACCAGTCCCGTGTCGGCGAGCAACTCGGCGTACGTCGGAAGGGAGCCCGCGGGCACGTCGATATGCGGCGCCTCGCCAAGCGCCGCGGCAAGAGTGCGCTCGTCCAGTTCACGCAGTTCTCCACCACCGAACAACGCGTCGGCAGCCGCCTTCACGCGAGCGGTGTTGTCAGCTCCGTGCGTCAGCGTTGTCACGTCATCAGCCAAGGTCCGCTGCGCCACTCGTAGCGAAGGCTGGTCCGACACCTGGCGGGCCAGCTCTTCGATCTCGGCCCGCGTCCTGAAGGTGAAGTACTTCAACAGTGCGACGACGTCCTGGTCGTCGGTGTTCAGCCAGAACTGGTGGAAGGCGTACGGCGACGTCATCGACTCATCGAGCCACAAGGTCCCCGACTCCGTCTTGCCGAACTTCGACCCGTCGGCCTTGGTGACCAGCGGCGTCGCGAGGGCGTGCACCTTGGCGCCAGACACGCGGCGGACGAGGTCAACCCCACCGGTGATGTTGCCCCACTGGTCGCTCCCACCCGTCTGCAGCCGCACGCCGTGCTCACGGAACAGGTTGAGGTAGTCCATCGACTGCAGCAAGACGTAGCTGAACTCGGTGTAGGAGATACCGGAGTCCAGCCGGGACCGCACCACGTCGCGGGCCAGCATGCGGTTGACAGGAAAGTGCTTGCCGATGTCGCGGAGGAAGTCGATGGTGGACAGACTCGCCGTCCAGTCGTAGTTGTTGACGACCCGCGCTGCGTTGCCGCCCTCAAACGACAGAAAGCGGCCGAGTTGTTCACGCACCGCCTCGGTCCACGTTTTGACCACATCGAGGGAGTTCAACTTGCGCTCTCCTGCCTGCTTCGGGTCGCCGATCATGCCGGTAGCGCCACCAACCAAACCGAACGGCCGGTGCCCGGCGTCCTGCAAGCGGCGCAACGTCAAGATCTGCAGCAGGTTGCCGTGGTGCAGGCTCGGCGCAGTGGGGTCGAAACCGCAGTACGCCGAGATCGGTCCCTCGTCCATCTCGGCGCGCAACGCGCCAAGGTCGGTCGAGTGCGCGATGAGCCCGCGCCAGGTCAGGTCGTCGATGAGGTCGGATGTCACGGAAGACTCCCTGAGCGCTTCTCGGCGTCGCGCACCAAGCGGCGTACCTGGTCGGCACTGCCACACCCCTCGTCGAGCAACCGGTTGCGCTCGGCCGCCCAGTCGGCACCGAGGCGGGCTCGGTCGTAGGCGGTGACGTCGGTCCGCGCGGGGTTGAGGATGTCGCGTTCTTCCTCGTCGAGGTGGTGCAGCAACGTTTCGCTGAACTCGTGGATCGAGGAACTGAACTCCTCGGAGTCGACGTCGGCTGCCTCGAGCAGCGGGAGCAGGGTTTGGTAGCCCTCCGCGTGCTCCTGCTCACCGTGCTCGACCTCGTGGGCGTCGATGGCCTGCTTCATCCGTAGCGACGGGTAGACCTTGCTCTCCTCCGCCTCACCGTGCGCGACGAGGAGCTCAGCGAGGGTGGCGACGACGTCGCGACGGTCGGACGTGACGTCACGCAGCGCACGCAGGAGGTCCTCGAACAGCCGGTGATCGGTGAGGATCAGGTCAACGACGTCACCCTCGGTGGGGCGTGGGAGCGCGGGGGTCATGGGGTCGAGCGTAGGCGACCGCGAGAAGATCACCGGCGTGATCGACATGGACAGCTTCTTGAGCCGGCCCAGCGAGGTGGTCGCCCCCGAGCTGCTCGGCTGGCAGCTGACTCATCACACGAGCCAGGGCGCTGTGAGCGTTCGACTTACCGAGGTGGAGGCGTACGCCGGTCAGGCCGACCCTGCCTCGCACGCGTTCACCGGACCCACGCCGCGCAACGCTGTCATGTTCGGCCCACCGGGCCACCTGTACGTCTACTTCAGCTACGGCATGCACTGGTGCGCGAACGTCGTGGTCGGTCCGGACAGCGTGGCCTCGGCGGTGTTGCTCCGGGCGGGCCGAGTGGTTGAGGGGGCCGACCTGGCTCGCGCCCGCCGTGGCCCGCTGGTGGCCGACCGCTCGCTGGCCCGCGGGCCTGCCTGCCTGACTCAGGCGCTGGGCATCGGTCGCGCGCAGGACGGCGCGCAGCTCACGGACAGCGGTCCACTGTCACTTCGGTACGCCGAGCCGCCGGTGGCCGTCTCATCCGGTCCTCGGGTCGGGGTCAGCCGGGCAGCCGACGTCCCCTGGCGGTTCTGGGCGACCGGTGACCCGACCGTCTCGGCGTACAAGCGCAACCCGCGAGCACCAGGTAGCTGATGCAGAGCTAGCAATCAGACGCCGCGGGCCTTGGCGAGCAGCCAGGTCAGCAGCGCCTTCTGGGCGTGCAGACGGTTCTCCGCCTCGTCCCAGACGACGCTTTGCGGTCCGTCGATGACCTCGGCGGCGATCTCCTTGCCCCGATATGCCGGCAGACAGTGCAAGACGACCGCATCGGCGGCGGCATACGACATCGCCTCGGCGTCGACGGTATAGGGGACGAACGGCGAGGACCGGTCGTCGGACTGTCCTTCCTGGCCCATCGACACCCAGGTGTCGGTCGCGACGACGTCGGCGCCCTCAAGAGCCGCCTTTGCCGACGTGTCGTGCCCGGCCGAGCCGCCCGAGTCGGTGGCCAGCTCCCTAGCGCGCGCAAGGATCGCCGGGTCAGGCTCGTAGCCCGCCGGCGAGCCGACTCGTACGTGCATCCCGGCGACCGCCCCGCCGAGCAGGTAGGAGTGGGCCATGTTGTTGGCGCCGTCGCCCAGGTAGGTCAGCCGCAGCCCCGCCAGCCGGCCCTTGGCCGCCCGCACCGTCTGCAAGTCGGCGAGGACCTGGCAGGGGTGGAAGAGGTCGGTCAGCGCGTTGACGACCGGCACCGAAGCAGCCGAGGCCATCGCCTCGACCCGGTCCTGGCCGAACGTGCGCCAGACGATCGCCTCGACCTGGCGGTCGAGAACCCGCGCGGTGTCCTCGATCGGCTCGCCTCTGCCCATCTGCGACGACTGCGCGTCGATGACCAGTGGGTATCCCCCGAGTTCGGCGATGCCGACCGAGAACGACACCCGGGTGCGGGTGGACGGCTTGTCGAAGATGACGGCGACCGACTGAGGACCGGCCAGTGGCTGCTGGTGGAAGCGCTCGGCCCGGAAGGTGTCGGCGAGGTCGAAGATCTCGACCTGCTCGGTAGCTGTGAGGTCGTCGTCACGCAGGAAGGAGCGGGGCATGGTGACTGATTATGCGCCAGCGAGGGCGGCGGCCGGATGTCCGGCTCTTACTGGCGAAGTACGGCGCCCACGTGGTCGGTCGCTGCGCGTACCGCCGCCTCCCGGGCCGCCTTGATCTCGGCGTCGGTCAGGGTGTGGTCGGGAGCTCGGAACCGCAGGGAGAACGCGAGTGACTTCTTGCCCGCGCCGACCTGCTCACCGGCGTACACGTCGAACAGGCGCGCCGCCTCCAAGAGTCTCCCAGCCCCAGCACGCAGCGCGCGTTCGACGTCGGCTGCGCTGACACCTGCGTCGACGACCAAGGCAACGTCCTCCTTGCCGACGGGATAGGTGGAGATCGCCGGCGCGGTGATGGAGTCCGGTGCCGATGCCAGCAGTGCGTCGAGGTTCACCTCGGCAGCGGCTGCCCGGGCCGGTACGCCGTACGCCTGGCACACCTTGGGGTGCAGTTCGCCCGCGTGACCGATGACGGCGTCGGCAAGCACGATCTGCGCGCAGCGTCCGGGGTGCCACGGCGGCTGCTGACCTGGCAGTACGTCGATCGCCACGCCGAGCGAACGTGCCACCTCCCGGCAGATCTCGACCGCGTCTGCCCAACAACTCACGCGACCGCTCCCCCACCACCCGGCTGGAGTCCGCTGGCCCGCCACGACGACACCCAGGTGCAACGGCTGGGCGGGCAGCGTCGCCTCCAGTGCCTTGAACTCCTCCACGGTAGGAGCCCTGTCGACGCCGAGCTGCGGCGGACGTACGCCGTCGCCGGGAGCCGGCAGGAAGACACTCGCCATCTCGTAGACACCGACATCGCCTTGGGCGCGTCCGACGTTGCGACCGAGGACGCGCAGCAGACCAGGCAGCAGCGTGGTGCGAAGCAGCGGCTCCTCGTCCGAGAGCGGGTTGGCCACTCGCAGGGTGGTCCGCCGCCAGTCGGCAGCGTCCAGACCGAGCGCCGACCAGTCCTGCTGGCCGACGAACGGATACGTGACCGCCTCGACGTAGCCGGCCGAGGCGACTGCCCGGCTCACCCGTCGGCGGAGCCGTTGCTGCTTGGTGAGGCCACGCCCGGCCGGAGCTGCGGGCAGCACGCTGGGAACCTTGTCATACCCGATGATCCGCACGACCTCCTCGACCAGGTCGTAGGGGTCGGTGAGGTCGAGACGCCACGGGGGCGGGGTCGCCGTGATCTTTCCGTCGTTGCTCTTGACGTCGCAACCGACCGTCCGCAACGCCTCGACAGCGCTGTCGGCGCCGATGCCAAAGCCGGCGATTTCGGCCGGCAGCCGGCTGGAGATGGTGATCGGCGCGGGCGGAGCGGGCGAACCGACGCTGGTGGCGGTCGGGGCGACCCGCCCGCCGCCGTACCTGACCAGCAGATCCGCGACGCGCCGGGCGGCGACGGGAGCGATCGTCGCGTCGACCCCCCGCTCGAACCGCTTGGCTGCCTCGCTGGGGAGCTTGTGCCGGCGTGCGCCGCGGGCGATGACCACCGGGTCGAAGGAGGCAGCCTCGATGACGATGTCGGTTGTCTCGTCGGTCATCTCGGTCGCGGCGCCGCCCATCACCCCCGCCATCCCGATAGGGCCGGAGTCGTCGGTGATGAGCAGGTCCTCGGAGTCCAGCGTGCGGGTGACCCCGTCGAGGGTCGTCAGCGTCTCACCGGTGCGGGCGCGGCGGACGGCGATCGGCCCCGTCAGGGCCGCCTTGTCGTAGCCATGGATCGGGGTGCCGAGCTCGAGCATCACGTAGTTGGTCACGTCGACGGGCAAGGAGATGGGCCGCATGCCCGCAAGCTGGACCCGGCGGGCCAGTTCGGGCGGCGTCGGCGCGGTGGCGTCGAATCCGCTGACCTCGAGGGTGACGAACATGCCGCAGTCGGCGGGATCCTCAACGCTGACGGGGTAGCCGGCACCGGCCCGAGCGGCCGGGAACGTGCGCGCCGGGTCGGCGAAGTCAAGCCCGTACGCCGTGGCCGCCTCCCGCGCGACCCCGCGCACTGACAGGGCGTAAGCCCGGTCGGGGTTGATCTCGAACTCGATGACGTCGTCGCGCAGGTGCAGCGCGGACAACGCGTCGTCGCCCGGCTTAGCGAGGTCTTTGCCGAGGACCATGATGCCCCGGTGGTCGTCGCCGAGCCCGAGCTCGCGAGCCGAGCAGATCATGCCGTCGGAGATGTGGCCGTAGGTTCTGCGCGCGGTGATGCCGAAGCCCCCTGGGAGCACGGCTCCGGGAAGTGCGACGACCACCAGGTCACCGGCGTCGAAGTTGGCCGCCCCGCAGACGATGCCCCGCACGTTTTCCTCGGCTACGTCGACCTGGCACCACCGCACGGTCTTTCCGTTGGAATGCTGCTCGGAGTCGTAGGCCAGCACACGACCGACCACGAGCGGTCCGACGATGTCGGCGCCCGGTGCCTCGATCGCCTCCAGCTTCAGGCCGAGCAGAGTCAGCCGGTTGGCGAGGTCGGTGACCGGCAGGTCTGCCGGCAGGTCGACGTAGTCGCGCAGCCATGACACCGGGACGCGCATCACAGCTCCATTCCGAAGGCCAACGTGAACCGGACGTCACCCTCGACCATGTCACGCATGTCGGCGACACCGTTTCTGACCATCAAGGTGCGCTCGATGCCCATGCCGAAAGCGAAGCCGGAGTACTCCTCGGGGTCGACGCCGCAGGCGATCAGCACCCGGGGGTTCACGACGCCGCAGCCCCCCCACTCGAGCCAGCCTTCGCCACGGCAGGTGCGACAGGACTCCACCTCGGGCGGCAGACCCCGGCAGACGAAGCAGATCAGGTCGACCTCCGCCGACGGCTCGGTGAACGGGAAGTACGACGGCCGGAACCGGGTGGTGATGCCGTCCCCGAACATGGCGGCGGCGAAGGTGTCCAGCGTGCCCTTCAGATGCGCCATCGACAGCCCCTTGTCGACGGCGAGTCCCTCGACCTGGTGGAAGACGGGGGTGTGGGTCGCGTCGAGCTCGTCGGTGCGGTAGGTCCGGCCGGGGCAGACGACGTACACCGGCAGCTGGCGGCTGAGCAGGCTGCGCGCCTGCACCGGGGAGGTGTGCGTGCGTAGCACCACTCCGGCGTCCTCGGGCTCGAGGAAGATGGTGTCCTGCATGCTGCGCGCGGGATGGTCGGGGCCGAGGTTGAGAGCGTCGAAGTTGAGCCACTCCGCCTCGGCTTCCGGGCCCTCGGCGATCTCCCAGCCCATCGCGATGAACACGTCGCCGATCCGCTCCTGCAGCGTGGTCAGCGGGTGCCGCGCGCCACGTGGGTCGCGGTCGTAGGGAAGCGTGACGTCGACGGATTCCTCTACCAGCATTCGGGCCTCGTGCTCGGCTTCGAGCTCGGTACGCCGCGCGGCCAACGCGGCGTTCACCGCGGCCCGCGCCTGCCCGATCCGCTGACCCGCTGCCTTGCGTGCCTGCGGCGGCAGCGCCCCTATCTCGCGGTTGGCCAGGCTCAACGGTGCTCGGTCCCCCGTGGTGGCGAGCCGGGCTTCCTTGAGCTGGTCGAGGGTGGCAGCGCGGAAGATCGTCTCGAGCGCCGCGTCGCGCATCGCCGCCACCTCGTCTGGGTGCAGCGGAGTCACCTCGACCGGGTCGTAGCTGCTGTTGGGTCCAGACATGAGGAGTGGTGACTCCCCTTCCACGATGGTATGGGCGACGTCGTTGGGCAGAGTCTAAGAAGCCGCGCCCCGCTGCGGCGAACGAGTTCGGCCAGGAAGGCCCGGGTTCGCTGACCGTTGCGCGCGCGCCGACGCGTAGAGGCACAGCGCTGCCGCCGTGGCGAGGTTGAGGCTTTCGGCGTGGCCGTAGATCGGCACCCGCACCACACGGTCGGCCAGGGCCAGCTCGTCGGCTGGCATACCCCACGCCTCGTTGCCGAACACCCAGGCCGTCGGCTTGGCCAGCAGTCCGCTGTCGGCGGCCTCGTCGAGGCTGAGCTCCCCGCTGCCGTCAGCGGCGAGCACCGACAGGCCGGATTCCTTGAGGGTCGCGACTGTCTCACTGACCACCGGAGCCGGGAGCACGGGCAGGTGGAAGAGCGAGCCGACGGTGGAGCGGACGACCTTGCTGTTGTAGGGGTCGACCGACGTACCGGCCAAGACGACAGCCGCGGCGCCAGCGGCGTCGGCGCAGCGGATGACCGCGCCCGCGTTTCCGGGATCCCGCACCGAAGCACACACCGCCACCACCATCGGCGCCGCCGCGAGCACCGCGTCGAGCCGATTGTCGAGGAAGCGGCAGACCGCGACAACCCCTTGCGGTGTCACGGTGTCGGTGAGCGTCGCGAGAGCGGCGTCGTCGACACAGCGCCAGGCCACACCGGTGGACGCACACGCTTCGACGAGGTCGCGGTGCCGGGTCGTGGCGTCGTACGTCGCGAACACCTCGACGACGCACCCTGGCAGCGCGAGCGCCTCGCGGAGCGCATGCGGACCCTCGGCCAGGAACTGTCGCTCGGACAGCCGGGTTGCCCGCCGGGTGAGCCGACGAGCCGCCTTCACCCGCGAGGATCGAGACGTCAGCCGCGGTTGCCCGGACATAGCGCGCTTCCCTCGCCGGGATCCGTTGAGCTCGGGAGAGGTTAGGAAGCCGCGACCTCGGCCCGCTCCGCGGGCTCTGAACTGCGCTCGGTAGGCGCAGCCGCCCGGGCAACCTCGACCAACGCCGTGAACGCGGCGCTGTCGTTGACCGCGAGGTCGGCCAGGATCTTGCGGTCGACCTCGACGCCGGCTTCGCGTAGACCCTGGATGAACCGGTTGTACGTCATGCCGTTGGCGCGGGCGGCGGCGTTGATGCGCTGGATCCACAGCCGACGGAACTCGCCCTTCCTCGCCCGGCGGTCACGGTAGCTGTAGCCGAGTGAGTGGGTGACCTGCTCCTTGGCCTTGCGGTACAGACGGGACCGCTGGCCGCGGTAACCCGCGGCCCGCTCGAGGGTCTCCCGGCGCTTCTTGTGGGCGTTGACCGCCCGCTTGACGCGTGCCACTTCAGTACTCCTAGAACCTTCGTGGGTGTGTGCCTGCTGTTGCAGGCAATGTCTCGTGCCCCGTCGGGGGTGAGTTCTTCGGCAACTACCGACCCAGCAACTGCTTGGCCCGTTTCAGGTCGCTCTTGGCGACGTCAACGGTGCCCGCGTGCCGCCGCCGGTTCTTCCTCGAACCCCGGATGGGTGTAGACGCGAACGCGGCGCCCGCCTTGCGGCCTGCCCGTAGGCGGACGAGCTTGCCCGAGCCGGTCGCCTTGATGCGCTTGCTCGTGCCTGAGTGGCTCTTCATCTTCGGCATGGTTGGAATCTCTCGTCTGGTGGTGGGATTCGACTGGTCACATATCGGGGTCGAGGTCTTGGGCGCGCGCTCGCTCTTTCTTCGGTTCGGCGGCCGCTGCCTCTGACCTCTCGGTCCGCACCGCTCGGTCGGCGTCGCGGTCGGCGGCCCGGTTCGCCGCGCGTTGGTCTCGTTCGGCCCGCACTTCCGCCTTGGCCTCGGACTTCTTCTTGTGTGGCCCGATCACCATGATCATGTTGCGGCCGTCTTGCTTGGGCGTCGACTCGACGTACCCCAGCTCCTCGACATCGCCGGCCAACCGTTGCAGCAACCGGAAACCGATCTCGGGGCGATGCTGCTCACGGCCCCTGAACATGATGGTGATCTTGACCTTGTCACCCGCCTTCAGGAACCGCACGACATGACCCTTCTTGGTCTCGTAGTCGTGCGCGTCGATCTTGGGGCGTAGCTTCATCTCCTTGATGACGGTGTTGGTCTGGTTGCGTCGAGTCTCGCGGGCCTTCTGGGCGTTCTCGTACTTGAACTTCCCGTAGTCCATCAGCTTGCAGACGGGGGGGCGAGCCATGGGCGCCACCTCGACCAGGTCGAGGTCGGACTCCTGAGCCAGCCGCAGCGCATCGTCGATGCGAACGATTCCGACCTGCTCACCGTTCGGCCCGACCAGGCGTACCTCGGGCACCCGGATGCGGTCGTTGACGCGGAGCTCTGTGGTGATGGGTCCTCCTGTTGTCGTCCTCTTGAGTACGGCTCGGAGGCGGTGGAACAAAAAGTGGCCTCCGCGCCAGCGCGAAAGCCACTCACGGCACGCATCCGCATGCGCGCCGGACGAGACACGAAGTCTCGCGACCTGACCCGACGACGACGATTCGTCGATGCGGGTGGGAGGTGGCCTCCGCTTATGTCCAGTTGTTCAACACCGAGGCTACGGGCAACATTCCCGACGTACGGCGATGAACAGGTTGGTCGGCGCCAAAGATAGCAGTCTGGACCGCCGATCGTCATGTTGACCGACGAGCGTTCTGTCTTGCCGACTACTCTGCGAGGCCATGACCGACGTCGCCGAGGTCGTTGCGCTGGCCCTCGGGGAGTCGCCTACGCTGGGCGGCTCGCGCCTGGTCTGCGTCGACGGCCCGGCCGGCTCGGGGAAGACGACGCTTGCCATGGGGCTGCAGTCGAGTCTCGAGCGGCGCGGCCTCGTCGGCAGCACCTTGCACCTGGATGACCTTTACGAGGGCTGGTCGGGGATCGACGCGAACAGTGAGCTCGAGCCGAGGGTCCTCGACCAGGTCCTGCGCCCGTTGGCGGCCGGTCAGCCGGGCCGTTGGCAGCGCTACGACTGGCACGCGCAACGGTTCGCCGAGTGGCACGACCTTCCGCCACCGGACGTACTGGTACTGGAGGGGTGCGGTTCGGGAGCGCGAACCTATGCGCCGTACATCACCGTGCTGGTCTGGGTCGAGGCGGACCGGAGCACCCGGATCGCTCGCGGCGTCGCACGGGACGGCGAGGCGGTGCTGCCGAAGTGGCTGCGCTGGATGGACGCTGAAGCTCGCCACTTCGCCGCCAACCGAACCCGCGAGCGGGCTGACGTCCGGCTCTGGACCGGCTGATCCGCTGGCGGTCAGTGCTCTGGCGGCTGGTAGCCGGTCGGTGGTTCACCGAGGTCGACGATGGCCGCAACGGGGCCGCCACCTTCGGGGCCTTGGTGGGCCGCCGATACCGACACGAAGACGGCGGGGTCTCCCGTCACGGCGGCAGCGACGCCGCCGACGCAGGCCTTGATCTGGCGGTGCCAGTGCACGTCGGAGTCGTCGAGCATGGCGTTCCTGCGACCGTGCACGGCACCGTCGGACGACGCCTCGCACTTGAGGAACACGTTGACCAGCCGGCCGTCGAGATCGGTCCAGTGCGGCCGTTCGGGAAGTTCGAGCCCGGCGTCTCGGATTGCCGACCAGATGCCGTCTTGGTCGAGCGCGTCCCGCATGACGGCGTGCCCGACGCGATAGCGACCACCCACTCCCCGGGCGTTGCCGACAACGACCACCTGGGCCTGGTCGAGCTCCACGCCCGAGGAACAGGAGGCCACAGACGAGTACAGGTCGCGGCGGTGCATGACGTCCTCGTCGGTCGGCATGTCGATCTCGCCGAGAGCCACCGCGATGCCCAACGCCGTACACCCGTTGGACAGGTCCATCGACTGGTGGGTCTCTTCTGTCCACACCGTCTTGCCGCGCGCCTTGGCGTCACGGATCGTGTGAATGGTCAGCAGCGGAGTCTTGGTCTGCACGTAGTGCACCTCGGCGGGATCGTCGATGCCCGCCTGCTGCATCGCGTCCTTCACCGCGGCGGCGACCTTCGACACCATCGCCACCCGGCCGATGTCCTCGGGATAGAGCGGCTCGCTCATCGCGAACCCGACAGTGAGCCGGGGCTCGTCGGTCTGCTCGGTCGATTCGGCGCCGGTGGTGGCGAAGATCGTGGCATGCGGGCTGATCACCCCGTCGGTGCCGCCGGACCAGACGATCGGCACCTGCTTGACGTCGGCGGCGGAGCGGCTTCCCGTCTCAGCCAAGACCTCCCGAAAGGCCCGGTCGGCGATGATGCGGGTGTAGTCGTTGACTCCTCCGTTGCCTTCGGTCTTGCCGATGACGGCGATGACACGGTCGGCCTCGATGACACCGGCCTCGATGAGGTCGGCGAGCCCGCTGGCGTCCGACACATGCTTGATCGGGACCTTGCGAACCTCAATCGGTTCTGGCATGGGCTGCTCCTTTACGCGTCGGCTAGCTTCGCGGTACGACGATCGTGCCGGTCTCGCCCCGGACTCCGGGCACGATGTTGGTCAGACTGGTGATGACGCCAGGCTTGCCCGATGCCTCGACGAACCGGCAGATCGCCTCGACTTTCGGGCCCATCGAACCACGGGCGAAATGGCCCTCCTCGGCGTACTTACGCATCGTGTCAACCGTTACCTCAGCGATCGGCTCTGCGTCGGGCTTGCCGTAGCGGAGGATGGCGGCGTCGACGTCGGTCGCGATGAGGAGCCGGTCAGCGGCCACACAGCGGGCCAGCAGCGCCGCCCCGAGGTCCTTGTCGATGACTGCCTCGACGCCGTGCAGGGTGCCGTCGTCGCCGCGCACGACCGGGATGCCCCCACCGCCGTTGGCGACCACCAGGTAGCCGCAGTCCGCCAGGGTGGCGACCACGCCCGCGTCCAGGATCTCCAGCGGCTGCGGAGATGCGACGAGCCGCCGCCACCCCTTCGCACCGCGCTCCTCGAACGTCTGGCCATGCTGCATGAGCACCTCGGCGTCGGCTCGGGAGAGGTATCGCCCGATGGGCTTGGTGGGCTCGTCGAAGGCGGAGTCGTGGCGGTCAACCAGGGTGCGGGTGACGACAGCCGCCGCCTGCCGCTGCACGCCGCGAGAGACCAGCGCCCGTTCCAGGGCGTTGAGCAAGATGAACCCCAGCGTGCCCTGGGTCTGCGCACCGCACCAGTCCAACGGCACCGGCGGCACAACGTTGGCGGAGATCTCGTTCTTCACCAGGAGGTTGCCCACCTGCGGACCGTTGCCGTGGGTCAGTACGACGTCGGCTCCCTCGGCCACCAGATCAGCGACACTTGCCATCGCCACCTCAGCCGCGGCGATCTGGTCCTCCGGGCGGGCGCTGCCGTCGGGTCCGGTCATGGCGTTGCCGCCGAGCGCGACCAGGACCCGCACCGACACCTCCAGAGACTGCACTCCCGCCGGGGCGGTCCCGGCGGCGATCTGCGCCCGACCATATCTCGGGGCGCAATGGCTGGAAGACTGGTGCCGTGCCGCTGGTGATATTCGACTGCGACGGAGTGCTGGTGGACAGCGAGCGCCTGGTGGTCGACATCGACGTACTCGCCGTCCGCGAGCTCGGCTGGGAGATCACCCGCGAGGAGGTCATCGAGCTGTTCGTCGGCAAGAGCGAGGCCGACATGCGACGCGAGATCGAGGAGCACATCGGCCACGCGCTCTCCGCGGACTGGGACGCCGCCTGGCACGCGGAGTACCGGCGTGTTCTCGACGAGGAGCTGCAGCCGGTGCCGGGTGTCATCGACGCCGTCCGCGCAATTGCCGCTGACGGTGTCGCCTCCTGCGTGGCCTCCAGCGGGTCACACGAGAAGATGAGCCGCACGCTGGCCAAGGTCGGTCTCTGGGACTTCTTCGCGGGACGCATCTTCAGCGCCGCCGACGTCGCGCACGGCAAACCGGCTCCCGACCTGTTCCTGCACGCCGCCGAGCGGATGGGATTCCGCGCCGCCGACTGCGTGGTGGTCGAGGACAGCAGGTACGGCGTCTCAGCGGCCACGGCCGCTGGCATGGCGGTCGTCGGGTACGCCGGCGGGATCACCCCGCGTCATCACCTCGACGCTGCAGACCGCGTGATCACTGACATGTCGGAGCTCCCGGGTGTTGTCTCCCACCTGCTGGGCGAGCCGCCACTCAGCTCAGGTCGGACAGATCCCGGTCGAGGTCCAGCCGACTGACGAGCTCGGTCAGGGCCCGAGCAGCTGCCCGTCGTACTGCCGGCTGGTTGTCATCGAGGGCCGCGTCGACCGCCACCACGTGCTCGGTGTCCCCGACCTTGCCGAGGCAGCGGAGCGCCGCCGCGCGGACTCGGGGCAGCTTATGCTCGGTCAGCGGCAGGGCACCCGGTCCGGCCTCGCCGATCTCGCGCTTGGCAGCGACCTTCAGACACATTTCGGCCGGTCGCCAGTGTTCGTCGTGGAGGCCATTCACCACGACACGTGCGGCGGAGTCGGCCCAGACATAGAGCAGTCCGCGGGCACCCCACGTGCGCGGCCAGTAGTCGTACCAGCTCGGGTCGAAGGCGGCCCGACGGCAGTTGGAGCCCAGGTAGCCGAGCATCTCGACGTAGCCGTGCGGGTCGGCACCTGCCAGCAGGTCGGCACACCATCCGGCGGCGGTCTCGGGACCGACCAGTCGGCCAAGCTCGGTGACCAGTACCGAGGGCGGCGCCGAGGGATCGGAGGGCTGCGGCAGTTCGTCCATCGCGGACGACGCTAAGGCATCAACCAACCGACACGGCCATAGATAGGGCGTTGTCCCAATGTAGGCGGCTACCTCAGAGAGCCAGGCTCGACTCATCAGCCCAAACCGATTGAGGAGTCATCATGCACGACCTATCGACAAGTTTGCCGTTCCTTGAAGCTGAGATCGCGTATCGGCGGGAGCGCATGCTCGCGCACGTTGAGGGTCGGCCTGCGATTCGCGCCGTCCGTCCGCATCGCTCCCGCCGGCTTCGTACGAAGGCCAACGCAGGTCGACGCTCATGGTTCACGGCCACCCGTCAGCGGCGCACGGCTTGACCACACCGAGGGACGACACTCGACGCGTCGTCGGCGGCACCAGCCATGATGGGGACGTGCCTGTTCTTACGCCACCTCGGCGGGCGCTGATCGGACGCAGCAATGAGCTGGCGGAGCTGCAGCGGCTGGTCGGCCTCCCGCAGGGGGAGCCCGGCGGGACCGTCTTGGTCGCCGGCGACGCGGGGGTGGGCAAGAGCCGGCTGATCGCCGAGCTCGGCCTGCGGCTGCAGGACGACGGGTGGCGCGTGCTGGTTGGGCACTGCCTCGACTTCGGCGACAGCGCCCTGCCTTACCTCCCGTTCACCGAAATCTTCGGGCGGTCGCTGACCGACTTCCCGGAGCTGACCGATGCCGTCATCCGGGCTCACCCCGCCGTACGACGGCTCATGCCGGGCCAGCGGTTCGCCGCCGAAGACGCGGCGCTGCTCCCCAACGAGCCAATCGACCGCGCGGAGCTGTTCGACGCCGTACACGCCAGCCTCGAACTGCTCGCCGTCGACGCCCCGCTGCTCGTTATGGTCGAGGACCTGCACTGGGCCGACCGCTCGACCCGTGAGCTGCTGAGCTTCCTCTTCTCCCGAAGTCTGACCTCTGCCGCCGTGGTCATCGCGACGTACCGCAGCGACGACCTGCACCGTCGGCACCCGCTGCGCACATCGCTCGCCGAATGGGCTCGATTGCCAGGCGTAACCCGGATGCAGCTCGAACCGCTCGATGATGCCGCCGTGAGGTCGCTTGTGCGGACCCTGCAGACCCAACCCCTCCCTGCGGTCGACATCCACGAGATCGTGCGCCGAGCGGAAGGGAACGCGTTCTTCACTGAGGAGCTTGTGGTCGCCACCACGCAGAACCAACAGGCACTGCCCGCCGACCTGGCCGACCTGCTGCTCCTTCGCCTCGACCAGCTTGCCGAGCCGAGCCGTCTGGTGGTGCGCGCTGCTGCGGTGGCCGGCCGCCGGGTCTCCCACGACCTGCTGGCCCGAGTAGTCGCGCTCGACCACGTCGACCTCGACGCAGCTATCAGAGGCGCCGTCGACGCGAACATCTTGCTGGCCTCCCGAAGCGACGGGTACGCCTTTCGGCACGCTTTGCTGGCCGAGGCGATCTACGACGACCTCTTGCCGGGCGAGCGGGTTCGACTGCACCGGGCCTACGTCAGCACGCTCAGCGCCGACGGCGTGCCGAGCACGGCCGCTGAGATCGCCCGGCACGCTCGGGCCGCCCACGACCCTGACACGGCGGTGCGGGCGAGTATCGAGGCTGGTGACGAAGCGATGGCGGTAGGCGGGCCCGACGAGGCAGCCCACCACTATGAGGTCGCGCTCGCCCTGCTGGCCGAGCCGCGCGAGCGCGCGCGCGGCGATCCGGCTGAACTCGCCATGCTGACCATCAAGGCGGCCGAGGCCGTCGCCGCCGCCGGCCACCCGTACCGATCGGTGCAGCTTCTCCAGGATCAACTCAGCGTCCTCGGTGAGGCGCTCGACGACGGCGACAAAGCACGCCTCCTGCTCGCTTTGGCGGCGGCCACGCTGGTCATCGACACCGACATCGACGCGGCGGAGCTTGCCGAGCAGGCGCTGGCCCTGGTGCCCACAGAACCGACCACCCAACTGCGAGCCTCCTTGCTCGGTGTGTGTGCCCGCGCACTCGCCTACCGAGGTCGTGACGAGGAGGCGATGCAGGCAGCCAACGCGGCGCTGACACTTGGGCAGGAGCTGCGCTCCGCCGCGGTCATCGCCGACGCCACGACCACGATGGCGCGGCTGGACGAACGAGCGGGCCAGCCCGACGCTTCCCGCCAGGCACTGGCCGATATCGTCGAGCAGGCCAGGGTCGCCGGCGACGCCGCAGGTGAGCTGCGGGGGTTGCACAACCTCGGCGGTGTCCACTTCGAGGCCGGCGAGATACCGCAGGCACTCGAGGCTTACGAGAAAGCCACGGTTCGGGCCGGTGAGCTCGGCCGCCCATGGGCGCCCTACGGCGTCGACGCGCGGGTGATGGCCGGTCTCACCCGCTACTTGACCGGAGACTGGGACGCTGCCCTCAGCATCGTCGATGTCAAGAGCGAGGTTCCACCTGCGCCAGCCGAGGCGGCCCTGGCGGTCGTCGGCTTTGCGGTGGCAGCCGGCCGAGGCGACCGCCAGGCGCTGGCCGTGCTGCCGCGGGTAGAGCGCTGGTGGCAGCGCGACGGCATGCTGGCGATGATCAGCGGCTGCGCTCTCATCGACCTGTTCGGCGACGCCGGCGACGTGGAGTCGGCGCGGTCAGCCCACGACAGGGTGCTCCGCACCGTGAGTGAGCTGTGGCGGTCAGGGTGGTTCCTCGGTCGGATCCGGCTGCACGCTCTGCTGCTGGGACAGCTCGCCTCATCGGCTAGCGAGGTGGGTGCGGCTGACCGGACGCTCCTCGTCGCCCACGGTGATGACCTGGCATCAGCAGCGGCTGAGACGCTGACAAGGGGGTTACGCCGACTGCCGGCCGTGGGGCCGGAAGCCCGAGCGTGGACCGCGCGAGCGAAAGCGGAGCACCTGCGCCTTCGGTGGTTGGCAGCTGGCGACACGCCCGACCAGCAGGAACTTTGCCGGGCCTGGGACGAGGCGGTTGACGCGTTCGAGCGGCTGGGGCACCGGTTCGAGACGGCGCGGTCGCAGGCCAGGCTGGCCGCTGTGCTCCAGGCCGTCGGCCGCGCCGGAGATGCGAACGCGGTGGCTGAGCGGGCTCGCGCAACCGCCCGCAGCCTCCAAGCCGCTCCGCTGCTCGCGGAGCTGCGTTCGCTCGGGACGCCAGCCAGGCGTCGTACGGGAGGGCCAGGACGTGACGAGCAGTTGACCGCGCGCGAACTGGAGGTTGTCACGCTGGTCGCCGAGGGCAGGTCCAACGGTCAGATCGCGCGGCAGCTGTTCATCAGCACCAAGACCGTCAGCGTGCATGTGTCGAACATCTTGGCCAAGCTGGGGGTGGCCAGCCGAACCGAGGCAGCCGCGGTGCTGCGACGACGTGGCCTGCTCCCCGACCGTCAGTCGACCAAGTCGACCTCGGCGAACGCCGCGCCGCCGGACAGGCGGGCATAACCCGGCCCGCGGTCGAAGAACGGCTGCAGCTTTCCTTCAGCCGCTCCTTGCTCCCGCCGTGCCCGCGCGTGATTCCGCAGTTCGTCGGACGCTGCTACGTCGACCTCGGGCCACGAGCCGGCCTCCCCTTCGGGCATCCGGTGCCGAGCCGTCAATTGGGGGCCGACACGCCGGGGAGCTTGGGCCGTGGCTGACGTGTCGGCGGGGGTGGGGGTGGCGGCGGGAAGGGTGGCGAAGAGGACGCCGTAGTCGTCGCGGGCGCCCTCGACGGAGACCTTGCCCCAGGCAACGTCGCGAGCCACGTCGTCGTACGGACGCTCCAGCGGGTCACCCCAGCCCCCGCCGCCCGTCGTGCGGATGCGGATCACCTCACCGGCGCTGACCGGCTCGGCGTCGGCCAGCGCGTCGACGACCCGCTCTGCGGGGCCGCCCGGATCGATCGTCACCTCGAACGGCCGGCCCGCCTTGCCGCCGTTGACGCCCCAGCACGCCAGGATCGACCGGTCGGCGATCGACATGAAGTGGGCGTCTTTCAGCATCCGGATGTGCTTCTCGTAGCCGCAGCCGCCCCGGTGACGCCCGGCGCCGCCGGAGTCTTTGGCCAGGCCCAGCCGCTCGACAATGAACGGGAAGCGCCCCTCGCTGAACTCGGTCGGCAGGTTTCTCGAGTCGGGTACGACGTGGATGGTGTCCTCACCGTCGGCGTAGTAGCGCCCGCCCGAGCCGCCACCCAGCACCTCCCGCATCAGATACGGCTTCCCGTCGAGGTCGTCGCCGTAGACTCCGGTGTAGCGGATGGTCTCCTGGTCCGCCGGCATCCGCCCCTCGACCGCCTTGGCCAGCACCCCGGCCAGCACCCCCAGCAGCCGCAGGATCACGAACGTCCGGGCGTTGGTCGGCGCGGGGAAGATCGGGGTCAGCAGCGTGCCGGGGGGCGGGAAGCGCATCTCGATGAGTGGTACGACGCCCTCGTTGACGTCGAGCTCGGCCATCCGCTCGGGGTTGTCGGCCAGGTTCCGCAGGATCGGCGCCAGCCACTTCTTCAAGAAGTTGCCGTCGGCGTAGTCGCCGCAGTGGTTGATCGGTCCCTTGGCCTGCGGGCTGGTCCCGGTGAAGTCGAGAATGAGCCGGCCGCCGTCGTCGGGCACCTTGGTCAACGTGATGCGCTGGGTGTGCAGCCGCGGCTCGTCGACACCGTCGTGCTCGGCGTAGTCCTCCCACACATAGCTGCCGTCGGGGATCTTGGCGACGATTTCGCGGCGGAAGGTCTGCGTGGTGTTGTCGAGGATCGCGTCGAAGCATGCCTCGACCTGCTCAACGCCGTACCGCTCGAACAGCTCTGTCATCCGCCGCGCGCCCATCAGGCACGCGGAGCACTCCGCGTCGAGATCAGCCGCGAGCGACTCCGGCATCCGCGAGTTGCGGGTCATGATCTTCAGCGCCTGCTCGCACGGCACGCCGGCGTCCCAGAGCCGAATCGGGGGCACCATCAGCCCCTCTTGGAACACCGAGGTGGCGTCAGACGGCATCGAGCCTGGTACGGCGCCGCCGATGTCGTCGTGGTGCCCGAACGCCTGCACAAACGCGACGACCTCCGGACCCCTTCCAGAATCGTGGAAGACCGGCGCCGTGACGCACAGGTCGGGCAGGTGCCCGATGCCCCCCTCGGACAGGTACACGTCGTTGTGGAAGAACACGTCGCCCGGCCGCATGGTCTCCAGCGGGTAGTCGCGCACCACCGGGTGGACGAGTGCGGAGTACGACCTGCCGGTCAGCTTGCGCAGGCGCCGGTCGTGGATGCCGGCGCGGTAGTCGTGCGCGTCGCGGATCATCGGCGACCGCGACGTACGCCCGATCGCTGTCTCGACCTCCATCTCGACCGACGCGAGGTAGCCGTCAACGATCTCGACCAGGATCTGGTCAGCCAGCTGCCCCCCCACCGACTTGTCAGAATCCACTCGACCTATGGGTCGACTACGTTCTGACAACTCACTCATGAGGGGCCCCCGCATCAGTCGTACGGCGGATCAGCAGGTTGCCGAAGCGGTCCACCTGGGCGCAGAACCCGGGGTGGATCGGCACCGTGGACGAGAACTCCTCGACCACCGCGGGACCCACCACGACGTCCCCGCTTCCCAGCTTGGCCCGGTCGTAGATCGCGGCATCGACCCAGTCGTCGAAGAAGACCTGACGAGACCCGGTCACCGCCGCCTCGGCGCCGGAGCCGGCCGGGACCACCGACACCTCCGGCTTGCGGATCGGGCCGATGCCGGTGACGCGGAGGTTGACCCACTCGACCTCCTGGCGGGAGTCGGCGCGGAGGTCGTAGCCGTACAAGGCACGGTGCGCACCATGAAAGGCGTCCGCGACCTCGTCGAAGGTAGCGGCACTGAGCGGACCGTCGGGCAGTGCGACCCTGACCTCGTAGGCCTGACCGAAGTAGCGCAGATCAGCCGTGCGCTCGAAGCGACGCACGTCCGGTGGAAACCCCTCGCGGGTCAGGGCGGCGTCCGCTTCGCGGGTCAGGTCGTCGACGATCAGCCGGACGGTGGACACATCCAGGCGCGAGTGCCGGGTCACCGCCGTACGCACGTAGTCGTTGCGGACGTCGACGGTGAGCAGCCCGTACGCCGACACGTTGCCCGGGTTGAGCGGCACCACGACCCCGCGCAGCCCCAGGATGTCGATGAGGCGGCAGGCGACGAGCGAACCGGAGCCGCCGAACGTCACCAGGTGGAAGTCGCGGACGTCGAGCCCCCGCTTGACGGTCACCTGTCTGAGGGCGTTGGCCTGGTTCCACGCTGAGATCTCGACAATTCCGGTCGCCGCCGCCGCCTCCGAGAGCGCCAGTTTGCCGGCGATGTCCTGCAGCCCGGCCCGGGCCAGCTCGACGTCGAGCGGCACCTCGCCACCCAACAGATGCGGCGGGAGGCGCCCGAGCACGACGTGGGCGTCGGTGATCGTCGGCTGGTCGCCGCCCTTGCCGTAGCACAGCGGGCCTGGGTCGGCGCCCGCGGATTGTGGGCCGACCTTCAACGTGCCCTCGGGGCTCAGCCAGGCCATCGACCCACCGCCGGCCCCGACCGTGACCACGTCGATCATGGGGATCTTGCTGGGATACGCGCCGACGGTTCCCTCGGTGGTCAGCGCCGGCCGGCCGTCGATGACAACGGCCACGTCGGTCGACGTACCCCCTCCGTCGCAGGTGACGACAGCATCGAAACCAGCGGCCTTTGCTACCACCGCCGCACCCAAGGCACCGGCGGCCGGTCCGGACAGCACCGTGGTGATCGGTTGGTGCACCACCTCCTCGGCCGAGAGCACTCCCCCGTTGGACTTCATCACGTAGAAGGGCACCCGGCGCGGCTCAGCCGACGCGGTCGTGGTGTAGGTGTCGAGGCGGCGGGTGATGCCGGCGATGTAGGCGCGGATGTTGGGCTTGACTGCCGCGTCGACGAGCGTGGTGACCGAGCGCTCGTACTCGCGGTACTCGCGCAACACGTCTGAGGAGATCGACACGACGGCGTCGGGGTGAATGCTGGCGAGCACATCGCGCATGGCCCGCTCGTGCGTCGGGTTGGCGTAGGAGTGCAGGAAGCAGACGCCGATCGTCGCGATGCCGGCCGCTTTGAAGAACTGCGCAGCGGCTTCGGCTGAGGGTACGTCGAACGGCCGGATCTGCGAGCCGTCGACGGCGAGGCGGCCACCCACGGTGCGCACCCGGTCAGCGGGGACGATTCGGGGCGGCTTGACCCAGAAGTAGGAGTTCCCGTAGCCGTCGGGCACCGACTGTCGGGCGATCTCCAGGATGTGCTCATAGCCCTCGGTGGTGATGAAGCCCAGGTTCTCCACCTTGGCCTCGAGCAGCTGGTTGGTTGCGACTGTCGTGCCGTGGCTCACCGCGGACAGCGACTCACCACTCAGCCCGAGCTGGGCAAGCACCTTGTCGATGCCGGCCATGAAGCCGACCGCCGGGTCGGAGGGGGTGGACGGCGTCTTGGTCGTAGCGAGCTGTCCGCTGAGCTCATCGACTGCCACCACATCGGTGAAGGTGCCGCCAGTGTCGATGCCAATCCGGATCGGTCGCGTCACCGACTGCCCTCGTCGCTGGGCCGCTCGCTGGGCAGTGGCGCGCCGGAGCGCTGGTAATGAAACGGTGTCTCACCCGCCGAACTCAGCGTGTCGAGGTGGTTCTTGATCAGGGCGAGGTTGCGGTCGGCCAGGTGGTCGAAACCCTGCGGGACGCTGCTGCCTGGCGTCAGGGAGCGCAGCGCCTCGTCGGGGTCGAGCCGGGCCACCACCCACTGCTCGAAGGTCGAGCCCCTGGCGAGCACCTCCGCGATCGGCGACACGATCATCGAGTTGCCGAAGTACAACGTGCCGTCGGGGTCGGTGCCGGTGGCGTTTGAGCCGATGACGAAGACGTGGTTGTCGTAGGCGCGGGCGCGGTTGGTGAGCTCCCAGATGTCAGCACTGCGCAACAGCGCCGAAGGGCGAGTGATGATCTCCGCACCCTTCAACGCGGTGATGCGGGCGAGTTCGGGGAAGTCGCCGTCGAAGCAGATCATCATGCCGATCCGGCCCAGGTCGGTGTCGACAACGCACACGTCGTCGCCGGGGGTCACCCATCCGCCGCCGCTCACGATCTCGGTGCAGAACGGGTGCGTCTTGTTGTAGATGCCGAGCTGGGACCCGTCAGGGCCGGCCAGCACGGAGCAGTTGAACACCACTCCGCGTTCCGGCCCGCGCGCGTACGCGCCGTACACGAGGTGGACCCCCAGCTCGGCAGCGACGTCCTGCAACGGCTGGGTCTGCTCACCGGGGATCGGGTCGATCACGTCCCACAGCTCGCGCACTCCCACGCCCGGGGAGAACCCGGTCGTGCAGGTCTCGGGCAACACGATCAGTTCGGGCTCGGAGGTGGCTGCGCATTCGCGCACCAGGTCGACGCAGTGGGTGACGTTCGCCGCGATCGTCTCTTTCGTCAGCGGCGCCGGCGAGGGCTGCACCTGAAGTGCCGCGGCAGTGAAGGCGCGCATTGCGGTCTCCTCAAGGCTTCGATCTAGGTACGGCGTCGCCGGCCGGAGAGCCAGCCACCGACCAGTGCACCGGCCAAGGCAGTGGCAGCCCCGACGAGGGCACCTTGCAGGAAGCCCCCGCTTCCGCCGGAGGGCGTCAGCGCCTGGGCCGCGCCTGCGCCTGGTGCCTCGAAGACCTGCGGTGCTGCGCCCGTTGAGGTGTCGGAGCCGGTGAAGGGCACGCCGGCGAGCTGCCCGTCGCTCTGCTGGGCCGCGGCAGGGCTCGACTCCGGCGCCTTTCCCGTCAGTACGTCGTCAACGGCCGAGAAGAACTCTCCGGCGGTCTTCTTGGCGACGCCGGTCAGCATGCGCTGGCCGACACCGCCGATCATGCCGCCGACGATCGCGTCAGCGTCGTACGTCAGAGTCGTGGTGCCGTCGCCGGCGCCGTCCGACCCCGCCTCGCTGAGCGTCACCCAGACGTCGGCGCTGACCGTGCCTGGGCCACCGGACCCGGCCGCCTTGAGCAGGAACTTGTCCGGCGGCTGCTGGTCGGTCAGCCGGACCTCGCCGGTGTAGACGCCCTTGATGGACGCGACACCGGCGGTGATCGTCATGCGGTACGCGTCGGTTTCGATCGCCTCCAGCCGCTGGCAACCGGGGATCGTGCGCACCAGGACCGCCGGGTCGTTGAGGGCAGTCCACACCTGCTCGCGGGGAGCGTGCAGCGTGGCTGATCCGGAGACCTTCATGTCACCCCCCAGTGTGGCACCCAGTGTGGCATCGCTGACCGACGTGTGTGCAGCCTACGAAGGCGTACGACGCTCGCCCTATGGCGACTGTCGCCCAAGGGGCGCTAATCCGTTGGCAAGTCCACCGCCTCGGGCGGTGAAGGCTCGGGTGGAAATCGCGTTGTCGAGCGCTCGCTGGCGCGCTTAGGCTCGCGCGTCGTGAAGGTCCAACCGCTCGACGTACACGACGACGACACGCTGCGCCGTTACTGGCAGGTGCTGCGAGACGCTGACGCGTTCGGACGCCCCTACGCGGCTTTCGGCCCGTACGACGACCTGGCCTTGCAGTTGCGCGACGACAATCCCACGCGTGAGGTGGTGGGGTTCGTCGCGCTGGATGGCGACGAGGTGCTGGGTGGCAGCAACCTGGTGTGTCCGCAGCTCGACAACACGCACCTCGCCTATGCCGAGGCGTTGGTTCACCCGGACTACCGCAACCGAGGCGTCGGGACCGCGATCCTGGACCGGCTTCTGGATGCCATGCGGGAGCGGGAGCGTACGACCCTAATCGTCGAGGCATCAAAGCCGCTTGACGACGACTCGTCGCCCGGTTGGTCGTTCCTCCTCAACCGCGGGTTCACGCCGGGGATTCTCGACCTGCACCGTGTGCTGGAGCTGCCGGTAGCGTCAGCACGCCTCGACGAGCTCGCAGCGGCCGCAGCGCCCCATCACCGTGACTACCGGTTAGTCACCTGGCAGGATCGCACCCCCGACGAGTGGGTGCAGGGAGTGTGCGAGCTCCAAATCGCTTTCAACAGCGAAGCGCCGTCCGGCGAGCTCGAGCTCGAGCCGGAGGTGTGGAACGACGAGCGGCTGCGCAACAAGGAGGAGCGGCTTGCTGCGATGGGCCGCACGGAGACCACCACTGTCGCTGTGGCACCGGCGGGGAAAGTAGTCGCGTTGACCGAGCTGATGGTTACTCAGCACGGTCGAGGTGCTGTCTTCCAGGGCGGAACGCTCGTCCTCCCCGGTTACCGCGGCCATCGGCTCGGCATTGCGGTCAAGGTGGCCAACCTCCGGCGGTTCCAAGAGACCTTCCCTGCTGCCCACTTGGTGCATTCGTGGAACGCCGAGGAGAACGGGCCGATGGTGGAGATCAACAACGCCCTCGGATTCCGCCCCGTCGAGTACCTCGCCGAGATGCAGCGCAAGCTCTGACTGGCCCGCTCGAGTTCAGCCCGCAGTCGAGAATGCTGAGACGACCCGTCCTGCGGTCCGGTCGTGTCCGGTCGGTGCTGGTGTGGCTCTCGGGCCTTCGCTGCGCTCTTTGACGGCCCGTCGAGTCCCCACCAGCCCCTCCCTTGGAACCTTCAGGGCGGCGCAGCGCAGTTAGCCAGCAGGTCCCACCACCCGCACGCGGCCGCAGCCGGTGCCCTGGCGGCGCAACGTACTAGGCGGCGTCGGTGTCGCGTCGGCTGCGCTGGTGGTCGAGTTGGGCGTGGAGGTGTTGGTGGTGGCTGAGCCAGCCGGGGGCAGGTTCAGGGGGTTGTCGAGTTCGCCGGGTGGGCCGGTGCCGTACCCGGTGGCCGGTGGCGGCAGGGAGTAGTACTGGTGCCCGGTCGGGGTGGTCCAGGTCAGCACGGTGTCGGCATCACCGGTCACACTCCAGCCGGGATGCGACTTGGCCAGGTGGGACCGTTCACATACCCCTTGCAGGGTGTCCGGGCGGGTGAGTCCGCCGTCGGCGAAGGCATGTTTGTGGTCGAGGTCCCGGATCCGGGCGTCGCACACCGGCAGGCGGCAGTGCCGGTCCCGGCAGATCACGGCGTGTCGGGTGGCGGTGTCGGGCCGGTACTTGGTGGGGTCGGTGACCATGACCGCCCCGGTGATCGGGTCGCACAGCAACCGGGTCAACGTCACATCACCGGCGGCGATGATGCGCCGGGCCACTCCGGGGGTGATGGTGCCGTACCCGTCCAGGAGCCCGTTGCGGGAGTCCAACCCGAGCAGGGACGTCAGTGAGATGACCACCTGCACCGAGACCGGCTTACCCGCCCGGGCGGGGTGCCCGTGCTGGTCGGGGCGGGTGGTGTCCAGGTCAGCTCCGGTGAGGGTCTTGGTGACGAGGTCGGCGCGGAGCTGGTCCAAGGTGGCGGGGTCACCTGCTGCCCGGCAGGTCCGGGCCAGCTGATCGACCCGGTTCCAGGCCCGGATCGCGTCCTCGGCCGGTAGCACCGCACCCAGCAGGGCGACCCCGTCGTCCATCGGTTTGCAGAACACCCGCCGCTGAGCCGCGGCGCGTTGAGCCAGCAGGTCGGCGTGCTCATCGGCCTCGGCGACCCGGGCCCGGGCGGCGGCGATGGCTTTGCCGGCGGGTTGTTCGACTGCGTCGGCGGTGACCGCCTCATCAATCAACCGGCGGGCGTGGTCGGGTAGCCGGCGGGTCGCCGCAGCGACCATCGACGCCACGAACCCCGACACCTGCCCGAGTTCGAGGGCCTCACCGAGGTCACGGTGCACGCTGTGCAGGTCGTTGGCCAGTCTGAGTTGTTTGTGGGCGGCGGTGGGGGAGATGTTCAACGCCAACGCGACCTCCTCGGCGGCGAACTTGCCCGCCTCGGCGTCGAGGTTGGCGCGCATCCGCAGCACCGCGGCCCGCTGGCTCGGTGTCTTGGTCGCCAACGCCGCCTGCATGTCGGCGCACATCGTGGTGTCGGCGTCGGTGCGGGCGGCCTGGAACCGGCGCATCGTGTCCAACCGCTGCGACTCCACCCACGCCGCGACCCGGTCCCAGGCCACCAGCTGCTCGATCAGATCAACCGCCGCGGCGTCGGCGTCCAGCACCGGGGCGGCTTCCTGCACCGCCACCAAATCAGCCACCAGGCACCGACAGTCTCCGGTGGCGGCCTGTCCCGAAGGCGTCGGCAAAGTCAACCGGAAGTGCCACGCCTGCGACGGGCGGACCGAGTTCGCTCCACGCCGTGGTTTGAACCTTCGTCGAACGACTCGGAAGGGTGCTTGCGGACCGGCGGGAGGACGTCGTAGAGACAGCGCGAGGCGGGAAGGCACACAATGTCCGTGTCTTCGGCAGCGTTGCCAGCGGCGACGACACCGATGATTCGGACATCGACCTGCTTATCGATTTGGAGCCGGGTGTCGGCCCGTTCGCGTTGACCGAGCTGGAGCTGGAGCTCAAGAGCCAACGATTCCCGTCCGGGCAGCTCTCGTGGGTTAGGTTGCATGGCAGCACCGACGCTGCAAGAGTTCCCTTCCTGGAAGCTCGGCGCGGGGCCAGTGGTAAGACGAAGGAGTACCCGAGCGGTTGGTCATCCTGACGGATTCTCATACCACCACGAGCCGTGGCGAGCCCGGCTCCAGCGAACTGGTGACTGCCCTGGAGATCGCCGGTGACGCGCGCGAGGCATGTCAGATCGCTGTAGACCATCTGGTCGACAACGGTTTCACGATGCCGTCGATCTATCTGTACCGCGGGGGCCGGCTCCGCTGCTATGCCGTGCGCGGCTACTGGCAGGTGTACGACGGCATGCCGCCGGCGGCGGGAGTGATCGGGCGGTGCTTCAGCACGGGGACCACCGTGGAGGTCCGCGAAGTACACCAGTCCAAGGACTACTTGGCAGCGGTCCCCGGCGTACGGGAAGAGATCTGTGTTCCGCTGCGCATCGACGGAGAGGTCGTCGGTGCGCTGAATCTCGAGAGCCTGACCGCGCTCCCCGGCGACACCGCAGAGCAGTTGCTTGCGGTCGCGGCCACGTTGTCTGACCGCCTTCGGGATCTCGGCGGTGTTCCTCGCGAGTCTGGTTACCAGCGGCTTGTCGTTCACGCCCAGCTGTTCGCCGGGGCCGAGAGTGAGACGGAGCTCCAGCAGCTCGTGGTCACCGCTGCTCGGGATGTGGCGCAGTTGGACACGGCGGTGCTGGTGCTACGGACGGGTGGCCAACTGGGCGTGCGGCTCGCGGTAGGCGCGCTGGAAGCGTCACTCGGCCAGCTGGACCAGCAGGATCTCAAGCTGTTTCAGTCGTGGGTGCCAGCGGGCACCTCGTCGTACTCGGTCAACGATGCGTCCGGCCAAGTCTTCGTCGGCCATGAGCAGGTCAGGGAGGCGGGGGCCCAGACCGTGGTGGTCGTGCCGGTGGCGTCCTCGACAGAGGATCTCGGGCTGTTGATCGTCGCTGACACCGCAGCTGTGCTGCCCGAGCCGTCCACGGTGGAACTGTTGGAACTGCTGGCTGCGCTGACCGCCACGTCGCTGCGCACCGTCCGGGCGGTTGAGGAGTTGCGCCGACGTGCGTCGCGCGATCCGCTCACCGGCCTCGGACACGCCGGTGCCTTCCGTAGCGCGATGGACGAAGCGATGCACGCCGCTGACCGGGCAGGGCTGGCCGTAGCCGTGATGGACGTCGACAGGTTCAAGTCAGTCAACGACGACCGCGGTCACCAAGCCGGCGACGAGGTCCTGCAAGCGCTGGCCAAGAAGCTAACGGACGTCCTCCCGGAACCTGACTGCGTCTATCGCATCGGCGGTGACGAGTTTGCCGCCATCTTCCATGTCACCGAGGCCACAGACCCCGACGGCTTCGCCCAACTCCTCCTCGAGGCGGCGCGCATTGATGACGGCCGCAGCGTGTCGGTCGGCGTCGCCGTGGTAGCCGACGCAGAGTCGACGACCGATGTCGTCAGGCGGGCCGATCAGGCGTTGTACCAGGCAAAACGGGCCGGAAGGAACACCTACCGGGTATCCCGACCACCCGCCGCGGTCGGGCAGTGACCGAACCGCCCACCGAGGGCCATAGAGCTTGCGGCACTGCAGTGTCAACAGCGCCGTACTGGGTGATCCGCCCTAGTAGCCCAGCAGAATCGGGGTCAGGTCTTCCTCGTCGAAGGCGGTGTGCCCTCCCTTTGTGCCATCGAACCGACTCCTCGCCCGAAGCTCGACGTGTTGGGCGTGCAGGGCTCGGCGCGGGATGGTCACCGCGGCGCTGCGGGGAGTAGGTCGGCTTGCCTGGAAGGTCCGGTCGGGATGGGCGCTCGAAATGTGATGCAGCCGGAAGATCAGGCCGCCGCCTTTGCCACAGTCGAAGAGACCGACGATCTCGCGGTCGCCCACGTCTCCATCAGTGACCTTGTCGAACTCCCACAGCAGAACAGCCGAGTACGGCTCAACGTTGTCCCCGGTGTTCTGGAGAAAGTCGTGGAACAAACCGTTCTGGAGATAACTGCAGCGCCATTTCTCAGCGGTGCGGATGCGCAGCGTCGCCGTCCCGTCGCCGTTCAGCTCGAACCGCTCATAGACGATGTCAAGCCGGTTGCCCACGTCGTCGGAGTCAGCAGCCGACACTGCCCGTTCCGCTCCCGACGCCGGTGCGGCTGCTGTTACCCCTGCCGCGCCAACGGTCGCGGCTGTCACGAGCGCGACTATCGATCGCTTCATCAAGGCTCCCTTGCTATCCCTGCGCGACCACACGGTGGAGGCGGTCGTCCAAGGTGTATACGCAGGCAACGCTGGCAGCGTTCAGCGCGTAGCGGAGGATCTATCCAGTCTGGCGCCCCGGGCGGCCAGTGGCTGTACGGCGACCCGATGGGCCAACCTCGTAGGCTGACCCGATGCCGCTGTCGATTCCTGGTCCTTCCGCATTGATCGGTGTCGCCGGAAAGGGAGTCGACTCGCTCGAGCGGGCCATCGCGCTGGTGCCGCGCCTGACCGTCATCGTCACTGAGGTCGAGGCGATCCTGACCCGAGTGCAGGCCGCGGTAGCCGGCATTGAGCTCACCCAAGAGCGCGCGCAGGATGTCCTCGAACGCACGGAAACCGTGGTCGAAGAGGCGGCCAGGCTGACCGGCCAAGCGAGCGCGCTCATCGACCGGATGACACCACTGACAGACCAGCTCGCCCCGTTGGCCCAGGAGTTCGAGCCGACGCTTCGACAGCTCGAGCCGATGCTTCGACGCATCGCGGAGACCACTGACCCCGAGGAAGTGGCGGCCGTGGTGAGCGGGATTGACATGCTGCCCGAGGTGGTTGGCAAGTTCAGAGACGACATACTGCCGGTTCTCGACACTATGGGTACCGTGGCGCCCGACCTCCGCGATCTGCTCGACGTGTCGAGGGAGCTCAACGGGATGCTCGCCGGCCTACCGGGGTTGGGGCGCGTCAGGCGCAAGGTCGAGGAGCAGCAAGATCGCGAGGACGCTTACCGCGCTGACGAGGAACCGCCCTCCGCGCCTGACCGGGGCCAGACCTAGAGATCCGACGCCTAGTCCGCTATGGCGTGCTGAGCGTCGGATCCTTTCGCGAAGGGTGCTGGGTGTTAGGGGGCTCGGCGTGAGGGTGCTGGGTGCTCCGCGCGCAGCGCGAAGAGCTCGCTCGGCGAGATCGGCATCGCAGTGATGGGGAACCCTTCGGCGTCCTCGATGGCGGACGCGATCGCCGCCGATCCTGGGATCACGCCGGCCTCACCCGCGCCCTTGACGCCGAGTGGGTTCAGCGGCGAGGGCGTTTGGAGGTGGTCGATCTCGATGGAGGGCACCTCGCTGGCGTAAGGCATCAAGAAGTCCATGAACGACGCGTTGACGAGCTGGCCGGACGCGTCGTACTCCATCCGTTCGTACAGCGCGCCGCCCACGCCCTGCGCCACTCCCCCGTGCACCTGGCCCTCCACGATCATCGGGTTGATCACCGTGCCACAGTCGTGCACCACGCAGTACCGCAAAATCTTGATCTCAGCGGTCTCCGGATCGGTTTCCACGATCACCGCGTGCATGCCGTTGGCGAACGTCGACTGGGTCGGCGAGTAGTAGTCGGTGCCCTCGAGCCCCGGCTCGTCGCCAGGGTCGACCGGCGGCTTGGTCGGATCGGCGCGGCCAGCGAACTGCGTCGCTCGACGCGCCGCGTCGTCGAACGCGTAGCGCAACGGGTTCGACAGTACGGCGACTGTGCTGAGGTCGATCTGAGCGCTCGGGCTGCCCTTCACCTGCACCCGCCCGTCGACGATCTCCAGGTCGTCCACCGATGCCTCCAGGGCGTCGGCCGCGATCCGCAGCGCCTTGGCTCGCACCTTGCGGGCGGTGAGCGCGACCGCGCTCCCCGACATGACCGCCGTACGTGAGGCGAACGTGCCGACGGCGTACTTGAACCGCCGGGTGTCGCCCGTGGTCACCCGGACCCGATCGACCGGCACGCCCAGCTCGTCGCCGACGATCTGAGCGAGCATCGTCTGGTGCCCCTGTCCTTGGGTGGTGAGCCCGGTCGAGACGACGACGGTGCCGTCGGTCTCGACCCGAACGTGCCCACCCTCGTACGGCCCGACGCCAGTCCCCTCGACGTAGCAGGCCAGGCCGATGCCGACCCGACGGCCCTCGCGGCGGGCGGCGTCGCGCTGGGCGACGAACTCGTCCCACCCGACCAGCGACTTGAGCATGGCCATCGACGCGGGGAAGTCGCCGGAGTCGTAGATCAGCGGTCGACCGTCTTGGAAGATCAACCCGTGGTCGTACGGCATCTCGTCGGGCTGGATGAAGTTCCGCTCCCGTACCACCGCCCGGTCGAGGTCGAGGTCACGGGCGATGTAGTCCATCACCCGCTCCATCACGAAGCACCCCTGCGGCCGCCCGGCGCCGCGGTACGGCGTCACGATCACCGTGTTGGTGTAGAGGCTGTGGAACTCGACCCGGTAGGCCCGCGGCTTGTAAGGGCCGAGCAGCTGGGTGGAGGTGATGATCGGCACGATCAGCCCGTACGGCGTGTACGCGCCGTGGTCGTGCCAGAACTCCACGGACAGCCCCAGCAGCACGCCGTCCTCGTCGTACCCGAACTCGACCTCGTGCAGCTGTCCGCGCTCGTGCGCCGAGGAGATGAAGTGCTCGCGTCGGTCCTCAACCCACTTGACTGGGGCGCCGAGCCGGATCGCCGCCCACGGCACCAGCACCTCCTCGGGCCACGGGTGCATGATTTTCACGCCGAACCCGCCACCGACGTCGGGGGTCACCACCTCGACCCGGTCGACCGGCAGCGACAGCTTGGCGGCGATCGCCTGCCGGACGCTCGTCGACGTCTGCGTCGACGTGTTGACGAGCAGTGACTTGTCGTCGTCGTCCCACCGCGCGTGCACGCCCTTGCCCTCCATCGGCATCGAGGCGCTGCGCTCGATCGACAGCTGCAGGCGCGCCCGCAGGGCGGCCGCCGCGATGGTGGCGGCGGCGTCGCCGGTCTCCTGCATGTACGTAGCGGCGACGTTGCCAGGTACGTCCTCGTGCACCAGGTCGACTGCCTCGCGGGCGGCCTCGACGCCGACGACCGGCGGCAGGAAGTCGTAGCTCACCTCGATCAGACCGGCGGCGTCCTCAGCGACGTACCGGTCGGTGGCCACCACCATCGCGATCGCCTCGCCCACGTGGTTGACCTCGCCGTTCGCCAATGGGTACGGCGTCCGCCCCTGCGTAAGCGTCGGGTGCGGGATCAGCAGGGGCAGCGGTTCGGCCATGCGGCCGTCGAGGTCGTCGTACGTGTAGATCGCCACCAGCCCGTCGACGTCGAGAGCCGCGGTGACGTCGATGTCGGTGATGCGGGCGTGCGCGTGCGGGCTGCGGACGAACGCCACCGCAAGTGCGTCGTGGCCGAGGTCGTCGAGGTAGCGGCCCTGGCCGCTCACCAGGCGCGGGTCCTCCACTCGGGGGACCCGCTGCCCGAACAGCTTCGTCGTCATGCCGGCTGGCCTTGCTCGCCCTGGAGCTGGCTTTGCTCCCGCTGGATCTGCGCGGCTCGCAGCACCGCGGCCACGATGTTCTGGTAGCCGGTGCAGCGGCACAGGTTGCCGCCGATCGCCTCTCGGGCCTCGTCCTCGGTGGGGTCGGGGTTGGTCTCCAGGAAGGCGGTGATCGTGGTGATAAAGCCGGGAGTGCAGAAGCCGCACTGCAGCGCGTGACAGTCCCGAAATGCCTGCTGCACCGGGCCGAGCCCCCCGGTGGCTGTGGTGCAGCCTTCAGTGGTGGTGATCTCGGCGCCGTCGGCTGAGACGGCGAACATCAGGCACGACCGCATCGGCTGGCCGTCCACCAGCACCGTGCACGCGCCGCAGACGCCGTGCTCGCACCCGACATGGGTGCCGGTCAGCCGGGCGTCGTGGCGGATGGCGTCCGACAACAACCTGCGGGCCGGCACGCTGAGCCGTCGCGGGGTGCCATTCAGGGTGAGCGTGATGTCGTGCGGCGTCTCGGTCACGCCGCCTCCTTGGCGGCACCGTCGTCGAGCGCCTGCTGCAGCGCGCGCGCCGAGAGCACGCGAGCGAGGTGTTCGCGGTACTGCGCGCTGGCGTGGATGTCACCCTCCGGCTCGATCGCCGCGACGATGGCGTCCTGCGCTGCTTGCCAGTCGACCCGGTCGTACGGCGCCCCGGCGCACGTCTCGGTCACCTCGACAACCACCGGGGTCAGGCCGACGCTGATCAGGCTGACCCGGGCGGATTCGACTGCCCCGTCGACCAGTCGGACCAGCGCGCCGACCCCCACCATGGCGTAGTCGCCGTGCCGGCGGGCAAGCTCTATCCAGCTCGACCCGGTGCCGGCGGGCGGGGTGGGAAAGGTCGCCGTAACGGCCAGATCGTCGGACTGCAGCGCCGACTCCAGCGGCCCGACGAAGAAGTCAGCCGCCGCGATCGTGCGCTCCCCCGCCGTCTTCCCGACCACGCCGACCGACCCGTCGAGCAGCGCCAGCACTGCCGGCATCTCCGCGGCCGGGTCGGCGTGCACGAGGCTGCCAACCGTGGTGCCGCGGTTGCGGATCGTCGGGTGAGCGACCTGGCTGAGCGCTCGGCGCAACAACGGGTTCGCGGCGTATGCCGCCTCGTGCTGCTCGAGCTGCCGGTGCCGGACTAGCGCGCCGATCCGCACCCGCCCGCCGTCAACTTCAATCTCGGAGAGGCCAGGCAGCCGGTTGATGTCGACGAGCGCTACCGGAGCGGCAAGGCGCATCGACATGATCGGCACGAGACTCTGCCCGCCGGCGAGCACCTTCCCGCCGGTTGCGGCAAGTGTCTCAACGGCCTCCGCGACAGACCCCGGTCGGTGGTAGTCGAAGGGTGCTGGCTTCACTGCGGGTCTGCGGCCTTCCCTGGTTCAGACGGAGCCGTGCCCTTCGCCGACGTCTCGCCGACGGCCATCATGTCCCACATCGTCACCGCGTGTCTGTCCGTCTCCGGTGTGCCCACCCTGGGAGCCGTACTGCTCATCGGCCTCCTCATGCACCCCAGGCTCCCCCACCGCGATCAAGGTGCCGGGATCGGGGTCACGCAAGTGTGTTGGAGCGACGGCCCGCGACAGGTGGTAGAACACCAAGACCACGATCGTGCCGAGCGCGATGCCACCGAGTCTGAAGTCGTCGGTGACCACGAGCTCGGTGTTACCGATGGCGATCACGATTCCCGCGCCGAGCGGGACGAGGTTGATCGGGTTCCCGAAGTCCACTCCGTTCTCGCGCCAGATCTTCGCGCCGAGCAGGCCGATCATGCCGTAGAGGATGACCGTGATGCCGCCCAGCACTCCGCCGGGGGTCGCCGACACGAGGGCCCCGAACTTCGGTGAGAATCCGAACAGGATCGCGACGAACGCCGCCACGTAGTATGCGGCCGTCGAGTAGACGCGGGTCGCGGCCATCACGCCGATGTTCTCGGCGTACGTCGTCGTCGGCGACCCGCCGACAGAGGTGGCGATCACAGTGCCGACGCCGTCGCCGCCGATGGCCCGCCCCATCACCGGGTCGAGGTCTCTGTCGGTCATCTCCGCGACGGCCTTCACGTGCCCGGTGTTCTCGGCGATCAGCGCAATCACCGCTGGGAGGACGAGCAGGATGAAGGCGATGGAGAAGCTGGGAGCGTGCCAACCGACAGCGTCGAGGTTCCCCTCGAGGGTCTGGTTGCCGACCAAGTCACCGGGGGTGTGCGGCGGGAAGCCGACCCAGTTGGCCGCCTCGACGTTATCCCAGTTCACGCGGTAGTGCGTCGTGACCTTTTCGATGGCAGGGTCCAACGAGGTGATCTGGCCGAAGACGCCGTCGAAGATCCAGGAGAGGACGTACCCGAAGATGAGTCCGAGGAAGATGGCGATACGACCGATGAAACCTCTGGCCCCGACCGCGACCAGGATGACGAATGCCATCGTGAGTAGTGCCACCCACTGGTCCTGCGGCCAGTAGATGTCCGCGACGACGGGAGCCAGGTTGAATCCGATCAGCATGACGACCGCACCGGTGACCGCTGGCGGCAGTACGGCATGCAGCACCCGCGGTCCGGCGAAGTGGATGAGCAGGCCGACGAGCGCGAGCACCACACCCGCCACCAGGATCGCCCCGGTGACGTCGTCGGGTCCACCACTTTGGCCGTAGATAGCGGTGGCACCGCCGACGAAAGACGCGCTGGTGCCGAGGTAGCTCGGCACCTTGCCCTGCACGATCAGCAGGAAGCAGATGGTGGCGATGCCGCTCATCATGATGGCGAGCTGCGGACTCAGGCCCATGATGACGGGGAACACGAACGTCGCCCCGAACATCGCTACCACATGCTGCGCACCCAGCCCGGCCGTCCTCCCCCACGACAGTCGCTCGTCGGGTGCGACGGCCTCTCCCGGCGGTGGCGTCTTGCCCTCGTGTACGACTGTCCACCCAACTGCCATGCCGACTCCCAGTGGTCAAAAGGTGTGTGACGGGCGTCACCGGACACCACGATGCCGGAACGCTATTGGTTCACGCGCGCGGCGCGCAGCAGCAACTCTGCCGAACGAAGCCCCGCCTTGTCGACGAACCTTGCTAAACCGTCCAAGGACAACGGCTAGTTGGGGCGCGAGCCTCTCCGGCGGACGACGTACAGCACAATGAGCCCAGCCATCGCGAGAACTGCCACAACTGCGGACACGGTCCGGTCCCCTTCGTTGTCAGCCAGGAACATTCCCAGCACCGACGACAAGGCGCACGCGGCGAAGGAGGTAACCAATAACCACGTTGGCGGCCCCTTGGCTCCCGGTGATTTCGTGACGCCGATGAAGTCAAAGAACCGTCTGGTTCTACCGCGCCCTTCGGTCAACGGTTCCTCATCTGCATGACCCGCAGCGCGAGCGAAAGGTCCAACTGGAGGTCGGGGTCAGCGGTGAAGGGTCCGACGATCCGCTCGAGCTTGCCGATCCGGTAGCGCAGCGTGTTGTAGTGAAAGTGCAGCCGGCGAGATGCCTCCGCCACGTTGAAGTTGGTGTCGAGCAGCACCCGCAGCGTCGCGCGCATGTCGGCAGCCTCGGGGTCGGTCTCGGAGGCGAGCTCACCCAGCACCTCGGTGACGAAGTTCCCGAGCTCGGCTGAGTCCTCGATCAAGCTGAGCAGCCGGAATGCCCCGAGGTCGTCGAAGTGGGCCACGGCAGATGGCCCCTGCAACTGGCGGCCAACGTGGACGGAGCGGCGCGCCTGCTCGTAACCGCCGGCGATCCCGGCCGGGTCGGAGATGACCCGGCTGACTCCCGTGGCGAAGGCGCGGCGTCCACCACCACCGTCGCCCGAGACCGCGCGCACCAGGGTCTCTACGGCAACGCGGGCCGCATTGCCGTCGGGTACGCCGACGAGGGCCACGACCTCAGCGGCGAACCCCACTACGGGCGCCGCCTTGTCGAAGCGCCCCACCACCTGCACCCAGGCGTTGGCGAACCGGTCCTGGGCCGCCCGGGCGTCCCGGCGGGAGACGTCGGAGAGCTCCGCTGGGTCCAGCGCCGCCACGACAACGACCAGCGGGCGGGCGATGTCCCAGCCCAGTGAGTCGAAGTGCTCGACCACCGCAAGCGCCGAACCTGCCCGGTCGAGCAGCACGTCGCGGACGAAGTCGCCGCGGTACTTGGCTTCCACCGCCTGTACGGCGACCGCCTTGGTGATCGCAAGCGCGGCGACCGTTGCCGCTCGCTCCAGCACGTGCATGTCACCGTGTCGCAACGACTGACCGGCTCGTACGACGACAAGCCGCCCGTGGTCGGACTTGCCGGCCAAGACGGGAACCACGGCGAGAGCGGAGTCCGCCACCTGATGCACCCCGGGCGCGAAGCGCTCGGAGCGGAACCGGCCGGAGTCCATGAACAGGTCTCGCTGGTCGAAGACCGCCTCGATCCCGTCGTCGCCGCGGAAGGTGAGCAGCCGGCCGTCCGGCGTGGTGACGAACGTGAGCCCACCGATCAAGTCGTGCAGCTCGTTGACCAGCTCGTCGAGGCCGCCCCCGTCGAGCACCACGCCGACCAACGCCCGGTGCACGAGCTCACTGCGCTCGAGGATCGTCGACTGGCGGTTGAGCACGTCGCTCAGCACGGCATTCAGGAGGTCGTCGAAAGCCACCTCATCGGGCAGCAGCAAGACCGGCAGGTCGCGCCTGTCCGCCTCGGCGAGCATGTCTGCAGGCAGCTGATCGAGGTAGCGCCGCAGCTTGACCGCCAGCGCCGCCACTCCGACCTCGTCGAGGTCCGCCACCAACGCAGCGAGACCCTGGGGAACCTCGCGCAACGGGTAACCGGTGGTCAGCAGCAGCTCATCCGGCTTGACCCACGGCATGATGTCGGGCACTTCCATGATGTTCACCCGGTCGACGACCCGGTCCAGGCCGGCGGAGCCAGCGACGACCTCCACCCCAGCGAACGCGGGCAGTGTCAACAGATCGGCCACCCGCACTGCGGAGTCGTCGGGCAGGGCAGCAGCATCTGACAACTCAGGGCGAGTTCTTGCCCCATCGTTGGCACAATTGCCCATGCCTGCGACGCTAGCGCACCGATTAGCGTCGCTGCCGTGCCAGGTGTCCACCCGGTGTCCGCGATGGTTGCCAGCTCGCTGTGCGCCTCGATCCTCGACGGACCGCCACAACCCTTGTGGGTGATCCATCGCAGTATGGCGGCGTGCCAGCTGGCTGATGCCGAGGGCATCGTCCGCGCCTGCGCCGTCACTGCGGCCGGCATTCGGCTCCCCCACGCCGTCGTGCTACCCACGCTGCCGGCTGGGCCGCGGCTGACCGCTGGCTCGGGCCGCCTGCGCTGGGACACCCACAGCTACCCGGTTGCGCGCTGGTGGAGACCGGCGCGGCCGCAGCTGCCCACGTTGCTGCCCCAGCTGCGCGGCCGCTCGCTCGACACCGTTGTGCACCGCTGGCTCGGCAGGGTGGGCGCCGGCCCCGGCCTCACGCCGTACGCCGACGACGTGCTCTGCGGCATGCTGGTCGCCCTGCGCGCCGCCGGCCACTGGCACGCGGAGCGGTGGTCAGCCGCCGTGCGGGCTACCCCGCTCGAGCGGAGCACGACAGCAACCTCAGCGGCTCTGTTGCGGCTGGCGGCTGACGGCTGGTGCATCGGTCCGGTCGCGGACTACCTGACGGCGCTCGCCACCGGGTCGGGCGTGCACACAGCAGAACGGGAACTGCGGCAGGTCGGCCACTCCTCCGGGCGGGGTCTGCTAGCCGGCATCACCGCCGTCGTTGGCGACCGAGCGTTGGGCGCGGCAGCGTGAGCCAGGTCATCGAGGTCCGCAAAGGCACCTACCACGACTCCGTCACGCTCATGCAGCTCAGCCAGGAGCTCAACGCCAGACCAGACGTGACCACCGTTGTGGTGGCGATGGCCACCGAGCTGAACTTGTCGATGCTGGATGACATGGGCTTCGACCGACCGGCCGAGGCGACCCCCAACGACCTCGTCATAGCCCTTGACGTCGCCGACGACGCGGCAGCCAAGGCGGCCCTCGACGCGCTCGGTGAACTGATGCAGCGTCAGCCGGCGCGGACCAGCGGGCTCGGCGACCAAGAGCTTCCGTCGCCACCGACCGTGGCGACTGCAGCCCGCCGCGCCCAGTCGTCCCTGGCGCTGGTCAGCACACCGGGTCGGGTGGCTGCCCTGGACGCCGCCGATGCGTTGGCGTCCGGACTCGACGTGATGATCTTCAGCGACAACGTGCCGGTCTCGCACGAGATAGCGCTGAAGGACATGGCCGCGACGATGGGGCGGCTGGTGATGGGTCCCGACTGCGGCACCGCGGTCGTCGACGGGATCGGGCTCGGCTTCGCCAACGTGGTGAGACCGGGACCGGTCGGCGTGGTCGCCGCCTCGGGTACCGGCGCCCAGCAGCTGCTCGCGCTGCTCGACGGGGCCGACGTCGGGGTGACCCACTGTCTCGGCGTGGGTGGGCGCGACCTGTCCAGCGACGTACGCGGACGGTCGACGCTGGCAGCGCTTGACCGGCTCGCCGCCGACGACACCGTCACCACGATCGTCGTGGTGTCCAAACCCCCGGCACCCGAGGTCGCTGACGTGGTCTCCCGGCACGCCGCGTCGCTGGGCAAACCGGTGATCCTCGGCTTCCTCGCCGCGGGGCGCCCGGATCTCACCGCAACCGCCGCCGAGGTGGTCGACGCGGTGGGCGCGAGGTGGGAAGACCCGCGTCGCTGGGGAGCCGGTCGCTCACCGACGACGCCAACCGATCCGGCTGCGAGCCGCTATCTGCGGGGACTGTTCGCGGGTGGCACCTTGTGCGATGAGGCCATGCTGATCGCAGCGGAGTCGCTCGGGACGCTGTCGTCCAACATCCCGCTGGCGGGTCACCGCCACCTCGATGCCGATCTCGCCTCGAACGGGCACACCTTCATCGACTTCGGCGACGACCAGCTCACCGTTGGGCGCCCGCACCCGATGATCGACCCGTCGCCGCGGCTGGAGCGGCTGGAGCGCGAGCTCGCCGACTCCGAGTGCGCCGTCGTCCTGCTCGATGTGGTGCTCGGGTACGCCGCGCACGCCGACCCCGCGACCGACCTGGCCGCCGTGATCGCCGCCAGCGACACGCCGGTCGTTGTCTCCCTGATCGGAACCCGGGACGACCCGCAGGGGCTCGAACCCACGGCTGCCCGGCTGGTCGAGGCCGGAGCCGTCGTGCACGCCTCCAACGCCGCGGCGGCAAGAGAGGCCGTCAGCCTTGTCAGCGGTGGGCCGGCATGACGGCGCCCACGAGTACCTCGGCCGTCGTCACCGCTGGTGCTGCTCTGTTCGCCGAGGAACTCACCCGGCAAGGCGTCGCGACAGTCGACGTCGATTGGCGGCCTCCGGTCAGCGGCACCGAAGATGCGCTCGCCACGGTGATGCTCGACCCTCGTCGGGTCACCGCGAACCAGGAGGCGCTGGCCCGGATGGTGTTGGCACGTGCCCAGCTGACCGACGTACGCCCCGCGGCGGAAGTCCTCGACCTGCAGCCGGGGCAGTTCCTGCACGCCGGGCCGCCGATCGAATGGGAGCGCGCGTCCGGGCCGCTGCGCGGGGCGCTGATCGGCGCGACGGTGTTCGAGGGGCTGGCCGACGACCCCGAGGCGGCCGAGCGGCTGCTTGCCCGCGGCTCACTGAGCTGGGAGCCCTGCCACTCGCGGGGAGCGGTCGGTCCGATGGCGGGCGTCGTCTCGCCGTCGATGTGGATGCTCGAGCTGTACGACGACGTGCACGACAGGTACTCCTGGTGCTCGCTCAACGAGGGTCTGGGGAAAGTGCTGCGCTACGGCGCGTACTCGGCCGAGGTCATCGACCGGCTGCGCTGGATGACCGACGTACTGGGGCCGGCCCTGCAGGCTGCGACGCGAGCCCGGGGGCCCATCGACGTACTGGCGATCATCGCGCAGATGATCCAGATGGGCGACGAGGGGCACAACCGCAACCGGGCCGGCACGTTGATGCTGCTCAAGGAGTGGCTGCCCGATCTGATCGCCGCCGACCTGCGACGGGCGGACCTTGCCGAGGTGGTCCGGTTCGTGTCCGGCAACGACCACTTCTTCCTCAACGTGGCGATGCCCGCCTGCAAGCTCATCACGCGCGCGGCCAGCGGCATCCCCGGGTCCACCGTCGTCACCACAATGGCCCGCAACGGCACCGACTTCGGCATCCAGGTGTCGGGCACCGGTGAAGAGTGGTACGTCGGTCCAGCCCAGCTCGCCGACGGGCTATACCTCGGCGGCTTCGGCCCCGACGACGCCAACCCCGATATCGGCGACTCGGCGATTGCCGAAACCGCCGGCATCGGCGGCTTCGCGATGGCGACCGCCCCGGCCATCGTCCGGTTCGTCGGGGGAACCGTGCCCGACGCGTTGCGCACGACAGCCCGGATGTACGACCTGTGCGTCGGCGAGAACCCCTCCTGGGCCATCCCGGTGCTGGAGTTTCGCGGTACGCCGACCGGTATCGACGTCACGTCGGTGCTCCGGACCGGTCAGCTCCCGCAGATTAACACCGGTATGGCCGGCCGGGTGGCCGGCACCGGACAGGTTGGGGCCGGTCTCGTCACACCCCCGATGGAGTGCTTCACCGCCGCGGGGCACGGCCTCGCCGCCGCCGTCCCCTCCCCACACCTTCCGGGAGTTGTCCGAACGTAGTCGACCCATAGACCGACTGGAGTCTGACAAGTCGCGTTGTTAGGGGGTGGGGCCGGGGCGGGTGCGATGGTCGAGGACGGCGGCCAGCTCGCGGACCGACCGCGACGCCAGGTCCTTGTCGGCACTCTGAATGGCGATGACCGACGCGGTCGACCCGTCAGCCAGGTCCAACAGTGCCCACGGCCGATGCGGTCCCAACGAGACGCGCACCACCTCGGCCCACTCGTACCGGTGCAATCGGTAGCCGTTGACGACGGTGAGACCGGCGTCGTCGGCGCGCGCGCTCGTGCGATACACGCCGTACAAGCCGGCGAGGACGACGGCGAAGAAGGCAACCAAGGTGACCCGCTGGGGGAAGGAGAAACTGGCCCGCACCTCCTCGGACAGCAGCAGCCACAGTCCTGCCATGGCGGCCACCAGCGTTGCCGCCGCCAGGGCAGCAGCGATGCGCGCACCTTTCGGCCGGTAGAGCCGGGGAAGGTCAACCGGTGCAGGCATGGGACCGCCTCAGAGCCGGCAGGCGTGGATGTTCGTCACCAAGATGCCGCGGGCCCCGAGGTCGTACAGCTCGTCCATCACCCGGTGGGCGTCGTCGTGCGGCACCATCGCGCGCACCGCCACCCAGCCCTCGCGGTGCAGCGGCGACACCGTGGGCGACTCGATCCCCGGCGTGAGGACGCACGCGGTCTCCACCTGTTCGACGCGGATGTCGTAGTCCATCATCACGTACGCCCGCGCGACCAAGACGCCCTGCAGGCGCCGGATGAAGACAGCAAACCCCGCGTTGTCAGGTGCCCCGTTGCGGGTGACCAGGACCGCCTCCGACGTCAGCAGGGGGTCCCCGAAGGTCTCCAGCCCAGCCTGTCGCAGCGTGTTACCCGTCGAGACCACGTCGGCGATGGCGTCGGCGACACCCAGCCGCACCGCCGTCTCCACCGCTCCGTCGAGGCGGGTCACCTGTGCGCTGATTGCTTGGGCTTTGAAGTAGTCCTCGACGATCGCGGAGTACGCCGTGGCGACCCGTCGCCCGTCGAGCTCCTCCGGAGACGAGAACCGGCCGACGGGTGCCGCGAGCCAGAACACCGACTGGCCGAACCCGAGCGTCAACCGCTCGGTCACCGGGGCGCGCGAGTCAAGCACCAGGTCGCGCCCGGTGAGGCCGACGTCGAGCGTGCCCTCGCCGACGTACACCGCGATGTCCCGAGGCCGCAGGTAGAAGAACTCGACACCGTTTGCGGGGTCGGCGCTCACCAGGTCGCGCTCATCCCGGCGCTGTCGGTAGCCGGCTTCGCGGAGTATCTCAGCGGCCGGGCCGGCGAGAGAGCCCTTGTTGGGTACGGCGACTCTCAGCATGACCGGGACCTCTTCCCCGCGGTTGTCACAGCGGGCCGCGTCACAGGTGTGCGTACACGTCGTCGAGGCTGAGTCCGCAGGCCAGCATCATGACCTGGGCGTGGTACAGCAACTGGCTCAGCTCCTGCGCGGCGCGCTCCTTCGACTCGTGCTCGGCGGCCATCCACGCCTCTGCGGCCTCCTCGACGAGTTTCTTGCCGATCCCGTGCACCCCGGTTTCGAGGGCGGCGACCGTGGCGGAACCGACTGAGCCCGCGGCGGCCTTGCCGCTGAGCTCGGCGAAGAGCTCGTCGAAGGTCTTCATCGCGCCCAGCCTATGCCTGGCGCACGTTCGCCAAAGTGAGGGCGGTCTTGAGAGCCGCGTGCGCGGTGTCGTATCCCTTGTCTTCGTCTGCTCCGTCGAGGCCGGCCCGGTCACGCGCCTGTTGCTCGTCATCACACGTCAACACCCCGAAGCCGACCGGGACACCGGTGTCGAGCGCGACCCTCGCGAGGCCGTCCGTGACCGCCGTACAGACGTAGTCGAAGTGCGGTGTACCACCGCGGACGACGACACCGAGCGCCACCACCGCATCGAAAGACTGCGTGGCCAACGCTTGGGCGACGATCGGCAGCTCAAAGCTGCCGGACACCCTGACGACGGTGACAAACTCGACGTGCGCGTCGGCAAGAGCCCGCCTGGCCCCTGAGATGAGGGCAGCCATCACGTCCTCGTGCCACTCCGCCGCGACGACCGCCACGCGCAGCTGGCTGGCATCAAGAGGTGTTACAGCCGCCCGGCCGGCTCCGCTCATGTCAGCTGCCGTTCGTCAGCGGTTGTATGTAACCGCGGTCGAGGTCGAGGTGCTGCAGTTGATGACCCATCCGGTCACGCTTGGTCGCGAGGTAGTGCCGGTTGTCATCGTGCGGGTTGACCGGAACCGGGATCCGTTCGGACACGGAGATGCCGTAGCCCTCGAGAGCGATGCACTTGGCCGGGTTGTTCGTGAGCAGCTTGACCGACCCGACACCGAGATCGTGCAGGATCTGCGCACCAGTTCCGTAGTCACGGGCGTCCGCGGGGAGCCATAGGTCGAGGTTGGCGTCGACCGTGTCGCGGCCGCTGTCTTGCAACGTGTAAGCCCGCAACTTGTCGAGCAGACCGATACCCCGGCCCTCGTGCCCTCGAAGGTAGACCAGAACGCCTCGCCCTTCGGCGCTGATTGTGTCGAGGGCTGACCTTAACTGGTGTCCGCAGTCGCACCGCCGGGAGCCGAGCACATCGCCGGTGAGACACTCAGAGTGCAGCCGTAGCAGCACGTCGCGCTCGCCGCTGATGTCACCAGCGACAAGCGCGATGTGCTGAGACTCGTCGACGTCGCGATAGCCCAGCGCCTGGAACGTGCCGAACTCCGTGGGCAGCCGGGCCTCGGCGACGCGCTGGACCTGTCGCTCGTACCGCCGCCGGTATCGGATGAGCTCAGCGATCGAGATCAGTGTCAGCCCGTGTTCATCACTGAACTCCCGCAGCTGCGCGCCTCGCGTCATCGTGCCGTCGTCGTTGACGACCTCAGCTATCACGCCGGCTGGTGGATGACCGGCCAACCGGGCCAGATCGACCGCCGCCTCGGTGTGCCCCCGGCGCACGAGCACTCCCCCGTCTTGGTAGCGCAACGGGAAGACATGGCCGGGCTGGGCGATCTCGGCCGGCTGCGTCTCCTCGTCGACGAGCGTGCGGATGGTGTGAGCCCGGTCGGCTGCGGAGATCCCGGTGCTGATCCCGTCGCGGGCGTCGACAGAGACGGTGTACGCCGTGCGCATCCGCTCGCGGTTGTGCGCCGTCATGAGCGGTATCCCGAGCCGGTCCAGCGCCGCACCCTCCATCGGCACGCACACCACTCCGCTCGAGTGTCGGATCGTGAACGCCACCAGCTCCGGAGTCGCCATGCTGGCCCCGAAGACGATGTCCCCTTCGTTCTCCCGATCCTCGTCGTCGACGACGATCACTGCCCGGCCGGCCCGGATGTCGTCGACCGCCCGCTCCACGACGTCTAGGTCCTGGGTCATCAAACCCCCGCCATCTCTGTCGTCGGGTCCGCGAGCGGCTCGTCCCTGGCGATCCGCCGCCAGGTGACGAAGCCGTAGAGCACCAGCACGCCGTAAATCGCGTAGAGCAGGGCCGATGGGTAGAGCTCGAAGTAGATCAGTTCCGGCACCCCAACGATGTCGACGGCGATCCAGCACAGCCAGAAGTCAACCCAGCCCCGGGCCATGGCGTACGTCGCGAGGACCGACCCGACGAAGATCCAGGCGTCGGCAAGGAAGTACCAGGTGGGGGCTGGCCAGACCGCGCCGATGGCACGGAACACCAAGAACAGCACCAGGACACCCGCCACAGACGCGGCTAGATAGCCGAGCCGCTCGCGACCGGTCGCCCACCGCGGCACCACAGCTGCCTTCTCACCAGGCCCTCTGGAGGCGCGGGTCTGCCGCCACCTGTGCCAGCCGTAGACGCTGACCGCGATGAAGAAGATCTGCCGCCCGGCCTGGCCGAGTAGCGGGATCGTTTGTCCGTTGTCTCCAGTAGCGGTTGCGATGAAAACGGTGAAGAGCAAGACGTTGCCGACGATTCCGACCGGCCAGGCCCACACCCGTCGGCGCAAGCCGCCGATCGCGGAGGCAAAACCGAAGGCGTTTCCGATAATCTCGCGCCAGCTGATCTCGTGCCCGCTGATGGTGAGGTGGGCTTCGTAGAGGGTCTCAAAGATGCTCACGCCTGCTCCTTGGGATCGTTGGTGAGGTGTGCATGTTGGTGGCCGCCTATTCCGGCTGGAGCTTCAAGCAACCGCTCGACATACTTAGCGATCACATCGACTTCAAGGTTGACCAGATCACCAGGCTGTTTGCGACCGAGGGTGGTGACGGCCAGGGTGGTGGGGATGAGGCCGACGCTGAACGTCGGATCGGTGCCGTCCTTCAGGCCGCTCACGGTGAGCGACACACCGTCGACGGTGATCGAGCCTTTAAGCGCGACATAACGGGCTAGCTCTACCGGCAGAGCGATCGTCACGATGTCCCAGTGCTCACTGGGTTGGCGGGTGACGATCGTGCCGGTGCCGTCGACGTGACCTTGCACGATGTGGCCCCCCAGCCGAGCGTCGGCCGTCACGGCGCGTTCGAGGTTGACGTGGCTGCCTGGTGCGAGCGCTCCCAGCGAGGTCTTGTCGAGGCTCTCCTGCATGACGTCCACAGTGAACGAGTCGTCCCCCAGCTCGACCACCGTCAGGCAGCAGCCGTTGACCGCGATTGAGTCGCCGTGGGCAGTATCGCTCACCGCAGTGGGGCCCCACACGGTGAGCCGCACTGCGTCCCCCCTCGGTTCGAGCGCGACGACTCGACCGAGTTCCTCGACAATCCCCGTAAACATCAGTTGATCCTTTTCAAGCCAAGTCGGACGTCGGCTCCGAGCCGAGCGACTTCGCACATCTCAAAGCGCATGGCGTTGTCCACGGTGGTGATTCCGAGGTCGGCGATGGCGGCACGGCCAGCTCCGAGCAACGCCGGTGCCACATAGGCGACCACCTCGTCGACCAGACCGGCGGCCAGGAACGCGGCCGCGAGCGTGGGGCCGCCTTCGAGCCAGACGTGTTGGCAGCCACGCCCGTACAAAGTGGCGAGCGCGTCGCCAAGGTCATGAGTGGTGAGGAGGACCGCTGGGGCGACGTCGTCGAGTACGTTCGCGTGGGGAGGGATCGGTCGCAACCCCATCACGGCGCGGAGAGGCTGGCGGTCGGCGGGCGCTGGGACGCCGTCTGCGTTGCGGACGGTCAGCTGCGGGTTGTCAGCGAGGACGGTCCCCGTGCCGACGAGGACCGCGTGGCACTGCTGCCGGCGGTCATGAACGTCTGCCCTCGCCTCTGGTCCGGTAAGCCACATCGACGACCCGTCCGCGGCGGCAGACCGACCGTCGAGCGTTGTGGCGAACTTCCAGGTAACGAACGGCCGCTTGCGGGTGGCCGCGACGGACCAGGCGGGGTTTGTAGCGCCCGCCTCGTCAGCGAGGACTCCCCCTTCCACATCGATCCCGGCAGAGCGAAGCGCGGCGGCTCCGCCGCGAGCGCGTGGCGTGTCGTCGGCCTGCGCGTACACGACTCGGCGGACTCCCGCCTCGATCAGCTCTAGGACGCAGGGGCCGGTGCGACCGGTGTGGTTACAGGGTTCAAGGGTCACCACGGCCGTGCAACCCCGAGCCGCGGGTCCCGCTTGACTGAGCGCGTCAACCTCGGCGTGGGCGCTGCCGATGCCGCGGTGATAGCCCTCGGCCAGAGTGAGTTCAGCTGGCCCGAGCAGTACCGCACCGACACGGGGGTTGGGACCAAGGGGCACGCCGGGGGTGCGGGACAGGCCGATGGCGCGACGCATCGCCGCTGTCTCGCCCTGGCTGGCCATGTGTCGGCCTCTCGTCCGGCTCGCGGACCACGGGGCCGTCGGCGACGTACGTTAGATGCCGCCTCAGCATTCTGCTCGGCAGCGGTTTGGGGCTGTCACCCCTGACCGTCGACAGCGAGGGGCTGCGAGGCGACGACCACGACGCCGGCGTGCATCCTCCCATCCGGACTTTCACCGTCGGTGCCGGAGTTTCACCGGCTCAACCGACCGCTGGCAGCGGCCGGGTCGCGGACTGTTACCGCCGGTTCGGAATTACACCGACCCCGGAGCACGCGAGTGTTGTCACTCGTCGCCAGCCATTCTGCCAGACGCTTGAGGTGGGAACATCGTGACGCGGGACACTGCCGCACGAGCGGGAGAAGCCGCCGCAGGCTTCGGCCGGCCGCCCGGCCGTTAGGCAGCCGAGCCGCAGGCAGCCCGACGATTTGGCGCGTTAAACATGTCGATTCGGCCGTTAGGCATGCATAGCGCGCCAACCGTAGCCAGCTGGGACTCCCGCTGCGTTGGGTGCCGCCCGGCACCGTTGGCGTCCTGGCGGCCCGGCACCCCTGGCGGCAGGCCCGCACACCAGCCGGGCTTCAGTGCCGTCGAGCAGCCGCGTCCGCCAGCTTCCGCAAGGTGGCGACCATGGCGCCGGGGTCGTCGGCGCCGAAGACCGCCGAGCCGGCCACGAACACGTCGGCTCCCGCGTCGGCACACCGCTCGATGGTGTCCGCTGACACTCCCCCGTCGACCTGCAGCCATACGTCGGCCCCTGACGCGCCGATCAGGTCACGGGCACGGCGAATCTTCGGCAGGCACACGTCGAGGAACCGCTGGCCGCCGAAGCCGGGCTCGACCGTCATGATCAGGAGCATGTCGAGCTCGGGCAACAGGTCGGCGTACGGCTCGACCGAGGTGGCCGGCTTGAGCGCCATCCCAGCCCTGGCGCCCTGCACGCGGAGCTCGCGGGCCAGCCGCACCGGTGCAGCGCACGCCTCGACGTGGAACGTCACGCTGGCGGCACCTGCCTCGACGTACGCCGGGGCCCAGCGGTCGGGGTCGTCGATCATCAGGTGGCAGTCCAGCGGGCGGGACGCCACGCCGACCAACGCCTCGACGACCGGCAGCCCGACAGTCAGGTTGGGCACGAAGTGGTTGTCCATGACGTCGACGTGCAGCCAGTCCGCCCCCTCGACCGACCGCACGGCGGCCGCAAGGTTGGCGAAGTCGGCCGACAGCAGGCTCGGGGCGATCTGGACATCCATTGCCCGGTGAGCCTAGTCGCCTGCTGCCGAGCCGGCGACGCGACGCAGCAACGAGACGAACATCGCGTCGGTGCCGTGCCGGTGCGGCCACAGCTGCACCGAAGGCCCCGGCCCGAGGTCGGGTACGTCGGGCAGCAGGGCCCGAGCGTCCTCCTCACGTACGTCGGTGCGCTGGGCCAGCACCGTGCCGACGACGCCGCGGGTCTCGGCCCGGTGCGGCGAACAGGTGGCGTAGGCGACCACCCCTCCTGGGCGCACGGCGCTCAGCGCGCTGCTCAACAGCGCCGTCTGCAGCGGAACGAGACCGTCCAAGTCGTCGGGTCGGTGCCGCCACCGCGACTCCGGGCGCCGCCGCAACGCGCCGAGGCCGCTGCAGGGGGCGTCAACGAGCACGCGGTCGAAGGTTTCCGGCGCCCACGCCGGCTGGGTGCCGTCAGCGGCCACGACTGGCGGGGTCGCCGAGTAGGCGCGCAGCGTCTGCCGCACCAGCTTGGCGCGGTGCAACTGCCGGTCGGCGGCCACCACCACCGCATCGCGCTCGGCGGCCAGGCCAGTCAGCAACGCCGCCTTGCCGCCGGGTCCGGCGCACATGTCGAGCCAACGGCGATCCCGGCCGGCCACCTCCGCCCGCGCGAGCACCAGCGCCGTAAGCTGCGAGCCCTCGTCCTGCACGCCGGCCCGCGCGCTGCGCACCTGCGGGATACCACCGGGGTCTCCGCTGTCGAGCTGCACGGCGTACGGCGACCACCGCCCCCGCCGCCCGTCGTACCCCAGCAGCTCCTCGACCGTGCAGAGCCCGGGCCGCACGACCAGCGAAACCGCAGGAGCGACGTTGTCGGCGGCCAACGCCGCCTCGGTCTCCGCGACCGTCTGCAGCGTGTCGAGGAATGCCTGCACGACCCAGCGCGGATGGGAGTGCCGAACCGCCAGGTGGCCCGCCGGGTCGGCTGCCCGGTCGGGCGCCACCTGGCTGACCCAGTCGACGAAGGGCTGCTCACCCACCCGGCGCAGGACGGCGTTGACCAGTCGCACCGGCCGCTCTCCGACAGCGGACCGCACCAGCTCAACGGTCGTCGTCACCGCGGCGTGCGGCGAGACCCGCATGCTCAGCAGCTGGTGGCAGCCCAATCTCAGCGCGGTCAGCACGGCGGGTTGCAGAGCCTGCACGCCGCCGCTGACGCACGCGTCGAGGACGGCGTCGTAGCCGCTCTGCATCCGCGTGGTGCCGTTGGCCAGCTCGGTGGCGAACGCGGCGTCTCGCCCGGTCACTTCCCGCTCCGTCAGCAGCCGCGGCAGGACGAGGTTGAGGTAGGCGTCTTGGCTGTCCACGGTGCGCAGTGCGTCGTACGCCACCTGCCGAGCCGGGTCGAGGACGGCGCGCGCTCTCGCCCGCCGCGCCACCGGTGACGTCACGTGCCCAGCGCTGCGGCGCTGCTGCGCACGCCGCGAGCCCAGTCAGCAGCCGGCATCCGCGGCTTGCCCTGCGGCTGCACGTCGCCCAGCTCAACGGGATGCGTGCCGGTGCCGACACGGACGGCGGTCCTGCTGGTCGCCAGCTCACCGGGCGCCAGCGGCGCCTCGGCCGGGCGCAGGGACACGGGGCCGAGCTTGAGCCGCGCACCGTCGACCACGGTCCAGGCTCCGGGCGCGGGCGTGCAGCCCCGGATGAGCCGGTCGACGGCGAAGGCAGGTTCACTCCACCGCACCTGCGCCTCCTCGACGCTGAGCTTCGGCGCGAACGAGACGCCGTCGGCTGGCTGCGGGCGTGCTTCCAGCGAGCCGTCCTCGATCCCGTCGAGCGTGGCGACGAGCAGCCCGGCGCCGTGCTCGGCCAGCCGGCCCAGCAGGGTGCCCGCGGTGTCGTCCGGCCGGATCGTCTCGGTGCAGAGGCCGTACGTCGGCCCAGCGTCCAGCTCCTTGACGATCCGGAAGGTGGTGGCCCCGGTCACCTCGTCGCCCGCGATAACCGCGCGCTGGACGGGAGCTGCGCCTCGCCACGCAGGCAACACCGAGAAGTGCAGGTTGACCCACCCGTGCGGCGGGATGTCGAGCGCCGACTGCGGCAGCACGGCGCCGTACGCCACCACAGGGCAGCAGTCGGGGTTGAGCCCACGGAGCTCTGCCTGGAACTCGGGGTCCTTCGGGGACGCCGGTTTGAGCACCGGCAGCCCGTGCTCGGCCGCCACGTCGGCCACCGCAGAGGTGGACATCGTGCGGCCACGGCCACGGGGTGCGTCGGGCCGGGTGAGAGCGCCGACCACCTCATGTCGGCTGACCAGCAGCGCACGCAGGGCGGGCACGGCGGCTGCTGGAGTGCCGGCGAAGACCACTCGCACGGCTAGCGAGCACGCCCCAGCAGCGGGTGTGGTGACGCCTTGACCACAGGTGCTGACAGCCCGCTCCACTCAGCCTCGCGGATCGCCCGCATCGCCGCCTTGCGGGTCGCTGCGTCGAGGCGGTCGACAAAGAGGACGCCGTCGAGGTGGTCGGTCTCGTGCTGCAGGCACCGGGCGAGGGTGTCGGTGCCTTCGATCACCACCGGCTCGCCGTACATGTCGAAGCCGCGAGCCACGGTGCCGTACGCCCGGGTGCAGTCGAAGGTGAGTCCGGGGATGGACAGGCACCCCTCGTCGCCGGTTTGGGTCTCGTCGGTGAGCGTCAGGTGGGGGTTGACGAGGTGACCGACGACGCCGTCGACGGCATAGGTGAACACCCGCAGACCCACACCGATCTGCGGCGCCGCGAGGCCGGCGCCGGGGGCGGCGGTCATGGTGTCGGTGAGGTCGGCGACGAGCGTGCGCAGCTCACGGTCGAAGTCAACGACGGGCTCCGCCGGTGTGCGCAGCACCGGATCGCCGAACAACCGGATGTCACGCACCGACAACGTCGAGCTCCTGGTATGAGGCGGTAGCTGCAGTCAGCCAGTCTAGTGGCGCCCTACACGAGCTCTGCGGGGTCGATGTGCACCCGAACCGGCGACAGCTTACGGCTGCTGCGAGTGGCCTGTAGGTGTTGCAGTGCTCGGGTGAGCGCTCTACCGCGGTCACTTGGTGTGCGTACGACGAGGCGGACCGTCTCGCGGCCGATGTCGACCGGTCCCAACACCTCCGCCCGCGGTGGCAGCGTCAACTGCCCGAGCGCCTCGGCTACCACCTCAGCGGGCGCGGTGATCGTCGCCACCCGGGCGGCGGGTGGCAGGTGAGCCGACCGCCGGTCGGCCAGCTCACGGGTGGCGAAGCCAGCCGGGTCCCACCGGACCAACGCCTGCAGCGCTGGCGCTGACGGTTCCCCGACCGCGATGACCCGACCACCGTCACTCCCAGGTCGTACGAGCGCCGCCACGTTGAGCCAGCGCCGCAGTGCCTCCTCCGCCGCGCCGAAGTCGGGGCGGGTCAGCGTCAACCAGGTGTCGAGGAGGACCGCGGCGGCATAGCCGTCGGGGGACGCTCGCGGCTCGGCACCGGGGGTGGCCACCACGATGGCGGGCTGCGGGTCGACCGTGTCGAGCACGCGGTCGCCGCCTGAGGTCAGCACGGTCGTCTGGGGAAAGCTGCGGCCCCACTCCTGCGCCGTACGCAACGAACCAACCACCGGAGCACGAAGAGCAGCGCCACCACAATGTCGACACGCCCAGCCGGTCGCGGCCTGCGTGCACCACCGGCACTGCGGCGGGCCGCTGGCGGTGACGGTGGCCAGCGGGCCGGAGCAGCGCGCGCAACGGGCCGGCTGCCGGCACGCCGCACACGCCAACGCCGGCTGGTAGCCGTAGCGCGGCGCGTGCACCAGCACCGGCCCCGTCTCCAGGGCCGTCCTGACGACCTCGAACACCCGCCGAGGCATCCGGGCGACCTCCGCAGCCGAATCACGCTCGAGCTCGCGGTCGGACTCGCCGGCGATGTGCACCTGCGGTGCGGTCGCTCGAGCCTGCTCGCGAGGCGCCGACAACGCCACCGCCCAACCGGACTCGACGAGGAGCTGGCTCTCGACCGACCGGCTGCGCCCGCTAAGCAGGACCGCTGTCTGCTGCAGATGAGCGCGGGAGGTGAGCACCTCTCGCGCGTGCGGGTACGGCGCGTGCAGCTCAGCGAACAGGTCGTCACCGTCGTCCCACATCGCGACCAGCCCTAGGTCGTGCACCGGTGCGAACGCTGCGGCCCGGGTGCCGACGACGATCTGGACGTGGCCCCGCAGCAGCGCGAGGAACGCGCGGTAACGCGCTGCCGGCCCTAGGTCGGCGGTCAGCACGACGTAGGCTCCCGGACCGAGCAGCGCCATCAGGGCCGCATCGACCCGGGCCACGTCTCGGGCGTCGGGGAGGCACACGATGCTGCCGCGCCCGGCGGCCCGGGTCGCCGCCGCCGCGGCGGCCAGGTGAGCGGGCCAGTCTTCGCCGGCTGTCGCGGTCCACACCGCGCGGGGCGACTGGCCCGACGCAAGCCGGTGGACGAAGGCTGGGCCGCCGGTGGTGGCCACCCAGGGCTCGGTCAGCGTTTCCAGGGGTACGTCGAGCGGAGCCGGGGGAGCTGCCGGCATCTCCGCCTCGACTCGGGCGTGCCGGGGCGGGACGGCGAGCCGGAGCACGTCGGCCAAGGTGCCGGCGTACCGGTCGGCGACGACCCGGGCAAGGGCAGCCACCTGAGGCGAGAGCACCGGCTCGGCCGAGACCACCCGGCGTAACGCGGTCAGCGGTCCGGCGTGCTCCGTGCGCTCGACCCGGTCGAGGAGGAACCCGTCGACGTCGCGGCCACTGAACCGGGCCTTGACGCGGCACCCGGGCACCGCCTGCTCCGCCATGGTTTCAGGCACCAGGTAGTCGAACGGCCGGTCGAGGTGAGCCAACGGCAGGTCGACGGCGACCCTCGCCACCGGCAGCTTCGCGGCCGGTGCTGACACCGGCTTTGGGCGCTTGGTGCGGACCTGGCGCTTGAGCAGCGCAAGCTGCTCGGTGTGGGCGGCAGGTCCAGTCATAAGCTCGACAGTAACGACGGCTGCCGACATTTCGGCTTCGGCCGACGCTTTGGTTCAGCGCACCACATACCGAAGCGACGACGGCCTGGCTGACCCGTAGTCAGTGACCACCGCGAGCTCCACCTCATGTGTCCCCGGAGTCGTGTCCATCGGCCAACGCGCCGTCGACACCGGAACGACAACCTCCTTGCCGTTCGTGCGGACCTTGAACGAAATGGCGTACGGGTGCACCGAGGAGAGTGTGACGGCTGGCTCAGCGGCATCACCGGACAGCCCCAGCGTCACCGCCGACAGCGCGGGATAGGCAACGGCTGCGCTGTGCAGGAGCCGATCGGCGCTGATCCAACGCGTCTGTTGAAACACCGGCGAGAACGGCGGCGCGGCCCACAGATAGCCGGTCGTCGAGGCGGAGGCGAAATGGGTCCACCACTCTGCCGTGCTGGCTTCGTCCATGTCATCGACTAGCCCGACCATCGTGGCGGGCGGGTCGCCGCGGTGATGAGCGGCCTGCAGGTCGAGCAGGGCCATCGGCGCCCCGTCGGTGTCCACCCAGTAGGCGCCGTTCTGGCCGTCCAATACCACCCACTTGTCGAGGTCGTCGATCCAGGCCTCCGATACGACATGGCCTCGTCCCCAGCCAATGTGGTGGTTGGCCTGTCGCAGCTGCACCCGACGCGCCGGAATCCGGATGGCGTTCAGGGCTTGGCTGAGCACGATTGAGTACTCCACGCAGGCGAACCGCTCTCCGGCGCCCACGCGCTCCAAGACGTCGACGGCATCGGGGTGCTCCACGTGATCGTTCGCGTGCTCCCACCGGCGCCGCGTCCACTCGAGGAGGCCACGTGCGGTGTCCCAGGCGGAAGGCTGCGCGGCCGGCAGCTGCTGCCTGAGTAGCGGTTCACGGTTATCGGTGATGCGGTCAAGCTTTAGCGGGAGAGACGGCGCCGGGTCCGGCCACGACAAGAGCTCGAGCGGTGGTGGCGGTACAGCCTCGCGCATCCGTTCTCGCAGGCGCGGCCACCTAGGGTCAGCGCCAAAGTGCTCCTCAAGCTGGCCCTCGAAAAGCTCCGGTTGCGAGAACCCGGCAGCCACCGCCTCCTCGAGAAGGCCAAGGCCGCCGGCGCGACCTGACCGTTGGGCCGCTATGGCACACGCCGGCGCCCACAGATGAGGCCACATCTCGGTGTCTTCGCGGAGGTCCTCCACCAACGCGAGCAGGCCGTCGTCATCAAACTGCCTGGCCGACTCCTCGGCGCGCAACCGCAACGCGGCGAGTGCTCGGGAAGGCGCTGCCGTGCTGTATGGGGTGCCATCCGCTTCGTCCACGGTTCCCATTCTCAGGGGCCGAGGCAGCTAGTCGGAGACGGCGGCTTGAAGGGCGTCAACCCGGTCGGTGCGTTCCCAGGTGAACTCCGGCAGCTCGCGGCCGAAGTGCCCGTACGCCGCGGTCTGTGCGTAGATCGGTCGCAACAAGTCGAGGTCGCGGATGATCGCCGCCGGCCGCAGGTCGAACACCTTGAGCACAGCAGCCCGGATGGCATCGACGGGGACCTTCTCGGTGCCGAAGCACTCGACGTAGAACCCGACGGGGTGCGCCTTGCCGATCGCGTAGGCGATCTGCACCTCGCACCGTCGAGCCAACCCGGCCGCGACGACGTTCTTGGCCACCCACCGCATCGCGTACGCCCCCGAGCGGTCGACCTTGGACGGGTCCTTGCCGCTGAAGGCGCCGCCACCGTGGCGGGCCATGCCGCCGTACGTGTCGATGATGATCTTGCGGCCGGTCAGGCCCGCGTCGCCCATCGGCCCACCGATCTCGAACCGCCCGGTGGGGTTGACGAATAGCCGGTAGTCGCTCGAGCCGATCTCGAACCCGGCGAGCACCTCGTCGACGACGTGCTTCTTGACCTCGGGGACGAGCTGCCGTTCCAGGTCGACGTCGCCCGCGTGCTGGCTCGACACCACAACCGTCTCGACGCTCACCGGCCGCTCACCGTCGTACCTGATCGTCACCTGGGTCTTGCCGTCGGGCCGCAGGTAGGGCAGCGTCTCGTCCTTGCGCACCTGCGACAGCCGTTGGGCGAGCTTGTGGGCGATCGTGATCGGCATCGGCATCAGTTGCGGCGTCTCGTCGCACGCGTAGCCGAACATCAGGCCCTGGTCGCCGGCCCCCTGTCGGTCCAAGGGATCGGTGGACCCGGTGCGTTCCTCGACAGCGTCGTCGACGCCTCGGGCGATGTCGGGGGACTGCTCGTTGATGCAGACCTGCACCCCACACGACTGGCCGTCGAAGCCCTTGCTCGCCGAGTCGTACCCGATGTCCAGCACTCGGCGTCGGACAATCTCGTCGATCGGTGCGTACGCATCCGTGGTGACCTCGCCTGCCACCACCACGAGTCCCGTGGTCACCAGCGTCTCAACGGCAACCCGGCTGCTGGGGTCGTCGGCCAGCAGCGCGTCGAGGATGGCGTCGCTGATCTGGTCCGCGATCTTGTCGGGGTGGCCCTCGGTGACCGACTCGGACGTGAACAAACGACCTGACAACGCACTCTCCTGTCCCATTGGCACTGAGTATCTCAGGACTCAGCGTCCCAACACTGCAGAACACAGTCCCAGACCACGTGTGCGAGGGCCGCCTTGGGGATCCGGTCGACGCGTACCTCGCCGCCGCCGCGGCGCAGAATCACCGCCTCGTTGTCGTCGGCGCCGAAGACGGCGCTGCCCGACACGTCGTTCACCACCAGCAGGTCGCAGCCCTTGCGGGCCAACTTCTCCCTGGCGTGCTCCAGCACGGTGGCCTCGTCGTCACCGGTCTCGGCGGCGAAGCCAACCAGCACGCACCGACGGGAGCCACCCGCCGTACCGGACGGGGACCTGAGCTCGGCCAGGATGTCGGGGTTCTCGGTCAGCTCAACGGTGGTCCGCTGCCCTTCGGTGCGCTTCTTGATCTTGTGCTGCGACCGGCTGAGTGGCCGGAAGTCCGCTGGCGCCGCGGCCATCACCACGGCATCGGCACTTCGTGCTGCGGCGTGTACGGCGTCGCGCAGCTCTGTCGTCGACTCCACGCGCACGACCTTCACCCCGGCGGGATCGGGCAACGTCACGTTAGCGGAGATCAGCGTCACGTCGGCGCCCCGCGCGGCGGCGGTGCGAGCGAGGGCATAGCCCTGCTTGCCCGACGACCGGTTGCCGAGGTAGCGCACCGGGTCGAGGAACTCACGAGTGCCGCCAGCGGACACGACGACGCTGCGTCCAGCAAGGTCTGTGCGCTGGGCTGCGGTGCCGCGGCGCAACACCTCAATGGCTGCGGCGAAGATCTCAGCTGGCTCCGGCAGCCGCCCAGGTCCGGAGTCGGCTCCCGTGAGCCGGCCCGAGGCAGGCTCGAGCACGACAGCTCCGCGGGCCCGCAACGTGGCGACGTTGTCGCGGGTCGCCGGGTGCTCCCACATCTCGGTGTGCATCGCCGGTGCGAAGACCACCGGGCACCGTGCAGTCAACAGCGTCGCGGTCAGCAGGTCGTCGCTGAGCCCGTGCGCGGCCTTGGCCATGACATTGGCGGTGGCGGGAGCCACGACGACAAGATCGGCCCGCTGCCCCAGCCTGACGTGCTGCACGGACGGGACATCGGTGAAGACGCCGCTGGCGACCGGCTTCCCGGACAGGGCCTCCCAGGTGGGCGCGCCGACGAACCGCAGCGCCGCTTCAGTGGGTACGACGGTGACGTCATGCCCCGACTCCGAAAACTGCCGGAGCAGCTCGCAGGCCTTGTACGCCGCGATTCCACCGCTGACGCCAAGAACGACGTGCGGCGGCTCGGACTCGCTAGCGGTCACGGATGGCAACTACCACGGAAGGCGGGCAGGGCCGGTGGGGACTCGAAGCGCCGTAAAGAGCGCAGCGAAGGCGCGAGAGCCCTGCCGGACCGGACCGACGACCGACCACTCATCATGCCGGCTCGGTCAGGGCTGGTCGGTCTCGTCGGGCTCGATGTCCTCGCAGGTCAGCGTGTTGCTGTTGATTTCGCGCAGCGCGATCGACAGCGGCTTCTCCTGCACGTGGGTGCCGACGAGTGGACCGACGTACTCGAGCAACCCCTCACCGAGCTGCGAGTAGTAGGCGTTGATCTGCCGAGCGCGCTTGGCGGCATACAGGACCAGCTTGTACTTGGAGTCGGTCTTTTCGAGCAGCTCGTCGATGGGAGGGTTGGTGATCCCCTCTGCTACGGGCAGGGTGCCTGACACGCGGAAGCCTCATTCAAGGGTTGGGGGCGGGATCACGGCGCGGATCCCCGGCGGAACTCATCAACCTTACCAACTCCTCCGCGGCAGCACGCACATCCGTGTTGATGACCGTTGCGTCGAACTCCGCTTCAGCTGCCAGCTCCTGTACGGCGGTCTCCAGCCGCCGCGCCTGATCCTCGGGCGACTCGGTGCCGCGGCCGACCAGGCGCCGTACCAACTCCTCCCACGACGGCGGCGCGAGGAACACAAAGAACGCGTCAGGCATCGCCTCCCGCACCTGGCGGGCTCCTTGCAAGTCGATCTCGAGCAGCGCCTGCCTGCCGTCGGAAAGCGCCTCCTCGACGGGTCGTCGGGGGGTGCCGGAGCGGTGGGAGGAGTGCACGACGGCCCACTCGAGCAGTTCCCCTCGCTCGATCATGGCGTCGAACCGCGCGTCGTCGATGAACCGATAGTGAACGCCGTCGACTTCACCGGGACGCGGCGACCTTGTGGTCACCGACACCGAGATCCAGACCTCCGGATGAGCGGCTCGGATCTGCGCCGACACTGCCCCCTTACCGACAGCCGTAGGACCGGCCAGGACCGTCAGCCGGCTAGGGGACGCCGCCTCAGGAGCGGGAGTCAAACTCGCGCTCGAGAGCCGCTATCTGGTTGACTCCGAGCCCGCGCACCCGCCGGGTGGGCGAGATGCCGACGCGGTCCATCAGGTTGCGCGCCCTGACCTTTCCCAGCCCAGGCATCGACTGCAGCAAGTCGACGACCCGCATCTTGCCGACCACGTCGTCCTTCTGTCCTACCTGGAGCACCTCGGTCAGCGAGGCGCCGGAATGCTTGAGGCGGTTCTTCACTGCGGCGCGCTCACGGCGTACGGCGGCGGCCTTCTCGAGCGCCGCCCGACGCTGCTCGGCGGTCAACTCTGGCACTGGCACGGCGCTCAGCCTAACGGCTGAACCCCACCCTTCATAGGGGATGAATCAGGGCAGACCGGGCACGTCCATCGTGATCCCGCACTCGCTCTCGGCGTCGTCGGTGATGGCCTTCATGGCGGTCAGCGCCTTCACCGCCGCCCCGTAGTCGACGTTGCCAAAGGACTGGGCGGACTCGAACAGCCTCTGCAGCGTGTCCCAGTCGTCCCTGACGGCGTCCGGAGCGAGCTGGTGCAGTCGGTCGAGCTGGGTGAGTTCCGACCCGTCCGCGGTGGAGAAGGCTGACATCAGGTTCCCGTTGTGCGTCACGTCCTTCAATTCGGCGCAGTACGCCGCCCTGGTGTCCTCGCCGTCGTCCTTCAACAGCTGCCACGCGACGAGCCCACCAATGATGAGCACCGCAGCAGCTAGCAGGCCAAGGTAGAGCGGCTTGCGGTTGCGCCCCGGCTTGACCTCCTGCTCCGACAAGGTCTGCTGTGGATAAGCCGGTTGCTGCCACTGCGGCGGTTGCTGGCCCCGCGGTGGCTGAGGGGGACCGGGCTGCCATCCCGACGGAGGCGGACCGGGCTGCCATCCCGACGGAGGCGGACCGGGCTGCCATCCCGACGGCGGCTGCTCGGGGGGCGGCCCGGAGCTGGACACGAAAGTCACCTCACCTGGACGTTTGACGGTTGCTGCTGCCCTCAATGTAGGCCATCCGCCAAACCCGGTCGGCTCAGCGAAGAGCAGCGACGACTGCCTCGGTCGCACGCCCGGCCGCCGCGCGGAGGCGGTGGGCGTCCGGGCCGGCTGCCAACACCTCGCGCGAGGACGACGGCACCACGTTGCCGAGCACTTTCGCGAAGTTGCGGCGCAGGTCGTCGGCGGTGCCGCCTTGGGCCCCGAAACCGGGGGCCAGCAGCGGACCGTTGATATCGAGGTCCTCGAGCACCTCGCGCAGGTTCGCGGCGACGACCGCGCCCACCGACCCCATCGGTTCACGATCTGCGTTGGCGGCGCGCACGGCTTGCAGGATGTCGCCGGCCACGGTTGCAGCAGCGGAGCGGGCCGCCTGCACCGAGCGTCCTTCCGGATTCGAGGTGAGAGCGAGGACGAAAACGCCGGCGTCGGAGCCGTGCGCCTTGTCGAGCATTGGCTGCAGGCTCCCGAAGCCGAGGAACGGGCTCACGGTGACCGCGTCGACGGCCAGCGGCGACGACGGGTCGAGGTACGCGTCGGCGTACGCCTGCATCGTGGAACCGATGTCGCCACGCTTGGCATCGAGCAGTACCAGACAACCGCGCGACCGAGCCTCGGCGACCGTCCGCTCGAGCACGCCGATGCCTGCTGCCCCATGTCGTTCGAAGAACGCCGACTGCGGCTTCAGCACCGCCACGCGATCGGCCAGTGCCTCCACGCAGGTAAGGGCCAACCGCTCGAGGCCGGCGGCGTTGTCGGTCAAACCCCACTGGGCGAGCAGGGACGGGTGCGGGTCGATGCCGACGCAGAGCGGACCCCGCTGGTCCATCGCGGCCCGCAGCCGACCTCCGAAGGGATCTCCCATGGCTGTCCTCCTAGGTCGAGCCTCCGGGCGTCGACCGGTGGGCGAACCCCACCGCGTCGCTCGCTTTGGCGAAGCCACGCACGGCCAGCTCCGCGCGCAGTTCGTCGATCACCCGCCGGGGGGCGCTGGGGTCGTTGAAGATCACCGTGCCGACCTGTACGGCGCTGGCCCCGGCGAGCAGGAACTCCAGCGCGTCCGCGCCGGTCCGGATGCCGCCCACCCCGATGATGGGCACCCCCGGCAGCGCGGCGGCCACCTGCCACACCGCACGCACGGCGACCGGGCGGATCGCCGGACCGGACAGTCCGCCGGTGCCGCCGCCCAGCAGCGGACGCAAGGTGGTGAGGTCGATGTGCATGCCCAGCAGCGTGTTGATCAGCACCAGCCCGTCGGCGCCGGCCTCCATGACGGCTTCGGCCACCTCGACGATGCTGGTGACGTCGGGTGACAGTTTGGCGAAGACGGGGACTCCGCGCGGGGTGTCTCGGCGTACGGCGGCCACCGCGCGGGCCGCCTGGAAGGGGTCGCAGGCGAACACCGAGCCGCGGTTCTCGACGTTCGGGCAGGAGATGTTGACCTCAAGAGCGGCGACCCCTGGAGTGTTGCCAACGCGGCGCGCGAGCTCGGCGTACTCACCAAGTGAGGAGCCGGCGATCGAGACGATCGGCCGGGCGTCGTGCTGGAGCAGCCACGGGAGGTCGCGGGCGAGGAAAGCGGTGATCCCCGGGCCCTGCAGGCCGATCGAGTTGAGCATCCCCGAAGGCGTCTCGGCCATCCGGGGCGTCGGTCGCCCCGACCGTGGGTCGCGCATCACCGACTTGGTGACGACGGCCCCCAGCTCGGAGACGTCGAAGAACTGGTGCAGCTCCTGCCCGGCGGCCGCACAACCGCTCGCTGTCATCACTGGGTTGTCGAGGTGGGCGTCGGCCAGCACCGTGGTGAGGTCGACGTCGGCCGGGGTGAGCGCGGTCATGGCCGGGTGCTCGACACGGGAGTGCCGTAGGTGCCAGCAGGGACGGTGCCGATCGCGTCCCAGCGCACCTTGTCACCGGCGAAGACAGGGCCTTCGACGCAGGAGCGGACCATCCGGGTGATGTTGTCGTCGCCGACCACGGGCAGCACGCAGGTCATGCAGACTCCCACCCCGCATGCCATGGCTTCTTCCACCGCGGTTTGGCTCCAGGCGCCGTGCTGGGTGGCGACACTGGTCACCGCCCTCAGCATGCCCATCGGACCGCAGGAGTAGACGACGTCGATGTCATGGCGAGCGAGCAGAGTGGGCAACGGGTCGGTCACGACGCCCTTGATGCCCACTGATCCGTCGACCGTGGTCACGGTGACCGACGAGGCGGCCCGCTTCGCCTCCAGGGCGCCGAACAGCCGGGCCTCGGTCGAGGCACCCAGCACCATGTGCGCGGTGCAGCTCCGCTCCCGCAGCTTCTCGGCAAGCCCGAACAGCGGCGCCGAGCCATAGCCGCCGCCCACCAGTGCACAGGCGACGGGTTGCTTGGGCAGTGCGAACGGGCGGCCCAGCGGCCCGACGACGTTCACCCGGTCGTGGCGGTGCCGGCTGGCCAGCCATGAGGTGCCAGGCCCGTGCGCCGCGACGATGACCTCGACGGTGCCGCCGTAGATGCCCGCCGGTTTCACCCGGTAGATCGAGAACGCCCGTCGCAGCAGGTTGGCTGAGGTGTGGTCGCCCACCGACAGCGCCACGAAGTTGCCGGGGCGGGTGCGTTCGGCGATGCCGTCGGCGACGATCGTCAGGTGGAAGTAGTCCCCGACGCGCTTCACCGAGAACACCTCGCCGTCGACCTGCAGCGGCCCCCGGGCGGCTTGAGCGGTCGTACGCCGTCGGCTGACCGCAGTGCCCCGCGTCACTGCAGCTTCCCGTCGAGCACCGTCGCCCGGCCGTGCAAGAAGGTCGCCACCACCGCGCCCGGCAGCTCCATACCCCGAAACGGGGTGTTGCGCGAGAGCGACGCCGAGTCAGCCGGCTCCACTGCCCGGGTGGCCGCCGGGTCGACAAGCACGACGTTGGCGGGCGAACCGGTCTCCAGCGCCTGGCCCTGGTCGCTGATTCGACCGATCCGGGCCGGGCGCACCGACATCCGGTCCGCCACCTCGCCCCAGGTCAGCCGCCCGGTGTCGACCATCGTCGTCTGGAAGACGCTGAGCGCCGTCTCAAGACCGAGCATGCCCATCGCGGCGGCCGCCCACTCGCACTCCTTGTCTTCGGTCGGGTGCGGCGCGTGGTCGGTCGCGACACAGTCGAGGGTGCCGTCGGCGAGGCCGGCTCGCAGCGCCTCGACGTCGTCGGCCGTGCGCAATGGAGGGTTCACCTTGTAGATGGGGTCGTAGCTTGCGACCAGCTCGTCGGTGAGGAGCAGATGGTGCGGGGTCACCTCCGCGGTGACGTTCCACCCCTTGCTCTTGGCCCACCGGATCAGCTCGACCGAGCCAGCAGTCGACACGTGGCAGATGTGGAGCCGCGACCCCACATGGCCCGCCAGCAGGCAGTCGCGCGCGATGATGGCCTCCTCGGCCACCGCCGGCCAGCCCTGCATGCCGAGCACCCCCGACATCGTGCCCTCGTTCATCTGGGCGTCCTCGGTCAGCCGCGGCTCCTGGGCGTGTTGGGCAACCACGCCGTCAAACGCCTTCACGTACTCCAGCGCCCTGCGCATCAGCACCGCGTCGGACACGCACACCCCGTCGTCGGAGAACACCCGCACCCGCGCCGCGGAGTCAGCCATGGCACCGAGCTCGGCGAGACGCTGCCCCGCCAGCCCGGCCGTTACGGCGCCGACCGGTCGCACGTCGCAGTACCCGGCCGTCTGCCCGAGGTGCCACACCTGCTCCACGACCCCGGCCGTATCGGCAACCGGCTCGGTGTTGGCCATGGCGTGCACGGCGGTGAAACCACCCCGGGCGGCTGCCCGTGACCCTGACTCGATCGTCTCGGCGTCCTCGCGGCCCGGCTCGCGCAGGTGGGTGTGCAGGTCGACAAGGCCAGGCAGCGCGACGAGTCCGCTAGCGTCGATACGGACCGCGTCCGGTGGGGCGTCGGCGGGATCGCCGAGGTGGCCGTCGGCAAGCAGCAGGTCGGCGCTGCGCGACCCGAGCAGCGACGCTCCGGTGATGAGGTACGTCGTCACGCCGTCGGCTCCCCTGCTGCGTGCTCGGTGGTGTCCGCCCCGCTGAGCAGCAGGTAGAGCACCGCCATCCGAACCGCCACCCCGTTCGTCACCTGCTCGACGATGACCGAACGGTGCGAGTCGGCAACGTTCGCCGCGATCTCCATGCCGCGGTTCATCGGCCCTGGATGCATGACGATCGCGTGGTCGGGCAGCCGCGCGAACCGTCGGTCGTCGAGACCGTATCGGCGGCTGTACTCCCTCGCGCTGGGGAAGAACGCCGCGTTCATCCGCTCCCGCTGCACCCGCAGCATCATCACGACGTCGGTCTTCTCCAAGGCGCTGTCGAGGTCGTACGACGTCGCGACGGGCCAGCTGGAGACCCCGACGGGCAAGAGCGTGGGAGGGGCGACCAACGTCACCTCAGCTCCCAACGTCGACAGCAGAAGGGCGTTCGACCTCGCCACCCGGCTGTGCAGCACGTCGCCGACAATCGCCACCCGGCGCCCGTCGAGATCGCCGAGATGGCGACGCATGGTGAACGCGTCCAGCAGCGCCTGTGTCGGGTGCTCGTGAGTGCCGTCGCCGGCGTTGATCACGCTTGACCGCACCCAACCGCTGCTCGCCAGGCGATGTGGCGCGCCGGAGGAGCCGTGCCGGATCACCACCGCGTCGGCGCCCATGGCCTCCAAGGTCAAGGCGGTGTCCTTGAGGCTTTCTCCCTTGGAGACACTCGACCCCTTGGCCGAGAAGTTGATCACGTCCGCACTGAGCCGCTTGGCGGCCGCCTCGAAGGAGATCCGGGTCCGGGTGGAGTCCTCGAAGAACAGGTTGACCACCGTGCGGCCGCGCAGGGTGGGGAGCTTCTTGATCGGCCGGTCGGCAAGCGACCGCAGCTCCGCCGCCGTGTCGAGGACGCGCAAGGCGTCACTTTTGGTCAGGTCGGCGGTTGACAGCAGGTGCGACTTCATGACTCATCCCCTGCCGCGGAGATCGCCACGGAGTCGACGCCGTCGTACTCCTGGAGCCTTACCTGGACGGTCTCGGTGAGCGCCGTCGGCAGGTTCTTGCCGACGAAGTCGGCCCGGATCGGCAGTTGACGGTGCCCTCGGTCAACGAGCACGGCCAGCTGCACCGCCCGTGGGCGGCCCACGTCGTTGAGGGCATCGAGGGCTGCCCGGATCGTCCGGCCACTGAACAGTACGTCGTCGACGAGCACGACGACCGCGTCGTCGACGCCCCGGGGCGGGATCTCGGTGCGGGCGAGCGCTCTGGCGGGCTGCAGCCGCAGGTCATCGCGATACATCGTGATGTCGAGCGCGCCAGCGGGGACTTCGACGCCTTCAACCGATGTCATCGTCGCCGCTACTCGGGTAGCGAGCGGGACACCGCGAGTCGGGATGCCGAGGACGAGAACATCGCCGGGTCCCTTGTTGCGTTCGAGGATCTCGTGTGCGATGCGGGTGAGCGCACGGGAGATGTCGGAGCGATCGAGCACCACGCGGGTGGACATTGCTGGAGCTGCGCTTCGCTGAGCAGCCGTCACCGGCCAGACCCCTTCCCCGCCTCACCGGACGGTTCGTTAAAGGATGTCGCTGGCGCCACGCTACCGCAGTGAACCCATGATCTGTCATATTTGGGTAACATTGCGTGAAGACGCGAAGGGACCGCACCGATGACCCAGCAAACCCAGCAGTACACCAAGGCCTTGGGATCCCGCTTGCGGGCGATCCGGCAGCAGCAGGGATTGTCCCTGCAAGGTGTCGAGGAGAAGTCCAACGGACGGTGGAAGGCTGTCGTCGTCGGCTCATACGAGCGCGGCGATCGGGCGGTGACGGTCCAGAAGCTCTCCGAGCTTGCAGCGTTCTACGGCGTGCCGATGAGCGAGCTGATCCCTGGCGGCGGGCAGTTCGGTGCGGCCCGCGAGCTCAGCTCGAAGCTTGTCGTCGATCTCGAGCGGCTGCACGAACTCGACACGGAGGAGGCGGCGCCGTTGTCTCGGTTCGTCGCCACGGTGCAAGCCCAGCGCGGCGACTACAACGGCAAGATGCTGTCGATTCGCCAAGACGACCTTCGGACGCTGGCGGTGATCTACGCCGAGGCGCCCAGCCAGGTGGTCGACCGCATGCAGCTGTGGGGGATCCTGCGTCAGCCCGACCGGGCCGCAGCCACCGCCTAGCCGCCCCACCCCACCAACACTTGTCAGAATCCACTCGGTCCATAGGCCGACTACGTTCTGACAACTCTTAGCGTGGCGGTCTCACCCTGGGAGCGCGTTCGCCGCTGCTGCGAGGCTCGCGAGCACCCCGTTGATGAACCCCGGCGAGTCGTCGGTCGACAGCTCGCTCGCCAACGCCACCGCCTCGCTGAGCGCTACCGCGGCGGGCACCTCATCGACGTACCTCAGCTCATAGACCGCGATGCGCAACAGGTTGCGGTCGACTCCCGGCATCCGGCCCAAGGGCCAGCCGGTGGAGTGCGCGGCGATGGCCTCGTCGATCTCGCTGAGCTGCCCGGCGACGCCGTGCACCAGCCGCACCGTGTAGTCGTTGAGGGGCTGCTCGGGTTTGGCCTGCCGGTCCGCCAGCGTGGCACCCAGCGGCAGGCCCTGCAGCTCCGACTCGAAGAGGATGTCGAGGGCCCGCTTGCGCGCCTTGGTGCGAGCGCCCATCAGCTCGACACGCGGCCGAGGTAACTGCCGTCGCGGGTGTCGACCTTGACCTTCTCACCAGATGTGATGAACAGCGGTACGGCGATCTCGTACCCCGTCTCGAGGCGGGCCCGCTTGGTGCCGCCGGTGGACCGGTCACCTTGCAGGCCGGGCTCGGTGTACTCGATGAGCAGCTCGACCGACGCGGGGAGCTCGAGGTACAGCGGGAGCCCGTCGTGCATCGCCACCACGGCGTCTTGGTTCTCGAGCAGGAAGTTCTCGGCGGGTCCGACCGTGTCGGGCGCGAGGTGGAGCTGGTCGTAGGTCTCGGTGTCCATGAAGACGTAGGACTCACCGTCGTTGTAGAGGTAGGTCATCGTGCGCTTGTCGACGTTGGCGGTGTCGACCTTGACGTCGGCGTTGAACGTCTTGTCGACCACCTTCCCCGACAGCACACTCTTCAGCTTCGTGCGCACCACCGCACCGCCCTTGCCGGGCTTGTGGTGCTGGAACCAGATCACCGACCACAGCTGGCCGTCGAGGTTGAGCACCATGCCGTTCTTGAGGTCGTTGGTGGTAGCCATAGGGCTCCAAGTCTGCCCCGTGTGGCGTACGTCGACCGCACCGGGGGCTGCCCCTGCCCCCTCCCCCGACTTGTCAGTCTGCATTCGACCTATGGGTCGTCTACGTTCTGACAAGTCATAGGGGCAACTCGCGGGGGGCGGGGACGTCACGGTGCGGCAAGAGCGACGAATACAGCTCAGCCACCGCGTCGACCATCGCTGGATAGGTGTGCCGGTTGGCGTGCTGGCGGCCCGCTTGGGCGAGTTCCGCGCGCGCGGACTGGTCCGCGAGGAGGGAGGTGAGCACTGTGGCGAGGTCGTCAGCCGAGCCCGGTGGCACCAGCACTCCCGCCCTGCCCTCGGCGAGCCGGTCGGGTATCCCGCCCACCTGGCTGCCGACCACAGGGGTGCCTGCTTGCTGGGCCTCGTGGATCACCAGCGGCGCGCCGTCACTAAGCGACGGTACGGCGAGCACGTCCAGGCCGGCCAAGATCTGGTGGACGTCGTGGCGGTGACCGAGGAAGTGCACAGCCGACGCAATGCCCAGCGCCTCGGCCTGCCGCTGCAGCGCCGGTAGCTGTGGACCTTGCCCGACGACGACCAGTTCCGCCGCACCGAGCTTGCTGCGGATGAGTCCGATTGACTCCAGCAGAACGCCAACGCCCTTCTCGGGCTGGAGGCGGCCGACGTACCCCACCAGTGGACCCGCTGGCAACCAGGCGGGCCGCCGATCAGGCGGATTACCCACCGCTGACTGCCGCCCGACCGGCAGCACTACATGCAGTCGGTCGGAGCGGACGCCGTAGTGCTCGTGCAGCGAGGCGGCGATGGCGTGCGACACCGCGATCACGTGTGCCGCGCGCCGGTACACCAGCCGGCTCGCCCAGCGCGCGGTCAGCCCCCGCCACGGCGCCTCGGTGTGTTCCGTCACCACCAGCGGAACCCGCTGACCCGTGACGGCGGCAGCGGCCGCCACCTCGCTGGCGTAGATGTGCGCATGCATCAGATCGAACCTGCCGCTTCGCACCAGCCGGCGCAGTCGACGTGCGTAGGTCGCACTGAAGCGTCGCTTGATCACGCGGTCGCCGACCTCGTGGCACGGCACACCGATCTCGCGCACGGGTTGCGGTGGTCCGCCCGCTGTGGAGCAGGCGAGCTCGACGTCCCAGCCACCGTCGCGTAGGCCGAGGGCAAGGTCGACGGCATGCTGCTCGGCGCCACCGCCAAACAGCGCGTCGACGACAATGAGCACCCGACCCGGCATCCCCCCGCCTTCCATCGAGCTACCCCGCCATCGCCGCGAGCGCTAGCAGGCCAAGACGGTAGGAGTCGAGGCCGAAGCCGGCGATGGTGCCGCTGGCTACCCCGGAAATGACGCTGGTACGCCGAAACTCCTCCCGTGCGGCCGGGTTGGACAGGTGCACCTCGACGAGCGGTGCCCGCAGCGCCGCGCAGGCGTCCCGCAGCGCGTAGGAGTAGTGGGTGAAAGCAGCTGGGTTCAGCAGCACCGGCGTTTGCGAGTCCGCGGCGGCGTGCAGCCACGAGATCAGCTCCGCCTCGTCGTCGCTCTGCCGCACCTCGACCTGGAGACCGAGCTCCTCGCCCCACTGCGCGCAGCGGTTCGCGAGCTCGTCGTGCGACGCGGAGCCGTAGATCTCCGGTTCACGAGATCCCAGCCGGCCGAGGTTGGGCCCGTTGAGCACCAGCGCACGCACGGCGCCGAGCCTATCGCGGCGAGTTCGGGGTGCAGAGGCTTGCGTACGCCGACTCCAGCAGCGCTGGCTCTGGCCCCGCCAGGATCGCGGGTCGCCCGACCGCCTCGAGTATCACCAGCCGCAGCTGGTCGCCTCTGGCCTTCTTGTCAACGCGCATCGCGTAGTACAGCGGGGCCCACCTTCCAGGTCGGTACGTCGTCGGGAGCCCCACGCTTGCCAGCACCTCGCGGTGCCGGCTGGCCGTCGCCGCGTCGAGCCGACCGGTCAGCCGGGCCAGCTCCGCGACGTACACCATGCCGATCGATACGGCGTCGCCGTGCCGAAACGCGTAGCCCTCGACCCGCTCGATGGCATGCCCGAACGTGTGCCCGTAGTTCAGCGCCTCGCGGCCCACAGCCGCGCCCGTCGACGTCGTCTCCCGCAGATCTGTGCTCACCACGTCGGCCTTCACCCGGATCGCGCGTTCGATCAGCTCTCGGCTCGCGGGAGTTGCGGGGTCGGTGGCCGCGCCGGCATCGGCTGCCACGATGCGCAAGATCTCGGGGTCGGCGATGAACCCGCACTTGATGACCTCGGCGAGGCCGCTCACCAGCTCCGGTCGTGGCAGCGTCTGCAGCAGGTCGAGGTCGCACAGCACCGCCGCCGGTTCGTGGATGGCGCCGACCAGGTTCTTACCCTCAGCGGTGTTGATGCCGGTCTTGCCACCGACCGCTGCATCCACCATGCCGAGCAGGGTGGTCGGGACGTGCACGACAGCCACCCCCCGCAGGAATGTCGCGGCGACGAAGCCCGCCAGGTCTGTGGTCGCTCCCCCGCCGACGCTCACGACCGCGTCGGAACGGGTGAGACCGTGCTGGCCGAGGCGTTGCCAGCAGTGGGCGGCAGTGCTGGCCGTCTTTGCCGCCTCGGCGTTCGGGACCTCGAGGAGCGTCACCTCAAGACCGAGCGAGGCAAGGTGGTCCCGGATCGCCCCGGCCGTCGGGGCAAGCGCCGCCGGGTGGATGACGCCGACGCGGCGCACGCCAGCACCGAGCTGGTCGGCAACGTCGCGGCGCACACCGGGGCCGACGATCACGTCGTACGGCGACTCCGTCCGCACCGTGATCCGGGTGGGCTCACTCATCGGCCAGCGCACTCTCGATCAGCCGCTCGACCTCGTCGGCGACAGCCGCCACCCCGAGCCCGTCGGTCGCCACCGTGAACAGCGCCACCTGCTCGTAGAACCCCCGCCGCCCGTCGAGCAGCGCCTTGAGCTGGCCGCGCACGTTCCCCAGCAGAAGCGGCCGGGAGGCTCCCAGCCCGACGCGGGCGGCAGCAGCGGCCAACCCGACCTCGAGGAAGACGACCCGGTGACCGGCGAGCGCTGCGCGGGTCTCCGGGGCCACGACAGCACCACCGCCCAACGAGACAATCCCGTCACAGGCGGTCAGCGCCTCAGCGACTGCCTGCCGCTCGAGCGCGCGGAAGGCCGCTTCTCCGTCGTCGATGAAGATGTCGGCGACCGGCTTGCCGGCGCGGGCCTCCACTGCCGCGTCGGTGTCACATACGTGCACGCTCCAGCGGTCAGCGAGCACCTGTCCTACCGCTGTTTTCCCCGCGCCGGGCGGGCCGACGAGCACAACGCGCGGAGGTCCGGCTGAGCCGTGGGTCTTGGTGGCCGCCGGTGGGAGGCTCGAGCTCACCGGTGCCTCAGCGCTGCCAGGTAGCCCTGACAGTTGCGGTGCGTCTCCTCGACCGAGTCGCCACCGAACTTCTCCAGCGCCGCGTCGGCTAGTACCAGCGCGACCATCGCTTCCGCGACCACAGCAGCGGCCGGCACCGCGCATACGTCGGAGCGTTGGTGATGAGCGACCGCTGCCTCGCCGGTGGCCACGTCGACGGTACGCAGCGCCCTTGGGATCGTCGAGATCGGCTTCATCGCCGCCCGCACGCGCAGCAGCTCACCCGTCGACATGCCGCCTTCGGTGCCGCCGGAGCGACCCGACGTACGGCGGATGCCGTCCGGCCCAGGCTCCATCTCGTCATGGGCGAGCGACCCGGGCCCGCGTGCTACGGCGAACCCGTCGCCCACCTCGACGCCCTTGATTGCCTGGATGCCCATCAGCGCAGCGGCGAGCCGGGAGTCGAGCCGCCGGTCCCAGTGCACGTGTGACCCCAGCCCAGGCGGGACCCCGTGCGCAACGACCTCGACCACGCCGCCCAGCGTGTCGCCCTCGCGGTGCGCCTGGTCGATCGCGGCGACCATCGCGGCGCTGGCGTCGGCGTCGAGGCAGCGCACCGGGTCGGCATCCAGCCGCCCGACGTCGTCAGGCGAGGGGACCGCTGACGCCGGAGCGGCTGCCCCGCCGATCGCGACGACGTGCGAGACGAGGTGCGCCCCGATCGCCTGGTCGAGGAACGCCGCCGCGAACACGCCGAGGCCGACCCGGGCCGCAGTCTCCCGGGCGCTCGCCCGCTCCAAGACCGGGCGCGCCTCGTCGAAGCCGTACTTCTGCATTCCGACGAGGTCGGCGTGGCCGGGTCGCGGTCGGGTCAGCGGCGCGTTGCGGGCCAGCTGCTCCACGGCGGCCGGATCGACGGGGTCAGCGGACATCACCTGCTCCCACTTGGGCCACTCGGTGTTCCCGATGGTCAGCGCGACCGGACTGCCGATGGTGCGGCCATGGCGCACCCCCGCGACGATGGCGACCTCGTCCTGCTCGAACGTCATCCGGGCGCCGCGTCCGTAACCGAGTCGACGGCGCGCCAGCGCCGTGCCCACCTCTGCGGTGGTTACCGAGATACCGGCGGGCAGTCCCTCGAGCACAGCTACCAGTGCGGGGCCGTGCGACTCACCCGCCGTCAGCCACCGAAGCATGGGCGTCAGTGTGTCACGCGCTCAGCAACTCACCAGGCGGTGTACCAGCCGGACAGCGCAGTCCCCCACAGCAGCCCGACGAGCGCCCCCAGCAGCATGAACGGGCCGAACGGGTAACGCTTGCGGTCGACGAGCTTCGCCAGCGCAAGCACGCCCCCACCGATCGCGCCCAGCAGGAACCCGGCATACATCCCGGAGACTAGCTGGGCCCACCCGAGGTAACCCAGCGCCAGCCCCAGCAGGCCGGCGAGGCGTACGTCGCCGTACCCCAGGCCCGCTGGGTAGACGAGCCACAGCACGAAGTAGAAGCCGCCCATTGCCAGCCACCCCAACACCGCCCGCACCAGCGACGCGCTGTTGTCGTCGAGCAGCGCCGCGAGACCCAGCAGAGCGACCAGCACTGCGTACGACGGGGCGATGATCCGCGTCGGCAGCAGCCGGGTCCGCGCGTCGACGTACCCGAGAACGACGCCCACGGCGCCGACGTACACCCACGCGCCGATCACCGGCGAGGCTCCCAGTCGCCAACCCACCAAACCACCGACAACGGCACCCACCGCAGCCAGCCTTGCCGCCAGCAAGCGAGCGCCCGCGAGGTCGCTGTAACGGATCTTTCCCGGCGTTGACTGCGCCGGCTGTGTCAGGGCGCCGTCGGTGCCTGTGGCAGTAGCGCCCGCCGGCTGGTTGCCGATCGGCTCGTCGGCCGACTCGACCATCGGGTCGTCCGCCGGCTCCGGAAGCCGCCGGATCAGTGCCGGCCCGAGCGCGCAGAGGCCGGCGGTCACAGCGGCACAGGCCAAAAGCGCCAGCAGGTCCGTCGACACAACCCGTCAGCGTAGTTGCGCCTCACCCCGTCGCGAGAGCGGAGCATCGGGTGCCTGTGGATCGTCAAGGACGGCGTACGGCGGCCAGACCTGCCGCGCGCATGTCCTCGAGCGGTGCCGCCGAGGCGCCGGTCATCAGCTCGACCTGCCGGGCGGCCTGGTGCAGCAGCAGGTCGAACCCATGGATCACCGTGCTGTTGGCCGCCTCGGCCGCCGCCACCAACGGCGTGCGCCAGGGCGCGTAGATGACGTCGAAGGCCACCGGCGCCAGACTCGCCAGTCGGGCCGCTGCTAGTGGTTGCGCGTGGGCGGGGACTGTCGAGATCACCACGTCGGCCGCCGCCAACACTTCCGGCGACGCTGCCGACTCCAGCGCCTGCAGGCTGCAGAGGCGCACCGCGACACCCAGCCGCCGGCCGAGGTCTGCCATGCCGGCGGCTCGCTCAACCGAGCGGGCGACCACGGTGACCGTGTGCGCGCCGAGGTCGCGAACCGCCGCGAGTGCTGACCCGGCGGTTGCACCGGCGCCAACCACAACGGCCGAGCCGACGGCGTCGACCCCGTGCGCCTGCAGAGACCGCACGAAGCCGCTGACGTCGGTGTTGTATCCGCGCCGGGTGCCATCGGCTTCTAGGAGCACCGTGTTGACGGCCGCAACCTCGCGAGCGACCGGCTCGACCACGTCGCACAGGTCCACCGCAGGGCGCTTCAGCGGCATCGTCACCGACAGCCCACGCCACTGCGGTCCCAGTGACCCCACAAACCCGGCCAGCCGGTCCTGCGTGACCTCGACAGCGCAGTATTCCCACGGCAGACCGAGCGAGCGGTACGCCGCCTGATGCAAGGCCGGCGACAACGAGTGCGCGACCGGGTTTCCAATCACCGCACAGCGTCGCGAGGAAGGAACCGCCTCAGCACTCATCCGAGGTCAGGCAGTACTGGCGGTACTGCGCCACGTTGTCCAGGTGGTCGTCGTAGGACGTGGCGAACTCGGTCTTGCCCGTGGCCAGGTTGACGGTGACGAAGTACAGGTAGTCGGCGTCGGCCGGGTTCAGCGCGGCGTCGAGCGCGTCGGCGCCGGGAGAGGCGATGGGGGTCGGCGGCAGCCCCGGGAACTTGTAGGAGTTGTAGGGCGAGTCGATCTCACGCAGCTCGTCGGGGGTATAGACCACACCGCGGCTCCCCTCGAAGTAGTGCAGCGTGGAGTCAAGCTGCAGCGGCATACCCTTCCGGAGTCGGTTGTAAATCACCGCCGCGACCTTCGGCATGTCCTCGCTCCGTCGCGCCTCCGCCTGCACCAGGCTGGCGATCGTCACGACGTCCTCGGGAGCGCGTCCTAGTTGTCGCGCCGCCCCCTCGAGACCGGCGTTGTCGGCGTAGGAGGTGAACTGGTGGACCATCTGCGCCAGCAGGTCCACTGCCGTCATTCCCGGTTCGAGGTTGTACGTCGAGGGGAACAGGTAGCCCTCGCCCTCGCCGTCGGCGTACGGCGGGAGCTTCGTCGCCTCGACCCGCTGGTAGGCCTTCTCGACCTCCGCCGGTGTGAACTTCGTCTTGGCGGCGACGGTCTTGAGCACCTCCTCGGCCCGGAAACCCTCGGGGATCGTCACCGGGGTCAGCAGTTTCAGGCCCGGGTCGACAAGTACGGCGAGCGCCTGCTCTGGTTCCATGTTGGCGCGCAGCCGGTAGGAGCCGGGCTGGATGCCCAGCGACCGCTTGTCAGCCGTTGCGATCCCGATGAAGTCGGAGTAGTCGGAGATGATCCCCCGATCGCACAGCATCGCCCCGATGTCGGCCGAGGTGTCCCCCTCGTCGACCTGCACGATCATCGCCTTGGTGTCGCCCCGAGGCAGGGAGCACTGCTTTTCCGGCGGGTCCGACAGCGCTTGCTCGATCAGGTCGATACTGGAGTTGTAGGCGAAGACGCCGACCGCCGCGAACAGCACGAGCAGCACCAGCGAGATCAGGCAACCGGCACCGCGCCGGCCGCGGGTCTGCTGATCGCCCGGCTGGTCGTAACCCAGGTCGCTCACTGCGCTTGACCCACTTCCTGTCCTGGTGGCTGCCCCGTCGACCGCTCGGTGTCGAGAGCGTGCTGCAAGATCACCACCGCAGCCGCCTGGTCGACGACGGCTCTGCGCCGAGCGCCCTTCGTGCCACGATCGCGCAACACGCGTTCAGCACTCACCGTAGTAAACCGCTCGTCGACAAGCCGCACCGGCACGCTCAGCCGGCTGCGCGCGAAGGCAGCCGACAGCTCGGTCGCAAAGGCCACGACCTTCTGCGCCGCGGGGCCTGGGCGACCGGACAGCGACGTGGGGTGCCCGACCACCACCTCGATCGCCTCGTGCTCGGTTGCCAGGGTGACGATGCGATCAAGGTCGCCCGGCCCCCGCTGCAGCGTCTCGACTGGCGTGGCCAGTACGCCGGCGGGGTCGCACCTGGCGATCCCGATCCGCACGTCGCCGAGGTCAACTCCCAGCCGCACGCCATGCCGCAGGCCGGAGCGGTCCGCGGCGTCGTCAGCCACCTTCACCGCCGTCAGCTGCTCGTCACCCGTTGGCCGATCGCACGCTCGACCTGCAGCAGCGCCTGCTGCGCTGCCGCCGCATCGGTGCCGCCACCTTGGGCCACGTCGTCCTTGCCGCCTCCGCTCCCTCCGAGAGCGCCGGCGGCCAGCTTGACCAGGTGGCCCGCGCTCAGCCCCCAGTCGCGCGCGGCGTCGTTGAGCGCGACCACGACCGACGGCTTGTCGCCCGTGGTGCCGACCACCGCGACGACGGCCGGGCTGCCAGGGTCGAGCCGGCCCCGGATGTCGAGGGCAAGTTTGCGTACGTCGGCCGAGCTGGCCCCGGCGACGACCTGGCCGACGAAGGCGACGCCGTACACGTCGCTGGCGCCGGCCGCGAACTCGGTGGCCCGCCCCAACAGCGCCTGCAGCCGCACCCGCTCGATCTCCTTCTCGGCAGCGCGCAGCTGCTCGACGATGTCGTGCACGCGGCTCGGCAGCTCCTCCGGCCGCACCTTGAGCGTTCGGGTGAGCTGGGAGACCAGGACGTGCTCGCGGGCGAGGAACCGGTAGGCGTCGCCTCCGACCAGCGCCTCGACGCGGCGCACCCCTGCGCCGATCGACGCCTCACCCAGCAGCGTGATGACGCCCAGCTGCCCGGAGCGGCCGGCGTGCGTGCCGCCGCACAGCTCGCGGGCCCAATCCCCGACCGAGATGACGCGCACCCGGTCGCCGTACTTCTCACCGAACAACGCCATCGCCCCGGCAGCCCGCGCCTCTTGCTGGGTCATCACCTCCGCCTCGACACCCAGGTCGGCGAGCACCAGGTCGTTGACGCGCGCCTCTACGTCGTGCAGCACCGACTCGGGCACTGCCGACGACGCGGCGAAGTCGAAGCGGAAGCGGCCCGGTGCGTTCTCGCTGCCCGCCTGTGTCGCCGTGTCGCCCAGCGCCTCGCGGAACGCCTTGTGCACCATGTGCGTGGCGGTGTGCGACCGGCTGATCGACCTGCGCCGTTCGACGTCGACGAGCGCGAGCGCCGGCTCGCCGGCCGCAATCTCGCCGGTGACAACCCGGGCCTTGTGGACGGTGACGCCGCCGATCGGCGACTGTACGTCGAGCACCTCAACGCGCGCGCCCGACGCCAGCTCGACAACGCCCTGGTCGGCCAGCTGGCCGCCGCCCTCGGCGTAGAACGGTGTCCGGTCGAGCACCAGCTCGAACGTCTCTCCCTCCCCCACTCGGCTCACCCGGCCGGCAGCGGTGATCAGACCGGTCACGGTCGCCTCGGAGGCGACTTCGTCGTAGCCGGTGAAGACCACGCCGGCGCCCATCTCGTCGGCTATCTCGCGGTAGGAGCGGGTATCGGTGTGCTGGCCCTTCTTGGCGCGGGCGTCGGCTTTCGCGCGCTCGCGTTGCTGGGTCATCAGTTGCCGGAATCCGACCTCATCGACGGTGAGACCCTGCTCGGCGGCCATCTCGAGCGTGAGGTCGATGGGGAAGCCGAACGTGTCGTGCAGCTGGAACGCCTTCTCGCCGGGCAACGTCGTCTGCCCCGACGAGGTGGTGGCAGCCGCCGCCAGGTCGAACATCACCGTTCCCGCCTTCAGGGTCTGCCGGAACGCCTCCTCCTCGGCGTAGGCGATCGACGAGATGCGCGCGGAGTCAGTCTCGAGCTCGGGGTAGGAGTGGCGCATCCGGTTCATGCTGACCGGCAGCAGCTCCGGCAGCGACGGCTCGTCCACCCCCAGCAGCCGCATGGCGCGCACTGCGCGGCGCAGGATCCGGCGCAGCACGTAGCCGCGCGCCTCGTTGCTTGGCGCGACGCCGTCACCGATCAGCATCAGGCCGCTGCGCACGTGATCGGCGACCACCCGCAGGCGCACATCGGTTTCCGCGTCGGCACCGTACGTCGTACCGGCGAGCTCGGCGGCCCGAGCCACCACGGGGAACACCTCGTCGATCGTGTAGATGCTGTCTGTTTCCTGGAGCAGCATCGCCATCCGCTCAAGGCCCATCCCGGTGTCAATGTTCTTCGCGGGCAGGTCCTCGGCTACGTCGAAGTCGTCCTTGGCGCGCACCTCGCTGAGTCGGACCTGCATGAAGACCAGGTTCCAGAACTCCATGTAGCGGTCGCCGGCCTTCTCGATGTCGCCCTCAGGCCCGTATGCCGGGCCGCGGTCGAGGAAGATCTCCGAGTCGGGCCCGCCCGGGCCGGGGACGCCCATGTGCCAATAGTTGTCGAGCTTGCCGAGGCGGTGGATCTTCTCGTCGGGCAGACCCGCGATCTTCTTCCACAGCGCGACCGACTCGTCGTCGTCGAGGTAGACCGACACGTGCAGCCGGGACTCCGGAAGCCCGAAGCCCCCGTCGACCCGGGGCTTGGTCACTAGATCCCAGGCGTACTCGATCGCACCTTCCTTGAAGTAGTCGCCGAACGAGAAGTTGCCGTTCATCTGGAAGAACGTGCCGTGCCGGTCGGTCTTGCCGACCTCCTCGATGTCGAGGGTCCTGACGCACTTCTGCACGCTGACCGCGCGGTCGTACGGCGCCTGCTCCTGCCCGATGAAGTAGGGGACGAACGGCACCATGCCCGCCGTCACGAACAGCAGGTTGGGGTCGGGGATGATGAGCGACGTGCTCGGCACCACGGTGTGGTCGCGCCGCTCGAAGTGCGCGATGAACCGGCGTCGGATCTCAGCGGTGTCCATCGCGCCCCTCCTCCAGCAGTAGTCGACCAGAGCCGGGCAGATCGAGCTGCGTGCGCAACTCCGTCTCACGCTCGGCCATTCCGGCGGCGACCTCGTCGGCAAAGACCCGCGCACCCGCCCCCAGGGCCGCCACCCGGGCCCCGATGCCGTCAGGGGTGAAGGCCCGGACGGTGCGGCGCGCCTTCAGCAACGTGTAGACACCGCAGGCGCCGCCCGCCACAAACCACAGCGGGCGGCTCATGGACGCCCGCCTTCCGACGCCATCGCCGATCGCCGACGCCGTCGGCGTAGCTTGTGTTGCCGGCGCAGCTCCTTGCGCACGGCGTAGGAGACCCGCATGCGCTGCTCCTCACTGAGCGCCCGGCGCACGCCGTAGGAGAACGCGGCGATCTTGATCAGCGGCGGCCCGAGCGTGACCGACGCAATTCGAGCGGCCGACGGTTCGGCACCGACGGCTGGCTGGTCTTTGGTCAGACCCGTGATGACCGGAACCGGCTCGGTGGTTGAGGCCGTCGAGACCACTGGTCGGTCGTCCTCCGCCACTGGCACCGGCCGTCGGCCCTCCTCCGCCAGCGGCTCTCGAGGCTCCACCACCACCGGCTGAGGCTGAGATACCTCTGGCACCGTTCCAGAGCGGAGGGCGGTCACTTCGGCACCGAGTCGGCGTACCTCTCCGTGCAGCCGCCACACCAGCAGGCCGAGAGCGAGGACGAGCACCGCAACGGTGCCGGCTCCTACCGCCACCTGCATGTTCGTCATCCCCGGCCGCCTGCCCTTCGTTGAGTGCGAACGCTCACCTTATCGCGCGGCACTCTCGCCAGAGTCCTCCATTAAGACCGCCGAGATTCGCTCCAGCCGGGCGGCGTACTCGGCCTCGGCACCGTGCGAGGTGGGGCGGTAGTAGGTGCGATCACGCACCGCGTCAGGCGCGTGCCGCTGCGGCGCAACGCCGCGCGGGTCGTCGTGTGCATACCGGTAGCCGTCCCCGTGCCCGAGCTTGGCGGCGCCCGAGTAGTGCCGGTCGCGCAGGTGAGCCGGTACGGCGCCGATCCGTCCCGCCGCGACATCGGCGAGCGCCTCGTCGATCGCGGTGATCACGGCGTTGGACTTCGCGGCCAACGCCAGCGCGATAACCGCTTGGGCCAGGTTGAGCCGTGCCTCCGGCATGCCGATCAGCTGCACGGCTTGCGCCGCGGCCACCGCGGTCGGCAGCGCGGTGGGATCGGCGAGCCCGATGTCTTCACTGGCCAGGATCACCAACCGCCGGGCAATAAAGCGCGGGTCCTCTCCCGCGGCGATCATCCGAGCCAGGTAGTGCAGCGCCGCATCGACGTCGCTGCCCCGGATCGACTTGATGAACGCGCTGATGACGTCGTAGTGCTGGTCGCCCTGGCGGTCATACCTCACGGCAGCGCGGTCGACGACCGTCTGCAGCAGGTCAGCGTCGACAGCAGACCGCCCGGCGTCCGCCGCCGCTGTCGCTGCCGACTCCAGGTAGGTCAAGGCTCGCCGCGCGTCACCGGCTGCCAACCGGACCAGCAAGTCGGTCGCGTCGCCGGATAGGTCTACAGCGCCACCCAGGCCACGATCGTCGCTTAAGGCTCGGTCGACGACCTGACGTACGGCGTCGTCGGTCAGCGGCTCGAGGGTCAGCAGCAGCGAGCGCGACAGCAGCGGTGCGATGACGGAGAAGAAAGGGTTCTCCGTGGTGGCTGCGATCAGCGTCACCCAGCGGTTCTCGACCCCTGGCAGCAACGCGTCTTGTTGCGCCTTGCTGAAGCGGTGCACCTCGTCGACGAACAGCACAGTCTCCGGCCCACGGGAGGCCAGCAGCCGGCGGGCGCCGTCGATCGCCTCTCGCACCTCTTTCACCCCAGCGGCTACCGCTGAGATCTCGATGAACCGCCGTTGGGTCTGTGCGGACACGATCGCCGCGATCGTCGTCTTGCCGGTCCCCGGCGGCCCCCACAGCAGCAGCGCCGTTGCATGGTCACCCTCGACCAGTTGACGCAGCGGCGACCCGTCGGCAAGCAGGTGGTCTTGCCCGAACAGTTCGCCCAGTGTCTGTGGCCGCATCCGTACGGCGAGCGGCGCTGCCGGATTCCTGCCGCCCGCCAGCGCTCCACCGCTTGCAGCAGGTGCGGTCGCGACCTCGAACAGCGCGTCGTCCACCCCGCAACTCTAGGTGCGCCTGCCCTCAAGGGAGCGGCTGGTGGGGACTCGCAGCGCCGTCAAAGAGCGCAGCGAAGGCGCAAGAGCCCCGCCAGCCGCGCCCGGAGGCAGCCTCAGGGGGCGCGCGTGTGGACGGAACGCCTACGTGGGTGAGACGGCGGTGGCCCCTTCACTCACCACCGGCACCTGCACGACCTGCAGCGGCTCGGCGAAGTGGCACGCGACGTTGCGGCCGCCGACCTCGTACAGCGGCGGCTCCTTCTCGGCGCAGACGTCTTGGGCCTTCCAGCAGCGGGTGCGGAACCGGCAGCCTGACGGCGGGTTGATCGGGCTGGGGACGTCGCCCTCCAGCCGAATCCGTTCCCGTCGACCACCGATCGCCGCCTGCTTCACGTCAGGAGAAGCCGACAGCAGCGCTTGGGTGTAGGGGTGGTGCGGAGTGTTGTAAATCTGGTCGCGCGATCCGATCTCGACAATCTTGCCGAGGTACATGACCGCCACCTCTGGGCAGAAGTGGCGCACGATCGCCAAGTCGTGGGCGATGAACAAGAACGCGATGCCGAACTCGCGCTGCAGGTCCTGCAGCAGGTTGATGACCTGCGCCTGGATCGAGACATCGAGCGCCGACACCGGCTCGTCGGCGACGATCAACTTGGGCCGCAGCGCGAGCGCGCGGGCGATGCCGATGCGCTGGCGCTGGCCCCCCGAGAACTCGCTCGGGTAGCGGTTGTAGTGCTCGGGATTGAGACCGACGACCTCCAGCAGCTCCTGCACCTTCGGGATCATCTGCTTCTTCGGGACGATGTTGTGGACCTCGAGGGGAGTTCCGACGATCTTCCCGACGGTGTGGCGCGGGTTCAACGACGAGTAGGGGTCTTGGAAGATCAACTGGATCTCGCGCCGGTACGGCATCATCTGCCGCCCAGAGAGCTGACCGATCTCCGTCCCCTCGAACTTCATCGAACCCGACGTCGGATCGTACAGCCGGGTGATCACCCGGCCGGTGGTCGTCTTGCCGCAGCCGGACTCTCCGACGAGACCGAGTGCCTGGCCCTTTTCGAGAGTGAAGGAGACCCCGTCGAGCGCCTGCACCTGCCCGATGGTGCGGCGGACGACGCCGGTTGACTTGACCGGAAAGTGCTTGACCAGGTCAGTGACCTCCAGCAGCGGAGTGTGACCGTTAGAGGTTTGCACGTGCTCGCTCAACCCATGATCTCCTCTTTGAGCTCTTCCTGGTACAGGGTCTCAGGGTCTTTGATGTGGCACCGCTTGAGGTGGCTCTCGCCGCGAGGGCCGGGCCGCAGCAATGGCAGCTCGCTCACGCAGCGGCTGCCTTCGACATGGTCCTGGTAGGTGCAGCGGGGATGGAACGGGCACCCGCTCGGCGGGTTCAGCAGGCTCGGCGGCGTGCCGGGGATCGGGATGAGCGGCTTGCTGGTGTCGGATACAACGTCAGCAACGCTGCCCAGCAGTCCCCAGGTGTACGGCATCTCGGGGTGGGTGAGCACTTCCTTGGTCGGACCGTGCTCGACGGCGCGGCCGGCGTACATCACCAAGACGTCATCGGCCAGCTCGGCGATCACGCCGAGGTCGTGAGTGATGATGATGACCGCGGAGCCGAACTCCTTTTGCATCGTCTGCACCAAGTCGAGGATCTGCGCCTGGACGGTGACGTCAAGCGCGGTCGTGGGCTCGTCGGCGATGAGCAGCTTGGGGTTGTTCACGAGCGCCATCGCGATCATGGCCCGCTGCCGCATACCGCCGGAGAACTGGTGCAGGTAGTCGTTGACCCGCCGCTGCGGCTCGGGGATGCCGACCAGGTCGAGCATCTCGATCGCCCGGTTCCAGGCCGCCTTCTTCGACACCTGGTTATGCAGCCGGTACGCCTCCACGATCTGGTTGCCGACGGTGAAGAACGGGTGCAGCGCCGTCAGCGGGTCTTGGAAGATCATCGCCACGTCGTTGCCGCGGAGGCGTCGCAGCGTCGACTTGGAGGCGCCGATTATCTCTTGACCGGCGACTCGGATCGATCCCTCCAGCCGGCTGCGCTTGGCGTCGTGCAAGCCGAGCACCGCCATCGATGACACGCTCTTGCCCGACCCGGACTCACCGACGATCCCGAGCGTCTCGCCGAGCTCGACGGCGTACGACAAGTCGGTGACTGCCTGCACGAGACCGTCGTGAGTGGGGAACTGCACGGTGAGGTCCTCGACGACGAGGAACGGTTCCTGCTGGGCCGAGCTAGGCGCCACGACGGGTTCGGGCATGGTCCTGTCCACCGTTGTCACGACAGCCTCACTCTCGGGTCGAGGAAACTGTAGATGATATCGACCAGCAGGTTGGCGATCACGATGAAGACGGAGCCGATGAGCACGGTAGCCGAGATGATCGGCAGGTCACCTTGGGTGATGGAGGCAAGGGCTGTGCGGCCGATGCCGTTGATCCCAAAGATCGCCTCGGTGAAGACGGTGCCCGCCAGCAGTGTCGCGAAGTCGATGCCGAAGATCGTGATGACCGGCACAACGGCGGCCCGCAGCGCATGCTTGGCCACCACCTTGCTCTCGCTCACCCCCATGGCCCGCGCTGTCCGCACGTAGTCCTCGCTCAGTGACTCGATCATCGAGCCGCGACTGAACCGGGCATAGGTGACGCAGAAGTACACGGTCAGCACGAGCCAGGGCAGCGCTAACGCGCCCGCCCAGCCGATCGGGTCTTCGGTCAACGGCACATACGACGTCTCGCTGAAGATTCCCCACTTCAACACGAGGTACAAATAGGCCAGCAACGCGACGAGGTAGTACGGGATTGCGCTGATGATCAGGGTGCTTGCCACCAGGCCGCGGTCGGTGCTAGTGCCGCGTCTGCGAGCGGCGAGTACGCCGATGATGACACCGACGATGAGGTACATGAAACCGCCGAGGGCGATGGAAATCGTGGCGGGGAACCGCTCCATCAGGGTGGGAAAGACCGGCTCCTTGTTGATGTAGGAGATGCCGAGGCATGGCGCGGGGCAGTCGACCGAGAAGCCGGGGCCGTAGGAGACGTCACGACCGACGAAGACGCCCTTGGCCCAGGTGAGGTACTGCTCGACGACCGGCTTGTCGAGGCCGAGCGACTGGTGGATCAGCGCGCGCCGTTCCTCGGTGCACCTGTCGGCTGAGCACAACCGCTGCGCGGGGTCGGACGGCCCCAACGTGAACAGGAGGAACACGATCATAGAGGTGGCGATCACCACCAGCACGGCGCTGACAAGGCGGCGCAGGATGTAGCCGATCATGTCGCGGGCTCCTCCCTGGGTGGGCCGGTGGGGCGGGCGCTGCCGCCCGCCCCACCGGTGAGGTCTTGCTACCGACTCACGTCGGGTGTGACCTTACTCAGTGATGTAGATGTCGGCCAGCGTCGGCTCGCCGAACACCTCGCTGACCTTCATGCCGCCGATCTTCGAGCCGTGCATCGTAGCCACGCCGAGGTAGCCGTAGACGGGGCCGGGGTAGTACGTCTCGAAGATGTACTTGTCGAGCTCACCCCAGGCAGCCGGCTGGTCCTTGACCGGCATCTCGAGGATCTTGTTGATCCGGTTGTCGACGTCCTTCTCCTCGAAGAAGGCGTAGTTGTTCGAACCTCCGGACTTGAGCAGCGGTGGGAACCACGAGCCACCCGACGGCCAGTCAGAGCACCAGCCGAACGCACGGACGTTGATCGGCGAGTTGGGGTCGGCGCGGAAATCGGAGTACTGGTTGACTCCCACGGCGACCGGCGACGCCTTAAAGCCCGCCTCCTCGAGCGCGCTGACGATCTCGTCCTTGCCGGCCTCCTGCAACTCGTCACCCTTGATGTAGGGCCACTTGATCTCGTAGCCGACCGCGCCAGCTTCCTCCAGCAGCGCTTTCGCCTTCTCCGGGTCGGTCTGGCTGCCCTCGTTGCCGAGCACGTCGTACTGCAACCGCCCAGGAATGCCCGGCGGCAGCAGCGTCGTGCCGAACTGACGGGTGACCCCGACGATGCTTCCACTGGCCTTGGCAGCGTCCTCGTACGGGTACGCCCAGCCAATCGCCTTGCGGATGTTGATGTCGGTGATCTTGCGGTAGTCCGGAGCGAACATGTACGTGCACGGGGTGGTGCCGGTGTCGATCCGCTCGGGGCTGTCCTGCGTGGCGGTGCGGAACGCCGACGGGCTGAGTGACTCATCCGTGACCGTCGTCTGCGCCTCACCGCTGTCGGACAGCAGCGTCTGCTCAAGCTTGCTCTGGTCTTCGGTGAACTTCATGTCCCACTCGTCGACGTACTGGTGCCGGCCCGGGTCGGTGGCAGGGTCCCACTCGGGGTTCCTGACCAGCTGGAGCGAGATACCGGGCTCGTACTTGCCGAACATGTAGGGGCCAGTGGCGAGCGGGTGGTTCTTGTACGTCGCCGGGTTGCTGGCGTCACCTTCCGGGATCGGGCCGATCGCGGGGAACGCGGCCCAGTAGGGCATGTCCGGGAACGGCCGCTCCATCAGGATCGTCAGCTCGTTGCCGTTGCACTTGACGCCGTCGTACTCCTGGCCGTCGGTGTAGGGCCCGCTGTACTTGTCGCCGCCCTTGAAGTACTCGTTCGAGTAGGCAGCGCCACCGGGGAAGGTGTCGCGGTCCATCGAGCGCTTGATCCCGTAGGCGACGTCGTCGCAGGTGACCTCGTCACCTGTCTCGTACCGCACGCCGTCGCGGATCGTGAACGTCCACTTGGTGTATTCGGGGTTGCTTTCCCACTTCTCGGCAATGTCGGGGATGAGCACAGACCCGCCTTCGCCGTTGTTGGCCTCGGGGTCATAGACGTACTGCGTCAGCGAGCGGGTCACCAACTGCGAGAGGATCGCGAGCGTGTTGGTGTAGTAGGCCTCGGTCGGGTCCATCGTGGTCAGTCCCGAGGTAGCCAGGAAGGTGACAGTGCCGCCCTGCTGGGCGCCTTCTACTTCGGGGGCTGGGCCTTTGCTGCGGGTCATGTCAATGGCACCGCCCGCGTCGCCGCCCTCTTCGAAGGTTGGCGACGCGTTGTCAGCGGTGTCGTTGCCGTCCGTCCCGGTGTTCTCTTCGCCCCCACCGCCACAGGCCGTGATGGAGAGCATCGCCGCCGTGGTAGCGGCGATTCCTAACTTCTTCCAGCGCATAGACTTACTTCCCTTTCAGTTGCGTGAACGCCGAGTGTTCTCGACGTTTTTTTCACCTTCTGGTCTTCGGGTCGAATGCATCGCGAACCGAATCGCCGAGCAGGTTGAGCGCTATCACCAGCAGCATGATCCCTATGACGGGCGCCCACAGGTACAGCGCGTACTCGTCGAAGTAACCGGACGCCTGGTTGATCGTCTGGCCCCACGACGGTCGGCCGGTCAGCCCGATCCCCAGATAGGCAAGACCGGCCTCTGCCGTCACGAAGGCCGGCACACTCAGCGAGATCGACACCACGATGGGCGCGATCAGGTTGGGCAATAACTCCTTGAACAGCACGGTACGGGTCGGGACACCGATCACCCGAGCAGCCTGCACGAACTCGCGTTCGCGCAGTGACAGCACCTCACCACGGATCAGCCGGGCCAGCCCCATCCAGCTGAAGAAGGTAAGGATGAAGATGATGCCGAAGAACTGAGCCTTGTCGAGGGCCTCAGGGTCGCCACCAAAGCGGTTGAGCAAGATCGGCGCCATCGCCAGCGCACCGAGCAGGAACGGGAACGACAAGAACACGTCGATGACGAACGAGATGACCCGGTCGAGCCAGCCGCGGGAGAAACCGGCCACCAGCCCCAGCGCCACGCCGATGATCGTCGACAGCAACGTCGAGATGCTCGCGACCTCCAACGACGTGCGGGCGCCGTAGAGCCACTCGGCGAGCAGGTCGTCGCCGGTGCCGGGCTCCAGGCCGAGCGGCGCCTCCCAGGTGAACCCGTTGTCGGGAGGGCCGATCACCGGGAAGTTGAAGGCGTCGGTGTCCTCTGACGGGTCACCGGCGTTCAGCTCGACACCGACAAGGCTGGTTATCACCGGGGCCAGGATGGCCAGCGCCACGAACAACACCACAATTGCCGCTGAGACCACCGCTACCTTGTCGTGCCGCAGCCGTTCGAGCGCGATCTGGGTCGGTGAGCGGCCCGCGACCTGCTTGGCATCTGGCGTCTCGATCGGGTCGGTGTCGGGAGACGTCACCATCTCCTGCAGCGGCATTGCCACGCGCATACCTCCTGGACCGTGCAACGGCCGATCTGCCTCGGCTCTCCGGGAGTCTAGGGCGCGCGCCGCATCGTGGCGGCAAGGATGGGGTGACGATCTGATAACGCTTGCCCGCTATTCAGCCGGAGCGCGCGTCGACACCCGCTTCGCGCCGCTGTTCGCGCGTGATGGGCGCGGGGGCACCGGTGAGCGGATCAGTACCCGACGCGGTCTTGGGGAACGCGATCACGTCCCGGATCGAGTCGGCGCCGGCGAGCAAGGCGCACAGCCGGTCGATGCCGAGCGCAATGCCACCGTGGGGAGGCGGTCCGTAGCCGAGCGCCTCCAGGAGGAAGCCGAACTGGCTCATCGCCTCCTCCGGGCTCATGCCGATCACGTCGAAGACCCGCTGCTGCATCTCGGGCCGGTGGATCCGGATCGAGCCGCCGCCGATCTCCGACCCGTTCAGCACCAGGTCATACGCCTGCGACAGCGCCTCGCCCGGGCGGGAGTCGAAGTCGGCGTCGTAGTCGGGCGTGGGAGCGGTGAAGGGATGGTGGATAGCCGTCCAACCGGTTGTGCCGTCGGTGCGCTCGACCGGCTCGAACATCGGTGCCTCAACGACCCAGACGAACTCCCACGCCTGCTTGTCGATGAGCCCACAGCGCTCCCCCACCTCGAGCCGAGCCGCAGCGAGTAGCGCCAGCGCTTCGGCGCGCCTCCCGGCAGCGAAGAAGACGCAGTCGCCCGGCGCCGCTCCGGCGTGCGCAGCAAGACCTGATCGCTCGTCATCGGAGAGGTTCTTGGCGACCGGGCCGCCGAGCGTCCCGTCCGCGCCGACCAGCACGTACGCCAGCCCCTTGGCGCCGTGGGAGCGCGCCCAGTCCTGCCACGCGTCGAGCTCTTTGCGGGCCTGGGCGGCACCGCCGGGCATGACGACCGCCCCGACGTGGAAGTCAGCCTCCGCCGACGGGCTGCGGAAGATACGAAACGGGGTGTCAGCGAAGTACGCCGTGAAGTCAACGAGCTCGCAGCCGAAGCGCAGATCGGGTCGGTCGATTCCGAACCGGCGCATAGCGTCGGCGTACGTCATGCGGGGGATCGGCAGGCTCACCTCGTGCCCGACGACCTCGCGCCACAGCCGCACGACAAGGGACTCGATCAGCGCCTGCACGTCCGCCGGCGTGCAGAAGCTCAGCTCGAGGTCCAGCTGGCTGAACTCCGGCTGCCGGTCGGCGCGAAAGTCCTCGTCGCGAAAGCAGCGGGCGATCTGGAAGTAGCGCTCGAGCCCCGCCACCATCAGCAGCTGCTTGAACAGCTGCGGTGACTGCGGCAGCGCGTACCACGAACCCGGCTGCAGCCGGACCGGCACCAAGAAGTCGCGCGCGCCCTCCGGGGTCGACCGGGTCAGGTACGGCGTCTCGACGTCGAGGAAGTCGTGCTCGGCCATCACTTCGCGGATGATGCGGGTCACGGTGGCCCGCAGCCGCACGTTCGCCGCCATGTCGGCGCGACGCAGATCGAGATAGCGGTACTTGAGCCGGAGTTCCTCGTTGACCGGCGTCGTTGCGTGCTCCTCGACGGGGAACGGCAGCGGCGCGGACTCACTGAGCACCTCCACGTCGGCCGCGATTACCTCCACCTCGCCGGTCGGGAGCTGCGGGTTGGCGTTGCCTGCCGGCCTGGCGGCGACCGCTCCGGTGGCACGCAGGCAGAACTCCGCCCGTAGCGGGCGGGCCGTCTCCTCATCACGGATCACCAGCTGGACGACGCCGCTGCTGTCACGTAGGTCGACGAACGCGACTCCGCCGTGGTCGCGGCGCCGAGCCACCCAGCCCGCGAGCGTCACCTGCTGTCCGACGTGCTGAGCACGGAGCTCTCCGGCGGAATGGGTCCGCATCACGGCGTCTGCTCCTTGCTGATCAGCTGCGGTCGCAGGTCGTCAAGAGGGGGTGTCCAGACGGCGGCGTCAGCGGCGTGCTGGTCGCCGGAGCGGATGTCCTTGACGGAGTCCACCGTGGAGTCGCCGCCAGGGAACCACACGAACGGGATGCCGCGGCGCTCGGCGTACCGGATCTGCCGGCCGTACTTCTGCGCACTGGCTGCGACCTCGGTGGGGATGCCGCGCCGGCGTAACGCGGCGGCCACCGCCTCACTGTCGCCGCGCGAGTCATCAGCCGACACCGCGACCAGTACGGCGGAAGGCACCGATCGCGTCGACGTCAGCAGGCCGCGGCTGAAGAGCGGGACCAGTGTGCGCGAGACGCCGAACGACAAGCCGACGCCTGGGTAGGTGGTCGAACCCTCGACGGCCAACGCGTCGTACCGACCTCCCGAGCAGACAGACCCCAGCGACTCAAAGCCCGCCATCACGGTTTCGAAGACCGTGCCCGTGTAGTAGTCGAGACCTCGGGCGATGCGCAGGTCAGCCGCGACCGTGAACCGTTCGTTGGACAGGCCCCTGCACCCGTCGATGACGGCGGCCAGCTCGGCCAGACCGGTGTCGAGCAGGTCATGCTCGACGCCGAGGCCCCTCACCTGGTCGACAAACGAGCCGTCTGTCGAGCGGATCTGGGTAAGGGCCAAGCACAGCTCTGCGTGCTTGTCGCTCAGGCCGACGTCTTCGAGGAGCGCGCGCACAGCGGCAACCGGCAGCTTGTCGAGCCTGTCGACGATGCGGCGTACGGCGACGGGGTCGGTGTCGCGAGCGCCGAGGCCGCGGTAGAAGCCCTCGATGAGCTTGCGGTTGTTGACCTGCATCCGCAGCGGTGGCAGCGGAAGGTCGGCAAGGGCCTGCGCCATGACGCGGGCCACCTCGACGTCGTAGTGGAAGGCCAACTCGTCGCGGCCGACGATGTCGATGTCGGCCTGGGTGAACTCCCGGAAGCGACCCTCCTGCGGTCGCTCCCCGCGCCACGCCTTCTGGATCTGGTAGCGGCGGAAGGGGAACCCGAGCTTGCCGGAACTCTCCACGACGTAGCGCGCGAACGGCACCGTGAGGTCGTAGTGCAGGCCAAGGCCAGTGTCGTGGGAGTCCTCAGCGGCCTGCAGCCGCCGCAGCACGTACACCTCCTGGTCGATCTCACCCTTGCTCAGCAAGACCTCCAGCGGCTCGACGGCCCGCGTCTCGATGTTGGCGAACCCGTGCAGCTCGAAAACGTGGGCCAGCTGCCGCACGATCACCAGCTCGGCGTTGCGCTGGGTCGGCAGCAGCTCGGGGAAGCCGCTCAGGGGTGACGGCTTGGTCATGGCGAGACCCGGCGGGGCGAGCTTGTCGGGATCAGGTCGGCGAGGAAGGGGTTGGTGGCGCGTTCTCGCCCGATGGTGGTCCGCGGGCCGTGGCCGGGCAGCACAACGATCGAGTCGTCGAGCGGCAGCACCTTGTCGGCGAGACTGCGCAGCATGGTGGCGGTGTCGCCGCCGGGCAGGTCGGTGCGGCCGATCGACCCGGCGAAGAGCAAGTCGCCCGAGAACAAGACAGCCGCCACGTCGGCCCCATCGTCATATGGGCTGGTGAACGTGATCGAGCCGGGGGTGTGGCCTGGAGTGTGATCGACGGTGAACGACAATCCAGCGACGTCGATCGCGTCCCCGTCACCCACTTCCGACACCTCGGCGGGCTCAGCGAACGTGTAGCTGCCGCCGAGGAGCAGGCCTGCACTTTCGGCCGAGATCCCGGCCATCGGGTCGGTCAGCAGGTGCCGGTCGGCGGGGTGGACGTAGGCCGCCGCCTCGTAGGCCCCCGCTACCGGTGCGACGCAGAACATGTGGTCGATGTGCCCGTGGGTGACGAGGACCGCAGCCGGTCGCAGCCGGTGCTCTCGTACGACGTCGGCGACTCCGTCTGCGGCGTGCATGCCTGGGTCGATGACAACGCACTCTTCACCCACCCCCGCCGCCACGACGTAGCAGTTGGTGGCCCACGGATCGGCCGGAAAGGCAGCGATGAGCATCGGGGGTGAGGTCTCCTGGGAATGGTACGGCGTCTCGGCTCGCCGTCCGGCTTGGTCAGCTGCTCAGCTGGCCGGGCGCTTGGCTGGTCGCTGGCAGCCTATCGAGCCACAGCTGCCTCGCGGACTTCGGTGTACAAGCCACAGCTCGGTCACGATTGGCTCGAACTGGCCGGCTGGCGCCCCCGGTGCTCCTAGACTGTGCAGCCGGTCAACCGCCAGGTGGCGGGTGGAGGTAGCGGTGGCAACGAACAAGCAGCGGCAGCGGCAAGTCGCGCGCGCCCGCTGGGAGCGGCAGCAAGCCCGCCGCGCCGCTGAGGCTGCCCGCCGGCGCAAGCGGCGCATCGTCGTTGGCATCGTCGTGGGCCTCGTGCTCGCCGGCCTGCTCGGCTGGCTCGTCTTCTCCATCGTGACCAACGAGAACGCCCGCGACCAGCAGCCCAACCCCCCGGTTGAGACGGACGTGCCGAGCGTCACGCTGCCGACCGAGCCGACACCGGGCGGGTCGCCGGCGCCTACCGGTGCCACTCCGACGACCGATGCAGCGCCAACGCAACGCTCGGACTCCCCGGCTGGCACCTCGATGGCAACCTCGCCGGCCGGCAACGAGGGGTCCGACGGCACTACACCCGGAACTCCACGATGACCGATCCCGACGCGCCAACCGAGTTCGGTCGCGTCGACGGCGACGGCACGGTGTATGTGCGGTCGTCAGCCGGTGAGCGTGCGGTCGGTCAATGGGCAGTCGGCGACCCGGCGGCGGCGTTGGCGTTCTACCGCAAGCGTTTCGAGGGGCTGGAGGTCGAGGTCGACCTGCTCGAGCGACGTACGAAGGCTGGTGCCCTGTCGCCCGAAGACGCCCAGCAAGCCGCCCGCAAGCTGCGCCGCGGAGTCAGCGAGGCGCAGGCGGTTGGGGACCTGGACGCGTTGCTGCTCCGCATCGACGCGCTGGAGCCGGTGATCGCTGAGCGTAAGGAGGCGCGCCGGGCGGAACGCGCCGCCAAGGCGGCGCAGACCAAGCAGGCCAAGGAGCGCATCGTCGAGGAGGCCGAGCGGTTGGCGGCCAGCAACGATTGGCGGCAGGGGGCGAACCGGTTGCGCGAGATGCTGTCGACGTGGAAGGCGCTGCCGCGCATCGACAGGGCCACCGACGACGCGCTTTGGCACCGGTTCTCGGCGGCCCGTACGACGTACACCCGTCGACGCAAGCAGCACTTCGCCGAGCTCAACGAAAAGCGGGACGCCGCCTCGGCGACCAAGGAGAAGCTGGTTGCCGAAGCTGAGGCGCTGTCGGGCTCGACCGACTGGGGCGAGACCGCGCGGGCCTACCGGGACCTGATGAGCCGGTGGAAGGCCGCCGGCAGTACTCACAGGGCAGTTGACGATGCGCTGTGGACCCGGTTCCGGGCCGCCCAGGACACGTTCTTCACTGCCCGGGACGCAGTCACGGCGCGGGTGGACGCGGAGTATTCCGCCAACACAGCGACGAAGCGGCAACTGTTGACCGAGGCGGAGAAGCTGCTTGCTGTCCGCGATCCGAAAGCGGCACGCGAGGGGTTCCGCGAGCTGGCGCAGCGGTGGGATACCGCAGGGAAGGCTTCCCGGAGCGAGACCAAGGACCTCGAGGCCCGCTTCGCTCGGGTGGAGCAGGCCATCCGGGGCGCCGAGGAGGACCGATGGCGGCGCAGCAATCCCGAGGGGCACGCCCGGGCCGCGGCGACAGTCACCCAGCTCGAAGCGGCAATCGAGGGCGCACGCAGCAGGTTGGAACAGGCCAAGGCTCGCGGTGACGAGCGGGCAGCCGCTCAGGCGCACGCCGACCTCACCGCCCGCGAGTCCTGGCTCCTGAGCGCCCGGCAGGCCCTCGACGAGTTCAGCGGCTAGCTACTGCGGCGCACTGCGGCGGACTGTCACTGTGGATACCCTCAGGGCCCTCGGCCGCCGGACGCCCTCGATGTGAGCCGTCAACCAACTGCACCTATTGCACGCGGTTTACGACTCTTGGCCCCGCCGCCATCTGCGTGCCCCATGACGGAGGGCGAAGCTTGTGACGCGCCGCTAGCCCGGGCGCAGGTCTACTGGGTGACGCGGTAGGCGTCGAAAACGCCGTCGACGGTGCGCACCGCCTTGAGCACGTGTCCGAGGTGGGCCGGGTCGGCCATCTCGAAGGTGAAGCGGCTCTTGGCGATGCGGTTGCGGCTGGTGGCCACGGTCGCTGACAGGATGTTGACGTGGACGTCGGACAGCACCCGGGTGATGTCGCTGAGCAGACCGGCGCGGTCGAGCGCCTCGACTTGAATGGCCGCCAAGAACATCGACTGCGACGTCGGCGCCCACTCGACCCCCACTAGCCGACCGGGCTGAGCTGACAGGCTCTTCATGTTGCTGCAGTCGACCCGGTGTACCGAAACGCCGTCTCCGCGGGTGACGAAGCCGACGATGTCGTCGCCCGGCACCGGGGTGCAGCAGCGCGCGAGTTTCACCAAGACGTCGGAGAGCCCCTTGACGATGACGCCGGCGTCTCCGCGCGGAGCTAGCTTGCGGCGCTCGCGCTCGCTGGTGATCTTGACGGTCTCGGCGGCCTCGTCGGCGGCCGCCTCATCGCCGCCGAAGACCTCCAGGATGCGGCGGATGACCGCCTGTGCCGTCGTGTTGCCTTCGCCGATCGCGGCGTACAGCGCGGTGACGTCAGGGTGCCGCAGATCTGCCGCGACAACCGACAGCGTGTCGTGGGTGAGCATGCGCTGCAACGGCAAGCCCTCGCGGCGCATCAGCCGCGCCAGGGCCTCCTTGCCCTGCTCGATTGCCTCCTCACGTCGCTCTTTGGTGAAGAACTGGCGGATCTTGTTGCGCGCCCGCGGACTCTTGACGAACGTCAGCCAGTCGCGACTGGGAGCCGCGTTCTCCGACTTGGAGGTGAAGATCTCGACGACGTCGCCGTTGTCGAGTTCGGACTCGAGCGGCACCAGCCGACCGTTGACGCGGCCGCCGATGCAGCGGTGTCCCACCTCGGTGTGGATCGCGTAGGCGAAGTCGACCGGGGTCGAGCCGGCGGGCAGCGCGATCACCTCACCGCGCGGGGTGAAGACGTAGACCTCTGTCGAGTTGATCTCGAACCGCAGCGAGTCCAAGAACTCACCGGGGTCCTGGGTCTCCTTCTGCCAGTCAAGGAGCTGGCGCACCCACGCCATGTCACCCGTCGCGCCGTCGGCGCGCGCCAGCGACCCGTCGGTGTCGAGCCCGGCGCGGCCGTCCTCCTTGTACTTCCAGTGCGCGGCGACGCCGTACTCAGCCCGGCGGTGCATGCTGAACGTGCGGATCTGCAGCTCGACCGGTTTGCCGCCGGGCCCGATGACTGTCGTGTGCAGCGACTGGTACATGTTGAACTTCGGCATCGCGACGAAGTCCTTGAACCGTCCGGGCACGGGGTTCCACCGGGCGTGCAGTACGCCGAGTGCGGCGTAGCAGTCCCGCAACGACTCCGTCAGAACGCGGATGCCGACCAGGTCGTAGATGTCGGTGAACTCTCGGCCGCGGACGATCATCTTCTGGTAGATCGAGTAGTAGTGCTTCGGCCGTCCCGTCACGGTGGCCTTGATCTTGGCTGCGCGCAGGTCGGCTTGCACCTGGTCGATCACCGTGGCCAGGAACTCATCGCGCGCCGGCGCCCGCTCAGCAACCAGCCGCACGATCTCGTCGTACACCTTCGGGTGCAAGGTGGCGAAGGCGAGGTCCTCGAGCTCCCACTTCAGCGTGTTCATGCCGAGGCGGTGCGCGAGCGGAGCGTAGATCTCCAGTGTCTCGTCGGCGATGCGCGCCCGCTTCTCCGGTCGGAGGTAGTGCAGCGTGCGCATGTTGTGCAACCGGTCGGCCAGCTTGATGACCAGGACCCGGATGTCCTTGCTCATCGCGACGACCATCTTGCGGATCGTCTCGGCCTGCGCCGCGTCGCCGTACTTGACCTTGTCGAGCTTGGTTACACCGTCGACGAGCTGGGCGACCTCGGTGCCGAAGTCGGCGGTGAGCTCGGCCAGGCTGTAGGCGGTGTCCTCTACGGTGTCGTGCAGCAGTGCAGCACACAGCGTGGGCGGGGTCATGCCAAGCTCGGCGAGGATCGTGGTCACGGCGAGCGGGTGGGTGATGTACGGGTCACCGCTCTTGCGAGTCTGGCCGCGGTGGTGGAACTCGGCTGTCCGGTACGCCTTCTCCACGACGCTGACGTCGGCCTTCGGGTGGGTGTTGCGGATGATTCGGAACAGCGGGTCCAGGACGGGCTCGGCCGAGGTTGTGCGACCGATCCGCGCGAGCCGGGTGCGCATCCGACCGGTCGGCGCAGCCGGCGCTGCCGCTGCCACCTTCTCGGCAGTCGAGGTAAGGACCTCGTCCGGCACGTCGCGCTCCTGCTGGCTGGGGGAAACTCCCAGTCTAGACGCCGCGAGCGGGCCCGGGACGGTGCAGCGCGGGACTAAACCCGCAGCAGCGCCGACAGCGGGTGAGCGGCCAGCCGCTGGGCACCACCGAGAAAGCCCAGCTCGATCAGCACGGCGAAACCGTGCACAACGGCGCCAGAGCGGCGCACGAGCTCGGCGCTCGCCTCCAGGGTTCCCCCGGTGGCCAGCACGTCGTCGACGACCAAGACCCGGTCAGCCGGCGTGAGCGCATCCTGGTGGATCTCCAGGACCGCCTCGCCGTACTCGAGCACGCACGACTGGCTGTACACCGCACCGGGCAGCTTGCCGGCTTTGCGCACCGGCACGAAACCGGCACCCAGCGCCAACGCCACCGGAGCCGCCAAGATGAAGCCCCGCGCCTCGATACCCGCCACCTTGTCGACCACCGCAGCGCCGATATCGTCGCGGCCGGCCCGCGCCAGAGCCTCCACCGCGGCCGTGAAACCGCGATGGTCGGCGAGCAGCGGCGAGATGTCCTTGAAGACGATCCCGGGTTCGGGAAAGTCGGGCACGTCACGGATTAGATCCCCGAGCAGAGTGGTCAGCTCTGTCCCGGCGGCGGCCGTCATCTGCCCTTGCCCCGCTTAGAGCGCGGCTGGCGTTGCGGTTGGGTGCGCTTGGCGGTCGCGCTGCGCACCGGACGTGGCGCTGTCTTCGTGGCGACGGTCGCACCGGTCGGGCGGGGAGAGGGGGCAGCCACGGGTACGTCGGGGGTGCTGACCGCTGCAGATCTCGTGGCCTGGCGCTCGGTGGCGCTGCGGCGCGCCGCGACCCGCTTGGCCTGAGCCTGCATGGCAGGTTCGCGCATCTTCAGCTGCGCGAGCAGCGGTGTGGCGATGAAGATCGACGAGTAGGTGCCGGCCGCCATGCCGACGAACAGCGCCAGGGCGAGGTCCTTCAGCGGCCCCGACCCTAGCTGGAACACACCGACGTACAAGATGGCGCCGACTGGCAGCAGGGCTGCGATGGACGTGTTGATCGACCGCACGAGGGTCTGGTTGACGGCGAGGTTGGCGCTCTCGGCGTACGTGCGACGCGTTGACGCGGTGATGCCGCGGGTGTTCTCGCGCACCTTGTCGAACACGACGACGGTGTCGTAGAGGGAGTAGCCCAAGATCGTGAGGAACCCGGTGACGGTGGCCGGGCTGACCTCGAACCCGGCGAGTGAGTAGACGCCGACGGTGATCAGCAGGTCGTGCGCCAACGCCACGATGGCAGCTACCGACATCCGCCACTCGCGGAAGTACGCCCAGATGAACAAGACGACGAGCACCACGAACACGCTGAGGCCGAGCAGTGCCTTGTTGGCAATGGCCTGGCCCCATGTGGGTCCGATCGAGGCTTTGCTGACCTCGGTGGCGCCAACGTCTTCGATGGCGTCCTGTACGAGGTTCGCCTCGTCGGGCGTGAGCGGCTCGGTCTGCACGCGGATGGTGTTCTGCCCGGACGAAACCACCTGGGGGTTGGCGGCGGCCTCGATCCCGGTGTCGACGACGGCGTCGTTGACCTGCTTGACGTGGCTGGAGGGGTTGGCAATCTGCGCCTTGAACTCGACACCCCCGCGGAACTCGATGCCGAAGTTCAGGGGGCGCAGCAGCAAGGCACCGATCGCGACCACCAGAATCGCCAGCGAGATGAGGTACCAGGTCTTGCGGCGTCCGACGAAGTCGATCGCCACGTCGCCGCGGTAGAGCCGGGCGCCGATCTCTCCGAGCTTCGACATCAGGCCTCCCCTGCCGCTGGGCGCGGGGTTCGGCGCAGCGGCGGCATACCGAGGTGCTGCCGGTCGAGGCCGGACCACTTGTGGCCCTGTCCGAAGAACCTGGTGCGTGACAGCAAGGTCACCATCGGCTTGGTGAAGAAGAACACCACGAACACGTCGATGAGGGTGGTGAGGCCGAGCGCGAACGCGAAGCCCTTGACCACGCCGATGGCGAAGATGAAGAGCACCAAGGCGGCCAGGATCGTCACCGCGTCAGCGGCGAGGATCGTGGCCCGGGCGCGAGCCCAACCGGTCTCGACCGAGGTGCGCAGCGTCTTCCCGTCACGCACCTCGTCGCGCAACCGCTCGAAGTACACGATGAACGAGTCGGCGGTGATGCCGACCGCGACAATGAGACCGGCGATGCCGGGCAGGGTGAGCGTGAAGCCATAGGCCCACCCCAAGAGCAGCACGCTGACGTAGACGAGGAGGCCGGCGATAAGCAGCGACGCGATCACGACCAGGCCGAGCCCTCGGTAGTAGGCGAGACAGTAGACGACGACCAGCAGCAGACCGATGACTCCGGCGATCAGCCCAGCTTGCAGTTGGTTGCTGGCCAGCTCCGGGCCCTCGTTGGTGACCTGTTGGATGGCGAAGCTGAGCGGCAACGCGCCGTACTTCAGCGAGTTCGCCAACGAGGTGGCCGACTCCTGGGTGAACGGGTCTTGCTCGCTGCCCTGGATCATCGCCTGGCCGTTGAGGATGGGCGAGTTGACAACGGGTGCGGAGATCACCACGGTGTCGAGCACAATCGCAAACTGCTCTTGCTGACCGGTCATCGGGTTGGTCTTGTTGGCGATCGCGCTGGTGATGTCGGCGAACGTCTTTGAGGCTTCGCCGTTGAAGTCGAGGTTGACGACGTACGACGCGCCGCCCTGCGGCAGCTCCGCCCTGGCATCGTCGAGCTGAGTGCCCTCGATGATGGCCGGCCCCAACAGGTACTTGAAGCCGGCGTCGTCGCAGGCGAGCAGCGGTTGGCTCGGGATGTCTTGCTCCTGCGCCACTGCGCCGGCCTCGGGACATTTGAAGGCAACGAACTTCTGCTGCCACTCCGCCGACGGCTGCCAGTTCAACGGATCAGGGATCTGCTCGAGGTCAGGCGGCAGCAGCGCTGTGGGCGGACCACCGGTCGTCGGCGCAGCAGTCGTCGGCGCTGGGGTCGTCGGCGCTGGGGTCGTCGGCGCAGGGGTCGTCGGCGCAGGGGTGGTCGGGGTCGCTGCCGGGCTTGCCGTGTCGGTCGGTGGGGTCGGCGTCGTCTTCTTGACGAACCAGCGCGCGGCGGCGCGGTTCTTGCTCGGGCTGGGCTCGCCCGTCGGGGCTGTTATCGCCGGGGGCTTGGTGGTCGTGGTCGAAGGCGTCTTGGGCGACGACGTGCCCTTGGGCGTGCTTGCGGTCTCGTTGGGCGCTGGGGAGGTGCCGGAGGTGTCGGCGGGGGTTGTCGGGACAGCGGATGGCTGCGGTTGGGGTGGTCCCTGGAACAGTTCGACCAACCGGAAGCGCAGTTGCGCGGTCGACCCGAGCGTGCGCTCGAGGTCCTTGTTTCCGGCACCGGGGATCTCGACGATGATGATGTCCTCGCCCTGGGTGGTGACCTCCGCTTCGGCCACGCCTGCACCGTTGACGCGGGAGCTGATGATGCCGACCGCTTCGTCGAGCTTGGCCCGGGTGACCCCTCCCCCGGTATCGGTCTTTGCCTGCAAGGTGATGCGGGTGCCGCCTTGTAGGTCAAGGCCGAGCTTGGGCTTCCAGTTGCCGATCGCGGCAGCGGCAGCGAACATGGCGAGCACGGCGGCGAGGAAAAGGGCGAGCGTGCGGCCTGGACGCGATGTCTTGGTCGCCACGTCAGATGTCTCCTCGAGCCCGGGTGCCGGCGCGCATCAAGCGCCGCATGATTGAGTACGCCGCATCGCGACGGCCAACACCGGAGTCTAACGGGAGGAACCAACTCTCACCGCCTCGACCGAGCCGGTGCCGCTGATCCCTCTTACGAGGCTGCCGCCAGGGTGAGTGTGCGGAGCTGACGCAGAGGGCGCCGCAGCAGCGGCAGGACACAGAGCTGGCCGATCACTCCGGCGAGCAAGATGGCGGCTCTAGGTCCGAGAACGGCGGCGACGAGCCCCGCCGCCAGGGCACCAAGGGGCAGCACCCGTAGGTCGCCCAGCGAAAGACGGCAGTGGCCATAGCACGCATATCCGGTCGGCTAAGGCTCTGGCGGGTCGTGAGTGCGGTCAGGCCCCACGCACCGCTGCCGACCGCGGTCACAAAGGTCCCGGCTGCGAGCATCGGCGCGGAGAGCGAGCCACTGCCGGCGCCGGCAACCAGCAGGCCAGCCCCGCTCAGGGCTCCGCTGAGGACGAGGACCGGGCCAACGCCAAGACGCCGCTCTACGGGTGTGGCGAGTAACAAGCCGACCGGGACGCCGGTACCGCCGATGCCGACGGCAAGGCCGAGGACCACTGGGGACAGTCCGAGGTGCTCTACCGCAAACACCACCAACAGCGCCTCATAGCCGGCAAACCCGGTGTTGAAGAGCACGCTGGACCACAGGATGGGACGAAGCTGCGGGTGGCGAAGCAGATAGCGCACTCCGCCGAGGACCTCCGCCCGCGACGGCATTGTTTTGGGCGTGCGCTGGTCAGCGGGGGCGCGCAGCGCGGCCAGGGTGGCAACGCTCACCAGATAGCTGGCCGCGTCGACGGCCAGCGAACGCAGCGCGCCAATCGCTCCAACGAGTACGCCCCCGAGCGCAGGCCCACCGATGAGAGCCAGGGCCTCGCTAGCGGTCAACCAGGTGTTGGCCGAACGCAGCTGGTCAGCGTCCTCGACCAGGAGCGGAGTCAGTGACTGGTAGGCCACCTGGAACAGCACCGATCCACACCCCATGACTACGGCGGCGGCCAGTAGGTGCGGATACGAGATCGTGGTGACCACGGCCGCGATGGGCACGCTACCCAGCGATGCCGTGCGCAATGCGTCGGCAAGCAACATCGACCGCCGAAGACCGATCCGGCTGACCCACGCGCCGGCTGGCAGCGCGAGCAACAGGAACGGGACCCTGGTGGCCCCGACAAGCATCGCGACCTCCGCCACAGACACCCCGGAGGCCAGCGCCACCAGGGGCAGCGCGAGCACGGTCACCTGGTCGCCGATCAGGCTGGCGCTCTGACCGATCCACAGCAGTCTCAGCGCCGGCGAGCTAGCCCCTCGGGGTGGTCCGTGCGCGCCGGCGTACCCGTTGCTACGCCAGCTCGCACGGATGGCGGTGCGGTCACGGTGCGACAACTGCCTCCGCGCGCAGCAGCGCCGTCAATTCGCATAGCTCGGCGAACAGCCCGTCGAGGTTGGCGTTGTCAGCCTCGACAGTTCGCAACCGGCCATCTGCGGCGAGGCGCTGCCTCAGCGATAGGTGCACGGCACCGGCTGGCACCATCCCCAGTGCGGTGACAACGGGCAAGAGCGCGGCAACCGCACGCGTCCCAGCCGAGGTCATCCCATATCCGACCAGCCCGACCGGCTTGCGTCGCCACTCGGCATAGAGGAAGTCAAGGGCGTTCTTCAGCGGCGCAGGAAAGGAGTTGTTGTACTCCGGTGTCACCAGCATCACGGCGTCCAAAGCCGCGATCCGGCGGCTCCAGTCTCGGGTGTGTCGATGCGCGTAGCTTCCCGTTGAAGGCTCCTCCGCCTCGTCAAGGAACGGAAGAGCGACCTCAGCCAGGTCCAGTAGATCAACCTGGAGCGTGAGCTGTAGCTCGACGCGGCGGCATATCCAACGCGCGACCTCTGCCCCCGCCCTCCCGGGCCGGGTGCTTCCGATGATGACACCAAGCGTGATCATGCGTGGCTCCCTAAGTTGACGTGTCAAACTCCAGGGTGGGGCGAGAGCACTTGACATGTCAAGTGGATTTACGTGTCAATTTCCTACCCTCTAGCCTCTATCCCATGACTGCGAAGCCGCACTGGCTCACTGAGGCTGAGCAGCAGGCTTGGAAGGGCTACCGGCTCATGACCCGTCAGCTTGAGGCGCGCCTCGCCCGAGAGCTTTCCCAGGGCTCGGGGTTGTCCATGCAGGACTACGACGTGCTCTCCGCGCTCACGGACGCCCCGGACCGCCGCTGGTGCGCCAAGGACCTCGCCGCTCACTTGCTCTGGTCGCCTTCGCGCCTCTCTCACCACCTCGACCGAATGCAGCGGCGCGAGCTGGTCAACCGCGTGGGCTGCCCCCAAGGACGTGGCACCGATGTCGTCCTCACTCCGGAGGGCTTAGCAGCGATCAAAGCAGCCGCCCCAGCCCATGTCGCCGCCGTCCGCGACACCTTCATCGACCGGCTCACCGCCGAGGAACTCGCGACTCTGACGCGCCTCTCGGCCACCGTCGTCGAGGGACTCCACGAACCCGACCAGACGGGTGCCCAGCCGCTCCCAACGCGGGGACCAACCTGACCACATCAGCGCTGCTGGGTCACGCCGATCGAAACGCCCGACCGGTGCACCTCAGCCGCGACCATGCGAAAGAACCGAGCGGTCGCGCTCACTCCTCGTCGAAAAGGACGGCCTGGTCGGGGAAGGGGGCATGTGCGGGGGCGGACATGCCAAGGTGCTGCCAGGCGGCGGGTGTGGCGACGCGGCCACGCGGCGTACGGGCCAGATAGCCCGAGCGGACCAAGAACGGCTCGGCGACCTCTTCAACCGTCTCGCGCTCCTCGCCCACTGCCACGGCGAGCGTGCTCAAGCCCACCGGGCCGCCAGCGAACCGGCGGCACAGCGCGTCGAGCACTGCTCGGTCGAGCCGGTCCAGACCGGACTCGTCGACTTCGTAGAGCGCGAGCGCGGCGCGAGCCAGCGGTTGAGTCACCACCCCGTCGGCGCGCACCTGGGCGTAGTCACGCACGCGGCGGAGGAGCCGGTTGGCGATGCGCGGGGTCCCACGCGAGCGGGAGGCGATCTCGGCGGTGGCCGGCTCGTCGACCTGCACCTGCAGGAGGCGGGCGGACCGGGTGACGATGCGCTGGAGGTCAGCCGGCTCGTAGAACTCAAGATGCCCGGTGAACCCGAACCTGTCGCGCAGCGGCCCCGGCAACAGCCCCGCACGAGTCGTCGCACCCACCACGGTGAACGGCGGGATCTGCAACGGAATCGCGGTCGCCCCGGGGCCCTTGCCGATCACCACGTCGACGCGGAAGTCCTCCATCGCCAGGTAGAGCATCTCTTCCGCGGGGCGCGACATGCGATGAACCTCGTCGAGGAACAGTACGTCGCCCTCGCTGAGGCCCGACAGGATCGCCGCCAGGTCTCCGGCATGCTGAATCGCTGGCCCGCTCGTCACCCGCAGTGGGCTGCTCATCTCGGTGGCGACGATCATCGCCATGGTGGTCTTGCCCAGGCCCGGCGGACCGGACAGCAGCACGTGGTCGGGAGGACGACCGCGACCCCGCGCAGCGGCCAGCACCAGGCCGAGCTGTTCACGGACCCGCTCCTGGCCGATCACCTCGTCAAGGGTGCGGGGGCGGAGGGCGGCCTCGACAGCCCGCTCATCGCCCTCGGCTTCGGCCTGCAGCAGCGAGCAACCGTCGGGATCGTCGTACGTCGCCATGTCGCTCAGGCCTTCGACAACGACCGCAGGGCGGCGCGCAGGAGCTCGGCCACGGGGATGGGGTTGCCGTCGGCGCTCGCCGCGTCAGCCAGCGGGCCAACGGTGTCGACGGCCGCCTCGGCCTCCCGCACCGACCAGCCGAGGCCCAGCAGTCCGGAGCGCACCTGGTGCCGCCAGTCACCGGTCGGCGTCGACAGCCTCGCGGTGGCTTCAGACCCCACCGTGGCCGGCGCGTCGATGCGGTCCTTCAGCTCCAGCACGATCCGCTGGGCGCCCTTGCGGCCGATGCCGGGCACCTTGCACAAGGCCGCAAGGTCTTCGGTCACCACCGCTCTGCGCAGCGCGTCGGGACCGTGCACCGCCAGCATCGCCTGCGCCAGCTTTGGCCCGACCCCGCTGGCCGTCTGCAACAGCTCGAAGATTGCGCGCTCGTCGTAGTCGGCGAAGCCGAACAACGTCAAGGAGTCCTCACGCACGACCATCGAGGTCGCCAACGTTGCCTCCTGACCCACCCGCAGCGACGCCAGCGCGCTCGGCGTACACATGACCAGCATGCCAACGCCGCCGACGTCGATCACCGCGGCGTCAACGAACACGGCGGTCACTGGCCCGCGGACGAAGGCGATCACGTGGTGACCTCCGCCTGAGCGGCGCTGAGGTCCGCTCGGGCGGCCCGCGCTGCCGCGGTCAGCCGGTCGACGGCCGCGCCACGCCAGATGCAGCACATCGCCAGCGCGAGCGCGTCAGCGGCGTCCGGCGTCGACGGTTGCTCACCCAACCGCAGCAGTCGCACCACCATCGCGGTGACCTGGACCTTGTCGGCCCGTCCGCTCCCGGTAACCGCTGCCTTGACCTCGCTCGGCGTGTGTAGCGCTACGGGGATCCCCCGTCGCGTGGCCGCGACGATGGCGAGGCCGGAGACCTGGGCGGTGCCCATCACGGTGCGGACGTTGTGTTGGGAGAACACCCGCTCGACGGCGACCGCATCGGGCTGGTAGCGATCGATCCAGTCGTCAAGCTCAGCGCCGATGGTGACCAGCCGAGCGCCGAGGTCGGTGCGAGCGGCGGTGCGGACAACCCCGACCGCCACCGCGGTCAACGGTCGACCGGTGGAGCCCTCCACGACGCCGAGTCCGCAGCGGGTGAGCCCCGGGTCGACACCAAGCACCCGCATGGCGCCTCCTCCCGCGCGGTGTCGCTCCCGGCTGAGTGAGCCGACCGGAGACGGGCGCACAGCGATGAGCGAACAGGTGTTCGATCTGTTGACCAACGTAACGCGGACCGGCGACAACGCGCGGCAGCGACGCGCCGGAGCGCTCAGGCCAGCTGGGCCAAGACCTCGTCGGAGACGTCGAAGTTGGCGAACACATTCTGTACGTCGTCGGAGTCCTCGAGCGCCTCGATCAAGCGGAAGATCCGGGCGGCGTGAGCGCTATCGACGCCGACGGTCACGCTCGGCACGAACGACGCCTCTGCCGACTCATAGTCGATACCGCTCTCCTGCAACGCCGACCGCACCGCGACCAGGTCGGTCGGTTCGCAGACCACCTCGATCGAGTCGCCGAGGTCGCTGACCTCCTCCGCCCCGGCATCGAGCACCGCGTCGAGCACGTCGTCCTCGTCGATCTCTTTGCCGGTCTGCGCCTTGGGCACGATCAGCACGCCCTTGCGGGTGAACATGTACGACACCGATCCGGCGTCGGCCATCGACCCGCCGTTGCGCGTCATCGCAGTGCGTACGTCGCCCGCCGCGCGGTTGCGGTTGTCGGTCAGGCACTCGACAAGCAGCGCCACTCCCCCGGGCGCGTACCCCTCATAGAGGATGGTCTGGTAGTCGGCGCCGCCGGCCTCAAGACCCGAGCCGCGCTTCACGGCCCGATCGATGTTGTCGTTCGGCACCGAGGACTTCTTCGCCTTCTGGATGGCGTCGAACAGCGTCGGGTTGCCGGTCGGGTCGCCGCCGCCGGTGCGCGCGGCCACCTCGATGTTCTTGATCAGCTTGGCGAACAGTTTGCCCCGCCGGGCGTCGACGACCGCCTTCTTGTGCTTGGTGGTCGCCCACTTGGAGTGGCCGGACATGAGGCGTGAAGCTCCTTAGCTGCTGCGGATCAGTTCGACGAAGTACCGGTGTATCCGGTCGTCGGAGGTGAGCTCAGGGTGGAACGACGTCGCTACCACGGCACCCTGGCGCACCGCGACGATCCTACCGACCGCCGGGTCCTCGGCTACGGTGGCGAGCACCTCGACGCCGTCGCCAAGCTTCTCGACCCAGGGCGCGCGGATGAAGACAGCGTGGAACGGCTCGTCGAAGGCCGCGAAGTCGACGTCGCTCTCGAACGAGTCGACCTGCCGGCCGAACGCGTTGCGGCGTACGACGACGTCGAGGCCGCCGAGAGTCTGCTGGCCTTCGATGCCGCCCTCGATCGTGTCGGCGAGCATGATCATGCCGGCGCAGGTGCCGAGCACCGGCCTGCCTGCGGCAATGTGCTGGCGCAGCGGCTCGAACAGCTCGAAGATGTTGGCCAGCTTGTACATGGTGGTGGACTCACCGCCGGGCAGTACCATCGCGTCGACATCGGCGAGCTCGCCCGGCCTGCGGACCGGGCGGGCGTCAGCACCGGCGCCGCCCAGCATCTGCAGGTGCTCACGGACGTCACCTTGGAGGGCGAGGACGCCCACAACCGGCCGCGGCATGGTGCAGTCCTCCTCAGGCGAAAGACACGGGCCGCCGCTGCCAGGCGACCGTGACCTCGATGCGGCCCTCGTCGAACAGCGAGTGAATGCCGTTGCGGGAAAGGGTGTCCTGCACGTCGGCGAGCAGGTCGTCGCCGGGTGCGACGTTCGCGCTGTTGCCGTGCCACAGGTTGACCTCGAGCATGCCGTGATCGACAGCGTGCCAGACGTCGGTATGGGTGAAGTAGGCGATCCCGCGCGGTCGGACTCCGGCAGCGGCGAGGGTCTGCAGCATCTCCTGGGCGGCCCAGTGGTCCTCGCATGCTTGCAGGACGACGATGCCGACCGCATCCAGCTCCGTCAGCGCTGCCTGCAGCCGGTCGAACTCGGTGATCTCTGGCCAGGACGCCGCCGCCGCACCGAGCGACTCCTCGGCCGACGCGACGTACTCCGCAGCCAGCCGCTCGGCCTCGGCGCGGTCCTTGACCTCCTCCTGCACCGCCGCCAGGACCTCGGCGCGCACCTCATCGAGGGGCCGGAAACCCGACCAGACCTGCACCCGTGCGTAGTTTCGCAACTGGTCCAGACGCGCGGCCTTGTCGGGACTACCGATGGCCACCGGTCACCAGCCGCGCTCGGCCAGGCGGTGCGGTTGCGGTATCTCTTCGACGTTGATGCCGACCATGGCTTCGCCGAGGCCGCGCGACACCTTGGCGATCACGTCGGGGTCGTCGTAGAACGTCGTAGCCTTGACGATTGCCGCCGCACGCTGGGCCGGGTTCCCGGACTTGAAGATGCCGGAGCCCACGAAGACGCCTTCGGCACCGAGCTGCATCATCATCGCCGCGTCGGCCGGCGTGGCGATGCCGCCGGCGGTGAAGAGCACCACCGGAAGCTTGCCGGCAGCGGCGACCTCACGGACCAGCTCGTACGGCGCCTGCAGATCCTTCGCCGCGACGTACAGCTCGTCCTCGCTCATCGACGCCAGCCGGCGCAGCTCGCCCCGGATCGCGCGCATGTGGGTTGTCGCGTTTGACACGTCACCGGTGCCTGCCTCGCCCTTGGAGCGGATCATCGCCGCGCCCTCGGTGATGCGGCGCAGCGCCTCACCCAGGTTGGTGGCGCCGCAAACGAACGGCACGGTGAACTGCCACTTGTCGATGTGGTGGCCGAAGTCGGCGGGGGTGAGCACCTCGGACTCGTCGACGTAGTCGACCCCGAGGCTTTGCAGCACCTGCGCCTCGACGAAGTGTCCGATGCGCGCCTTGGCCATCACCGGGATCGACACGGCGTCGATGATGTTCTCGATCTTGTCGGGGTCGCTCATCCGCGACACCCCACCCTGAGCCCGGATGTCGGCCGGCACGCGCTCGAGCGCCATCACCGCGACGGCACCGGAGTCCTCGGCGATCTTGGCCTGCTCGGCGGTGACGACGTCCATGATCACGCCGCCCTTGAGCATCTCGGCCATGCCGCGCTTGACCCGCGCGGTGCCGGTGCCGGTCGCGGGCACGGTGGACGACGAGGTGGTGCCGTTGTCAGTCACGTTCAACCTTAGATCGCGGTTTGGGATTGCTCTCATGGTACGGCGCGTCCGTTCGACGCTCCAACCAACCACGCGGGCGGCCGCAGCGGCCCGAATCTGCGCGGCTGCCCTACGACGTCCGCGTCACGCGACCGCCCAACACCGGTACGTGTGCCGCCGTGCGTCGGAAGACGGACGCCAACGGCGCGAAAAACGCGTACTTCTGCCGCCGTGTGTCGGAAGACGAACGCAACGCAAGTGCGAACGAGGTCACCGGTCAGGGCACCGCGTCGTCGAAGTCGATCATCGCGGGCGGCTCCGCACGTCCGGCCAACCGGAACCAGCGGACCCGCCGTCGGCTGCGCAGGGCCAACGTGCTGGCCACCCGGTCGTTGTGGATGCGCCGGGCGACCGAGACGTTTCGGGCGGCGTCACGCAGTTCGCCCACGAGCGGGTCGGCTGACTCCGCCGGGAGGTCGACTAGGTGAAGAGTGTGGGTGAGCTCGGACTCGGCGAGCCACTTCTCGGCCCCGGTCGCCTCGCGCGCTTGGTGCGCCGCCTCCAGGAGCAACAGCGCCGAGGCGGGGTCACCCAAGCCACCGCCGGCCAGTTCTACGGCGACCGCCGACCGGCGCAGCAGCGCCGAGCGCAGTGCCACGTCGGCAGCCTCGCAGCGAAGGTGCAACCGATCCAGACGTCCGGCCGTCCAGGTGAACCACACGGCCAACAGCGCAAACAGGACGAGCAGACCGACCGCCAGCGCCCACAGCGGTCCGGAGACGTCCGTCATGACACCGGCTTGAGCCTGCCGTTGGCCATGACTGTGTCGTAGACCGCCTCGATCTGGGGCACGACCCGCGACCAGTCATATCGGCGTACTTCGCGGGCAGCTCGCTGCCGGGTCTCCTCGCGCCGCTGCGGGTCGTCAAGCAGCCGGCAGATCGCCTCGGCAGCAGCAGCCGCATCGCCCGGCGCGAACAGCTCCCCCAAGGTGCCCCCGCTGAGGACGGAGCGGAACGGCGGCAGGTCGCTCGCCGCCACGGCCGCCTCGGCCGCCATTGCCTCCAGCAGCACGATGCCGAAGCTCTCACCCCCGGTCTGCGGCGCGACGTACACGGTTGCGGAGGCGAGCAGGGCCGCTTTGTCGTCGTCGGAGACCTGGCCCAGCAGTTCTATCCGCTCGACCAGCGGGTCAAGCAGCCCGTCGAGCGCCTCGGCGGCGCCCCGCCCGGCAACCAGCAGCCGTGCCGAAGGGTGCCGTGCCAGCACGGCCGGGAGGGCGTCGACAAGCACCGACAACCCCTTGCGCGGCTCGTCGGTGCGGCCGAGGAACGCCAGCGTCGGCCCCGGTCCTGACCACTCCGGACGCGGGCGGGCCTGTGAGAAGGAGCGGCAGGACACGCCGTTCGGTATCACCACCGGCTCACCACCGACGTGCTGCACCAGGGTTGCCCGCGCCGCCTCGGAGACCGCGATCCGGGCCGAGATCTTCTCCAGTGACGGACGTAGCAGCGCCGCGGCGGACGACAGACTGCGCGACCGGACGTTCGCGGTGTGAAAGGTGGCGACCACTGGCCCTTCCGCAGCCCACAGCGCAAGCAGCGAAACGCTCGGGGTCGCCGGTTCATGCACATGCAAGACGTCGAAGCCGCCGTCGCGCAGCCACCGCCGGGTCCGGTTGGCGACCCTGGGGCCAAAGGCCAACCGCGCGACAGACCCGTTGTACCTGACCGGCACCGCCTTGCCGACAGTCTCGACGTACGCCGGGAGGCTTGCGTCGGGCTCCCCCGGCGCCAGCACGCCGACGTCGTGCCCCCGGCTGATCAGGACGTCGGCCAGGTCGCGCACGTGGTTCTGCACCCCGCCCGGCACGTCGAGGGAGTAGGGACAGACCAGGCCGATCCTCATGACGCCGCGGTGTCGAGGTCGGCGGTGAAGACGGGCTGCAGCATGTGCCAGTCGACGGGGGTCCGCGAGATGCCGGCCGAGAAGACGTCGGCGATGTCCTGCGTCATCGCGACGACACCGTCGCGGCCACGCCGCACTCGGATCGGGTCGCTGAACTCGATGCGCAGCAGCGGGCCTTGGTAAGACAAGGTGGCCGCGATCAGGGGCGCGCCGGCCAGCCGCGCCAGCACCGCCGGCCCACTGGGCAGGCGGGCCGGCTCACCCAGCAACTCCACCTCGACGCCGCTCTTGCCGATGTCCCGGTCGGCCACCAGACACACCAAGCGACCGGCGCGCAGCGCTGTGCGGAGCTCCGTCAACGGATTGGCGCCGCCGGTGAGCGGCAGCACCTGCATGCCGAGCTCCTCGCGGTAGCGGACGAACCGGTCGAACAGCGACTCAGGCTTCAGCCGCTCCGCCACCGTGGTGACCGGCATTCCCGTCAGGCAGGCCCACGCGCCGGCGTGGTCCCAGTTCGCCATGTGCGGCAGCGCGATGATCGCACCGCCGCCACCGGCGAAGCCCGCCCGCAGTGGTTCCTCGTTGACGGTGACGACCGAGTCGACGATGCGGTTGGGTGTCCACGCCGGCAGCCGGAACGCCTCGTGCCAGTACCGGAAGTACGACCGCAGCGCCTGGTTGCACAGCTCGTTCAACGTGTCTTCGGTGACGTCGGGTGCGGCACGGCGCAAGTTCGCCTGCAGCTGCTGCGCTGCGGCACCGTTCTGCCTGCACATCCGGTCGGCCGCGCTTTCGAGCAGCCGGGTGGCAACGGGTTCCGGCGCATGCCGGGTAACGGCCCAGCCGAGCCCGTAGGCAGAGTCGATGAACCGGTCGCGGGAGGGAACCGACGGGGTCACGACCGAACTACTGGGTCGGCGAGCGCCTGGCGGCGTACGAGGATCATTCGCTGTGCGACGGTGATCGTGCTGGCGACAGCGACCGCCCACAGGACGATCGTCAGCAGGATGGGCACGTCGAAAAGATCGGCGAAGAACGTGATCGCCAGTACGGCGACCAGCCGGTCGGCGCGCTCGGCGATGCCCCCCTTCGCCTGCATCCCGAGGCTCTCGGCCTTTGCCCGCGTGTACGACGTCACCGAGCCCATGACGAGCGCCCACAGCGCCACGTAGCCCAGCAGCTGGTTGTCACCGCCCTGGAAGAACCAGATCGCCAGGCCGGCGAACACCGCCGCGTCGCCGAGCCGGTCCAGGGTGGAGTCCAAGAAGGAGCCCCATCGAGACGACGTCCCCATCGTGCGGGCCATGTAACCGTCGATGAGGTCGGAGAAGACGAACGCCGTGACGACCAGTACGCCGACCCACAGCTGTCCGCGGGGAAAGAAGATCAGCGCGCCAGCGACGACACCGATGGTGCCGACGAACGTCACCGTGTCGGGTGAGATCCCCAGCCGTATCAGCAGGTGGGCGACCGGTTTGAACACGCTGGTCCAGAACTGGCGAAAGCGCTCGAGCATCGGTGCGGTGGCGGCTTCCTCTGGTGAGCGGGGCAGGTCGGGGGCTCCCCGTGATGCTACCGGCCGCTGATGTCGAGGTGACGCTTGTGCGCGCGCCGCGGAAGGGTGAAAGGTGGACTCGACGACTCAACCGTGGCGCGATGAGCCGAAGGAGTAGGTCATGGCCGGAAAGCAGGGTGGCCCGGGTGCTGGGGAGCCCGCGGCGTACCAACCTCGCAGTCCTGAGAACCTCCGCAACGTGGTGCTGGTCGGACCGTCGGGGTCCGGCAAGACGACCCTCGCCGAGGCGTTGCTCGCCACCGCCGGCGCGATCAACCGGGTCGGTCGGGTCGAGGAGGGCACCACGGTCACCGACTACGACGACGTCGAGATCCGACAGCAGCGCTCAATCGGGCTGGCCCTTGCGCCGTTCGTCGCCGGCGACAGCAAGGTCAACCTGCTCGATGCACCGGGGTACGCCGACTTCGTCGGGGACCTGCGCGCCGGGCTGCGGGCGGCCGACTGCGCACTGTTCGTCATTGCCGCCAACGAGGGCGTCGACGGCGCCACAAAGGCGCTGTGGCAGGAGTGTGAGGCCGTGGGCATGCCGCGGTGCGTGGTGATCAGCAAGCTCAACCACCAGCGCGCCGACTACGCCGACGTGCTGGCCCAGGCGCAGGCGGCCTTCGGCGCCAAGGTGCTGCCGCTGTACGTGCCCGTGCCCTCGAGCAGTGGTCACATCGACGCGCTCGTGGCGCTGTTGTCGCAGTCGGTCTCTGACTACTCTGATAGCGCGGCTCGCCAGGTGCGCGAGCCGGCTGACGACGAGGCGGCCCTCATCGACGACCACCGCGAGCCGCTCATCGAGGGCATCATCGAGGAGTCCGAGGACGAGGGCCTGATGGACCGCTACATGGAGGGAGAGGAGCTCGACCTGAAGCTGCTCATCGACGACCTAGAGACAGCTGTCGCCCGCGCCTCCTTCTTTCCCGTCGTTCCCGTCTGCTCCGTCAGTGGCGTCGGTCTGCACGAGCTGATCGAGATCATGACGTCGGCGTTCCCGTCGCCGGTGGAGCACACCTTCCCCGCCGTCTACACGGTCGCGGGCAAGACCGTCACCGGCCTGTCCTGCGACCCCGCCGGCCCGTTGCTCGCCGAGGTCGTCAAGACCACGTCTGACCCGTACGTCGGCCGGATCAGCCTGGTGCGCGTGTTCTCCGGCACCGTGCGTCCCGACGCAACCGTGCACGTGTCGGGACTTCTCCCAGTTCCAGGAGTCCGCCGCTGGCCACCCCGACCACGACGAGGACGAGCGCATCGGAGCCCTGTCGTCGCCGCTGGGGAAGCTCCAGCGCCCCAGCCGGGCCTGCATCGCCGGTGACATCTGCGCGATCGCCAAGCTGAGCCGAGCAGAAACCGGGGACACGCTCAGCGACAAGGACAACCCGTTGGTGATGGAGCCGTGGTCGATGCCGGACGCCCTCCTTCCTATCGCGTTGGTCGCGCACGCCAAGGCCGACGAGGACAAGCTCGGCACCGCCCTGCAGCGGTTGGCCGCCGAGGACCCGGCAGTCCGGATCGAGCACTCCGCCGAGACCCACCAGCTCGTGCTGTGGACGATGGGCGAGGCACACGTCGACGTACTGATGGACCGGCTGCGCCACAGGTACGGCGTCCAGGTCGACCAGGTCGACGTGCGGGTCCCGTTGCGCGAGACGCTTGCGGGGCCCGCGAAGGGCCACGGGCGGCACGTCAAGCAGAGCGGTGGGCACGGGCAGTACGCCGTGTGTGACATCGAGGTGGAGCCCGCCGAGCCGGGCAGCGGTTTCGAGTTCGTCGACAAGGTGGTCGGCGGGTCGGTCCCCCGCCAGTTCATCCCGAGCGTGGAGAAGGGGCTGCGGGCCCAGCTCGACAAGGGGCTTAGCGCTGGCTACCCGGTGGTCGACCTCAAGGTGACCCTGTTCGACGGCAAGGCCCACAGCGTCGACTCCAGCGACATGGCGTTCCAGACAGCGGGCGCGTTGGCCCTGAAGGAGGCGGCGCAGGTGGCCGGCGTACAGCTGCTGGAGCCGATCGACGAGGTCGACGTGCTCATCGACGACGACTACATGGGCGCGGTGATGGGTGACCTCTCGACCCGACGGGCGCGCGTGCTCGGCACCGAGCCCGTCGGGACCGGCCGCACGCTGGTCAAGGCGGAGGCCCCGCAGCTCGAGCTGGTGCGGTATGCCACCGAGCTGCGGTCGCTGAGCCACGGCACCGGCACGTTCCACCGCCGCTTCTCACGGTACGACGTCCTGCCGGCCCACCTCGCGGCCAAGGTCACCGCGGCCAGTTAGCCATCGGCTGTTCCCGGTCGCGGCTGGCAGGGCTCTCGGACCTGTCGCTGCGCTCCCTTTACGGTCCTTCGAGTCCCCACCAGCCACTCCCTTGGACCTGCTGGCGGCTTCCGGTCGCGGCTGGCAGGGCTCTCGGACCTGTCGCTGCGCTCCCTTTACGGTCCTTCGAGTCCCCACCAGCCACTCCCTTGGACCTGCTGGCCGCTGTGGCGCGCGTCAGTCCGCGGGCCAGGCCTCGACCAGCAGGTCGCGAGTGTCGCCCAGCAGCTGGGGCAGCACCTTGGTGTGGCCGACGACCGGCATGAAGTTCGTGTCGCCACCCCAGCGCGGCACGATGTGTTGGTGCAGATGGGCAGCGATGCCGGCACCGGCGACCGCCCCCTGGTTCATGCCGACGTTGAATCCGTCCGCACGGGAAGCCGCCCGGACGGCCCGCATTGCCTGCCGGGTCAGCTCCGCGATTTCCGCGCTCTCGTCGCAGGTGAGTTCGGTGTAGTCCGCGACGTGCCGATAGGGGCAGACCATCAGGTGGCCGGGGTTGTAGGGGTAGAGGTTCAGCACGGCGTACGTGAGCGCCCCTCGCCGTACGACCAATCCCTCAGCATCGGGCAGCCGCGGGATGGAGCAGAACGGGCACTCGCCGTCCTCGGCCGACGTCGGCTTGTTCTCTCCCTTGATGTACGCCAGCCGGTGCGGCGTCCACAGCCGCAGGAACGGGTCGGACTCCCCCGCGCCCGCCTGCTGCTCGTACGACGTCATACCTGCGCTCGGGAGCTGACCGCTTCGGTGATGCGGGCAATTGCCTCGTCGACGGCGACGCCGTTGTCTTGCTCGCCGCTGCGGTAGCGAAACGAGACCGCGCCATCGTCGACGTCGCGGTCACCGGCGATGAGCATGAACGGCACCTTCTGGAGCTGAGCGGACCGGATCTTCTTCTGCATCCGGTCGTCGGAGTCGTCGACCTCGACGCGGATTCCAGCGGCCCTGAGCCGGTCAGCCACTCCGCCGAGGTACGGCGCGTGCCGCTCGGCAATGGGGATGGCAACCACCTGAACCGGAGCGAGCCACGGCGGGAACGCGCCGGCGTAGTGCTCGGTCAGCACCCCGAGGAAGCGCTCGATGGATCCGAACAGCGCCCGGTGGATCATCACCGGCCGCTGCCGCGAGCCGTCAGCGGCGGTGTACTCGAGCTCAAACCGCTCAGGGAGGTTGAAGTCAAGCTGGATCGTCGATATCTGCCAGGTGCGCCCAATGGCGTCGCGGGCCTGGACGGAGATCTTCGGCCCGTAGAAGGCGGCGCCTCCGGTGTCGGGCACCAGCTCAAGCCCCGACTCCACGGCCACCCGCTCCAGCGTGGCGGTCGCCTCTGCCCAGATCTCGTCGGAGCCGACGTACTTGTCGGGGTCCTTGGTCGAGAACTCAAGGTAGAAGTCCTCGAGGCCGTAGTCCTTGAGCAGGTCGAGCACAAAGGTGAGGAGGGCCTTGAGCTCCCCCCCCAGCTGCTCACGGCTGGCGTAGATGTGGGCGTCGTCCTGGGTCAAGCCGCGCACCCGGGTGAGACCGTGCACCGTGCCGGACTTCTCGTAGCGGTAGACCGCACCGAACTCGAAAAGCCGCAGCGGCAGCTCCCGGTAGGACCTTCCTCGTGCCTTGAAGATCAGGCAGTGCATGGGACAGTTCATCGGCCTGAGGTAGTAGTCCTGGCCGGGCTTGCGCACCGCTCCCTGCTCGTCGACCTCGGCGTCGACGTGCATCGGGGGGTACATGCCGTCGGCGAACCACTGCAGGTGCCCGGAGGTCTCGAACAGCCCGCTCTTGCTGATCTGCGGGCTGTAGACGAACTCGTATCCGGCCTCCGCGTGACGCTGGCGGGAGTAGTCCTCCATCGCTTTGCGCAGCACGCCGCCCTTGGGATGGAACACCGCGAGCCCGGACCCGAGCTCGTCGGGGAAGCTGAACAGGTCGAGCTCGCGACCCAGCCGCCGGTGGTCGCGGCGCTCTGCCTCCTCCAGCCGCTCGAGGTACGCCTCGAGCGCCTCCTTGCTCTCCCATGCGGTGCCGTAGATGCGCTGGAGCTGGGGGTTCTTCTCGTCACCTCGCCAGTACGCCGCGGCCGAGCGGGTGAGCCGAAATGCGGGGATCCGCTTGGTCGTCGGTAGATGCGGCCCTCTGCACAGGTCCTTCCACGCCAGCGAGGCGTCGCGCTTGAGGTTGTCGTAGATCGTGAGCTGGTCACCGCCGACTTCAGCGTCGGCACCTTCGGCGTCGGCCGCATCGGCTGAGCCCTTGAGCTCGATGAGCTCCAGCTTGTACGGCTCGCCGGCGAGCTCGGCGGCTGCCTCGGCGTCGCCGACCGCACGGCGTACGAACCGTTGGCCCTCCTTGATGATCTTGCGCATCCGGGTGGCGATGGCGTCCAGGTCGGCTGGCTTGAACGGCTCGGCTACCTCGAAGTCGTAGTAGAAGCCGTCGGTGATAGGAGGGCCGATGCCGAGCTTGGCGTCGGGGAACAGCTGCTGCACCGCCTGCGCGAGCACGTGCGCGGTGGAGTGGCGGAGGATCGCGCGGCCGTCGTCGGTGTTGATGGCGACGGGCTCGACGACGTCTCCATCATCCAGCTCGTGCGACAGGTCAACCAGGTCGCCGTTGACGCGAGCTGCGATGACCGCTTCGTCAGCCGCGAGCAGCTCCCGTGCCGTTGTGCCGGCCGTCACCGTGTGCGCGGCGTGCTTCTCGGCAGCGGCGACGGTGACGGCAACGTCAGTCACGGGACCTCCTCTGACGGGACTGGGCACCTCGTGATCGGCGCCAGCGAGTCCGTCGATGGTATCGAGACGGGATGCCCGCGGTCGCGGCAGTTTCGGTGGCCGACGACGGAGAGGGGCCGAGACTAGCCATCGGTGGGAATGCAGTGGCGGCGATATTGCATGACTTCACAACGAATCCAATCCGCAACCTGATCCGTTCCGAATCCGTCACGAAGTTCAACTCATAGTGGCGGTCGAGTGGTCGCCGTACGAATGGAGCAACATGCGTATTTCTTCCAAACTGGCCACCATGGCCGTCGGCACTCTCGTTGCCGCACCATTTCTCGGCATGGGCACCGCTTTCGCAGAAGACGGCGATGTCATGGCGAACCTACAGCCGGTAGCCCTCAACGGCGTCTCGGCAAGCGGCACGGCGTGGGTCGAGGTCCGCGGGACCATGATCAACGTCACCATGCAGGCCAGCGGTTTGCTGGCTGACAACCCCCATGCGGCGCACATTCACTTTGCTGACGAGGCTCGCCACGAGTGCCCCGTCGCGAGTGAGGACACCGACGGCAGCGGCACGATCGACACCACTGAGGGTGCGCCGGCTTACGGACCCGTCGTTGTCGCACTGACGACGTCCGGTGACACGAGCCCTGACAGCGTCTTGGCAATTGACCGCTTCGACACTGCCCCCGGCGGCGAGCTCACGTACCAGCGCGGCAGCATTGAGGTCGCGCCGGAACTCGCTTCCTCGATCGCGGCCGGAGAGTCAGTTGTCGTGATCCACGGCACCGACTACAACGGCTCTGGCAAGTACGACGGCAAGTCCAAGAGTGACCTGGACCCGGCCCTTCCTTCCGAAGCGACTGACCCGGCGCTCTGCGGAACCCTGGCAGCCGCACCGGCTGGTGGCGCTGAGACCGGCCTAGGCGGCACCTCGTCTGAGTCCGACACCGGTCTGCTTGCCCTGGGTGGCGGCCTCATGCTGCTGGCCGCTGGCACCGGCGTTGCGACGGCCCGTAAGGCGCGCGCGCGCTCCTGATGACCGACCCGATCCAGCACGGTGGTCGCCGCGGCACATATGTTGCCGCGGCGATCGCCGTTGTGCTGGTTGTTGCCGGAGCCGTGTTTCTTGTCATGGGCGCCCGCGGGAGTGACGGACCGCCGCTACCCGACAGTGCAGCGGCCTCGACACCGTCGTCCCCCAGCGCTAGCCCCAGTCCTGCCCCTGGCAGTAGCCAGCCGCCGGCGGCCAAGCCTCCGACGAAGAACGCACCGCCAGCCCCGGAATCTGTCGATTTCGGTGAGGTCCTTCCTGGGTCAGAACCCGTGGCACTCGACATTCCCGCGATCGATGTGCACAGCCGCAACGTCGTTGGACTAGGCGTGGCCGACGACGGCAGCATCGAAGTACCCCGTGACCCTACCGCGCCTGGCTGGTTCACTCCCGGCCCGTCACCAGGACAGCTCGGCCCGGCGGTGATCGCTGGCCACGTGGACAGCACCGAGGGTCCAGCCGTGTTCTACGAGTTGGGCAATCTCCGTCCCGGCGACCTGGTCAAAGTGACGCGCGCCGACTCCTCCGTGGCCACCTTTGCGATTGACCGGGTCGCGGTGTTTGAGCAGGCCGACTTTCCGACCCGTCAGGTCTACGGCCTTACGACACGTCGACCAGAGCTGCGCCTGATCACCTGCGGTGGCGAGTATGACCCGGAGACGGGCTACGTCGACAACGTAGTTGCGTTCGGGCATCTCGTCGGGGCCCGATAAACGCTCAGCGAAGCTTGGGCCTGAAACCCCCGAGTATTGGTTTCGGTAACGAGTCCACCAAGGGCTCAAGCAGCTGGGCGAGCTCGGCGGCAGTAGGGCGATTGGCCGGATCCTTCTCCGAGCACGCGAGGATCGGCTTGGCCGCAACGTCTGCGGCTCTCTTTGGGAGTCGTTCCGGCTCCTCGACGAGCTGCCGCCAACGCTGCTCGATAGGTGCCCGCTCGTCGTCGGCTCCACGGGGGAACGGCTTGTAGCCGGTGAAAGCCTCGAACATCGACGCACCGAGGCCCCAAATGTCCGCAGGCGGGCCCGCGGAGCGCCAGCGAACGGCCATCAGAGCCGTCCCATCGCGCCCTACGCTGACTGCAGCGACGCGGCCAAGGTCACATGAGAGGACTCTCATCCTGGTCTCATCCGGCTCTTCGGAACCCCAACCACGCTCACGGCCATGACAGAACAACGCAAGGCTGTCTTCGGCGGCATCGCCATGCTTTTCGCGGTGGCACTGCTGGTTTCCGGCTTCCTCAACAACACCTTCAGCTCCCCCGATCTGGGCGGTCCACTGGTGCTTCCCGCTGATGACCAGGAGAGCCGAGGCCACCAGCGCGACGACGAGGACGACGGGGCGGCTGCGCCACTCACCGTCGACCCTCGCCCCGAACGGGTCGAACCGGAGCGCGACGGTGCCGACGAGACCGAGCCCGACGAGGGCGAGTCTGACAAGGCCGACGAGACCCAGGGCGACGAGGCCGACAATGCCGAGGGCGACGAGGCCGACAATGCCGAGGCCGAGCGCGACAGGTTCGAGGACGACGACCACCTCGAGGGCGGCGCCGACGAGGCTGGTGCCGACGAGGGCGAGCCCGACGGGGGCGAGTCTGACGAGACCGACGACAAGAAGGCCGACAGCGACAAGGCCGGGGACGACGTAACTGCGCCAACACCCGGCACCACCGAAACCACTGACGACGACGTATCAGCGCCAGCGCCCGGCACCCCCCAAACCGATGACGGCGACGTATCGGCGCCAGCTCCGGGCACTGACCAAAACGATGGCGACGACGTACAAGCGCCCGCTCCCGATGTCCCCGGAGCCGGCGCGGACGATGACAGTGGGGACCGGGACTCCAACGACGACGGTCGAGACAGCAGTCGGAAGCGGACCGATCCCCCTGCCGCCGGCACCGGTACAGGGGACGATGACACCGGCGAACCAGGCGATGATGATGGCCAGAGGGGAGACGACGACAGCGAGGGCGGCGACGATGAAGGCGAAGGAGAGGGTGACGACTGACGCCGCGCGCATGCTCAGGTGGCGGCTGCCCGAGCAGCTTCGCTCGGTGCGGATTCGCATTCTCGCCTGGGTTGTCATCCTGACCGCTGCCGGGCTCGCCAGCGCAGGTGCTGCGGCTTATGTCGTGGAAGGGACGCGCATCGACCACCGGATCGATGAGGCGATCCGCCAGGAGATCCAGGAGTTCGAGGAGCTGCAGGCGAAGGGAGTCGACCCGCGAACAGCAGAGGAGTTCACCTCCATAGACCGTCTACTGCGGGTAGCCCTCACGCGAAACGTTCCCGACGAGCACGAGGCAATCATCGGGTTCCTCAACGGTCGACCGGCGTACGTCCACCCCGGCACCTCTCACAATCTCGACAGCAACCCATCCTTCATCGCGGCGGTCACCGCCCTGCTTCCGGACGGTGATTTTGGAACGCTGAACACAGCGGCAGGCGAGGTTCGGTACGCCGTCAAGCCTGTGCTGCAGTCGGGTGCTCGCAGCCGAGGGGCGTACGTCGTCGCCTACTTCGTGGCCCAAGAGGAGGCCGAGTTCCACGATGTCGTTCGCACCTACGCCGTCGTTGCCGGTTGCGCGCTCCTGGCGATAGCAGTCGGGGCATATTCCGTTGCGGGTCGATTGCTTCGGCCCGTCCGGGACCTGCGGGCCGCCGCCCAAGAGATCAGCGACACGGATTTGACCCGTCGGATCGCGGTGGAAGGAAACGACGACCTCTCCGACCTGGCGCAGACCTTCAACGCCATGCTCGACCGGCTCGAGGAGGCGTTTGCAACGCAACGGCGCTTCTTGGACGACGCAGGTCACGAGTTGCGTACGCCGATCACCATCGTGCGGGGCCACCTTGAGCTGTTGGACGAGCGCGATCCCGACGAGGTGGCAGCGACCCGCGCGCTGGTGCTCGACGAGATAGACCGCATGAGCCGGCTCGTCGAGGAACTCGTCATCCTCGCGAAGGCTGACCGGCCAGACTTCTTGTACCCGCAGCAATTCGATCTCGGCCTGTTCACCGACGAGGTACTCGAGAAGTCGCGAGCGTTGGGCGAGCGGCACTGGGTGTTGGACGCTCGTGCGTCGGGCCCGGTGCAAGCCGACGCCCAGCGCCTGACCCAGGCACTGTTGCAGCTTGCGACGAACGCCGTTCAGCACACTCAACCTGGCGACGTCGTGGCAATCGGATCTGCTGCGGACGGCGCCGCCTTCCGGGTGTGGGTTCGAGACAGCGGCCCGGGCGTGCCAGTCGAGTACGCCGACCGGATCTTCGAACGCTTCGAACGTGGCCCACACGAGGAAGGTCCCGACGGGTCGGGATTGGGACTGTCAATTGTGCGAGCCATCGCAGAGGCCCATGGCGGTCGAGTAGAGCTCATCAACTCACCCGGTAAGGGTGCGACGTTCGTGGTCGTCGTGCCGCGCCGGCCGGTCACTCATCCGGCTCCCCCAGTTCACGACACGGCGGCGTTCGAGCCAGCGCTGGTGGCCGAGGACACCACGCGCTTCCGCCAGGAAGTCTCATGAACCGCGTGCTCGTCGCGGAGGACGAGGCGCGGATCGCCTCGTTCGTCGAGAAGGGGCTGCGGGCCAGCGGATTCACCCCCACCGTGGTGCGAGATGGGACTGCCGCACTCGACTTGGCTCTGTCCGGCGAATTCGACCTGCTCATTCTCGACATCGGGCTGCCCAAGATGGACGGCTTCACCGTGTTGAGACGGCTGCGCCAAGAACGGGCAACGCTGCCGGTCATCATTCTCACGGCTCGCGACTCGGTAACCGACACCGTCGCCGGGCTCGAGGGTGGCGCCGATGACTACATGAGCAAGCCGTTCCGGTTCGAGGAGCTCCTTGCCCGGGTTCGGATACGGCTGAGGGACGAACGTTCGCCTGAGGTCACCGTGCTGCGCCATGGTGGCCTGGCGCTGGATCTGCGGACCCGCCGCGCGTCGGTAGGTTCCCGCACGATCGACCTCACCGCCCGGGAGTTCCTGCTGACGGAGGTGTTCCTACGCAACCCGGGCCAGGTCCTGTCCCGAGAGCAGCTGTTGTCGCTAGTCTGGGGATACGACTTCGATCCTGGTTCGAACGTGGTGGACGTCTACGTCCGCTACCTGCGCCGGAAGCTCGGTGCGGACCGGATAGAGACTGTGCGAGGCATGGGTTACCGGTTGGCGGACCCAGACCAGTGAAGGGCTTCCCTCACCACCACCCATCGTTCCGCCAAGAATCTCGGGCATGAACGGGCCGCTCCCAATCGACTGCGACACCTTGCTCCTCAAGCATGCTCGCAACGGCAGGGTTGCCTTGGAAGGTGATGCGCCGGGCGGTCTGCTCCACGGCTAGCACGCTAAAACACGACGATGTCCCCCGCCAGATTCTGCTCGGTGGGTTCTTTTCGTAGCTCGGCGTCAGGCGTTGGCATCCAGCCACGCCGCCGCTGTGAGCAGGTACGAAGCGAGCCGCCTGTTGACGCTCTAGGACGGGGGGAGTTGGAGTAGGTCTTCTGCAACATGAAGGCTGGTCCGAAGCAAAAAATGTCGTGCATGGACAATAACCTTCCGAGCAGGTTGTGAAGCCTTGCTTGCAGTCTGCTCCAACATCCCGACCGTTGTCACGCTTAGCGGAGAGATATCGCAGAAGTCGGCTAGAGCTCCGCAAGAAGCCGTGACGGCGGCCTGGTCGGTGGTGGTTGTCATCGCTCCACGTCCTCGGACCATGTCCGCGAAATGCGGGGACGTCAGCTAGTCCGCGGGCGCCTTCGACGTCGGGGTGTGACCAGCGACGACGTAGGCGGTGTGCCGCTCGACCGCCTGGAACAGGCGCACCCTTAACTCGGTCCTCGATGCCGATTGTCGATCGTGGACAGCACCGAGGCGTGGAACTCGGGCCCCCACAGGGGTGCTTTATGGTGCACCAGGACGGCCACTCCGTGGGAAATGAGGTGGTGGATGTGCGCCCTGACCTCGGTGTTGCTGGTGGGCGATACTGGGTTCGAACCAGTGACCTCTTCGGTGTGAACGAAGCGCGCTAGTGACCTCTTCGGTGTGAACGAAGCGCGCTACCACTGCGCCAATCGCCCCGGCCATGTCGTGCCGCGATCGCCGACAGGCTAGCGCAGGCGCCCCGAAGGGAAAAAATCTGCACTTCGTCACCGCAGAAGCGTTACGTCGCGCCTTCCGCGTCGTTAGCCAGACTGACGGCTTGGGAAGGGAAAACGGCTGATGGACAGCACTCCAATCAACATCACCCGCGCGTTGACGCTGGAGCTCATCGACGCAAGCGGCACGGCCACCCCACTTCACTCGGTCCTCACCTATGACGTGAGTGACCCCTACGCCGTTGCCGCGAGCTTCACGGTCGCCGGGGCCACGGTTCGATGGGTGTTCGCGCGTTCGCTGCTCGCGACGGGTGTGTACGAGCCAACAGGTGAAGGCGACGTACAGGTGTGGCCGTGTCTGAACGTCCGTGGTCAAGCCGTCACCGTCATCCAGCTCTCGTCCCCTGAGGGCGAGGCCCTGATGCAAGCGCGCAGCAACGAAGTGTGCGAGTTCCTGCGGCGCACCGAGGGCCTGGTCGCCCTCGGCGCCGAGGCGACGTACGTCGACATCGATGATGCGATCGCCAGGCTCCTCGGGTAAACCTGCTGTCCGAGGCGTCACGGGCCCAGCGTGGCTATCACTACGCTGGGCCTTGTGATGTTCAGCCACGACACGGAGCTGTCGCTGCTGACCGTTGTCGACCTCGTCAACACCGCTGCGGACTCCGGTGGGATCGAGCAGCTGACGACTGCGCGGCATGTCGAGCAGTTCATCACCGACCACCATTTCTCCGGGATCGATCCGCGCGACTACGGCGACTTGCCGGCGTTGTACGCCGTCCGCGACCGCTTCCGAAGTGTGTTCGGCCTCGGCGAGGCCGCCAAGATCGCGGCCCAGGTCAACGCCATGGTGGCGGTGGCACCGGTATCCCCTCGGCTCACGAACCACGAGGGGTACCCCTGGCACATGCACTACTTCGCCCCCGGCGCGAGCCTCGCTGAGCACCTCTCCGTCGATGGTGGAATGGCGCTCGCCCAGGTTGTCAGCCTCGGTGAGACCGACCGACTGCAGATCTGTGCAGCGCCGGACTGCAGAGCGGTGCTGATCGACCTGTCGCGCAACCGCTCCAAGCGCTACTGCGACGCCCGCGCCTGCGGCAATCGCCTGCACGTGGCGGCGTACCGGAAGCGCCAACGGTCAGGTTCTGCGCCGCTGCAGCCGTCCTGACGTGGCGAGCTTCGACGTGGTCCGGCACTCGTCGCTGCCGGTTGACGAGGCGTGGACCCGGTTGACCGACTGGGAGCGGCACGGGCAGTTCTTGCCGTTCACGACCGTCCGACTGGTTGGCTCACTCGTCGGCGCCGGCGCGGCCTTCGTGGCCCGTACGTCGTTCGGGCCGCTCGGCTTCGACGACCCCATGGTGGTGACGGTGTGGCACCCGCCCGTCGGCGACGCTCCGGGACTGTGCCGAGTCACCAAGCGCGGCCGGGTGGTAGTGGGCTGGGCGCAGTTGGCAGTTGCTGCCGCACCTGGCGGGGCGTTGGTCCACTGGCATGAGGAGGCCCGATTCCGCGCCGTTGGCCGGCTGCTGGAGTGGCCCAACCGGGTAGTTGGCAGCGTTGCGTTCGGCCGGTTGGTCGACGGTTTGCTGGCTGAGTCCTGAGCGACCCTGAATTGGCCGTGTCGGGCGGATCGGCTAATCTCATGCTCGCACCACCACGGGCTCGGGTGGAGCGCGCGGACGTGGCTCAGCTGGTAGAGCATCACCTTGCCAAGGTGAGGGTCGCGGGTTCGAATCCCGTCGTCCGCTCGGAGAGGGTCGCTGGCTTACCCATCCAGTGGTGGAGTGGCCGAGAGGCGAGGCAACGGACTGCAAATCCGTCTACGAGGGTTCAAATCCCTTCTCCACCTCGACGCGAGCATGTCCCGAGGGCGATTGGCGCAGCGGTAGCGCGCTTCCCTGACACGGAAGAGGTCACTGGTTCAAACCCAGTATCGCCCACCAGCAACACCGCAGTCAGAGGCACAATGCGCCGTAAGAAACGGGTCGAGTGCCAGATACGTGCCAGATCGGTGACGGCCCCGCAGAGCCGCGACAGCGGCCACCGTCGAGAGGCGGCACCATGTCCACATCCACCCGAGTCGAGCGCATCCCCATCAACACCGATGACGATGGCACCGAGGCGACGACGTACTACACCAACGACCCCGACCTGTTCTCAAGCTCCAAAAGGGCAAGGTCATCCGAAGCGGCGACGTGATGGGCACCGTTGATGGTCAAGTTGCGCATCGACGACAACCCAATCCATGAGGTGATCCTCGATGCTACCCAGGCGCTGGTAGCCCAGTGGGCGTCCTCGACCAGGCCATCGAGCAGATCACCATCGCCCGGGGCGCCTTGCTGCGGATACAGGACGGCGAGGACATCAACCGGCCGAAGATGGCCGTCGAGAAGGGGGCGGACCCATGACGACCACGACCGACCAACCAGAACCGATCACCTGCCCGAGCTGGTGCGTCCGAGACATCGTTCACGAGGACACCGGGACGTGACATTACGCGGCGCCTGTGAACGTGCAGATGTCGCGTGACGTGGGCGGGCGGCGCCTCGGCAAGAAACCGCCGGCCGTGCTGGAGTTGGAACTCAGCTACCTCGAACTCAATCCGCCGCTCCTGCCTCACGAGCACTCCGCGCCCGAGATTAGTGTCGACGGCAACGACGGCAGCGGAAACATGGTTTGTACTGGTACATGACGGTCAGCGTAGCGGCAACTGCTTGCTGTCCCGGCCCAGTACTGGGGCGAAGAGCTTTCTCGCGTCGCCCTTTACGTTTGGGTGCCTGTGGACGGGGCACACTACTCAAGCACCCGGTTCAGCCCGACGATTTCCTGGCGATCAGCTCGGAGTTCGTGTCGTTTCAAGATGCGCTGCGTGCGATTTTGAGCGGGGTCACGAATGAGGTCCATCCAACGTCATTAAGGAGCAGCAGCGGATGAGTCGTAGTCGCAATCGGAACCGGTCCAACCAGCAGTCGCGAGCACAGCGCTTCACCACCGAGACAAAAGAAGCGACTAAGACAACGGAGCTGATCGCCTACGTCGTCGCCGTCGCCGGTGTCGCCATCACCGCGTTCACCGTAGACAACGATCCGGACTTCGGTGCCGAACGCGCATGGCTGTACATCACGATCTTAACCGTGGGGTACATGGTCAGCCGGGGTCTCGCCAAGGCCGGTAGCTACGAACCCGACGCAGACGACGACTGACCGCAACAACGCCTCACGGGCAGCCGATGACGGACGTGGTGTGGTGAGCGCCGCCAGTACCTAGCATCGGCCCATGATGCGTCCCGTCAGCCACCACGACTCGTCTAGGTGCTCCGCGAAACGGCACCTGGACCCCGGCTGGCTGCACGCGTGGCGGCGAGACAGCGACGGCTGGCGGGCCTAGGTGCGGTACAAGAGTCGGCGTGGGTGCTCAGCACCTCGAGTGGGTGGCCGCGGCGCGTCTTCGGCGCGTCTAACGCCACCGCGCCTCCCTGGCGTTCGCCACGGTCATCGGTTGCTCACGCGAGCACATCCGCTGCCCGCCGGCCCGTCACCCAATAGGAGTCGGAGTCGTCCTTGCGCCGCCAGTGCTCGTACGTCTGCAACGCCAACGTCTCAACGTCGACCCTCGAGAGCATCCGGTGTGACCGGCTGAACCTGAGGCAGACGGCCAGCGATGACATGCCGGCGTAGCGTCGAAGTGGTGACACCGAGGATGTGGGCGGCCTCGGCGAAGGTGACCGAGTCAAGCGGACGCATGCGCCGTCTCAGCCACTTCACGCCGGGTCTGCCCCTGCGGTCGCTTGACGCTCTGCCTTGCCCGCGGGTTCCGTTACATTCGGGCGTCGGCCTCAGAGGCGAGGCGCATACCGGCCGTCACGCCTCGCCATTCGCCGGGCTGGAACGGGCGAGGTTGCCAAGCTCAAGTCACGAGGCGATGGTGGTGACCTTGGGGTGACCGGCAGCATCAGCGTGGTTCACGCGCTCATGCGCGCCGATCCTCGTCGACGAGTACCGGCTATTCGTGTACCCGGCGTTTAGCAGCCGCGGACGCAACCTGGTGCCCAGTGGCCTCACGCTGCAAAACCTGACAATGACCGAGTGTGTGTCTTTTCGATCGGGCGTCGTGTTGCAGGTCTACAGGACTTCAGTCTGAGGGCATGCTGGGCAACTCCTGGAGCGCCCACGAGTTGCCGTCCGGATCCTGCAGATAGGCGTACTTGATTCCGCCCATATCCTGCACGTCAGAAACGGCAACCCCACGAGCGCGCAGGTCAGCTCTCGCTTCGTTGATGCTAGGTACCACCAGGTGGATACCTTTCACCGGACTAGCGCCCTCCTCGTAGATGCCCTCGCCAATGACGATTGAGCAGGCAGAGCCGGGAGGCGTGAGCTGAATGACTCGCATCTGCTCGCTGGGCTGCACATCGTGGTCGAGCCGGAACCCCATCCCCTCCACGTAGAACTCCTTGCTGCGGTTCGGATCGGACGCAGGCAATGGGAGCAGTTCAATGCGCATGTCCATTGGAATCTCCTCATTAAAGACTGTTGGACGCCCGAGACGAAGGTCTGGCCCGTCGTCTTGGAGAGCCGACCCAGGCGGCAACGTCGCTGCCACCTGGTTCACAACCTAACGGCCACCGCACATTTCCCTCCGTCAATGCGGTTCCGCCCAAACGCAGCGCCGATAGCCTTGTCCCGTTATGACCCACGGGGACGATGCGCTGCGCCTGGCGGCGGAGCAGCGTGCCCGGGTGCTCATCGACAAGCAGCTCGTCGCCGCCGGCTGGGTGGTGCAGGACAAGAAGGACCTGAACCTGTTCGCCGCCCAGGGCGTCGCCGTACGGGAGTCGATCATGGCTCCGGGGCATGGCCGGGCTGACTATCTGTTGTACGTCGACAAGTCGGCCGTCGGAGTCATCGAGGCCAAGCCGGAGGGCACTCCCCTGTCGGGTGTGGAGTGGCAGTCGGCGATGTACGCCGAGGGGCTCCCGTCCGACGTACGCCTAAAGGCGCTCACCGTCGACGGTCGGCTGCCGTTCGTTTTCGAGGCGTCGGGCACCGAGACCCACTTCACCAACGGCTACGACCCCGAGCCGCGAGCACGCAAGCTGTTCGCCTTCCCGAAGCCGGCCACGCTCGCTCGCATCGTGCGGGACGCGGAAGCCAATCCGGAGGCTCCCACGTGGCGCGGGAAGGTACGCCACCTGCCCGAGCTGGACACCGCTCCGCTGCGGCCATCGCAGATCGACGCGATCACCGGCGTCGAACGGAGCCTGGCAGAGCAGCGCTTCAAGCGCAGCCTCGTGCAGATGGCGACCGGCGCGGGCAAGACGTACACCGCCGTCACGCAGTCCTACCGGCTCCTGCGGTACGGCGGCTTCAACCGGGTCCTGTTCCTGGTCGACCGTAACAACCTCGCCGACCAGACGCTGGCGGAGTTCCAGAACTACCGGGCACCGGGTGATGGGCGGCGGTTCACCGAGATCTACAACGTCGACAAGCTCAGCAGCGCAGGCATGCTCGGATCGTCCAATGTGGTGATCTCGACGATCCAGCGAGTCTTCAAGGTGCTGCGCAACGAGGACGTCACCACTGAGGACGATCCCGGTCTGGACGGGTTCGTGCCGGATGCGCCCGTGACCGTCACCTATAACCCCGACCTGCCGCCGGAGACGTTCGACCTGGTGATCGTGGACGAGGCGCACCGCTCCATCTACGGCGTGTGGCGCGGCGTGCTCGACTACTTCGACGCCCACATCGTCGGCCTGACCGCGACGCCGGGGAAGCAGACGTTTGGGTTCTTCGAGCAGAACCTCGTCAGTGAGTACACCTACCCACAGTCGGTCGTCGACAACGTGAACGTCGACTTCGACCTCTACCGGATCCGCACCGAGATCAGCGAGCAGGGTTCGGTGATCGAGGCGGGGACGATCGTGCCGAAGGTCGATCGACGTACGCGCGCCGAACGGTTGGAGGCCCTGGACGAGGACCTCGAGTACATGCCCGGACAGCTTGACCGGGCGGTCACGAGCAAGTCGCAGATCCGCACCGTGCTGGAGACCTTCCGCGACCGGTTGTTCACCGAGATCTTCTCCGGCCGCTCGACGGTGCCGAAGACGCTGATCTTCGCCAAGGACGACGCCCACGCCGAGGAGATCGTCACCACGGTCCGGGAGGTGTTCGGCAAGGGCAACGACTTCGCCGCCAAGATCACCTACAGCGCCCGCGACCCCAAGGGTCAGCTCCAGGCGTTCCGCACCAGCCCCACGCTGCGGATCGCGGTCACGGTCGACATGATCGCCACCGGTACCGACGTGAAGCCGCTGGAGTGCGTGTTCTTCATGCGCGACGTGCGGTCGGCGCAGTACTTCGAGCAGATGAAGGGCCGCGGCGCCCGCACCATCCCGCCCGCGGACTTCCAGGCTGTCACCCCTGACGCCGCCGCAAAGACCCGGTTCGTGATCGTGGACGCCGTCGGGGTCACCGAGCACGACTTCGTCGAGCCACCGCTCAACCGGGACAAGTCCGTCAGCTTGAAGAAGCTGCTCGACAAGGCGGCCGGCCTCACCCTCACCGACGACGAGACCGCCACCCTTGCGTCCCGGCTGGCCAAGCTCGAGCTCGAGCTCACCGACCCCGAACGCACCGAGCTCGACACGGTGGCCGGCCAGCCGGTCCGCGACGTCATCCGGGCGCTGGTGGAGGCCGTCGACCCCGAGGTGCAGGCCAAGTACGTCGAGGCTGGCGGCGACGTGCAGTCGCTCCTCGACCGCGCGGTCGAGCCGGTCGCCGCGAACCCCGACCTGCGCAACCGCATCCTCGAACTGCGCGCCACCCACGACCGCACCATCGACGAGGTCAACCGCGACACCCTGATCGGCGCCCACGGCGTCGTCGACACCAGCCGCGCCAAGAGCGTCGTGGAGTCATGGCGCGCCTACCTCGACGAACACCGCGCGGAGATCACCGCCATTCAGCTCCTCGCCGAAGCCCGTGACCGTCGGGTGTCGTTCCATGACATCCAAGAGCTCGCCGACCGCATCGCCCGGCCGCCGTACAACTGGACCCCTGACCTCATCTGGAACGCGTACGTCGCCATCGAGGCGCCGAACGTCCGGCGCAGCCCGGCTCACACCCTGACCGACCTGGTGTCGTTGGTCCGCTATACCGTCGGCGCGGACGCCGAACTGGTTCCCTACGCCGACCTCGTCCGCGAGAGGTACGCCGCGTGGCTCGCCCAGCAGGAACAGGCAGGGGTCACGTTCACCGAAGCCGAGAGGTGGTGGCTCGACCGCATGGTCTCCGTGATCGCCTCCTCCGCCGGAATCAACGCCACCGACCTCGATGACGCCCCCTTCACCGAACGCGGCGGCACCGACGGGGCTCTCCGCGACCTTGGTGACCGCGCCGCGGACCTCATCGACGAACTCAACACGGAGCTCACCGCGTGATGACTCCCACAGGCTGGCAAGAAGCAATGCTTGGCGACGTGTGCCGGGTCGTTTCGGGTGCGACTCCCAAGACTGGCGTCGCGGACTACTGGGGCGGCGACATTCGCTGGATCACCCCGAACGACCTCTCGAAGGACCGCTCGCAGATACTCAGGGAAGGCGCGCGGAGCCTCACACGAGCCGGATACGACTCATGTAGCGCTCGCCTAGTCCCCTCCGGGTCGGTTGTGGTTAGCTCCCGCGCGCCCGTGGGATATGTCGCTATCGCTGGCGCCGAACTGTGCACTAACCAGGGCTGCAAGACAGCGATCCCGCCCGACTTCATCGATTCCAAATACCTTTACTGGTACCTCATCACGGCGAAGCCTGACCTCGAAGCACGGGCGAGCGGCACCACGTTCAAGGAGATTTCCGGCAAGCGATTCTCAGAGACACGATTGCGGTGGCCCGACCTGCATGAGCAGCGCCGCATCGTCGACCTCCTCGAAGACCACCTCTCCCGACTCGACGCCGCCCGCAGCTACCTGGCCACCGCCGACCGCCGCGCTGGACTCCTCTGGGCAGCGGGCCTCTCCGATCTCACCCTTCCGCCGGCAGCCCAGGAACTTATGAAGGCTGACCCAGCGGTGCTTGGCCACGACTCGCCACCGGCGGCCAAGCTCCCGGCTGGCTGGCGGTGGGCGCGTTGGGCAGACCTTGGAACCAGTGAGAATGGCAAGCCCTTTTCCAGTGGGGACTATCAAGACACCGGCCTTCGGCTGCTGCGCCCCGGCAATCTGGGCCCCAAGGGCGTTCTGACCTGGCGTGATGCCAACACCCGTTTCATGCCGAACTCCTACCGTTCGTCGCACCCCACGAGCATGCTTCAGCCTGGTGATCTCGTGATGAACCTGACTGCGCAATCGCTCAAGGACGACTTCCTCGGCCGCGTCTGCCTTGTACGCAAGGGTGACGAGTCGCTCCTGAATCAGCGGATCGCGCGGCTCCGCTCGACGGGGGTGGACAGTGGTTTCGCTCTAGCCGTATTTCGCTCCCGGCTCTTCCGGCACTACGTGAAGTCGTTGAGCACGGGCAGCCTGATCCAGCACATGTTCACGAGCCAGCTGGATCGATTCTGGATTCCAGTCCCGCCAGCAACCGAGCAGCAACGAATCGCCCGAGCCGCTGACATCTTGCAGGCTGATATTGCACGACAAGTCGAGGTGATCCGCCTGCAGGGCCAACGCTCGGCGCTGCTTCGCCGCTCGATCCTCGCTGCCGCGTTCTCCGGGCGCCTCACTGGCAGCGCCAGTGGCTTGTCGGTGGCTGAGGAGATGATCGGCGCGTGAGTGGCAAGCAGATCAAGTTGTTCCTGGTCGACGGCACTCCTGGTGGGCTGACGACGGCCGAGATGACGACCGCTTGGACTGGTCATGTTCTCGCGGCGTCGCGGTCGGACCTTGGCGATCTCCGCGGCGTCCCGAAGCCCAGCGGACCGGCGTCTACCTCTTGCTCGGCCCTGACCAGGGTGCCGTCGGCGATACCGTGTGCTACGTGGGTGAGGCGGATGTCGTGGCCGACCGGATTCGCTCCCACCATCGGGAGAGGGACTTCTGGACCCGGGTCGTGGTCATCACGTCGAAGGACACCAACCTCACCAAGTCGCACGGCCGCTATCTGGAGTCACGACTGATAACGCTCGCCGCCCAGGCGGGCCGCGTCACGTTGGAGAACGGGACGGCACCTCCCGTCCACGGACTGCCGGAGGCCGACCGGTCTGACATGGACTACTTCGTGTCCCAACTGCAGATCGTCCTGCCGGTCCTCGGCGTCGACGCGTTCCGCGTCCGGGCGTCAGAGCTGCCGTCGCCGAGTGAGCCGGCCGCTGACGCATCCCCCGTCTTCCGGCTCCAGGACGCGAGTGCGAACGCGAACGCGTTGGCCCAGCAGGTCGACGGCGAGTTCATCGTACTCAAAGACTCGCAGGTGATCCCCCGGTGGCCAGACGAGAAGGAGTCGCATAGCCCAAGCACCCGCAAGGCGTACGCGTCGTACCGCGCCCAGCATCAGGGCTACCTCGACGACGGCTCTATCGTGCTCGAGAACGGGGTCGCCCGCGTATCCCGCGACGTCGTATTCAGCTCACCGTCAGCCGCCGGGGCGGTCCTCGTCGGCCGCGCCTGCAACGGACGCAAGGAATGGGTCGCACCCGACGGCACCGCCTTCGCCCAGTGGGAGAGCCGAGGGGTCGAGTGACGGACGCCCGCCGCTTCTGTCGGCGGTGCCCACCACGATGAGTCTGTCGGGTTCGGGACCAGGGCGTGCCTGGACTGCCAAACTGGAGGCTCGGCAAGCAGACGGAGGTGAGCGCCATGACCGGTGACCTTGAACTGCGTCTTGTAGGTTCCCCGAGTCCTAGGGGTCAGATCCGGGCGCGAGATCTCGCCGTGCTCGCCGACGCCCTGCAGGAGTTGCGGCTCCGGATCGGTCGCGAGCTCATCAAGACGGCCGGACGGGGCCGCACCAGGCAATACATGGAGGAGCTCACGGAAATCAGGCTGAGCCGCATCTCACCCGGGAGCACGGTCCTCACCTTCACCCAAGGCCCCACTGACAAGCTCGACGCCATCCTGAGCGAAGAGAAGCTCCTGGCAGAGCGCTTCCGCGAGATCGTCGAAGCCATCGGCCGCGATGAGCGCCCCGACTGGGCGACCGACCTCATCGCCGAGAGCGCCGCTCGGCTCGTCGACGGGCTCAGGTCCGCTGCTCCGCAGGTAGTCGTTCGCTCCGGTTCTGGCACCGAGGTCACCATCGAGACCGACCACATCCACCGAGAGACCTGGACTAGAGGTCGTATCCAAACCTCCGACCTCGTGACTGCGAAGGGGCGGCTGGAGCGTGTCGACCTGCGCACTCACGAGTTCAGGCTGCGCGACGACGTCGGCAACGCGGTCGACCTCCGTCACGTTGAGAGCGACACCGTGTCCGGCAAGCTGGTCGGGCAGTGGGTCGCTGCAACGGGTCGCGCAACTATCAACGCGGCCGGACTATTCGTTGCCCTGGAGGACGCGAGAGTAGAGGAGGTCGAGGATCCCGCGGCACCCTATGTGGACCGTGCCCTCGTCACGATCCAATCGATCTTGGCTAGCGCACCGGGTCCCGACCCCGCGGGAGCAATCGACCTCGATGACGAGGAACTGGCTGCTTTCCTGCGGGCGGCTACTTCGTGACCTACGTGGATGCGGTGCTCCTCGACACGGATGTCTTCAGCCTTCTGTTCGTCGCTAGGGAGGCCCAGGACTCACGCATCGCAGGCTGGCGGGAGCGGCTCGGCGGGAGACGGGTCCTGATCGCGTTCCAGACGCGAGCCGAGATCCTGGAAGGAGCGCTTGAACGCAGTTGGGGAGAGCGCCGTATGGCGAACACGCGACGCACACTCGACCACACACCGACCGTGCCTCCGGACGATGAGGTGATCGACGCTTACGCAACGCTGACCGCAGCTTGCCGCAAGAACGGCCACGCGCTGCAGGACGGTCGGCATGTTGCGGACCGCTGGATCGCCGCGTGCGCGATCGCCAAAGGCCTTCCGCTGTTGTCCGGAGACGACATGTATCGAAACGCTCCAAACCTCGACCTGCTGAACTGACCTGAAAGACTTTCGCCCGTGTCCGACTCCCGCCGTCTTGTCGACAAGTTGTGGTCGTACTGCAACGTGCTGCGCGACGATGGCGTGGGCGTCATCGAGTACACCGAGCAGCTCACCTACCTGCTGTTCCTGAAGATGGCGCACGAGCGCGCCACCCGGAAGTTGAACCCCCAGCAGATCGTCCCGGCCGAGTACTCCTGGCAGCGGCTGCTCGACGCCGAGGGCACCGCACTGGAGGTCGAGTACACCAAGATCCTCGTCGGTCTGGCGCAGCAACCCGGGACGCTCGGCACGATCTTCCGCAAAGCGCAGAACCGCATCCAGGACCCTGCCAAGCTCAAGCGGCTCATCGTCGACCTGATCGACCAGGAGAACTGGTCCGCTTCAGGCATCGACCTCAAGGGCGACGCCTACGAGGAGCTGCTCTCGAAAGGCGCCTCGGACAAGGGATCGGGTGCGGGGCAGTACTTCACCCCTCGTGACCTAATCGCCGGCATCGTCGAGGTAATCGACCCGCAACCCAGCGACACAGTGGTTGACCCGGCGTGCGGCACCGGCGGCTTCCTGCTCGTCGCGCATGAGCACGCAGCACGGAACGCCGAGAACCTCACGCCCACTGAGCGCGCACACCTGCGCGACGAGTTCGCGTCCGGCTACGAGCTGGTCGACGGCACCGCCCGACTGGCGGCCATGAACCTACTGCTGCACGGGATCGGCACGCCGGACGGCGACTCACTTATCGAGGTACGCGACGCCCTGATCGCCGACCCGGGGCAACGCTGGTCCGTCGTACTCTCCAACCCGCCGTTCGGCCGCAAGTCCTCCCTGACGATGGTCGGCGCCGATGGCCGCGAGGTGCGCGAGGACCGCGAGATCGAGCGCCATGACTTTGTCGTCACCACGAGCAACAAGCAGCTCAACTTCGTCCAGCACATCATGACGATCCTCGACATCAACGGCCGCGCCGCCGTCGTACTCCCCGATAACGTGCTGTTCGAGGGAGGCGCCGGCGAGAAGAAGCTGCTGGCCGACTTCGACCTGCACACGATGCTGCGCCTGCCGACCGGCGTCTTCTACGCCCAAGGCGTGAAGGCCAACGTGCTGTTCTTCGACAAGAAGCCCGCCGCCGAGCAGCCGTGGACCCAACGACTGTGGGTCTACGACCTGCGCACCAACCAGCACTTCACGCTCAAGCAGAACTCGCTGCGCCGCCACCACCTCGACGACTTCGTCGCGTCCTACTTGCCCGGCAAGGACCGCTCCGAGCGGGTCGAGTCCGAGCGGTGGAAGTCGTTCACGTACGACGAGCTGATCGCCCGCGACAAGGCCAACCTGGACATCACCTGGCTGCGGGACGGGTCGCTCGAGGACGCCGACAACCTGCCCGCGCCCGAGATCATCGCCCGCGAGATCGTTGAGGACCTCACCGCGGCCCTCGCCGAGTTCGAGGCAGTCGCATCCGCCTTGGAGGCGCAGCAGCTGGGTGCCGAACACTGAGGGAACAGCGATCGCCAGGCTATTCAGGCAGCTCCCTGCTCCGCCATGTTGGAGTGATTCTTCGCCTGATCCTCCGCGAATGGACGTAGTTTCCGACGTTACCCCTCTTGCTCGAATCGGGCGTCGCGTCCTGCTGCCCAGATGGACTGACGCGCGGTTCACGCTAGTTGCGACCGCGCACACCACACCGATGTGTTCACTCTCATCAACTAGCCACAAGCGCACGTCGGCTCTGCATGCTCCCCCGGGCCGCCTCACATGTAGTGCGCGTACCTCCCCGAAACCGGTGAGTTCTCGTCGTGGTGGCGCAGGATGTCCCCTACCGTTCGAGCGGTACGAAGTGTGATGGGGATGCGGCCGTCGAGGCGGGTCTGGTTCCAATTCATCTTCGTCAGCGCCAGCACTTCGGTCGCGAGCTCTTCGGGACTCGATTCGACGTCGATGTTGCGGATGCCGAGCGGCTGCGGTACGTAGTGCCCGGGGTAGGTCTTATAGAACGGGATTGCGCCGCTCGTGTAGATGATGTGCCGGTTCTCGCCCAGGCTCAGCAACGTGCCGCGCAGAGGCGGCTGCTGACCCTTGCGGTACAGGCGCACGTGGTCGGAGTTGGTGAGCCACAGCAGCTCAAGGACGTCGAGTCGTTCGTTGTTCGCTGCCTGCTTGAACCCGGCGATTTCAGCAGCCGTGTAGTTACTCGCCTTGTGCATCACGATGCGGGCGGGACTGTTGCGGTGCTCGGTGCGGTACCGCTGAAGCGCGGTCTCCAGGACTTCCCGAGCATCTTCTTCTGAAAGGTGGGGCTGAAGGTCTTCTTTGGAGATGGTCGCCGGTCCGCCACGCACAATGATGCCGTCGCCACGCTGGTTGTAGACCTGGGCGACGCTCGTGTGCAGCGACTGCTCATTCGTACGGTAGAACGCGATGCCGACATAGCACGACGTCAGGTCAGCGGGGTCCCGGGTCAGACGCCAAGGGACGCCGCCATTCTTGTAGTACAGCGCCGTGTGCAGGTTCCACGCACGAGTGGCCTCGTCCTGGTTCGCACCGAGCCGGTTCGTGTGGGGCTCCTTGAACGTCGGGTCCCACGTGGACCGGCGCACAATCTGGATAGGCTGCTTGTACTTCAACGACTTCGCTTTCAGCAGCGCGTGGAAGTCAGCGACCAGTTGGGTGCCGTTGCTCGCGTTCGACCCGTCCGCCTCCGGCTCGTCGGTGGCCGCAACACGAGTCAGCGCTGCGTCGTTTAGGTTGTCGGGCCGGCACACGATGACGACATCGCACGACGCCTCGTCGTGGAGTGCTTCGAGTTCGCGGTCGTACAGCTCGACCGCCTTTGCGACCGCGGTCAGCGGATTGAGTCCGTCGAGCTGCTCGAGGTCGCGTTTGTTAATTGCCCGGGTCAGGCGCGGACTGAAGTTGATGATGGACCGAAACCCGTGATGGACGTCGAACCCCGGGAACGGGACATACAAATGGGTGAGGTGGGTGTCAGCGTAGGCGCCGATACCGCGGCGGCACCGGTCCAGCCAGGTCTGAAGACCCTCGGTCGACGACTTCGGACCGATGATGGCGGCACGGACCACCCGCGGGGTCGGATCCTTTACGTCGGCCGGCCCATAGTCGGCGATGCCGTGCCGAGGGTCGATGTGACGGCCGCCGCCGGCGAACTCCAACAGCGGCTCCTCAAGCACCATGGCCTTCACAGGTCTTTCCCTTCGTCCCAGTCCGCCGCGCCGGTGAAGAGCAGACCGTCCAGGTCATCCTCGCTATCACCGTCGTCCACGTCCACCACGGCCGCCTCGCCCGGGTCCTCGCCGATGTCGACGCCCTTCGGCGGCACCCAGTTCTTATCGGTGATGCCCCGGTCGACGTCGAACTTCGCCAACGGGCCGAAGTCCAAGATCCGCTGAGGTGGCGTGTAGAACAGGTCAGGCTCGGTCTCGCCCTGCAGGAAACTGGCCCACATCAACGTTTCGCCCAGGCGGGCGGCGTTCCTTTCGATGCGCTTCATCTTCGCGAGGTTCTTATCCGCAAACGCGAACTCCTTGTACCCGTCGTCGCTGTAGAAGTAGTCGGGCAGGATCTCGCAGAACCAGTCGTCCCCCAGCCGTGAAAAGTGGGAACGCAACGCCGCGTGACGGTAGTATTGCGGCCGCGTTGGGTCATCCTTGTGCTTGTAGTAGCCCTTGAACACCAGCCGCTCACGTCCGGTCGTGGACACGATGCGCCGCTCCGTCAGGTCCTCCGTCGGCCAAAAGTGAAGCAACTTTCGATCGTTGTTCCACCTGCAATCTGCTCGGAGGTCGTGCTGCAGCGCCGCGTTCAGCAGACGCACCGCAAGCCGCTCGCTGTCCGGGCCACCGGCCGTCAGCTCACCGAACGAGACCGGATTGCCGGCTGAGTCCGGCACCATCGCCAATGCCGTTCCCGGCGTTGGGTTCCACGCGTAGATCCGACCAGCCCAGAGCACGAAGTCCGACCGGACCTCGTGCTTAGTCTTGCGCTGTACCGCGTACACCGACTTAGGCGAGGTATGGCTCGTCCGGGCGCTGTAGACCACGTCCGGGACGTCGACCTCAAGCAGGTTAGAAATCAGCCGCTCGTTCTTCCGCTCGGCGACCCGAGTGTGCGCGACCCCGTGCGGATCAGCGATAGCGAACAGCTTCCCGGAGATGTCACCGACCAGCTCCTGGGTGGCCTTGTTGAAGTCCACACGCCGGGACGCACGGTTCGACGCGTTCTCGAACCACGGCTGGACGTGCACCCACCACGCCTTGCGCTCAGCCGGGTGCGAGCAGATGAGGATGACCGGGATGTTCGACGACATCCAGTAGTCGACATCGGCGTCCTCGCACAGGTACCAGAACTTGTCGTCGTCCTCACCAGAGAACTTTCGGTCGCTGGCCTTGGACTGAACCAGGATGTGCCGGTTGCTCATGTGCCCGGTCGCCGGGTCGCGCAACTCGATGCTGCCGTCAATGCCCGCATCGACCCGGCGGTCATGCCAGACGTGCCCCATCTCGTAGACGAGCATGCTGATGAGTCCGATACCGCCATCGCCCTTGAGCTGGCTATCGGTTAGTTGCTTCGGCCCTCGACCCACACCCTCACCTCAACGCAAACGGTTCTGCCCGGACTCAGAGCCTAAGGAGAAGGTCCGACAGTTCCGCGGACCTCGGCAGTCCGCACGCCACTTCCGCGAGTCCAAGGCACAGGCGGCTCGAGGACGTCAGCCCTGCGCAAGGAACTCGTCCAGGCCGAAGTCGGAGTACCTGGTCGAGAACGCCGGCCTTGCGGACGCGGCACTACGGGCGGACTTCGCCGAGCGGGCCGACTTGGCGCTCTTCGCAGGCGAGGCCGACACAGCGAACGGTGTCCGCCCTGGCTCGAAGCCGCACCGGCGACCAGCAAGGACGCGGGAGCGGTCTTCTAGTCGCCCAGACGCCCTGATCTGCGATATGAGCGGTGCGCCATTCCGCTGCATCCGCGCTAATGAAGCCGGCGAGCAGCTGCGCCAATGGGCGGCTTGCGCCGTTGCTGCCCTTGACCGCCCAGATTCGCTGCGGCCACGCCCCCCGAGGTGCTTGCGCATCGCGGCGTAACCAGTCTTGTCCGTGCCGAACCGACCGGTCGCCTGCACCGTCTCGCGGTGGTCGACGACCTCGATGGTTACCGACAATTTGTGGGGATCGACCCCGATGAACACCTTCGCCAAAGCACTCGCCGCGCCCTCCGTCGTGGACCTACAGGGATCGTGAGGCGGGCATTGCTGCTAGAAGCTGGGCAGTCCCCTCTGGAGCCGCGCCCCGCCACGGCACCCGGCGGCAACGCACACCGATAGAGAGCCACACCCGCAGGCGGGGTGGGCAGCCGCGAGGAGAGCGTCCCCGCCGAGCGCCTGGACCGAGTCTGGCCCGACGCCGGTCCTAACGGAATCATCTAGTAGCCCAGAGAGACGCAGGATTGCGAGCTGCGACAGCAGCGGTCTCCCGGCCAGGTGGACCAAAATGTCGGAACGGCCGGCCACGATTGCGGTGTGCTCAGCCCGCGGGCCAACAACCCGCTTCGTGTACTGCGGCGCGCTCGATAGCGTTGCAGTGCGCTCTCGGGCCGGGAGCGACCACGACCACCCCAGGACCAAGATGCGTCTCACCAGGATCAAGATTGAGAACCACAGCAGGTTGACGAACACAGCTATCACGGTGCGCGAACACCTGATTCTCGTTGGTCCCAACGACGTTGGGAAGTCCTCGGTCCTGCGTTGCCTGGACTTCCTCCTCGGCGCCAGCACCGCCCAGCTCTACAACCGGATCACGGTCGAGGACTTCGCCGACGCGACCCAACCGCTCGTGTTCGAGGCCGCACTGGAGGACTTGAGCACGAACGACCAGGCGCTGTTCCCCGACGAGGCGACCGTCGACCCGACTACTAGCGCGGTGACGCTCACGGTTCGCCTCACCGCCACGGTAGACGCCAACGGGACCCTCGGGATCGACCGGAGCGCCCCATACTCGGGCACCAACCGGCAGCTGTCCCGCGATCAGCTCGAAGCGCTCGGCTGGACCCTGCTGGGTGCCACGGCGATGGCCCGAGACCTGCGCGAGGACCGGCGGAGCGCGCTGACCGAAATTCTGCAGCGCGTCGACCTGGGCACCGAGAAGGCCGGTTTCGACGCCCTGACCGAGCAGATCCAGAAGGAGTTGAAGAATTCCACCGTCATGGAGGGTCTCCGCGACGACCTCGCCGGGCAGCTGTCGAAGGCGCTGCCGATCGGGATCGGGAAGGACCAACTGGAGTTCGTCACCGCCGCGATGGCCGTCGGCGACGTTCTCGCCGACGTGCGGCTGCGCGTCGACCGTGACGGCACCGTCAAGGACATCACCGAGCAGTCCGACGGTCTCCGCGCCCTGTTCGCGCTCGCCCTGTACGACCTGGTGAGCGTTGGCGCCAACATGGTCGCGGTCGACGAGCCCGAAGTGCACCTGCACCCGACCAGTCAGCGAAGCCTCGCGCAGTTGCTGAAAAACGGCCCGAACCAAAGGCTGATCGCCACCCACTCCCCGGACATTGTCAGCGCGTTCTCCCCGGACTCGATCGTGTCCGTCCGCGCCGGCGGTGTGCTGGTGCAGCCGAGGGAAGGGTTCCTGACCGACGACGAGAAGATGGTCGTGCACTGGTGGGTGCGGGACAAGCTCGAGCCGCTGACCGCGAACCGGGTACTGGCCGTCGAGGGCGTCTCGGACCGAATCATCGTCGAGCACGCCGCCGACCTGACCGACCGAAACCTCGACCGCCGCGGCGTCTCGATCGTGGAGACCGACGGCGCCGGCGACATGGGCGCCATCATCAAGCTGTTCGGGCCAGACGGGTTCAACGTCCCCATGACCCTGCTCATCGACGAGGACGCCCGCAACAACACCGCCACGAAGCTCGGCGTGCCGCCGGCCGACATCGAGAAGCACGGCACGTTCGTATCCGCCCCCGATCTCGAAGCCGAGTACGTCGCGACGCTCGGGGCCGCCGCGACTTGGGTCGCGCTGCAGTCCTCGGGTCTGTTCACGCCGAATCAGCTCGCCAATTGCGCGACCAACGGCCCCGGTGGCACGCCGAGCGAGGCAGACCTGGTCTGCTTCATCAAGCCGAAGCACAAGGTTCGCGCGGCGATGGCCGTCGCGAAGGTCCTCGACGAGCCGACCGCCCGGAAGATCAAGAGCGTTGACAGCGTCCTGACCGAGATTTCGGGCAAGTGAAGCAGCCGACCGCCGCGCAGGTGCAGGTCCGCGACCACGAGTCACTCGCACTGCTCCTGGTCGCGCCCGCTGGCTGTGGGAAAACCGAGACTCTCGCGATCCGGGTCGCTGGCCTTATCGAGACCGGCCGGATCACGTCACCCCAACGGATCCTGGTCACGACCTTTACCAACAGGGCGAAGGACAACCTGCGGGACCGCCTGCGGGACTACGTCACGTACGACGCGCAGCGGAAGCACGTCACCGTGATGAACTTCCACGGACTCGCCGCGCGGCTGATCCGGGCGCACGGCGCGGTCATCGGCATCGACTCCGAGATCGAGCTTCCTGAAAGCGACTGGGTGACCAACCGGTGCCTCGAACTCGGCCTGGGGGACCCCGGTCGCGACAGCCTGAACGCCCTTCTAAGCGGACTCAAGCGGCAGCCATTGGACGACGTGGCGATCGCAGCAGCGCTCGCGGAAAACGGGCACAAGTGGGCGATTCAGATCGAGGAGGAGCGCGTCGCGGCCAACCGGGCGACTTACGACGACCTGCTCCGCTACGCCGAACTCATCCTGGCCAACGACGCAGTCGCCGGCCTGTACCGCAACCATTTCGGTGCGGTCGTCGTAGACGAGTACCAAGATCTCACCCCGCAACAGCTGCGGGTCCTGCAGCGCCTCGGGGCCGGCAACATCACATTCGCCGGCGACCTCGCTCAAGGCATCTACGGCTTCGCCGGTGCCCGGCCGAACGAGATCGACGCGACCATCCGGCCGCTGTGCGACGAGGTCATCCCGTTCAACGAGAGTCACCGGTCGTCGCCCGCGGTCCTGTCGATGGTCAACGTGATGAACGCCCTCACCGGCGGGGAGGACCTCGCCTGCGCTGATCCGGCGTCCTGGCCCGGCGGCGGCCTCGCGGGACGACTGAGGTTTCCCAACCCCGTGAACGAGGCCGACTGGGTGAGCAAGGCGGCGCGGGTCATCCTTGCCGGCGCCCCGAACCACCGGGTCGCGGTGATGTCGCGGATCAAGAGCCGACTGCGGTTCATCGACCAGCACCTCGAGGACGCCGGCGTCGAGGTGCATCGGTGGGAAGACGGCGTGCTCGACACGGAGACAGCCACCATCGTGCGCTCGACGCTCACGCGGCTCAAACCCGCGGACCTCGCCGACAGCGACGACAAGCTGACCTTCCTGCGCGACCTCGCGGGCATGGCGCAGGTGGAGGAGCCCGACACCCGCAAGAGCCTCGCCGACGCGCTCAACTGGGTCCTCGAGCGGCTCGGCGACGGGCTGAGCCCGGATGAGGTCGCTAGTCGGATCCGAGTCGGCGACCAGACGACGCTGCTCAACGCTGCGGGCATCCACCTGCTCAGCGGTCACGTGGGCAAAGGCCAGCAGTTCGACTGGGTCTTCATCCTCGGAGCCGAAGACGACAACATCCCGTTCTTCCGCGCGACGAGCCCGGCGGAGGTCGAAGAAGAAGCCCGCATCCTCGGTGTGATGCTTTCGCGCGCACGACACGGTGTCGTGGCGACCCACAGCGAGGTCGTACCCACGGTGAGCGGCAACAAGAGAAACCGCGATCGCTCCCGATTCTGGCCCTACCTCGATGCGGCGAACCCCCTCGACCGGGAGGAAATCGTCGAGTGGGTCAAGTCAGCGCCCTGGAACGAGCTGCGAGACAGGTGACGTCATCAGAGCCGCGTACCCCACCTTCGATGAGAAGGCAGCAGCGCTGCTGCACTCGCTGGGGCGCAACCACGCCCTGGTCGACGGCAACAAGCGGTTGGCCTGGGCGGCGACCCGAGTCTTCTGCATCCTGAATGGACGCGACCTGGCCTACACCGTGGACGACGCCGAGCACCTCATGCTGGCCGCCGGTGCCGGCGACCTCGGCGTCCCCAGTTGGCCCGTTGGATCCGCGAGCACCGTCGCTGATCGCTCGACCTATCCCCCAGCCAGCTCCGACAGTCGCCTGGCAATCTCGGCGTCGCGGTCGGCGCGGGCGTGCTGGTAGCGCATGGCCGCGCCAGGTGTGCAGTGACGGAGGCGGCCCATCAGCTCGGCGACGGTGGCGCCGGTCTGGCGGCAAGGACGGCGCCGGTGGCGGAGGTCGTGCAAACGGAGGTCCTTGCGGCCAGCGTGGCGCGGGGGCAGTCTCGTGGTAGCTGCCTTCTCAGAGGTTCAAAACCAGTATCGCCCACCTGAGGTAGTCAGCCCCTTGACCTGCGAAACAAGCCAAGGGGCGTTGGCCTGGAACCGGATGGCCTATGTCGGCCGCGGTTCGTTGCCGGAAGTGGTTTCGCCGTCGTTGTAGTCAACCTCACCACGGGCGATCACCGCCTCCCCGGTGCTTGACCGAGACCTCATCACGCGGGTGGGCACCGACCTCACGCGGGTGGGCACCGTCCGCAGGCTCTCCCGAGTGGGCATCCTTCCAAGACCGCGCCCGCTGGCCTGTTGACTGCGCCGGTCTTGCAGTCGCTGCCGTACCTTCGCCGCCCCCGCTGCCGCGACGCCCGCAGCCGCCGCCGCCGTACCAGCAACTGCCGCCTTGGCCGACGAAGTCGTCGAGCCGCCCCAGGTCTCCACTACGTCAAGGTTGTAGAACCTCGGCGGTTCGTCGCAGAGTGCCGCCATTCGTCTCGAGAACTCGCTGACCTCAGGGCGCGCTGAGTTCTCCATCGCTGACTGATGCGACTCGAACTCGAGGATGCTGAGGTAGTAGCCGGGACGGTCACGATCTGCGGTGACCGTGCCGCGCGGCGAATTGCCAGTCCCGATCTCAGATCGCATCTCGGCCACCAACTCACGTACTGCGTCGATGCGCGAAGTCTTGAACTCGATGATCTGCACAAAACCTGTCATAAAGGTCACCATCCTATTGTCAGCCGTGACCACGTTGTTCCCAATTATCGGCAGTTCACCCTTGCGTTGTCATCCGTTGTCTTCGCTCGTGCTGAGGTTCCCCCTGACGCGTAGAGGCATCAGCTATAAGGAGTAGCGATGTCCGCGTCGGGTCGTGTTTCGACCATGCCGCCGCCGAGGCGTTCTTCGGCTCGCTGGAATGGGAGGTCGCTACGTTCCCCGTCAGAGCTCACTCGTAGAACGTCGAGCGGTTGAGGACAGAGCGTCTCCAGCGGGCGTTACGGTCGGCCTCGCTCAGCCCGGCGGCGTCGGCGGCATCGAGCCACTGTGCCTCAATCGTGGAGACGATGTGGTCGACGATTTCCTTGGCATCGGGTCTGGACAGCCCGTAGTCGGCGGCCGCGGCGACGCAGACGAAGAACTGGCTGCCTCGGCTGCCGTCCCGCCCGATGTCCATGGCTTGGGCCGAGGTGTCGGTCGATCGGACCTGCGGCGTCAGGTCGAACGCCGGCGTGAGATCGAGGGACTGCCCGTCCCAGAACGCTGCGTGGTTGCGCGCGTGGTCATCGTTGTTGCCGATGGCGACGTTGAAGACGATCCGTGCGAAGAGCTTGCGACCGACATCTTGCGGGGCGAGCCCGCGCTCGCGAAGCACACCGAGCAGTTCAGGGTACGAGCCGTAGCGTGCGCCGAGGAGAGCGTCGAAACCCAGCATCGTCAGTCCTGAGACGACGTGGCGGCGCTGACCGCCGGCCAACCGGTCGAAGCGTTCGATGAGTAGTACGTCGCGGCCCATCGACTTGATCACCCGCACGTTCCGCGTTCGGCACGTCAGGCTGGCCGTGGCCAGACGCGGGCGGTAGTCGCTGGCGCTCTCCTGGAAGTCAATGGCTCCGAATCGGTTCGAGCCGGACTCCAGCGTCTCGATGTAGGTCTCGATGCTGAGCTCACCCCGAGTCGGTTGCGTCTCGCCCGATCGCCCCGTCAAGGCGGCTCGTGGGCGCCACGCCGCAGCAGGGAGCCGATAGGGGCACACGCTCACCCCGTTGTCGGGGTTGCGTCCGTGCAGGCGGCGATCGTCAGCCCGTCGAGCGGCTCGTGGGCGCCACGCCGCAGCGACGCGGTTCTCGTTGTCGAGGTAGGACCGTGACAGACCCCGACAGCCCCGCGATTACTGGTTGTGATTCGCCGGGCAGCCACGTCCACACGAACACACGTCGGGCCCGAAACGGGTCGAAGTCATCGTCGGGCTGGGCCTTCTTCCGTGGCCTGTCTACTCGGGTGGGCAACAACGCCAAGCGGTCACGGCCCTCACGACGCAGGCGCGAGAGCTCGGCCCGGTCCTCGGCCCCGAACAGAGGGACGCCGAGGATGTCGGCAGCGTTGAGGTTGCCGATGGAGACCGCGGGGTCGCCAGCTTCAATGGCGGCGGGCGCCCGCCGCAGGCGCGCGTGCTTACGCAGTAAACCGGACCTTTACGCGCATAACCACGCGCATACCGTCGACCATTTTAGCGTTTAGTCGCATGTTCTTACGGGAGGCGGGTAAAGCCGTCGGTGAGGCGACAGCCGAAATACGACGAAACTGGAGGCCACAATGACTTCGGAAAGCGATAGCGGGTCCACCGCCGCGGAAGCAGCTCAGGTGAGCGGCGTGACGAGTCAACGGATTACGAGACGACCGATTACGGACGCCGGGACCGCTCCATTCCCGTACGAGAAGAGCATGTCGAGCCACGGCAACGCCAGGTGCACCAGGAGGTCCGTCGTGCGCCACGAGGCGCGACCGGTTTACCGCGAGCGCGACGACGACGACGGCGGGCCGGTGAACGTGGCCGTCGGCGCCGAACGCCAGGGCGGGGTGCGGTGGGG
>JAUJOD010000007.1 GCA_030447865.1 Nocardioidaceae bacterium
CCCCCCTCGACCACCTCCCGAACCAGCCACCCCCTCTCAGTTTTTGTGAGTGGTGGTGTGCCGGGGGCTCTCCCTCCCCCCCGCGGGGGGGGCGGGCGCGGGGGTGGGGGGGGGGGGGTTGTGGGGCCCCCCCCCCCGCGGGGGGCCCCCCGCCCCCCCGGGGCCCGCCCCCCCCCGGCCCGCCGCCGCCCCCCCCCCCCACCACCGGTCCGCCCCGGAACCCGCCCAGGGCAGCCGCGCGACCCCACCCCCGTCCACGACCACCCGGACCCGCAAGGAGCAGACATGACCGACACGACCGCGGCCGGCCCCGCCCTCACCCGACTGGCCGTCAGCGCCACCCTGCACTGCCTCACCGGCTGCGCCATCGGGGAGGTTCTCGGCATGGTCATCGGCACCGCACTGGGCTGGTCCGACCTGCAGACCGTCGCCTTGGCCGTCGCGCTCGCCTTCGTGTTCGGCTACGCCCTGACCATCCGGCCGGTGCTCAAGTCTGGCCTCGCCCTGTCCGCGGCGATCCCGGTCGCGCTCGCCGCCGACACCATCTCCATCACCGTCATGGAGATCGTCGACAACGCAATCATGCTCAGCATCCCCGGCGCGATGGACGCCGGGCTCACCAGCTGGCTGTTTTGGGGCAGCCTGGCCGTCGCCCTCGCCGTCGCGTTCCTGGTCACCGTGCCGGTCAACCGATGGCTGATCGTCCGCGGCCGAGGACACGCCGTCGTCCATCAGTACCACCACGCCGAGCACACCGCCCCGGCAATCAGCGACGAGCACCACGGCCACGCTGGCCACTGACCGGCTCCTGGCATGGCCGATCGGCGGAGAACTTCGCCCAGTTCTCTCAGGAAGGTCGATCAGAGGCGGGGGGGTGGGCACTCCCTGCTGAACCATGCTGCCACGTGGTCATCCAGCTCGGGTCGGCGTCCTCAACGGTTCGGCGTACCGGCAGCCCGATTTGGGGCAGGTCTCCTGGGTCTCCCAGGGGGCCTAGGCGTTGCGGCAAGCCCGTGCATACACTCCGAACATGTTTGCTGAACGAGCCGCGAAGGCCATCGAGAACGTCACAGCCCTGGACCGACCGGCGAACGCGGTCGCGGAAGCCGTCGGCAAAGTGCTGAAGCCGGGACTGGTAAAGGACACGCTGTCGGGGACACAGCTTGGACATCCGGCTCATCCGGCGCTGATTGCGGTCCCGATCGGGTCGTGGCTCAGTGCCAGCTGGCTTGACCTCGTCGGTGGGCATGGCAGCCGCGACGCGGCGCGCAAGCTGGTCGCCCTAGGAGTGCTGTCCGCCGTACCGACCGCTCTCACGGGCGCGTCGGACTGGTCGGACACCTCTGGCGCCGAGCGTCGCGTGGGGTTCGTGCACGCGCTTGCCAACTCCACAGGTCTCGGCCTGTACGTCGCCTCGTGGCGAGCTCGGCGGCAGGGCAAGCACGCGAAAGGAGTGGGATTGGCGCTGGCCGGGGCCGGCGTCGTCGGTTTCAGTGGTTGGCTCGGCGGCCATCTCGCCTATGCCCTGGGAGTCGGGGTCGACACGACGGCGTTCACCGGCGCACCGGCGGAGTGGACCGACGTGGCAGCCGACGTCGACCTTCTCGACGGGCAGCCGGTTGGCACCACTGTGGGCGTTGTGCCGATCGTGTTGCTCCGCCAAGGCAGCCGCATCTACGCGCTCAACGACCGCTGCACTCATCGGGGTGGACCGCTGCACGAGGGTCAGGTCGTGGGCGACTGCATCGAGTGTCCGTGGCACGGCAGCCGCTTCCGCTTGGACAGTGGCGAGATCGAACGCGGCCCAGCCACCCAGTCGCAGCAAGCGTTCCAGGTTCGCGTCGACGCGGGTCGGGTGCTCGTACGTCGCAACGACGAGCAGCGCTCGTTGCGGACGAGCCCGGTCGCCTCGGTAACCCCCTAGCCGACATCGCGCCGACCGCTCGGAGAGGCCGCTCATGGGGCAGCGGAACGGCTCAGCTGGTCGGTAGAGCAGTGGAGTACGTCGATGTCGGTGCGTACCGCTCGTACGACGGGGTGGCGCAGCACGCCCACCGGCGTGACCTGCGAGTACTCCACCTCGACGATGAGCGGAGGATGACTCAGGCCGTGCAACAACGCCGGGCGCAGTGCGGCGCTCACCCCAGCCGATGCCTTACCTACTGGCACCAGCTCGCCGGCCGGGTCGACCAGGAACAACTGCAGCGACCGCGGTTCGGTCGGCGCCTCGGGAGCCCACTCGACGCCGCCGACCAAGCAGCTGAGCGTCTGGGTGGCCTTGATCTTCACCCAGTCCCTGGAGCGGCCAGGACGGTAACGGCTTTCGTGCTTCTTCGCGATGACGCCTTCCAGCCCTTGCTCGACCACCATCTCCCAGAGCGGTCCGACGTCGGCACTGAGCGGGGTCAGCGTGACCTGCTGAGGCCATGTGGTTGACAACTCCTCGAGCGCGGCTCGACGGCGGGCAAACAGCCAGCCCGTCGTGTCCTCGCCGTCGAGGGTCAGCAGGTCGAACACGTACAACCGAGCCGGCAGCTGACGTGCCAGCTGAGGTCCGGCCGACCGCTGAGCGGTGCGCCGATGCGTCAGTGGCCACGACGGCAGACCGTCTGGACCCGGTACGGCGATCTCTGCGTCCAGGACCAGCCTTCCACCGGCAGGCACACCGCTGCGCTGAGCCGCTAGCTGCTGCACCGCCGCAACGAGCTCGGGGTAGCGGCCGGTCAGGTCCAGACCGTTGCGTGACGTCATCGCCACCGCCGAGGCCGACCCGGCGCCGTCGGTCCGCTCATCGACTCCAGGCGGCTCAACGGTCACCAACGCACGAATCCCGTCGATCTTGAGGTCGAAGACGTACCCGCCCGCACTCAACCTGTCGAGGTCAGCCGGCGTGCCCCGCTCGGCCAGCATGAACCGCATCGCGTTTCCTGGCTGCGCCGCTTACGACGGCAAGCCCACGCCGGCGCCCGAGGACGGGGAGCGGCCGGTTGCCGCCTCGGCCAGCAGCCCGTCCCAGTCCGCGAGGAATCGCCCGAGTCCGTAGCGAGACAACGCCGCCTCCCGGGCGGCGGCACCAACCGCCTGCGCCAGCCCGGGGTCGTGCACGTACCGCCACACCGCGGCAACGAGCTCCTCAAGGCGCGTCGACACCACTCCGGCCTGCGGCGGCACCGCCCGCACCGCTTCGGTGGCGGCCAGCGCGACGACCGGCATACCGAGATGCATCGCCTCGAGCAGCGACAACCCCAGCGAGGTCCACCGGGACGTGTGTAGGTAGACCCGCCGACGGGCCATCTCCCGGTGCATGTCCTGCTGTTGTGGCAGGTCCTCGAACGTCCGTAGCCGCTCAGGAGGGATGTGGAGCTTGCCGGGCAGCTCGTGCACGTTCATCCCGAAGACGTCCAGCGGGGCAGCGGCGGACAGGGCGGGCAGCAGATCCGTGCCGACCGCACGCCAGCGGCGTACCGGGTCGTTGATCGCGACTGCGGCCCGGGCCCAGTCGCCGGAATACTGATGACCCGGGTCGACGATGCCGTGCTCGACCACCTCGGTCCGCGCCGAGCCACAGTCCCAGAACAGCCGGTTGAAGTGGGTGACGTGCACGACGGGAATCTCCCGCTGGTCGGCAAGATGATGCCGGCTGGTGGCGGCACCGCCGCCTGGCGTGTTGTGCTCGACGTACACCGCCGGGACGTCGCGCCCCGGCTGCCGACCCGTCCACTCCTTCGCCAGGCCAAGCTCCGCTGGCCGCTGCAGGATGATGACGTCGAGGTCCTGGTGAGCCAGGGCATCAGGTGGCACCTCGACAGCCTGAGCGGGCCAGTCCCAGGTGCGCGCGCGTCCCCTGCCGTCCGGTCCGCGATCGGGCAGCACCGGGAGCAGGTAGTCATGGCCGCCCTGCACGAAGGACGTGGTCCACGAGCCGTGCACATGCCACAGCAGCACCCGCACCGCAGTTACCTCCCTGCTCGCCCCAGGGCATGGAAAGCCCACCCAGCGGCCCGCCACTTGTCGGGGTCGAGTACGAGCCGGCCGTCGATGATTCGCGGAGCAGCGACCACCTCAGCCAGCGACACCGGGTCAACCCCGGCGAACTCCGCCCAGTCGGTGAGGACCAGCACAAGGTCAGCACCCTGACACGCCGCCTCGACACCCTCGACGTACTCGAGCTCAGGGTGCACGCGGCGGGCGTTCGGGGTGGCCTGCGGGTCGTACACCCGCACCGCGGCTCCTCGCGCCGCCAGTGTCGCCGCCACATCGAGCGCAGGGGAGTCACGTACGTCGTCGGAACCCGCTTTGAAGGCTGCCCCGAGGACGCCAACGGTGGTGCCGCGGGTCCTACCCCCGAGCAGCGCGACGGCCAAGTCGACGGTGCGGGCACGTTGGCGCATATTGATCGCGTCGACCTCACGGAGCAGCCCGGCCGGTTCACGAAGGCCGAGTTCCTCCGCACGCGCCACGAACGCCCGAGTGTCCTTCGGCAGGCACCCACCGCCGTACCCCAGGCCGGGTGTCAGGAACAACGAGCCGATGCGCTCGTCCAGCCCGAGGATGGTGGTCAGGTCCGCGACATCGGCATCGGCGGCTTCGCACACCTCGGCCAGCAGGTTGACCAAGGAGATGCGGGTGGCCAGCATCGCGTTCGCTGACACCTTCGCCAGTTCGGCAGTGGCGAGATCGGTGTGCACCGAGTGGACGCCCGCAGCCAGCAGTGGGGCGTAGACGTCCCGCAGCACCTGGCCGGCAGCGTTCGTCTCTGCTCCGAAGACCAAGCGGTCCGGCCGCAAGGAGTCCTCCACCGCATGGCCTTCGCGCAAGAACTCCGGGTTCCAGGCGACGTCGACAGCAGATCCCGCGGGAGCGAGCTCGCGCAGCCAGACCCGGACCTTGGCGGCAGTGCCAACCGGGACTGTCGACTTCCCTACGACAACACACGCACGGTCCAGCAACGGCCCGAGCGAGGCCACCGCCGACCACAGCGCCGACAGGTCCGCAGCGGAGCTCCCAGCGCTTTGCGGCGTGCCGACGCAGACGAAGTGGACGTCACAGTCGCGGACAGCGGAGTAGTCGGTGTCAAAGGCCAGCCGACCGGTGCGCACACCTTGGCGGAGCAGCTCAGCAAGTCCGGGCTCGTGGAACGGCGCGCGGCCGCTTTGGAGGAAGGCGATGCGCTCACGGTCGGTATCGATGCCCACCACGTGGTGCCCGCATGCGCTCAGGCAGGCGGCGTGGGTGGTTCCCAGGTAACCCGTCCCCAGCACAGAGATCCGCACGTGCGAAGGGTTCCCTAGCACGTGGCTTTCATGCAAGAGCCAGCGACTGGCCCCGATCTGCCAGACCGGGTGGCGGCCGCACTTGCCCTTCTTGGGAACTGGTGAGGAGCAGTGACACGGTTCACAACCACTTCTCTGGACAAGAGAAGCACTTCTCTGCGGAGAATCGTTTCCCCCACAGACAAGTGGGCACTTCTCGGAAGCGGAGCGGAATCCAGGCGGCGAGCAGCGCCAAGAAGGGAGCAGCCGGTGAAGGTCCTGGGCGTCAACGCGATCTTCCACGACCCGGCGGCGGCTCTGGTCATCGACGGCGTCACCGTCGCTGCGGCGGAGGAGGAGCGGTTCTCCCGGCGCAAGCACGGCAAGCGGCCGGTGCCGTTTGCGGCGTGGGAGCTGCCTGAGCTGGCGGCTTCCTGGTGCCTGGAGCACGCGGGAATCGACGCCTCGGAGCTCGATGCTGTCGCCTACTCGTTCGACCCGGCGCTGGCGAAACCCGCCGAGCAGATGGGCCTGCACGACCCGTGGGACCACCTGCGCCTGACGTATGCCCGCACCGCACCGAACTTCCTGGCCACCGCGCTGCCCGGGCTCGATCCCGCCGCGGTTCGGTATGTGCCGCACCATGTGGCGCATGCGGCATCCGCGGGCCTGGCGTCGCCGTACGACAGCGTCGATGTGTTGGTGCTCGACGGCCGGGGAGAGTCGGTCAGCCACCTGGCCGGTCGGTACGACGACGGGATGCTGGAGGTGTTCGCCAGTCAGGCGCTGCCGCACTCGCTCGGTCTGCTCTACGAGGACGTCACGCAGCACCTCGGGTTCCTGCGCAGCAGCGACGAGTACAAGGTGATGGCGCTGGCGTCATACGGGACTCCGCGCTACCTCGATGAGCTGCGCGGATCGGTGTACACGACCGGTGACGGCGGGTTCCACACCGACCCGGTCGACTGGGCCAGCCTGGTGAAGCCGCGCGCCGCCTCCGAGCCGTGGACCGCAGACCATGCCGACCTCGCCGCCAGCGTGCAGCGCCGGCTCGAGGAGGTGCTGCTCGAGCTCGTGGAGGACCTGTCGCGCCGAAGCGGCGCTGACGTCCTCAGCCTCGCGGGCGGAGTCGCGCTCAACTGCGTCGCGAACAGCCGGATCGCCGCCGAGACGCCCTACCGATCGGTGTGGGTGCAACCGGCGGCAGGCGACTCCGGCACCGCGCTCGGCGGCGCGCTGCAGGTGGCTCGTGACGGCGGCGACATCACCGCACCCATGCCGGGCGCTGACCTGGGCCGCAGCTGGAGCGACGACGAGATCGAGGCCTGGCTGACCACGGCGCGAGTGCCCTACTCCCGGCCCGCCGATGTCGCGGACGCCGCCGCGGAGTGTCTGGCCGAGAACGGGATCGTGGCGTGGTTCCAGGGCCGCAGTGAGTACGGGCCGCGGGCCCTGGGTCACCGGTCGCTGCTGGCGCACCCCGGACACCCGGCCAACTTGGAGCGCCTCAACGACGTCAAGGGCCGCGAGCAGTTTCGGCCGGTCGCGCCGATGGTGCGCAGTGAGCGGGCTGCTGACATCTTCTCGCGCGGACCGTTGCCGTCGCCGTACATGCTGTTCGTCCACGACGTCGCACCGCACTGGCGGGACCGGATCGCGGCCGTTGTGCACGTCGACGGCACCGCTCGGGTGCAAACAGTCGATTCCGCCGCCGAGCCGCTGGTCGCCCGCATGCTCGAGCGCTTCGAGCACCGCACCGGCTTGCCTGTCGTCATCAACACGAGCCTCAACACGGCGGGCCGGCCGATGGTCGACGACCCGCGCGACGCCTTGGAGTGCTTCGGCTCAGCCCCAGTCGACCTGTTGGCGATCGGTCCCTTCGTCGTACGTCGACCGGCAACGCCGTGATGGACACCCTGGCAACGACCGTCGTGATCCCGACCGTGGGACGGCCGAGCCTGCGCGTGCTGCTCGACGCCTTGGCCGCGGCCGCGGCAACGGGGCCAGCACCGCAGGCGGTGATCGTCGTCGACGACCGGGTCGACGGTGACCCGCTCGCGCCGACACTTGCCCATATCGCTCTCCGCAACCTGCACGTCGTCAGGTCGGGTGGGGGCGGCCCGGCCACGGCGCGCAACGTCGGTTGGCGGCTCGCTCGCACGGAGTGGGTGAGCTTCGTCGACGACGACGTCGTACCGGACCCTGACTGGCTCGGTCGGCTCGGGCGCGACCTGGCAACGGCTGCGCCGGATGTCGCCGGCATCGCGGGTCGGGTTCACGTGCCGCTGCCGCAGCACCGGCGCCCAACGGACTGGGAGCGGACCACCGCCGGGCTCGCGACCGCTCAATGGATCACCGCCGACCTGACCTACCGGCGGTCGGCGTTGGCTGCGGTCGGTGGCTTCGACGAGCGGTTTCCCCGAGCGTTCAGGGAGGACGCCGACCTGGGACTGCGGATCTCCCGTTCCCAGGGCCGGATCACCACCGGACAACGACAGGTCGCGCACCCGGTCCGCCCCGCCGACGACTGGGTCAGTGTGCGGCAGCAGGCCGGCAACGCCGACGACGCCCTGATGCGCCGGCTGCATGGCAAGGCCTGGCGCTCGCTCGTGGGCGCACCGGCCGGACGCCGACCTCGTCACGTCGCGGTGACGGCGGCGGCCGCCGCCGCTGTGGGGCTAGCCCTGACCGGCCGACGCCGCGCTGCCGCGGTTGCGGCTCTCGGTTGGGTCAGCGGCGTTGCTGAGTTCGCTGCCGCCCGAATCGCACCGGGTCCGCGCGACAGCGACGAGATACGCCGCATGCTGCTGACCAGCGTGCTGATCCCGCCGGTCGCCAGCTGGCACACCGTCAAGGGGATGTGGATCCATCGCCGCGCTCGTCCGTGGCGGGGGACGCCGGACCTCGTGCTCTTCGACCGGGACGGAACGCTCGTGCACGACGTGCCCTACAACGGTGACCCCCAGTTGGTCACGCCGGTCGACGGGGCCGGCGACGCCCTGGACCGGCTCCGTAACGTGGGCGTGCGGGTCGGGGTGATCACGAACCAGTCAGGCGTTGCGACCGGCCGCATCAGCGCCGATCAGGTCGACGCGGTCAACGCTCAGGTGGACCACTTTCTTGGACCGTTCGACGTCTGGCAGGTGTGCCCGCACGGCCGAGACGACGGGTGCGGCTGCCGTAAGCCCGCTCCGGGGATGGTCAAGGCTGCCTGCCAGGCGCTCGACGTCCCACCTGCCCGCTGCGTCGTCATCGGCGACATCGGCAGCGACGTCGAGGCCGCAGCTGCCGCCGGAGCAACCGGGATCTTGGTTCCGACTGCCGCCACCCGGCCCGAAGAAGTGGCCGGCGCCTCGTCGGTGGCCCTCGACCTCCAGGCGGCCGTTGAGCAGGTCTTGGCGGGTCACTGGTGAGCGGCCGGGTGCTCGCGGTCCGGCTCGACAACGCCGGAGACGTGCTGCTGGCCGGCCCTGCGCTGCGGGCGATGGCCGCAGGTGGTGATGAGCTAGTGGTTCTGGCGAGCCCACAGGGCGCCGAGAGTGCCCGGCTGCTACCTGGGGTGGCCGACGCCATCAGCTGGCGCTGCCCGTGGATCGACGCCGCGCCGCCTGCGGTAACTCCCGACGACGTGGCAGCGGTGGTCGAGGTGGTGCGCGAATGGCGCTTCGGCAAGGCACTGGTGTTCACGTCGTTTCACCAGTCGCCGCTGCCGACCGCGCTGCTGCTGCGGATGGCGGGCATTCCCTGGGTGGGGGCCATCAGCGAGGACTACCCAGGCACGTTGCTCGACCTGCGGCACCGGGTGGAGGAGGATCTGCCAGAAGCGGAACGAGGGCTGTCGCTCGCGTCGGCAGCCGGCTTCTGTCTCTCCGCGGGCGACGACGGCGCGCTTCGGGTGAGGGAGCCACTGTCCGACGTGACACCGCTCGTCGGCAGTCGCCGGTACGTCGTGCTCCACCCCGGCACCTCCGTGCCGGCGCGGGCCTGGCCCGCCGACCGTTTCGTCGAGACCGCCGGGCTCCTGCGCGAAACCGGATGGGACGTGGTGGTCACCGGAGCACCAGCAGAGACGGCGCTCACCGCCGAGGTGGCGGCTGGCGGTGTAGCGACCGACCTTGGTGGGCGTACGTCGATGCCGGCGCTCGCTGCGGTGCTCGCAGGGGCCGCGGCCGTGGTCGTCGGAAACACCGGCCCAGCGCATCTCGCCGCGGCTGTGCGCACACCTGTCGTCTCCCTGTTCGCACCGACGGTGCCAGCGGTGCGCTGGGCGCCGTACCGGGTGCCCTGTGTGCTGCTTGGAGACCAGCAGGCGCCATGCCGGAACAGCCGGGCTACGCGCTGCCCAGTGCCGGGGCATCCGTGCCTGGCGTCGGTGACGGCGCACGACGTGGTGCGCTCCGTCGAGAAGGTGGCGGGCGGCGACTGGCCCGCCAGTAGCGCGCCGGAAGAGCAAGGGGGCAGCTTGTGAGAATCGCCATGGTGTCTGAGCACGCCAACCCGCTGGCCAGCGTGGGAGGCGTCGACTCGGGGGGCCAGAACGTGCACGTCGCGGCGTTGGCTGCCAGTTTGGTGAAGCGCGGGCACGAGGTCACCGTCTTCTCCCGCCGCGACCACCCGTCAGCTCCTGGTGTCGTGATGTCCGCCGACGGTTACGCCGTCGAACATGTGCCGGCCGGGCCGCCGACCGAGGTGCCCAAGGACGAGCTGCTGCAGTACATGCCGGCATTTGCCGACCACCTGGCGGAGCGCTGGGCGGCGCAGCGCTACGACCTGGTGCATGCCCACTTCTGGATGAGCGGTGTCGCCTCGGTGCCAGCAGCGGCAACGACGGGGGTTCCCGTCGTACAGACATTCCACGCCCTCGGCACCGTCAAGCGACGTCAGCAGGGTGCCCGCGACACGAGTCCCCGGTCGCGCGTTCGCCGGGAGGCGCAGCTGTGCGCCGCCGTCGATCACGTCATCGCCACCTGCAGCGACGAGGTGCGGGAGCTGCGGGCGCTGGGGCTCGACTCTGCGCGGGTGAGCGTCGTCCCGTGTGGCGTCGACGTGCACGCTTTCGTGCCGGGCCCACCGCCGGCCAACCGCCGGCCACGGCTGCTGGTGCTTGGGCGGTTGGTCGAGCGGAAGGGCGTGGGCAATGTCATCGAGGCGCTGGCGTGGCTGCCGGGCGTTGAGCTCGTCATCGCTGGCGGGCCGGTTGCCGAAGCGTTGGCGGCTGACCCCGAGGTCGACCGGTTGCGCGCGTTGGCTGAGCGGCACGAGGTCGCCGACAGGGTGTGCTTCGTTGGTCGGGCCGCCCGGTCGGACGTCCCTCGGCTGATGCAGTCGGCCGACGTGGTGGTCGCCGTACCGTGGTACGAACCCTTCGGGATCGTGCCGTTGGAGGCGATGGCGTGCGGCCGTCCAGTCGTGGGGTCGGCGGTCGGCGGGCTGCTCGACACGGTGGTGCCAGGAGTGACCGGCGAGCTCGTGCCACCTCGCCGTCCTGACCTGCTCGCCGCGGCCCTGCGAGAGCTGCTCGCCCACCCTGAGCGGCAGGCGGCGTATGGAAAGGCTGGCTTCACTCGGGCGACTCGCAGCTACCGCTGGGAGCGGGTAGCGGCAAAGACTGAGGACGTCTACGCGGCGGTGCTTTCCAGGCACGCCCAGTCACCGGTGGGGTCGTTGCGATGAGTGCCGTGGAACCGGTGGGCCGCCTCCACGTCGACCAGCTGCGCCAGGCGCTGCAGTCGTACGACGGCTGCGCCGAGGTGGCGCAGCGGTGGGGAGGGCTACTCGCTGACACGTTCGACCGCGGGGGGCGGCTGCTGGCTGCGGGTAACGGTGGCAGCGCCGCACAAGCGCAGCATCTGACCGCCGAGCTGGTCGGCCGGTACCGGCTCGAGCGAGCGCCGCTGTCGGCGATCTGTCTCAGCGCTGAGACGTCAAGCCTCACCGCGATCATCAACGACTACCCGCCCGAGGAGCTGTTCGCCCGACAGGTGCAGGCGCACGGCCGCCCCGGCGATGTGGTGGTCCTGCTATCGACGAGCGGCACCAGTCCCAACGTGGTCGCGGCCGCACGCCGAGCTCGTGAGCTCGGGCTCACCGTGCTGGCGTTCACCGGCCCTCGGCCGAACGAGCTGGCCGAGCTCGCGGACGAGGCGCTGTGTGTCGACGCGCCGCATACAGCGACGGTGCAGGAGCTGCACCTCGTCGCATTGCACATCCTGTGCGCGGCGGTGGACGACGCGCGCGGGCAGCCGACCCGACGGCCAACCCGCAAGCGCCTGCTGCCGTCCAACGACGCTCCTCCGCAGACCCGCCCGAGTACAGCCAGCCCGGTTTCCCACATCCGTCTGGGGCGGCGTCGCGGCCCACTCGTAGTCATCGGGGATGCGCTGCTCGACATCGACCTGGTGGGGCGGGTCGGCAGGTTGGCGCCGGACGCGCCGGTCCCGGTTGTCGACGACCCTGTGGAGCATTACCGGCCGGGTGGCGCCGCGTTGGCCGCGTTGATGGCGGCACAGGACGGTCATGAGGTGGTGCTGGTGACCCCCCTTGGTACCGACGAAGCAGCCCACCAACTGGTCGAGCTGCTGGCGGGCGTGCATGTCGTCCCATTGCCCTACGACGGCCCGACGCCGGTGAAGCAGCGGGTCCGGGCGAGCGGTCAGTCGCTCGTGCGGATCGACAGAGGCGGGGCTGCGGGGCGCATCGGCGACGTACCCGCTGCCGTGGCTGATCTGCTCGAGCGGGCCTCGGCTGTACTCGTCGCCGACTATGGTCGCGGAACGACCGCGGTGCCGAAAATGCGGGAACTACTGTCGCGGCTCCCGTCAAGGTGTCCGCTGGTGTGGGACCCCCACCCGAAGGGCGCCGAGCCCGTCGAGAGGGCGCACCTGATCACTCCCAACCAGGCGGAGGCTCGATCGTGGGGAGCCCGCTATGGGGTTGCGCACAGGGACGCGGTAAGCGACCTTGCCAGCATCCGGGCCTACGCCGACGGCCTCGCGTCGGCCTGGCACGCACGAGCAGTGGCGGTCACCCTTGGCGCGCGTGGAGCGCTGCTGTCGTACGGCGAGGGCTCGCCCGTGGTGACCCCTGCGCCGCAGGTGCACTGCGTCGACCCGTGTGGCGCTGGCGACCGGTTCGCGGTGTCGGCCGCGCTGGCGCTCGGCGCGGGCCAGGTGCTCACCGAAGCGGTGCAGGAGGCGGTCAGCGCTGCGTCGGCGTACGTCGCTGCCGGCGGCCCAGCGGGGCTCCGCACGCCGGTGGCACGGCTGGTCGACGACGCCGCTCCGCCGGTGTCCGCCGAGGAGTTGGCTGCGCACGCCTCGAGGCGGGGTGACGTGGTGGTGGCAACTGGCGGCTGCTTCGACCTGTTGCACGCTGGCCACGTGGCGACGCTGCGAGCGGCCCGCCAGCTCGGCGACTGCCTGATCGTCTGCCTCAACTCGGATGCGTCGGTGCGCCGGCTCAAGGGCCCGTCCCGGCCGCTCGTTCCTGTCGAGGACCGAGCTCGCGTGCTCGAGGCGCTTGAGTGTGTCGACGCCGTCCTGGTGTTCGACGAGGACACCCCGCTGCAGGTCTTGGAGCGGCTGCGTCCGCACATCTGGGCGAAGGGCGGCGACTACGCGGGTGCCACGGTGCCCGAGGCCGCGGCGCTGGACCGGTGGGGTGGGCAGGCGGTTGTGCTGCCGTACCTTGCGGGTCGCTCGACGAGCCAGCTGGTCGAGGTGGCGGTGACGTCGGCGCCAGCGGAGCGCCTCGAGCGAATGGATCTGACCGAATCCGACACGACGAAGGAGACGAGCTGATGAGCCTGGGAACGGTGCTGGTGACAGGTGGTGCCTCCGGTTTGGGCGCAGCGACCGTAGCGGCGGTGGCAGCCGCTGGCGGGCGTCCGGTGGTTCTGGACCGGACTGTCGCCGAGGGCGACGTCGACCAGGAGAAGGTTGACCTCGCCGACCGGCGGGCCGCAGAGGAGGCGGTGCGTGCTGTGTCGGAGCGCACTGGCGGCATTGACGCGGTCGTCACGTGCGCCGGCATCGACGCCTGCGGGAAGCTCGAGGACGTCGACGCTGACCTGTGGGACCGGGTGATCGCGGTCAACCTTCTCGGTACGGCGGCCGTCGTGCGGGCCGCGCTGCCGGACCTGCTCAGCCGACAGGGTCGCGTCGTGACCGTCGCCTCCACATTGGGGCTGCGCGCCGTTAGCGACGCCACGGCGTACTGCGCCTCGAAGTTCGGAGTGGTTGGCTTCACGCGGGCGTTGGCCGCTGAGACCGCCGGTCGGCTGGGCGTGACGTTGCTGGTTCCGGGTGGCATGCACACACCGTTCTTCGACGACCGCGACGAGCAGTACAAGCCGCCGCCGGACGCCAAGCTCAACCAGCCGCACAATGTCGCAGCCACCGTTGTCTTCGCGTTGCAGCAACCCCCCGGTTGCGAGGTGCGGGAGCTGGTCGTCACGCCGTCGACCGAAGGGTCCTGGCCCTGACCCCGCCGCCCGCTGTCGTCGCGCTGCGGGCGCTTGGGCTTGGCGACTTCCTGACCGGCGTACCAGCGCTGCGGGCCTTGCGCGCGGCCTTTGCCGGTCACGAACTGGTGCTGGCCACGCCGGCTGCCATCGAGCCCCTCGTCAGGCTGGCGGGGGTGGCCGACCGGGTGTACCCCGCGGCTGGGTTGGCGCCGTTGCGGTGGACAGGCCCAGCTCCGGAGGTCGCGGTCAATCTGCACGGGCGCGGGCCGGAAAGCCACCGGCTGCTGCAGAGGCTGGCTCCGCGTCGGCTGCTGGCCTTCGGCTGCGCGCAAGCGGGGGTGCAGGGCCCGGCCTGGACCGAAGCCGAGCACGAAGTGGAGCGGTGGTGCCGGTTGGTGACCGAATCCACCGGCGTCCGAGCCGACCCCGCCGACCTCGCCCTGCCAACCCCGGGGATTGACCCCGCGGTCGACGGCGCCGTGGTCATCCATCCCGGAGCTGCCTTCGCGTCGAGGCGATGGCCTGTCGACCGGTTCGCGCAGGTGGCGGCCTGGGCTGCGTCGACGGGGTGCCCGGTCGTCATTACCGGCTCGGGGAGCGAGCGTGAGCTAGCCCAACGAGTAGCGGCTGACGCGGGTGGCAGGGTAGGCGTACTTGCCGGCGAGACAACGTTGCTCGAGCTCGCAGCGCTGGTAGCGAGCGCCCAGCTGGTGATCTGCGGCGACACCGGCGTGGCGCACCTGGCGACAGCCTTCCGCACCCCTTCCGTCGTGCTCTTCGGCCCCGTCCCGCCCGGACTGTGGGGGCCGCCCGACAACGGGCCGCACGTTGCGCTGTGGGACGGCGGTGCGCGGGGGAACCCGTGGGGGAGCACGGCCGATCCCGCATTGCTGCGCATCAGTGTCGATGCGGTCGTCGGCGCTGCCACCCAGTTGCTGTCACACTGCGTGAGTGACCCTTCCGGAGCGTAACCGTCCTGCCCTGCCCACGGCTCCGCTCGACCGCCGCGACCTCCTGAAGCTCGCCGCCGGCGGCCTCGTGGGCGTCGGCACGCTCGGCCTACCCGCATCCGGCGCCGCCGCGTCGACGGTTGGAACGGGCGGGCCGGTGACGATGGCGATGCACATCCACGGCTCCTTCAGCGAGGGCACGGCCAGCATGGACGCCCACCTTGACCAGGCAAAACGGCTCGGGGTGGACGTCGTGTGGTGGACCGACCACGACTTCCGGGTGGCGGCGCTCGGCTACCGCCGGGCCGTCGGCTTCGACGGTCAGCAGGAGTACGAGAACGGCTTGGCGTGGACCTGGGTGCCCTACACCAGCGGGAATCCACCGCTTGCGGATCACGAGTTCGTCGCGACGCCGCACTCGCCGGACGAAGCTGGTGGCGCGCTGCGGGTGCGGGTGACCGGGCCGGTCGACGGGTCGGCGGCGTCATACCTGCTCGAGGGCGAGGCGTGGAACTTCACCTACACCACCAGCTACGTCGACACGGTGCTCGAGCTCGACGTACTCCCCGAGCTGGTGAGCGAGTCAGCCGTTGTGGTGGTCGAGATCGCCTCCAGCTACCGCCCGGCCTCGGGGAGGCGCCCAGCCGGTCAGTACCGGTTGCAGTACCGGATCGGCGCCCCGCCCGGACACCGTCGAGCAGACAGCGGCCGGCTGGGGATCGTTGGTGTGCCGGTGGCCGGTACCGGATGGCAGCGGGTGCGGATGGACCTGCGCGCCGACCACGCGAAGCTGTGGCCCGACACCGTTGCCGGCGACGCGTCGATCAAGCAGTTGCGGGTCGGGGTGCGGGCCGTCGGCGCCGCGACGGCTCAGGCGGTGGTCGACCGGCTGCGCTTCCTGCGAGACCGGCAGTCCGCCGCCGACGGGATGGCCTTGCTCCGCGGCCTGGTTCGTGCTTATCGCGCGCGCTACCCCGGCATCACGCAGTACGCCGCCTCGGAGATCTCGCTCGTCGAGCACCTCAACGCGTTCGGCGGCGACGGCACGCTGCCGACGTACGACACCACCACGCCCGTCAAGGACCCGTCGGTGGAAGCTCAGCGCGCCATGGTCAGCTTCCTGCACCGGCATGGGGCGGTGGTGAGCATCAACCACCCGGCACCGGGCACGTCGCTGGCCCGGCGGTTGGTGACCACCAACGGCCTCGGTGCCGACATCATCGAGGTCGGCACCTCCCGGCAGGTCGAACGGTTGGCGGAAGCGTTCGACGTAGCGGCTCGGAACGCGGTCTTCCTCACCGCGAGTGGAGTCAGCGACGACCACGCCGGCAACGACTGGCTCAACCGGGCCACGCCGCGCTGGGTCACTGGCACCTGGGCGGGCAGTCGCGCCAGCGGGGAGTTGTGCGCGGCGATGGCCGCCGGTCGGGCGTGGTTCTTCGACCCGTTGTGGTGGCGGGGAGAACTCGACCTGCTCGTCGACGGCCGGGTGCCCATGGGCGGGGTGCTGTTGACCCGACATCGGACCGTGCCGGTGCGAGTCACCGCGACGGCACTGCCCGGGAATGCGTCGCTGGAGTTGGTCGTGGGCCGCTGCGACCGGGCTGGCGCTGATGTGCTGCAGCCCGCGAACCGGAGCGTAACGGTGCCGGCCCGTGACGTGGTGGGTGGGCGCTGGTCCACCGACGTAGCTCGCGGCGGGGGTGTCTACATCCGGGCGATGGTCCGCCGCTACGACGGCACCGTCGTTGGGTTCTCCAACCCGGTCTGGGTACTGCCGGCCAGGCTGCAGGGTCAGCTCGCCGTGCCCCGGGACCGCAGGTACACCTAGGCCGGCATCGGGCGATGCGGCATGGAGTGGACGCCCACTCAGGCGGGCAGGCGCTGAGCAGCGAACCATTCGATGGTGCGAGCCAACCCCTCGTCGGACGAGACGAGCGGTGTCCATCCAAGCCGTTCGCACGCCAAGGACGTGTCCGGGCAGCGCTGCCTGGGATCGTCGGTTGGCAGGTCGACGAACTCAATAGGTGATGACGTCTTCGTGAGCCGGCGGATCCGCTCGGCGAGGTCGAGCATCGTCATCTCGTCGGGGTTCCCGATGTTGATCGGTCCAGCCTCTCCGCTGTCCGCGACGGCGAGGATGCCGGCGACCGTGTCGTCGACGTAACAGATGGAGCGCGTCTGAGTGCCGTCGCCGGCCACGGTGAGCGGTTCGCCACGAAGTGCCTGACTCACGAAGTTGGGAATCGCTCGACCGTCGTCGGGGCGCATCCGCGGGCCGTATGTGTTGAAGATGCGCACGATGCCGGTGTCGACCCCGTACGCCGTGCGGTAGGCGGTAGTCAACGCCTCGCCGAAGCGCTTGGCCTCGTCATAGACCCCGCGCGGCCCGACGGGGTTGACGTTGCCCCAGTAGTGCTCCGGCTGCGGGTGCACAAGCGGGTCGCCGTACACCTCCGATGTCGATGCCAACACGAACCGCGCATCCTGACGGCGGGCAAGCTCCAACGCGTTCATCGTGCCCATGCTGCCCACTCGCAGCGTCTCGATCGGCATCCGTAGGTAGTGCAGGGGCGAGGCGGGGGAGGCAAGGTGCAGCACCCAGTCGACGGGGCCGTCGACGGCCAGCTGCGCAGACACGTCCTGGTCGATGACGTCGAAGGCCGGGGAAGCGGTGAGATGGCTCAGGTTCGCCGGCGTACCCGTGCAGAAGTTGTCGACGCACACGACGTCGAACCCACGCTCGAGCAGTCGCTCGCATACCCACGAACCCAGAAAGCCGGCTCCACCGGTGACGACCGCCCTGGTGCACTCAATGTCTGACACCCCTCCTCCTTCCGGACCTGTCAGAACGTAGTCGACCCATAGGTCGAATGGAGTCTGACAAGTCGAGTGGGGGGTGTAAGCGGCGGGTCGGGACGCCTGTATCGCCCCGACCCGCCAGCGACCGGACGCTCCTGGTTGAACGCCGTCGGTCTAGGCGGCTCAACCAACCCGGGTGGCCGACCGCCGTAGCTGTTGTGTGCCCATTTGGGCGGCCTTCAACCGCGCCGTTCGGAGCGCTCGTCTACCTCGGTGACGATGTGTTCTGCGACGCGGCGTAGCTTGACGTTTCCCGTCTGGGAGGCCCGGGTCAGGAAGGCAAAGGCCGCCTCCTCGTCGATGCGATAGCGTTCCATGACGATCCCGATCGCCTGCCCGATGACCTTGCGCCGCTCCAGCGCCTCGGCGAGGTCATTCATTTGCAGACAGTAACCAAGCGCCACGGCGGCGTGGGTGGCGAACAGGCCCGTTACCACGGGGGACCCGCCACATGCCCCGGTCGCCAGTGAGTACAGGTTCAGGCACGCCCGCACGTTGCCCGACACGGGCAGTGGCAGGGTCGTCTGGGCGGCGATCCCAGACGCTGCGACCTTCGGACCGTACAACGGCCAGCGGGGATCTTGGGCGAGATCGACCGAGCGGGCGGCTCGCGACGTCTCCATGACATCTCGGCACGGGCCCTCCGCCAACTCGTGCTGCAGCCGATCGGCCTCGAGCACCCGGGGATCGGTAGGAGCAAGCATGCGCACCGGCGCTCGGCCGCGCGCAAGGCACATGCTGGCGAAGTCGACCTGGGGGAGATGGTCCAGCGCTGCTTGAGTGATGAGGCGGCCGGCGTCGCCTGCCTTGGCGGGTTTGGTGAGCGCAGCGGCTACCTCGGCCATCACGGCGTCGAGGGGCTCGTTTGCGTGCACCGCGCCTCCTAGTCCGCAAGCCGATTAGCTGGTGCTTACACCGTAAGCCTATGCATGGCGATACCTTACAGCGTAAAGGAGAACCTGTTCAAGAGGAATCGACGCAGAGTCGGTGCGTACGGGCTTGGCCGCCCGCCTTGGCCGCGCACAAGGCGCATGGCGAGGGCTGGCGGTGGGTAGGTATTAGGTAGGCGGGAGCCAGCCGATCCGCTCATTGGGCAGAGGAGGCAGCATGTCAGCGGGAGACAGCGATGGCGTCGTTGATGCCGATGTCGCCGTGATTGAGGGGGGGACCCTGCCGTCGGCGCGCGTGCCCCTTGACCGGGAGCGCATCTTGACCACGGCGGTTCAGTTCATCGACGAGCACGGGTTGCTCGACCTGACGATGCGTAGGCTCGGGGCGGTGCTTGGCGTCGAGGCCATGTCGCTGTACCGCTATGTACCCGGTCGAGAAGAACTGCTCGACGGGATCGTCGACACGATCGTCGGCGAAATGTATGACGACGAGAACGTGATCGAGGCACCGCAAGATGGCTGGCCCGACTTCTTGCAGCGCCTTGCGCATGGGGTGCGCCGCATCGCGCTTGCCCATCCCGTCGCATTCCCGTTGGTTGCGTCTCGGCCGCCTGAGGCTCCCTGGCTGCGGCCGCCACTGCGCAACCTGCACTGGGTGGAGTCTTTCCTGACCGGGCTGATCGACGAAGGATTCAGCGACAAGGCAGCGGTGGCGGCGTACCGGGCGTTCACGAGCTTCCTGCTCGGCCATCTGTTGCTTGAGGTGTCATCGCTGGGAGCCGACGTCGGTCCCCTTGACGTCTTGGAATCAGGGGAGAACGAGTCGGAGGACTTGGCGGACTACCCCGTCGTCAAGCGGTTGAGCGGCGCCTTGGCCGAGGACCATTCCGCTGTCGAGTTCGAGGAGTCACTCGAGAGCCTGCTCGACCGCATCGCTCTGCTCCGGCAAACCGCCGACTGATACTCCCCGGGAGGGCCCCCGCAGAGTTGTGTCTAACAAAACTTGATTGTGTCTGACATAATGGAGGTACACCCGGGGCACCAGCCCTGGAGAGAACCCGATTGGGGTACGCATGACAGACCAACCAACCGAGACCAGTATGGACGAGCGCGCGCAGAACCCAGGTGCGCCGGTGAAGGCCAAGGGCAAGCGCGGCAAGGCCGGCAGGCCGTCGCTCGACGAGTCCCAAAAGGGCGGGAAAGCCTCACCGCAGATCGCCTTCCGGGTGAATCCAGCCGTCCGCAACAAGGCCCAACAGGTAGCCGAGAAGGAAGGGCTCAACGTCTCACAGCTCGGCCGCAAGGCGCTCAAGGAATACCTGGCCAAGCACTGACGTAGGCTCGCGGGGCCGCTCGCATCCGGTACAGCAGGTGTCCGATGACCGGCGCACCCCTGTCCGACCGGGAGCGGCTCCCGCCGCTTGTTCCTCGACCAAGTGGTGACGGTGCGCGCCTGATCGGTCGCCTTCAGTGACGCCCTTCTTGCGCGTGAGGAACGCGGAACCTAAGAATTCTGGTTCCCGCCCGACTGGGCTTTGACATTCCCGGCGGCAGGCATACGATCGCCCAGACCTAACTGCATAGCACCCGCGCCGGACGCCGAGTCCTGCCCCCAAGCGCTGGTGATTCCCGCCGCCTAGACGAAATGACATCTCACACGGGGCAGGAGTGGGGGACCCACTCCCGCGCGGCGCAGCGACCAGATTGGATCGCCGCAGTCGTGCTCGGGGTTAAGTCGCCATCCGTGGCGGCCGAGCACCTTCTCGCTCGAACCCGACAGCTCACCTCACAGGCGTGAGAAGGAGACCTTCCATGCCTGCTGTCGCAGCTTGGCGTCGCATTGCCGCCGCCTTCCCCGTCCTGCTCGTCACCGCCTTGACCCTGACGATGCTGACCGCCGCCCCCGCTGACGCGCACCGCACCAAGCGCGCAACCAAGATCCACCACGCCGTCCAGATCGCCGTCAACCAGAAGGGCGATCCCTACACCTACGGCTACGCAGGCCCCCACCGCTTCGACTGCTCGGGGCTGCTGATGTTCTCCTTCAGGCGGGCGGGGTTGTCCTTGCCCCGCACCACCGACGCGCAGTATGCCGCGGTGCGGCACATCCCACATAGCAAGATGCGCCGAGGGGACCTGATGTTCTTCCACAGCGGTGGGAACATCTACCACGCGGCCATCTTCCTCGGCCGCAACAACGGCCGGGTGTGGCTGCTGCACGCGTCACGATCAGGTACGCCGGTCAAGCGCGACCCGCTGTGGACCTCGTCGTGGTACGGCGGCACCTTCCGTCACCGCTGACCGTTCGGGCTGAAGACCCGACTAGGTGACACGCCTCGCAGGCAGGGCCGTCCTGGATCCAGGACGGCCCTGCGGCACACTTGCGCCATGCTTCCTGCTCCACCCTCCCTGCGGCGTGCCCGGCGCCCGCACCGCCGTCGCCTTACGGCTGCCGCCCTCGCAGCTCTTGTCTCGCTCGCCCCCGCGGCCTGTGGCGGTGGTGACGGCGACGCCGAATCGGACGTCAGCACCGAATCGGAGGTCAGCGACGGGCCCGACGAGGTGGCCGGCACCGCCTCCGCGGTTCAGCTGAACGGTGTGTGGCCGCTGACCGGCGAGGCCCTCGAGGGGGATCTGCCGAGCCACCCGGCCTATGCCGTCAAAATCGACAACACAGCCGGTTCTGCGCCCCAGATCGGCCTCTCCTCCGCCGACATGATCGTGGAGGAGCTCGTCGAGGGCGGTCTCACCCGGCTCGCTGCGTTCTACTACACGACGGTGCCAACCGTCGTGGGTCCGGTCAGATCGATGCGGGCCTCCGACATCGGCATCCTCAAGCCGGTCGACGCCACCATGATCGCCTCCGGTGGAGCACCGATAACAGCCAAGCGAATCGCCGCTGCCCAGATCGCTACGGTGAGGGAGACGACGGAGGGGGCCACCGGGTTCTATCGCGACGAAAGCCGCGCCGCGCCGTACAACCTCTTCGTCAAGCTCACTCAGACGGCTGCCAACCCGGGGCGGAATTGGGTCCCACCGAGTGATCCCTACCTGCCGTTCGGGGATGAGAGCGACTTTTCCGGCACCGTGCCGGTGAGGACCGTCGAGGCAAAGTTCTCCGACTCGCACACCACCTCGTGGGTCTACTCAGGCAACGGGTGGACCAGGCCCACCTCGTACACGCAGCCGCAGGACGACTTCATCGCCGACAACCTGTTGTTGTTGCGCGTCGAGGTAGGAGACGCCGGATACGTCGACCCGGGCGGCTATCGCGTGCCCGAGACCTTCTTCTTCGGCACCGGAGACGCGGTCTTGGTGCACGGCGACAAGGCACTGAAGTGTGTGTGGAGCAAGAAGCACAAGGGCAGTCCGCTGCAGCTGTCAACGACGGCCGGTGACGACGTCATTGTTCCCGCCGGCAACACCTGGATCGAGCTGGTCCCGACCAAGCAGGGGCAAGTCACGCTGGGCAAATAGCATGGGGCCATGGTCGCCGCTCCGTCCGTTTCCTACTCGATCACCGTCCGGCTCGTCGTACCAGCCGGAGGAGCCGGGGTAAGCCAGCTCACGCACGCCGTCGAGGGCGCCGGAGGGCTGGTCACCGCACTCGACGTCTCGGCGTCGGGCGCCGACTCGTTGCAGATCGACGTCACCTGTGCTGCCCGCGACACCACTCACGCCGACGACATCGTCGCTGCGCTGGACTCAGTGGACGGGGTCGACGTCCACAAGGTCTCAGACCGGACGTTCCTGATGCACCTCGGCGGCACGATCGAGATGGCGTCGAAGCACCCCATCCGCAACCGTGACGAGCTGTCGATGGTCTACACCCCCGGTGTGGCCAGGGTCTGCCTGGCGATCGCTCGCAATCCCGACGACGCCCGCCGGCTCACGATCAAGCGCAACTCCGTCGCCGTGGTCACCGACGGATCGGCTGTGCTGGGCCTCGGGAACCTCGGACCGGCTGCCGCCTTACCCGTGATGGAGGGCAAGGCAGCGCTGTTCAAACGCTTCGCCGGCATCGACGCCTGGCCGCTGTGTCTCGACACCCAAGACGTCGACGAGATCGTGCGGACCGTTCAGGTGCTGGCCCCCGGCTTCGCCGGGATCAACCTCGAAGACATCTCCGCCCCCCGCTGCTTCACGATCGAGGCCCGGCTGCGGGAGCTGCTCGACATCCCGGTCTTCCACGACGACCAGCACGGTACGGCGATCGTGGTGCTCGCCGCGTTGACCAACGCGCTGCGGGTGGTCGGCAAGGAACTCGCCCAGGTGCGCATCGTGATGTCGGGTGCTGGAGCCGCTGGCACAGCCGTCGTCCGGCTCCTGGTCGAGGCCGGCGCGAAGGACGTCGTGGTGGCCGATGTCGACGGCGTCATCCACGCGGAGCGGGCCGGGTTGGACCCGTCGCTGCGCTGGATCGCCGAGCACACCAACGCCGCCTCGTTCACCGGTTCCCTCAAGGAGGCAGTTCGCGGCGCCGACGTGTTCATCGGGGTGTCTGCCCCGGACCTGCTCAACGGGGACGACATCGCGGCGATGGAAACCGACGCTGTGGTGTTCGCGTTGGCGAATCCTGACCCGGAGGTCGACCCTGCTGTGGCTCGCCAGCACGCAGCAGTGGTGGCGACAGGCAGGTCCGACTACCCGAACCAGATCAACAACGTACTGGCGTTCCCCGGAGTGTTCCGGGGGCTGCTCGACGCCGCCGCCTCGACGATCGAGTCACCGCTGCTCGTTGCGGCGGCGCATGCCATCGCGTCGTCGGTCTCCGATACCGAGCTCAACGCCAACTATGTGATCCCCAGCGTCTTCCACGAGGACGTTCACAAGGCGGTAGCGGCAGCTGTGAAGGACGCCGCATCGGGGAGAGGCCGCTGATGGTGTTTCACACGGGGCAGCTGCTCGTGGCCACGCCTCGTCTGCTCGACCCGAACTTTCGCCGCGGAGTGCTGTTTGTCCTCGACCACGACTCTGACGGCGCTCTCGCCGTCGTCCTCAACCGGCCGTCCGAGCTTCCGCTCGAGGTCGTGCTGCCCGGGTGGGGGCAGGCGGTTGTCGAGCCGCCCCTGCTCTTCTCCGGAGGCCCCGTCGCGCAGGACTCTGCGTTGGCGGTGGGATTGGCGGTAGGCGCCGGTCCTGACCTTGGCTTCAAGCGGCTCAGTGGCGACTACGGCTTGGTCGACCTCGACCTGCCAGCCGAGTCGTTGCTGTCGGATCTGCAGGGGGTGCGGGTGTTCTCCGGCTATGCGGGGTGGGGCGAAGGGCAGCTGGAGGCTGAGATCGCCGAGGGTTCGTGGTACGTCGTGACCGCCGTACCCACCGACGTGCTGACCTCCGAGCCGGCCGGGCTCTGGAGCACCGTGTTGCGACGCCAGCACCACGAGTTGGCCTATGTGGCGAACTTCCCCGACGACCCGAGCATGAACTAGACGGGCGCCGGCCACGCCGTAGACTGCCCGAGGTGAGCACCACACTCGGTCCCGCGCCGGAGACTCTCGAGGACCGGCGCACCGAGGAGTCCCTCGACCACGGCGATCATGACCGCTTCAGCCACTACGCGCGCAAGGACAAGCTGACCGAGGCGATGGTGATGGGAACACCCGTCGTGGCGTTGTGCGGGAAGGTTTGGGTTCCCAGCCGCGACCCGCAGAAGTACCCCGTGTGCCCGGCTTGCAAGCAGGTGTGGGAGTCGCTGTCTGCTGGCCAAGACGACAGCGACAGCTGACGTACCGATTGGCCACTTCGACCGACGAGCTGGCGCCTAGCCTGCTCAGCTCCCCGCACCGCGTGCTCTCTGCGGGCATTTTTGCGCTCATTGCCTGTGTCGCTTTCGAGTTCATGGCGGTCGCCACGGCGCTGCCGGTGGCCGCCAAGCAGCTCGGCGGCCTGGCGCTGTACCCCTGGGCACTGACGGGGTTTCTCGGCGCGGCGATGTTCGCCAACGGTGTGGCGGGGGAGCTGTGCGACCGCATCGGTCCGCGGCTGCCGTTGGCGTTCGGTGCGGCGGCCTTCGCCGGTGGTCTGGTGCTGTCGGGGTCGAGTACGTCGATGCCGATGCTCATCGCCGGACGTGTCGTGCAGGGAATCGGGGCGGGGTTCGTCATCGTCGCCGTTTACGTGATCATCGCCCAGTGCTATCCCGAATCGCATCGACCCAAGGTCATGTCGCTGCTCTCCACCGCATGGGTGGTGCCGTCGGTGGTGGGGCCGTTCATCGCCGGTGGGCTCACCGAGCATGTCTCGTGGCGGTGGGCGTTCCTCGCGATCGCGCCGCTGGTGGCGGTTCCGCTGGTGGCGATCCTGCCGCGCATCTCGGGCAGCACGGGTTCCGACGTACGACGCTCGCGGCGCGTGGTGCTTGCGGCGACGATGGCGGGAGGCGCGGCCCTGCTGCAGTGGGCCGGCATCGAGGCTGAGCACGCCAGGTGGGTGGCTGCCGGTGCAGCGCTGGTAGTCGGCCTGGTACTGGTTGTCGCCGCCGCGCGGGAACTGTTCCCGGCGGGCACCTTGCGCCTGCGGCGAGGCCTGCCGTCAGTCGTCGCGTTCCGTGGGGTGCTGGCTGGCGGCTTCTTCGGCTGCGAGGCCTACGTCCCGTTGATGCTGGTCGAACACCGAGGCACCACGCCGACGATGGCGGGACTCGCCGTTGCAGGTACGGCGCTGGGCTGGTCCACCGGGTCGTGGTGGCAGGGTCGGCGTGGCCTGAAGAGCCACCGCTCCCAGCTCGTGCGCAGGGGCGCTGCGGTCACGACGGTCGGCGTACTCATCACCGGGTCAGCCGCGATCGCCACCGCCACGCTCGTCGTGCCGGCGTGGCTGGCCGGAATCGGCCTGATCGTCGCCGGGCTGGGGATGGGGCTCGCGATGTCGAGCAACTCGGTGCTGCTGTTCGACTACTCACCTGCTGACGACCGGGGCGCGAACTCGGCGGCCCTTCAGATGAGCGACTCACTCGGTGGGCTGCTGGTCATCGGTGCGGCTGGCGTCGTGTACGCGCTGTGGCGTGACACGCTGCCAGCCTCCACCTTGTTCCTGTTGATCTTCGCCATCTCGTTCGCCGTCATGCTCGCCGCGGTCGCCGTCGGCTTCAGGGTACGGCGACCGCGCTGACCACGGGCGAGGTCAGCGGGCGGTGGAGCCCCCCACCGACGCGGTTGAGCCTCCCACCGACGCAGCAGACGTCTTGCGGCTGCCGACGCGCTCGCCCGTCTCGGTGTCGAACACGTGGATGTCCTTGGGGTCGGCTGTGACGCGAACGGTTGAGCCTTTCTGGAGGTGGTGGCGCGCCCCGACCCGGACAATGACGTCGGGCCCACCGGCGAGTGTGGTGGCGGCGTCCGTCGTCTCAGCGCAGCCGTACATGTAAGCGTCGGCACCGAGCTCTTCAGTAACGAGCACCTTGACCGGCAGACCCTGCCCGTTGTCGGAGATGCGCAGGTCTTCCGGGCGGATGCCGATCGTCACAGATCCGGTGTGGCCGGCGCGGTCCTGGGCGGTGATCGGCAACGAAATGGGCTGGCCGCCGATCGTGGCGCCTGATTCGGTGAGCTGGCCCTCGAGAAGGTTCATCGCCGGCGAGCCGATGAACCCTGCGACAAACAGGTTCGCAGGGTCGTCGTACAAGGCCAGCGGCGTGTCAACTTGCTGCAGAATGCCGTCCTTCATCAGCGCCACCCGGTCGCCCATCGTCATGGCCTCGACCTGGTCATGGGTGACGTAGACAGTGGTGGTTCCGAGCCGCTGCTGCAGAGAGGCGATCTGCGTGCGGGTGGTGACCCGCAGCTTGGCGTCGAGGTTGGAGAGTGGTTCATCCATGCAGAAGACCTGCGGGCTGCGCACGATCGCCCGGCCCATCGCCACCCGCTGGCGTTGACCACCAGACATCGCCTTCGGCTTGCGGTCGAGGAACTCGCTCAGTCCGAGCAACTCAGCGGCCTCCGCCACTCGCTTGGCGCGATCCTCTTTGCTGACGCCGGCGAGCTTCAACGCGAAACCCATGTTGTCGGCCACCGTCATGTGCGGGTAGAGCGCGTAGTTCTGGAAGACCATGGCGATGTCGCGGTCCTTGGGGGCGATGTTGGTGACATCGCGGTCGCCGATGAAGATCTGGCCCTCCGTGACCTCTTCGAGGCCGGCCAGCATGCGCAGCGAGGTGGACTTCCCGCAACCGGAGGGACCGACGAGCACCATGAACTCGCCGTCGCCGATCTCGAGGTTGAGCTTGTCAACGGCGGGCGTCGTCGCCCCGGGATAGAGGCGGCTGGCGTTCTGGAATGACACAGTGGCCATGACGAGAACTTCCCTTCACCGGCAGGCACGTGCCGGACGATCCGAGTAAAGGTGGACCTTCGGCAGTCTGCCAGACCTGGTCAGGCGTGTCACTAGACCTCGCCCGCGGCTGTGGCCAGCAGCGGAAGCATCCGCGGCTCCACCTGGGTCGCCAGCGTGATCATCGTGGCGGAGCGCTCGATACCGGGGTAGGAGACGACGGCATCGAGGACGCGTTGCAGGTCGGAGTTCGACCGGGCCACCACCCGGCACCAAAGGTCGCCGGGGCCGGTAACGGTGTGCGCCTCGATGACCTCGGGGATCTGCGCCAGATGCTCGCCGACCGGGTCGTGCCCACCGCCTTGGCGGATCTCCAGCGTGACGAACGCGGTCACCGGGTAGCCGAGCGCTTCGGGGTCGAGCTCGGGCCCCCAGCCCCGCACCACACCTGAGCGCTGCAGCCGGTCAAGGCGGGCCTGCACGGTGCCGCGGGCGACGGCCAGCCGCCGCGACGCCTCCAGTACGCCGATGCGTGGCGCTGCCGCGAACAACTGCAGCAAGCGTTGGTCGAGGGAGTCCAGGGCCACTTTCGGATCCTTCCTCGGGGTGTGCCGGTGGGCAGGCTGACCAACGAATGGCGTGGGCATGCCTCTCAGACTAAACAACTTGCTCAACAGTCTACGCAGGTGTTGCGCACTCTGCCTGGTCGCGAACACAATCCGGCCATGAGCGAAACTCTTACCCCCCAAGAAGTCCAGGCCGACCTCACCCTCGAGCAGCTCAAGCAGCTGGTCGGACTGGTGGACTACGACGAGTCCCGGGACCCGTTCCCGGTCACGGCAATGGACGCCGTCGTCTTCGTGGTGGGCAACGCCACCCAGACGGCGCACTTCTATCAGCTCGCGCTGGGCATGGACCTCGTCGCCTACACCGGGCCCGAGACAGGCACGCGTGACCACAAGGCCTTCGTGCTGAAATCCGGGTCGGCGCGGTTCGTGTTCAAGGGTGGTGTCAGCCCGGACAGTCCGTTGCTCGACCATCACCGCCGACACGGCGACGGTGTCGTCGACCTGGCGTTGGAGGTCCCTGACGTCGACAAGTGCATCGACCACGCGCGTGCGATGGGGGCGACAATCCTCGAGGAGCCGCACGACATGACCGATGATCACGGCAGCGTGCGAATGGCGGCCATCGCGACGTACGGCGAAACTCGGCACACCCTCGTTGACCGCAGCCGGTACTCGGGGCCGTACTTGCCGGGTTACGTCGCGGCGACGACGCGGGTGACGCGGCCGGTGGACCACCCCAAGCGCTTGTTCCAGGCGGTCGACCACTGCGTCGGCAACGTCGAGCTGGGCCGGATGGACGAGTGGGTCGAGTTCTACAACAAGGTGCTGGGCTTTGTGAACATGGCCGAGTTCATCGGCGACGACATCGCCACCGACTACTCCGCACTGATGTCGAAGGTGGTGTCCAACGGCAACCACCGGGTGAAGTTCCCGCTCAACGAGCCGGCCGTCGCCAAGCGCAAGTCACAGATCGACGAGTACCTGGAGTTCTACGGGGGCGCCGGCTGCCAGCACATCGCGCTCGCCACCGGAGACATCCTGGGCACCGTCGATCAGTTGCGCGCCAACGGCGTCGACTTCCTGTCGACCCCCGACTCCTACTATGACGACCCCGAGCTGCGGGACCGCATCGGCAAGGTGCGGGTGCCGATCGAGGAGCTCAAGAAGCGCGCAATCCTTGTCGACCGCGACGAGGACGGTTACCTGTTGCAGATCTTCACCAAACCGATGGGCGACCGACCGACCGTGTTCTACGAGTTCATCGAACGGCACGGTTCGCTCGGCTTCGGCAAGGGCAACTTCAAGGCGCTGTTCGAGGCGATTGAGCGCGAACAGGCGGCGCGCGGCAACCTGTGACGTTGCACTGACAGATTTTTCAGCCGGCGGCGCAACCAAATGTGGGCCGGTAAACGTCTTAACAAGTGACGAGGGAAGCGAGAGCAGCGGGTTCCGGTATGCCGGAGCCCGCTGTCGCGCGTTCGGGGCAGCCCCCTTTCCACAAGGATCCGGGTATTGCGTCGCCAGGGCAACGCGAGGCTCGGATCCTTCCGCAGTGGCGTGCGGGTGAGTAGCATTCTCTGCCGAGCAGAACCCGCTGGCAGGGTCAGCGACCCTGTCAGACAGTCGAGGTGTCAGTACAGCGGCCGCGAGCCGGGGCCGAGAGCTGGAGGTTCACGATGGCCGACGACGTACCCGAGAGCACGCGGCGCGAAGAACGATCCGACCACAGTCCCTGGAACTGGTTGTTGGTGCTGCCGCTGATCGCCACCTTGTTCCCGCCGCTCTTCAATCGGGTGTCTCCCGCACTCGCGGGGATCCCGTTCTTCTACTGGTACCAACTCGCCGCGATCGGGATCGGCGTCGCCTGCACGCTCATCGTCTACCGGGTGACGAGGAGATAGCGCCGTGTTCGACAACGTCGACTGGGTCCAGTTCGCCGTCTTCACCTTCTTGTTCGCCTTCGTCAGCGTGCTGGGGTTCCTGGCGGCGCGCTGGCGCAAGGCCGAGGACCTCGAGCACCTTGACGAGTGGGGGCTGGGTGGCCGGAACTTCGGTTCGTGGGTCACCTGGTTTCTCATCGGTGGTGACCTCTACACCGCCTACACCTTCGTCGCCGTACCGGCTCTCGTCTTCGGTGCCGGTGCGATCGGGTTCTTCGCGGTGCCCTACACGGTCATCGTCTACCCGATGGTGTTCCTCGTGCTGATCCGGCTCTGGTCGGTGAGCCACGTGCACGGCTTCGTCACGCCGGCCGACTTCGTCCGCGCCCGCCACGGCTCCTCGATGCTGGCGCTGCTCGTCGCGGTCACCGGCATCGTGGCGACGATGCCGTACATCGCCCTGCAGCTGGTCGGCATCGAGGCGGTCCTCAAGGCGATGGGCGTCACCGGGCACCTGCCGATCATCGTGGCGTTTGGGATCCTCGCGGCCTACACCTACAACTCGGGGTTGCGGGCGCCGGCCCTCATCGCGTTCGTCAAGGACACGCTGATCTACCTGGTGATCATCGTCGCGGTGATCGTGATCCCCTACAAGCTCGGCGGTTGGCAGGAGATCTTCGGGGCGGCGGAGCAGAAGTTCGCCGACTCACCGAACCCGGCGGATGGCGTGCTGCTGGCCGGTCCGGTGCAGCTCCAGTACGCAACGCTCGCCTTCGGCTCGGCACTGGCGCTGTTCCTCTACCCGCACTCGATCACCGGTGTCCTCGCCTCCCGCGACCGCAACGTGATCAAGCGCAACATGGCGGCGCTGCCTGCGTACAGCTTCATCCTCGGTCTGCTGGCGCTGCTCGGCTACATGGCGATCAAGGCCGGGATCGTCCCGATCGGCGCCGACCCCGAGGCTGGGGAGCCGGGTGACGGCAACACGATCGTGCCGCTGCTGTTCGACCAGATGTTCCCGAGCTGGTTCTCCGGCGTGGCGTTCGCCGCCATCGGGATCGGAGCGCTGGTGCCCGCCGCCATCATGTCGATCGCGGCCGCGAACCTGTGGACCCGCAACATCTACAAGGAGTACATCAACAAAGACGCGACGCCCGCGCAGGAGGCGAAAAGCAGCAAGCTGGCGTCCCTTGTCGTCAAGGTGGGCGCTCTTGTCGCGATCATCGCGCTCGATCCACAGTTCTCCATCGACCTGCAGCTCATCGGCGGAATAATCATCTTGCAGACGTTGCCTGCAGTCGTGCTGGGCCTGTACACCCGCTGGTTCCACCGGTGGGCGCTCATCGCCGGCTGGGCGGCGGGCATGGCGGTGGGGTTCTGGGCGACGTACCAGATCCAGCAGAAGGTCTTCAACGCCGACGGCACCGTCACGGTCACGAAGGAGCACTTCGGCGGGTCGGCGTTCCCACTGTCAGAGCTCGGCTTCGACACTCCGAACGTGATCTACGCGGGGTTCCTCGCGACTCTCGCCAACCTCGCTGTGTGCGCCGTGGCGACGTGGCTGCTGCGCGCGATGAAGGCGCCCGAGGGCCACGATGCGACCAGGCACTCGGAGTACTTCGCCGACCAGGACGACCCGCGCCTGCAGGACCTCCCGGAGGTCGTGCACTAGAGACCGCGCAGCAGGTACGCCGTCAACGGGGCGTACAGGTCCGGCAGCACGCCGTCATCGAGCGGCACCGATACAAGCACCTTGCCGAGCGCCTCGCCGATGAACAGCGCCGGGTCGTTGCAGTCGGCGAACCCGACGGCGTCCACACCAGCCTGACCAGCCGCACCCGCGTAGCCGTGGTCGGCGATCACCAGGTCGGGCGGCGGTTCTTCCCGGGTGGCAAGGTCCTGCAGCATCGTGATCATCGGCCCGGGCGAGTGGGTGTGCTTGAGCGCCGCCCCGCTGCTCACCATCGCAACGCCAGTCATGTGGACGATGCGCGGGTGCGAGCCGTCGTCGACGTCGACGACCTGCCCAGCAGCGGGCGTCAGCAGCTCACACCCAGCAGCCCTGAGCGTCTGGGCGATCTCGGTGTGGATGGCGAGCAGGGCACCGGGATGTCCGGTGGCGAGCAGCACGCGCTCGCGTTGCTCGGCCGCGAGCTTGATTCGCGCCGACATCCGGTCCAGCGCGTCGAGCGTGCGGTCGGGGTCGATCGTGTCGATTCCATCGGTGAAGGTTTCGTCGGGTGAGACGCCCACCTTGGCCGCCATCAGCGCGAGGATCGCGGCCGGCGTCCACTCGGCGCCGTACTCCAGCCCAAAGGTGTAGAGCGGCTCACGGGCGCTGCACCGCGCAAAATTGCCGAGATTGGTACTGCGCGGGGTGGCGACCTCGCCGGCGATGCCGCTGCTGACCAGGTGCTCGCGCAGTTCCGCTCGGCTGACAGCTCCGCCGGACGGCGGGGACGAGGACGGACGCTCAGCTGATCGCAACGCCGGCCGCCTGCATCTCCTGGAGCGCTGCGTCGGTCGTCGAGGCGGCGACGCCGGCGACGAGGTCGGTGAGCACCCGGACCGAGAAGCCCTCCCGCTGGGCGTCGAGTGCGGTGGCCCGAACGCAGTAGTCCGTAGCGATCCCGCAGATCTCGACGTCGGTGACATCGTGCTCGCGCAGCCACCGAGCGAGCGGCCGACCGTCTGCCGCCGTCCCCTCGAACCCGGAGTACGCCGCTTGCTGCTCGCCTTTGAGGAAGACGGCGTGGAACGGTTGCGGGTCGAGGTTCGGATGGAACGCCGCGCCCTCGCTTCCCGCGATGCAGTGGGGAGGCCACGAGTCCACGAAGTCGGGGTTGCTCGAGAAGTGCGCGCCGGGGTCGATGTGATGGTCGCGGGTGGCAACGACAACGGCGTACTCCTGCTCGCTCGGTGCCGCCTCTGACCAACGACGCAGGCGCTGACCGATGCGAAACGCCACGTCGGCGCCGCCTTCAACGGCGAGGCTGCCGCCTTCGCAGAAGTCGTTCTGCACGTCGACGACGATGAGGGCCGTTGTCACCTTCTCCTCCTCTACGCGCGACTGCTCCGTGCTCACGGTAGCCGTCTCGGGCAGCGTTGCCGCAGGGGGAGGCCTGCCGCCGGTCTATGTGCGGCCGACGAACTCCGTCTCGATCGCGGGCTCACCACGGGACAGTTTGCGGCTCTCGACCGGTAGCTCCGCCACAGCGGCTCGATGCCGCTCGCGGGCGGCGTGGAGAGGTTCACGGCCGACGATCTCACCGTCACGGATCAGCGCCCGAAGCAGCGGCCTGTCGTTCCCGTCGTCGGCAGGCTCTTGGTCGATGCCGACGACCTCGACTTCAGCGACGCCTGCGGGGTTGCGTCGTCGCAGCGCCCACTTTCGACCACCGCGTGACGTCTTGTCGGTGCTCCGCTTGGCCACCGAGACCATGGGGGCGTCCGACGCCGTCGACGCGGCACGGGAGACAAGCTTGTAGACGAAGCCACAGGTTGGGTGCCCTGAGCCGGTCACCAGCGACGTGCCAACGCCGTACCCGTCGACCGGTGCCGCAGCAAGACCGGCCACCGCGAACTCGTCGAGGTCACCGGTGACGACGATTCGGGTCTTTGTCGCGCCCAGGGCGTCGAGCTGCACCCGGACCTGTCGGGCCAACACGCCGAGGTCGCCGGAGTCGATGCGGACCGCCCCCAGGTCTGGTCCTGCGATGTCGACGGCGACCCGCACCGCTTCGGCGATGTCATAGGTGTCGACGAGCAGCGTCGTGTCACGGCCCAGCGACTCGACCTGCGCCACGAACGCGTCTCGCTCGGTGTCGTGCAGCAGGGTGAAGGAGTGTGCCGCGGTGCCCCGGGTGGGGACGCCGTACTGCATGCCGGCCTGCAGGTTCGACGTCGTGTCGAATCCGGCGATGTACGCCGCCCGTGCCGCCGCCACCGCTGCCGACTCGTGGGTACGCCGCGAGCCCATCTCGATGCAGGGCCGGCCCTCGGCCGCTCCAACCACCCGCGAGGCGGCGGACGCGACCGCGGAGTCGAAGTTGAGGATGGACAGCACCAGTGTCTCGAGGGCGACGGCCTCGGCGAAGCTGGCCTCGACAACCAGCAGCGGACTGCCGGGGAAGTAGGCATCGCCCTCGCCGTAACCCCAGATGTTTCCGGTGAACGCGTAACCGGCGAGCCACTCATGAGTTCGCTCATCGATGACCTGCTGCTCGCGGAGGTAGTCCAGCTGAGGGCCGTCGAAGCGGAACGACTCGACGGCATCGAGCACGCGCCCGGTGCCGGCGACCACGCCGTACCGTCGACCCCCGGGCAGTCGGCGGCCGAACAGCTCGAAGACGCTGTGCCGCTGGGCAGTGCCGGAGCGAAGCGCCGCCTGGACCATGGTCAGCTCGTAGTGGTCGGTCAACAAGGCGGTCGAGTGCACGGACTCAGACTAGGTGAGAATGAGGCGGTGACCGCCCCGGACGCCATCACGGTCGAGCGCCCCGACACCGACGAGGTCGTGGTGCCAGAACTGCCGTGGCTCACGCTGGTGTGGGACGACCCCGTCAACTTGATGTCATACGTCACCTTCGTGTTCACCGACTACTTCCACTACCCGAAGTCCAAGGCCCGCAAGCTCATGATGCAGGTGCACACCGAGGGGAAGGCGGTCGTCTCCAGCGGCACCCGGGAGGAGATGGAGCGCGATGTGGAGGCCATGCACTCCTACGGCCTGTGGGCGACGCTGCAAAAGAGCGACGGATGACGCACTTCCGCCCACACCGCAAGGGGTCGGTGTACGTCGACCTACCGGCGTACGCCGCCCGGCTGCTGGCGAACCTCACCCGCCAGCTGATCGAGCTGCTCCGCGACGGCGAGTCGGCGCCGCATCCGGCCGCCGACCCGTTGGAGGCGATGCTGACGGTCGACGGGCCACGAGAGGCGCCGGACGATCCGGCGCTGCTGCGCCTGCTGCCCAACGCGCACCTGGACGACGAAGAGGCGGCCGCGGAGTTCCGGCGCTACACCGAGCGCAGCCTGCGTGACGCCAAGGTGGCTGACGCGTCGGTGCTGCTGGAGACGATCGGCCGCGTTGAGGATGAAGAGGTTGACGACCTGGAGTTCGTCCTCGATCCCGCACAGGCGCGGGCGTGGATGCGGTGCCTGACCGCCCTGCGGCTGACGCTCGCAGAGCGCCTGGGTGTTACCGCGGAGGACGAGGACTACTGGGAGACGCTCGACGACAACGACGAGCGGCTGCCGGTCTATGAGATCTACGGCTGGCTGGGCTACCTGCTCGAGTCGCTGATCGACGCCGTCCGCCGCTGATCTCCCCCGGGTGAGCCGGACCTGCGCGGCCTATCCTTGAGCCGTGTTGCGGATCGGGCGGGAGGTGTACGACGAGATCGTCGCCCACGCCCGTCGCGACCACCCCGACGAGGCCTGTGGCATCGTGGCCGGCGCCGCTGGCGGCGACGAGCCGACCCGCTTCGTGCCGATGACCAACGCAGAACGCTCACCGACGTTCTTCCGCTTCGACGCAACGGAACAGCTGAAGGTGTGGCGGGAGCTCGACGATCGCGATGAGGTGCCGGTCGTGATCTACCACTCGCACACCGCCACCGCGGCGTACCCCTCCCGGACAGACATCGGCCTGGCTGCGGAACCCGACGCGCACTACGTGCTCGTGTCGACCGCGGAGTGTGGAAACGGTGCGGGTCCGGTGGAATTTCGCTCGTTCCGGATTGTTGACGGCATTGTCACCGAAGAAGAGATCGACATCCACCAGTGAGCGCCGCGCTTGCGACCCCCGGAAGGCCCCCCCATGGCAGTTGAGGTCCGCATCCCCACGATCCTGCGCACGTACACCGGAGGTGCCAAGACCGTCGACGGCAGCGGCGGCACGCTCGCCGAGGTCATCGACAGCGTCGAGTCCAGTAACCCCGGGATCAAGAGCCGGCTGCTCGAGGGGGAGGACCTGCGGCGCTTCATCAACGTCTACGTCAATGACGAGGACGTTCGTTTCCTCAGCGGGCTCGACACGACAGTGACTGATGGCGACGTCGTGGTCGTTTTGCCAGCGGTGGCGGGGGGACAGACCGCCAGATGAGGTATGACTCGGCGGTGGACTCGATCGGCAACACACCGCTGGTCGGGCTACCGCGCCTGTCGCCTTCTCCCGACGTACGGCTGTGGGCCAAGCTCGAGGACCGCAGCCCCACGGGCTCCGTCAAGGACCGCGCCGCAGTGAGCATGTTGGCCGACGCCGAGAAGGACGGTCGGCTGAGGCCGCACTGCACCATCCTCGAACCGACGTCCGGCAATACCGGCATCTCGCTCGCGATGGCAGCCAAGCTGCGGGGCTACCGGCTGGTGTGTGTGATGCCGGAGAACACGTCAATCGAACGTCGTCAGCTGCTGCAGATGTGGGGGGCCGAGATCGTCAGCTCGCCGGCGGCGGGCGGTTCGAACGAGGCGGTCCGCGTCGCCAAACGGTTGGCCGAGGAGCACCCCGACTGGGTGATGCTGTACCAGTACGGCAATCCCGCCAACGCGCTGGCGCACTATGAGGGCACCGGCCCCGAGATCCTCGCCGACCTGCCCTCGGTGACCCACTTCGTCGCGGGGCTTGGGACGACCGGCACGCTGATGGGAGTCGGCCGCTTCTTCCGGGAGCGCAAGCCCGCCGTGCGTGTCATCGCCGCCGAGCCGCGGTACGGCGAGCTGGTGTATGGCCTGCGCAATCTCGACGAGGGCTTCGTTCCTGAGTTGTACGACGCCGAGCTGATCGACTCGCGGTTCTCGGTAGGCCCGCGCGACGCCGTGCGCCGTACCCGTGAGCTGTTGGAAGCGGAGGGCATCTTCGCCGGCATCTCAACCGGTGCGATCCTGCACGCGGCGCTTGCCCAGGCCGCCCGCTGCGTCAAAGCGGGGGAGGCAGCCGACATCGCCTTCGTCGTCGCTGACGGCGGCTGGAAGTACCTCTCGACCGGCGCCTACGAAGGCACCATCGACGAGGCCGAAGAGCGCCTCGAAGGCCAGCTCTGGGCCTGAGCCTCTCCCGGCCCGGCCTCCCGTTGGCTCTGTGGCACCCGCCGAAGTACTGACCAAAGTCCGCTTCAAGACTCGACAACGGGCTGATCCGGGGACTTCGGTCAGGACTTTCGCACGGCTGTGGATAGCCAGGTGCGCCGGGGAGGCGCGGCAAGCCACGATAGGCCCATGTCGGTGGTCGAATGGCTGCACCAACTAGGGGGAGTCGCGACCCGCGCGACACTCGTTGGGTTAGCGGGTCGGGCCGACCTCGAACGGGCAGTAGCCGCTGGCGACGTAGTCCGGCTGGCGCGTGGCCGCTACGGATTGCGCGAGATCGACGCTGCGCTAGCGGCGGCCGGCAGGCTTAACGGAGTCCTGTGCCTTACCAATGCGGCCCTGTACCACGGCTGGGAGGTCAAGCAAGTGCCACGCACGCCGCACGTGCTGGTCCCGAAATGGCGTTCGATCCCCCCGGTTCCGCTGGCCCAAGTGCACCGGGGCAACCTCCGCGAGGACCAGATCGACGGGCTGGCAACGAGCCGCGAGACCACCCTTGTGCACTGCTTCCGCTCACTGCCCTTCGATGATGCGTTGGCCATAGCTGACTCGGCTCTTCGGCACGGAGTCGCGCATGGCGTGCTCGATCGCATCGCCGATGGCGCCCGAGGCCCGGGTTGTCCGCAGATACGGGCAGTGGCCCAGCAGGCGTCTGGTTTGGCGGCGAACCCTTTCGAGTCGGTTCTCCGCGCCATCGCCTTGACGGTGCCGGGACTGGCGGTCAGACCGCAAGTACAGCTGCGTCCGGGAGTGCGTCCCGATCTCACCGATGATCGACTTCGGATCGTGCTCGAGGCCGACTCCTTCGAGTGGCACGGGGGACGTACTGCCTTGGCGCGGGACGCCCGTCGATACAACCTCTTGGTCATCGACGGATGGCTAGTTCTGCGGTTCGCCTGTGAAGACGTGATGAACGATCCCCGATATGTTCGAGAGGTTCTGGTGGCCGCAACGAAGTGCGCCGAGATGCTGACCAAAGTGGGGCCACGGCGCCGAATCGCCGCCTGATCTCCGACTTAGGTCAGCGGTTCGGCGCGGGCGGCCGACCCAAGGCTGCCGCGGCCGTCACCGGGGGCCGCGGGTAGGCTTCAAGCGGGCGGCTCTACCGGCGAGGTGATTGTGCGCGAGATCGTCGTGTTCAGCGGCAGCGCCCATGGCGGGCTCGCCCGGGCCATCTGTCACTCCCTCGCGGTTGGCCTCTCGCCGGTGCAGGTCAACCGGTTCAGCAACGACTGCCTCCAGGTGCAGTTGCAGGCGAACTGCCGTCAGCGCGATGTCTATCTCGTGCAGCCCCTCGTGCCGCCAACACAGGAGCACCTGATGGAGCTGCTGCTGATGATCGACGCTGCCAAGGGAGCTTCGGCTGCCCAGATCACCGCGGTAATCCCGTACTACGCGTACGCCCGGTCGGACAAGAAGGATGCCTCCCGCATCTCCCTCGGCGGCCGCTTGGTCGCCGACATGCTCGTCACCGCCGGCGTCCACCGAATCCTGACGATGACCCTGCACTCCCCGCAGGTCCACGGCTTCTTCTCGGTTCCGGTCGACCACCTCACAGCGCTCGGCGTGCTGGCCGAGCACTTCCGAGGCCGCAACCTCGACGACGCGATCGTGGTCTCGCCAGACCTGGGTAACGCGAAGACCGCTACCCAGTTCGCCCGGCTCCTCGGCGTACCAGTGGCGGCTGGCAGCAAGCAGCGGCTGGACGACGAGACGGTGGTGATCGACGCGATCGTCGGCGATGTGGCCGGGCGCAAGGCGGTCATCCTCGACGACGAGATCGCCAACGGCGGCTCGATCGTCGAACTGCTCGACAAGCTCGCCGAACAGGGCTGCACCGAGGCGGCGGTGGCGTGCACCCACGGCCTGTTTGTCGGCAAGGCCGTCACCAGGCTGCGCGACCACCCAATGATCACCGAGGTGGTCACGACCGACACCGTGCCGGGACCCAGCGACTGGCCGGAGCTCCAGGTGCGCACGGTCGCCGAGGTGTTCGCCGAGGCAATCTCCCGCGTCCATGCCGGCGAGTCAGTGAGCTCGCTCTTTGATGGTGTCGACCCAGCTCACGGACCGCCCCAGCCGACGCTGCCGTTCTGAAAGTGCGCCGGGCCATTCACTTCATGGAGTATTCCCGCCTGGTGCCGGAGATACCCCCCAAACCGGGCCATCGTGGAAATCCTGGCTGGCGGGGGCTCCCCGGTACGGCGGCCAGCCGGCCGAGCGCCGTAGCCTTTGCACCGTGGCAGACGCACCTATCGGCATCTTCGACTCGGGTTTCGGCGGCCTGACCGTCGCCCGCGCCGTGCTCGACCAACTGCCGCACGAGCCGATCGTCTATCTCGGCGACACTGCCCGGCAGCCGTACGGACCAAAGCCGATCAGCGCCGTGCGGCAGTATGCGCTCGAGTGCCTCGATCACTTGGTCGGTGTGGGCGTCAAGGCGCTGGTCATCGCATGCAACTCGGCCAGCGCCGCAATGCTGCGGGATGCCCGGGAGCGTTACCCCGTGCCGGTCGTCGAGGTGATCTTCCCGGCCACCCGACGCGCCGTCTCCGCGACCCGCTCGGGTCAGGTGGGAGTCATCTGCACGGAGGCGACGAAGACGTCGATGGCGTACGACGACGCATTCGCCGCCGCACCACACGTCGCGCTGACCACCCAAGCCTGCCCGCGGTTCGTCCATTTCGTCGAAGAGGGCATCACCAGCGGCCCGGAACTGTTGCAGGTCGCCAACGAGTACCTCGACCCGCTGGTTCGGGCGCGCGTCGACACGCTGGTTCTCGGGTGTACGCACTACCCGCTGCTTACCGGCGTCATCTCGTACGTGCTCGGCGACGGCGTCACGTTGGTCTCGAGCGCCGAAGAGACCGCCAAGGACGTCTACTCGCTGCTGGTGCGCCAGGGACTGGAGCGCCCCGACCACCTCCCACCACCGGTCCACCGCTTTCTCACCACCGGTGATCCAGCCGAGTTCCGTGACGTGGGGCAACGCTTCCTTGGACCAGAGCTCGAGCGGGTCGACCGGTTCGCCGAGCCCGTGCGGTGAAGCTCACTGTCGTCGGCTGCTCGGGCTCCCTCCCGGGCCCGGAGTCGGCGGCGTCGTGCTACCTGCTCGAAGCGCCGTACGTCGGGCGGACGTTCCAGCTGCTCCTTGACCTCGGTAGCGGTGCGCTAGGTCCACTGCAGCGCTACGTCGACCTCGCAGAGATCGACGCCGTTGCGCTGTCGCACCTGCACGCCGACCACTGCCTGGACTTGTGCGGGTTCTACGTGTTCCGCAAGTACCGCCCTGATGGGCCCCTGGGCCAGCTGCCCGTTTACGGCCCCGCCGGTACGGCGGAGCGGATGGCGAGGGCGTACGACCTCGACCCAGCCGACGGCATGCGTGCGGAGTTCGACTTTCGGGCCTTGCCGGAGCAGCCGTTCGCCATCGGCCCCTTCTTGGTCAGCGTCGCGGCGGTCGCCCACCCTCCACCGGCTTATGCGCTGCGGCTGACCGACGGCCGTCGCACGCTCGTATACAGCGGCGACACCGGCCCGTGTACGGCGCTGGACACGCTGGCAGCTGGGTGCGACCTGCTGCTGGCGGAGGCGGCCTTTCGCGATCGCCCTGACAACCCCGCGCACCTCCACATGACCGGCAGGGAGGCCGCCGAGACCGCCGCGCGAGCCGGCGTCGGCCGACTGGTGCTCACGCATATACCCCCGTGGTACTCCCCAGCCGCGGTCCTCGCTGAGGCTGCGCCTCACTTCGACGGCGACATCGACCTCGCGGCACCAGGGAACCAGTACGACCTGTGAACGAAGTAGGCAAGCGACCATTCGGCGGTTCGGCGGGAGGGGTGGGGTGGGTAGGGTCGCGGGCATGACCCGAGCAGACGGCCGTGCCGCTGACGAGCTGCGCCCAGTCACCCTGACCCGCCACTGGCTCGACCACGTCGCTGGGTCGGTGCTTGTGGAGTTCGGCCGCACTCGAGTGTTGTGCGCGGCGAGCGCGAGCGTCGGCGTACCCCGCTGGCGCCGAGACAGCGGCCTGGGTTGGGTGACCGCCGAGTACGCCATGCTGCCCAGCTCCACGTCCACCCGAAGCGACCGCGAGTCGGTGAAGGGCCGCATCGGGGGGCGCACCCACGAGATCTCTCGACTCATCGGCCGATCCCTGCGCGCGGTCATCGACTACAAGGCGCTGGGTGAGAACACCATCGTCGTCGACTGTGACGTCCTCCAGGCTGATGGCGGCACCCGCACCGCGGCGATCACCGGCGCGTACGTCGCGCTGGCTGACGCCGTTGCCGACCTGCGAGGCCGAGGCGCGCTGGCCGGTGAGCCACTGATGGAGTCGCTCGCTGCGGTGTCCGTCGGGATCATCGACGGTGAGGCGAGGCTGGACCTGCCCTACGAAGAGGACGTCCGCGCCGAGACAGACATGAACGTCGTCATGACCGGCGAGGGCCGCTTCGTCGAGGTGCAGGGCACCGCCGAGGGGGCTCCCTTCGAGCGGAACCTCCTCGACCAGTTACTCGACCTGGCCGCCAAGGGGTGCGCCGACCTGACCGCGATCCAGCAGCGCGCGCTCGGCTCATGACCCGGGTCTTCCTGGCCTCGCGCAACACCAAGAAGCTCGCCGAGGTGCGCCGCATCCTGGGCGTCTCGCTCCCGGACGTGCACGTGCTCGGAACCGACGACGTGACGCCGTACGACGAGCCGGCCGAGACCGAGGCGACGTTCGAAGGAAACTCGCTGCTCAAGGCGCGCGCTGGCGTAGTCGCCACCGGGCTGCCGTCGCTGGCCGACGACAGCGGCATCTGCATCGATGCGCTGGGCGGCATGCCGGGGGTCTTGTCGGCCCGGTGGGCGGGACTGGCCAAGGACGACACCGCCAACAACGAGCTGGTCCTGGCCCAGCTCAGCGGCACGCCGGAAGAACGGCGGGGAGCGGAGTTCCGCTGTGCGCTCGCCTTGTGCCTGCCCAGTGGGCGAGAGCATGTCGAGTACGGCGTCCTGCGCGGCCGTGTGCTCACCGAGATGCGCGGCACAAACGGCTTCGGTTATGACGTGATCTTCGCTCCCGACGGCGATACGCGCAGCAGCGCCGAGCTAACCGACGACGAGAAGGACGCGATCAGCCACCGCGGGCAGGCGCTGCGCGCGATGGCGCCGGTGGTCGCCGACTGGCTGCCCGGATAGCGAAGACACGGGTGCGGCCGGTGAGATTCGAACTCACACTGTCACGGACCTAAACCGTGTGCCTCCTGCCGTTGGGCTACGGCCGCTGGCCAGCATCCTAGGTCCCAGACGGGCGCGTAGCGGCCGCTAGCGTGGCTTATTGCCAATTGCTCGCAACTGCATATGATAGGCAGTAAGCGATCAAGCCGAGTCCGTGGCTTGCCACTCTCCGACCAGGAGGCCGGATGCACGTCCCTGACGGGTTCATCAACGCGCCAACCTCGATTGCGACCGGTGTCGTAGCCGCAGGGGCGTTGGCTGTCGCGTTGCGCAAGGCTGGCGATGAGCTGGACGAGAAGACGGCGCCGATGGCGGGGCTAGTCGCTGCCTTCATCTTCGCCACCCAGATGCTGAACTTCCCCGTAGGAGCCGGAACGAGCGGCCACCTGCTGGGGGGCGCGCTGGCTGCGGTCCTGGTAGGCCCATGGACCGCCATATTGTGCATGAGCACTGTGCTGTTGGTGCAGAGCCTGCTATTTGCCGATGGCGGCCTCACCGCACTGGGGACGAACGTCACGCTGATGGGGATCATCACCGTCGCCGTCGGATGGGGCATCGTGAAGATCGTGACCGTAGTCGGCCCGAACTCTCCCAAGACCGTCGTGGCCGGAGCAGGTCTCGGGGCGCTGATCTCGGTTCCCGCCGCGGCTTTCGCCTTCGTCGGATTGTTTGAATTCGGCGGTACCGCCGACATCCGGCTGTCCACCCTGATGGCGGCGATGGTCGGATGGCATGTCCTCATCGGGGTGGGCGAGGCAGTCATCACCGCACTCACGGTGAGTAGCGTGTTGGCGGTCAGACCCGATCTCGTGTACGCCGCCCGGCACCTGCTGTCGCCAAGACCCCTCGAGATCCGCACCGATCCGAAGCCGGTGACGTCATGACGACCGAGTCGACCACGAGGGTCTCCCCACGCGGCGGCCCGTCCACGCGAACATTCGCGGTCATCGCCTTGCTCGTGTGCCTGGCCCTGGCTGGGTTGGCGAGTTACTACGCCTCTGGGCACCCCGATGGCCTCAACAAGGTGGCCGCTGATCAGGGGTTCGCCGCCAAGGAGAAATCCAGCGTGGCCGCCGACTCACCACTGGCGGGTTACTCGACCGAGGATGTGTCGAACGATCGCCTCAGCGGGGGCATCGCCGGAGTGGTGGGAGTGACGGTGGTCTTGCTCGGTGCCGGTGGTCTCGCCTACGTCGTACGTCGGCGCGCAGCTGGCTCCGAGAACTGACCTGCCTTGGGCGCCGGGCACGGCCACCGCCTGCACTACCACGGGCACTCTGCGCTGCATCGGATGCCGGCCGAGTGCAAGCTCATCGCGCTCCTGATCTTTGTCCTGGCTGTGGTCGCGACACCCCGCACGCAGTACTGGGCCTACGGCCTCGACGCGCTGGCCTTGTCAGTCGCCGTCGCCTGCTCGCGGGTCCCGGTCTCCTACTTGGCCAAGCGGATGGTCGTTGAGACACCGTTCGTCGTCTTCGCCGTTCTGCTGCCGTTCATCGCCGTCGGGGAGCGCACCCAGTTCCTCGGCGTCACGGTGTCGGCTGACGGACTTGAGGCCGGCTTGTCGTTGCTGGCCAAGGCGACTCTCGGGGTGGCGGCGGGTCTGCTGCTCGCGGCGACCACCGAGCCACGGGCTCTCCTCGCCGGTCTGGAGGGCAAGCTCCCGCAGCAACTGGTCCAGATCATGGCGATGATGATCCGCTACCTCGACGTCACCGGCGATCAGCTTCGCCGCATGCGCATCGCTCGGGAGTCGCGGGGATTCGTAGCGACCCAGCCTCGACACTGGCCAGTTCTCGGGCACGCCGCGGGGGCGTTGTTCGTCCGGTCGTACGAGCGGGGCGAGCGCGTTCACCTCGCAATGCTGTCCCGTGGCTACTCAGGCACCCTGCCGGGACTAGCCCCGCCTCCAGCTTCCGCCGGGGACTGGAGCCGCGCGTTGCTATTGCCGGCCGCTGCTGCGCTCGTTGCGCTGGCGGCGTGGTTGCTCCGATGAGGGTAGGTGGCCCGGTGCTGAAAGTCAGCAACCTTGCGTACGCCTATCCCGACGGGCACCAGGCGTTGTACGGCGTCAACCTGGCGATCGAGCAAGGGGAGCGAGTCGCCGTGCTCGGGCCGAACGGAGCGGGCAAGACCACGCTGGTCCTGCACCTCAACGGGATCCTGGAGGCCGGTCACGGCAGCGTCGAGGTGAGTGGCCTGCCGGTGGCCAAACCCCACCTGCAGGAGATCAGGCGCCGGGTGGGGCTGGTCTTCCAAGACCCCGACGACCAGCTGTTCATGCCAACCGTCGCCGACGATGTCGCCTTCGGCCCGGCGAACCTGGGTCTGGAGGGCGAGGAGCTGACTGCCAGGGTGGAGCGGGCGCTCGCTCAGGTTGGCATGGCTGAGCACGCGAAACGCCCGCCACACCACCTGTCCTTCGGCCAGCGCCGCAGGGTCGCCGTCGCGACGGTACTGGCCATGGACCCCGAGATTCTCGTCCTCGATGAGCCCTCGTCCAACCTCGACCCGGCCAGCCGCCGCGAGCTCGCCGACATCATTCGCTCCCTCGACATCACGGTGTTGATGGTGACTCACGACCTGCCCTACGCGCTCGAACTATGCCCGCGAGCCGTGGTGTTGTCAGCGGGACAGATCGTCGCTGACGGCCCCACGGCCGACGTACTCTGCGACGACGCGTTGATGCGGGCCCACCGGCTAGAGCTGCCGTTCGGGTTCGACCCCCGCTCGGCCGGGACACGGCCCTGAGCGGTGACCGCGGCACGGGCCGAGTCCGCCGACGTGCGAGACTGGCACCCGCAATCGACAGCAGGAGGATTCGTTGAGCACGGTTTCCGGTGATCGCACGCCTGACCAGATCTCTTCCGACATCGCCGTGACCCGCAACCGGTTGGCTGGCACGATCGACACGCTCGTCTACCGCGTGCAGCCCAAGACGATCGCCAGCCGGCAGGCGGCAACCACCAAGGCGCTGTTCATCAACGCTGACGGCACGCCCAACCGCGACAACATCACCAAGGCGGGAGCGGTTGCGGCTGGCGTGGTCGCCGTCGTGCTTGTGATCCGCAAGCTCGCCGGCTGACGCAGCCGGACCGGACACCGAAGTGCGAAACCGTGAGTCGTAAGACAACCCCGGCCGAGGACAAGCTACCGATCAGGATGCTGCACGACCGGGTTCTGGTCAGCCTCGACGCGGAGGCAGGCGAGCGGCGGTCCTCCGCCGGGATCGTTATCCCGGCCACAGCGGCGATGGGCCGGCGATTGGCCTGGGCCCGAGTCGCTGGCGTGGGTTCCAACGTGCGTACGGTCGAGGTCGGTGACCGGGTGCTGTTCGACCCCGAAGACAAGGCCGAGGTCGAGGTGCGCGGCGAGGCGTTGATCCTGCTGCGTGAACGCGATCTGCACGCCGTCGCCGCCGAGCGGCTCGAGGACGGCCAGACCGGGCTCTACCTGTGATCGCCTAGCCTCGTTGGCTATGAAGGTCTTGGTTACCGGCGGCGCCGGCTACATCGGAAGTATCACGTCCACGGCGCTCGAGCAGGCCGGACATACGCCCATCGTGCTCGACTCGCTTCTCAAGGGTCGGCGAGAGTTCGTCCGGGATCGTATCTTCTACGAAGGGGACATTGCCGACCGAGCGCTGCTCCGGCGCATCGTCGCTGAGCACCCCGACCTCGACTGCACGATCCACATGGCCGCTCGCATCGTGGTGCCCGAGTCGGTCGAGCGGCCGTATGAGTACTACAGGGACAACGTGGCCAAGTCGCTGGAGCTCTTCGATGAACTGCGGTCCCTCGGCAAGCCCCGGCTCGTCTTTTCGTCCTCTGCCTCCGTCTACGCCCTCGTGGACGACTTCGAGGTTGACGAGACATCTCCGGTTGCGCCCGCGTCGCCGTACGCGCGCACCAAACGCGTCATGGAGATGGCACTGGAAGACATCAGCGCGGGCAGCGACTTGCGGGCCATCATCCTCCGTTACTTCAACCCGATCGGCTCCGATCCCGACCTCACCTCGGGCAGCTACGACCGGGAGCCGACCCACGTGATTGGCCAGCTCGTGCTGACCGCCCGGGGCCTCCGCGACGAGTTCGTCATCACGGGTACCGATCATCCGACCCGCGATGGGACAGGGATTCGCGACTACATCCACGTTTGGGACCTCGCCAGGGCACATGTCTGCGCCGTGGAGCGCTTTGACGACGCGCTTGCCGCTATCGATGCCCCCAGCACGATCTTCAATGTCGGGACAGGCGCGGGCGCGACCGTACGAGAACTACTCGCCGCGTTCGAGAGGGTCTACGGGGCGAGTGTCCCGACGCGAGAGGCACCGCCCCGACCGGGTGATGCCGTTGGGGCTTACGCCAACGTCAACAAAGCGGGCGACATCCTCGGTTGGCGCAGCGCGTTGACCCTGGAGGACGGGATTGCGTCCGCCCTGGAATGGGGCAAGAAGCGCGAAGAGGTGCTCGGCTTCGAGTGACGACTGCTACGGCGCCAGGCGGGCCATCCAGGCCTCGACCTCGTCGGCGCTGCTGGCGAGAGCGCCCGAGAGGTTCCGGCAGCCGTCGTCGGTGACCAAGACGTCGTCCTCGATGCGGATACCGACTCCGCGCAGGGACTCCGGGACCAGCAGGTCGCTGGACTGAAAGTACAGACCCGGCTCGACGGTCAGCACCATGCCCGGCTCGAGCTTGCCGTCGGTGTAGTTCTCGTTGCGTGCCGCTGAGCAGTCGTGCACGTCGAGGCCGAGCATGTGCCCGGTGCCGTGCAGGGTCCAGCGCCGGTACACGCCGCTGTCCTTCTCCAGCGCCTCCTCAGCCGAGCACGGCAGGATCCCCATGTCCTCCAACCCATGCGCGAGCACCGTCATGGCCGCCTGGTGGAAGGCTCGGTACGGCGCTCCCGGCCGAACCGCTGTCATCCCTGCTTCCTGGGCGGCCAGCACAAGGTCGTACAGGTGGCGCTGGTCAGCGGAGAAGTGTCCGGCCACGGGCAGCGTGCGGGTGACGTCAGCGGTGTAGAGTGACCGGTTCTCAACACCCATGTCAAGCAGGATCAGCTGTCCGGGCGTGACCGCCCCGTCGTTCTCAATCCAGTGCAGCGTCGTGGCGTGCGGCCCGCCCGCCACGATGCACTCGTAGCCCACGTCGTTGCCGGCGGCCCGGGCGCGGCGCCAGAACGTGCCCTCGATCCAGCGCTCGCCGTACCTCAAGACGTTGTCCCACTCCCGCACCGAGTCCTCGAACCCGACGATGGTGGCGTCGATCGCGTCCTGGAGCTGGGCGACCTCCCAGTCGTCCTTGACCAGCCGCATCTCCGACATATGCACGGCAAGCTCAGCGTCGGCACCGGAATCCGGGTGCGGAGGGATCAGAGCGTCGACGTCGGCGTCGACGCCACGGTGCACGCGGGTCGGGCCGCCGGAGGTGAGCACGTCAGGCAACTCGTAAAGGTGGCGGCAGGGCATCCCGAAGACCTCTTGTGCCTCACCGAGGGACAACCGCCGCCCTGCCCACGCTTCGCCGTACCGTCCGTCGCGCCAAAAGGCGTCATCGTTCTTTGCGTGCCGCGGCCGGAAGAACAGCGTTGGCTCACCGTCGTCCATCACCAACACCGCATCGGAGGTCTGGTTGCCGGTGTAGTAAACGTGGGCGGTGTCGGCGCGGAAGCGGTAGTCAGTGTCGTTGGCGCGCGACTTGAGGGGGCCAGCGGGAATGACCAGCCGTTCTCCGGAGAAGCGTTGCGCGAGCGCTGACCGTCGTACCGCCGCCCAAGGAACCACGTCGAGGCGCTCGACCTGGTCGTCACCGTCTGACCAGCCGGTGCGCATGAACTCGACCAATGCCTCGCTCGCCGGGACTGGGTAGGTGGCCGGACGAAACCGATCTGACACGGGGACTCCTCAAACTCGGGCGTGGACCCATTATCCACCCAGGCACACAACGACTCGGAGCTTTCTCAGTTTCCCGCCCAGTCCAGGTCGCTGGCACCTGAGCGAGGGGGCCTGGGGCCTGCCGTCCCGGCGCCATCGATCGGCTTAAGGGGCAGCGAGGCCGGTCCGCCGGTGCCGCTTGAGCGAGCGGTGAACTTGCAGGTCAGCCACTGTTGGGTCGCCTTGGCTGCGCCGCCAGAAGTCCAGAAACTCAGCCGGCGGGAGGGGACGAGCGGTGAGGTAGCCCTGCATCAGCGGGCAACCGAGTTGCACCAGCATCCGGCGTTGGGTGTCGGTCTCCACCCCCTCCGCCACTGCCTGCATGCCCAGCGCAGCCGCCAACCGGATCACGGCGCCAGCGATCTCGGTGTCGACGGGGTCTGTTACGACACCCTCGATGAAGGCCCGATCAAGCTTCACGACGTCGACGGGGAACCGTTTGAGGTACGACAGTGAGGAGTAACCCGTGCCGAAGTCGTCGATGGCGACGCGCACGCCAAGGTCGTGCAGCGCGTCCAGGGTGGCCGTCGTGATCGTGGTGTCGGTCATCAGGACGGTCTCGGTGATCTCCAGGCAGAGCTGGGCAGCTGGCAGACCGGTCGACCGCAGCGTGGCAGCGACGTCTTCGACGAGCCGGTGCTGAGCGAACTGCAGTGCTGACAGGTTGACCGAGACCGTCAGCGGCCGGCGCGCTGGGTTCTCCCGGGTCCACTCGCGCACCGCGCCGCAGGCCTCTTCCAGCACCCATCGGCCCATCGGCACGATAAGTCCGGTTTCCTCCGCCAGCGGCACGAACTGCTGCGGCCACAACACCCCGCGCTGTGGTGAGCGCCAACGCACCAACGCCTCCACGCCGACGATCTCCTCGTCTTCGGTGGTGACGACCGGCTGGTAGTGCAGTTCCAGCTGGTCGTCGTCCAGCCCTTGGCGAAGGCTCACCTCGAGGTCGAGTCGTGCTCTGCTCTTCTCGACGGATGTGTCGGTCGAGATTGCGTATGTGTTGCGCCCGGCGGCCTTGGCGGAATAGGCGGCCGCGTCCACAGTTGCCAACGCGTCGTCCCAACCCTCTCCCGGGCGGGTCAACCCGACTCCAATGGAGGCCGACATAAAGATATGGTGCCCGTCGACTTCGAAGGGATCTTGCAACATCTGCAACAACCGTTCGGCGACGGCGGTTACCTTTTCGATCTCATTGGCGTCCTCGATAAGCACAACAAACTCATCTCCGGACATTCGGGCCACCGAATCGGCTGGCGATAGGCCACCTTGGAGCCGGTTGGCTACCTGCACGAGCAATTTGTCGCCGACCATGTGCCCGTAGGAGTCATTGACCAGCTTGAACCTGTCGAGGTCAAGAAAAAGCAATCCGTGCTGGAGGCCAGTGCTGGTGGACCGGGCCAGCGCATGGTCCATCCGCTCGAGCAGCAGCCGGCGGTTGGGCAGCCCGGTGAGCTCGTCATGGAGGGCGCGGCGGGTCAGCTCGTCTTGGAACGCGCGGCGCTCGGTGACGTCCCGCAGGACCAGCACTGCGCCGACGTGGGCGCCCTCGGCGCGCAGCGGTGTCATGCTGAAGGCGATGTCGAGGGTGTCACCGTCTGGTGGCCCGAGTGCTCCGTCGGCATCCTGCAGTACAGCCTGGTGAGCCACCATGTTGGCGAAGTCGACCCGCTGCCGCCGCCGCCTCAGCGGAAGTTTCTCCTGTACCGATTGACCCAGCAGTTCATCAGCGTCCTGCGCGCGGAGCATGTGTACGGCGGCGGGGTTGGCGAAGGTGATGCGAGCGTCCATGTCAAGCGCAATCACTGCCTCGCTCTGCGAGTTGGTGATAGTGCGGAGCCGGGTAATCAGATCGACCGAGCGGAGGATGTCTCCAGCCACACCTGCCAACGTGCGCAATGTGTCGCGGTCGCGATCGTCCCATTGGTCCGTGCCGCTGCGCTGCGCCACTCGGAGGCGCTGGCCCTGATACAGCGGTGCGCTCGGCGCTTGGGCAGTATCCGGCTCGTCCTCGGAAACGATCTCGGCGATATCCGCCCCGAGCAAGTTTCGAGCCGCGTGTAGCAGGTCCTCGCGCACAGTGTCCGGGTCAGTTTGAGACCGGAGGGAAACGATGGCCTCTTGTAGGCGCTCGGACTGTCGGCGGGCTGCTTGTTGCGTCACGCTGGCGGCGTAAGCGCGGTGGACGAATGCAACCACCCCGAGCACTAGCACCGCCGAGAGCGGCTCCGCGCCCACGGCAATAACGCCCACCCCACCCAGCATCACCGCGCCCGTCCAGGGCAAGAAACGGCCACCGATTTCCTTGAGCAGCGGCAGGAGCGGGGCTCCCGACGCATAGGAAACCATCATCCGCACGCTTAGAGCGGACGACGTGGTCAGGGCCAAGACACCGAGCATGCCACCTAGCGCGTCGCCGGTGGTTGGCGAGGACGTCGGAGTGACCCCCAACATCTGGACGACCGACAGCCCAACAGAAGTAGCTAAGGTCATCTGGCCCAAATTGAAGACGGTCTTCACCCAGCCCCGGCGGGCCTTGATGCTCCCAATTAGCGATGCTAGGGCTACGACGGCGATGCTCTGCCAAGGAACCAGCATGATTAGCGCGGGAACGAACAACACTTCGTCAAGCTGGATGGTCTCCACGCTGCCTTGAGCAGCAGCGACACCTCGGCGAGGTCTCGTATGCAACGCAACAAGCAGCGCACCGATGATTAGTGCCGCCAAGGTTCGATCAGCAACCGACGGCCAGGCGCTCTCTTCAGCCGAGGGCGCTGGATAGTGCAAGACAGCCAATACGGCGGCTGTGAGACCTAAAGCCAGTACCCCCACACTGGCAGCCGTCAGTTCTAGCCGTGACGCTGCGGACCGCGATTTGCCGATGGGTGCGCCACGAACTGAGGGCATAGCAGAACGGTACTGCGTGGGGGACTGGTTGTGTCAGTTCCCGCTCTGGCAGCCTCGCTTAAGCGGCCCCGCCCTCATTCCCAGGATGAGGTGCGGGTGGTGCCGACGCGCTCCCAGGATGAGGTGCCGGTGGTGCCGACGCGCTCCCAGGATGAGGTGCCGGTGGTGCCGACGCGCTCCCAGGATGAGGTGCCGGTGGTGCCGACCCGCTCCCAAGAGGAGGTCTTGCCGCCCCAGGCTTCGGAGGAGGCACCAAGTCCGAATGCTGCGGTGGCCGCCACGGTCATAGTCGCGGTAATGGCCTTGCGAGCGATGTTGCGCATGAGAGTCCCTTTTCGGTGCACTTGTGAGAGTCGCCACCGGTCGGTTGGCGCACTTCTCCCAAGCATGCCCTAAAGAAAGCCGAAAAGGGAATCCGTGCGGCCCATCTTTCTTTGCTGGAAGAGGCACCAACATTCGATAGGACGGCATCACTGCAATACGTGTCGGACTCGTTACTGTGTGAGAGGTTTCACCCATTTTCACGGTCACTGATAGTAACCGCCGGAATAGTGACGAATTAACCACGCTGCGTATTGCGTAACAATTAGTAGCTGTGCGATCAAGTTCAGTAACCCAGGGGCGAGGCTCAACCCTTGCGGTGGTCCGTGTCCGGATCGATCTTGTCAGCCTTCCGCAGGCGCTCCTTGACCTCCTCTCGCGACTCCCTAGCAGACTGCTCCTCGCGCTGGGCCCGCTCTCGCAGCTTGCGGGCCTCGGAGCCCTTTGCTTCCGCCTCGGCCTGAGCGCGCTGCGCACGGCTATGTGCTTGCTCCGCACTGGCCTCGCGTTCACGGAGCGACTCCACGTGTGGTTTCGCGTCCTCTCGCAAGGACTTGGCCTTGCGCCGACGCGTGTCCTTCTGCTTGCGAGTGGCGAAGTAGATCGCGGCGGCAATAGCCAGCAAGGCAACTATTCCCAAGATGATCCACAGAACTGTCGAGCCTTCCACGGCAACTTCCTCCTCCAACTGACGGGTGCCGAGCACGCATGTTCCGGTGATCCGCGCGGTCAGGACGGCGGGACGGTACCCGCCCACCGGGAGCAGAAACGCCGCGTGCTGGGAATAGCGGGGGAAGTCAGTTCGTTCAGATAGTTGACGCATCAACTACCGGGCGCAACTTCAGAGGAGTCCACATGCAGTTCGGGATCTTTACGGTGGGTGACATCACACCCGACCCGGTCACCGGCCGCACGCCCACGGAGGGTGAGCGAATCAAGGCCATGGTGAGACTCGCCTTGAAGGCGGAGGAGGTAGGCCTGGACGTCTTCGCGACGGGGGAGCACCACAACCCACCGTTCGTCCCCTCGTCACCGACCACCATGCTCGGCTACATCGCTGCTCGAACGCAGCACCTCATCCTCTCCACGGCGACAACGCTCATCACAACCAACGACCCGGTGAAGATCGCCGAGGACTACGCGATGCTGCAGCACCTCGCCGACGGTCGCGTTGACCTGATGATGGGCCGCGGAAACACCGGGCCGGTGTACCCGTGGTTCGGCCAGGACATCCGCAACGGCATCCCGCTGGCCATTGAGAACTATGACCTGCTGCACCGGCTGTGGCGCGAGGATGTGGTCGACTGGGAAGGGAAGTTTCGCACCCCGCTGCAGTCGTTCACGTCGACGCCACGCCCGCTGGACGGCGTACCCCCGTTTGTATGGCACGGCTCGATCCGCAGCCCCGAGATCGCCGAGCAGGCTGCCTACTACGGCGACGGGTTCTTCGCCAACCACATTTTCTGGCCCAAGGAGCACTACATCCGGTTGATCGGGTTGTACCGCAGGCGCTTCGAGCACTACGGCCACGGGACGGCTAACCAGGCGATCGTGGGACTTGGCGGTCAGGTGTTCATGCGACGGAACTCGCAAGACGCGGTGAGCGAGTTTCGTCCGTACTTCGACAACGCACCGGTCTATGGGCACGGCCCGCCGCTGGAGGAGTTCATGGAACAAACTCCGCTGACCGTGGGCACGCCCGAGCAGGTCATCGAGAAGACGCTGAAGTTCCGCGAGTACTTCGGCGACTACCAGCGGCAGCTGTTCTTGATGGATCACGCCGGGCTGCCGCTGAAGACCGTGCTGGAGCAACTAGACATGCTTGGGGAGGAAGTCGTACCGGTGCTGCGCGAAGAGCTGGACGCGCTGCGTCCTGCACATGTCCCTGACGCGCCGACTCATGCCAGCCTCAAGGCGGCCGCTGAGTCGACCCGCGAGCCAGCCGACAGCGACCGGCCAGCGGTAGAGGTGCAAGGGAGTGCCCGATGACAGGACGGAACCTGACCGTCGTCACGGCCGGACTCAGCCAGCCGTCGTCGACGCGCTTGCTCGGTGACCGGTTGGCGGCCGCGACCGAACGCGCGCTTACTGATCACGGGGTCGAGGCGAGCGTCGACCTGATCGAGCTCCGCGACTACGCGCGCGACGTCACCAACCATCTACTTACGGGGTTCCCCAGCGAGCCGCTGCGCGCTGCGATCGCGAGCACGGTGCAGGCCGACGGGTTGATCGTGGTGAGTCCCATCTTCAGCGCCTCCTACAGCGGTCTGTTCAAGTCGTACTTCGACGTGCTCGACGAGGACTCCCTTGCGGGCATGCCGGTCCTCATCGCCGCGACCGGAGGCACCGAGCGGCACTCGCTGGCACTGGACCATGCGCTACGTCCGCTCTTCTCCCACCTGCGGGCGCTCGTCGTCCCTACCGGGGTGTACGCCGCATCGTCGGACTGGGGCGGTGGAGGCGACGGCGCCGGGGCGTTAGACCGCCGCATCGCGCGGGCCGCCGGCGAGCTCGCTGCTCAGGTGGCCCGCAACCGGCCAACTGGTCCACTCGACAAGTTTGATGATGTCGTACCGTTCGAGCAGTTGCTGGTCGCTGACTGACTGATCCCTGCGTCGTCGGAGGAAAGTCTCGTGACAACCACGCCGCTTCTGCGCCTGTTCCGACAAGAGCTTTGTGACCGTTGGATGGTAGGCCGTGATTGCGCGGCGGTCTGAATTCTCCCGCCGCCGGTTTATGGTCAGCGGCGGGGTCGCGGGTATGGCCGCGGTACTCGCGGCGTGTGACGCCGGTGGCGGACGCGGGCGCGGCTTCGGCAGTCCGGTGAGTGGCTCAGGCACCTCGGGCGGTGGCCTCCCCACGACTCCGCCGGCACTGCTCGGGCGGCTCACCTTCCGGCCCCGCCAGCCGGTGGAGACCCTTGGCCGCACGGGTTATCTCGACTTCACGGGCAGTGAGGGGGAACGGTTGGGACGCGCCTACGTGCCGCCCGTCGAGGATGCGCGGCCGATGCGCTTGGTCGTCCTTCTGCACGGGGCTGGCGGCGAGCCGGGCAGGGTCTTGCACCTGCTGCTGCCATTCGCCGACCTGCACCGACTGCTCCTGCTCGCACCGAAATCGCAGCTGCCGTCGTGGGACGTCATCCACGGCAGCTACGGACCAGACGTTCGGCGCATCGACCAACTGCTCGAGGACGTGACCACCGCCTACCCGGTGAGCGGTCTTGCGGTCGGCGGCTTCTCCGACGGCGCCTCCTACGCCTTGTCGCTGGGAATCGGGAACGGTGACATCTTCGACTCCGTGCTGGCGTTCTCACCAGGGTTCTCCGCGGCCCAGGTCCAGCACGGCGAACCGCGCTTCTTCATCTCCCACGGCACGAGCGACCCAGTACTCCCGATTGACGTGTGCAGCCGGCGAATCGTGCCCGAGCTGGAGAACAGCGGCTACGACGTCACCTACAAGGAGTTCGACGGCGGGCATACTGCGCCGCGGTACATCACTCGCGAGGCGGCGGACTGGCTCACCGGCGTGCGCCAGCCGCGGTAGGGCACAGGTTGGCGTGGACCTCTAGCGCCGGTTCGCCCCCAGCGGCAGAATCGGCCCCATGGACCCGATTGCGGCGCTGCCTGCACATGGCGACGTCTTCACGGACGAGCGCGGGGAGGGGCGAGCAATGCGGCTCTCGTGGTACGACGACGGTGAGCTGCTGGTGCTGTCGCTGTGGCGAGGAGGGAGCTGCGTGGCGACGTTCCGGCTGGGGCGACACGAGGTCGCTGCCCTGGTGGGGAGCTTGGTAACCGGACTTGTCGACGCCCGACCCGCTGCCCACGACGTACGCTCTGCTTCTTGACCACCTGCAGCACAACTCTGCTCGGCTCGTCACCGCGCGGCAGGAGCGGTTGGTCACGGCCCGCGCCGTCTCAAAAGTCACACAAGTGCACAAGCGTCACAACAGTTACTCGTTCGTGACCAAAGCTCGACTAGCCGTAACACCATGCAACGGTTTATGGTGGCTCTTGACGATGTCCGCACCTGACCATCAGTGGCGGCGGTGTAAGACGCGACGCCTCGTCAGTCCTAGAAGGGATCAACCAAAGTGGGTTCATTCATCCGCACGCGTCGCGTGCGCGGCGCCATCGCGGCGTTTGCCTCCTCGGCATTAGCGTTCGGCGGGTCTGCAGTTCTGCTCGGCGCCGAGTTCAGCACCGCATCCAGCCACCGTGAGTCTCCTGCGCTCGCCAACGACCCGCAGGCGGACCACACCGACCTGTACGCCTTTGTCAGCCCGGACAGTCCAGACACGGTGACGCTGATCTCCAACGTGTGGCCCTTCGAGGAGCCAGCGGGCGGACCAAACTTCTACCAGTTCGGCGAAGCAGATGGTCTTCGCTACAACATCAACATCGACAACAACGGCGACGCCAAGCCCGACATCACCTACCGGTGGTTGTTCAAGACGATCGACAAGCGGGGCCTGGACACATTCTTGTACAACAACGGGCCAGTCACGTCCTTCAACGACGAGAACCTGTTGTTCAAGCAGACGTACACCCTGCAGAAGATCGAGAATGGCAAGACGACGACCCTGCTGAAGGACGCTCCTGTTGCACCGTCGTACGTGGGCGATGCCTCGATGCCCGACTACCCAGCCCTGCGTCACGAAGCCGTCGTCGGACTTGACAATGGCGGAGCGAGCTTCGCTGGCCAGGCGGACGACCCGTTCTTCTTGGACCTGCGAATCTTCGACCTGCTGTACGGCACCGACCTCAGCGAGACCGGTAACGACACTCTTGCCGGCTTCAACGTTCAGACCATGGCAATACAGGTGCCGATCTCGGAGATCACCTCAGGCAAGGACCCCGTCATCGGCGTGTGGGCCACCAATGATCGTCGCAGCATTAAGGTGCAGGCCGCCGACGGCACGCACAGCTACAAGGGCAAGTTCGTCCAGGTTTCTCGCTTGGGCAACCCGCTGGTCAACGAGGTCGTCGTCCCCACCGGTCTGAAGGACGCCTTCAACGCACTGGCACCCGAGAACGACGCCAGTGTCGCGCCGGCCGTCGACCGGGTGTTGGACCCTGAGGTACCGAAGCTGATCGAAGCCATCTACGGCATCCCGGCGCCCAAGACCCCGCGAAACGACCTGTTCGCGGTGTTCCTGACCGGTGTCGAGGGGCTCAACAAGCCCATGGGCAAGGTTCAGCCGGCTGAGCTGCTCCGGCTCAACACCTCGATCCCGCCTGCCGCTGAGCCCAACCCGCTAGGTGTGCTGGGTGGCGACACCCAGGGCTTCCCCAACGGCCGCCGGCTCATGGACGACGTGGTCGACATCGAGCTGCAGGCGCTTGAGGGCGCCGTCCGGACGGGCAAGCTCGTTGAGGCGCTGGCTGAGGGTGACAAGGTCTTCGCCAACGATCTGGCGTTCGAGTCGACGTTCCCGTACATCGCCATGCCGCACTCCGGTTCGGGCGTC